>NZ_CM132203.1:0-3834682 GCF_053667625.1 Faecalimicrobium sp. JNUCC 81
TATATTTGTTTCTAAATTCTTCATTTCGATCATCTTTTATCGAGTTTATAAGCTCATTTGTAAACTTTTCAGAAGATACATAAACAACTTTAGGATCTTTTTTTTGTGTCATTATATGATGACCTATTGCATGCATTAAGTGAGTTTTACCTAATCCAACGCCTCCGTATAGGAAAAGAGGATTGTATGCTCTGGCAGGAGATTCGGCAACTGCAACGCATGCGGCATGAGCAAATCTATTGCTATTACCTATTACAAACGTATCAAACGTATATTTAGGATTTAAATTTGGATAGTTCTTTTTTATATTAGATGTCTTGTTTTCTTCACCTAATCCCTCAATGTCTTTTTCATTTAAAACAAATTTAATATTGTATTTTTTTAATGATAGCTGGTTTACAGAGCTTTGTATTAGATTTAAATACCTATCTTCTAGTATTCCCTTAGTAAAATCGTTAGGAACTAAAAGTATTAAATCGCTCATATATATTTTTAAAGGTACGATTTGCTTGAAAAAAGCATTAAAACTAGGAGGAGATAACTCTCCTTTTATTAATTGTAGTGTTTTGTCCCATAAAGAAACTATATCCATAATATAAACCTCCGAACAGAATAATTAGCATTTTCCACAAAGTTATTAACAAAAAACGCAAAACCTTATATAAATTTTACATAATAATAAAAGTTATGGATAACGATGTGGATAATATATTAATAACAAAAATTATTCCTTAAAAGAAAAAAGATATAAACAATATGTATATAAAGTTATAAATAGTATCAATATATAATAAATGTAGATTATAACTAAAGTATTATCTTATTAGTTATAAGTTATTCACATTTATATCCACAGCTTGTGTATAACCTTGATAAGTTAGTATATGTAATTAACATTTTCCACAAGTATATTAATAATATCAGAATAAATGCCAAACTTCAATATTTTATACTCAATTTATCCACAATATTAAGTGCTTGTTGATAAATTAGTACACAATAGTATTTCCTTATATATATATCGAAAAATATCGACAGAATACGAAGACTTATCGACAATTATTTTAGGTCTTTATTTGTATAAAATATGTGTAAAAATAAATCATCTATTAATAGAAGAACATTTGTTATTTCAACAGTTCAAAAACACATTGACAACAAATATAAAAGCATTTATAATTGTATGTGTTATGTTTACTTTGAGGGTAAAGTTATTATTTTTAATAAACGGAAATAAAATCTGAAAGGCGGTGCAATAAATGAAAAGAACTTATCAGCCAAAGAAAAGACAAAGAAAGAAAGAACACGGATTTAGAAAAAGAATGAAAACTTCTAACGGAAGAAACGTGTTAAAGAGAAGAAGAGCTAAAGGAAGAAATAGATTAACTCATTAATAATTAAAAAAGGCCACTAAAAGTGGCCTTTTTGTGTAGGAATTTATATTAGAGGCTGTGTTTATGGAGGATTTAAGATGGACTTTAAAAATACAAAAGGTTTAAAAAAAGACTCTGATTTTAGGAAAGTGTATAAACACGGCAAGTCTTTTGCAAATAGATATTTAGTAATGTATATACTTGAAAATAAATCAGATTCTAGTAGAATAGGAATTTCGGTATCTAAAAAGGTTGGAAATGCGATTACTAGAAATAAACTAAGAAGAAGAATAAAAGAATGTTATAGACTGGATATTGATGAAAACGTTAAAGAAGGTTTTGATATAGTTTTTATAGCCAGAGTTTCAAGTAAGGATTCTGAATATAAAGATATAGAAAAGTCTATAAAACATTTAGCTAAAAAGTCTAATATTATAAATATAAAAAAATAAAAATGTTTTAACAGGAGGTTTTGAATTTGAAAAGGATAACTTTTATATTAAGCCAACTAAATAAATATTCCTCTAAATTATGTATTTATCTAGTTAGATTTTATCAAAAGTTTATATCTCCACTTAAAGGACCTACCTGTAGATTTTATCCAACGTGTTCGCAATATTCATTAGAAGCCTTTAAAAAGTACGGTTTTTTTAAAGGTATGTTTTTAACAATAAAAAGAGTGTCAAAATGTCATCCATTTCATCCAGGAGGCTATGACCCTTTAAAATAAAATAGATAAGGTACTCTAGGAGGTAGAGAAATTGAACTTGATAAGTAATTTATTAGGAGACGTCCTAAGGATAATATTTGAATTTGTTCAACAATACGGTTTTGCAATAATAATATTTACTGTATTTGTAAAGTTATTATTATTACCACTAACTATTAAACAAACAAAGTCTACAAAAGCAATGCAAGATATGCAGCCAAAAATGCAAGAAATACAAGAAAAGTATAAAAATAAGCCAGAGAAGCAACAACAAGAAATAATGAATCTATACAAAGAATATAAAGTTAACCCATTAGCAGGATGTTTACCACTATTAATACAAATGCCAATATTAATAGCATTATTTAATGTATTAAGAGAACCTGTAACTTATGGAGTTTTCGCTAGTCAAGCTGCGTTTACAAATGCAGATGTAGGATTTTTATGGATACAAAGTTTAACTAAGCCAGATTATATATTAGCTGTACTTTCAGGGGCGAGTACGTTTGGAATGCAAATGTTAATGATGCCAAAGGATCAACAACAAGGTTCAATGAAAATCATGACATATGTTATGTCTGGTATGATGCTATTATGGGGATTCAAATTCCCAGCGGGTCTTACATTATACTGGACTGTAGGTAACTTATTTGCTATAGCTCAACACTACTTAATAATGAATCCTTTAAAAGCTAAACTGGCTAATTCTAAGGAGGAAGTAATAGATGAGAAGAAGCCTAGAAATAAAAAGTAAGAACCAAGAAGAAGCATTAAAAAAAGCATTAGAACAACTAAAAGTTAAAGTCGAAGACGTAGAAATTGAAATTTTAGAAGCTCCAACAAAAGGGTTTTTAGGATTTATAGGTTCTAAAGAAGGTACATACAAATTTAAAGTAGTTGAAAGAGAAACTGATTTAGCACATGAATTTGTAAGTAACATACTTAAAAATGCAAATGTCGAAGCTAATATTAATGTTAGCCAAGAAAATAATTTAATCAAAGTGAATATAGAAGGTAAAGAAGCAGCATGTTTAATTGGTAGAAGAGGAGAAACTCTAGATTCTATACAATTTTTAACAGGACTTGCTCTTAACAAAATAAACAAGGATTCTAATATGAGGGTACTTGTAGATATCGAGAATTATAGATCTAAAAGAGAAGAATCTCTAGTAAGATATGCAAATAAAGTAGCTAGAGAAGTAGCTAAAACTAGAAAAACTAAAAGGCTAGACTATATGAATCCTTATGAAAGAAGAATAGTTCATTCTGCTCTTCAAAATGACAAGTATGTAACTACATATAGTGAAGGAACTGATCCATATAGAAGACTAGTAATAGAGTATAAAAGATAAAACTTAACCTCCTAGATAATAGGGGGTTTTATTTTTGTTATTTATTTTATATAATGTTAAGATTAAGGAAACAATTAAAAGTAACGAATATTAATTTGAAAATTTATATACTAAGAGGTGATAAATTTGTTTATAGATGATACTATAGCAGCAATTGCAACAGCACCAGGTGAAGGTGGTATAGGAATAATAAGAATTAGTGGAGATAGATCTTTAGAGGTTGCTCAAGAGATTTTTAAATCTATGTCAAATAAGTTAATAAAGGACTATAGACCAAGAACACTAATATACGGAAATATAGTTGATAATGAAAATGTAATAGATGAAGTTTTACTAGCTTATATGAAAGGTCCAAACTCATATACAGCAGAAGATGTTGTAGAAATAAATTGTCACGGTGGATTTATATCAGTTAAAAAAATATTAGAACTTATATTATCGAAAGATGTAAGATTAGCAGATGCTGGAGAATTTACAAAGAGAGCATTCTTAAATGGTAGAATAGATTTATCTCAAGCAGAAGCTATTATAGATGTAATAAAAGCAAAAACGGATACGGCTCATGAAGTTGCTCAAAGTCAATTAGAAGGTTCTTTATCTAAAAAAATTAGAGAATTAAGGGGAAATGTAACTGAAGTTTTAGCTCACTTAACTGTTTCAATAGATTTCTCTGAAGAAGATGTTGAAGAAATAACGTATAAAACACTTAAAGATAAAGCACAAGCTCTAAAAACTGAAATAAAAAAATTATATGATACTGCCGAAAGTGGTAAAATATTAAGAGACGGATTAAAAACAGTAATAGTAGGAAAACCAAATGTAGGTAAATCATCATTACTTAACTCTATATTAGGAGAAAATAGAGCTATAGTTACAGATATAGCTGGTACTACAAGGGACGTTATAGAGGAATTTGTAAATATTAAGGGTATTCCTTTAAAAATAGTAGATACAGCGGGTATAAGAGAAACGGAAGATATAGTTGAAAAAATAGGTGTCGAAAAATCTAAAGAATCTATAAGTAGTGCCGATTTAGTTATAATGGTGTTAGATGCATCAAGAAAATTATCTGAAGAAGATAGAGAAATATTAGAAAACCTTAAAAGTAAAAAATCAATAGTTTTACTAAATAAGACAGATTTAGAACAACAAATAGAAATAGATAAAATAAGAGAATATGTCGATAGTGAAAGTATAATAAAAATATCAGCACTAAGACATGAAGGAATAGAAGAATTACATGATAAAATAGAATCAATGGTATACAAAGGTAGTGTGAAACATTCTTCTAATTTAATGATTACAAACTCTAGACATAAAGATGCATTACTAAAAGCATATGAATCTATAAATGATGCTATAAATGCAATAGATCAAAATATGCCATATGATTTCATAGAAGTTGACTTTAAAAACATATGGGATTACCTAGGATATATAAACGGAGATACAGTTAGAGAAGATTTATTAGATACGATATTTGCCAACTTCTGTATAGGAAAATAAAATTCGCTTAGCTCATATCGCCAACGACCTAAAGTGGATGGCCCACACGTGGCTAAGAAATTAGGTCCGTTGCTTAAACTTAAAATATATGTAATGTTTATCGTGAAACATTAATGTTTAACAGAAAGGATATTAACATGATAAATTTCAATGCAGGAAAATATGATGTAATAGTAGTTGGAGCAGGACATGCTGGATGCGAAGCAGCTCTTGCTACTGCAAGAATGGGACATAAAACATTAATTGTAACAATGTCTTTAGATTCAATTGCTCTTATGCCATGTAATCCATCAGTAGGTGGAACAGGAAAAGGTCAATTAGTAAAAGAAATAGATGCTTTAGGCGGACAAATGGGTATAAATGCAGATAAAACAATTATACAAAGTAGAATGTTAAATACTGCAAAAGGACCAGCGGTACACTCATTAAGAGCACAAGCAGATAAGTTTAAATATCATACAGAAATGAAAAGAACTATAGAAGACGAACCTAATTTAGATGTAGTTATGGATGAGGTAATTGATATAGTACATGAAGATAATGTTGTTAAAGGTATTGTAACTAAGCTTGGATGTATATATGAATCAAAAGCAGTTATACTTGCAACAGGAGTGTACTTAAACTCTAAAATATACATGGGAGAGGTTTCTTTCTATGAAGGACCTAACGCATTAGGATATGCTAAGAATTTAACTGAAGGGTTAGTTAAGCTTGGATTAAATATGAGAAGATTTAAAACTGGTACTCCAGCAAGGATTCATAGAGATAGTATCGATTTCTCAGTTATGTCTATCCAAGAAGGAGATGAAAAAATAACTCCATTCTCATTCTTAACTGAAGATTTAAAGATAGATCAAGAGCCTTGCTACTTAACAAGAACTAACATAGGTACACATGATATTATAATGAATAACTTAAATAGATCGGCAATGTATAGTGGTAAAGTAGAAAGCACAGGAGCTAGATACTGTCCATCTATAGAAGATAAAGTTGTTAGATTTAATGATAAAGAATCACACCAAATATTTATAGAACCAGAAGGTATGGATACAAAAGAGATGTATATTCAAGGTATATCTACAAGCTTACCTTATGAAGTACAGTTACAAATGTATAAGAGTGTAGCAGGTCTTGAAAATGCAAAAATAATGAGGCCAGCTTACGCAATAGAATATGATTGTATAGATCCGACTCAATTAAAGATAAGTCTTGAAATTAAAGGTGTAGAAAATTTATTCAGTGCAGGTCAATTTAATGGTACTTCAGGATATGAAGAAGCAGCAGCTCAAGGACTTATAGCTGGTATAAATGCAGCACTAAAAATAGAAGGAAAAGAACCTTTTGTTTTAGATAGATCTGAAGCTTATATAGGTGTTTTAATAGATGATTTAGTTACAAAGGGAACTAATGAGCCATATAGAATGATGACTTCTAGATCAGAGTATAGATTATATTTAAGACAAGATAACGCAGATATGAGACTTACTCAAAGAGGATATGATATAGGCTTAGTTAAAGAAGAAAGATATCAAAGATATTTAAATAAAAAAGCAGAAGTCGAAAAAGAATTAGAAAGATTAAAAACTGAAAGAGTAACTCCTAAAGAAGTAAATCATTTATTAACAGAAATGGGAGCATCAGAAATAAAAGTAGGTTTATCTTTATACGATTTCTTAAAACGTCCAGAAGTAACATATGAACTAATCCAATCTATAGGAAAAGGTGCAGATGAAAATGTTTCTGATGAAGTTAAAGAACAATGTGTAATAATGACAAAGTATGAAGGATATATAGATAAGCAATTAAAACAAATAGATCAGTTCAAAAAGCTTGAAAATAAAAGATTACCAGAAAAAATAGATTATCTATCAATAGATGGTCTTAGGATAGAAGCAAGACAAAAACTTGATGCTATAAGACCTATATCTATAGGACAAGCGTCTCGTATATCAGGGGTTTCTCCAGCAGATATATCAGTACTTCTTATATACTTAGAGCAAATGAGAAGGACTAGAGGAGGAAAAAATGAGCAATAGGGACATATTAGCAAAGGGTATTTGTGATTTAGGAATAGATGTTAATGACAAGATGTTAGATAATTTTAAAATATATAGAGATATTCTAGCGGATTGGAATCAACATATGAATCTTACAGGAATAGTAGAAGAAAAAGAGGTATATATAAAACACTTTTTAGATTCTATATCTGCTGTTAAAAATGGATATATAAAAAATGGAATGTCTTTAATAGATGTAGGAACTGGAGCAGGGTTTCCAGGACTACCTTTAAGAATATGTCTAGAAAATTTAGAAGTTACATTATTAGATTCATTAAATAAAAGAATAAATTTCTTACAAGAAGTTAGTAAAAGTGTAGGAATTGATAATATAGAATATATTCATGGTAGAGCTGAAGATTTCGGAAAATCTGAAGAGTACAGAGAAAAATATGACATCGCTACTGCAAGAGCAGTAGCAGGTTTACCAGTCTTAATGGAATTTTGTATTCCATTTATTAAGGTTGGAGGACACTTTGTATGTTTAAAAGGTCCAAATGCAAACTTAGAACTAGAGGAGTCTAAGTCAGCTATGGAAGTTTTAGGGGTTGAATTTATTGAGAAGATAGATGTCAAACTTCCTGAGTCAGATTTAAATCATAATATTTTAGTTTTTAAAAAAGTAAAAAATACGCCAGAAAAATATCCTAGAAAAGCAGGGAAACCAAGCAAAAACCCTATAAAATAAAAATCTATTTAGGTCGAAATTAGTTATTTCCTGAGAAATAACTAATTTTCTACCAAAAAACAAATAAAATAGAAGGATTATATAGGTATATGAAGAAATATTATATTCATATATCTAAATGCGTATTAATTTGTAGGGAACTACTTAAATTTTAATATATTTATATCTATATGAGAGAGGGATGTTATGGAAGAGAAAAGAGTTATGGAGATACCAATAGAACAAATAGTTCCAAATCCATATCAACCAAGAAAGGTATTTTCACAGTCGGCATTAGAAGAACTAAGTAATTCTATAAAGGTTTACGGGATACTTCAACCTATAACAGTTAGAATGAAAGATGATAAATATGAATTAATTGCAGGAGAAAGAAGGCTAAGAGCTGCTAAATTAGCAAAACTTGAAGCTATTCCAGTTATTATAAATAATATGTCTGATGAATCTTCTGCAGTATTAGCGTTATTAGAAAACTTACAAAGAGAAGACTTAAACTTCATAGAAGAGGCTATGGGTTATGAAAATTTAATAAGAGAACATGATTTTACACAACAACAATTAGCTGAGAAGCTTGGTAAAAATCAATCTACTATAGCTAATAAGCTTAGAATATTAAGACTTTCAAGTGAGATAAAAATAAAGCTAGTAGAAAATAATTTAACAGAAAGACACGCTAGAGCTTTACTTAAGTTACCAAATGAAGAGTTAATGAAGGAAGTTTTAGATAAAGTAATAAAAAATGAGCTAACTGTAAAGAAAACAGAAAAGTTGATAAAAGATATCCTAGAAGATCTAGAAGCTCCTAGTGAAACTGATAAAAAACAAAATGTAAAAGGTTCTATGGCTATAAGAATATATTTAAATACCATGAAACAAGCCTTTGATGCAATAATAGGTACAGGAATTGAAGCTAAGTATAATGAAATAGACAAGGGAGATTATATGGAAGTTGTTGTAAAGATTCCTAAAAAGTAAAAAGGTTACTGCATGCAGTAATCTTTTTTTAAAATAGACAGGGGGGGAAATCTTATGAGCAAAGTTATAGCAGTATTTAATCAAAAAGGTGGAGTTGGTAAAACAACTACAAATGTAAACTTAAGTGCAAGTATGGGAAAAATGGGGAAAAAAATATTAGTGTTAGATCTAGATCCACAAGGAAATACAACTAGTGGATATGGAGTAGATAAAAATTCTGTTGAAAGTACTATTTATGAAGTAATGTTAGATAGTTTAGATATAAGAGAAGCTATAATAGGTACTGAATTTGATAATGTTGATATAGTTGCTGCTGCAACTGAGCTATCAGGAGCAGAAATAGAATTAACAACTATGAAAGATAGAGAATTTATATTAAAAAATGCATTAAAGCCTATAAGAGAAGAATATGATTATATATTTATAGATTGTCCACCATCCTTAGGTATGCTTACTATAAATAGTCTTACTGCTGTAGATAGTGTTTTGATACCAATACAATGTGAGTACTATGCATTAGAAGGAGTTAGTCAACTTATGGAAACTATAAAGTTAGTAAAATCTAGACTAAATCCAAGTTTAGATATTCAGGGCGTAGTGCTTAGTATGTTTGATGGGAGAGCAAACCTATCTATACAAGTTGTAGAAGAAGTAAAAAGATATTTTAAGGGAAGTGTTTATACAACGCTTATACCTAGAAATGTAAGATTAGCAGAAGCACCAAGTCATGGAAAGCCAGTAATTTATTATGATTCTAAATGTAGAGGTACAGAAGCATACATGGAACTAGCAGAAGAATTTATAGATTTAGAGGAGGACATAATATAATATGGAAAAGAAAACAACTAAAAGAACGAATAGACTAGGTAGAGGTCTTAGCGCATTAATACCTGATGCAAAAGAAGAAATAGATCAAAAGGACATTGTAAACATTGAATTAAGCAAAGTATATCCAAATAAAAGCCAACCAAGAAAAATATTTGATGAAGAAAAAGTCAAAGTACTATCTGATTCAATAAAACATTATGGAGTATTACAACCAATAGTTGTTAAACCAGATGATAATGGGAAATATATGATTATTGCAGGTGAGAGAAGATATAGAGCATCTAAAATGGCTAAAAAGAGTGACATACCTGCTGTAATAAAAGATATACCAATGAGAGATATAATGGAAATAGCTCTTATAGAGAACTTACAAAGAGAAGACCTAAATTGCATAGAAGAGGCATTAGCATACAAAGGTTTAATAGAACATTATAATGTAACTCAAGAAGAAATATCAGAAGCTGTAGGAAAAAGTAGACCTCATATAACTAATACATTAAGATTATTAAATCTTAGTGAGCCAGTTGCAGAGATGGTAGAAAGAGGACGCTTAACTGCAGGTCACGGTAAAGCACTACTTAGAGTTGTTGATTTAGATTCGCAATTAAGTTTAGCTAATAAAGTTGTTGAAGAAGAACTTTCAGTTAGAGTTACAGAAAACTTAGCTAAAAAAATATGTGAAAGTGGTACTGAAGAAGTTATAAAAAAGGAAAAAGAAAAAGATATATTCATAGTAGATGTAGAAGAAAGACTTAGAAATATATTTGGAACGAAAGTAAATATTTCAAAAGGAAAGAAAAAAGGAAAAATTGAGATAGAATACTATAATGACGATGACTTAAATAATATAGTATCTATGTTACTTGAAGAAGCATAGAGAAAGGAAACCGTATATGATTTATTTAGACAATGCAGCAACGACATATCCAAAGCCAGATAGGGTTTATAATGCAGTAATGGATTGTATGAAAAACTACTGTGCCAATCCAGGAAGAGCAGGCCATAAATTAGCTATGAAAGCAGCAAGAGAGATATATGATGCAAGAGAAAATATAGCTAAGTTGTTTAATATAGATAACCCAATGAGTATAGTATTTACTAATAATGCTACGGATTCTTTAAATCTAGCTATTAAAGGTGTAGTAAAAAGTGGAGATCATATAGTAACAACAAGTATGGAGCATAATTCTGTAATAAGACCTATAAAATCTTTAGAAAAGCATGGAGTAGAAAGTACTATAGTTAAATGTGATAAAGATGGATTTTTAAATATAGAAGATTTAAAAAAAGCAATAAAACCAAATACAAAGTTAATAGTTACAACTCATGCATCAAATGTATGTGGAACAATAATAGATATTAAATCAGTTGGAGAAGTTGCTAAAGATAATAATATATTATACTTAGTAGATGCATCTCAAACAGCGGGAGTATATGATATAAATGTAGCTAAAATGAATGTGGACATGATAGCTGCTCCAGGACATAAGTGCCTATTAGGTCCTCAAGGAACAGGTATTTTATATATAAGAGATGGATTAAATGTTAATATCCTGAAAGAAGGTGGAACTGGAAGTAAATCTGAAGAATTATTCCAGCCAGAATTATTACCGGATAAATATGAGTCAGGAACTCATAATACTCCAGGAATTGTAGGATTAAATGAAGGTATAAAATTTATATTTGAAGAAGGTATAGAGAATATAAGAGCTCACGAAGAAGAATTATGTCAATATATGTTGGATAAGTTAGAAAACGTACCAAATATAACTATATATGGATCTAAAGATAGTAAAAAAAGAGCTGCTGTTATATCTATAAATATAGACAATATAGATTCTGGAGAAATAACATTTTTATTAGATAGTGAATATGATATAGCCACAAGGTCAGGTATACATTGTTCACCTCTAGCTCATGAGACTCTTGGAACATTAGAACAAGGGGCTGTGAGGTTTAGTTTAGGATACTTTAATACAAAAGAAGATATAGATAAGGCTGTTAAAGCTCTACAAAATATATCAAATAATAATTAATAGAAAAATAAGGCTTAAATGGTATAATTAACCATAATAGCTTTATTTTTTTTACAAAAAATAGTAAAATAACTGGTAATTTATAGAAAGCAAACGAATAATGTAAAACTTTAAAAATAGTTAGTGTTTTTAAGATAAATATAAGTTATAATCATATTATAAGAAAATGTTTTCAAGGGGGAGCTATATGGAAATTCTGAGTTTAGGAGAGAAGATAAAAAAATTAAGGAAAGAAAAAAATATGACTTTAAAAGAATTAGCAGGAGATAGGATTACAGCAGCTCAAATAAGTCATATAGAAAGAGATAAATCACATACTAGTCAAGAGCTACTAGATTACTTAGCTCAAAGATTAGGAGTTAGTGTAGATTATCTTATAGAAACCAAAGAAATGCAATCTAAAAAAATAACAGATAACCTAATACTTCAAAGTGAAGTTTATATTAAGTGTAATGAATTAGAAAAAGCAGAAAGACAAATAAATGATATATTAGACATATGTAAAGAATTCAATTTAACAGACAACTACGGAAAATGTAATTTGTTATTAGGAAATATAAACTTAAAAAGAAAAAACTACTCTCTTGTAATAAATAATTTTGAAAAAGCATTATATTTCTTTATAAAAAACAATGATAAAGAAAACATATTTAATTGTTATTTAAATATAGGAAATGTATACATGATAGAAGAGTTTTATAAGGGTGCTATAAGTCAATTTAATTTTGCAGAAGAAGTACTAAATGAAATTCAGCTAGAAGATAAGAATATACACAGAAATTTATACAGCAAAATGGCTTGTTCATATATAAAATTAAATGATCCAGAAAAATCATTAGAATATATAGAAAAAATAAACGAAATAGAAAACCAAAAAAATTTAAAAGAAGAAGTAGATATGATTATCTTAAAAGCGAATAATCTTTTAAGCGTAGGAAGACATGAAGAGTCAAAAGTATACTTTAAAAGAGCCCTAGAAATCTTAGAAAAAGAAGAAAATAAAACTGGATTGGCAAATGTATATTCACTAATATCTGATATATATAAAAATATGGGAGACAATCAAAAATCTCTAGAATATTCACATAAAGTTTATAGTATAAAACAACATGATGAAGATGAATATGCTGTAAATAGTTTATTAAAAATAATAGAAGCTCATATAGATAATGAAGAATACGAATTAGCTAAAAAATATTGTAAAATAGCTTTAGCATCATCAATAAAGTATAAGAATAAATTTAATGAATATAAAGTTCTTAAATACTATTCACAAATGTATAAAAAACAAAATGAAAATGTAATGTCTATAGAGTATTTATCTAAGTGTATAAGTATAGTATCAGACTTAGGTAATGAAAAAATACTAGCAGATTTATATATAGAATTAGGACAACTATATACTGATATATCAAAAGAAAAAGAATTAGAATACTACCAAAAGGGAGTATCTATGTATAAGAATTTAGAAATAATATAAAAAGACTCTTTAATAAAGAGTCTTTTTATATTATTTAAATTTGTAAAACAAAAATACTAGATTAATCTATATGACTATAGAAATAATCTATAACAGATAAAATTATATCTATGATAGAATAAATTGAAATAAGTTTAAGGAGAGGGGTAAAGTTATGTTTATAGAAGTAGACGCAAGAGGATTAGGTTGTCCTAAGCCAGTTATAAATACAAAAAAAGAACTAGATAAAATAGAACAAGGAATAGTTGTTACTACAGTTGATAATAAAATAGCAAAAGAAAATATACTAAAATTAGCAAACTCGCTAAACTGCGAGACAAAAATACTAAAAGAAGAAAAAGATTTAATTACTATAGAGATAAAAAAGGGAGAAAATGTTATAATAGAAGAACCTAAAAAGGAACAATTAGAAGATAAATGTATATTTATATCTTCAGACAAAATGGGTCAAGGAAATGATGAACTAGGAGAAGTGCTTATAAAGGGGTACATATATACATTAACAGAAGCTAAACCTTACCCAAAACACATAATACTTGTTAATTCAGGTGTAAAACTAAGTGCGCAAAACCCTAGTGCTATAGAAAATCTTAAAATACTAGAATCTGCAGGAGTAGAAGTTTTATCTTGCGGAACATGTCTAGATTACTATAATTTAAAAGAAGATTTAAAAGTTGGTTCTGTTACAAATATGTATACAATAGTGGATATAATGAATAATTCATCACAAACTATATCTATATAATTAGTTTATTAGGCTACATAGGTTATATGTAGCCTTAATTTAAATATAAAGTGACAATATAAGTAATTAAGAAAGAGGTAATAAAATGAACGAAATGTATATAGTATCATTTAACTCAACGCATCATGCTATAAGAACAGATAAGATATTATCAGAAAATGAAGTTACATCAACTACACTTCCAACACCTAGAGAAATAACTGCTAGTTGTGGTATATCAATAAGATTTTTATATAATGATATAGATAAAGTATCTAATATATTAAAAGATAATAATATAGAATATAAAGGAATATTCCATATAAAAAGATTAGAAGATGGTAAAAAAGAAGTTAAAAAAATAGACTAAAAAGGAGTGAATATTTATGCCAATGGATCTTAAGGTTGGTAATGTTGTTGAGATGAAAAAACAGCATGCTTGTGGGTGTAAAGAATTTGAAATAACGAGAACAGGAATGGACATCAAGATAAGATGTATACAGTGTTCTAGATTAATTATGCTGGATAGAGAAACCCTTGAAAAGAGAATAAAAAAAATCATAAAATAAGGTCAAAAAAAGAATAAAGTTAGTATCGAAATGATATTGAGTTTGCTATAATTAAATTGAGGATAACATTTTCAGGGGGTGCCTTAATTATGGCTATTAAATTTGCAAGTAGGATGGATGGATTGAAAGGGTCAGAAATTCGTGAGATTTTAAAACTTACGGAGAAACCAGGAGTCATATCTTTCGCTGGTGGACTGCCAGCTCCAGAATTATTTCCAGTTGAGGAAATGAAGAAAATATCAACTTTAGTTCTTGAAGAATCAGGAATGGAAGCGTTGCAGTATACAACGACAGAAGGATTTCCACCTTTAAGAGAGCATATAGCCGATAGAATGAATAGCAAAAGTAAAACAAATATCACAAAAGACGATATATTAATAACTAATGGATCGCAGCAAGGATTAGACTTTGCAGGAAAGGTGTTTTTAGATGAAGGGGATGTAGTCTTGTGTGAAAGTCCATCATATTTGGGTGCTATAAATGCATTTAAATCTTATTGCCCTAAATTCATTGAAGTTCCAACCGATAATCAAGGTATGATTATGGAAGAACTAGAAAAAATACTAGACAAAACTGAAAATGTAAAAATGATTTATGTAATACCAGACTTTCAAAATCCTACAGGAAGAACATGGCCATTAGAAAGACGTAAAAAGTTTATAGAAGTAATAAGTAAGTATGAAATACCAGTAATAGAAGATAATCCATATGGAGAATTAAGATTTGAAGGTGAAAGCCTACCGTCTTTAAAATCAATGGATAAAAAAGGATTAGTAATCTATCTAGGAAGTTTCTCAAAAGTATTTTGTCCAGGTTATAGAATAGGCTGGACATGTGCGTCACCTCAAATCCTAAGCAAATTTGTATTTGTAAAACAAGGAGCAGATCTACAAGCATCAACTATATCCCAAAGAGAAGTCAGTAAATTCATGGACATATATGATTTAGATAAACACGTAGAAAAATTAAAAGCTGTATATAAAAATCGTAGAGACTTAATGTTAAATACGATGAAAGAAGAATTTCCAGAAGGGTTAGAGTATACTCATCCGGAAGGTGGGCTATTTACATGGGTACAATTGCCTGAATATTTAGACTCTAGAGAAATTATGAAAGAGTGTGTAGAAAATAGCGTTGCATACGTGCCAGGAGGATCATTCTTCCCTAATGGAGGAAAAGAAAACTGCTTTAGATTAAATTACTCTAATATGCCTGATGAAAGAATAGTAGAAGGAGTAAAAAGATTAGGCGTTGTTTTAAAGAAATACATGAAAGAAGAAGCAAAAGCTTAAATGTTAATATAAAATCAATTACTTTATAAATACATATTTAGAGTAATTAAAGATAATGATTAGCATCTTATTAATTTGAGATGCTAATTATCATTTTTTGAAAATTTAAATTATAATATTATAATTTTCTTATAATAAAAAAAGGTGGTCTGACGACCACCCTTTTTGGGAGATTGGGATGAAATATATTTAAGTTATGGGGCTATATAACTATATTATTATCCAACATAATTAAATATATACGTATCAATTACAAAAAAACCTGTAATAATATTAGAAGAGGTGTAAATTCAAATTGACATTTACATAAAGTGATGATAAAATGTGTAGGTATGAGATTTAAGTCTCATTTCTCTGCTCTACTTAGTAGAGCCGTTAAGTCCAAAGGGAGGTGAATTATAAAATGAGAAATTATGAATTAGTTTTCGTAGTAAAGCCAAATGCTGATGAAGAAGCAAGAGAAGCTGTACTTAACAAAGTTAAGGAAGTTGTTGCTACTGAAGGTGAAGTTGTTAAAGTTGACGTATGGGGAACAAAGAAATTAGCTTACCCAATAGCTAAGTTTACTGAAGGTCACTACGTATTAGTTAACTTCAACGCTGGTGTAGAAGTACCTAAAGAAATAGATAGAAACTTAAAGATAAACGAAAACGTAATAAGACACATGATAGTTGTTGCTTAATAACTAGTTTTATTATGTAAAAGGCGGTGTTATTATGAACCATGTTGTATTAGTGGGTAGATTAACTAGAGATCCCGAGTTAAGATACATCGCGGGAAGCGGAACTCCTGTTGCTAACTTTGCAATAGCTGTTGATAGAGAATTCTCAGGTAAAGATGGGAAAAAAGAAACTGACTTTATAGATATACAAGTTTGGGGTAAATCTGCAGAGAATTGCGCTAACTATATAGGTAAAGGAAGTTTAGTAGCTGTACAAGGTTCTATAAGAATCGATAGCTACCAAAATCAAGCTGGAGAAACTAGAAGAGCTACAAGAGTTAATGCTAACAGAGTACAATTCTTAGATACTAAAAATAAATCTGAAAGTTCATATAAAGGGAATCATCAAGGATTCGAACCGAACTTCGAACCAAGTTTTGAGCCAAAAGGACTAGATCCTCAAGGATTCCAAGCTATAGATGACGATGATATCCCATTCTAGAAAAGGAGGGAAATTTACTATGATAAACAAGAAGAGACGTAAAAAGAAAAGAGTTTGTCAATTCTGTGCTTCTAAAGACGCTAGAATAGACTACAAAAACACTCAAAGATTAACAAAATACGTAACTGAGAGAGGTAAAATATTACCAAGAAGAATCTCTGGAACTTGTGCTAAGCACCAAAGAGAGTTAACAGTTGCTATAAAGAGAGCTAGAAACATAGCACTTTTACCATATACATTAGACTAAGAAAAGGACGAGCCCTATGGCTCGTTTTTTTGTATATCGGGTTAAATCTTCTATGATTTATGATATAATGTTTATATATTAAGGAGGGGGCAACTTTGAGATTAGATAAAAGTTCAGATATAACCAAAAATGTAAAAATAATGGAATGGATGAAGACAGAATTAATACTAAGTTTAGGGGATTTATTTAATTTAATCTTCAAGGGTGTAAAGCCTTTAGATGAGGCTCTTCAAGACACTTTAGCAAATATTATTATGATAACATATCTTTTAGGAAAAAGATTGGGTATAAGTTTTACAGAGATAGATTATAAGGTAAAAGAAAAGATAAAAATAGGAATAGATGAGAACCATAGTGTAGAAAGTTGGTATGGGGATTTATCTAACCTGAAAAAACATATGGATAATAAGGAGTGATTCTAATTTGAGTAATAAAGTAAGGCTATCACAAGCATCAATGATAGTTACATTAGGAATAATATTATCTTTAGTAACAATGTATGTGCCAATGCTTGGCATATTAAGCTTAGTGATACCAGTGCCTTATGCAATGATAAGTACACTAACAGATAATAAGTACTCTTTTCTATCATTGGTGGCTACATTTTTTGTACTTATGTTTGCAGTAAATCCTATTTATTCTGTAAATATATGTATATTGAAGGTTTTACCAGCAATAGCTATAGGTAGCATAGCTAGGGAACACCTAAAACAAGGAGAAGTTAATAAATTTGAACCAATATATATGGGTATAATAGCAAATGTAGTATGTGTCATTATTTTCTTCTTAATATCAAACTCAATATTTGGAAGAAATATATTAGAAGATTTTATGACAGTTATGAAAGAAGGTATGACTACACAATTTGAGCTTTTTAAAAAAGCAGGGGTTGACCTAGGAGAAGGAGTTAGTGTTAGCGGTATGGTAGATTTTACCAGAAACATGCTTCCAACGTTACTATTTTTAATAGGGACAATATTATCTTTTATAACTTACTACGTTGAAGTATTCATTTTAAAAAGGGTAAAAATAGTGAATTTACCGTTACCTAAAATATCAGATTTTTATTTACCAGGAAATGCAGTAACAATATCATTTTTGTTATATATGGTAGTTTTACTTGCAGACATTATAGGTATAAATATGCATACAGAGTTAATAATGCTTAACTTGCAGTTTGTATTTAATTTTATGTTTATGATCCAGGGAATATCAGTTTGTATATACTTCTTTAGAAAATGGATTAGACAAGGTGCAGGAAGAATGATATTAACATATGGATTAATTTTAAGTTTACTTGGATTTATGGGAGTATCTTTCGTCGGAATGCTAGATAGTATAATTGACTTTAGAAAGGTAAGAAGCTACAAATCCACTTAGGAGGGTAGAAATGAGGAATAAACTAACCTTTAAAATGAATATGCCAGAAATAAATTTATATATAGTTATTATAGGTATAGCAAGTACTATACTACTTTTTTATAACGTATATATAGGCTGTTTATTTTTCTTCGGTTTTGTATATATAGTTGCTCACAATTGGAGAATAACTAATATCAGGCGAAAAGAATGGACTAATTATATTCAGAATTTATCATTAGATATAGATGAAACTACTAAGAAAGCTATATTAAACTTGCCTATACCTTTATGTATACTTGAGTTTGATGGAAGTATATCTTGGTATAATAGTAAGTTTAATGATATGGTAGAATCACCAGAGTTATTAGGTGTAAATATTGACAATATAGTCAAAAATCTAAATCTGAGGAAAGTCCTTAATGAAAATAAGGAGATGTATACTGATATAAAATATAAGGATAGAGAGTATACAATTGTTTATAATGTAATAAAGAATGAAAAAGAAAAAAATGCAAAATATTTAATGATGCTGTATTGGTTAGATAAAACAGATCACTTAAATCTTCAAAAACAATATGAAGATGAGAAAAATTCAATGATGTTAATCCAAATTGATGGATATGAAGAAGTATTAAAAAGTACAGAAGAAGACAAAAGACCATTAATAAACGTTGAAATAGAAAAAATGTTAACGTCTTTAGAAACAGAGACAAAAGGTGGACTAAAAAGAACTTCAAAAGACAAGTTTGTTCTTGTTATGAATAAAAAAGAACTAAAGAAATTAGAATGTGATAAGTTTTCTATATTAGATAAGATAAGAAAAATTGACTATGGAAACAATCTCCCAGTAACGATAAGTATGGGAATTGGAATAGATGGCGATACAGTAAATGAAAATCTAAAGCTTGCATCTGGAGCTCTTGACCTAGCACTAGGTAGAGGTGGAGATCAAGCCGTTATAAAAACTAAAGATAAATCAGTATTCTATGGAGGAAAATCAAAAGCCATAGAAAAAACAACAAAAGTAAAATCAAGACTTATAGGTCATGCATTAAGAGAGGTAATTTTGGAAAGCGAAAATATATATATAATGGGACATAAGTACCCTGATATGGATGCCATGGGATCTGCTGTTGGTATTTATGATATATGTAAATCGTGTAATAAATTTGCCAATATAGTGTTAGAAGAAAGTAATGAATCTATTGAAGAATTTACTAAAAGGTTAAACTCAATGGATTATTATAAAAACATGTTTATAGATCAAGATACTGCTATAAAAAATTGTACAAAGAATACTTTAGTTATAGTAGTCGATACTCATAGACCTAACCACACAGAATGTGAAGAGTTATTAAATATATCAGATAAAGTTGTTGTTATTGACCACCATAGAAGAGGTGTAGAATTTATAAATGACACTGTGTTATTATTCCATGAGATATATGTATCATCTACTTGTGAGATGGTTACAGAATTAGTTCAATATATGGAAGACAATGTTAAAATAAATAAATTAACAGCAGAAGGATTGCTTGCAGGTATAAGTCTAGATACAAAGAATTTTGCATTTAAAACTGGTGTTAGAACTTTTGAAGCAGCTTCGTACCTTAAAAAGGTTGGAGCAGATACTGTAGAAGTTAAAAAGTTATTTAACTCAGATATAAAAGACTTTATAACAAAGGCGGATATAATACAAAGTAGTAAAATAATTGATAATAATATATGTTTAGCATACTCTAATGCAGAAATAGATAATATAAACATAGTTATAGCACAGGCTGCAGATGAATTACTAAATATAAGGGATGTAGAAGCATCTTTTGTTTTAGGTAAAAAAGGCAACAAGATATTTATAAGTGCAAGGTCATTAGGTAAAATAAATGTACATGTCCTTATGGAAAAGCTAGGCGGAGGAGGTCATATAGATATGGCTGGCGCCCAAGTAAAGGATGTTTCACTTCAAACCGCATATAAAATGGTGCAGGATATAATAGAAGAAAACCTAAAGGAGGATAAATAGATGAAAGTTATATTATTAAAAGATGTAAAAGGAACTGGAAAAAAAGGAGAAATGAAAGAAGTAAGTGATGGATACGCAAGAAACTTTTTATTCCCTAAAAAATTAGCAGTGGTAGCTGATAATACATCAGTTAAAGAATTAAAAGAAAAAAATAAATCTCAAGAAATAAAGGCTCAAAAAGAATATGAGGCAGCAGTAGAACAAGGAAAGAAAATGGAAGAAATGAACGTAGTTATCTACTCAAAATCAGGAGAAGGCGGAAGACTATTCGGTTCAATAACTTCAAAAGATATAGCAGAACAATTAAAGAAGCAACATGGAGTAGAAGTAGATAAAAGAAAAATATCATTAGATGAGCCAATAAGAGTATTAGGTTCAAGAAAAGTAGATATAAAAATACATCAAAAAGTAACAACTACAGTAAGAGTTGATGTAAAAGAAAAACAATAGTCTAAACACTTGAGGTGATAAAAAATGGAGGATATGACGAGAATTCCTCCACATAGTGTGGAATCAGAACAATCTATATTAGGTTCTATATTACTTGATAAAGATGCTATGATAACAGTCAGCGAGACTATAAGACCAGATGACTTTTATAAAGAAGCACATAAAATTATATATGAATGTATGATAAAGTTAAGTAATAAAGGTGAACCTATAGATTTAATAACATTAACAGAAGAATTAAGAAAACAAGGTCACTTAGATGATGTTGGTGGTATAAGCTATATAACAAGTCTTTCTACAATAGTACCAACAACATCTAATGTTAAATACTATGCTGATATAGTAAAAGAAAAATCAGTGCTTAGAAAACTTATAAAGGCTTCTAGCGATATAATAAATTTAGGATATGATGGATCGACTAAAATAGAAGATGTTTTAGATAAAGCTGAAAAGAAAATATTTGATATATCTCAAGAAAAAGCTAGTGATGATTTTAAATCAATAAATTCAGTATTAATGGATACTTATGATATGATTGAGCATCTATATAGTTCTAAGGCTGAAATGACAGGTATAACAACTGGATTTACAGATTTAAATAAAAAAACAAATGGAATGCAAAGAACAGACCTACTTTTATTAGCAGCACGTCCTGCTATGGGTAAAACTGCATTTTCACTAAATCTTGTTCAAAATGCAGCCTTAAAAGGTGATGCATCAGTAGCAGTATTTAGTCTAGAGATGTCTAAAGAACAGTTAGTACAACGTATGTTATCAGCACAATCAAATGTTGAACTTAGTAAGCTAAAAACAGGAAAGCTTAATGAAAATGATTGGCCAAGAATTATTGATGCAATGGCAGTTTTATCGAATGCTAAAATACATATAGATGATACTCCAGGTATTAAAATTTCAGAGCTAAGATCAAAATGTAGAAAATTAAAAATAGAGCAAGGATTAGATTTAATATTAATAGATTATCTTCAATTGATGGAAGGTGAAGGTAATAATGAAAGTAGACAACAAGAAATATCTAAGATTTCGAGATCTTTGAAAATCATAGCAAAAGAACTGAATTGCCCTGTAGTTGCATTATCTCAGTTATCTCGTGCGCCAGAGCAAAGGGCTGACCATAGACCGATGTTATCGGACTTAAGAGAATCTGGAGCAATAGAACAAGATGCTGATATAGTAATGTTTTTATATCGAGATGAATATTATCATCCAGATTCAGAAAGAAAAAACATTGGTGAAGTTATAATAGCAAAAAACAGACATGGTGAAACTGGCTCGGTGGAACTAGTTTGGCTTGGTGAAGTTCAGAAATTTGCTGATAAATCAAGGGATATGTAGTTTCCAAAATATAAACAAATATCCACAGAACATACTTTTGATAAGCTCGAAATGTGTGGATACATGTCCTAAATTATGTATAAACATTGAAATTTAGGCAAAAAATTATCCACAGTATCCACAGAACACCTGTTGATAAATGTGAATAACGTAAAAAGCAAGCTATATAGCTTGCTTTTATTGTTTATAAATACAAAATTGTATGGGGGAAAAAATGTGTTGAATATAAATGTATTATATATATATCCAAAAATAATAGAAGTAAACAGAGAAATTAATTTATTTAGAATAATTGATAAAAATTTAAAAGAAACAGTAATAGTTTACTGCGAAAAATTAGATAATAAATTTAAAATATATATTACTAATACTATGCATGGTCAGGTTGAAAATATATGTAGTGTTAAAAATCTAGAAGAATTGGACATTTGGATGAATAAATTCAAAGCTTTAGAAAAAGATATTATAAGTATAGATAATTTAGAAAATATAGAAAAATACATATTAAAAATTTACAAAAAGTAAAAAAGTTTGAAAACATATCGAATGTTTGATAAAATGTATTAGTAAAGTGTTCGAATATCTATGATAGAGGTGAATGAAATGAAGACAGTTGCAGTTGTAGGATCTCAATGGGGAGACGAAGGAAAAGGTAAAGTTATAGATTACCTTGCTACTCAAGCAGATGTAGTAATAAGAGGACAAGGCGGAAATAATGCTGGACATACTCTAGTGGTTGGAGGAAAGAAATTTGCTCTACGTTTAATACCATCAGGAGTTTTAAATCCTAATATAGTAAATGTAATAGGAAATGGTATAGTATTTGATCCAAAAGGTTTCTTAGAAGAAATAGAGATGCTTAATAAAGATGATATAGATACAAGAAATATAAAAATAAGTGATAGGGCTCATGTAGTGTTCCCATATCACAAAGAATTAGATGCTTTAGCTGAAGAAGCTAGAGGAGATAACAAAATAGGTACTACTAAAAAAGGTATAGGACCTTGTTATATGGATAAAACTGAGAGATCAGGAATAAGAATATGTGATTTAATGGATAAAGACATATTTGCTCAAAAATTAAAGCCACAGATAGAAGCTAAAAATAAGTTAGCTACAAATATATATGGTAAAGAAGCTATGTTTGACTTTGAAACTATATATAATGAATACTTAGAGTATGCTGATAAAATAAGACATTATGTTGCAGATACTTCTGTAATAGTTTACGATGCAATAAAAGCAGGTAAAAAAGTGTTATTTGAAGGTGCTCAAGGGACATTATTAGACTTAGATTTAGGTACGTATCCGTACGTTACTTCTTCTCATCCAGTATCAGGTGGATTTGCTGTAGGAGCAGGTGTAGGACCTAATATGATAAAGGATGTTGTAGGTATAGTTAAAGCTTATACTACAAGAGTAGGAGAAGGACCATTTGTTACTGAATTAGACAATGAAATTGGTGAACAAATAAGACAACAAGGTCGTGAGTTCGGAACAGTAACAGGTAGAGCAAGAAGATGTGGTTGGTTTGATGCTGTTATAGTTAAATATGCAGCTAGAGTAAACGGATTAACTAGTATATCTTTCATGTTACTAGATGTTTTAACTGGATTTGATAAAATAAACATATGTACAGCTTACAAAATGGGAGACAAAATAATAAATGATTTCCCAGCTTCATTAGAAGATTTAGCTAAGTGTGAGCCTATATATGAAGAATTAGATGGATGGAATGAAGATATAACAGGAGTAGAGAAATTCGAAGATCTTCCTGAAAATGCAAAGAAATATATATCTAGAATAGAAGAATTAGTTGGTGTAAATGTTGATATGGTTTCAGTAGGACCAAACAGAACACAAACTATAATAAGAAAAAATATATTCTGTTAATAAATGAAGCATAGTGAGATATTATCTCGCTATGCTTTTTTACATATAAGGAAATTATATTTTATATTATCTTTGGATAAATGAAATTTTTTGTTTAACATTATTATTTTATTTAACTTAAATTAATAAAAATATATAAAAAAATAATAAAAACTTCCATATATTTTTACTAAATATGGTATAAAATTTTAGTGAAAATACATAAAAATCTATAAAAATGAAACTTTTTATCAAAAAAATGTTTAAAAATTAAAGTGATTAAAATGAGTATATTACTAGATTTGAGGTGTTTTGTAATTATATTTTTAAATGTTATTTGAAAAAAAATAAAAAAAGTTTAAAAAAAGTGTTGACGAAAGTTTAATCAGATAATATAATATTATTTGTGAGCGAGAGAAATCGCGAAACAAGTCGAAAGACAACTAAGTAAAAGATGATCCATTAGCTCAGTCGGTAGAGCACCTGACTTTTAATCAGGGTGTCCCGCGTTCGAGTCGCGGATGGATCACCATTTATGGCCCATTGGTCAAGCGGTCAAGACACCGCCCTTTCACGGCGGTAACAGGGGTTCGATTCCCCTATGGGTCACCAATTTCCCGGGACTATAGCTCAGCTGGGAGAGCACCTGCCTTACAAGCAGGGGGTCACAGGTTCGAGCCCTGTTAGTCCCACCATTACATATATGCGGCCTGGTAGTTCAGTTGGTTAGAATGCCAGCCTGTCACGCTGGAGGTCGAGGGTTCGAGTCCCTTCCAGGTCGCCAATTACACACTTTGCTGGTGTGGCTCAACGGTAGAGCAGCTGACTTGTAATCAGCAGGTTGTAGGTTCGATTCCTATCACCAGCTCCATTTAAAACTCTTAGATTTTATCTAAGAGTTTTTTATATTTAAAATTATCATTTATATCTATAAATTTATTATTTATATTTTAAAAATTCTAGCTAATTATTAACATGAATATTTTTTTATAGCTTCTTTAAAATGTATTATATGAATTTGTTCATCTAATATAATTCTTCTTAATATATTTTTTATATATTTGTCATCTATCATGCGTATATGATTTTCATAATTTGATATAGCTTGGTATTCTGATTCAAGATCTACATTTAATTGATCACATATATTATCTCCATAATAAACGAAGCTACCATTCCAAGGCTGACCAAGAGTGCTAAAAGAACCTCTATACTTAGGTTTTCCTCCTAAAAGGGTTATAACTTGACTTAAAATATCTAAGTGATGCATCTCTATAAAGGATATTTGTAGCCACATATTTGCTAAATCTGTATAACTTTTACCTAGATCTAAAGAGTGATATAAATACTGAGATATAGCACTAAATTCACTAATAATGCCTGAATGATCATCCATTAAAAGCTCTGCATAGTATGGATTTTTACTTTCTACTTTTATTTCAGGGTAAGGTTCGTTAGCATGATATATATAATTATTCATATATAACCTCCTATATAAATTTATCTTTATTAACATTATATAAGCACGTTTTATATAGTGTTAATAAAGTTATTTATAAGGATTTAATAAACTAAATACTATATGGCTTTAATCAAGCGTAGAGTAGCTTTAAATAATAAAAAAAGTAGAGGATAATAGATTATCTCCTACTTTTTTTGTTCCCACCTTAAATCTTTACCTATAAATTTTACCATTCTAAATTTATCAAAAATTCTAGAGAATATTCTTTGGGCATAAGCTTCTCCTAACTGTAAAGGAGTTAAGTTCGTTGAAATTATTGTTTTCTTTCCGTTTAATAATCGAGTATTTAAAATATTAAATAGCTCACTGTTTGTAAATGAGTTTGCTAACTCAGTACCTAAATCATCAATAATTAATAAATCACATTCAAAAAGATTATTATAATTATCTTTACTTATACGTTCATCAGTATTTTTAAATTTATAGTCTTCTATAATTTCAAACATCTTAAATGATGTTTGGTAAATAACTAAATGACCTTTATCTAAAAGAGATTTAGCAATACAGTTACACATAAATGTCTTTCCTAACCCAGTATCTCCATAAAATAATAGATTTTCATCGTTATCTTTATCAAAATCAAGAACAAATGACTCGCATATTGATACTATTTCTAATATATTTTGCTGAGGAGACATGTTTGTCTCTGGTATTATTTCATTAGAAAACATAGATGGATCTATGGTTGAAAAGTTTTGACTATCAAGCATCCTAGATAAATTAGACATTTTATATGCTTCATTTATAATTTGTTGTTTAAAGCAATTACACTTATTACCATTTTTTAAAAATCCTCTATCTTTACATAAATTGCAGTCATATTGAATATCTAAATATTTCTTTGGCACCTTAAATTTATCTAGTAAATAATCTTTCTTTTCTTTAAGTTCATTAATTTTACTTTTAGCATCAGCTACAATAGATTCTTTATCTTTAGGATTTAAAAGAACTAATTTTGCAAGACTCAACCCTAGCTTAGATATTTCTTCATCTATTTCCTTAACTTCAGGGATTTGAGAATATACATCTTTTTTTCTCATTTCTAAATCGGATTCAGCCTTATCTCTTTTTCTCTCATAAGATGTAAGTATATCTCTTATAGTTATTTCATTCATTTAATCACCTACTTAAATTTATCTCTTTGACTTTCCTGTAGAATTTTTTCTAACTCATCAGGGCTATACTTATTAAATGTTTGATTTATATTATGGAATCTAGTTTTGACTGTTGGAACAGAGCCCTTTTTATTGGTATTAGTAGAGCTTGATTTTTTTTCTTCAGCCTTTTTATTATTATACTCTTCTTCATATAATTTTAAATCATCTAGGGTTTTAACATTTTTATCGTTCCATTTTTTAATTACACCATTTATAAAAGTAATTGAAGGATTTGAAACGTTTTTAGCCTTAGAGCAAGCTTGAAGTATTAACTCAATATCCATATTAAATTTATCAATCCATCTATCCATATCTTCTTTTTCAGCTCTAGATGGATTTCTAGAAAATCCTAACTCATTAAATATAGTTCTATATAACATATACCTTTCACTTCTTACAGCAAAAGAATCCTTAACATCTTGAGGTGTGTATAGACTAGAATCGTACCAATTTCTAATTATACCCTCAATATATTTAACAGACTTTGAGGCACCATGCTTATCCTTAACATGTTCGTAAGCGCAGATTATCATATCTGGACTCATATTATATTTATCCATTATTTCCATTATACTCATTTTTTCACCTGGTTCTAGATATCTTCCAACTATTTGATTTATAGAATTAAACATTTTTCTAATACTAGGATCATTAGAAGTTGTAACAATTCTATCTGAGTTAGATTTAATCGAAGGTGTATTAATTAATATATTGTCTGCATATAATTTTTTCAAATCTAAAAATTCTATTGAATAATCAAAATCCTTAAGACCGTCGTTTTTATGCATTTTAACTAATCCTTTAGCTTCCCAAAATTTCCAAGCAGAAATTACATCAGAAAGAGGAATATTTAAGTCTTTAGCAATTGATTCATTATTAAATTTAGGATTAAAATCAGGGTTACACACGTTTCTATACGCTAATAAGTAAACTTGTGTGTATAACCCATTTGCCATAGGCATATATATATCTATAAAGATATTTGCAATAGAAGTTTCACCTAAGTCTACTTCACTAACTTCTTTAAAAAACATTTTATCACCTCAGATTAGATTATATCATAAATGTACAAGACTTTAATTGTAACCTACAATTATAAAACTGAATTACAAAAATCATTGCAAATTTATCTTGCAAGAAAAGCTCATAAATTATTCGCGAAAGATAGGGGGAGATAATTTGGTAATAAACTTTACTAAAAAAGTAAGAAAAATATTATCAGTAGTGCTTACATTAGTGCTATTGATGGGAGGAGGATTCTATCTACATAAGAGCAAAAATGATGTACCAGCTATAAAGGTAAGTAAGGTAAGTAATGAAAAAAGCAGAAATAGATATACAATGGACATTATTTTCAATGATGAAAGTAAAAGGCTAATGTGTAATCAGAATATAGAATATGTGAATAACACAAAAGTTAGTTTAGACAAGCTATACTTCCATATATATCCTAATGCATTTTCTAAAGAAGAATTTGCTCCTTTTGAGAAGGAAGAAATGAAACAAGCATACCCAAATGGATTTAATGAAGGATATATAGATATAAAAAATATTTTAAACAATGGAAAGAAATTAGAACATGAAATTAAAGGGGAAAAAAATGATTTACTAGAAATAAAATTAGGGAAACAAATAAAGCCAGGAGAAAAAATATCAATAGATATGAAATATAATGTAAAACTTCCAAATTCTGAAGGTAGATTTGGATATGGGGACAATACAGTTAATGTTACAAATTGGTTCCCTATAGCATGCGTAAATGATGATAGAGGATGGAATTTAAAAGGGTATGAAACAGTTGGAGATCCTTTTTATAGCGAAACAAGTGATTTTTATGTAAAGATGCTGCTTCCTAGAAAATATAAAATTGGTTGCACAGGAAACATAATAAATGAAAAAGGTGATAATGATAAAACCCTTTATGAAATAGAAGCAAAAAAAGTTAGAGATTTTGCTTTCATATTAAGTGATAAGTTTGATGTAAATAAAGATTCTTATAAAAAAACAATAATAAATACATATAATTTAAATGCAGACCTTTCTAAGGAAGCAACTAAGGTAGCTAAAGATTCTATTAAAATTTTTAGCGAATTATTTGGAGAATATCCATATGATACATATTCAGTAATAGCAAGTGATTTCTTTATAGGGGGAATGGAATACCCTACATTATCTATGATAGATCAAAGTTTATATAATGAAAAAAATAAATTCTTAATGGAATATGTAATAGCTCATGAAACTGCTCATCAATGGTGGTATTCAGTAATAGGAAATGATGAAATAAGTGAACCTTGGTTAGATGAGGCACTTACAGAATATTCTACAGTACTATACTTTGAACAAAAATATGGAAAAGATGTAGGAAATAAGCTTATAAAAACTATGGAAATTCAAACTAAAAATCATTCTAGTGAAAATATATTCAAACCAAGTACTCAATATAGCAATTCGATAGATTATAGTTTAAATGTTTATACTAAAGGGGCATTAGCTTTTAATGAAGTTAGAAAACAAGTAGGAGATAAAGTGTTCTTTGATACATTAAAAGAATATTTTAACAAGTATATGTATGAAAATGTAAATGGAGTAAAATTTGTGGAAATATGGAATAGCAAAGGTGTAGATATAGACAAAATAATAAGAGAATACAAGTAAATTTTAACTTGGGCATTAAATTTTTATTTAATGTCCTATTTTTTTGGTATAATATAATCTATGATTATGAGAAAATGAGGTGACATAATGCTAAAATATTGTTCGATAGGTAGCGGAAGTAGTGGGAATTGTCATTATGTAGGATATAAAGATACAAATATATTAATAGATGCAGGCCTTAGCGGGAAAAGAATAAGTACAGGACTTGATGATATAAATGTAAATGCTGAAAATATAAAGGGGATATTCATAACACATGAACATTCAGACCATATAAAAGGTGCAGGTATAATATCAAGAAAATATGATATACCAATATTTGCAAACATAAAAACATGGTGTGCTATGAAAGATAAACTTGGAGAAATAAAAGATAGTAATATGAAAGTTTTTGAAAATGATAAAAGTTATTCTTTAGGAGATATAATAATAAGACCATTTTCAATACCTCATGATGCATCGGATGCAGTTGGATACAATTTTTATGCAGAAAATGAAAAAATGTCTATAGCAACAGATATAGGATGCATAACAGATAATATAAAGAGACATTTATATAAATCAAAATTAGTAGTATTAGAATCTAACTATGATGAAAGCATGTTAATGATGGGGTCGTACCCATATGCTCTTAAAAGAAGGGTAAAGTCTGATAGTGGACATTTATCAAATGAAGATGCAGCTAGATTTTGTGTAGAGCTTATAAATGAAGGAACACAAAGGATATTATTAGCTCATTTAAGCAAAGAAAATAATTTTCCAGAGCTAGCATATGAGACTTCAAAAGGAATATTAACTCAAAATAACATAATAGTTGGACAAGATATAAAGTTAGATGTATTAGCTAGGGAAGAAATATCTGATATTTATAAAGTAAAATAGTATACAAGCAATATGAACGGGACAAAAGGAGAAATTTTATGAATATAAGTGTGATAAGTGTAGGCAAGTTAAAGGAAAAATACCTTAAGTTAGGAATAGATGAATTTGCTAAAAGATTATCTAAGTATTGTAAATTAGATATGATAGAGTTAGATGATGAAAAGTGTCCGGAAAATTTAAGTGAAAAAGACATGATTATAGTAAAGGATAAAGAAGGTAAGAAGATACTTAATAAAATAAAAAATAATAGCTACGTTATAGCTCTTGCTATAGATGGTAAGAATTTATCTTCTGAGGAATTAGCTGATACTATAAGCAAGTTAGCGGTGAGAGGTAATAGTCATATTACATTTATAATTGGAGGGTCTTTAGGTCTTTCTGGTGAAGTTTTAAATAGAGCTGATTATAAGTTATCTTTTTCGAAGATGACTTTCCCTCATCAGATGATGAGACTTATATTATTAGAGCAAGTTTATAGAGCCTTTAGAATCAATAACAATGAACCGTATCATAAATAAGTGATACGGTTTTTATTGTTTAAAAATATAATAATCTTCTTTATATAAAGAAATGCTAATAAAATGGAAAAAGCATTTAGCGGGAATAGCTTACTATAGTAAATATATAGTAAAGTTTATAAAAATATTAACGATATATTAAAATAAGGAAAAAAATTCTTGAAGAATTGTATTACTTAATAAATATGTAGGAGGGCTTTATTATGGAAGTAAATTTTGAATATGAAGAATATAATTATTTACCAATTGACACCATATCTGTAATAGGTAAGTTTAATGATTATGATCCTAAGAAAGGAGTCATGATTAAAGAAGACAATAAATGGACATTTAAATGTGATTTAAAAACAGGTGAGCATCTATATAAGTTTCTTATTAATGGGGAATTAAAGATTAATGACCCAAGTGCAAATATATATTTACCAGATGATAATGAAGAACTTTGGTCTATAGTTATAATTAATGAAAATAACCAGAGAATGTACAATAATACTGAGTATACAACTCATATAGAAAACTATAATATAGGTTCTTCAGTAAGTGAGCAAGAAAACATCATAAATAAAAAAGTTTTTAATATAAACTTAGATAAAAAAATAGTAGCAAGATTTCAATTTACTAATGTAACAGGCTTACATACTGTAACAACAGCATGGTATACACCTACAGGAGATTTATTCCAAGTAACTGATAATAATTTATTTATGACACCTGAGGTTAAAGAACCAATAATGTTATGGTTTTGGATAGATTTAATGGATAATACTCGTAAATATCCACTAGGAGCTTGGACAATGAAATTCTTTATAGATGGACAATTTATATTAGAAGATCAATTTAAATTATTACAAAACTCGGTATATTCACCACAGGGACAAATAAGATAGTAGTTTGTAAAGTCAACTTTATAATATATAATCGCTTATCAGTAATTATATATTATTTAGAAAATAAAAATACAGGGGAGTGAATGTTATGAAAATAACTAGTAATGTTAATTTAAATGCAAATGTTATCAACAATAGAAATGACAATAAGGGTGAGGCTAGAAAGATAGAAAACAACAATCTAACTTCAGAAGTACAAGATATCAATAAAATAGCTAATGAGGGATATAAATCTTCAATTATTAATGATATCAAAGACTCTTCAGATATTGAATCTAAAGAAAGCAACACAAGTAAGAGTTCAATAGGTGGATTTTTCAGATCAGTAGCTGATAAATTTTCTTATATAACTAGTGAGGTTTCAAAATTTGTTAAGACATCAGTTTCTGTAGGCGAAAGTGTTATTAAAAGCGTGAAGTCAGTAGCAAATACTGTTGTTGATACAGCTAATGTTGTATCAAAAAGTATAAAAGATATGTCAGATTCAGTAAGTAAAAAAATAAAAGATACTGCATCACAAATAGCTAGTAGCTTCAAGCAAGTTACAACTACTGCCGCCGATTTAAAAAAATTAGCTGAAGAGACTAAGAATTCAGCTACATCTATAATAGGTACAGGAGTAAAAACAGCTGTTTCAATAGGAGGAAATGTTAAGGAAGTAGTAGGAAAAATTTCAACATCAGTAAATGAAGTTAAGGCTGAGTGGAATAATCCAAACAATGGAATTGTAGATAAAATAGTTCAAACTGGAACAAAGATAAAGGATGGAGTAGAATCTATAAAAGAACCAATAAAAGAAGTAGGAAACACAGCTTCAACAGGATATAATGAAATTAAAAAGCATTATGAAGTTATAAAAAATAATATTAAAAGCTCATTATCTAGCATTAAAGAAGTTAAAAATACAGTTGTATCAGTTAGTAAGGATGTACTTGATACAATAAAAACAGTTGCAGGTGAAGTTATAAATACAAGCAAAATGGTATATGGCAGTATAAGTGATGCTTCAGCTAATATAAAAAATACAATTAAAGATGGATATAAAGAAGTTAATGAAATTATACAAAACGCATATAATGGTAATGAAGAATATAGGAATAATCTAGAAAATAATGCTGGTATGATACCTTCATTAGCTTAAAGAGTTTTATCATTTTATTAAATTAATATAAATAATAAAAATGTGCTTCTTTGGAGGTGTAACGGAGAACCGTATCACAAATAAGTAAGATTTTAGCCTTAGGTATTGACATAACTTGCCTAAGGCTTATTTTATAAGTAAACATATTATTATACCGGGAATATAATATGTTTATAAAAAATATGTATTATTTTCCTTTTAAGTTAGCGGTTACAATTAGCTAAATTATAAGATATAATAAACTTAAAATATTAATATAAGCATATAGTATATATCTAGAGTTATGTTAATGATAAGAAAAATAATCTGGAGGCAAGATAATGAATAAAAAGGATTTTTCTAATTTAGAAGATCAAATTATGTCTACAGTTAGCAATGCACTTAAAGCAATAGATGTTGCTAATTTAAAAAGAGATATTAACGATAAAACTGAGGATACCTTAAATCAGTTTAAATCAAAGTTTAATAGATATAGTGAAAAATATATGAGTTTAAATAAAAAAGCTAAAAATGATATATCAAAATATATTAGTAAAAGACCACCTGGAAGTATGTCAGGAATACTTTATATATTATTCGGTGTGATTGGAAGTTTAGGTTTTGGTTTTTCGGTGTTGATAGCTCTAATATTTAAGATATTATTTAGTGGTATTGATATTATAGGTAGCAATATTATTTTTGGAGTTCTATTTTTATTCTTTGTAGCAAGTTTAGGTTTATTATTAAGAGGAATAAATTTAAGAAAAAGAGTAAATCGTTTTAAAAAGTATGTAAGATTTATTAACGATAATAATTATTTGTTAATTAAAGACCTAGCAAAATTTGCTAAAGAAAAAGAGAGTTTTGTTGTTAAAGACCTAAATAAAATGATTGATTTAGGTATGTTCTTAGAAGGTCATATAGATGAAGAAAAAACTTATTTTATGTTAAATGATGAAGTTTATAATGACTATTTAAACTTAAAAAATCAACAAATAGCTAAAGAAAGTGATAATGAAAAAATAGGAAATTTAGAAAAAGATGAAATAGAATCTACAATTAAAATAGGAAGAAATTATATTGAACAAATAAAAAATATAAGAAATGAGCTTTATAAAGAAGAAATAGCTGTAAAGTTAGATAAATTAGGAAATATTTCAAACCAAATCCTTGTTCAGGTTGAAAAGAATCCTAACAAGATACAAGAAGTTAATAAATTTATAAATCATTATCTTCCTATTACTATAAAATTAATTAATTCATACAAAGATATAAATAATCAAGTAGTTCAAGGCGAGAATATAGAAACTGCTAAGATTGAAATTGAAAAGAGTATTGACCTTATTAATAGCGCTTTTGAAAATTTATTAGATGATTTATTTGAAGATGTTGTTTTAGATATTTCTACAGATATTTCTGTTCTTAAAACATTATTTAAACAAGAGGGATTAGCAGAAGATGATTTTAAAAAGTAAGTTTTAAACAAAAGGGAGGCATAAAAAATGAGTAATGAATTCAAAGATGGGTCTATTGACATAAAACCAGAATTAACTTTTCAACCATTTAGGGAGGAAGTACTTGATTTAGGAGTAAAAGAAGAAAAGAAAGAAGAAAAAATAGTTGATGAAATCCAACTTACAGAAGAAGAAAAAAAGATGGTTGATCAATTTGTAGATAAAATAGAAATAAAGGATTCAAATTCTATTTTACAATATGGCGTAGGTGCTCAAAAGAAAATTTCTGATTTTTCACAGTCAGCACTTAGTAATGTAAAAACTAAAGATTTAGGTGAAATTGGGGAAGTACTATCTAGTGTAGTTTATGAATTAAAAAACTTTGAAGACTCTGAAGAGAAAAAAGGACTTTTAGGTTTCTTTAAAAAAGGGAAAGATAAGATTTCTCAAATGAAAATAAAATATGAAAATGTAGATAACAACATCGGAAAAATGTGTAAGATTCTTGAAATGCATCAAATACAGCTTTTAAAAGATATTGCTATGCTAGATAAGATGTATGAAATAAATAAAGTATATTTTAAAGAGCTTTCTATGTATATCTTAGCTGGGAAAAAGAAACTTCAAAAATTAGAAAAGGAAGAACTTCCTAAATTACAAGAAAAAGCAAGAAATAGTGGTAATCCTCAGGATGCTCAAGAATTAAATGATTTTGTGGCTCTTTGTAATAGATTTGATAAGAAAATTCACGATTTAGAATTAACTAAAATGATTTCTTTACAAATGGCTCCTCAAATTCGTTTAATTCAAAATAATGATTCATTAATGTCTGAAAAAATACAATCTACAATTATAAATACTATTCCACTTTGGAAAAACCAAATGGTTTTAGCACTTGGAGTTGCTCACGCTGCTAATGCTGCAAAAGTTCAAAGAGAAGTAACAGATATGACAAATGAACTTTTACGTAAAAATGCAGAAATATTAAAAACTTCAACTATAGAAACTGCAAAAGAATCTGAAAGAGGAATTGTTGATATTGAAACACTTAGAGCTACTAATGAGTCATTAATTTCAACTCTTGATGAAATACTTAATATACAAACAGAAGGTCGTCAAAAACGTAGAGAAGCTGAAGCAGAATTAAGAAATATTGAAGATCAATTAAAAAATAAGCTTTTAGATTTTAAATATTAGTATATATTTAAATAATATATATAGAAGTCAAGATAATCATTAAATGAAAGTTAAAATCCTATGAAATTAGAAAATTATTCTAGTTTTATAGGATTTTTTATTTTATATACTATAAAATTAGAATTTCGAATAATTAGAACTTATCAAATAGAATTTAATACTTTCTTTACAATATATTTCCTATATTTAACAAAAATACCATAACCTTAACCTGTATTAAATATAAACTTAACATTAAGTTGTTAATATTTAATAGTAGAGAGTAGGAATTATATTAATTTTAAATAAAGAAATGATAGGGGGAGGAATATATGTCAAAGATTGAATTAAAACATTTATTTAAGGACTATGTACCAGGGATTCATTCAGTATCTGATGTTAATATGGTTATTGATGATTGTGATTTTATAGTGTTGGTTGGTCCATCAGGATGTGGAAAATCTACAACGCTAAGGATGATTGCAGGGCTTGAGGATATTACTTCAGGAGAAATATTAATAGATGGAAAAGTAATAAATAGCCTACATCCAAAAGATAGAGATATAGCTATGGTATTTCAAAACTATGCTCTTTATCCGCATATGTCAGTATATGATAATATGGCATTTGGGCTTAAGGTAAAAAAGATTACTAAGGAAGAGACTGATAAAAGGGTAAAAGAGGCTGCTGATATTTTAGGACTTAAAGAGCTTTTAGAAAGAAAGCCAAAGGAACTATCAGGGGGACAAAGACAAAGAGTAGCACTAGGACGTGCAATAGTTCGTGAAGCGAAGGTATTTTTAATGGATGAACCTTTATCTAATTTAGATGCAAGACTTAGATTTCAAACTAGAGCAGAAATTACAAAACTACATAAAAAATTAAAAACTACAATGATATATGTAACTCATGACCAGACAGAAGCTATGACTATGGCTACAAAAATTGTAGTTATGAAAGATGGATTTGTTCAACAAATTGGCACGCCAAAGGAAGTATATCTTAAACCTATAAATTACTTTGTTGCAAAATTTATGGGTTCACCATCCATGAATTTTTTAAAAATGAACTTAACAAAAGAAGGATTAAAACTTGGAAAAAGGATATTTGAGATTCCTTTAGATATAAAAGAAGAACTTGTATCTAAGGGATATATGAATGAAGATATCTTAGTTGGAATTAGACCCGAACATATTTATATGGCAGGCAAAGGAAAGCTTAAAAATAATGAATACCAATTTAATACCCAAGTTGATATTTCTGAACTTACAGGTTCTGAAACACTGCTACATTTTACCTTAGGAGAAGATTCTTTAATTACAAAATTAAATACTATGGATGACTTTAAAAGTGGTGATAATATTTCATTAGTATTTGATTTTGATAAAATTCACTTCTTTGATGTAAATACACAAATAAGAATAGATTTAGAAATAGAAGAGTTTTTCTTTAAAGAAGCTTAAAACTATTAAAAAGGGGGGATAAAAATGGAACATTCTATTTATATCGAGGATATAGAAAAATATTATAATCCAGTAAAATCAAAAACTTGGGAATCAATAAAACAACATAAAGTATTTTACATTATGTTAGCACCATGTCTATTATTTTTCTTAGTTTTTTCATACCTACCAATGTCTGGGATGATATTAGCATTTAAGGAATATGGATTTAATACTGGAATATTTGGTGGAGATTTTGTTGGTCTTAAGTATTTTACACAGTTCTTTGAAGATCCAAGGAGTTTACTTTATATAAAAAATACTTTAATAATAAGTTGTTTAAAGCTATTTGTATATTTACCATTTCCAATATTTTTAGCACTTATGTTTAATGAAATAAAAAATAAGAAGGTAAGAGGTCTTTGTCAAAGTATTTCATATCTTCCATACTTTTTATCCTGGGTAGTAGTTGTAGGGCTTACACAAAGAATGCTTGCTCCAAATACAGGTCTTTTAAATCAAGCAATAGCATCTATGGGAGGAGACGGAAGTAGATTTTTCTTAATGGAAGAAGGTACATTTTTTCCGATAGTATTTTTAAGTTATATGTGGAAAAACATTGGTTGGGATTCAATAATATATTTCTCTGCAATAGTTGCAATATCACCATCTTTGTATGAAGCAGCAGCAATTGATGGTGCTAATAGATTTAAGCAAATACTAAATATTACAATACCAGGAATTAGTTCTACAATAATAATTTTATTTATATTATCCCTTGGTGGAATACTTGCAGCAGGTTTTGACCAAGTATATTTACTTCAAACGCCTGGAAATGCTAATTTAGCTGAAACAATTGATACATATATAGTAAGAACTGGACTTTTAGGAGGTCAATTTGGATATGCAACAGCCATTGGTCTTATGCAAGGTGTAGTAGGGTTAATATTAACAATCATAGTAAATAAAATTTCAAGTAAAAAATTTGGTACTTCACTTTGGTAGAGTAAATAATTAGGGGGACAATATGAAATTTAAAAATATAGCAAAAGTTATGACAGTAGTAATGCTTTTTACTTCAATGTTAACAGGATGTAGTCAAACTAAAAGTGATTCAGGAGATAAGCCAGAAGATGCACCAGATACATGGATAGCAGATAGAACTATAACAGGACTTATTTTTCAATCAGCAAGTGATGCATCAGTTGAAATGAATCCAGAAATTCAAAAATACATAAAAGAAAAAACTGGTATAACATTAGAGCTTCAAGGAATAACAGCAGAGGATTCTCAAGGAGCATTAGCATCAGGTCTTGCAGCAGGAAATTTACCAGACTTTATAGCATTTTATTTAAATAACAGTGGTCGTCCGGAAATGCCAATGTTACTTAAAGCTTCAAATGAAGGACAATTTACAGATCTAAAACCATTTATGGAGGACTCTAAAGTTTACTCTAAGTACTTAGATAAAGACTATCTTCCACAAGATACTAGAGATAACATAATGTTTAGAGATGATTGGAATGGAGCATCTTACTTAGTTCATATGGCAATTGATAGAAATCCAGGACAAGTTACTAAAAAATATGTAGGTGGAACTTATATTAAAAAATCAATAGCTGATGAGTTAGGTATAGACCCTCTTACGATAGATACAAGTGAAGAAATTTACGAAGTAGCTAATAAAATAAAAGAAGGAAATTTTGTTGATGATAATGGAGCACCTGTTACTGCAATAGGACCAACTGCTTGGGGTGGAAGTGAAAGAGACTATTTATATAATGACATTGTATGGAGTGGAGACTCTTCTGAAAAATTCTTTAAAGGTGAAGATGGAGAAATTAAACATGAATCTCAAACTGATTATGGTTTAAAAAGAGTTGAATATGTTCAAAAGCTTTTAAAAGAAGGGTTAATGCATCCAGAGTTTTATACTATAAATGAAACTAGAGCAAAAGAAGGTATAGTTAATGGTTCATTTGGTATAGTTTCAGATATGCATAACTATTTACCAGAAAATAATGATATGAGATATGTTCCTCTAGGCCCTGTAAATAGAGTTGATGGGACTAATAATAAAATAATGGAATATAAATCAGGAAGTGCTGGATGGGCTATACCATCAACTACTAAAAATCCAGAAGAAGTATTTAAATTTGCTGATTGGTTAGCATCAAGAGAAGGTAAACTTCTTTATTTCTACGGACTTGAAGGAAGAGATTATGATTTAGATGTAAATGGAAATCCAGTTGTGAAAAAAGAAGTATTAGAACTTAAAGAAAAAAATCCAGAAGAAGCTAAAAAACTTGGATTTAGAGGTGTTGGATCTTATTGGGGAGAACATTTAGGATTTACTGATCTTGATAACAATGCAGACTTTGGTGAAGCAGAATGGGGAGCATCAGTATCTAAGGAAGATTCATCATCAGCAACAAAAATAATTGAAATGTATAAGCTTGATCAAAGAATTAAAGAAGCAACTATAGTAGATGGTATGACTCCAAAAGCATTCTTGTATGAGTTTGATAAAGGAGAAGGGAAACTTGATTCCGCTTTAACTAGATACAATGAAGATATGCAAAGGGCTTACTATGCAAAAACAATTGATGAAGCTAAAAAGATATTAGATGAAAGTAAAAATAACTTAGAAAAAAATGGACTTAATGAGTTTTGTGACTTCTTAGAGAAAAAAGAAAGTAAAGGAATAACTATAAGATACTAAAATATTTTCTTAAACTTAAAGGGGCGTCTCAAGATTATTTTGAGATAGCTCCACTAACATATTAAGGAGAATTTAAATGAGTAAAAGTATGGAAAGCTCAAAATTATCTAGAACTATTAACTTAATTTTAATTATAACTTTATGCTTAACTATAATAATTCCATTTATGCATATACTTGCGTTATCTTTCAATAGTGGAGTTGATGCTCAAAGAGGTGGAGTAACACTTTTTCCAAGATTCTTTAGTATTGATAACTATTTAGAAGTATTTAAACAAGATAATTTACTAAATGGTTTATTTATATCAATATTTAGAACTGTAATAGGAACTATACTTGGAGTAAGTTTAATGTCAATGGCAGCATATGCCCTTACTATTAAAACACTTCCAGGGAGAAGATTTATTTCTTTTTTTATATTTTTTACAATGCTATTTAGTGGAGGGACAATACCTTACTACTTAGTTTTAAATAAATTAGGATTAACAGAAACTATATGGGTTTATATTCTTCCGACTTTATACAGCGTAACTAATATACTCTTACTTAGAACTTCATTTAATCAACTTCCAGGTAGTGTTATAGAAGCTGCTAGAATAGATGGTTATGGTGAGTTTAGTATATTTTATAAAATTGTAGTTCCTATGAGTAAGCCAGTACTAGCAACTATTACACTTTTTACAGCAGTAGGCCATTGGAATGATTGGTATGCAGGAACTTTCTATGTAAGAAGTGAAAAATTAAAGCCACTAGCAACATTACTTCAGGAAATGCTTACAAGACAAAATGCACTTTCAGATATATTACTTAAATCATCTGGAAGTCAAGCTTATGAGATGTTAGATAAAGTAACAATAACTGGCGAAAGTTTGCAAATGGCAACTATTATGATAGTAATTCTACCAATAGTTGTAATGTATCCATTTATCCAAAAATATTTTGTTCAAGGTATAACAGTCGGTTCAATTAAAGAATAGGGGGGATTAAGATGAAATTAAAATATAGAAATGATAATACTTTTAGAATTATACAAATGACAGATTTACATATAGGTTCTCTTCCTCACCATGAAGATGACTATAAAACATTTCATTTAATAGATAAAGCAATAGAAAAATTAGACGCAGATTTAGTTGTTATTACAGGTGATTTGATTTGGACTGAAGGAGTAAAAAATACAGATAAAATATTTACAGAGCTTATGGAAATATTTAATAAACATTCTATACCAGTAGCAATAGCTTATGGAAATCATGATTCAGAGATGGGTATTACTAGAGATGATTTAAGAAACATGGAAAAGAAAATAGAAAACTTAGTAGAAAAACAAAATGTATATATAGTTGATAAAAGAGAATGTTACAGCGTAGAAATATATGATAAGAGTGAAGAAAATATAGAAAATGTATTATACATATTTGACTCAGGAGAAGCTAGTAGATATCCTGTTGGAATTTATGATTGGATACTACATGAGCAAGTTGATTGGTTTAGAGAAGTATCTAAAAAATATAAAAGAGATTTAGGAAAAAGAGATATGGTATTTATGCATATACCATTACCTGAATACTGGGAAGCTGCAAAAAATATAATTTCAGGTAAGTGTCTAGAAACGAATGATATGATTTCAGCACCTTATATTAATACAGGATTATTTTCACATCTTTATATAAATGGTCAAATTGATGCAGTTTTTTGTGGTCATGATCATGATAATAACTTTGTAGGTATGCATCATGGTATAAAACTATGTTATGGAAATATTACAGGATATCAATGTTATGGAGACTTAGAAAGAGGAGTTAGAATTATAGAGCTAAACAACAATAAGGAATACAAAATGGAGACTAAGACTATTGAAGACTCTAACATTTAATAAAGGTGAAAGTAAAGAATATATTTTAGCTTTTTTTCCAATCTTTATACCAATACTAATAGAACAGTTGTTTCAAACATTAATAGGAAATGTAGATATATTACTTTTAAGTAGGTACTCAGATGATGCAGTTGCAGCAGTTGGAATTGCAAATCAAATAATAGTAATAGGAGCGATGATTTTAAGTGTAGTTTCAATAGGAACGTTAATACTTCTTTCTCAATTGTATGGAGCATCAAATAAAGATAAAACTAAATTAGTAATTAAAAACTCAATATATTTGAACTTAGCTATATCATTTGTACTATTTATATATTTAAATGTATTTGGAGAAAAGTTTTTAGAATTAATTCAAACACCAGAGAATTTAAGTGAATATGCAAACACATATCTTAAAATAGTTGGATTTAGTTTGATATTTCAAAGTATAATGACTAGCTTTGCTACAGTTTTTAGAAGCTTTACTTATGTAAAACACATAATGAATATATCAATAATAGTAAATATATTAAATATTATAGGTAGTGGATTAGTTATTTTGACACCTATTACTATACTTGGAAAAGGAATAGAAGGAGTAGCAAATGCAACTTTAATTTCTAGATGTATAGGTGCAGGTATATACGTATATCTATTTGCTAAAATTTTTGAAGATTACTTTATAGATATATTAAAAGTAAAAATTGATTTTTCAAGTATTAAATCAATTTTTAAACTAGGTCTTCCATCTGGTATGGAAAGTATATCATACAATGTATCTCAAGCACTATTAACTGCTATAATAGCTGGATTTGGAAGTGCAGTAGTAACTTCAAAAATATATACACAAACTATGACATCTTATGTATTTATGATATCCTCGGCAATATCATTAGCCATACAAGTTATAATTGGAAGATTAATAGGTGGCGGATTAAAAGAAGAAGCATCAAAGTATGGATTTGATGTACTTTATAAAGGTGTAAGTGGAGTATTTTTAATAAGCTTAATATTAGCATTATTATCTAAAAATATAGTAGGAATTTTTACAGATAATGAAAGCATAATGGCTTTAGTAATAAATCTAGTATTTTTAAGTGTACTTTTAGAACCAGCAAGAGCGGCAAATTGTATTTTAATAGCACAGTTAAACTCAGCAGGTGATGTTAAGTTCCCTGTTATAGTTGGAATAGTAGTAACTTATATTATAACAGTTCCTATGAGTTATATTGTAGGTATAAAACTAGGGTATGGAATAGTCGGAATTTGGTTTGTTTCAATTGTAGATGAGTGGATAAGAGCTACAATATTTTATTTTAGGTGGAAAAAGGGAAGTTGGAAAAATATCGATATTATTTAGGAGGAGTATGAAAAATTTACAAGAGATTTTAAATAGTTTATTTAATTGGATATATAGATTAATGATAGCAAATTTTTTATGGGTATTTTTTAGTCTATATGGATTCATATTAGGTGGAGTATTTCCGTCAACTAGTGCACTTTTTGCAATTTGTAGAAAGTGGATAAAAGGTGAAGAGTTTAATATTTATAAGACTTTTAAGCATTACTATGAAAAAGATTATAAAAATTCAAATATATTAGGTTATACAATGCTATGTATAATAGTTATATTAATGCTAGATTACATGTATTTTTCAGCAGGAAATACAATGTTTGATTTATACATGTCATACTTGTTTATATTTTTATTTATATTTATGATTATTTCTTTTACTGTTATGTACTCAATTTATAATAACTATGAACTTAGTTTAAAAGATAATTTGAAGTTTATACTTATTTATCCATTTTCTAATTTAATAATATCAATGATATTAGCAGTTTTATTATTTATAGTAATGTACTTTATTTATGTTTACATACCACCATTTAGTATGTTCCTTGGAATAAGTCTTCCTATATTAGTGACTGTATATATTACAAATATAAGCTTTAATAGTATTACTAAAAAGCAAATAAGTCTTAGTTACCAATAAAATTTAATGAATAGATGTCTTAAAATATATTTTTAGGCACCTATCTTTAAGGGAGAGATAAAATTGAAGGAAATATATTCGCTAGAAGGAACAATAAATAGAAATTTTACAGGGCAAATTTCATATATAGTATGTTTAGATGAAAAAGTGGATTGTATAAATATAGACTTTTCTTTTGACAAGCAAAGAGTAAATGAAATAACTGATGATATAAGAAAAGATATAGTAGAAGCTATTTTAATAGATTATAATAAAGAGCCAAATGAAGAAGAAATACTAGATGCTAGTAAACATATGAAAACTGAAATACATATATCGGCTTTTTTAAATGATAAATTTATAGGAGGAATCCATAGACAAATGGAAAAAAGAAACCTTTATATTTCTAAAGATGAAGCTACTTTAGGTGGAATTTGTAATGATAATATAGAGGGAGTTTTAAAGATAAATATTATGGTATTTAATGTAATTTATGATAATACAAATTATAAATTAATAGTAAGTAGTGGTATGAAGGGGGATAAAAATGTTTAAAAGATTTGAGCTTCACAATCATACAAATGAGTCAGATGGTAGTTTATCTGTTAATGAACTTATAAATCATATGATAGATTATAATGTAGATGTAGTAGCAATTACAGACCATAATACAACTTCTGCACATGAAAAATGTAAACAAATACTTAAAAACTCAAATCTTTCTATTGAAGCTATATATGGTGTTGAGCTTACTACTTACTACGGTCATATATTATGTTTGAATTTATCTGAGTATGTTAATTGGGAAGATATAAATTATCATAAGCCTGAGATTTTATTTGAAAAAATAAGAAAGATTGGTGGATTAGTTGGTATAGCACATCCATTTTCAAAAGGAGCACCATTTTCAAAAGGATGTAAATGGGAGATGGATATAAGTGATTATTCTTATGTTGATTTTATAGAAATATTTAATAACCCAGAGCCTACTTTAATTAATGAAAAAGCATTAAATCTATGGGAAGAATTAGTTATAAATGGAGAAAAATTAGCTATGACTACTGGAATGGACTTACATGGAAAGGGTAGTTTAGATAAGGGATTTTATACATATGTTAAAGTTGATGAAAATGAAGCTGTTGATAAGGTATTAGAGAAAGCTATTAAAAATTGTAAGACTTTTATAAGTAAGATAGATGTGTTTGAAGGATATATAGATGATGGATTAAGATTTAGATTTTATCCTATTAGTAAAGATTATAATAAAGATAATTTAGTTATAAGTGTTACTTCTAAGAATTTTAGTTTATGTGAAAATTATGATAAAGATATGGTTATTGATTTAAGTGATAAAAATATTGAATGTGGTGATGCTATTGTAGTTAAGGTTTATGAGGATAAAGTTGGTATAGAAAATTTATTAGCTATTTCTCCTATAATTTATTATTAGGTATTAAAATGCTGTGTTTTATATAGATTATAAGACATAGCATTTTTTTATTACAAGGAAATTATAATATCTAAAGATGCTATTGATATTTCTAAGAAAATTCTCAAAAATTTTTGCAGGAGAGCTATAATATATTAGATGAACCAAGAGGAGTTAAAAGAAAATGGCCTATTGCAGGTAGCTATATAGGTATAAGTTTAATATTACTCGGATAAATTTCTTATTTAGTTAAATTTCATAATATATCAAGCAATATTCTTATTTTAGGCTCCAATTTCTCAATATTAAGTTATTTAAGTAAAAAACGTGATAAATAATATGATTTGATATCTGCGGAATAAGATACCGAGAACCGTATCATAAATAAGGGATCTAGGTTTTAAGAGGTAGATAGTTAGTTTAACTATTTACCTTCTTTAAGTATAAGAGGATTGTATTGATTGGAAATTTGTAGAAGACACGTTTGTCATAGAGATATAAATAAGTATAAATAAAATATTCTTGGTATAAATATTTAGAAAAGCTTAAGATTTATACCAAGAATATCTTAAGCTTTTGATATTATAATTTTATGTATAAATATGAAAAGTTTGAAATTATATCAACTAAATTTCAGCTATAAATAAGGCTTTGTTATGCCAAAATCAGAAAGACTCAGAGAAGGCGAGATTAAGGTTTATAAATAATGGTGATAAAAATTCATATTATATGAGGAGAATAACTATGAAAAAGTATCTTTTTAGATTATTATGTGCAATTATCATCACTTGTATAGTATGTGTTTATTGCGTTGGTGGGCAAATTGGAGCTTATGCATGGAATATTGCAGTTTTTATTTTTGCTCCAGTTGCTATATTTCTAATACTAGTACAAACAATTATTCTTATTGTAACACTATGTAGAGGAAAGAAAGTGACATGGAATATTGCATTTATTGCTATTTCAATTGTGTTTGCATTACCAGTAACAGTTTTACTTGGTGTTTCACCTGTTACATACCCAACAAATGCAACCACTGATGATAGTATTACAGTTACAATGCCGATTGAAAATGCGGTAATTCTTGGCGGTAATAAGTATAAGACACATGCCATGTGGCCGTCTGAATGTTATGCTTACGATATATTGAAAGAACCTTATAACGTAGAAAGTTCAAATCTACATGATTATGGGATTTTTGGTGAAAACATTATTTCTCCAGTTAAAGGAAGAGTGATTGGAATTGAGAACAGTGAGCCAGATATTATTCCTAATACTGATGAATTTGCAAGTTCACTTGGTAACTACATTTTTATTGAAATTGATGAAACAAATACGTATCTTATATTAGCTCACTTAATGCAAGATAGTATAGAAGTGTCGGTTGGAGAACATATAGAGGTAGGAGAAGTTATTGGTAAAGTAGGTAACTCTGGTACGACTTCAGAGCCACACTTGCATATTCAGCATCAACGAAATAACCCATTAGAAATGAAATTTCCAGTTTGTGCAGAGGGATTGCCTATTACTTTTAAGAAATAAATGAAGTGATATATTTTATAAACAAAATGAGGGTCATAATCTTCAGTTAAACAAATAGTTACTCTTATAATTGAGATAGCACAGCATTCGGATGAGGTGCTATTTTTTTATACTATATCAATAATATTGTCTAACAGAGTGTATTTTAAAAGCATTATTAAAAACACACTCCGTAGAGTAAGGTACGGAGAATCTTATCATAAGTAAAGGATACAGTTTTCATATTTAATTTGAAAGGAGAATAAAAATGATATATTTGAATACTTTTATATTTCCAGATGAAAATATAGAATTTGATTTTATAATAGAAGAAAAAAGAACTTGCTATGACTCATTTTACCCATTCAAAATATTATCAAAAAATAGATTTGAAAGAATTGACTTTGAGCCGATTACTATTTTATATGGGGGTAATGGATCAGGAAAGTCAACAGCATTAAATGTAATAGCAGAAAAAACTGGTGTAAATAGAGATTCCATTTACAATAAATCTAATTTTTACTCGGACTATGTTAATTTATGCAAAATGTATATTGAAGATGAAATCCCTGAAAATAGTAGAATCATAACAAGCGATGATGTATTTGACTATATGTTAAATGTTCGCAATATCAACCAAGGAATTGATCAAAAGAGAGAAGAACTTTTTAAAGAGTATTTAGATAATAAAGGCTCTAGTTTTCAAATGAATTTTCTAGAAGATTATAATGAATTAAAAAGAGTAAATAATATTAGAAGAAAAACTCAATCTAAGTTTATACGTGAAAACTTAATGAATAATGTAAGAGAATATTCTAATGGAGAAAATGCATTTCGATATTTTATTGAAAAAATAGGTGAAAATGGATTATATATATTAGATGAACCTGAAAATAGCCTTTCTCCAAAACGTCAGGTAGAGTTAGTTAAATTTATTGAAGATGCCGCCCGTTTTTTTGGATGTCAATTTATTATATCAACACACTCTCCATTTATGCTTGCGATGAGAGGTTCTAAAATATATGATCTTGATGAAAGTCCAGTTTGTATTAAAAAATGGACAGAATTAGAAAATGTACGTACATATTATGAGTTCTTTAAAGAATATGAAGATGAATTTTAATATATAGAATTATATCATTTGGAGGTATAATGGAAGAATGTATCAAAAGTAAAGTGTGTGATTTTTTAATATATAAATAAAATATTATATAATATATATAAATACTTCTTATTATATTTTTAAAGTTATACAAAAAATCTTAATTTTAAGTTTTTTCTAAAATTAGGGAATATTATTTAATATATTGACCAATATATAACTATAAATTAAAAAATAGTGTTTTTTAAGGAGTGTTTTCTATGGGATATGATAATGATAAAAAAAGAGATAACGATGGTAGCTTTTTAAGATGGATAGGAAGATTTATATTAATTGCAATTATTTTAATGATAACATCATTTTTAACTCCAGGATTTAAAATCAATGGAATGTGGTCATATTTAATAGCTGCTGTTGTAATATCAGGATTAGATTACTTAGTAGAGGCATTTATGGGTGTTGATGCATCTCCTTTTGGTAAGGGAATAAAAGGATTTATCATTGCAGCGATAATAATATATGTAGCACAATTTTTAGTTCCTAATATGGGAGTATCTATTATGGGAGCAATATTAGCAGCTCTAGTTATTGGAATTTTAGATGCAATATTTCCTGCGAGAGCTATGTAAATTTAAATATTTTATATATAATCAAAAGAAGCATAATATTCGCTTAGCTAAGTGAGAATTATGCTTCTTTTAATTATATTAATATAAATAAGTTTTTATAAAATATTTAGAAGCTATAAGTAAAAGTAGATTGACCAATGATAGTTTGGGGTATTAGAATATTCGTATAATACATGGAAGGAATTATAATATGAAAAAATTATTTAAATTATTGAGTTTATCGATTTTTATGGTAGTAATGGGGATATTTTTTGTAGGATGTAGTAAAAATTCTTCTGAAGAAATAAGCTTTTTTAACTATGGAGAAAATATAGATGAAGAAACTATAAAAGAATTTGAGAAAGAATATGGTATAAAAGTTAATGTTGAAACTTTTGATGATATGGAAACAATGTATCAAAAGGTTAATGGTGGAGGGGTAAAATACGATGTTATTTTAGTATCTGATGCTTTAATGACAAGAATGATTAAAAAAAATCTTGTTCAAGAACTAAATAAAGACAATATACCTAACATATCTCAAATGGATGAAGATTACTTAAATTTAGGAATAGACCCAGGGAATAAGTATTCAGTTCCCTATATGTTTGGAACAGTAGGACTTGTGTATAATAAGGATGTAGTAAAAGAAAAAGTTGATAGCTGGGATATATTATGGAATGAAAAGTATAAAAATAAAATTTTTATGTTTGATACATATAGAGATACAATGGGAGCGGCTTTAAAAAAACTTGGGTATTCTTTAAATACAACAGATCCTAAAGAGATTGAAGAGGCTAAAGAATTATTATTAAGCCAAAGAAAATTAGTAAATCCACTATATGGTGTTGATAATGGAACTACAATGATTCCAGCAGGTGAATCTGATATAAATATGATATGGTCTGGAGAAGGATTAAATCTTCAAGAAGAAAATCCTAATTTAGTTTATGTAGTACCTAAGGAAGGTGCAAACTTCTGGATTGATAGCTTATGCATACCTCATAATGCTAAAAATGTTGAAGGAGCTGAAAAGTTTATAAACTTTGTGAGTGATAAGAAAAGTGCATTAAGAATAGCTGATGAAATAGGATACACAACTCCAAATAAAGAAGCAAGACTACAACAACCAGAGGAAGTTAGAAATAATCCTAATGCGTATATGCCTAAAGAAATAATGGATAGATGCGAAATTTATTCTGATTTTCCTAAGGATGTTAAAAAGCTATATGATGATGCATGGATAAATATAAAATCAAGTAAGTAAAAAATAAGGGAAGGATAATAAAATATCCTTTCTTTATTTTTTATAAATTTTAAGAAATGTGTATGAATTTTGTTAGAAAATTGACTTTATTATCGTATAGTGCTATAATTTCTGTTAATATTTACCAAAATACAACGATAGATTGTGGGGGACAAAAATGGCATACAAATGGTCTGATGATTTACTAACAGGCAACATGCAAATTGATACAGAACATAAAGAACTAATAAAAGCAATTAATGATTTATTAGAAGCTTGTAGTAAGGGAAAGGGTAGAGCTGAATTAGAAAAGACAGTAAACTTTTTATCTTCTTATACAAAAACGCATTTTTCGCGTGAAGAAGTTTTACAAATGAAATATAAATACCCTGATTATAATAATCATAAAAAATATCATCAACACTTTATAGATACAGTTGAAAATATACAAAAAAAACTTTTATCAGATGGTCCAAGTATCGTTTTAGTTGGTGAGATTAATAGTAAAGTTGCCAATTGGATAATTAGTCATATAAAAAGAGAAGATGTTAAGGTAGCAGCGCATATAAGAAATAATTCTAAATAATTAATAAAAATAAATAGCATGTAAATATAAATAATTCTTAGGTAAGAATTTTAAAAATAAAAGCATAGACAGAATCTATGTTTTTATTTGTCTTTAATTTAAATGGAATTTGGTTATAAAAGTACTAGATACTTTGCAGAATATCTAGTACTTTTTATCTATTACTATCCTTATTAGTTTAAATATGAGATATCCTGTTCTTGAGGTAAATCAAAGAGCTTTATATCTTCATTGAGCTTTTCAAGATTTAAGTTTATTGAGCTAATTCTTCTATTAGTAGAGAAGCAACAGTAATAAGTTAAACTTTCTGAACACATTGCACTCATACAAAGTGTTTTCTCGTAATAATTTCCTTTATAATCTCCCTCAGGTATTTTTACTACTTTTACACCTTCTGGAATATCGACTGAGGAAAAATTGTGAAACATTTTTGTTATGCCATCAATTTCATTTTTTGCTTTAACAGTAAATTCTTTGAGTAAAGTAACCCTAACAAAACGTGAAACAGAAGAATAGTCTCCCGGCAATCTTAAACCAGTTATTCCAGACTCAAAAGCTTGGAAATTAACAATATTTTGAGGGATACTGGCTTCATTAGTTAAACCTATATAATTTGTAATGTTTTGTTTATGCCAAAGGTAACTAGGGCTATTTGTTAAGACACCAATTGTTTGTCTATGAATACTTAGACCATTTTCATCTGGTTCAATAATAATAGTTTCACCACTTCTATCTGAGAAAATATAATGAACTGGTATTTCCTTGCCAAATACAGGCTCACTTATTAGATTTACTTTTTTTACTTGATTAACAACTTCTTCTACAGTTGAACATTTACCCAGAAGATAAGTTACTAAAAACCCAGGGTTAATATTGATTAGATTATCCTCAAATTTATCATTATATTTTGCAAAATCAGGATAATGTAATAGAGCACCCATAAGGCCATTTTCATTTATACCATCAACTAAAATAGGTGTTTTTAAACCAAGAATACTCATTCCAACACAAGTATATTTTGTTTTAGATATATTTTTATTATCAATACAATTGTCTAGGTTAATTATATAATCTTTAGGAATTACAACAATTTTATTCCCGTCTAAATTTCCAAATTGATCGTATGTCCTTCCTAATAAATGTTTATTATCTTTTGTTTCCCACGAAAAACTACTACATGCAAATTTCATTATTATTTTCCTTTCTTAGCTTAAATAGTTTTATATATTTAATATGCAGATATATTTCTTAGTTAATTAAGATTCTAAAGGATGAAGCAACTTCAAGGTCAACAGGAAATTTTAAATTTTTAAATCTATATTTACAAAGTACATAACATCTTCATTTTTTCTAGGTAAGTAAAATTCATATGTAACATAAGCGCTATTATTTCTTGGACATTTGAAATATTTATTAAGTGATAATATATAGTTATTTATTTCTGCTACTGTTCCGTAAAAATTAACTGACGCAGTTTTTCCACATATATCTTCTCTTATAGCTTTTATATGATCTTCTTTTAAATATTTTTTTAATAAGCTAATATTATGTTTATTTTCTTTTATAAAAATAGTATCATCATCTTCTTTTACATGTGTGTTTTCTATAATATTGTAAATATAAACATAAGTATCTTCAGTTTCTTCATTTAAATCGGATAATTCTTTTTCTAAAGTCAAGTTATCATTTTTAGATAAATTTGAATTTAGTATATTTTTCATATCAATAGCATAAAGATTATAGTCTTGTTCACTGATTTTAAGATTCTTAAAATCATACTCATTTTTAAAATCTGTAATTGTATTTAAAATTTTTTTACTCTTATTTAAGTTATATTCTAACTGTTGCAATTCTTTCTTTTTTATATTGAGAAATTCCTCTTGTTTTAGTACTAAGTTTTTATATTTATTTAAATCTTCACTTTCTATTGTTTCTCTTATATCAGATAAAGATATTCCTAGAAGTTTTATCCCAAGAACTAAACTTAGTTTTTCTAAATGCTTAAATTGATAGTATCTGTATTTATTATTAGTATCAATTTCTGGAGTTAAAATTCCTATCTTATCATAATATCTTAAAGTTTCTCTACTTATGTTAAAAATATTACTAACTTCTCCTATTGAAAGTTTCATTTTAATTTCTCCTTTTATATTACAAGAGACACTGAAGTATATTTTTCAATGTTTCTTATATTCCTCATTTTATAAAAATTTTGCAAAGTATTATATTTCATATTCAAAGTTTTTATCAGCATCCCTACATGGTAGATTAAACTTATTTATTAAATATAAAGATATAATGAATGTAATAAAATCTGCAAATGGTACAGTAATCCATATTCCGTTTATACCAAATATTTTTGGAAGTATTACAATCCCTAAAAGTATAAAGATTAATCCTCTACTTAGAGCTATTATTATAGACTCTTTAGCATATCCAATGGCTGTAAAATATGATGAGTATATTACATTAAATCCATTTAATATAAATGCAAAAGCGTATAATTTAGATCCTTGTATAGCTAAATCAATTACATATTTATCTGAAGATACAAATAAGGTTACTAGATTTTCACCAAAGAAAAATAATGCTAAAAATGTTGCTATACATATTATAAAAGAGATTTTTAGTGATAGCTTAAGAATTGACTTCACTCTTTTAAAATTTTTTGCCCCATAATTATAACTTATTATAGATGTTATACCATCAGCAACTCCAAATACAATCAACATTCCAAATTGTGAAACATAGTTAATACTTGTAAAAGCGGCAACACCGGATTCACCAGCTATTTTCATAAAAGCGGTATTGAATAGATATGCAGATACAACTGTAGCCAATGCAGACATTGCCTCAGACGAACCGTTATATGCTATAGGTATTATAGTTTTTTTATTAAATTTACCTACAAATAAATTTATAACATTATCTTTTTTTAACATTGGAGATAAAACTATAAAAAATACTGATGAATATGATAATCCTGTTGCTAATGCTGCACCAGTTATACCTAATTTCATATTTTTAATTAATATATAGTTTAAAGTTATGTTTACAACTACGCTTACAACCATCCCTTTAAAATATAAGTCGGGTTTTTCAACAAGCCTATCTGAAAATCCAAGTAGAAATGCTAAACACATTGGTAATATACATATCGAAATAGTTTTTATATATATTGATACATCTTTTACCAAGGCATCATTTGCACCTAAAGCTAGACCTATATTTTTGCTAAACACAATTCCTACTATTGTAAAAAAAATAGCTCCAATACTTAATAGTATAAATGATGTTTTGAATATATCTTGTGTAAGTTTATTATTTCCTTCGCCTAAACTTCTACCCATAAAACTTAAAGCTCCAACACTGATTAACATTGAAAATCCTATTACAAATTGAATGTAGGGACTTCCTAAACTAACACTAGCCATTGCATTTGAACCTATAAAATTTCCTACAAATATGCCATCTATTACAGTTTGCATACCTGCTATCACCATTGCGATAATTGCAGGTACTGAAAATTTGATAAATAGTTTAGAAATTTTACCAGTTCCTAATATGTTTTCTTCCATTTATTTTACCTCCATATTTAAAATGTTAGTTATGATTATAAAGGGTGAAGTAACTTCAAGGTCAATATGTAGTTTAGAAGCTTTACATTTATAGACTCTACAATATAATTAAGCTCAACAAAACATCGATGTAAAAAGGAGTGATTATAATATTTAAAATAGGCGAATTCTCAAAGATTTCACAAATCAGTATTAGAAGGCTACGATATTACAATGATATAAATTTAGTAGTCCTATGTTTAGTATATCTCATGTAGGTCCAGGATTTACTTAAAATCAAGACGAGTGAGTAACGGAGGTTTGTTTTCCAATTAGACTTATATAGTTTATAATTTTTTAAAGATAACAAAAACAGTATTACGAATAAGTGATACTGTTTTTTGTTATACATATAAAAAGTTTAAGCATTATTATCACTTTATAATAAATCATCATACTATTTTATAGGAGTGTGAGGATATGATAAATAATTGTAAACAAGTAGAGCTTAGAGGAGTATGGGTAGCGACTGTATACGGAATTGATTGGCCTAAAACTCAAAATAACCCAAAAGCACAAATGAAAGAGTTCATAGAGATACTAGATACATTGAAATCATTAAATTTTAATGCAGTATTTGTACAGATAAGACCAGTATCAGATGCATTATACCAATCAAGCATAAATCCATGGTCAGAATACCTTACAGGAGAACAGGGAATTAGTCCAGGATATGATCCTCTAAAATTTATGATTGAAGAATCTCACAAAAGAAATATGGAATTTCACGCATGGTTAAATCCCTATAGAGTGACTACTCAAGGTACTGATTTAAATAAATTAGCAGATAACAATATAGCAAAATTAAGACCAGATTGGGTGCTACCTTTTGAAAATGCATTATTTTTTAATCCAGAAAATCCAGAAGTTATAAATTACATTGCTGTTACAGTTTATGAAATAATAAAAAACTATTGTGTAGACGGAATTCATTTTGATGATTATTTCTATCCATATAACTATCCTTTACCAGAAGGTGAAGATAGAGATGGAGAAGTTGCAAATAATAGGCGTGAATCTGTAACAAAAATGATTAGATTAGTATATAACGTGATAAAATCAACAAAACCATCTGTTCAATTCGGTGTAAGTCCATTTGGTGTATGGAAAAATAAAAGTAGTGATATTAAGGGATCAGAGAGTAAAAACCTAGAGAGTTATTATGATGCGTATATGGATAGTGTAACTTGGGTAGAAGAAGGTATTTTAGATTATATAGCACCTCAAATTTACTGGACTATAGATAATAAAAATAGTCCTTATGAAAGTTTAGTTAAATGGTGGTCAGATTTAGTAGAAGGTACATGCGTTAGATTATATATAGGTCAAAATATAGGAAATGTAAATATAGCAAAAGAAATAGCACAAGAGATAACAATAAATAGAACTTACGATGAAGTTGAAGGAAGTATATTTTTTAGCATGAGAAATATTCAAGAGAATACAGGCAATGTAGTTGAACAATTTGAACAGGTATATAATTGTAAAGCCTTTACACCTGTCCAATGGGATAATATGTTAAATAAACGAACATTTTAATTTATTTATTGTAAAATGTTTATATATATTATATAATAAATAAAAATTAAGAATAAATATTCATATATCTATGGTAATATGGTCCATAAGTCTCTACGAACTCACCGTAAATGAGTTTGCTATGAATAGTTAACACATACTTATAGGTATTTTGTTTAAGAATCTTTAAGATATATGTTCTATTCATGTAGAATATATATCTTTTTTTATTAACAAATTTTTAGGAGGAAGATCATGATCTCACAAAGACAACATGAACAAATTAACACTTCAACATCTTTCTTAGATAAGATATTTAAATATTCGGAGCGTGGTTCTAATGCAAGAACTGAGGTAATTGGAGGACTTACAACATTTTTAACAATGGCATATATTGTATTTGTAAATCCAGCAATATTATCTGATGCTGGTATGGATAAAGCTGCACTTATAACTGTTACAATTTTAGCTACAGCCATTGGTACTTTAATTTTTGCATTTTTAGCTAATGCGCCTTTTGCACTAGCACCTGGAATGGGATTGAATGCATTTTTCACATATTCACTTGTTATTGGAGAGGGAATTCATTGGACTCAAGCACTTGGAGTTGTATTTATTTCAGGAATGGTATTTTTAATTTTAGCAGTGACTGGAGTTCGTAAATATATAGCAGAAGCTATACCGAAAGAATTGAGTATCGCTTCTGCAGCGGGGATTGGTTTATTCCTTGCGTTTGTTGGTTTAAAAGGTATGGGAGTTATAGTTGCAGATGAAGCTACTTTAGTTTCTTTAGCTGAATTTACACCAACTGTTATAATTTCTTTATTAGGATTAGTTCTTATGGGAATGTTTGAAGTTAAGAAGGTTAAAGGTGGTATATTAATAAGTATTATTACTACTACTGCATTATCTATAGCTTTAGGATATGTAGAGCTTCCTACTTCTATAATATCTGCACCGCCTAGCATTGAACCAGTTGCATTTAAGCTTGATATAATCGGTGCACTTAAGTTTTCTTTAATAGGACCAATATTCTCATTTATGTTTATAGATATGTTTGACTCTTTAGCTTTTTTAATAAGTTGTTGCAAGCAAATGGGATTAGAAGATAAGGGTGGTAATGTAAAAGGTCTATCAAAGATGTTATATGCAGATGTAACTTCTACACTAATAGGATCTTTACTTGGAACAAGTACTGTTACTACTTTTGGAGAATCTGCTGCAGGGATTGCTGCTGGAGCTAGAACGGGACTTGCATCTGTAGTTACTGCGGGATTATTTTTAGTTACATTACTATTTACACCTCTTTTAGGAGTAGTACCAGGATATGCTGCATCTCCAGCACTTGTACTAGTAGGTGTATTTATGTTTTCTAGTATAAGACAAGTAGACTTTAACGATAGTAAAATAGCTATTTCTGCATTTGTAACTATTTTATTAATGCCTTTAACTTATAGCATTAGTATAGGACTATGTTTTGGATTTATCTCTTATATAATAATGCATGTTGTGGCTAAAGAAACTGATAAAATAAGTTTTACTCTATGGATAATAGGAGCACTATCTGTTATAAACCTTATATTTAGCTAACTATAATATAATTTTGATATATAAAATAAAGTACCGTATCGCTTATCTGTGATACGGTTTTTAAGTTATAGAATTAATATTTATTTCTTATAGAAATTTAAGAAGAATCTAGATAATATCAGCAATGCAACCATAAGTTAACAAAATGCAACTATACGATGATTGTTAATTTCTACAGAAATAAATATAATTAAAGTTAAGATGAGGTGATTATATTGAACTTAAGTGAGAATCTAAAAAAATTGAGAAGAGAAAAAAAATTATCACAGGAACAACTTGCAAAAATGATAAATGTATCTCGTCAAGCTGTATCAAAATGGGAGTCAGGCAAAACGTATCCAGATATAGACAACCTTATATTATTAAGAGATATATTTAATGTAACCTTAGATGACTTAATAATTAATGAGAGTAAAATTAAAGATGAAGAAACAATTGAAATAAATGATTTACCTAATAATAATTATATAGAGCTTGATGAAAATGAAGAAGATGAACTATCAGTTAATTTAATGCTAGGTGGATTTATGATTGGAACAGCAATTGGATTTATTACAGATAATTTTATGTGGGGGACAGTAGGTAGTTTTATAGGAATGGGGATAGGATATATATTAGAATGCATAAGAAAAAAGGATATAAGAAATGAAATTTAAAGATATTTATTTTATATATAAGTAAAACCGTATTATTACCAAGTAATACGGTTTTTTTAGGCGTGAAGAATAAAACTGTACTATACTAAATATAGGAGGATATTTAAAAAGAGGGGGGATAAATAGTGTTTAGCTTATTTAATAAAAAATATGTAAGATATATAGAAAAATCAGTTAATAAGTATAATCAAATTTTAGAAGGTGATATAAATTTAATTATACGTACGATTTTTAAGGGGAAACTATATACAAGTGATGTAGAATATTTAAATAATAAAGAAGTTTTATTTAGATGTCCAATTGATAAATACGATATTATTAGATTTGATGAACAAAGTATTATAAAAGTAGAGTTTGTAAGCTATAGTGGATTATATACAACTGAACTTCTAATAACCGAAAAAATAATAGAAGACAATGTATTATACTATAAGGGTGAATTTAGTTCACCAATAGAGAAAAATCAAAGAAGAAAAAACTATAGGCTACCTATAGTATTAGATTTAAACTATACATTATTACCAAGAGAACGTATAGAATATAGTGGCAATACTTTAGATATTAGTATTGATGGTATGCTTATGGAAACTTATGAAAATATCTATCAAACTAAGAATCTTAAAGTAAAAATTGATATAGATGGTAAAACTCATGATATAAAAAGTAATATAATAAAAAAGAGAACTAATTTTAGAAATGGTACATACTTATATAATTTAAAATTTGATAAATTAAGTATCAAGCAAAAAAATGAAATATCTAGATTTATATTTGATAATAAAAATCTACGTGATAAAAAGCTAGTGTAAGTGTAAATTCTAAAAAATAGGTGCTATTTAAGCACCTATTTTTTAGTTAAATAAATTTAAATCATCAGTTATTTTATAAATATATTTATTAGTTTATCTTGGAATGAGACGGATTATTTTATCATCAGTTATATCAGGGTTTCCTCGGCCATCCCTATTACTTGTTGTTAGGTAGATGGATCCATCCTTACTCTGAATAACATCACGCAAACGTCCGTATTTATTTTTTAATAATGGCTCTATATCCTTAACCACTGTGCCTTTTCCGTTTAGAGATATAGCAAGTAGTTGCTGGCCACGTAAATTAGCTACTAGTAATTTACCTTGCCATGGTCCTTGTTCAACAAAAGCAATACCAGATGGTGCCCATGTATCTTCTCCACTATGTACCAAAGGTTTTTGTGTTGTAATTTCTGTAGATTCTTCATCTCCTTGGACTAGAGGCCAACCATAATTAGCTCCTGGTTGTATTATATTTATTTCATCATGTGCTGACTGTCCATGTTCTGATTCATACAATATATTTTTTGAATTCCAAGCTAATCCCTGTGGATTTCTATGACCGAAGCTATAAATAGGTGAATTAATAAAAGGGTTATCTTCAGGAATATTACCATCTAATTCTATTCGTAGTATTTTTCCGGCTGTACTTAATAAGTCTTGAGATAATGAAGAATTTCCTGAATCTCCTGTTGCTATATATAATTTATTATCTTGACCTATCTTTATCCTTCCTCCATTATGAATTTGGCCTCCTGGTATTTTATCTAAGAGTATTTTATCAATAGCTACTATATTATCTCTCTTTATTAGTCTAACAACACGGTTATAAATCTGGTTATTTTCTGTATATGAATGCATAACATAGATATAGTTATTTTGTGAAAAATTAGGATCTAAAGCTATTCCCATTAAACCACCTTCGCCTTGACTTGCAAATGGTGAACTAAATGTAATGAGAGGTTGGGGATTAAGTTTACCATTTTCAATAACTCTAATCGAACCAGAGCGTTCTGTAAAATATATATCTCCTTCATTGCTTATATCCATGGCCCAAGGTACATATAGGTTTTCAGCTATGATTTCAATTTCATAAGGAAATTGTCTAGTTTTTATTGATTTCATTTTAAAACTAAATACATTACGACCACGGCATATCATGTTGTACAAAATATCATAAAACTTCTTTTTCATAATTTTACCCTCCAAACTAAAAAATATATATAGCTAAATATATGCTTAAAAAGTAATATACTTGGATAATAAAATCTTTAATTTTTATTATTTATATAATTACAATAGTATTCATTTAAGAGTCTAATGGTACTGTTTTAATAGGTAAATAGTAATGAAAATTTTTGTATAATAAAAAATACTTATGTTGCTAATATTAGCTATTTAGAGGGATTTAGGTGATTTAGCTTATAAATAAAATTAAATAAAAAATAAATTAAGCCGATTATAAGTAAGAGATGTAATTTTCATATTAAAATTAAAAAATTTTTAATAAATATATTCTTTTATTACTTAAAAAATAAAATTGAAAGTATGGGAGGTTAGATATATGAGTGATGTAAGTCAAATTGTTTTAAGTAGTCTTTTAAATAGTATTAGTCGTTCAAATTTAAATAATAAAAATTCATTAAGTACAAGTTCAGATCCTTTTGATTATATATTAAATAATACATTAGGAAACACAGGTGGTATGGGTAATACTTGTACATGCTCATGTTCGTGCAGTAGCAATAATTTAAGTACATTAGAAATTTTAAATACAATATTAGGTACTATAAATATGAGTAGAATAGATACACAAAAGATAGATAATCATAATATAAACAATGATACTATCTCTAAAACTACTCAAAAAATAGAAAAACATAATCCTGTTATTAAAACTAATACTATTAATTATGAAGCTAAAACATCTAATAAAATGGATAATGCGATAAAAACATTAGAAAATCAAATAGGAAAACCATATGTTTGGGGAGCGAATGGACCGAATGCATTTGATTGCTCTGGGTTGGTTAGGTATATATATAAAACTGAATTAGGAAAAGATATACCAAGAGTATCTTATGATCAAAGTAAGTTTGGACAAGCCGTAGAGAAAAAAGACTTACAACCTGGAGATTTAGTATTCTTCGATACTATGAAAAAAGGTAGAGTAAGTCATGTGGGAATGTACATAGGAAATGATGAGTTTATACATGCATCTAATCCTAGAGATGGAGTTAAGAAATCGAAATTATCATCAGGATACTATGAAAAAACATTCAAAGGTGCAAGAAGACCTTAATTAAAAATAAGCTAAAATTAAAATATATAAAAAACCGTATCAGATATAAATGATACGGTTTTTATATATTTAAGATAATTATTTATAAATTATAAGACAGTTTATTTAAATTAAAAGATGTTTATTTATTAAAAAGACTACTAATAACAATCTAAGTAAGTATATAATCAAAGATATTAAAACTATGGGGGAGAAATATAATGAAAATAGTAGATGTTAATATTGATAATATAGATAAAGAGCATATTTGTTGTGCTCTTTCTAATAAAAAAGGAGAATTTCAAGTTTTATCTAAAAAAAACTGGCTAAAAGATAGATTTAAAGAAGGAATAGTATTTAAAAAGGGAGATGTAAGGGGGAAAGTTTTTATCGAATATATACCAGCTGAAAATGCCTGGTGTCCTATTATTGCAAGTGAATATATGTTTATTAACTGCTTATGGGTTTCAGGAAAATACAAGGGACAAGGTATTTCTAACATATTATTAGAAGAATGTATTAATGATAGTAAAGAGAAAGGGAAAAAGGGATTAGTTATATTAAGTTCTAATAAGAAGAGACCATACTTGGCGGACTCAAAGTATTTAAAATATAAAGGATTTATATTAGCAGATACTGCAAATCCATACTATGAATTGTTATACTTGCCATTTGGAAAAGATATAGATATTCCTAAATTTAAAGATGCTGTAAAAGTAGATGATATTAATAAATCAGGGTTTGTTTTATATTATTCAAATCAATGTCCATTTACCTCAAAATATGTATCTATGGTAAAAGAATTCGCAGAAGAAAGGAATATACAACTTAATATAATTAGATATGAAAATAAAGAACAAGCACAAAATTCAAATACACCATTTACAACATATAGTCTATATTATAATGGGAAATTTATAACACATGAAATATTAAATGATAAAAAATTTGAAGATATATTTATATCAAAGAAATTTATAAACTTTAAATAAGATTTAAGGTCTATATTAACTAAAAATATAATAAAATAAATAAAAATCCGTATCAAATACAAATGATACGGATTTTTATTTATTTTATTTTTTATATAACATATCCATATGAGGAATGTTGTCTTCTAAATACACATCAGATATTTTTTCAAATCCTAGGCTGCTATAAAATTTATCTAAATATGCCTGTGCTTGAATTTTGATTTCTTTCTCATGTAAACTATTTTCTATGAAAGAAATACTTTTCAATAACATATCTTTAGCTATGCTTCCACCACGATAATCTTTTTTTACAATAACTCTTCCAATAGATGCTTGTTCATATGAAATACCTTTTTTTAGTATTCTTGAATAGGCTATTACTTCATTGTCTTTTTTTAAAAATATATGATAAGACTCATTATCTTTACCATCGATATCTTGATAAGGGCATTCTTGTTCTACTATAAATACTTCATTTCTAAGTTGAAGTATTTTATATAATTCATCTGTTGTTAGTTCCTTAAATGTTTTAATTATCCAGTTCATTGAAATTCCTCCTAATTTTATCGTGCTAATTCAGAAATATAATTATCTATTAGTTTCATCTAAATTAGGATAATACTTATTAGACAAATCTTCAAGAGGAGATATAATTTAATAAAGTTATTTTCCTTAAAAACTGTAGCAATAGAAGTAGAAATTGTCTATGTAGGAAATAAATTACTACGAGTATGTCTAGCTTATGGAACTACTCCTAAAGAAGTAATATAATATGAAGAAGGTATGGTATTTTTCGTGTATAAATAACTTTATTTTTTATTAAAGTTATATGAAAATAAATATTTTAAATTGAAATATTTTTAGCTATATGCAAAAATAGAGAAATTATGTAGAAAAAAATAAAGTTATTATGGTAAAATGTTAGCGATAGCTTTAATAGTGAAAATTATCCATAAATTATATATGGTTGAATAATAAATTATAAACAACATTCAATACGAATTAGAATATATAAATAATAATATGGGTACTTATTTGGGAGGATAAATAATGAGTAATAAAATACTAAAAAGAATAGTTGTGCTATTGGCAATTTTAATAATAATGATTCCTGCTAGCGCATTTGGATTTGTTTATTTTAAATTAAATAGTATGTATGATTCTGGGGGAGATAGTAACACACTTGGAAAAAGTGACTATAAGTCAGAGGAAGGTATAACTAATATATTACTTTGTGGTACAGACGGAAGGCCAGGAGAAAAGAGCTCTCGTAGTGATGCTATGATGATACTTACTGTTGATAGTAAAAATAAAAGTTTAAAATTAACATCACTTGCTCGTGATACATATGTTTCTACATCTGGATATGGAGATATAAAGCTTACAGAAGCTTATGCGTATGGTGGTATAAATTTATTAGCAGAAACAATAGAGAGAAACTTTGAATTAGACATACAAAACTACGCTATTGTTGATTTTTATTCATTTATGGACATAATTGATACTTTAGGAGGTATAACTATAGATGTTAAGCAAAATGAAATACAAGAGCTAAATAAATTTATTCCTGAAACATATGGATGGGATTCTAAAGATAATAAAGGCTCTATATCATACATTAAAAGTGCTGGGGAACAAAAATTAAATGGATATCAAGCTCTTGCATACTCACGCATAAGAAAAGGTGGCAGTGGTGGTGCTTTAGAAAGAGATAAAAGACAAAGACAAGTTATTGAAGGTATGATGAAGGGAGTAAAAGATTTACCTATGACAAAATACCCTAAATTATTAGATACAATACTTCCTTATGTTAAAACTAATATGAAGCCTGCTGAAATTCTTAATATTGGTGGTAGAGTATTAAAAATTGGTAACTTTAATATAACTCAAATGGAATTCCCTATAGATGATGGTGTTAATAGCAAGAATGTAAGAATAAATAATAAGTCAGTAATGCAATTTGAACCAAGTTCATTAGATATACTTCATGGTTTTATATTTGAAAATATAATGCCTGAAAAGAAGAAATAACCTATAAAAAATAAAGATTATATAAAAAGAACTCTATTTATTAGAGTTCTTTTTATATAAAAATATAATTTATCGATTATTATGTGTGTCTTTAATGTATAACTCATTAGGTAAATATTTTATAAATAAATATAAAAAAGTATGTAGCCTCACAAATATTTTTATGTAAAATTAAATAAAAAAATATATTTTTTAGAAATATAATGGAGAAATTTATCATAAATTAAGTAAAAAAATCAAAATGAATTATTAAATAAAATAATTTATTTTAAATTTTTTATAAAAAATTTATAGCTTAAATAAGTTAAAAAAGCACTTAAAATGCTTGACATGTTGAAAGTAGAGTTATAAAAAAATATGATTTTATGAAAATAGGATACATTATACAAATGGCTAAAATACAATAATTGGAATATAAAAAATAATTTTTATAGTGAAAAGCTTTGTGGAAATTATAAAATTAATTTAATTATCAGAAGATTTGATAAAAAATGATGGCGAAAATTTCAAATTTTACAAAAATTTCATGATATATTTACAAGAAAACAAAAAGATGTTACATTGATTGTATACACAAGGGAAAAGGTTTTTCGGTCATAGGAAAACGTTACTTGTTAGCTTGAAGAAAAATGTTTTTTGCAACACGAAAGATGTTCCTTAAGGAACAATAGTTAAAAATCATAATATCAAAATTCAAGGGGGAAATAAAAAATGGAAAACTTACAAAACAAAAAATTTGCTACAAAAGCAATTCATGGTGGACATCAAAAGGATGCCGTATCAGGAGCGTTAACAACACCTATATATAAAACATCAACATTCGTATTTGATAGTGCAGAACAAGGTGGAAGAAGATTCGCATTAGAAGAGGGTGGATACATATACTCTAGATTAGGAAATCCTACTAATGCTCAATTAGAAGATAAAGTTGCATTACTTGAAGGAGCAGAAGCTTGTGTATCAACAGCTTCAGGAATAGGTGCAATAACTTCAGCTTTATGGACAATATTAAAAGCAGGAGATCATGTAGTTGCAAGTAAAACTTTATATGGATGCACATATGCAATGTTTAATCATGGTATAAGCAGATACGGAGTTGAAATAACTTTTGTTGATGCTACAAACTTAGATGAAGTAAAAGCAGCTATGAAAGAAAACACTAAAGTTGTATACTTAGAAACTCCAGCAAACCCAGACTTAAAATTAATAGATATAGAAGCTGTATCTAAAATAGCTCATGAAGTAGAAGGTTGTATGGTAATGGTTGATAATACTTTCTGTACTCCATATATACAAAGACCAATAGAGTTAGGTGCAGACGTAGTAGTTCATTCAGCAACTAAATACTTAAATGGACATGGAGATGTTATAGCAGGGTTTGTTGCTGGTAAATTAGATTTCGTAAATCAAGTAAGATTATTTGGAATAAAGGATATGACAGGTGCTGTATTAAGTTCACTTGATGCATATTTAATAATAAGAGGTATGAAAACTTTACAAGTAAGAATGGATAGACATTGCAAGAATGCTATGGAAGTAGCTAAATTCTTAGAATCTCATGAAAATGTAACAAAAGTTAACTATCCAGGACTTGAAAGTTTCCCACAATATGAATTAGCTAAAAAGCAAATGGATCTTCCAGGAGGGATGATTGCTTTTGAAGTTAAAGGTGGATTAGAAGCTGGTAAGAAATTCCTAAACTCTTTAGAATTATGTGTTCTTGCAGTTAGCTTAGGTGACTGTGAAACATTAATACAACATCCTGCTTCAATGACTCATTCTCCATATACTCCAGAAGAAAGAGCTGAAGCTGGAATATCTGAAGGTTTAATAAGAATATCAGTTGGATTAGAAGAAGCAGAAGATATAATAGCAGACTTAAAACAAGGTCTTGATAGATTATAAGAAATAAAAGATTGCTAAAGTCTTTATTAAGATATAAATTATATATTTAAAGCTAACAGAGGAGATATGTATAAATACCTTCTCTGTTAGTTATACCTTAAATTGATTAAGAGGGGATCAAAAGTATGCAAAATGTGAGCAATCAAATTGACAAAAAAGAAAATAAAGGTAGTGCACTTGCATTACTTCCAATAGGAGTATTTTTAATATTATTTTTAGGAAGTGGTATTATAACAGGAGATTTTTATAAAATGCCTGCATTAACAGCATTCGTAATTGCAGCAGGTGTAGCTTTTATGATTAATCCTAAAGAATCTCTAGACACTAAAATGGAAATATTCTGTAAAAGTGCTGGAGATAGTAATATATTAATAATGCTTGTAATTTTCTTACTAGCAGGAGCTTTTGGTAGTGTAGCTAAAGCAATGGGTGGAGTAGATTCTACAGTTAACTTAAGCTTATCAGTTTTACCACCGAATTTATTAGTACCAGGGTTATTCTTAGTAGTATGTTTTATATCTACATCTATGGGAACATCAGTTGGAACAATTTCTGCATTAACACCTATAGCTCTAGGTATTTCTCAAAAAACTGGAATGCCATTAGAATTATTAGTAGCAATAATAGTTGGAGGAGCTATGGTTGGAGATAACTTATCTATGATATCTGATACAACTATAGCAGCAGCAAGTACACAAGGTTGTGAATTAAAAGACAAAGTAAAAATGAACTTCTTTGTAGTATTACCAGCGGCATTAATAAGCCTTGTAATAATAGCAGTAATGTCATCAGGATATGGAACTACTTCAGCTGAAGCTGGATCTTATGAAATAATAAAGGTTGTACCTTATGTAGCTGTTTTAGTAGGGGCTTTAGCAGGGGCAAACGTTTTTGTTCTTCTTGCTGGAGGAGTTTTATTTGCAGGAGGAATAGGTATATTTACAAATACTATAGATATATGGGGATTCATAAGTGCTGTATCAGACGGTATGGCTGGAATGCAAGAATTATGTATCTTAGTTTTAATCGTCGGAGGGGTAATCGGGTTAATAAAACATAATGGCGGTATAGATTTTATACTAAACTTTATAACAAGCAAGATAAAAACAGCAACTGGTGCTAAGTTTGGTATAGCTTTACTTGCTAGTGTAATAGATTTATGTACTGCTAATAATACAATAACAATAATAACAGCTGGTCCTTTAGCTAAAGATATTGGAGAAAAGTATGATCTTGATCCGAGAAAAATTGCTAGTATGTTAGATATGTTCGCATCGTGCTGGCAAGGAATGATACCATATGGAGCACAAATACTAACGGCTGTTGGTATAGCTGGAGTTTCTTCTGTAGGAATAATAAAATATTTACATTATCCTATATTCTTACTTATATTTGCGATTGTGTCAATAACTGTAGATTTTTCATTCCTAAAGAAAAATAAAAAAGTAAATTAATTTATAGTACAGGTATATAAAAATTGATTATTTAATAATATATGGGATGTCTTAAAAATAAGGCACCCCATTTTTTATTAATTACATATTTAATAAACTATATATAAGTTCTAGAGTATCAATACGCAAGTTTTGATTTGAATTTCTTTCTAGTAAATATCTATAATTTATACCATGATTTTTAAAGTGATTTTTAATTAAAGGTACTCTATTTTTAGGATCATTCATAACGTTATAGGCAACAATCCAATCTTCTAAAGTAGTGAAATTTATATTTATATCATCTATAGTTTTAGTATGAGCTATAGCTTTATTATCTAGTATAAATTCGTATATTTTATTGTTTCCTAAGTCTATTTTAAAGTCTCCCATAAACTCTACAATTACACCATCTACATTGTATCCAAAAAAGTCTTTTGTTAAAAATGGAGTTTTAGAAGGTAAGTATATAGGTTGTCCTATAGTATTCATAAAAGATTTAATTTTATTAGTATCTGATGAATCTATTAAAATATCTATGTCTTTTGGTTTTTCTACTAAATTATATTGGTTTAGTAGCACAGAACCTCCAACGCCCCAAGTACAGTTTAATTTGTTAAGACCTTGTGAAATCTTTTTAAGAATATCTATATTCATGCTTTCCTCCTGAGATTACTAAGTTTAAGTTCATATTAACTATACTACAAGTTTAAATATCCTTATACTCTAATATATCTCCAGGTTGACAATCTAATTCTCTACATATAGCTTCTAATGTGGAGAATCTTATAGCTTTAGCCTTACTATTTTTCAATATAGAAAGGTTCGAATTAGTTATATTAATTCTTTCAGCTAGTTCTTGTAATGAAATTTTTCTCTTTGCCATCATTACATCTAAATTTATTACTATTGACATGCAACATCATTCCATTTCTTTAAATTGTATTATCGCTATCTTCTTTATAATTGATAGCCTCTTTAAACACCACTGATAAGACCAGTATGAAAATTCCTGCTAAGAAGAAAATCAAAGGTTCAGTATCTGTGTGAATTATAGTGTCTGATACATTTAAGAATTTGTAAGAATACTCTTTTAAGTTTAAAAGAATATTTACTATATAACATCCACTTATTATAAAACACTCGATAGCAATTTTATTTAATAACTTTACGTTTTTTAATACAAAAGGATTTTTTTCTAATAATGTTTTTAATATTTTTCTTAAATCTAAGACTATTAATAAAGTACATAATGTACCTAAAATTAAAGTGAAAATTGTTATAAGGATATTGTTTTTAGATAATATTTTTATATTTTCATTAAATATATCATAACAAATATTAAATGAAATAATTAGTCCAAAAATAAAAATTAAATCTAAAATAAATATTAATGATTTAGAAATTTTTTTGTTATCAAATCTCATGACAGACTCCTTTTCATAGTATAAAATTTATAAAAAGCTAATCTAGCTTTCCTTATCTCTCTTAAGGATATATACTATCACTGAATATAAAAAATATCAACAATAAATTATTGATAAACAATAAAGAAGTATTAATAAACGTAAGGATAAGTTTTTATAAAATGGACTTATAATCATACTAAAGTCAGTACTTGAATATTGATATTAGATGGTAAATATAATAAAATATTTAGAAATCTAACAAAAAAATGTATCCTTATTTACCATACTATTTTATAATATTAAGAGTTATATTATTAATTGTTTTATATAAAATATCAAAACTTATAGAACATTTAATAGTATTTTATAGTCTGTTAAATATAGCGCAAAGCTGATATATGAATAAATAAATTTACCAAAGGAGTGATAGGAATGAAAAAAATGAAAGTAGTTGCTGGTTTAGCAATATTATCTATAGGTGTATTTGCCTATAGTAATATGGATTTAAAAAAGGGAAATGCAGAAGATGATATAGAAACAAAAGTAGAAAGTATTAATAAGGAAAATACAAGTGATTCATTAAATGAAAGCATTGATGAGATTAAAGATAAAATATCTGAAAAATCTAAAAAAGCTCAAGATATAGATTCAGATATAAAAGAATTAAGTAGTTCTTATGATGAAAAGAAGTTGGATAGAGCTCAAGAAATATTAGAAAAAATAAATAAAAAAGATTTAAGTGAAGAACAAAAGAATAAAGTAACTGATATTGAAAATAAAATAAATGATAGTACTAAATTAGCAGAACAATCGATGAATAAGGTAAACTCTAAGATAGATAATTCGAAGGATAAATTAACTAAAGCTGATTCAGTTATTAAAGCACTAAAAAATAAAATAGATACAGCATCAGATGCAATAAATAAGGGAACAGGAAAATTAGAAAAAATAACGGAGAAGTACAAACAAGAAAATAATTACATTAATAGTAAATAAAAGTAGTTTGCCCGAAAGGGTAACAAAATTGTAACTTTTAAGATATAATATTTTCTAGGCAAGGGGTTAGACCAAAAAAATTGACATAATAAATAAGCCTAGGAGGTATTGACATATGAAAAGGAAATTTTTAATGGTCACGACGGCAATAGCTTTATTATTTATGCCAAATGCAAAAGCTTTTGCAGATAGTCCATCAAATACAGAAAATTCATCTATTAACATACAAAGCACTAAAGGTGGATACATAAATGCAAGTAAAGTTAATTTTAGAACAGGGCCAAGTACAGAAAGTAAAGTAAACTACACTTTAGATAAGCCAGAGAAATTAGATATAATCCAATCTGAAGGTAAGTGGACGAAAGTTAACCATAAAAACAAAGTAGGTTATGTTTATTCTAAATATGTTTCAAATAGTGAAGAAAAAGGAAAAGAAACAGTATCGTTAGAAAACTCTAAGAAACTTAATGTAAAAGCTACAGCTTATGCAGGAGATACTATAACATCTACTGGAACTGTTCCAAAATGGGGAACTATTGCAGTTGACCCAACTGTTATACCTTATGGAACAAAGGTATATATACCTAAATTTGATAAGGTATTTATAGCTGAAGATTGTGGAAGTGCTATAAAAGGAAATAGAATAGATATATTTATGAATTCAGAAAAAGAATGTAATGACTGGGGCGTTAGGGATATAGACGTTCACATCTTAAAATAAAATAATTATTAAGAGCTATCTCAATTTGAGCAATATAACTGCTTAGGCTGAGATAGCTTTTTTATAGATATATAATTAATAATAAATATAAAAAAAATAGGAAAGATAAAAGTACATATTAAATTACTAATAACTTAAATAGAAGGGAATTAATCTATGAAGGGAACTATAGTAACAGAAACTATAAAAGATAGAGAAGTATTAATTTATCTTCCAAAAGATTATAATTTAAGTGATAAATTTTATCCTGTAATATATATACAAGATGGTGATGAAATAATAAAACATAAAAACGAATTTTTTGGTGAACTTGAAAAAGATAATATAAATTTTATTGGAGCTTTAATACCTCCTAAAAATAGATTAAATGAATATACACCTTGGTATAGCAAAGGATTAAGCGAAAAAAATCCTGATTTTTTAGGCGAAGGAGATAATTATCTAAATTTTTTATGTAATGAAGTAAAGTTATATATCGATAATAACTATAGAACTAAAAAAGGTAAAGAAAACACAAGTATAATAGGTGCATCATTAGGAGGATTAATATCTTTATACGCTATATATACTAAAAGTGATGTTTTTGGAAATGCTGTATGCGCATCCGGATCTTTTTGGTATAAAGATATGCTAAAATTTTTAGAAGAAAGTGAAGTAAGCTTAAAAGAAAAAAGAATATTTATGTCTATAGGAGAAGATGAGGATCATTGCAAAAGTAAATGTTATAATCATATTCATATGTTAGATAATAACATAAAAGCTTATGAAATTTTAAAATCAAAACTTAGTTATAATAATGTTTATATAAAAATAGATAAATCTACAACTCACTGTATAAAATATTTTTTACCTAATTTAGTGTTAGGAATAAAATGGATATAATATATTAAAATACAAAATTTAATCAGCCATAGTACGAAGGTTTGTCAATGTAAATAGATTATGATATTATATAATTCTATGAGAAAGTCTCTATATAGCTTTATAAGCTTTAACATATTAATAAATATTAATAATATGTTGCAAATAGGGAATCGAAAAATTTATGTATTATAATTAAAATAACAAATGGAGGAAACAAGATATGGAAAATTTACCAAATTGCCCAAAATGCAATTCAGAATACACTTATGAAGATGGAAGTCTTTTAGTTTGTCCAGAATGTTCTCATGAGTGGTCTTTAGAGTCAGTAAATGAAGAAGTAAATGTTATAAAAGATGCAAATGGAAACGTATTAAATGATGGAGATGCTGTGACAGTAATAAAAGACCTTAAAGTAAAAGGTAGTTCATCATCTATAAAAATAGGAACAAAAGTAAAAAGTATACGTTTAGTTCCTGATGCAGCTGATGGACATGATATAGAATGTAAGATAGATGGATTTGGAGCTATGAAATTAAAATCTAGCGTTGTTAAAAAAGCATAGTATATTTTAATGTTAATATTTTTTTATAAAGCCGTATCACAAATAAGTGATACGGCTTTATTATGCTTAAGGCTATAATTATGGGATATAAGCTATAAAATATCAAAATAATAACTATTTATCTAGATTTTATGTCAAATAATCATAGTTATTTGTAATAATACATCACGATATGCTACTATATTATAGTGATAGAGGGGGCAGGGGTATAGGTGATATGGAACTAATATTTAATAATATGGATGATAATTTACTAATAGTGAGCGAAGAAAACATTATACAGTTTTGTAATAATAAATTATTAAAGAAATTAATGTATAATGCTGAGGATTTAAATGGTTTTAATATAAGTAAATTAATAGGGGAAAATAATAAACTAAATCAAAATAAGATTGTAAGTATCTATAATAAAAAATGTAAAATTATTAATTTTACTTATAAAATATTTGACATAAATTGGAGAGATAAAGTAGCTAAAATTTATATTTTACATGAGCATAATGATAGTGTTAAACAGTACAATATGGAAGATTTAGAATTGATTTTAGATGGTATACCACTTCTAGTATGGATAAAAGATTTAGAAGGAAAGTATATGTATATAAATCAAGGATATGCGGATAAATTTAATTTAACCAAAGATGATATAATTGGAAAAAAAGATATAGATTTTTGGATTAGGGAAGAAGCTGAGAAGCTTTATAAAGAAGATCAAAATTTAATTAAGCAAAAAGGTTACTTTATAAATAAAGAATTATTAAGGACTAATAAAACAAAAATGTGGCTTTATGTATTTAAAGTCGCAGCATTAGACGAAAATGAAAATGTAAAATATATATTTGGTATGGCTAAGGATATAACTAGAGATAAAAAAATAAAGGCAAGAAGAAGAGTGGAAGAAAAAGAAAATGAAATTGAAAATTTAAGAAACGAATTTTTTGCAAATATATCTCATGAATTTAAAACACCTTTAAATATAATCCTTGGGACTATACAATTATTAATTAAATACAATGAAAATAATAAGATATGTGAAATTGGTGAAGACAAATTAAATTATTATATGAGCACAATGAAACAAAACTCATATAGATTATTAAGACTTGTAGATAACTTAATTGACATAACAGAAATTGATACAGGTTATCATGATGTAAATTTAGAAAATAAAAATATTATTTCTATTGTAGAAGAGGTAGTCATCTCCGTTGCAAGTTATGTAGAAGGTAAAGATGTATCAATTGTATTTGATACTAATAAAGAAGAGAAGTTTATTTGCTGTGATTCAGATAAAATTGAAAAAATAATACTAAATTTAATATCAAATGCTATAAAATATACACATGAAGATGGAAAGATTGAAGTTAATATAGATGTAGCTGAAGATAATGTATATATATATGTAAAAGACAATGGTATAGGAGTATCAAAACAAAAAATAAGTACTATTTTTGACAGATTTGTGCAAATAGATAAAAGCTTAACTCGTAAACAAGAAGGCAGTGGAATTGGATTATCAATAGTAAAAGAACTAGTAGAAATTCAAGGTGGAAGTATAGGTGTAAGAAGTGAAGAAGGAAAAGGAACTGAATTTGTTATCACTCTACCAGCAAAGACTATAGATTATTGTCCTAATAAAGCGAGTAACAAAAAGAATGAAATCAATATATTAGAAAAATGTGATATAGAATTTTCGGATATATATAGTATATAAAAATAAGATATATGTGTTATTGCACATATATCTTATTTTTATATAATTAATAAAGCTTGACCAGTACCCAAGGATACAGATTACTATTTAAGACAAATGTGATAATACGTTGATAAATTAGCATGTCTGAGGAGATGAAAGTAGACATAGCTATAGGTACTAGAAATAAAAATTTAAGTATATTGAATGCTCAAGGCGAAGAATTAGAAGAGCATAAGAAAGACATAATAAAAAGTATTGAAAATAAAAAAATAAATATTATTTTTTCTATTGACCTTAACGTAGCGATAAGCATTATTATAAAACTGTCAGGAGGTAATCACATGGAATATACAATTAAGAAATTAGCTGAAATAGCTGGTGTTAGTGCACGAACACTTAGATATTATGATGAAATTGGTTTATTAAAACCATGTCGTATTAATTCATCTGGCTATCGTATTTATGGTCAAAATGAGATTGATTTATTACAACAAATCTTATTTTATAGATCTATAGATATGAAGTTAGAAGAAATACATCAAATAATTTCAAAGTCAGATTTTGATATTAATAAGGCTTTATTAGAACATCATCAACAACTTATTTCCAGACGAGACCAAATTAATCAATTGATTTTGACAGTTGAAAAAACATTAGAATATAAAAAAGGAGAAATAGAAATGTCAGATAGAGAAAAATTTGAAGGATTTAAAAAAGAAAAATTAGAAGAAAATGAAGCTAAATATGGAAATGAAATAAGAGAAAAATATGGGAAAGAAACAGTAGAAGAATCTAATAAAAAATGGATGAACATGACTGAAGATGACTTAAAAAGAATGCAAGAAATTGAAAAAGAAATGTTTGAGTCTTTAGAAAAAGTTATTGGAAGTAAAGATTTAGATTCGCAAGAAGCTAAAAATGTATTTGAAAAGCATAAGACTTGGTTATGTTTCTCATGGCCAGTTTATTCAGAGGAGGCTCATATTGGATTAGCAGAGATGTACGTTGCAGACGAGAGATTTGCTAAATATTATAACGACAAAGCGGGCTTAAATGCAGTTAATATATTACGTGATATCATTGTTAAATATGCAAAATAAGATTTAAGACACTATAAAAACACTTATTAAATAGAGGCATCTTTATGGGTGTCTTTATTTTTGTATTAAATATATTGACAATATTAAAATATACTATTAAAATAGTTTGCATACGAACTTATTAGTTCTTATGCAAACTATTTAGTGAGATTAATTTTTATAGGAGATAAAGTTATGGAGATATTAACAAAATATATACCTAAAGTTGAAAAGAGGGTTTTATTATTAATAGCGGGAATAATATGGTGTTTCGCTGGATTTAGAGTGTTTACTTTGGGATTAGAAGATGTACATTCTAGTAGAGGAAACTGGATTGTAAGTTTAGCTTTTGTAGCTATAACGTTTTATGTATTTTTTAAATTTATATTTATGAAATTAGTAAAAAAACATACTCTAAGAATCATTAATAGTGAACTTGAAAAACAATATATATATTCTTTCTTTGATTTAAAAAGTTATTTTATAATGGCTTTTATGATGATTATAGGAATATCAGTAAGAAGCTTAGAGATATTTAGTCCTTATCATATAGGAACTTTTTATATAGGATTAGGATTTGCATTGTTTAGTGCAGGAGTATTCTTTTTAAGTAGTTCATTAAACTTCGAAACAACGAAAATGAAATATAGTAATTAAGAATGGAGGTAGTTATATATGGCATTTGATTCTTTTGAAATAGCAATGCTTATAAAAGAAATATATGCAAGTACGATGGGTACAATAAGCAATAGTTTAAAAGATAGTGGGCTTACCCATCAGCAAGTTATGGTTATTAAGTTAATTGCTCACAATGGAAAGGTTAATATATCACAATTATGTGAAGAAATGTCTTTAGCTAAAGGAACAGTATCAGGAATAGTTACAAGATTAGAAAATGCTGGTTATGTTAAAAAAGTTAAAGATGAAAATGATAAAAGAAATACTTATGTAACTTTCGCAGATAAAGGATTAGAATTTGCAAAAGAATTTAGAACTACAATTAATCAAAGTTTTGATAAAATATTTGAAAACTTTACAGAGGAAGAAATAAAGGAAGTAAAAGAAAGTTTATTAAAAATAAGAAATAAAATTAAGGAGGTAAAATAGTTATGGATTCAAAATTAATTTTAGCAATTGTAGCAATAACTTTAGCGTTAGTATTTTATACTATAGGGGTATTTGGTGAAAGAAAGGCTAAAAGTCTTAATAAAAATCATGTCATAATATTTTGGTTAGGATTAGTATGTGATACATTAGGTACACTTACGATGGGACAAATAGCTAAGTCAGGAGTAGAGGCAATAAATTCTACAAGTCAATTAATTCATGGAATAACAGGTTTTTTAGCTATAGTATTAATGTTATTTCATGCAGTATGGGCTACATGGGTATTATATAAAAATGATGAAAAGAAAAAAGCTACATTCCATAAATTTAGTATAGCTGTATGGGTTGTGTGGTTAATTCCATATATAATAGGAATGTTTATAGGAATGTCTTAATTTAGATAAACTCCTATATTATAGAGATAGAATGATAAGGAAATATGTAATAATTAAGGGTATATAGTAGACAAATCTAACTAATTGTTTTAATATAGTAAAAAATGGATAAATATTATAATAATTAAAACATAAATGGAGGATATTAAAATGAGAGCAGTTGTAGATAAAGACGTATGTATAGGATGTGGAGCATGTACTGGAGTATGTCCAGAAGTTTTTGATATGGATACTGATGGATTAGCAGTAGCTACAGAAGGTGAATTACAAGCTAATTTAGAAGGATCAGCTTTAGAAGCACAAGATACATGTCCAGTTAGTGCAATAACTGTAGAATAGCTTTCTATAAATTTATAAACTATTTAAGAGGTGTACTAAACATCTCTTTTTTATTGATTAAATATATGTTCAAGTGTATTATATTTTATATATAAAATATTAATATTATAGACACTGATTGAAGGGAAGAGGTATGTTTATGGAAAAAATAAATAAGATGAATATAGTTAGGGACTACATGATAATAACATTTGGAGTTATTTTAGTGGCATTTGGTATACAGTATTTTTATGCTCCAAATCAAATAGCGGGTGGAGGATTAAGTGGTATGGCTTTAGTTATAAGTCATTATATACCATCACTATCAGTAGGGACTATAGTTTTTTTAGGTAACTTAATATTATTTATCATAGCTTTTATACTAATAGGTGGGGATTTTGGTATTAAAACTATATACGCAAGTTTTATGATGTCATTTGTTATGGATTTTATGGAAAAGGTACTTCATTCACATGCAATTACAACTAATATGGTTTTAGCAGTTTTATGTGGAACTATAACTGCGGCAAGTGGATTAGCTATAGTATTTGCAGTAAATGCTTCAACAGGTGGAACAGATATACTTGCAAAAATATTAAATAAGTACTCAACATTTAATATAGGTAAATCATTATTAATGGTAGATTTATTTGTTGTTATATGTGGAGGATTAACTTTTGGATTAGGTAAAGGCATATTTTCATTAATAGCTGTAGTAATTAATGGTTTCTTAGTTGATTATTTAATAGCTAAAATAGAGAAAAAAAGAGAAAAAGCTAAAGAAGAAAAATATGAACTTAAAGAAGTTAGTAATTAGAATATAGTAGAGATTATAAATGCAATACTAAATTTTATTGTTAAATTTTGTAGATAATATAAAAGTAATATCGAAATATAATTTTTGATGTTTTTTTCAAATAAAAAAAATTTAAAAAATTTTAAAATTTAGTATTGACCATTACGCAACGTAACCTTATACAATAATATTAGGCAATAGCTTTGGGGGAGATATAATGAAAGATGAAAGATTATATACTACAGGTGAATTTGCTAAAATGGCGGGAGTAACAATCAGAACAATAAGATATTATGACACTAAGGGGATTCTTAAACCATCTCACCATAATGATGCAGGGCATCGACTATACACAGATAAAGATTTTACAAAATTAAAAAAGATTTTAGCTTTAAAGTATTTAGGATTATCACTAGAGGAGGTTATGAATACTGAACAAAATAATTTTGAAAAAGATGATATGGTTAATTCGTTAAAATTACAAAAAAATATCATAAAAAACAAAATTAATCATATGAAAACAGTATTAAATGCCATAGAAACAGCCGAAGTTAGCATTGAAAATGATGAAAACTTAGACTGGAATAAGACAGTAGATATAATAAAAATACTAGAAAGTGAAAAAGAGTTATTACAGCAATACATAGATTCATCTAATTTAAATGCAAGCGTTAAACTGCAAGAAAGATTTAGTTCAAATAAACATGGTTGGTACAATTGGACATTCCAAAATCTAAAATTAAAAGAGAACTTTAAAGTTTTAGAAATTGGTTGTGGGAATGGTGCTTTGTGGGCTAAGAATATAGAGTATTTAAATGACAGCATAGATGTGACACTGACAGAGATTTGCGAAGATATGTTAAATGATGCAAAAATAAATCTAAGTAAAAACTCTGATAAATTTAATTTCCAAATAGCAGACCCAAACAACATTCCTTTTGAAAACGACAGCTTTGATGTAGTCATAGCTAACCATATACTGTTTTATATGAAAGACTTAGATTTAGTTCTATCTGAGATTAATAGGGTACTTAAAAAAGGAGGGCATTTTTACTGTTCTACTATAGATAGTTACCATATGAAAGAACTAGAAGAGCTTATGCTAGGATTTAGTAATAATATAAAGATTTCCGAAGAAAAATTATCAAATAAATTTGGATTAGAAAATGGAGAAGAAATATTAAAAAAACATTTTGATAATATACAAAGATATTTGTATGAAGATAAATTAATAGTAAATGATACTAAGGGAATACTAGAGTATATATACTCTATACCAGGTAACATTTTAGAAGTAATAGATACTAAAAAAAGAGAATTTGAAAAATACATTGATGAAAGTATTAAATCAAGTGGAGAAATTAAAATAACAAATAATAGTGGACTGTTTGAAAGTATAAAAATATAAAATATTTTGAAAGTTTATTACTATTTAATTAATTACTTAAGCTTTTAATAATTTATATTTTAAGTTTGGATAAACTTTAATATTTCAAGATGAGATTGGAGACAACCTTTGAGAAAACGTTTTTTTAGGCTTATTTAATATAAATTTTAAAATATATTGCTTTTTTAAAAATACTATAGTTGTAATATTTATCAAATTGTAAATACTATTGATAAATATCATGACAGATGGAGAGGAATAGCTATGGGAATAAAAGTAACAAGTGAAATCAAACCACTTAAAAAAGTTCTACTTCATAAGCCAGGTGCTGAAATAGAAAATTTAACACCGGAATACCTAGAGAGATTATTATTTGATGATATTCCTTACTTAGAAGTAGCTCAACAAGAACATGATGCATTTGCGAATGTATTAAGAGAGAATGGTGTTGAAGTAGTATACCTACATGAATTAGCAGCTGAAGTTATAGCTGACGAAGAAATAAAAGAACAATTTATAAATCAATTTATACAAGAAGCTGGAATAGAAAGCCCAGAAGTACAAAAAAATGTGTACAACTTCTTAAAAGGTATAAAAAATAATGAAGAATTAATAAGAAAAACTATGGCTGGTATAAATAAAAAAGAATTACCAGAATTAGATAATAAAAGTTTAGCTGATTTAGTAGAAGATGATTATCCATTTGTGGCTGATCCAATGCCAAACTTATACTTCACAAGAGATCCATTTGCAAGTATAGGAAATGGAGTAAGTTTAAATAAAATGTATTCTGTAACTAGAAACAGAGAAACAATATACGCTGATTATATATTCAAATATCACAAAGACTTTAAAGGTCAAGTAGAAAGATTCTATGATAGAGATTTTGAATATCATATAGAAGGTGGAGATATATTAATATTAAATGAGAAAACATTAGCAATAGGTATATCTCAAAGAACTCAAGCTAATGCAATAGAGCATATAGCTAAACAAATATTCTTCAAAAGCAGCAACGATAAAATAGAAACAATATTAGCATTTAATATTCCAAATAATAGAGCTATGATGCATTTAGATACAGTATTTACTCAAATAGATGTTGATAAGTTCACTATACATCCAGGAATACAAGGACCTTTACAAGTATTCGAAGTAACTAAGGGAGATGTAGAAGGTAAATTAAATATAGTAGAAGTTAATGCTAAATTAGAAGAAATATTAGCTAAACACCTTGGAGTAGAAAAGGTTACATTAATCCAATGTGGTGGAGGAGATAAAGTTATAGCTGATAGAGAACAATGGAATGATGGATCAAATACATTATGTATTAAGCCAGGTGAAGTTGTCGTTTATTCTAGAAACTATATCACTAATAAAATATTAGTTGAAAATGGAATTAAAATTCACGTAATACCATCAAGTGAATTATCAAGAGGTCGTGGGGGCCCAAGATGTATGTCAATGCCTTTAGAGCGTGAAGAATAATATTTAAAAATATAAATAAAAAAAACTTCTTTAAAGACCCTTATTCAAAGGTCTTTAAAGAAGTAGCAAAATTAATTCGTTAAATTTAAAAATATACTAATATAATAACATATTTAGGAGGGTTTTTACAATGGCAGTTAACTTAAGAGGACGTTCATTTTTAAAATTATTAGATTTTTCTAGTGCAGAGATAAGATATTTATTAGACTTATCTAAAAACTTAAAAGACTTAAAAAGAGCTGGTGTAGTTAATAAAACTTTAAATGGTAAAAATGTAGCTATACTATTCGAAAAAGACTCAACTAGAACTAGATGCTCATTTGAAGTTGGAGCTATGGACTTAGGAATGGGTGTTACTTATCTAGGACCAACAGGTTCTCAAATGGGTAAAAAAGAATCTATAGCTGATACTGCTAGAGTTTTAGGAAGAATGTATGATGGTATAGAATATAGAGGATTCTCTCAAGAAATAGTTGAAGAATTAGCTCAATATGCAGGAGTACCAGTATGGAATGGGTTAACTGATGAATTCCATCCAACTCAAATGATAGCAGATTTATTAACTATAGAAGAAAAATTAGGAAGATTAAAAGGTGTAAACTTTGTTTACATGGGAGATGCTAGAAACAACATGGGTAACTCTTTAATGGTTGCTTGTGCTAAAATGGGATTAAACTTCACAGCTTGTGCTCCAAAAGAATTATTCCCTGCTGAAGAATTAGTTGCTACTTGTGAAGCAATAGCTAAAGAAAATGGATGCACTATAACATTAACTGAAGATGTTATGGCTGGAACTAAAAATGCTGATGTTATATACACTGATGTTTGGGTATCTATGGGAGAACCAGCTGAAGTTTGGGAAGCTAGAATTAAACAATTAATGCCATTCCAAGTTAACAAAGCTGTTATGGACAATGCTAACCCAGAAGCAATATTCATGCACTGTTTACCTGCATTCCATGACTTAAAAACTAAAGTTGGAGCAGAAATGGGTGAAAAATTCGGTATAACTGAAATGGAAGTTACTGACGAAGTATTTGAATCTAAGCAATCTGTTGTATTTGATGAAGCAGAAAACAGAATGCATACTATAAAAGCTATTATGGCTGCTACTGTAGGACAATAATAGTTAAAAAGATAAATTGATCACCTTCTAGTCGAAGGCATTTTATAAACGTGATTTAAGTATAACATTATAAATGGTGGTTAAATCTGTAAAAGTTGTATAATAGTAGTTTGATTAACCCCCACCTTATTTCGGAAATATAGATGGGGGTTATATTTATATAAAATACAAACAATAGGAGAATAATAATATGAAGAGACTGGTTATAGCTTTAGGGGGAAATGCACTAGGTAAAAATGCGGAAGAACAATTAGAGTTAGTTAAACAGACAGCTAAAACAATAGTTGACCTTGTTGAAGAAGGATACAATGTAATAGTGGGGCACGGAAATGGACCACAAGTAGGTATGATAAACCTAGCAATGGATTTTGCTGCTAATAATGGAGCAAATACTCCTATGATGCCATTTGCAGAATGTGGAGCTATGAGTCAAGGATATATAGGATATCACTTACAACAATCTATAAGAACTGAATTAAAAAGAAGAAATGTAAAGAAAAATGTTGCTACTATAGTAACTCAAGTTGTAGTTGATGAAAATGACGAAGCATTCAAAAACTTAACTAAACCAGTAGGTATGTTCTATAGTAAAGAAGAAGCGGATAAAATAGCAAAAGAAAAAGGATTTACTTTTGTTGAAGATGCAGGAAGAGGTTATAGAAGAGTTGTTGCTTCTCCACAACCACAAAAAATAGTTGAATTAGAAACTGTTAAACAATTAGTTGATGAAGGAACTATAGTTATAACTGTTGGTGGCGGTGGTATACCAGTAGTAGAAGGTAAAGACGAATCATTAACTGGTGTAGCTGCTGTTATAGATAAAGATAAATCAAGTGCTAAATTAGCTAAAGACCTTGATGCTGAAATGTTAGTTATACTTACTGCTGTTGATAGAGTTTGTATAAACTTTAATAAGCCAAACCAAGAAGAATTAGCATCTATAAACTTAGAAGAAGCTGATAAATATATAGAAGAAGGTCATTTCGCTAAAGGATCTATGCTACCTAAAGTAGAAGCTTGTGTAGATTTTGTAAAATCATCTACTAATGGTAAAGCCTTAATAACTTCTTTAGAAAAAGCTAAAGAAGCATTACATGGTTCTACAGGTACAATAATATCAAAATAATTTAGTTATTGATGTGAAAAAAAGGAAATGTTATTCTAAAAGAGAGTACCATTTCCTTTTATTGCTTAAAATATTTTAATATGAAATTATTTAGTGAACTTATATTGAGATATTCATATAATCTAAATTTCTAGTTTATATGTAATATATATTTTAATAAAATTAAAAGAGAAGGGGGATATACAGATGGCACAGGATAAGAAGAAGAAATTCAAATTCCCATCTGCATATACGGTATTATTAGCTATAATGATATCTATTGCAATAGTAACTCAATTTGTTCCTGGAGTTAAAAAAGCTCAAATAGCCGACTTAGTAATGGCTCCAGTTACAGGTATGGTAGGTGTAAAAGATTTAGATATGGATAAAGCTGTAAGTGCTGCTATGGAAGCAAAAGGAGTAGAAGGAGCACTACAGACAATAAATGACTATGATGGATCATACATGAGTGTATGGAATAATGGTCAACTTAAAGGAGCTATAGATGTTGCACTATTTGTGCTTATAATAGGAGGATTCCTAGGAGTTGTTACAAAAACAGGTGCTTTAGACGCTGGAGTTGGAGGACTTGTTAAAAAATTAAAAGGAAAAGAATTAATGCTAATACCAGTTCTAATGATAATATTCTCATTAGGTGGAACATCTTATGGTATGGCAGAAGAATCATTAGCTTTTTATGCATTAATAACTGCTACAATGATGGCAGCTGGATTTGACCCATTAGTAGCTGTTGCTACTATATTACTTGGAGCTGGTACTGGGGTTTTAGGATCAACAGTAAATCCATTTGCTGTTGGTGCTGCTGCTTCTGCTGCTGGTGCAGCTGGAGTAACTATAAACCAAGGTACTACTATAATGGTAGGTGTAGTATTATGGTTTGTAACTTTAGCAATATCAATAGCTTATGTGTTAAGATATGCTAAAAAAGTTAAAGCCGATAAAAATGCTACAATATTATCAAAGCATGAATTAGATCTAGCTCATGACGCTTTTGGTAAAAATACTGAAGAAGTATTAGAGTTAAATGGAAAAAGAAAAGTTGTTTTAGCGCTATTTGTATTTTCATTTATAGTTATGATAGCTGGTGTTATTCCATGGGGTGACTTTGGTATAACTATATTTGAAAATACTACTTCATGGTTAAACGGAGCTGCTTTAGGAACTTGGTGGTTCCCTGAATTAACAGTATGGTTCTTCTTAATGGCTGTTATAATAGGTGTAGTTTATAGAATGCCGGAAGACGATATAGTTAGTTCGTTTATAGCAGGAGCTGCAGATATGGTTGGAGTTGCTCTTGTAATAGGTGTATCAAGAGGAATATCTTTCATGATGGCAAATTCTGGATTAGATTTATATATATTAGATAAAGCGTCAGGAGTATTAAGTGGTGTATCAGGAATGTTATTTGCTAATATGGCTTATGTAATATACATAGCTTTATCATTCTTAATACCATCAACTTCAGGTTTAGCGTCAGTATCTATGCCAATATTTGCACCATTAGCACAAAAATTAAATATTGCTCCGGAAATAGTGGTTTCAGCATTCTCTGCTGGTTCTGGTATAGTAAACTTAATAACGCCTACATCAGGGGTTGTTATGGGTGGACTTGCAATATCTAAAGTAGACTACTCAACATGGGTAAAGTTTGCAACTAAGTTATTAGTAATGATATTTATAGCAACAGTAATAATTTTAGCAGCTGGATCAATGTTTTTAGGAGTATAAATATACAGATTTAATTATTTACAAAACCATAAAGCATTTTAACTAGCTTTATGGTTTTGTTTTTATAAAGACTTAGTAGTAAATAAGGTAGGTGGAAAAATTGGGTTTAGTTAGTTTCTTAAGTTATTTATATCTTGGATTTACGGTATTACTTATGTTTAAAAGAAATAGTATGGGAAAACTATATATGATATTTGGATTATTGACATTTATCTTTGTTATAGGATACTCTTCTATTCCAAGTCTTTCAAAGGGAATTCAAAGTTTTGGGATATTTATAATATTCTCATTAATGATTTTATTATTTGGATTAATGTGTGGTACAACTATTAAAATATTTAAAAAAAGTCATAGGGCTTCTCAGATAACATCAGTTGTAGCTTCAATAATATTGATACTAATACTATTTAATGTAGTTGGATGGATGTCTTATATGTATATCCCAGTTTTACTATATATGCTACAAGATAAGTTAAATAGTCGTATTGATAAGCTAGTAGAAGTAAAATAAATACTATATCAATAATTTAAATAATAAAGACCTCAAGACATCTTAGGATTGTTCATTTGTAGGTCTATTATTATGGCTAATTAAATCCAAAAATTAATATAAACTTTTAAAAATACTAAAATAATTAGTACATGTAGTATTTCATGCAAAAGAATTATGACATATAAAATGTTGATTTTAAGATAATTATATTTCTAGAGGGGGAAATTTTAACATGAAATCAATTTTAGTTATGGGTGGAAGTGACTTTATAGGCTCTACGCTTGCTAAATACTTAATAAAATCTGGATATGATGTAGATATACTTACAAGAGGAAAGAAGCTGGTAAAGTATAAAGGACTAAAAAAGCATATCTTATGTGATCGTAGAAAAAGAGAAGATATGGAAAAATCATTAAAAGGAAGTAGATATGAATATATATTTGATATGACAGCTTACTCTAAAGAGGATATAAAAAATCTTATAGACTTTGTAGATGTAAAATCATTAAAAAAATATATAGTTTTATCATCTGGAGCAGTTTATAAAGACAGTAGTAAAAGTGCTAAAGAAGATCATGAAAAAGGTGAAAATAATCATTGGGGAAAATATGGTCTAGATAAGAAAGAAACTGAAGATTTTGTTATAAATAGCGATATTCCATATATAATTATTAGGCCAACCTATATATATGGTCCTAACAATAATTTTTATAGAGAGTATTACTTCTTTGATAGAATATTACATAATAAAAAAATACCTGTGCCTTACGGAAAGGATGTAGTCAATCAATTTATATATATTGAAGACTTAGTAAAGGTATTAGAAAGTCTAATACATACAGATAAAGTTAGAGAAGCCTATAATGTAACGAATCCACAATTGATATCATGGAATGAACTAATAGAAACTTGTGGTTTTGTAGTAGGAAAATTACCTATAATAAAATATGTAGATATAAATAAGGTTAAATTTGAAGAGCGAAAATATTTTCCTTTTAGAAATATAGATTATAAGTTAGATATAGATAAATTAATAGAACATGGTCTTTACATACCAAATATTTTACTACATGAAGGTTTGCAAAAAACATATGAATGGTATAGTATAAAAAGGCCAAAAATTTATGATGAAAAAATGGATAAGGTCGAAGATATTATAAATATAGTCTAAAAACGAGGTAGTATATAAAAAGCATGAATAAATATCCATGCTTTTTATATACTATTTTATTTTATCTTTATCCCATATAAATAATTTATCAGAATTATTTAAAGCTCCAAATATATTTTTTTTAGCGCCAGGTATTTCTTTATTTAATCTAGCTACAAGTTCTTTTATATCTTGTCTTTTTGTAAGTCCATCTGCTGGACAAGGATTTTCAATAACTGGATAGTTATATTCTTTTGTAGCCTTCTTAGTCATCCATTCTTCTATATATATCATGGGCCTTATTATAGTTATATTTTGTTTATCCATAGTTGACTTTGGAGAGAAACAAGATACTCTACCTTCGTAAACCATTGACATTAAAAATGTTTCTATTGCATCATCTTTATGATGTCCAAGTGCAACTTTAGTACATCCTAGTTCTTTAGCTGTACTATTTAGTGCACCACGTCTTAAATTAGCACATAATGAGCATGGATTTTTTTCTTTTCTTATGTCAAATACAATTTCTTTTATATCAGTTTGTACTTCATGAAACTCTACATCTAACTCTTCACATAATTTGTATAATGGAGAATTATCTACTCCACCAGGATTTAGGGTTATAGCTATTAATTCAAATTTTTGTGGAGAGAATCGTTGGTAGTTTTTTAGTATATGAAGTAATGTCAAGCTATCCTTTCCACCTGAAAGCCCAACTGCTACTTTATCGTTATCTTGTATCATATCAAAATCCTGTATAGCTTGACGAGCTTTACTAAGAAGTTTTTGCATAGTCATATTTATATCCTCCATTAAAAATTAATAAACTTAAGATTTCTTAAGAATTACTTATAATTTACTTAAAATCTATCCTTTAAAATTAACCTATGAAAATTCGCTATCACTAAATTTAATTAGGATTAGCAAAGTTAAAGGGAGAAGATAGATTATGAAAAAAATTAAGTTTATATTACCAATTATAGTTATTTTAGCAGTTACAGTTATTTTATTTAAAGTTTTAACACCAGAAAAAATATCAAATAAAAGTAACTCAAATATTATAACAAACACATTATTAGTAAACAATGATAATAAACTGGATAAAAACTATAAACCGATTAATAGTGATATACCAAGTATACCATTTATTGATAGTTCAACAGATGAAGAAAAGCAAATGGAAGAAATAGCATCAAAATCAGTAGAAAAATTATTTAATAAAGCTAAAGAAGAAGGTATAAAATTCTTGGCTACATCTGCATATAGGTCTTATGCATCTCAAAAAGAAATATATACAAAGAAAGTTATTTCAGACGGAATAAAAAAGGCAAATGAATATGTAGCTAAGCCTGGGACGAGTGAACATCAAACTGGATTATGCATAGATGTAACTAATGAAGATAGATGGTTTGTAGGAAGTACAAAGGAAGCTATATGGTTAGCAGAAAATGCTCATAAGTTTGGATTCATAATAAGGTACCCAAAAGGAAAAGAAGATGTAACGGGAAAGTCTTATGAGCCATGGCATATAAGATATGTAGGAAAAGATATAGCAAAAGAAATACATATAAATAATTTAACATTAGAAGAATATATAGCTAGAAAAAATTAAATAAAAAAGAAGAAAGTATACTATAATTGTTCTATGTGAAACTTTATCAAATATTGTAGATAGGTTTCATAAAAACAAACTATATGGATAAGGATGATAAATTTTGAAAAATAAAGTACTTGTAGTAGACGATGAAAAAGAAATTAGAAACCTTTTAGAAATATACTTGCTAAACGAAGGATATGATGTAATAAAATCTGAGAACGGAAGAGAAGCTTTAAATATATTAGATAAAGAAGATATACAATTAATGATACTAGATATAATGATGCCGGGCATAGATGGAATAGAGGTTTGTAAAGTAGTAAGAGAAAAGTTAGATATTCCTATATTAATGTTAAGTGCTAAATCTGAAGATATGGATAAAATACAAGGAATAATGACAGGTGCAGATGATTATATGACAAAGCCTTTTAATCCTTTAGAACTTACAGTTAGAGTAAAATCCTTACTTAGAAGAGCTTATTATTTTAATAATAAATTAAAGTCTAATAAAAGTATAATAGAAATAGAGAATCTAAGTATAGATAAAAGTAAGCATAAAGTTATGATTGGAGAAATAGAGGTAGTTTTAACATCTAGAGAATTTGATATTTTATATTTATTAGCTAGTAATAGAGGAAGGGTTTTCAGTACAGAAGAGATTTTTGAGAAGGTATGGAAAGAGCAATACTACCAATCTAATAATACAGTAATGGTACACATGAGTAGGATAAGAGAAAAAATAGAAAGGTATGCAGGTAATAAAATAATACATACTGTATGGGGAGTGGGATATAAAATTGAAAAATAAAAGAATTTTATTTGAATATGCTTTTAAACCAATAATATATTTTATAATTAGTGGACTTATAGGTTTTGGCACAATTTATGTAATATACTCTAAATTAATAAATATGTATATAGATAATTACAGTAAAATACCAAGGTTTATCATTAGCTCAGTTAACATATTTTTGTATATAAAAAATAATTTTTTAGGGAATTTAATATATTTAATATTAATTATTTTAATTGTTATACCTATATATTTATTACTTATGAAGAAAAAGATTAATGGTATAAGTGAGATTATAAATACAACTAATATTATGGCTAATGGAGATTTAAATCAAACTATACAAACAGAATCTAAAGATGAAATTGAAGAGCTAGCAAATAATATTAATAGCATAGTTTCACAGTTAAGAAATATAACGATAGAAGAAAGACGAGCCCAACAAACTAAAACAGATTTAATAACTAATGTATCTCACGACTTAAGAACGCCTTTAACATCTATAATAGGCTATTTAGGTCTTATAGAAGAGGATAAATATAAAGATGAAGTTGAACTTCGATATTATACAACTATCGCATATAAAAAGTCTAAGAACTTAAATATACTTATAAATGACTTATTTGAACTTACAAAGATGCAAAACAATACTATACGATTAGATAAAATTGATATAAACTTAGTAGAGCTATTAGGACAAATAGTATCTCAATTTGAGTATGAATTTAGTAAAGAAAATGTAAAAGTAAGAACTGATTTTTCAGAAGATAGATTATTAGTAAATGTAGATCCATCAAAGCTAGTAAGAGCATTTGAAAATTTAATAAATAATGCTATGAAGTATGGTAATGATGGAAAATATATAGATGTAGAAACAAGAAAGCAAGATAATATGGCTATAGTTAAAATTATAAACTATGGAGAGCCTATACCTTCTTTAGATTTACCTCACATATTTGATAGATTTTATAGGGTAGAGAAATCTAGAAATAGAAATGATGGTGGATCAGGACTTGGACTTGCAATTACTAAAAATATAATAGATTTACATGGTGGCAGTATTGAAGTTAAAAGTGATAGTATAAGTACTATCTTTGAAATAAGATTAAAGTTGATATAAAAATATCCTGTATAAGTAAATATACAGGATATTTTTAATTTGAATATAGTATACGTATAAAGATAATTATGAATAATTAGAATAATTTGATAAAGTACGTTTAAAAATTATAAATTTTTTTATTTAATTCGGACTTATAAGAACATAAAAACTTAAGTAATGTTAAATTATAGTAATTTATATTGTAATTAGTTAGAAAAAATACTATAATATTTCCAACTACATAAAAAGGGGGAGGATTTAGTTGAATAAAAAACTATCTAAAGACGCATATGGAGGCGTATCTGGAAAAGATTATGTTCCATATGTAACAGATAAGTCTAAAACAGGTGGAAATATGGCAGTACTTATTATAGGTATTATTTTAGCCGCTGTTTTTGCTGCTTCTACAACATACTCTGGTATGAAGGCAGGTCTTACAGTTGCAGCCGGTATTCCAGGTTCTATTTTAGGTTCAGCATTTGTGGGAGTATTTGCTAGAAAAAAAGGAATACTTGGTAAAAATATAATTCAAAGTATGTCAAGTGGTGGAGAATCATTTGCAAGTGGTGCAATATTTGTATTACCAGCTGTTATTTTAATAGGTAGTCAAATAACTTTTATACAGGGGATAGCTGTTGGTGTTGGTGGAGTTTTATTTGGTATTGGTGCAGCATCTCTTGTTCATAACTATTTAATTGTTGAAGAACATGGTAAACTAATGTATCCAGAAGCTATGGCTATTTCTGAGACTCTTGTTGCCTCAGATACTGGAGGAGAATCAATCAAGTATATGGGTATTGGTTTTGGAATAGGTGGTGTAATAACTGGTTTAACAAGTTCATTTTTTAATATAACTAATAATTTAATTAGTTTTGTTGGAAGTAAATTTTATAAATGGAAATTTGAAGTTGAAGTAAATCCTCTTCTTTTAGGAATCGGATTTATTGTAGGATTAGAAGTATCTTTAACAATGTTTGCTGGATCTATATTATCAAACTTTGGTATTACACCTTTAATTGGTTATTTTACGGATATGGCTGGTGAAGGTGCAAAATTATGGAATGACCCTTCTATTTCAATTAGCCAGTTAGATGTTAATGGAATTGCAGGAAACTATGTAAAATATATAGGCGCAGGTATGATGCTTTGTGGCGGTATTATAGGAGCAGTAAAACTTATACCAACTATTATTGCATCTATTAGTGAGACACTTAAAGCAAAATCAGGATCTGAAGATGGTGGAGATTCTTCATCTATGCAAATTTTAATTTTATTAGGTGGTATTGTTATTGGATTTATTGCAGCATTTTTAATTTCTGGTAATATTTTAATGGCAATTGTTGGAGCGATTGCTTCTTTAGTACTATCTTTATTATTTGTTATTGTTGCAGGAAGATTAACAGGTACAATAGGGACATCAAATCTTCCAGTATCTGGTATGACAATTGCATCTCTAGTTATTGTAACTTTAATATTTGTTTCTATGGGATGGAAAAGCCAAGCAGATAATAAATCATTACTTTTATTTGGATCATTTATAGTTGTTGCTATTTCTATGGCTGGTGGTTATAGTCAATCTCAGAAAGCGACTTTTATTATAGGTGGTAATAAAAATGAAGTACAACGTTATTTTACAATTGCTGGTATTGTAGGGGCTATAGTTGCTATAGGTACAATCCTAATACTTACTGATCAACTTAAAGATACTGTTAATCCACAATTTGCTCTACCGCAAGCAAATTTAATGTCAACACTTACTTCTGGTATAATGTCAGGTAAATTACCATGGGTTATGATTATTGCTGGTGTGTTTATGGCAATAGTTTTATACTTATTAGAATTACCAATTATGACTGTTGCTATAGGTTTTTACTTACCAATTTCAACAACTTCTATAATTTTAGTTGGAGCACTAATACGTGTATTCATTGAAAAGACTTCTAAAAGTGATAGAGAAAAAGAAGTTAAAGTTGAAAATGGTGTAAGTTTATCTTCTGGTCTTGTTGCAGGAGGTTCTATAATTGGATTAATAGGTATAATATTACAAGTAACAGGGGTTATAAAAGCAGGCTCACCAAGTGGATTTGCTGCAGGAAACACAATGGCCATTTTATTACTAATTGCTTTAGTTATTCTTTCAACACTACCTCTTATTTCATCAAAAGTAAAGCGCGATGAATAACGATGAAAACGATTTAAAAATAATATTTAAAATTTCTGATGTTGTTGAATATGAAGTGAGTAAAGATGGTTTAGTAACTGTACTTGAAAAACAAGATCACTGGATTCAAAAGTTTGTAAGAAAATTAAAAGTAAATATTCCTATGTATAAAAAAATTATATTAGATGAATATAGTAGTTATGTATTTTTACAAATTGATAGTGAGAAAACTGTTAAAGAAATTGGAGAAAGTTTAGATTTTAAATATGGCGAAAAATCTCATCCAATATATGAAAGATTACTACTATTTTTAGATTATATTGAATCAAGTTGTAAGTATATTGAGAGAATAAATTAATAAATAAAACTAGCTTAAAGATTAAGGCTATCTTGATTTTTAGGCTAGTTTTTTTATATACAATATAAATATGATGTGTTTAACATATTTAATTAAAATTTAACTAAAATGAGAAATATAATTTTTATATAAAAAATTGCTAATATATACTTGTTATGAAGTATAATATTATCATACAAAAAAATAAGTATCGGAGGATAATAAAATGCAAAAAGTAGAAAGTTTTAAATTAGATCATACAAAAGTAAGAGCGCCATATATAAGAAAATGTTGTGTATTAGATGGAGCAAAAGGGGATAAGGTAACAAAGTTTGACTTAAGATTCTTACAACCTAATTCAGATACTTTTGGTACAGCTGCAATACATGGATTAGAACATTTATTAGCTACTTACCTAAGAGAAACACTAGATAATATAATAGATTTATCACCAATGGGATGTAGAACAGGATTCTATTTAATAATGTGGGGGGAAGTTGAACCACAAACTGTAAAAGAAGGATTAGAAAAAGCTTTAGAAATGGTATTAGAATCAGATAAAATGCCAGCTGCTACTGCTGTCGAATGTGGAAACTACAAAGATTTATCTTTATTCGGAGCTAAAGAATATGCTAGAGAAGCTCTACAAAAAGGATTTTCTCTTAATATATACGGAGAATAATTAGTATGAGAAATGACCCTTTTAATCTAATTAATATAAATAAAAGTGAAGTTTTAAGATATTTAGAGTACAAAGGTCAGGACATCAGTGATAATCTTAAAAATACTATTAATGAATGTATAAAGTTAACTAAAGATAGGATAAACCCTCGATATATGTTGAGGGTTTATCCTATATTAAGAAAAAAAGAAAATAATGAGATAGAGGTTAAGGGAAGCAATCTTAAATTTTCAAGTAAAGATTTATATAAACTACTTGAAAACTGTGATGAATGTATAATAATTGCAACAACAATAGGTATGGAAATTGAGAAAGAAATAAGAAAACATTCATATACAGAGCTTACAAAAAGCATAATTTTAGACTCATGTGCGACTACTGCTATAGAAGAGCTTTGTGATTTAATACAAGAAGATCTAAAGCTTAAATTATCAAATCAAGGAAAATACATAACCAATAGATATAGTCCGGGATATGGAGATTTATCTATTGATACAAATATAGAGATTATAAATTTCTTAAACTCACCTAAAGAAATTGGCTTAACAATTACAGATAATAAAATTATGATACCAAGAAAATCAGTTATCGCTATAATTGGAATATCAAATAGCAAAATTAAAGTTGAAAATAAATCGTGCTTGAATTGTAAAAATTACGATAGCTGTAGATATAAAAAAGGGGATGAAGTTTGTGGAGATAAGAGGGTATATAAAAAATAATATATTAATATTTGATGGCGCAATGGGAACAATGCTTCAGCAAAAAGGATTAAAAATAGGTGAGAATCCAGAAGTATTTGGACTAAAAAATCCAGATAAACTTTTAGAGATTCATAAAGATTATCTGAAATCTGGATCAAATGTATTAACAACTAATACATTCGGGGCAAATGAAATTAAGTTAGATAAATTAGGATACACAGTAGAAGAAATCGTAGATAACGCTATTTGTGTAGCAAAAAAAGCAATAGAAGAAGTAGATAAATCGAAGCCTAGATATGTAGCTTTAGATATAGGACCGATAGGTGAAATGTTAGAGCCTATGGGTACTTTGAGTTTTGATAGAGCTTATGAAATATTTAAACGACAAGCAATTCAAGGAGAAAAATCAGGAGCAAATCTTATAATAATTGAAACAATGATGGATTTGTATGAAGCTAAAGCAGCAGTGTTAGCAGTAAAAGAAAATACGAATCTTCCTTTATTTGTAACTATGACATTTGATGGAAATGGAAGAAGTTTTACAGGGTGTATGCCAGAAAGTATGGTTGCAACTATTGAAGGGTTAGGAGTAGACGCAATAGGAGTAAATTGTTCTTTGGGACCTAAACAATTATTACCTATAGTTGAAAAAATAGCAAAAATTACTTCATTACCAGTTATAGTTCAAGCAAATGCAGGGCTACCAGATATAATAGATGGAAATGCTATTTATAATGTTAAAGAAGATGAATTTTTTGAAGGAGTTAAAAAATTTATAAAAGTAGGAGCATCTATTATAGGAGGGTGTTGTGGAACAAATCCTAAATTTATAAAGAAAATATGTGATAACTTAGATTCTCTACATAAGGTTAATGTTGATAAAAAAATTAAAAGCGTAGTTTGTTCACCTTCTAAATACTTAGAAATCCTCTCTCCTATAGTTATAGGAGAGAGGATAAACCCAACAGGTAAAAAACTTTTAAAAGAAGCTCTTAAAAGTGAAAGTTTAGATTATATAATAAATCTAGCATTAGACCAAGTTAATTGCGGAGCTGAAATTTTAAATGTTAATGTAGGTTTACCAGAGATAGATGAAAAAAGAATGATGCCTAAAGTTATAAAGGAAATACAGTCTATAATAGATACTCCACTACAGATAGACTCATCAAATATAGATGCCCTAGAGCAAGGATTAAGATATTATAATGGAAAAACAATTGCAAATTCAGTAAACGGAAAAGATGAATCATTAGACACAATACTTCCTATAGTTAAAAAATATGGAGCATGTGTAGTTGGACTTACACTAGATGAAGATGGAATTCCAAATACAGCAAAGAAGAGATATGAAATAGCTAAAAAAATAGTAGATAAAGCGATATCTTATGGAATAAAAAAAGATGATATATTTATAGATTGTTTATCTTTAACAGTATCAGCAGGGCAAGATGAATCTATGGTAACTTTAGAATGTATAAAAATGGTTAAGGAAAAACTTGGTGTTAAAACTATATTAGGAGTATCGAATATTTCATTTGGTCTGCCAAATAGAAAAGCACTAAATAATTTATATTTAACTTTAGCGTTAAACTATGGACTTGATTTACCCATAATAAATCCTAATGAATCTAGTAGCATGGAAGTTATAAATTCTTATAAAGTTATAAAAAACATAGATAAAGGTTGTAGAAATTATATAGAAAAATATAATGGTTATAATAGCAAAAAAGAGGTAAAAACTGTTGATGCAGATATTACACTAGATAAAGTAATTGAAAGAGGATTAAAAGAAGAGGCAAAGCCAATGACACTAAATCTTTTAGAAAAATATGATGAAAATTATATTTTAGATGAAATTTTAATACCTGCACTAGATATAGTAGGTAAAAAATATGATAGTGGAGAAATATTCTTACCTCAATTAATACAATCTGCTGAGACTGTGAAAGTATCACTAAATGTTATTAAAGAGAGCTTACTAAAAGAAAATAATAATACAATGTCTAAGGGAAAAATAATAGTTGCTACAGTAAAAGGTGATATTCATGACATTGGTAAAAATATAGTGAAGATAATGTTAGAGAATTACGGATATGAAGTTATTGATTTAGGGAAAGATGTGCCTATAGATGAAGTTGTTAATCAAGCGAAAAATCAAAATATAAAACTTGTAGGTCTTAGTGCATTAATGACAACTACTGTAAATAGTATGAAAGAAACAATTAAAGCACTAAGAGAAAATGAGATAGACGCAAAAGTATTTGTAGGAGGGGCTGTACTTACAGAAGAATACGCAAAAGATTTAGGCGCAGATTACTATTCAAAGGATGCAAAATCAGCAGTTGAGATAGCTAAAATGAATTTTTTATAAAAAATAAGGGGGAAGTACCCTTTATTTTTTTGTAAAAATCTGTATAACTCATAATAAAATGCAAAATATGTAGAAAAACCTCGCAATTATATGATAAAATGGATAGGTGATTTTTAGGGAGGGTAAACAACGATGATTGAAAATGTAGCGCCTTATTCATTAGTTTTCGGAGTATCAGTTTTTGATATATGCGGATTTACGGATAGAAATTATAGATGCAATGACTCAAATCCTGGAAAAGTAAGCACTTCTTTTGGTGGTGTCTGTAGAAATATTGCTGAATGCATGGCAAGAGTAGGAGTTAATACTAAATTCATATCTATTTTAGGTGATGATGAAACAGGAACTAGAATGATGGAACATTCTAAAGTAATGAATTACGATATGAGTGATTCGTTAATAGTAAAAAATGCTAACACACCAACTTATATGGCCATTTTAGATGAGCAAGGAGAAATGGTATCTGCCGTAGTAGACATGAAGATAATAGATATGTTTACTACAGACTTTATAGATTCAAAATCAGAGATAATAAAAAATTCAGAGTATATGATACTAGATTCAGATAGACCTGATATAGTAGAGTATATAATAAAAACTTTTAAAGGGGATACTAATTTTATATTAGACCCAGTGTCTGCGGCTAAAGCGAAAAATGTGAAACATTTAATAAATGATTTTCATACAATAAAGCCAAATAGATATGAGGCTGAAATAATGTGTGGATTTAAGATAAAAAATGATGAAGATTTAAGAAAAGCTGGGAAATATTTTATAGATTTAGGAATTAAAAATGTGTTTATAACACTAGATGAAGATGGTATATACTATAATAACGGAAAAGAAGAAGGAAAAATAAAAGCTAACGATGTAGAAGTAGTAAATGTTACAGGGGCAGGAGATTCTTTTGTTGCTGGAATAGCTAGTGGTTACATGAATAGTATTGATTTAGTAAATACTGTTAAGTATGCTATATCTATGTCTTCAATAACTATATCTACAAAAGAAACTATACATCCAGATATGTGCCACGAATTAGTAAAGGAATATATGGAAAAAATAGACTGGACAGAAGTAAATTATAAGAAATAATAAATTTACTAAATGCAATTATTTATATATAATAGAAGTATAAAGTTATTAGATAGAAATTAGTCTATACTATATAGGTTAATTAATATAAAAAAATTTGTCGTCAACATTAAAAAGGTATTATCTTAAAATGAGATTAATCATTAATAGATAATACCTTTTTTCATATATTAAGCAATTAGAATTGCTCGATTAGCCCATAACCATCATGTCTTTTATATACTATGCTTACATCTTCAGTATCTAAATCTCTAAAAATAAAGAAGTTGTGACCTAATAAATCCATTTGTACAATAGCGTCTTCTGCTGTCATTGGTTTATCTAGTGTAAATTTCTTTCTTCTCTTTATATTATTTCCTTCTTCTATATCATAAGCTATAGGGTCTTCTATATTATCAAATCTTATACTTTCATTTCTTCTATTTTTTCTAGATAGTTGAGTTTTTAATTTTCTAATTTGTTTATAAAGTTTATCGCAAACTATATCTATTGCAGAATATAGATTTTCCTCTGAATCTTCAGCTCTAAGAATTGTACCACTTTTAGTGAATATTGTTGCTTCAATCTTTTGATTTTTCTTCTTAACATCAATTTTAACGTGAATATCTGTGTCATCATTTATATATTTTTCTAGCTTCATAAATGTATTTTCTATCTTTGATTTTATAGCATCAGTTAATTCAATTTTTTTAGAAGTTATTTTTAATTCCATAAGTACAATCCTCCAATATTTAATCTTTATTTAATTAACTCCAAGTATTTACTTGGATGAAATTAGTAAATTAATTCATTTTAAAGTTATACCTTTAACCTCTTATGTAGTGGTGTTTTTATAATCTTATTTATGATTTAATTGTAGAGCTTAAATACTAATATTAAAAGACTATTAATTTATATTTTTTTTTGGTAAAATATTGAATATACGGTGTGAATTAAAAATTCAAATAAAAAAAGTATCCATATATGTGGATACTTTTTTTATTTATAATTAAAATTTTTATTAGAAAGCCCAATTTCCGTCTTTGAATACTTGAACTTCTTCTTCATCATGAGTTATACCAATTATATCTAAATCTGATGATCCAATCATAAAGTCAACATGAGTTAAACTATTATTTACACCATAATTATCTAGTTCATCATCTTTTAATTCATCTCCACCTTCTATACAAGTTCTATATGCAGAACCAAGCGCAAAGTGGCAAGATGCATTTTCATCATATAAAGTATTGTAAAATACTATATTAGTATCTGATATAGGTGATTTAAATGGAACTAATGCAACCTCTCCTAAATAATGAGAACCTTCATCTGTGTCTATAAGTTTTCCTAACGTTTCTTTACCCTTCTCTGCAGTAAAGTCTACTATCTTACCATCTTTGAAAGTTAAGGCAAAATTATCTATAACATTACCACCATAAACTAGTGGCTTAGTACTATGAACAACTCCATTTACTTTAAATTTATGAGGCATAGAGAAAACTTCTTCAGTTGGCATATTAGCATTAAATTCTACACCACTTGGGTCCTCAGAAGCCCCACTTAACCATATATGACCTTCAGGTAAATCTAAAGTAAGATTAGTTTTAGAAGATTTATATTTTAAAGTTTTAAAGTTTTTGTCATTTAAGAAATTCATTCTTAGTTTTAAATCTGCATTGTGCTTAGCCCAAGCTTCAACAGCATCTTGACCATCGACTCTTGAACACTTAAATATAGCATCCCATAACTTTTCTACAGCTTCTTTTGGATCTAAATCAGGGAACACTTTCTTAGCCCAAGGTTGTGTTGGAACAGAAACTATACTCCATTTACACTTGTCAGATAAAGTATAAGATCTCCATTCCTTTAAAGCCATAGCAGAAGCTTTTTGGAAGTTTGCTACTCTTTGAGGATCAACATCTTTTAATAAGTCAGGATTTTGAGCATAAATAGTTAAAAATGCTCCTCCTTCTTTTGCTATATCTACATATTGATCAGCTGTCCATTTTGGGAACTCATTAAATGTTTCTTCAGGCGCATTTAAATATTTGATTAAAGTACATTCTTCATCTGACCACTCGATATGTACATTTTTAGCTCCACATTTATAAGCGTGTTCTGTAACTTTTCTTACAAATGGTGCACATTCTATTGGTGATCTAACTAGCAATGTTTGATTTGGTTGTATATTTACACCGACTTTAACTGCTAGTTTAGCATATTCATCTAAATTTCTTTCAAAATTCATATTATGACCTCCTATTATGTGGTAAAAAATTCTTTTAATTATATTTTAGTACATATTTGTATTAATGATACTAAAAATCTAAATAAAATATATTAAAAAATCATTTTAAACTTTAATTATATTGACATATAAAATATAATTTGTTATTTTAAGAAAGGGTAAGTTTAGTTATATTTAACTTAATACTTAGAAAAACAAAACGAATATATATAAATACTAAATATTTACAATAACTAAACTTATATAAATAAAAATAAATTTGGAGGAAAGACAATGAAAAAAATTTTATTAGGTTCTTTATTATCTGCACTTATATTAACTTTAACTGGATGTAGTACTCCTAAAGAAGAAGTTGAAAATATAAATAAGGTATTTGTTTATGGAAGCTTAAGGAGTGACATGTTTAACTATGATGTTTATTTAGATGGAAAAGTTGAGGAAAATAAAAAAGCTACAATTAAAGGAGATTTATTTCACTTAGATAATAAAGGATATCCAGCTATAGTACCAGGAGATGGAGAAGTAATAGGGGAGCTGATGACATTTAAAGATTTCAAATCCACATTAAAAGACTTAGATGAATTAGAAGCTTATGTAGAAGGTGAAGAAACTGAAAATGAATATAATAGAAAGATTGTAGATGTAAAACTTGAAGATGGTAGTATAGAAAAAGCATATTACTATGAGTACAACCCATCAGCAGATTACAATAAAGATGATAAACTAATAGAGGTTGAAAATGGTGATTGGAAATTGTATATGGACAATATAAAAGTTGAAAGAGTATTCGTATACGGGAGTCTAAGAAGTGATATGTTCAATTATAAAACTCACTTAGATGGTAAAGTTAAAGAAAGTATAAAAGGAACAATAAATGGAGATTTATTCCATATAGAAAATAAAGGATATCCAGCAGTAGTACCAGGAGATGGAGAAGTTGCTGGAGAATTAATGACATTTAAAGATTTTGAATCTGTATTAAAAGAACTTGATGAACTAGAAGCTTATGAAAAAGGACAAGAGAGTGAAAATGAATATAATAGAAAAATTGTAAATGTAAAGATTGCAGAAGGTACGGTTATAAAAGCATATTACTATGAGTATAATCCATCAGCAGATTATAATAAAGATGATAAATTAGTTGAAGTTAAAAATGGCGACTGGAAACAGTATATGGAAGAAAATAAAAAATAAATTATAAATATAAATTTAGGCATAGATTTAATCTATGTCTTTTTTATTTTTAAATAAATTACAGTATTGAAATATACAAAAACTTAAAAAGAATTTATAATATAATATATGATTTTGTAAAATATTAATGAAATTTGAAGGAATAATAAAAATTACTATAGATGTATAGTAATGAGGAGGACATAATGGATATATACGATGCTATTTTTTATAGAAAAACTACAAAAAAATATTCTAATATAAATGTAAAAGAGGGTTTAATAGAAGAAATAAAATATATATGTAACAATATTGATTATTTAAATAAAAATTTGAATATTAAAGCTCATGTAGTAGAAAGAGGACATTTAATTAATTTTCTAATGGGGAGAAAATGTAGCATAAAGGCACCTCACTATATTGTTGTAACATCTAACAAGGGAGATGATTACTTACAAAATATAGGGTATGCTATGGAAAGCGTAGTTTTAAAGTTAACCAGTTTGGGGATAGCTACTTGTTGGCTAGAATGTAAATTGAAAAGAGAAGACATATTAGAATTTATTGAATTAGAAGAAGCAAATGATTATGAAGAAGATGAAGAAAACGTAGATCAAAACTTAGAAGAACCAGTTTCTATAATAGCTTTTGGATATCCTGAAAGAAATGAAAGATTGTTTAAATCTATAGATGAAGATTCAAAGATAGATAGAAAGCGTATAAAACATATAGCTAGAAAATTAGATAGAAAATGGATTAAAGTTTTAAATGCAGTAAGACTATCACCTTCTATAAAAAATTGCCAACCATGGATGTTTTATAATAAGCAAGATGAGTTATATATTTATGAAGAAAGACAGAAAAAGGTTATTGAAAATATGAGTAAGATAAGTATGGGAATAGCTCTTAGACATTTTGATATAGCGTGTGATAAATATGGAATAGATGTAAGCTATGAAAAAACAAAAGCTAAGAAGAAGATGGGGAAAGATTATTTCATGACAGTTACTTTAAAATAGCAATAATAAAAAATTTACTTTGCTCATGTTGACGACATATTGATTAAATTTATTATAAAATATAAAGAATAATTGAAAGAATAGTTGACACAAAAAGGAATAAATGTGATAATTGTATACAAAGATAAAGCTTTAAAATATCCCAGAGAGGATATGAAGCAATTAAAACTAACAATAAAACTCCTTGAAAGTAGTCCAGAGAGGCTAAAAAGGTTAAATATAAACAATTATTTAAACTTGTATTTACAACCTCTAGCTGGATTAGTTAGAGGTTTTTTAATGAAATTTTTTACTGAAAATATAAAATAAAAATATAATAAAGTCTTTTAAACTAGTCCTGAGAGGCTGGGAAAGATATCTGCATAGATAAAATCCTTATACCTCTTTTTGGTGTAAGGATTTTTTTAGCAACGGACGAAGTCGTTGGAGAAATGAGCACAGCGAATTTTTGTTTTGGGCTTTATTAAAGAAGGAGAAATTACAATGATAAATGGAAAAGAAAAGTTAATAGTTGCAATTGATACTAATGAATTTGATAAAGCTAAGGAATTAATAGATAAATTAGAAGATAGCGTTGATATATTTAAAGTGGGACTTGAACAATACGTAGCAACTAGAGGGAAGACAGTGGATTACTTAAATGAAAAAAGGAAGAAAATTTTCTTAGACCTTAAGTTTCATGATATACCAAATACTATGCAAAGCGCAGTAAGAGCTGCAGTAAGAGATAATGTATGGTTAATGACAATACATGTATCTGATATGGAAGGTATGAGACAATGTGCTATAGCTGCTAAAGAAGAAGCAGAGAGATTGAATATAGAAAAGCCGATAATAGTAGGGGTTACAGTTTTAACATCACTAAGCGATAAAGATTTATCTGATATAGGGTGCAATATGACTACAGAAGAATTAGCTATAAAGAGAGCTAAATTAGCTAAAGAATCTGGAATAGATGGAATAGTTTGTTCAGCTAAAGAAGTAGATAAAATAGTTGAGGCATGTGGTTCTAACTTTGTAACAGTATGCCCAGGAATAAGACCTAAGACTGCTGAAGCAGGAGACCAAAAAAGAGTTGTTACTCCAGCTGATGCAATAAATAAAGGGGCTCACTATTTAGTAGTTGGAAGACCTATAACTAAAGCAGAAAATCCAAAAGAAGCTGCAATAAGTATAGTAAATGAAATAGAAAACGCTTAGGAGGTAGGTCAAATGAGGGGAAAATTAATATTAGAAGATGGAACAATATTTGAAGGTAAAGCATTTGGATACTTACAAGACAGTGTAGGAGAAGTAGTATTTAACACTTCTATGACAGGTTATGGAGAAGTATTAACAGACCCGTCATACTATGGTCAAATAGTAACAATGACTTATCCACTTATAGGGAACTATGGAATAAATCTTGAAGATGTAGAATCAAAGGGAGTACATGTAAAAGGATTTATAGTAAGAGAAAAAAGTGACGCACCTAATAACTTTAGATGCGAAATGGATATAGATACATACTTAAAGCAAAATAAAGTTATTGGTCTTGAAGGAATAGACACAAGAGCTTTAACAAAAATATTAAGAAATAATGGAACAATGAAAGGGATAATAACTTTAGAAAATTCATCTTTAGAAGATGTTAAATCTAAATTAGAATCTTTTGATAATACACAAGCAGTAAAAACTGTAACTAGAAAAGAAGTTGAGTACATAAAAGGTGATGGGACTAAAGTTGCTGTTATGGACTTTGGAGTAAAAGAGAATATATTAAGATCTTTCAAAGAAAGAAATTGTGATATAACAGTATTCCCTGCAACTACTAAAACAGAAGAAGTATTAGGAGTAAATCCTGATTTAATATTCTTATCAAATGGACCTGGAGATCCAGAAGATTTAGAAGATGTTATAGAAAATATAAAAGATTTAATTGGTAAAAAACCAATAGCTGGAATATGTTTAGGACACCAATTACTAGCTTTAACATTAGGTGGTCAAACATCTAAATTAAAGTTTGGACATAGAGGTGGAAACCATCCAGTTAAAGACTTAGAAGAAAATAAAATATTTATAACGTCTCAAAATCATGGTTATTATGTATCACAAATGCCTGAAAACATGGAGGTTACTCACATAAACCTAAATGACAATACTGTAGAAGGAATGAGACATAAAGAATTACCTATATACAGTGTTCAATATCATCCAGAAGCTTGTCCAGGACCCAAAGACAACGATTATATATTCGACAAGTTCTTAGAATTAGTATAAATATTCTATGTATTTGTACAACTTAAGGGGATTAAACTTAGAATTATAAAAAATCGTTAATTAGATAAGGAGAAAAATTATGCCTAAAATAGATAGTATAAAAAAGACTTTAGTATTAGGTTCAGGACCTATAATAATAGGGCAAGCAGCAGAGTTTGATTACTCTGGAACTCAAGCTTGTCAAGCTCTTAAAGAAGAGGGAGTAGAAGTTGTATTAGTAAATAGTAACCCTGCTACGATAATGACTGATAAAGAAGTAGCAGATAAAATATATATAGAACCATTAACAATCGAATTTATAGAAAAAATAATAGAAAAAGAAAGACCAGATAGTTTATTAGCAGGAATGGGTGGTCAAACAGGACTTAACTTAGCTGTTGAACTTCATGATGCTGGAATCTTAGAAAAGTACAATGTACAAATAATAGGAACTTCGGTAGAATCTATCAAAAAAGGTGAAGATAGAGATACTTTTAGAGAGGTAATGAGAGAAATTAATCAACCAGTTGTAATTAGTGATATAGTAACTAATTTAGAAGATGGTTTAGAATTTGCAAATAAAATTGGATACCCAGTAGTTGTAAGACCTGCATACACATTAGGTGGAACTGGTGGAGGTATAGCTGAAACTGTTGAAGAGTTAACAGAAATACTTACTCAAGGATTACAATTAAGTCCAGTTAGCCAAGTTTTACTTGAAAAGAGTATAAAAGGTTGGAAAGAAATCGAATATGAAGTAATCAGAGATGGTAATGGAAACTGTATAACTGTATGTAATATGGAAAATATAGATCCTGTTGGAGTCCATACAGGAGATAGTATAGTTGTGGCACCAAGTCAAACTTTAAGCGATAAAGAATATCAAATGCTTAGAAAAGCATCTATAGACATAATAAATGCTATAGAAGTTAAAGGTGGATGTAACGTACAGATAGCTCTTAACCCAACTAGTTTAGAATATGCAATAATAGAAATAAACCCAAGGGTTTCTAGATCATCAGCTCTGGCATCAAAAGCTACAGGTTACCCAATAGCAAAAGTTGGAGCAAAAATAGCTTTAGGTTATACATTAGATGAAATAGAAAATGCAGTAACTAAGAAGACTTATGCATGTTTTGAACCTACACTTGACTATGTAGTAGTTAAGATACCAAAGTGGCCATTTGATAAATTTAAGCAAGCTAATAGAAAATTAGGAACAAAGATGATGGCAACAGGAGAAATAATGAGTATAGGAAGTAACTTTGAAGCTGCTATACTTAAAGGAATAAGATCTCTTGAAATAGGAAAATACTCTTTAGTTCATGCTGAGTCAGAAGAAAAAAGCATAGAAGCATTAAAGAAGAGTGTTGTGGTTCCTGATGATGAAAGATTATTTGATTTAGCTGAAATGATAAGAAGAGGATATAAAATAGAAATGATAGAACAAATCACTGGAGTAGATAAGTGGTTTATAAATAAATTTAAATGGATAGTAGAGCAAGAAGAAAAACTAAAGGGAATGAAAATCGAAGATTTAAATAAGGATTATTTACTAGAATTAAAGAAAAAAGGATTCTCTGACAAAGGTATAGCAGATTTAATGAAGATAAGCCCAGAAAGACTATGTGAATTAAGAAGATTATATAACATACAACCAGCATATAAAATGGTTGATACTTGTGGAGGAGAGTTTGATGCATTATCTCCATACTACTACTCAACTTATGAACAATATGATGAAGTAGAAATAAGTGATAAGAAAAAAGTTATAGTACTTGGTTCTGGTCCTATAAGAATAGGTCAAGGTATAGAATTTGATTACTGTTCAGTTCATTGTGTAAAATCTCTAAGAGCACAAGGAATAGAAACAATAATAATAAACAACAACCCAGAAACAGTAAGTACAGATTTTGATACATCAGATAAATTATACTTTGAACCATTAACAGAAGAAGAAGTATTAAATATAATAGAAAAAGAAAATCCAGATGGAGTAATACTTCAATTTGGTGGTCAAACAGCTATAAAATTAGCTAAGTTCTTAGATGAAAAGAAGATAAAAATATTAGGAACTGATTTTTTAGATATAGATGCTGCAGAAGATAGAGAAAAATTTGAAGAATTATTAGAAAAACTTGATATAAATAGACCAAAAGGTAAGGCTATATGGTCGGTTGAAGAAGGTGTTGAAGAAGCTAAGAAATTAGGTTACCCAGTACTTGTTAGACCATCATACGTACTTGGAGGTCAAGGTATGGAAATAACTTACGATGAAACTAAGTTATCTATGTACTTAGAAAGTGCATTTAAAAGAGATAAGAAAAACCCTGTACTTATAGATAAGTACTTAACAGGTAGAGAAATAGAAGTTGATGCAATATGTGATGGAGAAAACATATTAATACCTGGGATAATGGAACATTTAGAGAGAGCTGGAGTTCACTCTGGAGATAGTATAACTATGTATCCTAGCCAAAACGTAAGTGATGAAATAAAAGCTAAAATACTAGATTATACTAAGAAGATCGCATTAGAGCTTAATGTACTTGGAATGGTTAATATCCAGTTTATAGAATTCCAAAATGAATTATACATAATAGAAGTTAATCCAAGAGCAAGTAGAACAGTTCCATATATAAGTAAAGTAAGTAATGTACCTATAGTAGATTTAGCTACTAGATGTATGTTAGGTGAAAAATTAGTTGATATGGGATATGGTACAGGAGTTTATAAAGAGCCTAAATTAGTATCAGTTAAGGTTCCGGTATTTTCTATGTCTAAACTTGCTAGAGTTGATGTAAGTTTAGGACCTGAAATGAAATCTACAGGAGAAGTTTTAGGTGTAGGTGAAAACTTAGAAGAAGCACTATACAAAGGATTCTTAGCAGCGGGTAAAACTATGTCTGATAAGAGAGGTGTAGTACTTGCTACTATAAATAATTATGATAAAGATGAATTTATGGAAATAGCAAAAGATATGAAAGAATTAGGATATACTTTCGTTGCAACAGAAGGTACAGCTAAATCATTAATAGAAAATGGAATAGATGCAGATATAGTTAATAGAGTGGAAGAAGCTAGACCAAACATATTAGATGCTATAAGAAATAAAGAAGTAGATATAGTAATAAATACACCAACTAAAGGTAATGACTCAAATAGAGATGGATTTAAGATAAGAAGAACTGCTACTGAATTCTCAACAGAAATAATGACATCTTTAGATACATTAAAAGCATTAGTAGAAGTTAAGAAAAAAGAAATAAAAGATGCCGGATTAGAAGTATATAACATAGCTGAATAATAAATGTTAACAATTAAAAAGGTATGAAGTTAATTATAACTTCATACCTTTACCTTTTTATATTAAAACCTTCTATATGATCTATTTCTTGGTCTAGGAATAGGACCTGGTGTCTGAGGTTCAGTACAATAAAAACGAGGATTTATATAAGGTGCAAATTTACTAAACATCATTTTAAACTTAATTATACCATATTCACTAGGTGCTACCTCGTCAACACCAAAGTATATAACTATACCATCATCAGCTAGATAAAATGCTTGATCATCTGGAATTTCAATATCAATTTCAGGATAATACATTTGAGGATTTTGATTAATTTTATATTTTACATAATTAGTAATTACTTCAATATAATTAACACCTTCATTAAAAACATCTTTTATAAAAATTTCATTGCCTGTAAGTAAGTCATAATTATAGTTATATAAAAAATTATAAATAGTTTCCTTTGAATCTATTAAACCAAGAAGACTTAAAGAAACACTTAAAATATGGTTTTTATTAAACGAAACAGCAAATGTTGACTTGGCTTTGTAAACTCTAAGAGGTGTGTTATTTTGCTCAGCAACTTGATTATATTCTCTTTCTTCCTCCTGAAGACCTTTAATAAATGTATCAACATCTAATTTTATAGTTGAATTTATATTATCTAAGTAAGTTTGCATAATGTAGAAGTAATCATTATTCATATTAAAAAAAGACGGATATTGAAGGTCATAATAAAAAAAGTTTTCATGTCCGATAGATTCATTAAACTGTGTACGCAATAAGTTATATATACAATTAGGATTATTTTGAGACATATCCATAGAAAATACCCCCTTTCATATTTAAAAAATCCATTAAAATATAGTATGCTAAAAGCCTATAGATAGTTAATAAATAATGAAAATTAATAAATTATAAATAATAAAAAACATAATAAAAAGGAAAGTATATAAAGTATGGAAAATACCAAAAATATAGGTAATTATATGGTATAATACATAAATTGAGAGTAATTAATTTAGGAGGGCAACAATGTTATTATTAGCAGATAAATGGAAAGAATATGAACTTATAGATATGGGTAACGGAGAAAAATTAGAAAGATGGGGAGATTATGTTCTTAGAAGGCCAGACCCACAAATAATGTGGCCAATGCAGTCTGAATGGTCATTATGGAAAAATCCTCATGGTCATTATCACAGAAGTAGTAGAGGTGGAGGACAATGGGAGCATAAAAAGAAATATCCAGAAAAATGGGTAATAAGCTACAAAAACTTAAAGTTTAACATAAGTCCAACTGGATTTAAACATACGGGTTTATTCCCAGAACAAGCGGCTAACTGGGATTGGGCAATGGATAAAATAGAAAATGCAAATAGACCAATAAAGGTATTAAACCTTTTTGCATATACTGGTGGAGCTACAGTTGCTTGTGCAGCAGCAGGGGCAGAAGTATGTCACGTAGATGCTTCTAAAGGTATGGTAACGTGGGCTAAAGAGAACATACACACATCTGGTCTTCAAGATAGAAAAGTAAGATTTATAGTTGATGATGTAGTTAAATTTGTTGAGAGAGAAGTAAGAAGAGGAAACAAGTATGATGCTATAATAATGGATCCACCTTCTTACGGAAGAGGTCCAAAAGGTGAAGTTTGGCAAATAGAAGAAAAGTTATATGGTTTAGTTGAGTTATGTACTAAAGTATTATCAGATGAACCGTTATTCTTCTTAATAAACTCATACACTACAGGATTATCTCCAATAATTCTTGAGCATATATTAGATGCTACAGTAGTTAAAAAGGCAAAAGGTGGAAAAGTGTACGGAGGAGAAATAGGAATACCAACTTCAAGAGATGGAAAAGTGCTTCCATGTGGTATATTTGGAAGATGGGAGTCTAAGTAATGATTAAAGTTATATACGAAGATAATCATTTATTAGTTGTAGAGAAACCTGTAAATATACTATCTCAAGGTGATGATACTAATGATAAAGATATGGTTAATCTTTTAAAACAGTATGTAAAAGAAAAGTACAATAAACCAGGTAATGTGTATATAGGTCTTATACATAGATTAGATAGACCTGTAGGTGGAGCAATGGTATTTGCTAAAACATCTAAATCAGCATCAAGATTGTCTGAACAAGTTAGAAATAAAACTTTTAAAAAGACTTATAGAGCTATAATACATGGAAATATGAATAAGTCAGAGGACACTTTAAAAGATTATCTTTATAAAAATAAAAAAACTAACATGGTTAGTGTAGTTAGTAAAAATCATAAAGAAGCTAAAAATGCAGAGTTAAGTTATAAAACTTTAGAGAGAAAAAATGGATTTAGTCTTGTTGAGATAGATTTAAAAACGGGTAGATCACATCAGATAAGAGTTCAATTTTCAAGTAGAAAACATCCTTTATTTGGAGATCAAAGATATGGACAAGATGTAAATAAAGTAGGTCAACAAATATCACTTTGGTCTTATAAGATAGAAATAGAGCATCCAACAACAAAGGAAAAAATGGAATTTGTTTGTGAGCCACCTAATGAATATCCATGGGATCTATTTAATTAAACAATAGAAGTATATATGTTAATTAAGATATTGCTTAATTAGATGTAATCAAATACTTAAAATAATCAGAATTAATATGTTTGGTATAAAATTACACATAAAAGATACAGCGCAAATTATAATTTGCGCTGTATCTTTTTTATACATTGCTAATATTAAATTTACCATTTTAATTTCTCCTAAAAATAAAACTTAAACTATATAAAATAAAATTTAATTATATATAGAAGATAAGTCTAAAGCATCAAAATAGTTCATTTGAATTTCTTCCTCTTTATAATCGTCACTTGTTACTAATCCATCAGTTAAGAAATATGCTAAAAATGTTAATGCTAATGGGAATAATATTATAATTGCTAGTGTTAAATTTATCATTGTAATTCCTCCTTAATATTTATTTTATGAATTTATTATAAAATCTTAAACTTAAACTATTATGATTTAAGTCTTAAATAAATCTTAAAACTTGTTTTCTATGTATTTATTGTACTAAAAATTTTAGAAAAAAGCCTTACTGATAGGTTATAGTTTCGTGACATTTTTGTAACGTTAGTAAAAATTAGGAATATATTTTTGTACAAACAATATAGTATAATAATTTATACAAATACAACTAAAGTTAAAGGAGAATATATGGATAAATACACAGGATTTTATATAGACAAACCAACTGGAAATAATATATTTTCTTATGAAGAAAGAGAAAATAAAAAAATATATGTACCTAAATTAATAGAAGGAACATTAGAAGATGTATGCGTTGGAAAAAATATAGTATTTAATGAAATAGATGAAGATATAGAGATAAAAGCAAAAGGATTAAAAAATATGGTTGAATATCATGTGGAAAATAAAGATGTTTATATATTTGATAACCACAATCATGCTCTTTATTTTTGGATAAAAAGTCTTAAAAGTCATAAGTTTACAAAAGGATGTAAATTGGTTCATGTAGACCAACATAAAGATATGAGAGAATCAGAAAATTATAATGTGGATATGGAGAATATAGATGATGTATTTAGATATACTAATGATGTACTTAATGTAGGGAATTTTATTCAGCCTGCATTAAAGCATAATATATTTTCAGAAGTAATTATAATAGATAGTTCATATGGATTTGAATTAGATGTAGAAGGTGAATTTGTATTAGACATTGATTTAGATATATTTTCTGATGATATGAGATATATTTCCTATGATTTAAGGATTAATAGAATAAAAGAACTTATATCTAAATCTAAAGTAATAACAATAGCATCGAGTCCATTCTTTATAGACCAAGAGTATGCTATAAAAGTATTAAAAGAATTATTTAATTGTGATATAATAGAAGAGTTAATCTAAGAAATTATGGTATAATACGATAAAATTAAAAATAAATTTAAAAATTTATACTATAAATAAAAAGATATATTATAGGAGGAAAAAGGTATGAGTTTATATACGGAATGGAGAAATTTAAGTGATAATCACGAAAATCAAGAAGCAGAAGTAAAGTTTTGGGAAGAGTATTTAAAAGTAGAAGCTGAAATATACAACGAACTTTTAAACACTAAGACTTTTGTTGTAGAAGGAAAAGTTAGCGATTTAGCAGCTAAGTACAATACTTCAGTTGAATACTTCATGGGATTCATAGATGGAATAAGCGAAAGTTTAAAAGAAGATATAACTTTAGAAACTATAGAAGCTGATAGTGAAATAAAGTTACAAATAGATGTTGAAAAATTATACTACAACATGGTAGCTGTTGAAGCTCATTGGTTATATAACTTACCAGGATGGAATGATATATTATCAGTTGAAACAAGAAAAGAAATACAAAAAGCACACAAAAATTCTAAGACAATAGTTAAAGAAGATAAAATAGGAAGAAATGATGCTTGTCCATGCGGAAGCGGTAAAAAATACAAAAAGTGTTGTGGAAAGTAAGGTAACTTATGTTTGTTTTAAGATTTATTGATGAAGAAGATGATTTAGCAGTTAAAGAATTTACATCGTTAAGTAGTGTTAAAGAATATATAAGTCAAAATAATCTAGAAAAAACATGGCATCAGATTGAAGAAATCAAAAAAGTAGTACCTAACTTAAAAGAAGACTAAAAAAGAGTATCTAAGAAATAATATTATTTCTTAGATACTCTTTTTAAATATCACTAAGCTTGAGCGATTGTTAAGCAAAGTGAACTTTTATACAAACTAATTTCTCATTATAATATTAACTATTAGCTGACTATAAATTAATATAAATGGATTAGTTATTGTTTAAATCAGATAAGTTTTTAGCTATTTGAGCTCCAACCTTAGCATTGTTATAAACTAATTCTATGTTAGCCTCTAAACTTTTACCTTCAGTTATAGTTTTAACTTTATCTAATAAGAATGGAGTAACCTTCTTACCACCTATGTTTTTCTCTTTTGCTTCTTTTAAAGCAGACTCTATAGCATTATTTATAGTATCATAATCCATTTCGAATTCTTCTGGTATTGGATTACCTATAACCATACCACCTTTTAAGTTTAAGTCCCATTTAGCTTTTAAAGCTTGAGCAACTTCCATAGAAGAATCTACTCTGTAATCAACACCAAAACCACTTCTTCTTGTATAGAATGCAGGCATTTCATCTGTACCAAATCCTATAACTGGAACTCCGTTAGTCTCTAAGTATTCTAAAGTTAATCCTATATCTAATATAGATTTAGCTCCTGCACATATAACAGCAACATCAGTATTAGCTAATTCTTGTAAGTCAGCTGATATATCGAAAGTTTCTTGAGCTCCTCTATGAACTCCACCTATACCACCTGTAGCGAATACTTTAACACCTGCTAAATTAGCTAATATCATAGTAGTAGCAACTGTAGTAGCTCCTGTTAATTTTTTTGATATTATAAATGGAAGGTCTCTTCTACTAGCCTTAACAACATTTTTGCTAGTTCCTAGTAATTCTATTTCTTCAGTAGTAAGACCAACTTTTAATATACCATCTATTATAGCTATAGTAGCTGGAATAGCTCCGTTATCTCTTATTATTTTACTAACGTTTTTAGCCATTTCTATATTTTTAGGGTAAGGCATACCATGAGATATTATAGTTGATTCTAACGCAACTACAGGTTGTCCTGCTGCTACTGCCTTTTGAACTTCTGGATGTACTTGTAAATATTTTTCTAACATAAGATCATCTCCTTAAGTATTTTTTCAACATTGTCTACTGACATGTTTGGATTTATTGTATTTTCATGAGAAAGTGCTATTATTGATGCTGCCATAGAGAATTTAGCGCTATATTCAATGTCAAAATTATTTAAATGACTATAAACAAGACCTGCTATAAATGCATCTCCAGCCCCAGTAGCACTAATTATTTCAGTTTTTACACCATCTACATAGATGCTATGTGAATTATCTTCACAGTACACGCCATCTTTACCAAGCGTTATAAATACATTTTCTACACCTTCGTTTAAGAAGTATTTAGAACATGATTTTATATCATCTATGTTATTAATTTGTATACCAGACAAAGCTTCAGCTTCATACTTATTTAACTTTATAGTATTAAAGCGACCTACGATATCTTTAATTTTCATACACTTAGAAGTAGACACTGTGTCAACAAATATTGGTATATGAGAATAAGCTGAAGTAATATAGTTTATTACTTCATGAGATAGATTAGTATCTAATACTATAGCCAAAGAGTCATTAATTTGCTGATGTTTTGAAGAAATATAAGACAAATCCAATTTATCTAGTATATCCATGTGTGATATAGCAATTTGCATATCATTAGCATCATTTAATACAGATACGTATATTGATGTAGAATGCTCATTTGATATATAAAAATCTTCAACATCTATTCCATAACTCTTACACTCTGATAATATTTGATTACCATATAAATCATTTCCAACTGCAGAAATAAGCTTTGTACTTACACCTAACCTACATATATTGTCGGCAATATTTCTACCAACACCACCTAAAGATATATCTACTTTTCCGGGATTAGAATCGTGCATAACAAGTTTTTTATTAGGAACACCTTGAATATCTATATTAGATCCTCCTATAACCGTTATATAATTATTCTTTTTTAGAATATAACCTTTTCCTTTGATATAGCCTTTTTTCATAAGATTAGTTATATGTACTGCAGTAGAAGAACGAGTTATATTTAGCTGATTAGCTAACTCTTGTTGAGAAATCATAGGGTTTTCTTTTAAAATATCTAAAATTTCTTTTTCTCTATCAGTCATAATTATCACCAAAAATAAATATTTGTTTATATACATAAACATAAGTTTATATTTATATTATCACTAACTATTTTATTTTTCAACAAAAAAATCATTTATATTCTTAGGTAACAAAAGAAACTATGCTACATATTATAGATTAAGATAAAAAGTTTTAGGGAGGACAGCTATGAAAATAGGAGATATAGTAGCAAGAAAATCTTATAACAAAGACATTATATTTAAAATAGTAGGATTTAATGTAGATGAAAATAACCGTAAAGTGGTAATGCTAAAAGGTGTAGCTTTTAGAATAATGGCGGATGCTTATTTAGAAGATTTAGAAATAGTTAAACTTCCAGATTTAAAAAATGTTTTAATAGATAAAAATGTAGAAGGGGTACTCTGTCAATCTTTAGTAAAGGCGAAAGAAAGACAAAAAAAGATGATGAGGGCGGTGCCTAAACTTCAAGCAAATACTAATGTTTATGGCATGCCTGGAAAAGTACTTCAAATAGATGGAGATAAAGAGTATTTAAAAATATGTTTAGATGTATATACAGAATTGGGAATTCCAGCAGTAGGAGTTTCAATACCAGAACCGAATCAATATAAAGAAGTAAGAGCATTACTTGAAAAACACAATCCGGATATATTAGTGATAACAGGTCATGATGCACTAACTTCTAGAAAAGGCAATATAACAGATTTAAGTAATTATAGAAATTCATTAAATTTTATTAAAGCGGTTAAACAGGCTAGAAAATGGCAACCTAATATAGATAGTTTAGTTATTTTTGCAGGAGCGTGCCAATCTAATTATGAACAAATAATAAATGCAGGTGCAAACTACGCGAGTTCTCCAGGCAGGATAATGATACATGCACTAGATCCTGTATTCGTAGTAGAAAAAATCGCATGTTCAAGAATAGATATAGTTGTACCTATAAATGAGGTTATAGATCAGACTGTTACTGGTATTAAAGGGGTCGGAGGACTAGAAACAAGAGGTAAGTTTAGATGGGCTATGCCAAAATCAATTTTATATTAACACAAAATTAGAAAATTATACTGTATATATTAAAAAATACTATTGACTTTTTAGTGAAAAATATATAAAATATTTAGTTTAAACGTTTGACAAAAAAACATATCTATGATATTATGTAAACATACAAACGTTTAAAGAAGGTGATATTATGGCTACTGTTCAAACTCTAGACAAAATAAGAGAAAGCCTTGAGAGACATTTAGGTAAGAAAATATTACTAAGGGCGAATAAAGGTAGAAAGCAGATTGTTACTAAAAAGGGAGTACTAGAAAAAGTTTATCCAAGTGTGTTTGTTGTAAAATTAGATGATGATGGAAATGGATATTCAAGAGTATCATATAGTTACTCAGACTTATTGACATCGAATGTGAAATTGCAAGTTTTTAAAGATCAAAATAAATTAAATGTAAGTTAAAATTATACCTATTAAAAATAGGTGTAATTTTTTTTTTGTTTTTTAAATATAAATATAGTGTGATATTTTTATTTAATTTACAGGGGGGATAAATATGGAACTAATTAAAGATGTAATAAAAGTAGACAATAGAATAGACTTTGGAAAATACCAAACATTTATAGAGGCAGAAGCAGTTGTGCCAGATAAAAAATCAGATGTTTATGAAATTGTAAAAACTGAAGGGTACATATGTCTTAAAAAAACAGAAGTGACAGATGGAAAAATACTTTGTAGGGGAAGTTTTAATTATAATGTTATGTACATAACAGATGATAAAAATACTGTTTCTAGTATGGATGGTAGGATAGACATAAATGAGGTTATAGAAAAAGATAATGTGGTTCAAGATATGGAATATATGTTATTTCCAGAAGTTGAGCATGTAGATTGTACAATATTAAATGAAAGAAAAATAAGAGTTGGTGCTCTTATGAATATAAGAGGAAGTTTATTTGATAAGCAAAGATTAGATATAGTAAAAGATGTTTCTCAAGTAGAAGGAATACAAAAACATAGAAAAGAAATAAACTATCAAGATATAATTGGGATAGAAAAATCAGAAAGTGTGATAAGAGATACTGTTACTATTAATACTGAGGAAATTCAATCTATAATAAGCTTAAGCCCAACTGCAAAAATAAAAGAAAGTAGAGTAACTGATAATAAGGTTATAGTAGGTGGAGTTTTAGAAATAAACCCATTAGCTTGTACTTATGATGGTGAGATAGTAGAACTGGATAAAATAGGAATAGATTTTACTCAATTTATTGAAGTACCTGGTGCTTGTGAAGGTATGACAGAAGAAAGTTTATTATCTATGGGAGATTTAAATTATATATTTAAGCAAAATAATGAAAGTAATACAGGAATATTAGATTTAGATTGTACTGTATATTGTAAAGTGAAAGTAACTGATGAAGTAAGTAGAGAAGTCTTACAAGATGCTTACTCTCCACAAAAAATAATAAAATTTGATCAAAGAACAATGGAGCTTAATAAAGCATTAAGTAGTGGAACTGAGACTTTTGTAGTTAGAGAAAGTATAAAAAACTCTAATGATGATATGCAAATAAAAGATATAGTAAGTGTTTGTCCTTCTATATCAATAGAAAATGCATATATTGAAGATAATAATAGCGTGGTACAAGGTGTTATAAAGGTAGATGTATTATATGTTCCAGTAGAAGGTTTAAAATCAGTTTATAGAATAAGTGAAGAGATACCTTTTGAGCATGAAGTAACTATAGAAAGTTTAACAGATACTTGTAAAGTGTTTAGTACAGTTTGCATAGAAAAGGCAGATGTTGACTTAAATAGAGATCAAATAGATTTAAATATGAAAGTAAAGAGATTTACTGAAGCAATAGATAAAAAATCAGAAAGTTTTATAATAAAAGGTGATGATTTAGGTGTATATGACTTATCTACAGCTCCAAGTATAATAGTATACATATGCAAAGAAGGAGATAGTCTTTGGAATGTAGCTAAAAAATATAACACTACTGAAGATGAAATAGCAGAGTTAAATGAACTAAAATCAGATGAACCGTTAAAGGCAGGAAAGTGTTTAATACTAGAAAAGAAAGTTGTTTTAGCTGATTAGTAAATATACAAAAAATAAGATAATAGGGGATTATAATCCCCTATTATCTTATTTTTTGTAGTATAATGTTAGTAGTTATGCATGCATTATATTATGTATCAAGGAGGCTAAAATGAATTCTATAGAATTAAAAAGTAGAGCTAAAATAAATTTATCAATAGATGTATTGGGGAAAAGAGAAGATGGATATCATTTAGTCGAAATGATAATGCAGACGATCGATTTGTATGACATCATAAAAATAAAAGAGTTATGTACGGACGATATAATCATAAAAAGTAATAGTAAAGATGTGCCCTTAGATAACAACAATATAGTTTACAAAGCTATTAAATTATTACAAGATAAATTTAATATAAATAAAGGAATAGAAATATTTATACAAAAAAATATACCTATAGCAGCTGGAATGGCTGGAGGTAGCTCAAACGCAGCAGCAGTTTTAGTAGGTCTTAATAAAATCTGGAATTTAAATCTAGAAGAAAATGATTTACAAGAAATCGGATTTTCATTAGGTGCAGATGTGCCATATTGTATATCTGGAAGAACAGCTTTAGCTTATGGAGTAGGTGAAAAGCTTACATATATCAAAGGGCTACCGCATAATGTTAGTATACTGGTGTGTAAACCTAATTTATTTGTATCTACTAAAGAAGTTTATGAAGGTTTAGATCTAAATAATATTCAAGATAGGCCGAATAATAAGAACCTGATAAATTATTTAGAAAAAGAAGATATAGAATCTGTAGCAAAACATATGGTAAATGTGCTTGAAAGTGTAACTGGTAAACGCCACAAAGAAATAGAGGAAATAGAAAAAATAATGATGGATAATAATGCATTAGGATCTATGATGAGTGGTAGTGGACCAACGGTTTTTGGATTATTTAAAAGCGAAGAAGAAGCTTTAAAGGGTAAAGAGATATTACTTGAAAAATATGAACAAGTATATGTTGTTAATAGTAGTGAAAAAGGAGTTGAGATTAATGGATAATTTAAACAAATTGAATTTAGATGAATATAAACCGTTAAGAGACGTAGTTTTTGAAAACTTAAGGGAAGCTATATTAGAGGGGAAATTAAAGCCAGGTCAAAGACTTATGGAAGTTCAATTAGCGGAACAATTAGGAGTAAGTAGAACGCCAGTAAGAGAAGCTATAAGAAAGTTAGAATTAGAGGGATTAGTTGTTATGCTTCCTAGAAAAGGGGCATATGTAGCTAATATGTCCTTAAAGGATATAATTGATGTATTAGAAATAAGAGCTAGTCTAGAAGGTTTAGCAGCATCTTTAGCAGCTGAAAGAATAAATCCAGACGATATAAAAAAGCTTGAAATAATAGTTAAAGAATTTGAAGAACTTACTATCGCTTCAGATGTAGATACATTGCTTAAAAAGGACGTTGAATTCCATGAATGTATATTTAAAGCAACAAATAATAAAAAACTACATCAATTAATAAATTCTTTATGGGAACAAGTATACAGATTTAGGGTTACATATATATCGGATTATGACTCATCTCTTAGTATAGTAAACGAACATAAACTTATATTAGAGGCTATAAAAAAGGGAGATAATGAACTTGCTAAAAAGCATGCTAGAGAACATATAGAAAAAGCAGAACAATTTATGATTGAAAGAGCTATGAACAATAAAGATATTTAATAACAGTTTATATAATGGTAGAGCACCGATTTTGATAAAGATAGAAGGCTTTCACACAAATAGCTAAAGATTAGTATAAGTGAGAGTGGTTCTATCTTTTTTGTATAAAAAAATAAATATTGGACATACTCAAAATAGAAATATTTTGAGGGGGATATATTTAATGAAAAAGGTAAAAATAAGATTAACTATATTAATTTTAAGTTTAATATGTGTAATAGGAGTTATGACTATTACAATAAGTGGGGAAGTAAAAAAGATAGATAATATATCTGTAAATTATAAAGAAAAATTAATAAGATTTCATGTTCTAGCAAATAGTGATTCTGATGAAGATCAAGAATTAAAGTTAAAAGTAAGAGATGCAATTATACAATACTTACAACCGAAGCTAATTAAATCAAGCAGTATAAAAGAAAGCGAAAAAATTATAAAAAGTGAATATAAACAGTTAGAAAAAATAAGTAAGAATATTATTAATGAAAATGGTTATAGCTATGATGTAAAGGTAGGAATAGAGTACACTAATTTCCCAACTAAGCAATACTCAAATATTGTACTTCCAGCGGGTGAATATAAAGCATTAAGAATAATTATTGGAGATGGTCAAGGTAGAAATTGGTGGTGTGTAATGTTTCCTCCATTATGTTTTGTAGATGATAAAAGTGGAGTAATAGATAAAGAAACCGATAAAAGATTAAAAGAAGTTTTAACTAAAGAAGAATATGAACTGATAACTCAAAAGGATAAAGCTCAAACAAGTAGAGTACAAGTTAAATTTAAAATAGTTGAAATACTAGATAAATTATTCTAAAAAATTGACAAATCAAAAAGGAGTGACATTAACTATGGATAGGTGCTATAAACTAATAGTATCTTTATTAGTTTCAATTTATGTATTTATTCCTACACAACAAGTACTAGCAGAGGGAATGAAAATACAAGATAGTGAGAAACCATTAACTATAAAAAATAATACAGTTGAAAAAAGAAAAGAAGTAATAAGTATAACTAATGAGGAATTATTATTATTATCTAAATTAATTACAGGAGAAGCTAGAGGCGAAAGTTATGAAGGACAAGTAGCGGTAGCTGCAGTAGTTATAAATAGAGTAAAAGATTCAAGATTCCCAAATAGCATAAAAGATGTTATATACCAAAAAAATGCATTCTCGGTAGTAAATGATGGCTCAATAAACATGCAACCAACAGAAAGTGCATATAAAGCAGCTAGAGAAGCTTTATATGGTTTAGATCCAACTAATCAAGCCATATACTTTTGGAATCCAGAGATAGCTACATGTAAATGGATAAGAACTTTAGATCCATATATGAGAATAGGAAACCATGTTTTTGCGAAATAGTTAAATAAAATACTTAAAATTTAGATAAAGAAGCTTTTGCTTCTTTATTTTTTTTGTTAAAATAAACTATAATAATCATTTAGAGGATAAAAGACATATAATATTTTGATAATGATAAAATTATACACCAGGAGGGTGAGTACAATTATGAATAAACTTAACATAGCATTAATATTTGGTGGTAAGTCAGGAGAACACGAAGTTTCTCTATTATCATCAGCTTCAATATATAAACACATTGACAAAGAAAAGTATAACGTTTTAACTATAGGAATAACTAAAGATGGAAAATGGATGTATTACGAAGGTAATGAAGAAAATATAAAAAATGGAGAATGGGTTAATTTAGCTAATAAAAATGTAGAAATTAACTTAGTTCCATCAGGAAACAAAGAAGTAGGAATATTATTTGAAGATGGTCGTGTAGAAAAAATAGACGTATTATTCCCTGTTTTACATGGTCCATATGGAGAAGATGGAACTATTCAAGGATTATTTGAAATAAGCCAAATACCATATGTAGGATGTGGAGTTTTAGCTTCAAGTGTAGGTATGGATAAGCTTATATGTAAAAAGGTATTTACTGAAATAGGATTACCTCAAGTTAATTATACAGACACTAATAAATGGTCATTCAACAAAGATAAAGAAGGTCAATTAGATAAAATAGAAGAAAAATTAAATTACCCAGTATTTGTTAAACCAGCAAACTTAGGATCTAGCGTAGGGATATCAAAAGCTAACAATAGAGAAGAACTTTTAGAAGGAATAAATGAAGCGCTACAATATGACTCTAGAATTGTTTTAGAACAAGGAATAAATGCTAGAGAAATAGAAGTAGCAGTCCTTGGAAATGATCAAGTTGAAGCATCTATAGCAGGTGAAATAAAGCCAGCTAAAGATTTCTATGACTATGAAGATAAGTATATAAATGGAACATCTACTTATGAAATACCAGCTAGTATAAGTAAAGAGGATATGGAAAGTATAAGAAAGATGGCTGTAGAAGCATTTAAATCAATAGATGGAAAAGGACTTTCTAGAGTTGATTTCTTTATAGATAAAAACTCAGGTGAAATATTTATAAATGAAATAAATACTTTACCAGGGTTTACTAATATAAGTATGTATCCTAAAATGTGGGAAGCGACAGGATTAGAATATCAAAATCTTATAGACGAGCTTATTAAATTAGCTATAGATTCAAAAAAGTAAAGAGGGTGCGACTTATGAGTAATAGACCAATAGGTGTATTTGATTCTGGATTAGGCGGATTAACCGTTTTAAAGGAAATAATGAAAATATTACCTAATGAAGATATGGTATACTTTGGAGATACGGCTAGAGTTCCTTATGGCTCAAGGTCAAAGGATACAATTATAAAGTATACTTTTCAAGCAATAAACTTTTTACTTTCTAAAAATGTAAAGGCTATAGTTATAGCATGTAATACTGCTACAGCTAGAGCCTTAAAAGAAGCTAATGAAAAGTATGATATACCTATAATAGGAGTTATAGAGGCAGGAGCTAGAACAGCAGCATATTCTACAAAAAATAAAGTTGTTGGTGTAATAGGAACTGAAGGAACTATAACTTCTAAGGCATATAATTTAGAAATCGGAAAAATAGATAAAGATATAAAAATAATAGATAGAGCATGTCCTTTATTTGTACCTATAGTTGAAGAGGGATGGTCAAATACTGATATAGCATCTTTAACAGCTAAGAGATATCTAGATGATTTAATCAAGCAAGATATAGACTCTTTAGTATTAGGGTGTACTCATTACCCAATACTTAAAAGAACTATAGGTGAAGTTGTTGGGGAAAAAATAAAATTAGTTAATCCTGCTAAAGAAACAGCTATAGATTTAAAGGGAATTTTAGAAAAACAAGGTTTAATGAACGAAACTAAATCAAAAGCTTTATATGAATACTATGTTTCTGATATACCTGAAAAGTTTGCTAATATAGCAGGCGAATTCTTGAAAAAAGAAATCGAAAATATAAAAAATGTAGAGATACAAAAATACTAATACTGTTGATATAAACTTTAGGCCTTATAAGTCTAAAGTTTATACTTGTTTAGGAGGAAATTAATATGAATGCAAAATTGAGCATAATTACGAAACAATATGATGAAAAAGGATATATAGATACTATAAAAGTAAATGCAAATGCTGATGTATATAATAAAAATAATTACACATTTGTTGTATATAAAGAAGAGGAAGAGGGTATAAAAGTTACAACTACTATAAAGATATCTGAAGATGAAGTTAGCATAAAAAAATTTGGAAATACTAATTCTGTAATGATTTTAAAAAAGGAAAATAATCATATATCAAGATATAGAACTCCACAAGGATTATTTATAATAGAGACAAATACTAAAAAGCTAAATATAGATAAATCTAGGGAAAATTGTATAAAGATAAATGTAGAATATGATATTAAAATAATGGATTTATTCCAAGGAAGAAATGTTATAGAAATAACAGTAGAAACCAAGAAATAAAGTATATTTATAAGAAAGATGAATAAATGTTTAATAATATAAATTAAAATAAAGCTATTTAAAACACTACCTTTTATTTAGTTTATTTGGTATTATAATAATAATATTAAAGTTTATATCTTTTGGAAAAAGATACAAGGGTTTATAGTTTTTTTATAGAAACTATACATAAAAGTTAATAAAAACTAAGTGTAAGAGGTATAAATATGATTTTTGAAAAGGTACAGAGTACTATAAATAAATATAATTTGATAGAAGAAGGAGATAAAATTGTATTAGGTCTTTCAGGAGGACCGGATTCAGTTTGTTTATTGCACATACTTAAAAGATTAAAAGAACAGATGGATATAGAAGTATATGCAGCACACTTAAATCATCAAATAAGAGGAATAGAAGCGCAAAAGGATGCTTTATATATATCACGAATATGTGAAGAAATGGGAATTACATTTTTTGTAAAATCCATCAATGTACCTGAGTATTGTGATAAGCATGGGCTATCTGTAGAAGAAGGAGCTAGAAAGCTTAGATACGAAATGTTTGAAGAAATTAAAAAAAAGACACATTCTAATAAAATAGCTATAGGTCATAACCAAAATGACCAAGCAGAAACTATACTAATGCGTATCATGAGAGGAACAGGACTTCAAGGTTTAAGAGGAATAGAATATATTAGAGAAAATGGTATAATTAGACCTATACTAGATATAGATAGAATTGATATAGAGAAATATTGCGAACAACATAATTTAAATCCTAGAATAGATCAGACAAACTTAGAGAGTATATATACTAGAAATAAAATTAGACTAGAATTAATACCTTATATGAAGGATAATTTTAATCCAAATGTAATAGAATCTATAGTAAGGATGAGCAGTAGCCTAAGAAATGATAGCGATTACATTGACAATGAGGCTAAGGCTAAATTTAAAGAAGTTTGTAAGATTAGCCAAGATTCTGTAGAAATAAACTTACAACAGTATGTTAATTTACACAATGCCATAAAAACAAGAATCTTAAGAAACTCTATAAAACAAATATTAGGAGACACTAATTTTGTAGACCAAAAACATATAGAAGATGTTATGGAGTTAGAAAACGAAAATAAAGTTGATAAAAAGATTACTCTTCCAAGAGGAATGTTTGCATATAGAAGAAAAAATATCATAATATTAACTACAAAAGAAATTGTTAATGAAGAAATAGAATTTTGTTATAATATACCTAGTAACGGATTTATTAAATTAAAAGAGCTAAACCTAATTATGGAAACCCAAACAATGAGTATAGATAGATATAGAAGTATAAAAATAGATAAGACATCTAAAGGGTTTGATTTTAATAAGATAAAAGGAGGTATAATTGTAAGAAATAGAAAGCAAGGAGATAAAATAAAACTTGCTGGAGGAAGCAAAAAAGTTAAAGAACTATTCATAGATCTAAAAATCCCAAGAGAAGATAGATGCAAAATTCCTATAATTACTGATGAACAGGGAATAATGTGTGTAGGGGATAATAGAATCAGTGAAAACTATAAAATTGATTCAAATACAAAAGAAGTCTTAAAGGTTAGCTTTAAGAAACTATAGAATAAAAACAACGTATGAAAGGAGGGCTTCTTTTGAATAAACTTTTCAAGGGAATAGGTTTCTACTTACTAATATTAATAATAATAGTAGGAATAGTGCAGTTTTCAGGTAAGCCAGCAGAAAAAGTACAAAATCTAGAATTTTCTAAAGTATATCAAGAATTAACTGATGGAAATATATCAAGATTACACTTTATAAGCGATACAGCTGTAGAAGGAACAATAAAAGATAAAAATACTAAATTTAGAGCATATGTGCCACAAGAGGTAATGGGAGATAAACTTGCTGATGAGGTATTAGCCCAATCTAAAGAAGGCAAACTAATATTTAGTGGAGAGGCAAAACCATCTGCACCTTGGTTCGTAGAAATGCTACCAACATTATTATTAATATTCTTTATGTTAATATTATGGTTTGTATTTATGAATCAGTCTCAAGGTGGAGGCGGAAAAGTTATGAACTTTGGTAAATCTAAAGCTAAAGTACATAAAGATGATGAAAAAACAAGGGTTACATTTAAAGATGTAGCTGGGTTAAATGAAGAAAAAGAAGATTTACAAGAAGTTGTTGATTTCTTAAAAAATCCTAAAAAATATATTGATTTAGGTGCAAGAATACCAAAAGGTATACTTATGGTAGGTCCTCCTGGTACTGGTAAAACTTATTTATCAAGAGCAGTTGCAGGAGAAGCAGGAGTACCATTCTTTAGCATAAGTGGATCTGATTTCGTTGAAATGTTTGTTGGGGTTGGTGCTTCTAGAGTAAGGGATTTATTCGAGCAAGCAAAGAAAAACGCACCAGCTATAATATTCATAGATGAAATAGACGCAGTTGGTAGAAAAAGAGGGGCTGGTCTTGGCGGAGGTCATGACGAAAGAGAGCAGACTCTTAACCAATTACTAGTTGAGATGGATGGATTTGGAATAAATCCAGGGATAATAATAATGGCTGCTACAAATAGACCTGACATACTTGATCCAGCATTACTTAGACCAGGTAGATTTGATAGAGAAGTTGTTGTTGGAGCTCCGGACGTTAAAGGTAGAGAAGCTATCTTTAAAGTTCATTCTAAAAATAAACCTTTAGCAGATGATGTTAAACCATCTGTTTTAGCAAGAAGAACACCAGGATTTACTCCTGCTGATATAGAAAACATAATGAATGAGGCTGCAATACTTACAGCTAGAAGAAGAGAAAAGAAAATTCATATGGGAACTATAGAAGAAGCTATAACAAAGGTTATGGTTGGGGTTGCTAAAAAATCTAGAGTTGTAAGCCCTGAAGATAGAAAACTTACAGCTTATCATGAAGCAGGTCATGCAATATGTATGCATGTACTTCCTCATATAAGTTCTCTACATCAAGTTACAATAATACCAAGAGGTAGAGCTGGTGGATTTACAGAGCCACTTCCAAAAGAAGATCAGATGTATGGAACTAAGAAAGAAATGAAAGAAACTATTATAATGGCACTTGGAGGTAGAGTTGCTGAAGAGTTAGTTTTAGATGATATATCAACAGGAGCATCTAATGACTTAGAAAGAGTTACTCAAACTGCAAGAGCTATGGTTACTAAATACGGAATGAGTACAAAGCTTGGACCAATGGTATTTGGTGATAATGAAGATGAAGTATTCTTAGGTAATAGTTTCACATCTAAGAGAAATTACTCTGAAGAAGTTGCATTTGAAATCGATAAGGAAATAAGAAACATAGTAGATGTAGCATATAAAGAGTGTAAGAGAATTCTAGAAGAAAATATGGATAGATTAGATTATGTAGCTCAAGCTTTACTAGTGTATGAGACTTTAGATTCAGAACAATTCGTTAAAGCATTTGATAAAGAATTACCTTTAGAGATACCTGAAACAGGTGATGATTCACTTGCAGTAACATTAGAAAAACAAGAAAAAGAAGAGTCTAATGTAAATTTAGTCAAACTAGATAAGATAAAAGATAATAAAGATTTAGATGATAACTCAGATAATAAATAGATTAATTTAATAGGACCTGTATAGGTCCTATTTTCTTTTTTATAAAAATATTTATATATAACTGTGATTCAAGGTATAATTAATTATTAGAAAGAAAAATTACATTAGGATGAGGTGTAATATGAAAAATAAAATAATAGAAATTATATTAAATAAAGGAAATGAATTTATATCAGGCGAAGAGTTATCTAAACAATTAGGAATTTCTAGAGCTGGTATATGGAAACACATAAAAACTTTAAAAGAAGAAGGATATAATATTGAATCAGTTAATAAAAAAGGGTATAGATTAGCTGAAAAGCCTGTAGACTTACTTACACATCAAAATATATGTCATGATTTAAATACAGACTTTATAGGAAATAATATAATACATTTTCAAACTATAGATTCAACTAATGATTATGCTAAAAAAATAGCTAGTGAAAAAGAAGATGGAACAGTGATAATTAGTGAAGAACAAACAAAGGGAAAAGGTAGATTAGGTAGACAGTGGTATTCTAAATCTCATGAAGGCATATGGATGAGTATAGTACTAAAACCAAATATTATGCCTTATAAAGCGCCATTTATAACTTTAATAGCAGGTGCATCAATAGTTAAAGCTTTAAATGATCTTGAAGTAAATACATTAATAAAATGGCCTAACGATATAATACTAAATGGCAAGAAGATATCAGGAATACTTACAGAATTATCAGCTGAAATTGAAAGAGTTAATCATATTGTGTTGGGAATGGGTATAAATGTGAAAACTATGGAATTTTCCCAGGAAATATGTGATATAGCGACTTCTTTATATAAAGAAGGCTACAAAGTTTCAAGAGTGGATATAGTTAGAAATATATTAAATGAATTTGAAAAATTATACATAGACTATGTAAATAATAACTCTAAAGAAGAGACATTAAATATATGTAGACAGTACTCTGCAATTATAGGAAAAGATATATATATACTAAATGGTGATAATAAAGAACAAGTTAAGTGTTTAGATATAAATGAAGATGGAAATTTAATTGTAGAAAAACAAGATAAAACTACAAGAGAAATTATGTCTGGTGAGGTTTCTATAAGGGGGATTAAAGGATATGTATAACAATATATTAGATGTAAAAGGGTTGAAAGTTGGACAAGTAGAAGACATAGATGGTTTAACAGGATGTACAGTAGTTATATGTGAAAAAGGAGCAACTTGTGGAGTAGATGTTAGAGGTGGTGGACCTGGAACAAGGGAAACGGATTTATTAGATCCTGTAAATATGATACAAAAAGTTCATGCAGTTGTGTTAACAGGAGGATCTGCATTTGGACTTGAAAGTACATGTGGAGTAAGTAAATTTTTAGAAGAACAAAATATAGGTTTTGATGTTGGTGTAGCAAAAGTACCAATAGTAACAGGTGCTGTATTATTTGATTTAGCAGTAGGAAACCCTAAATGTAGACCTGATTTAGATATGGGTTATAAAGCTTGTCAAGTTGCAAGTGAAACAAAATTAAGTCAGGGTAACTATGGTGCAGGTTGTGGAGCTACTGTAGGTAAGATAAAAGGGCCTAGTTTTGCTATGAAGGGTGGAATAGGAAGTTATTCTATAAAATTAGATAATGGACTTGTAGTGTCTGCTTTAATAGCTGTAAATGCTTTTGGAGATGTATATGAAGATGGTAAAGTTATAGCAGGAGTATTAAGTGAAGATAAAACAAAAATTTTAAATAGCTATGAACTTATGAAAAATGGAATCAATAAAGGTGGATTTAGTATCGACAATACAACTATAGGCATAGTAGCTACTAATGCTAAATTAGATAAATCTGGGTGTAAGAAGGTTTCTCAGATGGCACACAATGGATATGCTAAATCTATTTTTCCGATACATACTCCTCATGATGGGGATACTATATTTACAATAGCAACGGGAGAAATTGAAACAGATATAACGCTATTAGGTTCTTTAGCTACCGAAGTTGTCCAAAAAAGCGTTATCAATGCAATAAAGAATGCAAATAGCGTAAATAGTATATTATCATATAAAGATATGCATCAAAAATAAGCATTATTGACAATGTTAATACCTACTGATAAAATTATTTTGTTATAGCTGGCATCTAAATAATTAGAGTCAGACTATACAAGTAAAAAAAATAAATAATTTTAGAAGTCCGGCATCTTTTATGAGCTGGAACGGAGGTGTGATTTTATGAATACTACTAACCAAAGTAGAGAAGTAAAAAAACTTGATGTAAGGAAGATGACAGTTATAGGTATGCTATCAGCTATATCTATAATTATGTCGATGACTCCTATAGGTTATGTACCTATAAATCCGGTGGTGAATTTAACAATAATGCATATACCGGTTATAATAGGGGCCATAGTAGAAGGTCCACTAGCAGGTGCTTTTATAGGATTTATATTTGGGGCAACAAGTTTAATGAGGGCGATTACAGGTCCAACTGTTACAAATTTTATATTTATGAATCCGTTAGTATCTATATTACCAAGAATGTTAATAGGGGTAGCATCGTACTATACTTATGTTTTTATAAGTAAAAGATTCAATAAATTATTAGAATCAAAAGTAAAAGGTAATAAACTAAAAACTATACCAGCAGCTATAACTGGAGTTGTTGGAACTCTTGTTAATACTGGTGGAGTTTTAGGTATGACATATATATTATACGCACAAAGATTTGCAGAGGCGTTTATATCGGAGAATCCTAATGCTAATGTATATAGCCCTGTATATATAATATTTGGTATAGTAGGAGCTAATGCAGTAGCAGAAGCGATATTAGCGGCAATTATAGTGGGATCAGTTGTCACTGTACTTAAGACAGTTAAAAGATAGAAAGAAGGTAAATTTATGCTTTTAGTATTTGACGTTGGAAATACCAATATGGTTTTAGGTATATATAAGAATAAGGAATTAATCAAACATTGGAGAATAAACACAGATAAAGAAAAAACATCAGATGAGTACGGTATGCTCATTAGAAATTTATTTCAATATGAAAATATGGATATGAATGATATAAAAGATGTTATAATATCATCTGTAGTGCCAAATGTTATGCATTCACTTGAAAACTTTTGTATAAAATATTGTAAAAAACAACCTATGGTTGTCGGACCTGGTATAAAAACAGGTTTAAATATAAAATATGACAATCCTAAACAAGTAGGAGCAGATAGAATAGTTAATGCAGTGGCAGGAATTGAAAAATATGGATACCCATTAATAATAGTTGACTTTGGAACAGGAACTACTTTCTGTGCTATATCTGATAAAGGTGAATATTTAGGAGGAACTATTGCTCCAGGTATTAAAATTTCAAGTGAAGCATTATTCCAAAGAGCATCAAAACTTCCTAGAGTTGAATTAGTAAAGTCAGGTAGTACCATATGTAAAAATACAGTATCTGCTATGCAGTCTGGTATAATATATGGATACGTAGGCTTAGTCGAGAAAATAATAGAAATGATGAAAAAAGAACTAAGTCAAGAGGAAGTCAAGGTAATAGCTACAGGTGGATTAGCAAATTTAATAGCATCTGAGACTGAAAGCATAGATAGCGTAGATAGATTTTTAACTTTAGAAGGTTTAAGAATTATATACGATAAAAATAAAGAATAGTAGTAAGGAATTGGGTTATAAACCCAGTTCCTTTTTTGTGATAATGGGTAAACTTTTGGATATATATAATATAAAATAGCAATTTAGAGAAGGAGACTAAAAATGAAAATAGGTAATGTCGAATTAAAAAATAAAGTTTTTTTATCACCTATGGCAGGTGTTACAGATCTTCCTTTTAGATTAATATGTAAAGAACAAAACTGCGGAATGCTTTATACAGAGATGATAAATGCAAAAGCTTTGTGCTATGATGATGAAAATACTAAGAAGATGTTAAAAATAGAAGACGAAGAACACCCAGTAGCTGTTCAAATATTTGGCTCAGATCCAGAATATATGGGAAGAGCATCGAAGATTATGAATGAATATCCAAATGAAATATTGGATATAAATATGGGGTGCCCAGCACCTAAGGTTGTAAAAAATGGAGATGGATCTGCTCTTATGAAAAATCCTAAGTTAGTGGCAAAAGTTCTAACGGCAGTAGTAAAAAACTCTGAAAAACCTGTGACATTAAAAATAAGAAAAGGTTGGGATGATAATACTGTAAATGCAGTAGAAATTGCAAAAATAGCTGAGGAATGTGGTATAAGTGCATTAGCTATACATGGAAGAACAAGAGAACAATATTATTCAGGGAAAGCTGATTGGGATATAATAGCTGAAATAAAACAAAATATAAACATACCGGTTATAGGAAATGGTGACGTATTTACAGTAGAAGATTCAATAAATATGTTAGAAAAAACCAATTGTGATGCTATAATGATAGGTAGAGGTGCTCAAGGTAATCCATGGATATTCAAAAGAATAAACCATTACATGCAAACAGGGGAAATTTTACCTGAACCGACTGTTGAAGAAAAAATAAACACGGCCATTAAACATTTAGGTTTAGCAGTTGAAGAACATGGAGAATATGTAGCAGTAAGGGAAATGAGAAAACATGTTGCGTGGTATTTAAAAGGGCTTAGAAATTCAGCAAGAGTAAGAGATGAAATCAATAAGATAGAAAGCTATGAAGAAGTAGTATCGAAGCTTAATGGCTACATGCAGGACTGCTTGACATTAGAATAATAGTGACTTATAATATAGCGCATAAATTAAAACTAAGAATATAAATTTAAAAAATAAATTTGGGAGAAATCCCAAGTACATAAAGAAGGAGTTGTAGGGGTCATGGAAGATAAGAAAGAAATATTATTAACTCAAGAAGGATACCAGAAGTTAGAAGATGAAGTAGAGTTTTTAAAGACTGTAAGAAGAAGAGAAGTTGCTGATAGAATAAAGGTAGCTATATCTTTTGGAGATATATCAGAAAATGCTGAGTATGATGAAGCTAAAAATGAGCAAGCTCAAATGGAAGAAAGAATAATAAAGTTAGAAAATATGATAAGAAAGGCTGTTATCATAGATGAAAGTAAAATAGACGTTAATGTTGTAACTATAGGATCTATAGTTAAAGTTAATGATGTAGAATTTGATGAAGAAGTTGAATATGTTATAGTAGGTTCAGCAGAAGCAGATCCATATGATGGAAAAATATCTAATGAATCTCCAGTAGGAAAAGCTCTTTTAGGAAGAACTATAGGAGATGTTGTAGAAGTTCAAGTTCCAGATGGTGTTGCTAAATTCGAGATACTAGAAATAAGAAGATAATTCGGGAGGGAAACAAATGAATAATGATCAAATACAAGAAGATCTTAGTGAAGTTCTTCAAGTAAGAAGAGACAAATTAGCTAAATTACAAGAAATGGGGAGAGATCCATTCCATCAAAGTAGATATGATAGAACTAGTGATTCTATGGAAATAAAAAATGACTTTGAAAACTTTGAAGGGAAAGTTGTTAAAATAGCTGGTCGTATAATGAGTAAAAGAATCCAAGGTAAAGCTGGATTTATAGATGTTCAAGACCACGAAGGAAGAATTCAATGTTATGTTAGATTAGATAGAATAGGGGAAGAAGAGTACTCTATATTCTCTACATATGACTTAGGAGACATAATAGGTGTTGAGGGTGAAGTATTCAAGACTAAAAAAGAAGAAATATCAATAAAAGCGAATGAAGTTATTTTATTATCTAAATCACTTCAAATACTACCTGAAAAATATCATGGATTAAAAGACCAAGACTTAAGATATAGACAAAGATATGTTGACTTAATAGTAAACCCAGAAGTAAAAGAAGCTTTTGTAATAAGAACTAAAGCTATAAAAGCTTTAAGAAACTACTTAGATACTAGAGGATTCTTAGAAGTTGAAACTCCTATATTAAATACTATAGCTGGTGGAGCAAATGCTAGACCATTTATAACACACCATAATACATTAGATATACCAATGTACTTAAGAATAGCTAATGAGTTATACTTAAAGAGACTTATAGTTGGTGGATTTGATAAAGTATATGAAATGGGAAGAATGTTTAGAAATGAAGGTATGTCTATAAAGCATAACCCAGAATATACTGCTATAGAATTATATCAAGCATATGCAGATTATACAGATATGATGGAAATCACTGAAAATGTTATAGCTCATATGGCTGAAGCTGCAACAGGAAGTATGAAAATAAACTATCAAGGAACTGAAATAGACTTTACTCCTCCATGGAAGAGAATGACTATGGAAGATTGTGTTAAAGAATACACTGGTATAGATTTCTCTACTATAAATACAGATGAAGAAGCTTTAGCAGTTGCTAAAGAAAAAGGAATAGAAATAACTCCTGGAATGAGAAGAGGAGAAGTTATAAATACATTATTTGAAGAGTTTGGAGAAGATAAATTAATCCAACCTACATTTATAACTCATCATCCAGTTGAAGTATCTCCATTAGCTAAAAGAAATGTTGAAGACCCAAGAAGAACTGATAGATTTGAAGCGTTTGCAAATAAATGGGAATTAGCTAATGCTTTCTCTGAATTAAATGACCCAATTGACCAAAAAGGAAGATTCATGGATCAAATGAGAAAGAAAGAATTAGGTGATGATGAAGCTTGTGATATGGATGAAGATTTCATAAATGCATTAGAAGTAGGATTACCTCCTACAGGTGGACTTGGAATAGGTATGGATAGAGTTATGATGTTATTAACTAACTCACCATCGATAAGAGACGTAATTTTATTCCCAACGATGAAGCCAATAGATAATAGCCAAAATAAAATAGAAGAGTAATCTTCATAATATAAAACCCTCTAGATTGAATTATTCTATCTAGAGGGTTTTTGTATTGAGGATAAATAAAATATCAAGTAAATTGACTATTAGAATTTAATATATTAAATAATTAGTAATAAAAAATTATATTTTGGTATAATCTTTTTTTTATTTGGAAAAATATAAAGCGAAATTACTATTAAACTTACAGTAAATATTAAAAATTACTAAATAATTGTGCAGATTAAAAGTTTTTAATGATAAAAAATAACTTAAATAAATCTATTATGAAAGTATATAGAGGAATTTTTGTAAAGGAAATGTGAATAAAAATAAAGAATACCTTATAAAATAAAATTTTGGAGGGTATTTAAATGTCTCAAATGATGAGTTGGTTATGTTTAATATGTGTAACTTTTTTAGTTTTCGATATTATGTTTTATTTTTGTAAAGATGCATTAAAAATTTGCCAAGGTGTAGATGTATCAAAGGTTAAAAAGGTTTCTAAAGTTAGGACTAGAGAAAGTGCTTATGGATATGAACATAAAATAGCAAAATAAAATTAAAAATTTTTAAAAAAAGTCTTGACCATAAAAAATAAAGGTGGTATAGTATTACTTGTCCAAGAGATAAGGACAAAATAAAAATAAAAAATCAACAAAAAAGTCTTGAAATTAAAAAGTTTTTAAGATAGAATAGTTGAGTAAGAACTTTGAAAATTAAACAGTAGGTTAATTTATAGAATTTGAAACAACCAAACAAAGCCAGATATATAACAGTATCTGAGCCCAAGTCAAAACTTATATTTAAGAGTTTGATCCTGGCTCAGGATGAACGCTGGCGGCGTGCCTAACACATGCAAGTCGAGCGATTTCCTTCGGGAAAGAGCGGCGGACGGGTGAGTAACGCGTGGGTAACCTGCCCTGTACACACGGATAACATACCGAAAGGTATGCTAATACGGGATAACATGAGAGAGTCGCATGGCTTTTTTATCAAAGCTCCGGCGGTACAGGATGGACCCGCGTCTGATTAGCTAGTTGGTAAGGTAACGGCTTACCAAGGCGACGATCAGTAGCCGACCTGAGAGGGTGATCGGCCACATTGGAACTGAGACACGGTCCAAACTCCTACGGGAGGCAGCAGTGGGGAATATTGCACAATGGGCGAAAGCCTGATGCAGCAACGCCGCGTGAGCGATGAAGGCCTTCGGGTCGTAAAGCTCTGTCCTCAAGGAAGATAATGACGGTACTTGAGGAGGAAGCCCCGGCTAACTACGTGCCAGCAGCCGCGGTAATACGTAGGGGGCTAGCGTTATCCGGAATTACTGGGCGTAAAGGGTGCGTAGGTGGTTTCTTAAGTCAGAGGTGAAAGGCTACGGCTCAACCGTAGTAAGCCTTTGAAACTGAGAAACTTGAGTGCAGGAGAGGAGAGTAGAATTCCTAGTGTAGCGGTGAAATGCGTAGATATTAGGAGGAATACCAGTTGCGAAGGCGGCTCTCTGGACTGTAACTGACACTGAGGCACGAAAGCGTGGGGAGCAAACAGGATTAGATACCCTGGTAGTCCACGCCGTAAACGATGAGTACTAGCTGTCGGAGGTTACCCCCTTCGGTGGCGCAGCTAACGCATTAAGTACTCCGCCTGGGAAGTACGCTCGCAAGAGTGAAACTCAAAGGAATTGACGGGGACCCGCACAAGTAGCGGAGCATGTGGTTTAATTCGAAGCAACGCGAAGAACCTTACCTAAGCTTGACATCCTTTTGACCTCTCCCTAATCGGAGATTTCCCTTCGGGGACAAAAGTGACAGGTGGTGCATGGTTGTCGTCAGCTCGTGTCGTGAGATGTTGGGTTAAGTCCCGCAACGAGCGCAACCCTTGCCTTTAGTTGCCAGCATTAAGTTGGGCACTCTAGAGGGACTGCCAGGGATAACCTGGAGGAAGGTGGGGATGACGTCAAATCATCATGCCCCTTATGCTTAGGGCTACACACGTGCTACAATGGGTGGTACAGAGGGCAGCCAAGTCGTGAGGCGGAGCTAATCCCTTAAAGCCATTCTCAGTTCGGATTGTAGGCTGAAACTCGCCTACATGAAGCTGGAGTTACTAGTAATCGCAGATCAGAATGCTGCGGTGAATGCGTTCCCGGGTCTTGTACACACCGCCCGTCACACCACGGAAGTTGGGGGCGCCCGAAGCCGGTTTGCTAACCTTTTGGAAGCGGCCGTCGAAGGTGAAATCAATAACTGGGGTGAAGTCGTAACAAGGTAGCCGTATCGGAAGGTGCGGCTGGATCACCTCCTTTCTAAGGAGAATTACCTACTGTTTAATTTTGAGAGTTCTTATTTTTGTGAAAATAAAATAAAAACTTGCATGAAAATATTGACAAAATTCAATGAAAATAGTAAAATATAATTCGTTGAAAAATGTTAATAATTATGGGGGTGTAGCTCAGCTGGGAGAGCACTTGCCTTGCACGCAAGGGGTCAGGAGTTCGATCCTCCTCATCTCCACCATTAGTACTTTGATCAATGCAATAAATTGAATTAATATGAAATTTGTTCGTTGGCGATGTACATTAGTACTTTGAAAACTGCATAACATTTAGTGATATGACATCATTTTATATATATGAAGAAGATAACTTCTAAAAATATCAATGACAAGAAAAGTCGTAAAAATTACAACTTTTAATAACTGGTCAAGTTATTAAGGGTGCAGGGCGGATGCCTTGGCACTAGGAGCCGATGAAGGACGCGATAAGCTGCGATAAGCTTCGGGGAGTTGCACGTAAACTTTGATCCGAAGATTTCCGAATGAGGAAACTCACTTAGAGTAATGTCTAAGTATCGTTAAGTGAATACATAGCTTAGCGAGGGGAACTCGGGGAACTGAAACATCTAAGTACCCGGAGGAAAAGAAAGAAATTCGATTCCGTAAGTAGCGGCGAGCGAACGCGGAACAGGCCAAACCAATGAAGTTTTCTTTGTTGGGGTTGCGGACATATCATAAACGAAGAGGCTATTGTAGACGAAGAGAGTTGGAAAGCTCCGCTATAAAGTGTAACAGCCACGTAGTCAAAACGAGAAGACTTCAGATATGATCCAGAGTACCACGGGACACGTGAAACCCTGTGGGAAGCAGGAGGGACCATCCTCCAAGCCTAAATACTACCTAGTGACCGATAGCGCATAGTACCGTGAGGGAAAGGTGAAAAGAACCCCGGGAGGGGAGTGAAATAGAACCTGAAACCCTGCACTTACAAGCTGTGGGAGCACATTACTTGTGTGACCGCGTACTTTTTGTAGAACGGGCCAACGAGTTACGTTAAGTAGCAAGGTTAAGCACTTAAGGTGCGGAGCCGTAGCGAAAGCGAGTCTTAAATGGGCGCTTAAGTTACTTGACGTAGACCCGAAACCGGGCGACCTATCCATGAGCAGGTTGAAGCGAAAGTAAAATTTCGTGGAGGACCGAACCCACGAGCGTTGAAAAGCTCGGGGATGACTTGTGGATAGCGGTGAAATTCCAATCGAGCCCGGAGATAGCTGGTTCTCCCCGAAATAGCTTTAGGGCTAGCCTCAAGGTTGAGAGAAGCGGAGGTAGAGCACTGAATGTCCTAGGGGGTATTGCACTTACCGAAGACTATCAAACTCCGAATGCCGTATTCTTATACTTGGGAGTCAGACTGTGGGTGATAAGATTCATAGTCGAAAGGGCAACAGCCCAGATCGTCAGCTAAGGTCCCTAAATGTACGTTAAGTGGTAAAGGATGTGGGATTGCACAGACAACCAGGATGTTGGCTTAGAAGCAGCCACTCATTTAAAGAGTGCGTAATAGCTCACTGGTCGAGTGATCCTGCGCCGAAAATTTCCGGGGCTAAAACGTACTACCGAAGCTACGGCATCATTATGATGGGTAGGGGAGCTTCGTATGCAGGCTGAAGCGTGACCGTAAGGACACGTGGACAGTATACGAGTGAGAATGTTGGCATGAGTAGCGAGACGTGGGTGAGAATCCCACGGGCCGTAAACCCAAGGTTTCCAGGGGAAGGTTCGTCCGCCCTGGGTTAGTCGGGACCTAAGCCGAGGCCGAAAGGCGTAGGTGATGGACAACAGGTTGATATTCCTGTACCGCCAATAAACGCTTGAGAAATGGGATGACACAGTAGGATAAGCTAACCACACTGTTGGTTATGTGTGGCTAAGTACTGAGGCAGTCAAGATAGGCAAATCCGTCTTGATAATGCTGGGGTACGATGGGGAGCGAAATTTAGTAGCGAAGTAGCTGATTTCACACTGTCAAGAAAAGTCTCTATCGAGTTTAAAGGCGCCCGTACCTCAAACCGACACAGGTGGGTGAGGAGAGTATCCTAAGGCCAGCGAGAGAACTATTGTTAAGGAACTCGGCAAAATGACCCCGTAACTTAGGGAGAAGGGGTGCCATCCTTTGGATGGCCGCAGAGAATAGGCCCAAGCGACTGTTTACCAAAAACACAGGTTTCTGCTAAGTCGCAAGACGATGTATAGGAGCTGACGCCTGCCCGGTGCTGGAAGGTTAAGGGGATCTGTTAGAGCAATCGAAGCAGTGAACTTAAGCCCCAGTAAACGGCGGCCGTAACTATAACGGTCCTAAGGTAGCGAAATTCCTTGTCGGGTAAGTTCCGACCCGCACGAAAGGCGTAACGATTTGGGCACTGTCTCAACAATAGACTCGGTGAAATTGTAATCCCGGTGAAGATGCCGGGTACCTGCGACAGGACGGAAAGACCCCATGGAGCTTTACTGTAGCTTGACGTTGGGTCTTGGTACTACATGTACAGGATAGGTGGGAGACTTTGAAGCATGAACGCCAGTTTGTGTGGAGTCATCCTTGGGATACCACCCTTGTAGTACTGGGATCCTAACCAGAGGCCTTGAATCAGGTCTTGGGACACCGTCAGGTGGGCAGTTTGACTGGGGCGGTCGCCTCCCAAAGAGTAACGGAGGCGCTCAAAGGTTCTCTCAGTACGGTCGGAAATCGTACGAAGAGTGTAAAGGCAAAAGAGAGCTTGATTGCAAGACATACAGGTCGAGCAAGGACGAAAGTCGGACTTAGTGATCCGGTGGTTCCGCATGGAAGGGCCATCGCTCAACGGATAAAAGCTACCCTGGGGATAACAGGCTTATCTCCCCCAAGAGTCCACATCGACGGGGAGGTTTGGCACCTCGATGTCGGCTCATCACATCCTGGGGCTGTAGTAGGTCCCAAGGGTTGGGCTGTTCGCCCATTAAAGTGGTACGCGAGCTGGGTTCAGAACGTCGTGAGACAGTTCGGTCCCTATCCGTCGCAGGCGTAGGAAATTTGAGGAGACCTGTCCTTAGTACGAGAGGACCGGGATGGACGTACCTCTGGTGTACCAGTTGTTCTGCCAAGGGCATGGCTGGGTAGCTATGTACGGAATGGATAAGCGCTGAAAGCATCTAAGCGCGAAGCCAACTTCAAGATAAGATTTCCCACCGTAAGGGTAAGACCCCAGGAAGACTACCTGGTTGATAGGTCGAAGGTGTAAGTGCAGTAATGTATTTAGCTTATCGATACTAATAGGTCGAGGACTTGACCAATAATTTAAAATGATTAATTCAATAAATGTTTGCAGTTTTCAGAGTATTAATTTATATTTTTCCACTAAAAAAGTTTAAAAAATATAAAAAAGGGTATTGACGTTTTTGATAAAAAATGTTAATATAATACTTGTCCAAGAAATGGACATAAAATACAATGTGGTTATAATAGCAAAGAGGATACACCTGTTCCCATTCCGAACACAGAAGTTAAGCTCTTTAGCGCTGATGGTACTTGGCGGGCAACTGCCTGGGAGAGTAAGACATAGCCACGTTGATATTCTAAACTAATAGTTTAGAATGGTGTTAGGCCCATTGGTCAAGCGGTCAAGACACCGCCCTTTCACGGCGGTAACAGGGGTTCGATTCCCCTATGGGTCACCAATATCCCGGGACTATAGCTCAGCTGGGAGAGCACCTGCCTTACAAGCAGGGGGTCACAGGTTCGAGCCCTGTTAGTCCCACCATTCGCGGCCTGGTAGTTCAGCTGGTTAGAATGCCAGCCTGTCACGCTGGAGGTCGAGGGTTCGAGTCCCTTCCAGGTCGCCAAATTAATTTAATATGCGGGAATATGGCTCAGTTGGTAGAGCAATTGACTGTTAATCAATGGGTCACAGGTTCGAGTCCTGTTATTCCCGCCAATTAGCTGGTGTGGCTCAACGGTAGAGCAGCTGACTTGTAATCAGCAGGTTGTAGGTTCGATTCCTATCACCAGCTCCATGAAAAACGGAGGATTTCCCGAGCGGCCAAAGGGGGCAGACTGTAAATCTGTTATCGACGATTTCGGTGGTTCGAATCCACCATCCTCCACCAATTAAATATGCGGGTGTAGCTCAATGGTAGAGTTCCGGCCTTCCAAGCCGGCTGTGAGGGTTCGATCCCCTTCACCCGCTCCATTGAATCATATAATGTGGGTGCATAGCTCAGCTGGATAGAGCAACGCCCTTCTAAGGCGTGTGTCCGGGGTTCGAATCCCTGTGCGCTCACCACAATTATAGGGGATTCGCCAAGTCGGTAAGGCATAGCACTTTGACTGCTACATGCGTAGGTTCGAGTCCTGCATCCCCTGCCAACTTAATTAAATATGATCCATTAGCTCAGTCGGTAGAGCACCTGACTTTTAATCAGGGTGTCCCGCGTTCGAGTCGCGGATGGATCACCAATTGGAGAGGTGTCCGAGTGGTTTAAGGAGCTGGTCTTGAAAACCAGTGATGCTTAACGGCACCGTGGGTTCGAATCCCACCCTCTCCGCCATTTTAATTTAATATTCGGAGAAGTACTCAAGTGGCTCAAGAGGATCCCCTGCTAAGGGATTAGGCTGGATTAAACCGGTGCGAGGGTTCGAATCCCTCCTTCTCCGCCAATTTTTGTTTTTATGTCGAGGTATAGCGCAGTTTGGTAGCGCACTTGGTTTGGGACCATGGGGCCGGGGGTTCGAGTCCCTCTACCTCGACCAATAAGTTTGGACCATTAGCTCAGTTGGTTAGAGCGCCCGGCTCATAACCGGTAGGTCCGGGGTTCGAGTCCCTGATGGTCCACCATAAATTCATAGGGGTATAGCTCAGTTGGTAGAGCGTCGGTCTCCAAAACCGTGCGCCGGGGGTTCGAGTCCCTCTACCCCTGCCATTTAAAATTAAAATTATAAGTTAATGTCGAGGTATAGCGCAGTTTGGTAGCGCACTTGGTTTGGGACCATGGGGCCGGGGGTTCGAGTCCCTCTACCTCGACCAATAAGTTGGGCCTATAGCTCAGGTGGTTAGAGCGCACGCCTGATAAGCGTGAGGTCGCTGGTTCGAGTCCAGCTAGGCCCACCAATTTGCCCAGATAGCTCAGTCGGTAGAGCAGGGGACTGAAAATCCCCGTGTCGGTGGTTCGATTCCGCCTCTGGGCACCAAAACATATTAATGAATATGGCGGTATAGCTTAGTTGGCTAGAGCGTTCGGTTCATACCCGAAAGGTCACAGGTTCGACTCCTGTTACCGCTACCAACTTAAACTATTATTAAGAACTTTGAAAATTAAACAGTAGGTTAATTTATAGAATTTGAAACAACCAAACAAAGCCAGATATATAACAGTATCTGAGCCCAAGTCAAAACTTATATTTAAGAGTTTGATCCTGGCTCAGGATGAACGCTGGCGGCGTGCCTAACACATGCAAGTCGAGCGATTTCCTTCGGGAAAGAGCGGCGGACGGGTGAGTAACGCGTGGGTAACCTGCCCTGTACACACGGATAACATACCGAAAGGTATGCTAATACGGGATAACATGAGAGAGTCGCATGGCTTTTTTATCAAAGCTCCGGCGGTACAGGATGGACCCGCGTCTGATTAGCTAGTTGGTAAGGTAACGGCTTACCAAGGCGACGATCAGTAGCCGACCTGAGAGGGTGATCGGCCACATTGGAACTGAGACACGGTCCAAACTCCTACGGGAGGCAGCAGTGGGGAATATTGCACAATGGGCGAAAGCCTGATGCAGCAACGCCGCGTGAGCGATGAAGGCCTTCGGGTCGTAAAGCTCTGTCCTCAAGGAAGATAATGACGGTACTTGAGGAGGAAGCCCCGGCTAACTACGTGCCAGCAGCCGCGGTAATACGTAGGGGGCTAGCGTTATCCGGAATTACTGGGCGTAAAGGGTGCGTAGGTGGTTTCTTAAGTCAGAGGTGAAAGGCTACGGCTCAACCGTAGTAAGCCTTTGAAACTGAGAAACTTGAGTGCAGGAGAGGAGAGTAGAATTCCTAGTGTAGCGGTGAAATGCGTAGATATTAGGAGGAATACCAGTTGCGAAGGCGGCTCTCTGGACTGTAACTGACACTGAGGCACGAAAGCGTGGGGAGCAAACAGGATTAGATACCCTGGTAGTCCACGCCGTAAACGATGAGTACTAGCTGTCGGAGGTTACCCCCTTCGGTGGCGCAGCTAACGCATTAAGTACTCCGCCTGGGAAGTACGCTCGCAAGAGTGAAACTCAAAGGAATTGACGGGGACCCGCACAAGTAGCGGAGCATGTGGTTTAATTCGAAGCAACGCGAAGAACCTTACCTAAGCTTGACATCCTTTTGACCTCTCCCTAATCGGAGATTTCCCTTCGGGGACAGAAGTGACAGGTGGTGCATGGTTGTCGTCAGCTCGTGTCGTGAGATGTTGGGTTAAGTCCCGCAACGAGCGCAACCCTTGCCTTTAGTTGCCAGCATTAAGTTGGGCACTCTAGAGGGACTGCCAGGGATAACCTGTAGGAAGGTGGGGATGACGTCAAATCATCATGCCCCTTATGCTTAGGGCTACACACGTGCTACAATGGGTGGTACAGAGGGCAGCCAAGTCGTGAGGCGGAGCTAATCCCTTAAAGCCATTCTCAGTTCGGATTGTAGGCTGAAACTCGCCTACATGAAGCTGGAGTTACTAGTAATCGCAGATCAGAATGCTGCGGTGAATGCGTTCCCGGGTCTTGTACACACCGCCCGTCACACCACGGAAGTTGGGGGCGCCCGAAGCCGGTTTGCTAACCTTTTGGAAGCGGCCGTCGAAGGTGAAATCAATAACTGGGGTGAAGTCGTAACAAGGTAGCCGTATCGGAAGGTGCGGCTGGATCACCTCCTTTCTAAGGAGAATTACCTACTGTTTAATTTTGAGAGTTCTTAAAACTCTATATGGGGGTGTAGCTCAGCTGGGAGAGCACTTGCCTTGCACGCAAGGGGTCAGGAGTTCGATCCTCCTCATCTCCACCATTTCGTTGTTTGAGCAACGGATGTTACTGAACGTATGTGAAGTAATATCGTTGGCGACATGCGAAGCATTTTAGTACTTTGAAAACTGCATAACATTTAGTGATATGACATCATTTTATATATATGAAGAAGATAACTTCTAAAAATATCAACGACACGATAAGTCATTAAAATATCAAACTTTGAGTAACGTAATAAACTGAGTGAATACGAAGTTTGTTCGTTGACGAAACACTTTAATAACTGGTCAAGTTATTAAGGGTGCAGGGCGGATGCCTTGGCACTAGGAGCCGATGAAGGACGCGATAAGCTGCGATAAGCTTCGGGGAGTTGCACGTAAACTTTGATCCGAAGATTTCCGAATGAGGAAACTCACTTAGAGTAATGTCTAAGTATCGTTAAGTGAATACATAGCTTAGCGAGGGGAACTCGGGGAACTGAAACATCTAAGTACCCGGAGGAAAAGAAAGAAATTCGATTCCGTAAGTAGCGGCGAGCGAACGCGGAACAGGCCAAACCAATGAAGTTTTCTTTGTTGGGGTTGCGGACATATCATAAACGAAGAGGCTATTGTAGACGAAGAGAGTTGGAAAGCTCCGCTATAAAGTGTAACAGCCACGTAGTCAAAACGAGAAGACTTCAGATATGATCCAGAGTACCACGGGACACGTGAAACCCTGTGGGAAGCAGGAGGGACCATCCTCCAAGCCTAAATACTACCTAGTGACCGATAGCGCATAGTACCGTGAGGGAAAGGTGAAAAGAACCCCGGGAGGGGAGTGAAATAGAACCTGAAACCCTGCACTTACAAGCTGTGGGAGCACATTACTTGTGTGACCGCGTACTTTTTGTAGAACGGGCCAACGAGTTACGTTAAGTAGCAAGGTTAAGCACTTAAGGTGCGGAGCCGTAGCGAAAGCGAGTCTTAAATGGGCGCTTAAGTTACTTGACGTAGACCCGAAACCGGGCGACCTATCCATGAGCAGGTTGAAGCGAAAGTAAAATTTCGTGGAGGACCGAACCCACGAGCGTTGAAAAGCTCGGGGATGACTTGTGGATAGCGGTGAAATTCCAATCGAGCCCGGAGATAGCTGGTTCTCCCCGAAATAGCTTTAGGGCTAGCCTCAAGGTTGAGAGAAGCGGAGGTAGAGCACTGAATGTCCTAGGGGGTATTGCACTTACCGAAGACTATCAAACTCCGAATGCCGTATTCTTATACTTGGGAGTCAGACTGTGGGTGATAAGATTCATAGTCGAAAGGGCAACAGCCCAGATCGTCAGCTAAGGTCCCTAAATGTACGTTAAGTGGTAAAGGATGTGGGATTGCACAGACAACCAGGATGTTGGCTTAGAAGCAGCCACTCATTTAAAGAGTGCGTAATAGCTCACTGGTCGAGTGATCCTGCGCCGAAAATTTCCGGGGCTAAAACGTACTACCGAAGCTACGGCATCATTATGATGGGTAGGGGAGCTTCGTATGCAGGCTGAAGCGTGACCGTAAGGACACGTGGACAGTATACGAGTGAGAATGTTGGCATGAGTAGCGAGACGTGGGTGAGAATCCCACGGGCCGTAAACCCAAGGTTTCCAGGGGAAGGTTCGTCCGCCCTGGGTTAGTCGGGACCTAAGCCGAGGCCGAAAGGCGTAGGTGATGGACAACAGGTTGATATTCCTGTACCGCCAATAAACGCTTGAGAAATGGGATGACACAGTAGGATAAGCTAACCACACTGTTGGTTATGTGTGGCTAAGTACTGAGGCAGTCAAGATAGGCAAATCCGTCTTGATAATGCTGGGGTACGATGGGGAGCGAAATTTAGTAGCGAAGTAGCTGATTTCACACTGTCAAGAAAAGTCTCTATCGAGTTTAAAGGCGCCCGTACCTCAAACCGACACAGGTGGGTGAGGAGAGTATCCTAAGGCCAGCGAGAGAACTATTGTTAAGGAACTCGGCAAAATGACCCCGTAACTTAGGGAGAAGGGGTGCCATCCTTTGGATGGCCGCAGAGAATAGGCCCAAGCGACTGTTTACCAAAAACACAGGTTTCTGCTAAGTCGCAAGACGATGTATAGGAGCTGACGCCTGCCCGGTGCTGGAAGGTTAAGGGGATCTGTTAGAGCAATCGAAGCAGTGAACTTAAGCCCCAGTAAACGGCGGCCGTAACTATAACGGTCCTAAGGTAGCGAAATTCCTTGTCGGGTAAGTTCCGACCCGCACGAAAGGCGTAACGATTTGGGCACTGTCTCAACAATAGACTCGGTGAAATTGTAATCCCGGTGAAGATGCCGGGTACCTGCGACAGGACGGAAAGACCCCATGGAGCTTTACTGTAGCTTGACGTTGGGTCTTGGTACTACATGTACAGGATAGGTGGGAGACTTTGAAGCATGAACGCCAGTTTGTGTGGAGTCATCCTTGGGATACCACCCTTGTAGTACTGGGATCCTAACCAGAGGCCTTGAATCAGGTCTTGGGACACCGTCAGGTGGGCAGTTTGACTGGGGCGGTCGCCTCCCAAAGAGTAACGGAGGCGCTCAAAGGTTCTCTCAGTACGGTCGGAAATCGTACGAAGAGTGTAAAGGCAAAAGAGAGCTTGATTGCAAGACATACAGGTCGAGCAAGGACGAAAGTCGGACTTAGTGATCCGGTGGTTCCGCATGGAAGGGCCATCGCTCAACGGATAAAAGCTACCCTGGGGATAACAGGCTTATCTCCCCCAAGAGTCCACATCGACGGGGAGGTTTGGCACCTCGATGTCGGCTCATCACATCCTGGGGCTGTAGTAGGTCCCAAGGGTTGGGCTGTTCGCCCATTAAAGTGGTACGCGAGCTGGGTTCAGAACGTCGTGAGACAGTTCGGTCCCTATCCGTCGCAGGCGTAGGAAATTTGAGGAGACCTGTCCTTAGTACGAGAGGACCGGGATGGACGTACCTCTGGTGTACCAGTTGTTCTGCCAAGGGCATGGCTGGGTAGCTATGTACGGAATGGATAAGCGCTGAAAGCATCTAAGCGCGAAGCCAACTTCAAGATAAGATTTCCCACCGTAAGGGTAAGACCCCAGGAAGACTACCTGGTTGATAGGTCGAAGGTGTAAGTGCAGTAATGTATTTAGCTTATCGATACTAATAGGTCGAGGACTTGACCATAATTTAAAATGATTAGTATATTAAATGTTTGTAGTTTTCAGAGTATTAACTCTACTAACAAATATTAATTTTAATGTTTGTTTGCCTTAAATGAATACATTAATGTGGTTATAATAGCAAGGAGGATACACCTGTTCCCATTCCGAACACAGAAGTTAAGCTCTTTAGCGCTGATGGTACTTGGTGGGCAACTGCCTGGGAGAGTAAGACATAGCCACGTTAATGTGCCGAAGTGGCGGAACTGGCAGACGCACAGGACTTAAAATCCTGCGGGACTTACCTCTCGTACCGGTTCGATTCCGGTCTTCGGCACCATTTATATTAATATCGCGGAGTGGAGCAGTTGGCAGCTCGTCGGGCTCATAACCCGAAGGTCGTAGGTTCGAGTCCTGCCTCCGCAACCAATTTATGGCCCATTGGTCAAGCGGTCAAGACACCGCCCTTTCACGGCGGTAACAGGGGTTCGATTCCCCTATGGGTCACCAATTAAATATGCGGGTGTAGCTCAATGGTAGAGTTCCGGCCTTCCAAGCCGGCTGTGAGGGTTCGATCCCCTTCACCCGCTCCAGATTAAACTTATGGGACTATAGCTCAGCTGGGAGAGCACCTGCCTTACAAGCAGGGGGTCACAGGTTCGAGCCCTGTTAGTCCCACCATTTATGGCCTGGTAGTTCAGCTGGTTAGAATGCCAGCCTGTCACGCTGGAGGTCGAGGGTTCGAGTCCCTTCCAGGTCGCCAAATTAATTTAATATGCGGGAATATGGCTCAGTTGGTAGAGCAATTGACTGTTAATCAATGGGTCACAGGTTCGAGTCCTGTTATTCCCGCCACTATAAATTATATATGTAATACAAACTAAATATGCGGGAATAGTTCAGTGGTAGAGCGCAACCTTGCCAAGGTTGAAGTCGCGAGTTCGAATCTCGTTTCCCGCTCCATATAAAATATGGGTGCATAGCTCAGCTGGATAGAGCAACGCCCTTCTAAGGCGTGTGTCCGGGGTTCGAATCCCTGTGCGCTCACCAATAGAAAGTTTCACAAATGTGAAACTTTTTTTTTATATAAATTTATTTAAATAAAATTTATAATTATTTACTATACTTTAAATAATTTGTATATAGTTAGAGTAATATAGTATAATACATAGTGTAAATGATTAAGAACTTATCAGACAGGAGGAATTAACTGTGGATATAAATTCTTTTTTGAGAAGTTTCTTTGATACAATTTTTAATTTGACCATAAATGATATAGTGGATATATTAATAGTAGCGTATTTATTTTATAAAATATTTATGTTTATAAAAGATACAAGGGCAGAACAAGTCTTTAAAGGTATACTATTGTTATTAGTAGCCACACAGCTTAGTGATACTTTTAAATTACATACATTATATTGGATATTAGTTAATGCATTAGATTTTGGAGTTATTGCTGCACTTATAATATTCCAACCAGAACTTAGAGCAGGCCTTGAACACATAGGTAGAGCAAAGTTTAATATATTTGGAAAAAATGGTACAAATACACCAGAAGAAACTCTTAATAAAACAATAGAAGAAATAGTAGAAGCACTATATTCATTATCAAGACAAAAAATAGGGGCCCTTATTATTATGGAAAGACAAACTAAAATAGGAGAAATAATAAATACGGGAACTAGTATAGACGGTGAAGTATCAAGACAGTTATTAATAAATATATTTATTCCTAATACACCGCTTCATGATGGAGCAGTAGTTATTAGAGGATCGCAAGTTAAAGCAGCTGCATGTTTTTTACCACTAACAGAAAGTAAAGATTTGAGCAAAGATTTGGGTACTAGACATAGAGCAGCAGTAGGTGTTAGTGAAGTTTCAGATTGTATATCATTGGTTGTTTCAGAAGAAACAGGAGATGTATCTATAGCTAAAGCAGGAAAGCTATATAGGAATATATCGAAGGATAGGATGACTAATATATTAAGAAGTAATCTGAAAACTATTACGGATGAAAAAAGCTTTTTCAAAGGCGGGATATTCAGATGATAGATCAATTAAAACATAATACTAGAATAAAGTTAATATCGTTATTAAGTGCAGTTGTGTTATGGATGTATGTTATGGCAGTTGTAGATCCAGAAGAAACAAAAGTTTTTGAAGATATACCAGTACAGATAAATAATATGAATCAGCTTGCAGATAAAGATTTAGTTATTTATCCTGAGGTAGATTTGACTGCAGATATAGCTATAACAGGTAAGCTTTCAAGTATTCAAAAGTTAAGTAGAAATGATATACATATTTATGGTCAAATAAATAAGGTTGAAGGAAGTAATAGTACTGGGGAAGGTACTAATCAAATCTATTTAAAAGCAAGTGTTCCGGGAAAAGTTACACATGAGTTTAAAAGTGGAGTGTTGGTAGTAAACTTAGAAAAGGTAGTAAAAGAAAAAAGAGCTATAGAAGTAAATTTAGAAGGTAGAGCAAAAAATAATATAGAACCAGTTGATATGGACAAAGATAATGTAAAGGTTTCAGGTCCAAGAGTATTAGTAAAAAAAGTTCAAAAGGTTGTAGCTACACTTAATGTAGGAGATGAAACTAATGACTTTAAGAAAGAATTAAGCTTAGTTCCCGTTGATGAAAACGGTAAAAAAGTAGAGGGAGTACATTTAGACTTTTCTAACGTAACTGTAAACGTAAAGTTTTTAAAACAAAAAACAGTTCCTATAAGTGTAAAGTTTAGTGGTAATAGTCAGGCAGAGGATAACTTAAAAGATTATACATTAAGTCAAAAGACTATAACTATCAAAGGTAAAAAAGATATAGTAGACAACATAAATACTATTAGTACAAAGCCTGTAGACTTGTCATCTATAACAGGGGATATATCTAAAGATATATATTTAGAGATACCAGAGGGGATATCAGCAGAATCTAAGTTTATAACTATAAAATTAGATGCTGTTAAGTATATAAGTAGTAACCTTACATACACAAAAGAAGACGTTGAATTAAGAAATTTAAGTGATACTATAGATATGAATAAGGTTAAAATTCCAGAAAATATAAAGGTAAGTGTAGAACATGGAGATAATTTATCAGCTCCAACTAAGTCAGATATAGTTTTATATATAGATTTTAATGAATTACCTAATGAAGAGGGATTATATTCTATAAAATATGAAACTAAATATGATGCAAAACACATAACAATTGAACCAAACTTAACAATTGTTGAATAAAAAAATGAAAAATTAATAAAATTTAACTAGATAAGATGCAATTAAAACTATTAGTTTAAAACTACTAATATAGTTTTTGTTGCATCTTATTTATTTTCAATATATTATAAAAGTAGATGTATTTTGTATATGTGTTTTAAAATCGGCTGCTAGGAAAACGATATTTAGAATGAATACATATAATTTAGTTAAATTTAGCATATATTTATTAAAAAAACTGTATTTAATATGTATTAAAATGAGGTGTAATAATTGAGAAGCTTTGAAGATGTAATTAAATTTGCAAAAGAAAGAGGTCCAAAGATTGTTGCAGTAGCTTGTTGCCAAGACAAAGAAGTATTAATAGCAGTTGAGATGGCAAGAAAGGAAAGAATAATAGACGCTATTTTGATAGGGGATATAGAAAAAACAAAAGAAATAGCTAAGAGGTTAGATATAAATATAAGTAATTACCAATTAATAGATATAAAAGATTTAGAACAAGCATCTCTTAAAGCCGTTGAATTAGTATCTCAAAATAAAGCGGACATGGTTATGAAAGGTTTAGTAGACACATCTATAATACTAAAAGCCGTTTTAAATAAAAAGGTTGGATTAAGAACAGGTAATGTATTAAGTCACGTAGCGGTATTTGATATAGAAGAATACGATAAGTTATTTTTTATAACTGACGCAGCTATGAACTTAGCACCAGACGTAAATATAAAAAGGCAAATCATAGAAAATTCATGTAAAGTAGCTCATTCGTTAGATATAAAAAATCCAAAAGTAGCAGTATTATGCGCAAAAGAAAAAGTAAATCCTAAAATGCAAGATACAATTGATGCAAAAGAATTAGAAGAAATGTGTGAAAGGGGAGAAATAAAAGATTGTATAGTAGGAGGTCCTTTTGCTTTAGATAATGCTGTGTCAATAGAAGCAGCTAATCATAAAGGAATAAATCACCCTGTAGCTGGAAATGCAGATATATTATTAGCTCCAGATATAGAAGCAGGAAATATATTATACAAGTCTTTAGTATTTTTCTCAAAATCAAAAAATGCAGGAGTTATAGTTGGTGCAAAAGCTCCAATAATATTAACTTCTAGAGCAGATAATGAAGAAACAAAATTAAACTCAATAGCTTTAGGTGTGTTAATGTCAGCTGGGAATTAAGAATATAGGGGGATATACATGAATAACTTATTCAAAATATTAACAATAAATCCTGGATCAACATCGACTAAAATTGCGGTGTTTGATAATGAGGATCTAGTATTCGAAAAAACTTTAAGACATTCATCAGAAGAAATTAGTAAGTATGAAAAAATATCAGATCAATTTCAATTTCGTAAAAATGTAATAGAAGAAGCTTTAATAGAAGGTGGAGTTAGTATAAATGAATTAGACGCTGTAGTGGGTAGAGGAGGGCTTCTAAGACCTATAAAAGGTGGGACTTATGCTGTAAATGAATCTATGATAGATGATTTGAAGTTAGGGGTATTGGGAGAACATGCATCAAATCTAGGTGGAATTATAGCTAAAGAAATAGGAGATTCAGTTAATATACCATCATATATAGTAGATCCAGTTGTTGTTGATGAAATGAATGACATAGCAAGAGTGTCAGGAATTCCTGAAATACAGAGAAAGAGTATATTCCATGCATTAAATCAAAAAGCAACTGCTAGAAGAGCTTCTAAGGAGCTAGGAAAGGAATATAGTGAGTGTAATTTTATAGTAGTTCATATGGGTGGAGGAATATCTGTAGGAGCTCATGAAAAGGGGAAAGTTATTGACGTTGCAAATGCATTAGATGGAGAAGGTCCATTCTCACCAGAAAGAAGTGGAGGATTACCTGTAGGTGATTTAGTTAAGATGTGTTTTAGCGGGAAGTATAGTCAAAATGATATTAAAAAGAAGATAAAAGGAAATGGTGGACTAGTAGGATACTTAAACACTAATGATGTTAGAGATGTAGAACAAAGAATAGAATATATTGATGAAGAAGCTAAATTAATATATGAAGCAATGGCATATCAAATAAGTAAAGAAGTAGGTGCTTGCGCTGCAGTTCTTAAAGGAGATGTTGATGGCATATTATTAACAGGAGGTATTGCTTACTCAAATAAATTTACAAATCTTATAAAAGAAAATGTTGAATTTATATCGAAAGTAAGAGTTTATCCGGGGGAAGATGAGATGATAGCTTTAGCGCAAGGTGGACTTAGAGTTTTAAACAATGAAGAAAGTCCCAAAGAATATCTTTGCGAGCTAGGTTATATTTAAAACTAAAATTAAGACTTGATAGGGGATATTTATGATAACTGAGGATAATAGAATAAGGATAATAACAGGACATTATGGAAGTGGGAAAAGTGAATTTGTAATGAATTATGTTACCAAACTAAGAACACATATATCTGGAAAAATAGCTTTATCCGACTTAGATGTAGTAAATGTCTACTTCAGAACAAGGGAAAAAAAGGGCTTATTACAGTCTTTAGATATACTAGCTATAGATAGCTCAATCAATGCACCAACGCTAGATTTACCAGCAGTTTCAGCTCAAGTTATGACACCGATAAATGATGAATCCTATGATTATGTTATGGATATAGGAGGAGATGACGTTGGAGCTAGATTATTAGGAAGATTTAGTAATGAAATAAAAGAAAAAGAATATGATATGTTTTGCGTAGTAAATGCAAATAGAGAGCAAACTCAAACTTATAACCAAGTTATTCATCATATAAATGCGATAGAAAGAACTTCTAAGTTAAAGGTGACAGGACTAATAAATAATACACATTTAATAAGGTCTACTACTATTGATGATATTTTAAGAGGTCAAAAATTAGTAGAAGAAGTGTCTAATGCTACTAATATACCTATAAAATATGTTACATGTATGGAAAGTTTAGTAGATAAGTTACCTAAAGATTTAAATGGAGAGATTTTTCCAATTAAGCTTTATATGAGGGAAGACTGGATGTAATTTGAGCTCAAATATAAGAAAGATTTAAGGGGGTATTTTAATGGCTAAAGGAACAGTATCTTTTAATCAAGACCGTTGCAAAGGTTGCGGGCTATGTGTAGAAGCATGTCCATTGAAAATTGTTGCGATGGATAATATGAAAATTAATAAAAAAGGATATAACCCTGCAACAGTTATTGATTTGGAGAAATGCATAGGATGTACAAACTGTGCAACTATGTGCCCAGATGAGGTTATTACAGTAGAAAGATTTTAATTAAAATATAAAGGGGGGTTTTTAATGGCTAAAATACTTATGAAGGGTAACGAAGCATTTGGAAAAGCAGCTATAGAAGCTGGATGTAAATACTTTTTTGGATATCCAATAACACCACAAAATGAAGTTCCGGAATATATGTCAAAAGAATTACCTAAAATTGGGGGCGTATTTGTTCAGGCAGAATCTGAAGTTGCTGCAATAAATATGGTTTATGGAGCAGCAGGAGCAGGAGCGAGAGTTATGACTTCTTCATCTTCACCAGGTATAGCTTTAAAACAAGAAGGGATAACTTATGCAGCAGGAGCAGAATTACCATGCGTAGTACTAAATGTAATGAGAGGTGGACCGGGACTTGGTAGTATACAGCCATCTCAAGCTGACTACTTTATGTCAACAAGAGGTGGAGGTAATGGAGATTATAGAACACCTGTATATGCACCTGCTACTGTACAAGAAGCGGTTGATATGATAATAGAAGCTTTTGATGTTGCAGATTTCTACAGAACTCCAGTTATGGTTGCTGCAGATGGTATGATAGGCCAGATGATGGAACCTGTAGAGTTTAAGGAGATGAAAAAAAGAGAGTTACAACCAAAAGATTGGGCGACAACAGGAACTAAAGGCAAGAGAAAACCTAATGTAGTAAACTCTCTATATTTAGAACCAGAAATACTAGAACAACATTGTATAAAATTAGATAAAAAATATAAAGAAATAGAAAAAAATGAAGTTCAATGTGAAATGTATAAAACTGAGGATGCAGAGTTAGTATTTGTAGCTTATGGTACAACATCAAGAATAGTTAAAAATTCAATAGATATATTAAGAGAGCAAGGTGTAAAAGCAGGACTTATAAGACCTAAGACATTATGGCCATTCCCATTTGAAGCTTTTGCAAATATACCAGAAGCTAAAACTTTATTAACAGTTGAAATGAGTATGGGTCAAATGGTAGAAGATGTAAAACTAGCAATTGAAGGTAAATTACCAGTTCACTTCTATGGAAGAGCTGGAGGGATGGCACCAACTCCAAATGAAATAGCAGATAAGGCTATTTTAATATTAGAAGAAGAATTAGCTACAGGGGGTGTTAAATAATGGCTGTTGTATTCAAAAAAACTGAAGGATTAACAGATGTTCAAACTCATTATTGTCCAGGGTGTACACATGGTATAATCCATAGATTAGTAGGAGAAGTTTTAGAAGAATTAGATGTAATAGGAGATTCTATAGGAGTAGCTCCTGTTGGATGTTCAGTTTTATCTTATAAATATTTCAATTGTGACATGCAAGAGGCATCTCATGGTAGAGCTCCTGCAGCAGCTACTGGTATAAAAAGAGTTCACCCAGATAAAACAGTATTTACATATCAAGGGGATGGAGATTTAGCTTCTATAGGTACAGCTGAAATAGTTCATGCTGCAGCTAGAGGAGAAAAGTTTACTACTATATTTGTAAATAATGCTATATACGGAATGACTGGTGGGCAAATGGCGCCAACTACTTTAGTTGGCCAAAAAGCTACTACAGCTCCATATGGTAGAGAGATAGATAAGCAAGGTTTCCCAATAAGAATGAGTGAAATGTTATCAACACTACCAGGTGCTGTATTCGTAGAAAGAGTTTCAGTAGATACACCTGTTAATGTTAGAAAAGCTAAAAAGGCTATAAAAAAAGCATTTGAAGTACAACAAGCAGGACTTGGATTTGGAATAGTAGAGGTATTATCTACATGTCCAACAAACTGGGGATTAACTCCGAATGATTCACTAAAATGGTTAAGAGATAACATGATTCCGTATTATCCATTAGGAAATATAAAAGATGTTGATTTAACTCAGGAGGTGAAGTAGCATGTCTACAGAAAGAGTAATATGTGCAGGCTTTGGTGGTCAAGGTGTTATGTCAATGGGTCAGTTGCTTACTTATGCAGGAATGCTAGAAGGAAAAGAGGTTGCTTGGTTACCTTCATATGGACCAGAAATGCGTGGAGGTACAGCAAACTGTGCCGTAACTGTATCTGATAAACCAGTTGGATCACCTCTTATAGCAAGTGATGCAACTTGCGCAATAGTAATGAACTCACCATCACTTGATAAATTTGAAAGTGAAGTAGTAGCAGGTGGAAAAATATTAGTAAATAGTTCATTAATAGAAAGAAAAGTAGAAAGAGATGATGTTGAAGTTTACTATATTCCAGCAAATGATTTAGCGCTAGAATTAGGTAATCCAAAGGTTGCAAATATGGTAATGTTAGGAGCCTATTTAGAAGCAAATCAAACAGTAGAGACGGATTCAGTATTAGAAGCATTTAAAAAGGTTTTTGGTCCTAGTAAGGAGAAATTTGTTCCATTAAATAAAGAGGCTTTACAAAAAGGCTCAAACGCAGTAAAATAAAACAAATAATAACAAAAAAAAAGACAATAGAATTATTTCTATTGTCTTTTTATCGTATACGTATTAAAATGATTTTATGACTAAAAATAGAGAATTAAGCACATTTATATGCACATAATAATATATTATAATTTGATATGCTTTTCATAATGGAAGGAGATTTCTTCATGAGAAAATATTTCGGAACTGATGGAGTAAGAGGAATTGCTAATACGGAATTAACATGCGACTTAGCTTATAAGCTTGGAAGAGCAGGTGGATATGTACTAGCTCAAGGAAAAGAAAAAGTTAAGGTAGTTGTTGGAAAAGATACTAGAGTATCTGGAGATATGTTAGAAGCCGCATTAACAGCAGGTCTTATGTCTGTTGGATGTGATGTTATAACAGTTGGAGTAATACCAACACCAGGAGTTGCTTATTTAACTAAAAAGTACAATGCTGATTGTGGAGTAGTTATATCTGCATCACATAATCCAGTAGAATACAATGGAATAAAATTCTTTAATAAAGATGGATATAAGCTTGATGATGAATTAGAACTAAATATAGAAGAATATATTGACAATATAGAAAAAGTAGATTATCATCCAGTTGGAGAAAATGTTGGTAAAAAAATACACAAACACGATGCACAAAGAGATTATGTAAATTATTTAAAATCTATAATAAATGTTGACTTTAAAGGATTAAAAGTAGTTTTAGATTGTGCAAATGGAGCAGCTTATAAAGTTGCGCCAATAGTATTTGATGAGTTAGGTGCAAGTGTAGTAACTATAAATAGTGAACCAGATGGTAATAATATAAATGATAAGTGTGGATCAACACATCCGCAAAGTCTACAAGAAGCTGTTCTGGCGCACAAAGCAGATTTAGGGCTTGCATATGATGGAGATGCTGACAGATTAATTGCCGTTGATGAAAATGGAAACATTGTTGACGGAGATCATATAATGATATTAAGTGCTATATATTTAAAAAAGAAAAATAAATTAGCAAAAGATACATTAGTAGTTACAGTAATGAGTAATATAGGCCTTACTATAGCAGCTAAAGAGCATGGAATAAAATTAGCTACTACTGGTGTAGGGGATAGATATGTATTAGAAGAAATGAAAAATAGTGGATATAACCTAGGTGGAGAGCAATCAGGCCACATGATATTCTTAGATTACAACACAACAGGTGATGGTGTACTTAGTTCTTTAGTACTTGCTGAAATAGTACTTGAAGAAGAAAAGAAAATATCAGATCTTGCAGCAGTTATGACTCAGTACCCACAAGTGCTAGTTAATGCTAGGATAAAAAATGAAAATAAGAATAGATATATGGAGTATCTTGAGATAAAAAGTGAAATAGAAAGAATTGAGAAGTTATTAGATGGTTGTGGTAGAGTATTAATTAGACCATCAGGAACAGAACCATTAGTAAGAGTTATGCTAGAGGGTAAAGAGGAAGGTCAAATAAAAGAATTAGCTACAAACTTAGCTAACCTTATACAAGAAAAACTATCGTAATTTAAAAGTGAATACTAAGACAATAAAGTATAACCCTAAAGCAATAATTAATGGGAGTGATATACTAAGATATTTATCTTAGTATTCACTTATAAGCGCCAGAACTTAGTAATTGACAAAATACAAATACTTCATAGCTACTAAGTTGACGAGGTCAGAGTTTATCGAATTATCGGCGGATGCTCTGCGGTGTGATTACCATCGTAAGAATTTCCTTAAATCTTAGAAGTAATTCTTTGGACAAAGGGAAATTTAAGTAATCATGACCTACCTCTAAAAATATATAAAATAATATTTTTAGGAGGAATTTAATATGTGTGGAATAGTTGGATATTTAGGACACAGACAAGCAACAGAGGTACTAATAGAAGGGCTTTCTAAATTAGAGTACAGAGGGTACGATTCTGCAGGCGTGGCAGTAAATGGTGGAAATGACTTAGAAATAAGAAAGTTCAAAGGAAGATTAGCAATACTTGCTGAGGACTTAGAAAAAAATCCTATAGAAGGTGGACTTGGAATAGGACATACAAGATGGGCAACTCATGGAGAGCCATCTGATGTAAACTCTCATCCTCATTTCAATATGGACAAGACAATAGCAGTAGTTCATAACGGAATAATAGAAAACTATAGTGAATTAAAAGAAGAGTTACAAGCTGAAGGTGTAGTATTCTTATCTCAAACAGATACAGAAGTTGTGGCACATTTAGTAGATAAGTACTATGAAGGAAATCTATTAGATGCTGTTTATAAGGCAACTGAAAGATTAAGAGGTGCATATGCATTAGGTGTTATATGTAAAGATAATGCAAATGAATTAGTATCAGTAAGAAAAGATAGTCCATTAGTAGTAGGACTTGGAGAAGGTGAAAACTTCATAGCATCAGATATACCTGCAATATTAAAATACACTAGAAATGTATACTTCTTAGAAAATGGTGAGTTTGTTCACATAGTTGGAGATAAATTAACTGTTTTAAATGAAAATAGAGAAGTTGTGCAAAAAGAGGTTACCGAAATAACTTGGGATGTTGAAGCTGCATCTAAAGGCGGATATGAACACTTCATGTTAAAAGAAGTTTACGAACAACCTAATGGAGTTAAAGAAACCCTAATAAGAAGATTAAATGACAATGAAGAAATTCAATTAGATGATATAAAAATGACTAAGGAAGACTTAGAAAAAATAAATAGAGTTTATATAGTTGCTTGTGGTACTGCATATCATGCAGGACTTGTAGGAAAGTATGCTATAGAAAAATTTGCTAAAATACCAGTTATAACTGATATAGCATCTGAATTTAGATATAGAGATCCATTTATAGATGACAAAACTTTACTAATATTAGTAAGCCAGTCAGGAGAAACAGCTGATACATTAGCATCTTTAAGATATGCTAAAGATAAAGGAGCTAGAATATTAGCAGTAACTAATGTTGTTGGTTCTTCTATAGCTAGAGAAGCTGATGATGTATTCTATACTTGGGCAGGACCAGAAATTTCAGTTGCATCAACTAAAGCTTACACTACTCAATTAGTATCATTCTATATGATAGCTTTAGATTTTGCTATAAAGAGAGGTACTATAACTAAAGAGTACTACAATGAAATGATAGAAAAATTAAAAGAAATGCCTGAAAAAGTTTTAAAAGCATTAGAACAAGAAAACTATATTAAAGATGATGTAGCTAAAACTTTAAAAGAAACTCATAGTGCATTCTACTTAGGTAGAGGACTAGACTACAACTTAGCTATGGAAGGTGCATTAAAGATAAAAGAAATATCTTATATACATGCAGAAGCTTTTGCAGCTGGAGAATTAAAGCATGGTACAATAGCTTTAATAGAAAAAGGAACTCCAGTTATAGCTATAGCTACTCAAGGAGAGCTATTTGAAAAAATGGTTTCAAATATGGAAGAAGTTAGAGCTAGAGGAGCTTATGTAATAGCAATAGCTCAAGAGAAAAATGTAGAAGTAGAAAAAGCAGCTGATAAGGTAATATATATACCGAATGTAGATGATATATTATCAAGTATATTAACTGTGCTACCTCTTCAATTATTATCTTACTACGTTGCAGTTCAAAGAGGTTGCGATGTAGATAAGCCAAGAAACTTAGCTAAATCAGTAACAGTTGAATAATAAAGTTTAAACAATTAAAAACAAAATACTAACATAGTATATAAAGTATATCCTCCTTAAAATTGTCAATAATCCAATTATAAATATGATGATTTTAAGGGGGATTTTTTATGAAAATAATAAAATTAATTACAAGTTTTATATTACTGATGATAATTGGAATAGTAATATCATATGCTGATATTAAGTCAAACAATGAATATAATAAGTTGATAGAAACTTTTGATAATACTCAAGCTAATTTTAAGTTTTACAATATAAAGGCGAATGGAGTTATAAACTACGATATATCTAAGAATGAAATGAGAGATATATTCGTGGAAATAATTAACAATTTAGGCCTTGAAGAGAGTAATATGAAGTGGGAAGAAAACTGGAACAATAACCAAAACCAGATATATGCACAAGTTCAGAATGAAGAAAAAAATATTTCAATTTCTGGAATTAAAAAAAATGACGAAGAAGCATATATTATGGTTGACATATTAGAAAATAAAGTATATAAAAATATAGTGGATATTTATACAATTCTTGAAAATACGTTAAACAAACATGTTCAAAAAGTTGACATAAATACGTGTATATCAGGAGAGTACACAAAAAAGTTACAGATGAATAAATATGATGATATTTTTCAAGAAATATTATATAATATGAATGCTAAAGAAATAGATAGAGTAGAGGAAGAAAATTTTATATCTATTACAGCATATAGCAAAGTTTTAAAGGATAATTACTTAGAATATTTAGGCGATAAGATAAATTTGAATATAGGAATGAGGTATAGTGAGGATGACGAAAAAACGATCATCTATATTGCTACGCCAATTATAAAATTAGATTATTAATTAATGAGGAGAGGTCAATAAAATGGCAAAGATAATAGTTAACAAGAGTAACCCACTTAAGGGGAACGTTAAAATAGATGGAGCAAAAAACGCAGTTTTACCAATAATAGCATCAACTTTATTAGCAAAAGGAAAGTCTACTTTAAGAGGAGTTCCAAATTTAAGAGATGTACATGTTATATCTGATTTATTAAGACATTTAGGAGCTGAGGTAGAATATGAAGGTACTACATTAACTGTAGATGCAACTAATATAACTACATGTGAAGCACCATATGAACTTGTAAGAAAGATGAGAGCATCATTCTTAGTTATGGGACCGTTATTAGCAAGATTTAATCATACTAAGATATCTATGCCAGGAGGATGTGCTATAGGAACTAGACCTATAGATTTACATCTAAAAGGATTTAAATACTTAGGTGCTGATGTAGATATGGATCACGGATTCGTTGAAGCTACTACTAAAAAATTAACAGGAGCTAAATTATATTTAGATTTCCCATCAGTTGGAGCTACTGAAAACATAATGATGGCAGCTGCACTTGCAGAAGGAACTACTATAATCGAAAACGCAGCAGAAGAGCCAGAAATAGTAGATTTAGCAAACTTCTTAAATGAAATGGGTGCTAATATAAAAGGTGCGGGTACTAATACTATAAAAATAAATGGAGTTAAGGAATTACATGGAGCGGAACATAATGTAATACCAGATAGAATAGAAGCTGCAACTTACATGGTAGCAGCAGCTATGACAAAAGGCGATATAATAATAGAAAATGTGATGATGGAGCATTTAAAGCCAGTTACAGCTAAATTAAAAGAAGCTGGATGTGAAATAATAGAGTTAGATAATGCTGTTAGAGTAATAGGACCAGAAATTTTAAAGCCAATAGATATAAAAACATTACCTCATCCAGGATTTCCTACAGATGTTCAAGCTCAATTTATGGCTATGCTTACTGTAGCTAATGGATCAGGGGTAGTTATAGAAACTGTATTTGAAAATAGATTTATGCACGTTGCTGAATTTAATAGAATGGGTGCGAATATAAAGATAGAAGGTAGAAGTGCTATAGTTAATGGTGTTGATAAATTACATGGAGCTAAAGTAAATGCTACAGATTTAAGAGCTGGTGCAGCGCTTATACTATGTGGGCTTATAGCTGAAGGTGAAACTCAAATAGGTGAAATATATCACATACAAAGAGGATATGTTGATATAGATAAGAAAATAACTGCTTTAGGCGGGAATATAAAGATAGTAGAAGATTAATAAATACGTAATTTAATGTAATAAAAGAATAGGGTTTTTCATATACTTTAATGTTAATAAGAAAACTAAGGAGGAAGTATATGAAGAACCCTTTACTAATTTTAGCAGGTGTAGTAGTTTGTTCAATATCAATTCCAATACTTATAAGTGTAGTATCTTATGATGATATTAATGTTAGTACACAAGTAAAAGAAGTAAAAGAATTAGTTACTAAAGCACCAGTAGCAGACACTAAAAAAGAAAAAGAAGTAATAAATTATGAAACTGTAGATAAAAAAACACCTATTATTAATGTATATAATCATAAGTTGGGTAAAGTTCAAGCAATGAATATGGAAGAATATCTGTGTGGAGTTTTAGCAGGGGAAATGTCTGCAGAATTTGATATAGAGGCTTTAAAGGCCCAAGCTTTAGCAGCAAGAACTTATGTAAAGTATAAAGAAAAACAAGGTCCAAATAGCAAACATAAAAATGCACTTGTATGTACAGATTTTAGGCATTGTCAAGAATACAAAAGTCCAGAAGAACTAGAAAAGAGGAATGGTAAAGCTTGGATGGAAAGTTCTTATAAAAAAATAAAACAAGCAGTAGATGAGACTAAAGGTCAAATTATTACATATAAAGGAAAGCCTATACTTACATTATATTTTTCAACGTCATCTGGAAAGACTGAGAATAGTGAAGAGGTTTTTTCTTCAGCATATCCATATTTAAAATCAGTTGATAGCCCATATGATAAAAATGCTCCTAAGTATATTTCTGCATTAGAATTAAGTAATGGTGACTTTGCAAACTTATTTAAGAAAAGTTATAGTAATATTAAAATAGATGCAAGTAACTTGAGTAATCAAGTTAAGGTTAAAAAAAGAAGTGAAGGCGGAGCTGTAGAAACGATTAAGATAGGTAATAAAGAAATTAAAGGTACCGATGTCAGAAATATATTAAGTTTAAACTCGGCTAACTTTGATATTAAGTTTGAAAATAACTCTGTGAAAATTAATGTAAAGGGATATGGACATGGAGTAGGTATGAGTCAATGGGGAGCTCAAGGTATGGCAGAAGACGGCTATAAGTATTATGAAATATTGTCTCATTACTATACAGGAACTAATATAACTGATATATATTAAAATAAACTCTATAAAGCAAATTACTTGCTTTATAGAGTTTATTTTAATGTAGAATTTTAAGTTAATATATTAAATATATAACAAAATATATATTTCAAAAAAGTTCATAAATTGTATAAAAATAGAAATTAACGCCAACAATATAAATACATAAATATTTGGAGGTGCTGTATGAAGAAAAAGCTATTAGAAAAAGATGGTTTTTACTTAGCCTTATTTGCGTGTGTTTGTTTGTTAGCAATTGGTGGGGTTTGGTTTACAAAAAATAATGTGGATGAATTAGCGTCTAATAAAGGATTTGTAAACAAAGCCGATAAAGATGATGAATTGCAATTAATAGAAAAAGATAATGAAAATGTGGTACCAACAACAAATTCAGAGCAAAATTTAGAAAAAGCTAAAGAAAAGGCTAAGGAAAATGATTCGAAGTTAAGTTTTTTAGGAACTAAAGTAATTAGAGAGTATTCAGAAAAAGAACCAAGTTATTCAAAAACATTAGATGTATGGGAAATACATAAAGGTTTAGATATAAGTGCAAAGAGTGGTTCTGAAATCAAGTCTTTATTAAATGGTAAAGTTGAATCTGTATTTACAGATGATCAACATGGAATTTCAGTTAAAGTAAAAAGTGATAATGATACAACAGTAGTATATTCTAATTTATCAAAAGATACAAAGGTTAAAAAAGGCCAAGAAATTAAATCTGGAGATGTTTTAGGAACTGTAGGAAACACAAGCTCAGTTGAAGGACAAGATGGGTCACACGTACATGTAGAAGCATTTAAAGGAAAAAAATACATAGATCCAATGAGTTTAATAAAATAAAAAATATAACAGACTTAATCAAATTTGATTAAGTCTGTTATATTTTTTTGAAATGCTACATATATATGATTAAGGCTAGTATGTGAGGGGGGGAAGTCTTGAGATCTCATATAGAGGAGCGAGCTATCGTTGTAGCAAAATATATACTAGAAAGAAATACTACGGTACGACAAACTGCAAAAACATTCGGAGTGAGTAAAAGTACAATTCACAAAGATGTAACAGAACGTCTGGAAGAAATAAATCCATCTCTGGCTAAAGAAGTTAAGATGGTTTTAGAAAAGAATAAATCTGAGAGACACATAAGAGGCGGCATGGCAACAAAACTTAAATATGAAAAAGATATAAAAAAAGATGTAGGTTAAAGCCTACATTTTTTTTATTTATAAAATAAATTTACTACTTAAAAAATGAAGAAACTTTTCCTTGACTTAAACAGGGTTTTTGTATATTTTGTAATATAGGAGTATTTGCAAAAAACGAAAAGTTTAAATATAAATGAATATAAAAAGGAGTTGAAAAAATGGCTAGAGCTGATATAGGAATAGACTTAGGTACTGCTAATGTATTGGTGTATGTTAGTGGTAAAGGAATTGTATTAGAGGAGCCATCTGTTGTAGCGATAGAACAAAGAACAAATTCTGTTTTAGCAGTAGGTGAAGAAGCAAGAAGGATGATAGGTAGAACACCTGGAAATATAGTAGCTATTAGACCATTAAGAGATGGAGTTATTTCAAACTACGATGTAACTGAAAAAATGCTAAATTATTTTATAAATAAAGTTGTAGACAAAAAAGGATTCTCAAGATTTTTTATGCCTAGAATAATGGTTTGTGTTCCAACGGGTGTTACGGAAGTAGAAAAAAGAGCTGTGGAAGAAGCTACAAGACAAGCCGGAGCAAGAGATGTATATATTATAGAAGAACCAATTGCAGCTGCAATTGGATCAGGTATAGATATAGCTGAACCAAATGGAAACATGGTTATAGATATCGGTGGAGGTACAGCGGATATAGCCGTAATATCTTTAGGAGGAGCTGTTGTAAGCGAATCTATTAAAATGGGTGGAGATAAATTTGATGAAGCTATAGTAAGATATATAAGAAAACAACATAATCTTCTTATCGGAGAAAGAAGTGCTGAAAAAATAAAGATAGAAATAGGATGCGCATTTAAAAGAAAAGAAGAAAAGAGTATGAAAATAAGCGGTAGAAATTTAGTTACAGGATTACCTGTATCTCTAGAGATAAACTCAACAGAAATTTTAAGTGCTCTTGATGAATGTGCTGAGCAAATAGTTGTTTCAGCGCATAATGTATTAGAAAAAACACCACCAGAATTAGCAGCTGATATAAGTGATACAGGCATAATAATGACAGGTGGAGGAGCCTTATTACATGGTTTAGACAAAAGAATAGAAGAAAGACTAGGTATAAAGGTTATAATAGCAGATGAGCCTTTAGCATGTGTTGCAAAAGGAACAGGAAGTGCATTAGGGTCTTTAGACTTACTTGAAACAGGTGGTACCTTTAGAAGAAAATAAAATTTAGGGAGGTATTTCAATGTTAAATATAGATCAAATAAAAGAGTTAATACCACATAGATATCCATTTTTGTTAGTGGACAAGGTTATAGAATTAGAAGAAGGAAAAAAAGCAGTAGGTATTAAAAATGTTACAGCTAATGAACCATTTTTCCAAGGCCACTTTCCAGAATATCCTATAATGCCAGGGGTTTTAATTGTTGAAGCTATGGCTCAAGTAGGGGCAGTAGCTATGATGTCTATAGAAGAAAATAAAGGTAAATTAGGTGTATTTGCAGGTATAGATAAGGTAAGATTTAAAAAAGAAGTAAGACCTGGGGATACATTAATTATGGAAGTTGAAATGCTATCTTTAAGAAGAAACATTGGTAAGGCTACAGCAAAAGCTTACGTTGGAGAAGAACTTGCTTGTAGCGGAGAATTAATGTTTGCTCTTGTACAAAAATAAAATAAAAGTCCTAAAATTTAGGACTTTTTAAAATAAATATTATACTCGCCCTATTATATTAGACTTATCTAATATAATGGGGCGAGTTTTTTTGAGTAACATGTTGGCGAATATTTTGAGTAACGTGTTGACGAATATTTTAGGTAGAAAGTAATAGAGCTAACGAAATTACTTCGGCTAATTCTATTATGAAGCTAAGGCGCACATTATTAAATGAAAATCTATTATTTTCATCTATCTTATCAACTATTCCTACAATAGAATGGTTTCCTATTTGAGGTAATTTTTTTCCAACACCTTTTCCAGGTAAAATTGGGCCTTCTCTTATTTGTATATTACCTATGCTACTTTTTGACCCTAAACATGCATCTATAGCTAAAAAATTTCCATTTGGATGAATCTGTTTTATGTGATCAATAGATTCGTATATATTTAAAGCGTGGATAGGATTATCTAATGTTCCGTAAACGGGGTATTTAAAATCACTATTTTGCAACATTGTACCAACTAATGGTCCGAGAGCGTCTCCGATAGCTCTGTCTGTTCCTATGCAAACTACAACTGTATTTTCATCGATTAAATCTTTAAGTATTGAACTTAATACTTCTACAACGTTCTCTTTTTTATAATTCACTTTGGCTAAATACATAGGCACCCCCCTTCAAAAAAATATATGAATTTTTAATTTAAAAAATACCTATCTTAGGTTACATAATATATAATATGAAAATGGTATTAAATAGGATACTATATAGTTGATATAGTACAAGCAAGAATATTCCAAATGATAAATTTGATTTAAAATTATTGACAGGATTTTATAAAGATAGTAATATATAAATTAATGAGATATATAATATAAAGAACTTAATAACTTTCTTGATTACCTTATCAAGAGCGGCGGAGGGATAGGCCCTGTGAAGCCCAGCAACCACCCATTTGGGAAAAGGTGCTAAATCCTACAAGACTAAATAGTCTTGAGAGATGAGGTTAGTTAATTAATGTATTGAATATACAAAATTAACCTCTTCTTGCATAAGAAGAGGTTTTTTAATTATTAAACTATTACCTCTAATATATAGCGTAAGATTTCAGATATATAAAGTTAAATTAACTAAGAGTATTCATAATTGGACTAGCATAGGGGATGAATCAAACCCCGAAATTATAAATTAAGGAGGAATTAAAATGGCAAGACATTTATTTACATCAGAATCAGTAACAGAAGGGCATCCAGATAAAATATGTGACCAAATATCAGATGCAATATTAGATGAATTATTAAAGCAAGATCCACTATCAAGAGTTGCTTGTGAGACTACAGTAACAACGGGGCTTGTATTAGTAGCGGGAGAAATAACAACAAAAGCATATGCTGATATACCTAAAATAGTAAGAGAAACAGTAAGAGAAATAGGATACGATAGAGCAAAATATGGATTTGACTGTGACACTTGTGCAGTTATAACTTCTATAGATGAACAATCAGGGGATATAGCTATGGGTGTTGATGAAGCATTAGAAAATAGAGATGGACAAACAGCAGAAGATGAAATAGAAAAAGTAGGTGCAGGTGACCAAGGTATAATGTTTGGTTTTGCTTGTAACGAAACAGAGGAATTAATGCCACTTCCAATATCTTTAGCTCATAAATTAGCTAGAAGATTAACAGAAGTTAGAAAAAATTCTACATTAGATTACTTAAGACCAGATGGAAAAACTCAAGTAACAGTAGAATACGAAGGAAATACTCCAGTAAGAGTTCATACAGTACTTATATCTACTCAACATGGAGAAGAAGTAACTAGTGAAACAATAAGAGAAGACTTAATAAATCATGTAATAAAAGCAGTTATACCAGCTAATTTATTAGACGAAGAAACTAAGATATATATAAATCCAACGGGAAGATTCGTTGTTGGTGGTCCTCAAGGAGATACAGGTCTTACAGGAAGAAAAATAATAATAGATACTTACGGAGGATACTCAAGACACGGTGGTGGAGCATTCTCAGGAAAAGATGCTACAAAAGTTGATAGATCTGCAGCTTACGCTGCAAGATATGTAGCTAAGAATATAGTTGCAGCTGGGCTTGCTGACAAGTGTGAAATAGAACTTGCATATGCAATAGGTGTAGCAAGACCACTTTCTATATTTATAGATACGTTTGGAACTGGAAAAGTATCTGAAGAAATATTAGTTAAATTAGTTGAAAAGAACTTTGACTTAAGACCAGGTGCAATAATAAGAGACTTAGACTTAAGACAACCAATATTCAAAAGTACAGCAGCTTATGGACACTTTGGTAGAACTGATATAGATTTACCATGGGAAAGAACAGATAAAGCTCAAATTTTAAGAAAAGAAGCTCTAGGACAATAATATAAATTAGATTTATAAATAAAGCCCCTTAAAGTAATATTACTTTAAGGGGTGATTTTATTTTATATAAAAGGTATAATAATTACAACTTAAGTACAGTATAGAAATATTATTTGTTGTAGGAGAAAAGTATGGAAAGATTAGAAGGAATGATAAGTGATATAGTATTCAAAAATGAGGATAATGGATACACCATAGCCCATTTAGCTAACTCTAATAGTGAAGTTGTAATAGTCGGATGTATGCCAACTTTATCAGTTGGAGAAAGCATAGAAGTAGAGGGGAAATGGATAAATCACAAAACTTATGGAACTCAGTTTGAGGTAAATAAATTTATGCCAGTAACGCCATCATCACTCGAAGGAATTTATGTATATCTGGCATCGGGTATGATACATGGAATAGGTGAAAAAATGGCGAAAAGGATTATAGATAAATTTGGAGTTAATACTTTAGATATAATACAAAATAGTCCTGAAAGATTACAAGAAGTAGAAGGTATAGGAAGTAAGAAGATAAATCAAATAGTCAAAAGTTATGAAGAAAATAGAGAACTTAGAAATATAATTATTGAATTATCACCTTATGGAATTACTCCTAATTACTGTATGAAAATATATAAAAAATACAAAAATAAGGCTATTGAAGTTATAAATAGAAATCCATATAAGTTAGCGGAAGATATAAGAGGTATCGGGTTTAAAATAGCTGATGATATAGCGAATAAAATAGGAATAGAAAAGAATTCTAAAGATAGAATTTGCCAAGGAATTTTATATTCTCTAAATCAATCTTTAGGAAGTGGACATACTTATCTACCAGAAAATATTTTAATACAAGATGCTAAAAAACTATTACAAGTAAGTACTGATCTTATAGAAGAGTGTATAATGGATTTAGCTTATGACCAAAAGGTGCATATAGAAAAAATGAGCGGACAAAACTTAATATATTTAATACCATACTATTTATCTGAAAACGGGGTTTGTAAGCAAATAATAAAATTATCTCAATGTGAATTTAAAGATTTAAATATAGATATTGAAGAAGAAATAAGACTTGTTGAAAATGAAGAAGGTATAAAGTTAGCTACTAACCAAGCTAAGGCTGTTAAAGAATCAATAGAAAGTGGAGTAGTAATAGTTACTGGAGGTCCTGGAACAGGAAAAACTACAACTATAAACACAATAATAAAAATATTTGAAAATAACAATCAAGAAGTTGTTTTAGCAGCACCAACAGGAAGAGCTGCTAAAAGAATGAGCGAAACTTCTAATAAAGAAGCAAAAACTATACATAGATTACTTGAAATGGGATTTGCTACAGATAGTGACCAATTAGAATTTATGAAAAATGAAGAAGAACCTATAAAAGCAGATGTGATAATAGTAGATGAAGTTTCTATGGTTGACATTTTATTAATGTACTCATTACTAAGAGCTATAAAAGAAGGAACTAGAGTTATACTAGTTGGAGATAGTGACCAGTTACCATCTGTTGGAGCAGGTAATGTACTTAAAGATATGATAGATTCTGGGGTTATAAATGTAGTTGAATTAAATGAAATATTTAGACAAGCAAGAGAAAGTATGATAGTAGTAAATGCTCATAAAATAAATAACGGACAACCTCTTCACTTAAATTCAAAAGGTAAAGACTTCTTCTTTATAAGAAAATCTACAAATGAAGAAATTTTACAAGAAATAGTTGGCTTAGTTAATGAAAGACTACCTAAATTTTATAATGTAGATAAATTAAAAGATATACAAATACTAGCTTCTATGAGAAAAGGCGACTTAGGTGTGACCAATCTAAATGTAGAGTTACAAAAATACCTTAACCAACCTGAAAAATTTAAATTAGAAGAGAGTTTCCAAAAAAGACTTTTTAGAGTCGGTGATAAAGTTATGCAAATAAAAAATAATTACACTAAAAAATGGGAAAGTGAAGATTCAAAAGATAGTGGAGAAGGTATATATAATGGAGATATAGGTTATGTATATCATATAGACAAAGATAAGAGAACTGTATACGTATTATTTGATAATACTAAAATAGTGTCTTATAAGTATGATGAATTAGATGAACTAGATCATAGTTTCTGTACAACTATACATAAAAGCCAGGGAAGTGAATTTCCAGTTGTAGTTATACCTATAACATGGGCCCCACCGATGCTACTTAGCCGTAACTTGTTATATACAGCTATAACGAGAGCTAAAAAGCTAGTTGTATTAGTTGGAGATGTAAAGTACTTAGAATATATGATAAAAAATAATAGAACGAATGAGAGATACTCTAATTTAGCATATAAGTTAAATAAATTTAAAGTAGAAGGGTTGTTAGTTAAATAAATATGAATAATAAAGGGATTATTTTCTCTAAAGTATTTAAAGACATAATTAATTTAATTTTAGATTTTATATATCCAGAAAATATAACATGTATAATATGCGATAAACCCATAAGTAAAACTAATACTTATTCAACTTGTAAAAATTGTTTTGAAGAACTACATTTTATACTAGATGGATGTAAAAAATGTGGAAAACCAATAATTAATCATTCTCTAGAAAAACAAGATATAAGCGGATGTAGCAGTTGTTTTAACAAAACCTTCTATTTTGATAAAGCTATATCTTGTATAGAATATAATGATTTGAGTAAAAAGCTTGCTTTAGATTTTAAATATAAAAATAAAACATATATGAGTAAGTATATAGCGCAAATAATGAAAGAAAGACTAGAAATAGAAGATATAAAATTTGATTATATTATGTATGTACCATTACATAAAAACCGTTTAAAGAAAAGAGGGTTTAATCAAGCTCAAAAGATAGGTATAAAATTAAGTAAATTAATTAATATACCAGATGTAGACATTATATATAGAAAATATGATACTGTACAACTATATAAATTAAGTAAAAATGAGCGAAAAAAAGAATTAAGAAATGCATTTATTATAGATGATATAAATAATCTATTAAAAAATAAAAACATACTTCTAATAGATGATATATTTACAACAGGGTCTACTGTAAATGAGATATCAAAAGTCTTAAAACTAAATGGTGTTAATAAAGTATTTGTTATGACTTTGCTTACTAGAGCCTCAGATGCTTATGTTATGGAATAAATTCCTATTGACATATGATTATTAACGTATTAAAATAAATGAGTAATATTTAGGTCTGTGGTTGAAAGTCCAAGCCAGTTGCAGGCAAAGGGATCCACGTAAGTCAACACTAAAAATTGGGTTGATGATCATGGTGCAGCTTAGAAGTAAGACCTACCGATATAAAATCGAGAGAGCTAGTAGTGCGGCGAACCCAAGCGAACCCTCCAGTAGGCGAGTGTGGGGTCAAAAACCAGGTCAGCTAAATATTCAAAGTACCTTATAGGTACTTTTTTTTTATAAAAAATGGTATTCCATAAAAGAGTAAAATATATTAAAAATGGATATTTAGTATAATTTTACGACATAAATTCACAAATTAATAACAACTATTGTTGATATTTGTGGATATATAAAAATAAAAGAATAGCTTAAAATACACAAAACTAGAGTTATTAACAATTCTATCCACATTATCCACAAATCATATGAATATTAGTAATCCACATATTAATAATAAGTATTATAAATTATTAAAAATTAATATATTTTTGGTTGTATATATTAATTTATAAAAGCTAACAATAAAAATAAAGGATTAGCTAAATTAGAGTAGAATACTATATTAAGGTATAAAATTTATACTGCATAACTGAAGGGAGATGTTCTTATGAATATAATAATATCTGGTAAGCAAATGGAACTAACAGAAGGTATAAAGAATACTATTCAAGAAAAACTAGGTAGATTAGATTTTTATATACATCCAGAAACAAGAGTAAATGTTACTGTTAGTGCTTCAAAGTCAAGACAAACAATAGAGGTAACAATAATTCCTATAAATGGACCGATAATTAGAGCAGAAGATTCAGAAGAAAATTTATATGCAGCTATTGATGTTGTATATGATAAATTAAATATGCAATTAAGAAAACTTAAAAATAGATTATTAGATAGACACCAAGATGTTGAAAGTATTAGATTTAATGGTGTTGAAAAAGGTACTACAATTGATTATGAAAAAGACGATGAAGACGATGATTTTGATCAAATAGAAATAAAAAGACATAAAAAATTTGATATAAAGCCAATGAATCCAGAAGAAGCGGTATTACAAATGAATCTTTTACAACATGATTTTTATATGTTTAGAAATATAGAAACTGATGAAATGTCTTTAGTTTATAAACGTAAAAATGGTGGATATGGAATGATAGAACACGAATAACATAATTAAAATAATTAAAAAGCTATCGATAAATTTAATTATCGATAGCTTTTTAATTATAAAGAATATTACATACAGTGTTTTTATGGTAAAATGTATAATAGTATAAAAAATGAGCGAGGAGAGATACTGAACATGGGTTTTTTAGATAATTTATTTAACATGGCAGATAAAAAAGAGCTAAAAAAGTTTAATAAGATAGTAGATGAAATAGATTCATTAGAGCCTAAGTTTGAATCTATGTCTGATAAAGAACTTAAGAATATGACAAACATATTCAAAGAAAGATTAAACAACGGTGAGACAATAGATGACATCTTAGCAGAAGCTTTTGCAGTAATAAGAGAAGCTTCTAAAAGAGTATTAGGGATGAGACACTATAGAGTACAGCTTATAGGTGGAATTGTGCTTCATCAAGGAAGAATAGCGGAAATGAAAACTGGGGAAGGTAAAACACTAGTTGCTACTGCGCCAGTTTACTTAAATGCTCTTACAGGAAAGGGAGTTCATGTAGTTACAGTAAATGACTACCTAGCAAAACGTGATAAAGAGCAAATGGGTAAAATATATGAATTCTTAGGGCTTACAGTAGGGGTTATAGTTCATGGACAAAACCCTCAAGAAAGAAGAGCTCAATATCAATGTGATATAACTTATGGAACAAACAATGAATATGGGTTTGACTACCTAAAAGACAATATGGTAATACACAAAGAGCAAATGGTTCAAAGAGAACTAAATTATGCAATAGTTGATGAGGTTGACTCTATACTTGTAGATGAGGCTAGAACACCTCTTATAATATCAGGACCTGGAGATAAATCTACACATTTATATTCAGATGCTAATACTTTTGTATTAACATTAAAACCTGAAAATTATGAAATCGATGAAAAGCAAAAATCGGTATCTTTAACTGATTCAGGAATACAAAAGGCAGAAGTTTATTTTAACGTTGATAACTTAACAGATATAGCTCATACAGAATTATATCACCATATAAATCAAGCATTAAAAGCTCATACAATAATGAAGCGTGATGTAGACTATGTTTCTAAAGATGGAGAAATAGTAATAGTTGATGAATTTACAGGGAGACTTATGTTTGGTAGAAGGTATTCAGAAGGATTACACCAAGCAATAGAAGCTAAAGAAGGATTAAGGATACAAAGAGAATCTAAAACATTAGCAACTGTAACATTCCAAAATTACTTTAGAATGTATAATAAAATCGCTGGTATGACTGGTACTGCTAAAACTGAGGAAGAAGAATTTAAAGCAATATACAAAATGGATGTTGTTCAAATACCAACAAACAGACCAATACAAAGAGATGACTTATCGGATGCTGTTTATAAAAATGTAAGAGGGAAATTTAATGCAGTAGTTGAAGATATAATAGAAAGAAGTAAATTAAAACAACCAATACTTGTTGGTACTGTTTCAATAGAAAACTCTGAATTAATATCTCAACTTTTAAAAAGAAGGGGAGTTAAGCATGAAGTATTAAATGCTAAGCACCATGATAAAGAGGCAGAGATAATAGCACAAGCTGGTAGATTAGGAGCAGTAACAATAGCTACTAACATGGCAGGTCGTGGTACAGATATAGTTCTTGGAGGAAATCCTACATTTTTAACTAAAAAAGAAATGAAAAAGATAGGATATGCTGAATCTATAATAAATAGAGTAGACGCATCATTAGAAGGTATAGAAAAAGAAGGTAATGAAGAATTATTTGTAGCTAGAGAAAAATATGAAAAGCTATATAAAGACTTCAAGAAAAAATGTGAAGAAGAACAAGCTCAAGTTATAGAAGCTGGTGGTTTAGCTATAATAGGTACAGAAAGACATGAATCTAGAAGAATAGATAACCAGTTAAGAGGACGTGCTGGTCGTCAAGGAGATAAAGGTAGTTCAAGATTCTATATATCATTAGAAGATGATCTTATGAGATTATTTGGTAGTGAGAGAATATCTGCGATGGTAGAAAAAATAGGTCTTGAGGAAGATATGCCTATAGAGCATAAGATGTTAACTAAATCTATAGAAGGTGCACAAAAGAAAGTTGAAGGTAGAAACTTCGGAATAAGAAAGCACGTACTTCAATATGATGATGTTATGAATAAGCAAAGAGAGACAATATATGCAGAAAGAAGACGTGTATTAGAGGGTGAAAATCTTCAAGAACAAATTCAAAGTATGATTCATTCTTTAATAGAAGATGCAGCAAATGCTTATGCTGAAGAAAAAGGAATAAATATAGATGGATTTAAAGATTATATGTACCATCAATTTATGCCAAAGGGAAGTATAGAAATACCAGATATAGAAAAGCTTAATACAGCTGAATTAGTAGAAGCTGTATATGAAATAGCTATGAAAATGTACAATGGGAAAGAAGAAAGAATAGGATCAGAAAGAATGAGAGAAGTAGAAAGAGTAATACTTCTTCAATCAGTTGATAGCCATTGGATAGATCATATAGATGCTATGGATCAATTACGTCAAGGTATAGGACTTCGTGCAATAGGTCAGCAAGATCCAGTTATAGCATATACAAATGAAGGATTTGAAATGTTTAACGAAATGAATATGCATATAAAAGAAGATACTATAAAATATTTATTTAATATAACTGTAGAAGAACAACCTGTAGAAAGAAAACAAATTATAGATGTTGATCACTTATCTTCTAATATAACAGATGGAGAAGAAAGTAAGACTGTTAAAAAAGATGAAGATATTGGAAGAAATGAAGATTGTCCATGTGGAAGTGGAAAGAAATATAAAAAGTGCTGTGGAAGATAATTTTGGAGGATCCAAATGTTAAATATACAAGAATATAGACACAACTTAGAGCTTATGGGTTCAAATATAGAAGAAATGAGGGACTCTCTTTGACATTGCTTCACTATTAATTAAAATAGAAGAAAATGAAGCTAAAATGAATGAGCAAGATTTTTGGAATGACAATGAAATGGCTCAAAAAGTTCTTCAAGAAAATAAGACTTTAAAAGAAACAGTGGATGAATATAATAAACTAAAGGAAGCTTTAGAGGATATAGAAGTTTTAATAGAAATTGGATTAGAGGAAAAAGATCCATCTATTGAAAAGGAAATAGAAAGCTCTATAGTTATATTACAAAAAGAGATAGATATTGTAAGAATAAAAACTCTTTTAAGTGGAGAGTATGATAAAAATAATGCAATATTATCTATAAATGCAGGAACAGGTGGATTAGATGCTCAAGACTGGGCGCAAATGTTACTTAGAATGTATATAAGATGGGGCGAATCTAAAGACTATAAAGTTAAACTTTTAGACATATTATCAGATCCGGCTGCTGGAATAAAAAGTGCTACGTTGCTTATAGAAGGTTTAAATGCTTATGGTTACTTAAGAAGTGAAAAAGGAGTTCATAGAATTGTAAGAATATCTCCTTTTGATCCATCAGGTAAAAGGCATACTTCATTTGCATCAATAGACATTACTCCGGAACTTGATGATAGTATAGATGTTAAGATAAATCCAGTTGATTTAAAAGTGGATACTTATAGAGCATCTGGAGCTGGAGGTCAGCACGTAAATACTACTGATTCAGCAGTAAGAATAACGCACATTCCTACAGGAGTAGTAGTTCAGTGCCAAAATGAAAGATCTCAGCATAAAAATAAAGATAGAGCGATGAAAATGCTTATGGCAAAACTTATAGAGCTAAAAGGACTTGAGAATAAAGAAAGAATTGAAGATATTCAAGGCAAATACTCTCAAATAACTTGGGGAAGCCAGATAAGGTCATATGTGTTTCAGCCATACAAACTAGTAAAAGACCATAGAACTAATGTAGAAATGGGAAATGTAGATAGTGTTATGGATGGAAATATAGATTTATTTATAAATGAGTACTTAAAAATGAATAAGTCAAAAAATAATTAAAATAAGGGCTTGAGAATTTAATTCTTGAGCCTTTATTTGAGCAACGGACAAAGTCATTGGCGAAATGAGCATAGCTAATTTTTGATCAACGAGCTTAAAATAAACTACATACGAAAGAGAAGTGATTCTTATGAATATAAATGAAATATTAAAAAAAGAATTTAATCTTAGAGATGAGCAAATAAATAATACAATAAAACTTATAGATGAGGGAAATACAATACCATTTATAGCTAGATATAGAAAAGAAATGACTGGTGAAATGAGTGACGTTATATTAAGAGAATTTCACGATAAATTAGTATACTTAAGAAATTTACAAAGTAGAAAAGAAGATGTACTAAGAATTATAGAAGAACAAGGAAAACTTACAGAAGAAATAAAAATAAATGTTAATAATGCAAATACACTACAAGAAGTAGAAGATATATATACTCCATTTAAGCAAAAGAAAAGAACTAGAGCTACAATTGCAAAGGAAAAAGGATTAGAAAATTTAGCATTAGATATATTAAATAAAAATATAAATAATCTAGAAGAAGAAGCAAAAAAATATATAAATGAAGAAAAAGAAGTTAATTCTTCTGATGATGCTATAAAAGGTGCTAAAGATATAATAGCTGAAATAATATCTGATGACGCTAAAATAAGAAAATATATAAGAGATTTATCATTAAGAGAAGGGGTATTAGTAACAAAGAATACTAAAGAAGAAAAATCAGTTTATGATATGTATTATGATTATAGTGAAGGTGTAAGAACTATTGCACCTCATAGAGTTTTAGCCATAAATAGAGGGGAAAAAGAAGACTTCCTAAAAGTAAAATTAGAAATTAATAATGAAAAAGTTATAAATAATATAATAAATGAATATGTAAAAAATAATAACTTTAAAAATAAAGAAACAATAGTATCATCTATTGAAGATGCATACAAAAGATTAATATTCCCTTCAATAGAGAGAGAAGTTAGAAATCATTTAACTGAAATAGCTCAAGAAAGAGCTATAAATGTATTTGGACAAAATATAAAAGGATTGCTATTACAAGCTCCTGTAAAAGATAAAGTGGTTATGGGATTTGATCCAGCTTTTAGAACTGGGTGTAAGATAGCTGTAGTTGATAAAAATGGTAAATTACTAGATACAACGACAGTGTATCCAACTGAGCCTCAAAATAACGTAGAAGGTGCTAAAAAGACTTTAAAGGAATTAATATCAAAATACAATATAGACATAATTGCAATAGGAAATGGAACTGCATCAAGAGAATCTGAAAAATTTGTTTCAGACATGATAAAAGAAATAGAAAGAGAAGTTCAATATGTAATAGTTAGTGAAGCAGGAGCATCAGTTTACTCAGCATCAGAACTTGCAAGTGAAGAACACCCGGATATAAATGTATCTTTAAGAGGTGCAATATCAATAGGTAGAAGGCTACAAGACCCACTTGCTGAACTTGTTAAAATAGACCCTAAAAGTATTGGTGTAGGTCAATATCAGCACGACTTAAATCAAAAAAGACTTGAAGGAGTATTAGGTGGAGTAGTAGAAGACTCTGTAAATAGTGTGGGTGTAGACTTAAATACAGCATCATACTCTTTATTAGAGCATATTGCGGGTATAAGTAAATCAATAGCTAAAAACATAATTGTATATAGAGAAGAAAATGGGGATTTCTCATCAAGATCACAACTAAAGAAAGTTAAAAGATTAGGACCTCAAGCATTTACTCAATGTGCAGGATTTATGAGAATACTAGATGCCAAAAATCCATTAGATAATACTGGAGTTCATCCAGAAAGCTATGATATATGTAAGAATATGTTAGACACTTTAGGATATTCTCTTAAAGATATAGAGAATAAAAACATAGAAGATATAGATTCAAAAGTTAATGAAATAGGATTAAAAGAATTAAGCGAAAGATTAGAAGTAGGGAAAGTAACTTTAAAAGATATAATTTCTGAAATTAAAAAACCAGGAAGAGACCCTAGAGAAGAAGGTATAAAGCCTATACTTAGAACTGATGTATTAAAAATAGAAGATATCAAAGAAGGTATGATGCTAAAGGGAACTGTAAGAAATGTAGTAGACTTTGGAGCATTCGTAGATATTGGAATAAAAAATGATGGATTAGTTCATAAGTCTCAAATGAGTAAATCATTTGTAAAAGACCCTATGACAGTAGTTACAGTAGGAGATATTGTAGATGTTATTGTTATAGGTGTTGATATGAACAAGCAAAGAGTGGCTTTATCAATGAAGATATAAGCTATATCAGGAGGAGATAATAATGATATTTATAAAAAATGGAACTATAAATACAGTAACAAACGGAATAATAAAAGGTGATATTCTTATAGAAGATGGAAAAATAAAAGCAATAGGAGTAAATTTAGAAATACCGTCAGGTGCAGAAACTATAGATGCTAATGGGAGGCAAGTATTTCCTGGATTTATAGATGCTCATACTCATTTAGGATTATGGGAAGATGGTATGGGGTTTGAAGGTGCTGATGGCAATGAAGAAACTGATCCAATAACACCTCAATTAAATCCAATAGATGGAATTAATCCAATGGATAGAAACTTTACAGAAGCATTACAAGGCGGTATAACAGCGGTATGTACTACACCTGGAAGTGCAAATGTAATGGGAGGGCAATGTATAGCTATAAAAACTTTTGGTAGAAGAATTGATAATATGGTTATAAAAAATCCTGTTGCTTCAAAGATTGCATTTGGAGAAAATCCAAAATCTTGTTATGGTAGAGATGAAAAAATGCCTCAAACAAGAATGGCAATAGCATCTCTTTTAAGAGAAAATCTAAAAAAAGCAGAAGAATACTTAGATGAAATAGAGTTATACATGGAACATGAAGACCATGATAAGCCAGAATATGATATAAGGATGGAAAGTTTAATTCCAGTACTTAAGAAAGAGATACCTTTTAAAGTTCATGCCCATAGAGCCGATGATATATTTACAGCAATAAGAATAGCTAAAGAATTTGATGTTAATATTACATTGGACCATTGTACAGAGGGACATCTTATAGCAGAAGATTTGTTAGAAGAAGGATACCCAACAATAGTAGGGCCATCATTATCTGAAAGATCTAAAATAGAATTAAGAAACTTAACATTTGAAACGGCAGGAATCCTTTCAAACACTGGAGTTAATGTTTCATTAACAACAGATCATCCAGTAATACCAGTACAATATCTTCCAATATGTGCAGGTATAGCTGTAAAGCATGGTATGAAAAAGAATGAAGCTATAAAGTCTATGACTATAAATCCAGCTAAAACTTTAGGTATAGACGATAAAGTAGGTTCTATAGAAGTTGGAAAAGATGCAGATATAGTTATATGGGATGGATCTCCTCTTGAAATTCAAAGTAATGTATTGTTCACGATAATAAATGGAAAAATAGTTTATAAAAAATAAACTATCATAATTTCTACACAATTTAATTGTACTATATCAGTATATAAAATATTGATATAGAGGTGATTTAATATGAATAATATAACAACTTTCATAATTGCAGGTGGAATTTTGATATCTATGCTATGTTTAGTATTATATTCTGATTCTAAATGTATCTATGATAAAATGCATAAAAAATAAAAAATATCCCCACTTTAAATTTAAAGTGGGGATATTTTTTAGCACACTCAGTAGTTTTTCCGCAGTATGATTTATTATTTTTGAATAAGAAAAAGAATAATCCACCTATAATTAGTGGGCACATAAATGGTACGATAAATGATAGCCCTAGAGCAGTGTTAGAAGAGTAGAAGCCTATTAAGATTAATAATATAGGGATTATACAACATAAAGATAATGGTAAAAAACGCTTTAAATTTTTATTAGTTTCTTTATTCATTTAAATTAACCTCCATAAATTTGATAAGATAATGATACTTAAAAAGTGTGAATAAAATATGAAAGCCAATATTCATATTTTATTCATAATTTTACGATATTCTACATATAGAAATAAAATTTTAAAAAGGGAAGTGAATTTTATGAGAAAAAAGATAATAGGTACATTAGGATTAGGTTTAGTAATAGGGGCAATGGGAATTACATCATTTGCAAATGAAAAGAGTCAAAATATTTCAGATGTAAATTTAAACAATGCAGTTCAAAATGAAGCTACATTTAAAGTATTAAATAAAGAAAATAATCAATATGAGCAAATAGATAAAAACGAGTATAATTCAAACACACAAAATCCAAACAATAGACCTCAATATATGAATCCAGCAAATTGTTGTAATTATAATTAATAAAAAAGTTTAGGCTATTTAGCCTAAACTTTTTTATTTAACAACAGTTATTTTATTTGATAACTTCACCTAACTAATTAAATTTTTATATTATAGTAAAAATTTAAAATATGAAAAAATACGAATAAATTTTAAAACACATCATAAAAAATATATAATTGTGTGGTATATATTTTATATAAAATTAAAAATATACATCATAAGGGAGGTTTAAATATGTTTAATATATTAATAGTAGATGATGAAGAGAAAATAACGCAGGTTATAAAGGCTTATTTAGATAAAGAAGGATATAATTGTAAGGTTGCAAATACAGGAATAGATGCTATTAATTATTTTAAGGAAAATGAATTTGATTTAATCATATTAGACAGGATGTTACCAGATATAAGTGGAGAAGAAATATGTGAAATAATAAGAAAAGAATCCATGGTTCACATAATAATGTTAACAGCTAAAACAGAAGATGAAGATGTAATAGACGGATTTAATATAGGATGTGATGATTATGTATGTAAGCCGTTTAATGTTAAAGAACTAGTTTTAAGAGCGAAGGCTGTTTTTAGAAAGTTAGATGTAGAAAATAAAGATGCATTAAAATTTGGGGATGAGCTTGAAATAAACACACTATCTCATCAGGTTAAGGCAAGAGGAGAGGAAGTATACTTGACTAATACTGAGTATAAAATACTTTTAACTTTAGCTAAAAATCCAAAAAAAATATTTGATAGAGAAAGACTATTAGAATTAGCAGTGGAAGAATACTATGAAAAAATGGATAGAATTATAGATGCACATATAAAAAATTTACGACAAAAAATAGAACTAGACACAAAGAGACCTAAAATTATACAAACTCTATATGGGGTAGGATATAAATTTGGATTATAAAAATAAGAAACTAAATCTTAATAAAAGGTTAATTATTTCATTAGTATCGGTTATTTTATTAGTCGTAATAAGCATTGGCGTAGCAATAAATAGTGTGTTTAAAGAAAAGTTTGCAATATATATATCTAAAAATAATGAAAAAGAAATTTCAAACGTAATAGATTCAATACAATCTGAATATAAAAACGGTGAATGGAACTTATATAATATAAATGAAATTGGTAAAAATGCAATATCGAAAGGTAGATTTATAGAGCTATACGACAATAGCAATAATTTAGCTTGGAGTGCATTTGAGTATAATAATAAATTATGTCATCAAACTATGAATAACATAGAAAGTAATATGCACAATATGTATCCAAAATGGAGTGGAGAATATAAAGATGAAACTTTTGAATTAAAAAATGAAAGTGGAGAATATATAGGTCACATAAATGTTGGTTCTTATGGATCTTTTTATTATATGGATGAAGAAGTAGATTTTTTAAAGGAAATAAATAAAGTAGTTATATTAATAGCAATTATAACTACAATAGTTACAGTAATAATAGCAATTATAATATCAAATAATATATCAAAGCCTATCGAAGTCGTATCTAATATGGCAGATACAATAGGAGAGGGCGGTTATGATTGCAAACTAGATTATGAAAGTAATATAGTTGAAATAGATAATCTTATAAAATCGATAAATGAATTAGCACTTAAACTAGATGAACAAGAAAGACTGAGAAAAAGATTAACTACTGATATTTCTCACGAGCTTAGAACACCTCTTACAAGTATTCAAACTCATCTAGAAGCAATAATAGATGGTGTATGGGAACCGAGCCCTGAAAGATTAAATAGCGTTAATGAAGAAGTAATAAGGCTTACGAGCTTAGTAAATCAGTTAAAAAATTTATCAAAGTTTGATAGTGATAAAAGTAAACTAAACTTAAGTGAAGTCAATTTAAATCAACTTATGAAAAATATAGTTTATAATAATCAAGGAAAAGCGTTAGAAAAAAATATAAATATAAAATTTGAGTTAGAAGATATAAATACGTATTTAGATAGAGAAAAAATATCTCAGTTAATAGTAAATTTATTATCTAATGCTATTAGGTATACTAACGAAAATGGAAATATATATTTAAGACTATATAAAAAAGATAATCATATAAAAATACATTTTAAAGATGATGGAATTGGAATACCTAAAGAAAGTCTAAATTATATATTTGAAAGATTTTATAGAGTCGATGAATCAAGAAGTAAACATACTGGAGGTATAGGTGTTGGCCTTACGATTGTAAAATCAATAGTTGATTTGCATAAAGGAAAGATAGATGTAAAAAGTAAAGTAAATCAAGGTAGTGAATTTATAATTACTTTACCGATAATTGATAAAATACATTAAACAATAAAAATATAATATATTTTAAGAGCATGGGCCAAAGGTTAGTTAGGTTCATGCTATTTTTATATAATGTAAATTATACTATTTATCTAAGAAGTCAACAATATTAGATAATATTATATATATAAAGCCTTTATAATAATAGATGGTTATACTATAATAATATCTAGTTGATAATTATAAAATGATAATTTGTGATATACACAAAATATAACGGAGATGAAAAATATGATTAATATATATCTAGAAAATGAAGAAAAAACAAAAGAAATTGGATATAAGCTAGGAACATTATTACAGCCGGGAAGTGTAATATGTTTAATTGGAGACTTAGGTGCAGGAAAAACTACTATGACTCAAAGTTTAGCAAAAGCTTTAGAGGTTGATGATTATATAACTAGTCCAACATTTACAATAGTAAATGAATATGAAGGTAAAATGCCTCTATACCATTTTGATGTATATAGAATAGGTAGTAGTGATGAAATGTATGATATCGGATATGATGAATATATAAATGGAGAGGGTGTATGTATAATTGAATGGGCTAATTTAATAGAAGACATACTTCCAGATGAATATTTACAGATAGAATTAAGGTATAAAGATATGTCTAGAGAGATGATATTAAATCCAGTTGGAAAAAGATATGAAAAACTAGTTGAGGAGCTGACTAAATAATGAAGATTTTAGGAATAGATACATCTTCAATGGCTACAAGTGTAGCTGTTATAGAAGATAACAAATTAATATGTGAGTATACTGTAAATACAAAGAAAACTCATTCACAAAAACTTATGCTAATGATAGAAAATATGCTTAAAATAAGTGATTTAGATGTTAATGAAATGGATTTAATTTCAGTTTGTGAAGGTCCAGGATCATTTACAGGACTTAGAATAAGCATGGCAACTGCAAAAGCAATTGCTCATGTAAATAAATTACCTATAGTAGGAGTTAATTCATTAGAATTATTAGCGGCAAATATGAATCTTTGTGATAAAAAAATATGTTCAATACTAGATGCACAAAGAACACAAGTATATAGCGGGCAATATAAATTTGAAAATAATGAAGTAGTAGAATTAAAAAATATAGATGTAGTTGAAATAGATGATTTAATAGAAGAGTTAAAAAACTCTAAGGAAGATTGGATTATAGTTGGGGAAGCAGTTTATAAGTATGAAGATAAGATAAAGGACATAGAAAATATACATATAGCAGCTCCATCTCATAATGTAAGTAAGGCAAGTAGCTTATGTTCTGTAGCTATTAATAAATACAATAAAAATATAGATGTTTATGATTGTTACAATATAAACCCTGTATATATTAGAAAATCTCAAGCAGAAGTTCAATACGATGAGAAAATGAAGAGGTTAAATGATGGAAAATAATTTAGTTATAGAGATGATGACATCTAAAGATATAGATGGAGTTTTTGAAGTAGAAAAAAACTGTTTTGAACATCATTGGTCTAAAGATGCATTTAGCAAAGAATTAAAAAATGATGTAGCAAGATACCTTGTAGCAAAGATTGATGGCAAAGTTGTAGGGTATGTAGGAATATGGTTTGTTATGGATGAAGGGCATATTACTAATGTTGCAGTACATAGCGATTATAGAGGAAGAAAAATCGGTGATGAGCTAGTAAAAAAATTAGTTAAATTATGCAAAGAAAATAAAATAGTATCAATGACTTTAGAAGTTAGAGTTTCTAATATAGTTGCTCAAAATTTATATAAAAAATATGGATTCAAATTAGCGGGAATTAGAAAAGAATATTATAGTGATAATAAAGAAGATGCTATGATAATGTGGAATGACGTAAAGGCGGTGTAAGTGTGAAAGATATAATAACATTAGCTGTAGAGAGTAGCTGTGATGAGACATCTGTTGCAGTACTTAAAAACGGTAGAGAAGTACTATCAAATATAATTAACACTCAAATAGATTTACATAAAAAATTTGGTGGAGTAGTACCAGAGGTTGCATCAAGAAAACATATAGAAAATATAGATGTAGTATTACAAGAAGCTTTAGATAAAGCAAATATCACTTTAAATGATATAGATCATATAGCAGTAACTTATGGACCAGGATTAGTAGGAGCATTATTAGTAGGATTATCTCATGCAAAGGCTCTTGCATTTACGTTAAGTAAACCACTAGTAGGAGTTAACCATATAGAGGGCCATGTTAGTGCTAACTATATAGAACATAAAGATTTAAAACCGCCATTTATAACACTAATAGTATCTGGTGGTCATACTCATTTAGTTGAAGTTAAAGATTATGGAGAATATGAAATATTAGGAAGAACTAGAGATGATGCATCTGGAGAAGCATTTGATAAAATAGCTAGAGCTATGGGATTAGGATATCCAGGTGGACCTATTGTAGATAGACTAGCTAAAGAAGGTAATAAAAAAGCGATAGATTTCCCAAGAGCTTATTTAGATGAAGGATATGACTTTAGCTTTAGTGGATTAAAGTCAGCAGTTTTAAATTACTTAAATGCTAAGAAAATGAAAAAAGAAGAAATAGTTGTAGAAGATGTTTGTGCATCATTCCAGGAAGCAGTAGTTGAAGTATTATCTAAAAAAGCTATAAAAGCGGCTAAAGAAAAAGGGTATGACACAATAACTCTTGCAGGTGGAGTCGCTTGTAACTCAGCTCTTAGAGAAAAAATTACACAATTAGGAAAAGAAAATAATATAGATATAAAATATCCACCATTAGTATTATGTACAGATAATGCTGCAATGATAGGATGTGCAGGATATTACAACTTTATTAAAGGTAGAGTTGATGATATGAGTTTAAATGCAGTTCCAAATTTAAAAATAGGGCAAAGATAAAATTCGCTTTGCTCATATCGCCAACGATATATCTTCGCTAACACATCAGATATATACGTTGCTAAAAATTTATTTATATGTAATATAAAAAGAGTATTTCTAAATTTTTAGAAATACTCTTTTTATATTAATCTATTTCTTTTACAATATTTGTGGCCCATTTTTTAGATAAAGCTCTTGGCATTCCGAATATAAACTTAACTATTTCTTCACTGTAAGTAAGAAGAACTAATACATATATTGGAGCACCCTTTAAAGCTGCTAAAAATGTTAAAGGAATTGATACTAGCCACATACATCCTAGTTCTAAGAATAATGCATACTTTGTATCTCCACCACTCCTAAGTATACCTATAACAAGTAATACGTTAAAAGATTTAAGAGCCATTAATACACCCATAATAATAAAGATTTTAGTTATATCTGGAGCAAGGCTATTAGATACTGTAAATACCTTTAATAGTATTGGAATATTTAAAATTAAAAGTCCTCCAAATATTAAACCTGCTAAGAATACTAAAATAGAGAACTTTTTAGCATAAGTTATTGCTCTATTTATATAATCTGCACCAAGTTCGTTTCCAAGCATTATAGCTGCACCGTTTGCTATACAAACAGCTGTCATTATAAAGAAATTACCTGTACTAGTAGCAATTTGACTTGCAGCAATAGCCGAAGTTCCAGCTTTTGAATATGCGACTGAGTATAGTACAGTTCCAACTGCCCATAAAGAATCATTTAGAAATATCGGTAAACTTTTAGCTAAAAGCGAATTAATAAATTCAGAGTTTAAGCTTTTTAAATTGTCTATTCCAAATCTTAAGATATAATCTTTCTTTAAAAAATATACGTAGCCAATTATTAAAATTAATTCTATTAATCTAGCTATAACAGTTGCAAGTGCTGCACCTTTAACACCTAGTGCAGGAAGACCAAGATTTCCAAATATAAGACCATAATTTAAAACTATATTTACGCATAAAGCTATAGCACTACAAAACATACCAAGCTTAGGGTTTCTAACACCTCTTGAACCCATACTAAAAACAGTACTAATTGCTATCATAGGATAACAAAATACTACTATAGAAAAATATTCGATACATTGTTTAACAACTTCTGGGTCGTAAGAGAATATGTTTATTATTTTAGTAGGTATTATTAAAGCAGGGATTAAAAATACTAGACTAAGAATAATAGCTAAAATGGTACTAATCCCTGTTACCTTTCTTATATTATTTACATCACTTTTTCCGAAAAACTGAGATATAAAAACTCCTGCACCTCCAGTAATTCCGCTTAATGACATGTTAAATAAAAAGAAAAATTGATTTGCCACACCGATTGATGCAACTGATGTTTCTCCTAAGCTACTAATCATAACAGTATCTATTACGTTAACAGAAGTAGAAATAAGATTTTGAATAATAATAGGTATACATAAAGATATAAGTACTTTGTAAAATCTCTTATTTTCATCTTTTAAAGATAATTTTCCTTCCAAATAATCACCTCGTTATATAAATTTTATGATATAAATAATACCATAAGATATTAATAATGTAACTATATATTTATCAATATAAAAACCATTCTAATAAAGAATGGTTTTAGATATTATTATTTTATTTATACACTACATTAATGTTTCCCACTCATCATAAAGATTAGCTAATTTATTTTCTAAATTTATTTTTTCTTGGCTAACTTTTTTAGACTTTTCAGGGTTAGAATACACTTCTTCTTGACATAAGAGGATATCTAATTCTTCTATTTTCAACTCAGTTTCTTCAATTTCTTTTTCTGTATTTTGTCGTTTTACTCTATTTTTTTTATCTAGTTCTCTTTGTTCTCTTTCTTTACGTTTTTCATCTTTAAGTTGAGTTTTAGTTTTTTCCTCTTTTACTTCAGCTACATTCATTTCTTGAATTTGTTTTTTCTTTTCAATATAATAATCATAGTTACCAAGGTACTCAGTTATTCCATTTTCATCTAAAACTAACACTTTATCTACAACAGTATTTAAGAAATATCTATCATGAGATATTGTAAATATTGTACCTGTGTATCCAGATAAAGCTTCTTCAAGAACTTCTTTAGAGTCTATATCTAAGTGGTTAGTAGGCTCATCTAGTAATAAGAAGTTTGCATTTGAAAGTATAAGTTTAAGTATTGCAACTCTAGCCCTTTCTCCACCACTTAATGTAGAGATTTTTTTGAATACTTCTTCACCTTCAAATAAAAATGCACCAAGCATACTTCTTAAAGTTGTTTGAGTTAAATGAGTATTATTTTCCCAGATTTCATCTATTATAGTATTATCTAAATTAAGTGTTTTTTGTTCCTGGTGGAAGTATGATACATTAACATTTGTACCAAACTTTATATCTCCAGATAAAGGCACTAATTCATTCATTATTATTTTAAATAATGTTGATTTACCTATACCGTTAGCGCCAATAAGAGCTACTTTTTCTTCTCTATATATATCCAAGTTTAAATCCTTAAATAAAATTCTTTCGCCATAACCCATAGAAACATCTCTTATTTGTAATACATCATTTCCGCTAGTTACAGTTGGATTAAACTCTATCCGAGCTTTTTTTCTATAAGCTTCAGGTCTATCAAGTACATCCACTTTATCTAAAGCTTTTTCTTTACTTCGAGCTCTTTTTAAATGTTTTTCTCTACCATAAGCCTTTAATCTTTCAATTGATTCTTCTTGCTTTTTTATATCTTTTTGTTGGTCTTCGTATTTTTTTTGTTCTAATTCTTTTTCTGTTTTTGATAACTCAATAAATTTAGAATAATTTCCATTGTAAGTTTTAAGTTTTTTGTTATGAATTTCAAAAATTCTATTTACAACTTGATCTAAGAAATATCTATCATGTGATATTAATATAACAGTACCTTTATATTGTTTTAAGAAAACTTCTAACCATTCAATTGCTTCTGAATCTAAATGGTTAGTAGGCTCATCTAGCAGAAGTAGAGTAGGTTTTTTTAGCAATAATTTCCCCAAAAGAACTCTAGTTTTTTCACCACCAGAAAGTATACTAATAGGTTTGTCCATATCAGTATCATTAAATCCTAAGCCCTTTAATACACCTTTAGCTTCAGACTTATAACCATATCCATTTAAATCAGAAAATAATTCTAATTTATGAGAATACTCATTCATAAGTTTTTCAAGTTTATCAGAATTTGAATTAGAACTTTCTTCAGCAATTTGATGCTCTAAATCTCTTAGGTAGTTTTCCATATCCATTAAATCCTTGAAGACTTCTAAAACTTCTTCAAGTATTGTATTTTCAGAATGGAAATTTGTATTTTGTTCTAAGTATCCTATTTCGCAATCCTTAGAAGTATATATATCACCACTATCGTAACCATAAATACCTGATATAACTTTGAATAATGTTGTTTTTCCAGTACCATTTACTCCAATTATACCAATCTTATCATTTTCATTTACAGTAAAACTTACATTTTCTAATATAGAATCTATTCCAAAACTTTTATTTAAGTTATTACATGACAAAACAATCATAAATTTATACCTCCTTGAACTATCTAAAATTATAATGTTTTGATATAATATAATCAAGGATATTGCATTATGTTTTGGAAAATGCAATAAAATACTATGGGAAAAATAAATACTTAACAACATAGGAGGTGAAAAAAGTGGGTACTAAAAATATATCAATGGCAGTAATAAGAAGACTACCGAAGTATCATAGATACTTAGGAGATCTATTAGATAAAGACATACAAAGGATATCATCAAAAGAATTAAGTGATATAATCGGATTTACAGCATCTCAAATAAGACAAGATTTAAATAACTTCGGCGGATTTGGTCAACAGGGATATGGATATAATGTAGAAGCACTTTATAATGAAATAGGTAAAATCTTAGGATTAGATAAGAAATATAATGCAATCCTTATAGGAGCAGGTAACTTAGGACAAGCTATAGCTAATTATTCGGGATTCAGAAAAGCTGGATTTGAAATAAAAGCCTTATTTGATGCAAACCCTAGAATGATAGGATTAAAAATAAGAGATTTCGAAATATTAGATTCTCAAGAGATAGAATCTGTAGTTAAAGAAAATGAAATAGATATAGCAATACTATGTATACCTAAAAACGGAGCTCAAGAAATTGTAAATAGATTAGTAAACGTAGGTATAAAAGGAGTTTGGAATTTTGCACCGATAGATTTAGAAGTTCCAAATGATGTTATTGTTGAAAATGTAAACTTAACAGAAAGTTTATTTACTTTATCTTATTTAATGAAAGAAACTGAATAATAAAAAAAGCTACTGTAAGTAGATATCTACTATAGTAGCTTTTTTATTATTTATTATTCTGGTTGAGGAGCATCAACAGGACAAACTCCTGCACAAGCACCACATTCGATGCAAGAATCTGCACCTATAACGTATTTGTCATCTCCTGCAGATATACATTCAACTGGACATTCAGCTTCACAAGCACCACAGCTTATGCAAGCATCATTTATTATGTAAGCCATCTCAAAATCCTCCCTTATATACAAGTTTTATTCATAATAATTATAACAAAACTTCCATAAGATAACAATTAAATTAATTATACAATAAGTATTATTGTTTGATATTTATTTAACGAAAACACTGATGCTTATTTATCCATAAATAAATTATCATTCAAAATAAATAACAAAGTAAAATTTAAAGTATAAATTAAATATTATAAATGTATATTGTACTTAGTATACATTGTTGAAATTTAAAGATTTATGGAAAATATGAATTATAAAAAATAATGGAAAAAAATCAAATAAAAATGTTTAAAAAAATTGAATGAGTGGTATATAATAAAGTAAAATTAGTTAAAAAATAGTCAAATAAACATTACATAAAATCACATCAAGTCAAATCAATTTCTATTTTCTAAACAAAAACTAAATAATAAAAACTTTAGGGGGAATAACCATGTCTTGTAATACTTGTAAAATGTGTGAAAGTGCAGATAAGAAGTTAGAAAATTTTGTTGCATCTAAAAATGTTGAAACCGCATTTCATAGAACTGAAGACCAAAAAATCAAATGTGGATTTGGACTTCAAGGAGTATGTTGTAGATTATGTGCAAATGGGCCATGTAGGGTGACACCAAAATCACCAAGGGGAATATGTGGAGCAGATGCAGATACAATAGTTGCAAGAAATTTTTTAAGAGCAGTTGCATCAGGTTCAGCTTGTTATTTACATGTAGTAGAAAATACAGCTAGAAACTTAAAACACTTAGGAGAATCTAAAGGTATTATAAAGGGAGAAAATGCACTAAATCATTTAGCAGAAATTTTTGAAATAAAAGAGAGTGATAATCATAAAAAATGTATAGAAGTAGCTAATAAAGTTATAAATGACTTATACAAATCAAGAGATGATAAAATGGAACTTGTAGAGAAAATAGCATATCAACCAAGAGTTAAAAAATGGAAAGAATTAGGTATAATGCCTGGAGGAGCTAAATCAGAAGTATTTGATGCAATAGTTAAGTCATCAACAAATTTAAATAGTGACCCAGTAGACATGCTAGTTAATTGCCTAAACTTAGGTATATCAACAGGATTATATGGTCTTACTTTAACAAATCTTTTAAATGATGTTATATTAGGGGAACCGGTTATAAGAATGGCTCCAGTCGGATTTAATGTAATAGATAAAGATTATATAAACATAATGATAACAGGACACCAACACTCAACATTCTCACACTTCCAAGATAAATTAAAAGAAAAAGAAGTAGTAGCTTTAGCTCAAGAAGTAGGTGCTAAAGGATTTAGATTAGTAGGGTGTACTTGTGTAGGGCAAGATTTACAATTAAGAGGAGAGCATTACCAAGAGGTATTTGCAGGTCATGCAGGAAATAACTTTACTAGTGAAGCTGTTTTATCAACTGGAGCAATAGATATGGTTGTATCAGAATTTAACTGTACAATACCAGGACTTGAGCCTATAGCAGATAAATATAAAGTAAAGATGGTATGTCTAGATGATGTAGCTAAAAAGGTAAATGCAGAATACTTACCATTTGATAGAGACAATGTAGAAAACATAAGTGAACAATTAATAAGCAAAGCTCTAGATTCATATAAGGAGAGAAGAAGCTCAGTAGAAATAGATGTACCTAGTGATCATGGATATGAGAAATCTCTTACAGGTGTAAGTGAAAAGAACTTAAAAGAATTTTTAGGAAATTCATGGAAGCCATTAATAGAGTTAATAGCTAGTGGAAAAATAAAGGGTATAGCGGCAGTAGTTGGATGTTCAAATATGACTGCTGGTGGTCATGATATAGCAACAGTAGAATTAACAAAAGAGTTAATCAAAAAAGATATATTAGTTTTATCAGCAGGATGTTCAACAGGAGGGCTTGAAAATGTAGGGCTTATGTCTCCAGGAGCCGAAGAATTAGCAGGAGAAAATTTAAAAGAAGTCTGTAAGACTTTAAATATACCTCCAGTACTAAACTTTGGACCATGTTTAGCTATAGGTAGGCTTGAAATAGTAGCAACAGAGTTGGCAGCAGAATTAGGTATAGATTTACCACAATTACCGCTTGTATTATCAGCTCCTCAATGGTTAGAAGAGCAAGCATTAGCTGATGGTGCATTTGGTTTAGCATTGGGGTTACCACTTCACTTAGCATTACCTCCATTTATAACAGGTGGAAAATTAGTAACAGAGGTATTAACAGAGAAATTAAAAGACTTAACAGGAGGTCATGTTATTGTAAATCCAGATCCAGTATCTTCAGCGAATCAATTAGAGGAAATAATTGTAGACAGAAGAAAAAAACTTGGGTTAAAGGAAGTGGAATGTTATGCATAGAATTTCAATAAATAAAGAGTTATGTAGCGGATGTAAAAACTGTGTATTAGCTTGTATGTTAAAACATAATAAAGATAGTAATATTTATACTCTTGATTTAGAAAATATTGATAATGATAGCATGGGACACATTGAGCTTGATAAAGAAAATAGACCAGTTCCAATAATTTGTAGACATTGTGATGAACCAGAGTGCGTTTTAACTTGTATGAGTGGAGCTATGGTTAAAGACAAAGAAAGTGGAATAGTTTCATACGATAAGAAAAAATGTGGGTCTTGCTATATGTGTGTAATGGCATGTCCATATGGAGTATTAAAGCCTGATGATAGAACTAAACAGATAATATTAAAGTGCGATTTATGTAAGGATGAGGAAACTCCTAGATGTGTAGCAAATTGCCCAACAGGAGCGATAGAAATACAAGAGGAGGTACCATCATGCTAAGTACAATTAAAAATTATGTAATATTAGGTGCTAGTGCAGCGGGAATAAACTCAGCTAAAACTTTAAAGGAATTAGAGCCAAATTCAAATGTTGTGATTATATCTAAGGATGAAAAAATTTATTCTCGTTGCATGTTACATCATGTGATATCAGGTCATAAAACAGTTGAAGATATTAATTTTGTAGATGAAAATTTTATAAAAGATACTCATATAAATTGGATAAAAAACAGACCTGTAAAATCAATAGATTTTGATTTGAAATTAGTAAAACTAGAGGATAGAGATATAGAATATGATAAGTTATTAATAGCGACAGGTGCATCTGCATTTATACCTCCAATAAAGAATCTAAGAGACGCTAACTTTGTATACCCATTAAGGGATATTGATGATGTATATAAAATAAAAGAAAAAGCTGAAATTTCTAAAAAAGCCATAGTAATAGGTGCAGGTTTAGTTGGTATAGATGCACTTAATGGTCTTATGGGTTATAAAAATTTAGAAGTATCACTAGTAAACACATCAAAATATATATTAAATAAACAATTAGATGAACATTCAGCTAGGAGCTATGAAAATAAATTTATAGAAAATGGAGCTAAACTTTATCAAGGTTTTGGAATCAAAGAGATTATTATAAATGAAAATAATGATGTAATAGGATTAGAATTAGAAAATGGAAATATAATAGAAGCTGACATGATTGTAATGGCAACAGGTGTAAAACCGAATGTTAATTTTATAGATACTACAAAAATAGATTATGATAGGGGTATAGTAATAAATGAAAAATGTGAGACATCTCAAAGGGATGTTTATGCAGCTGGTGATGTTGTAGGTAAAAATTCAATATGGCCAATAGCTGTAAAGCAAGGAATTACAGCAGCGTATAATATGTTAGGACTAGAGAGAGAAATAGGAGATAGCTTTTCTTTTAAAAATAGCATGAATTTTATGGGAATATCTACTGTATCTTTAGGAATAATAAATCCACCTGATGATAGTTATAAGGTAGTTACTAGATGTTGTGAAGATTCATATAGAAGATTTATATATAAAGATAATGTTATTTATGGAGTTATTGCTCAAGGTGATATTTCATATATAGGAGCATTAACTCAGCTTATAAAAGATAAAATAGAAGTAGAAGATTTAAAAGAAAGAATATTTGATATAGGATATGCAGATTTTTTATCTCTTAAAGATAATGGAGAGTTCTGTTATAATATATAATAATAAGGCTATAGATTTAATCTATAGCCTTATTTAATTTTAAAATAAGCTAATCTTTATATGGAAGGATAAAACTATGAGAGTATATGCATTAGTAGGTTCAAGTGGAACAGGAAAAAGTTACAAAGCTTTAGAATTAGCATTTGAAAATGAAATTGATTATATAATAGATGATGGATTACTTATACATAAAAACAAGATAATAGCAGGGATATCAGCAAAGCAAGCAAAAACAGTAATGGAAGCTGTAAGAAGAGCTGTATTTAATAATAATGACCATAGACAATCTGTAAAAGAAAAAATAAAAGAGGATAAAGTAAACAATATATTAATACTAGGGACTTCAAATAAAATGGTAAATCAGATTGCTGATAGGCTAGAACTTGAATCAATAAATAAATATATAAATATAAAGGATATAAGTACAGATAAAGAAATAGAGTTAGCAAGAGAATATAGAAGAAAAGGGAAACATATAATACCAGTTCCAACTATGGAAATAAAACCAATAGCAAGTGGTCTTAGCATAAACTCTCTAAAGAAAAAATTCTTTAAAAGAAACAGTAAAGTCGAAGAGATAATAGAAAAAACGATAATAAGACCAACATTTAGTTATAGGGGGAAATTCTTTATAAGCCCAGTTGTTATAGAACAAATTATAGTTAATGAAATAAATAAATTTGATAAAATAGAAAAAATAAATAAAGTAAATATAAATAATTTAAGAAATGGTATAAACATTTATATAAGTATTAATATAAATGATTTAACTGCTATAAGGGATAGTTATAAATTACAAAAAAGTATAAAAGAAAATATAGAAAAAATTACTTCTATCAACACTAGAAAAGTAGATATTTATATTAATAAATTAAAGAAAGTTTAAATGTTAAGACGTTAAAAAATAAACAATTTAAATATCACAAAACTAAAATAAACTGTGCTACAATCATTTTGTAACCTTGGGGAAAAAGTTTTCTTGAGAGGGGATATAGTATTTTTAGGGGGGCTTAAAATGGCTGAAAAAACATTAAACGTTTTTGAAATTGCAAGATTACAGGTGAAAAACGCGTGTGACAAATTAGGAGCAGACCCAGCAGTTTATGAAATTTTAAAAAATCCAATGAGAGTTATGGAAGTATCATTCCCAGTTAAAATGGATGATGGAACTACTAAATCTTTCACAGGATATAGATCTCAGCACAATAATGCATGTGGACCATTTAAAGGTGGTCTGAGATTCCATCCAGCTGTATGTATGGATGAGGTAAAAGCTTTATCAACTTGGATGACATTTAAGTGTTCTGTAGTAGGAATACCTTATGGTGGTGGAAAAGGTGGAATGGCTATAGACCCAAGAGATTATTCAGAAGCTGAATTGGAAAGAATATCTAGAGCATTTGCAAGAGCTATAGCTCTAATCATAGGTGAAAAAGAAGATATACCAGCTCCAGATGTTAACACAAATGGACAAATAATGTCTTGGATGGTGGATGAATATGCTCAAGTTACAGGAAACTTCCAACCAGGAGTATTTACAGGTAAGCCAGTAGATTTTTATGGCTCTTTAGCTAGAACAGAAGCAACAGGATATGGTGTTGCTATAATGGCTATGGAAGCTGCTAAAAAATTAGATATAGATTTAAATAACGTAACAGTAGCACTTCAAGGTTTCGGAAATGTTGGAAGTTTTGCAGGAGTATACATAGAAGAAGCTGGTGCAAAAGTAGTTGCAGTAGGAGATCATACAGGAACTATATATAATGAAAATGGTATAGATATGAAATCATTAATGGCATACAACAAAATTCATAGAGGAATAAAAGGATTTGAGGGTGCAAAACCTACTGATGAAAATATACTTACTATGGATGTTGATATATTAATGCCTTGTGCCCTAGAAAATCAATTAACTTCTAAAAATGCAGAAGATATAAAAGCTAAGATAATAAGTGAAGGTGCAAATGGGCCTACAACTCCAGAAGCAGATGAAGTATTCTTTAAAAATGGAATAACTGTAGTACCAGATATATTAGCTAATAGTGGAGGAGTTACAGTATCTTATTTTGAGTGGGTTCAAAATTTAAATAGATATAACTGGACATTTGAAGAAGTTCAAGGTAAGCAAAGCGTCTTAATGAAAAAAGCATTTGAAGAAATATGGAATCTAGCAAAAGAATATGAGGTAGATATGAGAACGGCCGCATATATGATGTCTATAAAGAGAATTGCAGATGCTATGAAGATGAGAGGATGGTACACTGAAACTCTTCAACCTGAATTAGTGTTAGCAGAGGATTAGTATAAATAAAAATTATATTATTATTGAAATGAAGTTAATGAAATCAAGTATATGTGGTATAAATAAAATTAAATAGATAATGAAGAGTTGGATATATATACTTATATGGAATAATATGTAATAGAATGTTAAAATATATATAACTAGAATATTAAAAAACTAGGAGTTTGATAAGTTTGGTGGTTTACTCTTAGTTTTTATATTTATACTATTTATAAGAGAACAATATTAGTATATATTTTTTACATCAATACTATCATAATAACATACATATATACATCAAAACCCCTCTTATCTTTAGTATTAAAATGCTAAAGATAAGAGGGGTTATTTTTTAGAGGGGGAAATAAAGGGTGTTTAAGATAGTTATTTGTGAAGATAATTCTTTTTTTAGAGAATATTTATCAAACTTTATAAGTAAAATTTTTTTAGAAATTAACAAAGAAGTAGAGATTTTAGAATTTACTAGGGGAGAAGAATTAGTCGAAAACTATCCAGAGAAGGTTGATATCTTTTTTTTAGATATAGAGATGGACAAAATAACAGGTATGGATGTAGCAAGAAGAATAAGAGAGATTGAAAGTTATCCAGAAATAATTTTTACAACAGGAGTATTAAGTTATTTACAAGATGGATATGAAGTTAGGGCATATAGATATTTAATAAAGCCATTTAAGGATGAGGATTTAAGAAAGCACTTATTATCATGTATAAGTGAAATCATATCAAAGAGGGAGAATTATTTAATAGTTAATGACAAGGGAAAAATATATAAAATACCTGTAGATAATATAACATATATAGAGGTATTTCAAAGAGATATTACAATACATACAATAGATGATACATATACATTAAAAATGAGTATAAACAATGCTGAAAAAGAGTTGAATAAATATAACTTTTTTAGATGCCATAGAAGCTATTTAATAAATATGAAATATGTACAATATATAAACGCTAATATAGTAATTGTAAATGGGGAAGAAGTTCTAGTAAGTAGGCGTAGATCAAACAAATTCAAACATGCATTAGCCTGTAGTTTGGGTGGAACATTATGTTAGAGTCACAATTATTTTGGACTTTTATAACTATATTATCTACTGCTTTTGAGTGTGTAATATTTAAAATAATAATAAGTGAAATTAGTGAATTTAAAAGTAATAAAATAAAACTAAATTTAATGATATCTACGTGGGTAATAATAATATCCCTACTAACAATTATTAATTTTGATATGAATATTAAACTATGTATATCAATACTTTTTAGTATTATGGTGTACTTATATAACTTTGATGAAAAGCTATATAAAGTATTAATAGTATGTTCAGTATTTTGGTTGTTTTTAGTGGCATTAGATGGTCTTAGTATAAGTATTATATCATTAATATATAAAACAAACGATGTAAGTGAAATACTTGGAAACAACAGGTGTAGATTAGAAGTAATGTTGATGGCAAAAATTTTATTAGTATTGGTAGTACCCACTATAAAAAGTATTAATATAAAACCAATATTAAAAGTAAAAGAAATCTTACTAATAATTTTACCTATTGTAACTAATATTTTAAGTATATTGGTTATATTAGCACTACTGTTTGAAGTTATAGAAAGTGCAGAGTTTAAAGGACTAATATTAGTAATATGTATGGGATTAATATTAATTTCGAATTTTTCATTAATATTTATTATAGGAAAGGTTATGAAAGAATCTACATTAGAGAATGAAAATAAAATAATAAGGCAAAAAATAGAATCTCAATATAAGCATTATCTAGAGCTTCAAAAGGCACAACTAAAAATTAGAAAGTTATATCATGATATGAATAACCACTTAGTATGCATAGAAAATATGAACGATAAAGGTAAATCATCTAAAGATTATGTAAGTAGCCTAAGAAAAGAATTAGATGAATGGGGCTCTATAGATACCACTGGAAATATGATAGTAGATATTATACTTAGTGAAAAAAGAGATGTGTGTAGAAAAGAAAATATATCTTTTTATGCAGATATAAAATTTATGAACTCAGATTTCATGGATATGATGGATATATGTAGCATATTCTCAAATATTTTAGACAATGCAATAGAAGCAAGTGTTAAAATTGAAGATACAAGTAATAGAAATATAAATATTGTTTGTAATACTATAAATAAATTTTTTGTTATAAGATGTGAAAACTCTAAAGTTAACAATATTTTAGAAAGTACAAGTAAAATATTTACAGATAAAAAAGATAAGTTTGGACATGGTTTGGGAATAAGTAGTATTAAAAACTCAGTAGAGAAATACAATGGAACAGTTGCTATTGAGCATACAGACTATAAGTTTATTATAAATATATATATACCTATAATATAAAGTTTACCATTGGTGTGTGTATAAATACCACTGGTGTATATATTATAGAGATAAAAAAAGAAAGATGTTATATTTTAAGCATAAGATGCCAAGAGAGAGTGATTTCAAATGGTTAAGTTAAGTGCACAAAATATAGCATCTTTTTAAATTTACAATAATGAGATTAAAGAGGATGAAAGAGATGTGTATCAATATGGATTTGAAACATTAATAGCCTCTATTTTATATTTTATAAATTTATTTATACTCTATTATTTATGTTATTGTCCAATAAGGCAATTTTCAATAGGATATTATGATGATAGTTATAGAACGTGTTTTATGACATTTATAAGCCTTTATTTAATAAATTAAAAATGAATTTAGTAAATATATCACCATCAAAGTCATTATCTACGTTGAGAAAGGCTAAGTGAAATAAAAAAATTATGATTACTATCACCAAATATGTTCAGATCAACCTTATTTTATAACAGATAATTTAATAGATAGATTAATAAATCAAGATGATGTAGTGGAATAATCAATTAAGTTTATTAGAATATATTGCAAATTAATATAAAAGTTTATAAAGATAGAAAAGATTAGGGTAATTATGATTGATAATTTAAAAAATAAAGTAGTAAATAATGATATTAATTAAGATAATTGTAAAAGTACAAAAATATAAAAGGAGAGTATAAATGTTAAATATAAAGAACCTAAAAAAAATATATTCCTCAAAAGGAGGGGAATATATAGCTTTAAACAATGTATCCTTAAATGTTGAAAAAAGTGAATTTGTTTCAGTTATGGGGCCATCAGGAAGTGGAAAAACTACATTATTAAACTGCATATCAGGATTTATAAAGGCAAATGCTGGTGAGATATTGCTTGATAACCAAAATATATTAAATCTAAATGAAGACGATCTAGCAAATGTAAGACAAAATAAATTAGGATTTGTATTTCAAGATTTTATGCTTATAAATGGACTTACAGTTTTAGAAAACATTTATCTACCACAAATAATAGCAAACAAAACTATTGAACAAATGCAACAAAGAACAAATACATTGCTAGAGTCATTTAGAATTTCAGATATTAAAAATAAATATCCGACAGAGATATCAGGAGGACAAAAACAAAGAACAGCCGTGGCTAGAGCATTATCAAATAAACCATTAGTATTACTAGCAGATGAACCTACTGGAAACCTAGATTCAAAGTCAAGTATATCAGTTATAGAATCATTTATAGATGCTAAAACAAATTTAGATGCAACTATATTTATGGTAACACATGATGCATTTGCAGCTAGCTATAGCGACAGAGTTATAGCTTTAAAAGATGGTGAAATTGTCAAAGAGCTAGTTAGAAAGGGTACTCCAAGAGAATTTTTAAATGAAATCTTAGTATTTATGAAGAGTATAAATGGGGTAGCATATGAAGCTTAATGATATATGTAAAAAACTAGTAAAATCAAACTTAAATAATTATAAAATACTAGTATTTTGTCTTGTCTTAGGAACTATGTTATTTACATCTTATGGTCTACTAATATTTAGCCCAACAGTAACAGATGTAATAGTAGATGGTGGAAGTACACAAATGATAGCATATACGATTTATGGAGCATTCTCAATAGCATGTTTAATGTTCATACTATACTCTCATTCTTTATTTATGAAATATAAATCACAAGAAATAGGTATATTTATGTCTCTTGGTATAAATAGAAATAATGTAAAAGATATATTATTAAAAGAATTAAAATATGTCCTTCCAATATCATCTGTTTTAGGTATGATATTAGCACTACCTTTTACATATATAGTATGGATTTTTATAACAAGTATTTCTGAGAGTATGCAAATAACCTATAAGATAGGATGGCTTGGATTTGTAGGTGGAGCTATATTCTCAGCTATAACTATTATGTTTATAAGTAAAAAAACTTCTAAATATGTACAAAAAATAGATATAATGAAAATAATAAAAATTTCTGAGGATATAGAAGATTTAAAAGTTGGAAACTATAAATTAGGATTTATAGGGCTAATTATAATTCCTATAGGAATTTTTAGTGCAACTTCGAATATGAGAGGTATACTATTTGACTCAGTACCTAATGCTAAATTTGTATTCTTTCTTATGATTATCATAGGACTATACCTAGTTTGTGCAAGTTTTACTACAATGGGAGATTTTGTAAAGGAAGTTAATAATAAAAATTACTATAAAAATATAATGTTTTATAATTTATTAAAATTAAAAGGTAAACAATATACATCTACATTATTTACAGTAACAGCATTAATAGCAATAACAATATTTGCAATGTGTTTTTCATTTGTGAATGTATTAGGCAAAAATGAAATAGCAGAAACGTTGGCCCCATTTGATTTTTCAATATTAAAATCACAAAATCAAAATAACCTGGTTGAAAAAGATGTAATATATGAAATAGCTAATAATAATAATATAAAAATAAATGATTATAATGAGGTAGAATTTTTAACAGCAGTTAAAAATTTCTCTCAAGAAGAAATAGATAGATATGGAGTTTATGTAAATCCTGAGCTATGTATAAAAGAAAGTGATTATAATAAGCTATATGATGAAAAGATAGATGTTACACCAGGTATGTATTATATTGTATCTAGCGATAAAGGTATGTTTAAAGTAAAAAGATATAAAAATATGGACCTTTCAGGTATTGGAAATGATAAAAAATATATGTTAGAAAAGCAAGGAGATATATTTAAACAATTAACATTAGGCCAACACGGTACTAGTGGTTTTATATTAGATGATAAAGATTTTGAAAAATTAAAATCTCAAAGCACAGATGATGCCATTGAAACAAATATATTATTTAATGTTGATAACTGGAAAAATTCATATGGTTTTTATAAAGAATTAGAGAGTTGGTCAATAGAAAATAATGAAAAAGGATTACTTATGTATGGTGGAGCATTTGATAGTATATATAATGATATGTCTTTAGAATTTGTAAATGCTAATGAACTTTCTCCTACTGATTATAGAGATTGGCCATATAAGATAAACTCTAAAATATATATGACTACAGATGCATTGTCTATAGAAATAGTATACCCTTTATTATTTGGATATATAGCTTTATTATCGCTTATTGCGTCAGCAATGATATTATATATAAAAGTTTTAAATACATCATGGCAAGATAGTAAAGCATATAAAAATATTTCATTACTTGGTGCTAACAAAAAGGCTATTAAATCTATAATTAGTAAGCAATTACTAGTTATATTTATGATACCTACCATAGTTGGAATTTCTTTAGGTGTAATGATACAAACTGCTATGATAGGTCAAAGTTTAACAGCTAGTATATCTTTAAATTATGCACTATTATTTGGATTATTATTTATACTAGTGCAAACTATAGTGTTTATTCTAGCGAGAAAAGTAATATTCAAAAAAGCTATAGAATACAAATTATCTTAAGATAAAAATTAATTAAAATATTAGGTGCAGACTTGCTGATAAATGAGAAATAGAATTAGCATATGGTCATTTTGGTAAAGAAAATATAGATTTGCCGTGGGAAAGGTTATATAAAGTTGATTTATTATAAAAGGGTATTGATATACTATATGAAATAAAATATGCTACTATAAGCTAGTTACATGTTAATTTAAATTTTAAAAATGTACAAAATAAACCCCATAATTTTGGAGCTACAGCTTTATGATTATGGGGTTTATAATTTATTTTATATTAACTTCGTCAACGCAAATATATGTTATATTTCGAATTATAAATATATAATTGGAATTTATAATACCACCCTTAGTTGTGGTATGATTTATGAAATTTTAAACAGCAAAAACACACATAAACTTAAAATTTATGTGACAAATATTTACATAACTACAAAAATATTTACTTTTAGTCAGATTTAGGATATAATTTAATAATAGAAATGTATATTTAGGTGATACATTGGATAAAATAATTAATTCGTTAATTAAATAAAGATTTTTATACAAGATATAAATTTAAACATATTACTTATTAACATAAGAATACTACATAACATATTAAAATAAATTACAAAAAAGTTACAAAATATCTTGTGTATTAGTATTTTATCCTAGATAAGACTTCACCTATAAAAATAACACGTAAGATATACACTTATGGTGAATTTTTGGAGGGAAAAATATCATGAAGAGAAAAATATTAGTACCAATGTTTGCGTCGGTTATGGCGTTATCAATGAATACAATAGCAAATGCAGATGAAGTAGAAAATAACAACGTTGAAAATAAAAAAGAAGACAATACAACTAATGTAATAGATTTACCTAATTATGAAGATGTTACATATAAGGTAGCTACAGTTAAAGATGGGGTTGCTGTTAAAATAAGAGAACAGGGATCTGTTCAAAATGTAGCTTACACAGGAGATGAATTTAAAGTTGTAGGAGTTCAAGGTGACTGGGTTAAGGTTAAAGTTGGAGATGGAGAAGGTTGGATAGCAACTAGATTCGTAGATATAAAAGAATCTCACGGTTACACTACATCAAATAAAGTTAATTTAAGAAAAGAAGCTAATACTGAATCTGAAATAGTAGAAGAGTTAGAAGTCGGAAGTACTATGAAAGTTTTAGAAGACAATGGTAACTGGGTAAAAGTAAAGAAAGGTGAAAATGAAGGATATATAAGATCTTTATATGTTTCTGAAGAAGCACCTGTTATAGAAACAGAAGAAGAAGCTACTCAAGAAAATGTTCAAGCTTCAACTGATAATAATATAACTACAAATGATACTAAAACAAATGATACTCAAAAAACAAATAATAATGCTCAAAGTTCAAATAAAAATCAAAACTCAAATAATAGCCAAAGCTCAAACAAGAACCAAAATTCAAATAAGAACCAAAATTCAAATAATAATGGTGGACAAGCTCAAAAGCCGGTTCAAAAACCTGCTCAAAAACCATCACAAGATAATGGTTCTTATAATCCGCCAGCATCTGATTCTTCATTAGCTCAAGCTGTAGTTAATTTAGCTCATGCTAAAATAGGATCTCCATATGTTTGGGGAGCAGAAGGACCTAATAGCTTTGATTGCTCAGGACTTACTTCATATGTTTATAAGCAAGCAGCTGGTATATCTTTACCAAGATCATCAAGCGCTCAAGCAGGATATGGAAAAACTGTAAGTAAATCAAACTTACAACCAGGAGATTTAGTATTCTTTACTACTAACGGAACAGGAAATGTAAGTCACGTTGGTATATATATAGGTGGAGGAAATATGATACACTCACCTAAACCAGGTCAAAGTGTGCATATTACAAGTATAAACTCTTCTTACTATACATCTAAGTTTGTTACAGCAAAGAGAGTTTTCTAATAAAAAATATTACAAGTCGCTTATTTTATAAGCGACTTTTTTATATAATTTTCTTAAATAGAATATATTGACATTACAGATAAAAGGTGTTAAGCTACTATCAGAATAAAAAATACTTTTAAATTCAGTCCAGAGAGGCTGAAAAAGGAGGATAAATAATGTTATTACAAGGAAGAAATCTAATCCAACCAGAAGACTTTTCAATACAAGAAATAGACGAAATATTATCACTAGCTCAAAATATAATTGACAATCCGTCAAAATACTCAAATATATGTGAAGGTAAGCTATTGGCTACATTATTCTATGAGCCATCAACAAGAACAAGATTAAGCTTTGAAGCTGCAATGAATAGATTAGGTGGTAGAATTATAGGTTTTTCAGAACCAAATTCATCATCTGTTGCAAAGGGAGAATCTTTAGCAGATACAATAAGAACTGTAGAATGTTACGCAGATGCAATAGTTATGAGACACCCAGTAGCAGGATCAGCAGCTCAAGCGGCAAAATATAGCGAAATACCTTTTATAAATGCAGGAGACGGAGGAAATCAACATCCAACTCAAACACTTACAGATCTACTTACTATAAAATCACTTAAAGGAAATTTAGAAAATCATACAATAGGATTATGTGGAGATTTAAAGAATGGAAGAACAGTTCACTCTTTAGTTAAAGCTATGGCTAGATATAAAAATGTTAAGTTTGTATTCATATCTCCAGATGAATTAAAAATGCCTTGTTATATAAAAGAGGCTATAAAAGGTCATGCATACTATGAAACTAATAACTTAGATGATGTTATAGGAAGCGTAGATGTATTATATATGACAAGAGTTCAAAGAGAAAGATTTGAAAATGAAGATGAATATGAAAGACTAAAAGACTATTATATATTAAATAAATCAAAAATGAAAAATGCTAGAGAAGATATGTTAGTTATGCATCCATTACCAAGGGTAAACGAAATAGATGTGGATGTAGATTCAGATAAAAGAGCAGTATATTTCAAGCAAGCTAAATATGGAATGTATGTTAGAATGGCTTTAATAATGAAGCTTTTAGGGGTAAGTGTTGAAAGACATATAATGATAGAAAGGGAATGTGTTAATGTATAAAGTTCTTGAAAATGAATATATAGGCGAAGACATGTATCTAATGAAGGTTGCAGGAAAATTTGAAGGCAAAATGGGGCAGTTCTATATGTTAAGAGCATGGGATATGTATCCACTGCTATCAAGACCAATAAGTATACATGATATAGATGAAGAGGGAATAACTTTCTTATACAAGGTATTTGGTGAAGGTACTAAAATACTAAGTAAGTTAAAGAAAAATGAAACTATAAAGTTAGAAGGTCCTTATGGAAATGGATATGAAAAAGTAGCAGGTAAAGTTGCCTTAGTAGGTGGAGGAATCGGAGTAGCTCCACTATACTTAGTAGCTAAGAATATAGAAAACTGTGACGCTTATCTTGGGTTTAGAAGTGAAGCTATATTAGAAGAAGAGTATAAATCAGTTTGTAATGAAGTTCATATAGCTACAGGAAATACCTTTGTAACAGATATACTAGATGTAAAAAAATATGATTATATATTAACTTGTGGACCAACACCTATGATGGAGAAATTAGTTAAGATGGTAGAAGGTACTAATACAAAAATAATGGTTTCTTTAGAAAATCATATGGCTTGTGGGGTTGGTGCTTGTCTAGTATGTACTTGTAAAACTAAGTTCGGAAATAAGAAAACATGTAAAGATGGCCCTGTATTTTGGGGAGAGGACGTGATATTTAATGGCTAATCTAGGGGTAAAATTCGGAAATATAGACTTTAAAAATCCACTTATAATGGCATCGGGTACATTTGGATTTGGAAAAGAATATAATGGAATTTATGATATACAAAAATTAGGTGGAATAAGTAGTAAAGGACTTACTTTAAATAAAAGAGACGGAAACAACGGTATGAGAGTTTGGGAAACACCATCTGGAATGATGAATAGTGTAGGTCTTGAAAATCCGGGTGTTCAAGGATTTATAGATAATGAACTACAATTTTTCAAAGAGTTAGATACAGTTAGAATAGCTAATGTTGGCGGTGGAACTTTAGAAGACTATATAGAGGGAGTAAAGCTTCTAAATAACCAGCCAATTGATATGATTGAACTAAATATATCTTGCCCGAATGTTAAAGCTGGAGGAATGGCTTTTGGTATAAAAAATGAAGTAGCAAGAGAGGTTGTAAGAGCAGTAAGGGCAGTTACAACTCTTCCTCTTGTGGTAAAGTTATCACCAAATGCTGAAGATATAGTTGGTATGGCTAAGGTATGTGAAGAAGAAGGTGCTGATGGAATATCTTTAGTAAATACTTTCAAAGCGATGGCTATAGATATAAATAAAAGAAAGCCAGTATTTGAAAATGTATATGCAGGATTATCCGGGCCAGCAATAAAGCCTATAGCTCTTAGAATGGTTCATGAAGTTTGTAAAAATGTAAGCATACCAGTAATGGGGATGGGCGGTATAACAACTGCTGAGGATGCAATAGAATTTATAATGGCAGGTGCTACATGTATACAAGTAGGAACAGCTAATTTCATAAATCCTAAAATAGGACTTGAGATAATAGAAGGAATAGAAGCTTTTATGGAAAAAGAAGGAATAGAAAGTTTAGATGAAATAAGAGGAATATTATAAATTATTAAAAACAAAAAGGATGAAATTTTGGAGGACATAATTATGAGTAAAGTAGATGTAGTTGATATATTAAAGAAAAGCGATGCGTTATTAGAAGGACATTTTTTATTATCTTCAGGAAAACACAGTAACAGATACATACAATGTGCTAAGGTATTAAGATTTCCACAATATGCGGAGGCAGTGCTAAGTACAGTAGTAGAGCAAATAAAAGATTTAGATATAGATTTAGTAGTTGGACCTGCAATGGGTGGAGTAATAGTTTCTTATGAATTAGGAAGACAATTAAATAAGGAAACAGTATTCACTGAAAGAAAGGACGGAGTAATGGAACTTAGAAGAGGGTTTGAAGTTAAGCCAGGAGCTAAAATAATAATAGCTGAAGATGTTGTTACAACTGGTAAATCAACAATAGAAACAAAGAAAGCTTTAGAAGCTTTAGGAGGAGAAGTTATAGGTGTTGCTTGTATAGCAAATAGAACTAATGATGATATAGGTATGCCTATATATAGTGCTATAAAGCTTGATATACAAGTTCATGATGCTGATGAGTGTCCTTTATGTAAAGAAAATAATATTGAGTTAGTTAAGCCGGGAAGTAGAGAATTCAAAGAATTAGGAATGTAATGATATATATATAAGACCTTAGAATATTCTAAGGTCTTTTTTATTTTATCCTTTGTCTAGTTCTGAAGTATACAGTTTAAATTCTTCTAAAAATACCTCTGCAGCTTTAGATATAGTAATATTTTTAGGCAAAATATAAGAGAAATTATGAGTGTAAGAATCATCTAAATCAATTATAGAAAGTTCTTTATTTTTCACAGCAGGAGCAGCTACAAACCTAGACATAATAGTAATTCCTAGTCCATTTCTAACAGCCTCTTTAACAGCATAATTACTTCCCAAAACAATTACACCTTTAGGTACAATTTCGTTAGTTCCTAAAAACATATTAAAAAATTCTCGACACCCAGAGCCATCTTCACGTACTATCCATTTCTTATCTTGCAACATATCTAAAGAAAAATCATTCTTAATTAAATTTGGGTTATATGGGAATGCTAGTACCATCTTATCTCTTAATAAATACTCTTGCGAAAAATTAGAGTAAGAAGAAATACCTTCTATAAGTCCAATATCTAGCGTTAAGTCTTTTAAACTAGAACAAATAGTTGATGTATTTTCTATAAAAATTTTAATATCAATATCTGGGAATTTTTTACAAAATGTAGTTAAAAACTTAGGGAGAATATATTCGCCTGTAGTTAAACTAGCACCGATTTTTAGATGACCTTTAATAGAATCAGAAGTATTTAAAACTTCCATAGAGGTTATATCTAAAAGATTAACTATCTCCTTAGCTCTCTTATATAAAGTGTAGCCGCTTTCTGTTATAAATATAGTTTTTTGTTTAACAGATCTATTTATTAATGTAACTCCAAAAGTATTTTCTAAATTTTTTATATGAGTACTGACACTAGGTTGAGACAAGTTAAGATGCTCTCCAGCTTTAGTAAAATTTTTATACTCAACGACAGCAATGAATGTTTTTAATTCTTCAAACAATGATGTTACCTCCTAATTATTAGCATATTTAATAAATATATTATACACCTAATCATAAAAAAAATTAATAGTAATTATTTTTTTTATAAATTTTACTTATGATTAATAAAATTATATACTAATTACAGAGAATATATTAAGTCAGAAAGGAGTTATACATCGTGTTAAATTATAAAGGTATTTTTAAAAGTATTAAAGAGATACTACCAGGATTTATAGTATCTTTAACTATAGGTATAGTAAGTATATTTATTTCGAAATTTGTACCAAAGTTAGGTGCAGCAACGATTTCAATATTTTTAGGTATGTTTATAGGTAATGTATTTTTAGGCCAAAAAGTATTTCAAAAAGGATATAAATTCTCAGAAACAGATCTGTTATCATATTCAATAGTATTATTAGGAGCGACTCTTAGTGTATCAACTTTAATGGAGTTAGGGTTTAATGGAATTTTATTTATTGTTTTACAAATGTCAGTAACTATAGCTGGTGCATTATATATAGGTAAAAAATTAGGTTTCAGTCAAAATTTTAGATTTCTTATGGCGAGTGGAAATGCAGTATGTGGATCTTCTGCAATAGCCGCAACTGCTCCCGTTATTGATGCAGATGATAAGGATAAAGGAATAGCAATAACAATAGTTAATGTAACTGGAATATTCTTAATGTTTTTACTTCCAATTTTAACTCAAAAGCTATATAGCCATGAAGCAGTACAAACATCTGCGATGATAGGTGGAACGCTACAATCTGTAGGGCAAGTAGTTGCAAGTGGAGCTATGGTAAGTGAAGGAGTGAAAGATTTATCTACAATATTTAAAATAGTAAGAGTTATATTATTAGTTGGAGTAGTATTCTTATTTGGTCATTTAAAGAATAAAACTAATCATGATATATTAGAAGAAGAAATAGAAGATACTAAAAAAGGAAAAATAAAAGTGCCTTGGTATGTAATAGGTTTCTTTGTAACTTGTGCTTTATTTTCTACTAATATAATATCTCCACAAGTATCAGAAATCTGCAAATCATTAAGTAATAAATTTGAAATAATAGCATTAGCAGCAATAGGATTAAGAGTCAACATAAAAGATTTAATAAAACAGGGAAAAGCTGTATCGCTATACGGATTATTTGTTGGTATACTACAAGTAATAACAGTTATAACTTTAATAGGAATATTATTATAAGAATATCTATATAGATATTCTTTTTTTATTTAGACAACTATAAATTAATTTTATTGATTATAGATTTATAATTAATTTTACTTATAATAAAAATGAATGTATACTATAAAGGGAAATTATTACACAAAAGGAAGGGCAATGTTATTTATGACAAAAGAAAGTAAAATAATGAACAAGATGAAAGAAATACTACCAGGATTTATAGTATCCTTATTAGTAGCATTAATAAGTATACAACTTTCAAATATAATACCTAAAATTGGTGCAGCAACTATATCTATATTTTTAGGTATTGTAGTAGGAAATTTATTTTTAGGACAAAAAGTATTTCAAAGTGGATATAAATTCTCTGAAAGTAATTTGTTATCATACTCAATAGTTTTACTTGGGGGAACCTTAAGCGTATCTAAGTTGATGGAACTTGGATTAAATGGAATACTATTTGTTATAATACAAATGACAATAACGATAGTTGGGGCGTTATATATAGGTAAAAAACTGGGGTTTGACCAAAACTTTAGGTTTCTTATGGCAAGTGGAAATGCAGTATGTGGTTCATCTGCAATAGCTGCAACTGCACCTGTAATTGATGCAAATGATAAAGATAAAGGAATATCTATAACTGTAGTAAATGTAACGGGAATATTCTTAATGTTTTTATTACCATTGATTTCAGGATATTTATATAATCATGAAACTATACAAACATCAGCTATGATAGGTGGAACACTACAATCAGTAGGACAAGTAGTAGCAAGTGGCGCTATGGTAAATGAAGGTGTAAAAGATTTAGCAACAATATTTAAGATAGTAAGGGTTATAATGCTAGTTGTGGTAGTATTTATATTTGGTCACTTAAAACATAAGACTAATACTGAAATAGTTGCAGAAGAAATAGCTGATACAAAAAAAGGAAAGATAAAAATACCATGGTATGTAATAGGATTTTTTATAACATGTGCTTTATTTTCTTTAAATATTATAACTCCAGAAGTTTCAGATATATTTAAAAAGATAAGTCATAACTTCGAAATAATAGCATTAGCTGCGATAGGTCTTAAGATAAATATAAAAGACTTAATACAGCAAGGTAGGGCAGTATCATTATATGGTTTATTTGTAGGTACGCTTCAAGTTGTATCCGTTATGGTTTTAATAAATATATTTTTATAAAATTTAGATTGGCTTAAATTAAAAAAAGTATTAGGAGTGTAGTAAACTACATTCCTAATACTTTCTTTATTTCATCGCATAATAAATCAAGATGTTCTGGATTTTTTATTAGATCAACTTCATTTATATTTACATATAAAACTGGAGATTGATCATACTCTCCTATCCATCTTTCGTATCTATTGTGAAGATTTTTCCAATAATCTATATCAACAGATTTCTCCATTTCACGTCCTCTAAGGCTTATTCTATTAACTATAGTATCTATAGAACCATTTAAGTATATCATTAAGTCCGGTCTTCTTAAATAAGGCACCATATCATTGAATAAATCTCTGTAAGTTATATAATCTCTTTTGCTCATTTTTCCGTTATCAAATAAGTTTCTAGCAAATATTTCTACATCTTCATATATACTTCTGTCTTGTATATTATTTAACCCGTTAGTATCTATTTCCTTTTGTTGCTTAAATCTTTGAGCAAGGAAGTATAATTGTAAGTGGAATCCCCATTTTTCTTGATCTAAATAAAAATCTTCTAAGTATGGATTTCCATCAACTTTTTCGTAGTGAGTTTCAAATCCTAATCTTTCACCAACTAATTTTGTCAAAGTTGACTTTCCCGCTCCAACATTTCCGGCTACTGTTATAAATAAGTCTCTGTTTAAAGGCTTATTGCACTGGTTTACTAATTTAAACATTACGCTTGTCCTCCTAAGGTCTTTATTGCTTCTTCTACTTTATTTATTATAGATTGCCTGTCCTTATCATTGTTTAAGAAATCTAAATCTGAGTTATCGACTTCTATTATAAGAGGCTCTTTACCCATAAAGTTATGTTTTATAGATAATGGATCGAAATAATATTTATACTCTAATCTTAGTTCATTTATATAATCTCTAGCCATTTGTCTTTCGAAACTTCTATCTCTCATAGCTATTCTTTTCATTAAAACATCTGTATCTGAATTTAAATATATTATTATATCTGGCTGAGGTAAATCGTTAACGAAAATATTATACATCTGCTTATATCTATGAAACTCCATCTTATCAAGAGTTATTCCTGCAAATATAAGATTTTTTATAATATGGTAATCACTAACCACGCCTTGAGAATTGCTTAATACATCTTTTTCTATATCACTTAATTGTTTTAATCTATTAAATAGAAAAAATGCTTCTGTTTGTAAAGCATATTCTTTAATATCCGTATAAAATTTCGATAAAAAAGGATTTTCTTCAACTATTTCTCTTAAAAGAGTATAGCCAAAATGGTCATTAAGTATAGTTGCAAGTGTAGTTTTACCTACGCCTATAGGACCTTCTATTGCAATAAATATACCTCTACTGTTCATTTAAAATCACCCTCTAAAAATAATGTCTTATGTATTTTATCAAAAAAATATTTTAAATTCTACTCTAGACTTTTAAAATTATATTTGTATATACAAAAATAGTTTATTTAATTTACACGAAAATAGGGTAAATTAATAGTATTAACAATTATTACATAGATATAAAGGAGTAAAAAAAATGAATGTTTATGAAAAAGATAATTCAGTAATATTAGAGGGAGTAGCAGATTTTGATCCAAAGCATATATTTGAATGTGGGCAATGCTTTAGATGGCACAAAGAAGATAATGGATCTTATACAGGTGTTGCTAAAGGAAAAGTTATAAATGTATTAAGAGAAAATGATGAAATTTATTTAAATAACACTAATTTAGAGGATTTCAATAACATTTGGTATAATTACTTTGATTTAGGAACAAATTACACAGATATAAAAAATACTTTAAAAAATATGGATGAATACTTAGATAAAGCTTGCGATTTTGGATGGGGAATAAGAATACTTAGACAAGATGGATGGGAAATGCTTATTTCATTTATTATTTCTTCTAATAATAGAATTCCTATGATACAAAAAGCTATAGAAAATTTATCTAGGAATTTTGGAAAATACATAGGGAACTATAATGGTAAAGATTATTATGCATTTCCAACACCAGAAGAGCTAAATAAAGCAACACAAGAAGAAATAAGAGCGTGTCAAACTGGATTTAGAGATAAGTATATAAAAAGCACTACTGAAAGAGTGGTAGAAAATAATGAGAATGTATCGAAATATTCAAGCTTAAGCACAGACGAATGTATAAAAGAATTAACTAAGTTTAACGGAGTAGGTCCGAAGGTAGCAGATTGTATAGCATTATTTGGTATGACTAAAATAGATACTTTCCCTGTTGACGTTTGGGTTAAGAGGGTTATGCAAGAATTCTATGTAGAAGAGGATATGAGTTTGCCTAAAATAAGAAAGTACGCAATTGATAAATTTAAAGATCTATCTGGATATGCCCAACAATATTTATTCTATTATGCAAGAGAGCTTGGAATAGGAAGATAACTAGAAGAGGGATGAAACATGAGTGTTGTAGGTATTTTATTTTTAGGTTATTTGATTATATCATATTTAGCTAGTGCAGCAATTTCAATGGTTATTATACTTGAGAATAGAGACCCTGCTAGAACTGTAACATGGTTATTAATATTTTTACTACTTCCAGGAGTAGGGTTATTAATATATGCAGTATTTGGTAGAAATATAAGAAAAATAAAAATATTTAAAACTCAAAAGTTAGCAAATGACATAAAAGAAGAAAAATTATTTGAAAATCTAGAAGAAATACAAGAATTAGTAAAATTAGAACAAGACTCAATAAAAGAAAGAAGTTTAGCAGACGATGAACTAGCGGATTATTCAAAAAAGAGAGTAATAAGTTTACTATTAAATACAGGCATGTTTCCATTTACAACTAATAATAATATAGATGTTTATATAGATGGGAATCAAAAATTTGAAAATCTTATAAAAGATATTAAATCAGCTAAAGATCATATACATTTAGAGTACTTTATAATAAAAGATAGTGAAATAGGTAGAAAAATAAGAGATTTATTAATAGAGAAAGCTAAAGAAGGGGTAAAAATAAGAATTCTATATGATGATGTTGGCTGTTGGAGATTTTGGTTCCATAGAAAATTTTTCAATGAAATGAAAAAGCATGGAATTGATATAATGCCATTTTTACCAGCTAAGTTTCCTATAATAGGAAGTAAGTTAAATTATAGAAATCATAGAAAAATAGTAGTTATAGATGGAAAAGTAGGATATACAGGTGGTATTAATATTGGTGATGAGTATGTGGGTAAAAATAAGAAATTTGGATATTGGAGAGATACCCATATAAGAATAGAAGGAACATCAGTATATTTACTTCAAATGACATTTTTAATAGATTGGTACTATACTACTAAAGAAATTATATTAATAAAAAAATACTTCCCGAAAATGAGCTATTGTGGTGACAGTATGGTTCAAGTGGTAGCAAGCGGTCCAGATAGTGATTGGGAAGCTATACATTATGCATATTTTTCTGCAATATGCCAAGCTAAAAAGAGTATATATATAGAAACTCCGTACTTTATTCCAGATGAGAGTATATTAAGAGCTCTTAAAAGTGCTGCACTTAGTGGTGTAGATGTAAGAATTATATTCCCTAAAATAGCTGACCATAAAATGGTGAATAGTGCATCATACTCATACTTTGCAGATATATTAAAATCTGGAGGAAAAGTTTATTTATATACTAAAGGATTTATACACTCTAAGATAGTAATAATAGATGATAAGATATCCTCTACTGGATCTGCTAACATGGATTTAAGAAGTTTTATGCTTAATTTTGAAATAAACGCATTTATATATGATAAAGATGTTATAGAAATAATGACTAAAGATTTCTTTGAAGATATGAAAAATAGTGAAGAATTAGATGAAAGTGATTTTGAGAATAGAAATATAATTATAAAGGCTAAAGAGTCAATATCTAGGTTATTTTCGCCAATATTATAAAAAATTTCTATGTGTTATAAAAAATAGTTGAAACTTATTAGCAATTAATATACTATAATAATTGTTAGCACTCTATTGTTTAGAGTGATAAAAAAGCTCGCAAACGCGTTGCTCAAATTATTATAGTATTTATTTTTGACTATAAATATTTAAAAATGATAACATGGAATTTAAAATTCCTTTAATAATACAAATAAATCACTAGGAGGTAGAGATTATGAAAATAAGACCATTAGCTGATAGAGTAGTTATAAAAAAAATAGAAGCAGAGGAGAAAACTGCAAGTGGAATAGTTTTACCAGGTGCGGCTAAGGAACAACCTCAAATGGCTGAAGTTGTAGAAGTTGGACCAGGTGGTATTGTTGATGGAAAAGAAATAGTTATGGAATTAAAAGTAAATGATAAGGTAATATTTACAAAATATGCAGGTACAGAAGTTAAAATAGAAGGTAAAGAATACACAATATTAAGACAAAGTGATATATTGGCTGTAATAGAATAATTTTATTAGGAGGGGTTAAAAATGGCTAAAGAAATTAAATTTGCTCAAGATTCAAGAAAAGCTTTAGAAGCTGGTGTAAATAAATTAGCAGATACAGTAAAAGTTACATTAGGACCTAAAGGAAGAAATGTAATATTAGATAAAAAATTTGGTGCACCTCTAATAACTAATGATGGTGTTACAATAGCTAAAGAAATAGAATTAGAAGATAGATTTGAAAATATGGGAGCACAATTAGTTAAGGAAGTTGCCACTAAGACTAATGATGTTGCAGGGGATGGTACTACAACTGCTACAGTACTTGCTCAAGCTATAATAAGAGAAGGGCTAAAAAATGTAACAGCGGGTGCTAATCCAGTACTTATAAGAAAAGGAATGCAAAAAGCAGTTGATGTTGCTGTTGCTGAATTAAAATCTCAATCAAGAACTATAGAAACTAAAGAGTCTATATCTCAAATAGCTTCTATATCTGCTGGAGATGAAGAAGTAGGTAAGTTAATAGCAGAGGCTATGGAAGTAGTAGGAAGAGATGGAGTTATAACAGTTGAAGAATCAAAAACTATGCACACTGAATTAGAAACAGTTGAAGGTATGCAATTTGATAGAGGATTTGTTTCTGCATACATGGTAACAGATGTTGATAAAATGGAAGCTGTTTTAAATGACCCATATATATTAATAACAGATAAAAAAATATCTAACATACAAGAAATATTACCAGTTCTAGAACAAATAGTTCAACAAGGTAAAAAATTATTAATAATAGCTGAAGATGTAGATGGAGAAGCATTATCTACATTAGTAGTTAATAAATTAAGAGGAACATTTGAAGTTGTAGCTGTTAAAGCTCCAGGATTTGGAGATAGAAGAAAAGCTATGCTAGAAGATATAGCTACACTTACAGGTGGTAAAGTAATATCTGAAGAATTAGGATATGAATTAAAAGAAGCTGATGTAACTATGCTAGGGAGAGCATCTTCTGTTAAAGTAGCAAAAGAATCTACTACTATAGTTGATGGATATGGTGATAAAACTGCTATACAAAATAGAGTAAACCAAATAAAGAACCAAGTAGAACAAACTACTTCAGAATTTGATAAAGAAAAGTTAATGGAAAGATTAGCTAAACTTGCTGGTGGAGTAGCTGTTGTAAAAGTTGGAGCTGCTACAGAAGTTGAAATGAAAGAAAAGAAATTAAGAATAGAAGACGCACTTAATGCTACAAGAGCAGGTGTTGAAGAAGGAATGGTAGCTGGTGGAGGTACTGCGTATGTAAGTGTTATACCAGCATTAGATAAACTAGTTGAAGAACTTGATGGTGAAGTTAAAATTGGAGCTAGAATAATAAGAAAATCTTTAGAAGAACCATTAAGACAAATAGCTAAAAATGCAGGTCTTGAAGGAGCTGTAATAATACAAAACGTTATGAGTGAAGATCCTGAAATAGGATTTGACGCTTTAAATGAAAAATATGTAAATATGATAGAAGCTGGGATAGTTGACCCTACTAAGGTTACTAGAACAGCTCTACAAAATGCTGCATCGATAGCAGGAGTATTCTTAACTACAGAAGCTGCTGTTGCTGATCTTCCATCAAAAGATGAACCTATTCCAGGAATGGGTGGCGGTATGCCGGGAATGATGTAATTTAACAATGCATATATTAGAAGGAGTAACTATTGTTACTCCTTTTATAATACAAAAATTCGATTTGCCCATTTTGTTCAAGTAGTTCTCAATACATTGCTCAAGCGACTGTGTATGTTGATCCAAATTAGTAGATGGTATTATAAAAGATATCTATTAATAACAACTACTAATACTAAAATGTGGTAAAATTATTTTAAAGTCAATTATAAAGAGGTAAAAATATGGATTTAAGAGAGTTACTTCAGGATGTAAAAAATAACCAAATAAATATAGATGAAGCTTTAGGGAAGCTTAAAAACTTACCATATGAAGATTTAGGATATGCAAATATAGACCATCACAGGGAAATAAGAAATGGATACCCAGAAGTTATATATTGCGAAGGAAAAAGTGATGACCATATACTAGGTATAATAGAGAAAATGAATGAAAAAGGATTTAATATACTTGGGACTAGATGTAGAAAAGAAACATTTGAAAAAATAAGAGTAATTTATAAAAATGCAGAGTATGAAGAATTGTCAAAAATATTAAAAATACAAAACCATGAAATTTTACATAAAGGAAAAGGTAAAATTGTAATAGTAAGTGGTGGAACATCTGATATACCAGTTTCTGATGAAGCTTATTATACAGCTGAATTTTTAGGAAATGAAGTAGAAAGGGTTTATGATGTTGGGGTAGCGGGCATACATAGACTTCTTAATAAAAAACATATATTAGATGAAGCAAGAGTGGTTATAGCTGTTGCAGGTATGGAAGGGGCCTTACCAAGTGTAGTCGGAGGACTTATTGATGTTCCTGTTATAGCTGTTCCTACATCTGTAGGTTACGGAGCTAATTTTGGAGGATTGTCAGCTCTTCTTACTATGCTAAATAGCTGTGCATCAGGAATTTCAGTAGTTAATATAGATAATGGTTTCGGTGCTGGGTACTTGGCATCTATGATAAATAAATTAAAATAGTTGAGTTCAAGGAGAAAAAAATGAAAGAAAGAATACTTTATTTTGATATAGTAAATGGAATATCAGGGGATATGACACTAGCAAGTTTATTGAATTTAGGAGTTCCAACAGATGTATTTTTAGAGGAATTAAAAAAACTTAGTATATACAATGAATGTGAGTTAAAGATAACTTCTAAAAATGAAAGTGGAATAGTAGGAACTAATGTAGAAGTTATAACACAGGAAACCAATGTACATAGACACTTAGTAGATATATTTGAAATTATAGATGAAAGTACCTTAAATGAGAACGTAAAGAGTATGGCAAAGAAAATATTTATGATAATAGGAGAAGCTGAGGCCAAGGTTCATGGAACTACTATAGATAAGATACATTTTCATGAGGTTGGAGCAATAGATTCAATTATAGATATAGTAGGAGCCTCTATATTAATAGATTTATTATGTATAGATAAAATATGCTCAACTTCTGTTCCAGTAGGTTCAGGATTTGTAAAATGTGATCATGGAATAATGCCAGTACCAGCTCCTGCTACAATGGAAATATTAAAAGGAGTTCCAGTTAAATTAAATACAGTTAAAGGTGAATGTAGTACTCCAACGGGAGCTGCTATAATAAAAGCTTTATGTGATGAATTCGTAGATATATTAGAATTTGAAGTAAATCAGATTGGTTATGGAATTGGACAGAAAAAATTTGAGCTGCCAAATATATTAAGAACTGTTATAGGTGTAAAAAAAAACAAGAAGTAATTTATGAAATAAACACGAACATTGATGATATGTCACAAGAAATATACTCATATCTTTATGACAAGATTTTAGATGCGGGAGCTTTAGATGTTTATACAGAAAGTATATATATGAAAAAAAATAGACCGGCAAATAAAATTACTATATTATGTGAAGAAAATGATTTGGAGAAATTTGTAGAAATATTAATTACAGAAACTAGTACATTTGGAGTAAGATATCATAAATATAATAGAGAGAGACTAAAGAGAAAATTTACTAAAATAGATACAATATACGGTGAAATAAGTATCAAACTAGGCTATTACAATGATAAGCTAATTAAGGTTACACCTGAGTATGAAGATTGCAAAATAATTAGTAAAAACACAGGAATACCATTTCATCAATTGATATATAAAATAAACTGTATTATAAATGAAAAATTTGACGTAAAATTATTGACATAACTTATAAATTTTGATAAATTAGTAGTCACTAAAAGAAATTATATGTTTATAACTAAATAACAATATGTCACTCGTATATACTCGGAAATATGGTCTGAGAGTTTCTACCGAGATACCGTAAATGTCTCGACTATGAGTGAAATTATTATAGCAGAATATCTAGATCAAGTAAATTTGTAGGCTGATTATATATCCCTATAGGTTAGCTATAAGTAGAGATATTTTGGAAACCTGTATAGTAATTTCACTTTTATGAGAATAAGAATAGAAGTTAATATACAGGTTTTTTTGTATCTTAATTTAAGACGAACAAAAAAACAGAAAAAATATTTAAAATTCGTATAAAATATATATAATAAGAGAAGGGAGAACTACTATGGCAACTATATTAAAAGAAGGTTTAACGTTTGATGATGTTTTATTAGTTCCACAAAAATCTGAAGTACTACCTAAGGACGTTAATATAGAGACTTACTTAACTAAAACAATAAAATTAAATATTCCTCTAATGAGTGCAGGTATGGATACTGTTACAGAATCTAAGATGGCTATATCAATGGCTAGACAAGGCGGTATAGGTATAATACACAAAAATATGTCTATAGAGGAACAAGCATTAGAAGTAGATAAAGTAAAAAGAAGTGAAAGTGGAGTAATAGTAGATCCTTTCTACTTATCAAAAAATCATACTATACAAGATGCTGATGATATAATGGCAAGATACAAAATATCAGGTGTGCCTATAGTAGATGAAGATAATAAATTAATAGGAATAATAACTAATAGAGACATAAAGTTTGAAGATGATATGACTAAGAGTATAGAAGATGCTATGACTAAAGAAAACTTAGTTACAGCTAAAGAAGGAGTAGATTTAGCTGAAGCTCAACAAATACTTAAAAAACATAAAATAGAAAAATTACCTATAGTAGATGATGAAGGTCATTTAAAAGGTTTAATAACTATAAAAGATATAGAAAAGAAAATACAATATCCTAATTCAGCTAAAGATTCACATGGCAGATTATTATGTGGAGCTGCAGTAGGAATAAGTGCAGACCTAATGAATAGAGTAGATGCTTTAGTTAAAGCTAATGTAGATGCAATAGTATTAGATAGTGCACATGGACATTCTAAAGGGGTTATGGATGCAGTTAAAAAAGTAAAAGATGCTCATCCACAGCTTCAAGTTATAGCAGGAAATGTAGCTACACCAGAAGCAACAGAAGATTTAATAAAAGCTGGAGCAGATTGTGTAAAAGTTGGTATAGGACCTGGTTCAATATGTACTACAAGGGTTGTAGCAGGTATAGGGGTACCTCAATTAACAGCTGTAATGGATTGTGCAGAAGTTGGTAAGAGATATGGAATACCAGTAATAGCTGATGGAGGAATTAAATTCTCTGGAGATATAGTTAAAGCATTAGCAGGTGGAGCATCAGTATGTATGATGGGATCATTATTTGCAGGTACAGAAGAAAGTCCAGGAGAAACAGTTCTTTATAGAGGTAGATCATACAAGACTTACAGAGGTATGGGTTCAATTGGAGCTATGGAAAAAGGATCTAAAGATAGATACTTCCAAAATGATGCTAAGAAGTTAGTTCCAGAAGGTGTTGAAGGAATGGTAGCATATAAAGGAAAAGCGGAAGATATAATATACCAAATGATAGGTGGTATAAGAGCTGGTATGGGATACTGTGGAGCTCCTACATTAAACGATTTAGCAGAAAATGCAGGATTTGTTAAGATCACAGCAGCATCTTTAAAAGAAAGTCATCCACATGATATAACAATAAGTAAAGAAGCGCCAAACTACAGTATGCAAGGGGAGATATAATATGAAGCATGAATTAGTACTTGTTGTTGACTTCGGAGGTCAATACAATCAATTAATAGCAAGAAGAGTTAGAGAAAACAACGTATACTGTGAAATAATACCGTATACTACAGACATAGAAAAAATAAAAGCGATGAATCCTAAAGGAATAATATTCACAGGTGGACCTAACAGTGCTTACCTAGAAAATTCACCTAAAATAGCTAAAGAGATATTTGAAATAGGGGTACCTATACTTGGAATATGCTATGGTATACAAGTAATGAGTCATATACTTGGTGGTAATGTAAGAAAAGGAAACACTAGTGAAAAAGAATACGGAAAAACGGAAATAACTTACAGTGAATCAGCTATATTTGATGGTATATCTACAAATATAGTATGGATGAGTCATACTGATTTAATAGACAAGCTTCCAGAAGGTTTCAAATCAATAGCTCAAACTAAAGATTGTCCAGTTGCAGCTATGGAGTGTATAGAAAAGAAATTATATGGAGTACAATTCCATCCAGAAGTTGAGCATTGCCAAGAAGGAGATAAAGTACTTAGAAACTTCTTATATAATGTTTGTGAAGTAAGTGGGGATTGGACTACAGATTCATTTATATCAGATAAAATAAAAGAATTAAAAGAAAAAATTGGAGACAAGAAAGTATTGTGTGCTTTAAGTGGTGGAGTTGATTCATCAGTAGCAGCGGTACTTGTACACAGAGCAATAGGAGATAACTTAACTTGTGTATTCGTAGATCACGGTTTACTTAGAAAGAACGAAGGTAATGATGTAGAAAGAATATTCAGAGATAAGTTTGACATGAACTTAATAAGAGTTAACTGTGAAGATAGATTCTTAGGTAAATTAAAAGGTGTAACAGAGCCAGAAGCTAAGAGAAAAATAATAGGTGAAGAATTCATAAGAGTATTTGAAGAAGAATCAAATAAACTTGGAAAAATGGACTTCTTAGTTCAAGGAACTATATATCCGGATGTAGTTGAAAGTGGACATGGAGAAGCTGCAACTATAAAATCTCACCATAATGTTGGTGGAATACCTGAAGATATAGAATTTGAAATAGTAGAGCCATTAAGAGAATTATTTAAAGATGAAGTTAGAAAAATAGGTTTAGAACTTGGAATAGAAGAAGACTTAATATTTAGACATCCATTCCCAGGACCAGGTCTTGGAATAAGAGTTATAGGTGAAGTAACTAAAGAAAGATGTGACATATTAAGAGAAGCAGATGCAATATATATGGATATATTAAAAGAACATGGACTATATAAAGAAATATGGCAAGCATTCGCTACATTACCAGATGTAAAAACAGTTGGAGTTATGGGAGATGAAAGAACTTATGCTTACTTAGTAGGTATAAGAGCGGTAACATCTTCTGACGGAATGACTTCAGATTGGTATAAAATGCCTTATGATGTATTAGAAAAGATATCTAATAGAATAGTAAATGAAGTTGATGGAGCAAATAGAGTAGTTTATGACATAACTTCAAAACCACCAGGAACAATAGAGTGGGAATAAAAATAAAATAGAACTATTAATGTATCGAGGTATATGATTATAAATATTTACCTCGATACTCTGTTTTACGATACAAATGTATACAATATTCAGAAAACAATACCATTATATAGATAAACAACTAAAAAAGTAAATATATAGAATATAAATTGAAAATATTATGCAATATATAGACATATTTAAATATTTAAGACGCCAGGAGGAATAATATGAAATTTAAGAAATTATTATCATTAGGAACAGCAGTTATAGTATCATCAGCTATGTTAGTTGGATGTGGTAACGGAGATTCTAAAAAAGAATCAAGTAAAGCTATAAAAGTAGGTATGGTAACAGATGTTGGAGGTATAAATGATGAATCATTTAACCAATCTGCTTATGAGGGTCTAAAAAAAGCTGAAAAAGAATTAGGTATAGAAGTAAAAGTAATAGAATCAAAACAAGCATCTGAATACATAACTAATTTAGAGAGTCTTGCTGACCAAGATATGGATTTAATCATAGGTGTAGGAAACACTATGAAAGATGATATTAAGAAAGAAGCTGAAAACTATTCAAATCAAAACTTTGCTATAGTAGATGAAACTTATGATGAAATACCATCAAATGTAACACCTATATTATTTAGAGAAAATGAAGCTACATACTTAGCAGGTCTTATAGCAGGAAGAATGACTAAAACTAATAATATAGGATTTATAGGTGGAATGCAAAATCCAGTTATATCTAGATTTGAATATGGATTCAGAGCTGGTATAAAAGAATCTAACAAAGATGCAGATGTAAAAGTTCAATATGCTGGTACTTTTGGTGATGCAGCTAAGGGTAAATCAATAGCTAATCAAATGTATAATAGTAATGTAGATATAATACTTCCTGCAGCAGGTGGTACAGGAGTAGGTGCTATAGAATCTGCGAAAGAGCAAAAGAAATTTGCAATAGGTGTTGATAGAGACCAAAGTAACTTAGCTCCAGATAATATGTTAACTTCAGCATTAAAGAAAGTTAATGTTGGTGTATATGATACAGTAAAAGAATTAGTTGAAGGTAAATTAAAAGGTGGATCAGAAAAAGTATACGGACTTAAAGAAGATGGTGTTGGTATAGTTGAATCTAAATTAATACCAAAAGATGTATTAGAATATGTAAATGGAATAAAAGAAAAAATAGTAAAAGGTGAAATAAAAGTACCTGCAAATGAAAAAGAATTTAATGCTACACAAAAATAAATAATAAAAAAGCCTAATATCATATGATATTAGGCTTTTTTATTATTTATTTTAATTAAAATAGAATAAATTTTTACATAAACTGATAATTTAGCAAGAAATAAAAGGTAATATTAAGGCTTTTACGAACTATTTACATAAAAATATATATAAAGTTTAAAAAACTATTGATAAAATATGAATTATAATATATAATAAGTATGTAAAGTTAAGAATAAAACGAACGATTTATACTATAAATAATAAAATAGGAGGTATTATATGCAAGTTACACAGACGGCTAATAAAAATATATTAGATAGAGTATTTAAACTATCAGAAAATAATACAAATGTAAAAACAGAAATTATAGCAGGTATTACGACATTTATGACAATGGCATATATATTAGTTGTTAATGCGAATATATTATCAGATGCTGGTATGGATAAAGGAGCTGTATTTGCAGCAACAGCAATAGCAGCATTTATAGGAAGTTGCGTTATGGGACTTCTTGCAAATTATCCAATAGCATTAGCACCAGGTATGGGGCTTAACGCATTCTTTGCTTATACAGTAGTATCATCAATGGGGTACAGTTGGCAATTTGCTTTATGTGCAGTTTTAATAGAGGGAATTATATTTATATTACTTACAGTAACAAATGTTAGAGAAAAGATTATAGATTGTATACCATCAGTATTAAAGCATGCTGTTACAGCTGGTATAGGATTGTTTATAGCATTTATAGGATTATCAAATGCAGGAATAGTTGTTAACGGAGCAACAATACTTGCCTTAGGAAACTTAAAAGACCCATTAGTTTTATTAACAATAGTAGGATTATTATTAGCAGCAGTTTTAATAGCTAAAAATGTAAAGGGAGCATTCCTTTTAGCAATGATTACAATATCTGCAATAGGTATGGTAGCTGGTTTAGTAGAATTACCTAAAGGTATAGTTTCGGCAGCTCCATCATTAAAGCCAGTATTTTTACAAGCTTTATCAGTACCAGCAGAACAAATATTTAGTTTTGATATGGTAGTAGTAGTATTTACATTCTTATTCGTAGATTTATTTGATACAGTGGGATGTTTAGTAGGTGTAGCTTCAAAAGGAAATATGTTAGATGAAAACGGAAAATTACCAAGAGCTAAGCAAGCTTTATTTTCAGATGCAGTAGCAACTACTTCAGGAGCTTTACTTGGAACTTCAACTGTTACAGCTTACGTTGAAAGTGCAGCAGGAATAGGTGAAGGTGGAAGAACTGGATTAACAGCAATTACAACTGGATTATTATTCTTATTATCATTATTCTTTGCTCCGATATTCACATCAATACCAACTCAAGCAACAGCTCCAGTACTTATATTAGTAGGAGTTATGATGGCGAGTTCTCTTAAAGAAATAGATTTTAGTGATTTTACAAATGCCATACCAGCATTTTTAGCATTTGCTATGATGCCACTTTCATATAGCATAGCTGATGGTATAATATTTGGAATAATCTCTTATGTAGTTTTAAAAATAGCAACTAATAGAATTAAAGAAATAAATTTATCATTAATAATACTTTCGATACTATTTATATGTAAGTTTATATTCTTATAAAATACTAAAAACAAAAATCCCGAAATTGTAATCTATATAGGTTACAGTTTCGGGATTTTTTTATTAAACAACAAAGTTAAAGGAATAAATAATGTTTGAGTGCACAAAAAGACCATATTAGTCCACATATATTGACTTTGGATTTGTATTAGTATATTTATATAGTTGATATAACCGTAAGTAGATTAGATTTAATTATTAATATATGTAGTTATAGAGTAAAGTATAATATTTAAATTAGTAATATAAATAGGAATTAGGGGTGAATATTAATGAACAATATATCATATCTCATAATTTTACTACCGACGATGTTTTTTGTATATATTGCTTCAGTATATGCAGAGTATTCAGGAGGATTTAATTGTTTTTATGGAATAAAAATAAATGAATTGAGTCTAAATGAAGAAGATAAGGTTAGTATTAGAAATAAATATAAAAAAAGTATAAGAATAATATCTTTAATAATGTTATTTGCAAGTATATTGGCTGTTTATACTTTGGATAAAAATTTTGAAAAAATCATGAATATTATACTTTTTGTTTATGCAGGATTTATAATACTATTTCAGTTTATAAATTATTCTAAAGTCAAAAAATTAAGAGATATATTAGTAGAAAATATAGATAATGAAAAAGATATAATACAAAATAAAACTAAAACAATAGATACAATTTTATTAAGTGAGAAATCAAAAATACAAAATAAATTTAGTATTATATTTTTAATATTATTATTTATATCAGCATCATCAATATTTTATTTAGCATCGATTTACAATGAACTACCAAGATTAATACCTCCTAATTTTATAGAAAATCCAAGTGAAACAGATTTTGTTGTTAAAAGCTTAAAAAATGTATTTGGATTGGAATTAGCAGGGTTTATAATGATAGTATTACTAGGATTTATAACAATATCCTCAATAGGGAATGTGACAAATATAAGAAAAGATAAGCTAGAAAATGAAAAGAAACGAGTGATTAAATACATAAATAAAATGGGTAAATCTTTTGTATTAATAGCTCTATGTATAGAATATCAAACTACGATAATACCGATAATATTACTTAATCAATATAAATTTCCTCTATATACAATTATATTTGCATGGTTTTTAATTATGGCAAATATTATAAATGTTTTATATTCTTGTGTAATGTTGAGTTCTTTTAAAGTTAAAGAAAATGTAAATTATAGTGATGATTATAGTAAGTGGATTTTTGGATATTTTTATTTTAATAAAGATGATCCTTCATTTATAGTAGATAGAAAAATGGGTATGGGGTACACTGTAAATTTAGCAAACCCAAAGATTAATACATTGGTAGCTATAGTTTTATTACTTTTCGTTATGGATATAACGCTAAAGATATGATAGAGCTAGAGTATTAAAAATATAAATAGTAGGAGGATTTTATTATGGGAATTTTTATAAACATACTATTAATAATGATAGGGATTGGTTTTATAATAAGAGGGTATAGGCTTAATAGGTATAGAGATTTAAGTAAATGTACTAATAAATGGGTTCCGATGGAAAAAATAAAAGATAAAGATGGATATATAAAGTTTCATTCTAAATGGAGCTATTTATTCGGAATGATAATGTTATTAATGGGGGTAACCTTTATTATAGATAAGTACATTATGCAAATTGATATTGTAGTCACTATATTGAGTTTAGTATATTTAATAGGTATGTTTACTTTTATATATCAAAGCTCTGGCAGCATATCTAAATTTCAAAAATAAAAAATAAAGTGAGAGTCACCAGTTAAGGTGACTTTTTTAATATAAAGAAACTATATTTATTATATTGTTAAAAATACGAATAATTAAAACATATACATAAATAATATTTTAAATATGTCGAATGAATTTAATCTAAATTAAAATAAACACTTGAAAATAAATGAATATTATTATAATATTTAAGTATAAAGTTCATATAATTACACGAACATTAATAATTAATGTTCGTGTAATGAATGTAAAGGAGGAATAATAATGAAAGTAGCAGTAGTTATGGGTTCCAAATCGGATTATCCTAAATTAGAGGAAGGAATAAATTTATTAGAAAAATATGGTGTAGAAGTTAAAGTGAGAGCATTATCAGCACATAGAACACCAAAACAACTTACTGAGTTCTTAGAAGAAATAGAAAATGATACAGATGTAATAATAGCAGCTGCAGGCAAAGCAGCACATCTACCGGGAGTGATAGCATCACACACGTTAATTCCCGTTATAGGCTTACCAATAAAATCATCTACAATGGATGGATTGGATTCACTTTTATCAATAGTACAAATGCCAAAGGGGATACCAGTAGCAACAGTAACAATCGACCTAGGTCTTAATGCAGCATTAATGGCACTTCAAATAATGAGTATAAAATATCCAGTTTTAAAAGAAAATTTAAAGTCATATAGAAAAGAAATGGAAGAACAAGTATTAGAAGATGATAAAAATTTAAGGGGGTAATAATGATGTTATTATATGAGGGGAAAGCAAAACAAGTATACAGCACAGAGAAAGAAAATGAATTTATAGTTTATTTTAAAGATGATGCAACAGCATTTAATGGAGAAAAAAAAGCAGAGATATTATCTAAGGGAATTTTAAATAATAAAATATCTACAATAATGTTTGAAATGTTACACAAGGAACAAATAGAAACACACTTCATAAAAAACTTATCAGAAAGAGAAATGTTAGTAAAGAAAGTTGAAATTTTACCACTAGAAGTAATCGTAAGAAATATAACAGCAGGATCATTTTGTAAGAGAGTAGGAATAGAAGAAGGAATAGTATTAGATGAACCTATATTTGAAATATGCTATAAAAATGATGATTATGGCGATCCTATGTTAAATGATGACCATGCAGTAGCAATGAAATTAGCTACTAGAGAGGAATTACAGTTCTTAAGAAATGAAACTCTAAAAATAAACAAATTAATGAAAGAATTTTTCTTAAAGATGAATTTAAAGTTGGTAGATTTTAAATTAGAATTTGGAAAAGATTCTGATGGTAATATAATATTAGCTGATGAAATATCACCAGATACTTGTAGACTTTGGGATGTAGATACAAATGAAAAGTTAGATAAAGATAGATTCAGAAGAGATCTTGGGGATCTTGTACAAGGGTATGAAGAAATTCTTGCAAGAATGAGTAATTAGGGGGATATTTTATGTGCGGAGTTGTAGGTATTTATTCTGATAAAGATATATCTAAAGAATTATATTATTCATTATATTCAATGCAGCATAGAGGGCAAGAAAGTTGTGGTATTGCTGTATCTGATGGAGAAGATATTAATTACAAAAAAGGTATGGGATTAGTTGGAGACGTATTCAACGAAAAAGAATTAAAAGATTTAAGTGGAAATATGGGAATTGGACATGTTAGATATTCAACAGCAGGAGGAAGTCACTTAGCTAATTGCCAGCCTTTAGTAGGTAGATGTAGAAAAAGAAAATTAGCCCTTGCTCATAATGGAAACTTAGTTAATGCAAATTATTTAAAAGATATGTTAGAAGAAGATGGATACATGTTTCAAGCTAACTCAGATACAGAAGTAATTTTATATATACTAGCTAGATATTATAAAGGTGACATAGTAGAAAGTTTAAAAATTACTATGGATTATATAAAAGGTGCATACTCTCTTGTAATAATGGGAGAGGAAGAGCTGGTAGCAGTCAGAGATCCACATGGATTTAGACCTCTTATATTAGGTAAAAGAGGGGATGAATATATATTCGCGTCTGAAGATGCAGCTATAGATATACTTGGTGGGGAAGTAATAAGGGATGTTGAACCGGGTGAAATAATAGTTGTTAAAGATGGGAAAATGAAATCTTATTATTACTCTGAAAACTATAAGCCATTAAAGAAAAGTTGTATATTTGAACATATTTACTTTGCTAGAAATGATGCGACTATAGATAAGGTTAATGTATATGATTTTAGAGTTAAATGTGGGGAAATATTAGCCAAAAATGAAAATATAAAGGCTGATATAGTAGTCCCAGTTCCAGATTCAGGATGGGCAGGTGCAATAGGATATTCTAATGAAAGTAAAATTCCTGTTAGTGAAGGCCTTGTTAAAAATAGATATGTAGGAAGAACATTTATAAAGCCAACTCAAGAAGAAAGAGAAATAGGAGTAAAGATAAAATTAAATCCATTATCTAGTGTGGTTAAAGGAAAATCAGTAATATTAGTTGATGACTCTATAGTTAGGGGGACAACATCAAAATTAATAATTAACTCATTAAGAGAAGCGGGAGCAAGTGAAATACACCTTAGAATAACATCACCTCCAGTTCAGTACTCTTGCTACTATGGAATAGATACTCCAAGGCGTTCTAATTTAATAGCATCACAAAATTCTGTTGAACAAATTAGAGAGTACATCGGATGTGATTCTTTAGAGTTTTTAAGTATAGAAGGAATACTAGATGCTGCTGAAAATAAAGCGACATTCTGTAAAGCTTGTTTTGATGGAGAATATCCAGTTAAAAAAATTGATAGGGAGGAACTACTTTCATGTTAACTTACAAACAATCAGGAGTAGATATAGACGAAGGAAATAGAGCAGTAGATCTTATAAAAGGGAAGATAAAATCTACTTATGATAATAATGTTATAGGAGATTTAGGAAACTTTAGTGGATTATATAGTCTAAAAGATTTTGTAGGCATGAAAGAGCCAGTATTACTTGCATCTACAGATGGTGTTGGAACTAAATTAAAATTAGCTCAGATGATGGATAAACATGATACTGTTGGTATAGATTTAGTAGCAATGTGTGTAAATGATTTAATATGCCAAGGTGCAAAACCACTGTTTTTCTTAGATTATATAGCTACTGGAAAGTTAGTTGCAAAGCAAGTTGAGGAAATAGTTGGAGGAATAGCTGATGGTTGTAAAATGTCAGGATGTGCATTAATAGGTGGAGAGACTGCTGAGATGCCTGGAATGTACAGTAATGACGAATATGATTTAGCAGGTTTTTCAGTAGGAATAGCTGATAGAGAAAAGGTAGTATCTGGACAAAATGTTAAAAATAGTGATGTATTAATAGGAATATCTTCAAGTGGTGTTCATAGTAATGGATTTTCATTTATAAGAAAGATTTTTTTAGAAACATATAATTATAAATTAGACCAACATGTAGAAGAGTTAGGAATGACTTTAGGGGAAGCGCTTTTAACTCCTACTAAGATATACGTTAAGTTAGTATTAGAATTGCTTAAAAAATATGATATAAAAGCAATAGCTCATATAACTGGTGGTGGGGTTATAGAAAACATACCAAGGGTTATACCTAAAGGTCTAGGAATAGACATAAATAAAAGCTCTTGGGATAAACCAGCAATATTTAAAATGATAGAAAAATTTAATGCTATAGAAGACAAAGAACTTCATAAGAGTTTTAATATGGGCGTTGGATTGGTTTTAGTAGTAGATAAAGAAAAATCAGATGAAATTGTAGCGTTTATAAATAATAGAGAAGTTAAAAATGAAGTTAAAATAGATGAAAAGTATAATAATTTATTAAAAGATAGAGCTTATGTAATTGGTGAAGTAGTAGATACTCATGAAGGAGTTAAATTATGTTAAATATTGGAGTCTTAGTATCTGGAGGAGGAACAAATCTACAAGCTATTATAGACGAAGAAAAACTTGGAAATATAAAAGGTAGCATTAAAGTAGTTATCTCCAACAAAAAAGGCGCTTTTGGACTAGAAAGAGCAAGACATAATAACATAGAGGCTATATATGAAACTAATGAAGATAAAGTTATAGAGATTTTAAAATCACATGATATAGATTTAGTAGTACTTGCTGGATATTTAAAAATAATTAGTCCTAAGTTTGTAAATGAATTTAGGGATAAAATAATAAATATTCATCCATCATTAATCCCTTCTTTCTGTGGAGAAGGGTATTATGGAAAGAAAGTTCATCAAGACGTTCTTGATTATGGAGCTAAGATAACTGGTGCAACAGTTCACTTTGTAGATGAAGGTGCTGATACTGGACCGATAATAATTCAAGAATCAATAAAAGTAAATAACAATGATGATTGTATATCTTTAGCTAAAAGAGTACTAGAAATAGAACATAAAATTTTAAAGAGAAGTATAAAGTTATTCTGTGAAAATAAATTAAGTATTCAGGGTAGGAGAGTGTTTATAAATGAGTAAAAGAGCATTAATAAGTGTGACAGATAAAAGTGGAGTAGTTGAGTTTGCTAGGGAGTTAAATAATATAGGTTATGAAGTTATATCTACAGGAAATACATTTAAAACATTAAAAGAGAATGGAATAAATGCAATAACAATAGATGAAGTTACTAAATTCCCAGAAATGCTAGACGGAAGAGTTAAGACCTTAAACCCATATATACATGGAGGAATACTTTATAAAAGGGATAATAAAAACCATGTTGATACAGTAAATGAATATGAAATAGAATCTATAGATCTAGTAGTAGTTAATTTGTATGACTTTGAGGGAACTTTAAAAGCTGGGAAAATTCATGAGGAAATGATAGAAAATATAGATATCGGTGGACCATCTATGATACGCTCTGCTGCTAAAAACTATAAGGATGTTACTGTAATAGTAGATGTAAATGACTACAATATGATAATAGAAAAACTAAAAAATGATGACTTAACTTTAGAAGATAGAAAGAGATTATCTTATAAAGCTTTCTCAACAACAGCAAGATATGATGCTCTTATATCAGCCTATTTTGCAGGGGAAGTAGGAGACGATTATCCAGAAATATTTAATTTAACTTTCCAAAAAGAGCAAACTTTAAGATATGGTGAAAACCCACACCAAAAAGGTGTACTATATAGCCAACCGAACGCCAAAAATCCAATATTAAATTATAAACAATTAAATGGAAAAGAACTTTCTTTCAATAACTTAAATGACTTACACGGGTGTTTAGAAGTAATGAGAGAATTTAAAGATAATAGTGATGTAGTATCAGTAGCAATAAAACATACGAATCCATGTGGAGTAGGATTAGGAAAAGATGCATATGATGCATATACAAAATGCTATGAAGCTGACAAGGTTTCAATATTTGGTGGAATAGTAGGAATAACTGGGGCAGTAGATGTAGATACTGCGAAGAAATTGAATGAAATATTTTTAGAAATAGTGGTAGCGTATGATTACACTGAGGAAGCTTTAGATATATTAAAGCAAAAGAAAAATTTAAGGGTTTTAAAGTTAGCTAAGATAGAAGATAGTTTACAGCCTCATGATATGAAATACTTAGATGGAAAGTTATTAGTTCAAGATAAAAATAATTCGTTAGTAGAAAAATATGAAACTGTAACTAAAATAGAACCAAGTAAAGAACAATTAGAAGACATGGAATTTGGAATGAAAGTAGTTAAAAATATGAAATCAAATGCTATAGCAATAGTAAAGAAAGGTCAAACTTTAGCTTTAGGATGTGGTCAAACATCGAGAATATGGGCTTTAAAAAATGCCCTTGAAAATAATAAAGATAAAGATTTTACAGGTGCAACTTTAGCATCTGATGCATTTTTCCCATTTGATGATTGTGTAACCTTAGCTAATGAATATGGTATTGTTTCAGTTGTTCAACCAGGTGGATCTATGAATGATAAAGATTCAGTAAAAGCTTGTGACAAATATAAAATGACTATGGTGTTTACTGGAACAAGACATTTTAAGCACTAGGGGGTAAAGTATGAAGGTATTAATAATAGGTGGTGGCGGTAGAGAACATGCTATTGCTTGGAAGTTAAGTAATGAGGATAATGTGAAAAAAATATACTGTGCACCGGGTAATGCGGGAATATCTGAAGTTGCAGAGTGTTTAAATATAAATGATAGCGAAATAGAAGAATTATTACAATTTGCTAAAGAAAATAAAATAAATTTAACTATAGTTGGACCAGAGGTACCTTTAGTTAAAGGTATTGTAGATGAATTTGAGAAAGAAGGTCTTAAAATATTTGGACCTAATAAAGAATGTTCTAGGCTTGAGGGAAGTAAGGCTTTTTCAAAAGAATTTATGGTAAGACATAATATACCAACAGCAAAATATAAAGAGTACGCAAATATAGAAGATGCTATAAATGGAATAGATAATTTTGGATACCCTGTTGTTATAAAGGCTGATGGATTAGCTGCAGGAAAAGGTGTTGTAATACCACAAAATAGAGAAGAAGCAATTTCTACATTAAAAGAGATGATGAGTGATAGGAAGTTTGGAGATGCTGGAGAAAAAATAGTTGTAGAAGAGTTTCTGCAAGGGATAGAGACTTCAATACTTGCATTTGTAGATAAGGACACGATAGTTCCGATGGTAAGTGCAAAAGATCATAAGAAAGTATACAACAATGAACAAGGTCCTAATACTGGCGGAATGGGAACATTCTCTCCTAGCGAAATTTATAATGAAGAATTATCTAAAGAAGTAGATGAAATATTGTATAAAACGCTAGAAGGGTTTAAAAAAGATAATTTAAATTATAAAGGAATATTATTTGTTGGATTTATGATAACAAAGGATGGAGCTAAAGTCCTTGAATATAATGTAAGATTTGGAGACCCTGAAACACAGTCTGTTTTATTTAGATTGGAAACTGATTTAAGTGAAATAATGGAAGCTATAATAGACAACAAATTAAAAGATATATCTATAAATTACAAAGATGAAGAATCTGTTTGTGTAATGCTTACATCTGGAGGATATCCTGATAATTATGAAAAGGGGAGAGTTATCACAGGACTTGAAAATTTAGATAAGGATATAGTAGTTTTCCATAGTGGAACAAAGATATTAAACAATAATATAGTAACTAATGGTGGCAGGGTAATAGGTATAACAGCTAAAGCCAAGAGTGTTGAAGATGCAGCTAAAAAAGTATATGAAAATATTAAAAAAATAGATTTTGAAGGAATGCATTTTAGAACGGATATAGGAATGATTAATCAATAGTAGTAAAATTAATTTTTCTAAAAGGGAGAACTGATATGTTAAAAGCTATAAGTTTAGAGTCAGATGTTAAAAGAGTATTAGTAGAAAAAAGAAAGGGATTTGACCTTGAAGCTAGAGCTTTAAAAAAAGATTTAACTCAAAGTTTGCATATAGATAGCATAGACAATATAAGAATTTTAAACAGATATGATATAGAAGGTATAGATGATAGTGTATATGAAAATGCATGCAATACAATATTTTCAGAGCCGAATTTAGATGTAGTTTATCATGAAACACTAGATATAGATAAAAGCGAAAGAGTATTCTCAATAGAGTATTTACCTGGTCAATATGATCAAAGAGGAGATTGGGCTGCTCAATGTATTCAAATAGTAAATCAAGGTATAAGACCTATAATAAATACAGCTAAAGTATATATACTAAGTGGAAATATAACTAATGAACAATTTGAAGATATAAAAAAATACTGTATAAATCCAGTAGACAGTAGAGAAGCATCCTTAGAAAAACCTAAAACCTTAAAAATGGAAACAGAAATACCTACAGAAGTTGAGATTTTGGATGGATTTATAGATTTAACTAAGGATGGTCTTGAAAGCTTTTTAAGTAATCAAGGACTTGCTATGACACTAGGAGATTTAAATCATATACAAGAATATTTTAAAAATATAGAAAAGAGAAATCCTACTATAACAGAAATAAAAGTATTAGACACATATTGGTCAGATCATTGTAGACACACAACTTTTATGACTCAAATAGAAGATGTTAAAATAGAATCTGGAAAATATACAGATATAATTAAGGATACATATGAAATGTACCTTAACTCTAGAAAAAATGTATATGAAGATAGACAAAAAGATATATGCTTAATGGATATAGCAACTATAGCGATGAAAGAATTAAGAAAAGATGGAAAGTTAGAAGACTTAGATGTAAGTGAAGAAATAAATGCTTGTAGTATAAACGTTGATGTTGAAATTGATGGGAAAATAGAAAAATACCTAGTAATGTTTAAAAATGAGACACATAACCATCCAACAGAAATAGAACCTTTTGGTGGAGCGGCAACTTGTTTAGGTGGGGCTATAAGAGATCCATTATCAGGTAGAAGTTACGTATACCAAGCTATGAGAGTAACGGGAAGTGCAGACCCAAGAACTACATTAGAAAATACATTATCAGGTAAGCTTATGCAACGAAAAATAACTACTGAAGCTGCTAATGGATACAGTTCATATGGAAATCAAATAGGTTTAGCTACAGGACAAGTTTCAGAAGTTTATGATGAAGATTTTGTTGCAAAGAGAATGGAAATAGGAGCAGTAATTGCAGCAGTACCTAAAGAGAATGTAATAAGAGAAGTACCTAAAAATGGAGATATAGTGGTTTTACTTGGAGGTAAAACAGGAAGAGATGGTTGTGGAGGAGCTACAGGTTCTTCAAAAGAACATAGTGAGGAATCTATACTTACTTGTAGTGCAGAAGTACAAAAAGGTGATGCACCTAATGAAAGAAAGATACAAAGATTTTTTAGAAATAAAGAAGTAGCACAAATGATAAAAAGATGTAATGACTTTGGAGCAGGTGGAGTATGTGTTGCTATAGGTGAAGTTGCAGACAGTTTAGATATTAATTTAAACGTAGTTCCTAAAAAGTATGAAGGTCTTGATGGAACTGAAATAGCAATATCTGAATCTCAAGAGCGTATGGCTGTAGTTATTACTAAAGAAAATAAAGAAGAATTTATAAATTTAGCTAAGGAAGAAAATTTAGAAGCGACTCATGTAGCGACTGTAACAAATAGTGGATATATGAGAATGTTTTGGAATGATAAAGCTATTGTAAATATAAAAAGAGAATTTTTAGAAACTAATGGAGTTAAACAAACTACAAAAATACATGTAGAGAAAGTTGATGAAAATAATAAGTACTTTAAGTCCAATGAAAAAAATAATGAATTTAAAGAAGTAGCAATAGATTTAGAATTGAGTATTAAAGATAAATTTATAAATGTATTATCAGATTTAAATGTTTGCTCTCAAAAAGGATTGATAGAAAAATTTGATAGTAGTATAGGAGCAGGTACAGTTCTTATTCCATTTGGAGGAAAATATCAAGCAACTCCATCTCAAGGAATGGTTGCAAAAATACCAGTTCTTAACGGAGAAACAAATACTTCTACTATAATGACATATGGATATAATCCGAAGATATGTAAATGGAGTCCATTCCACGGTGCTTTATATGCAGTGGTTGAATCTGTGTGTAAAGTTGTGGCTATTGGGGGTAATTATAAAAATATAAGACTTACATTACAAGAATATTTTGAAAAACTTGGGGATAATCCAAGTAAATGGGGTAAACCATTTGCAGCTCTTTTAGGGGCATATTATGCTCAAAATAAGCTTGAAATACCTGCAATAGGCGGAAAAGATAGTATGTCTGGTACATTTAAAGATATAGATGTACCACCAACATTAGTATCATTCGCTGTGGATACTGTGGATGCAAAATATGTAGTTTCACCAGAATTTAAGAAATGTAACTCAAAAGTTGTTATGTTATACACAGATAGATTAGAAAATGATGTGATTAACTTTGATAAGTTAAAGAAAAATTTATCGAAAGTAAATGAACTTATACACAAAAGCCAGGTATTATCAACATATGCATTAGGGTATGGTGGAATATGTGAAGCAATAAGTAAGATGGCATTTGGTAATAAAATTGGATTTGTATTTGAAAATGCAGATAATCTATTTAGTCTAGGCTATGGAAATATAGTTTTAGAATTAGCGGATGATGATTTAAGTATATTAGATGGATATGATTATATTGTACTTGGAACAACAAGTGATAGTGGTTCAATAGTTATAAATAATGAAAATATAAGCCTAAATGAATTATATAAAGCACATTGTAGTACCCTTGAATCTATCTTTCCAACTAAGGCAGATACAATAACAGAAAAAATTGAAACTATAAATTATGTATCACAAGGAGAATCTAAAAAATCATCTATAAGTATAGCTAAACCGAGAGTATTTATACCAACATTCCCTGGAACAAACTGTGAATATGATTTATCTAAGGCTTTTGAAAAAGCAGGAGCGGAAAGTAATATAAGAGTATTTAAAAATTTAAGTGAAAATGATATAAATGAATCTATTGATTCAATAGTTAAAGAAATTAAAAACTCACAAATAATAATGTTACCTGGAGGATTTAGCGCAGGGGATGAGCCAGATGGCTCAGGTAAATTCATAGCAACTGTATTTAGAAACCCTAAGGTAGCTGAAGCTGTAAGTGAATTTTTAAATAATAAAGATGGACTTATGCTGGGTATATGTAATGGATTCCAAGCTCTTATAAAACTTGGATTACTACCATATGGTGAAATTAGAGAAGCTGATGAAAATGCACCAACTCTTACTTATAACAATATAGGAAGACACCAATCTAAAATTGTTAGAACTAAAATATCATCAAATAAATCTCCATGGTTAGCTAATACTGAGGTAGGAGATATTCATAATATAGCTATATCTCATGGAGAAGGTAGATTTGTAGCCAGTGAAGAAGTTATGAGAAGTCTAATTGAGAGCGGTCAAATAGCAACTCAATATGTTGACTTTGAAAATAAAGCAACATATGATATAGAATTCAATCCAAATGGTTCATTCTATGGAGTAGAAGGTATAACTAGTTTAGATGGTAGAATATTTGGTAAGATGGGTCACTCTGAGAGAATCGGAGAAAATGTAATGAAAAATATTATTGGTGAAAAAGATCAAAAAATATTTGAAGCAGGAGTTAAATACTTTAAATAATAAATAAAAAGCTGAGCTATATTTATAGTTCAGCCTTTTTATATATTTTTTAGAATATATAAAAAATTTAAAAATTATGTATATAGAATAAATTTTACAATTTAATCAAAGTATAACTACTATAGATTCTTGTATTAAAATATTTTACATTAATTATTTTAAAAATATTTATTAATAAAGCCAGGCAAAAAAATCTACCTGAAAATTTAAATTTTTAAATTGAAAAGGAGTTATAAACATGATCGAAATAAGAAATCAAAGTAGAGAAAATAGGTTTATGTTTGGATGGTTAGTAGTTATTGGATGTATGATTATACAGGCAATACCTTTCGGAGTGGCATCTAATATACATCCTCAATTTATAAGTTATGTAGTAGAAGGTGAAGGTTTTACACTTGCACAATTTTCTTTAATGTTTACAATAGGTACTATAGCATCTTCTATAGCATCACCTTTAATAGGGAAGGGATTTAATAAATACCCAGCTAAGCTAATATTTGTAATAGGATCTATACTTTCTGGTGGAGGAATATTATTACTGGCATTTTCTCATGAACTATGGATGTTTTATTTAGGTTATTCAGTATCTCAAATTGGTACAATTGCTATATCTTCTATAGGAGTACCTCTTTTAATAACAGCATGGTTTGATGATGATACAAAAGGTAAAGCTATGGGGTTAGCATTTGCAGGTGGATCTATAGGGAATATATTTTTACAACAAGCTGTAGTTCGTATATTAGCTAACTACGGTTATGGTAAAGCTTATTTATGGTTTTCTATACTATCTTTAATAGTAGGAGTAGCGACATCTTTATTATTAATAAGAATGCCTGAAGATGAAAGTGAGACTATAAAAAGTAAAGCAAATAAGGCTAAAATAAAAGAAAAAACACATATTTCTGTGGACTGGGGATATACATTTGGCGAAGTTAAAAGTATGGCATCATATTGGATTTATGCAGTCGGATTTATATTTATAGGTATATATGTATCAGCACTAGCTGTTCAATACCCAGCATACTTGAGATTTATAGGTTTTGAACCGTCTTCTTTAGCTATGGTAGGATCGTTATTTGCACTTGCTTCTTTATTAGGAAATATTATAGGTGGTATGCTATTTGACAAAATTGGAATGATTAAAACTATGATTATAGGATTTATATTGGCGTCTTTAGCATGTATATGTTTAATACTTTCACCTCAAGTGCCAATACTAGCATATGTTTTTGCTACAAGTAAAGGACTTTCAGTATTTGCTTATATGATAGCACCTTCTTATTTAGCAGGTTCCTTATTTGGAAAAAAAGATTTTGGGACGATATTAGCGGTAAGTAATATATTCTTTGCAATAGGATTTGCTTGTGGTTCAACATTATTTGGTATAATTGTTGATAGTATGGGATATATAGTTGCATGGCCAGCTATGTTAGTATCAATAATAATAGGATATGTAATGGTATTATCAGTAATAAAAAGAATGTCTGAATTGAATAAAGATAGGATAGCAAAATTACAAAAATAAATAAAAAAACTATCTCAAAATTTGAGATAGTTTTTTTATTTATTTAAACTAATTTAAAATCTATATGTAAACATTCATCTTTAATTCCATCTATTTGTACATCTGTAATTGTGCAGTTATATAAATCACCATTTAAATTTAATTCAATAAAACCTTTATGATTATTAGACTCAACTAATCTTTTAAAATCAGTTTTATATACTTCTATAGGAACACTTTTATCTAATTTAGAACTATAAATTATAGCTGGAATGTAACCTCTAGCTCTTACAAATCTAGTTTTTTCATTTAAATCTCTACTTGATACGTTTAACATTTTTATCCCCCCTTGGTAAATTATTATAAAGCTTGTTTCCTTTAATAAATCATATTAAACAAATAGTAAATTTATTCATTGAATTTAAAATAATATATAAATTTTAAAAATTAGAATATATACGCCTAAAATAAAGAAAATAAGAGTAAATAATTTAGTATAAATGAGGTGGAAAATTTGTTTAAACCTAAAAGGGTAATATTTGAAAAAAATACATTGGAAACAGATGTAGGTAAAAATATTTATAATAAAGTTAAAGAAAATAAGGAAACTGATATAATAAAGATTTCATCAAATCATATAAAAGGTTATATACCAGGAGAAAATCTAAACGAACAATACAAAGAAGGAAAGCAAACTTTAGTAGTTGGAATAAAAAAAAGTTTAAAATTTCAAAGTTGTAAACCTTCTGCACATTATCAATTGCCATTAGTAAGTGGATGTATGGGAAGATGTGAGTATTGCTATCTAAATACTCAATTAGGAGATAAACCATTTGTGAGGGTATTTGCCAATGTAGACGATATACTAATTCAAGCTAAAAAATATATAGAAGAAAGAAAACCAAGCATAACTATATTTGAAGGAGCTGCAACTTCAGATCCTATACCGGTTGAGCCATATACTCATTCATTAAAAAAGGCAATCGAGTTTTTTGCTAAAGAGGAATACGCAAGATTTAGATTTGTAACAAAATATAATGATATAGATGAACTTATCGGAATAGATCATAACAACCATACTGAAATAAGATTTAGCATAAATACAGATAAAGTAATACAGACATATGAACATTATACAGCTTCTATAAATAAAAGAATTGAAGCTGCTGTAAAGTTAGCTAATGCTGGATATCAGATTGGATTTATAATAGCTCCAGTCTTCCTATATGATGGCTGGAAAGAAGAATACTCAAATTTAATAAAAAGTATAAAATATAAATTGCCAGAACACTTCAGTGATAAAATTTTATTTGAAGTTATTTCTCATAGATATACAACTAAAGCTAAAAATAGAATATTAGAAATATTTCCAGAGACTGTATTGCCTATGGATGATGAAAGTAGAAAGTTTAAATATGGTCAATTTGGATATGGAAAATATGTATATGAAAAGGAAGATTTAAATGATATGAAAGAATTTTTTAAAACTGAAATAGAGAGTACGTTTACTAACTTTGAAATAAAATATATTATATAAAAAATTAACGTACTAGAACAAAATTGTAGCTCTTTGAGTAACATTAGAACTAAAATAACTAAGTATTACCTATAGAAATAATAAATTTCATATTTTATAATAATAGTATTACTCAAAAGATATGGGGATGTATATAAATGATAAATGAAATTACTAAATTTGTTTTAGATAATATGCCATTTACAATGTGGGTTAAGGATTTAAATAAAAACTTTATTTTCATTAATCAAGCTTTTAAAAATTTATACAATCTAGAAGTAAAGGATTATAAAAGTATAAAGCTCGAAGTATGTGATAAATGTACTATAAAATCAGTATGTGATCAGAAAATAGATGATGTTTTGAAAAGTGGAGAAATGTCAAAATTTGAGTTCAAAGCTGGTGGTATAGAAAGCCAGTGCTACATAAGTCCTTACTTTGATGAAGATAATAAATTAATGGGTGTATTTGGTGTTTTAGTAGATATTACAGAAGTTAAATCTAAACAAATGCAGTTAGAAGAGAGGGAAAATATATTACGTACTATAATAGATACATTGCCGAACTATATTTTTTATAAAGATAAAGATTGTAGATATGTAGGTTACAATAAAAAATGGTCAGATCATTATAAAAAGTTAGGTATAAGAAGTATGATAGGGAAAAATGATTTTGAAGTAGAGTCTATTTCAAATAGTTTAGCCTTAAAATATATGAAGCAAGACTTAGAAGCTATGGAATCTAAAAAAATGATAAGAGACGTGCGTAAAATTACCACACAAGCAGGTGAAAATCGGATTGAAGAAACAATAAAAGTACCTGTAATTAATGAGGATGGAGAAGTTTGGGGAATTGTAGCTTTATCTACAGATGTTACAGATACAATAGAGCTAAAGGAAAAATTGACAAAATTAAGTTATACAGATAGTTTAACCGGTGCTTATAATAGGGCTTGTTTTGAAGAAAAAAAAGAAGAACTAAATAGCTCAAAATATCTTCCGATTGGAGTCATAATGGGAGATGTAAATGGACTAAAATTTGTTAATGATACATTTGGTCATTTAGAAGGGGATAAGCTACTAAAAAAGATTACTAGTATCTTAAGAGCAGTAACTTGTAAAAATGATTTTATTTTTAGATGGGGTGGAGATGAATTTATTATACTTATGCCAAATTGTGATGAAGATAGGTGTGAGCAAGTTATAAATAACATAGTAGACGGTTGCAAAAAATCTGATTTTAAATTAATTGAAATGAGCATATCTCTAGGATCATCAATTAAACATTCTTTAGAAGAAAGTATATATGAGAACTTGAAAGAGGCTGAAGAAAAGTTATATAGACAAAAGTTTCTTCAAGAAAGAAGTATAAGAAGTTCTATAATTTTTTCACTAAACCAATCATTAAATGAAAAGAATGTAGAGACAGAACAACACACACGAAGATTAGTAAACTATGCACGTCAAATAGGAAAGGTATTAAGACTTACTACATCTCAATTGGATGAACTAGCTTTGGTTACAAAACTTCATGATATTGGAAAGATTGGAATTAGTGAAGAAATACTATTGAAACCTGGAAAATTAACAAAAGAAGAATATGATATTATAAAAACTCATACGGAAAAAGGATATAGAATATTACAGGCATCAGGAGAGTTATCTCATGTATCAAAAGGAGTATTAGCTCATCATGAAAGATATGATGGCTTAGGATATCCTTTAGGTCTAAGTAAAGAAGAAATACCTATTACATCTAGAATAGTAAATATAGTAGATTCTTATGATGCAATGACTAGTGACAGAGGTTATAATGCTGTAAAAACTAAATCAGAGGCAATAGAAGAAATAAAAAGGTGTAGTGGCACTCAATTTGATCCTAATATAGCTAAGATATTTATAGAAATATTAGAAAGTGAAGATTAATATAGATTTATTTTAGGTGAAACCTCTTAAAGTAGATATAAGTAAACAAACTTTAAAAATATTGCTTTAAGGGGGATTTTTATGTAAAAAAAAAGGGTAAAACATTATATATAATCAATTTAAGGGAGAGTAAAGTATGTTGATATATTTAAATTTAATAGATTGCGACGAAGATATCTCAAAGTTTGAACTATTATACAACACATACAGACAAACAATGTTTTATGTTGCTAATGATATTTTAAAAGATAATCACTTAGCTGAAGACGCAGTACATATGGCATTTTTAAGAATTATTGATAATTTTAATAAAATAGATGATATTAAAAGTCACAAAACGAAAGGTTTAATCGTTATTATAGTAAAGAATATTTCTATTGATATATATAGAAAAAATAAAAGAGAGAGAGAAAAAATAGATTTACTTGAAAATGAAATATCAATTAATAATACTGAACATATCGAGTCAAGTGAGCTTGGGGAATTAGAAATAGCAATTTCTAAGTTGCCTGAAAAGTATCGTCAAGTCATATTGTTAAAGTTTAGTCACCATTTTTCCGATAATGAAATAGGGAATATTCTTAAAATAAAACCTGATAATGTAAGAAAAAGAATATCTAGAGGAAAGGAAAAACTAAAAAGTATTTTAAAAGAAATGCAGGTGTATAATATTGAGTAAATTTGAAATTACAGATGAAATGCTTTATAGGAGTTGTGAAAATGTCGAAAACTATTTGCTAGATCAACTACCGAATGAAGATGAATTAAATCATGATTTTTCTGATAAGTTCAATGGAAAAATGAATAAACTGATTAAGTATGAAAAACGAAATCCGGTAGTGAATAAAATATACAAATATTCAAAAAGTATAGCAGCGATACTAGTTGTTACTACTATAGGGCTATTTACATTAACAATGAGTGTAGAAGCATTAAGAAATCAATTTTTTGATGTTGTAAAAGAGGTATATGATAAATTTACATCATATGTATTTTCAACTACTGTAGATATTGGTGAAGACAGTTTTGAAATTAAAGTTCCTAAATACTTGCCTGAAGGATTTAAAGAGATTGAAAGGTTAGAGGGACCTAATGAAGTAATAATAATTTACAAAAATAATCATGGAGAGGAAATAACTTATCAAAATTATAAAATTAATGATGTTCATATAGTTAATGACACAGAGGATATACATAAAGATATAGTATTAGTAAACAATATAGAAGCAGAGTATTATGCAAAAGATACTATGAACAAATTAATATGGCATGACGATGAAAAACTGTATAATATAAATTTTCATTCTATGCAGAATTCAAAAATAGCTGATAAAAAGAAAGAAATTATAAGGATTGCAGAAAGTATAAAATAAAAAATAAAAATTTATAAAAAAATGTCACAAAATGACTTTCAATATCGTTATATATGTACAATGACATTAGGAGGGGATTTTTATGCGTTTAAAAAAATTAGTTTGTTTTGGTTTAATGCTTTCTTTATTAACATTAAACTTAGGGGCAACAAAGACTTTTGCAAGTGAAATTATAGGAGGGGATATAGAATCTCATGATGCTAGATTCAAATATATAGATACTGGTAGTTCTAGGTTATCTATATCAAATGGAGTTGCAAATGTATCTTCAACTGTGACAGGACAAAGTATGGTAACTAAGACTGGTCTAACAGTTAGGTTACAGCAATATGTAGATGGAAGATGGAAGACTATACAAGCATGGACAACAACATCAAATAGTAAAGCTTGCATGTTATCTAAAACTTATTCAGTAAGAAAAGGATATTCATATAGATTGTTAACAACACTTGAAGCATATGTTAACAGTTCTTCAGAAAGACAAGATATAACTAGTAATGTAGTAAAATATTAGAATATATTAAAATAAAGAAACTATAAATAAAAAAGGAACTTTATAATAGAGTAAAGTTTCTTTTTTATTTATAAGAAATACCTATTAAATGGTAATTTATAACAATGAAACAACTAAAATCATAGAATTAGATTGTATTATTTTTTATCATAATGACGAAATTAAATTCACTTTATTAAGGATTTTTACATTGAGATTAATTTAAGATAAAACAATAAAAAACCTTAGTAATATAAAATATGTAAATTATATATACTTTTAATAGGATTAATATAATCAACTTTTGGAGGATATATAATGAGAATGTATGTAAGAAAAAAAGGATATAGAAAGGGAGCTGATAGTAATATCCCTAATCTATTTGCTTTCACATTTATTAGAAATTTTCTAACAGATAAACAGTACGAAGATATGAGACGAGAGTACTTCATCAACAATCTAAATAGTAAACAAGTAAGTCAAGCGATGCAAGATATAAAGTGGTTATTTAAAGAGTATAAAGGATTAGATGCTGTAACAATAGAGAATGCTGACGGAGATATAAATAAAATTATATTATAGTTGAAAAAGCACTTTTGCAATATAAAACGTAAAAGTGCTTTTTTTATGTTTTTAGTAAACTTAATTATATATTCAGGTTGACGAAAAGAAGTTTTAAAAGTAAACTGAAGTTATAAAAGCATACAAAAATAGGAGAATTTAAAATGATAAAAAAAATAGTTGAAGACATAAAAAATGGTTACTTAATAAATAAAGAAGAAGCTAATGAGTTATTAAAATATGATCTAAGTACGTTAGCAAAATATGCAAATGAAATAAGAAGATACTTCTTAGGAAATAAGTTTGATTTATGCTGTATAGTTAACGGGAAAAGTGGTAAGTGCAGTGAGGATTGTAAATTTTGCGCTCAATCAGCTTATCATAAAACTAATATAGATGTTTATCCTTTACTGACTAAAGACGAGTTTATAAAAGATGCAAGGTATAATCATGATAAAGAAGTTAAAAGATACTCAATAGTAACATCAGGAAAAAGACTAAGCAAGAATGAAGTAGATACAGTCTGTAAATCTTATGAATCAATAAAAAATGAAGTAGGTATAAAAACATGTGCATCACATGGTTTATTAGACGAAGAAGATATGATAAAGCTTAAAAATGTGGGAGTAGAAAGATATCATAATAATTTAGAAACTTCAAGAAACCACTTTAAAAACATATGCAGTACTCATACATATGATGAAAAAATAGCCACTATAAAAGCAGCTCAAAAAGCGGGTATTGAAGTCTGTAGTGGAGGAATCATAGGCCTTGGAGAGTCTGAGGAAGATAGAATAGATATGGCCTTTGATTTAAGAGAACTAAATATAAAATCAATACCACTAAATATGCTGAATTTTGTTGAAGGTACTACAATAGGAGATGCTAAAAAAGTAAGTGAAGAAGAGTTTTTAAAAACTGTAGCTATATTTAGGTTTATAAATCCTGATAGCCAAATAAGATTAGCAGGAGGAAGGAATCTTTTAACCGAGAACGGAAAGAAAGCTTTTGAAGGTGGAGCAAATGCAACTATAACGGGTGATATGCTTACAACTTGTGGAAGTGGAATAACTGAAGATGTAAAAATGATAAGAAATCTTGGATTTGAAATATAATAGTAATATTTTTTTAAATACACAGTAAACTTTTTATAAGTATTAGGTTTACTAAAAAGAGGTGCTTTATGGGTAAAGGGATTTTTGTAATAGGAACAGATACTGATGTGGGTAAAACTTTTGTTACAGGAGGTTTGGTTTATAAATTAAGAGAACGTGGATACAATGCAATAGCTTTTAAGCCGATCCAAAGTGGAGGAATTTTAGAAGAAAATGATAAATTGATTCCACCAGATATAAAGTATGTAAAAGAAGTATGTGATATTAAAAATAATTACTATGAGATGAATACGTACTGCTTAAAGGAGGAGGTTTCACCTCATTTAGCAGCAAAGATTGAGAATCTAGATATTTCAAAGGAAAAGATAATAAATCAATATAATAATCTTATAAGTAAGTATGACTATGTAGTAGTCGAGGGCGCTGGAGGTATAGTAGTTCCTTTAATAGAAGATAAGTATTTTGTATATGACTTAATAAAAGATTTAAATCTTGATGTTGTAATAGTAGCGAGTGCTGGTGTTGGAACTATAAATCATACAGTACTCACAAATGAGTTTTTAAAGCAAAATAATATAAACTCTAAAGGAATTATTATAAATGGATACAATGATAAGTTTTATGAAAAAGATAATATACAGATGATAGAAAAGCTAACAAATTTAAAAGTGATACAAACTATTAGAAATATTAAAAAGCCAAATATTAATAACATAAAAAACGAATATAGAAGTTTATGCCTAGAAAAAATATTAAACCTATTTAATTAAAGGAGTAATGATATGAGTATGAAAAAGCTTCAAGAAAAAGATTTAAAATATGTTTGGCATCCCTGTTCTCAAATGAAAGACTATGAGAAATTTCCGCCTATAGTGATTGAAAAAGGTAAAGGTGTTTATCTTGAGGATATAGATGGAAATACATATTTAGATGCAGTATCATCATGGTGGGTAAATTTATTTGGCCATTCAAATCAAAGAATAAATGATGCACTTTATAAACAAGCAAATACCTTAGAGCACGTAATATTTGCTAACTTTACTCATAAGCCAGCTATTGACCTATGTGAGAAGATGATTTCTATATCCCCAGATAGACTTAAAAAGGTATTCTTCGGCGATAATGGATCTTCTGCAATAGAAATAGCATTGAAATTAAGTTTTCAATACCACCAACAAATAGGTGAAACTAATAAAACTAGGTTTGTAAATATATCAGATGCATATCACGGTGAGACAATAGGAGCATTATCTATGGGAGATGTTGATTTATATAGCAAAGTTTATAAGCCAATATTACTAGATTCTATAAAAGTTGAAGGTCCAGACTGTTTTAGATGTAAATTTAATAAAGAAAGAGATACTTGTAATGCAGAGTGTTTTGTAAATATGGAAGAAAAAATAAAAGTAGTCCATGATGAGGTAAGTGCAATAATAATAGAGCCGCTGGTACAGTGTGCGGCTGGTATGAAAATATACTCTTCAAAGTATTTAGTTAAGCTAAGAGAACTTTGTGATAAATATGATATCAATTTAATTGCTGATGAGATAGCAGTTGGTTTTGGAAGAACTGGTAAGATGTTTGCATGTAATCATGCACAAATTTCACCAGATATAATGTGTTTATCAAAGGGGCTGACAGCTGGATATATGCCGCTTTCTCTGGTCCTAATGAGTGATAAGATTTACGATGCATTTTATGATGACTATAATACTATGAAGGCTTTTTTACATAGTCACAGTTATTCAGGTAACCCTTTAGGATGTAGTGTTGCAGTTGAAACATTAAAAATATTTGAAGATGAAGATATAATAAATAAAAATAAAATAAAGAGTAAATATCTAAGAGAAAAGGTAGAAAGCGTTCTTAAGGATATACCTTATGTAGGAGAGTATAGACAATTAGGAATGATTGGAGCTATTGAATTAGTTAAAAATAAAGAAACTAAGGAACCTTTTGAAGGTGAAAAAAGAGTAGGATATAAAATATACCAAAAGGCATTAAAAAAAGGAGTACTTTTAAGGGCATTAGGAAATATAATTTACTTTATGCCACCTTATGTTATAAGTGAAGAAGAAATTGATTTTATGGTAGATGTAGCTAGAGATAGTATAATAGAATATTTTAATGAATTTAAATAATTATTAATTAGAAGAGGTAAAAGTATGAATAGTAAAACTAAAGAAATAACATTAATAGCTTTATTATCAATCATAATTGCCATATCAGGAACATTTAAATTACCGGGATTAATTCCTGGGACAGAATTTCAAATGTCAGCACCAATAGCAATCGGTATATGTGCTACATTTGGGTTTAAAAAGTATATAACTTCTGGGATAATAGCAAGTTTTATAAATTTAATCATGGGAACTCACACGATACTAAATGTAGTTGTAGCAATGGTATTTAGAATTATAGCTGGAGGTATAATAAGTTATCTAGGAACGGGAATTTTAATAATTTCATTAGCTGGGCCTATAGGAACAATTGTAGGTAGAATAGTTATGCATTTTATAGTAGGTACTCCTTTAAAGGCGCTAATTATAGCTGCATTTCCAGGTATGGTTTATACCTTATTATCATCTTATTTTATTTATAAAGTAATAAAAAATATAGTCAAAAAAACACCATACAATAATTATTTAAATTATATGGAGATGGGATAAATATTATGGGATTATACAGTATAAAAATGAGATCATCAAAGGATGATAATCATATATCAGGAGCTGAAAAGATAATTAAGGAAGAGAATATAGAAGAGGCAGTTAATTTACTTTTAAAAAGAGCATTATTGCACTCAAAGGGTAAATCTGACTTTATAAATATAAAAATAGAAAAAGTAAAAGAAAGTGAATTAGAAACTATAAATCCTTTAGATGTAACTACTGTAGATGTAAGTAATTATATAGAAGGATTAGACGCAGCTAAAACTATGCTAATGAAACTAGGAATAAATAAAGAAAAGTCTCAAAATATAATTAATTTATTAAGAGATTTATCAAATATGAGAGGCGCAATTTTACTAGATATTAATACTATGGAGAGGTTAGAACCAGATAAGCAAAGAGGTATAAGAGCAACATATATGGATTTTGAAGATTCTAATATAAATCATTTAACGAAGGAAACTAAATATAATGTGCACTTTATAGAGGCATTAGCTCTTGCTAGTAAGGTAGTAAACTGTCCATATATAATAGGAGAAGTATGTTATTCAGATGACCCAAATTATACAGCTGGATATGTAGCATCGAAAGAGTATGGGTATGTAAGATTTCCTCATCTAAAAGAATTGGGGAATGAAAATGGAGGAAGAGTATTTCTATATGACTCATCGATTTCTAATCTGAAAAACTGCATAGATTACATTGAAAAATCAAAGGTAGTTATAAAAAATGATATTAAGATTAATAGAAATTTATCATACAAAAAATTTATTCAAAATGGAATATAAAAAGGGCTGGTATAGGTCCTTTTCTATTTTATAGATATTATCTGCTAGGAGAAAATTAAGCCATGAATAATATAAAAGACAAGCTAAAAAATATAAAAGAAAGTAATTTATATAGAGAAATGAAGTACCTAAGTAAGCCTCAAGACAAATTTACAACTATTGATGGAAAAGATGTACTTTTAATGTCATCTAATAACTATTTAGGACTTTGTAATAATGAAGAAGTAAAAAAGGCTTCAATAGAAGCTATAAATAAATATGGATTAGGATCAGGTGGATCAAGACTAACGACAGGAAGTTATGATTTACATAAAAAATTAGAAGAAGAAATATCTAAATTTAAAAATACTGAAGACACACTTATTTTTAATACTGGATATATGGCCAATGTAGGTGTAATCTCAGCTATATGTGATGAAAATTACTATATATTTAGCGATGAATTAAATCATGCTAGTATAATTGATGGGTGCAGGCTTTCTAAAGCTAAGACTATTGTATATAAGCATAATGATATGAATGATTTAGAAAATAAAATAAAGTCTAATAATCCTAAATACGCAATGATAGTAACTGACAGTGTATTTAGTATGGATGGAGATATTGCTAAACTCCCAGAGATTATTGAAATAGCAAAAAAATATAAACTACTTACTTTAGTTGATGATGCCCATGCAACTGGAGTTATAGGAAAAACTGGAAGAGGTAGTAGTGAATATTTCAATTGTAAACCAGATATTATAATTGGGACTTTAAGTAAAGCAATAGGTAGTGAAGGTGGATTTGTATGTGCAAACAAGGATATAATCGATTATATAAAAAATAAAGCTAGAAGTTTTATTTTTTCAACAGCACTTTCACCAGCAGTTATAAATGGAGCTATTAAAAGTGTAGAGATAATAGATACGAATCCAAATTTGGTAGAAAAGCTTCATAAAAACATTGATTATATATGTGAAAGATTAAGGAATATAGGATTTGATATAAATAGTGAAAGTCCAATAATACCAATATTAATAGGAAAAGAAGAGCTAGCACTTGAATTTAGTAAAATGTTACTAGAAGAGGGGATATATATTCCGGCTATAAGGTATCCGACAGTAAAAAGAGGAAAAGCTATACTTAGATTAACACTTATGGCAACACATGATTTTAAAGATTTAGACTTTGTATTAGATAAAATAAAAGATATTAAATATAAATTAGAAATATAATAAAACTCCTATGGACATTATATAAGTTCATAGGAGTTTTATTATTAAGCAAATTATGGATATAATATATATATGAAATAAAAATTAGGAGATAAACTATGATTATAGGATTAATATCAGATACACATGGATTATTGAGAGAAGAAGTTATAAATAACTTAAAAGGCTGTAACTTAATACTTCATTCAGGTGATATAGGAAAATTAGATATAATAGAAAATTTAAATAAAATTGCTAAAACTGAGGCAATATTAGGAAATATAGATAAGAATATAGATAACAAAACTATATTAAATGAAAAAATTATAGAGGTAATGGGCAAATGTATATATTTGGTTCATGACATAAATAAAGTAAGTATAGATTTAAAAAAAGAAAATATTGATATAGTTGTATATGGGCATTCACATAAAAGTAATATATATGATAAAGATAATATACTATATATAAACCCTGGATCAGTTGGACCTAAGAGGTTTAAGTTACCAACAACTATGGCAAAGCTTGTTATAAGTGATGAAAGCACATATGATGAATATAATGAAGATTTAACAAATAATATAGTTAAATTTAAAAATTTTATGGTAAAATTTATAACTATATAGAATTAATATTTAGTAAAAAGATAGTAGCTTTAGAATATAAAAATAGTAGAAAGGAATAAATATGTTTGGATATGTAAAAGTAAATAAGATGGATTTAACTTTTAGAGAGTACGAACATTATAGAGGATATTACTGTGGATTATGTAAGTACTTAAAAGATAACCATGGAGAAATATCAAGACTTTCATTAAATTATGATATAACATTTTTAATATTAGTATTAACATCAGTATATAGACCAAAGCCTAATGTAATAGAAGAAGGTTGTATCGCAAATCCATTTAAAAAGAAAAAGAAGATAATAAATGATATTACAGAATATGCAGCAAGTATGAATGTACTTCTTACATATTATAAATTAGAAGATAACTTAAGAGATGATAAAGGCATAAAGGATAAATTAGCATATAATATATATAAGGGGAAATTAAAACTTGCTTATGAAAAATATCCTCAAAAAGCTGAATTTATAAAGAACCAATTAGAAATACTATATAATCTAGAACAAGAACAAAATCTAAATATAGATTTAGTATCTAATACTTTCGGAAATCTTATGGGAGAAATATTTGCATATAAAGAAGATGAGTTTGAGAAAGATTTAAGGAAAATTGGATTTAATGTAGGTAAGTATATTTATATATTAGATGCATATGAAGATTTAGATAAAGACTATGAAAAAGGAAGATATAATCCATTTATAGAGTACATAGACAAAAGAGAAGAACTAAGAGAAAAGGCAGATAAACTTATAAGTATGTCTTTAGGAATGCTTGCTAGAAGTGTAGATAATTTAAACTTAAAGGTTAATACAAATATAATAGAAAATATAGTTTATTCAGGAGTATATCTTAGATACCAAAATATATTAAAAAAAGGGTGTGAAACTAATGTATAGCAATACTTATAAGAATGATAATTTTATGACTATTAGAAAACTTATGGACAATAATGAATTTGATAAGGCTTACAATTTTTTAAGAAATATAGGTGAAAAATGTGCTAACTGGTATTACTTAAATGGAATATCTGCTATGAATTTAGGTTACTATGAAGAGGGTGAAAATAGTATAAACAAAGCAAATACGATGGATCCAGAAAATTTAGAGTATAAAAAAGCACTAGATAATTATGTTTTTTATAGAGATGATTACAGAGATAGATCATATAGATATAATAGAAGAAGACGTAATGATTTGGATGGATGTTGCTGCTGTTGTTGTTGTGATGATTTATGCTGTTGTGGTGGAGATTGTTGCGAAGATTGTGGTAAGTTATGGTGCTTAGATACTTGTTGCGAATGCTTTGGTGGCGACCTAGTAAGCTGTTTTTAGGTGAAATATGAGTAAAAAAGTAGCTTTTGGAGGAATATTATTAGCTTTAAATATAATTTTATTAATTCTTATAAATATAATACCTATAAATACATTGTTTATTATGGGTCTAGCATCTTTACCAATTTCAATAATAATAATGGAATTTGGACCTAAAAGTGGTGTTATTTTTTATATAGGATCTATAATTTTAGGATTTATAGTTATGACTAATAAATTCCAATGGATTTTATATACGACTACATTTGGAGTATATGGGCTTATAAAATATATGGTAGAAAGAGATTTACCAATATATATTGAATATATATTAAAATTATTATTTGCAAATATTATAATGATAGTTTTGTATTTAACACTTAAACAATTTATATATATGCCTATAAATATAATAACAATAACTGGATTTGAAATAGCTTTTGTAATTTATGATAATGTGTATAGCTCATTTATAGATTATTACAATCATAAATTAAGAAAAAATATTAAAAATTTCTAAAAAAATCGCTTTGCTCAATAATAATTGAACAAAGCGATTTTTATATAATTAAAGCCCAAAGTATTCTTCTTGAGTTTTGTTTATTAGATTATCACAATTAGCACAGTGGAAAGATGTTGATTTAGAATTAAATTTATTAGATTCTTTATCATATACCATCTTTGATTTATCTATAATTCCTACACTTGTTAAATCAGCAGAGCACTTGCTACAATTTTGAACCGTACAAATATTTTTAAGTTGATTTATAGATATATCTTTTATAATATTATTGCAATTACAACAAACTGTTTTATCAAGTAAATTTCTTGAAGTCTCAATTAGTTTATTTTTCTCTAATGAAAATTTATAAATTATATCTTCTGATGCTTTATAGCCAGATTCAAATATATTTACATTACAACTAGGACATATAAATTTAGGTCTATAAGACACATCGTTATTATTTTCATTACTTTCTATTTTAACTTCTTCTATAAGAATTTCATCATCATCTTGACCTAATAATCTTTTAAGATAATTATGAATATCAATGTTATTACTCTGAATAGCAACAGACATTAGATGTTCACCTATATTTTTATATGTCGTATTTTTAGATGGTAAATTTAAATCTATAAATTTACTTTCTACAGCATGCTTTAAAATAGGTAAAACATCATATTTAGTTGCAAAGAAAAGTACCATCTCATCGAAAATATGGTCATTAATTTTATCAGTAAGGTCTATCCAAATATCAGGTGATTCAAGATAGACACTTTTACTAAGTTTATCTATAGCCTCATCTAGAGACATATTAGATAAATTTTCGTTAACTTGCATTTTTAACCTCCCTTTAAAACAAGTAAAAGCCTAAGAAATATAATTTCAATAGCTATATACTATAATTTTAAAATTATATATCAAGTACATTAACGTTTGGAGATAAAGAATAAACTATATCTTTTCTCTCAACAATTATTTGAGTATGTTTTGATATATTAACATCACTTGAAATATGGTTTAAAAGCTCTTTTGTAGGATTTATCGCAATTGGATTACCTACTCTTCTAAGCATATTTATATCACCGTTAGTATCTCCATAAGCGAATGATTTTGATAAATCTACGTTATATTTATCTACAAAATCATTTATAGCCGTGTTTTTACTTTTAGAGTCCCACATTGGTATAACTGTTCCATTAAATGTTTCATTTTCAAACATATAGTCACTTCCAATAAAATCTGTAACATTATATTTTTTAGCCATTTTTTCAACTAAAAAATTAGGACTTCCAGATATAAATATTACTATATGACCATTATCTAAATGCCATTTTATTCTTGAACGAGTATATTTATAAACTCTGTCGGACTTTAGTTTTATTACTTGATCACTAGTAAAATCTATACAAGTTTTATCAAGACCTATTAAAGATTTTACATATAGTTCACATACATCGTCTAAGTAATCATCGTAATTTCCTTGTCTTTTATCCCAATCCATGAAAGTATCTCTAGCATGTTCAAACCATACCTTTTGGTCGATTATATCGTATTTAATTAATTTTTTAAAATGTTCAACCATAAGAGAGTCTCTATAAAGAGTACCGTCTATATCAAAAAAAGCTGCAATGTTTCCCATAAATATCACCTCGATTAAGCATTTATTTCATTATATTATAAATTATGTATAAGTTGTAAACTTAAATTAAATAATTTTAAATTATTTAATTTAAAAATAAATTATTAAAATATAATTAGTTTATATCATATTCAAAAACATATACATTTATTACAATTAATTATGGTTTTACATAGAATAGAATATAAATAAAAGTAAAAAGTAATAAATAATAAATTTTGTCTAAGTTTATATGTTAAACTCAAATATAGAGATATAAAAGATAAGGATGTGAATTTATGGAATTCAATTTTGCAAAGATAACAAATTCAAGGCTTATGGGAAGTATGGGGCTTTTAATAGTATGGAAAAAAGATAAAGGGAATTTATATCAATATTTTTTATTAGATGCAGAAGGACTAGGACTATCAGATTATGTTAGCCTAAAAAATCCAACTAAAGATGAAGCTTATAGAGAAGAAGAGCGATTAATGGGCGGATTAGGTTCAGATAGGATAAAAATATCTGAAAAAGAGGCGTTATTTTTAATCAAATATTTTGGAAAGAAAAACTCTTATTATGAAAAACCACTTCCTGGAGACATTGAAGAATATATAGATATAATAGAAAATTATGAATCTGACCTAAATATTGAGCAGATGTATCCAATAATATGTAAAGAAATAAATGATGAAGTAGAATTTATAAACTATATGACTATGAGGTTTATTGCTTGGGATAGGGAAAGTTTAAGATATTTTTCAGGAAGCGAAGAAATATCTAATATGCATATAACTAATATAAATGGAACCCTATTAAAAAATAAAGTAACTAGCAAAGGAAAAGGAAAATATATAAGTGAAGCGTTGTATGAAGATAATGACGGATATTATTTCTCCAAAATAGCTTTTAGTATATGTAAAGATAATGGAAAGTTTAAAATAAATTCTATACTTGTTACAGATAAGGAACCTGTATATGATTTTGAAGTTTTTGATGAAATATCTAAGCCAGAATATATAAGTATATATAAATTAAAAAATAAAGAAGCGTTTTTAGAAAAGTTTTATATTGATAATCCATTCTTACTTAAAAGTGATATGGAAGATGGAGTATTCTTTACTAGATTTAACTTTAATAATAAGCATGTCAAAGAAAACGTATATGTTATCAATAATGATATAAAAGCAATCTATTATCAAATAGAAGATGATTTCTTTGTTGGAACATATAGTGATAATTGTAGAAAGTATATAACTAAAATACTAGAGTGTAATTATAATGAATATATTGAGCGCCAAGAAGAATTATACTTTGAGGAAAATGTATTATATGATTTTGTAGAATCTGGATCAAATGATTTTTATGATTTCCTAGACTAAATAAAAATTCACTTCGTTCATGTCGCTCAAATGCTTCTCCAACACGTTGCTCAAACGACTGAGTCTGTTGATAAAATATAATATATTGGAAATTAAAATTTCCTTATATAAAAATAAAGTCATGAACTTAAACTAGTCATGACTTTATTTTGTATTTATAATATTGGGGGAATATTATGAGGAATACATTTATATTGTAGACAAATATAAAAATTTTATAACACATATTATAAAAAAATTTACATTTCTTCCTCGTCAAATTCCTCCATGTGTATTTGAGGCATGCCAGGCATCATCATATAAGGTGACATCATCCATGGCATCATCATACCATTCATCATAGGCATACCCTGTGGCATCATCATACCATTCATCATAGGCATACCTGGAGGCATCATCATGCCATTCATCATAGGCATACCTGGAGGCATCATCATACCATTCATCATAGGCATATTTTGAGGCATCATGTTGTTAGGCATACACTGCATAGGATTTGTCATATCCATATAGAAATCGTTCATATCTTCGTAGTCAAAATCATTATCATTTTCTGGATTAGGGCATTGGCCCATCATAGAATTATTCATGCAAGGGTTCATATAAGTCATATACCCACTATTAGCCATGTTAGGATCCATTTGATTATTTTGAAATGGCATACCATTCATTGTATAAGGGTTTATATACATCATAGGATCTATATAAGGTTTAGGGTATATATAATTAGGATCCATATCATCGTTTTGTTTACTTGAAAACATATCAAAATTCATCATTCATCATTCCTCCTAAAATACTATAAGTAAAACTTTTATAATTAGCTCTAATAATATATATATTAGAAAAAAACTTATTATGTGTACTTTATAAGTTATTTTAAATTAAATAATTTTAGTTGCAAAAATTGGACATAAGTCATATAATGAATATATGAACAGTTATTCATATATTGAAATGAAAATTGGAGGAAAAAAACTATGACAAAAGATATAGATACATGCAATTGTACAGACATACATGATGAGGTAGTAAAAGAAGTTAAAAGTACGATGCCTCAAGAAGAGATGCTATATGATTTAGCAGAATTATTTAAAGTTTTTGGAGATACAACAAGAGTAAAAATATTATATGCACTATTTGCAAATGAAATGTGTGTATGCGATATAGCGGATTTGTTAGGTATGACTCAATCGGCAATATCTCATCAGCTTAGAGTTTTAAAGCAAGCTAGATTAGTAAAGTTTAGAAAAGAAGGGAAGACAGTTTATTATTCCTTAGATGATAGTCATATAAGTCAAATATTTGATTGTGGATTGAACCATATTAAAGAGACATATAAGAGATAGGAGGTATATATATGGGAGCTTGCAGTTTAATAAAAAAAGAAATTATTCTTGGGGGACTTAACTGTGCGCACTGTGCAGAGGTAATAGGAGAAAAAGTATCTAAGTTAGAAGAAGTTGAATCTTCAAACTTAAACTTTATAAATAAAAAACTTACAGTAAATATAATAGATTCTTATGATGAAGAAAAAATTATATCCAATATTATAGATATAATAGATAAAACAGAGCCAGGCTTAAATATACAAGTATTAGGAGATTTAAAAAAAGTAAAAAGAGAGATTATTTTAGGTGGACTTAACTGTGCACATTGTGCGGAAGTTATAAACGAAAAAGTATCTAAGTTAGAAGAAATAGATTCTTCAAATTTAAACTTTATAAATAAAAAACTTATAGTAAATATAAAAAAATCTTTTGATGAAAAAGAAACTATAAATAAAATAGTAGGAATTGTTAATGCAACAGAACCTGGTTTAGATATACAAATAAAAAATGAAAATGATAATATTAAAAAATCAGAAGTTAAAAAAGAAAAGAATGATTCAAATAAAAAAGATATAATAAAGCTAGTAATAGGAACATTAGTATATATATTTGGGATATATCAAATTGCAACTGGATTTGAAAGTAAACTTGCAGATGCAATGTTTATAATAGCATATGTAATAGTAGGTGGAGAAGTTTTACTAAAGGCTACAAAAAATGCTATAAGAGGTCAAATGTTTGATGAAAACTTCTTAATGTCTATTGCTACAGTTGGAGCATTAGTTATAGGTGAATTGCCAGAAGCAGTAGGAGTTATGCTTTTCTATCAATTAGGAGAATTCTTACAAGGTATAGCAGTAGGAAAATCTAGAAAATCTATAACATCACTTATGGAGATAAGACCAGATTATGCAAACTTAAAAGAAGGGGCAGAACTTAAAGTAGTTTCTCCTGAAGAAGTTAAAATAGGCGATATAATAGTTGTAAAACCAGGAGAAAAAGTTCCGCTAGATGGTATAGTAATAGATGGATATTCAATGGTAGATACATCTGCACTTACAGGAGAATCCGTATTAAGAGAAGTATCAAAAGGAGAAGATGTATTATCAGGATTTATAAATAAGAACGCTTTATTAACGATAGAAGTTACTAAAGGATTTGAAGAATCAACAGTTTCTAAAATATTAGATTTAGTTGAAAACGCAAGTAGTAAAAAATCTAAAACTGAAAACTTTATAACTAAGTTCTCAAAGTACTATACACCAGCAGTGGTTATAGGAGCTATCTTAGTGGCAGTTGTACCTCCAATGATAATACCAGGGGCTACATTTAGCGAATGGTTATATAGAGGATTAGTATTCTTAGTTGTATCTTGTCCATGTGCATTAGTTTTATCTATACCACTTAGTTTCTTTAGTGGAATAGGATTTGCATCTAAGAACGGTATACTAATAAAAGGAAGTAATTATTTAGAAGCACTTAGAAATGTTGATACAGTTGTATTTGATAAAACAGGAACACTTACAAAAGGTGTATTTAACGTAACTAAGGTTAATGCAGTTGGAATATCTGAAGAACAATTATTAGAATATGCTGCTTTTGCAGAGGCAAATTCTAATCATCCAATAGCAAAGTCAATATTAAACTATTATGATAAAAAAATAGATTTAGATAAAATAAGTAGTTATGAAGAGATTGCAGCTTATGGAATAAGAATAAACTATAATGATGAACTTATTTTAGCAGGAAATGAAAAATTAATGAAAAAAGAAAATATATTCTATTCACCAGCTAAAGAAGTTGGTACAGTAGTTTATATAGCTGTTAATCAAGCATACAGAGGATATATAGTAATATCAGATGAAGTAAAAGAAGATAGTGAAAAAGCTATAAAAAATCTAAAATCACTAGGAATAAAAGATGTTGTAATGTTAACTGGTGATAATGAAAAAGTAGCTAACTCTATAGCGAAAGAACTTGGAGTAGATAAAGTATACTCAAACCTACTTCCTAATGAAAAGGTAGATAAGTTAGAAGAGATATATAAAGGTAAATCAGAAAAAGAGAAAGTAATATTTGTTGGAGATGGAATAAATGATGCTCCAGTATTAGCTAGAGCTGATATAGGTATAGCTATGGGAGGATTAGGTTCAGATGCAGCCATAGAAGCTGCGGATGTAGTCTTAATGACAGATGAACCAAGTAAAATTTCTAAAGCAATAGAAATAGCAAGTAAAACTAATAAAATAGTATGGCAAAATATAATATTTGCATTAGCTGTAAAAGCTATAGTTTTAGTACTAGGAGCAGGTGGAGTTGCTACTATGTGGGAAGCTATATTTGCAGATGTCGGTGTTGCATTAATAGCAGTATTAAATGCAATGAGAGCTATGAGATAGGAATAAAAAAACGAACTCAATTGAGTTCGTTTTTTTATTTAAAGTATATCTTATATATTAATTAAGAAAAATAAAAATTGTAAGGTTTATTTAAGATTAAGTTTATAATAATTTAAATTTATCTATATATAATAGAAACAAAGGATAGATATTAAAAGTTTATTATAAAATAAATAATTTTCAAGAATAAATTACAAAAGGAGAAGAGAAACGTTAATGAAGAAAAAATCTAGTAAGGCACTTATAATAATTTTATCTACTATAGCTTTGTTAGTAATAGCTATAGTAAGTGATATTGGATTAAATAAATTATACAAGACTAAATATGAAGAATTTGATTCTGTAGATAAAGAAATGTTTATACAGCTATCAAGTATATATAAACAATTCAATGAAAACAGTGATAAATTATGGAGTGATAAGTATAAATTCAATGAAAAACCTATAGTTTTAATAAGAACTAATAAAGATAAAGGGATTATAAGAAAGCATGCCTATGCAGTTAATGTAAAAGGAATTGAAAAAAGCATACTTGCAAAGAAAATGAACATGCCTAAATCTTTAAATTTACCAGAAGTTTATAGAATAAGTAAGTTTGATACAAGCATGATTTTAACTTTGATACCTTCAAATTTTGGAACTGTAGATATTAATGGCCAAAGTATATTTTATTTTAAGTATCATCCTAAAATGATGGAAAATCCAGATTTATATTTTGATTTTTCTTCATTCTTATTACATGAATCATTCCATACATATAATCAAAAAGATTGGACATATGATAAAAATGATGGAGAATATATAGAAAATTATCCAGTAAATAAAGAAAACTATGCTTTAATGGGATTAGAATTTAAGCTCTTAGACAAGTGTATGGAAGTAAATAATAAAGAAGAAGTTAAGAAGTATCTAAAGCAATGGACAACTTTACGTACTTATAGATATGAAAAATGGCCACAATTAATAGCAGAGACAAATACAGAAGCAATAGAAGGTACTGCCAGATATATAGAATATAAATACAGTAATTTAACAGGTGGAAAATTAAGAGTTCTTGCAAATAAAGAAAAGCCATATTACGTTACTTTCTCACATGCTTTTAATTTTGTTGCAGATGGAATAGCACAATCGCCATCTTATTTAGAAAGACCAATAAAGTATGAGACAGGATCTGCTTTAGGATTAATAATGGATAAGGTAAATATTAATTGGAAAGAAGAGATAGAAGATAGTAAGGAAAAAAATGGAGATACTCAATACGAAATATTAAATAAATATTTTGGCATTTCGAATAAGGATATTGCAGAGGATAAGATAAAACAGATAGAAGAAGAAAATAATTATAATGAGCTATTAGAAAGAGGGCAAAAAATGGTTAATCTAGTAAATAATAAAAATTGAATATATAAACAAGGCAAAGCTATGTTAAACAGCTTTGCCTTTATTTATTTAAGTATTTATTTTGATAAAATTTTTATAATAAAAAAATTGTAAGGTTTATTTAAGTTTAAATTTATGATGATGTAAATCTAGATATATATAATAAATTTGTAATCACAAGAGAGGAGAGCGAACATGTTAGGATGGGAATTAAAAAAAATAGTTAAAAGTAAAAGCTCAATAATAGCACTTATTCTTATGGGACTTTTATTTATACAACTTGGGTTTGTAAAGCCTATGTTAGAAACTGAAAATGAATATTACGATGAAAGTAAAAAAGAATATATAGTTGATAAAAGGCCAGGAGATATAATAGCACAAGATAAATTAAATAATAAAGTAGATGAGATAAAGTCAATTGCTAATAAGAATACTCATGGACTGAAAGATGAAAATGAAAAGCAAATTAGCCAAATGTCAAAAGAAAAGCTAAATAAAGATAATGGTGAGAAGTATAAAAACGTAACCTTCTATCAAGTATTTGAAAGTAGAGCTACGTTTCCTTTAGCTACACTACTTATTGTAGCTATAATAGTTACACTTTCTTCAAATTTATATACAGATGAAAGATTATCAAATGTAGATTGTATAATTTTATCATCTAAAAATAAATATAAAGCTTTAAACTCAAAGCTTTTAATATCGCTAATTATACCAATTGTTGTTTATGCAATTTATTTAATTGTAACTTTTATAACAACATATATTCAATATGGAGCGCCTGTAAATGGAGGCTTACAAGCATATAGGATATCTAGTATAGCAAGTTTAGTTAGAGAAATGAGTATTGCTCAATATATATTCTCTGAGATAGGAGTAATATCTTTAGTATTTATAGCAATATCAATATTCTCAAGCCTATTCTCGTTTATAACAAAAAACTCAATACAATCTATATCTTGTTCAATTTTATTTATAGCAATGGGTAAAGTATTAGTATTTTTACAATTTTTACCGTATGAGTTAGTGATGATAATACGCCAATGTAGTTTTATAGATATACTTTCAAAAAATAGTTTTATATCTACTGCATATATGGGACAAATTAAATTATTTTCAATGAACTTCGATTTAGTTATAACTTGTTTAAGCGTATTAGGATTAATAATTATATCTGGGATACTACTAAATATTTACGTATTCAAGAAAGTATTAAATAGATAAATAAAAAATGGAGGAAATAAAAATGAATAAATTAGAAATTGTAAATTTAACTAAAACATATAGCCACAAAAGTGCAAATGAAAGTATAAGTTTAACTTTAAATAGTGGAGTATATGGTTTATTAGGTCCTAATGGAGCTGGTAAATCAACTTTAATGAAGCAACTAGCAACGATAGCAACTCCAAGCAGCGGAAAAATATTATATAACGAAAAAGATATAAAGTCTTTAGATGATGAATATAGAGCCTTAGTTGGATATTTACCGCAAGATTTCGATGCATATAAAAACTTTAAAGCAAGAGAGTTTTTAATGTACATGGCAGCGCTTAAAGGAATGAGTAATAATGAAGCTAAAAAAAGAGTAGATGAACTATTAAAGTTAGTAGGTCTTTATGAAGTAAGAAATAAATTAGTTTCTAAATTTTCTGGAGGTATGAAAAGAAGAGTTGGTATAGCACAAGCACTACTTAATAATCCTAAAATATTAATATTAGATGAGCCTACAGCTGGTCTTGACCCTCAAGAAAGAACAAGATTTAGAAACTTATTATCAAATATAGGAACTGAAACAATAGTAATACTTTCAACTCATATAATTTCTGATATAGAATCGGTAGCTAAAGAAACTATTATGATAAAAGATGGAAAACTGTTGCTAAAAGGAACTCATAGAGAAATATTAGAAGATATGAAAGGCAAAGTATATACAATAACTACAAACAATGAAAATGAAGTAAACGAAATTCAAAGAAAGTATAAAGTAGTAAATATAAATCGTGGTGTTGAAGATACTCAATTAAGAATAATAAGTGATAAAGCGCCATTATATGAGAATACAAAGTTAACAGAGCCAAGGTTTGAAGATGTTTACATGTTCTACTTTGAGTTAGAAGATGCAAGGGAGGTATAATTATGTTTTCAGTTATTAAAGCAGAGATTAAAAAGAATTTTAAGACTGGTGTGATTTTTGTTTGGATGTTAACAATATTTCTAGCATATAGCTCTACTTATAATTTTGATGTTAATGAAACATATGCAAACTTATTTTCTAAATGGTTTGGTCTTGCTCCATTTATGGGATTAACTATGTTTATGATGTTTTCAGGAAGTTTTATTATAGAATATAACTCAAACATGGATGGACTAATAAAAGCTACTAAAAATGGAAAGAAACAGTTAGTTATAAGTAAATTTATAGCAGCTGGAGTAAGTGCTAGTATAGTAAACCTTGCAATATTATATACAATGGTATTAAGAGCACTATTATCTTTAAATTTTAAAGGTTTAGATACTCCATTAAAGAATTTATGGTACTTTGGAAATAGTGGATCTAATGTGACAGTAATGCAAATGATATTAATAATGACTGCTACAATAATTTTAGGTTCATTTATGTTAGCAGCATTAGGTTTATTCTTATCATCTATTAGTAAAAATGCTATAGTTCCGTTTTTAGTAGGCGGAGCATTTATGGCTATACCTTATTTTATGGGGATGAGAAGAACAGTTAATAGTCTTATAGTGATACCTATATTTAGTATGTATGCAGTTCCTATTATAAGATTCGCTTTACCATCATATTCATGGATAGTATTTTGTATATTCAGTATAGTAACAATAGTATTATTCTATAAATTAGCTAAGAAAAAGTTTTTAAGTGAAAGATAATTTATAAATATATATAATTTAGAAATAATAAAAAGAAAAGTAAAACATTTGTTATGCTTTTCTTTTTATTATTTTATAATTTAAATTATGAAATACATGGTATAAACTAAATTTAGAAAAGGATGTAGAGTAAAAGATAAGTACATTAAATTTTATAAAAGGAGGGATTAAAGTGGAGTCTTTAATAAGAAAAAGTAAAATATTAGTAGTGGATGATGAAGTAGAAATATTAAATTTAATAAAAATGGCACTTAATAAAGAAGGTTTTGAAAATATATATACGGCTGAAAGTGGAAAAAAAGGGCTAGAATTGTTTGAAATAGAAAAACCAGATTTAGCAATATTAGATATTATGCTTCCAGATATTGAAGGATACGATATATGTAAAAAAATAAGACAAACGTCTGATATACCAGTACTATTTTTATCAGCAAAGGGAGAAGAATTAGATAAGTTAGTAGGTCTATCTTTAGGAGCAGATGACTATATAACAAAGCCGTTTAGTTTAAAAGAATTAGCACTTAGGGTTAAAATCCAGCTTAGAAGGAGCAAAAAGCAATTTAATATAGAAGAAAATAATAATGACACTATAAAAATGGGACCATTTGAAGTAAATGAGCAGACTTTAGAAGTGAAAAAAAATGGTGAATTTCTAGAACTAAAACCGAAAGAATTGAAAATGTTTATATATATGGTAAAACACAAAAATCAGATAATAAGCAAAGAAAAGTTTTGTGATGAAGTATGGGATGATGACTTTATAGGCTATGATAACACTATAATGGTTCATATAAGAAGATTAAGAGAAAAAGTTGAAGAAAATCCTTCAAAACCTAAGTACATATTAAATGTAAAAGGACTTGGGTATAAGTTTATAATAAAAGAATAAGAAGTAAGGTGATTTATTATGAAATGGAAATTAACTTTAAGATATCTTTTATCAACTGTATTAGTAGCTATGATAGTTGTTCAAATAAATATAATTATAGCTATTTTAATATCTGTAATGATAAGCTCAGATTCACAAAAAAATGATTATAGTGGATTTAATAATGTGGAGAAATTTGTTAGAGATTTTAACATAAATATTTTTAATGATACAGATGATATAAATAATATTTTTATTAACGATAATGGTAAAGATGTGTTAAAAAAAGCTACAGCGTGGATACAAATATTAGATAATGATGGAAAAGTAATTTATAAATATAATACACCGGAAAAAATCCAAGATAAATATACACCTGTACAGTTAATAAATACATATAAGTATTCAGGCGTAGAAGGCAATGAATCTACAGTTATGGCCGCTGAAAAAAATATAAATAATTATTCATATACATATCTAATTGGATTTCCTATGACTAAGGTAGATAAAATAAATATAACTACTGATTCCGATTCCATAGGAGAAATAATATCAAAAGTAATATTATCTATTATAGTAGTAGATGTAATAGTGGCTACGATAATAGGGTATATATTTAGTAAGTCTTTAACTAAACCTGTAAAAAGTATAATTGGTGGAGTTGAAGACCTAGCTGGTGGAAACTATGAATCATATTATAAGGAAAAAGGTATATATAAACCTGTATTTAATAAATTGAATAATTTAGCAGATACATTAAAAGAGAACGAGAGAGAACGTAAGAAAATTGAATCTATGAGAAATGAGTGGGTAGCAAATATATCTCATGATATAAAAACACCTTTAGCATCTATAAAAGGATATGCAGAATTAATGTCTAGTGACTATGATATAGAGGTAGATGAGGTAGCTCAATACGCAGAAATTATAGATAGTAAGGCTGATTATATAAAAGAATTAGTAGATGATTTAAATTTAACTATGAAGCTAAAAGATGGATATTCAAATATATACAGAGAAGAAAAGAATATAGTATCTTTGGTTAGAGGATGTATTATAGATATTCTTAATGATCCTAAATATAGTCATGTAGATATAGATTTTGATTCTGAAGAAGATAATATAGTATTAAAGATAGATGAATTACTTATGAAGAGAGTAATAAACAATATTATATATAACTCTATTATTCATAATAATGAAAATGTAAGTATAAAAATAAATATTATATTGGATAAAAAGACGCATATAATTATTGAGGATAACGGAAAAGGAATATCGGAAGAAGACCTTAAGTATATTTTTGAACGATATTATAGAGGAACTAACACAGGTCATGCTCATAAAGGTTCAGGTTTAGGTATGGCTATAAGTAGAGATATTGTAAAAGCTCACAATGGAGATATAAAAGTAGAAAGTAAATTAGGTACTGGCACTAAAATAGAAATAATACTTTAAATACACGAAAAAGGAGATTAATCAAAAATGATAAATCTCCTTTTTTTTATATTACATAATTAAATACACAGAAAAAGTGAGTTAAACTTCCAAGCATTATAAATATATGGAAAATTTCATGGAAACCTAAGTGTTTAAAGTCTAAGAACTTTGGTTTAGTTGCATATATTATAGCCCCTATAGTATAAAAAACACCACCGAGTACAAGTAAAGAAACCCCTTGAAATGATAAAGCCTTATATAATGGACTAATAAGGAATATAGAAATCCATCCCATAGCAACATATATGACTGTAGAAATCCATCTAGGACAGTTAAACCAAATTAACTTAAAAGACACTCCGGCAACAGCAGTAGCCATTATTATCCCAAATAAAATCCATCCAGTAGTACCATTTAAAGCAATTAGGCAAAATGGAGTATACGAACCTGCTATTAAAACAAATATCATAGCATGGTCTAATCTTCTTAAAAATCCTATTACATTATCACTAGAAATAACCAAATGATAAGTCGCAGAAGCTGCATATAAAAGAATCATACTTAATCCGAATATTATCACAGCTGTTAGAGCTAAGGTAGATGGGGTATTTAATGTTGTTTTTATTACTAATGCTAGTAACCCAATAAAAGATAATATTGCACCAGCAAGATGAGTAAAACCATTAATCGGTTCTCTAAGATAATTACTCATAATTTACCTCCCTAAATTAAAGTTGAATATATAATTTATATTATACATTTTAAGTATTTATACACATATAAGTAAATAAACTAACAGGTTATAATAAAAAATTAGTATCTGGTTTTAATACTATATTACTATTATACTCTAAAATTTAAATCTATATATACTTTTTAAAAACTTTTTACAATATAAAAATAAAACTAAATTAAGCGGAGATTCTCTTAAATATAAGAGTTTAGGATATATTTACTTATATTTATAATATAAAAAATAATAATCTTTTTAAAAAAGTTTTAAAAAAGTGTTGACGATATATTTTTTAGGTGATATAGTATTACTTGTCCAAGAGATACGGACGAAACAAAAAAGTAAGCGTCGATATAGTCGCTTAAAATGAACTTTGAAAATTAAACAGTAGGTTAATTTATAGAATTTGAAACAACCAAACAAAGCCAGATATATAACAGTATCTGAGCCCAAGTCAAAACTTATATTTAAGAGTTTGATCCTGGCTCAGGATGAACGCTGGCGGCGTGCCTAACACATGCAAGTCGAGCGATTTCCTTCGGGAAAGAGCGGCGGACGGGTGAGTAACGCGTGGGTAACCTGCCCTGTACACACGGATAACATACCGAAAGGTATGCTAATACGGGATAACATGAGAGAGTCGCATGGCTTTCTTATCAAAGCTCCGGCGGTACAGGATGGACCCGCGTCTGATTAGCTAGTTGGTAAGGTAACGGCTTACCAAGGCGACGATCAGTAGCCGACCTGAGAGGGTGATCGGCCACATTGGAACTGAGACACGGTCCAAACTCCTACGGGAGGCAGCAGTGGGGAATATTGCACAATGGGCGAAAGCCTGATGCAGCAACGCCGCGTGAGCGATGAAGGCCTTCGGGTCGTAAAGCTCTGTCCTCAAGGAAGATAATGACGGTACTTGAGGAGGAAGCCCCGGCTAACTACGTGCCAGCAGCCGCGGTAATACGTAGGGGGCTAGCGTTATCCGGAATTACTGGGCGTAAAGGGTGCGTAGGTGGTTTCTTAAGTCAGAGGTGAAAGGCTACGGCTCAACCGTAGTAAGCCTTTGAAACTGAGAAACTTGAGTGCAGGAGAGGAGAGTAGAATTCCTAGTGTAGCGGTGAAATGCGTAGATATTAGGAGGAATACCAGTTGCGAAGGCGGCTCTCTGGACTGTAACTGACACTGAGGCACGAAAGCGTGGGGAGCAAACAGGATTAGATACCCTGGTAGTCCACGCCGTAAACGATGAGTACTAGCTGTCGGAGGTTACCCCCTTCGGTGGCGCAGCTAACGCATTAAGTACTCCGCCTGGGAAGTACGCTCGCAAGAGTGAAACTCAAAGGAATTGACGGGGACCCGCACAAGTAGCGGAGCATGTGGTTTAATTCGAAGCAACGCGAAGAACCTTACCTAAGCTTGACATCCTTTTGACCTCTCCCTAATCGGAGATTTCCCTTCGGGGACAGAAGTGACAGGTGGTGCATGGTTGTCGTCAGCTCGTGTCGTGAGATGTTGGGTTAAGTCCCGCAACGAGCGCAACCCTTGCCTTTAGTTGCCAGCATTAAGTTGGGCACTCTAGAGGGACTGCCAGGGATAACCTGGAGGAAGGTGGGGATGACGTCAAATCATCATGCCCCTTATGCTTAGGGCTACACACGTGCTACAATGGGTGGTACAGAGGGCAGCCAAGTCGTGAGGCGGAGCTAATCCCTTAAAGCCATTCTCAGTTCGGATTGTAGGCTGAAACTCGCCTACATGAAGCTGGAGTTACTAGTAATCGCAGATCAGAATGCTGCGGTGAATGCGTTCCCGGGTCTTGTACACACCGCCCGTCACACCACGGAAGTTGGGGGCGCCCGAAGCCGGTTTGCTAACCTTTTGGAAGCGGCCGTCGAAGGTGAAATCAATAACTGGGGTGAAGTCGTAACAAGGTAGCCGTATCGGAAGGTGCGGCTGGATCACCTCCTTTCTAAGGAGAATTGCCTACTGTTTAATTTTGAGAGTTCATTAGAACATCTCAAAAATAGGGCGTAGCCCGAAATATTACTTTGAGTAACGGATGTTATTGAACGTATGTGAAATAATATCGTTGACGAAGTACGTTAGTACCTTGAAAACTGCATAACATTTAGTGATATGACATCATTTTATATATATGAAGAGTAAACTTCTAAAATCAACGACAAGATAAGTCATTAAAATATCAACTTTGAGTAACGTAATAAACTGAGTGAATACGAAGTTTGTTCGTTGACGAAACACTTTAATAACTGGTCAAGTTATTAAGGGTGCAGGGCGGATGCCTTGGCACTAGGAGCCGATGAAGGACGCGATAAGCTGCGATAAGCTTCGGGGAGTTGCACGTAAACTTTGATCCGAAGATTTCCGAATGAGGAAACTCACTTAGAGTAATGTCTAAGTATCGTTAAGTGAATACATAGCTTAGCGAGGGGAACCCGGGGAACTGAAACATCTAAGTACCCGGAGGAAAAGAAAGAAATTCGATTCCGTAAGTAGCGGCGAGCGAACGCGGAACAGGCCAAACCAATGAAGTTTTCTTCGTTGGGGTTGCGGACATATCATAAACGAAGAGGCTATTGTAGACGAAGAGAGTTGGAAAGCTCCGCTATAAAGTGTAACAGCCACGTAGTCAAAACGAGAAGACTTCAGATATGATCCAGAGTACCACGGGACACGTGAAACCCTGTGGGAAGCAGGAGGGACCATCCTCCAAGCCTAAATACTACCTAGTGACCGATAGCGCATAGTACCGTGAGGGAAAGGTGAAAAGAACCCCGGGAGGGGAGTGAAATAGAACCTGAAACCCTGCACTTACAAGCTGTGGGAGCACATTATTTGTGTGACCGCGTACTTTTTGTAGAACGGGCCAACGAGTTACGTTAAGTAGCAAGGTTAAGCACTTAAGGTGCGGAGCCGTAGCGAAAGCGAGTCTTAAATGGGCGCTTAAGTTACTTGACGTAGACCCGAAACCGGGCGACCTATCCATGAGCAGGTTGAAGCGAAAGTAAAATTTCGTGGAGGACCGAACCCACGAGCGTTGAAAAGCTCGGGGATGACTTGTGGATAGCGGTGAAATTCCAATCGAGCCCGGAGATAGCTGGTTCTCCCCGAAATAGCTTTAGGGCTAGCCTCAAGGTTGAGAGAAGCGGAGGTAGAGCACTGAATGTCCTAGGGGGTATTGCACTTACCGAAGACTATCAAACTCCGAATGCCGTATTCTTATACTTGGGAGTCAGACTGTGGGTGATAAGATTCATAGTCGAAAGGGCAACAGCCCAGATCGTCAGCTAAGGTCCCTAAATGTACGTTAAGTGGTAAAGGATGTGGGATTGCACAGACAACCAGGATGTTGGCTTAGAAGCAGCCACTCATTTAAAGAGTGCGTAATAGCTCACTGGTCGAGTGATCCTGCGCCGAAAATTTCCGGGGCTAAAACGTACTACCGAAGCTACGGCATCATTATGATGGGTAGGGGAGCTTCGTATGCAGGCTGAAGCGTGACCGTAAGGACGCGTGGACAGTATACGAGTGAGAATGTTGGCATGAGTAGCGAGACGTGGGTGAGAATCCCACGGGCCGTAAACCCAAGGTTTCCAGGGGAAGGTTCGTCCGCCCTGGGTTAGTCGGGACCTAAGCCGAGGCCGAAAGGCGTAGGTGATGGACAACAGGTTGATATTCCTGTACCGCCAATAAACGCTTGAGAAATGGGATGACACAGTAGGATAAGCTAACCACACTGTTGGTTATGTGTGGCTAAGTACTGAGGCAGTCAAGATAGGCAAATCCGTCTTGATAATGCTGGGGTACGATGGGGAGCGAAATTTAGTAGCGAAGTAGCTGATTTCACACTGTCAAGAAAAGTCTCTATCGAGTTTAAAGGCGCCCGTACCTCAAACCGACACAGGTGGGTGAGGAGAGTATCCTAAGGCCAGCGAGAGAACTATTGTTAAGGAACTCGGCAAAATGACCCCGTAACTTAGGGAGAAGGGGTGCCATCCTTTGGATGGCCGCAGAGAATAGGCCCAAGCGACTGTTTACCAAAAACACAGGTTTCTGCTAAGTCGCAAGACGATGTATAGGAGCTGACGCCTGCCCGGTGCTGGAAGGTTAAGGGGATCTGTTAGAGCAATCGAAGCAGTGAACTTAAGCCCCAGTAAACGGCGGCCGTAACTATAACGGTCCTAAGGTAGCGAAATTCCTTGTCGGGTAAGTTCCGACCCGCACGAAAGGCGTAACGATTTGGGCACTGTCTCAACAATAGACTCGGTGAAATTGTAATCCCGGTGAAGATGCCGGGTACCTGCGACAGGACGGAAAGACCCCATGGAGCTTTACTGTAGCTTGACGTTGGGTCTTGGTACTACATGTACAGGATAGGTGGGAGACTTTGAAGCATGAACGCCAGTTTGTGTGGAGTCATCCTTGGGATACCACCCTTGTAGTACTGGGATCCTAACCAGAGGCCTTGAATCAGGTCTTGGGACACCGTCAGGTGGGCAGTTTGACTGGGGCGGTCGCCTCCCAAAGAGTAACGGAGGCGCTCAAAGGTTCTCTCAGTACGGTCGGAAATCGTACGAAGAGTGTAAAGGCAAAAGAGAGCTTGATTGCAAGACATACAGGTCGAGCAAGGACGAAAGTCGGACTTAGTGATCCGGTGGTTCCGCATGGAAGGGCCATCGCTCAACGGATAAAAGCTACCCTGGGGATAACAGGCTTATCTCCCCCAAGAGTCCACATCGACGGGGAGGTTTGGCACCTCGATGTCGGCTCATCACATCCTGGGGCTGTAGTAGGTCCCAAGGGTTGGGCTGTTCGCCCATTAAAGTGGTACGCGAGCTGGGTTCAGAACGTCGTGAGACAGTTCGGTCCCTATCCGTCGCAGGCGTAGGAAATTTGAGGAGACCTGTCCTTAGTACGAGAGGACCGGGATGGACGTACCTCTGGTGTACCAGTTGTTCTGCCAAGGGCATGGCTGGGTAGCTATGTACGGAATGGATAAGCGCTGAAAGCATCTAAGCGCGAAGCCAACTTCAAGATAAGATTTCCCACCGTAAGGGTAAGACCCCAGGAAGACTACCTGGTTGATAGGTCGAAGGTGTAAGTGCAGTAATGTATTTAGCTTATCGATACTAATAGGTCGAGGACTTGACCAATAAATGATTAATTCAATAAATGTTTGCAGTTTTCAGAGTATTAACTCTAAAATTGCGGGTGTAGCTCAATGGTAGAGTTCCGGCCTTCCAAGCCGGCTGTGAGGGTTCGATCCCCTTCACCCGCTCCATAAAGATTATGTGGTTATTATAGCAAAGAGGATACACCTGTTCCCATTCCGAACACAGAAGTTAAGCTCTTTAGCGCTGATGGTACTTGGTGGGCAACTGCCTGGGAGAGTAAGACATAGCCACGTAATCTTTTTTATTGCAGAAAATTATAAATTTTCTGCTTTTTTTTATAAATAATTCGTTACGAAGGGTTTAAAATGAAATTTTTACCTTAAAAAAGGTCGTTAAAATTTACAAAAACAATTTGTAGAGTTATACTATAAATAGTGAAATTAATAACTAAAGTAGTTTGGAGGTTAGCTATGAATATAGGAGTTGTAGGGGTGAACCATAATTTAGCTCCCATAAATATAAGAGAATGCGTGTCTTTTACAGATATACAAAAAATAGAAGCAATAAATTTTCTACTAGATAAGGATATAGAAGAAGTTATTATTTTATCTACATGTAATAGAAGTGAGATATATATACATTCCAAAGATATTAATGAAAAAATTAAAACAGTAGAAGATTTCTATGAAAATTTCTTCAATGCTTCAAATATAAAAGAATATTTATTTTCTAAGACAAATAGAGAAGCTGTAGAACATATTTTTAATGTTACAGCAGGGCTTGATTCTATAGTATTAGGAGAAGACCAAATACTTGGTCAGGTAAAAGATGCTCATGAATTCTCAATGCAACTTGGTGCTAGCAAAAAAATATTTAACAAACTATTTAGGGAAGCAATAACAACAGCTAAGGAAATAAAAAGTACTACAAAAATATCTCAACAACCGTTATCTATAAGTTACATAGGTGTAAAATTCTTAGAGGAAAAACTAGGTAGCTTAGAAGGAAAAAATGCTTTAGTAATTGGTGTAGGTAAAATGAGTAAGTTAACTATGAAGCATTTAGAAGAACAAAAAATCAATAATATTTATGTATCTAATCGTAGTCATTGTAAAGTCGAAGAAATAAAGAGTGATTATAAAAATATTATACCTATAGAATATGGTGATAGATATAAAATAATTAAGGATGTAGATATAGTTATAAGTGCGACAGCTTCTCCTCATATAGTAGTTAAATATGATGAAATGCCAAAACTAAATAAAAAAGTATATATGATGGATATAGCACTTCCTAGGGATGTAGATCCTAAAATAAATGAATTAGATAACGTAGAAGTTTATGATATAGATAATTTAAAAGAGATACATGACAAAAATGATGAGAAAAGAAAAAAAATAGCAATCGGATGTCAATCAATTATTGATGAAAAAATAAATGAATTTGAAGAATGGTTAGACTCAACCCACATAGACCCTACGATAGAATCTTTAAATGATAAGTGTGTTGAAATTAGAAAAGATACTTTAGATTATATTTTTAGAAAAGTAAATCTAGATTCAAGAGAACAAAAGATAATCGATAAGATGATGACTTCGGCACTAAAAAGGCTTATAAGAGAACCTATAATCAACCTAAAGCAAATAAAAGATAAAGGGAAAAGGGAAGAATATATTAAGTTAGTTGAAGAATTATTTGAGGTTTAGACCTTAGGAGGTAACATAGATGAAGAATGAAAAATCACTAAAGATATATGAAGAAGCAACAAAATATATACCAGGAGGAGTTAACAGTCCAGTTAGAGCATTTAGGTCAGTTGGATTAGATCCTATATTTATAGATAGAGCTCATGGAAGTAGAATATATGACGTAGATGGAAATGAGTATATCGATTATATATGTTCTTGGGGACCGCTTATGCTAGGTCATAGTCCTAGGGAAATAGTGGAGGGTATAGAAGAAGTAGTAGCAAAAGGAACAAGTTATGGAGTGCCAACTGCTATAGAGGTAGATATGGCTAAGATAATCGTAGAAGCGTATCCTGCTATAGATCAAGTTCGTATGGTTAATTCTGGAACTGAAGCTACAATGAGTGCGTTAAGAGTAGCAAGAGCATATACAAAGAGAAATAAAATATTAAAATTTGAAGGATGTTATCATGGACATTCAGATGCATTATTAGTTAAATCTGGATCAGGTACAATTACATACGGAGTTCCAACAAGCCCTGGTGTTCCAGATGATGTTGTAAAAGATACTTTAGTATGTAGATATAATGATTTAGATGCGGTTAGAGATATATTTAAAGAACAAGGTCATGAAATAGCTGCGATAATAGTTGAAACAGTTTCTGGTAATATGGGAGTTGTTCCAGGTAAACCAGAATTCTTACAATTATTAAGAGATATAACTAAAGAGTATGGAGCAGTTTTAATATTTGATGAGGTAATAACTGGATTTAGATTGGATTATAGTAGTTCAGTTGGATACTTTGGAATAAAACCAGATATGGTATGTTTCGGGAAGATAATAGGTGCAGGATTACCTGTTGGAGCTTACGGAGGAACAAAGGAAATAATGAGTATGGTATCTCCTGTTGGGCCAGTGTATCAAGCGGGAACATTATCAGGAAATCCTTTAGCTATGTATATGGGTAAAAAGAACTTAGAAATATTAAGAGATAATCCACAAATATATACAGAATTAGAAAGAAAAGCTATAAAATTAGAAGAAGGATTAAAATCTAATATAGAAAAACTTGGATTAGATTACACAGTAAATAGAGCTGGTTCATTAGTTTGTTTATTCTTTGCAAAAGGGCCTATAAATAATTATGATGATGTTAAAAAATGTGATGTGACTAAATTTAATAAATACTTTGAAGAATTATTAAAGCAAGGAATATTACTTGCGCCAACTCAATTTGAAGCTATGTTCTTATCTAATGCTCATACAGATGAAGATATAGAATATACATTAAATGCAATTTACAATGCTTTAAAAGTATCACATAACTTATAAAATTTAATACTAAAAATATAATTTATTGTCAAAATTAACGTAAATAATAGAGGATATAGTAATAATATGTAGAATTCAAAACTATAACATATTTTACTAAATCAATAGCACATAATGACAAGGTAAATATAATATTTAAAAATATTACCTAGCCTATGGCTAGGTAAATTATTTTTATAAACTAAATATATTTAGAGGAGGTAGAATATGAGTTTACTAGAAAATATATCAAAAAATATATATTCTTTAGATAAAAGCTCTATGAGTCAAGCCAAGCAAAGGCTAGATAGACTTATAAAGCCTACAGGAAGTCTTGGAAAAATAGAAGATCTATGTATGCAATTAGCAGGTATATATGAAAATAAATATTTTGACACATCAAAAAAAGCAATAATAGCTTTTGGAGGAGATCATGGTGTTTATGAAGAAGGTGTAGCGCCAGATCCACAAAATATAACGCAACTACAATTTCCTAATTTCGCAAAAGGAATATGTGGAGTAGGGGTATTAAGTAAATTTGTAGGTGCAGATGTAATAGCAGTGGATGTAGGTGTAAACTGTGATCATAAACTAGAAGGTATACTTGATTATAAAATAAGAAAAGGAACATCAAATATGGCTAAAGGTCCTGCTATGAGTAGAGAGGAAGCTATAAGATGTTTAGAAATAGGTATAGAAGTTGCAGAAGAATGCATCAAGAATGGATATAAAGTAATAGGAATAGGAGAAATGGGTATATGCAATACAACGCCAAGTAGTGCTATAATATCTGTTATAGATAACTGTGATCCTCAAGAAGTTACTGGAATAGGAGCAGGATTAAAAAAAGAAAAATTAAAACATAAGGCGGAAACTATTAGAAAGGCTATTGAGCTAAATAAACCAAATAGAGAGGATGCAGTTGATATTTTATCTAAAGTTGGTGGATTTGAAATAGGTGCGATGGCTGGAGTTGTATTAGCATGTGCTGCAAATAGAATACCCGTAGTAATTGATGGATTTATATCTTATGCAGCAGCATTATTAGCGTATAAAATTAATCCAAAAACTAAAGAGTATATGATAGCATCTCATACATCAGCAGAAGCTGGAACAGAGAAGGCTTTAGAAATAATAAAATTAAGTCCTTTGCTAAATATGGATATGAGATTAGGTGAAGGTAGTGGTGCAGCTTTGGCATTTAACATAATAGAAGCATCTAATTATACATATAAAAATATGGCTACATTTGATGAAGTAAATTGGGTAGATAGAGATTAAGGATTGGAGAAAAAATGAGTAAAGTTATATTAGTAACAGGCGGTGCAAGATCTGGAAAAAGTAATTTTGCTGAAAAACTATGTATAGATAGAAATAATAGCACAGCATATATAGCCACATCAATACCTTTTGATGATGAGATGAAAGATAGAGTAAAGAAACATAAAGAAAGTAGACCAAAAAATTGGGAAACTTATGAAATATATAAAGATATATATTCTATAATACAAGATTTATCTAAAAATCATGATACTGTAATTATGGATTGTGTAACGTTACTAGTTAATAACTTAATGTTCACATATGATATAAATATTGATGAAGCTGACCAAGAACAAATAAATAACCTAGAATATTATATAAAAGACCAAGTGAACAAATTAATAAATGAAGTTAAAAAAACAAATATATACTTTGTTGCTGTAACTAATGAATTAGGAATGGCTGTAGTACCAGCTAATAAACTTAGTCGTATATATACAGATATTGTAGGTAGAATAAACCAATTAATAGCATCACAAAGTGATGAAGTATACCTTGTAGTAAGTGGTATACCTATGAAGATAAAGGGATAATTTATGAAAAGATTTATATTAATACTTCAATTTTTAACTAGAATACCTATAAATGTAAACCTAGGATTTGATGAAGATTTTCACAAATCTATAGTTTATTTTCCTTTAGTAGGTTTTGTATTAGGTGTTTTATTATATTTACTTGGACTAGCATCTATGTTAGTATTTGATCCATTTATAACATCTATAATAATTACATTAGGATCAGTTTTGCTAACAGGAGGCCTTCATATCGATGGTCTTGGAGATACCTTTGATGCTATATATAGCAACAGAGATAAAGAAAAAATGTTAGAAATAATGAAAGATTCAAGATTAGGAACTAATTCACTTTTAGCAATCTTATTTCTAATATTATTGAAAATAGGATTTATATACAGCATTATAAATCAAGAATTACTATGGCTTATAATTTTTATGCCTATAGTTTCAAGGCTAGGCGTAATCAATTTAATGTATAAAACAGTTAGCCCTAGAGAAAATGGTATGGGTAACTTATTTATAGGAAAAGCAACAACAGGTATGTTTATGACTGCAATAATATATACAGTATTACTAGCAGTGATTTTACCAAAATTACTATTTTTATCAACTAATATATTAATATTTAAGATATTAAGTTCCATAATAGTGATTTTTATATTTAACAATTTATTTAAAAAACACATTTATAATAAAATAAATGGGGTGACAGGAGACATATTAGGGTGTAGTATAGAACTTGGAGAAGTTATATATTTACTTTATATATATCTATTAATAGTGTAGCCTTAGAAGAGGTGATTACTTGACGAAGTTAATATTAGTAAGACATGCATTAACTAATGATAATCAAGACTCTAGATTATCAGGTCATATAGACAGTATGGTAAGTGAAGAAGGTAAGAAGCAAATAAAAAAACTTACGAATTATTTGAAAAATGTACATATAGATAAAATATATACTACTACATCTAAAAGAACAAAAGATACGGTATATGAATTATCTAATTTAAAATATATAAACATTATAGAAAAGGAAAACCTAAAAGAAATTAATTTTGGAGACTTCGAAGGAATGACTTTTGATGAAATAAAATCTAAATATCCAGAAGAATTTCAAAAGATAATAAATGAGGGGTATAATTATAAATATCCAAATGGCGAAAGTTTAATAATGACATATGGTAGAGTAGCAAAAGAAGTAGATGAAATAATTTTAAATAATAAAGATAAAACAGTTCTAATATGTTCACACGGAGGAACTATAAGAAATATAATCACACATTTAATATCTAGCAGCTATGAATATCACTGGAATTTCAGAATTGATAATGCTTCAATTTCTATTTTAGAAGTTGAAAATGGATTTGCAGTAATAAACACCATGAATAATACAAACTTTAATTAGCCTTAAAAATCGAATATTAGATCAAAGTAGGTTCTTAAGTAAGATTAATAGGGAAAAAGGTTGAAAGCCTTTGCAGCCCCCGCTACTGTAAGATTGACGAAACTATAAACTACCACTGCTAATTTGGCGGGAAGGTATAGGAGTAGGATGATATTGAGCCAGGAGACCTGCCTAATTTTGATTTATTGATGAGATCTTCGGGGTGAAAGATTTTTATTTAATATATACACAAAATAAAAGTCCTAACTCTAATAGAGTTGGGACTTTTTAAATATTATGAAAATTAAAACAATAGATCTATCCGAAACGTAAGTGAATTTTATAAAATAAAGGAAGTGGAATAGTGGGCAAAAAAATAATGTTACAAGGTACAGCTTCAAATGTTGGAAAAAGTATTTTAGTAGCTGGATTATGTAGAGTATTTAAACAAGATGGATATAATGTTGCTCCATTTAAGTCGCAAAATATGGCGCTTAACTCTTTTATAACTAAAGAAGGGCTAGAAATGGGAAGAGCTCAGGTATTTCAAGCAGAGGCATGTGGTATAGAGCCAAGTGCAAATATGAACCCAATACTTTTAAAACCATCTGGAAATCATAGATGTCAGGTTATAGTAAATGGAAAGCTTAGAGAGGACATGGCATCATCAGATTACCATAAGTATAAACCACAATTAGCTAAAGAGTTAAAAGGAATTTTTAAAGAGCTAAGCGATAATCATGATATAGTGGTTATGGAAGGCGCAGGTAGTTCAGCTGAAATAAATTTAAGAGAACATGATATTGCAAATATGGGAATGGCAGAAATTGCAGATGCACCTGTAATAATTGTTGGAGATATAGATAGAGGTGGGGTTTTTGCATCTATTGCAGGGACTATGCTTTTATTAAGTGATGAAGAAAGAAAAAGAGTTAAAGGTGTTATAATTAATAAATTTAGAGGTAAAAAAGAGCTTTTTATAGATGGTGTAAAAATGCTAGAAGATATTATAGATGTTCCGGTATTAGGGGTAGTTCCTTATAGTGATATAAAGATTGAAGATGAAGATAGCGTAACAACTAGATTTAAAAAACAAATGAATAAAAATGATATACACATAGAAATAATTAGAACTCCACATATGTCTAATTTTACAGACTTCAATATATTTGAGACACAAGAAGATGTAAGCATAAGATACGTAGACTACGGAGAAGCTTTAGGAAATCCGGATATAGTAATCATACCAGGAAGTAAGAGTACTATAGATGACCTTAAATATATAAGAGAAAATGGATTAGAAGGTCAAATAAAAGAATTACATAAAAGAGGAAAATTAATATTTGGTATCTGTGGTGGATATCAGATGTTAGGTAAAAAACTTAAAGATCCATACCATGTAGAAGGTGAAGTTGAAGAGTTTGATGGAATTGGACTTTTAGATACAGAGACTATATTTGAAATGGAAAAAACTACGACTCAAGTTGAAGCAACAATATGCGAAGGTCTTAGTGGATATATGAAAAATCTAGAAGGTAAAAAAGTAAAAGGTTACGAAATACATATGGGAATAACATCTATTTCTAAAGATATAAAAAATTTAAATAATATTAATAAAAAGCTAGATGAAGTAGTTAATTATTTAGAAGGTAGTGTTAATCAAGAAGGGAATGTAGTAGGTACATATCTTCATGGAATATTTGATGAAATAAACTTTACGAGAGCGCTTTTAAATAATATAAGAGAAATTAAGGGATTAGAGAAAATAAATAGTAATGTAACTTCTTTTAATGAATTTAAGCAAAATGAATATGATAAATTAGCTGATTTATTAAGAGAAAATTTAGATATAGACAAGATATACGAAATAATGAGTTAAAAATATTAATAAATAGGTGAAATATATGAAGAAAATATTAATAGCAGGGACTAATAGTGGTGTAGGTAAAACTACAATATCATTAGGAATAATGCAAGCTCTTACTAAAAGAAGTATGAAAGTCCAGCCTTTTAAGGTAGGACCCGATTATATAGATCCATCATACCATACATTCATAACAGGAAGACACTCTAGAAACTTAGATTCATATATGTTAGATGATGAACAAATTAAATATGTTTTTAATAGTTCATCAGAGGATGCAGATATATCAGTAGTTGAAGGTGTGATGGGTCTGTATGATGGAATAGGAATAGATTTAGATAATTGTACAAGCTCTTATACATCAAAGCTTTTAAAGTCTCCAGTAATATTAGTTATTAACGGAAAAGCTATGGCAGCATCTAGTGCTGCTATGGTACTTGGTTATAAAGAACTTGATAAGAATGTAAACATAGCTGGTGTGATAGTTAATAATGTAAAAACTAAAACACACTATGAAATAATAAAAAACGCAGTGGAAAAGTATTGTGGTGTTGAAGTACTTGGTTATTTCCCTCCAAACAATGACTTTTCTCTAGAATCAAGACATTTAGGTTTAGTACCTAGTGTAGAAATAGATTCTTTAAAAACAAAGTTTAACAATCTTGCAGATGAAATTGAAAAGTATATAAATATAGATAGAATATTAGAACTCTCAGAAAGTGAAGAAGTTGAAACTAGTTTTGAAGTAGATAGTTTTATAAAAAATTCTAAAGTAGAAAACAAAACGATAGCAATAGCTTATGATAAAGCATTTAATTTTTACTACAGAGAAAATATAGAATTACTTAGATACTTAGGACTAAATATAAAATACTTTAGCCCATTGGAAGATAATGAAGTTCCTAGTGGAGATTATATTTATATAGGTGGAGGATTCCCTGAAATATTTGGAAAAGAATTAGAAGCTAATATAAGTATGAGAAAATCAATACTTGAAGCTCATAAAAGAAAAATACCTATATATGCTGAGTGCGGTGGATTAATGTACTTAGGAGAAAAACTAATTGATCAAGAAAACAAAGAATATGATATGGTAGGAATTTTTAAAGGAAATAGTAAAATGACAGCTTCACTTAGACGATTTGGATATAGTTTTGGAACAGCAAAAGAAGATACTATATTATCTAAAAAAGGTGAAGTTATAAAAGGTCATGAGTTCCATCATTCGATATTCGAAACTAATGAAGATTGTGCTTACATAATGAGAAAAGAAAGAGATAAAAAAATCGTAGATGAGTGGGAAGGTGGATATAGCAAAGGTAACACTTTAGCTACATATCTACATACACATTTTTTCAATAATTTAAATTGTATAAAAAACTTACTAGAAAAAGGAAATGAGTAATATGAATATATTATCTATTTTTATAGGATATATAACAGATTTAATTATTGGAGATCCATATTCTTTTCCTCATCCGGTTATATATATAGGAAAATTAATAAAATCAGTTGAAAATAATATAAGAAAAATATGTAAAAGTGATAAAGCTCTAAAGATAGGTGGATTTTTATTATGGTTTATCACGGTTGGATTAACATACTTAATAACTTACTTAGTAGTTAAGGTAAGTAGTTTTAATAGTGTTATATTTATAGTTGTAAATTCATTTATAGTTTATACAACACTAGCAACTAAGTGCTTAAAAGATGAAGCTGTAAAAATATATGAAGTGCTTAAAAGTGGTGATTTAGAAAAATCCAGAGTGCAGCTATCTTATATTGTAGGAAGAGATACAACAAGTTTAAATGAAAGTGAAATTATTAGAGCAACGGTGGAGACTGTAGCAGAAAATACTGTTGATGGCATAATCGCTCCTATGTTTTATGCATTTATAGGTGGCGCACCACTTGCCATGGCTTATAAAGCTATAAATACATTAGATTCTATGGTTGGATATAAAAATGATAAATATATGAATCTAGGATTTGCATCAGCAAAAATAGATGATATTGCAAATTATATACCTGCTAGGATTTCAGTATTACTAATGACTATAGGTAGCTTAATATTATCTTATAACTATAAAAATTGTTTTAAGATAGCAATTAGAGATAGAAAAAATCATAAAAGCCCCAATTGTGCTTATTCAGAAGGATCTGTTGCAGGAGCTTTAGGCATACAGCTAGGTGGAACTAATATCTATTTTGGAAAAGCTGTTTATAAGCCAACAATAGGAGATAAACTTAGAGAAATAGAAATAGATGATATAGTAAGAACTAATAAAATAATGTATGCATCGTCAATTACTTCATTAGTAGTATTTTCTATACTATGGAAGGTAATATGCTAGTTTAGGGGGATGTAAATGAAAGATTTAGGACATGGAGCCAATGTTTGTGATATGGCAAATATGTATAATAAAGATCCAAAAGAAATAATAGATTTTAGTTCAAATATAAATCCAAAAGTAATACAAGGACTAGAAAGTTATATTTTAGAAGGACTAAAGGAATGTAGAAGTTATCCAGATATAAATTATACAAATTTAAGAAGCAATATATCTAAATATATAGGAGTTAAACCAGAGTTTATAATACCTGGAAATGGAGCAACTGAAATTATTTACTTATTAATGAAGAGTATCGATAGTAGGTTAGCTATATTAAATCCTACATTTTCAGAGTATGGAAGAAGTGCAAGATTAAATGATTTAGAAGTTGTAAATATAAGCTTAGATAAAGAAAATAATTTTGAAATTGATATAAATATTATAAAAGAAAATATAGATAAATTTGATAGTTTATTTATATGTAATCCAAATAACCCAAATGGAAAAGTTCAAAATTTAACTGATTTATTAAATTTAATGATTGAAAATCAAAAAATACTAATAGTTGATGAAACATTTATGGAGTTTGTAGGAGATGAAGATAAATATAGTTTAGTTAAATACATAGAAAGATATGAAAATATATTTATTCTTAAAGCGGTTACTAAATTCTTTGGAATGCCAGGCTTAAGATTAGGTTATGGACTAACTAGTAATAAAAAAATAATAGATAAAATTTATAATTATAAAGAACCATGGACAATAAATTCATTTGCAGATAATTTATCTAATTATATATTTAATGATAAAAAGTATATAGGAGATAGTAAAAACTATTATATAAAAGAAAGAAAGTATATGTTAGATGAATTAAAAATTATAAATAACATAGTAGTGTATGATACAGATACAAATTTTGTTTTAATTAAATTGAAAAATAGAAAAGCAAATGAATTAAAAGATCAACTATTTAAAGAAGCGAGTATTTTAATAAGAGATGCATCAAACTTTATAGAATTAGATAATAGTTTTATAAGGGTTGCAATAAAGTCTCATGAGGAAAATACTATTCTTATAAAGCACATGAAGAAAATATTAGGTGATTAGTATGAAATCTTATGGAATATGCCCAGCATCTTGTGGAGAATTTGTTCAAGGTATCTTAGAAAAAGAAGAATATTTAAGCTCATATGCTATAGATATGTATTCAAAAGTAGAGGTTGAAGAAAGGTTAAATAATATAAATATTGGGCCAAGTAAATCAAGATGTGCTATAGAAAAAGTGTTTGAAAGATTCGTTTTACCTATAAAAGAAAGCCGAAATATATCATTAAACATAAAAAGCGAGATACCAATAGGAAAAGGTATGGCAAGTTCTACAGCTGATATTGGAGCAACGATAGTAGCTACATTAAGTCTTATAAAAAAGAGTTTAACTAGTGAAGAAATATCATATATAGCATCAACAATAGAGCCAACAGATTCTACATATATAGAAAAAAATGTGGTATTTAACCCACTAAATGGAGAAGTAATTAAATACTTAGGTAATATTAAAAATTCTAAAGTGGTAATATTAGAGCCCGATAAAACATTAGATACTATGAAAATTAGAAATACTCCAAATTACAAAAATATTAAAATCCAAAACAAAGATATTATAAGTGAAGCATTTTATATGCTAGAAGAAGGTATAAAAAATAATAATTTAAGCTTAGTAGGAAAGGCAGCTACACTTAGTAGCTTAGCCAATGAAAATATAGATAAAAAAGATGGCTTAAAAGAAATTATAGAAATATCTCAAAACTATGGATCTTATGGAGTAAATATTGCTCATAGCGGGACAGTTGTTGGAATATTACTGGACCAAAGTATGAATGATAAAAGATTAATAGAATTATTTAAAGAAAATAATATAGATTCATTTTATAAAAAAATTTATACATCAAATATAATAGACGGTGGAATTAGGAGGGAATTAGAATGGAATACATCAAAAATCCTATGAAAATAGAAGAAAGAAGTATGGAAATGATTCAAGAAATAATAGACGATATTAGACCTGGTTATGAGTTTAAAGGTGCTATTGAAGAAAAAATTATAAAAAGATGTATACACACAACAGCTGATTTTGAATACTTAGATATATTAAAAATATCAGAAACGGCAGTAGAAAATTTAATAGATGCACTTAAAAATAATGCAACTATATATACAGATACAAATATGGCTTTAAGTGGAATAAATAAAAAAAGATTAGATTCACTAGGATGCAAATACAAGTGCTTAGTAGCTGATGAAGAAACTGCTGCTTTAGCAAAAGAGATGGGAACAACTCGCTCTATGGCAGCTGTTGAAATAGCAGCTAGAAAGCCTGGAAGAAAAATATTTGTTCTTGGAAATGCTCCAACAGCTTTATATAAAGTTATGGAAATGATAAGAGACGAGAAACTAGAAGCAGATGCAGTTATAGGAGTTCCAGTTGGATTTGTAGGTGCGGAAGAATCTAAAGATGAATTAGAAAATACTAATATACCATACATAATATCTAAAGGTAGAAAAGGTGGTAGTAATTTAGCAGCAGCTATAGTAAATGCCATTTTATACTCTATGTAGGAAATAGATATGGAAGAGTATGTATATATTGATGGAAAAAAGTACAGAAGAGGGTATACAACAGGTTCTTGTGCAGCAGCAGCATCAAAAGCTGCAACACATATGCTACTTACAAAAAATGAAATAGAAACTATAAATATAGATACACCTAAGGGAATACCTCTATCATTAAAAGTACACAACGTTAATATTTGTAGTGATTACGTAGAATGTTCCATTGAAAAAGATGGAGGAGATGATATAGATGCTACTCATACTATGCATATTTATGCTAAAGCCGAATTTATAGACAGAGAAGATAGGGATATAGTAGTAGGCGGTGGAGTAGGAGTAGGTGTAGTGACTAAAAAGGGATTAAGTGTAGAAGTTGGAAAAGCTGCAATTAACCCAGTTCCTATGAAGATGATACATACAGAAGTAAGGAAAGTTATAGGCAGTGATTCAAGGTCAATTATAGGAGAAGATAAATCTCTAAAAATCACAATATTTGCTCCAGAAGGAGTAGAAATAGCTAAAAAAACTTTTAATCCAAGATTAGGCATAGTAGGTGGAATATCAATTCTTGGTACAACCGGAATAGTAGAACCTATGAGTGATGATGGTTGGAAAAAATCATTATCTATAGAACTTCAAATGAAGAAAGAACAAGGTTTAGATAAAATAATTTTAGTTCCTGGAAATCATGGAGAAAAATTTATAAAAGAAAATCTTGGTCTAGATATGAAATATGTAGTTAGGACAAGTAACTTTATAGGATATATGTTAAAAGAAGCTCAAAGAATTGGTTATAAAAAAATACTTATGGCAGGTCATATAGGTAAATATATAAAAATATCTGCAGGTATATTTAATACTCATAGTAAAGTAGCTGATGCTAGAAATGAAATAATGATAGCAAACTTAGCTATGATGAAAGCTCCATATGAGTTTTTAGAGCAAATAAATGAATGTGTAACTGCAGAAGGTGCAGTTGAGCTTATAGATGAAAGTGAATATAAAGATATATACAATCTAATAAGTAATAAATGTAAGGCAAAAATAGATCAATATCTATTAGATGAAGAAATAGATGTTGAAGTTATGATGTTTAAGATGGATAGAACACTACTTGGACAATCAGATAATGCTACTTCACTAGTGGAGGTATTTAGATGATAAACATAATAGGACTAGGTCCTGGAAATGAAGGCTATATAACAAAATTAGGTGAAAAGTTAATTTCAAACTCTGATGTACTAATTGGAGGTAAAAGAAATTTAGAAACTATCAAAAACTTCAAAGGTGAAACCATAGAAATGGCATCTAATCTGAAAGAAATATTAGAGTATATAAATAACAATAGTGATAAACAAATATCTGTAATAGCTTCAGGTGATCCGTTAATATATGGAATAGGAAGATACCTATCTAAAAATATAGATAATGAAAACTTGAACATAGTATCAGGAATAAGCTCACTTCAATATATATTTTCTAAGATTTATGTTGATATGAATGATTTATATATTACTAGTAGCCACGGAAAAGTACCTGATTTTGATTATATACTTTCTCATAAAAAAGTATGTATGGTTACAGATAGCAAAATAGGACCTAAAGAAATAAGTAAAGAGATAATAAATAGAAATTTAGAAAGAACTGTTGTTGTAGGAGAAAATTTATCTTATGATAACGAGAAGATAACAATGGGAACACCCGAGGATATATTAAATATTGATAAATTTGACATGAGTGTGGTGGTGATATTAGATGAAAAATAGTGATTTTATAACAGGAAAAGTACCTATAACAAAAGAAGAAGTTAGAGCAATATCTATAATGAAACTAGATTTAGTTAATTCAAAAAGGTTTATAGATGTAGGTGCAGGAACAGGAAGTGTAACAGTAGAAGCAGCTTATAATTATCCAAATTTAGATGTTATATCAATAGAAAGACATGATGATGCGCTAGATTTAGTACATCAAAATGTTGAAAAGTTTGGATTAAAAAATGTAGAAGTTATAAAAGGTTATGCGCCGGTTGAGATAGACGGACAAGTTGATGCAATCTTTTTAGGTGGCACAGGTAATAACTTAAGTGAAATATTAATTTGGTCAAAAGAAAAGTTAGTTGATGGCGGAAGGCTAGTAGCAAACTTTATAATAGTAGAAACATTTAATGAAACTCTTAAGTTACTAAGAGAATATGGATTTAAAAATATAGATGTTTCGGTACTAAATGTATCTAAGCTAGAAAAACTGGGAAGAGGAGAGTATTTTAAACCTCTAAACCCAATATACATAATATCTTGTGAAAAAGGGGTAGATGAAGATGATAAATAAAGTACATTTTGTAGGAGCAGGGCCAGGAGATAAAGAATTAATAACATTAAAAGGATACAAGCTTTTAAGTAATGCAGATGTAGTTATATATGCTGGATCTTTAGTTAACCCAGAGCTTTTAGAGTACTGTAAGGAAGGTTGCGAGATACATAATAGTGCTCACATGGATTTACAAGAAATAATAGAGGTTATGGAAAAAGGAATTAAGGAAAATAAGTCTGTTGTAAGATTACAAACAGGAGACTTTTCGATATATGGTTCAATAAGAGAACAAGTTGAAGACTTATATAAATTAGGAATCGACTATGATTGTACTCCAGGTGTTAGTTCATTCTTAGGAGCAGCTTCAGCACTAGGAGTAGAGTATACAGTTCCAGAAATATCTCAAAGTGTGATAATAACAAGAATGGAAGGAAGAACTCCTGTACCATCAAAGGAATCAATAGAGTCTTATGCAGCTCACCAGACTTCAATGGCAATATTCTTATCAGTTCAAGATATAGAAAAAGTTGTTGAAAGACTTAATACTGGTGGATACCCAATGGATACTCCAATAGCTGTTGTATATAAAGCAACTTGGGATGATGAAAAGATAGTAAAAGGAACATTAGAAGATATAGCAGTTAAAGTAAAAGAAAATAATATAAGAAAAACAGCTTTAATACTAGTTGGAAGATTTTTAGGCAAAGAATACAATAACTCAAAATTATATGATAAGGATTTCAAACATGAGTACAGAGGCTAAAATTGCCATAGTTTGTATAACTGAAAATGGTAAAAATCTAGCACTTAAGATAAATGAAAAATTACCAGATAGCCACGTATATATAGTTAAAAATAAAAAAAATAATCTTAGTAATGATAGTACTAATCCAAGTCTATTTTTAGTAGAAAAAAAGGTAAGTGAGTTAGTTGGAGATTTATTTATTAACTACCAATCTATACTATTTATAATGGCTACTGGAATTGTGGTTAGAGTTATAGCACCTTATATAGTTAATAAGTTTAGCGACCCTGCAATTTTAGTAACTGATGAAAAAGGAAAAAACATAATCAGCTTACTAAGTGGGCATATGGGTGGGGCTAATGAATTAACTAATAATATAAGTAATTTAATAGGAGCCAACCCTGTTATAACAACAGCTACTGATGTAAATCAAAAATCTTCATTAGATATGATAGCTAAAAAATTAAATGCTCATATTGACGATTTTAGAGAAAATGTAAAAGATGTAAATTCTATGCTTGTAAATAATCAAGATGTTGGAATTTATATTGATGGAGATTACATAGTTGATACTAGAGGATTCAAAATATTAAATAATTTAAATGAAGCTAATGGTTTTGAAAAAGTAGTAATTATAAGCAATAAAAATAGTATTGATAATATTAGTTTAAAAACATTAGATAAAGATAAATTTATAAAAGTTATACCTAAAGATTCTGTTTTAGGTGTAGGTTGTAGAAGGGATACTTGCAGCAATTTACTTAAAGAGTCATTCGTTGATTTTTTTGATAATAATAATATTGACATAAAATCATTAAAAGTAATTGGAAGTATTGATGTAAAAAAGGATGAAAAAGCAATTATTGATTTATCAAAGGATTTAGATGTGGAGTTTAAAACTTTTTCTAAAGATGAAATTTCAAAAGTGGATTATTTATTTGATAAATCAGAATTCGTAAAGAAAAACGTTGGTGTTTACTGTGTAGCAGAGCCGGTAGCGCATATACTAAGTGATGGAAATTTCATAATAGAAAAACATAAATATAAAGGAATAACATTTTCGGTAGGGAGATTAAAACTATGATATATGTAATAGGAATAGGACCAGGAAGTAAAGAAATGATGACTTTAGAAGCTATAAAAGCTATGGAAGATGCTGAAGTTATTGTAGGATATAAAACTTATATAAATTTAATAACTGAATTTATAGATGGTAAAGAAGTAGTACAAAATGGTATGAGACAAGAAATAGACAGATGCAAGCAAGCAGTTGAAATAGCTAAAACTGGTAAAAAAGTTGCAGTTATAAGTAGTGGAGATGCAGGAATATACGGAATGGCAGGACTTATACTTGAGCTTACTTCTAAAGAAGATCAAAAAGTAGAAGTTAAAGTTGTTCCAGGGGTTACTGCAAGTATAGGTGCAGCTGCAATACTTGGAGCACCAATAATGCATGATTTTTGCCATATAAGTTTAAGTGACTTATTAACTCCATGGGAAGTTATAGAAAAAAGATTAAGATTAGCAGCTGAAGCTGATTTCGTTATTTGTTTATATAACCCAAGAAGCAAGGGAAGAAGCGAGCACTTAGCTAAAGCATTTGAAATAATGGGTGAATTTAAAGGTGGAAATACTCCAGTTGGAATAGTTAAAGATGTAGGAAGAGAAAAAGAAGAAAAATTTGTTTGCACTTTTGATACTATGGATTTTGAAAGAGTAGACATGACTACTATGGTTATAATCGGAAATAAATCTACATTTATACAGGAAGACTTAATGATAACACCAAGAGGATATACAGTATGATTTTAGTTTTTGGTGGAACAAGCGACAGTTTAGAAATATGTGACAAAATAAATAAATGCAGTAATTTAGATTATATTCTCTCAGTTACAACTAATTATGGAGAAGACCTTGCTAGAAAAATCGCAAAAGAAGTAATAGTAGGGAAGCTGTCAAAAGAGGATATGATAAATTTTATAAAAGAAAAAAATATAGATAAAATAATAGATGCAACTCATCCTTATGCAATAGAAGTATCTAAAAATGCTATAGAGTGTGCAAAAGAGTTAAACTTAGATTATACAAGATATGAAAGAAAATCTTTAATAGAAGAGATCGCTTATGAAAATAAGTATATCGTTGCTAGTATTGAAGAGGCTTGCAAAATAGCTAGAGAGAATGGAAACAATATATTTATAGGAACAGGAAGTAAGAATTTACCTCAGATTGTTGATTATATACCAGATAGAAACTTAATAGTTAGAGTATTACCTACAAGTGAGGTAATACTTAGCTGTGAAAATTTAGGATTAAATGCAGATAATATAATAGCTATGAAAGGACCATTTAGTCAGGAGATAAATGAGGAATTTTATAAACATTACAATATAGATATAGTTATAACTAAAGAAAGTGGAATAGCTGGAGGCTTTTTAGAAAAGGTTGATGCTTGTGAAACACTTAATATACCAGTAGTAATTATACAAAGAGAGATGTTACCTTATCCTAAAGTAATAAATGATGTCAATGATATAGATCAAATAATATAAATATAAAATAAGGTGGATTGAGTATGAAAAAAGCAGTTTTAGTAGTTAGCTTTGGAACTAGTTATAAAGAAACTAGAGAAAAAACAATAGAGGCTTGTGAGAAGAAAATAAAGCAAGGATTACCAGAGTACGATTTTTATAGAGCTTTTACTTCAAATATGATAATAAGAAAATTAAAAAATAGAGATGGGATAGAAATAGAAAATCCAATTCAAGCATTAGATAGATTACATAATGAAGGATATAAAGAAGTAATAGTTCAAACACTTCACATAATATGCGGTGAAGAATTCAATAAATTAAAAGAACAAATAGAAAGCTATAAAGATAAATTTGATAAAGTAATATTAGGTAGACCACTGTTAACATATATAGAAGATTATAAAGAAGCAGTAAATGCTATAGAAACTCAAATTCCTAAAATGGATGAAGATGAAGCTGTAGTATTTATGGGACATGGAACATTCCATGAATCTCACTCATCATATCCTACATTAGAGTACATGTTAAGAGATGCTGGAATAAATGCATACGTTGGAACAGTTGAAGGATATCCAGAATTAGAACAAGTTATAAATAGATTAAAAGAAAATAATATAAAAACAGTAAATTTAATGCCTTTTATGTTAGTTGCAGGAGATCATGCTATAAATGATATGGCAGGTGATGAAGATGATTCATGGAAAACTGTATTAGAGGAAAATGGATTTAATGTAAAAATACACTTAAAAGGATTAGGAGAAAATCCTTATATTCAAGATAAATTTATCAATCATGCTCATGATTGTATAGAAAAATTAAACGAATTAGAAAATATATGTTAATTAACGGAGGAGAGAAAAATGGCTAAATTTTATGGAATAGGAACAGGACCAGGAGATAGTTCATTAGTTACAGTTAAGGCAGTTGAAACTTTAAAGAATTTAGATATATTATATACACCAGAGGCTAAAAAAGGAGGAGAAAGCTTAGCATTATCTATAGTAAGCGAATATCTTCCAGAAGGTTTAGAGATAAAATCAAGACACTTCCCAATGAACTTTAATGATGGTGAAAAGATAGTAGCTTGGAATAAAGTTGCTGATGAAATAGTTGAAGATGTAAAGAGTGGGAAAAATGTAGGATTTGTTACTTTAGGAGATCCTATGATATATAGTACTTATGTATATATAATGGAAAGACTTATAGGAAGTATAGATGTAGAAACAATACCAGGAATATCATCTTTCTCTAACATTGCATCTAATCAAAACTTCCCATTAGTGATGGATAGAGAACCATTAATAATAATACCTTGTACAATGGAAGAAGACAGAATAGATTATGCATTAGAAAATTATAGTTCTATAGTTTTAATGAAGGTTTATAAGAACTTTAAAGAAATAGTAGACAAGCTTGAAAAAAATGGTCTTATAGAGCATTCAATTTTAGTAAGCAACTCATCTCAAGATAGAGAAGTTGTATATACAGACTTAAGAGAAGTTAATATAGAAGAAAAAATATCATATTTCTCTACTATATTAGTAAATAAAGAAAATAAATCACTATTAAATAAAGAAAATAAAGTTGGATAAAAGACAAAAGGAGATTAACTCATGAAGATTGTAGTTGGAACTAGAGGCAGCAAGCTTGCATTAACACAAACTAATTGGGTAGTAAATGAATTAAAGAAAAAATATCCTAATGTTGAATTTGAAGTTAAGATAATAAAAACTAAAGGTGATTTAATTCAAAATGTAAGCCTAGATAAAATAGGAGATAAAGGCCTATTTGTAAAAGAAATAGAACAGCAATTATTAAATAAAGAAATTGATATGGCTGTGCACAGCATGAAAGATATGCCTTCAAATCTTCCAGATGGATTAAAGTTTGCAAGTATACCTAAAAGAGAAGATCCAAGAGATGCTCTTATATTAAAAGAAGGATATTCAAACTTAGAAGATTTACCTAATGGGGCTACAATAGGTACAGGTAGCAAAAGAAGAAAATATCAATTATTAAAACATAGACCAGATTTAAATATAGTATCTATAAGGGGGAATATAGATACTAGAATAAGAAAAATAGAAGATGAAAATTTAGATGGAGTAGTTCTTGCTGCATCAGGATTGATAAGAGCCGGTCTTCATAATAATATAAGTCAATACTTGCCTGTAGATATTATGATACCAGCACCAGCACAAGGAGCATTAGCCTTAGAAATTAGAGATAATGATATAGAGATAGAAAGAATAATAGACTGCTTAAAAGATGATGTAACTAAAATCCAAGTTGAAGCAGAAAGAGGATTTTTAGACGGAGTCAATGGAAGTTGTCATATTCCTATGGGAGCGTACTGTACAGTAGAAGGTGAAAACATAGATTTAGTAGGATTATATGGAGACGAAGAAGGAACTAAATTGGTTATTAAGTCTATAAGTGGACAATCATCTAAAGCTAGAGAATTAGGTCTTGAACTAGCGCAATTAATTTCAAAGGAGTATGAAAACTATGAAGGGTAAAGTTTATTTAGTAGGAGCAGGTCCTGGAGATTATAAGCTATTAACATTAAAAGGATTAGAATGTATAAAAAAAGCTGATGTTATAGTTTATGATAGATTAGCTAATATTAACTACTTAAAAGAGGCAAAGCCAAATTGTGAATTTATATATGTTGGAAAAGCATCTAGTAATCATGCTCTACCTCAAGATGATATAAATAGAGTTATAGCAGATAAGGCTAAAGAAGGCAAAATAGTTACTAGGCTAAAAGGTGGAGACCCATATGTATTTGGTAGAGGTGGAGAAGAAGGAGAAGTTTTAGTTTCTGAAGGTATAGATTTTGAAGTTGTACCAGGAATAACTTCTGCTATAGGAGGTCTCTGTTATGCAGGTATACCTATAACTCATAGAGACTATGCATCTTCTTTCCATGTTATAACAGGACATTTAAGAGATGATGATAAGGAAAATGAAGAGCTTAACTGGAATGCACTAGCAAATAACAAAGGGACTCTTGTATTCTTAATGGGAGTTGCTAATTTAAAAAAGATTAGTGACAACTTAATTAAAGAAGGTAAGGACAAAGATACACCAGTAGCTCTTATAAGTTGGGCTACAAGATATAATCAAAGAGTAGTAACATCTACACTAGAAAATGTATATGAAACTGCACTTAGAGAAAATGTTAAGCCACCTACACTTATAGCAGTAGGAGATGTAGTAGGATTAAGATCAAAATTAAACTTCTTTGAAAATAAACCTCTATTTGGTAAAAGTATAATGGTAACTAGATCTAGAACTCAAAGTAGTTCTTTAGTAGAAAAGATAGCAGATTTAGGTGGAAACCCTATAGAAATGCCAACTATTAAAATAGAAAAAATAGAGAATAACACAGAATTAGAAAATGAAATAAAAAATATAAAAGGATATACATACTTAGTTCTTACTAGTACAAATGGAGTTGATATATTCTTTGATAAATTAGATGAAATGGGTCTTGATAGTAGATCTCTATCTAATTTAAAAGTATGTGCAATAGGTTCAGCCACTGCAAAAGCAATAAAGAATAGAGGAATTAATGCAGATATAGTACCTAAAAAATTCGTAGCTGAATATTTATATGAAGAATTAAAGCCATTACTAAATGCAAATGATAAAGTATTAATGCCAAGAGCTAAAAATGCCAGAGATTTTTTAGTAAATAAAATAAGTGAAATATGTGAAGTTAAAGAAATCCATACTTATGAAACTGTAGTAGATACATCTAAACAGGAAGAAGTATTAGATGTATTAAACCAAGTAGATATTAATTATATAACTTTTGCAAGTTCATCTACTGTAAGTAATTTCGTAGAAATAATTGGAAATGAGAACTTACATAAATTAGAAAATATAAAAATTATATCTATAGGACCTGTCACTTCAGCTACAGCAAAGGAATTAAATATAAATGTTTATAAAGAATCAGAAGAAGCTACTATAGATTCTATGATTAATACAATTATTGAGGATAAAAATTAATCTATGAGATATAAATTATAGATTAAGTTTGGAGGAAACAAATGTTAAGAAGACCAAGAAGACTAAGAACTAATAGTGCTATAAGAAACCTAGTTAGAGAAACAAAGTTAAATATAGAAGATTTAATATACCCTTTATTTATAGTTGAAGGAGAAAATATAAAAAGTGAAATATCATCTTTACCAGATGTATATCATTTTTCAGTAGATAGATTAGAAGATGAAATAAAGGAATTAAAAGAATTAGGTATAGAACATGTAATATTATTTGGTATACCTCACGACCATGAAAAAGATGTATGTGGAAGTGAATCATATAATGATAACGGTATAGTTCAAAGGGCTATTAGAAAAATAAAAGAGATAGATAGTGATATGAATGTTATCACAGATGTCTGTATGTGCGAATATACTAGTCATGGTCATTGCGGTATATTAAAGGAAAATGGATATGTAGATAATGACAAAACTTTAGAATTTTTAGCTAAAATAGCAGTAAGCCATGCAAAAGCAGGAGCAGACATGGTATCTCCTTCAGATATGATGGATGGAAGAATAAAAGCTATGAGAGATGCTTTAGATAAAGAAGGTTTTGAGCATATAGCTATAATGTCATATAGTGTTAAATATGCTTCTACATTCTATGGACCATTTAGAGAAGCTGCAAACTCTGCACCATCTTTTGGAGATAGAAAAACTTATCAAATGGACCCTGCAAATAGTAATGAAGCGTTAATAGAATCTGAGTTAGATGTATTAGAAGGTGCAGATATATTAATGGTAAAACCAGCATTATCATACTTAGATGTTATAAGAAGAGTTAAAGACAACTATGATTTACCTCTTGCAGCTTATAGCGTTAGTGGAGAATATGCAATGCTTAAATTAGCTATTAACAATGGAATATTAGATGAAGGTGTTATATATGAATCTATGATGTCTATAAAAAGAGCTGGAGCAGATATAATAATAACTTATTTTGCTAAAGACTTAGCTAAGATTCTAAAAAAATAGTAACGTGGATAAAGGTGTAGCTTAAAGTTGCACCTTATTTATATTAAATAATTACTCCAGATGTAGATTCTTATAGTGGTGGTGTATGGAAAATGGCAGATACAATAAAGAATTTGGGGAGTAAAAAACAAGATTGAGAATATATGATGCAAATTCAAGAAGAATTGGAGATTAGTCAATGAACTATATGTGGAGAGTTACAAAGTATAATTCATTAAATCGTGACGAAAATGGATATTATATAAAGGATGAATGGACATCATTTAGTGATATCGGTAATAGTTATAATGGTTTAGAATTTACAATGTCAGAGTATTTAAAATATGAAAAAGCATATATTGATTCAATATTAAGTCTTATGGAATGTAATAATATACAGAGCCTAAATGTTGTTGATTTAGAAATAAAATATGAGGATGATAATGAGTTTATAAATACAATTAAAGAAGGTATGTTATTATCAAGGACACAAATAAAAGAAGCTGTTAAACAAATACTAAGGGATAATATATGGTGTAAATTAACTGGAAGCAATTCATTTTATGTGCATTTTGGATATGATTATTATATGTATATTGGAGCAGATAACAAATGTGATAGTGCAATACGATTAATTAAAGATAATAATCTGTTCATTGAACCTTTTATATCTCCATATTTAGATTAATTCATAGTATTATATAATAACTTATCCTGAATTATTCATTAAATATACCGAAGTATATTTGGAATAAAGAAATAGTAAAAAATACCTAAAGATTTATAGATGACGAATAATGGAAAGTATTATAAATTAAAAAATATTAAAGCTATAAGAAATTATACATATTTGGATATATACTACCCAGAAATATATATAAAGTTATTAAACTCACCTCTAACTTTGTGGGACTTTTTGATTTTTTCAAAATATTAAAAAAGATAACTATATTAGTTTTATCTATTATGTTATGTGGAGTACCACAACTATAAACAGTAGATGTAATTAAAATTTCAAATGAACTAAAACTTAATATATCTAATGAAATTAAATTTTAGTTAAAAAGTGATTCAAAGTTCTTATATTTTTTCCACCATTGGTTTTAAAATTCATTATTAATCTAGTCTTAGTTTTTGTGTTTAGTTACCCTTCATAAAAATCAATAAAATTTTACATCTTTTAAAAACTCTCTGTAGATAATCAATATAGTAAGCCTAAATTATAGTATAATGTTTTTAAAACAGGGGTTGTTAAGTTTGTTTTTAGGCTCTTTAATTATGTCTTTAATATTTTTTATAATAGCTTTTATAGTTCTTGTTTTTAAAGATAAAGTATGTGTCCTAATAGGTTGATATACTTTCTTAAAATGTAAGCTTTGATAAGAAAGTATAAAATTAAGCAATCTTAAAATTTCACTTTAGGATTTTTATGTACTTTCAAATAAATGGATTTTAAGGACTTTTATACTAGAATTTTAATAAGTACTTGATTTACTTTATCAATACTAAAAAGTTAAGTAAAATACTTATAATACAAGGATGCAACTCAAGGTTGACAAAAAATATAGTCAAATTGATAGCATGCAACCTGTATATTTATTAAGATTTTATTATAAAGGTTAAGGAGGAATAAAAATGGATATATCTGAAAAAATTTTAAAATTAAGAAAAGCACATAATTTATCTCAGGAACATTTGGCGGAGCAACTTAATGTATCAAGACAAAGTGTGTCAAAATGGGAAACAGGTCAATCAGTACCAGAAACAGAAAAGTTAATAGGTTTAAGTGAAATATTTAATGTTACGATAGATTATCTTTTAAAACCATCTGAAATAGATGAAATATCAATTAGAACAGAAATATTAGAGAAGCAACAACAACAGTTAGTTGAAAAAGAAAGAAAAAATGATAGGGTTAGATTTATTGTATTAAGTTGTCTTGCAACATATTTAATTGCATTCGCTATCTATATTATTGGTCGCTTCTATTTTGAGATATGGAATCCAGGTATAATATTAAGTGAATTTGCAATAGCAACTGCAATAGCAATTTCTATTAATTTAAAACATAAGTATAGAAATGATAAAAATTCATCAAATGGTTAGATTTATTGATAATATAAAAAATAAATTAAACTTTTATGTAATTAGAATAAAGTTAAAGCTCTTAGAGTCAAAATAAACGGATTCTAAGAGCTTTTTAACTATAGGGCTTCAAGGAAATAAGTTTTAATCCAAACCTTATTTTTTATTATAATTTAATCTTTTTTTCTTTACATTTATTACAAATACCATCAAATGTAATATCATATGACTTTATTAATATATTATTATCATTAGATATATTAGACATAATATTATCTATTAAACCAGTATCTATGTCACATACATCACCACAAATAGAACAAACTATATGAGCATGGTGATCTAGATTTTTATCAAACATATCTGAATGATTTTGAATACTTACTTTCTGTATTAAACCTTTTTCAGACAATAAAGATAAATTTCTATAAACTGTTCCTAGACTTAATTCAGGATAGTCTTTTTTTAACTCTGAATATATATAATCAGCAGTAGGGTGATTATTACCATTTAATACAATATCTAGTATTGCTTGTCTTTGTTTTGAGAATCTCATTAAACTAGAATTTATCAGATCTTATCTCAAAGTATCCCTTTGGATGATCACAAATAGGACATTTTTCTAAAGCTTTAGGACCTACATGGATATGTCCACAATTTCTGCATCTCCACTCTACTGATTCTTCTTTTACAAATACTGTTTCTTCTTGAACATTTTTAAGTAATTCTAAATATCTTTCTTCATGTTCCTTTTCTATTTTACCAACTTCTCTGAACATAAATGCTATTTTAGAGAACCCTTCTTCTTCTGCATCTTTAGCAAATTGCTCATACATATCAACCCACTCATAGTTTTCGCCATTAGCAGCATCTTTTAAGTTTTGTTCTGTTGTAGGGACACCATCGTGTAATAATTTAAACCAAAGTTTTGCATGAACCATTTCATTATGAGCAGTTTCCTCAAATATAGCTCCTATTTTGTTATATCCTTCTTTTTTAGCTTGAGATGCATAATAAGTATATTTATTTCTTGCTTGAGACTCACCAGCAAAAGCGTCCATTAAATTTTGTTCCGTTTTAGTTCCTTTTAAATTCATAAATGTACCTCCTTATATTTTAATAATAGTAACTATTACTATTTATTAGATACATTTAATATTAAAGTAAATAAATATAATAGTCAATACGATTTTTAAAAAATAAAAAAAGTATTGACATTTATAAAATATAAAATCATAATAATAGTAATCATTATTACTTAATCAGTCGACTAAATTAACTAGTAATTAAGTGACAGCTAAACTCTAAAAGTTAAAAGTAAAATCTATTAGTAAAAATAAATATTTAAAAGGAGTAAAAATATGAGATCAATAACTAGATTAAACATACAATATGCACACCGTTTCTTAGGGTATGAAGGAGAAGCACAATACTTACATGGTCACCAAGGGAACTTAGTAATTGAAGTAGAGGGTGATGTAAATGAAAAAAATGGATTTGTTGTACCTTGTAATGATATAAAGGCTGCTGCATGGGACTATCTGAAAAACTTTGACCACGCTCTTATTTTACAAGAGAATGATCCTTTACTACCTGAAGTATTAAAGGTATATGAAAATCAAGGTATAAAAGATGGTGCACCAGATAACACTAATATAGGATTAGCTATAGACAATGAACTTGCAAAAGCTTATCCAGAATGTAGACTTGTAGTAGTTAAGAAAGTTGCTACTTGTGAGAACTTAATAGAAGTGTTCCATTTATTACTAAAAGATAAATTAAATATAAAGAAAATGACTTTTGCATCTGGTGACAACTGTGCATCAGTTGAATTTTAATATATAGTTTTTTCAATTTATATTAAGTATGCAGTAAATAAATAGAACCTTTTTCCACTGCATACAAACCTCAAAAGAAATAAAAAATATATTTTTATTTACAATTTATCATATTGAAAATTCTCCAAACTATTCGTTAAGTTTCAATATATAAAACATAGTTAGTTTAAAATAAAGTTAAAGCCCTTATAATCTAAATAAATGGATTATAAGGGCTTTTTTACTATATATCTTTAAATAAGTTTTTATATAGCGGTTAAATACTTTTATTTTTTTATAAAAGTTGCAAGTTTTTGTTTTTCGTTTACGAATTAATTAGTGTAAAAGCTTTTACGGTTAGGAGGAATTAATTTGCAAGATAAATTAATAATTAAATACATAAAAAAGAAAAATCAAAAAGGAATGGAAATATTAATAGACAAATACAATGCTCTTCTTACTTCTATTGTTAGGTTTCATTTAGGAACATTAATTAACTATGAAGAAGAATGTGTCAGCGATACTTTATTAGCTATTTGGGATAATATAGATGGTTTTGAAAAAGATAAAAACTCTTTTAAAAATTGGATATGTGCAATAGCTAAATATAAAGCAATTGATTACAAAAGAAAATATCTAAATAAGATAGAAACATCTAGTTTAGATGAACAAACTTATTATATAGATAAAAATTTATTACAAATAGAAATTCAAGAGGAATTAAATGAGACATTAGACTTCTTATCAGAAGAAGATGAAGAAATATTTAGACGATATTATCTAGAAGATGAAAGCGTAGTAGATATCGCAAATAATAAAAAATTAGCAATTTCTAGTGTACATAGTAAATTATCTAGGGGTAGGTCGAAAATAAGAAAAATTTTATTAAGAGAGGGAGGAAAGTAAAGTGATAGATAAATATAAAGTATTAAATAACGAAAAAATTCAACTTGATAGATATAATGAAGTTAAAACTGATAATGAAAAAATGAAAAATATAATGAAATCTAAGTTAAAGTCAAGAAAGCAAATAAATAAAAAATTAATTGCAGCAAGTATATCAGCAACACTTGTATTAGGATCTGTAGCTTTAAGTAAGGATACCACATGGGCATATATTGATATATTAGTAAATCATATTGAGTCATTTTTAGGTAAAGATTATAGTGAGTTTGATAAGTACAAATTTGAAGGAAATCAGTCTATAGAAAAAAATGGATTAGTTCTTAATTTAGGAGATGTAATGCTTGATGATGGAGAATTAATTATAAGTTTAAGTATGGACTATAGTAACTTTGATTTTAAAGAGAATGGTATTAATAAAAAGGATCTTATGCCAGATTTACCAATTGTTACAATAGGAGATATTTCTTTTCCTGGACAAGGTGGAGGTATTATGCCAAGAGATGTAAAAGATAAAAAGAAAAAAGAATTTTTATATAGACTTGATTTAACTAGAATTGATACTGATGGAGACGGTATAGTTGATACTGACTTTGAGATACTTGATAATCTAGAAAAAAATAAAGATTATAATCTAAAGATTCAATTCAAAGACTTTGATATAGGTGAATCTAAAACCGAAAAGGGATTACTGTTAAGTAAGAGCCTTGGTGATTGGGAATTTAATACAACATTAAATAGTTCTAATATATCTAATGATATAAAAGTAATTAATATTGATAAGACAATTGATACTAGTGAAGGAAATAAAAAATGTAAACTTAAGATTAGTGAAATAAGGATATCTCCTGTATCTTCAAAAGTTAAAATGGAGGTAGAAGGTAATACGTCTGATGAATATTTTTTATCAATAAAAGATAACAACGGAAAAATTTTAAATAAAGCTAGTGGGGTTACTTCCGGAGGAATTTCTGGTATATCCAATAATACAGTGTACGAGAATTTTGAACTTAATGGAACAGAAAAGAAAATAATAATAACACCTATTGTTTACTCTGATAATAAGGAAAAATACCTTGAAGATGATAAAATAGAAATAGAGATTCCACAAAAATAAACTAGTTACTAAATCTAAATCTTAATTATAAAAAATATATATTTTTTATAATTAAGATTTTTATAATTTATTTTATGATAAAAAATTTAGGTGAAATATTCTAAAAAAACTGAATTAACATTAATAATGAGGAAAAGTCATGTTTAAATTAAAACTAATTCATTTGTAGGCTTAGTAAAAGGTAATGTATCAGCAGGGTATAAAAGTATAAATTTGATACTATTTCAAACAATTATTGAGTTTATTAATATGAAAAATTTTTTCTCATTTTTATGTACAATTTATCTCTCTTATAAAATAAATATAAATCCCTTAAGGTTCAAATAAATGGATTTTAAGGTTTTTTTACTATGTATTTAAATATATTTAAGAACTAATTAAATTGTTTTCTTATTGTAATACTTTCTTAATAAATTTGAAATAAATGTTTGATATACTCAGTTTAAAGATTAGAAGTAATCTTAAATAAAATTTGAAGGGTATGATGAATTATGAAAATCAAAAAAATTATTAGTTTAAGTCTAGTTATTATCTCTATCTCTTTATCTTTGGTTGGATGTAGTAATAGTAAATCAAATGGTATCCAAAACTCTACAAATAAGGATACAAAAACAGAAAAAAGTAGTACTGAATATGTTAATATGGATAAAGAAGGAACCTCAAATAAAGTAAGCGCAGATGAGGCAAAAAATATTGTTAATGATAAGTTTAAAGATAGAATTGATTCTAATAACTTGATTATTGGTGGGGACTTTTTTGGATTAAGTGATGGAATTCGTATAGAAAATCAAAATTATTATGTTTTTTATTTCGAAAATAAAGATCAAAGTGCTGAAACTAGCAAAAGAGTATTAGTTGATGCCACTACAGGTAAAATTTATGGAAATTATAAATCTAAGGAAAGTGAGTTAATAGATATAGATGATTTTATAAATGATGTAGTTAAAGATAAAAAGTAATTAAAATTAATTTTTAAAAGCCATTAAAGCCAAATATACTGGCTTTTTTTGCTATATTTAACTCCAATACAAAGTCATTTCAGTACACCTTTAAACTCACTTTAAATTCATATGTTAAAATAACTTTGGGTTTATTAAAAGTATAAATGAGATAAAATTAATATGAAAAATAAAAAACCAATACTTATCTTTTTCTTAGTGGAATTTTAATTATAGTTGGAACTATATATTATAAAAATAAAATAGAATGGCAATATAATCCTATTAAAGTTATAGAAAAATCTTTTGAATTTAAAAATAAGTATGATTATGATGAATATAAAAAATGTTATAAATACCCAGAGTATATACAAAAATATAGACTAGATAATATAGAATCTATAAATATTAGACATATAGATAAAGTAAGAGGTGAAAATCAATATAAAGCTTTTATAGATGGTAATAATATTGATAAAAAAATGTTGAAATATATATAATTAAATATAATGTTAAATTTAAAGATGCATAGAAAACACCTATAGACAATGATGAAGATGAAATAGACTACATAGTTAGTTAAAGATAAAAATTCAAAGTGGAGAATCGCTTCTTGGGCGGAGTTAATAATTTATTATTGGAAGTATTAGATATTATAAACTTAAAATCGACAAGTCTCAAAATTTTATTTTAAAGACTAGTTATGTATGTAAAATAAAAAACTATCTATTATTAATAATATGTGATATAATAATATTTGTAGCAATACACAAATAAGTTGAGAGAGACCTAGAAATAGGTTCACAGGAGTATTTTTTAATGATAAATGGAATAGTAAAATGGTTTAACAATGAAAAAGGATTTGGTTTTATATCAGTAGAAGGTGGAGATGATGTATTCGTACATTTTTCAGCTATAGAAACTGATGGATTTAAATCATTAGAAGAAGGTCAAAGAGTAAACTTTAATATAGTTAAAGGTGCTAGAGGTCCTCAAGCAGAGAATGTAACTATATTATAATATATATATGTTCGTGAAAAAGACACATCTTGTGTCTTTTTTTATTGCAATTAATTATTCTAATTAAGATATGAAGTTAAATATATTCAACTACTAATTCCTATTATTATTTTTGAACTTTATTAAATTTAAAATATAAATTCATTGGTATTGATTATGTTGATAAACTTATGACACATTTTTTTGGAAAAACACAAGTTGACCTATATTACAAATTAAATTTAAGTCAAAAGCGTTAGTTTTTTATTAGTATAATTGCTAGAAAACACTAGATTTTATGTGTTACATGCGCTCTAAGTGGATAAACATAAGACTATAAGGTAAGTTGATATAGGAGAATCTTTGCTTCTAATTCAACTCTTATCCAATAGAACCTAATAAGTTAATGACACTAAAAATATAATTATTTAAATCTATATCAAATACAACTTTTTTTCTATCATTTTTATTTTTTACATTTTCAAAAGAAATTCTTAGTTTTTTAGGTCCGTCTTCTAGTTTCTCTGAGTTAAGCATTACTGATGGTCTTGATTTAACCATTCCATTTTTGAACTCATATAACCATATTTATTTTCATGCTTTACTCAATCTTTAGTAATGCTGTGCTAATAGACATCTTTTACTCTATTTACATCAATTCTAATTCTTTTTTATATATTCTTTTTTTCTTATTTTGTATCTATAAAACTTTCAGGGAATTCTATATCAGATACAATACTATATGGACTTATTGAAATATCATTTAATTTAAAGCGATATTTTGATTGATTTATATCTATAGTTTCTATATTAGATTTTGTACCTATATTTAAATTGAATTTCCAATCTCCTTTAATCATATAATTATATCCAGTCATTACACTTCCCAAAGAACTTGTGTCTATTTCAAAATACTTCAAGTTTATTAGTATTAATTTCATATATTGCCATACCTATAAAGCTATAATAATCTTTATAATATCCATATTGAGATACTCATATAGATAAATCTTTTGTCCTACTTTTAACATCTCCATATGATATTAACTCTCATTTATTTTCATCATATCCTTCAACTTGATATTCCTCAGGAATAATATCTCTTGGTATTTTTTTATCACTTTGTATACTATATGTTTAAAAATATATTACTACCATCACTTATGGATCCTTCAATAGTTATAGTTGTTCCATTAGAAGTATATTTTTTTGATTTATTTTTATCAATATTTAAATCTTCATATTTATCTAAATCTATATTAATATTATTTAATTAATAACTTATCTTTCAATTTACACTCTTAACCATATTTTATAAAAGCTTTAAATTACTTTTAGAAAGACTATTTAAATTTATTTTGTACTTTGTATAGATGACTCTAAAAGTATAAAAATGTTAATATAAATAAATAGATTTAATAACTTAATGATATAATGAACTTAAATGCAGTGAATTAATGAAAAGCAAAACTATGAAGATTTTATAATGAAAAGATCTATGGATATATTTGCGGAGGAAAGTCTTAAGTTATTTGGAATGGATAAGAAAGTAAAGATAAATGGGCTCAACAGAATTAGTTATTTTAGATAGTAAAAAGATGTATATGGATTAGACTTTTTTTATGGAATATGATAGTTATATACACTTTGAGCTACGTGTGGGCAAATCATTTTGAGTTTCAAACAACTAATAAGGTAATTGAGGATCTAATGAGATTTAGAACTTATAGATCCTTACTGAATCATCAAACTAAAAAGTACGTTACTACAGATGTTGTTTATTCAGGTGATATAAAAATACTATAAATAAATACAGATGTGGGATGAATACTTATAAAGTAATAGTTTACATATGGAAAGGTCTAATGACTTAGAGACTTTATAAAGGATTAGAAAGTACGGTATGGCAGATTATAAATAAATTAACTAACTTTATATGGAAGGAGAAGTGGCTAGCTAATTATAGTTAGCAACAAGGGAGACAATGTTATATCCAATAAATTTAGAATTAAAAGATTTAGAGATAACGATAATAGGGGGAGGGGAAGTAGCATATAGAAAATGCAAGAATTTCTTAGACTTTGATAAGAATGTAAAAGTAGTGTCATTAGACCTCGTAGATAAATTCAAGGAATTAAAAGATAATATTGAAATAATAAGAGATACATATAAAGAAGAATATATAAAACAGAGTTTTATAGTAGTTGCAGCCACAAATAATAAAGAAATAAATAAAGAAATAGGAATATATTGCAGAGATAATGGAAAACTAGTTAACGTAGTAGATGATATAAATTTATCTAATTACACAGTACCTTCATATATAAGACGAGGAGATTTACTAATTAGTGTATCTACTGGAGGTAAAAGTCCATCATTATCATCTAAGATAAAAAAAGAATTATTAGAGAAATATGATGATAGTTATGAAGAGTATATAAACCTTTTAGGAATAGCTAGAGCAAACATTATAAAAAAATATGAAAATATTACTCAAAGGAAAAATATGCTCAATGATTTGGTAAATCTTAATTTGGAAGAACTTAGAGAATATATAAAGAAGATTTAAATATAAAAAAATAAAAAAAGTTTTAAAAAAGTATTGACGATATAAAATTCAGATGGTATAGTTATACTTGTCCTTAAGACGAGGGCAAACGAATAGAAAAACAACAGAAAAAAGTTGACAAAGTTAAATAACTTTGGTAAACTAAGGAAGTTGAAAAAATAAGCACCAAAATGGTTGCTTAAAATGAACTTTGAAAATTAAACAGTAGGTTAATTTATAGAATTTGAAACAACCAAACAAAGCCAGATATATAACAGTATCTGAGCCCAAGTCAAAACTTATATTTAAGAGTTTGATCCTGGCTCAGGATGAACGCTGGCGGCGTGCCTAACACATGCAAGTCGAGCGATTTCCTTCGGGAAAGAGCGGCGGACGGGTGAGTAACGCGTGGGTAACCTGCCCTGTACACACGGATAACATACCGAAAGGTATGCTAATACGGGATAACATGAGAGAGTCGCATGGCTTTCTTATCAAAGCTCCGGCGGTACAGGATGGACCCGCGTCTGATTAGCTAGTTGGTAAGGTAACGGCTTACCAAGGCGACGATCAGTAGCCGACCTGAGAGGGTGATCGGCCACATTGGAACTGAGACACGGTCCAAACTCCTACGGGAGGCAGCAGTGGGGAATATTGCACAATGGGCGAAAGCCTGATGCAGCAACGCCGCGTGAGCGATGAAGGCCTTCGGGTCGTAAAGCTCTGTCCTCAAGGAAGATAATGACGGTACTTGAGGAGGAAGCCCCGGCTAACTACGTGCCAGCAGCCGCGGTAATACGTAGGGGGCTAGCGTTATCCGGAATTACTGGGCGTAAAGGGTGCGTAGGTGGTTTCTTAAGTCAGAGGTGAAAGGCTACGGCTCAACCGTAGTAAGCCTTTGAAACTGAGAAACTTGAGTGCAGGAGAGGAGAGTAGAATTCCTAGTGTAGCGGTGAAATGCGTAGATATTAGGAGGAATACCAGTTGCGAAGGCGGCTCTCTGGACTGTAACTGACACTGAGGCACGAAAGCGTGGGGAGCAAACAGGATTAGATACCCTGGTAGTCCACGCCGTAAACGATGAGTACTAGCTGTCGGAGGTTACCCCCTTCGGTGGCGCAGCTAACGCATTAAGTACTCCGCCTGGGAAGTACGCTCGCAAGAGTGAAACTCAAAGGAATTGACGGGGACCCGCACAAGTAGCGGAGCATGTGGTTTAATTCGAAGCAACGCGAAGAACCTTACCTAAGCTTGACATCCTTTTGACCTCTCCCTAATCGGAGATTTCCCTTCGGGGACAAAAGTGACAGGTGGTGCATGGTTGTCGTCAGCTCGTGTCGTGAGATGTTGGGTTAAGTCCCGCAACGAGCGCAACCCTTGCCTTTAGTTGCCAGCATTAAGTTGGGCACTCTAGAGGGACTGCCAGGGATAACCTGGAGGAAGGTGGGGATGACGTCAAATCATCATGCCCCTTATGCTTAGGGCTACACACGTGCTACAATGGGTGGTACAGAGGGCAGCCAAGTCGTGAGGCGGAGCTAATCCCTTAAAGCCATTCTCAGTTCGGATTGTAGGCTGAAACTCGCCTACATGAAGCTGGAGTTACTAGTAATCGCAGATCAGAATGCTGCGGTGAATGCGTTCCCGGGTCTTGTACACACCGCCCGTCACACCACGGAAGTTGGGGGCGCCCGAAGCCGGTTTGCTAACCTTTTGGAAGCGGCCGTCGAAGGTGAAATCAATAACTGGGGTGAAGTCGTAACAAGGTAGCCGTATCGGAAGGTGCGGCTGGATCACCTCCTTTCTAAGGAGAATTGCCTACTGTTTAATTTTGAGGGTTCATTCCTCAAAATTATTGCTTTTAATTTGAGCAACGGATGTTACTGAATGAATATGAAGTAATATCGTTGGCGACATGCGAAGCATTTTAGTACTTTGAAAACTGCATAACATTTAGTGATATGACATCATTTTATATATAGACAATGAAGTCTTTAAAATAAACTAGACAGATAAGTCTTTAAAATTAACTTTAAGCACTGGAATAAACTGAGTGAATACGAAGTTTGTTCAGTAGCGATAACTTTTAATAACTGGTCAAGTTATTAAGGGTGCAGGGCGGATGCCTTGGCACTAGGAGCCGATGAAGGACGCGATAAGCTGCGATAAGCTTCGGGGAGTTGCACGTAAACTTTGATCCGAAGATTTCCGAATGAGGAAACTCACTTAGAGTAATGTCTAAGTATCGTTAAGTGAATACATAGCTTAGCGAGGGGAACTCGGGGAACTGAAACATCTAAGTACCCGGAGGAAAAGAAAGAAATTCGATTCCGTAAGTAGCGGCGAGCGAACGCGGAACAGGCCAAACCAATGAAGTTTTCTTCGTTGGGGTTGCGGACATATCATAAACGAAGAGGTCATCGTAAGTGAAGAGAGTTGGAAAGCTCCGCCATAGAAGGTAATAGCCCTGTATTTGAAACGATAATTCTTTAGATATGATCCAGAGTACCACGGGACACGTGAAACCCTGTGGGAAGCAGGAGGGACCATCCTCCAAGCCTAAATACTACCTAGTGACCGATAGCGCATAGTACCGTGAGGGAAAGGTGAAAAGAACCCCGGGAGGGGAGTGAAATAGAACCTGAAACCCTGCACTTACAAGCTGTGGGAGCACATTATTTGTGTGACCGCGTACTTTTTGTAGAACGGGCCAACGAGTTACGTTAAGTAGCAAGGTTAAGCACTTAAGGTGCGGAGCCGTAGCGAAAGCGAGTCTTAAATGGGCGCTTAAGTTACTTGACGTAGACCCGAAACCGGGCGACCTATCCATGAGCAGGTTGAAGCGAAAGTAAAATTTCGTGGAGGACCGAACCCACGAGCGTTGAAAAGCTCGGGGATGACTTGTGGATAGCGGTGAAATTCCAATCGAGCCCGGAGATAGCTGGTTCTCCCCGAAATAGCTTTAGGGCTAGCCTCAAGGTTGAGAGAAGCGGAGGTAGAGCACTGAATGTCCTAGGGGGTATTGCACTTACCGAAGACTATCAAACTCCGAATGCCGTATTCTTATACTTGGGAGTCAGACTGTGGGTGATAAGATTCATAGTCGAAAGGGCAACAGCCCAGATCGTCAGCTAAGGTCCCTAAATGTACGTTAAGTGGTAAAGGATGTGGGATTGCACAGACAACCAGGATGTTGGCTTAGAAGCAGCCACTCATTTAAAGAGTGCGTAATAGCTCACTGGTCGAGTGATCCTGCGCCGAAAATTTCCGGGGCTAAAACGTACTACCGAAGCTACGGCATCATTATGATGGGTAGGGGAGCTTCGTATGCAGGCTGAAGCGTGACCGTAAGGACGCGTGGACAGTATACGAGTGAGAATGTTGGCATGAGTAGCGAGACGTGGGTGAGAATCCCACGGGCCGTAAACCCAAGGTTTCCAGGGGAAGGTTCGTCCGCCCTGGGTTAGTCGGGACCTAAGCCGAGGCCGAAAGGCGTAGGTGATGGACAACAGGTTGATATTCCTGTACCGCCAATAAACGCTTGAGAAATGGGATGACACAGTAGGATAAGCTAACCACACTGTTGGTTATGTGTGGCTAAGTACTGAGGCAGTCAAGATAGGCAAATCCGTCTTGATAATGCTGGGGTACGATGGGGAGCGAAATTTAGTAGCGAAGTAGCTGATTTCACACTGTCAAGAAAAGTCTCTATCGAGTTTAAAGGCGCCCGTACCTCAAACCGACACAGGTGGGTGAGGAGAGTATCCTAAGGCCAGCGAGAGAACTATTGTTAAGGAACTCGGCAAAATGACCCCGTAACTTAGGGAGAAGGGGTGCCATCCTTTGGATGGCCGCAGAGAATAGGCCCAAGCGACTGTTTACCAAAAACACAGGTTTCTGCTAAGTCGCAAGACGATGTATAGGAGCTGACGCCTGCCCGGTGCTGGAAGGTTAAGGGGATCTGTTAGAGCAATCGAAGCAGTGAACTTAAGCCCCAGTAAACGGCGGCCGTAACTATAACGGTCCTAAGGTAGCGAAATTCCTTGTCGGGTAAGTTCCGACCCGCACGAAAGGCGTAACGATTTGGGCACTGTCTCAACAATAGACTCGGTGAAATTGTAATCCCGGTGAAGATGCCGGGTACCTGCGACAGGACGGAAAGACCCCATGGAGCTTTACTGTAGCTTGACGTTGGGTCTTGGTACTACATGTACAGGATAGGTGGGAGACTTTGAAGCATGAACGCCAGTTTGTGTGGAGTCATCCTTGGGATACCACCCTTGTAGTACTGGGATCCTAACCAGAGGCCTTGAATCAGGTCTTGGGACACCGTCAGGTGGGCAGTTTGACTGGGGCGGTCGCCTCCCAAAGAGTAACGGAGGCGCTCAAAGGTTCTCTCAGTACGGTCGGAAATCGTACGAAGAGTGTAAAGGCAAAAGAGAGCTTGATTGCAAGACATACAGGTCGAGCAAGGACGAAAGTCGGACTTAGTGATCCGGTGGTTCCGCATGGAAGGGCCATCGCTCAACGGATAAAAGCTACCCTGGGGATAACAGGCTTATCTCCCCCAAGAGTCCACATCGACGGGGAGGTTTGGCACCTCGATGTCGGCTCATCACATCCTGGGGCTGTAGTAGGTCCCAAGGGTTGGGCTGTTCGCCCATTAAAGTGGTACGCGAGCTGGGTTCAGAACGTCGTGAGACAGTTCGGTCCCTATCCGTCGCAGGCGTAGGAAATTTGAGGAGACCTGTCCTTAGTACGAGAGGACCGGGATGGACGTACCTCTGGTGTACCAGTTGTTCTGCCAAGGGCATGGCTGGGTAGCTATGTACGGAATGGATAAGCGCTGAAAGCATCTAAGCGCGAAGCCAACTTCAAGATAAGATTTCCCACCGTAAGGGTAAGACCCCAGGAAGACTACCTGGTTGATAGGTCGAAGGTGTAAGTGCAGTAATGTATTTAGCTTATCGATACTAATAGGTCGAGGACTTGACCAATAAATGATTAATTCAATAAATGTTTGCAGTTTTCAGAGTATTAACTCTAAAATAAAAGATTATGTGGTTACAATAGCAAAGAGGATACACCTGTTCCCATTCCGAACACAGAAGTTAAGCTCTTTAGCGCTGATGGTACTTGGTGGGCAACTGCCTGGGAGAGTAAGACGTAGCCACGTAATCTTTTTTTATGCACAGAATTATTTTATTTAGTTCTGTGTTTTTTTGCGTTTTAATTATTTAAATCTAAGTAAAAGTTGATCGTATATATAGTTATTTAAAGTGTTAAAATATTTTTCCTATGATAGAATTGTAAGGGGAGGAATTTATGGAATCATTTGTATTGGAAACGGCATATATGTTATTAATTGTATTTAAAATTTTAGTATTTAAAAATTTTCTTGATATTTACCAAAGCAAAAAAAGAGAAGACAAAGAAGTAAAAAGTTCTCTTTGGAAATTTATAATATTGATCGTGGTTTTAGTTTATCTGAATAATTATTTTGATTTGAATAGAATAGTTATATTAGGTTTATGGTCAATGGAATTGAATTTGTTCCAAATTATATTTGTTTCTATAATTATGTATTTTTGTAAAAAAAATTATGAAATGAAGTTGTGGAAATCGTTTATGTTTTTTACAGTCTATGAAAATGTACTTTTTATTACTAGGAATATAATTTATTGGGGACTTACATTTTTTTGTATAGCTATTGGGTTTGGCGGCGATAACTATCCAGGTCTATTAGTTGCAATTTTACGTGAAGGACTAGTTTCTATCATTTTATTTATATTAAATTTAATATTAAAAAAATATAGAAATACTTTTAAAGAAAAAAAATACATAATAAGTATATTAACTGTTATATTTTTAGTAACATTTTTGTATATATACAATTTTATAGATAAGTCTATTTGGATATATGGAGTTAAATTTAAAAATTCAACATATAAAGAGATATGGAGTTTGATGGGTAGTTTTTTATATCAAAATATAATTCAATCATTAGTTGTGGTTTTTATACTTTTAATATTTACAATTAAGAAGATAAAAGAATCAATAATATTAGAAAAGGAAAAAGTGGTGATAGAAGAAAAAATAAAAGCTCAATACAATTACTACGAAAGAATAAAAAAAAATCAAGGTAGAACTAAACGACTTTATCACGATTTAAAAAATCATTTGCTCTGCATCAATAATATTGATACAAATGAAAATGCTAGTAAATATAGTATGGAACTTGAAAAAGAAATAGAAAAAATAGAATATATATATAACACTAAAAATGATATATTAGACATTATACTTAAAGAAAAAAATGATATTTGTATAGATAATAATATAGATTTTTTTGCAGATATAAATTTTGAAAAATGTAACTTCGTGCAAATGATTGATGTGTGTAGTATTTTTTCGAATATATTAGATAATGCAATGGAAGCATGTTTAAAGATAAAAGATAGTGAAAGAAAAATATATATAAGAGGAACTATAGTTAAAAATTATTTTGTATTGAAGAGTGTGAACTCAAAAATAAATGATATAAAAACAGATGATAATAATATTATAAGTAGTAAAACCGATAGAGATTTTCATGGAATAGGTTTAAAAAGCGTTGAAAATTCATTGAATAAGTACAATGGAGAGTTTAGGTTCAAGGATTTGGGTAATGAATTTGAACTAGATATTTATATTCCAATAGAAAGTGAAGTGAATTTGAACTATGAAAAAAATAGTATTATGTGAAGATGAATTAAGCCAACAAAAGTTGATAAAAGGGTATATTGAAAAAATTTTCGAAAGTAGAAATGAAGAATATAATCTTTTGATTTATGGAAATGGAGAAAATTTAATAAAAGATTATCCAGAGAATGTAGATATATTTTTATTAGATATACAATTAGAAGAAATTGATGGAATGAATTTAGCTAGAAAAATAAGAAATATGTATGATAAAAATGTAGAAATTATATTCACAACATCTTTAATAGACTATGTACAAGAAGGATATGAAGTAAGGGCTTATAGGTATTTACTAAAGCCTATAAAATTAGACGATCTAGAGAGACATTTGATTTCTTGTTTTAATGAAATAGAAAGAAATAAGGGTAAAGAGTTAATTTTGAGTTCTAAAACTGAAATATTTAAGATAAACACAGCAGATATTTATTATATTGAGGTGTTAAAAAGAGAGATAACTATACATACAAAAACATCCGAGCACTCTATTAATATGACTATGGATAGTATAGAAAGTAAAATAAACCAAAAAAATTTCTATAGATGTCACAAAAGTTATTTAGTTAATTTGGACTATGTAGGAAATGTAAAACAGTATGTAGCTATTATGGAGAATAAAGAAGAGGTTCCTGTAAGTAGATATAGATTTAAAGAATTTAAAAACGTGTACCTTGAAAGCCTTTTATCAGTATTATAAAAACTAAAACATGACACTTGTAACATTAAAATGCACAGTTGTGCATAGTGCATTGTACATAAAAAAAATAGATGCTATCCTTTAGTCAAAAGAGGATGGCATCTATTTTTTTGCATAAAAATTATATCTTTGTTTATTAGAAGATGAAGTAACTTGTTAATAAGTTAGGTGCATTAGTTCAAATAAAACTAATTAGTGTTAAATAGCTATATATTAGTCAAAAAAGGAGGTAATTATGAAAGGTGTTTTTACGTTAGCTTTTTCTTATTTGAAAAAGCAAAAAGGGAGAAGTTTCTCTATAATAATAGCCATAGGATTAGCTACATTAATATCATTTTCCAACATTGTTCAAAAACAAACAAATATAAAATTAGGAACTGAAAAATTACATAAGACATTTGGAACTTATGACTATGAATACAGTGATATTGGTGATGAAGCATTACAAAAAATATTAAATGATAATACAAGTGATGCTACATATAAGATAATCAATTTAGGCAGTGTTGTTTATAAAAATGGTGTTAAGAGTATTCTTAATACATATAGTCCATATTATTTAGAAGAAAGCAAGTATGAACTTATAAAAGGAAGAGAACCAAAAAATGAAAATGAGATAGTTTTAGATAATAGAGCTGTAGAGGAAATGAATTTAGAAAATAAATTAGGTGAAGAAATAGATTTTAATATAGTTAAAAAATATAAAAAGCCTGATAGAAATCAAGAAATATACAATAAAGATCATAAATTTAAATTAGTTGGAGTAGTCAGTAGAACTAAAGACTATTACCAGGAGTATAAAGAATATACGCTTAGAGCTTTTACAGGTGGATATAAAAATTTAATACCAAAAAATCTTATTACCAATGATGGTATTTTAAATGTAGAAAATGAAAAGATTACAATGGATAATATGTATAAAAGGATGAAAAAATACGGCCTTACAGAGTATAACTTTACTATGAATATCGGCTTAATTCAAGGACTAAACTCTCTTGGTGTTGGTGAAGAAGCAACAAGCTATGAAATAAGAAACATGTTATTCCCTATAGCGGTATCAGCACTTTTAATATGTAATATTTTTATGATGACTTTATTTGACATGAAAAAATCAATAGGGATGTTAAGAGCGATAGGTTCTAAAAGGCATCAAATATGTTCTATGATTTTTATACAAAGCTTAATATTAGTAACTATTGGTGTATTATCTGGATTTTTAATTGGTGCAGGGTATGTATATAGTTATATATATAAAATGTATCCTCAAAATCCAAGTCTTTATATAACTAAAGAAGCAATATTGATACCAATATTAATAGCAATAACTACTGTGTTTATTTCAAATTTAGTTCCGATATACAAGGCTACTAGAATATCTCCAGTAGAGGGGATGAAAAATAATGATTTTAGCAATAGAAAGTTTAGAAATAGATTTTATTATAAATGGATAAGAAAAGTATTTAATATAACTGGAGAGATGGCATATAAAAATGTATTTAGATTTAGGACAAGAGCCATTCTTTGTATATTATCTATGGGATTAGTTGGATCTATGTATATCACTTCATTATCAAATTACAATAAAAGTGGTATGGATGTAATGCATATGCCAAGTCAAAATCTTGGTGAGTATGATATAAAACTAAATAAAGACGATTATAATGTGGAAAATGCTCTAGGGGTGTATAGTAAGAATGATATAGAAAAAATTAAAAATATAGATGGTGTAGACTATATAGATGGAAAATTAGTGTTACCTGGGTCTATGAATAAGAATGAATCATATTTAGAAGTTAGAGGTTATACAGAGAAAGATCTGAAAAAATTAGATAAATATATGGAAGAAAAAAGTGATGAGAAAAATAGTGAATATATAAATGTTTTTGTTAATAATCACACTGATGGAACCAATGAACCAATAGATAAAGATTTGAAAATTGGAGAACTGATTGAAATAAAAATGCCATCAGTAAATGATGAAAAGCTAAGCTATAAAGTTGAAAAAGTTAGAATCGCTGGTTTCTTAGATAGAAAATGGATTTTAAATAATTTCTATGGAAGAATGATAACGGTAATAATGCCAATCGAAGAATTATCTAAATTGACTAATATAAATGATGTTAATGTAATAGGAGTAAAAGCTTCTAGTGGAAAAGAAAAAGAAGTAGAAAATAAAATAGAAAAAACGATTGGAAATAAGGATTACAACAATATAGAAAGCATAGGGAAATACAAAGCAGAACACGAAAAATTACAGAAAACTGCGAAGATGCAAAGTATGTTTTTATTATTACTTATGTCTGTAGTAGCTTCATTAAATATTTACTACACTATAAAAACAGGAATACTAATTAGAACTAGGGAGCTATCAACTTTAAGAAGTATTGGTATGAGTATGAAAAAGATAAAAAGCATGCTTATTAAGGAATCTTTAATTTATGCATTTCTTAGCTGTATACTAGGTTCTGTTCACGCTATATATAAAGGATACAAAGATGTATCTATGGTTAATGAGATTATGGAAGTTGGATTTGGGGCTAAGAATCTAGAAAAATTCGAAGTGCCTTTTAATGAAATAGTGATATTTATTTTTTTAGTGATAGTAGTTTGTATTATATCGGTATACTTGTCTAAGCAAAAACTAGAAAAAATGAGCATATCAGATGGAATTAATATGAATGAATAAGGAGGAATTAGTATGACGATATTAAAAATAGAAAACTTAAACAAAGTTTATGGTAAAAATGAAAATGAGTTACATGTTTTAAAGAATATAAATTTAAATATAGAAGAAAATAAATTTATTGCTGTAGTAGGTGCTAGTGGTTCTGGAAAAAGTACATTATTAAATTGTATGGCAGGCCTTGATAAACCAACTGATGGAAAAATTTATTATAATAATGAAGAAATAAGTAATATGCCAGATGGAAAACTAGCTGATATAAGGATAAATAACTTTGGATTTGTGTTTCAAAATTTTAATTTAATACCAGTTGTTAATGTATATGAGAACATAATAATGCCTTCATTATTAAAAAATAGAAAAGTAGATAAAAAATATCTAGAAAAATTACTAGAGAAACTACAAATAAAGGATAAAATAAAAAAATTTCCTAATGAATTATCTGGAGGTCAACAGCAAAGGGTGGCTATTGCTAGAGCTCTTATAAATAACCCCAAAATTATATTTGCAGATGAACCTACAGGAAATTTAGATACAAAGTCAACAGAAGAAGTTATGAGTATATTAAGAGAATGTGTGAATGATTATAATCAGACACTTATAATGATAACTCATAATGACACGATAGCTAGAGAAGCTGATATTTGTATAAAAATACAAGATGGAGCAATCGTGAATTAATTTAATACATAAAAATAAAACTCTAATAATATTAGGGTTTTATTTTTATGTAAAAGTTTAAAAATATAAATTTTTCAAAAGCTAATCACAAAATTGTGGATATTATAAGATTGAATTGCTATATAAGCTAAATACAGATTGTAGATAATGTGGATAGTTTAGAAAAAGTATGTGCATAACTTTAAATGATAAAGAAAAAATAAAAAAATACTAAAAAAAATTAAGAAAAAGTATTGACGATATATTTTTAAGGTGATATAGTATTACTTGTCCAAGAGATAAGGATGAAACAAAAAAGTAAGCGTCGATATAGTCGCTTAAAATGAACTTTGAAAATTAAACAGTAGGTTAATTTATAGAATTTGAAACAACCAAACAAAGCCAGATATATAACAGTATCTGAGCCCAAGTCAAAACTTATATTTAAGAGTTTGATCCTGGCTCAGGATGAACGCTGGCGGCGTGCCTAACACATGCAAGTCGAGCGATTTCCTTCGGGAAAGAGCGGCGGACGGGTGAGTAACGCGTGGGTAACCTGCCCTGTACACACGGATAACATACCGAAAGGTATGCTAATACGGGATAACATGAGAGAGTCGCATGGCTTTCTTATCAAAGCTCCGGCGGTACAGGATGGACCCGCGTCTGATTAGCTAGTTGGTAAGGTAACGGCTTACCAAGGCGACGATCAGTAGCCGACCTGAGAGGGTGATCGGCCACATTGGAACTGAGACACGGTCCAAACTCCTACGGGAGGCAGCAGTGGGGAATATTGCACAATGGGCGAAAGCCTGATGCAGCAACGCCGCGTGAGCGATGAAGGCCTTCGGGTCGTAAAGCTCTGTCCTCAAGGAAGATAATGACGGTACTTGAGGAGGAAGCCCCGGCTAACTACGTGCCAGCAGCCGCGGTAATACGTAGGGGGCTAGCGTTATCCGGAATTACTGGGCGTAAAGGGTGCGTAGGTGGTTTCTTAAGTCAGAGGTGAAAGGCTACGGCTCAACCGTAGTAAGCCTTTGAAACTGAGAAACTTGAGTGCAGGAGAGGAGAGTAGAATTCCTAGTGTAGCGGTGAAATGCGTAGATATTAGGAGGAATACCAGTTGCGAAGGCGGCTCTCTGGACTGTAACTGACACTGAGGCACGAAAGCGTGGGGAGCAAACAGGATTAGATACCCTGGTAGTCCACGCCGTAAACGATGAGTACTAGCTGTCGGAGGTTACCCCCTTCGGTGGCGCAGCTAACGCATTAAGTACTCCGCCTGGGAAGTACGCTCGCAAGAGTGAAACTCAAAGGAATTGACGGGGACCCGCACAAGTAGCGGAGCATGTGGTTTAATTCGAAGCAACGCGAAGAACCTTACCTAAGCTTGACATCCTTTTGACCTCTCCCTAATCGGAGATTTCCCTTCGGGGACAGAAGTGACAGGTGGTGCATGGTTGTCGTCAGCTCGTGTCGTGAGATGTTGGGTTAAGTCCCGCAACGAGCGCAACCCTTGCCTTTAGTTGCCAGCATTAAGTTGGGCACTCTAGAGGGACTGCCAGGGATAACCTGGAGGAAGGTGGGGATGACGTCAAATCATCATGCCCCTTATGCTTAGGGCTACACACGTGCTACAATGGGTGGTACAGAGGGCAGCCAAGTCGTGAGGCGGAGCTAATCCCTTAAAGCCATTCTCAGTTCGGATTGTAGGCTGAAACTCGCCTACATGAAGCTGGAGTTACTAGTAATCGCAGATCAGAATGCTGCGGTGAATGCGTTCCCGGGTCTTGTACACACCGCCCGTCACACCACGGAAGTTGGGGGCGCCCGAAGCCGGTTTGCTAACCTTTTGGAAGCGGCCGTCGAAGGTGAAATCAATAACTGGGGTGAAGTCGTAACAAGGTAGCCGTATCGGAAGGTGCGGCTGGATCACCTCCTTTCTAAGGAGAATTGCCTACTGTTTAATTTTGAGAGTTCATTAGAACATCTCAAAAATAGGGCGTAGCCCGAAATATTACTTTGAGTAACGGATGTTACTGAACGTATGTGAAGTAATATCGTTGGCGACATGCGAAGCATTTTAGTACTTTGAAAACTGCATAACATTTAGTGATATGACATCATTTTATATATATGAAGAAGATAACTTCTAAAAATATCAACGACACGATAAGTCATTAAAATATCAAACTTTGAGTAACGTAATAAACTGAGTGAATACGAAGTTTGTTCGTTGACGAAACACTTTAATAACTGGTCAAGTTATTAAGGGTGCAGGGCGGATGCCTTGGCACTAGGAGCCGATGAAGGACGCGATAAGCTGCGATAAGCTTCGGGGAGTTGCACGTAAACTTTGATCCGAAGATTTCCGAATGAGGAAACTCACTTAGAGTAATGTCTAAGTATCGTTAAGTGAATACATAGCTTAGCGAGGGGAACTCGGGGAACTGAAACATCTAAGTACCCGGAGGAAAAGAAAGAAATTCGATTCCGTAAGTAGCGGCGAGCGAACGCGGAACAGGCCAAACCAATGAAGTTTTCTTTGTTGGGGTTGCGGACATATCATAAACGAAGAGGCTATTGTAGACGAAGAGAGTTGGAAAGCTCCGCTATAAAGTGTAACAGCCACGTAGTCAAAACGAGAAGACTTCAGATATGATCCAGAGTACCACGGGACACGTGAAACCCTGTGGGAAGCAGGAGGGACCATCCTCCAAGCCTAAATACTACCTAGTGACCGATAGCGCATAGTACCGTGAGGGAAAGGTGAAAAGAACCCCGGGAGGGGAGTGAAATAGAACCTGAAACCCTGCACTTACAAGCTGTGGGAGCACATTACTTGTGTGACCGCGTACTTTTTGTAGAACGGGCCAACGAGTTACGTTAAGTAGCAAGGTTAAGCACTTAAGGTGCGGAGCCGTAGCGAAAGCGAGTCTTAAATGGGCGCTTAAGTTACTTGACGTAGACCCGAAACCGGGCGACCTATCCATGAGCAGGTTGAAGCGAAAGTAAAATTTCGTGGAGGACCGAACCCACGAGCGTTGAAAAGCTCGGGGATGACTTGTGGATAGCGGTGAAATTCCAATCGAGCCCGGAGATAGCTGGTTCTCCCCGAAATAGCTTTAGGGCTAGCCTCAAGGTTGAGAGAAGCGGAGGTAGAGCACTGAATGTCCTAGGGGGTATTGCACTTACCGAAGACTATCAAACTCCGAATGCCGTATTCTTATACTTGGGAGTCAGACTGTGGGTGATAAGATTCATAGTCGAAAGGGCAACAGCCCAGATCGTCAGCTAAGGTCCCTAAATGTACGTTAAGTGGTAAAGGATGTGGGATTGCACAGACAACCAGGATGTTGGCTTAGAAGCAGCCACTCATTTAAAGAGTGCGTAATAGCTCACTGGTCGAGTGATCCTGCGCCGAAAATTTCCGGGGCTAAAACGTACTACCGAAGCTACGGCATCATTATGATGGGTAGGGGAGCTTCGTATGCAGGCTGAAGCGTGACCGTAAGGACGCGTGGACAGTATACGAGTGAGAATGTTGGCATGAGTAGCGAGACGTGGGTGAGAATCCCACGGGCCGTAAACCCAAGGTTTCCAGGGGAAGGTTCGTCCGCCCTGGGTTAGTCGGGACCTAAGCCGAGGCCGAAAGGCGTAGGTGATGGACAACAGGTTGATATTCCTGTACCGCCAATAAACGCTTGAGAAATGGGATGACACAGTAGGATAAGCTAACCACACTGTTGGTTATGTGTGGCTAAGTACTGAGGCAGTCAAGATAGGCAAATCCGTCTTGATAATGCTGGGGTACGATGGGGAGCGAAATTTAGTAGCGAAGTAGCTGATTTCACACTGTCAAGAAAAGTCTCTATCGAGTTTAAAGGCGCCCGTACCTCAAACCGACACAGGTGGGTGAGGAGAGTATCCTAAGGCCAGCGAGAGAACTATTGTTAAGGAACTCGGCAAAATGACCCCGTAACTTAGGGAGAAGGGGTGCCATCCTTTGGATGGCCGCAGAGAATAGGCCCAAGCGACTGTTTACCAAAAACACAGGTTTCTGCTAAGTCGCAAGACGATGTATAGGAGCTGACGCCTGCCCGGTGCTGGAAGGTTAAGGGGATCTGTTAGAGCAATCGAAGCAGTGAACTTAAGCCCCAGTAAACGGCGGCCGTAACTATAACGGTCCTAAGGTAGCGAAATTCCTTGTCGGGTAAGTTCCGACCCGCACGAAAGGCGTAACGATTTGGGCACTGTCTCAACAATAGACTCGGTGAAATTGTAATCCCGGTGAAGATGCCGGGTACCTGCGACAGGACGGAAAGACCCCATGGAGCTTTACTGTAGCTTGACGTTGGGTCTTGGTACTACATGTACAGGATAGGTGGGAGACTTTGAAGCATGAACGCCAGTTTGTGTGGAGTCATCCTTGGGATACCACCCTTGTAGTACTGGGATCCTAACCAGAGGCCTTGAATCAGGTCTTGGGACACCGTCAGGTGGGCAGTTTGACTGGGGCGGTCGCCTCCCAAAGAGTAACGGAGGCGCTCAAAGGTTCTCTCAGTACGGTCGGAAATCGTACGAAGAGTGTAAAGGCAAAAGAGAGCTTGATTGCAAGACATACAGGTCGAGCAAGGACGAAAGTCGGACTTAGTGATCCGGTGGTTCCGCATGGAAGGGCCATCGCTCAACGGATAAAAGCTACCCTGGGGATAACAGGCTTATCTCCCCCAAGAGTCCACATCGACGGGGAGGTTTGGCACCTCGATGTCGGCTCATCACATCCTGGGGCTGTAGTAGGTCCCAAGGGTTGGGCTGTTCGCCCATTAAAGTGGTACGCGAGCTGGGTTCAGAACGTCGTGAGACAGTTCGGTCCCTATCCGTCGCAGGCGTAGGAAATTTGAGGAGACCTGTCCTTAGTACGAGAGGACCGGGATGGACGTACCTCTGGTGTACCAGTTGTTCTGCCAAGGGCATGGCTGGGTAGCTATGTACGGAATGGATAAGCGCTGAAAGCATCTAAGCGCGAAGCCAACTTCAAGATAAGATTTCCCACCGTAAGGGTAAGACCCCAGGAAGACTACCTGGTTGATAGGTCGAAGGTGTAAGTGCAGTAATGTATTTAGCTTATCGATACTAATAGGTCGAGGACTTGACCAATAAATGATTAATTCAATAAATGTTTGCAGTTTTCAGAGTATTAACTCTAAAATAAAAGATTATGTGGTTACAATAGCAAAGAGGATACACCTGTTCCCATTCCGAACACAGAAGTTAAGCTCTTTAGCGCTGATGGTACTTGGTGGGCAACTGCCTGGGAGAGTAAGACGTAGCCACGTAATCTTTTTTATTTTAAACTCCTAGATGGGAGTTTTTTTTATATAAAGAAATAATACATTATATTGTGCTACTATATAATTATACTATTAACAATAAAGGGGATACATATGGAGATAATAGATAATTTAAGAAAACAGGGAATAAATGAGATACTTATTGAAGATGTATTATATTTTAGAAAATATTATAAATTAGAAAATAAATTAGAAGAACGTATTAGCAAATCAAAAAAATATTTTTATGGTAAAGATATTTTGTCTATGAGCATATCAGCAATTTTAGAAGATCAAAACATTTTATTATCAGGACCCAAAGCTACGGGAAAAAATTTATTAGCAGATAACTTATCAGAAATATTTAATAGACCTCAATGGAATACATCTTTTCATATTAATACTGACAGCACGACTTTAATAGGTACAGATACTTTTATAGATAATGAAGTTAAATTAAGAAGGGGATCTGTGTATGAGTGTGCGATAAATGGTGGATTTGGAGTATTTGATGAAATCAATATGGCTAAAAATGATGCAATTGCAGTACTTCATTCAGCTTTAGATTATAGAAGAGTTATAGATGTACCAGGATATGAAAGAATTAATTTACATCAAGCAACTAGATTTATTGGTACTATGAATTACGAATATGCAGGAACTAAGGAATTAAATGAAGCATTAGTTTCTAGATTTATGGTCATAGATATACCAGCAGTTGATGAAGATAAGTTAATGTTTATTTTAAGAAATGAATTTGGCGATGCGGATGAAGAAAAATTAAACCAATTTGCAGGGATATTCTTAGATTTGCAGTTAAAATCTCAAAATGGAGAAATATCTACTAAATCAATAGATTTAAGAGGACTAATAGGCTCTTTAAAGACTATAAGAAGAGGGTTAAGTCCATCTTTAGCAATTAGTATGGGAATAACAAGCAAGAGCTTTGATATATACGAAAAAGAAATGGTACAAGATATAATTAAAACTAGAATTCCTGATAAGTGGAAAAGTGAAGATATATTTCCAAGTATGAATTTAAATAAAGCTTTATTATAAGTAAAAATTTATTTAGGTAGGAGATATTATGAAATGGATATATAGTGATTATGAATTTGAAAACAGAATAAATAATTTATCTTGGACTATATCAGGCAAATATGATGAAGATGTAAGTATTTCAAATCAAGATTATAATTCTAAAGAAGTTGCCATGTATTTTGCTATAATGGCTGGTGCTAGACATAAATACATAGAATGGGATTTAGTAAAAAAATATATAATTAATAGAGTTAAAGGTGGATATGATTTATCTACTATTTTGAGTTTAGTTCAAATTGTATTAAATAAAGTTGTAGAATCGAAGGTTATGATAGATAGGCCAGGAGTAGAAGATATAAGAAGTAAAGCGTATAAAGATATTATCTCTGGGTTTAGTAAGATATACAATGAAGATATATTACAAAAGATTAAATATGCAAATGTATTAGAAGGAATGGGTAAGCATCCGGTAGTAGATGGGCTTACACGAAGAATAATGAACAGCATTAAAGAGATAGATGTAAATAAAAATATAGTAGATATTTTACAAGACATAGATAAAGTATATTTAATGTATTTTGAACAGATATTGCAAGGTGAAGATATTAATAAAGAATATAATTATAAAACTAAAGATAATATAAATTTTGATACATTTTCAGATTTTATGTATGAAGAACTTTATAACAATGAAAAAAATTTTATAGAAAATGAAATACAAGAATTATCATCTTCTATATTAGTTGAAAGCATAGGTGAAATGTATATAAAAGAATCTTCAAACTCAGCCAATAGAGTTATATATGTAGATGAAGAAATGGTTAATAAAATATATGAGAAAATAGAACATTACTATGGAAAATCATATAAAAATAAATCAGAGATAAAAAAGATAGAAAGTAAAAATTGTAGAGGTGTCCATGAGGGATGTAGAATTCATTTTACAGATGGAGTTTTAAGAAGTGAATGTAGTAATGTTGCTCAGATAAAATATGCTACAAGACAAAAAGAAAATAATATAAGTAAATTTAGAGATAAGGTTAAAATTCATAGAAGAAATATAGCCAAATTAAAGGATAGCTTATCAAGAATATTAATAGAAGAGAGTGAAAGTAGCAGAGTATATTCAGATTGTGGAACGGTATATGCTTCTAGAGCATGGAGAGCATCTAGGAGTAATAATAATAAAATATTTTATAAGGATATAGTTAGCGAAAAAGGAAAGTATGTAATAGATATATTATTAGATGCTAGTGGATCTCAAAGCAGGAATCAAGCTAATGTTGCAACTCAAGGATATATAATAGCAAGAGCACTAACTATGGTTGGTATACCAAATAGGGTAATGGGTTTTTCTAGCTTTATGGATTATACAATACTAAAACGATTTAAAGACTATGAAGATTCAATAGATAGTAGTGAAAATATATTTGAGTACTTCTGTGCAGGTAATAATAGAGACGGGTTAGCCATAAAATCTACATGTGATGGATTATTAGAAAGAGGCGAAGAAAATAAAATACTTATAGTTCTAAGTGATGGAAAACCTAATGACGTTAAAATCGGTAAGGATAGAGAAAGAACTATAAGAGGAGAAATGTCTTATAAAGGCAATGTAGGAGTATTAGACAGTGCAAAAGAAGTAAGAATTGCTAGGCAAAAAAGAATTTTGGTATTAGGGGTATTTACAGGTAAGGAAAGTGAACTAGGTTCAGAAAGATTAATATATGGAAAAGATTTTATATACACAAAAAATATAGATCGATTTTCTGATATAGTATCAATGTATTTAAAGAAAATTATTAGGGATTAATAAAAATAGCATATAAAAATTATATTTAGCATAAATTTAAGTAAAATATAATTTCTTATAAAAATAAAAAATTTGTAAAAAATTTGAAAAATAAGAAGGAATATAAAAATATATATAGAATATATTATATAAATGATTAGCCAATAATTTAACAAAGTGTATATATGTGTAATATATAATATGTAATTATAAAAAATAATATAAAATATTATAGGTTCTTGAAGAAAGATTAATAGGGAAAGAGGTTAAAGTCCTCTGCAGCCCCCGCTACTGTAAAGCTAACGAAACTTAAACTTAAGCCACTGTGATTATCATGGGAAGGCTAAGGAGTAGGATGATGCTAAGCCAGGAGACCTGCCTAATAATATTTAAGTAATTTCTTCGGGGAGGGAGAAAGTTTCTTGAAAGTATACAATATTAGTATTGTTAAAAGAAGCCTAACTCAACCGTTAGGCTTTTTTCTATTGGAAATATAATTCCTTCTAGGGTGAAATAAGCTTAAATGCATATGATCAGATAAAATAACAATTTATATGGCGAATCATTAAGTAAATAGCTAAAGAAAGAAGGGGAAATTATGAAAAAACTAAAGCTAATATTAGCATCAGCATTTCTTTTAATCGTATTAAACCCGATTAACTCTAATGCAATGCACATAATGGAAGGATTTTTGCCAATGAAGTGGTCCATTATGTGGAGTGTAATATTCATACCATTTTTATTAATAGGATTAAAATCTATAAACAAAGTAATTAAAGAAGAGCCTAAGAAAAAAGTACTTTTAGCTCTATGTGGAGCATTTGTATTTGTACTTTCAGCTTTAAAAATACCATCATTAACAGGAAGCTGTTCACACCCAACAGGAGTTGGTTTAGGAGCAATATTATTTGGACCAAGTGTAATGGTTGTATTAGGTACAATAGTACTATTATTCCAGGCACTACTCCTAGCTCATGGTGGACTTACAACTTTAGGAGCGAATGCATTTTCTATGGCAATAGTAGGTCCTATAGTATCATTTTTATTATATAGATTCTTAAAGAAGAGAAATGTAAAAACTGGAACTAATGTATTTATAAGTGTTGCACTTGGAGATTTAGCTACATATACAATAACTGCTATACAATTAGCGGTAGCATTCCCTGATCCTTCAGGTGGGATAATGGCATCAGCTACTAAATTTTTAGGAGTTTTCTTTATGACTCAAATACCAATAGCAATAGCAGAAGGTATATTAAGTACTATAATGTATAATTTAATAACTGCAAAAGAAGGGAAAGGAGTTGATTATGATGAATACAAATGCGAAATCAGTGAATAAAACTAATTGGCTATTGCTTTTATTAGCAGTAGTGCTTATTATAACTCCTCTAATACTAAACTCAGGAGCTGAATACGGTGGAGCAGATGGAGAAGCAGAAGACCTAATAGGTCAAATAAATCCAGGATATGAGCCATGGTTTAATAGTCTATATGAGCCACCAAGTGGAGAAATAGAAAGTTTATTATTTTCAACGCAAGCAGCATTAGGAGCAGGAGTGATAGGTTACTACTTAGGTAGCAGAAGGAGAAAATAAATATGCTTTTAATTGATAAATATGCATATACAAATAAATTAAGTAATATAAATCCAAAAATAAAGGTTGGTATAGGGACAATTTTTTTAATTGTCTCTATGCTAACACATAGTATATTAATACTATCAAGTATAATGATATTAATGAGTTTATCTATTGTTTGCATTGCTAAAATAGATTTAAAAAGTTACTTGAAGCTACTTAAAATACCGATTTACTTTTTATTTATGGGAATAATAATTAATTTAATAAATATATCATTTAATCATGAAAATTTACTATATAGTTTTAAGATTTTTAATTTATATATAGGAGTATCAAGTCAATCTTTAAATACATCATTATATTTGTTGTTTAGATCAATGTCTTGCTTAATGTGTGTATACTTTTTTGTTCTTACAACACCTTTTAATCAATTACTATTTTTATTAAAAAGTCTTCATATATCAGATACAATAATAGAGCTATCAATGCTTACATATAGATTTATATTTATATTTTTAGAAGAAGTTTCAGATATTAGAAAATCTCAGGAATTAAGATTTGGATACATAAATTTAAAGACATCATATAAATCGATTGGACTTCTTGGAAATTTATTATACAAAAGAATGATGAAAAGATACGAAGACATGTCTATATCTCTAGATATGAAACTGTATGATGGAAAATTTCAGATAGTAGGGGATGAAAATGTTTACGATTAATAACTTAACATACAATTACGAAAAAAATTCAAAAGCACTATCAAATATTAATATGAATTTTTCAAAAGGAAATATAATAGGAATAATAGGATCAAATGGATCTGGTAAATCGACTTTATTTATGAACTTAATGGGGATTTTAAAACCAACATCTGGAGAAATTTTATTGGATGGAAAAAAATTAAAGCATGATAAAAAAAGCTTATACAATCTTAGAAAAGATGTTGGCATAGTGTTTCAAGATCCAGAAAAACAAATATTTTACTCAAGAGTATATGACGATTTAGCTTTTGCTTTAAGAAATATTGGTACAGAAGAAACAATTATAAAAGAGAAAATAAGAAGAGCTTTAATAGCCGTTAATGGAATAGATTTTATAAATAAACCAGTTCACTTTTTAAGCTATGGACAAAAAAAGAGAGTAGCAATAGCATCAGTAATAGCTATGGAAAATAAAATGGTTTTATTAGATGAGCCAACAGCAGGATTAGACCCAATAAGTACAAAGCATATAGTAGAAATAATTAAAAATTTAAAAGATAGAAATGTGAAGGTAGTTATATCAAGTCACGATATGAATTTAATTTATGAAATATGTGACTATGTATATATTTTAGATAAAGGAAAAATTACTCAAGAAGGAATTACAGAAGATGTATTTACTAATGAAGATAATATAATTAAGGCAGGTCTAGAATTACCTTGGTTAGTAAAAGTACATAAAAATATGGAAATTCCATTATTTAAAAATGAAGAGTTGTTGTATGAGTATTGGAAAAAATCAGTACTCAATAATTAATTAGCCCTAAACCTATTTAAATATAAATTAAATAATGATTGCCTATGTTTTGATAAACCTTAGTAGAAAAATACTAAGGTTTATTTTTTTGTGCATTTACAACTGTAAAGACAGATGTTAAAATCATGATGATGACTTAAATATTTTAAGGGGGATAAAATATGGGAAAATTAAGAAAGTATTTTACAGTTATTACTATGTCAATTATATTATTAGTAAATATTGTTGGGTGTAGCTCTACAAAAAAAGAGGAAGAATTAAAATCTGATAAAAAGGATGATTTTTCAGTAGGTATAGTATTGGGAGAAGGAGGAGCTAATGATCAATCATTTAATCAATCATCATTAGAAGGTTTAGAAAAAGCTAAGAAGGAATTAGGAATAAAAGGTACATATTTAGAGTCTACTCAAGATGCGGATTATGCTCCAAATATAGAAACATTTATAGACCAAGATGTAGATTTAATAATAGGGGTAGGATATACAACTGCAGAATCAATGCTAAATGCGGCTAATCTTTATCCTGAAAAGAAATTTGTAATAATAGACCATAATTATGAGGAAGATGGACAAGAAATACCTAAAAATATGATATGTGCAACTTTTGATGAAAGAGAAGCATCATATTTAGTGGGTATAATTGCAGCTAAAATGAGTGAAACCAAAAAAGTTGGATTTATAGGAGGTATGAAAATACCAAATATAACTAGATTTGAAGAAGGGTTTATATCTGGTGTTAAAGCAGTTAATACTGATGTTGATGTATTATCACAATATGCAAACTCATTTGATGATGCAAGTTTAGGAAAATCAATAGCAAGTCAAATGTACTCAAAAGGAGTAGATATAATTTTTTCAGCGGCTGGTGGAGTTGGTACAGGAGCAATAGAAGCAGCTAGAGAAAAAGACAAATTTGCAATAGGGGTTGATATGGATCAAAATAATTTAGCTCCAGACCATGTAATAACATCTGCAATGAAAAGAGTAGATATAGGTGTTTTAGACATTATATCAAATATAACTAAAGGAAAATTTGATGGTGGAAAGGCAATAATCTATGGGCTTAAAGATAAAGCCGTTGGTATAGCTCCAAGTAGTGATAAAAATGTAGACAAAGATATACTTGATTATGTTGAAGAACAAACAAAGTTAATTATAGATGGAAAAGTTAAAGCTAATTAAAATTAATTTATAAAAGTAAGTTTTTGAAGAGATAGTAGATACTATCTCTTTTTTTAATTGCTAATAAGATATATACTATAATATAGTGCAATAAAAGTTAGAATAATTTTATTGCATATGTTAGTTTTTCATTATATTGGAAAACATTAAGAATAGTGAGATTCTTAAATTTGAAGAAATACTTATTTTAGATTAAAATATATATATAAGATTGTTAATAGGAGGATATATATGAATTTAGATACATTAAATCCCGCCCAGAGAGAAGCTGTAGAAAAGACAGAAGGTCCGGTACTTATACTAGCGGGAGCAGGGTCAGGTAAAACAAGAGTTTTAACAACTAGAATAGCCCACCTTATAGAAGATAAAGGTGTACAAGCTCCAAATATATTAGCTATAACATTTACTAATAAGGCAGCTACTGAAATGAGAGAAAGAGTTGAAGAAACTTTAGGGTCGGATACAAAAGAAATGTGGATAAGTACTTTCCATTCTTGTTGTGTTAGAATACTTAGAAAAGATATAAATAGAATCGGATATAATAGGAGTTTCGTAATATATGATAGTTCGGATCAAGTTACATTAGTGAAAGACTGTTTAAAAGAGCTAAACTTAAGTGATAAGGTATTTGAACCTAAGGTTGTTATAAGTACAATCTCTGGGGCAAAGGATAAGCTATATAGCCCAAAGCAATTTAAAGCTATGCATATGCATGATAATAGAATGAGTAAAATAGCAGATATATATGCTCTATACCAAGATCGTTTAAAGAGAAATAGTGCATTAGATTTTGATGATTTAATATACAAAACAGTAGAGCTTTTCAAAGAAGACTCAGAGGTATTAGACTTTTATAGAAGTAGATTTAAGTATATAATGGTCGATGAGTATCAAGATACAAGTAAAGCTCAATATGAATTAATAAAATTGTTAGCAAGACAACATCAAAATATATGTGTCGTTGGAGATGACGATCAAAGTATCTATGGGTGGAGAGGCGCTGATATAAGAAATATACTTGAGTTTGAAAGAGATTATGATGATGTTCATGTAGTAAAATTAGAGCAAAACTATAGATCTACTCAAGTTATATTAGATGCAGCTAACACAGTTATATCTAATAATATAGAAAGAAAAAGAAAAAAACTATGGAGTGAGAAAAAAGAGGGCGAGCTAATTAAAATACAATTAGCTGATAATGAAATAGAAGAATCTGATTTTGTTGCTGATATGATAGCTAAAATATCGAGAGAAGAAAATAGAAGCTATAAGGACTTTGCAGTATTATATAGAGCGAATGCACAAGCACGTTCTGTAGAAGATGCTTTAAATAGAAGTCAAATACCATATAACATATATGGTGGTACTAAGTTTTATGAAAGAAAAGAGATAAAAGATTTAGTTGCATACTTAAGAGTTATACAAAATCCTCAAGATGATATATCATTAAAAAGAATAATAAATGTTCCAAGAAGAGGGATAGGTCTTAGAACTATAGAAAAAATAGAAGATAGAGCAAGTTTAAAGCAAGAGAGTATATACTCTGTTTTAATCGATATAGAAACTAATTCAGATATATCAACAAAAGCAAGAAATAGTATAAGTGGATTTGTTGATACTGTAGGTACACTTAGAACTATAAAAGAGGTATACCCTGTTAGTAAGTTAATAGAAAAAGTGCTAGAAACAACAGGATATGTAGAAGAACTATCTAAAGATAAAAGTGATGAATCACAAGATAGAATAGATAACTTAAAAGAGTTTATATCTATTGCGATAGAGTTTGAACAAAATAGTGAAGAACAAGATTTAGAAACATTCTTAACTAATGTTGCACTTACATCAGAGACTAGTAATGATGAAGAAAATGATAAAGTATCACTTATGACTATTCATACATCAAAAGGACTAGAGTTCCCGGTAGTATTTCTTATAGGTGTAGAAGAAGGTTTATTCCCTATAGCAAGGGCTGTAAGGTCAATGAATGACTCTGATATAGAAGAAGAAAGAAGACTTTGCTATGTTGGAATAACAAGGGCAAAAGAAGTTTTATATATGACTTTAACAAAAAGAAGAACTTTATATGGAAAAACGAATCCATCTATAGCATCTAGATTTATGGAAGAATTACCAGAAGAGTGTATAGAAAAGCTTAATAAAGTTGAAAAAGAATTAACTTATTCTAAGGCAAATTACAATGTATTAGATAAATATAAGCAAAAATACATGAACAATGTTAATAGATCAAAAGTAGCAGACAATGTAAAAGCAACAGTAAAAGATACTACAAAGGAAACAAACCCAGATGATATAAAACTAGGAAGTAAAGTACATCATCCTAAGTTTGGAGTTGGTACAGTAGTTTCGATGGTTGGTTCAGATGTTACAATAGCATTTGTTCAACAAGGAATTAAGAAGATAAATAAAGAATATACAACATTAGATATACTATAGTAAATAATATTTATAGCTAGAAATTAGTATTAATTTTTAGCTATAAATTTTTTAATACAAAATAAGGAGGCAATAAAATGAATGAAAAGAATTTTGCAAAAGACCTTATAGAATTTATTTACAACAGTCCAACATCATTTCATGCAGTTAAAACATCTAAAGAACTTTTAAATGTAAATGGATTTGAGGAATTAAAATTAAATGAAAAATGGAACTTAGAAGTAGGTAAAAAGTATTATGTGACAAAGAATTTATCTGCAATAGTAGCTTTTACTATAAATTCAAAGAATATAGAAAGAGAAGGATTTAGAATAATAAGTTCTCATTCAGATTCACCAATATTTAGAATAAAACCAAATGCAGAAATGTCTGTAGAAAAAACGTACTTAAAATTAAATACAGAATGTTATGGTGGCCCCATATTAAATACATGGCTAGATAGACCATTGGGGATAGCTGGTAGAGTTGTATTAAAAGGAGATCATGTATTAAAACCTAAAGAAGAAATAGTAAATTTAAATAAGCCAATTTGTATAATACCTAACATAGCTATACATATGAACAAAAGTGTTAATGAAGGATATGCTTTAAATAAACAAAAAGATATGTTACCTTTAGTTGGATTATTAAATGATAGCTTAGAAAAGGATAATTTCTTATTAAATCAACTAGCAATAAATTTAGGCGTGAATTTAGAAGATATTATAGACTTCGATTTATTCTTATATGAATTTGAAAAAGGACGTTTAATAGGAACAAATGAAGAATTTATATCAAGTGGCAGATTAGATAATTTATCAATGGCCCATGCTAGTTTAAATTCTCTTATAGATATAAAAGGAGAAAATGGAATAAATGTTGTAGCTGTATTTGATAATGAAGAAGTAGGTAGCTCTACTAAGCAAGGTGCAGATTCTAATATGTTACTTAACATATTAGAAAGAATTTGTATGTCATTAGGAAAAGATAGAGAAGAATTCTTTACATCTATTTACTCATCATTTATGATATCAGCAGACTTAGCTCATGCAGTTCATCCGAATTTATCAGAAAAGCATGACCCAACTAATAGACCGGTTATGGGTGAAGGACCAGTTATAAAAATAAATGCTAACCAAGCATACACAAGTGATGCATATTCTATATCTGTTTATAAAAATATATGTAGTGAAGCTGGGGTTAAATATCAAGAATTTGTTAATAGATCTGATGAAAGAGGAGGAAGCACAATAGGACCTATATCATCTACTCATATAGATATTCCATCTGTTGATATTGGTAGTCCAATACTAGCAATGCACTCTATAAGAGAATTAGGTAGTGTTAAAGATCATTATAGTATATACAAGACATTTAGTAAATTTTATGAAGTTTAGATAAGGAGATAGTATTATGAAGATAGGATTATGTCTTTCAGGAGGAGGAGCAAAAGGCTCATACCAAGCAGGAGTTATAAAAGCTTTATGCGATAGAGGTATAAATAAATTTGACGCTATAGCAGGAACATCAATAGGAGCGATAAATGGATATTATATATTCACAGATAATGTTGAAAACTTGCAAGAAATGTGGATAAATATTCAGAAAACTTCTGAAAACGATGTCAAAATAGTTGATAATACTGTGGACAACTCAATAATAATTGATGGATTAAATGAACTTACTAACAATAATAAGTCAAAAACAAACTTATATGTAAACTATATAGAAATAGAAAACAAGAACTTAAATGAAAAAATTGTAAATGTATCAGAATTAGATAAATCAGAAGGTTTAAATAGCATTAAATACAGTTCATTACTTCCTTTTAATCCATCTGGAACGTTAGATTTTAAAAACCAATTTGGTAAAGATTTAATGGACGGAATTTATGATGGATACAAACTTGATGGTGGATTAGTAAATAATACACTAATAAAACCTTTGATTGAGGATAATGTGGATAAAATAATATTAATATCCACAAGGCATGATTACGTTTTACCTGAAAATATAAAAGATATATACAATGAAGATAATATAATAGTAGTTAGACCTAAAACCATATTTGGTAAAAATGATACTCTTAGATTTGAGCCAGAGTTTTGTAAAGAATTATACTATGAAGGTTATAATATAGGGAAGAACTTAGAACTAAATATATAAACAATAAAAAATTAAAACTTTTAATATATATTATAAATATGAACAATTCCATGTAAATAAATAGAATTGTCTCAAAAACATTGAATAAACTTCTAATTGTTAGTATAATATAAAAGTTCTTTAATAATGAGAAAATAATATATGGAGTTGATATAAACATGGCAACTAAGAGAATCGCAGTTTTAGGTGGCCCAAGATGTGGAAAAACTACATTAATACAACATTTATACGTTGAAATGAAAATAGCAGGTTTAAATGCTGGGTATGCCTTAGAATATTCAACAGAATATTTAAAAGATAAAGGTATGATAGAAACAATATCTGAACAATATGGTATTTATTTAGGTCAAAAGAAATTAGAAGATGAATTATCAATGTTTGATTATGCTCTTACTGATTATGCTACTTTTGTACCATACATATATGGAAGATTTATGTTAGGTAATAAAAAAAGAAGTAAAAAAGAAATACAAATACTTAAAGATTTATATTGTTTAGCTATAGAAGATATACAAAACTACGATATGATAGTATATGTTCCAAGAGAATTTGGATATGTACAAGATGGAGTAAGATGGCAAGATGAAGAGATAGCCCTTAAAATAGATGAATCTATACTTAGCTTTTTACAATCTGAAAACGTAGATTATATTGAAGTAAAAGGATCTACTAAAGAAAGAGCTAGCCAAATATTAGACTTATTAGAAGTTGATTATAAAGAGACACCACAGTTAAATGGAGATAAGAAATAAGCTACTATTAATTTAGTAGCTTTTTTGTATTAAATTGAAATAGATAAAAATTTTGTGAGATTTTTCTTAAACTTGGTATATAATAATATATGAAAGATACATAATCAATAACTGAAACAGAGAGGAAGATTAATATGGAAAATAAAAATCCTATAGTAACTATAGAAATGGAAAATGGAAAGAAAATAGTAGCAGAACTATACCCACATATAGCTCCTAATACTGTAAAGAACTTTGTAACATTAATAAATGAAGGATTTTACAATGGAGTAGGATTCCACAGAGTTATAGAAGGATTTATGATACAAGGTGGATGCCCTAATGGAAATGGAATGGGTGGACCAGGACATGCTATAAAAGGAGAATTCAAAGGGAATGGATTTACTAATAACTTAAAGCATGAACCAGGAGTTTTATCTATGGCTAGAACTATGGCTCCTAACTCAGCAGGATCTCAATTCTTTATAATGCATAAAAATTCTCCACACTTAGATGGACAATATGCAGGATTTGGTAGAGTTATAGAAGGTATGGATGTAGTTAATGAAATAGCTACAACTAAGACAGATAGAGCTGATAGACCAGTGGCTCCACAAGTTATGAAAAATGTAACTGTTGAGACTTTTGGTGTAGATTACTCAGATGTTGAAAAAATGTAATTATTTTCCTTTAAAATATATTAAATTATGCCTTTACAATAATGGTAACTTGGTTTAATATATAAGTTATCCTAAAAACAATAGCAACGCAATTAATAAACATTTTAGACCACATTATTTAATTAACACTAAATAATTTAGTTAAGGAATTAAATTAACGAATAAAAAGAAAAAGGAAGGTATATACCTTCCTTTTTTTTTATTTAAACTGTAGCTTTTATAGCTTGAGTTAAGTTTGGAACTAATTGTTTCTTTCTAGAAACAACACCTTCAGAAAATACTCCTTGGTGAGCACTTACATTAAAAGCATCAGATATTATGTTATCATCAGCTTTGTATATTAAATAAGAACCTTCTTTTATTATGTCAGTTAATGCTAAAACTAACATATCATATTCAGATGCATTTATATAAGCTAAGAAATCATCTTTTTTAGCTAATATAGAATCTATATCTAAAGTAAATACTTGTCCTATACCAACTCTTTTTTCACTCATATTGAACTCTTTAAAATCCATGTTTACTATTTCTTCTATACTGAACTCATCTAAAGAAGTACCAGCTTTAAACATTTCCATAGCATATTCTTCCATATTAACGTTAGCTATTTTACTTAATACTTCACAAGCTTCTTTATCTTTATCAGTAGTAGTTGGAGATTTAAATAATAATGTATCTGATAATATAGCAGATAATAAAAGGCCAGCTATATGATAAGGAATCTCTACATTATTTTCTTTAAACATATTGTATATTACTGTACAACTACATCCAACAGGCATAACTCTAAAGCTTATAGGTACATCAGTAGCTATTCCTCCTATTTTATGGTGGTCAACTATTTCAACTATATTAGCATCCTTTATATCATCAACACTTTGAGCGTATTCGTTGTGGTCAACTAATACAACATCTAATCCTTTTACTGAAGTTGATAAAACTTCTGGAGCATCAACTTTAAAGTAATCTAAAACAAATTGAGCTTCTTTTCTAACCTCTCCTAAAGCGTAAGGCTTTGCATCTATACCTAATTGATTTTTTAAGTAAGATAATGAAATTGAAGAACATATAGAATCTGTATCAGGATTCTTATGTCCAAAAACTAATAATGACATATTAAAATTTCTCCTCTCATAAAATAATATATACTAAAGAAATATATTATTTTAATTTACAAAATATTTTATATCTAAATCGCTAGTTTTAAATAAGCGATATCATGAGCGTATTTGCTAACAACAAAAATTATTATATCAAAAGGAGGAAGTAATGTGTTACAAAAACGAAAAAAAATTAAGATATTGCTCATATTATTACCCATTTTATTGCTAGTAATAACAACTGCATGCTCTATACATAAATATAAAAGTAATCAAAACATATATAAGGATACAACAAAGGTTATAGATACCATAAGTCAAGTACTAGATATAAATACAGTAAAATATAACTATAGTAACGTTGTTACAGTAAAAAAAGATAAAAGTATAAATGATATAAAGATTCCTTTTACAGAAAAATCATTTGTAATTAAGTACAATGGAGTTATAAATGCAGGTGTAAAGCCTGAAAATATAAGTATAACTAAAAATACAGGAGATAAAATACTGGTTGAAATAAAAAAATGTGAAATACTAGACCACTATATAGATAATAATAATTTATATGTATATGATGTAAAAAGCTCTATATTTAATAAATTAGGAGTGCAAGAAGTTTTTGATGATGTTAATAAATATAAAAAAGAATATGAAAAAAAGATAATAGATGAAGGTTTTATAGATGAAGTAAAAGTAAATACTAAATTAAGTATAGAAAATATGCTTAAAAGTATAGGATACAAAGAAGTAGAAGTTATTTTTAAATAAAAATTCATTAAAATGTAAGATAGTTGACTAATTTTTAACTATCTTATTTTTTTGCTAAAATAAAAAAATAAATAAGAATTTAAATAAGGTTAAAAGGTTAGATTTTAAACGTTTTTTCAGCGTGAATAAAATAAAAACGTTTTCATTGTACGACATAGATAAAAAAATAACAAAACATATTGACATAAATAATCGGGTAATGTATTATCTAATTATAGTAAGTTTGTTAATTAACTAACATAGTTTTATATAAAAAATTATTGGGAGGAATTGATTATGGCAAAGGAAGTAAAAAATACTAAAGTAGAAGCAAAGCAAGAATTTAGTGTAGAAAACATGATTAATGATTTAGTAACAAAGGCAAATATAGCTAAGGATGCTATGCTAAAGTTAGACCAAGAAGCAATAGATAAAATAGTAGGGGCTATGGCTAAAGCAGGTCTTGATAAACATATAGAGCTTGCTCAAATGGCAGTAGAAGAAACTAAAAGAGGAATATTCGAAGATAAAGTAACTAAAAATATATTCGCTACTGAATATGTTTATAATAGTATAAAATACAAAAAAACAGTTGGAGTTATCGAAGAAAACGATGAAGAAGGATACATGATGGTTGCAGAACCAATAGGTGTTGTAGCTGGGGTTACTCCTGTTACTAACCCAACTTCAACAACAATGTTTAAATCGTTAATATCTATAAAAGGAAGAAATCCAATAATATTCAGTTTCCATCCATCAGCTCAAAAATGTTCAGCAGAAGCTGCGAAAATATTAAGAGATGCAGCTGTAGAAGCTGGTGCTCCAGAAAACTGTATTCAATGGATAGAAGTACCATCATTAGAAGCTTCAAGTGCTCTTATGAAAAATAATGGAGTATCGTTAATATTAGCAACTGGAGGACCTGGAATGGTAAAATCTGCTTACTCTTCAGGAAAACCAGCACTAGGAGTTGGAGCAGGTAACGTACCTTGTTTTATAGAAAAAACTGCTGATGTTAAGCAAGCTGTAAATGATTTAATATTATCTAAGTCATTTGACAACGGAATGATATGTGCTTCAGAGCAAGCAGTTATAGTAGAAGAACCTATATACAATGATGTAGTTGAAATAATGAAAGGATATAACTGTTACTTTGTAAATTCAAAAGAAAAAGAATTATTAGAAAAAACAGTTATAAACCCAGAGACTAATTCATTAAATCCTAATATAGTTGGACAAAGTCCATATACAATAGCACAAATGGCAGGATTTGAAATACCAAAGGATGTAAAAATATTAGTAGCTGAAATAGGTGGAGTAGGAGTAGATTATCCATTATCTAAAGAAAAGTTAAGTCCAGTACTTGCTTGTATAAAAGCTAAAGATGCTAAAGATGGTATACAAAAATGTGTTGAAATGACAGAGTTTGGTGGATTAGGTCACTCAGCAGTTATACATTCAAATGATGATGATATAATACTAGAATTTAGTAATAGAGTAAGAACAGGAAGATTATTAGTAAACGCGCCATCTACTCACGGTGCAATAGGAGATGTATATAACGTGAATACACCATCATTAACTTTAGGATGTGGATCTATGGGTAACAACTCAACTACTGATAACGTATCAGCTGTAAACTTAATAAACCTTAAGAAAGTTACTAAGAGAAGAGTAAATATGCAATGGTTCAAAGTTCCAGATAGAATATACCATGAAGTTGGATCAGTACAATACTTAGAAAAATTACCAAACACAGAAAGAGTTATGATTGTAACTGATAGAATGATGGTTCAATTAGGATATGTTGAAAAATTAGAATACCATCTAAGAAAAAGAAGAAACCCAGTTATGATAGATATATTCTGTGATGTAGAACCAGATCCGTCTGTAGATACAGTATTAAATGGTGCTGAGGCAATGAGAAAGTTTAAGCCTGATACTATAATAGCGTTAGGTGGAGGATCTGCAATGGATGCTGCTAAGGGTATGTGGTTATTCTATGAAAACCCAGAAGCAGACTTTGAAGATTTAAGATTAAAATTCATGGATATAAGAAAAAGAATATACAAGTTCCCTAAATTAGGAAGAAAAGCTAAAATGGTAGCTATTCCAACTACTTCAGGAACTGGTTCAGAAGTTACATCTTTCGCAGTTATAACTGATAAAGTAAACAATGTTAAATATCCTTTAGCTGATTATGAATTAACTCCAGACGTAGCTATAATAGATCCAAACTTCGTAATGACAGTACCAGCAGCAGTTACTGCAGATACAGGATTAGATGTATTAACTCATGCTATAGAAGCTTATGTATCTGTAATGGCAACAGATTATACAGATGCTTTAGCTATAAAAGCTATAGAAATGGTATTTGAATATTTACCAAAATCATATAAAGGAGCTAATACTGCAGAAGGTAAAGAAGCTAGAGAAAAAATGCACAATGCTTCTTGCATGGCAGGTATGGCATTTGCAAATGCATTCTTAGGAATAAACCATTCATTAGCTCATAAACTGGGATCAGAGTTCCATATACCACATGGTAGAGCTAATGCAATATTATTACCTCATGTAATAGAATATAATGCAACTATGCCAACTAAGTTTGCTGCATTCCCTAAATATAAGTCTTTCGTAGCAGATAAAAAATATGCTGAAATAGCTAAATATTTAGGATTAAAAGTTAATACTACAGAAGAAGGTGTTAAGAACCTAGTTGAAGCTATAAGAAGCTTAATGAAAGAAGTAAATATACCAATGACAGTAAAAGAGTGTGGTATAGATGAAGAAACTTATTTCGCTGCAATAGAAAGATTAGCATTAGATGCATTTGATGATCAATGTACTCCAGCTAACCCAAGATTACCATTAGTAACTGAATTAGTGGAAATATATGAAACAATATATGGAGTAAAAAAATCAAATACATCAAAAAATAAAAAAGAAGAAGTATGCAAAGCTTAGTAGCAAATGCATTTTAAATAAGAGTTAACATAAAAATCAAAATAAAGGAGTCTATTAAGACCCCTTTATTTTGATAAAGAAATATAATTTAATTTAAGAATAATAAAGAGCAAAGATTGATAATTTTAAAAATTCAGAAAATTAATATTGACGTAAAGTTATAAAGTTAATATAATTTATATAATAAATATAAAAAATAAAAGGGGCCTATTAAGGCCCCCTTATTATTTTATAGATGATTTATTTATAACTACTTTTTCAAGGTCATTTTTTATGCTTATTATTGAATCTTTATAATCAACTTCAAAATTTGCAAATGCAGAGAATAAATCTATATCCCTCATTAAATGAATAGTCATTAGATTATTTTCTTTGTTAATTCTAAGTATTAATGATCTAACAAAAGGGAATTGTATTCTAGATAAAAATAAATTAGAACCTTGAGAATTTATATCCAAGCTACGATAATTTATATCAATAAATAAATCAATATCATTTTCTTCTTCTCTAATTATTCTATATTGAAAATCTGTATCTAAGTTTAAGTTTCCTATTTGTATCATAATTATACCTCATTTCTTATTTTGATTTAGGCAAGCTGTCTATACTATTTATATATAATTATATCTTATATATATAAATATAAAAAGAGCTTCCGTTGGGGGAACGGAAGCTCAAATTGGGGGAGATTGAGTTAAATATTTAATTTTATATTACTATTATGGACAGATGAAATTAAATTATACATAATTATAAAAAATTTTTAGATATTTTAAAACTTTATTTAAATACTAAAAAAGGATGTGATAACATCCCCCTTTAGCAACATACATATTTTATAGGTTGTTGAAATTATTGTGTAAAGTTTTTAATTACCTTTTTTTGTTTATGAACTTAGGACCAAGGTATTTTTTTATATCCTCATCAGAAGAAAAATCATCTATAAGGATTTCTTTACCTGATTCCTCAAGTATAACTAAAACTTCACAATCACCTTGTAAGAAGAACTTTCTAACAGTTTCTTCTCTAACTTCTCTAACCTTAGTTATATTCTTTTTTTGTTTTTCATAGTCCTTAGTGAAGTAACTATCCATCATGTTTATTATCTTTGTATATCTATTCATAAAATGCCTCCTATAATTAATCATAAAAAATGTGTTATAATAATTGTTTGTATTAACCTAATAATTATAACAAGGAGTAATAATAATGACTAGTATAAAAAAGATTGATATATTAAATTGTATAGATTATTCTAAGGAAAATGAATTATTTACTAAGCTAAACAAAGTATATAATTCTTTACCAAGTGGAGATTGCAGTGGATGCGGAAATTGCTGTATGGAATCTGTCGGTATAAACTTAATAGAATTTATAAATATATTTGAATACTTAAAAGGGAACAATGAATTAAGAAAGAAATGTTTAAGTAAGGTATTAGATTATTATTTTTTTGAATATATAAAAAAGAGTCCTTGTCCTTTTAAAGATGAAAACAATAGATGTTTAATATATGAAGTTAGACCTTTAAATTGTAGATTATTTGGCCACTGGAAAAAAGAAGATTATAATAAAAATTTACTAAATGTTACAAAGAGAAATTTAGACTATAAAAATCTAATGAAATCAAAGTATGGATTTGAGATTAGTGATGAAGTAGTAAATTATAAAATAAATTATTGTGATAGTTTTAAACCAGAAAATGATTATTTAGATAAGTCAACAAGGCTTAGTTTTTCAGATAAATTAATGACTCTAGATTCAAAGTTATATTCAAAAGGTATTATAGATATAGAGTTTAAGGATAGAGGTACAGTTGAATATTTCGTTGAAAGTTTGCTTCATGAAGATACAGCTTATAATATAAAAATAAGAGTATCAAAAGAAGAAGATATTAGAATAAGAACTATAAATAGACTAAAAAAAATATTACTATAAAGTAGGAGCTAAAATGGATTTATTAAATATAAAAGGAAATACTTTTTATATAAAAGGTGGAACGAATACAGGTATATATTTATATGATGATAATAGCGCGCTTATTATAGACCCAGGTCTATGTGGATTAAGACCTAAAAGAGTAATTGATATATTAAAATCAAATAATATAAACCTAAAATTTATAATAAATACACATGAACACAACGACCATTATGGTGCATGTAATCAATTTAGAGAAGAGTATAAAGATTTATTAATAATGTCATCAAAATATGCAAAATTATATATAGAAAATCCAGAGTTATTTTCTAAATATATAATAGGTGGAAAAAGTAATAAATTTATGGATGGTAAATTAAGAAATAAATCATTAGATGAAGTACAAATAGATGAAGTTATAAATGAAGGTATAATAGAATTAAATAATGTAGAATTTAATATAATAGATTTTAAGGGACATACACCAGGTAGTATAGGTATCTTAACAAAAGATAAAGTATTATTTGTAGGAGACCTTTTAATAGGCGAAGAAATGCTTAATAAATATGACTTTTTATTTATGCATGATATAAAAGATCAAATGGAGTCATTAGATAAACTTAAAAATATAGATTTTGATTTCTTAGTAGTTAGCCATGGAAAAAAAGTTATATCTAAATGTGAAAGTTATAATTTAATAAACAAGCATAAAGAAGCTATAGAAAAATATTTAAATCAAATAAGAGAGCAATTAAAGGAGCCAATAGGATTAGAAAATTTACTTAAAAATATTATAAAAAATAATATCTTAAGTAATAATTATAAAGAATATCACTTTTTTAAGTCTTCATTAGTATCTATAATAAGTTATTTAGCTGACTTAGGAGAAGTAGGATATCTTATAAATGAAGGAGAATTGCTTTATTATACACAAAAAAAATAAATTATGTTAAAATGAGTATAACTGGAAAAATATAATAAAGGATGAGCGAGATGGAATACGAAAAGTGGGACGAAGTATTAGCTCCTTATGAACATGCAGTTGAAGAATTAAAGGTGAAATTTAAGAATATAAGAAAAGAATTTCTAGCAAAAGGAGAATACTCTCCAATCGAATTTGTAACAGGTAGAACGAAGAAGATAGCTTCAATAGTATCGAAGGTTAAGCGTTTAAACATACAAGACATAGAGGCTGAAATGGAAGATATAGCAGGCATTAGGATAATGTGTCAATTTGTAGAGGATATATACACTATAGTAGAGTTAATTCAAACTAGAAGTGATATGTCTATAGTATATGCAAAGGACTATATCGAAAATTTTAAAGATAGTGGATATAGAAGTTATCATGTAATAATAAAATACCCTATAAACTCAATTGCTGGATCAAAGGAAATTTTATGTGAAATACAAATAAGAACATTAGCTATGAACTTTTGGGCAACAATAGAACACTCTTTAAAATATAAATATGAACATTATATACCGGAAAACTTAGCAGTAAGGCTAAGAAGAGCAGCAGATGCGGCATTCTTACTAGATCAAGAAATGAGTGAGATAAGAGAAGACATAATGAAAGCACAAGTTATGTATCAAGTAAAGTCTATAACAGTAAGAGATGTTTTAAATAAAGTTCAAGAATTATATAATGTAGGAGAAACTCATAAAGCTATATTATTTCAAAGAAGATTAGATAAAATTGATAATGAAAAAGATATAACAGAAATAATTAATTTAAAACATGAGATAGATGGATTATTACAACAATATAAAAAATAACTAGAGGGTTATCCATGTAAGTGGATAGCTTTCTTTTTTAGACATAAAATAAACTAAAGAGACACTAGAAAGGATTATGAATATGAGTTTATACGCAATAGGAGATTTACATTTTTCAACGGCAGTAGATAAACCGATGGATGTATTTGGTGACAACTGGATAAATCATGAAAATAAAATTATTGAAGATTGGAATGCAAATGTTAAGGAAGATGATTTAGTTTTAGTTTTAGGAGATACTTCATGGGGAATAAATTTAGCTGAAGGAAAAGAAGATTTAGATATAATAAATGATTTACCAGGGAAAAAGATTTTTATAAAAGGAAATCATGATTATTGGTGGACAACAGTTACAGGATTAAATAAATTATATGAAGATATGAAATTTTTACAAACTAACTTTTATGAGTACAAAGACTACGCAATATGTGGAGGAAGAGGTTGGATTTGTCCAAATGATGTAAAGTTTGATAAAAATGATGAAAAAATTTATATAAGAGAAGAAAATAGATTAAGATTATCATTAGAATCAGCTCGCAAAAAAGGATATTCTAAACTAATTGCAATAACTCACTACCCTCCAACTAATGATAAACTTGAAGAGTCTTTATATACTAAATTGTTTGAAGAGTATAAAGTTGAAAAAGTTATATATGGACACTTACATGGAAAAGAATCTTTTAAGATGGGATTAAAAGGAATTAGAAATGGAGTAGAATATATACTTGCTTCTTGTGATTTTCTAGACTTTAATTTAATAAAAATAATGGATTAATAAACTAAAAAGTTGTAAATAATATAAACTAAATGGATAAAAATAGGTATAATGGAGCATTTTGCTTCCATATACATGAAAAGGAGATTGTTATTAATGAGATGGATATTAGTATTCTTATTTTTATATCTTATACCCTTAATAGTTCTATTTAGGAATTATAACAACTTTAGAAGATCTTGTATATACAGTAGTATTTATATAGTGCTAGTAAGCACAATAGTAATAACAAATATGTATATGAGTGGCTTAAATAAAATAAAAGAGGCTATGTATTATCAAAACTATGCTTTTGAAGAACGATATAAAGATAAATATGCTTCAAATTTTGAAAAAGATTATGAAAAACAAGATAAAGATAAGAAAAGTGAAAAAGTTACTAGTAATATAGAATCAGATGATAATAAACCTAGTAATGAAACTGAAGTTACTAAGAATAATGATAAATCGGATAATAAATCTAAAGATAGTAATGATTTATCAAAAGATAATAAAATAGAAGATGTAGCTATTACTAAAGAAAAAACAGATAAAGAAATTGTAACAGAATTTAAAAAAGAAATTTATGATATAGAAACAATAGCCTTAGTTCCTATGAGAGACTGTATGCCATATACTAAGAATATATCTGAAAATCTTAAACATCTAGATAGTATAGGAGAAGATATTAAACATGCTCAAAAGATGTGCAAAGAAGTTATATCTATGTATAATGATATGAATATACCATCTCTTTCAGAAAAAAATTATACACAAGTACTACATAATGCAAGAGATGATGTAAGAAAAGCGTATGAATTAAGAGAAAAGGCTATGGTATCTGCATCTAAACTTATAGAGACTAAAAATCCTAAATATATAGGAAAAATAACAGAGTACTTAAAATTATCAGATAAACATATAACTAGCTTTAAAGAAAGATTAAGTGATTTAAATGATAAAATGTAATAAATATATTTAAAAGCTTACCTTTTAAGGTAAGCTTTTGGTATTATATACATATACTTAAATTATATATTTTGATTTATAATTTAACATATGCTATAATGTCTTAACTATAAATCAGATGGGAAATAGGGAGGATAATATGAATAAACTAAATATATGCGTTGATATAGACGGAACAATAACAAGTCCATATCACTTTATACCATACTTAAATGAATTATATAATAAAAATATAACAGAAGAACAATGCAATACTTGCGATTGGGAAACTTTATATGAAATAAAAATGGATAGAATGCTAAGTGAATTCCATGAAAAATATATGCATTCATATGGAGAAGCATCAGTAGTTGAAGGTGCAAAAGAGATAATAGAAGAGCTATGTTCTGAAAATACTGTGTATTTTGTAACAGCAAGAAGTGAAAGTTTAACTGAAATTACTAAAAAATGGCTAGAAGATAGTGGATTTTCTGGAATAGAAGTCCATTTATTAGGAAGTGACTATAAAGTAGAAAAAGCAAAAGCATTAAATTGTAATGTATTTATAGAAGATAATCCTTACAATGCAACACAACTTGCAGATGAAGGAATTAAAGTTTTATTAATAGATACAAATTATAATAAAGGTATAGTTCATGAAAATATAACTAGAGTTAATAACTGGATAGAAATAAAAGAATTTATAGATTCATATAAATAGAGAGTTATTACATGATGGGGGAGGCGATCTTGTGATAAAGTTGGAATTAAAAAATGAAAAAGGAAAATTTCATGTACAAAGTAATGAAGTTAAAGATATCTTAGGATTGCGTCCAGATTTTGAGGATATACAAGACATATCAAATAGTATAAATCAAAAGAACATAATGGTATTTGATTGTAAGCTATCTGAAGAAGTATTTGATATGCAAGATATAGAAGAGTTAGTAGAAGAAATTGGGGAAGAATTAGATGATTCTTACTTTAATGTATTATTTGAAGATGTAAGAGCATATTTAAAAGATGCTACAGATGAAATAGAAGAAGAATTACAAGATAAGTACAGATTTGATAATGTAAGATGTTTCTTCGATGTATATAATATAGATGAAACGTTTACTGATTTTAAATTTGTATTCCTTATAAGTTTTAAGGAAATAAAAATAGCATCACTTACTAATTTAGCTAAAATAGTTGGAAAAAGACAATTAGTTGGTGGGTCTAAATTTTATAGTTAATTAAAAGTTTGATTAAAAAAGACCTTAGTATTGTAGAAATATACATTATACTAAGGTCCTTTATAATTCTAGTGATATTATCGATCACATTAATTTAATAAATTTTTTATAATTTATTTTATGAAACTCGACATAAAATTAAGCTTTGTTTACAGAACCGAATAATTCCATCTTTTCTTTAACAGTAGCTTTTATAGCTTCGAATCCTGGAGCTAATACTTTACGAGGGTCAAATCCTTTACCTTGTAAGTCTTTTCCAGCTTCTATATATTTACGAGTAGCTTCTGCAAATGCTAATTGGCACTCAGTGTTAACATTTATTTTAGAAACACCTAAAGATATAGCTTTTTGTATCATATCTGCAGGTATACCAGTTCCACCGTGTAATACTAATGGCATTTCTCCTGTAGTATCATTTATAGCAGCTAAAGCATCGAAGCTTAATCCTGCCCAGTTTTCTGGATATTGACCATGTATATTACCGATACCAGCAGCTAACATATCAACCCCTAAATCTGCTATTAATTTACATTCAGCCGGATCTGCAACTTCCCCAGCTCCAACAACACCATCTTCTTCTCCACCTATAGAACCAACTTCTGCTTCTACAGATATACCTTTAGAATGAGCTATTTCAAGTACTTCTTTAGTTTTAGCTATATTTTCTTCTATAGAATAATGAGAACCATCAAACATAACAGAAGAGAATCCTGCTTCTATTACTTTTAAAGCTCCATCATAGCTACCGTGGTCTAAGTGTAGTGCAACTGGAACTGTTATTTTTAATTCTTCTAACATTCCGTTAACCATTCCAACTATAGTTTTGTAACCACCCATATATTTACCTGCACCCTCAGATACACCTAATATAACAGGAGAGTTATTTTCTTGAGCAGTTAATAAGACTGCCTTTGTCCACTCTAAGTTATTGATGTTGAATTGACCTACTGCATATTTACCTTCTCTAGCTTTTATTAACATTTCTTTAGCTGAAACTAACATACGTAAAACCTCCAAATAAATTATATTGTTAAAAATTTATAAAATTTACCCATCACTTAATATTATAACGGATATACAAAAAAAGTATATAGTAAATTGTAATAACATGAAATTAAAAGTATAATAATATCTATAATTAGTACATCAAAAATAAACGTTTTATATTTTAAGCTATGTTAAAATATAAAATAGTATTTAATATAGAAAGGAAGAAAAAAATGCCACAAATTAAAATAAGAGGAATACATGAAAATGAAATATTAAAAATAAGTGAAAATATGATAGATAGCTTAGTTGAAGCTGTCAAATGTCCAAGAGACTATTTTGAAATAGAGTGTATAAAATCAGTTGCAATAAGAGATGGAAAAATAGCTGATGTTTATCCATTTGTAGAAATAGCGTGGTTTGATAGAGGTCAAGAGGTTCAAGATATAGTAGCTAAAATTATAACTGATAGCATAAGAAATAATTTAAGCGTAGAAAATATGGACCTTGCATTTACAGTATTTGAAAAAGAAAAATACTATGAAAATGGAGAGCACTTCTAAGGAAGTCAAATTTAGATATGGCTAAAAAATTACGTTTAGATAAAGTACTTTCAAATATAGGATGTGGAAGTAGAGCGGAAATAAAAAAATACTGTAAATACGGAAAAATAACTGTAAATGGAAAAGTAGTAAACAATCCGGCTCTTCAAGTTGACACTGAAAATGATGAAATTTTATTTGATGGAGAAGTTGTAAGCTACAGAGAATTCGTTTATATAATGTTAAATAAACCAGATGGATATATATCTGCAACTTTTGATAAGAGAGATCCTATAGTTTTAGACTTAATAGATCCATCATATCTTGTATTTGAACCTTTTCCAGTAGGTAGATTAGATAAAGATACAGAAGGTTTATTAATATTAACAAATGATGGGCAACTTTCACATAGAGTATTATCACCTAAGAAACATGTACCAAAAACTTACTATGCAAAAATTGAAGGCGTAGTAACTGAAGAAGATATAACAGCATTTGAAAAAGGTGTAATTTTAGATGATGGGTATGAAACTATGCCATCTCAATTAAAGATACTAAAAAGCGAAGAACTATCAGAAATAGAGCTTACTATACATGAAGGAAAGTTCCACCAAGTAAAAAGAATGTTTGAGAGTGTAGGTAAAAAAGTAGTATACTTAAAAAGACTGTCTATGGGTAAATTAAAGTTAGATGAAAGTTTAGCTTTAGGAGAATATAGAGAATTAACTGAAGAAGAAATTAGATTAATGGAAGAAAGATAGATAATAGACTTAAGCGGAGGTAACATTAGTGAAGAAAAAAGATATTATAGAGTTTGAAGTAGACAAAATGGAGTTTGGAGGAACATCTGTAAGTCTATACGGAAATAGAGATATTCATATGAAAGGTGGAATAACTGGTCAAAAGGTAAGAGCAGCTGTTAAGAGAACTAGAAGTGGTAAAGCGGATGTTAAAATGTTAGAATTACTAGAAAATTCACCAATAGAAACAGCTACTACATGTAAGCATTTTGGAGAATGTGGAGGATGTTCTATATTATCAGTTCCTTATGAAAAACAATTAGAAATAAAAGAAAAGCAAGTAATGGATTTATTTTTAAACCAAGATTTATTTGGATTTAAATTTGAAGGTATAAAAGGAAGCCCATTAGAAAGATTATACAGAAATAAGATGGAGTATACTTTCGGAGATGAAATGAAAGATGGCCCTCTTACATTAGGTCTTCATAAAAAAGGAAGACACATAGATATAATGACAGTTGACGGATGTCTATTAGTTGATAATGACTTTATACAAATACTAACTAAAACAGTACAGTATTTTAATGAAAAAGAGCTTCCTTACTACAGAACTGTAAATCATAAAGGGTACCTAAGAAACCTTGTTGTAAGAAAAGGTGTTAACACTAATGAGATGATGGTAAATATAGTTACGTCTTCTCAAATAGATTTTGATATGACTGAGTATAAAAATATATTATTAGAACTTCCATTAGAATCTGAGTTAGTAAGTATATTACATACTGTAAATGATGGATTAGCTGATGCAGTTCAATGTGATGAGCTTAGAGTATTACATGGTAGAGATTATATACAAGAAGAAGTTTTAGGTCTTAAATTTAAGATATCTCCATTCTCATTCTTCCAAACTAATACAAAAGGAGCAGAAGATCTTTATACTATGGCTAGAGAATTTATAGGTGATCATGCTGATAAAGTTGTATTTGACTTATATAGTGGAACTGGAACTATAGGACAAGTTATGGCAGGTGCTGCAAAAAAAGTTTATGGTATTGAAATAATAGAAGAAGCAGTAGTTGCTGCTAACGAAAATGCTAAATTAAATGGACTTACTAACTGTGAGTTTGTTGCAGGGGATGTTGCTAAAACTGTTAAAAACTTTAAAGTTAAACCAGATTTAATAATAGTTGATCCTCCAAGACCAGGTGTTCACAAAGATGCAATAAGAGATATATCTGGGTTTGGAGCTAAAGAGATAATCTATATTTCTTGTAATCCTAAGACTTTAGTTCTTGATTTAGTTGAATTTAAAAATTATGGATATGAAATAGAAAAAGTTAAGTGTATGGATATGTTCCCTAACACTCCTCATGTTGAGACTGTAGTTAAATTAAAAAAGAAATAATATTTTTATAATAGGGTAGTTAGAATTAAAATTCTTTCTACTCTATTTTTATTTCTAGTATTTTAAATCATCTTGACTCCTTAGGTATGATATAGTTTATTTATAAATTATAAAAAGGGGGAGAGAGTTGTGAAAAAAATTGATTGTTTAGGAGAAATTTGCCCTATTCCAATTATTCATTTACAAAATCACATTAAGAAAATTGAAAAAGGAGAAACTATTATAATCATTACAGATCATAGTTGCACATTAACTTCGATTAAAGATTTTTGTAAAAATCATAATTTTAGATATAACTATGAAGAAGTAATAAATGGCGTTTGGGAAGTAAAAGTATTTAAGACCATTTAGCAAATGGTCTTAGAAATTGTTTTTTCTATGTAATTTATTAGTTTATATATTTCTTTATCGTAGGAATCGTCTAAAGGTTTAGTGACAGTATAAAAATTATTATCTAATTTAAAATCGTCCATTTCAATAATTTTGAGATGTTTATTATATAGTTCTTTTTTTATGGTCATATAAGGTAAAAAAGCAAGACCAAAACCTCTTGCAGATGAAGATTTAATAGATTCTATTGAATCTAAGGAGTATAGAATATTAAGGTTTGATACATCAATATCTATTTTTTTTAAGTATTTATCAAGTTGATGTCTTATATATTTAGATGAATCTAACATAATTATGGGATAATCATAAAGCATTTCTTTACTTAAATAGTCAGGCACGCTCATATCATTTCCTGCTACAAGACAAATCTTATCAGAAAAAATTTTTTTACTTATAAGAGATTTATTTTTAGGTTTCCCAGATATAAACCCAATGGTACCTTGGCCACAAGCCATGTGCTCCTCAATCAGTTGGCTAGACATATTAGATAATTTGATAGTAAGCTGGGGATACTTTTTCTTGATATGATAAAGCGTACAAGGTAGAGCATAATCGCATATAGAAGCAGTTGAAAAAATTTCAAGTACTTTATCTTGACTTTGCATTTTTTCAATATCTTGAAGCATTTTATTATATAGTGTAATGATTTGAAGAGATTGATTATAAACTATATTGCCTTGAGGTGTTAAAGACACTCCCTTATTACTTCTTTCAAGCAAAGTTGAGTCAAGAAATTGCTCCATAAGTTTAATCTGTTGGCTAAGAGCTGACTGAGATATATGATTTTTTTCAGCTGCTTTAGAGATGCTACCGAGTTTGACTACATCAACAAATTGACTGAGATAGTTAAAATTCATTTCATAACGCCCCCCTTTTATTTGATTTTATCATAAGATATAAAATTTGCTATAAGATTTTACTAATGTAGCATTAATTATACGAATGATAAAAAAATAACAATTAGTGATATAATAATTTATATAAAGAGGAATTAGCTAGTATAAGGTTTATATTTTCTTGGCTCATTCTTATAAGAGTCTAGATTTAAATATAAAGCAAGTTAAAAAGTAATTTTTGTGCAAAGGGGGTAGCAAGATGTCTAGTGTAAATGAAGCAGAAATTAAATCTATACGTAAATCACGTTCACCACGTAAAGCTAAAAAGAGTCAAATTCCTATTGCTCTTATTGTTACAGCTATAATAGTAGCATTTGGAATTTACTTAAGTACTTATAACACAAAACTTGTAATTTATTGGATTTTTGGGATTAGTTTTGGCTATATATTACAAAGGTCTAGATTCTGTTTTACAGCAGCTTTTAGAGATCCTTGTATTACAGGAAGTACATCTGTTACAAGGGCAATTATTGTAGCACTAACTTTAACAACAATAGGATTTACTGCAATTAAATATAGTGCAGTAATTAAAGGAAATGAAATTCCAGGAATGAGTGCAGTATCACCTATTGGAATACCTCTTATAGTGGGAGCAATTCTCTTTGGTATTGGTATGGTTATTGCAGGAGGATGTGCATCTGGAACATTAATGAGAGTTGGAGAAGGTTTTTCAATGCAAATGCTATCATTAATATTTTTCGTAATTGGTTCTTTATGGGGAGCGCACGATATGGGATTTTGGGGGCCTACATTTAATGAAAAGGCACCAAAAGTATTTTTACCAGATGTGTTTGGATGGTTAGGAGCACTTGTAGTTCAAGCAATTATTCTTGTTTTACTTTATATAGCTGCTGTTAAGTGGCAAGAAAAGAAAATGGGAACAGGAGAATAAAATAATAAAAAATAAGGGGGAATTTAAGATGGTTGAATATAATCTTGATTGTTTAGGAGAGGCTTGTCCAATACCATTAATGAAAACAGAGAAAAAAATGAGTGAATTAAACGTAGGAGATATCCTTATAGTAGAAATAGATCATAGTTGTGCAATGAAAAATGTACCAGAATGGGCAAGAAAGCAAGGACATAATGTAGAAATTGAAGAAGTAGATGATGGTGAGTGGGAAATAGTAATTCAAAAAAATAAATAATAATCCATAAAGTAGGTGAGAACGTTGAAAGAATTTTGGATTAAAGTCGGAAAAAATAAAATATATAAGACATTACTAAAAGAGCCACTTACATATGTGGCTGGTGCAGTATTACTTAGTATATTTCAAATTGCGCATTTATCTATCTTTGATAGTGGATGGGGAGTTACAGGTACTTTTGCCAATTGGGGAGCGTGGATATACAATGCTTTAGGTGGAGACGCAGGTAGCTGGTCTTATTTTGCTTCAGAAGGTGCACAGAAAACACTAAGTTCAGGGTTTATGAATGACGGGGGATCTATTAGAAATCTTGGTATTATAGTAGGTGCTTTTGTTGCAGTACTTTTCGCATCTCAGTTTAAATTTAAAAAGATTAAATCTTTTAAACAAGTAATAGCAGCTATTCTTGGTGGACTTCTAATGGGATATGGAGCAAGACTTGCAGGTGGATGTAACATAGGTGCATTATTTACTTCAATTGCGTCTCTTTCTCTTTCAGGATGGATTTTTGGAATATTCTTACTTGGAGGAGCATCTATAGGAAGTAAATTATTAGCAAGATATTTTATGTAGATAAAAGCAGGGGCTATGAAAATAGTAACCCTGCAAATTTTTTATAAAGGAGGGCACATATTATGGAAAAAAAGGTAGAGCAGTTTGACGTAGTAATAATAGGGGGAGGAGCTGCAGGACTTACAGCAGCTATTTATTGTGGCCGTGCTAGATTAAAAACACTTATTATAGAAAAATCATTGGTAGGTGGGCTTGCAACATATACAAATGAAATTGAAAACTATCCTGGATTTCCTGATGGAACAACAGGGCTTGAATTAATGGGATTATTTCATAAGCAAGCTAAAAAATTTGGTGTGAAGTTTAAATTAACAGATGTAAAAGGTGTAAGATTAGAACAAGATAAAAAAGTTGTTGAAACTTTTAGATTAAACTATGAAGCAAAAGTAGTTATTGTAGCAAGTGGAGGAAAGCCACGCCTAACAGGTGCCAAAAATGAAGAAAATTATTTATATGATAAAGGGATATCTTTTTGTGCAACATGTGACGCGGCAGCTAACACAGATAAAACAGTTATGGTAATAGGTAGTGGTGATGCAGCAATAGAGGAGGGTATGTTTTTAACTAAATTTGCAAAAAAAGTTATTGTATCTGTAATGCACGATCCAGGAAAGATGGATTGTAATGAAATTGCAAAAACTGAAGCACTTAATAATCCTAAGATGTCTTTTATGTGGAATACATTAGTGGAATGTTTTGAAGGAGAAGGTAATCTTTCAAGGGTAGTTCTTAAAAATACAAAAACAAATGAATTAATGCCAGTAGATGTAGATTCTTGTTTTCTTTTTATAGGATACATACCTAACACAGAATTCTTCAAAGGTGTATTAGATATGAATTCAGCCGGTTACCTTATCACAAATGAAAAAATGGAGACAAATATATCAGGTGTATTTGCAGTAGGTGATGTACGTGATAAATTCTTAAAACAAGTTTCAACAGCAGTAGGAGACGGAGCCATTGCAGGATATGGAGCAGAGAAATACATTGCAGAGATTGAAATTTATGAAAATCAAATATTAAATGGAGGGAAAACATCTGTTGTATATTTATGGAATGCAACAGATCCAGTATGCCGTGAACTTTTACCGATAATAGAAAGTTTTGAGAAAAAGTATGGTGAAAGTATAAGGGTTACAAAAGTAGATATTTATAAGTCCCTAGGGATTGCAGATCGCTTAGGAGTAGGAAAATTTCCAGCATTAATATTTATTAATGAAAAAAAAGTTGTAGGAGTACTTACAGAAGATATAAAAACTGAGACGATTGAAAAATTAATTAATAAAATATAAAAAGGGCCTTCTGCTATTTGCAGAAGGTTTTTTTATATTTTGAGCAACGTATGTATCTTACACGATAGATAAGGTATATTGCTGAAACATAATTGAGGTAAATTTTTATTATGATATATTTCAAACTTTAAAAATGAAAGTTTTATAACAAGTAAAATTAATTAAATATATATATATTTTACAATTAGGGAAAATTATGATATATATTGTTTATAAATATATAAAAGATTAAGGTGATAAATTAATGATAGTAGGTATTATTGGACCTTTAGACTCCAGTCAAAAAATATATGAATATTTATGCCAATTAGACAGAGAGATAGAAATCAAATTATATATAGGTGAGAGAGTGGTAGATACTCTAGATAAGATATCTATTTGTGAGAAAGAATGCGATGTAATTATATTTACAGGATGTGGAGTTTCTGAAGCTGTTAAATCTAAACATGAAGTTAAAAAACCAAATGGATTTGTATCAAGGGGTGGAACTAGTATACTAAAGGCATTTTGGGAAGTAAAAGAAGATAATATGGAGTTAGATAGATTTAGTATAGATGTAGTTGAAAATGAAATTTTAGAAGATATTTTACAAGAAGTAGATATTAACCATAAAGAAATATTTTCATTACCATTTTCTAATGAAATAGATGAAATGGAATATGCAAAATGGCATATAAATTTATATAAGCAAAATAAGATTAGTGTAATTCTAACAGGTTTTGCTGGGGTGTATAATGAAATAAAAAGGCAAGGTTACCCTGTATATAGACTACACGTAACAAGACCTCTTATAAAAGTATGCTATGAAAAAATTAAAAGCGAATTTGAATTAAATAAAGCACAGTATTCGCAAATAGCAGTAGAAGTATTGAGCTTAGCTGACTATAAGAGTAATAATGAAAACTATTACTCAAACATGATTAAAAAATCTGAAATGGATAAATTTATAGTTGAATATGTTAGAAGTATTCAAGGGTCTTTATTTAATTTTGGTAGAGATGAGTATATAGTTTTTGCTCATAAGGGAGCGGTAGAAAATATAGATAATTATAACAAGTTATTTAAATTACAAAAAGATATAAAAAATATAGGGTTTTCTTTAGGGGTAGGAATAGGAATAGGTGTTACTGCTTATCAAGCAGAAGCTAACGGATATAAAGCATTAAAACGTTGTAAAGATTCAGATGAATTTTATATATACTCAGTTGATGAAAATGATTTTATAAAAGGTCCACTAGGTCTTGACAATGAGTTAAATTATTCTTTAGTATCATCTAATGAAAAAGTAATGGATATAGCCACCAGGACCGGATTAAGCTGTGAATCTGTAGCTAAATTAATGGCAATAAATGAAATTAGACAAAGTAAAATTTATGATACCAAAGAATTAGCAAATTATTTAGATATAAGTGAGAGAAGCTCTAGACGTATATTAAATAAAATTGTATCGGCAGATTTAGGAAGAATATATGCAAAAGAGAGTAGCAAAGGTGGAGGAAGACCAAAAAATCTTATAGAGGTATTGTTTTAGATTTAATAAAAATAGGAACTTCTAATTAGAAGTTCCTATTTTTATTAAAATATTTAATTATATAGTTCTATCATATTTAGCTAAGAATCCTAAGTATTCTTCTTTAGTCATTACTGGAGTAAAATCAGATAATATATTATTAGCTTCTTTAGCTCCATCAAATAATAAATCTACAACTGTCATAGCCATTGACTTAGCAGGAACTATATATGCTAAATCTTCATCAACTATTTCAAAATCTCTAGTATGAAGAGCGCCCTTAACACCACCTATCATAGGATGAAGCGTTGGCATTAAGTGAGATATATCACCAAAGTCAAATGAACCTGTGAAATCTCCACCATCAACTATTTTTTCGCTATCTATACCTAATTCAACTAAGTTACTGCTAAATAAGTTGTCCATACTTCTGTAACGTAATATTGGTAAGTATCCAGGTATTTCAGTTAAGATAACATCAGCACCTACAGCCATACCACCAGCTATTAATGCTTTATTTATTCTTTCGCTTGCATCTATCATTCCATCTATAGTTCTAGCTCTAACATAAGACTCCATTTGAACATCAGCAGGAACAACATTTACTATGTCACCAGCTTTAGTTAAGATTGGATGGAACCTAACTCTTTCAGATTCTTTAAAAGTTTCTCTTAATGCATTTACATTATTTATAGCTAACATTGCTGCATTTAAAGCATTAACTCCGTCATATGGAGCAGAACCTGCATGAGCTTCCTTACCTACAAATTGCACTTTCTTTCCTATAAATCCATTACTTTCAGGACCAACTAATGCTTTATTTTCACCCATATCTAATGAATGGAACATCATAGACATATCTACATCATCAAAATAACCTCTTTTTACAAGTTCTTGCTTACCGCCAAAATAAGTTATTTCCCCATTATTTTTTAACTGTTGTCTGTATTCTAATTCTATAAATTCCTCAGCTGGAGTAGCCATGAAAGATATTTTACCGTCTAATGAATCAAGTACTCCACTTTTAACTAATCCTAAAGCAGCACCTAGCATACCAGCTATTTGTATATTGTGACCACAAGTATGAGAAGCACCTATGTCGTTAGCATCTTTATGTTCCTTGCAAGATATACCATCTAATTCACCTAATACAGATATATGAGGACCTTTTTTATCATTATTTAAAATAGCCTTACATCCTGTAACAGCTATATTTTTTTCAACTTCCAATCCTAATTCCTTATGTAAGAAGTTAGCTACAGCTTCAGTTGTTTTATACTCTTTGTATCCGTATTCTGGAGTTTCGTATATTCCACGACCCACTTCTATTATTTTATCTCTATTATCATCTATTGCTTTTATAATTAAATTTTTTAATTGTTGCTTATTCATAATAACCCTCCAAGTTTAATTTAAATTTATATAACACCTTGTATCTTTAACACAATGTGTCCTATAGACGCACAAGCGAAGAATATAGTTGTGAAAACTACTAATGATATAACTACTATCTTCCAAGACATAGACTTTAACTCTTCTATCTTATTACCAACAGATATACCAGCAAAAGCTAATAGTGGAGTAGTTATAGCCATAAAGTTTATATTAGCAACTTGAGCATTAAATACATCAGATACAGGATTACCTGGTACGCTAAGTATTAATCCTATTATTGTTGCAAATCCAAAAGCTGGGAATATTGATTTAGGAAATAAATCTTTTAACATCATAGCTATCATAGCTGCAAATATCATTATTAACATACCAGGAAGAGCTGTTATTATAGAAGTACCTCTACTTATAAATTGTCCTATAAGTATCATAGCTCCAACTATTAACATAACTACAAATTGGTATCCAGTTCTTTTTAAATTTATATTACTAAACATTTTAAATGCACCTCTCTTCAATTATGCTGTTTTATTATTTTTTTTACTATTTCTACCAAGTTTTGGTTCTAATATAGTATATAATTTGTTAGTTAATGGTAAAGTTATAAATACTAAGAATATTAGTCCTGTTAAACTAGACATCATGTTACTTGTAGCACCATAAGAAAGTATAGTATCAACCATTTCAGGATTAGATGCTATTTCAGGTACTTTTGTAAGTGCAGCTGATGCAGCGGTCATCATACTACCACTACCAACTCCAGTTGCCATACCTAATGCATATGGATGAAGTCCTGTATATATTGAAACTGAACCTAATATAGAGAAGTATATCGTACCGATAACTGTACCCATTAAGTAAGTACCTAAAACTCCACTACCTTCTGGTGAATTTATACCATATTTTTCAGATATAACACCTAAAGAAGTCTCACGGCTTATACTAGAACAAGCTCCAACAGCTTCTCTTTTAAATCCAAACCATAAAGCTAAAGGTAGTGCTACTAACGGAGCTAAAATATGTCCAAATTCTTGAGCTAAGAATGCAGGTCCTGCCTCTATTATTTTTGCTAAGTTAGGGCCAACAGTAGATCCATACTTTATACCTAATAGAACTAATGCTATACCAACAACATCACCAGCAATGTTGATTTCTTTTTCGCCAATCATTTCTTTTAAAGCTTTAATCTTTTTACCTAATAAATCTGGTGTAATTATAATTCCTACTATAACTGCATATAACATCGGGAATAAAACTAAAGCTACAGGGCCGATATTAACTGTATACTCACCGATGAATTCACAAGCTACAACTATAACGAAAGCTGTAATCATTAATTTGATAAGATTTTTATTGTTCTCCATATTTCCTCCCAAAATATAAAATTGTATTTGACATAATTATGAATAGGTTTTCCTTTGTGAGCTTAAGAAACGTTTACCTAAGCTTGAAAAAATATAAACATGAAAAATATTAATAATTAAAGTAGAGTACTTCTTAATATTTGACATGTCATAAATATGTCCTTAACTAGAGAATAAATTATATGTATATTTTTGTCAACAAGAAAATAAAAAAATATGTTTTAATTTTAAAAATATGGGTATAAGTGTCGAATGTTATTATAAAAAAGAGTGTGAATTAAGGCACACTCTTCAAAATTTAACTATTATATATTTTTTCATCAAGGCAATTTTCAGATTTAGCAACAAATATAGCAGTTGCAGCATCACCAACGACATTAAGAGATGTAACTAACATTTCAATAGGTCTATTTATAGCTAGTATTAATGAATATGCTAAAACTGCAGCATCATTTTGGTATCCCATACCTGTTAATACAGTAAATAATATAATTGCACCAGCACCAGGTGCAGCAGGAGTTCCTATTGAAGCTATTAATGCTAATAAAGCAATTATTAATATATTTCCAACTGTTACATTATATCCAGCGCTTGAAGCTATAAATATTGCGGCAACAACTTGCATTATTGCTGTACCGTTCATATTAATTGTCATTCCAAGTGGAAGTGTGAAAGAAGCTATTTCTTCATTAACACCTAACTCTTCAACTATTGTTTTAGTATTTAAAGGTAGGGTTGCTGCTGATGAAGATGTAGAAAATCCAAATAATGCTACTTTAGCTATTTTCTTTATAAATATAATTGGATTTAGACCCGTAGTTAAGAATATGAATAATGCATATCCAAAAGTTAAAAATATCAATAGCGCTATTGTAGCAGTTAGAACATATGCAAGAGCTGGTTTTAAGTGATCAACTCCGTATATTGCAAAAGTTCTTGTTATTAACACAAATATTGCAATAGGACCAAATTTAGTTATAATAAATGTTAAAAATGTAGTTATTATTTTATTGATATCTTGTAATAAATTTTTTAAAATTAATATTTGGTCGCCTAAAGTATTTATACAAAGTCCTGTAACAACTGCTAGGAAAACAATAGATAATACACGTCCGTTATCACTAAAGACAGAAGCTATATTATTAGGTATAGCTTGAACAAATACAAGCAATGGGTTGTTACCTGAGTTCCCTTGGCTTGAAGCTATATCGTTAATACTTACATTAAATAATCCAAGCTTATGGGCTGTAAGTCCGAATACACCAGCTAAAACTAATGCAAATACAGATGTAGCTAAAAATCCTAATATTGTTTTATATGAGATGCGACCTAACTTTTTAGTATCACTTATATGACACATGGCAAGTGTTATAGATGTAAATACCATAGGTACAATAACTAATTGTAATGAATTGATAAATAGCTGGCCAGCTATGTAAAAGATTCCTATTGCGCCGTTTCCATCATTGCTACTTATATCTTGGAATAATAATTTATTAACTAAAGACCAAGCTTCAGAGTTTCCGCTAGAGTTTAGATACTCTCTTAAGAAAATAAATGAAGTTCCAGCGATAAGCCCTAATATTAGAGCAAAAGCCATTTTGACAGCTAATTGATTAGAATTGTTTTTTATAGATTGAGTTTTCATAGTATCCTCCATAGGTTTTAATTTAGGACACCAAAAAACCTTAATACCGATAGTGATATTAAGGTAAAATACTACGTTATGTATATTTCCTTATTAGTCTCACGGGACTATCTTAAAGGTATCCTATGAAATTAAATATACATGAGAAATATTTGTGTGTCAATAATTCACGGAATATTTTCTACAAAATAAGACAATAATTATCATACAGTGCGAATATTAATAAACAAATATAAGAAAAAATAATATAATTATAAATTTAGATTATAAAAATAAAAAATAAATATAGATATTAACTAAAACTTTTAAAGATATTAAAATCGTCTATATATATGTAACTTTAAAGTTAGAAAGGGTAGTGATAGTTTAGAATGAAGTTACTGAGCTCAAGTAAAAAGAATAAAGAAAAAGAACTTAAAGACTATATAGTAGAAAATAAGGATTCATTTTATAGAATGGCCTATAGTTACACAAAAAATGAAGATGATTCATTAGATGTTGTTCAAGACGCTATATGTAAAGGCCTATCTAAAATAAGTGAACTTAAAGACATAAATTATATTAAGCCATGGTTTTATAGAATACTAACAAACAGCGCTATTGACTATATAAGAAAAAATAAAAAATATCTAGCATTAGATGAAGAAGACATAAGTAATAGGCACACTTATAGTGACACCTATAAAGATATAGATTTGCATAGAGCATTAGATTTATTACATGATGATTATAAAACTATAGTTATATTAAGATATTTTGAGGACATGAAGATACAAGAAATAGCAGACATATTAGACGAGAATGTAAATACTGTAAAAACCAGACTATATTCAGCACTAAAAAAATTAAAAATGGAAATTACAAATTAGAAAGGATGGAAAATATGATAGAAAATAAAAAAATGGAACAATTAAAAAATGAATATAATAATATTGAAATACCTGATAGATTAGAAGATGTAGTAAATGAATCATTAGGTAAAAAAGTAAAAAATAGTTTTAAATGGGTATCAGCAGCTGCTTCATTCGGTATCATTGTAGTATCTATAAATTTAAGCCCATCATTTGCAAACACACTAGAGAAAGTACCTGTAATAGGAGGTTTAGTTAAGGTTGTAAATTTAGCTAACTATAGAATAGAAGATAATGGATTTGATGTATCTATAAAATCACCTAAAATTGAAGGCTTAAAAAATAAAGAGCTAGAATATAAACTAAATAAAGCATTTGAAAGTGAAGGTAAAAACTTATATAATAGCTACCTAAAAGAAATAGAAGAGCTTAAAAAAGAGGGTATAGAAGGAAGAGAAATGGTTGATTCTTGGTATGACGTTAAGACAGATAATGATAAAATACTATCTTTAGCACTATATACTTATCATGCTCAAGCTTCGTCTAACACTGAAGGTAAATATTATACTATAGACAAAGAAAATGAAACAGTATTAACTTTAGAAGGTATGTTTAATGGATCAGATTATGTAAATGCAATAAGCGAAAACATTAAAGAGCAAATGAAAGAAAGAATGAAACAAGATAAAGATAAAGCTTATTGGCTAGATGATGAAATGGCAGAAAACTTTAAATCAATAAGTAAAGATCAAAAGTTCTATATAAATAAAAATAATGAATTAGTAATTTGTTTTGATAAATATGAAGTAGGTCCAGGATATATGGGAGTACAAGAATTTGTAATACCAAATGATATTGTAGCTAGCTTACAAAATAAATAAAATAAAGTCCCCACTAAAAAACAATTTAGTGGGGATTTTTAAATTCCATTAAACTATAATATAGGTATATATAACTAAAAGGATGATGGACATGAATATAAAGGACATAACTTATTTTATAGAAGTAGCTAAAGAAAGAAACTTTACAAGAGCTGCTAATAATTTACATATTTCACAACCAGCACTTAGTAAAGCTATAAAAATTTTAGAATATGAAACTAATACAAAATTAATAGAAAGGAACACTAGAAGTTTCAAACTAACGGATGAAGGAGAAATATTTTATGTAAATGCAAAAAAAGCATTAGATATTATAAATCTAGAAATATACAAATTAGAAGATAGTTTGATAGCATCTAAAAAGCACTTAACGCTAGGGTTGCCACCTGTTATAGGGAGTGTATACTTTACATCTATAGTTGCTGAATTTAAAGAAGAATATCCAGATATAGAAGTAAAAATATTAGAAGAAGGGTCTAATAACATAAAAGATAAAATTGAAGATGAAACAATAGAACTAGGAGTAGTAATACTTCCAGTAGAATCAAATAATTTAGTAACTACTCCAGTTACAGATGGAGAGGTTATGTTAATTGTAAGCAAAAAACATAAGTTATCAAATAGAAGATCGATAAATATAGAAGAGCTAAAAGAGGAAAAATTCATAACTTTTAATGAACACTTTATGATGCATGATAAAATAATAGATGCTTGTGAATCATCGGGATTTTTCCCTGATATAATAATACAAACATCTCAGTGGGACTTTATAATAGAACTTGTGGCACTTAATCAAGGCATAACTATAATGCCAAAACCTATCGTAGAAAGATTTAAAACTAAAGATATAAAAACTATAAAGATAAAAAAACCTGATATAAGTTGGGACATAGGATTTATAGTTAAAAAAGATAAATATATTTCAAAAAGTGTAAAAACTTTTATAAAATATGTAGAAAAAAAGCTAAATAAAAAAGACTGATTTTTATAAAAATCAGTCTTTTTTATTTATAACTTAAAGTTATAAGTATGTCAAATTATGGAATTTCACAAAGGAGAATACTAGAACTATACTAATCTTAAAGAGCAGGTGTACATAAGTTTAAAATTTAAAATAAGATTTTTAGGGGGAAGTATTAATGTCTAAAATATATATTGTAAATGCTAAAAGAAGTCCAATTGGAAAATTTTTAGGAAGCTTATCTAAAGTATCAGCGGCTGAATTAGCAGCCCAAGTTATGAGGTCAGTTATAGAAGAAAGTAAAATCAATCCAAGTGATATAGATGAAGTAATATTAGGAAATGTATTATCAGCAGGTCAAGGTCAAGGCATAGCAAGACAAGCAGCAATATTTGCTAATGTTCCTAATGAAGTACCAGCCTATACAGTTAATATAATTTGTGGAAGTGGAATGAAATCAGTAATGACAGCATATTCTCAAATAAAGGCTAACATGGCAGATTTAATAATAGCAGGTGGAGTTGAAGTTATGTCTCAAGCACCATATATAACAGGTATAGAGGCTAGACTAGGAAATAAAATGGGAGGTATGCAACTTAAAGATAGTTTAATAAATGATGGACTTACGGATGCATTTAATAATTATCATATGGGTATAACGGCTGAAAATATAGCTGAGAAATATAACATATCTAGAGAAAGACAAGATTTATTTGCTATTAAGTCTCAGGAAAAGGCTATTACATCTTTAGATGGAGGAAGATTTAAGTCAGAAATAGTTCCAATAGAAGTGAAAAGTAGAAAGGGATCTACTATTGTTGATACAGATGAATATCCAAATAGAAGTACATCATTGGAGGCGTTATCTAAGTTAAGACCAGCATTTAAAAGTAATGGAACGGTTACGGCTGGTAATGCTTCAGGAATAAATGATGGAGCAAGTATAATAATTGTGGCGTCTGAAAAAGCAGTTAAAGAGTATGGTTTAAATCCAATAGCAGAGATAATATCTGTTGGTCAAGGTGGAGTTGATCCAGCGGTTATGGGGTTAGGCCCAGTACCTGCAATAAAAGAAGCTTTAAAAAGAGCAGATATGAAAATGGAAGATATAGATTTAGTTGAGCTAAATGAGGCATTTGCAGCTCAATCTTTAGGAGTTATAGAGGAACTTAAAGAAAGTCACAATGTAGATGATAAGTGGTTTGAAGAAAGAACTAATGTAAATGGCGGAGCTATAGCATTAGGTCATCCATTAGGTGCATCAGGAGCAAGAATAATTACAACTCTTATACATGAAATGAAAAAGAGAGGTTTAGAACATGGATTAGCTTCACTTTGTATAGGCGGAGGAATGGGTACTTGTGTGATAATTAAGTCAATTTAATTAAGAATGGGGGATATAAATTATGAAAAATAAAATTATAGATTTAAGTAATTTAGGGGACTTAGTTAAAGACTCTATGACAGTTATGGTAAGTGGATTTATGGGGTGTGGAAGCCCTCATAAAATAATAGATGAATTAGTTAAATTAGGTGTAAAAGATTTAACTTTAATATGCAATGATACAGGATTTGTAGATTATGGAGTGGGTAAAATGGTTGTTAATAATCAATTTAGCAAGATAAAGGCTACTCATATAGGATTAAATCCAGAGGCTATAAGACAATTAAATGATAAAGAAACGGAATTTGAACTTATACCACAAGGAACTATGGCTGAAAGAATAAGAAGTGCAGGGTCTGGACTTGGTGGAGTTTTAACACCAACAGGAATAGGAACATTAGTAGCAGAAGGTAAGGAAACTATTAACATAGACGGGAATGAATTTTTATTAGAAAAACCATTAAAAGCTGATATAGCTATAATAGGAGCTAGTAAAGTAGATAAAAAAGGTAATGCATACTACAGTGGCTCAGGTAGAAATTTTGCACAAGTAATGGCAACTGCAGCAGATACAGTAATAGTTGAAGCTGATGAAATTGTAGAAATTGGAGATATAAATCCAGAACATGTAATGACGCCACATATATTCATAGATTATATAATTGATGGGGGTGTGAAGTAATGGATAGAAGTCAAATAAAAGGATTTATAGCAAAGAGAGTAGCTAAAGAATTAAAAGATGGAGATGTAGTAAATTTAGGAATAGGTCTACCAACGCTTGTACCAAATTATTTGCCAAAAGATATAGATATAACACTTCAATCAGAAAATGGATTTATAGGAATTGGACCTACTCCAGATAAAGATAAAGAAAATAAATATATAGTAAATGCAGGTGGTTCACCTGTGACTATAAATGAGGGAGGAGCATTCTTTGATAGCTCTACATCATTTTCAATTATAAGAGGAGGCCATGTTGATATAACAATATTAGGAGCACTACAAGTTGATGAACAAGGTAATCTTGCAAATTGGATGATACCAGGAAAGTTGGTTCCAGGAATGGGTGGAGCTATGGATTTAGTAGTAGGAGCGAAAAAGGTAATAATTGCAATGGAACATACTGCTAAAGGAAAAGCTAAAATTTTAAAAGAATGTAAACTACCACTAACAGCTAAAGGTCAAGTGAATTTAATAGTAACGGAAATGGGTGTTATGGAGGTAACAAGTGAGGGGTTAATTTTAACAGAAATTAATAAAGAATTTACCATAGAAGATGTAAAAAATGCCACAGAAGCACAATTAATAATAAGTGATAATTTAAAAATAATGGAAGATTAATTAAGTTTTATAAAGTAACTAATAGCCTAAGTTTAATATCTTAGGCTATTAGTTAAAAGCATAATAAAAGGGGGAAATAGTGTGTTCAAAAAATTTACAAATGGCTGTGTTAATATTGTCCAAAATTACTTACCAGATCCGTTTTTATTTTGTATTATAATAACTTTTGCAATATTTATTTCAGGAATTATATTTACTGGTCAGGGTCCTATGGATATGGTTTTACATTGGACTAGTGGATTTTGGAGTTTGTTAGCTTTTACAATGCAAATGGCATTAGTACTTGTATTAGGTCATACCCTTGCAAGTGCTCCAATGTTTAAAAATGCACTTAAATCATTAGCGAGAATACCAAAGTCTCCAACTCAAGCTATATTAATGGTAACTTTTATATCATCAGTAGCATGTTTAATAAACTGGGGATTTGGGCTAGTTATAGGAGCAATATTTGCTAAAGAATTAGCTAAAGAAGTGGATGGAGTCGACTACAGATTACTTATAGCATCAGCTTATTCAGGTTTCTTATTATGGCATGCGGGTCTTTCAGGGTCAATTCCTTTAACAGTAGCATCAGGTGGAGAAGCAGTTGTGTCTGCTACGGCAGGAATTATAGGAGCTGAAGGTATTTCTACAAGTAAAACTATATTCTCTTTATCTAATATGGCCATAGTAGGTGTATTAGTTATAACACTACCTCTTTTAAATAAAGCAATGCATCCAATAAAAGAAAAAGTAGTAGTTATAGAGAAAGATTTATTAAAAGATGATGATGAATTTATAGAAATGCAAAGAAATGAAATGACTCCAGCGGATAAATTAGAGAATAGTAAAATAGTTACTATAATAATGTCAATAATGGGTTTTGCATATATAATATATTTCTTTATTAATAATGGATTTAACTTAAATTTAGATATAGTAAACTTTATATTTTTATTTTCAGGTATAGCACTTCATAAGACTCCAAAAAGATTTTTGCATGCGTTAGGAGGAGCAGCTAAAGGGGCAGGTCCAATAATGTTACAATTCCCATTTTATGCAGGAATAATAGGAATGATGACAGGTGTAAATGCTGAAGGTATTTCTTTAGCAATACTAATATCTAATTTCTTTGTTCAAATTTCAACAACAGTTACATTCCCAATGTTATCATTTTTAAGTGCTGGTATAGTAAACTTTTTTATACCATCAGGTGGTGGTCAATGGGCAGTTCAGGCACCTATAATGATGCCAGCTGGAGCAGCACTTGGGGTAGATCCAGCTAAAACTGCAATGGCCATAGCTTGGGGAGATGCATGGACGAATATGATACAACCGTTTTGGGCATTGCCAGCATTAGGAATTGCAGGTCTTGGTGCAAAAGATATTATGGGTTTTTGTTTAATAGATTTATTATACTCAGGGATAATAATATCAATGGGACTAATGTTTATAGGAATGTAGATAATAAGCAATTAATAGCCTAAAGTATAAACTTTAGGCTATTTTGTTAGTATAAAAATGGGCGCAATAAAATGTATTAATTTAAAGTACTTTATTTTTTTCTTAATAATGTTATCAATTGGATAGTTGCTAAAAAGCAAACAAGAGAACATATACCTATAAAAATATATCCCACACTATACCCATATTTTAGTCCAACTTCTACACTGTATATATCTCCAAGTTTTTTATCTCTAAGAGAATATATCAGTATTACATTCTATATACAATTAATAATATTTTTTTATATATAATTTCATTTATTCTTTATAGTTAAAGTAATATTAAGATAGTAATTGTATAAATTTATTATTTTGTTTTATAAAAATAATAAATTTATAGAGGAATAAAGGAATTGTGCGAAGAAGGATTGATTAAGTTTATTATAAATAAAAAGGAGAAATGCTGTGAAAAAGGGAGATTTTATTTGGATTGGAGTACTTATACTATGGATAGTTATACTAATTGAGCCAAGGTCTAGGGAAATTTTCATATCAACAACAGAAAGCTATCCATATATGGGAGGTTTTTTTAAGTTTTTAATTTTAGCTACTATGGGAGATTTACTTGGAGTAAGAATTATAAATCGCTATTGGAAAAAGCCAAATGGAATTATTTATAAAGCTATAATTTGGGGATTTATTGGAGTTGTAACAACATTAGCTTTAACTGTGTTTCCAGCTGGAGTAGAAAAAGCTCAAGAAATTGGCAAATTGCCTTTTAGAGGTTCTTTATTCTCTCATGCATTATTAACTAGTATAGTTATGAATATATTGCAATCTCCAGTTATATTTTTATTCCACAGATTTACGGATACATATATAGATGAGATTTATCTTACTAATAAAAAGGATGTTTCATTATCATACTTAGTTAAAAAAATAGATTGGTACAGATATGTTAGTTTTACTTTATTAAAAACAATTCCTTTATTTTGGATTCCATGTCACACAATAGTATTTATGCTACCTTCAGAATATAGAGTAATAGCATCAGCATTTGCATCTATTGCACTTGGACTTATATTAGCTATGGCAAATAAATCTAAAAAAGATATAGCGCTATCTTAATAAAATACTATGTATGAAAACATATAAAAACTCTAAATATAATAGGTGAATTGTATTTAGGAGGAACAATATATGAAGCATACAAATAATTTCTTAAAATCAATAACTATAATAACTATAGGAATACTAATAATATCAATAGTAAAACAAGGCAAGTTTAATAATATAAAAGATATAATGCAAACAAATTTATACCAAGGACTAAGAACAGTGAAGGTAACAGGAGAGAAAATCAAGATAGATGGTAAAAATACTTCAATAGCTATAAAAATGCCAAAAATTCATTACCAAAATTATGAGGTTGAAAGATATATAAACGCATATATAAGAAAAAGTGTAAATGAATTTGTTAATCATCAAAGACAAATAGGAGAATTAAGAAAAGAAAAAAAGAAGAGGGATATTAGTATAAATTATCATGTAGCTTTTGAAGATAGTAATTTACTTAATATAGTAATATATAGAAATACAAATGAAAAACAAAAAGATGTTAAACTTGAAAAGGATAGCTATATATTTGATTTAAAAACTGGGCAGAGGGTGTATATAGATAATTTTTTAAAAGATAATAGTGACTATGATGAAGTGATTAAAAATTATATAGATAATTATATAGATAAAAATAAGTTAAAGATAGATAAAGAAAAAATAAATATCAATAAGTATACTAACTATATAATCACAGATGGAGGTATTTCAGTTTATTTTAATCCTTATAAAGATAGTAAAGAAAAAGGGATTTATGAATTTAAAATACCATACGAAATATTTAAAAACAAAATAAAGATAATAGAAACGGATGAAATAGTAGCAAATGTAGATACTCAAACTATAACTAAAAATAATAAATATATTAATAGTGTAATTAATATACCTATAATAATGACTTCGAATAAAGATATAGATTATGGTATAAATGAAAAGATTAGAAATGATATAATGCAATTTTATGATGTATCTCAAAAAGAGGCTGAAAGTTATTTTCAAGGTATGCCAGATGAGCAAAATAAATTTGTAGCAAATGTAGATTTTGAAGTTAAGAAAAATAGTGATGATATGTTAAGTATAATGGTAAAATACTACAAGTATAGCGGAGGGGCCCATGGTTATTATGAAGATATAACTTATAATATAGATATAAAGAGTGGTAAAATATTAGTACTAAATGATCTATTTAAAGAAAAATCAAATTATAAAAAAGTAATAGATAATGAAATTAGAAAACAAATAGAATATTTAGGTAAGAAGGATCCAGAGACTAAAGGGGTTTATCAATTTAAAGGAATAAAAGATACTCAAAAATTTTATATACAAGATGACAATTTAATTATTTACTTTGATTTATACGAAATAGCTCCTTATGCAGCAGGAATACCAGAATATATAATAAATATAAATACCATAAGCCATATAATTAAAGATGAATATATAGATATTTTCAAATAACTACTTAGCAATATATTTAAAAATATAGATTAAAATATTTATAGTAAAAAAGTGTCTCAAATAATAGCTAAATTATTTTGAGACACTTTTTTTACTAAATAGTTGGGTTTAAAGATGCTATTTTAGTTACTGCAACATAAACCCTTGATATTTCGTACCAAGTTTTAAAGTCTACAACTCCTGACTGAGGTAATCCAAATATTTGTTGGAATGTTTTAACTGCACTAGCAGTACTTTCACCATATATTCCATCTTCTCTAACCTTTGGTATAGCAGGATAAGAGTTTGATATTGCATTGAGTTGATTTTGTATAGTTCTAACATTTTTACCACTAGACCCAACCTGTAAAGTTTCGCCAGGGAAAGATATAGGTACACCGCTAACTATAGGTGCTTTTTCAAAAATAATTTCATCTCCATAAAAATATCTTAATATAGACTCATAATCCATTCCTTGATCTCCTAAATCCTTACTTCCCCATTGAGTCATTTGGTTAGGACACTGAGATTTTTTACCATCACAATATTGAGCAAGCAATGGCTGTCTAGAAGTAGGAGGTCTTTTTATAAAAGTATTAAATATGTCATCAACAACAATGCTTATAGGATCAAAGAAGTTTCTATTTTTCATAAATTTATGGTCAAAGTTTGTAGTTGAAGTTATGGTAAAGCTATATCCTTTATTTCTATACCATTCAGTGAACACTCTGTTTAATGTAAATGAAATTATAGCTATTACGTTTGCATAAATTGTCTGAGTAGGCCATGTAGAATATATTTCAGAAGATGCTACGTTTTTTATATAGTCTTTAAATGGAATCCAATAATTTGGAGCAGATGTATTTTCAGGAAGTCCATCATGAACAACTATAAATTCTGGAACAACTGGGTTATCTAAAACGACAAATCCAGTTGGTGGTGGTAGAGGTTTTAAGCTACTTTCAGGTATCTTAGGAGGGTAGTCTCCGTATAATGTATGATCTGGAATAATGAAAACTTCCTCATTTTGTCTAGAATATGAACCTCTAGCTCTACTTCTTGGTGGCATAGGAACGGTTTGTCTAGCGCCAATTGTAGGCAATAATTGAGTACCGTTGATAATTACAGTTTCATAGCCATCAGCAATTGCCTCAACAAGATATTCGCTATAAGGTCTAACCTGAGCGTTTGGATCTAGTGAATAATCAATATCTGGAGCTGGTAGAGCTAAGTTTGTGACTTGACCGGATATGTTAGTTTTTAAATTTTGATGAATTGGTGTAGCAGTTTCTCCGGGTCCTGGAATTGAATAAATATTTACTGTAGCATCTACAATTGGTCTATTATTCGAACTGTCAATAACACTAACTGTTAAGAATCCATCTTGCATGTAATCACCCTTTCTTTTAACAATTTAGTAATCTCTTATATTTATAGTATGAATAAGTTTATTATTTTGTTAAGAAAAATGGAAATAATATATATAAAATATAAGAGAGAAGGACATTAACTTTATGAAATTGAACCTATTAATATTATCTATCGCGCCTACAATAGCACTTATAATATGGTGTTATTTAAAAGATAAGTATGATAAAGAGCCCATAATTATTTTATGTAAATTTTTTATACTAGGAGCATTTATAAGTGTGATTGCTATAATAGCAGAAGATTTTTTAATTGGCATAAATAGATATAGTGGATACTCTAACTTGCTATATATGTCATTTATAGTAGCAGGATTGACAGAAGAAGGCCTTAAGGCTTTAGTTTTAATACCGAATTTATTAAAAGAAAAAAGCTTTAATGAAAAACTAGATGGAATTATTTATTCTATATTTTTATCTTTGGGGTTTGCAACTGTTGAAAATATAATTTATATATTTTTTGAAGAATCCAAAACTGCAATTGAAGTAGGAATGGTGAGGGGCATAATATCTGTACCAGCACATATTATGTTTGCAATTACAATGGGATACTATATTTCTAAGTATAAGTTTAGCAATAAGGTTATTAAAAAGAGAGAATATATATTTATGGCTATTTTAGTTCCTATTTTATTACATGGGACTTTTGATTTTATAGCAATGATAAAATATAATTTTTCCTTTGTAGTTTTTTTCATTTATATAGTACTTTTGTGGAAAGTTAATTTAGATAAAGTAGATGAATATAGTAAAAACTCTAGAAAAAGATTTTTCAAAAGACGTAAAAAATAAAAATAGAATTTTTTAGAGAAGGTATATTTATTGTTGATATAGTTTAATAATAACTTGTAAGTACATTTAGTTAAAAGTATTTAGGAGGAATTATATTGTGAGTTCTTTAGACAAAAATCATGAATATTTAATATCAAAATTTTTAAGTCGTTATGACTATGATGCAGTATTAGAGGTTTTAGAAGAAGCAGGAGTAATAGATGGAGATTTATATTTATTAATGGAATCATGTAAATATGCTTTAAATTTTGACTTTAAAAAATCGTTAGAATTTATAGAACAAATGAGTGGTCAAATAACGTCTAGAAGTGAGATAAATGAGTTAATGGAAAATTTAAAAAATCTAAAATTAGGTGAACCTGAGGATATATTATCGGAGTTAATAGAAAATATAAAAATTCAAGTTGTAAAGGGAGAGTATATTGATTACTTGGGAAGACTTTATAGATTAAAAGAGGCATTATTTAAATATATATTTGTAAGTAGCAAAGAATCAAAGAATTATAAAGTATGTATGTATGGGTACATGGTATCAAAGAAAAATATTTTATATACATTGAAAAAGAAGTATAATATATATAATGGAAATTTAATACATGGAGTAACCAATTATATAAATAGAAATGTTAAAAAGACTAAAAGAATGGAAAAAGTAGTTGAGATATTAAATAGTGATAGATTAGAAAATTTAATAAAACTAAGAAATGAAAGTCCAGTTGGTCATGGCTTTAAGGGAGTAAGTAAAGAAGACATTGAAGAAATATATGGTGATCCTATGGAAGTCATACAAGATTTAGTTAAAGCCTGTGAACTATTAGACTTAGGCATTAAAATGAACAAGTATGATAATATTAATGAGGTAGCAATACATTTAATAGGTAGCTATTAAAAATTTACCTTATTTCAATAAAACTTAAATTTAGAGGAGATGATAGGGATGAGTGACAAATTCAAGAAGGAAGCAATAGAATGGATTAAAATAATTGCTACGGCTCTAGTATTTGCATTTATAATAACTCAATTTATAAAGCCGACATTAGTAAGAGGAGAGTCAATGTATCCAACACTGGAGGAAAATGACTATCTTATAATAAATAGAATGTCATATAGAGTTGGAGAGCCTAAGCAAGGGGATATAATAGTATTTAGTACAGCTTTATTACAAGATGATGGGAGTGCGAAAGATTTAGTAAAAAGAGTAATAGCTGTTGAAGGAGATCATATAAAAATAGAAAATTCTAATGTGTATGTAAATGATAAACTTATAAAAGAACCATATATTCATGACAATTATACAGAAGGAGCTATAGACATGGTAATACCAAAAGGAAAGGTATTTGCTATGGGTGATAATAGAGAAAAAAGTCTAGATAGTAGATATGAAGATGTAGGGTTAGTTGATGAAAAAGATATAATGGGAAAAGTAATGGTTAGATTATTTCCATTTAATAAAATTGGAACAATAAAATAGGTGTTGATATGATAATAGGAATTTCAGCATTATTATTTAATATAGAAGAAGCTTTAGATTTATGTGAGAATATATCTGATATAAAACATATAGAATTAGGTATCGATAATTTAAATGAATGTACTAAACTTTATAAATATAAGGATAGAATCGAAAAGTTAGGATTATCTTTAAGCATACATTTACCTATGGAATTAAACACTTGTGAAAATGTAGAATATATAAGAAAATCATGGATAAATTTTACTAAAAATATTAGTAATGATTTAAAGGATTTTGACATAAAATATTTTAACCTTCACTTAGGCTATGTAATAAGTAATAGACTAAAGAAAAATAAAGAAAGATACTTAGATAATAGCACCGAATTTTTAAAAGAACTATGTGAAGAGATAAATTATGAAATAACTATAGAAAATGTATATTCTAATTGTGGAGATTTTTCAAATGTAGGTAACACAGTTTATGATTTTGAATATATATTTAAAGTGATAAAAAATAATAATGTAGGGTTTTGTTATGATACAGGACATTATTTGATTAATAAGGATGATTATATAGAGTCTCTAAAAGACAAAATAAAAGTAATTCATTTAAGTGACAACGATGGTATAGATGATATACATATAGGTATAGGCAGAGGTATATTACAAAAGAAGCACATAAAAGAAGTGCTTAGAATAGAAGCTAAATATTTAATTTTAGAAATTAATTATGAACATATAAAAGAAACTATAAACAAATTAAATGCTATTAAGGGAGAGGTATAAATACCTCTTTTTCCTATATATAGGGAAGAAAGGATCATTACTATGAAAACTATAAATTTATATGTAAATAAAGATGTTGAAAAATTTAATTTAGAGGAAAACTCTTCAAGTATATTATTAGAGGATATAGCTAAGGAAGTAAGTGATAAATACAATGGATATATAACTTTGGGAATTGTAAATAATAAATTAAGAGAATTAACATATGAAATTGATGATGAATGTGATCTTAGGTTTTTAGATACAACAGATATGGATGGTCGTAGAGTTTATACTAGGACTGTGTCTTTTATATTTATAATGGCATGCAAAGAGCTATTTGGAGATAAAAGAGTGGTAGTAGAACATTCTTTATCAAAAGGTTTATATTGTGATGTGCATATAGATAGAGAATTAACTGAAAAAGATATAGAGAATATAAAAGAAAAAATGCAACAAATAATTGATTCTAACTATAAAATAGAAAAAATATCTACAACAAAGAAAGAAGCAATTAAAATATTTGAAGAAAATAAAATGTATGAAAGAGCTAAACTTCTAGAATATAAAGAGTATGATGATGTGAAAATATATAAGTGTAATGGAATGATAGACCATTTTTATGGATACATGCTTCCATCAACAGGATATATAAAAACATTTAATCTTAAATTATATAAAAATGGTGTAATAGTATTAGGTCCAAGTCCACAAAATAAAAATATTGCTATTGAATTTGAGCCACAGCCAAAATTAGCAGATGTATATCAAGAAGCAGAGCAGTGGTCTAATCTTTTAGGAGTGGATAAGGTTATAACACTTAATAAAATTATAGAAAATAAAGAATATCCAGAAATAATAAGAACAGTAGAAGCTTTACATGAGAAGAAGTTGTCTCAAATTGCAGATGCAATAAAAGAACAAGAAAAAAGAGTAGTACTTATAGCAGCGCCTTCATCATCAGGTAAAACTAGTTTTGCTCATAGATTATCTATACATCTTAGAGTTAATAACTTAAAACCTGTATCAATATCATTAGATGATTATTTTGTTAATAGAGAAGATACACCGTTAGATGAGTTTGGAAATTTTGATTTTGAATCTATATATGCAATAGATTTAGAAAGATTTAATTCAGACTTAAAGAAATTATTAAATGGAGAAGAGATAAGTCTTCCTAAATTTAATTTTAAAATTGGTAAAAGAGAAGAAACAGGTAAGAAATTAAAGATCGAACAAAATCAACCTATAATATTAGAAGGAATTCATGGATTAAATCCTATGTTAACATCATCAATAAAAGATGAAGATAAATTTAAAATATATATAAGTGCTTTAACTCAAATAAATTTGGATGATCATAATAGAATACCAACTACTGACTTAAGACTTATAAGAAGAATGGTTAGAGATTATAATTTTAGAGGATACAGTGCAGAAAAAACAATTATGCAGTGGCAATCTGTTAGAAGAGGAGAAAATAAAAATATATTCCCATATCAAGAAGAGGCGGATGTGATATTTAACTCTGCATGCGTTTATGAACTATCAGTTCTAAAAAAATACGCAAAACCATTATTAGAAGAAATAACAAGAGACAATGAAGCATATATAGAGGCTAATAGATTATTAAAATTGCTACAATATTTTGTCGAGTTAGAAGACATATCCGATATACCTTTAACTTCTATAATAAGAGAATTTATAGGTGGAAGTAAAATAGTAGATTAGATATAGAAGTCCTGATATTGACATAATATCAGGACTTTTTGTATTATAGTAGTACTATATATTTCGAAATATAACTAAATAGGGAGGTAATAATATGGAAAAAATCTTACATGACATATTAGACAGAAATAGAAAATACACAAACTATGGACAAGTTGCAAGTTATATACCGGAATTGAAGAATGCGCGTATAGATGATTTAGGGATATGCATAATAGACAAAAATAATAATATATATAAAGCAGGAGATTGTAATACTAAGTTTACTATACAAAGTATATCAAAGACAATAGTGCTTGCGATGGCTCTTATGGACAATGATTGGTCTTATGTTTTCTCTAAAGTTGGCATGGAACCAAGTGGAGATCCGTTTAACTCTATAATGAAGCTAGAGACTAATGATACGAAAAAACCTTGCAATCCAATGATAAATGCAGGAGCAATAGTTACAACATCTCTTATAAAAGGTAGTAGTATAGTTGAAAAAGAAGAAAGAATGTTAAAATTTTTTAGACGATTAGCTAAAAATGATAATATAGGAATAAATTATGATGTATATAAGTCAGAAAAAATGAGCGGTGATAGAAATAGGGCTATGGCTTACTTATTAAAAAATGATGGATTTATAGAAGGTGATGTGGAAGAAGTACTAGATTTATACTTTAAGCAATGTTCTATAGAAATAGATGCAATAGATTTAGCAAGAATAGGAATTAATCTTGCAAGTTATGGAGTAGATATTGAAACTGGAGAAAGATTAATAAGTGAACGTGTTTCAAGAATGGTAAAAACATTTATGGTAACTTGTGGTATGTATGATGCATCAGGAGAATTTGCTATAAAGGTCGGAATACCTGCAAAGTCGGGTGTCGGAGGAGGAATACTTGCATCTGTTCCAAATCAAATGGGAATAGGAGTTTACGGTCCGGCATTAGACAAAAAAGGAAATAGTGTGGCTGGAGTTAAGATATTAGAAGACTTATCACAGAAACTAAAATTAAATATATTTTAAATTATGGAATTTTTTGACAACTTACACTACTTCATATATAATTAACTTACATTAAAATAAATTTTTTATGGGGGTGGGAGAGATGAAAGAAGTATTAGTATTACGAGATTTAGAGTGCATAAAGGCAATAGCACATCCTCGACGAATAGATATACTAAAAACTTTTAATAAATCACCGCTATCAGCAAAGCAATTGTCTCAATTATTAGATGAACCTCATGCTAAGATTAACTATCATATAAAAACACTTTATAAAGTAGGAATTTTAGAATTAGTTGAGGAAAAAATTAAATCAGGTATTGTTGAAAAGTATTATTATCCAAAAGCAAAGCACATAGTAATTGGTAAAAATGTTATAGATTTTTCTTTAGATGATGAATGTGACCGTGAAGAATTGTATATATCTAAATTTGAAAATATAAGTGAACTATTTTACCAAGCTGCAGAGGAAGATGGATTAGAGAATAATAATATAATCGATTATAATAACATTTATCTTAACCGAGAAGAATTAAATGAACTTAATGAGACAATAGAATCAAAATTAAAAGAGATTTTAAGTAAGAAAGAAAAAATTAGTGAAGAAGCTGCATATGATCTAGTTATACTAGCTGTGCCGCTGTCAAAAGAGGAAGAGTACAATATATAATAAGTATCAATTTTGTTGATACTTATTTTTTTGGGTATAATTAAAGTATAATATCGTTTATAAATAAATATAATAAAATCGACAATAAGGAGGATTTACAACATGCTTGTAATAGGACCACATATTTCAATAGCAAAAGGTTTTTTTAAAGCAGCACAAACAGCAGTGGAAATAGGCGCTAATACATTCCAATTTTTTAGCAGAAATCCAAGAGGAGGAAATGCTAAGGCATTTGATGAAAAGGATATAGCAAAGTTTCAAAAAATAAGAGAAGAAAATAATTTTGGAAAAATACTAGCTCATGCACCATATACTATGAATTTAGGTGGAGCAAAGGATGAAGTGTATGAATTTGCTAGAAAAGTTATAAAAGAAGATATAGAAAGAATGGATTCTTTAGGAATAGAATATATGTGTTTCCACCCAGGTAGTCATGTAGGTGGAGGTATAGAGTTTGGAATAAAGAGAATATCAGATGCATTAAATGAAGCTTTAACTGGAAAAGAAAATCTAACTTTACTTCTTGAAACTATGTCTGGAAAAGGAACGGAAATAGGGTTTGACTTTAATCAAATAAAAGAAATTATAGATAGTGTTGAGCACAATGAAAAATTAGGGGTTTGCTTAGATACATGTCATGTATTTTCAGCTGGATATGATATAGTTAATGATTTAGATGGGGTATTAGAAGAGTTTGATAAAATAATAGGACTAGATAGATTAAAGGCAGTACATTTAAATGATAGTATGATGCCATTTGGAGATAAGAAAGATAGACATGAAGTAATTGGAGAAGGTAAAATAGGATTAGAGGCTATAGTCAACTTTATGACTCATCCTAAAATAAGCCATCTACCATTTTTCTTAGAAACTCCTCTTGAAGACGAAGGTCATAAAAGAGAGATTGCTATGATAAAAGAAATATTAGATAATAAAACTTGCTAAGCTTGTATCGATAATGACCTATAAATCAGGTTCGTTGCTTAGATAAAAATTTATGACGGGGGAAAGTAATGAGATTATTAGGAAAAAGTGATATGAATGTAAAAAGAGTTGGATTTGGAGGAATACCAATTCAAAGGATAACTCAAGAAGATACAAATAAAGTTATTGATGAATTAGAAAAGCAAGGTGTTAATTTTATAGATACAGCCAGAGGATACACAATAAGTGAAGAATATATAGGAAATAGCCTGTATGGAAGAAGAGAAAAGTTTTTTATAGCTACTAAAAGTATGTCAAGAAACTATAAAGATATGAAAAAAGATATAGAAATAAGCTTGAAAAATCTTAAGACAGACTATATAGACTTATATCAACTTCATAATGTTAAGCCAGAAGAGTATGATTTAATATTTGATGAAGATAAAGCTTACAGAGCATTATTAGAAGCAAAACAAGAAGGTAAGATAAAGCATATAGGAATAACTAGTCATGGATTAGAAACAATAGAAAAAGCAATAGAGAGTGATAAGTTTACAACAATACAGTTTCCATATAACATAGTAGAAGGACAAGCTGATAAAGCTTTTAGAAAAGCTAATGAAAAAGGTATCGGAATAATTGTTATGAAACCCTTAGCAGGAGGAGCAATAGACAATGCTACTTTAGCTATAAAGTATATACTTTCAAAAGATTACATCGATGTAGTTATACCAGGGATGGATAGTGTAGAACAAGTTAAAGAAAATACCAAAGTACTAGAAAATTTAGAACTTACAGAAGAAGATAATATAAAAATAGAAGAAATAAGAAAAAACCTAGGGAAAAGATTCTGTAGAAGATGTGAATATTGTCTTCCATGTCCTGTAGGTATAAATATACCAGCAAACTTTTTACTAGAAGGATATTATACTAGATACAATTTAAAGGACTGGGCTAAGCAAAGATATGCAGCTTCAAATGGAAAAGCTAATGAATGTGTAAGTTGCGGATTATGCGAAACTAAATGTCCATATGAACTTCCTATAAGAGAAATGTTAAAGGATGTTGTTTCTAAGCTTGGGTAAAATAGAATTGTATAACTTAAAACAGATAATAATAAAGAGAACTTAGGTAAAGTAAGTTCTCTTTATTATTATTCTCTTGGAAAAATATTATAAGATACATCATATTTAGAAAGAGGATAAAGTTCTATTTCTACACGAGGATTTTCTTTGTCTATAAAATCAAATAATAATACTGGTTTTAACTGTTTATCATTTTTGATGATACCACTTTTTTCTATACCATCACAAATACTTTTAGGATAGTTATGTAAATCTCCCATACGTTTATTTGGGAAGTATAGTTTTAAGACAGTAATTAAATCTTCTTCTATTGTATCTCCTTGGTATTGCTGATTTATATAACCTGCAATCATATTTTCATAGGCTAAGTATTTAGAATGTTTACCAGTTGATGGCATCCATGCTTGTCCATGAACATTATGAAGTTTAAAGTTAGACTTACTTATAGGTCTACCTGGTATTGTTAATTTAATCAAATTATCACCATCCTTACACTTTAGTTATTATAAAGCTAATACAATATTAATGAAAGGATATTTTATGAATAAGGAAAAATTAAAAGAATTCTGTAAATCAATAGGATTAAAATGTGTAGGTATTGCAGGAATCGGACCGTATCACAATTTAGAACAAGTAATAAAACATAGATTATTAAATGGATATGTTACTGGAATGGAAGAACCAGTATTAGAAAATAGAATAGATCCAAGAAATACAATGGAAAATGCAAAATCAATAATAGTATTTGCGTTTCCATATTACAGTGGAAATCAGAATGATGGAAATTTATCAAAATACTGCTATGGAGAAGATTATCATATAGTTATAAAAAATATTCTTCAAAAAATCTGCGACTACTTAACTGAAAATATAGATGGATTTGAGTATAAATATTTTACAGATAATGGTCCTCTAGTGGATAGACACTTAGCCTATTTATCTGGAATAGGATACTTTGGAATTAATAATAATATTATCACAGATGAATATGGATCATATGTATTTATAGGATATATAATAAATAACTATGATTTTCATCCAGATCAGCCTTTACCAAAAACATGCATAAAATGTGGGAAATGTGTAAAATATTGTCCGGGAAATGCATTATTAGGAAATTTTGAAATGAATCCAAAGAGATGTTTGTCATATATAACTCAAAAAAAGGGAGAATTGACAGAAGAAGAAATAGGGATATTACAAAGTGAGAATAAAGTATTTGGGTGTGATGTATGTCAAGATGTATGTCCTCACAATAAAAATATACCAATAACAAATATTAATGAATTTAAAACTAATATAATGACAAGTTTAGATATTGAGGAAATAAATTCTATTTCAAATAAAGAGTTTAAACGTAGATACGGAAATAAAGCGTTTAGTTGGAGAGGAAAAAATATAATAAAAAGAAATTTAGATTTAATTTCAGAAAAAACAAAGGATTAATAACCCTTTGTTTTTTATATATAAAAATAAGTAGACAAATCACAAAATAAATGAATATGAATAAAATTAGAATATATATTATTTATGAAAAAAATAAATAATTACTTTCATATATTAAATTAACAACAAGTATAAGGTGTTGCTGACATATATTAAATAGTATAACAAATTAATTTAGTAACAGAGAATATTATAAAAGGGGAGAAGGGGTGAGGTCTATTGTTAAACTATAAAAATACATCTGAAATAGAACCTCTAGAAAGCATACTAGGTCAAGAAAGAGCTATAGATGCTATGGAGATTGGATTAAAAATTGATAATCCAGCTTACAATATATACCTAGCAGGAGATTCAGGTACAGGGAAAACAACATATGCTACAAAAGCATTAAATAAGTATGCATCTAAAAAGAATTCTCATAAAGATTGGTGCTATGTATATAACTTTGAACAAAGTAGAGAACCTATTATAATTGGATTAGAAAAAGGATTAGGAAGAACTTTTAAAAAAGATATTGAAAAATTAATTGAAGCACTCTTAGATGAGTTAAGAGACACATTTGAAAGTGAAGATTTTGAAATAGGAAAAAATCAGGTTGTTGAGGAATATGAAATAGAGAAAGATGCATTACTTAAAAAGATTAAAAAATATGGAGAAGAAAAAGGATTTAAATTAAAAAATAGTAAAGTCGGGATGGTATTTATACCTATAAAAGACGAAAAAGATGATAAAGATGAAGATGACGAAAAAGCAGACGAGGAATTTTATAAAGTTAAAAGAGAATTAGAAAATATGGCAATACAGGTTGTATATAAAATAAGAGATTTAGAAGATGCTGCAAAAGAAGCTTTACTTGATTTAGAAGAGGAAGTAGCAAAGTTTGTAATAGACCCTCATATTGAATCTTTAATTGAAAAATATAAGGATTATGATAAAGTAGAAACATATTTAAATAATATAAGAAAAGATATATTAGAATATGTATATCTATTTTACTTAGATGAAGAAGATTTAAAAGATAAGTATGATAAAGAACATTTTATAAAATATAAAGTAAATTTATTTGTAGATAATGGTAGCGATAAAGAAAACTCATCAGCGCCTGTAATATTTGAGATAAATCCAAGTCCAGCTAATTTATTTGGTAAAGCTGAATATGATTACTATAATGGAAATATAAAAACTGATTTTACTAAGCTAATACCAGGGGCAGTTCATAAAGCTAATGGTGGTTATTTAGTTTTATATGTAGATCAACTTTTAAGATATGCCCTATCATGGGATATGCTAAAGAGAGCTATACAGTCTAGAAAAATGGGAGTAGATACTCAAACAGCTATAAAGCCAGAAAGTATGCCAATAGATATGAAGGTAATACTGATAGGAGATAACCATATGTACAATGCTTTATATAGTTATGACCCAGATTTTAGTAAGTACTTTAAGGTATTTGTTGATTTTGATGATGAGATGGAAAAAAATGAGGTAAATGAAGATGGAATAGCAAGATTTATAGCGTTTCAATGCAATAAGGGAAAATTAAAACATTTCACATATGATGCAGTTGCCGAAGTAGTTAAATTTAGCACAAGAATTGCAGGAGATAGCTATAAGTTATCAACAAAATTTAATAAAATTATGGAGGTTATAGTAGAAGGAGATGCATATGCTAAAATTAGAAATGTAGAATATGTAGATAAAGAAGATGTAAAAAAAGCTATAAATGAAAGAAGAAAAAGATTAAATAGAATTGAAAATAGAATGGATGAATCATTAGAAAATGGTTTTACTCTTATAGAAACTGAGGGAAGTAGAGTAGGAGTTATAAATGGTTTATCAGTTTTAAATACAGGTGAATACTCATTTGGAAGACCTTCAAGAATAACAGTAACTACTAGTCCTGGTAATGATGGAATTGTTAATATAGAAAGAGAAGTTAAGATGAGTGGGCCTATACACAATAAAGGTGTATTAATATTAGGTGGATATTTAGCAGAAAACTTTGCTCAAGAATTCCCATTATCGTTAAATGCATATATTTGTTTTGAACAAAACTATGGAGGAATAGAAGGTGATAGTGCGACTGGAGCGGAATTATATGCACTTTTATCATCACTAAGTAATGTTCCTTTGAAACAAAATATTGCAGCAACAGGGTCAATGAATCAAAAAGGTGAAATACAGGTAGTTGGAGGAATCACCGAAAAAATAGAAGGATTTTATTCAGCATGTAAGAAAAAAGGATTAAATGACAATCAAGGTGTAATAATCCCTAAAAATAATAGCAGAAACTTAGTTTTATCTGATGAAGTAAACAAAGCAATTGAAGATGGAAAATTCAAGGTTTATACAGTATCTAAAGTTGAAGAAGCAATAGAAATATTAACTGATATGAAATTTGAGAAAATTAAAAAACTTGTAAAAGAAAGATTATTAAAGTTTTCAAAAGCGCAAAAAACAGAATATAAATAGTTTTAATGATTTATATTCTGGGTATTTATATAATGATAGAAAGCAAAAGCTAATTAGCTTTTGCTTTCTTTTTATTTAATATAAAAAAATATAATAAAATTAGCAATAATAATTTGTTATATATTGCTGATTATGATAGATAATATTATTATAATTTAAATTTTAGGGGGATTTTAAATGAAAAATGTTAATGAAATACTAGATGCATTAGAAGAACTTTACCCAGATGCCAAATGTGAGTTAGATTATACAACTCCTTTTGAACTTTTAATTGCAACAATATTGTCAGCTCAATGTACAGATGTAAGAGTCAATAAGGTAACAGGAGAATTATTTAAAAAATATAATACCGCGCAAGCTTTTTCTAAGTTAAGTATTGAAGAAATTAGTAAAGAAATAAAAAGTTGTGGATTATATAAAAGTAAAGCTGAAAAGATAAAAGTAACATCACAAACCATATGTAATGTTTATAATGGAGAAGTGCCAGACACATTAGAAGAGCTTGTAAAACTTCCAGGAGTAGGAAGGAAAACTGCAGGAGTAGTTTTAAGTAATGCATTTGGACAAGATGCAATAGCAGTAGATACACATGTTTTTAGAGTATCAAATAGAATCGGTATAGTTAATACACATACTCCAGAAAAAACAGAGTTTGCCCTTATGGAAGCAATACCGAAGAATAGATGGTCTCATTCGCATCATCTTTTAATTTTCCATGGAAGGAGGATGTGTAAAGCTAGAAATCCAGAATGTAGTATTTGCCCTATAAAAAGTGACTGTAATTACTATAAGGAGAGGGATGACAAAATTGAAACGACTTAAGATGATATTATTATTGTCAGTAGGAATCTTTTTTTTAGGTAGTACAAATTTATCTCAAGCAATAACAAGGGAAGGAAAAATACACAAAAATATTTCTATAATGTCTATAGATATATCAGGATTAACTAAGAATGAAGCAAAAAGAAAAGTTGAAGAAACTATAAATCACTATAATGAAATAAACTTAATATTTGAAGACAAAACTTATAAGTTAAATAAAAAAGACTTAGGAATAGTTTATAGCATTGATGATGCTGTAGAAAAGGCATATAATATTGGTCGTGATAAAGATATAATATCTAATATTAAAACAAAAATAGACTTAGATTTAGGTGAAAATAAAACTATTGGCTTAAAGTGTAGCTATAATGAAAAAAACTTAGATAAATATATAAATTTTTTAAATGAAAATATTAATATAGAACCTATAAGTGCAACTATAAAATTAGAAGATAATAGATTTAATTATACAAAAGAAACTTATGGAATAAAGATAGATGTAGATAAACTAAAAAAAGCAATTATATTAGATATAAATAAAGTTTTTTCTAATGACGAAAAAATACCAACAATAAGCATAAGACCTAATTTTATATATGATGAGTTAAGCAAAATAGATACAGTACTTGGAACTTATGAAACTAATTTTAATCATAAGCTAGAAAATAGAGTTAATAATATAGATGTTGCAGCTAGAGCTACTAATAATGTAATAGTTAAGCCATCTGAAGAGTTTTCATTTAATCATTATGTTAATGATGCTAGTATTCAATCACAGTTTAAAAATGCTCCAGTAATAATCAATGGAAAATTAGAACAAGGATTAGGTGGAGGTATATGCCAAGTATCAAGTACTATGTATAATGCAGCACTTTATGCAGGTCTTGAAATTACAAAAGTAAGAAATCACAGTATACCAAGTGCTTATGTTTCAAAAGGAAGAGATGCTACAGTTGCAACAGGAAATTTAGATTTTAGATTTAAAAATAAATATAATACACCTATACTTGTTACTCACAAAATATATAATAATAAAATAGTAACAACTATATATGGTAATAAGGAAGATAAGAAAGAAATAGAAGTAACAACCGAAATTATAAAATCAGTACCTAATAAAGTAAAAATAGAAACTAGTGAAAAAATCTTTGAAGGAGAAAAGACAATATCACAAAATGGGAGAGTTGGATATAAAATAAATACTTTCAGAATTTATAAAGGAGATAAAGGCAAAACAAAAGAATTTATTAGTGAAAGCTATTATCCTCCTATGGATAAGGTAGTTGTATACGGTACTAAAAAGAAAGTTATAGACAATATAGATAAAGAAATTATTTGATAAATGAAATCTTCTATTTATATTAATATAGATAGAAGATTTCATTTATTGTACATATATCTAAGAAGTTTCTGAAAGTGAGTTCTTAGAAAAGTAATTTTCTGATATAATTGTATTTGGACTAATATTAAAATATAAAATTGTTAGATTTTACATAGTTTAATTGACTATAGAATACAAATAGAAATATTTAAGGAGGATGGATATGTCATTAAATGTAGTCTTAGTAGAGCCAGAAATACCTCAAAATACAGGTAATATAATAAGAACGTGTGCAGCAACAGGAACGATTTTACATTTAGTAAGACCTTTAGGATTTTCATTAGAAGATAAGTATTTAAAAAGAAGTGGACTTGACTATTGGGACTTAGCAAATATACAATATTATGATAGTTTCGAAGAAGTAGTTGAGAAAAATCCTGATGGAAAATTTTTCTTTTCTACAACAAAGGTAAATCAATCACATTCAGATGTAGAATTTGTTGATAACTCATTTATAGTATTCGGAAAAGAAACTAAAGGATTACCAGAGACTTTAATAAAAGCAAATTTAGAAACTTGTATGAGAATACCTATGATAAATGTAGAAAAAGCTAGATCACTGAATTTATCTAATTCAGTTGCGATAGTTGTATATGAAGCATTAAGACAATTAGGTTATCCTAATATGAGATAATCCTAAATATCCGAAACACTGTTTTTAGAAGGGGGCGTGTTTTAATGAAAAATTTAAAAATAATATGCGATAGTTTATCAGATATACCTAAAGAACTGATAGAAAAATACGATATAGAAGTAGTTCCACTTACAGTTATATTAGATGGAAACGAATATAAAGATGGAATTGATATATCTAATGATGATTTTTACAAAATCTTAAGAGAAGAAAATGCATACCCAAAAACTTCACAAGCTACATATGCACAATTTAAAGAGGTTTTCGACAAGTATGTAAATGAAGGAAGAAAAATACTTTATATAGCAGGTTCATCAGCAGCTACAGGAACATATCAAAGTGCTGTAATGGCAAAGAATGATACAGAGGGAGAAATATACACTTATGACTCTCAAACATTAACTTATCTAGTTGGATTATTAGTAGTTAAAGCTGCACAGATGGCCCAAGAAGGAAAAGAAATTGAGGAAATAATTTCTGAAATAGATAAATTAAGAGAAAAGACTTATGTATTATTCTCTGTTGATACATTAGAATATTTACAAAAAGGTGGTAGAATATCATCTACTAAAGCTGCCATAGGTAGTATTTTAAATATAAAGCCAATACTTGATATAAAAAATGGTTTAGTTGCGCCTGTATGCCAAGTAAGAGGCAAGAAAAATGTTATATCAAAAATGGTAGAGATTATAAAGGAAAATTGTGGAACAGATTTTTCGGATCAAACTATGTACATAGCATATAGTGACGATTTTAAAGAAAGAGATAGATTAACAGAAGCACTTAAAGAACAATTTAATCCTAAGAGTATAGAATATTTCCAAATTGGAACTGTAATAGGCTCTCACGCAGGCCCAGGTTTAACTGGAATAGTATGTTTTAAAAAATAACTTTAAGAATAAAGAACTTTCAAATATAATTTGAAAGTTTTTTTAATAAAATAAAATATAAAATGAAATTTTAATTTTATTTTAAAATAGAGTAGCATATATACCTAATATGATGCACTATATTATATGTAAATGTCAAGATATTACATAAAAGTCAAAAATTTTATCATGAATATTGAATTAAATATAGAAAAATAATATAAAGTGTAGTAAAATAAAGATAATTATTACACAATATATATGAGGTTTTGAGGAGGATACTTATGAAACTTAAAAAGTTATTATCTGTAGCATTAGTTACAGTTATGAGTGCTAGTGTGCTAGTTGGATGTAGCTCAGGAGAGAAAAAAGAAGCGGCTGGGAGTGCAGATGGAGAAAAAAAGGTATTCAAGATAGCTATGGTTACAGACACAGGTGGAGTTAATGATGAATCATTTAACCAATCTGCATGGGCTGGATTAGAAAAGATAAAAAAAGAATTTGGTGAAGATAAAGTTAAAGTTAAGTACTTAGAATCAAAGCAAGATGCTGATTACGTACCTAACGTTGAAACATTAGTTGAAGAAGATACTGATTTAATAATAGGTGTAGGATTTAAATTAGCAGATGCTATAGAAGAAGCAGCTAAAAACTACCCAGACAATCAATTTGCTCTTGTAGATGCTGCGTATAAAAAGCAACCAGCAAATGTAACATCATTATTATTTGAAGACCACGTATCATCATACTTAACAGGAGTAATTGCTGCTAAGATGAGTGAAAGTCATAAAATTGGTTTCATCGGTGGTATATCAGGTGAAGTTATAGATAGATTTGACTATGGATTTAGAGCAGGTGTTGAGGCAACTGATCCAAATGCAAAAGTAAGTGTTCAATATACAAACAGCTTTACAGATATGGCAAAAGGAAAGTCGATAGCTAACCAAATGCATAAAGACGGAGTTGACGTAATATTTACAGCTGCTGGTGCTTGTGGTATAGGTGCAATAGAAGCTGCTAAAGAAAATGGTAAAAAAGCTATAGGTGTTGACCAAGATCAAAATAAATTAGCTCCAGATAACGTAATAACTTCAGCAATGAAAAATATAGATATTGCTGTTTTTGATGCAGCTAAGTCTATGATAGAAGGTAAATATAAGCCAGGACAAGTTATAGTTAATACATTAGATATGGGTGGAGTTGGTATAGCTAAAACTAGTTCAGAAAATGTTCAACCAGATATATTAAAATACGTTAATGAAATAGCTGAAAAGATTAAAAAAGATGAAATAAAAGTTCCTGAAAATGAAAAAGAATATAAGGAATTAAAGAAATAATTAAATAATGAAGGGCTATCCTAAAATTAGGATAGCTTTTTTTGCGACAAGCCTTTTAAAGATATAGCACAATTAAATTAATAGTAAGTGTGTATAATAAAATATTTTATGAGGTTTTGGAAAGAATAAAAATATATGAATTCAAAGTAATTATATTGGCATATTAGTTAAAAAAATAAGGATTAATTATTAAAATTCGACAAAAAAACACAAAAAACAAGCTAAAATGAAAAAAATATATAAAATGGTTTGTTATGCTAGCGGTATTTTAGTATAATAAAAATGCTGACTATTAAATTAAGGAGGATAAAAAGAGCGATGAATAATAGTAATGTCGACTACAGCAAAAAAGTTGTAGAAATGAAAAAGATAACTAAAAAGTTCGGAAACTTCGTTGCGAATGATAACATAGACTTGACTGTTCATAAAGGTGAAGTACATGCTCTTTTAGGTGAGAACGGAGCAGGAAAATCTACTCTAATGAACATATTATATGGTTTATATCACCAAACATCAGGTGAGATACATATAAATGGGAAATTAGTTAATATGGATAATCCAAATGTGGCTATACAAAATGGAATAGGTATGGTGCATCAACATTTCATGCTAGTTCAACCTTTTACAGTAGCTCAAAACATAATACTTGGTACTGAACCAACAAAAGGATTAGGCGCTGTAGATATAAACAAAGCTATAGAAGATGTTAAAGCAATATCAGAGAAATATGGATTATATGTTGACCCAAATGCCAAGGTTGAAGATATAACTGTTGGGATGCAACAAAGAGTAGAAATATTAAAAGCTTTATATAGAGGAGCTGAGATATTAATACTAGATGAACCTACAGCAGTTTTAACACCACAAGAAATAATAGAACTTATACAAATAATAAGAAACTTAACTAAAGAAGGTAAATCTGTAATTATAATAACTCATAAGTTAAAAGAGATAAAAGCCGCAGCAGATCACTGTACAATAATCAGAAGAGGAAAGTATATAGATACTGTAAAAGTATCTGAAACTACTGAAGATGAATTAGCTGCAATGATGGTTGGTAGAGAAGTAAACTTTAAAGTTGATAAAGTTGAAGCGAAGCCAAAGCAATCGGTATTAGAAATAAAAGACTTAATAGTCAAAGACAATAGAAAGATATCAGTAGTAGATGGATTATCACTAGATGTAAAAGCTGGTGAAATACTAGGTATTGCTGGTATAGATGGTAATGGTCAATCAGAACTTGTTGAAGCTTTAACTGGACTTAGAAAATCTCAATCAGGAAGCATAAAAATCAATGGGCATGAAGTTTTAAATAATACTCCAAAAGATGTGTTTAAAAAAGGTATAAAGAATATACCAGAAGATAGACATAAGAGAGGATTAATATTAGATTTTACTGTTGCTGAAAATACAGTTTTACAAAACTATAAAGATCCTAGATTCTCTAAAAATGGAATATTAAATAAAGAAGCAATAGAAAAATATGCTGATGGAATAATAGAAAGATTCGATGTTAGACCAACAGACCATACTGTAAAGTCAAGAGCTTTATCTGGAGGTAACCAGCAAAAGGTTATAATAGGTAGAGAAGTTGATAATATAGAAGTTTCAAGAGCTGCTACAGGAGAGCCGCAATTATTAATAGCAACTCAACCTACAAGAGGATTAGATGTTGGAGCTATAGAGTTTGTTCATAAATCATTAGTAAAGCAAAGAGATGAAGGAAATGCAGTATTATTAGTATCTTTAGAATTAGATGAAGTTATGAACGTATCTGATAGAATAGCAGTAATATATGAAGGAAAAATAGTAGGAATAGTTGATGCGAAAGATGCAGATGAAAATACATTAGGATTAATGATGGCAGGAGGTGACGAATAATGGGCGATAAAGCAAAAAAGAAAAAAGTCTCTCTAGTAGATAATACTATATTATTCTCTTTAGTATCTATAGTATTAGGATTAATAGTTGGAGCTATAGCTTTAATTATAGCGGGACATAATCCGATAGAAGCTTATGCAGCTATGATAGATGGTATATTTGGAAAACCTAAATTTATAGCATGGACTATAATAAGATCTACACCGCTTATATTAACAGGTTTATCTATTGCATTTGCATTTAAGACGGGACTATTTAATATAGGTGCAGAAGGTCAATTTATAATAGGTTCATTAGTCGCAACTATAGTTGGTGCAGGAGTTCAATTGCCTGCAATAATACATGTACCATTTGTACTTTTAATGGCAGCACTTGGTGGAGCTATTTGGGGTGGATTTGCAGGATGGTTAAAATCTAAATTTGGTATAAATGAAGTTATAGCTACAATAATGCTTAACTGGATAGCTTTCTATCTAAGTAACTTTATGATAAAGACTAGTTGGTTAGCTAGAGAAAATAGTGAAGCATCAATAAATATACATGAAAGTGCTAGTATAGGAATACACTGGTTAAATGGATTAGTAGGACCTGCTACTAAAGTAAACTGGGGTATAGTAATATCTATAGTACTTGTACTAATAATAGCATTTATATTATTTAAAACAACTTTAGGATTCGAATTAAGAGGAGTTGGATTTAATAAATATGGTGCTGAATACGGTGGTATAAATGTTAATAGCTCTATATTAAAATCTATGGCTATAGCAGGTTTACTTGCAGGTGTAGCTGGTGCTATACAAGTTATGGGTGTGTCTCACAACATAACAATACTTGCAGCACAAGAAGGATATGGTTTTGATGGTATAGCTGTTGCACTTATTGCTAACAGTAACCCAATAGGAGTTATATTCTCAGGATTATTATTCGGAGCATTTAAATATGGTGGAACTAAGATGCAATCTATAGGAGCTCCTTCAGAGGTTGTAAATATAGTTATAGGATCAATAGTTTACTTCATAGCTTTAAGTAGTGTCTTAAGAATGTTATATGTAAAAATGAGAGATAAAAAAAATAAAGGGGGTAATGCATAATGGAAGATTTAGCTTTAATTATTAGCACAACTTTAATGTACTCTACACCCCTGATATTTGCAGCATTAGGCGGTGTATTCTCAGAGAATTCTGGTATAGTTAATATCGGAATAGAAGGAATGATGACTATAGGTGCATTTGCAGCTGCAGCAACAGGGTTTTTAGTAGGAAATCCATGGATAGCATTCTTAGTAGGTGGATTAGCAGGTGGATTGTTCGCATTAATCCATGCCTTTGCTACAATAAGTTGTAATGCTGACCACACTATTTCTGGGGTAGCAATAAACTTATTAGCTCCAGGGGTTGCTTTATTTGCATCTAAAATAATGTTTGATGGAGCTACAATGACTCCAACAATACCAATGGAAAATAAAATACCAAGACCGTTAAATGGTTTATTCCCACAAGGTAGCATATTAGATACAATATTCAACTCATATGCAACTGTATTTTTAGCATTTGTATTAGTAGTTGTAGTATGGTATATATTATATAAAACTAAGTTCGGTCTTAGAGTAAGAGCAGTTGGAGAGCATCCAGGTGCAGCAGATACATTAGGTATAAATGTTGCAAAAACAAGATATATGGCTGTTATAATATCTGGTATACTAGCAGGTTTAGGTGGAGCATCAATGAGTTTAGCTGTTGTTTCTTCATTCAGACCTACATTAATATCTGGACAAGGATATATTGCTATGGCAGCAGTAATATTTGGTAAGTGGAGACCACAATGGGCTATGGTAGCGTGTTTATTATTTGGTTTCTCTACAGCTTTATCAGTATTCTTTGGAAACCCAGAGTTACCATTTAGTATAAATGAAAACTTATTATCAATGATACCTTATATAGTGACATTAGTAGTATTAGTATTATTTGTTAAGAGTTCTAAGGCTCCGGCAGCTTTAGGTAGCTCATATAAAAAGGGTGAAAGATAATAAAAAAATGATAGCTAAGCTATCATTTTTTTATGCCTAAATTTCTATTATTATGAAGAAATTTGAGTGAAGAGAATTCTTCATAATATGAATTAAAAAAAGAAATATAGAAATAATAAAATCTATAGGATATAACAAGTTTAAAATATATCTATACATCCATGGTTCCTCTTATAATGAGAAAGGAGCGATAGTTTTGACAGAAAAAGATATACATTTAAGTTTACCTAAAGAAGATCAAATATCTGTAATGAAATTTTTAAATAATAATAATTTTGAAAAGGAATTAAGATATGACGGTGAGCTTATAGAAATATTACTGAGAATAGACAATAAAGGTATCAAGGATAACAAAGAAATAGCTGAAGAAATAACAAATCTAATAATAGATGTAATTAAGGATAATATACTAAAAGAATATATATATAAGCAATATAGTGAAATATATACTGATGATAAAGATGGTATTTATTTAAAGTCTATAGAATTATTTAATCAAAAAGAGATGATTATCAAAAATTCTATAAATACAAAGGTTTATAACTACATATTAAGCAACAACTATATAAACATAGATGGATTTGTAAAATTTAGAATGAAAGAATTTACTAAATACCTATCAGCTATAGGGGATGCAGCACTAGAGGAATATCTTATAAAAAAGGATCAAGATGAATTTATAAATGTACTAAAATATTTTATAGATATCCAAGAGGAAAAAATGGATTTACTTAGAGTACATATTATGAATGATAATTCCTTTATTCTATATGATAAACATGGAAATAAAATAGATAGTATTGATGACGAAGAAATTATAAATATGGCAATAAAAGAAAACTTAAACTATGAAGATTTTCTTATAAGTACACTATTAACGTTATGTCCTAAAAAAATAGAAATCTTAGATATATTAAATAATAACTCGTCAAAAGAAATAATAAACACTATATCATCTATTTTTGACAATAGAGTAAGCGTAATTTATCAAAATTAAAATTTAAGGGAATTTTGTGTAACAAATAGGTCTAATTATCATAGGTTATTATATACAAGAAATTCAATTTATTGTTTGTTAACTTAAAAAACTACTTTTTTAATTATTAAGTAAGATTTATAATAGTATATAACTTAAAAACTTACTAATAAGATAGACTAAGGAGAACTTACAATGAACAATATTTTGAAAATACTAGTATTAGCAAGTATTGGTGGACTAATTGGATATATAACTAACATAATAGCTATAAAACTGATATTTAGGCCAATAAAACCTATTAAAATACCTTTAATAAATAAAGAAATAATAGGGTTGATTCCAAAAAGAAAAGCAGAGATAGCAGCTAACATAGGAATGGTAATAGAAGAAGAATTTCTTTCTTTAGAAGATATTTTAGATAATATTATTACAGAAGAAGATAAACAAAATGTTGTAGAATATATAAAAATTAAAGTTAAGCTTATAATAAATGAGAAAATGTCTCTAGCTCCAAGCTCTATAAAAAATCTTATCCAAGGATATATTGTAGATATTGTAGAGGTAGAAATAAAAAATAGTATTGATGATTTAAGCAAAGATTTAATAATTAAAGCAAATGAGCGTATAAATATTCAAAAAATGGTAGAAAATAAAATTACAGAATTAGATTTATATGAATTGGAAGATATAATACTTAAAATTGCTCAGAAAGAGTTAAAGCATATAGAGGTATTAGGATTAGTACTAGGATTCTTGATAGGAATCATACAAGGAATTATAATTATATTTATCTAATTATTATTCTTGCTACAGATATAACTATCTGATATAATGATACTAAATTAAAAATAAGTGCTATGAAAAGGAAGAGTAAAACAGAAACAATTTTCAGAGATAATGGGTCACCGGCTGAAAGCCCGTTTAAATATGACTATTTGAAAACTACCTTGGAGCAGAATTTATTAGCATATTTTATATATGTGAAAGTATTCGGTTGACTACCTTATAGTCATCAAGAGGGTCCTACATTTGTAGACCAACTTGGGTGGAACCGCGAATTAATACTCGTCCCAAAATATATTTTGGGACGAGTTTTTTATTTTATAAAAAAAATTAAATTGAGGAGGAAAAGCAATGATAAAAGTTACTTTAAAAGATGGATCAGTAAGAGAATTTGAAAATGAAGTTTCTGTTATGGATATAGCGAAGTCTATAAGTGAAGGTTTAGCTAGAGCTATAGTTGCAGCATCAGTAAATGGTAAAGTGGTAGGATTAAATCACATAGTTAAAGAAGATTGTGAATTAAACTTATTTAAATTTGATGATGTAGAAGGGAAAGATGTATTTAGACATACATCAGCTCATATACTAGCACAAGCTATAAAGAGATTATACCCAGATGCTAAATTTGCTATAGGGCCAACTGTAGAAAATGGATTCTACTACGATATAGACCTAGAGCATAGATTAACAAATGAAGATTTAGAAAAATTAGAAAAAGAAATGAAGAAGATAGCTAAAGAAGATATAGCTGTTGAAAGATACGAATTACCAAGAGAAGAAGCTTTAGCTTGGGCTAAGGAAAATGAGGAAATATACAAAGTTGAACTTATAGAAGAATTACCAGAAGGAGAAATAATATCTTTCTATAAGCAAGGGGATTTCACAGATTTATGCAGGGGACCACATTTACCTTCAACTAAAAAAGTTAAGGCAGTTAAGTTATTAAGTGTAGCAGGTGCTTACTGGCGTGGAGACGAAAAGAACAAAATGCTTCAAAGAATATATGGTATAACTTTTGAAAAGAACAAAGATTTAGAAGAATACCTACACATGCTTGAAGAAGCTAAAAAGAGAGACCATAGAAAGTTAGGTAAAGAATTAGATTTATTCTTTATACCAGAAGAAGGGCCAGGATTCCCATTATTCTTACCAAAAGGTATGGAACTGAAAAATGAATTATTAAAATTCTGGAGAGAAATCCACAGAGAAGATGGGTATAGTGAAATCGAAACTCCAATAATATTAAATAGAAAGTTATGGGAAACTTCAGGACATTGGTATCACTACAAAGAGAATATGTACACAGTTCAAATAGATGAACAAGACTTTGCTATAAAGCCAATGAACTGCCCAGGTTCAATGTTATTCTACAACTTTAAACCACATTCATATAGAGATTTCCCTATGAAAATAGCTGAGTTAGGTAGAGTTCATAGACATGAATTATCTGGTGCACTACATGGACTTATGAGAGTTAGAGCTTTTACTCAAGATGATGCACATATATTCATGTTACCAGAACAAATTAAAGACCAAATAAAAGGTGTTGTAAAATTAATAGATACTGTATATAAAACTTTCGGATTTGAATATCACTTAGAATTATCAACTAGACCAGAAGATTCAATGGGATCTGATGAAGAGTGGGAAGCAGCTGAAAATGGTTTAAGAGAAGCTTTAGAAGAACTTAATTTACCATACAAGTTAAATGAAGGTGATGGAGCATTCTACGGACCTAAAATAGATTTCCACTTAAGAGACTGCTTAGGTAGAACTTGGCAATGTGGTACTATTCAATTAGATATGCAATTACCTCAAAGATTTGATATCACTTATATAGGTCAAGATGGTGAAAAGCATAGACCAGTAATGATACACAGAGTTGCATTCGGTAGTATAGAAAGATTCATAGGAATATTAATAGAACATTATGCTGGTAAATTCCCAGTATGGTTAGCTCCAACTCAAGTTAGAATACTTCCTATATCTGATAAATACAATGATTATGCTAATGAAGTTAAAAAAGCTTTATTTGCTAAAGGTATAAGAGTTGAAATAGATGATAGAGCAGAAAAGACTGGATTTAAAATAAGAGAAGCACAACTTCAAAAAATACCATATATGGTAATAGTAGGAGAAAAAGAAGCTGCTGATAAGACTATATCTGTAAGAAGTAGAGATAAAGGTGAAATAGGAAGTCTTGACTTAAATGAATTCATGGCTACTGTTTTACAAGAAGTTGAAGAAAGAACTAATGTAATACAAGCATAATATTAAATAAAAAAAACCTTAGATATAAATCTAAGGTTTTTTTTAACACATTTCTTTTCTTATTAAAGATTTTAATTCATCATGAGTCATAGTTTCTTTTTCGAATAAATGTTTTGAAACTATATGCAAGTCATTTATGTTATCTCTTAATAATTCTAACGTTTCATCATAACATTTTTGAACTATATCATTAGCTTCTTTTTGTATTTGACCTGATAAGAAAGTTTTATCGTTTCCATCAATAGTCATAAAGCCTAATTTACTCATTCCATATTCACAAACCATTTGATGAGCTATATCAGTAACTTTCTTTAAGTCGTCTTTAGCGCCAGTTGATTTGTGGTTAAATATTAATTCTTCAGATGCTTTACCAGCAAGTAAAATCTTCATTTTCCCTGTTAACTCTTCTGTAGTGTAAATATATCTATCCTCATCAGGAAGTTGAAGAACATACCCTAAAGCTTGACCTCTAGGAATTATAGATATTTTTTGTATAGGACAAAGACCTACTAAATCACTGACAAGGGCATGACCAGCTTCATGATAAGAAACTATTTCTTTTTCCTTTTCTATCAATTTAGAATTTTTAGATTCAAGCCCTGCAATAACTCTTTCTATTGCCTTATCAAAATGGATAGAAGTAATAACATTACTACTTTCTCTAACTGCAAATATGGCAGCTTCATTAGCTATATTTGAAAGATGAGCTCCATTAAATCCATGAGTCTTTTTAGCTAAAAGTTCAAGGTCAACACTAGGGTCTAGTGGTTTATTATTTGTGTGAACTTTCAATATTTCAAATCTAGTATTATAATTAGGCGAACCAATGTGTATATGTCTGTCAAATCTTCCAGGTCTAAGTAATGCTTCATCAAGTAAATCAAGTCTGTTTGTTGCACCTATTATTATTACATTTGAGTCTTTTACGAAACCATCCATTTCTACTAATAGTTGGTTTAAAGTTTGGTCTTTTTCATTATTACTTTCTAAATGTCTTTTTGCTCCTATAGCATCAACTTCGTCTATAAATATTATACTTGGAGCTTCTTTTCTAGCTTTTTCAAATAATGTTCTAACACGCTTTGCTCCTACACCAACGTATTTCTCAACGAATTCGGATCCAGTAACATTAAAGAAAGAGGCATTAGTTTCTCCAGCAACCGCTGATGCAAGAAGAGTTTTTCCTGTACCAGGAGGACCATAAAAAAGAACCCCTTTAGGAATTTTTGCTCCCATTTTCTTGTACTTATCTGGAGATTTCATAAAGTCAACTATCTCAAAAAGCTCTTCTTTTATTTCTTCTAAACCTGCAACATCACAAAATGTAGTTTTAGGTTTAGTGGAATTAGAATCATCTTGTGGATTTTCTTTTTCCATTTTAGTCTGAGCAAATACAGGTACTGGTTTATTAACTTTTTTAAAAAAATTGTCCAACATTTTCATAGCCATACACCTCAATAATAAAATTGTTAATTTATTTTATATTTTCCAAAGTTACTAATATTTATTATTAATTATTATTAAAATTTTTATAAATAATTTACACTATGTAACATTATAGAGTATAACCAGAATTTAGATAAATAATTACATATAGTTAAATTTTGAAAATATATATAAGAATATATTAATGAATAAAAAATCAAAGTAATTAAACTGAGAAAAATGTAAAAAAATCTAAAAAAAAAATAAAAATATACTTGCATTTAATACAAGAAAGTGATATATTAAATAGAGTAATAATTAAAAACGAAGAAGAAGTCCGCTTCTCACCTTACGATGTAAGTTGTTGGGTAAATATAAGTTGAGTTTTTATACATTTAGTATAAAACTTGTTTTAATGTGTTAACTTATATAGCGGATGATTTATATCATTCGCTTTTTATTTTATATAAAAAACTTGGAGGTGTACTACTATTAGCAAAGAATTATCAATCAATGAAGAAATAAGAGATAAAGAAGTAAGACTTTTATCTGAAACTGGAGAGCAACTTGGAATAGTATCAATTAAAGAAGCTCAAGCAATGGCTAACAGTAAAAACTTAGACTTAGTACAAATATCACCTAATGCTAATCCATCTGTATGTAAACTTATGGATTATGGTAAATATAAATATGAACAATCTAGAAAAGAAAAAGAAGCTAGAAAAAATCAAAAGACTATAACTGTAAAAGAAGTAAGACTTAGACCAGGTATAGAAGAAAATGATTTAAATACTAAAGCTAACAATGCTATAAAGTTCCTTAAAAAAGGTGACAAAGTTAAGGTAGAGCTTAGATTTAGAGGTAGAGAATTAGGACATAAAGATATTGGAAAAGCAGTAATGCTTAAATTCATAGATATAGTAAAAGAGTTTGGAGAACCAGCTAAGGCCCCTAAATTTGAGGGTAATAACATGGTTGTAATCATAGATCCAAAAAAATAGATGATTAACTGAGAGGAGGAAATTAACATGCCTAAAATGAAAACTCATAGAGGTGCTGCTAAAAGATTCAAGAAAACTGGAAGTGGAAAATTAAAGAGAGCTAAGGCTTTCAGAAGACATATACTAACTAAGAAGGCTGCTAAAACTAAGATGCAATTAAGAAAGTCAGGATTAGTTAGTGAAGGTGATGCTAGAAGAATAGCGCAATTATTACCATACTAAAAAACGGATTAAATATAAAAACATTAAAAGAGGAAAACAAAGGAGGTCATAACGATGGCAAGAGTTAAAAAAGCTATGAACGCTCGTAAGAAACATAAAAAAGTGTTAAAACTTGCAAAAGGATTTAGAGGATCTAGAAGTAAATTATTTAGACCGGCTAATGCATTCGTAATGAAGGCGTTAAAGAACGCATATATAGGAAGAAAGTTAAAGAAGAGAGACTTCAGAAGACTTTGGATACAAAGAATAAATGCTGGAACTAGAGCTCATGGATTATCATACTCAAGATTCATGAACGGATTAAAATTAGCTGGAATAGAAGTTAACAGAAAAATGTTAGCTGAAATGGCTATACATGATGAGCAAGGATTTGCTAAATTAGTAGAAGTTGCTAAATCAAAATTAGCTTAATATAAACGATAAAAAGCTGTAGCTCAAATGAGCTATGGCTTTTTTTAGTTTTATAATATATTTATTACAATAATAAATATTTATACTGTAAAAAGGGTTATTATATAAATATATCTTATAATTTTTAATAAATTATGATATATATTTATATAATAATTTATGCTGTTGTTTTTAAATAAAAATTGGAATATAATAGAGTAATAATTCAAAGCCTTGTATACAAAAAAATGAAAAATAAAATTAATAACTATAATCTATAAAGGAGGACTACGTTAAAGTGAAGGCTATACTCAATAAAATTGCCGCCTATATATATAAAATGCAACCTACTCAAATAATGGTAGCAGGATTTGCATCAATTATATTAATAGGCGGATTATTATTAAATTTACCTATATCATCAAGAAGTGGTGAGAGTATAGGTTTATTAAATGCTTTATTTACAGCTACTTCTGCAGTATGCGTTACGGGATTAATTGCTGTTGATACTGCTACATATTGGAGTGGTTTTGGGCAAGTAGTAATAATAGGACTAATACAGGTTGGCGGTCTTGGATTTATGACTGCAACGACAATGTTTGCTTTACTAATGAAAAAAAGAATAAATTTAAAAGAACGACTTTTAATCCAAGAATCATTAAATCAAATAGATTTATCAGGATTAGTTAAATTGACGAGATATATAATACTTATAACATTCCTTATAGAAGGTATAGGCGCTATATTATTATCAACAGTATTTATACCTCAATTTGGGCTTGCGATAGGTATTTGGTATAGTATATTCCATGCAATATCAGCATTTTGTAATGCTGGATTTGATTTAATGGGATCTGTTAGTGGTCAGTTTTCATCATTAACATCTTATGTTAATAACTTTACAGTTACTATTACGATATCATTACTTATAATACTAGGCGGGTTAGGATTCCCAGTAATTTTAGATATTATAAGAAATAAAAAAATATCTAAATTGAATTTACATTCTAAGATAGTATTAATTACAACATGTATACTTATAGTTTTAGGAATGGTATCTGTATTTTTCTTAGAGTTTAACAACCCAGATACATTAGGAGAATTAGGCTCAGGAGGAAAAGTACTAGCAGCATTTTTCCAATCTGTAACCTTAAGAACTGCAGGATTTAATACAGTAGATTTAACCCTACTTCACCAAGGAAGTATATTTATAATGATTATATTAATGTTTATAGGGGCTGCTCCAGCATCAACGGGAGGTGGTATAAAAATTACTACTCTAGCTACATTAATACTTACAGTAAGAAGTTTCATACGTGGAAAAGCAGATATAGAAGTACTAGGAAGAAGAATATCAGATTCTACAGTAAGAAAATCATTAGGAATATTTTTTATAGGAATATCAGTAGTAGTATCTGGAACATTACTTATATCTATAACTGATCCACAATTTAGTTTAGTTGAAGCTGGATTTGAGGTTGTATCAGCATTTGCAACAGTCGGATTAAGTATAGGTGGAAGTCCAAGTTTAAGTGGGATAGGAAAGATTTTAATAATGTTATTTATGTTTATGGGAAGAGTCGGGTCTTTAACTATATTCATGGCGATAATCTCAAGAGGAACAAGAAAGAGTCCTCCAATAAGATATCCAGAAGGAAAAATAATAGTAGGTTAAAATATATTAATATAATTAATTTTGTACTGAGAGGAAGAATATTATGAAACAATATATAGTTATTGGTTGTGGAAGATTTGGTGCTTCGGTTGCTACAACTATGCACTTATTAGGTCATCAAGTTATGGCTATAGATAAAGGTGAAGAAGTAATTCAAAACATAGCAGATAAAGTTACTCATGCAGCTATAGTAGATGTTACAGATGAGCAATCATTAAGATCATTAGGACTTGGAAACTTTGATGTGGCAATAATTGCAATAGGGTCAGATATAAGAGCATCTATAATGGCTACTCTTATAGCTAAAGAAATGGGTGTATCTCAAATAGTATGTAAAGCTAAAGATGAATTACAAGCTAAAGTTTTATATAAAATAGGTGCAGATAGAGTGGTATTCCCAGAAAGAGATATGGGAGTAAGAGTTGCACATAATCTAGTATCCGATAATATATTAGATCATATAGAATTAGATCCAGAATACTCAATAGTTGAAATTGTTACACCAACTAGCTGGGTAGGAAAAACTTTAATAGAGTTAGAATTAAGAGCTAGATATGAAATAACTGTACTTGCTATAAAGTGTGGGAAAAACATAAATGTTACACCTTCACCAGATGAGGAACTTAGATTAGGTAGTATATTAGTTGTAATAGGTCAAAATAATAAAATAAGTAGCATAGCATCAGAAAATAATGATTTAATTAGGAGAAAATAGCCATGGCTATAATGATAACAGCAAAAGATAATGATAAAGTTAAATACACTAAATCATTATTAAAGTCAAAAAATAGAAATAAAGAATATAAATTTATAATAGAAGGATATAGAATACTAACTTTAGCAATAGATTGTAGTGCTGATTTAGATTATGTATTTATAAATGAAGATTTTGAAAATAAAGAAGAGCATGTAAAGTTTTTAGATATACTTAAAGATAAAAAGATAAAAACATATAAGACTACAAATAAAATATTCAATGAATTAGTAGATACGGAAAGTACTCAAGGTATACTAGGTGTTGTTAAATTTAAACCTAGGGATATAGAAATGAGTCTAAAGGATGAAAATAGATTTGTATTAATATTAGATAGAATACAAGATCCAGGAAATATGGGAACTATAATAAGAACCGCAGATGCAGCTGGAGTTGATGCTATAATAGCATTAAAAGGTTGTGTAGACATATATAACCCAAAGGTTATAAGATCAACAATGGGATCTATATTTGATATGAATATAATTCATGCAAGTCAGGATGAAGCGGTAAGATTACTTAAACTAAAGAATTTTGATATAGTATCTAGTTATTTAGATACAAATAACTTCTACAATGAGGTAGAATATAATTATAAAGTCGCTTTAGTTATAGGAAATGAAGCTAATGGAATAAATGATGAATTAGTATCGAATTCAGATGTATTGGTTAAAATACCTATATATGGGAAGGCAGAATCATTAAATGCTGCTATAAGTTCAGCGATACTAATGTATGAGATAAAGAAATACTTAGTTTAGGATATTGTAAGCAGTGTAAATTTTATGATATAATTGTATGTAAAAGTATATTTAAAATACAATGAAAGAGAAAAGTATTTTGAATCAACTTAGCTCAGAGATAAGTACCAAGGCTGAAAGTACTTTCTAAGAATTCAAAAGAAGTTCCCTCTGGAGTATTAAAGCTGAAATTTAAAGTAGGCTTTAACGTTAAAACGCGTTAAGTTTATTAGAGGTGGTTTATTAATTTATTTAATAAACTACTAGGGTGGTACCGCGAAATTATAGTCTTTCGTCCCTAGATAGGGATGAAGGGCTTTTTTTAATACAAGAAATTATTTATAATTTCTAACTGCTAAGCTTAAGCAACGGACGTAGTCGTTGGCGATATGAGCGAAGCGAATTTTAATACAAAAAAGACGTGAAAGGGTGATAATAGTGCAAGAAAAATTACTTAATTTGCAAGAAGTAGCTTTAAATGATATTAAAGATGCTGCTAGTATAGAACAAGTTGAAAGCTTAAGAGTTAAGTACTTAGGTAAAAAAGGTGAAATAACTGCTATCCTTAAAGAGATGGGTAAGTTATCAGCAGAAGAAAGACCAGTTATAGGTCAAGTTGCTAATAAGGTAAGAGAATCAATAGAAGGAAGTATATCTTCTAAAAAAGAAGAATTAAAAGCTATAGAACAACAAAAGAAATTAGCTGAAGAAGTTATCGACGTTACTATGCCAGCGAAAGAAGTTTTAGTAGGAAAGAAACATCCAATAACTCAAATAATAGATGAGGTAAGTGAAATATTTATGGGAATGGGATTCTCAATAGCAGAAGGTCCAGAAGTTGAAACTGTTGCAAACAACTTTGATGCATTAAATGCGCCGAAAGACCATCCATCAAGAGATATGAGTGATACATTCTATATAAATAGTGAATTATTACTTAGAACTCAAACATCTCCAGTTCAAGTTAGAACTATGAAAAACCAAGAGTTACCTATAAAGATAGTATCTCCAGGGAGATGTTTTAGATTTGACTCTCCAGATGCTACACACTCACCGATGTTCCATCAAATAGAAGGTCTTGTAGTTGGTAAAGATGTTACAATGGCACAATTAAAAGGAACATTAAATATGTTCGTTAAGAAGTTATTTGGAGAAGAAACAAAAACTAAATTTAGACCACACAACTTCCCGTTTACAGAGCCTAGTGCAGAAGTAGATGTTACATGCTTTAAGTGTGATGGTGCAGGATGCCCTATGTGTAAAGGTGAAGGATGGATAGAAATATTAGGAGCAGGAATGGTACATCCAAACGTACTTAGAAACTGTGGAATAGACCCAGAAGTTTACAGTGGATTTGCATTCGGTATGGGTGTAGATAGAATTACGATGCTTAAGTATGAAATAGACGATATAAGATTATTATTCGAAAATGATATGAGATTTTTAAATCAATTTTAATTAGGAGGGATTTAATATGTTAGTACCTTTAAAATGGCTTAGAGACTACGTTAATATAGATAAAGATACTCAAGAATTTGCTGATATGATGACTATGACAGGGTCAAAAGTTGAGAAAGTAGAATTCTTTGGAAAAGAAACAAATGGTGTTGAGGTATGTAAAATACTTGAAATAGAACAGCACCCAGATGCAGAAAGATTAACAGTTACAAAGGTTGAAGTAGCAAATGGAGAAATTCTTCAAATAGTAACTAATGCTAAAAATATAAAAGTTGGAGATTATGTTCCTGTTGCTAGAATAGGTGCAGTACTTCCTGGAGACTTTAAAATAAAAAAAGGTAAGTTAAGAGGAGTATTATCAGAAGGAATGTTCTGTGGTGCTGAAGAACTAACTATACCATCTCAATATGTTGAAGATCATAAAAAAGACGGGATATATATATTAGATCATCAAGATTCATTTGAGTTAGGAATTGATGTAAGAGAAGCTTTAGGAATAAATGATGCATTAATCGAATTTGAAATAACTTCAAACAGACCTGATTGTAGATCGATAATGGGTATAGCTAGAGAAGCCGCTGTTACATTAGAAACAGAATTAAAGTTACCAGAAATAAAAGTAAATGGCTCTAATGAAGAAATGCAATTTGAAATAGATATTCAAACAGATTTATGTAAGAGATACTGTGGTAAAGTTGTAAAAGATGTTAAAGTAGGTCCTTCTCCATATTGGATGCAAAGAAGACTTATAGAAGCAGAAATGAGACCAATAAACAATATAGTAGATATAACAAACTATGTTATGTTAGAGTTAGGTCAACCACTTCATGCATTTGACTTAGATGATATAAAATACAATAAAATGATAGTTAAACTAGCTGATGAAGATGAAAAATTCACTACATTAGATGGTGTTGAAAGAGTATTAACATCAGATATGTTAGTAATAGGAAACCAAGATAAGACGTTAGACTTAGCTGGTATAATGGGTGGAGAAAACTCAGAAATAAAAAATGAAACAAAATCTATATTCTTAGAGGGAGCTAGTTTTGCTAAAGAAAATATAAGAGCTACGTCTAAGAAATTAGGTCTTAGAACTGAAGCGTCTTCTAGATTCGAAAAAGGTATAGATATTAACCTAACAGAAATGGCTGTAAATAGAGCTTGCCAACTAATAGAAGAATTAGAATGTGGAAGAGTATTAAACGGAATGTTAGACTACTATCCAAAGAAAGAAGAAGTTCAAAAGGTAGTAGTTAACCCTCAAAGAATAAATAAATTATTAGGTGTTAACGTATCAATTGACCAATTCTTAAGTATATTAGAAAGTTTAGAGTTTAAGTGTAACCTAATAAATTCTGATAAATTAGAATTAGAAGTTCCAAGTTTCAGATTGGACATAGTTGAAGATGCAGATATATTAGAAGAAATAGCTAGAATATATGGTTATGAAAATATTCCATCAGCTGATTTAGAAGGAAATGCTACAGCAGGTGTAAAAACTGATAAACAAAAATTTATGGACAATATAAAAAATAATGCTATAGCAACTGGGTTAAGTGAAATATTAACATATTCATTTGTAAGCCCAAGAGGTGTAGATAAAATAAACTTATCTCAAGATGATTCAAAGAGAGATTTTGTTAAGATAATAAATCCATTAGGTGAAGAGACTTCTGTTATGAGAACTACATTAATACCTAATATGTTAGATGTAATATCTACAAATATATCTCACAAAGTAGAATCAGTATCAGCATTTGAATGCGGAAATACATTTACTCCGCAAGATGGTTTACCAGTTGAAACTAAGAAATTATGTGTAGGAATGTATGGTAAAGAAGTAGACTTCTTTAATTTAAAAGGAATTGTAGAAATAATATTAAATAATGTTGGATTAAAAGGTTACGAAATAGAACCAGAAACGACAAATCCTACATTCCATCCTGGAAGATGTGCAAAAGTAGTGTATAATAATATATGTATAGGTACTTTTGGAGAAATACACCCAAATGTAGATGAAAACTACAATCTAGGGCAAAGAGTTTATGTAGCTGAAATAAATACTGATTTAGTATTTGATAATTGTAATGGAACTAAAATATACACTCCATTGCCAAAATATCCATCAACATCTAGAGATATAGCATTAATAGTTAAAGATGAAGTATTTGTAAAACAAATAGAAGATATAATAAAGGCTAATTCAGGTGGATTAGTTGAAAGTTATAAATTATTTGACGTTTACAAAGGGTCTCAAATAGAAGATGGATATAAATCAATAGCATATTCTTTAACATATAGAAGTAGTGAAAAAACTTTAACAGATGAAGATGTAGCAAAAGTACATGATAAGATATTAAGTGAGCTAAGTGAAAAACTAAATGCAAACTTAAGATCAAACTAACTAACTTAAGGGGCGTGTTAGTATGAATAAGGTAATGGTAAAGATTAATGGGGCTGAATATCCGATGGTTGGAGATAAGTCGGAACAACATATGATAGCTGTTGCATCATATGTCGATAAAGAGATGAGTAAGGTTATAAGTGCAAATCCGAAACTAAGTACTGTTGTTTCAGCTATAGTAACAGCAGTAAACATTACAGATATATTATTTGAATGTTCAGAGTCAAACGACGAATTAGCTAAGGAAAATGAAGAATTAAAGAAAAAAGTTGGTTCATCAGACGAAGAACTTAAACTAGAGATTAGAAAACTACATCTAGAATTACAAGGCAAAGAAAAAGAACATGCTAAGTATGAAGAAAAGATAGAAGAATTAAATAAAGTAATAGAATCTCAAAAACAAGAAATTGCTATATTATCAAATAAAACTGAGTCTTCAAAGGAAGAACTAGAGTCTTATAAAACTCAAATAGAAGAGCTAAAAACTTCTATAGATGAATCGAACGAAAGAGCAAAAATTGCAGAAAGTTTAGCATCAGAGTTCCAAAATAAAGCATATAAAGTACAATTAGAAAAAACAGAGCTTGAAAATGAAGTAAAATTCATGAGAGCGAAAAGATAGTAAAATTAAGCCTTCAGGAGTTAACCTGAAGGTTTTAATTTTTATAATTAGGGATATTATAGAGATATAATATTTTTAGTAAAGCGAATTTTAAGGAGGATAATATGAGAGACATAGAATTGTTAGCACCCGTTGGGTCATTTGAAGCTTTAAAGGCAGCAGTACAAAATGGAGCTAATGCTGTATATCTTGGCGGTAAAGATTTTAGTGCAAGGGCATCAGCAAATAATTTTGATAGAAATGAATTGAAAGAAGCTGTTAGATATGCACATATAAGAGGCGTACAAGTTTTTGTAACTGCGAATACTTTAATAAAACAAAATGAAATATATGACTTTGTAGAATATGCAAAGTTTTTATATGATATAGATGTAGATGCAATAATACTTCAAGATATAGGTATGGCAAGGATTATAAAGAAGATGTTGCCAGATTTTGAACTTCATGCAAGTACTCAAATGGTTGCGCACTCACTAGAAGATGTAAAATACCTTGAATCAGTTGGGTTTGATAGAGTAGTTTTAGCAAGAGAAGTAAGCGTAGATGAGATAAAATATATATGTGATAACTGTAAAGCTGATATAGAAGTATTTGTTCATGGAGCATTATGTGTATGTTACTCAGGTCAATGTTTAATGAGTTCGATGATAGGTAATAGATCAGGTAATAGAGGTAGATGTGCACAACCATGTAGACAAAAATATGAGCTTATAGATGTTCATACTGGAGAAGTAATAAATAGTAATGGAGATTATCTGTTAAGCCAAAGAGATTTAAGTACAATAGAAGAAATAGATAAAATAATGGATGCTGGAGTACATTCTTTAAAGATAGAAGGAAGAATGAAAAAACCGGAATATGTAGCGACAGTTATAGGTAGCTATAATGAAGCAATAAAACAATATCAAACTACTAAAAAATTAGAAGTATCAAATGAAACTATAAATGACTTATACGTTATATTCAATAGAAAGTTCACTAAAGGTTTAATATTAGGAGAAGTAGGAGAAGAAGTAATGAACTCTGAAATACCTAATAACCAAGGTCTGTATATAGGAAAAGTTTTAGATTGTAATAAAAAAACTAAGAGATTAAAAATGATACTAGAAAATACTCTTAAAAAGGGTGATGGAATAAACCTAGGCGGTGGAACAATAGGTAGAATTATTAAAAATGGTGAAATAACTACAATAGGTTATAAAGGCGATTTAATAGAACTAGATTTTGTTGGTGAAGCTAAAAGAGGACAAGTAGTATTTAAAACTTCAGATAGTGAATTAATAGATAGAGTACAAGCTACATTTAAACAAGATAAAGAGCTTATAAAAAATGATGTAGATGCTAAAATAATCATAAAATTAGGTGAAAATCCAGTATTAATTCTAAATGATATTAAAGGAAATAGTGCGAAAGTAGTTGGAGATAAGATAGTAGAAAAAGCCATGAAAGTAGCTTTAAGTAAAGAAAAGATAGAAACTCAGTTACAAAAAATGGGTAATACCCCCTATTTACTAAGAAATTTAGAAATAGATTTAGATGATAATATAAGTTTACCAATAAGTATACTAAACCAAATGAGAAGAGATTGTATTGAGGATTTAGACGAAGAAAGAGTTAAGATAAAAAATAGAAGCTATAAGAATAAAGTAGTAAAATATAACCCAACTAAAGTAAGAAGAGATAATAAAGAAAGTTTATCTGTAAAAGTTAAGAACTTAGAACAATTAAAAGAAGCTTTAGAATGTGGTATTGAAACAATTTATTATGAAGATGTAAGAACGTTAGATGAAGCTATAGTAATGTCGCATAAATACAATACTAAACTAGTTTACTCTACACCTAGAATAATAAGATATAAAGAATACTCACAACTAAATAAAGCAAAAGAATCTGGAATAAATTCTGTACAAGTTGGTAGCTGGGGACCAATAGATTATTTTAAAGATAAAGAATTAAATATAGACTATTACTTAAATGCATTTAATAGTGAAACTGTAAATTACTTTAAAGAAGTTGGAGCAAATACATTATGTTTATCTCAAGAGTTAAATATTTATGAGATAAAAGAAACCTTAAAATATACAGACATGGATATTGAAGGAGTTGTATATGGATATACTCCGCTTATGATAACAGAGTATTGTCCAATGGGTGTAGTTGTAAGAGAATGTAAAAAAGATAAGAGAGTTGCTAAATGTAAGGAAAGTACTTATGCTTTAAAAGACTTTAAAGATGAAAAATATAGAGTATCTCAAGATATATTCTGTAGAAGTACTATATATAATTCAAAGGTAACTTGTATGTTAGATAATTTAGAAGAACTAAATGAGATAGGTATAAACATACTTAGATTAGATTTTACATTAGAAGATGGAGAAACGGTTAGAAAAGTAATACAAGCTTATCAAGAAGTATTAAATAATGACTACAAACTTGGTTTAAAAGCTACAAAACTTTATAATGAATTAGATGATAGAGGGGTATGTGCAGGCCATTATTATAGAGGTGTAGAATAACAATAAAATAAAGTATAAAGGTTTAGGAGGGTAAAGGGAAATGAGAGAACAAGCAATAGAAATACTTAACAAATATCTAGATAGTGAACATTTACTTAAACATTCATATGCAGTTGAAGCAGTTATGAGAGAACTAGGAAAAAAGTTAGAGCCAGAAAAAGAAGAAGAGTGGGCAATAGCAGGACTTTTACATGATTTAGATTCAGACATGCTAGATTATAAAAATAATCCTGATGAGTCAAAGTTACATGGTATAAAATCTGTAGAACTTCTTCAAAAAGAAAAGTTTGGAAATGAATACATATATCAAGCTATAAAAGCTCATAACTATGATAATGGAATAGAAAGAATAAGTACTATGGATAAGGCAATATATGCAGCAGATCCTATAACAGGATTTATTACAGCAATAGCACTTATATATCCAGATAAAAAGATATCTAGTGTAAAGGTAAAATCTATAACTAAGCGTATGAAAGAACTAAAATTTGCAGCAGGGGCTTCTAGAGAGGCTATGAGAAGTATTGAAGAAATAGGTATACCGTTTAATGAATTTGCACAAATATCTCTAGAGGCTATGCAGGGTATAAGCGATAAATTAGGCTTATAATTGACTATATATAATAAATATGATAATATTATCGACATAATATTATTTGAATAATGCTCTGGGTATTACTTTTATCCAGAGCATTTTAAATTTTAAGATGACGGATATCATAAATTATGAAAGTGAGATAAAATATGAGCAAAAAAAAGATATTTAACGGAAAAAGATTAAAAGTTGCAAGAATGTATAGAGGTAAAACAATAGATCAATTAGCTAGTGAAACTAAAATAAATAAAAAAGATTTAATAGCTTTTGAAGAAGAGAAGTACAAGCCAGTTGTAGAAAATGAGATGAAAATATCAAATGCACTAAAGTTCCCAAGAGAGTACTTCTTTCAAAAAGATAGTATAAAGGTATTAGTTGAAAGTACTCATATTAGACCAGAATCACCAATACCAAGAGTGGAAGAAATCTCTTATAAAGAAAAATTAGTAATGACTCATAGAATAATATCTTTTATAGAAGGATATATAAAATTCCCAGAAATGAAATTAGCAGACAACTTAAGTAAGTATGATGATATAGAAGAATTAGCTACTAAAGTTAGAAGATATTGGGGATTAGGAGATGGACCTATAGGGAATATGACGACATTACTAGAAGTAAATGGAATAGCAATATCGTCTATGAATGTGGATAAAAAAGGTTCAATGTCGTTTACTCAAAAGCAAAGTATAGATAAGGTAAGCAGATATTTAGTATCTTTAGGAAATGATAGAAAATCAGCTACAATAAGAAACTTTGATTTAGCTTATGAACTAGCATATATAGTATCAACAGAAGCTAACATACCGTCTAAAAAATTCTCAAAAGATGAATTTGCATGTGCATTTTTATTACCAAAGGAAGCTTTCTGGGCTGATTTAGCTAATGTTAGTGAATTAGAAGATTACGTAGAATTAAAGAAAAAGTGGATAGTTCCAATATCTGCAATGATTTTAAGAGCGTATACTTTAGGAGCTATAAATTATAAAAAGTATATGTACTTAATGAAGGAAATGGATAAAAAGGGATGGTTAAAAACAGAACCATTAGATGAAAATATAAAAGCTACAAGTCCTCAATTGTTGAAAAAAGCTGTGGAAATGTTAATAGATAATAAGATAATGAATGGACAAACTTTAGTGGATAACTTAGAGAACTGTGGATTAAGTATATATCCAGAAGAAATAGAAGTTTTATTAGGATTAAAAAGTGGTATGATAGCACCAAAATCTAATAAAAAAGATAATGTAACTAAGATTAACTTTAAAAATAGAAAATAGCATAAAGTAGTTAAAAAAGGTATTAAAATAGTATTTATTATTTTAATACCTTTTGTTTTTATTTAATTAGATAAAATATCATAATGTACTTTATACATAATTTACTGTAACTTGTGTATACTTGTTGCCAGAAGTATGGTTTAAAGCTTATAATTCTTAATAAGTAAACGACAATAAAAGGAAGGTATAAAATGCTAAAAATAGCTATTTGTGATGATGAGATAAATATTTTAAATAAAACTAAAGAAATAATAAAAAGCTATTCAAAATCAGATATAGAAATAGCAACATATGAGAGTGGAGAAGAGTTAATAAAGGATTATATTAACTTTGATATTATATTTTTAGATATTGATATGAAAGGTATAAACGGAATAGATACAGCGAAAAGAATAAGGGAAAAAGACAAGCTTGTAAAAATAATTTATGTAACAAACTATACAGATTATACTTCATCTGCTTTTAGTGTACATGCATTTGGATATATAGTAAAACCAGTATCACAACAGCAAGTTCATCATCAGCTAGACGAAGCACTATCATATATGATAGAAGAAGTAAGTGAAATTTTAGAATTTAATACAACAGAAGGACTTATAAGAGTAGATTTAAAAGATGTATATTACTTTGAATATAAGTTAAGAAAGGTAATAATGAAATGCAGGGATTACTCTTATATTATTAAAGATAAAATATCTGAAATAGGTGCAAATATGGAAAAGTATAACTTTGTAACTCCACATAAAAGCTTTTCTATAAATCTATATAACGTAAAATCAGTAAAAGGATATGATATTCATATGATGGATGGAAGCATTATACCTCTATCGCAAAAAAAATCTACCCAGTTTAGGCAGAGCCTAAATATTTATTTCAGCAATAAAATTGAACTAAATAGAAGGGGGTAAGATTGTGGAAATATTTATAGGTATAGTATTACCGATTATAGGAAATTACTTTTTAACATATATGTATTTTTACTTTATGAGCAAAGTTGAGAGAAATATTTATAAAAGTAAAAGATTTTATATTATAACTTACTTAGTATATTCAACCATAATAACTATAATATCACTTAAAGGAAATGGATATATAAATTTAGCATTAATGGTAGCAGGGATAGTTTTAATAGGCCATTTTGGATATAACAATTCGAGATCATATAAACTACATTACTTATTATTTCCTATTGGATTATTTATGTGTGATACATTAATAACAATAGCATTAACCCTAGTAAAACCAATATCAAATAGTATTGAAGCTATCTATTATCATTATGCGATGTCTTTAATAACCTTAAGGCTAATAGACTTTATTTATACAAGATTAGCAATAGGATTTATGAATAGAATAAAAATAAAAAATTTAAAATTCAAACAGTCTATTAGCTTTATGATTATACCTATATTTAGTTTAATTTATTTATTTACACTTTTAAGTTATATGCAAATATTTGCAGGTGTTGAAGAAATAATACTGTTTATTATAAATGTAATTATGATATTTATTGTGAACATATATGTAACATACACTTTTGAAAATATATCTAAAAATAATATACTACAAAATGAAGTTAACCTATATCAACAACAATCAAAGCTTCAGTATAAGTATTATGATAATTTAGAAAAAAAGTATCAGGACTCGAGAAAACTAGCTCATGATATAAGAAATCATTTAAATACAATTGAAGAACTTTATAAAACTAACGATACAGAAAGTACTAAGATTTATACAGATGATATACATAAGATGTTAAATGAATTAAATCAGAAATATTATACGAGCAATAGAGTGCTAAATATAATATTAAATGATAAATTTGATATGATAAAAAAGAAAGAGATAAATGTAGAATTTAGAATAGGTGATGTAAATTTAGAATTTATAAGAGATATAGATATAACAACTATATTTGCAAATTTACTAGATAATGCAATTGAAGCTACCTTAGGTAGTGGATATATAAATTTAGATGTAAATAAATTTAATGAACTATTAGTAATAAATATATCTAACTCTATAACTACTAAACCAATACAGAAGAATAAAAAGTTTAAGTCGACTAAAGAAAACCACCAAGGCCTTGGGATTGAAAATATAAAAAAAGCACTAGAAAAATATGATGGAACTATGCTAATAAACTTTGACGAAAGTGAGTTCAAAGTAAATATTATAATACCAATATAAAGGTGGGGTAAGTATGATTGAAACAAGTGTTATAGTGAGTTTAATTGTAAGTACTTTAGTATGTTTTTTAATACCAACAATAGGTTTTGTATATTTTTTTAAAAAACATAAGAAAGTACCAAAAAGTTTTCTTGTTGGAATGTTGATATTTTTTGTATCACAGATGTTAATTAGGGTGCCAATACTAACTTATGTACTTCCTAATATGATGTGGTTTATAAAAATGCAGACAAATCCTTATTTATATGGAATATTCTTAGGATTAACTGCGGGAATATTTGAAGAAGTTGGAAGGTTTATAGCTTTTAAATATTTATTAAAAAATAATCGTGAGTTTGATGACGGTATATCTTATGGATTTGGACATGGAGGAATAGAGGCCATACTTTTAGCTGGAGTATCTTGTTTATCTACGTTAATAGTTTGTATTATGATAAACAATGGAACAATAAATGCACACTCAAGTGAATCTTTAAGTTTACTATACAGCCAATGTATAAGTTTAACTCCAGGACTTGCGCTTATATCAGGATTTGAAAGAATTAGTGCTATGGCAATTCATATAGGTTTATCTATGATTGTTCTTTATGGAGTTAGGAATAAAAAGATTTTATACTTGTTTATTGCAATACTAGTTCATACATTAGTAAATGCACCGCTAGTTATACTTCCACAAGTTTTCGGCGTTGGAATAGTCGGAGTTGAGATTTATATATTTATCTGTGGATTAGCCTTAGCAGGGTTTGCAGTATATTCTAAAAAATTATATAAAAAAGATAGTTTATCTAAAAAAATTATAAGTGAGGGAGAAAAATTATGAAGAGAGTAAAATTATTATTAGTAGCACTTTTAACGGGGATTATATTAGTAGGGTGTAGTAGTTCAAAATTAAGTGATGCATTTGATGAGGCAACTTTAAAAGAGAGAGGTAAAGAAGTTGTAAATTTTATTATCAATGGAGAGTACGATAAGATATCAGGGCAAATGAGTGATAAGATGAAGGAATCAGCATCACCTGCAGAATTTGAAAAAACTTTAAAAGATGGCTGGGATTCTATAAAGGATAAACTTGGAGAATTTGAAAAAATTAGTAAGGAAGGTATAGCACAAGAAGGAGATATTGCTGCAATTATTGATGTTGTAAAGTTTAAAAATGGAAAGCTTAAGTTTATAACAAATTACAATGAAAATATGGAAATAGAAGGGCTTTTCTTAAAATAGCTTAGAAGGTGTGATGAATTTATGGGGGAGAATATAGTACTTTTAGTTTCGATTATACCTGTAGTAGTAATTTTTTTAGGAATTGGAATTTATTCTTTTAAAAATAATATTCCTATGCATTTTTGGTCTGGAACTATAGTAGAGGCTAAAGAGATTACAGACATAAAAGCCTATAACAAAGCTGTTGGAATAATGTGGATTGTTTATGGATTATTATACTTTATATCGTGGGTAATTTCAGTATTTTCTAAAGAAATTGGATCTATATTAATGGGATTATTAGCATTACCTGGAGTTATTGCTTTAATTCTTTGCTATAATCGTATTTATAATAAATATAAAACAGGTTATAAAAAAGAACAAACTAAGCAAGATAAAAAATACATGTTGCTTGCAGTGGGATTTATAACTATACCATGCCTAGTTTTTTGTTTAATTTTAGCTACTGTTGATGTAACAGGTGGGCATGAATTAACTATAAAAGATGATAAAATTAGGATGCAAATGACATCTTTTAAGATAGAAGATATTAAAAATATTGAACTTTTAGAGGATATAAATATTTCAAGTAAAATAACTGGGTCTGGTACTTTTATTTATTCTAGAGGTGTATGTAATGTTGAAGGTGAAGAAGCAATAGTATACATTTACAAAAATAAAAAGCCTTATATAAAGATTAGACTTAAAAATGATAAAATTATTTATTATAATGAAAAAAATAGTGATGATACAGAAAAAACATATAATAAATTACTAAAATATATTAAATAACTAATACCTTAAATACACTTAATTTATTATTAAGTGTATTTTTTATTAAAAAATATTATTAATTTAAATTATAGAAAAATAAAATTTATTAGATATCTATTTAAGCCCAAATAATGACTATTCAAGCCTAATATATAGAATTAAATAGAATTAAATGTTATTCTATTACAGGGATTATTAGAAAACATAATTTAAAAAAATAAATTCAAGGTATAGTAAAATAAGTAGATTGTAGATTACTATATTAATTTAAGGCGGTAAAAAATGAATGACAATAAACTATTTACAGTAATGACCTCTATGGAAAAGGAAGACTATCGTAATTTCTTATATATAGCAATACTTTTAAAAAGTAAAATAAAAATTCCGTTAATGTTTTTATTTATAGCATTTTTGTCTACACTTCTTGCTTATAGTGAAGATCAATTTTATATAAAAGATTTTTTTATTTATTTTAGTATGTTAATTATTATATTTATATTAACAATTATATATAAAGTTGAAACTAAAATTAAACAAAGAGTAAAAACTGATAAGATGGGAACATTTAACTCACAAGGTATACTAGATTTTTATGAAAGTTTTTTAATTGCTAAAAGTACAGCAATTGAAGGTGAATGGAAACTTAAGTATGATAACTTTTATAAAGTATTCGAAACTAAAGAGTATTTTATTACTTATTTTAATATAGACCAAGCAGCTTTAATAAGAAAAAAGGATATGGAGAATAAAACCATTGAAAATTTAAGGTCTTTATATAAAAATAATCTAAAAAATAAATATAAAATAGTAAAAATTTAAAAATAAATTTAAAGAAAATAATTAATGAATAAAACCTAAATAAGTTACAATAAATAAGCAGAGTTTAAATATTTAAACTCTGCTTTTTAATATGAAAAAAATAAATTTTAAATAAAGTGATAGAATTTCAATTTGAAACTCGTATTAGATATTGTAAAAGCTTTTACAGAGGGAGGAAATAATTTGGAGGACGAATTAATAATTAAATATATAAAAAGGAGAAAGGAAAAAGGAATGGAGATGCTTATAGACAATTATAGAGGGATTATAACATCAGTAGTTAGAAAGCATTTAGGGGTTCTTATTAACTATGAGGAAGAGTGTGTTAGCGATGTGTTTTTATCTATTTGGGACAATATAAAAAGTTTTGATAGAAATAAAAATAACTTCAAAAATTGGATATGTGCAATATCAAAGTATAAAGCTATAGATTATAAAAGAAAGTATTTATCTAAAATAGAGACTTTAGATATTAGCGAAGAAATTTACTATATAGACAAAGAACTTCTAAAATCGGAGATGGAAGAAGAGATAAATGAAATATTAAATCATCTAAATGAAAAAGATAAAGAGCTCTTTATTAATTACTATATACAAGGCAAAAATTTAGAAGAAATAGCTATAAAAACTAATACAAAGGTTTCTAATTTATATAATAGATTATCTAGGGGTAGAAAAAGAATCAGAGAAAAATTATGTAAATAGGAGGGGATTAAATGAAAGATAAATTTGAAATTTTAAACGATGTTAAAATAGATGTTGATGAATATAAAGAAATAAAATTTGATAATAATGATGAATTTAAAAGTAAGATGAAAAGTACATTAAGAAATAGAAAAAGTAAGTATAAGAAAGGTTTAGTGGTAGCATCATTAGTAGCCATAGTTGGAAGTGGAATTTTGTTTAATGAAAATGTATTGGCATATATTGAAGATATATGGTATTCAGTAAGTGATATAGTAAAGATGAAAGAAGATGAAGTTAGTACATATAAGTACAATATAAATAAAGTGGCAGAAGATAAAGATGTAAAAATATTATTTAGAAATATTCTACTTGATGATGGAAAACTTCTTATAGATGTAAATATAGATTATAGTAAATTTAATCTATTTAAAGGATTTACTAAAAAACAGCAAGAAGACTGGGAAGTTGAAAAATGGGGAAATAGAGATACTACTTTATCAGTAGCAGAATTAAATGAAATATATATTGACGGAGTCAAGTTTGTGGGAATATCAGGGGGCATAGGAGAACATGAAAGGGAGGATGAAAATAAAAAAGTAATAGATGATATTATGGAACAAGGTATAAATGCAATAGAAAATGAATCAGAAGAGTCTTTTTATGAAGAAATAAATAAAGATAAATTTCCTTATGTAGTAGATGGAAATAAAACCTATAACTTTAAAATAAAAATAAAAAAATTGCATCTTGCGGAAAACTATAAACAATATTATAACTCATATGAAGATGCTAAAAAAGATGGAGGACCTCATGCAGGAGTTATAAGAGGAAACTGGGAAGTTAACTTTGATATAAAAGGATCTGAGTTAATTGATATGTCAAAGTCATACAAATTTAATAAAAGTACTGATTTAAACATTAATGGCAAAAACAGCAAAATAGAGATAGAAGAATTAAAAGTATCTCCAATCTATATGACGATAAACTGTAAATACTATGGAATTGATAAGGAAAATATAGATAGCTTAGAATTAAAAATATTAGACCAAGAAAATAAAGAATTACCTAGTTATGGTATTGGTTATGATGTAGATAAAGGAGAAATTCAATTTAGATATAAAAATACATCAAGTAAATATGAAGAATTAACACTTATACCATATATGGTAGACGATGAAGGAAATACTGCAATATTATTTGAAGATGATGGTATAAAATTAGATATCAATAATTAATAAAAAAGGTGTCTCATTAAAATTTAAATTGAGACACCTTTTTATTTATTTTATTGAATATTCATAGATTTAAGTATTGCAACTAAATAATCCCAAGTATTTTTAGTAGAGCTTATACTTAAATGTTCATTAGGAGTATGAACCTCAAACATATTAGGTCCTAGAGATATAGCCTCAGCATGTGGCATCTTATCAAGTAATAATCCACACTCAAGACCAGCATGTAAAGCCATTATTATAGGTTCTTTACCTGTTAATTCTTTATAAGTATTAAAACATATCTCTTCTAATTTAGAACCCTTAGTGTATTCCCAAGCTGGGTAATCACTATCTAATTCTAATTTACCGCCTAAAGCATTAGCTAATAAATCCATTCTATTAGTTATATCTTCTTTTAATGTTTTAACTGAACTTCTAACAGCACATTCAAATGTAATTTCGTTTTCTAGAGTTCTAACAACTCCTAAGTTAGTTGAACTTTCAACTAATCCTTCTATATCCATACTCATAGTTTGGATTCCATTAGGTATTACATTCATTAATTTTATAACTTTGTCTTTAGAATCACATGAGAATACTTTATCTACATTAGCATCAGAACATTCTATAGCTAATCCTGGATCTGATGTAGAGAATTCATTTTTTAATATATTAGTTATTTCACTTATTTTTGATTTAACATTTTCAACTTCATTTTTATCAACAACTATTACACAGTCAGATTCACGAGGTATTGCATTATTTTTAGAACCACCCTCAACTTTAGCTAAATCGTAATTTACATTTAGTAAATTTAATAATCTACCCATTAATTTATTAGAGTTTGCTCTTTGTTTTATTATATCCATACCAGAGTGGCCACCAAGTAAACCTTTGATTTCAATTAATAAAGCTTGCTTGTTAGAGTCAACGTTTTCAAAAATTAAAGGAAGTTTAGATGTAGCTGTAGTACCACCAGCGCAACTTACTAATAAATGACCTTCTTCTTCAGAGTCAAGGTTTATTATGTATTTTCCTTTAAGTAAGCTACCATCAAGTGCCATAGCACCAGTCATACCAGCTTCCTCATCAGAAGTAACTAATAACTCAATTGTAGGATGATCTAAATCATTAGATGCTAACACTGCCATACCCATAGCAACAGCTATACCATTATCTGCTCCTAAAGTAGTTCCAGTTGCATATATAAAATCATCTTCAGTTCTTAATTTTATAGGATCTTTTGTAAAATCATGATCTGTATCTTTATTTTTTTCACATACCATATCCATATGTCCTTGAAGTATTACACCAGGACAGTTTTCAAAACCTTTTGTAGCAGGTTTTCTTATTATTATGTTTAGTGCGTCATCTTGTATAGTTTCAAGACCTAATTTTTCACCAAAACTTTTAAGATAGTCACTTATAGCTTTTTCATTTCCAGAACCACGAGGAATTTGAGATATCTCTTCAAAATAATTAAACACAATTTCTGGTTGTAAACCTTTTAATACGTTTTCCATAAATAACACTCCTTTTAATATAATTTCTGTCATCTGTATTTGTGCGGTCGTGCAAGTTACATGAACAAAGTATCTAGTAAATGCTTTATTTTAAATAAATTCTAATATAAACTAGATTAATATATACATATTAGGTAAATAATATACCAAAAAACCTAATTTAAACCACTTAAACTAGATTTTTATAGTACAAATAAACTATGATTATGTATAATATATAAATAGTATAATACAAATTCACATAAAATACACATTAAAATAAATATATACATTAAGGAGGAAGCATGAACGAGAAATCACTAAGAGTTTTAGAATTCAATAAAGTAATCGACATATTGAAAGAAAAAGCTTCATCTTCTCTAGGTTTAAAATATATAGAAAATTTAACACCAAGCTCTAATTTTGAAGACGTTAAGTATATGCTTAAGGAAACTAGCGAAGCACAAGCTATATATATAAAAAGAGGAAGTATTGGATTACAAGGAATACATGATATAGAAGATAAGGCTAAAAGAGCTGATATAGGGGCATCACTGGATCCAGGAAGCTTAATTATGATAGCAGATACTTTAAGAGCGGCTAGAACATTAAAAAATAATTTTTCTGGTAGTGATGAAGAAGATTTTAACTATCCAATAATACAATCTCTATCAAATTCTTTATATGCATATAGAGATATAGAAGATGCTATATATAATGCAATAATAAGTGAAATAGAAATATCTGATAATGCATCAAGCACATTAAGAGATTTAAGGCGAAGAATAGTACAAAAAAATCAATCTATAAGATCTAAATTAAATTCAATAATAAGCTCTACCACTTATCAAAAATATCTTCAAGATGCAATTATATCTGTAAGAGGAGATAGATTTGTAGTGCCTGTAAAAGCAGAATATAGATCGCAAGTATCAGGTATAGTACATGACCAATCATCATCAGGAGCCACTTTATTTATAGAGCCTATGAGTATAGTTGATATGAATAATGAATTAAGACAATTAAGGCTTTTAGAAAAAGAAGAGATAGAAAGAATTTTAGCTGAACTATCAGCTATGATTGGAGAAATATCACAAGATTTAATTTCGAATCAAGAGATTTTAGGAAGGCTTGATTTTGCATTTGCAAAAGGAAAATTATCTGTGGGGATGAGAGGTGTGGAGCCTACATTAAGCGAAGATAAGTATATAAATATAAGAAATGGTAGACATCCATTACTAGATAAAGACAAGGTTGTACCAAATAGTGTTTATTTAGGTAGAGAATTCCATACATTACTTATAACTGGTCCAAATACAGGTGGTAAAACAGTTACTATAAAAACAGTAGGGTTATTTGCACTTATGACTCAAAGTGGGTTACATATACCAGCTGATTTTGGGAGTAGTATGTGTGTATATGATAATATTTTTGCTGACATTGGAGATGAACAAAGTATAGAACAAAGCTTATCAACCTTCTCATCTCATATGACAAATATAGTTTCTATATTAGAGGAAGTAAGTGAAAATTCTTTAGCAATATTTGATGAACTAGGTGCCGGAACAGATCCAGTAGAAGGGGCTGCCCTTGCAATAGCAATATTAGAGGATGTACATATGGCTGGGGCTAACTGTATAGCTACAACGCACTACAGTGAACTTAAAAACTATGCATTAACTACAGAGGGTGTAGAAAATGCAGCAGTAGAATTTGATTTAGAAACATTAAGTCCAACATATAAACTTTTATTAGGAGTGCCAGGAAAATCAAATGCATTTGAAATATCAACAAAGCTAGGTCTTAGTTCACATGTAATAACTAGAGCTAAGGAATTTATAAATTCTGATAACATAGCAATAGAAGATGTTCTTCAAAATGTTGAGAAAAATAGAATAAAGGCTGTAAAAGAAAGAGAAGAAGCGGAAAAATTAAAATCTCAAATTGAAAGACTTAAAAATGAATATGAAGAAAAGATTTCAAAATTATCAGCTAAAAGAGAAAAGCTTATGGAACAAGCAAGAAGTGAAGCATTTAGGGTTACAAGACAAGCAAAAGAAGATGTTGATAATATAATTAAAGAACTTAGAAAGCTAGAAGAAGAAAGAGCTTCAAAAGAAAAGAACCAAAGAATAGAAGAACTTAGAAAAGAATTAACAAATTCTATGGGAAGTCTTCAGCCAACTATTAAGAGTATGATAGAACCAAAAGTTGTTACAAAAGAAATAAAAGATTTAAGACCTGGTGAAGAAGTCAAAGTAATAACACTAAATCAACAAGGTAGTGTTGTATCTGTTGATAATAATAAAAAAGAAGCAGTAGTTCAAATTGGAATAATGAAAATGACCCTTCCATTTAAATCATTACAAAGAGCAAAACAAGACCCTAAAACAACTGTTACAAAACAAACAAGAAAAATAATTAAATCTAAATCTGGAAATGTAAGAAGTGAAGTAGATTTAAGAGGGTTAAATTTAGAAGAAGCTAGAATGGAAGTTGAAAAGTATCTAGATGATGCATACGTAGCAGGTCTTGAAAGTGTTACTGTTATACATGGGATAGGTACAGGAGTATTAAAATCAGGGCTTCAAGATGTATTAAAAAGAAATAGACACGTTAAGTCACAAAGGGCCGGAGAATACGGTGAAGGTGGAGCAGGTGTTACAATAGTTAAATTAAAATAAATATAAGAGGTTATTATTATGATAGCAGTATCTGCATGCTTGCTTGGAATAAATTGTAAGTACAACGGCAATAATAATGAGAACGAAAAAGTAGTCAATTATTTAAAAGATAAAGAATTTATATTAATTTGTCCAGAACAATTAGGAGGACTTTCAACCCCTAGGAATCCAGCGGAAATAATAAATGGTGATGGATATAGTGTAATAAATAATGAATCTAAAATAGTTGATAAAAATAATAAAGATGTAAGTATTGAATTTATAAAAGGTGCTAATGAATCTTTAAAAATAGCTAAAATGTATGAATGTAGAGAAGCTATTTTAAAGGAGGGAAGTCCATCTTGCGGAAGTAACTTTATATATGATGGAACTTTTTCAGGAAAAAAAATAAGTGGTGTAGGTGCTACTGCGGCACTTTTTAGAAAAAATGGAATAAAAGTAATTAGTGAGACAAAATTATAATTACAATTTGATTTTATCATGTATATAATTAAGTAATTTAAATGAATATACTTAGATTTCAAAATATAGCTATGAAAAATGCCAAATAACTTGAAAAAACTCAGAAATTGATTTACCATAAAATAATAAGAATAAGAGAGGAGAAATAACATGCAAGATTTTAAAATAGCAATAGCAAATTGCCTAAAAGAAAAAATAGAAGATTTATCTGTAGAAGAAATAATAGCACTAGTAGAAATACCACCAAATAAAGATATGGGAGACTATGCTTTTCCTTGTTTCAAATTAGCAAAAGTATTTAGAAAAGCTCCTAATATGATAGCAGCTGAGTTATGTGAAACATTAAATGCTCAAGGTGCTATATCAAAGATAATACCATTAGGCGGATATGTTAATTTCTTCGTTAATAAATCTCAATTAGCAGAAAGCGTTATAAAGGATGTATTAACTCAAAAAGAAAAATATGGGCGTAGTGAAATAGGAAAAGGAGAAAATGTTATAGTTGAATTCTCATCTCCAAATATAGCTAAGCCTTTCCATATAGGTCATATAAGAACTACAGTAATAGGGAATGCTTTATACAAAATGTATGAATCTCAAGGATATAATACTACAAGAATAAACCATTTAGGAGACTATGGAACTCAATTTGGTAAGCTAATAGTAGCTTTCAAAAAATGGGGAGATAAAAAAGCAGTAGAGGCTAGTCCGATCCCAGAATTATTAAAACTATACATACAATTCCATGATGAAGCTGAAGCTCATCCGGAAATGGAAGATGAAGCAAGAGCATGGTTCACTAAACTAGAAAACCATGATGAAGAAGCAACTCAGTTATGGCAATGGTTTAGAGATGAAAGTTTAAAAGAATTTAACAGAGTATATGATTTATTAGATATAGAGTTTGATTCTTTAGCAGGAGAAAGTTTCTATTCAGATAAAATGCCTAGGGTAATAGAAATGCTAGAAGAAAAAAATCTTTTAAAAGAATCTAAAGGTGCAAGAATAGTTGATTTAGAAGAATATAAGATGCCACCAGCACTTATAACTAAAAATGATGGATCAACATTATATATGACAAGAGATTTAGCAGCGGCTATATATAGATATGAAACTTATAACTTTGATAAATGTGTGTACGTAGTTGGTAGCCAACAAAACTTACACTTTGAACAATGGTTTAAGGTTATAGAACTTATGGGATTTGAGTGGGCTAAAGATTTAGTACACGTTGGATTCGGTATGGTTGCACTTGAAAATGGAACTATGTCTACAAGAAAAGGTAGAGTAGTCTTCTTAGAAGATGTATTAAATCAAGCAATAGATAAGACTAAAGAAACAATACTTGCTAAAAATCCAAATGCTTTAAATGTTGATACAATAGCTAAGCAGGTAGGGGTTGGAGCAGTAGTATTCCAAGAGTTATCTAACAGTAGAATAAAGGATTATACATTCTCATGGGATAGAACATTAAGCTTTGATGGAGAAACAGGTCCATATGTTCAATATACTCATGCTAGATGTTGTGCAGTACTTAGAAAAGCTAATGAAGAGGCTACAACAAATATAAACTATGAGTTATTAAATGATGTAGATAGTGCAGAAGTTTTAAAAGTTATAGCATCTTTCAATAAGTGTATAGTTGCAGGATTAAGAAAGAATGAGCCTCATGTAATAACTAGATTTGTATTAGATTTAGCTCAAGCATTCAATAAATTCTATCATGACAATCCTATATTAGTTGACGATGTAGAGGTAAGAAAAGCAAGACTTGCTTTAGTTGAAGCAACTAGACAATCTTTAGAAAATGGTCTAAAATTATTAGGAATGCATGCACCAGAAAGAATGTAATAATATAAAAAATATGGGGAATGTCGAAAACTGATACTTTACATCTAAAAATGTAATATCGTATAATGATAGTATATAGTAGCATACAGATATCTTGTACACTACTATTCCCCTGAATAAATGACAGCTTAATGCTGTCTCTTTTTTTTTTAAAAGGAGTTATAATTATAGACAAGCTACTTAAATACAAGTATATTAAATATGGTAGTTGATAAAAATAATTATTATAGAGTATTACACGAGGAAGGTAATATTAATGAAAGATAACATAATAAAAGATTCTTATACATTTGCATTTGATATAGGAGATAAAAACTTAAAAGATTTAATCATAATAAATACAAAATGCTTAGTTGATGATGAAAAACAAAGATATGTTTATATAGATAATAAAAGGTTAAAAGACGAATTAATTTATTTTAGATTTTATGGAGAAAAATTAGAGTATAATAATATATTAAATATACTATTGCCAGTTATACTTTCAAATACGAATATAAATAAAAGTGAAGATGAGGTAGTTAATCTAATTCAAAAGTACATAAAGTACCTTAAAAAAGAAGATTTTACATTTGATTATATACTAGGTTCAGTATTATATAATATAATTGTTCAAAAAATTGTAGAAAATAAAAATATAGAATATATTGATTTACTTCAGATTATGAAGGAAAGAATTATAGAATTTTCAATAGAGTTAGATAAGGTTAATACAATTAAATTTCAAATGGAAAGAATTAAGATTATACAAGAAATTGATAAGTATATAGACTTAAAAGCTAAAAACTATAATGATGAAAAGATAGTAGGTAGTTTATTAAACATATTATATGATATTTATATAGAAGATAGAGAAGTACCTAACGATGGAATTAAAAGTATAAAAAAATCTATACTATCTATATTAGGTGAAAATTCAAATAATAATATAGACAATATAGATTTTATTTTATCGATGTCAGAGTACATTTACAAATTGAGAAATTATAAAATCAATAAAAAAATGTATGATAAAAATGTAGATCCACGCAACTTAATCAGCCTTAATGAAGGAGATACAGTAATAGATCCTGTACTTAACCAAATAACAGTTATATCAAAAGAATTTAGTAATAATATACTAAAGATAGATGTCAAATCTAAATCGGGTATATACTATCTAAAATTCAAAAAATCTTAAGTTATTTGTTAGTAGATTCTAAATAATTTACGAATTCTTCTTCAGTAGTATCAGTTAAAAAACATAGTTCTTTTACAATACTATTTCTAAGCTCTAGAAAATCTTTAAGGCCTGTGTTTTCATTAGTATATTCTAATGCCTTTACAATAAGTAATAAATCTCTTTTAGATAAAGCGTTGATAGACACTTGGTCAATTAATCCCATAAAAAACTTCCTTTCTAATCATATATACTTAATACTAATATTCTACAAAAAATATGTAAAAACCTTCTATTAAAAAATAAATTGATAAGATATTACATATACTATTTTAACCTAAGAAGCATACAAAAATATATAACAATATAAAAAAGAGGTGAAATAATTGAAAATATTATTAACAACGCTTAACTCTAAATTTATACATACAAATTTAGCTATAAGATATCTAAAAGAATTTGTAAAAGACTTAGTAGAAGTAGATTTAAAAGAATATACAATAAATAATGATTTAGATTATATCTTAAAGGATATACACAAGAATGATTATGATATAATATTATTTTCCACATATATATGGAATGTAAATGATATAGTAAAACTTTGTGATAACATAAAAAAAGTTAAACCAAATACTAAAATAGCTTTAGGTGGACCGGAAGTAAGCTACGATAGTGAATGTTCTATGAGAAACTTCCCTTTTGTAGATTATATACTATGTGGTGAAGGTGAACTTGTATTTAGAGATTTAGTAATGCATTTACAAGGAAACCTAGATATAGGTAATGTAGAAGGTGTAGTTTATAGAGACGGTAATAATATAATAACTAATAGACCTAAAGCACTACTTGAAAATTTAGACGAAATACCTAGTCCTTATGAAAATTTAGATCCAAGTGAATATGAAAATAGAATAGTTTATTATGAAACATCAAGAGGATGTCCATTTAACTGCCAATACTGTTTATCTTCAACTTTAAAAGGATTAAGATATTTTAGTATAGAGAGAGTAAAAAAAGATTTAAAAGCTTTAATAGATGCAAAAGTATCTCAAATAAAGTTTATAGATAGAACTTTCAATGCAAATAAAAAATTTGCAAAAGAAATTATGAACTTCCTTATGGAAAATGATAATGACTATACTACATATCACTTTGAAGTTACAGCTCATTTATTAGATGATGATGTACTAGATTTCCTAGCAGATTGTAAGGAAGGTCTTTTCCAATTTGAAATAGGTGTTCAAACTACTAATGAAAAAGTTTTAGAAGAAGTAGGAAGAAGAGACGATTTTAAAAAGTTATCGTATGTAGTTCAAAAGGTAGCTTCATATAGAAATATACACCAACACTTAGATTTAATAGCAGGGCTTCCATATGAAGATTATTCGAGTTTTGAAAAATCATTTAATGATGTATTTAATTTAGGTATAGAGCACCTACAATTAGGTTTCTTAAAAATGATAAAAGGGACCGGTGTAAGAGATAGAGCAGAAAAACATGGATATAGATATAAAGATTATCCTCCATATGAAGTTTTATATAATGACTATATAAGTTATTCACAAATGTTAAAGCTAAAAGATATAGAGGAAATACTAGAAAGGTATTATAACTCTAAAAACTTTGTGTTATCTATGAGATATATAATATTTAATTATTATAGTGAGAGTCCATTTAAATTCTTTGAAGAATTTGCCACATACTTTGATAAAAATGGATACTTTGATATGGCACAAGGTAAAAATCAGTTATATAAAATATTATTAGATTTTTATAATGATAAAATAAATATAAATAATGATATGTTTAATGATATATTAAAGTATGACTATATATCACTAGGAAAGACATCTAACATTCCACAATTCTTTAATAAACTAGAATTAGAAGATTTTAAAAATAGATGTCACTTATTCTTACAAAATGAAGATAATATATTAAAATATATACCTAAGTTTGAGAATAAACCAGCAAAACATATAATAAAATACGTTCATTTTGAACCTTTTAACTTTGATATATTAAAATTAAAAAATGACATCAAAGCTAACATAGAGAAAAATGATAATGTAATACTGTTTGTATATGATGATAAAAAGATATTTGAAAAATCAAAAGCATATAGTATAGATTTATAAGAAGGAGAATAGCATGAACTTTAAAATAGAAAAATACTTATTAAAAAAAGCAGAAGAATTAGCATTTATAACTATTAAACATGATGGAGAGTTCCAAGTAGAAGGGTATGAGATACCAAAGGGTGGTTTAGATGTACCTATAAAAAATGAAGTATTAGTAAAGGGTATAAAAGAAAAAACTGCACAAGATAATATAAATGCAATGTCTATAGCTGACGCAATGATATTTATAATGGGTATAGACAGCAAGTTTAAACATAACGAAGAATATGTAAAGTTCCTAAATGCTTTCAAGGAAAAAATAAACTTAGATTTAAGAGCTTATATGGGATATATGTCTAGAAAATATTTTGATATTGGAGAATACACAGATTCTTTAATATATTTAAAATCTCTTATAACTATGTACCCTGATGATATAGAGGGATTATATCACTATGCTATAGTTTGTCAAGAAGTAGCTCAAAAATATCAAAAGGATATGGAAAATGATGCGATGAATATGTTTTTACTTGAAGCACTATCTAAGTTAGAACGTGTAATTCAATTAGATGAAGGATTCTCACTTGGATATTACCATCTAGGATATCATTATTATAATCAAGGTCAATACGTAAAAGCTAAGGTAATATGGGAAGAATCTTTAAAACTAGGGTTAGACCCAGAATTAGTTAGTGAAGTACAAGAAAATATAGGTAAAATGGATTTTAAGGTTCAGTATGAAGAAGGATATAGTTTAGTATTCCAAGGAAAAAATGAAGAAGGCTTAGAAAAATTATTACCTCTTGAAGAAGACCATTCAGATTGGTGGAATTTACTATTTATGATAGGATTAGCTTATAAAAATATGAATGAGATAGAACAAGCTAAAAAATATTTTGAAAAGATACTACTAATAAAACCACATCAAGTAGATGCTATGGTTGAATTAGGTCTTTGCGAAGCTGAAACTTTCAATATAGAAAAAGCAATAGAGCATTTTGAAACGGCAGCTAAAATAAAAGAAGATCCAGAAATATTATGTAACTTAGGTATGGCATATTTAAATAACAATGAACTAGATGATGCTATATATTATATAGAAAGAGCATATGAATTAGACCCACAAGATGAAATAACAGTGGCTTGTTTAAGAGAATTAGATAAATATAGATAATAAAGAAGACTTACTTATATAGTATAATACCCTTATAGTAGACACATTAAAAAGGCAGTATATAATAATGCTAAATGTGACTAAGATAAGGGTTTTTTCTATGTCTAAAAAATATAATAAATATATTAACGAAGTAAAATTAAAAGCTTTATATGTATATAGACGAAAGGATGAGTTCAATTAGTGTTACACAATCTTTAAATATAAAGAACAAAACTCAGGTTCAACTTTACCGAAGAAGAATTAAATTATTTAACCTATCGGACAAGCAAAAATAAGTGATAGGTTTTTGATTATCAAGTCTTTGCAATTTATCACGAAGCGTCTATTATAAATGGCCTAAAAGACCTTTATAAATTATCTATAGGGATTAAGAAAATAATATTATAAAACAACATATTTTAGAGTTACATAAAAAATATAGGGGTTTCTACGGTAGGAAAAGAATTTGTATATACTTGAATAAAGTTTTACCATTTTATATAATTATGAACGTGTACAAATAAAAAAAGGCATGAGTCCAGTTGAATGCCGAACACATGCCGCTTAAAGTACCTTTTTATGAGTGTCTACTTGACAGGGGCATAACTAAATTGGAGGTCCCTTTTATTTATATTAAATGAAGTGATATTGCTGATACTATTATTCCGGACATCATATTTCCTATTAATACTCCAAATAATGCATTCTTAAGTCTCAGTTTTAAAATAGATGCTATTGCTGAGGCTGTCCATGTACCTGTAGTTGGTAGTGGAACTCCAACAAATAATATTATTCCTACTATTGATATATTCTTAAGTTTTCTCATTCCTGAGTCTATTTTTCTATCAACCTTTTTTACTAAACCTTCAAACATACTTATTTCTCTTAAGAAATGTATTATATGCCTAAAAGTTAATATTAATGGAATCGATACTAGCGTCGATCCTATTACACTTGCTATATATACACCTATTGGATTTAGATTTAATGCTATTCCTATAGGTATGGCACCCCTTAGCTCTGTTATCGGTATCATTGATAAAATCATTATCTTTATATATTCCAATTTTGCCTCCTATGATATGTACTTTTTTAACCTACTAAGTATACCATAATATTTTTGTATTTTCGATATCAAGCGACTTTTTCCTTTTATATTTCAGTTTTAATTTAGTAGTAAATATGATATACTTAGTCTGATTTTCTTAAATAAATTAAAGGGGGGGATAGTGTGGGGAAACTATCAGTAATTATACCTTCGTATAATGAAGAGAATATGATTTATAATATTTCGGATAGAGTATCGGACCTTTTAGAGGCTGAGAATATCCCATATGAAATAATCTTTATAAATGATGGTTCTAAAGATAAAACTTGGGAAAATATTACTCAAGTTTGTGAGAAAAATAATAATATAAAGGGATTTAATTTTTCGAGAAACTTTGGTAAAGAGGCTGCTATTTTTGCTGGCCTTACGTATTCAACAGGCGATTGCTCTGCTGTTATAGATTGTGATCTTCAACATCCACCTGAGGTATTAGTACAGATGTACAAGAAGTGGCAAGATGGATATGAAGTTGTAGAAGGTATAAAAGCTTCAAGAGGAAAAGAGTCATTCCTACACAAATTTGCTGCAAAATCATTTTATTCGCTTATTAGCTCATCAATAAAAATTGATATGTCTAGAGCTTCTGATTTTAAGTTATTAGATAGAAAAGCAGTTGATATACTTAGATCTATGCCAGAAAAGCATATATTCTTTAGAGCTTTATCTTCATGGGTTGGTTTTAAGACTACTTCAATTGAATTTCACGTTCAAGAAAGAGAAGCTGGAGATTCAAAATGGTCTACTGCATCTCTTATAAAGTATGCTATTACAAATATAACATCGTTCTCAACTGCACCTATGCAAATAGTTACCTTAACAGGAGTTATATTTGCAATATTTTCGGTTGTCTTAGGACTACAGTCTCTTTATATGAATTTCACAGGAAGATCATCAGAAGGATTTACAACAGTTATATTATTATTACTTATAATCGGAAGTATTATAATGTTAAGTTTAGGTATTATAGGATATTACATTTCAAAAATTTATGAAGAAACTCAAAGTCGTCCAAGATTTATCGTTTCTGAATTCGAAAATTACGAAGAATCTACTTATAAAAAGGAACTGTTATAATTATGAATAGTTTATTAAGTCTTTATAATAAATATAAGGAAGTTATATTATATTTATTTTTTGGTGTGCTTACAACTATAGTTAGTTTTGTAAGTTATTATTTTTGTAGTGAGGTTTTACAGATTCATTATCTTATAAGCAATATCATATCATGGGTATTGGCTGTAGCATTTGCATATGCAACTAATCGTATTTGGGTCTTCAAAAGTAAAAGTAATAACCTAACTTCAATGTTGAAAGAGATGTTTACTTTTGTAAACTGCAGACTACTTTCAGGTGTTATAGATATGGTTGTTATGTTTTTACTTGTAGACGTTCTAATTATTAATGATTTATATGCAAAACTTTTCACTCAAGTTATTGTCGTTATATTAAATTATGTTTTTAGTAAATTAATTATATTTAAAAAGTAATATTATCTAAGTTCATAATTTTGTACTTATTTTAGGGGGTTTAAGATGAAAAACAATATATTAAAGAATCCTAGATTCTATATTTCTATATTATTACTTTTATTTTTCTTCTTTTTTGCTGCTCAAGTTCCATATAGTCATGATGATTGGCAATGGGGTAGCCATTCAAATTGGATATTAATGCTTAATGGATTTGAAAATTATAATGGAAGATATCTAGGTAATTTATTTGAAATACTTATTACAAGAAATGTCTTAGCAAAGAATATTATCTTAGCAGTGGGAATATTATTTGTTATTTGGTCGGTTTATAAATTAGTTATTAAAGAGGCTAAGTCTAAAGATAAAACGGTTTTATTTTTATTAGCATCTGTTTTATGCTTAGCAATACCAAGGGAGCTTTTTAGACAAACTTATTCTTGGATAGCTGCTTTTATTAACTTTATACCACCTGTTATATTGATGATATTATATATTATTATTGTAAATAACATATTTGAGGATAAGCCTTTAAATGCTATTAAATCAAAGCATCCTCTATGGTTAATTTTACTTATGATTCCTTTGGGAATATCTACTCAGTTATTTAGTGAGCATACTACTGTATATACTATATTTTTAGCAGGTTTTATAGTATTTTATACTTTTGTTAAATACCGTGAGTTTTCTTACCTTCAGATTACTTATTTATTAGCTACTATAATAGGTGCATTTATAATGTTTTCTAATGGAGCATATTTTAATGCTGCTAATAATACTGATGGGTATAAGAAATTATCTTTCTCAATTGCAAGTATTGTTGATTTATACACTAATCAAATGTCTGATACATTATTTTTAAATAACTGGTTATTAAACACTATGTTAACTGTACTATGTATTACAATAATTTTAAGACATTTAAGCAATAATCATACTAAAAATAAAGTATTTGTTGGTAATGTCCAAATATTTATATTATCTACTTATATGATTTATGGAGTTCTAAATAAGGCATACCCTGCATGGAACATATTCACTGATCCTCAAAAAACATCTTATTTCAATGCAACCTATTCTTTAGTATTTTTTGCATGTATTTTAAGTGTAATACTTTTATATATTGAAAGTAATGGATTAAAAATGAAAATGTTTATGATATATGGGTCTTCTCTAGCATTAGCTATGCCTTTAATAATTGCAAATCCTATAGGTCCTCGTTGTTTTTTTGCATCTTATATATTTATGGTTATAACTGCTCTTCAATTATTAATTAATATTATTAATAATTCTAATTTTGAACTTAGTAATTTTAGTGTTGTTGTATCTAGTATTTTGGTTATAATTTGCATATTTTATGGAAGCATATTTGTGGATGTAGGTATTGGTGAGAAATGGCGAGTACAAATTATAAGTGATGCGATTGCTAATGGTGATAAATCCATAACTCTTTATAGGTTACCATATGAAGATTATTATTGGACAACTGTACCACCAAATGAACATTGGGAGTCATTTTTCAAAGAGTTCTATAATATCCCTATGGACGTAGAGCTGCATTTTAAATAACATATAAAAAGAGTATCTCTTACGGTATTTGAATACTGGGATAAGAGATGCTCTTTTTATATATAAGTAATATGAAAATCTTAGTATATTTATGCTATGATTTAAATAAGTATTAAAATAAAGGGGGGCTTAATATGATAAAAAAACTAGACGATATATTAGAGAATCTTAAGGGCAGTGAAAAGGTTGTACTTTCTGTTGCAGCAGCACATGACGAGGAAGTTTTAATTGCAGTAAAAGATGCCGTTGAAAAAGGTATAATAAAACCTATATTAGTTGGAGATGAGGAAAAAATAAATTATATATCTAGTAAAATAGATTTTAATTTAGATGATGTAAAAATAATAAACTCCAATGACATAGAAGAAAGTTCTGAAATTGCAGTACAGTTAGTATCTAATAAAGAAGCAGACTTCATAATGAAAGGATTATTAGACACTTCAGTACTTTTAAAGTCAGTTTTAAATAAAGACTATGGTCTTAGAACCGATAGTTTATTAAGCCATGTGATGATATATGAGTTAAATAATTATCACAAATTACTATTATTAACTGATGGAGGAATGAATATATCTCCAGATTATAACCAAAAGGAAAAAATACTTAAAAATTCTGTACAAGCAGCTAGGTCTCTAGGTATGGAAATTATTAAAGTAGCATGTCTAGCAGCCAAAGAAAAAGTGAATCCTAAAATGCAAGCAACTGTAGATGCAGACTTATTGGTAAAAGCATCTAATGAAGGAGTATTTGGAAAAAATGTAATTGTTGAGGGTCCTTTAGCATTTGACATTGCAGTTTCTAAAGAAGCAAGTGAAGTAAAAGGGTTAAATAGTAACGTATCAGGAGATGCAGATATACTACTAGTTCCAACTATTGAAGTAGGAAATGGAATAGGTAAGTCGTTTACATATATGGCAAATGCGAAATCAGCAGGAATAGTTATGGGAGCTAAAGCTCCAATAGTATTAGTATCAAGAGCAGATAACCATGAATCAAAGTTGTATTCTATTGCATATGGAGCTTTAATAGCTAAAAGTATGAAGGAATATTAACATCTAATATATAATTTTATAGTAACATTATTTTGTTAAAAATATATTTAAAAAAACACCAAATTAATAAAATTTAGTATATAATCAAAGTAGAGATTGTATAATTTTTACTTTTAAATAGACATAATTTTTTATCACCTGGGATTAAAAATCAAAAAAAGGGGATAGAGATATGGATAAAAAAATGTTAACCATTGACCTAAACAGCCAGGTATTACTAGATAAGGCTGAAAAAGACGGCGTAGAGACTATGTATGACAGAAAATTAGCTATGAAAGCTCAATGTGGATTTGGTCTTCAAGGAAACTGCTGTAGAATATGTGGTATGGGTCCATGTAGAATAACACCAAAAACACCAAGAGGTTTATGTGGTGCTGATGAACATGTTATAGTAGGTAGAAACTATGCAAGAATGGTAGCTGGTGGAACTGCTTCGCATTCAGATCATGCCAGAGATATAGCTCATACGATGGCTTTAACAAGCAGAGATGGTAACTATAAAATCAAAGACGAAGAAAAATTAATAATATTAGCAAAAGAATGGGACGTAGAAACTGAAGGTAAAGATATATATGATATAGCTCATGAAGTTGCTGATATTGCGTTAATGGAATTCGGTAAACCTTATGGAGTAGCAAGATTTTTAAAAAACGCTCCAGGACCAAGACAAAAGATATGGAAAGATCTTGGAATAGAACCAAGAGCAATAGATAGAGAGATAGCAACAATAATGCATTCAACTCATATAGGATGTACTGGAGATATAGATAGTTTAATCCACATGTCATTAAGAACTGCATTAGCAGATGGATGGGTTGGATCTATGATAGGTACTAGATTTAGTGATATCTTATTTGGAACGCCAACAATAAGAGAAACTGAAGCTAACTTAGGAGTTTTAGAAGAAAATAAAGTAAATATAATTTTACATGGTCATGAACCTTCATTATCAGAAATGATAGTTTTAGCATCAGAAGATCCAGAGTTAGTAGCATTAGCTAAAGAAATGGGTGCAGATGGAATAAACTTAGCAGGTATGTGTTGCACAGGTAATGAAGTTACAATGAGACATGGAGTTAAAACAGCTGGAGACTTCCACCAACAGGAACTTGCAATAGTTACAGGTGCAGTTGAGGCTATGATAGTTGACGTTCAATGTATATTCCCAGCATTAGCAAAAGTAGCTAATTGCTATCACACAAAATTCATAACAACATCTCCAAAAGCTAAGATAGCAGACTCAACATATATGGAATTCTCAGAAGAAACTGCATACGAAGATGGATACAGAATAGTTAAAGAAGCTGTATTAAACTTTAAAAATAGAGATAAATCAAAAGTACTTATACCGGAATTAAAATCAAAAGCAACAGTTGGATTTAGTACAGATGCAATACTAGGTCAATTAGATAGAGTTGTAAACTCTCACATAGATCCAGCAGGAACACTTAAGCCTTTAGCTGATTGCTTAAAATCAGGAGTATTAAGAGGAGCAGTAGGTGTAGTTGGATGTAATAATGCTAAAGGAGTTTCAAACTTAGCACATGTAACAGTAATGAAAGAACTTATCAAAAATGACATACTTGTAGTTACTACAGGATGCGGTGCATCAGCAGCAGCTAAATTTGGATTAATGACTAAGGAAGCTAGAAAACTTGCAGGTAAAGGTCTTGCAACTGTTTGTGAATTAGTAGATATACCGCCAGTACTACACTTAGGTTCTTGTGTTGACTGTAGCCGTATATTAGAAGTAGTAGGTGAAACTGCTAAATTCTTAGACATGGATATGTCTGACCTTCCGGTAGCAGGTGTAGCACCAGAATGGATGTCTGAAAAAGCAGTAGCTATAGGAACTTATGTTGTAGCATCTGGTATAGACACATACTTAGGTATAATGCCTCCAGTTACAGGTTCATCAAGAGCTGTAGAAATACTATGTGGAGAATTACAAGATATGGTAGGAGCTAAATTCACAGTTAATGATAATCCGCAAGAATTAGCAGCTACAATAATAGCAGATATAGAAAAGAAACGTGTTCATTTTGAAAACTTAGTAGAAGAAAAAATGAGCGTACCAGCAGAAGCTTAAAACAAAATTAATATATATATAGGAAAACTAAGCATACAACTTTGAAAAGTTAGTATTAGATTTAATTAGTTCAATAGAAGAACTCGCTATAGTTTTATTTTGATGTAAAAATAAAGCTATAGTTAAGAATAAAGCAAACGATTTCAATACAAATATTTAAAAAAGTTTCTAAAATAACAAATAAAATCATTAAAAAATAAAATAAATAACTGTATTTTAAGTTATGCATAACAAAAGGTGGTATAATAATGAAAATAGCAATAACAGGTAAAGGTGGAGTAGGTAAAACAACTTTTTCTTCAATGTTGTCTAGAATGTTTTCCCAAGACGGATATAGGGTTGTTGCTGTGGATGCTGATCCAGATGCCAATCTAGCATTGGCATTAGGATTCCCTAAAGACACATATGACTCAATAGTTCCTATATCTGAAATGAAAAATTTAATTTCAGATAGAACATCTGCAGATACGGGATCATTTAATAAAATGTTCAAACTAAATCCTAAGGTAGATGATATACCTGAAAATTACTGCAAGGAATATAACGGAGTAAGACTACTTACTTTAGGAACAGTAGATTCAGGTGGATCTGGATGTGTTTGTCCAGAGCATGTATTACTAAAAAGATTATGTTCTCATTTAATACTACAAAATAAAGATGTAGTTATTATGGATATGGAAGCAGGGATAGAACACTTAGGAAGAGGTACTGCTCAAGGTGTAGACGCTTTTGTAGTAGTTGTAGAACCAGGAGAAAGAAGTCTACAAACCTATAGGAAAGTCAAGAAATTAGGAAAAGACATAGGTGTTAAAAGGGTATTTGTTGTGGGTAATAAGATAAGAAACAAAGAAGATGAAGAATTTATAATGAGTAATTTAGAAGATGGAGAATCATTAGGATTTATCTATTACAATCAAGACGTTATAAATTCAGATAGATCTAACCAATCTCCATATGACGTAAGTGAAGAGACAAGAAAGCAGGTTAAAGTAATAAAAGATAAGTTAATGGAACTGCAAACTTGCAATGCATAATATTAGCTATTGCAAGATTAGATATCTATGTTCTTTGTTAGCAAAATAATTTAGATATACATAATTTTGCAAAAAATATTTTATTTTTGGAGGAGATTTAGTTATGGGATTCAAATCTGATATAGAAATAGCTCAAGAGGCAAAACCTCAAGATATAAGAGAGATAGCAAAAAAATTAGGTTTAGGCGAAGATGATATAGAGCTATATGGTAAGTATAAAGCTAAAGTAGATTATAACCTATTAAAAAGAGATAATAGTGATAAAAAATCTAAGCTAATATTAACTACAGCTATAAACCCAACTCCAGCAGGAGAAGGTAAAACAACTACTACAATAGGAGTTGCAGATGGATTAGCGAAACTAGGTAAAAATGTATTAGTTGCTTTAAGGGAGCCATCATTAGGACCGGTATTCGGTGTTAAAGGTGGAGCAGCTGGTGGAGGATATGCTCAGGTTGTTCCTATGGAAGATATAAACTTACACTTTACAGGTGACTTCCATGCAATAGGTGCGGCAAATAACTTACTAGCAGCAATGTTAGATAACCATATTCACCAAGGTAATGAACTTCAAATAGATACAAGACAAGTAACTTGGAGAAGATGTGTAGACATGAACGACAGACAATTAAGAAATGTTGTTGATGGATTAGGTAAAAGAGCAGATGGTGTTGTGAGAGAAGATGGATTTGATATAACAGTTGCATCTGAAGTAATGGCAGCATTTTGCTTAGCTAGTGATATCTCAGATTTAAAAAATAGATTAGGAAGAATAATAGTTGCATATAACTTTAACGGAGAGCCTGTAACAGCAGCTCAGTTAAAAGCTAATGGAGCTATGGCAGCTTTACTTAAAGATGCATTAAAGCCAAACTTAGTTCAAACATTAGAGGGAACTCCATCATTTGTTCATGGTGGACCATTTGCAAATATAGCTCATGGATGTAACTCTGTAATAGCTACAAGAATGGCAATGCATTTTGCTGACTATGTAGTAACTGAAGGAGGATTTGGAGCTGACTTAGGAGCTGAAAAATTCTTAGATATTAAATGTAGAATGGCTGATTTAAAACCAGATGCAGTTATAATAGTTGCTACTGTAAGAGCATTAAAATATAACGGTGGAGTAGCTAAAAATGATTTAAATGAAGAAAACCTAGAAGCCTTAGAAGCAGGACTTCCAAACTTACTAAAGCATGTTGAAAATATAACTAAAGTATTTGGATTACCAGCAGTTGTTGCTATAAATAGATTCCCACTTGATACAGAAGCTGAGCTTAAACTTGTTGAAGATAAGTGTAAGGCATTAGGAGTTAACGTTGCACTTTCTGAAGTTTGGGCAAAAGGTGGAGAAGGTGGAATAGCAGTAGCTAAAGAAGTTATAAGACTAATAGATGAAGAAGAAAATAACTTTAGATTCTGTTATGAAGATGATTTAACTATAAGAGAAAAAATAGAAGCTATAGCTACTAAGATATATGGAGCTGATGGTGTAGATTTTACGCCTCAAGCAGCAAAAGAAATTGATAAATTAGAGCAATTAGGATTTGGAAATATGCCAATCTGTATGGCTAAAACTCAATATTCTTTAACTGACGACCAAACTAAATTAGGAAGACCAACAGGATTTAGAATAACTGTAAGACAGGCAACAGTTTCAGCAGGTGCTGGATTTATAGTTGCTCTTACTGGAGAAATAATGAAGATGCCAGGGCTTCCAAAAGTTCCAGCAGCTGAAAAAATAGATGTTGATGAAAATGGAGTAATAGCAGGATTATTCTAGAAAGTAAAGAATGTAAAAACAGAATATAAACAGATAGTGTGTAGTATTTGCACACTATCTGATACATAATTAACCTTATATAAACTAGGGGGAAAATAATGAAAATAGCAGAGAAAACATGTATAGAATTTGTAGATGTTCTAGCTTCTAAATCAGCAGTACCAGGTGGAGGTGGAGCAGCGGCACTAGTAGGTGCTATAGGAATGGCTCTAGGAAGCATGGTATGTAACTTAACTATAGGAAAGAAAAAGTATGCTGAATATGAAGAAAGCGTAAAAGATATATTAAATAAAGCGGGAAAAATAGAAAAAGATTTACTAGAAATGATAGATAAAGATGCAGAGTGCTTCTTGCCTCTTTCAAAAGCTTATGGACTTCCTAAAAGCACAGAGGAAGAACTAAGAATAAAAGAAGAGACTATGGAAAAAGCTTTAAAAGTAGCTTGTGAAGTACCTATAAATATAGTTAGAGTATGTTTTGAGGCTATAAAGCTTCATGAAGATTTAGTTGATAAAGGATCGAAGCTTGCTATAAGTGATGTAGGAGTAGGAGTCCAATGTTTAAGAGCTGCTATACTTAGCGGTCAATTAAATGTAGTTATCAATATAAATTCTATAAAAGATGAAGAATATGTTAATAAAGTAAAAAATGAAGTAGATGAACTAGTTAAAGAAGGCGTTAGAATATGCGATGAAGTATATGCTAAGGTTGAAATAGCACTAGGAAAATAAATACAAAATAAAAATATATACAGGGGGGCAATTGAATATGGAAGTAGTTGCAACTAACGGTCAAATAATAAAAGGTAAGCCAGTGGCTGATAAAATAAGTGAAAATTTAATAAAAGAAGTTAATGAATTAGTAAATGAGGGTATAAATCCTAAGTTAACTATAGTTAGAGTTGGAGCTAGAGGAGACGACTTAGCTTATGAAAGAGGAGCATTAAAAAGATGCGAAACTATAGGAATACAAACTGAAGTTTTAGAGCTTAAAGAGGATATAACGGAGGAAGAATACATAAATGAATTAACTAAATTAAATAATGATAAAAATGTTCACGGAATATTATGTTTTAGACCTCTTCCTAAACAATTAAACGAAGAAAAAATAAAATATGTTATATCTCCAGAAAAAGATGTAGATAGCTTTAGTCCAATAAATACTGCTAAGGTTATGGAAGGAGACACTACAGGATTCCCTCCATGTACACCAACAGCAGTAGTTGAAATATTAAAGCATTATGATGTTAATTTAAATGGAGCTAAGGTTGCAGTTTTAGGAAGAAGTATGGTAGTAGGAAAGCCAGCTGCAATGCTTTTATTAAATGAAAATGCTACAGTTACTATATGTCACTCTAAAACAAAAGATTTAGCAAAGATAACATCTGAAGCTGATGTATTAGTAGCAGCTGTAGGTAGAGCTAAAATGGTAAAAGCTGACTTTGTAAAACAAGGCGCAGTAGTTATAGATGTTGGTATAAATGTTGATGAAGAAGGTAAGCTATGTGGTGATGTTGATACTAATGCAGTAGTTGAAAAAGCGTCTATGATAACTCCAGTTCCTGCTGGTGTAGGTTCTGTAACTACATCAATACTTGCAAAACATATAGTTAAAGCATGTAAGTTACAAAATAATAAATAATAGATAGATGCTATAGGGGGGAATAGAGATGATAATTTCTGAAAAGAAACCAATGGAAGAAGTATTAGGATTTTTGAAAAATGCTGAGAAAGTAGTTTTAGTTGGATGTAATCAATGTGCGGCTACATGTAAAAGTGGTGGAGAAGAAGAAGTTGTTAAGATGAAAGAAGATTTAGAATCTGAAGGTAAAAAAGTTTTAGGGTATACAATATTAGATCCAGCATGTAACCTATTAAAATCTAAAAAAGATCTAAAAGCTCTAAAAGAAGAATTAAAAGAAGCTGATGCTGTTTTATCTTTAGCATGTGGAGACGGAACACAAACTATAGTTAAAAATTTAAAGAAGACACCTGTATATCCAGGAAACAACACTATGTTTATCGGGGAAACAAAGAGAGTTGGAGAATTTGAAGAAGCTTGTAAAGCTTGCGGGGAATGTGAACTTGGATGGACAGGAGGAATATGTCCAGTAACTATGTGTGCTAAAGGATTAATAAATGGTGCATGTGGTGGAGCTAAAAATGGTAAGTGTGAAGTAAGTCCAGAAAATGAATGTGCTTGGATAAAGATATATGAAAGATTAAATGATATAGACCAATTAGAAAATTTATTAGAAATAAGACCGATGAAAGATTATTCTAAACAAAATAATCCAAGAACTTTAAGTTTAAAGAAAAAAGAAGAAGCAACTAATGCTTAAGAGCTTTTAAAAGGTTAAAAAGGGGGATTTTTTTATGAGCTTACTAAAACAAACATTAGAAAGTGGAAAATTTGCAGTTACTACAGAAATGGCACCTCCAAAGGGAACGGACCTTTCTCATTTATTAGAGTGTGCCAAACCATTAGTAGGAAGGGTACATGCGGCAAATGTAACAGATTTCCAATCTGCGGTAATGAGAACAACTTCTCTTGCTACATGTAAATTATTAAAAGATGTTGGATTAGAGCCAGTTTTACAAATGACTGGTAGAGATAGAAATAGAATAGCAATACAAGGTGAAATGTTATCAGCAGGTGTATTTGGAATAAGTAATATGTTAGCTTTAACAGGAGATCATACAGTTGTAGGAGACCATCCACAAGCTAAAGGTGTATTTGATTTAGATTGCATAGGGATACTTCAAACAGCTGAAACACTAAAGTCAGGAAAAGATTTAGTTGGTAATGAATTAAAAGGATCACCTGATTTTTATTTAGGAGCATCAGTAACTCCAGAATATGCTCCAATAGAAATACAATTAATGAAAATGCAAAAGAAAATAAATGCTGGAGCTAAGTTCTTCCAAACTCAAGCGGTTTATGATATAGAAACAATGAGATCATTTAGAAAAGCAACAAAAGATATGGATTGTAAAGTATTAGCTGGTATAGTTCCTTTAAAATCTCCAGGAATGGCTAAATTTATGACTGCAAATGTACCTGGTATATTTGTTCCAGATGATCAAATAGAAAGATTAAGAGCAGCTGGAAAAGAAAACTGGGTATCTGAAGGTATAAAGATGGCAGGAGAATTTATAAGACAATTAATAGATGAGGATTTATGTGATGGTGTACATATAATGGCGATAGGAGCAGAAGAAAATGTTCCATCAATATTAGATGTTGCACAGTTATAAAAAATTTGCTTTGTTTAAGCCGCTGCGTGGACGTTAATCTTCATGCCGTTCAAGTAGTTAGTCTACACGTTGTTCCGATAATTTATTAATGTATATGGGGGAAACTAAATGAAAATAGCAGTTATAGGTGGAGGTCCAGGAGGATATGTTGCAGCTTTAAAAGCAGCAATGCTTGGAGCAGATGTAACAGTTATAGAAAAAAGAAGGGTAGGAGGTACTTGCTTAAACGTAGGATGTATTCCAACTAAAGCACTACTTGCGTCTTCTTCAATGTTGATGAATATAAAAGAAGCAAAAGATTTTGGAATAAGTATAGATGGAGAAGTTAAAGCTGACTTTTCATCTATAATGAATAGAAAAGATAAAATAGTTAATCAACTAATAACAGGAATAGAGTTCTTATTTGAAAAAAGAGGAATAAGTTTAGTTAATGGATTTGGAAAACTATTAGACAAAAATAATATAGAAGTTACTAAGGAAAATGGAACTAAAGAGATTATAAATGCTGATAAAATAATTTTAGCTAATGGTTCAGTTCCAATAGTACCACCGATGTTTCCATATGATGGAAAAATTGTAATTACTAGTGATGAGGTTCTAGGATTAAAAGAACTTCCTGAGTCAGTTTTAATAGTTGGTGGAGGAGTTATAGGCTGTGAAATTGGTCAATTTTTAAGAACTTTAGGAACTGAAGTAACGATAGTTGAAATGAATGAACAATTATTACCTTTCGAAGATAAAGATGTAGCAAAACAGTTGCAGAGACAATTTAAAAAGGATAAAATTAAAGTATTAACAGGTATTGGTGTTCAAACTTGTGAAGTTGTTGATAATGCAGTAGTTGCAACACTTTCAAATGGAAAACAAATTAAAGCGCAATACGGGTTAGTTGCCGTTGGTAGAAAGCCAAACCTTTCAAATTCTGGGGTAGAAGAACTAGGAATAGATTTGGAAAGAGGCAAAATAGTAGTTAATGAAAATCTTGAAACAAATATAGAAGGAATATATGCAATTGGAGACTTAATAAATACTCCATTCTTAGCACATGTTGCTTCAAAAGAAGGGATAGTAGCAGTAGAAAATGCTTTAGGTACATCTAAAACAGTTAACTACACTGCTATACCAAGATGTGTATATACTGAACCAGAAGTGGCAGCAGTAGGTAAAACAGAAAAAGAACTTCAAGCTCAAGCACAAGAGTATCATATAGGACAATTCGATTTTAGAGCACTAGGTAAGGCTCAAGCCATAGGACATTTCCAAGGATTTATCAAAATATTAGCAGACAAAAACGACAAAATAATAGGGGCTTCAATAGTTGGACCTCATGCGACAGATTTATTAACAGAATTATCACTTGCTGTTCACTTAGGATTAACAGTAGAACAAGTAGGAGATGTAATACATGCACACCCAACATTATCTGAGGGTATAATGGAGGCTCTTCATGATGTTCATGGAGAATGTGTTCATGCAGCTCCTAAACTAGCAAAAGCATAGAAAAAAGCAGAGTGAACTTTTAAAGCTCTGTTTTGACTAAACAAAGGGGGAAATCTTAATATGGGATATAATATAGCTGTTGCAGGAAAAGGTGGAACTGGTAAGACAAGTCTTACAGGGCTTTTAATTAATAATCTTACAAAGAATAATAAAGGATCAGTATTAGTTGTAGATGCAGATGCTAATGCTAACATAAATGAAGTATTAGGTATAGAGGTAGAATCAACTATCGGTGAAATAAGAGAAGAAGTTAGCCAAAGAGAAAAGCAAGGTAATGCATTTCCTGGAGGTATGACTAAAGCTCAGTATTTACAATATAGATTAAATACTTGTTTAGCTGAAGGGGATGGATATGACTTAATGGTAATGGGAAGATCTGAAGGTGAAGGATGTTACTGTTATGTAAATGGAATACTAAGAGAACAAACTGATAAACTATCAGATGCATACGAATACTTAGTTATAGATAATGAAGCTGGAATGGAGCACTTAAGTAGAAAAACAACTAAACATATAGATAAATTACTATTAGTTAGTGATTGCTCAAGACGTAGTATTCAGGCAGTAGCTAGAATTAGGGATCTAGCTAGAGAACTTAAATTAAGCGTAGGAGAAATACTATTAATAGTTAACAAAGTACCAAATGGAGTACTAAATGAAGGTGTATGCGAAGAAATTGAAAAGCATAAATTAAATCTTATAGGCGTTGTGCCTTTAGATAATTTAATATATGAATATGATTCTACAGGAATACCGTTAGTTAAATTACCTGAAGATTCAGAAGCTAAAACAGCAGTAAGAGATATAATGTCTAAGTTAGAATTAAAATAGGTTTAAGGGGGAAAAACATATGGCATTCAAGATGTCTGTTCAAAAGTATTCTGGTAAGATATCAGAAGTAGAAATAGGGACAGGAGAAAAAGCAATAAAAATAGGTGGAGAAAGTACTCTTCCATTTTATAGTTTTGATGGAGATACTGGAAATATTCAAAAAGTAGGAATTGAAATATCTGATACTTATCCAGAATCATGGATATCTTCAATTAAAGATATGTATAAAGATGTTTGTGATTGTCCTGTTAAGTGGGCTAAGTATGTAGAAGAAAATACAGATGCAGATTTCATATGTTTAAAATTAGAAAGTGCAGATCCAAATGGATTAGATAAATCTGTAGAAGAATGTGCTGAAACTGCTAAAAAAGTAGTTGAATCAGTTAGTATACCTGTAGTTATAGCAGGATGTGGAAACCACGATAAAGATGGAAAATTATTTGAAAAAGTAGCTCAAGCGGTAGATGGACATAACTGTCTATTCTTATCAGCTACTGAAGAAAACTATAAAGCAGTAGGGGCAGCAGCAGCTATGGCATATAGTCATAAGGTTTCAGCTGAATCTTCTGTTGATATAAACCTAGCTAAACAATTAAACGTATTATTAACTCAATTAGGCGTTAAGTCTGAAAGTATAGTTATGAACGTTGGATGTTCTGCTGTTGGTTATGGATATGAATATGTTGCATCTACTATGGATAGAATTAGACTTGCTGCATTTGGTCAAAATGATAAAACATTACAAATGCCAATAATAACTCCAGTATCATCTGAAGTATGGCATGTTAAGGAATCTATAGCAAGCGAGGAAGATGAACCAGCTTGGGGATGTGTAGAAGAAAGAGGTATAAACATGGAAATTTCAACTGCTGTAAGTTCATTAGCTGGAGGAGCAAATGCAGTTATACTTCGTCATCCAAAATCAATAGAAACTGTAAAAGAATTAGTTAATGCGTTAGCTTAATAAATTGTAGGGTTAGGGGGATAAAATAATGGCACTAAAAGCTTTAGATATATTTAAATTAACACCAAAGAAAAACTGTAAGGATTGTGGATTTCCAACTTGTATGGCCTTCAGTATGAAGGTTGCTTCAGGAGCGATAGAAGTTAGCAAGTGTCCACATATGTCAGATGATGCTATAGCACAATTATCAGAGGCAACAGCACCTTTAATGAAAGGTTTAAAAATAGGAACAGGAGCTGCTGAATACGAAGTAGGAGCGGAAACTGTATTATTTAGACATGAAAAAACTTTAGTAAACAGAAACAGATACGCAGTAGCTTTCTGTGAGTGTATGACTGATGAAGAAATAGATGCAAAACTAAACAATATAAGAAATGTTAACTATATAAGAATAGGCGAAGAAATGAAAGTTGAAATGGCCCTTTTAGAATACTTCGAAAATAAAGATGGATTCTTAAAGTTAATAAATAAAGTTAAAGATAGTGGATTAGAGTTAGCATACATAATAGATTGTGAAGACCCAGATGTAGCTAAAGAAGCTGTTGAAATATTAAAGGATAAAAAGCCAGTATTATATGGTGCAAATAAAGATAACTACAAAGAAATGATAGAAGTAGTTAAAGGAAATAAATTTCCTCTAGGTGTTAAAGCATCTAGCCTAGAAGAATTATACTCTACAGTTGAATTAGTTCAAAAGGCAGGATATAAAGAATTAATATTAGATGTAACTGGAGATAGTATAAAAGATACATTTGCTAATGCTGTTCAAGTTAGAAGAATAGCACTTAAAGAACAAGATAGAACATTTGGATACCCTTCAATAGTATTTGCAAATAAATTATCAGATAAAAATCCAAATATGGAAGTTGCATTATCATCAATGTTTACTATAAAATACGGATCAATAATAGTATTAGATGATATAAATTATTCAAAAGCATTACCATTATTTGCTCTAAGACAAAATATATTTACTGACCCACAAAGACCAATGAGAGTTGAAACTAAGGTATATCCAATAAATAATCCAGATGAAAATTCACCAGTATTAGTTACTGTTGACTTCGCATTAACTTACTTTATAATAGCTGGAGAAATAGAAAGATCTAAAGTACCGACTTGGCTAGTTATACCAGATGCTGGTGGATACTCAGTTCTTACAGCGTGGGCTGCAGGTAAATTTGGAGGAAATTCTATAGCTAAATTTATAAATGAGTGCGGTGTAGCTGATAAAACTAAGAATAGAGATTTAATAATACCAGGTAAGGTAGCTGTCCTTAAAGGAGATATAGAAGATAGTTTACCAGGATGGAATGTAATTATAGGTACAGAAGAATCTATGGAATTACCGAAATTCTTAAGAGAATACAAAGAAAAACATGATCAAACTTTAGCGAATGCCTAAAAGTTAAAACTAAGGGGGATAAATTAAATGGAAAAATTTATGATTATAGGTGAAAGAATACACTGTATATCGCCAGTAATAAGAAAAGCTTTAGCGGAAAAAGACCCAGCTCCAATATTAAAAAGAGCAAAAGAACAATTAGAAGCAGGGGCTCATTATATAGATTTTAACATAGGTCCAGCAGAAAGAGATGGAGAGGAGTTAATGACTTGGGGGGTTCAATTACTTCAAAACGAATTTAACAATGTTCCAATAGCTTTAGATACTGCTAACCAAAAAGCTATAGAAGCAGGACTTAAAGTATATAATAGAGAACATGCAAAGCCAATAATTAACTCTGCAGATGCAGGATCTAGAATAGGATTAATAGATTTAGCAGCTGAATATGAAGCTAAGGTTATAGGCTTATGTGCTAAAGAAGGTATACCAAGAGATAATGATGAACGTATGGGATACTGCCAAGAAATATTAGAAAAAGGCTTAATGTTAGGGATGGAGCCAACAGATATATTATTTGACCCATTATGCTTAGTTATAAAAGGAATGCAAGAAAAGCAAGTAGAGGTATTAGAAGCTATAAGAATGATGACTGAGATGGGATTATTAACTACAGGTGGACTGTCTAACGTATCTAATGGATGCCCTAAACATATAAGACCAATACTTGATAGTGCTTTCTTAGCTATGGCAATGGCAAATGGATTTAGCTCAGCTATAATAAATCCATGTGATGAAGAGTTAATGAGAACTATAAAGTCTTGTGACATAATAAATGGAGCTTCTTTATATGCAGATTCTTTCTTAGAGTTAAGTGAAGGTGGATTTGCATTTAACGGATAAATAAAAATATATATAAGAAGCTAAAAAGGGGGAAGTAGAGTGAATTTATATAATATAATTTTTACAGGTTCAGAGCAAGCTTTAAGTGTTGCTAAAGGTATGTTATCAGAGGCAATAGAGAAAAATGGAAGAGAACATAAAGTTGCATTTCCTGATACTGCATACTCGCTACCATGTATTTATGCAGCAACAGGCCAAAAGATGAACTCACTTGCTGATTTAGAAGCAGCATTAGGTATAGTTGAGAGCTTAATAAATAGAACTCATTTATTAGAACATGCATTAAATTCTGGTTTAGCTACAGCTTTAGCTGCTGAAGTAATTGAAGCTATAAAATATTCAACTATGGATGCACCGTATAGTGAGCCGTGTGCAGGTCATATAACTGACCCAATAATAAGATCTCTAGGAGTTCCATTAGTAACAGGAGATATACCAGGTGTTGCAGTTGTACTTGGAGAATGCCCAGATGCTGAAACTGCTGCTAAAGTTATAAAAGATTACCAATCTAAAGGTTTATTAACTTTCTTAGTTGGAAATGTCATAGACCAAGCTATAGAAGCTGGAGTTAAGATGGGGCTTGAATTAAGGGTTATACCTTTAGGATATGATGTAACTTCTGTTATACATGTAGTCTCTGTTGCAATAAGAGCAGCATTAATATTTGGAGGTTTAACTCCAGGAGATTTAAACGGTCTATTAGAGTACACTGCTAAGAGAGTTCCAGCGTTTGTTAATGCATTTGGACCACTTAGTGAATTAGTTGTATCTGCTGGAGCAGGAGCAATAGCTCTAGGATTCCCAGTTATAACAGATCAAACTGTACTTGAAGTTCCAATGAACCTTTTAACTCAAAAAGATTATGATAAAATAGTAGCTACTTCATTAGAAGCTAGAGGTATAAAGATAAAAATTACTGAAATACCAATACCTGTATCATTTGCAGCAGCATTTGAGGGTGAAAGAATAAGAAAGAATGACATGTTTGCTGAGTTTGGTGGAAATAAAACTGAAGCTTGGGAACTTGTTATAAAAAGAGAATTAAGTGAAGTTGAAGACCATAAGATTGAGGTTATAGGTCCTAATATAGATGAAATAGAAACAGATGGAGTTGTTAGATTACCACTTGCTATTATAGTTAATATAGCTGGTAAAGCAATGCAAGATGACTTTGAACCAGTTTTAGAGAGACGTCTGCATTACTTCTTAAACTATATAGAAGGTATAATGCATGTTGGTCAAAGAGATATGTCTTGGATAAGAATATCTAAAGATGCATTTGAAAAAGGATTTAGACTAGAACATATTGGAGAAGTTTTATATGCTAAAATGTTAGATGAGTTTGAATCTGTTGTTGATAAGTGTGAAATAACTATAATAACTGACGCTGAAAAGGTTTCAGAATTAAAATCTCAGGCACAAGTAAGATACAATTCTAGAGATGAGAGATTAGCTTCATTAGTTGACGAAAGTGTTGAAGAATTCTATTCTTGTAATCTTTGTCAATCATTTGCACCAGCTCACGTTTGTGTTGTTACTCCTGAAAGACTTGGACTTTGTGGGGCAGTTAGTTGGTTAGATGCTAAGGCTACTAAAGAATTAGATCCAACAGGACCATGTCAACCAATAGTAAAGGGTGAATGTTTAGATGATAGATTAGGTAAATGGCAATCAGTAGATAATACAGTAGGAGAAATATCTCAAGGTGCTGTTGAAAGTGTTACATTATACTCTATACTTGAAGACCCAATGACTTCTTGCGGATGCTTCGAGTGTATATGCGGTATAATGCCAGAAGCTAATGGATTTGTTATAGTAAACAGAGAATTCTCGGATATAACTCCAGTTGGTATGACATTTGGAGAACTTGCTTCTATGACAGGAGGAGGGGTTCAAACTCCAGGATTCATGGGACATGGAAGACACTTCATATCTTCTAAAAAGTTTGCTTTTGCTGAAGGCGGGCCAGAGAGAATAGTTTGGATGCCAAAAGAATTAAAAGAATATGTAGCTGATAGATTAAATGCTACAGTAAAAGAAATAACAGGTATAGAAAACTTTACAGATATGATTTGTGATGAAACAATATCTAGTGATTCTGAGGGTGTATTAGCATTCTTAGAGGAAAAAGGTCATCCAGCATTATCTATGGAATGTGTAATGTAAATTATCATATTAGGAGGAATAGTATGAAAGTTATACCAAGTTTGAAGTACACTAGTAAGCATGAGTGGGTAAGAGTTGAAGGTGAATATGCTTATATAGGAATAACAGATTTTGCACAAGATCAATTAGGAGAAGTATTATTTGTTGAGATGCCAGAAGTTGAAGATGAATTAACTAAAGATGAAGATTACGGAGTAGTAGAATCTTCTAAAGTTGCATCTGACTTAGTCGCTCCTTTATCTGGAGAAGTTGTTGAAATAAATGAAAAATTAGAAGATGAACCTGAATATATAAATGAAGATCCATATGATGCATGGATTGTAAAAATAAAAATAGCAGATACTGATGAGCTTGATAGTTTATTAGATGCTGAAATGTATGAAAGTGAAATAGAATAGCATTAGAAAGAGTATAGATAGATTTGAGTGCACGCAAATCTATCTATACTCTTTTTTTAACAATAAACAACTTGGGAACTTAACATGTGCTAAAATTATATTAGATAAAGGCATTAAGGGGGAGAGCTATGATAAAGGTAATTTTTAAGTCACATAACAAAGAGGTATATTGTAATAAAGGGGATAATCTATTAGAAGTTTTACGAAATGCGGATATATTTATAGATGCTCCTTGTGGTGGAAATGTATCTTGTGGAAAGTGTAAAGTAAAGTTATTAAAAGGGAATGTTGATAGCGAAAAGACAATACATATAAAAGATGAGGAATGGGAACAAGGGTACATATTAGCTTGTAACACTAAAGTAATTGATAATATAGAAATAGAAGTTCCTTCTAAACTATCATCATCTATGCATGGCATGAAGATAGAAGGTAGCGATAAAAAGAAAGATAAAGAAATATTTGATAGAGCTAAAAATATAATAGAGACTCATAATTTAGATTTTAAAACTAATATAGAAAAAACATATATAGAAATGGAAGAACCAAATCTAGATGATAACATAAGTGATGTAGATAGACTAGAAAGACATGTTAGAAATCACTTAGGGTTTAGTGAAATAGATTTTAAGTTAGACTTACTTAGAAAAATGCCTATAGTATTTAGAGAAAGTGATTTTAAGGTAACAATAACTTATGTTAAAAAGAAAAATAAAATAACTATAATAAATATAGAAAAAGGGAATAATCAAAACCAATTATACGGAGCAGCTATTGATATAGGAACAACATCTGTAGTAGTTTGTCTAGTTGATTTATATACTAAAGAAGTAATAGATAAAGCATCATCAGGAAATGCTCAAATAAAATATGGAGCAGATGTTATAAACAGAATAATATATTCGACAAAGAAAAATGGATTAGAAGAATTAAATAAAGCTATAATAGATGAAACTATAAATCCATTATTAGAATCTATATATATAAAAAATAATATAAGTAAGGATAATGTAGTTTCTCTTGTCGTGGCAGGAAATACAACGATGTCTAGTTTATTTTTAGGAGTATATACAGACTACTTAAGACAAGAGCCATATATTCCTCCGTTTTTAAAATCACCAAGGCTTATGGGAGAAGATGTTTGCCTAAATATAAATCATAGTGCTTATGTTTATCTTGCTCCATCTGTAGCTAGTTATGTTGGAGGAGATATTACAGCAGGGGTATTATCAGCAGGTGTATGGGCAAGTGAAGACAATGTATTATTTATAGATTTAGGAACTAACGGAGAGATAGTATTTGGAAATAAAGATTATATGATGAGTTGTGCTTGCTCTGCTGGACCTGCATTTGAAGGTGGAGGTATAAGTTGTGGAATGAGAGCGTCAAATGGTGCTATAGATAAAGTTAGTATAGATAAAGAAAGCTTAAATCCAAATTTATCAATAATAGGTGAATGTGAACCAATAGGAATATGTGGTTCAGGTATAATTGATTTAATTTGCCAGATGCTACTTAAAGGTGTTATTGATAGAAGAGGTAAAATACATAGAGATATAAATAATGATAGAATTAGATTTAATGAACATGAAATAGGAGAATATGTATTAGCTTTTAAAGAAGAATACAATTTAGAAAATGATATAACGGTAACTGAGGTTGATATAGATAACTTTATTAGAGCCAAAGGTGCTATATATTCAGGAGCGGCTACTCTTATAGAAAGTTTAGGCATGGACTTTAGTGTAATAGACAAAGTTTATATAGCTGGTGGAATAGGAAATAACTTAAATATAGAAAACTCAATTCTTATAGGATTACTTCCAGATATAGAAAGAGAGAAATTTGAGTATATAGGAAATAGTTCCTTAGTAGGTTCATATCTAGCACTAATAAGCAAAGATGCAAAGAAAAAGCTAATTGAAATAGGAGATGAAATGACTTATGTTGAATTAAGTGTTTATCCGACATATATGGATGAATTTATTTCAGCATGCTTTTTACCACATACAAATATAGAACAATTCCCAAGTGTTAAAAGATTATTGGAGGATTAGACTATGAACTTATCAGATAAAATGAATAAAGCATTTAATATAAAAAAGGAAAACTTTGGTGATAAGATAGAATTTGCATATCCAAATGAAACATTGGCTGTTAGTACAACTAATAACAGTTGTAATCTAAGTTGTGCCCATTGTAATGGTCACTATCTAAAGAATATGACACCTATAAAAGAGTATAAATCTAAAATAAAAGGTAAAAATGTAAGCAGCTTCTTGTTAAGTGGTGGATGTAGTTTTGAAGGAGATGTTCCTATAAATAATCATATAGACACATTGAAGAAGCTAAAAAAAGATAGATATAAATTAAATGCCCATTTAGGCCTTATGGATAAAGAAAGTATAGAAAATGTTTGTAAATATCTAGATGTAGTTTCTTTTGATTTAGTATTTGATAAAGAAACAATAAAAGAGGTATATAAAATAGATAAAGATAAAAAAGATTATATAAATGTATATGAAATAATAAAGCAAAATGCTGAAGTATCACCACATATATGTATAGGGTTAAAAGGTGGTATAGTAAAAGGAGAATATGAAATCATAAATTATCTAGCTAAAAATCCTCCCCAAAAACTAACATTCATAGTTTTAATACCAACAAAAAACACCGAATATGAAAATGTAAATCCACCTAATTTAGATGAAGTTTGTGATGTACTTTGCGAGGCAAGAATTCAAATGCCAAATACACATATAAATTTAGGTTGTATGAGACCTAGGGGAATGTATAGAAAAGAATTAGATAGTTTAGCCTTAATGTGTGGAGTTAATAAAATAGTTCTACCAGCCAGAGATGCTAAAAACAAAGCAAATCAAATGAATATGACTATATTAGAGAGTAGGGAGTGTTGCGTATTATGATTAGATTATCCTTAGGCAGTGCTATAGAGCTTGGATTATTAAATAAAGCTAGCGATATCCCCCCTACAACCGCTTATATAATGATTGGTGATAAATGTAGCAATAAATGTACATTTTGTTCTCAATCAGCAGAAAGTAGTACAAGAAAAGACAAACTATCAAGGGTTATTTGGCCAGAGTATTCAAAAGAAGATATACTAAGAGCTCTAAAGTCATACAACGGAGAGCATATAAAGAGAATTTGTATTCAATCAATGGCAAGTAATGAGGCTCATAAAGAAGTTGAAGAATTTATATCTTATATAAAAGATGAAATTGATTATCCGATTTCTCTATCTGCAAAACTTGAATCTGATAAAGATATAGAGAGATTTTTTAGATGTGGAGTAGATAAAATAGGAATAGCAATAGATGCTTGTAACGAAGAGTTATATGAAAGTATAAAGGGAAATAACTACAAAGAAAAGTTAGAATTGATAACTAATATGGCAAATAAGTACGAAGATAAAATAAGCACTCATATTATAGTTGGATTAGGTGAAACTCATAAAGATATACATGACTTATATACATATTTAAGAGATAATAAGGTAACTGTAAGTTTATTTGCATTTACACCTGTAAAAGGAACTAAAATGGAAAATATAAGTCAACCTAATATTGAAAGTTATAGAAGAGTTCAACTTATGACTTATATGATAGATAGAGGATATAGTAAAGAATGTTTTAAATTTGAAAATGGGTATGTAACTTATATTGAATTAGATGATGTTATAAAAGAAGATATAAATAAAGGTTATCCTTTTGAAATAAGAGGCTGTAAAAATTGTAATAGACCTTATTATAATGAAAGGCCAGGAAGTACTATTTATAATTACTCAAGAAGTTTAAATGAAGAAGAGATAAAATTGGCTGCAAAAGAAATAAATTTAGCTTAGGGGAGAATTTTATGAATCAGTGGAGAGTAATAAGAAATAAAACATACAATGGTGCTATGAATATGGCGATTGATGAGGCTATTACAATTGCTTATAAAGAGGGAAAAGTAAAACCTACATTAAGATTTTATACTTGGGAACCAGCATGTTTAACTATAGGATATTTCCAAAAGCTTGAAGATGAAATAGACTTAGAAGCTTGTAAAAAATTAAATGTAGACTGTGTTAGAAGGATTACTGGTGGAAGAGCAGTTCTTCATGAGGATGAACTAACTTATAGTGTTATTGTAGGTGAGGACAATTCATTAATGGATAAAAGTATAAACTTATCTTACAAATTTATAAGTGAAGGGTTAGTAAAAGGTCTAAACTTATGTAATATACATACTGATAATTTAAGTAAGGGAGAAAGAATAGGTAGAGATAATTTATCAGCAGCATGTTTTAATGCTCACGCTTCTTATGAAATAACAATGAATAATAAAAAGGTAGTAGGAAGTGCTCAAAGTAGAAAACACGGTGTAATACTTCAACACGGGTCTATAGTATTAGATTTTGATGTAGATAAATTATTTGAATTAATTAAAACAGAAAATCAGGATAAAAAAGAGAGATTAATTAAATTTACATCTAGAAAAGCTAGTGGAATAGAAAATGAATCTAAATTAAAAATAGATATAAATGAATTGGAAGAAAATTTAATAAAGGCTATGGAAAGTCATTTAAATGTAGAATTTTTAGAAGAAGAACTAAGCGAATATGAGTTAAGTTTAGCTAATAAGTTATATGAAAAGTATAACTCAGATGAACACAATAAAAAGAGATAAATTTAATTGACTTTATATAAAACAAAGTGCTATACTCAAAATATAGTAAAAAATAGTAAAATATAATATAAATTTTGAAATCATGAAGGTTTCTTCGGTGTATTGAAATACCTGAAGAAACTTTTTTTGGTTCAAATAAAAAATCATTTTGGGGAGGGGTTTATATGTGTGAATCAGCAGCTTATGTGTTAAGAAATGAAAGATTAGAAAGAGTAATGGATAATGTAGTAAGTGTAGATCCATATGAAGGTAAAGTTTATTTAACAGATTTATTAGGAGAACAAAAGATAATCGATGGTGAAATAAAAGAAATAAAATTAATGGATCATAAGATAATAATAAAAGAGAGTAACTAAAACAAGATATTAGGGGATAAACATATGATAATAGCAGTTATAGATGGAATGGGTGGAGGAATAGGATCTCAGATAGTATCCACTCTTAGAGACGAATTACCTACATATATAGATATATATGCACTAGGTACAAACTCTATTGCAACTAGTGCAATGATGAAAGCTCACGCCAATAAAGGGGCAACTGGGGAAAATGCAATTGTGACATCCGTAAAAAAGGCAAATATAGTAGTATCGCCAATATCTATGGCTATGCCAAATTCTATGATGGGAGAAGTAACCTGTAAAATAAGTGAAGCTATAGTTGATAGCGAAGCTTTAAAGATATTACTTCCAATAATGCCTGAAAATATTGAATTAGTAGGCTTAGAAAATAAGCCATTAGCTTTACTGATAAAGGATGCAGTTAAGGTTATAAAAAAGGAATTTAATATAAAATAATGGGGGGATTAAAATAATGTTTAGTAAAGATATTGTAAGATATCACCATGGTCATGACCATGACCACGATCATTGCCATGAACATACTCACACTCGTGGAGTAGAAGTTGAAAATAAAGATGAGAAAACTTTAAAAATATTATTACTTCACTGGGTAAACCATAATGAAACTCATGAAGAAGGATTTAGAGAGTGGGTAGAAAAAGCTAGAGAAATAGGGAAAGAAGAAACAGCTAATCATATAGAAAAAGCTATAGAATATATGCAAAAAGCTAATGAAATGTTAATAGAAGCAAAAAAACATATGTAATGCTAAATAAGAATATGATGCAAATATTGTATCATATTCTTTGTTTTTTATTTAACATAAATAAAATATAGATTTTTGATTATCTTTATATATCTTTTTAAATGTCTGTACATCCTTTATTTTCAATGATTACAGACATTTATATTATCCGCTAATACTTATATATTTTTATATTTCTTTTCATATTTTCACTGTCAAACGTGGTATAAATCGTAGTAAAATTATATAATCAAATTTCTCATTTCTTTCTTTATTCCATCTATAGAAGCATGAGTATATAGATTTAAAGTAATATTAATATTTGAGTGTCCCATAATGTACTGTAAGCTTTTGGGATTCATATTTTTACTTGCCAATCTAGTACAGAATGTATGACGTAAAATATGAGGTGTTATTTTGGGTATTTTATTTTCATGGTATTTGTTATATTTCTTTGTAAGGCTAGAAAAAGTTGATGTATAATAAGCGTTAGTCATAGGATATCCTTTTTCATTAAGAAATAAGAAATTGCTATAGCCATCAATCTCTATATAATTGACTTTCTTCTCTCTTGCTATAACACGTTCAAACGCCTTACAAACCTCATCACTCATAGGAATATCACGTATCCCACTTTTTGTCTTAGGAGTTTCGATGTAATACCCAACTTCCTTATTTCTCAACAACTGATGATTAACATGGATAAGCTGATTTTCAAAATCTATATCATTCTTAGTCAATCCACATAATTCCGAAATACGAAGTCCCGTCTTTAACAGTATCACAAGTTCATCATAATATTTACGATATGTTCTATCAGTTTTCGCAAAAGATAAAAGTTGTTCTTCATGCTCTTCTGTAAGTGCTTGTTTTGAATTAGAATTATCCTCTATAACTGTATTCAATACAAAATCAAAAGGATTCTTCCTTACATAATCATCTGCTATTGCAATATAAAATGAAGCTTTTAGAGAACGTTTATAGTTATTGATAGTTTTATACGCATAATCCTTTTCTTTCATGCGTAAAGCCCATTCTTTGGCGTCTGAGGGCTTAATACTATCAATACTCCTTGAACCTAGCTTATCTTCTTTTAGTAGCTCCATGAGCTGTTTGCGTTGATATTGAGTACTTTTCTTTACATTAGCTCTATGAGAGTTTTGTTTAGCATAAAGTTGACAAAGTGTCATCTTCTTACCTATCGTATCTATACCATCTTCTATATCTTTTCTTATATCTTGTTCTTTTTCTCTAAGAGATAAACAATCACGTTTACCTTTTGGAACACTATCTGTTGTAACAAGCTTCCAAGAATATACACACTGTGTTTCTCCTAATGCGTCTACATATTTATATAAGTATCTTCCATCATTTCTTTGGCTCTCACCATTTTTTAAAATACGACCTTTGTTATCTCGTCTTTTTTCCGACATTATATCTGCTCCTTTCAATAGAAAGAGCCTTGATATGACATATTAAAATAATATCATATACAAGACTCATTTTCACTAAATTGTATCTAATTTATTTATTACTTCTTCAAATTGTTTTCGTTTAATCTGAACACGATTTCCATTCATAATAAACCAGTTGGCATGTTTATTACTTTCTACCAATTTACGAAGTTTGTTCTGTCCGATATTAAAATACTTTGAAGCTTCTTCAATGGTAAGGGTATATTTTTCCCATACAGGAATTTCATTTTTAATACTCATAGAATCCCTCCCTGTATCATCTTTTCACATTATAATGAACATAAGGTATTAGCTCTTCACGTTCTATACGTTGTAAATGAGCCGTAAGTTTACTTGCAAGAGAAGGACTGTAATGTACTTTAGAAAGCATATCATCAATACATTCTAATTCGCCAAGAGCATTATGTTCTTCTAAAAAGTAAAATCCTTTGACTGCTGATAGTACACCACCGTCCTTGAGCCATTGTTGTGTTCCTACAAGTGAGTTTTGAGTACGTTGGATATGCAATTTCAAAGGCTCTACAGCACCTAAAAAACGTTCCCAAAAGCAACAAGTTTTCCAACGACTTTTATTGCTTTCGTTCTTATCGGCTATAACAAAACGTAGATTGTCAGATAGTAGACCAAAAGCAAGTTTTCCTAATTCTAGCGGATTATCTTTAAATAACATGGCAAAAGCATGAGCCTTTTCACCACGTAGTTGGATTTCTGTACGTTTCCAACTTCCAATCTCATCAATAGGCTTGTTGTACTTTACACTCACTTCTTTATCTTTATCATAAAAGCGATAGGATATAGCTGATTTTCCAGCACCAATATAGACCGTTCTTGCTAACTCCTGTTCATCATATTTACTATCATTGAAACGATGAAAATCACTAGTTGATATATATTCTCCCTTTTCACATTTCTTACGTATATGTGCAGGTGTGAAGAATGGAACTTCATTTCTATCATCAATGGCTATATCTATTCTTGTAAAGTGAAATTCTGTACTAAAGTATCGTTCACACTTTTTAAACATATCTCCAAATGTATTTCCTGTACTGTCAAGTATACGGAAAATATCATCACATCCTCTACCCGTAATAACAAGGTAACATCCAAGTCCTAAAGGGTTGTTCTCTGTCTTTTGTGCATTGCCAGATATATAAATATCTCCTACTTGCCAACGTGTCTGATAGCTTTTATATTTAACTTTTGCAGGATAACTAATAAAAATATCTGGAGGAAGATTCAAGACATGTCGGATAACATCTTCTGTCTTAGCTGTATCAAATACAATACTTATATAATCAATTTTAACGGTTAAATATTCATGTTTTGCGATAATATATTTCTCCTTTCTATATGCAATTTTTGTGCGGGGTAAAAATAGCTTTTTATCCAGTATTCATGCGGTTTTCAATAATTATGACATGTATGCGCAGGGCGGTGTTACATGTATGCGCAGGGCGGTGTTACATATACGCCCTATGGAACGCCTAACGGCGTTCCCTTTCCAAATATACCAACCTGTCCGTTCCACGTCTTGGGGACGTGTCCGTCCAGTTTGGCACATTTGGAAAGTACAATTTTCAGTTTAATATTATTCATCCTTTCATACACCACTACAGTTAGAAATACTCCTTTAGGACAGTTTTAACAAAATTTTCACTTTAAAGTAAAATTAAAATACTCCTTTTTACCCTTCTATTATTATTACGAACATAGTACTCGAGATTCCGTAAAATTTCAAAAAAATCATGTAATTATAATTAATATCAGAAATAAAATATGGAATGTTATAGATTGATTTACATTCTATTCTCAGATAAATATAAAAATATATAGATTAATAAAAATAAATAAATTTTCACATTTATTTTTTCTCTTTTTTAATTTATTTTAAGACTATAATTTGTATTATTTTAATTCTTATTGGCAAAGTTTTTATATTTAATATGGTATAATTTACATAAAACTATGAAGCGAGGTGAATATATGACAAAAAACTTTAATGATAGACACATGTAAAATAAGTTAAATATAATAAGGGGGATATTATGGATAATATTTTTAAGAATCAATTAAAGTTATCTTTTAAAGATAAAAAATCTAGAGAATTAAAAATTAGACAAGAAATTATTAGTTTCTTTATTGAGTTAGCAGAAAGAAATTTATCTACTTTAAAATTTATACTAGAACATGTAAATGCACAAAAACTATATAAAAACTCTAGCTGTAATTTAATAATAGCTTTTAATAAAGATACAGTTACATTAAATTTAAATGAAAGTTCTTTCGATATTTCATTAAAAAACTTTAGTCTACTTATTATTAATATAATTGATTTAATTGAACCTATCTATCCTTTAGGAACTGTTGTTAATTTGAAAACTAAATATTTAAATAATCTAAGTAAAGGCAATAAAATTAATGAAGCTACTTTTGTAATAATAAATAGATTTATATATGTAGATGGTATAAAAACATATTTTCAATATACAGGTATTCCATATCCTGTTGGAAGTTTAGGATTTTCAAAAAATTTATATTTTACAACTGAATTAATAGATAAGGTAGTGCATTTAGGGTATTCTGATGATAAAGAAGATGCCTTTATTTACATGATGAAAAAAGAATTGATTATAGACAAAAATTATTGTTCTATTGGCTATGCGTCTAAAACTGATAGAGATAACTTAAATTCATTATTGAAGGAGGTTAGATATATTGGGGAATGAAATAAAAATTAAAATAACCGAATTAGAAACACAAATAAGTAATTTAAGAGCATCTATAGATAAGTTAAGTCCTTATACTAATTCATTTATTTCAAACACGAGAGAAAGTTTTGAAGGGTTTAATTCTGACTTTATTAGCAAAGTTGATAGTGTTATTAAACATTTAGGTGATGATACTGCTAAAAATATTATTAAAAAGACAGAATCAATTTGTAATGATACAAAAGTTATATCGGATTCCTTCAAAGAGCTTGATAATGAAATAAAAAGTAGCATAAATAAATAGGGGGAGCGTTATGGGAAGATGTACGGAATCACAAGGTAGAATGATAATTAATAATTTTCAACAAGATATAGAAAATATTAAATATAAAATATCAAAAAACTTTTCTGATATGGATTTAGAGAATAATTATGCTCATGAAGATATAAAAGAAATTATAGATCAAATGAAGTCAGAGTGTAATAGATTAGAAGAGCGAATAATTAGTAAAAAAAATAGGCTGAAAGGGTAATATATGAAAAGGGATATAAAAATTAATTTTGGAGTAATAGATGATGTTATAAAGAATATATCTGATTATTATGACGCTCTCTCTGATATTGATACCTCTCTTAGGAATATAAAGCGTATATTAGGAGAAAATACGGGAAAATCAATAGATTCTTTAACATCCAATTACGATGAGTTAACAGATGATATAGAAGATTGTAAATCTGAATTAAGTGAAGTTAGACAATTATTGTCAAATTACTTAAATGAAATGGGTTCATATATACAACCAGTTTATAGAAGTAGTATAATGCAAGTAGACAGAAATGATGTTTGGGCTAACTTACATAGTATAGAAAATTCAGTAATGGGATTTGTTCAATCAATAGCACATAGTAGAAATAATTGTGCAGGTAGTTTTACTTTTGATGAAGATAAAGTTAAAAATGAAAGAGCAAATTATGAAATTATTGAAGAAATTAATTCAGATGTAAACAACACGTTAAATAAATTAAATAGTAAGATTGATGAACTTTGGAATATTTATAATAATAAGATTGTACCTTTTGAAAATACTGATGACGCATTTAGAGGAAAAGCAAAAGAAACTTATTTTAAAATTGCTGGTTTTGGCGAGATTGTAGGAGATTTCTTTTCTAACCTTGGAGAGTTTGCTGGTGATACGGTAAGTGGACTTGTAAATTCACTATTGGATTTAGCAAAAGGTGTAATTTCATTAGTTAAAGGAACTATTTGTTATTTGGGAAGTGCGGTTGTTTTACTTGTAAATGCTCCATTTGGAAATGCACCAAGTTGGGCTAAGGATTATTTTAATAATACAAACAACTTAATAGAGAATATACTTAATGACCCTATGATAATTGTTGAAGGAATATCTCAAGAAGTATCTGATACAGTAGACCAAAAAGGAGTATGCTATTCAACTGGATATGTTGTTGGTATGGTAGCTGGTACTAAAGGTATAGATAAAATAACTAAAGCTACTAAAGGATTGATATCAAGTAAAAAATCATCTAATATAAATGTAGTTGATGATATTGTAAATCAAGCAAGTAATAAAATAGATGATTTATCTAGTACTACTACTAGAGGAACTAGTGGAGCTAAGAACTCTGTTGATGATATTATTAATGGAGTAGAAAAAGGTGATATAAAGCTGACTAATAATATACAAAAGGGTAACTACGGAGAAATGAAGATGGATAGTTACTACAAACAACGAGGTTATGAAAGAATAAGCTTGGATAAGGTCTCTGGGTTAGATGATGTTACACATCAAGGAATAGATGGAGTTTATTATAATCCAGATGGTCATCCTCCATATGTTATTAGTGAAGCAAAGTATGGTAGTTCAAAGCTTGGCATGACAAATGATGGGAAACAGATGAGCTCTAATTGGATAGATAATAGATTAGATAATGCTGTAGGAAAAGAATTGGCAGATAAAATCAGAATGGAATCTATCTTAAATCCTGATAATGTTCAAAGTCAATTGATTCATGTTACACCAGAAGGTTCTATTAATAAATCGGTCTTAGATGAATTTGCAAAAAAAATAAAATAATAAAGGGAGGTAACGATGAGAGATACTATTAAAAATAAAGAATATTTTATAGCGTGTATAAGTTATGAAAAGGATAGAATAAATAAATTTACTCAAGCACTAGAAAGTATAGGGATTGAAAATATTAAAGGAAGAAATAACGCAGTAACATACTTAGCAAATTTTAATAAAAATCTTTTTAAACTATCATATTCAATTGGAAATTCTGTTGAAGATATTTATTCCTACTATGAAAAATGGATTAGGTACTATAGTGAAGTATGTTCAGAAAATGATAGTTTGTATGATATAATAGACTTGTTTTCGATATCAGTGTTTTATGAAAAAAGAAAGGATGAATTTATTCCGTATTTGATTAAAATTATAAATCATTTAAATTTAGATGATGGTATGTTAAATTTATGCTTACAGTTTCTTGGTTTAGAGTTCAAAGGTAGTAAAGAATCAAAATTATCATATTTAAATAATCTGTTAGATAATAGTGAAAATAAAACTGAAATTTTAGGAGATATTTTAAAAGATTGGTATAAACTTCATCAAGATGCTTATTGGTATGATACACATAAGTTAAAAAATGATACTTATTGTGGTTACTGGAGTTTTGATTTAGGAGCGATTGCGAAAATTTTTAATTTAAATGACAAAGAATTAGAAGGTCAAAAATATTATCCATACGATTTAGTTCATTTTAACGATTAATAAATAGAGCATTTTAATTAAGTAAACCTTAGTTAAAATGCTCTTAATTAAATATCAAACATATCTATGGAGTACCATAAAAGAGATTTTAGAAAGGCAACTCAAATTGCCTACTAAAAATATAAAATATAATAAATGTTTTAAAAGGTTAATCTTTCATAATAGAAAGCATTAACTTTTTTTATATCATATCAAGACTTTTTCATTAGTGGTAAATTCGTAGTAAAATAGATAGTTTTTTATTTTATAAATGGTAATAAATATAGTATTTTAGCAGATAATCATAATATATATTTAAAATTTATATAAAATAAAAAATATACAAATTTATGAAATAAGGTTGACCTTATTAAAAAAATATTATATTATATATTTATAAGTTAATACGGAGAAGTACTCAAGCGGCTCAAGAGGATCCCCTGCTAAGGGATTAGGCTGGATTAAACCGGTGCGAGGGTTCGAATCCCTCCTTCTCCGCCAGTAAAGACTATCTATTTTAGATAGTCTTTTTTATTATAATAACATTATATTTAATTCTTAATATAGTGTATAATAGAAGCATATGATTATATTAGGAGGTATTTAAATGAAGTAAGAATAAGTAAGAAGAATTAAGCGCTATAATGAAATATGTATTAAATTATTTGATACATATAGCATATAAAGACAAGATTTAAATTATATAAAAAGTAGATTTTTATTTATAAAACTATATTTTTTCTGTAATTTAACAAATTCTTCATAATAAAGCATATATAAAATATTAGATAGGATAAAATTATAGAGCAAGTGAGGGAAGTTAGAAATGATAGATATTAAAAATAGTACATTTAATATACTAAATAAAGTAAAAAATCTTAAATATAGAATAGTTATAGATTCGTTAATAGTGGGTATGCTAGTAGGTCTAGTAATAGTTTTAAATAGATTTTTAGCAAGTGAATTAGGGAAATTATTTATGAATATGTATAAATTTGCGAAATCTCATGTATACAGTATACCATTTGTATTTTTAATACTTGCAATACTTGGATATTTTGTAGCTAAGTTATCAAAGAAAGAACCCATGATAAGTGGTAGTGGTATTCCTCAAGTTGAAGGAACACTTATCAGAAAATTGAATATGAACTGGTTAAGAGTTTTGATGTATAAATTTATTGGTGGTGTTGCTTGCTTAGGAGTAGGACTATCTGTGGGTAGAGAAGGTCCATCAGTTCAAATGGGAGCTTGTATAGGTCAAGGAGTGTCTAGTAAGCTAAATAAACTTGACTACGAGGAAAAATATTTAATTACAAGTGGAGCAAGTGCAGGGCTATCAGCAGCATTTAATGCTCCATTATCAGGAGTTATGTTTGCATTAGAGGAAGCGCATAAAAACTTTTCACCACTCGTTTTACTTTCTGCTATGGTAGCATCTTTAAGTGCCGATATTATATCAAAAGGATTTTTTGGTATAATACCATCTCTTGAATTTTCAAAACTAGCAATTATGCCTCTTAAATATTATTGGGTATTAATTTTTCTAGGTGTTATGGTAGGTATAAGTGGAGTAATATTTAATACAGGAATTTTAAAAACACAAAGTATATTTAAAAATAGTAAAATGAAAATAGAGTATAAAATAATAATACCATTTTTATTAGCAGGACTAATTGGAATTATATCACCAATTTTATTAGGTGGAGGTCATGAACTTATAATGAGTTTAAAAGGTATGAATTTTACTATAACTACATTACTTATATTTTTATTTGTAAAATTTATTTTTACATTTATTAGTTTTGGGTCTGGAGTTCCTGGGGGGATATTTTTCCCATTATTAGTATTAGGAGCCTTAGTAGGAAATATAGTTGGGTTAATTGGAGTTAATTATTTAGGAATACCTAATGAATATTTAATTAATTTTGTGGTACTTGCTATGGCAGGTCATTTTGCAGCGTCAGTAAAAGCTCCAATAACAGGTATATTACTTATATCAGAAATGACAGGCACATTTGAACATTTATTACCACTAGCTATAGTAGTAATAATAGCACAATTAACATCAGATTTATTAAATGCAAACCCAATATATGAAGAACTTTTAGACAGAATACTTCATAAGCAAGATAAATGTAATACAGAAATATCAACAAATAGTAAAACGCTATTGGAAATAGGAATAGAATTAGATAGTTGTATAGAAGGAAAATATATAAAAGAGATTAATTGGCCTAAAAATGCTCTAGTTGTATCTATTACTAGAGGGAATAAAGAAATACTACCAAAAGGAAATACAAAAATACATGTTGGTGATTATATGGTAGTAATGACAGATGAATCAACATCATCAGAGGTGTTAGAAGAGATATCAAAACTATCTAAAAATAGTAAAACTGAAAATAGCTAAAGATAATATTATCTTTAGCTATTTTTTTTTACCATTCAATCAAGAAAAATAACCATTTATACATTATATATTTAATTAATACTTTTTTATGATATATATGAATAGAAAGCGATTTGAAAAGTAGAGAAATGAGGAGAATGTCTTTGAATAATGATGAGTATGATAAAAAACTTATTGAAGATAGTATAAAATTACAAAAAAAATTATCTATTATACTTCTTATATGCACGACACTTATATGTAGTGGACCATCAATATGGTTAATCTTAAGAATGCTAAATAATGAGACTGAAAAATTGCTATTTACTGCATTATGTGCAATTCTAACGTTAATTTATATGACGTGGTCATGGTGTGCATTTTTCTATGAAATAAAAATGGAAAGAGAACTAAAGGAATTGGAAGATTTAGTGGATGAATATGAACGTAAGTTATATAAAGAAAAATAGTAGCTAACTTTAAAGTCTATGGAAAACTTACATACTTATGTATTACTGTATACTTTTTAGTTTACAATCAGATATGAGGTTTTATTTTAGGATACTTTATATAAGTTTTATGATTTATATATTATAATAAATTAGTGACCTAAGATAAGAAACTAATTTAAGGTGGTAATATATGATTAGTATAGATAAGTTAAATGAAAATCAGCTAGAAGCTGTTAAACATATAAATGGACCATGTATGGTACTTGCGGGACCTGGTTCAGGTAAGACAAGAGTAATAACATATAGAATAGCTAATATGGTTGTAAATGAAGAAATAAAGCCTACAAGTATATTAGCAATAAGTTTTACAAAGGCATCATCTTTAGAAATGAAAAATAGGGCTTTAAGCTTAAGTAACGATTATAGAATGAATAAGGTTACATATGGAACTTTCCATTCAGTGTTTTTTAGGATACTAAGATATTTTGAAAAATACAATCTTGAAAGTATACTTGATGAAAAAATGAAGAGAATGGCTATAAAAGGAATCTTAAAAAGCTTAGAAGTAGAAAATGGAGAAGATGACGAAGTTGTAGGTCAGGTTATAAATGAAATATCGTATGTAAAAAATGAGCTTATGGATAAAGTTGATTTTAAATCAGAATTACTAAGTAGTGATGAGTTTATAAAAGCTTATAACTTGTATGAAGAACATAAAGAACAGATAAATAAAATAGATTTTGATGACATGTTAATAAAGACATATCACTTACTGCAAAATAAAAAATCTGCACTAGATATGGTAAGAAATGTATATAGATATATTTTAGTAGATGAATTTCAAGATATAAATAGAGTTCAATTTGAAGTACTTAAATTAATATCAAATCCTAATAATAATATATTTGTAGTAGGAGATGAAGACCAAAGTATATATGGATTTAGAGGGGCTAGACCTGACTTTTTACTACAATTTGAAGAGTATTTTAAAAATACTAAAAAAGTACTTTTAGATATAAATTATAGATCAAAAGATGAAATTATAAACGTAGCTAATAGGCTTATAGAAAAAAATGAAAATAGATATGAAAAAGTAATCAAATGCAACCAAGGTTTAGGAGCTAGAGTAAACTATATTTCGCCAGATGATTCAGAAGAAGAAGCTGTTTTTATTGGTAAAGATATATTAGAAGAAGTAAAAAAAGATTATGTTGAATACACTGATTTTGCAGTAATATATAGAACTAACATACAATCAAGGGCATTAGTAGATGTTTTTATGGATATGAGAATACCTTTTGTTGTAAAAGATGCAATAGTTACTATATATGATCATTGGGCATCTCAAGATATCTTAGCTTATTTAAGAATTGGATTAAATCCTAATTCTAATAAAGATTGGGTCAGAATTATAAATAAGCCATTTAGATATATATCAAGGGATAGTATAAATATGATAAAAGATGAGAAAGACTTTATAAATTCACTTATAAACAAATGTGAGCTAAAGCCAAATCAAATAAAAACGATAAATGATTTAGAAATTGATTTAAGTTACTTAAAAACTTTAAATCCTAAAAATGCTATATCCTATATTAGGACAAGTTTAGATTATGATAGATATATATTAGACTACTGTACAAATAGGAAAATTAAAGCTAATGGATTAGTAGATATATTAAATGAATTAGAAAGTTCAGCAACAAACTTTAAAACTATAGAGGAATATCTAGATCATATAGAAAGAGTAAAGAGTGAATTAGTTGATAATAAGCATAATAAAAATACTGATGGTGTCATATTTACAACAATGCATAGCGCTAAAGGGTTAGAATTTAAAAATGTTTATATAATAGGAGCTAACGAAGGTACCATACCTCATGAAAAGTCATATGATTTAGATGATGATAAAAAGAAAGCAGAACAAATTGAAGAAGAAAGAAGACTTATGTATGTAGCAATAACAAGAGCGGAAGAAAATTTATATATAAGTTCACCTATTAATAAATATGGAAAGAAAGTATCAAAATCAAGATTTATTGACGATATAAAGGCTCCAACAAAGGAAGAGATGGATAATATAATAATAGGAGATAAAATATATCATAAGAGATTTAAAGAAGGTACTGTAGTACAAAAAGAGAATAATCTTATTAAAGCAAAGTTTAATGATGGAGAAAGAACATTCGATTATAAATTATGCTTAACTAAAAATATGATATGGAAAATATAGAAAAATGCGCTTTGCTTAAGCTACTGTGTGGGTGCTGCACTTCATGTCGCCAACGCCTGCGTCCGTTGACCAAGGTCATATATAGGTATTATAAAAGGCTTATCTTAAAAATCACTTTAAGATAAGCCTTTTGAATTCTAGTAATATATTCCTTTTTCAAAGAAGTCTTTTATTTCATTTAGATCATTAGTTTTTCCAAGGGCTAACATTAATTTTATTCTAGCCTTTTGTCCTGGAAGATCTCCACCGAATATACATCCAAGATTTCTTAAGTCTTTTCCAGAACCTAAGTATCCATAGCTATCAAATACTCTACCAGAGTGGCATCTAGATACTATGACAACAGGTATATTATTTTCTCTAGCATATTTAACACCTTCATACATTTTAGGAGGGATGTTACCTCTACCCATAGCTTCGATTATAATTCCTTTATATCCATTATCAGTAGCAAATTTTATAAATTCTTCATCCATTCCTACACCAGATTTAAATAATGCAATTTTAGATTCAACTTTGTCTGTGTCTATTACAGTTCTAGAAGATACAGTTTTATATAAAACAAGCTCATTACAATCTATTATACCTAAAGGGCCAGATCCAATAGATTGGAATGTATTTAATGATAAAGTACTAGTTTTAGTAGCTTCAGAAGCTAGCATAACTTCATTGTTTAAAACAATAAGAACCCCTTTGCCAATAGCCTCATTAGATATAGCAGTACAAACTGCAGCTGATAAGTTACTAGGACCATCATATCCAAGCTCAGAACTACTTCTCATAGCACCAGTAACTATAACTGGCTTTATACTAGTAATAGTTAAGTCTAAGAAATAAGCAGTTTCTTCTAAGCTATCTGTACCATGTGTAACTACTACACCAGATATATCTTCTCTTATAAGTAAATTATTTATATAATCCTTTAATTCCATCATTCTTTCTGGGGTTATATGAGGTCCAGGTATTTCATCAAAATTAAGAACCTCAACATCTGCAACCTTATCTATGTTTGTAACCATAGACATTATTTGCTCACCAGATAAAGTTGGTATAGCAGCACCAACTTTTTCATCTACAGTCATAGATATAGTACCACCAGTAAAAACTATAGCAACTTTCTTTTTAGTCATAATAGTATCCTCCTACCATTTTAATATATAATAAATAAATTATATCAAAAAAAACCTATATAGGTCTATTGGATAAAATTAAAAAAGTATAAAAAAAAAGAGCTCGGGGAAGCTCTTTTTTTTGCATTAAATTGATTTCCGTAGTCAATTTAATATTTTTAAATGGATATAAAGTATATCCGTTCAAAAGGGGTATTGGGAATAGAGATTTTAATTAAGGTTATCAGGGGGATAACCATGTATTTATAATAACAAAATTCGACAGAAAAATCAATAGTTTTTCAAAAAATAATTTTTATTAAATAAAAAAACAAAAAAATAAAACCTACTTCTTTTCCGATTGAAAGTAGGCTGATGAATACTCGGTATTCATCAAATGGGGTATTGTGAATAGAGATTTTACTAAGGTTATCAGGGGGATAACCTTAATTAAATAATATCAAAATTCGACAGCTTAATCAATAATTTTCCACGAAAAACATAAAAATTTACAAAATATGTTAATAAAAAATAATTTATATAAATAAAAATACTTAAACAGGTAATTATTATAAATTAAAACAACATATTTTAATCCATTAAGGTATTAAATATTAAAATATATAAAATTTAATGTTATAATATAAAGATATGAATTTTAAATAAAGTGCATAATATACAATAAAGCAAAGAAATAATTAAAGTTTGATTTATGTAAAACTTTTATTATTCTAGTACGTAAGATATAAATTTGGTAAAAATAAATAATATATATCAATAATAGAAAGTTGGTGTAACATATGGAGATATATTTAGATAATAGTGCGACAACTAAACCATATAAAGAAGTAGTCGAAAAAATGGTTTATGCACTTAGTACGGATTATGCGAATCCATCTTCTTTACATAGAAAAGGTATAGAAGTTGAAAAAAATATAAAATCTATAAGACAAGATATAGCAAGATCTATTTCAGCAAAAGATAAAGAGATATACTTTACATCTGGCGGAACGGAATCTAACAATACTATAATAAGAGGTGTTGCTAATTTATATAAAAAAAGAAAAAATCATATAATATCTACAAAAATAGAGCATCCATCTGTTTTAGATACACTTAAAGACTTAGAGAGTGAAGGCTTTGAAGTAACATATTTAGATGTTAATGAAAATGGAATAATAGATATTGAGGAATTTAAGAAATCATTAAAATCAACAACATCTTTAGTAACCATGATGCATGTAAATAATGAGATAGGTGCTATTGAGCCTATACAAGAAGTAGGTAAGCATCTAAAAACGTTAAATGATAAAGTATATCTACATGTAGATGCAGTACAATCTTATGGAAAGATTAATTTTAAGCCATCAAGATATAATATAGATTTTATGAGCGTAAGCGGACATAAATTACATGGACCTAAAGGTATAGGGTTTATGTATATTAAAGAAAATAATAGATTGAAACCTCTTTTAACAGGTGGAGGACAAGAAATAGGAATAAGATCAGGTACAGAAAATGTTCCTGGTATATATGGATTAGGAGAAGCTATAAAAATAACAAATAAAGATTTAGATAAGAATATAGAAAAAATAGATAACCTAAAAAATATACTAAAAGAAGGTCTATTAGAAAACATAGATGATATAAAAATAAATTCTAGTGATGATGGAGTATGCCACATATTAAACGTTTCTTTTAGAGGGATTAAAGGAGAAGTATTACTTCATTACTTAGAACAAAAAGGAATATATGTATCTACAGGATCAGCATGTTCATCTAAGAAAAAAGGAAGTCATGTGCTAAATGCAATAAAACTTAATCCTGATGAAATTGAAGGAGCTATAAGATTTAGTTTAAGTGATATGAATAATGAAGAAGAGATATTAGAAACTATAAAAATAGTAAAAGAATTAGTAAACGACTTAAGAATGATAATAAGAAGACGATAAAAATTAAGAGGTGATGGTATTGTACAATATATTAATAGTTAAGTACGGAGAAATAGGTGTAAAAGGAAAGAATAGATACTTATTTGAAAATAAGCTTATAAAGAATATAAAAAATATGTTAAAGCCAATTGGTAACTTTAATGTTTATAAAGAGTACGGAAGAATATATGTAGACTTAGAAGATTATGACTATGAAGAAGTTATAGAAGAAGTAAGACAAGTATTTGGTATAGTTGGAGTATGTCCTGCTGTAAGAGGAGAAAAAAGCTACGAAAACTTAAAGGAACTAGCATTAAAAATGTTAGAGGAAAAAATAGAGCAAGGATATAAAAGTTTTAAAGTTGAGTCAAGAAGAGGGGATAAGTCATTTGAATTAACTTCTCAACAAATGAGCTTAGATATAGGTGGATATTTAGTATATAACGTAAAAGATAGAATAGCAGTAGATGTTAGAAATCCAGAAGTAAAAATAAAGTGTGAATTAAGAGAAAATCATGTTATGGTGTATAGTGATACTGTAGCAGGTTATGGTGGATTACCACTTGGAACTAATGGTAGAGCGATGTCACTTTTATCAGGTGGAATAGACTCTCCAGTTGCATCTTGGATGGTTGCTAAAAGAGGTATGGAGTTAGAATGTGTACATTTCCACAGTTATCCTTTCACAAGTGAAAAATCACAAGAGAAAGTTAGAGATTTAGCTCAAATACTAGCAAAATACTGTGGCAGAGTAAGACTTCATAAAGTTAATATGTTAGAAATACAAAAAGAGATAGGTCTTAAATGTAAAGAAGAAGAGATGACTATAATATCTAGAAGATTTATGATGCAAATAGCTCAGAGATTAGCAGATAAGAGACATTGTGAAGCTTTAGTTACAGGAGAGAGTATAGGACAAGTTGCATCTCAAACAATACAAGGATTAACTTGTACTAATGCAGCTGTAAGTATACCAGTATTTAGACCATTAATAGCAATGGACAAGACAGAAATAATAGAAATAGCACAAAAGATTGGTACATTTGAAACATCAATATTACCAGAAGAAGACTGCTGTACAGTATTTTCTCCAAAAAAACCAGTAACTAAGCCTAGATTAGAGAGAATAGAAAAATCAGAAAGTGCATTAGATGTTGAAAAATTAATAGAGGATGCAATAGCTAATGTAGAAGTAGAAGATATAGAATTTTAATAATATATAAATAAAAAGATGGCAATCAATGCCATCTTTTTTACTAGTTTTTCTTAAATACTTTAGCTCCAAATTGCTCAACTATCTCAGTAGCTTTAGCTATATCTTCACTAGTAGCATTTTCTACATCCTTTAATTCGTAATCTATTCCCATACTTTCCCATTTGTGAACTCCCATAGTATGGTAAGGTAATAATTCAAATCTATCAACATTATTAAGAGTAGATACAAACTTACCTAAAGCTTCTAAATTTTCTTTAGTGTCTGTAATTCCTGGTACAAGAACATGTCTTATCCAAACAGGGATATTTCTTTCATCTAAATGTTTAGCTAATTTTATAGACTTTTCAATTCCTACACCAGTTAAATTCTTAGATTCTTCTTCAATCATATGTTTTAAATCAAGTAAAACAAGGTCTGTATTATCAAGTATAGGCTCTATTGTTTCTATATTTACAAATCCTGAAGTATCTAAACAAGTGTGTATATCATTTTTCTTAGCTTTAGCAAATAACTCTGTTAAAAACTCAGGTTGTAAAGTTGCTTCACCACCTGATGCTGTTATACCTCCACCAGAGAACTTCATGTAAGAAGCGTATTTTTTAGCATCTGCTATTATTTCATCAGTTGTATATTCTTTTCCACCCTTTGGATCCCAAGTATCTCTATTATGACAATATTTACATCTTAATGGACATCCTTGTAAAAATAATATATATCTAATTCCAGGCCCATCAACTGTACCAAATGTTTCTATAGAATGAATTCTTCCTTTAACCATATCGCTCACCTCATAAGTTGTATTTATAAAATTTATTAAATATATAATAAAATATATTGTATACAAAAATCATCTCTAATTAAATTATATGATAATTAGCACATAAAGTCTACAGATCTATATAATAATTATCTTCTAATATTATACTATATACCCAAAAAATATGTATTTAAACAAAAAAATAACATTATTGAATGGTAAAAAATAGGATAGTAGGGTGTAAGTATATGATTTATATAAAAAAGAGGGTGTAAGTTGATGAAACTTACACCCTGAAAAATATTTATACTTTGATTAATTGATTGTTAAATTGTCTGGTTTAAAGTTTAGTTGTTATAATTAGCACATTTTTCCGTGGAATGTTCTGTTTATAACGTCCATTTGTTGTTCTCTTGTTAATTTTATGAAGTTAACAGCATATCCTGAAACTCTTATAGTTAATTGAGGATATTTTTCTGGATGTTCCATAGCATCTTCTAAAGTAGATCTATCAAATACGTTAACGTTTAAGTGATGAGCTCCGTCTCCGAAGTATCCATCCATCATTGCTGATAAGTTAGTTACTCTTTCTGCCATATCTTTTCCTAAAGCACCTGGTACTATAGAGAAAGTATTAGATATACCATCTTGAGCATGTTCGTATGGTAATTTAGCAACTGAAGATAATGAAGCTAAAGCACCACTGTGATCTCTACCGTGCATTGGGTTAGCACCTGGAGCAAATGGTTGACCAGCTCTTCTTCCGTCAGGAGTGTTACCAGTTTTCTTACCGTAAACAACGTTTGAAGTTATTGTTAATATAGATTGAGTATGGTAAGAATCTCTATAAGTCTTGTTCTTTCTTATTTTGTTCATGAAGTTTTCTATTAAGTCACAAGCTATTTGGTCAACTCTGTCATCGTTGTTTCCGTATTGTGGATATTCTCCTTCGATTTCGAAGTCAACAGCTATACCTTGTTCATTTCTTATAGTTTTAACTTTAGCATGTTTTATAGCAGATAATGAATCAGCACATACTGATAAACCAGCTATACCACAAGCCATAGTTCTGAATACGTCTCTATCATGTAAAGCCATTTCTAATGCTTCATAAGAATACTTATCATGCATATAGTGGATTACGTTTAATGTATTTACATAAAGGTTAGCTAACCAATCAGTAAATGGCTCGAATTTAGCCATAACTTCATCGTAGTCTAAGTATTCTGAAGTTATTGGTTCAAATCTTGGTCCAACTTGAACTAATGATTTTTCATCAACCCCACCGTTTATAGCGTATAATAAAGTTTTAGCTAAGTTTACTCTAGCTCCGAAGAATTGCATTTGCTTACCTATCTTCATTGCAGATACACAACAAGCTATACCGTAGTCATCTCCCCAGTATGGTCTCATTAAATCATCGTTTTCGTATTGTACTGAACTTGTATCTATAGATACTTTAGAACAGAAATCTTTGAATCCTTGAGGGAAGTGGTTTGACCATAATACTGTTAAGTTTGGTTCTGGTGATGGTCCTAGAGTGTAAAGAGTATTTAAAACTCTGAATGAGTTTTTAGTTACTAATGTTCTACCATCTATACCCATACCACCGATTGATTCAGTTACCCAAGTTGGGTCTCCAGAGAATAAATCATTGTATTCAGGAGTTCTTAAGAATTTAACCATTCTTAACTTCATAACGAAGTGGTCCATTATTTCTTGAACTTCTTCTTCAGTTATAGTACCAGCAGCTAAATCTCTTTCGAAGTATATATCTAAGAAAGTAGAAGTTCTACCTATAGACATTGCAGCTCCGTTTTGATCTTTTATAGCACCTAAGTATCCGAAGTATAACCATTGAACAGCTTCTTTAGAGTTAGTAGCTGGCTTAGATATATCAAATCCGTAAGTAGCAGCCATAGCTTTTAATTCATTTAATGCTTTTATTTGATCAGATATTTCTTCTCTTAATCTTATAACACCTTCGTCCATAGTAGAAACGTCTAAAGTGTCTTTTTGATGATTTTTGTCAGCTATTAAAGCGTCAACTCCATAAAGAGCAACTCTTCTGTAGTCTCCTATTATTCTACCTCTACCGTAAGCATCTGGAAGTCCTGTTACTATACCAGATTTTCTAACAGCTCTCATTTCAGCAGTGTAAGCATCGAATACCCCTTGGTTATGAGTTTTTCTGTATTTAGTGAATATTTCGCTTATTTCTGAATCACATTCGTACCCGTAAGCTTTACAAGAATTTTCAACCATTTTTATACCACCAAATGGCATAACAGCTCTTTTTAAAGGAGCGTCAGTTTGAACACCAACTATAGTTTCTAATTCTTTATCTATATATCCTGGAGCGTAAGCATTTATCATAGATACAGTTTTAGTATCAACGTCTAAAGTTCCACCATTGTCTCTTTCCTTTTTGAAAAGAACCATTGCTTCGTCCCATAATTTTTTAGTATTTTCTGTAGCTCCAGCTAAGAAAGAGTCATCTCCTTCATATGGAGTGTAGTTTAATTGGATGAACCCTCTAACATCTATTTCCTTAGTCCATCTACCTTCTTTGAATCCTTGCCATGCATTCATATTGATAGCCTCCTTAAATTAAATCAGGTTTAAATTTTTAAAAGTTAATTTTTATATTTCTAAAATCTAGCTAGATATTTTTTAAACAATATAATCATAACATAGAATTAGTATTTTGTATACAATATTTATGTATGATTTTGTTGTTTTATGGGAGAGAACTTTTATTGTTCCTCTCTTTTGTATTAAATATATACCCACTAAATTAAACATATAAACAAGAAAATATTACAAATTTTAAAAATAGATATACTACTAAACTCTCTATCATATATGTATAAAAATTGAATATTTATATATATAGGAGGGGATGATTTTTATGTTCATTATAGTATTACTATTTTTAATTGGTTTCATACTAATTACTAAAGGTGCAGATATATTTATAAATTGTACTGTTGAAATTGGTAAAAAGACTAATATATCAGAGTTGATATTGGGAGCTACTATAGTAAGTTTTGCTACTACGCTTCCGGAGATGACTGTTTCATTATTTGCTTCAATAGATGGACATGCGACGATGAGTTTAGGAAATGCAGTAGGGTCTATAATATGTAATACAGGTTTAGTTTTAGGACTAGTAGCATTTATAAGTCCGTTTAAAGTAGATAAGAATATGTTTATTTCAAAATCAATACTACTTTTAATATGTGTTATAACTTTAATACTTTTAGGTCTAGATGGAAATATTACGAAAATAGATTCAATAGCATTATTAGCATTACTATCAATATATATGTACACTAACTATAAAAGTGTTGCTAATGAAAATATGAACTCTAGAAAGGCTAAACCTAAAACTAGTTTAGCAGAGGCTCTAAAGATAGGAATCTTCTTTGTACTAGGTCTTATAATGATGATTGTAGGATCAAGGTTACTTGTAGATAATGGAGTAATAATAGCTGAATTTATAGGAATACCACAATCCGTTATAAGTTTAACAGTTATAGCATTAGGAACATCATTACCAGAACTAGTTTCATCAATTACAGCAATAAGAAAAAAACATCATGCAATTTCAGTAGGTAATATACTAGGAGCTAACATATTAAATATAGTATCAGTTATAGGAATATCAGCTATACCAAATAATATACCTATATTATCTCAAAATATTTCATTAGATTTTCCATTTATGGTATTACTACTTCTTACATTAATATTACCTACTATTAAAAAGCATAAGTTATATAGATGGCAAGGATTAGTAATGTTAGGTACATATTTTACATATATAATTACATTATATTCTATATATATTTAAGCATATAAGTAAAAGCTAAGTTTATATCGTCGTGAATACTATACCTATATAAGGGACAAAATACTAATTGCATATTATTTAAAATAAATATATAATGGGTAGGTTAAGATAAATTGATTACGGAAAGGAAGTAATATATGAACACAATAAAATTTGAAGATTTACAAATAAACGACGATATAAAAAGAGCTGTAATAGAAATGGGGTTTGAAGAACCATCTCCGATACAAGCACAATCTATACCTGTAATATTATCAGGTAAGGATGTTATAGGACAAGCTCAAACAGGAACGGGAAAAACAGCAGCTTTCAGTATACCATTATTAGAGATGGTTAATCCAGATGACAAAAGTTTACAAGCGGTAGTACTTTGTCCAACTAGAGAACTTGCAATACAAGTTTCTTCTGAAATAAGAAAAATAGGTAAATACATGCACGGAGTAAAAACTTTACCTGTTTATGGTGGCCAACCAATAGATAGACAAATAAAATCATTAAAGAGTGGAGTTCAAGTAGTTATAGGTACTCCAGGGCGTGTTATAGACCATATAAATCGTAAAACATTAAAACTAGATAATGTAAAAATGGTTATGTTAGATGAAGCAGATGAAATGTTAGATATGGGATTCAGAGAAGACATAGAGATGATTTTAAGCAAGACTCCAGAAGATAGACAAACTACTTTCTTCTCAGCTACTATGCCAAAGGGGATATTAGATTTAACTAAGAAATATCAAAAAGATCCAGAACATATAAAGGTTGTTAGAAAAGAACTTACAGTTCCAAATATAAAGCAATATTATATAGAAACTAGATCTTCTAATAAGTTAGAAGTACTATGTAGATTAGTAGACGTATACAACCCTAAGTTATCTGTTGTTTTCACAAACACTAAAAGAGGAGCAGATGAATTAGTAAGTGATTTACAAGCTAGAGGATACTTTGCAGATGCGTTACACGGGGATTTAAAGCAAACTCAAAGAGATATAGTTATGGATAAGTTTAGAAGCGGAACAATTGATATATTAGTAGCTACAGACGTTGCAGCTAGAGGTATAGATGTTGATGATGTTGAAGCTGTATTTAACTATGATTTACCACAAGATGAAGAGTACTATGTACACAGAATAGGTAGAACTGGTAGAGCTGGAAGAAATGGTATATCATTCACTTTCGTATTTGGTAAAGATATGAGAAAAATGAGAGATATAGAAAGATACACTAAGACTAAATTAGTTAAACATGAGATACCTTCAATAGCAGACGTTGAAGAAAAGAAAGTTAATGCATTCTTTAATCAAGTTAAAGAAGTTATAGAAGCTGGACATTTAACTAAGCAATTACAATGGATAGAAGGATTCTGTGCAGATTCTGAGTCTGATTTTAGTACAGTAGATGTAGCTGCTGCACTTTTAAAATTATCTTTAGGTGAAGAAAAGCAAGAAATAGTTGAAGAAAAACCAAGAGAGCGTAGAGAACGTGGTGATCGTAGAGAACGTAGAGGAACAACAGGTGCTCAAGACGGAATGGTTAGACTATTTATAAATGTAGGTAGAAACCAAAGAGTTCAAGCTAAAGATATAGTAGGTTCTATAGCTGGAGAAGCTGGAATACCAGGTAAATTAGTTGGAACAATAGATATATATGATAAGTATACTTTCGTTGAAGTTCCTAAGGAAAATGCTAAGAAAGTATTAGAAAAGATGAAAGATATAAAAATCAAAGGTAACAAAATAAACATAGAACAAGCTAATAGAAGAAAGAAATAGTTATTTTTAGAAGGTATGATTAAAATCATACCTTCTTTTATTTTACCAATATATATTTAGTAACTATTTGTGATATTATTTTATATATTAAAGGATTATGACACATGGAGGTAGTATATGGAGATATTAAGTCATGGATGTACGCTAGATTGTTTTGATGCATGTAAGTTTAATATATATGTAAAAAATGGCAAGGTTATTAAAATTGAAGGAGATAAAAATCATCCCTATACAAAAGGATTTATATGCAATAAAGGAAGATCTCATTTAGATAGATTGAATCATAAAGATAGGATAATTACACCTTTACTTAAGGTCAAAGATAAATGGGTAGAAATTAGTTTTAATGAAGCTATACAAATAATGGTGAAGAAATTAAGTTATTATAAGGAGACTTATACTTCAAAATCTGTTCTTTACTATACTCAGTATGGAAGTGGATCTTTACTTAAAGATATAGGAGATATATTTACTAATTTTTATGGAGGAGTATCAAAATCAAAAGGTGGACCTTGTTGGAGTGCGGGGATTAAAGCTCAAAAATATGATTTTGGAGTTGCAAGAAGTCATTCTTTAGAAGATATGTTTAATAGTAAGAATATATTTATTTGGGGTAAAAATCCAGCTTATACAACTATACATACTATGCAAACTATAAAAAAAGCCAAAGAAAAAGGAGCTAAAATAATAGTTATAGATCCTATATATACACAAACTGCCAAGATTGCAGATATTTACATAAGAATAAATCCAGGTAGTGATGGAGCTTTAGCAGCTGCAATGAGTAAAGTTATAATTGATGAAAAAATATATGATAAAGAATATATAAATTCATATGTATTAGGATTTGAAGAATATAAAAGTTATATCGAGAAATTAGATTTAAACTATCTTTCAAATGAGTGTGGAGTAGAAATAAAACAAATTAAAGAATTAGTGAAATTATATACTCAAAAATATTCAACAATATGTTTGGGATATGGTATGCAAAAATATAAAAATGGGGGAAATACAATAAGACTAATAGATTCATTAGGTGCCATTACTGGACAAGTTGGATTTAGTGGAGGAGGAGTAAATTATGCAAATAAAGTTTACTCTAAATATATAAATACAGATCCATATGAAAGTGAAAGTTTTGGTGAGAATAGAGAGTTTTATACTAGTAAAATAAGTAAATTTATTAATGATTCTTTTAATGAAAATAATATACCTATAAAAATGGCAATTATAACAAAAAGTAATTTATTAAATCAATTGCCAAATTTAGTAGAACTAGAAGATGCTTTTTCTAAGATTGATTTTAAGGTTTGTTTTGATATGTTTATGACAGACACTGCGTCTAAATGTGATTTATTTATACCTTGTACAAATACTTTAGAAAGTGAAGATATATTATATAGTTCAATGACTAATCCATATATAATTTATAATGAAAAAGCAGTTGAACCAAATGATAAATTAATGGATGAGTATTATTTCTTTATGGAACTAGCTAAAGCAATGAAAATAAAAAATTATCCTTATGTATCTAAGTATGAATATTTAAATGAATCAATAAAACCTCTTAAAAAAATTGATAAAGAGATAAGTTTAGAAAAAATTAGAGATACATATTTTACAATACAAGAAGATATAGCATGGGGAGATAAAGTATTTGATACACCTTCAAAAATGTTTGAATTATATTCAAAAGAAGCTGAAAAGGATGGATTGAGCCCAATACCTATTTACATAAGCACTCCAAAACAAAATAAATTTAGGCTATTAACGAATCACCATAGAGAAACGCTATTTAGCCAACATTATATAGATAAAAATGGAATATCAAAAGCATATATTAATGAAAATATGGCAATAAAAGTAAATATAGAAAATAAAGAGGTTGTAAGACTTAAAAATAAAAATATTACCATAGAGACAGAAATAAATATAGACAATAGTATAAGTGACTATGTAGTAATGATGTATGTTGGATGGTGGAAAAAGCATGGGAATCCAAACTATATAGCAGATAGTGATATATCAGATATGGGTGGTCAAGTAACATATAATGAAACTTTCATAGACATAATAAAACAAAAGTAGTGATATTTCTTTGAAGGATAAGAGATTAGATTATAGAATTTATTAGAAGTTAATACTTTTGTAGATAGTAAGGGGGTAGCTTAATGATAAAATATTCTTTAGACCAAAAAAACTTAATTATAGAGTTTATGGCTACAGAACTAGATCACCATATAGCCAATGAGGTTAGAGATGAGATTGATGATATACTAATTTCGAAATCTATTAAAAATATAATATTTAACTTTAAGAATATTAACTTTATGGATTCTTCTGGTATAGGTGTAATTATAGGACGATATAAAAAGATTTCCAGCGAAGGTGGAAGAGTAACAGTAGTAAATGCAAATGATAGAATAAAAAAAATATTTAATTTATCTGGTATGAACAAGATAATAGGCGTTTACGATACATATGAAGAAGTAGTAAGTTCTTTGTAAGGGGGAATATATTATGAGTAATGTTATGGAAGTAAAGTTTTCTGCCAAATCTGAAAATGAAAGCTTAGCAAGAGTTATAGTTGCATCTTTTGCAGCAAAGTTAGATCCAACATTAGATGAATTAGCGGATATAAAAACTGCAGTATCAGAAGCTGTTACAAATTCTATTATACATGGATATGATGAAGATGAATCTAAATTTGTATATCTTAGATGTGAAATAAAAGATAATACAATTAAAGTTGTAGTAGAAGATAGAGGACATGGTATGGAAGACGTTCAAATGGCTATGCAACCACTTTATACATCAAAACCAGAACTTGAAAGATCAGGTATGGGATTTACTGTTATGGAAAGTTTTATGGATGATGTAGAGGTAAGTTCTATTAAAAATGATGGAACAAAAATTGTAATGACAAAAAAAATAAACTTACCTGAATAAAGTCCAAAAAGAATAGAGGTTTTATTATGGGGATAACTGCAAGTAAAGAAAAAAGAGTATTGCTTAGCCATGAAGAGACACTAGATTTAATAGATAGAGTACAACAAGGGGATGAAGAGGCTAAAGAAGTTTTAATAGAGAATAACTTAGGACTAGTTAGAAGTGTTGTAACGAAATTTTTAAATATAGGATATGATAGAGATGACCTATTCCAATTGGGCTCTATAGGTTTGATAAAAGCAATATATAAATTTGATCCGAAATTTAATGTTAAATTTTCAACTTATGCAGTACCAATGATTTTAGGTGAAATAAAAAGATATTTAAGAGATGATGGTATGGTAAAAGTATCTAGATCTCTTAAACAAATAGCAATAAAAGCTAAAACTACAAGTGAGATACTAACTAAAAAATTAGGTAGAGAACCTAGTATAGAAGAATTAGCTAAGGAACTAGATATAGAAAAAGAAGATTTAGTAATGGCAATGGAATCAAATTCTTCTGTTGAGTATTTACACGGAGTTATTCATGAAGAAGAAGGATCGCCAATATGCTTAATAGATAAGATAAGTCAAAAAGGCGAAAATGAAGAAGAAAAAGTTGTAGATAATTTATTGATAAAAGAAATACTAGGAAAGTTAGATAAAAGAGAAAGACAAATAATTATGCTTAGATACTTTGAAGATAGAACGCAAAGTGAAATAGGTGAACTGTTAAAAATATCTCAAGTTCAAGTATCTAGAATAGAAAAGAAAGTATTATCAAAGTTAAAATCATATATTAGCTAAATATAAGTAAACCTCTAATAATATGTAATTTAAATTTACATAAATTAGGGGTTTATTTTTTTGTATAAGACAAATAATAAAAGAGAAGGAGGAATTAAATATGGAAGATATTTACTTAATACCCATAAGGATAAAACCTTTTAAGGTAAGTAAGAATAAGATTTATTTAAAAGATATTTATGATATTTATCCTCAAAGTGAAAAAGATTATTTGGGTGATATTTGTATTAAAAATTATACAGCTCATAAATCTAATTACGATGTCATACATTTAGGTGAAGTAATTCAAATAATTAAAGAAAAATTCCCACAGGTTCACATTAGTTTTTTAAAAACTGATGACGTTGTGATATTTTTTGATGAAGATAAAAAAGATAGAACAAAGTATATAAGAGTTTTTATTGTATCCATAATAGTGCTTATGGGATCAATAATGGGAATAATGAATTTTCATGCCGACGTAAATATGGAATATTCTCAATTTATGATGGTAGATTCAATAACGAAAGATGGGAAAAAATATTTGCCATATTTCCAAATACCATATTCTATAGGTATTGGAATTGGAGTAGCTTTATTTTTTAACAAATTTATTCCTACATACTCAAAACTTGAACCTAGTCCATTAGATTTAAAGATGATTTCCTTAAATAAGGACATCGAAAATGAACTTAGAAAAAGGTAATGACTAAATAATTTGAAGTTATTTTTATTTATATATGGGTTATCATGCGGAATGATGGTTGGGGCAGGAGTTGTAGGAATACTGATATTAATAGGAATTATACCTAGAATGGCACAAGTTAGCAAAACAAAGGAATATATGAGCTTATATGAAGGAATACTTGTAGTAGGAACTTTACTAGGAAGTTTAATATCCATTCAAAAAATTTATATTAATATAGGGTGGATAGGAGCAATAATATTTGGACTAGCATATGGAATTTTTGTAGGTTTTCTATCTTCAGGTCTTACAGAGGTACTTGATTATATCCCAACAATATCTAGAAGACTAAAAGTACCTACTATTTATTTAAAATATGTAATAATATGCTTACTAATTGGAAAGGTAATAGGTTCATTTGTAGGATGGACAATAGTTAGAGGAGGTTTATAACAATGGATAAAGATTACAAAAAGTATGTAGATGAAATAAGCCCTAAGCCTAAATATTTGAAAAATTATATATGGGCATTTATTGTGGGTGGAATAATTTGTATGATAGGTCAAGGTATTAATGATTTGTATATGAAGTTTACACAGTTAGATAAGCTAACTGCAGCAAATGCAACTTCAATTACATTAATTTTTATAGGTGCTTTACTTACGGGACTTGGAGTATATGATCTTTTAGGTAAAAGAGCTGGAGCAGGTTCTATAATTCCTATAACTGGATTTGCAAACTCGATAGTGTCTCCAGCTATGGAATATAAAAGAGAAGGTTATGTAATGGGTGTTGGAGCAAACCTATTTAAAATAGCAGGTCCGGTATTAGTATATGGCATAGGATCATCTATTATATGTGGATTTGTATATTATATCTTTAATCTTGTAAAATAAGGAGATGAGAATGTGAAAAACAAAAGAATAGGCCAAAGAACTGTTAAAATGCAAAATAAACCAACTATAATATCAGCTGCATCTGTTGTGGGACCTAAAGAAGGAGAAGGTCCTCTTAAAGATTATTTTGACTTAATATTAACAGATGATTTATATGGTGAAAAATCATGGGAACTTGCTGAAAGTAAAATGGTAGAAACGGCTATGGAAAAAGCAGTAAAAAAAGCTGGTAAAAAACTAACTGACGTAAATTATATGTTTGGTGGAGATTTAATAAATCAATTATTACCAGCATCATTTGCAGCAAGAGAGCTATCAATACCATTCTTTGGAATATATGGAGCTTGCTCAACCATGGCAGAAGGAATGTGTCTAAGTGCAATGATTGTAGATGGAGGCTTTGCTGATTTAAGTTTATCTGGAACATCTAGTCATTATTGTACAGCAGAAAGACAATTTAGATTTCCTCTAGAGTTAGGAAATCAAAAACCTATGACAGCTCAGTGGACAGTAACTGGAGCTGGGAGTGTGCTTATTGCTCCAAATGGAGATGGACCTAAAATAAAATACGTTACAGTGGGAAAAGTAATAGACAAAGGAATTGATGACGGAAATAATATGGGAGCGGCTATGGCTCCAGCTGCAATAGATACAATATATTCTTATTTTAATGATACAAATGATGACCCGAATAGCTTTGATATTATAGCTACGGGAGATTTAGGTAAGTTAGGGAAACAGATAACAGAAGATTTATTAAAAGAACAAGGAATAGATATATCAAAAGTATATACAGATTGTGGCCTTGAAATGTTTAATTTAGAAGAACAAGATGTTCACTGTGGTGGAAGTGGATGTGGATGTTCTGCTACAGTATTTGCAGGATATATTTATGATAAATTAGCAAAAAAAGAATTCAATAAAGTTATGTTAGTGTCAACAGGAGCATTGTTATCTCCAACAAGTACATTACAAAAACAAACAATACCATGTGTAGCACATGCAGTGGTAATTGTTAATGAGGAGTGATTAATATGCTGATGGATTATTTAAAGGTATTTTTAGTAGGAGGTACAATCTGTTTAATAGCTCAAATTATGATGGATTACTTCAAAATGCAAACGCCATATGTAATGGTAACATATGTAACTAGTGGGGTTATATTAACTTTTTTAGGAATATATGAGCCGATAGTAAACTTTGGTGGTTCAGGAGCTACCGTACCTATAATTGGATTTGGATATTCTCTAGCAAAAGGTGTAATGAAAGCTATAGAAAGCGATGGTTTTTTAGGTATATTTACTGGTGGAACAATAGCAACCGCTGGAGGAATAGCAGCAGCTATATTCTTCGGTTATATAATGGCAGTTGTATTTACTCCAAAGGCAAAACCTTAAAACATTATAAAAATAAAACATTAAAAAAGCTAACTATCAAAGTACTGATAGTTAGCTTTTTAATATTTAACAGTTTAAATTTTTACTGTGCTGGTTCGGCAGGAGGAGCTGTAGCTCCGCCACCGCCGCCTTCAGCAGGAGGAGGTGTAGGATTAGTATTTCCGCCGCCACCTTCAGCAGGAGGAGTAGTATTTCCACCGCCGCCTTCAGCAGGAGGAGGTGTAGGATTAGTATTTCCACCGCCTTCAGCAGGAGGAGTAGTAGTTCCACCACCTTCAGGTGGGTTTGCACCTCCGCTATTTTCTGGAGTTGTTGGAGTTTGTTCTTCCTCTTCCTTAGGTTTATCATTAGGAGTTGGTTGAGTAGTATATGATCTAGTAGGATAAGTTCCTTTTATAAATGCTGCACTAGATCCAAATGATGATTTACCACCATCTATTAAGTTAATTTTTGTAAAGTATATATTATCAGGTTCTTTAAATTTAACATTATGTTCTAAGTTCTCATGAATAGGACGCATAACTTTTGCCCATAGTCTTGAAGCAGTTCCACTACCACCGCTAACGCTTCTACGTTTTATAAATTTACCTGTATTAGGATCTTTTCTACCAGCATCATCACCTATATAAGTTGCTCCTACATAGTATGGTGTATAACCAACAAACCATGCATCAAGTGCTTCATTTGTTGTACCTGTCTTACCAGCAACAGGCATACTACCTAGAGATGCTGATTTACCAATACCTTCAGTTATAACTGAAGCTAGCATGTCTGTAACAACATAAGCTACTTCAGGAGAAACTACTTTATGTTCTTCTGGAGTATTTTTAACTATTACTTGCCCATCATAACTTGTTATAGTAGTAAATACTATAGGTTCTACATAAACACCACCATTAGCTAATGTACCGTAAGCAGCAGCCATTTCAAGTGGAGATATACCATGAGTCATACCACCAAGTGTTAATGAAGGGAATCTTCTATCACTTTTATCTAAATCAGCAGTTTTACTATCTACTAATGTTGATATACCAAAGTTCTTTAAGTAATCCATCATTACATCAACAGATTCTTCATAAGTGTCACCTAGCATTTCAGCAGTTCTTATAGCTATCGTATTTGAAGAATAAGCTAAAGCTTTACGTAAGGTCATAGAACCTCTACCAGCTGTTGTAGTATTAGGATTCCACTCATTATTCTTTTTAAATTTATATGGAACAACATTTCCTTTAGCGTCACTAGCAGTATTAGATTGAGTTAATCCTGAATCTATAGCTGGAGCATAAACTGATAATGGTTTTATAGTTGAACCAGGCTGTTGAGCTGTTGTCGCTCTGTTTAATGTTTTTCTTCCTGTTATATGTCTTCCTCCAACTAATGCTTTTATCTGACCATTTCTATAGTCAAGTATAACCATAGATGATTGAGGCTGAGCTATCCCATCAACCTTAGAACCATCATCATTTCCAGGGAAGTTTCTACGATCATCATACTGTTTTTCTAATTCACCTTGCATTTTTGGATCTATAGTAGTCATTATCTCTAGTCCACCATTATAGAACATATTATAAGCTTCATCTCTAGTATTACCTTGAGCTACTAAAGCATCAATTACATTGTATTCAATATAGTCTTCTACAGAGGATGCAACTTTATCAGGAGCCTTAGGAAGCTTTATTTTTATTTTTTCTGCAACTGCTTCATCATAATCTGATTGAGATATAAATCCAACTTCTAACATTTTCTTTAAAACAACCTCTTGTCTTTGTTTAGCCTTTGGATTATTTATAGCTTTTCTTACAACCATAGTACCAGATTTTAATTGTTTGAAAGTATCTTCATTAGGTATAAGCCCCCAAGACTTTAACTTTTTAACCATATCAAAATCTAATTGAGTAGGGTCATCAAGAGTATCATCAGGAGTATTTATGAAAAATAACAACTTATTTTCAACATCTTCCTTACTTTCATTACCATCTAACTTAGATGTCATGTAAGCTGAATACCTTGATGGGTTTTTAGTAGAACCAGCAAGTAATGCAGATTCTGCAAGTGAAAGTTCAGAAGCTTTTTTATCAAAATAACCACGAGCTCCAGCTTCAACTCCAGCAAGTCCTTTACCGACGAAGAAGTTATTTAAATAAGCCTCAAGTATTTCATTTTTACTTAAAGTTTTACTCATTTCATAAGCATAGTATATATCCTTTATTTTACGAGGTAGACTTTGCTCTTTAGATGTTAATAACATTTTAGATACCTGCATTGGTATTGTACTACCACCTTGCTTTGTACCTGTTAATGTTTTTACTACAGATCTAAATAAACCTTTAATATCAACACCCTTATGTTCATAGAAACGTTCATCCTCTATGGCAACAACAGCATCTTTTATGTTTTGAGGAATTAAATCAAATGGTATGGGTTCTTTTTTATTTACACTAGGTGCATTAGATAAAAGTTCATTATTAGAATATTTGATCTTAGTCGTTTGGTAAGTTTTCTCATCTAATAGAGCCTTAGTAACTGGTTGAACATTTTTTAGTGAAGCAAATACCAATCCAGTACCACCTGCAGCTCCAAGTACTAATAGTACTAAAATTACTATCCCACTAACTCTAAAAAACTTGAATTTATCATTCTTTTTATTAGATTTAGACTTTGGTTTAGGCTTAGTATTACGAGTAGATGAAGATGGTTTACCAGTAGGCTTGCTAGTCCTATTAGAAGAGCTAACCTGCTTTCGTCTTATTTTATTTTTATTTTCATTGTTATCATTACTCATTAAGTTTTAACCTCCTTACTTAATGTAATATTATACCACACATATGAATAATTTTGTAATCAATAGATAAAAATGAATATAATGTAATACTTCATAAATTAGGTTTAAAATAATGAATCAGTCTATTTAGATATTATGCGATAAATATTATTTTAAGACTAATTTATATATATATACTTAAAATATAATATAGTATCAATTATTTTTCACTAAAATAAAAAAAATATGTGAATACTTACAACTACCTACATAAAATAGTAGGGGGTGTTATTTTGAAAAAACAATATAGCGAAAATAAAAAAGAAGATTTTAAAAAAATAACCTTTATATTTTCTACTATACTTATATTATCTATACTTATAGGAAGTTTTATATATGTAGATACAAGTTTAAGGCCGACTATAACTGTGCTTGCAGAAACTAAAGCATTAGAACTTGCAAATAGATCAATAAATAAAGCAGTAGGAGAGATTGTAAAGGATAAAATAAACTATTCTGATTTAATTAATACTAAATTAGATTCTCAAGGAAAAATAACTATGATGCAATCAAATACAATTATGATGAATAAAATAGCATCAGATATTGCGCTACAAATTCAAGATGAGTTAAAACAAGTAAAGACAACTACATCTTACATACCAATAGGAACAGCTTTAAAAAGTCCAATACTTGCAAAATATGGTCCAAAATTAAAGGTATCTATAGAACCAATAGGAACTGTATCTGTAGATTTCAAAACGGATTTTGAATCATCTGGAATAAACCAAACTAGACATAGAATTTACTTAGAGGCAAAAACACAAGTAAAAGTAGTAATACCTCTTACAACATCTACTAAAGAAATAAAAGCTCAAATTCCTATATGTGAAACTATAATAGTAGGAGATGTTCCAGGTAGCTACGTAAATATACCTAAAGAAGGAGTTTCAAATATATTACCAAATATAGATATGAAAAATGTAACTAAATAATAAAAAAAATATAAGTAGTAGATTATACTCTACTACTTATATTTTTTTATATAATTAAAAGATTTATTATTTTTCTTCAATCATCCATTTTATAAATATACCATATCCAAGAGTAGGATCATTTTCAACTGCATGAGACACAGCACCGATAATTTTATTGCCTTGAATTATAGGTGTACCACTCATTCCTTGAACAACTCCACCAGTTCTAAGTAACAAGTCTTTATCTATAATTTTAAATTTTATAGTTTTAGATTGTGCAGAACGTTGATTTTCTACATTCACTATTTGGATATCATATTTTTCACATTGTAAAGAGTCATTTTGTAATATTAACTGAGCTTTACCTAATTTTATATCTTTTAAATCAGCTACTTTATATTTTTTTAAGTTTGACGTATCAAAATCCACAATATTACCTTTTATACCAAAATCAGTATTTTGAGTAAATTGACCTATAGTAGAATTTCTTTTAGCATTTATGCATCCTACATTACCTTTAGAGGATTTTTGAATATCTAAATCTGTAGTAGTAGATATACATCCATTTTTAATTGGTATCTTTCTTGAAGTACCTATACTAATAGGATGACCAACCGCAGCGAATTCTTGAGTATCTGGATTTATATAAGTTAATGTAGCAAAACCAGATAATAAATTATTGAAATTAATTTTTTCTAAATGCTCTTTATTAGTATGAATAGTCAATTTATTAGTTCCTCTTGAAACTAAAACAGATACATCTTCTTTATTATCCAAAGAACATAATATTTCAGAAAAATCATTGTAACTACTAATAGGAGTATTATTTATACTAAGAATTGCATCTCCTAAAGTAAAAGGTGAATCTTCTATATAATTTCTTACTATTATATTTTTTAACTCTGCATCAATTTGAAGCACATTTCCAATTGGTATTAAATAATCTGGTTCAGATTTTTGGTTAGATTGTGCATAAATTAAATTATTTGAGAAAAAATATAATAAAAATAAAAATGATGAAAATAAGATAAATTTTGACTTTATTAAATTTTTATATTTTGAGTTTAAATTATTAGAATTCATGAAACACCTGCTTTCTGTCAATGCTTTAATGTTATCTTGCGGTGATTTAATATTATGTTGTGCAGGATTGAAATTTTGATGCTTGGAAAACAGAAGCAATAAAACCGTAGATTACAAAAATAATAATAAATAAACAAGTTAGTCAATATAAATTGTAAAATAACAAACAAAAAAATATATATGTTTTTTTTTATTCGACTATAGGCGTATTTTACTTTAAAACTAACAATTAAAAACAATAATCATAAGGATTAATGGAAAGTCTGTAATATAAAAGATATAAATTTGAAAATACAAAAAGACACTTAACTAAATTTATGATTAAGTGTCTTTCCTTTTTTTTCTTTTCCTTTTTATAACCTTCTTTTTTATAACAGTCCTTTTTTTAGATGAACCATTTTTATTAGTATTGTCAGAAGTTCTGGCAACATCAGGTGGAACAAAAGTAAAATTATCATTATTACCATCGTCACTATTAGAAGGACAAGATTCAACTGCTGCTATTAAAGCTAATTCATCAGATAATACAGCAAAAAAACTTGCTAATACATTTAAGTCGTTAGAACTTAGGTCTTCACCTAATGCTATAGATATTGTTGAAGCTAGAACTATATAATCAACATAACCAAAATTACAAAGAAAGGATTTAGGGGAAGTTTTATTAGTATTATTTGAATTAGTATTAGCATCATCAGCGTTAATAACTCTTTTCATAAAACCTCCTATAAAAATTATTATATTAAATATATATGACATCCATAAAAACTATACTATTAAAAATAAAAGTTTAATAAATGAAATAAAAAAATAAGCATTGGAAATAATATCATATAGACGACTATAAATGAAAAATAAAACATCTATATGAAAGGAGATATAAAATGAAGAAGTATAGGGTGTTAGTTACTATAATAATTGCTATGGGAATAATACTTATAGGTCAATCTAATCCTATTAATAAATTTTATAAAAGTACAAGCTTAATTAGTAAGGGTATTAATCAAGGTGAAGAGGTTAAAGAAGATAATAAAGAAAAAAAATTTTTAATATGTATAGACCCAGGTCATCAATCAAAAGGAGATTCTAATCCAGAATCAGTAGCACCAGGTTCATCTCAGAAAAAGGCTAGAGTATCATCAGGAGCTACTGGTGTAGCAACAAAAAAACCAGAATATGTATTAAATTTAGAAGCATCTATAGTTTTAAAACATATATTAGAAGGTAAGGGATATGAAGTAATCATGACAAGAGAGACTCATGATGTAAATATAAGTAATGCAGAGAGAGCAACATTAGCTAACGAAAAAAATGCAGATATGGTTGTTAGAATACATGCTGACAGTCTAAATAACTCATCAAAAACAGGAGCATCTATTTTAATACCAGGTAAAAATAGTAAATATACTTCTTCAATATATGAAGACAGCAGTAAATGTGCAGAATTAATAAAAAATAGTATGAAAAGTAACGCAATAGAATTAAACGGAATATTTGAAAGAGATGATTTAACAGGATTTAACTGGTCTAAAGTACCAGTAGTATTAGTAGAAATGGGATTTTTAAGTAATTACAATGAAGATCAGATGATGTCTAATCCAGAGTATCAAAGAAAATTGATGCAGACTATTGCTGATGGGGTGGAAGAATATTTCAAGACAAAATAGGTGAGAGCAATGAAAAAAAATATAGAAAAAGCTTATGCAGTAGCTTTATCAAAAACTTTTAAAGTAGTAAATCCACTGAAAAAAAGTATAATACAAACAAACTGTGAAGTTCATATATATATACAGCAAAATGCTTTAGAGATATTAAAAAATGAAGGATATATTAATGAATATGAATTTTTTAAACAGTATTTACCTCAAATAAATAAAGGACTAGTTTGGGCAGATCAAGACTTTAAATCATATCATCATTTTTATAACCCTAGACAAAAGAGAGGTAAGTTTGGATATGAAGAAAATGCATTAACTGTATCGAGAAGCTATTACAATAAAGCTTTAAAATATTTTGCAATGAAAAATTATGAAAGATCGATGTTTTACTTTGGTGCAGCTTGTCATATAATTCAAGATTTAACTATTCCTCAGCATGCAAAGGGAAGATTATTAGATAATCATAGGCAGTTTGAAGTTTATGTTAAATCTAATCACCAACAAATAAAAAGATTTAGAGCTACATCAGGAAGTATAATTTTAAATACTATAGAGGAATACGTAGACTATAATGCTAATAATGCTCTTCGTGTAGATCATATGTATAGAAATATGGAAAGTTTAAGTACAAGATTTTATCTAACCGCAGTAAATAGTGTTACTTTAGCTCAAAAAACTAGTGCAGGATGCATGTTAATGTTTTTTAGAGACTTACTCTATATATAAAGACAATATATAAAAAATCGGGCTATAAAAAGTTTATTTTTATAGCCCGATTTTATTTTTTTATAAAGCTGTAAACAAAAGTTAATAAGTGGATTTAAGCCATACTTGATTTAAGTTAAAAAAGAATATATTATAGTATAGAATGTAGACGATAAAATTAGTAAAGAGGTGTTAGAATGCTAGTAGTAGAAAATGTAAGTCATGGTTTCGGAGCAAGAACTATACTAGAAAATGTTTCATTTAGACTTAGAAAAGGTGAACATATAGCATTAGTTGGTGCAAATGGAGAAGGAAAATCGAGTTTCTTAAATATAATAACAAAAAAACTTATGCCAGATGCTGGTAATATAAAATGGTCATCAAGAGCAACTGTTGGATATTTAGATCAACATACAGTTCTTAGTAAAGGAAATACTATAAGGGATATATTAAGAGATGCATTTAAGCCAATGTTTGACTTAGAGCAAGAAATGATTCTTATGTATGATCAAATGGGAGAAGCTGATGAAGACCAAATGACTAAGCTTTTAGAAGAAACTGCTGAGATACAAACAATACTTGAAAATAGTGGTTTTTATATGATAGATGCAAAAATTCAAGAAGTAGCTAATGGGTTAGGACTTGGAGAAATAGGATTAGATAGAGATGTAACTGATTTAAGTGGAGGACAAAGAACAAAAGTACTTCTTACTAAATTATTACTTGAAAATCCTACAATTCTTATATTAGACGAGCCTACTAACTATTTAGATGAAGACCATATAAATTGGTTAACAAGATACCTTCAAGAGTATGAAAATAGTTTTATACTAGTTTCTCATGATATAGATTTTATAAATAATACATGTAATGTAATTTATCATATGGAAAATGGTGAATTAAACAGATACAAAGGTAATTATGATGAGTTTGTTAGACTTAATGAAATAAAGAAACGCCAAGAAGAAAATGCTTATGAAAAGCAAGTTGAAGAAAGAAAGAGACTTGAAGATTTCGTAGCTAGAAATAAAGCAAGAGTTGCAACTCGTGGTATGGCTAACAGTAGACAAAAAATACTAGATAAGATGGAAGTATTAGAAAGACCAAAAGAAAAAATAAAGCCTACTTTTGGATTTAAAGAAGCAAGAGCTGCAAGTAAAATAATATTTGAAACTAATGATTTAGTTCTAGGATATGATGAAGCTTTAACTAAGCCTCTTAATTTCCAATTAGAAAGAAATAAAAAAATAGCATTAAAGGGTATGAATGGTGTTGGTAAGTCTACACTTCTAAAAACTTTACTTGGAATGGTTAAGCCTTTTGATGGAAGTGTTGAACTTGGAGATTACTTAGAACTTGGGTACTTTGAACAAGAAAGTTCAAGAGAGAATTACAACACTCCTATGGAAGAAGTGTGGTCAGAATTCCCAGGACTTTCAAACTTTGAAGTAAGACAACATCTTGCTAAATGCGGGCTTACAAATGAACATATAACTAGTCAAATGAGAGTTTTAAGTGGAGGGGAAGCAGCTAAGGTTAGATTGTGTAAGGTTATGCTTAAGAATATAAACTTCTTAGTACTAGACGAACCTACAAACCACTTAGATGTTGAAGCTAAGGATGAGCTTAAAAAGGCAATAAAAGAATTTAAAGGAACAGTTCTTTTAGTATGTCATGAGCCTGAATTTTATATAGATATAGTTGATGATGTGTGGAACATAGAAGACTTTACTACTAAAATAGTATAATTAATAACTTGAAATGCAGAGGTTTGGATATATGAAAAAATTTTTAAATCTAATATTTTCACTTTCATTTAGCATATTAATTATAACGGCAATAATACAATTTAGTGTAGGATTTAAACAATTGTATTACTTTGATATTGATTATTTAGATATACCTAAAATATCTGGATATTCTAAAGAAGAAATAAAGCTAAACTATAATTATCTAATAGATTACAATTTAAGTAAAGATGAGAGTGATTTTGAAATGCCAACTATAAAATCTTCTAAAGAAGGTAAGATTCATTTTGAAGAAGTAAGAGATATATTTCAAAATATAAATAAAATATTTAAAGTATGTTTTATTATTTCTGTAGCTTTCATATTTATAAATATAAAAAACAAAAATATAGAATTTTTAAATATAACTTCAAAAGCTTTGATTAGTATTCCACTGATTCTATCATTACCGATAATAATAAACTTTGAAAAAAGCTTTATTACTTTTCATAAGTTAATGTTTAGTAATGACTATTGGATATTTGATCCTAGTTTAGATCCTGTTATAACTATTCTCCCAGAAACATTCTTTTTTCATGCTGGGCTTATGATAATAATTTTAATATTTATATCAAGTATAGTAAGTTATAGCGTATACAGGTTATTAAAAAGAAAAAGAGAGCAGTAACCTGCTCTCTTTCTTATAATATTAATAGTTAATTTTAGCAATGAACCTGGTTTATGGGTCGTTTAAGATATGAACAAAATAGTTCAACCACACGTGGATCAAAGGAATTTTTAATCATTAGTATTATTGTCTTGGCTTGAGACTATTTTAACTATATCTATGAATTTATTCATAATATATTCATAATTATTCTTATTATGAGGCAATAAACATTGTGAGCAGTCTTTTATACCGCTTTCACTATATCTGAAATTCCCACCACAGTTTTTGCCTAAGGCATATAGTGGACAGTAACAAAACAAACAGTTAAATTCATCTGGTTTATTAGTTTTATGACATGGAAAATATTCACAATCTTTATGATTAAAAAATTTATAATTATCACTCATATTGATTACCTCCTGGAATTATATTCATAATATAATTATACTAAAAATAAGTATTAGTGGTATAATAAAAAAAATAATGACAAAATTAATTGTTATAGGTGGTTTCAATTAATAAGCCTATAAAATAGCATTTAAATTTAGTGAGTTAAAGTTGCTCAAAGTGAATTTTAAAAAATGAGGTGTTAGAGTGCAAGAAATTAAAGAGAAAGCATTACTTGTAGGACTTAATATAACGTCTACAGCAAGAAAAATTGATGATATAGACATAAATGAATCAATGGAAGAATTAAAAGAATTAGCTAAAGCTGCAGGAGCAGAGGTAGTAGGAAGTTTAATACAAAATAAGCAAACTAGAGATGCTGCATTTTATGTTGGAAAAGGAAAAGTTGAAGAAATAAAAGCATATTGTGATTCATTAGGAGCTACTATGGTAGTATTTAATGATGAATTGTCAGGAGCCCATATAAGAAATATAGAAGAAGCAGTTGGAATAAAAGTAATAGATAGAACAACATTAATATTAGATATATTTGCCCAAAGAGCATTAACAAAAGAAGGTAAACTTCAAGTTGAACTTGCTCAGTTAAAGTATAGATTACCTAGACTTTCAGGAATGGGTGGAGAAATGAGTAGAACTGGGGCAGGTATAGGTGCTAGAGGGCCAGGAGAACAGAAATTAGAAATAGATAAAAGACACATTCTTAATAAAGCAGCAGATATTAGACGTGAGCTAAGAGAAGTTAAAAAGAATAGAGAAACCCAAAGAGTTCAACGTTTAAAATCTAATATACCAATAGTAGCACTTGTAGGATATACAAATGCAGGTAAGTCTACTTTATTAAATGAATTAATAAAGACTCATAAAGATTATGAAAAAGAAAAAGAAGTATTAGCAAAAGATATGTTATTTGCTACTTTAGATGTAACTTTAAGAAAAGCACTTTTACCAAATAAAAAAGAATTTTTAGTGGTAGATACTGTTGGATTTGTTAGTAAACTTCCCCATGATTTAGTAGAAGCGTTCAAAGCGACTTTAGAAGAAGTTCAATATGCTGATTTAATTTTACATGTAATTGATGCTACAAATAGTAGTTATGAATTGCAAAAGAAAACTACAGAAACTGTACTTAAAGAATTAGGTGCAGATAGTAAAAAGACTATACTTGTTTATAACAAGATAGATAGACTAGAACTAGACATATACCCTAAAAATCATGATGATGTAGTATACGTATCAGCGAAAAAAGGTATAAATATGGATAAGTTATTAGATATTGTACAAGATTGTATAATGGAAAATACATATCAAGTTACACTTTTATTACCTTATGAAAGAGGAGATATATTTAGTAAGGTTAAGAACAAGTACAATGTAGAAAACTTTGAATATGGGGAAAATGGAATAACAGTTGATGTAAATTTAGAAGAAGAGGATTATAATATATATAAGGACTATATATTAGAAAAATAGGAAATAATATGAATATAAGTTGGGATAATATAGATAACTTAGAAGACTATTATATAACCTATCTTCTATATAAAGAATCCAAAACAGTATCTCAAATAAGTAAAATAAGAAACATATCAACTTCAGAAGTAAATGACCAATTAATAAAGTCAAAACTAGAAATAAAGACGATGCTAAAAGATAAAGTAGAGTTGTCTAAAGATATAATAGACAAATTTTTAGGATTAAGTAAATCTGATAGAATTGACTTTATGGAAAGTTTAAGTTCTGAAAAAATGATAGACTTTAAAAGAAAACTTTATAAAAGAATAATAACTGAACGAAATGCTGAAGACTTAATGACTTTAATATGGGCAACAGGAGAATTAAAGGAAGATAAATTTTTAAAGCTTTTGCACCCACTTACAGGACATAAACATTCAGATGTAAGGAGAATAACTTACTCAGCACTTAGAAAAATACAATCACCTAATAGTAGAGAATATTTACAACGAGGTCTTTACGACACAAATCCACAAACAAGGCAATATTGTGCAAAAGCACTTGCTAAAATAGGAAATGAAAATAGCTTAAGAATGTTAAGACAGTTAAAAAACAAAAAGCAATTAGAAAAAGAGTATGTATTAAGAGCATATGAAGAAGCAATTGATATGTTAGAGCAAGAAGATAGGTAACATAAAGATTTAACACTTAACATATAATTAACTAATAAATTGTTTACCTACAGTGTATCCCAGAATTAACATAAAAAAACAGTTAATAGGAGGGTTTTAGATGATAATAAGACGTTGTGCAGGTGGAGTAGTATTTTATGCTAATAAAGTTCTTATAGTAAAAAATGACAGAGGTGAGTGGACACTTCCAAAAGGTAAAATTTCAGATAAGGAACTTCAACATGAGAGTGCAATTTTAAAAGTAAAAGAAGAAACAGGTGTTAATGCTTCTATATTAGAGGTAGCAGGAGACACTATGTATGAATTTTTCTCAAGAACAAGACAGCAAGAAGTATGCAATGCTGTTGTTTGGTATATAATGGAAACGGATAATGCTAATTATACATTAAATGAAGAACTTTTAGAAGGTGGATTCTTTAAAGTTAAAGAAGCTATAAGTCTGTTATCACATAACAAAGAAAAATCATTAGTTGATATATCTTATAAAAAGTTTAAAGATTTAAAGAAAAAGAGCGCAGAAAGTGGTTTAACTGCTGTCAACTAAAATATATAAATAGAAAATATAAAGGAAGGGGATAATCCCTTTCTTTTTTTGATTTATAAAAAAATATTGTATATAATTAATTTAGAACTTTATAATACGGAGGAAAATAATGATTACATATAAAACATTGCATGAATTTGGAATGGATGAAATTATAATAGATAAATCTACTTTTATCGGTTATGCAAAACCTATAAAAACTGAAGAAGAGGCTGTGGATTTTGTAAATGAAATAAAGAAAAAACACAAGGATGCAACTCACAATGTTTGGGCATATACAGTGGGGTCTAATATGAATATACAAAGATATAGTGACGATGGAGAACCACAAGGTACAGCAGGTATTCCAACATTAGAAGTTATAAAAAAAGAAGATTTAAGAAATGTTGTAGTTGTTGTTACTAGATACTTTGGAGGCATAAAATTAGGTGCAGGTGGATTAGTTAGAGCCTACACTAAAGGTGCTAAAATAGGAATCGAAGCAGCTAAAGTAATAGAAAAAGTATCATATAAGCAAGTTGGAGTTAAAATAGACTACAATCAACTTGGAAAAGTTCAAAATGAGATAATGAATATGGGATATTTTATAAAAGATACTATATATGAAGATAATGTTGAGATACTTGTTTATTCAAGGATTAATGAAGTAGAAGCACTATTATCTAAAATTACAGATATAACAAGTGCAACAGCAGAAATAACCCAAGGAGAAGAATTTTACCTATCAGAGAAAGATGGGAAAATAATACTATAAATTAAAACTAATTTAATTTATAAAAATTTTAGTGAACAATGACTCAAATCATAGAGTATTATATATAAAAGTTATAAAATTATATAACTTAAGCATTGAAATGTAGAAGTACTATTATATATGCTGAGGTGTAATGTATATGAAAAATACTGAATGTAGTAGAGTTAATTTATTAAAACAAGAGATAATAAGTGATTGGGATAAAATAAATTTAGCAGGTAAACTATTAATTTTTATAGGATTAATAGTACTTTTATCATCAATAGGATTAGCACTTTGTAATAAAGGATCAAATGAGATTTTAAAGGCTATAGAAGTCATCTTTAGGTCTGCTTTAGCATCTATATTTGGATTTGTGCTTAGCTCAAATTTAAATTGTGGAAAAAGTAAAAATACTAATAAGTTTACTAGAAGTGAAGTAGGTAAAAAGGTAGATATTAACGATGAAGAGTGTGAAATAGATATAGAAAATCATAACTATAGAGAAGGTAATTCAATACAAATGATAATAGCATTCGCTATTTGTATCATTTGTGTATTAACTATGTTATTAATGTATATTTTTAATATTGATGATAATGTTGCTACAATATCTCAATTTAGAGATTTAATGTGTAGTTCAATTGGATTTTTACTTGGTGAATCTAAAATAAAAAAATAAAAAATAAGGAGATACTAATTTCATCTCCTTATGTTTATTTACCGCATTTATCAGTTTTCTGATTACATAACCCTTTTTTTACTTCGAAAATTCCAACTACTAATAAAAATAATCCAAATATTTTCTGTAAAATTTTGGAAGAAATAAAATTCGCTACAAACGAACCAAATACTGCACCTAATACACCAAATAATGCAATAGGTATAACTAGTTTAAATACCACATTTTTATTTTTTATATGTATTATTAAAGCGATGATTGTCATTGGTATAGATGAAAGTAAATTTATACTTTGAGCAATTTTAGGATCTATATTAGTAAATAATATAAGTGCTGGTATAAGTATTGTTCCACCACCCATTCCCATGCCACCTATAATTCCTGCAAAAAATCCAATAACAGCATAAACCATTAAAACACCATCCTTAGTGCAGCAATAATCATTATTGAACCAAATGAAATTCTAAGAAATTTTCCAGTAACTTTACTCAATAATTTAGCACCAATTATCCCACCAATAATACTTCCGCATGCAACTTTAATAGTTAAGTTTACATCATAAGTTCCTTTTGATAAATAAACTACAGAACTAGCAGACGATAAAAATATTATTATGGCGAGTGCAGTAGCATGAGATTTATGTTCTTCAACTTTTACAATATTATTTAATATCGGAACTAAAAGAGTTCCTCCACCAGATCCAAATATTCCATTTATAAATCCTGTAGTAATTCCTATTATTGTATTTTTAATATTAAAGCTAAAATGTTTATCTTCCATTATAATCACCCTCTATTAATAGTTTTTACATAAAGGTAAAATTATATTTATACAATATATAGAATAAAAAACTTTGAATTTAAAATTAAGTAGATGGTTATAATAATCTTGAATGAATTGATACTAATTTTATAATAAGTATAAATTCAAAAAAATTATCTTAAAAGATATTGACCTAGGAGGATTTAACTATGAAAGCACATGTAGACAAAGATACTTGTATAGGATGTGGATTATGTCCAAGTATAAGCCCAGAAGTATTTGAAATGGGTGATGATGGAAAGGCACAAGCAATATCTGAAAATGTTGCAGAAGGAGAACAAGATTCAGCTAAAGAAGCTGAAGAAAGTTGTCCAGTTGATGCAATAAAAGTAGACTAATTTAAAGCTAAAAATCCATCTATTTTAGATAGCTGTTTAAGTAATTAAATAGTCCTAAATAGATGGATTTTTTTAATTTATAAACATATGATATAATGAAAATATACAAAATATGTAAAATATAGATAGGAGATAAAGATGACAGATATAAAATTAAAAATAGACAAAACTGTAGATTGGCTAATAGATAAAGTTAAAGAAGCGAATTGCAAAGGTTTAGTAGTTGGAGTATCTGGAGGAATAGATTCTGCGGTAGTTTGTTATTTAATTAAAAAAGCTTTTCCAGAGAATTCTATGGGTGTTATCATGGGAATTAAAAGCAATCCACAAGACAGAGATGATGCTCTTAAAGTTATTAAAGGATGTAATATAAAACATCTTGATTTAGACCTTACAGAGCCTCAAGATTTAGTTTTAGATACAGTTGTAAGTAAGCTAAAAGAAAATAATTTATATAAAGAAGAAAATTTAAGAATGACAGATGCAAATCTTAGAGCAAGGATAAGAATGAGTACTGTTTATACTGTAGCTAATAACTTAGGATACTTAGTTGTAGGTACAGATAATGCAGCTGAAATACATACAGGATACTTTACAAAGTATGGAGATGGAGGAGTAGATTTAGTTCCACTTGCTAACCTTACTAAAAGAGAAGTATATGAGTGGGCAAAGGAATTAGGAGTACATAATGATGTTATACATAAATCACCATCAGCAGGTCTTTGGGAAGGACAGACTGATGAAAAAGAAATGGGAACTACTTACGATATGATTGACAATGTTGTAGAAGGAAAGTTAGATTGTGTGCCTAAAAAAGATCAAGATGTAATAGCAAGACTTCATAGAATAAGTGAACATAAAAGGCATATAGCACCAAAACCTCCCAAGTTCTAATTTACTAAATTCAATATTTATGCTAAAATTTACGAGTAATAAGAATTTTACCATATATAAACTAAATAGAAGGGTATATATGTAAAGTTATATATATCGTGAAAAATATATAAAATCAATTATACGTATTAAGGAGTGAAAGTTATGGGACGTATAGGAAACATAATCAATAAAAAAGGAAAACAAGATTCTAAGAGAGCTAAAGTATTCACAAAGCATGCTAGAGCAATAGCAGTTGCAGCTAAAGAAGGTGGAGGAAATCCAGAATATAATGCAACTTTAAAAACAGCTATAGAAAAAGCTAAAGCTGATAACATGCCAAATGATAATATAGACAGAGCTATTGCAAAAGGTGCAGGTTCTGGAGCTAACGAAAACTATGAAACAATAGTTTATGAAGGATATGGACCAGGTGGAGTTGCTGTTATAGTTGAAACATTAACTGATAATAAAAACAGAACAGCTGGAAACGTAAGATATTTCTTCGATAAGAATGGTGGGAACCTAGGAACTAGTGGGTGTGTATCTTTCATGTTCGATAAGAAAGGTCAAATACTTATAGAAGCAAATGATGATGTATCAGAAGATGAATTAATGGAAGTAGCTTTAGAAGCAGGAGCTGAAGACTTTATAACTGAAGAAGATGGATATGAAGTAGTAACAACTCCAGAAGATTTCTCTCAAGTAAGAGATGAATTACAAGCTAAAGGATATGAATTTATATCTGCTGATGTTAAATTAATACCTCAAACTACTACAGAATTAACTGATGAAGATCAATTAAAGCAAATGAACAAGTTAGTTGATATGTTAGAAGATGATGATGATGTTCAAAATATTTACCATAACTGGGAAATAGCTGAGTAATTTTAAATATTAAGATAAATATTAGATATAACATTTTAAATGATAATAAGATACGTTTAGAGTGTTAAGACATACATAAACACCTCTAGACTACAATATATGGATGCAATTCATATAAGTAGTTTGGAGGTGTTTTTACGTACTTAGAATAGTGATTTTTCTCTTGGACTAATATTACTAACTACACATACTAAGTGAATATTGAAAGTAATAAATGTCCTTTATTTAACGAGAAATTGTAATATATATCAATAAAATATTAATATTTTGAGAATTATAAATAGAGACAAGATAAAAGAAGGGAAGTATAAACTTATGTGTACAGCATTAACTTTAACAACAAAAGAAGGTTATCATTTATTTGGGAGAAATATGGATTTAGAATATTCATTTAATCAAGCGATAGATCTTGTACCTAGAAGATTTACTTATAAAAATAGAGCAACAAATGAAACTGAAACAACAAAGTATGCTATGATTGGAATGGGTATTATAATGGATAATCATCCTTTATTTGCAGAAGCACTAAATGAAAAAGGGTTAGCTTGTGCAGGTCTAAATTTTCCTGGTTATGCACATTGGGATGAAAAAGTTGTAGAAGGAAAAAACAATATACCACCATATGATGTAATACTTTGGATATTAGGTAACTTCGAAACTGTTGAGGAATTAAAGCCGGAATTGGAAAAATTAAATATAGTTGAAAAACCTTTTAATGAATCAACGCCATTACCGACTCTTCATTGGATAGTAACAGATAAAAAAGGTAATTGTATAGTAATAGAAAAAACAAAAGAAAAATTAAGTATATTTGATAATAAAGTAGGTGTACTAACTAATTCACCAACATTTGATTGGCATATAACAAATTTAAATAATTATATGGGAATAACTCCTTATCAGCCAAGGGATATGAAATGGAGTGACAAACAATTAAAACCTTTAGGACAAGGTAGTGGTGGGTTTGGACTTCCAGGAGATTTTTCATCACCATCTAGATTTGTAAAAGCCGCATTTTTAAGAAGTAATACAGTTTTTAGAGATACTAAAGATTCTGGAATAATCGAGTTTTTCCATATATTAAATGGAGTAGCTTTTGTAAGAGGATCAGTAGAAACACCAGAACAAAAGAATGATATAACTCAATATACTTCTTGTATGTGCCAAGAGAAAGGTCTTTATTATTATAATACATATAATAATAATCAAATTAATGTAATAGATATGAACAAAGAAAATTTAGATGCTGACCAAATAAAGGTATTTGAATATAAAGATAAGTTAAACCTGCAGTATGAAAATTAATTAAAACTATTATATTTTCGTAAAAATTATAATTAAATCAAGGTGATAGTATAAGGAGTCGTAAAATACGACTCCTTATATTTTTTTAAAATCAAAATATAAGTGTCTAAAGCTATCCATAATATTCAATAAAATAAAAATAATTTTTTTAGTAAATTTAAAACTCCTTAACTTAAATTATGTAGTTTTCTTAACTGGTAGGATTGCTAGTGTATAATACTTTTAACATATATTAACATTAAAAACTATACGAACAAATTATAAAGATTAGTACATAGATAAGTGTTTTAATGACGTTAAAATAAACAAAAATACGAATTAAATGGATTTAAAAATAAATATATTTCGGATAGAAAAAATACTTTTTTTATTTTTATATAAAATTTGTTATTATCTATGGACTTTATGAAGAAATAGGACTAATATAGTAAATGTTGCAATAATTAGTTTTGGAGGGAAGTGTTTAAGTGTTACCAAAGTTATTTAAAATGAAGAAAGAAAATGAACTAACAAAGGAGCAAATAGGTAAGGATATAGTAGCAGGAATTATAGTTGCTATAATAGCTCTTCCATTATCTATAGCTTTAGCCATATCATCTGGTGTATCCCCAGAAAAGGGACTTATAACTGCTATATTTGCAGGATTTGTAATATCTTTTCTAGGTGGTAGTAAGGTTCAAATTGGTGGACCAACAGGGGCATTTGTTGTAATAGTTTATGGTGTAGTTAAAACTTATGGAATAACTGGACTTATAACAGCTACAATGATGTCAGGAATTATATTAGTAGTTATGGGACTACTGAAATTTGGATATTTAATAAAATATGTACCGCAAACTATAACAGTAGGATTTACTAGTGGTATAGCAGTAACATTACTTACAACTCAGTTAAAGGACTTCTTTGGACTTAGAATAAAAGATGTACCAGCTGAATTCATAGAAAAGGTTAAAAGTTATATAGAGAATGTATCTACTTTTGATATAGCATCATTTCTAATAGGAATAGCGTGTATTTTAATATTAGTTTACTGGCCTAAGGTAAACAAGAAAATACCAGCTTCAATAATAGTATTAATATTATCTACTTTAGTTGTAAATTTATTTAATTTACCAACTGATACAATAGGTTCTAGGTTTAATGAAATATCATCATCTATACCAAAACCACAAATACCACATATTGATTTACAAACAATTACAACTTTAATAAAACCAGCTATAACGATTGCTTTGCTAGGTGCAATAGAATCGTTACTTTCTTGTGTAGTTTCGGATAATATGATAAATGATAAGCATGATTCTAATATGGAACTTGTAGCACAAGGACTTGGAAATATGACATCTTCAATATTTGGTGGAATTCCAGCAACTGGAGCTATAGCTAGAACAGCAGCTAATGTTAGAAATGGAGGCAAAAGTCCTATATCAGGTATGGTGCATGCTATAACATTATTACTTATAATGGTTGTATTAATGCCTCTTGCTAAACTAATACCGATGACTACACTAGCCGCAATACTTATAGTAGTTTCTTATAATATGGGAGAATGGTCTCATTTTAGAAAATTATTATCTTCAAGTAAATCAGATGTTTTAGTATTAGTTGTAACATTTGTATTTACAGTAGTATTTGATTTGGTATTTGCCATAGGGGTAGGTATGGTTGTGCATTATGTATTAAAATTCGTAAAAAGTAGAAGTAAAAAAGAAGAAGATGAACTAAAATCGGCTTAGTATATTAAATTAATTTTTTAATAGAAATATAATCGATTAGTATAAAAAGAAAAGCATGAATTATATAATTCATGCTTTTCTTTTTATACGAAAATCATGCTATAATTTTAAAGTGTCAAAATAAATATTTAGCTAAAACATATAATAAACTAAATTTTATTAAAATTACCACATTAGACAATATATACTTAATTATGCTAGAATATGTATCGTATTAAATAGGATATGACATAAAAAATAGCTAAAGGGGGAATTTAATATGAATAAATTTCTAAAAAAATTGTATTGTCTGTTATTAATAATAACATTAGGATATACACAAATAGGATGTAAATCAGAAGATATTAAAGATAAAAGTAATCCACAAGTTGTAAAAGAATATAGTGACAAAAATGCATCTAGCAAAAGTGCAGAACTACACTTTATAGACACAGGAAACTCAGATGCAATATTAATAAAACAAGATGGAAAAGCAGCACTTATTGATGGTGGAGATAATGATGATGAGCAACTAGTTGTATCATACCTTAAAAAACAAGGAGTTAAAGAGTTAGAATATATATTTGCAACGCATCCTCATGCAGACCATATAGGTGGATTAGATGCGGTTATAGATAATATAAAAGTAAATAATTTATATGTTAGTAATGGTGATGCCGAAACAAAATCATATAGAGACTTTATAAAATCAGCGTCTAATAAAGGACTATACCCAAGTGTTCCTTTACTTGGAAGTGAGTTTAAACTATCAACATCAACATTTAAAGTGCTATCAGTAGCAAATAGTGAAGATCCTAATAATAACTCGATAGTATTACTTTACACTAATGGAAATGATAAAGTTTTATTAATGGGAGATGCAGAAGCTGAAATAGAAAAAAATATAAATCCTGGAGATGTGGACTTGTTAAAAGTAGGACATCATGGATCTCATAGTAGTACAAAAAGAGAATTTATAGAAAGAGTAACTCCTGAATATGCAGTTATAATGGCAGGTGAAGATAATAAATATGGACATCCACATGTGGAAACTGTTGACTTATTAAAAGAAAAAAATATAGAAGTACATAGAAGTGATGAATGTTCAGATATAGTTTTTGTATCAACTGGAAATGGACTAAGTACAAACTGTAAAGCAGGAAGTTATAATCCAGGTGCTAACTCTAAAGGTTATAAAAATAAAAATGATAATTACGTAAAACAAAATACAAAAATATCATCAAGTAATCATATTAAAAATATAGAATCGAAAGATTATTCAAAAGAAAAAAATAATAAACAAGAATTAGTATATTGGAGTAAGTCAGGTAAGAAATATCACAGTGATCCAACGTGTTCTGGAATGAAGAATCCAATATCAGGAACTATAAGTGAAAGCAATAGAACAGCATGTAGCATATGTTATTAATACAAAAGGTGCAATAGTTAAAACTATTGCACCTTTTGTATTATGTAATTTTTAAAATTATTTACATTTAAAACTAGAACAGTATGTTTCTTCATAAAGATTAGCTTTAGGTAATTGAGTATCAACACTGATATTATCAAGTGTACAGACATTAGATGCATTGTAAGTACAAGTTTTAACATTACATCCTATCATTGAACATGAACCACCACCATTAGTATTATTAGTTAAAGTTCCGTAATGTTTTTCATCTAAAAATGTGCTACAGCAAGTATTTTTACTAGTGTGAGCCTTTTTACCATTTACAGTTATCTTATTTGCATAACATACTCCTGAATTATTGTGAGAACAGTTGTTTACACTGCAATTTATACTAGACATAATTTTACCTCCTAATAAATCTATTATTCATTAAAGAGTATTGCCAATAAATAAAAAAATATAGCTTATAAAATTAAAAGTTAGTAAAAAAGAGGAAAATATATTATTTTCCTCTTTAAAATTAATTATTGTTTTTAAATAGAGAATTAAAAATATCTTCATGCATAAGAGCTTTAGCAACTAATGTAGATGAAGATGGTAAAGACCTAACTGGAGGCCAGATATCAAATAGTTCCTTTTCGTATTGATTAATATCATAATGCTCGCCATTTAATATTTTATCCTCAATATTATTAGTAAAATCACGTATTTTTAAGAAATCATCTAATGTAAGTTCTTGAAATATAGAAGCTTTATGTTGTGGTTGTTTTAAAAATAAAATATCTTGTTTAAATTCTAAAAAGTCTATTTTATCGTAAATTATTTTAACGTATGAACTCAAGTCAATCCCTCCTTTAAGTCGAAAAATAAATGATACCTTATAATATGTATAAAATTAATGAAATGGGATAAAAATCTATATATAAATAATTTCTAAAATTTACCTAAAATTCTATAAAAAGAAATTTATTAAAAAATATATGTAAAAGGAGGTAATTTTATGTTTGAAAAAAAAGAACAGTTTCCTTGGAAGATACCAGTATTAATTTTGACAGGTATAGTGGTATTAAGTGGTGGAATTTATATAGGAGTGAAAACTAGAAATATAGAACAAAATCATGTAAATACTACACAAAAAATCCAAGAGTCAGAAAAAACTAAAGATGCATTTGGGATAAGTGAGAATTGTGAAGTGTGGTTACATAAGAAAAATGAAGATGGAAGTGACTCTGGAAAGTCACCAGTGATGTTAGGTATAGTAGATAAGGCATTATTAGATAAAAGTGAAGACGAAATAATAGCATACTTTAAAAATAAGTATCCAGATAGAAAAGTTGAAAACTTAACTAAGTTTGAAATAATTTTATCTGAAACTATGACAGTAAATGATGCTTCAAAAAGTAATAAATTTTCGTTAGAAATAGATGATGGATTTATAGGACTTTATAAATATGATAAAGATGGTGCTAGGTCATTAGTTGAAAAGACAGATATAGCGATAGATTCATTACCTAAAACAGTTCAAGATGAAATTAAAAAAGGTATTACTGTAAATACAGAAGATGAAGCCTATGCAAGACTTGAAAATTTCGGAAGCTAAAATATAAAAGGACAACCTATTAAGGTTGTCCTTTTATATTTTATTTTCTTTTAAAGATGTATATAAAGTGAATTTTGAGTATAGAAAAACTTATGATATAATATAAAAGAACATAAGTTTCGTGTAAAACAAGCTTTATAGGAGGATTTATTGAGTTGATAATACTAGGAATAGACCCTGGAATAGCAATAATGGGCTATGGAGTTATAGAATATAAAAATAATAAGTTTAGAGTAATAGATTATGGGGCAGTTACAACACCAGCTCATACTGATACATTAAAAAGATTAGAAACTATATATAAAGGAACTGATCTTTTAATAAAGAAATATAATGTTGATGAAGTTGGAATAGAAGAATTATTCTTTAATAAAAATGTAAAAACAGCTATAACAGTAGCACAAGCTAGAGGTGTAACTATGCTTGCATGTGCGCATAATGGCAAATCTGTATATGAATACACTCCTCTTCAAGTTAAGCAAGGTGTAGTAGGATATGGTAGAGCCCAAAAAGCACAAGTTCAGCAAATGGTTACATCATTTTTAAATTTGAAACAAGTACCAAAACCAGATGACGTAGCAGATGCATTAGCAGTAGCAATATGTCATGCTCATGCAAACAGACTTGAGAAAACTCTAAAAAATATTGGAGGTAAATATGTATAGTTATATAAAAGGAAGTATAGAGGAGATTCGTTTAGATAGTATAGTTATAGAAAATAATGATATAGGGTATAAAATAAATGCATCATCTAATACAATAAAAGACTTACAATTGGGAAAAATGGCTAAAATATATACTAAGCTAATTGTAAGAGAAGATGATATGAGTCTTTGTGGGTTCTCAACTCAAGAAGAAATGAAGATGTTTGAATTATTAACATCAGTATCAAAAATTGGTCCTAAGGTTGGGCTTGCTATACTTTCTTTTGCATCTCCAGGCCAACTAGGTGCATATATATTAAGTGAAGACATAGCAAAACTGTCTAAAGCACCAGGTGTAGGTAAAAAGACAGCAGAAAGAATAATTTTAGAACTAAAAGACAAGGTAGATAAAACTACTGTAGAATTTGAGCCAACATTACTGTCAAATGCTCCAATAGGAATATCTCAAGATGAAGCTGTAGATGCATTACTGGCACTTGGATATTCAGCACCTGAAGCTAAAGAAGCAGTTGAAAGATGTAAGAAAGATGGACTTAATACAGAAGATATAATAAAAAAATCTTTAACATACATAATGAGTAAATCATTAAGATAGGGGGAGGTTTAAGTGTTTGATTTTGAAGATGAAAATAGAATTATAACATCTGGAATGCAAAATGAAGATGTCGATATAGAAAATAATTTAAGACCTAAATCTTTAGATGATTATCTAGGTCAAGAAAAAGCTAAAGAGCAATTAAAAATATTTATAGAAGCTGCAAAATCTAGAAATGAACCATTAGACCATGTTCTTTTATACGGACCACCAGGGCTTGGTAAAACTACTCTATCAAGTATAATTGCCAATGAAATGGGAGTTAATTTAAGAATAACATCAGGTCCAGCAATAGAAAGAGCAGGAGATTTAGCCGCAATACTTACGAATTTAAATGAAAATGATGTACTATTTATAGACGAGATACACCGTATAAACAGAAGTGTTGAAGAGGTATTATACCCTGCAATGGAAGATTATTGCCTAGATATAATAATAGGTAAAGGTCCTTCAGCTAGAAGTATAAGACTAGACCTTCCTAAATTTACATTAATAGGTGCAACTACTAGAGCAGGAATGCTTACTAATCCTCTTAGAGATAGATTTGGAGTTATTTGCAAATTAGATTACTATACAGTAGATGAACTAGCTAAAATAGTAATGAGATCAGCTGAAATTTTAGGTGCTGAAATTCAAATAGGTGGAGCAACTGAAATTGCTAAACGCTCTAGAGGAACACCAAGAATAGCAAATAGACTTTTAAAAAGAGTTAGAGATTATGCTCAAGTTAGAGCTGATGGAGATATAAATGATGAAGTTGCAAATAGTGCTCTAGAGCTTTTAGGTGTAGACTCATTAGGCTTAGACTATGTAGATAAAAAGTTATTAATGACTATAATAGAAAAGTTTAGAGGTGGCCCTGTAGGACTAGATACATTAGCGGCATCTATAGGAGAAGACAGAAACACTATAGAAGATGTTTATGAGCCTTATTTGCTTCAATTAGGATTTATAAATAGAGGGCCTAGAGGTAGAATCGCAATGCCACTTGCATATGAACACTTAAATATAGCTATTCCTAATAAGTAAGAATAAATATAAAAAATTATAATAAAGTAGTAAATTAAATTAGATTAATAATGTAGATTACATACACTATAAAAACACAAAATATAAATAAAAACATTTGCGCTATATGGTAAAATTTAATTTTTTTTGTTATTATGTAAGTTGTATAAAATTTTGGAAAGGAAGTTGAATTTTGAAGACGAGTGACTTTTACTTTGACCTACCAGAAGAATTAATTGCTCAAGTTCCTATAAAAGATAGATCTAGTTCAAAATTAATGGTACTAGATAAAAAAAGTGGAGAAATTGAGCATCGTATTTTTAAAGATGTAGCTGATTATTTAAATCCAGGAGACTGTTTAGTTCTTAATAATACTAGAGTTATACCTGCTAGATTAATAGGAGAAAAGGTTGACACTGGAGGGAAAATAGAATTTTTATTATTAAAAAGAACAGAAGAAGATACTTGGCAAGCATTAGTTAAGCCAGGTAAAAGAGCAAAAATTGGGACTAAGTTTTCCTTTGGAAATGGAAAATTAATAGGAGAGGTAGTAGGATTAGCAGAAGAAGGATCTAGAATAGTAAAATTTTACTATGAAGGAATATTTGAAGAAGTTTTAGATGAATTAGGAAATATGCCACTACCACCGTATATAACAGAAAGATTAGAAGAAAGAGAAAGATACCAAACTGTTTATTCAAAGCATAATGGATCGGCGGCAGCACCTACAGCAGGCTTACATTTTACAAATGATTTATTAGAAGAAATAAAAGCTAAAGGTGTAGATATAGCATTTGTTACACTTCATGTAGGGCTAGGAACATTTAGACCAGTTAAAGTTGATGATGTATTAAATCATGAAATGCATTCAGAATACTATATGGTAGAAAAAGAAGCTGCCCAAAAAATTAATAAAGCTAAGAAAAATGGTAAAAATGTAATATGTGTAGGAACAACTAGTTGTAGAACTGTAGAATCAGCAAGTAGTGAAGATGGAATCATAAAAGAAAGCAGTGGATGGACAAATATATTTATCTACCCAGGATATAAATTTAAAATGGTGGATAGACTGATAACTAATTTCCATTTACCAGAATCTACATTAATAATGTTAGTAAGTGCATTATCAAGTAAAGACAGTGTATTAAACGCGTATGATGTAGCAGTAAAAGAAAGATACAGATTTTTCAGTTTTGGAGATGCTATGATTTTAAAATAGGGGGATCAAATGAAAAACATAGATAAGAGTAATTTGTCGTTAAGAGTAGCTTATATCTTTGAATCCATTTTATCAATGGTAGTTTTACTTGCAGTATTTTTAGGAACTATAGATGTACTAAGAATGATATGGACAGCATACATAGTAGAATTTCAGACACCAGTTAAATATAGCCAGTTAAATGACATGTTAGGTCAAATACTACTTTTAGTTATAGGTGTTGAGCTTGTAGTAATGTTATCCCTACATATACCAGGTGCACTGCTAGAAGTACTTTTATATGCAATAGCAAGAAAAATGTTACTTCTTCCTAAATCTGGAGGAATGGGAGAAATTTTACTAGGTGTAGTTGCAATAGCCGGATTATTTGCTATTAGAAAGTACTTACTAACTGATGATAATAGCAATATGAATATAACCAGTATTCACTATGAAGATTGCGATGAAATAGAGGACCCTGAAGAGTGTAAAAAATGCAGGGAACAAAGTTTAAAAGGCGCTAATGACGTAAAAAATTAATACTAAGGAGAAATAATATGAGTGCAGTAAGATATGAACTTATAAAAACTTGTAAGCAAAGTGGTGCAAGATTAGGAAGATTACATACACCACATGGAGTTATAGAGACACCTATATTTATGCCAGTTGGAACTCAAGCTACAGTAAAAGCTATGACTCCAGAAGAATTAAAAGAAATAGGTTCACAAATAATATTAAGTAATACTTATCATTTATACATGAGACCAGGTCACGACCTTGTTAAAGAAGCTGGTGGTCTTCATAAATTTATGAATTGGGATAAACCAATACTTACAGATAGTGGAGGATTCCAAGTATTCAGTCTAGGACCACTTAGAAAAATAACAGAAGAAGGAGTTAACTTTAGATCTCATATAGATGGTTCTAAGCATTTTATAAGTCCAGAAAAAGCTATGGAAATACAAAATGCTCTAGGTTCAGATATAATGATGGCATTTGACGAATGTGCACCTTATCCAGCAGATAGAGAGTATGTAAAAAATTCTTTAGAAAGAACAACTAGATGGTTAAAGAGATGTAAAGAAGCCCATAAAAATACAGAAAACCAAGCGTTATTTGGAATAATACAAGGTGGAATGTATAAAGATTTAAGAGAGCAATCTGCAAAAGAAATATTAGAACTTGATTTACCAGGATATGCAGTAGGTGGATTAAGTGTTGGAGAACCAAAGCACTTAATGTATGAAGTATTAGATTATACAGTACCTTTAATGCCAGCGGATAAGCCAAGATATCTTATGGGAGTTGGAAGTCCTGATGACTTAATAGAAGGCGTTGTAAGAGGAATAGACATGTTTGACTGTGTACTTCCTACTCGTATAGCTAGAAATGGTACAGCAATGACAAGTGAAGGTAAAGTAGTTGTAAGAAATGCAAAATATGCAAAAGATTTTACACCGCTAGATCCAAATTGTGATTGTTACTGTTGTAAGAACTATACAAGAGCATATATAAGACATTTAGTTAAAGCTAATGAAATATTAGCAGCAAGACTTATAACTACTCATAACTTACACTTCTTGTTAGATTTAATGAAGCAAGTAAGAGAAGCTATAATGGAAGATAGATTATTAGACTTTAGAAAAGAATTTTTCACAAAATATGGATATGAATTATAGAATTTTTTCTATGAATCCTAAATATTTTAATATATAATGATTATAACAAATAAATATAAACACTATAATTTACAAAGGAGAGTAAAATAATGCCTGGACAAACACAATCTATATTAATGGCAGTAGCTATGTGGGTAGTAGTATTTGGAGTATTCTACTTCTTATTCATAAAGCCACAAAAGAAAAAAGAGAAACAACTAAAAGAAATGAGACAAAACCTATCAGTTGGAGATAAAGTAGTAACTATAGGTGGAATAGTTGCTAACGTTGCTAAAGTTGAAGAAGATGTTGTTATATTAGAATTAGGGCCTAACAGAACTAAAGTACCATTTGAAAAATGGGCTATAGGAACTGTTGAAGCTGCTAAAAACGAATCAGCAGAATAATTTGGAATTTAGATACCTTCCCTCGAATATATATGTATTAATGAGGGGAGGTATTTTTATGGAAAAAACAAATCATGTTCTAAAAGGGTTAGGATATTCATATATATTAACGCTAGCAACATTATTAATATATAACCTATTCCTTACTTTTACTAGTGTATCAGGAAATACAATAGCAATGGCATCATCAGCTATAACTACAGCTTCAGCAGCATTCGGAGGATTTTATGCTTCAAAACACATAAAAGAAAAGGGTCTTATATATGGCCTTTTAGTTGGTCTTATGTACATAGTATGTCTTATGGTAATAGTATTTTTAGCAAAGGAAAATTTCGCAGTTGAAATTGACATGCTATATAAAGTGTTGTTAGTGTCTCTATCTGGTGGTATCGGCGGAGTTCTAGGAGTAAACTTCAAATAAATTTTCCATATAATGAAAATTTATGATATAATCAGTTTAGAAAAATTTAGTAGGAGGTAATTTAAAATGGAAAAGAAACATGTAAAAACTTTATCTAGCGCTACTTTAAAGGAAAGTGCAGCAAAAGGCGGATGTGGTGAATGTCAAACTTCTTGCCAATCAGCTTGCAAAACTTCTTGTACAGTTGCAAACCAAGAGTGCGAAAGATAATCATATTTAATAGATTTAAAATGAAGACGTCATATAATATGGCGTCTTTTTTATTGAAGGTATATAATTTCAAGAGAGGATTGATTATGGAATAATATTGCCTATATTTTACATAAGTTATATAATGAAGATTAGGTTAAATTTCATCCAGAAAAAATGTGTTGATATAGATAACAATTTAGGAGGAGATACATATGAGTATGATACATAAGTTTTCAATGAACGGATATAATATTGTTTTAGACGTAAACGGAGGAGCTGTTCACGTAGTTGATGATGTAGCTTATAAGTTAGTAGATAGCTATAAAGAAAAAAATAAAGATGAAATAATAAAAGAGCTTCAAAATGAATATTCAGTAGAAAAAATAAATGAAGCATATGATGAAATTAAAAACTTAGAAGAAGAAGGTCTTTTATATACAGAAGATACTTATAGCACTCATCCAAGTTTCATAAACAGAAAGAAAGTAGTTAAAGCTTTATGTTTACACGTTGCACACGACTGTAACTTAAAATGTAAATACTGCTTTGCTGCACAAGGAGACTTTGGTGGAGCTAAAGAAATGATGAGTTTTGAAGTTGGTAAAGCGGCAATAGATTACCTAATAGCTAACTCAGGAAGTAGAAGAAACTTAGAGATAGACTTCTTTGGTGGAGAACCTTTAATGAACTTTGATGTAGTTAAGCAATTAGTAGAATACGGAAGAAAAGTAGAAAAAGACTATAATAAGAATATAAGATTTACTATGACTACAAATGGTGTGTTATTAGATGATGAAAAAATAGCATATATAAACGAACATATGCATAATGCCGTTTTAAGTTTAGATGGTAGAAAAGAAATAAATGATAATATGAGACCTACTCTAAATGATAAAGGAAGTTATGATGTTATACTACCTAAGTTTAAAAAGCTTATAGAAAGTAGACCAAAAGACAAATACTACTACATAAGAGGAACGTTTACTAGAGAGAACTTAGACTTTGCTAAAGATGTTATGCACTTTGCTAATGAAGGATTTGCTTCTACATCAATAGAACCAGTTGTAGGAGAAGAATCAAATCCATTTGCACTTAGAGAAGAAGATATGCCAAAAGTATTTGAAGAATACGAAAAATTAGCAATAGAATACGCTGATATGAAATTAAAAGGGGAAATGAAAGATTTTACATTCTTCCACTTTGTAGTAGATTTAAACCAAGGACCATGTGTAATAAAGAGAATAACTGGATGTGGTGCAGGTAATGAATACTTATCAATAACACCAAATGGGGATATATATCCATGTCACCAATTTGTTGGAAATGAAGAATATAAAATGGCTAATATAATGGATGAAGAAATAGTATTCCCTAAAGAATTAACGGAAAGTTTCAGAAATGCTCACGTTTATAGTAAAGAAGACTGTCAAAAATGTTGGAATAAATTCTACTGTTCAGGTGGATGTCATGCAAATGCAACTAATTTCAATAATGATGTAATGAAGCCTTATGAACTTGGGTGCGAAATGCAAAAGAAACGTACAGAATGTTCAATAATGATACAAGCAAAATTAATGCTAGAAGGAGAATAAGACTATGATTAAGGCCTACCAAGGTATAGAACCTAAAATTGATAAATGCGTATTTATTGCAGAGTCAGCTGATATAATAGGAAATGTTACTATAGGAAAAAATGCAAATATTTGGTATAATGCAGTTTTAAGAGGCGATGACCAATGTATAATTATAGGTGAAAATACAAATATACAAGATGGAAGTGTAGTTCATATATCACATGATGCACCTACTATAATTGGTAAAAATGTAACGGTGGGTCATAAAGCATTAATACATGGATGTAAAATAGGAGATAATACTTTAGTAGGTATGGGATCTATAGTTTTAGATAATGCTGAAGTAGGAGAATACACATTACTTGCAGCAGGAAGTTTAGTTCCTCCAGGGAAAAAAATTCCATCAGGAGTATTAGCTATGGGATCTCCTGCAAAAGTGGTTAGAGAATTATCTGAAGAAGAAAAACAAAATCTTGTAAAATCTGCATTAAAATATATAGAAACTGCAAATAATCATAAGTAATAAAACTAAAAGGGCAATCTTGTAATTGCCCTTTTTATTTTATAAAATAAATTTATAATATATTGCAGACTAAGCAACTTAGGAGTGGTGAAACATGAGAATAAGTTATAAGAACTTAAGAAGATATAGGGAGATAGTACACATATTAATTAAATACGGATTTACATTTATTGTAGAAAAATTAAATATAGAAGGTGTGGCCTATAAAATACCGATAACTAACCCTCCTGAGGAAATAAAAAATATGTCTACTGGAGAAAAAGTAAGAAGAGTTATTGAAGAATTAGGACCTACGTATGTAAAATTAGGACAAATACTAAGCACAAGAAAAGATTTAGTAGACCAAGATATAATAGATGAATTATCTAAACTAAGAGATAGTGTAGAAGCATTTGATACAGAGATAGCAAGAAATATTTTTAAAGAAGAAATAGGTCAATCCGTAGATGATATATTTAAAGAATTTAATAATAATCCATTAGCGGCGGCATCTATAGGACAAGTTTATCAGGCAAAATTAGAAACTGGAGAGGACGTTATAGTAAAAATTCAAAGACCAAATATAGAAGAAACTATAAAGTCAGACTTAGAGATATTAAGAGGAATGGCAGTAGCTTTAAAAGATATAAATAAAGATATAGATATAGATTTAGTATCTATAGTTGAAGAATTCCAAACTCAATTATTAAGAGAATTAGACTATAATTTTGAAGCTATTAATGCTATAAAATTTAAAAAAATATTTAAAGATAATGATGAAGTTTATATACCAGAAGTCTATAGTGAATATACAACAAGAAAAGTGTTGGTAATGGAACAGATAATAGGGGTAAAACTAAGTGATATAGATAAAATAAATGAATTAGGATGGGATACTAAAAAAGTAAGTGAAATAGGAATAAGATCTTTATTTACACAAATATTTGAACATGGTTTTTTCCATGCAGATCCACATCCAGGAAATATATTTGTGCTAACTAAAAACTGTATATCTTATATAGACTTTGGAATGATCGGAATAATTGACAAAAAAACTTTAAATATGCTAGATGAAATAGCAATAGCTTTAGTAGAAAAGAATGTAGATAAAATAATATATTTATTAATGGAAATGGACTCAGTTCACGCAGATATAGATACAAATAGCCTAAGACAAGACTTATTATATTTAATTCATTACTACTATGATGCTCCAATAGAGAGGCTTAGCCTAGGAGATATATTGAATGAAATATTTAGATTCCTTAGAAAATATAAGGTTTCTATACCTTCACAACTTGCAACTTTAGCGAAAACTATTATAACATTAGAAGGAACTGCTAGAGAGTTAAATCCAGATTTTTCAGTTAGTTCTATAGGTAATGAATTTATGCAACATTATTATTTAAGTAAACTTAATCCTAAAAGAATACTTATGAATTCAAAACATAGTGCAGAGGCAATGTTATTAGACTTAAAAACTATACCAAAGCAAATGAAAGTTATTTTAAGTAATTTAGAAAAAAATAATATAAAAATTTCAATAGATGAAGTTAAATTTTCGGCTCTAGAAAAAAGAGTAACAGATTTAGCAACACAGTTGTCATTAAGTTTAGTGTTGGCAGCTATGGTAGTTGGATCATCATTAATAATTGCATCTCCAAATATAAACAAAAATATATGGATAAATATTATGGCAGGGACAGGCTTTTTCTTATCATTTATAATAGGTATATTATTAGTTATAAAGACTTTAAGATCTCAATATAAAAAGAGATAGAGGTGGGAGAATGATATTAAACAAAAAATGGATATTAAAGCATACAGGGAATTTGAGAGAAAGCGAATTTAGTCAAAAACTTAATATTTCCCCGGAAATTAGTCAAATATTAAAAAATAGAGGCATAAACAACGAAAAAGATTCAGAAATATTCATGAATCCGTCATTAGAGTATCTTAGAGATCCATTTTTAATGAAAGATATGAAAAAAACTGTAGACAGAATAAAAAAAGCAATAGAAAACAACGAAAATATATGGATTTATGGAGATTATGATGTAGATGGAGTATCATCAACATCTATATTATGTATATATTTTAATTCCATAGGATATCCTGTCAATTATTATATTCCAAATAGATTAGAAGAAGGATATGGAATTAATGAAGATGCAATAAGACATATACATTCAAATGGTTGTGATTTAATGATAAGTGTTGACTGTGGAATTACATCTGTAAAAGAAGTAGAAATAGCTAATGAATTAGGACTAGATGTAATAATAACAGACCATCATGAATGCCAAAGTGAAATACCAAAAGCTTATGCAGTTATAAATCAAAAGCAAGAAGATTGTCATTATCCATTTGACATGTTATGCGGATGTGGAGTTGCATTTAAACTTATACAAGCTTTAACTCCTAAAGATGTATTTAAAACGAGTTTATATGATTATTTAGAAATAGTAACTCTAGCTACAATTTGTGACGTTGTACCACTAGTAGATGAAAATAGAATAATTGTAAAAAACGGATTAAAATTAATGAGTGAAGGTAAGAATCTAGGATTAAAGGAACTTATAAAGGTATGCGGAATAGAAAGTGATAAAATAGGTTCATCTCATATAGGTTTTGCAATTGGTCCTAGAATAAATGCATCTGGAAGATTAGGGCATTCATACCTTGGAGTACAATTATTTACAACTAATAGTAGTGAAGAAGCAAAAGAAATAGCTAATTTATTAGAAGAAAAAAATAATGAGAGACAAATGATAGAATCTAAAATGTATCAAGAGGCTGAAGCTATTATTGATGCTAACCCTAAATATAAGGATGATAAAGTATTAGTTATAGCTAAAGAAGGGTGGCAACATGGTATAATCGGAATTGTTGCATCTAAGCTTACAGAAAAATATTACAAACCAACAGTACTTTTAACTATAGAAGATGGAGAAGCAACAGGTTCTGCGAGATCTATAAAAGGATTTAGCATATTTGATGCATTAGTAAAGTCTAAAGATTTATTAAATAAGTTTGGAGGACATGACCAAGCAGCAGGACTGGGGTTAGATGCAGATAAAGTAGATTTATTAGATGAACAAGTTAATAAGTATGCAGATTATAATTTAGAAGAAGAGGATTTAATAGAAAAAGTTAAAGTAGAATATGAACTACAAGATAAATCTATAAGTTTAGATTTAGTAGAAGAACTTCATAAGCTAGAGCCATTTGGAATGAGTAATCCAAATCCTAGATTTATAGTAAGAGATGCAATACTTAAAGATATACGTGCTATAGGAAAGAATCAACAACATTTAAAGCTTAAAATAGAAAAAGAAAAATCTTATGGTTGTATAGGGTTTAATATGGCATATCTAAAGAGTGGATATAATATTGGAGATAAAGTAGATGTATTATTCCAACTAGATGAAAATAATTTTATGGGAAATAGAAGTGTTCAATTTTTACTTAAAGATATAAGATTATCTCATCCAAAGAATGCTAATTGGGATGAAAGAAGTATAGAATTATTTTTAAATATTGTACCAGATGAAAATAAACTGTATAATACTAACTCATCAGATATAGATGTAATATGCAAGAAAATGGGTACATGTGATATAAAAGAAGCTATAGATGGGAATGAAAACATAAATATATTTGATTATTTAGGTGAAAAAACTTTAGTAATAGCAAATACTGTTAATGGATTTTATAGGGCATTATCAGATATAACTCTTATAGATGAAGAATTTAATATAAATTATAACAATATTAGCCAAAATAATGACAATATAACACTTATATTTTCACCAAACATTGAAAAAATTAATTTAAAAAGATATAATAATATTATTCTTTATGATTATTTGTATAATATGGGGGATTATTCTTATTTATGTGAAAATACGAATAATACAACTTCAATTATCAAATATTATAGCCAAACGGATTTATTATATTTAAAGAATATAATAAATCATTTAATTCCAGAAAGGCAAGAATTTATAGGAGTATATAAATTAGCTTTATTACAAAATGAATTAGAAGTAAAGTTACTAGATTTAAAAAAGGTATTCAATATAATACCTTTAAAGATATTTACAATATTAAATGTATTTAAAGAATTGTCATTATTAGATTTTGAGTTGAAATGTAACCAAGGATACAAAACAAAATCTATTTTAATAAAATCATTACCAAAGCCAGATAAGAAATTAAATTTAGATGAAAGTAAAATACTTAATAATCTAAAGAGGCTAAAACAAGAATACGAGGAAAGCTATTAGGAGGCACTCAAAGATGGATTTAAAGAAAGTAATAAGAGAAGTAGAAAATTTCCCAAAAGAAGGTATAAACTTCAAAGATATAACAACATTAATGCAAGATGGAGAGGCTTTTAAATTTACAATAGACGAGTTTATAAAAGATTTAAAAGATAAAAATGTAGATATAATAGTAGGACCAGAAGCAAGAGGGTTCTTAATGGGAACACCAGTTGCTTACGGAATGGGAATTGGATTTGTTCCAGTTAGAAAACCAGGAAAACTACCATATGAAACAGAAAGCTACGATTATGGATTAGAGTATGGAGCTGATACTTTAGAAATACATAAAGATGCAATAAAGCCAGGACAAAGAGTAGCAATAGTTGATGATTTATTAGCTACAGGTGGAACTATGGAAGCTGCTGCTAGCCTTATAGAAAAATTAGGTGGAACCGTTGTATCTATGCAATTTTTAATAGAGCTAGAGTTCTTAAATGGAAGAGAAAAATTATCAAAATATGATGTTAATTCTCTTGTAAAATACTAGTAATTTAACAATAGTTGGTATAACACCAACTATTTTAATATATATAAATTTTAAAAATAATACGCAGCGGATTTTAAGAGACAAATAAGTTATTTGTTTCAATTGTCTTAGCGAACTTCATACTTAAAATAGGTGATATTATGCATGATAAAGAGATAAAAGAACTAATAAAAAACATAAAAGACTATGCACCAAATGCGGATGTTAGTCTAGTAGAAAAAGCTTATTACTTTGGGAAAAATGCACATGAGGGGCAATTTAGAAAATCAGGAGAGCCATACTTTATACATCCAATAGCAGTAGCAAATATTTTAGCTTCAATGGAGTTAGATATAGAAACTATATCGGCTGGACTTTTACATGATGTTGTAGAAGATACAGAATATACTTATGAAGATATAGAAAAGGAATTTTCAAAAGAAATAGCGGACTTAGTAGATGGAGTAACAAAGCTTGGGCAGATAAAGTATCAATCAAAGGAAGAAACTCAAGCTGAAAATTTAAGAAAAATGTTTTTAGCAATGGCTAAAGATATAAGGGTAATACTTATAAAACTTGCAGATAGACTGCATAATATGAGAACTTTAAAGTTTATGCCACCAGAAAAAGCTAAATCAAAAGCTAAAGAAACATTAGAAATATATGGTGGAATAGCTAATAGACTAGGGATCTCTAAGATAAAGTGGGAGCTAGAGGACTTAGCACTAAGATATATAGACCCAGAAGGTTATTATGAATTAGTTGAAAAGGTAGCTAAAAAAAGAAGTCAAAGAGAAGCATATATAGAAAACATACTTAAATTACTTAATGACAAATTTGAAAGTGTAAAAATAAAGTGCGATGTTTATGGAAGACCAAAACACTTCTACAGTATATATAGCAAAATGCAAAATAAGCATAAGAACTTTGATGAAATATATGATTTAACTGCTATAAGAATAATAGTAGATACAGTAAAAGACTGTTATGCAGTACTTGGTATGGTACATACCCTATGGACACCTATTCCAGGACGATTTAAAGACTATATAGCAATGCCAAAGCCTAATATGTATCAAAGTCTTCATACAACAGTTATAGGTCCAGATGGAGAGCCTGTAGAAATTCAAATAAGAACTATGGAAATGCATAATATCGCTGAATACGGTATAGCTGCTCACTGGAAATATAAAGAAGGTAATACGGAATCAGGCCAAGCAAATGTAGAAGAAAAACTTCAATGGCTAAGACAAATGATGGAGTGGGAAAAAGATCTTAAAGACCCTCAAGAGTTTTTAGATGCATTAAAAGATGATGTATTTAATAGCCAGGTTTATGTATTTACACCTAAAGGGGATGTAGTAGAACTTCCAGCAGGAGCTACTCCTATAGATTTTGCATATAGAGTTCATACTAATGTAGGTAATAAATGTGTAGGAGCTAAGATCGACGGAAGAATAGTTACAATTGACTATAAACTTCAAAATGGAAATATAGTGGAAATATTAACTTCAGTAAACTCTAATGGGCCAAGTAGAGACTGGTTAACTATTGTTAAAACACCAAATGCTAAAAGTAGAATCAGACAATGGTTCAAAAAAGAAAGAAGAGAAGAAAATATAGATCGTGGTATATCTATTTTAGAAAAAGAGTTTAAAAAATATGATTTACCATTAACTAAAGATCCATTTATAGATAAATATATGCAACAAATAGCTAAGAAATTTAATCAACCTACTATTGATGATTTAGTAGCAACAATAGGTTACGGTGGAATAATGGCATCTCAAGTTGTACCAAAGGTAAGAGATGCATATGAAAAAGAAGTTAAGAAGATTAATAAAGAACAAATTAAATTAAATGAATTAAATGATATAAATAAGCACAATTTAACAGATCAAGAATATAAAAGTAAAAGAAAAAATAATAGCCCTCAAGGAATTACAGTAAAAGGATTAGATAATATTTTAGTTAGATTTGCTAAATGTTGTAATCCACTTCCAGGAGATAAAATAGTTGGATATATTACTAAAGGAAGAGGGGTAGCTGTTCATAGAGCAGACTGTCCAAATGCAAATGGAGAGGGAGACTTCTTCAAAAAGAGAATAGTAGATGTTTCTTGGAGTAATTCAGAAAAAGGTAAATTTGAAGCAGAAATACAAATAAGAGCAACAGATAGAAGAGGCGTAATAAATGATATAACTCATATAGTCGCAGTAGACAAAGTTGCCTTAAATGGAATAAATGCTAGAAAAGGAAAAGATGGCATAATAAGCATTAATTTATTAGTAGAGGTTAATGACATAGGAGAATTAAATTTACTAATGAAAAAAATAAAATCTACTCCAGGTGTTGAAGACATTTACAGAGTTATAAACTAGGAGGAATTTATGAGAGCAGTAGTACAAAGAGTATCTTCTTCAAAAGTTACAGTAGAAAATAATGTAATAGGACAAATAAATAAAGGATTACTTGTTTTACTTGGAGTAACTCATGAAGATACATCGAAAGACGTAGATTATATGATAGATAAAATACTTAATCTAAGAATATTTGAAGACGAAAATGATAAAATGAATTTATCTTTAAAAGATGTAGGTGGAGAACTATTAGTAGTTTCTCAATTTACTTTATATGGTGATTGCAGAAAAGGAAAAAGACCAAGTTTTTCAAATGCAGCAAGACCAGATTTAGCAACGAAGCTTTATGAAGAATTTATTCAAAAAGCAAAAGAACAAAATGTAGTAGTAGGTACAGGTCAATTTGGTGCTCATATGATGGTAGACTTAATTAACGATGGACCTGTTACGATGTTATTAGAGTCAAATAAAAGTTTCTAAGGGGGATATTTATGATTATAGAAAAAATCGTTGAGCCATATTTTGGTGAAAATATGTATGTACTAGTTGATGAAAAAATTAAGAAATGTGCAGTAGTAGACCCAGGTGGAGCAAAAGATAAGGTACTAAATTATATAAAACAAAACTCATTACAACTTGAATATATACTACTTACTCATGGTCATGGAGATCATATAGGAGCAGTAAACTATATTAAATCTCAGACAGGAGCTAAAGTTGTAGCTCATAGTGAAGAAAGAGATCTTTTATTAGATAAAAGAAAGAATTTAAGTTACTCTATGCACTGTGGAGCACAAGAATTAGATGCAGATATATATGTAAATGATAAAGACAAACTTGATTTAGGTGAGTTAAGATTAACTTTCTTACATACGCCAGGACATACAAAAGGATGTATGTGTATAAGAGTTAATAATGAAATGTTTACAGGAGACACATTATTTGCAGGAAGTATAGGTAGAACAGACCTTTACAGTGGAGATTATAAACAAATAGAAAAATCTCTTAGAAAACTAGCTAAATATGAAGACAATGTAAATATATACCCAGGACATGGACCAAGCTCAACTTTAGGTATAGAAAAGATGAGTAACCCATATATGTAATAGTTAACAAAACTACTTCATAGGCAACTACTAATTTACTCAAATTAGTAGTTAGCCAATCTTATGGGTACTATTTAAGCATTAAAGATAAAAGGAGTAGTTAAGATGATTGATATAATTTTAAAAGGTCATGATTTTAAATATGAAATTTCTGAATTAGTAAAATTATTTACTAATAACTTTAGATTTGTTGAAAACAAAGACCTTGGAAGAACTTTAGAAAATAGCATTATAGTTCACAATAATACTTTAATATCTAAAACTCAGTATTTTGAAAATTATAATGTTAGATTTGAATGTGTAGAACATTGTGATTTAAGCAATTTAAATGAGCAAGAGTCTAAAAAGGTTACTAAAGAAACTATTAAAAGAAGTATATACAAGGTATTACAAAAATTATTTAACTCTTACGTCCCTTGGGGAATACTTACTGGAATTAGACCTGTTAAGATAGTTCATACATTACTTAGTGAAGGAAAAAGTGATGAAAAAATAAGAGAAATTTTAAGTACTAATTATCTTATAAGTGATGAAAAAGTTGAATTAGCTTTAGAAATTGCTAAAAGAGAAAGGGTATTTATGTACCCAATAGATAAAAATAAAATTTCTTTATATGTAAGCATACCATTTTGCCCAACAAGATGTTATTACTGCTCATTCCCTGCAAATCCCTTAAAGCAATTTGGACATTTCAAAGCCGAATATGTAAATAAGCTTATAGAAGAGATTAAAGGTGTCGCAAAAATAATAAAGGATACCAATAAAGAAATAGAAACTTTATATATAGGTGGAGGAACGCCGACTACTTTAGATGAAGAAGAAATGGATACTTTAATCACAGCTTTATTTAAAGAAATGGATTTAAGTAAAATAAAAGAATTCACAGTAGAAGCAGGAAGACCAGATACTATAAACAGAGGTATACTTGAGGTACTTAAAAAGCATAATGTAACTAGAATAAGTATAAATCCCCAAACTATGAACGATGAAACTTTAGAGAAAATTGGTAGAGGACATAAGGTTTTAGAAATAATAGAATGTTTCAATATGGCTCGTGAACTAGGTTTTGATAATATAAATATGGATGTTATATTAGGTCTTGAAGGTGAAACTTTAGAACATGTTCATCATACATTAGAAGAAATTAAAAAACTTTCACCAGAGAGTTTAACTGTCCATACTTTAGCAATAAAGAGAGCTTCTAAATTAAAAGAAGACCTTGATAAGTATGAACTTACAAAATATGAAGAAATGATACAGATGATAGAATTATCGATGAAATATGCACGTGAGATGGGACTTAATCCATATTATATGTATCGTCAAAAGCATATGTTAGGAAATTTAGAGAATATAGGATATGCAAAAGAAGGATATGAGTGTATATATAATATTCAAATAATGGAAGAAAAGCAAAGCAACTACGCAGTAGGTGCAGGGTCTATTTCAAAGTTTGTATATGTAGATGAAGATAGAATTGAAAGAGTAGAAAACGTAAAAAATGTTGAGCAATATATAGATAGAGTAGAAGAAATGATAAATAGAAAGAAAGAGGAGGTATACAAAAATGTTAACTAAGGCTCCTAGAGGAACTAAGGACATAACTCCAAAAGATGCTTATAAATGGAATTATGTAGAAAATAAATTTAGAGAAGTTTGTGCGTTATTTGGATATGAGGAAATGAGAACTCCAGTATTTGAACATACTGAACTTTTCAAAAGAAGTGTTGGAGATACAACAGATATAGTACAAAAGGAAATGTACTCGTTCACTGATAAAGGTGAAAGAGATATAACTTTAAAGCCAGAAGGAACAGCTGGTGTTGTAAGAGCATTTATAGAAAATAAATTATATGCAGATACTCAACCAACAAAGTTATTTTACATAACTCCTTGTTTTAGATATGAAAGACCGCAAGCAGGAAGACAAAGACAATTCCACCAATTTGGTATAGAAGCACTAGGAAGTGATAATCCTTCAATAGATGCAGAAGTTATAGCTTTAGCTGTACAATTCTTTGGTGAAGTAGGACTTAAAGATTTAGCAGTAAGTATAAACTCTGTTGGATGTCCAACTTGTAGAGCAAAATACAATGACTTATTAAAAGAATATCTTGATAAAAAATCGGATGTATTATGTGATACTTGCTTAGAAAGAAAAGAGAAAAATCCTATGAGAGTTATAGACTGTAAAGTTCCAACTTGTAAGGAAAATTTAACAGATATACCTTTTATGGCTGATCATATATGTGATGATTGTAAAGATCACTTTGGAAAATTACAAGAATACTTAACTGAAATGGAAATAAACTATGTAGTTGATAAGAGTATAGTTAGAGGGCTTGATTACTACAAGAAAACTGCATTTGAAATAATATCTAATGACATCGGTTCACAAAGTACAGTTTGTGGTGGAGGAAGATATGATGGATTAGTTGAACAATTAGGTGGACCTAAAGGAATAAGTGGTATAGGATTTGCTATAGGAGCTGAAAGATTATTACTAACTATGGAAAATAATAATATTCAAATTGAAAACCCAACATCTACTGATATATTTATAGTAACAATTGGAGATAAAGCTAAGACTAAGAGCTTTAAGTTATTAAAAGACTTAAGAAGTAACCATATAAGTGCAGATAATGATCACTTAGATAGAAGCGTTAAGGCTCAATTTAAGTATTCAGATAAAATAAATGCTAAATTTACTATAGTTATAGGTGATGATGAGTTAGATAATGATAGTGCAACTCTTAAAAATATGGCTACATCAGAGCAGACTACTATAAAATTAAGTGAAATAGTAAAAGAATTACAGGAAAGATTATAGTATTTTACTTTTTTATTCTATTGTAAATTGTGACAATGATATAAATTAATCTTAAAATTTTAGCTATTTAGAAAAATTTGCTACACTCATTTCGCCTACACAGTAGCTTAAGTATTTATTCTAGATAGCTAATTATTTGACTTATAGAGAAATAAAACGTAAAATATAAAATTATAATATAAATGAAATTAAAACCTGGAGGGGAAGTAATGGAGACTCTAAACGGATTAAAAAGAACTCACTACTGTGGGGACTTAAGAGAGCAAAACATTGACGAAGAAGTTGTACTTATGGGATGGGTACAAAAGAAAAGAAACTTAGGTGGACTAGTATTCGTTGACTTAAGAGATAGAAGTGGATTATGCCAAATAATATTTGATACGGATGTTAATGCTGAAGCTTTTGCTAAAGCTGAAAAATTAGGATCAGAATATGTTATAGCAGTTAAAGGAAAAGTTCGTGAGCGATCATCTAAAAATCCTAACATGCCAACTGGGGATATAGAAATATTTGCAACGGAGCTTAAAGTGTTAAATAAATCAGAAACTCCACCAATATATATAAAAGATAACGATAATGTTTCAGAAGAATTAAGATTAAAATATAGATACTTAGATTTAAGAAAGCCATCTATGCAAAAGACTTTAATGTTAAGAAGTAAAGTGGCAAACATTGTAAGAAACTACTTAAGTTCAAATGATTTCTTTGAAATAGAAACACCTTTCTTAATAAAGCCAACTCCAGAAGGAGCTAGAGATTACTTAGTACCAAGTAGAGTTAATGAAGGTAAATTTTACGCATTACCACAATCACCACAATTATTTAAGCAATTATTAATGGTAAGTGGAATGGATAGATACTTCCAAATAGTTAAGTGTTTCAGAGATGAAGACTTAAGAGCTGATAGACAACCTGAGTTTACTCAAATAGACTGTGAAATGTCTTTCGTTGAACAAGAAGATGTTATGGCTATAATGGAAAAAATGGTACAAACTGTATTTAAAGAAATATTAAATGTAGAAGTACAGTTACCACTTCAAACTATGACTTATGCTGAAGCTATGGAAAGATACGGAAGTGATAAGCCAGATACTAGATTTGGATACGAATTAACTAACATATCTGATTTAGTTGCAAATTGTGGATTTGGAGTATTTGCTAACGCTACTAAAGATGGAATGAGTGTTAGAGGTATAAATGTAGAAGGTAAATCTGAAGAAATAAGCAAGAAGCAATTAAGTAAAATAGAAGATCATGCTAAGACTTATAAAGCTAAAGGTCTTGCTTGGATGAGAATAGGAGCTAATAGAGAAGTAACTTCTCCAATAGCTAAATTCTTTACACCAGAAGAATTAACTGCAATATTAGATAGAATGAATGCAAAAGAAGGCGACTTATTATTATTTGTTGCTGATAAAAACTCTGTAGTATTTGATGCTTTAGGACAGGTTAGACTTGAAGTTGCAAGAAGACTTGACTTATTAGATAACAGTGTTTACAACATGTTATGGGTAACTGAATTCCCAGTATTTGAAGAAGATGAAGAAACTGGAAGAATGGTAGCTAAGCATCACCCATTCACATCTCCATTAGATGAAGATATAGAAAAATTAGAAGGTGATGATAAAGTATCTTTAAGAGCTAAGGCTTACGATATAGTTATAAATGGATATGAAGTAGGTGGAGGAAGTGTTAGAATATTTAACGCTGACGTTCAAAAGAAAATGTTTAAAGCATTAGGGTTAAGTGATGAAGAAGCTCAAGAAAAATTCGGATTCTTATTAGATGCTTTCAAATATGGTACACCACCACATGCAGGTATAGCATTTGGTCTTGATAGACTTGTAATGATACTTGCAGGAACTACTAACATAAAAGATGTTATAGCGTTCCCTAAAAACCAAAGTGCAGTTTGTCCAATGACAAATGCTCCAGCATCAGCTGATGCGACGCAACTTGAAGAATTAAGTATAAAAGTTGATATAGCTGATAAAGAATAGTATTTTAATTCTATTTCAATAAGGGTAGAGCTTAATGATAGCTCTACCTTTTAATATTTAGTATTAACTTTTATAAAGCTTAATATATAGTTATAATGGGTAAAAATAATAGAAAGAATAAATTAAATTTTTAGGAGAGTAATATGAATAAAAAAATAGTAAATCCAATGGCAGAGATATTTAGATGTCTTGCTATTTCAGTATTATTTATGTTTATAGGTTTTTTAGTTGGGCCAAGAATTTTACCACCAACTGCAGTTTATTATGCAAATAAAATCGTAATGTTTTTAATGATAGGACTTTTAATATTAGCATTATTTTCAAGAAAAAGTATAATACCTAGAAGTTTTTCAATGAACTTTGTATATGTTTTTACATTTATTGATGGAATAATTATGTATCCATTACTTCAATATTATCTACAAGATTTAGGTAGTGACCTAGTAATAACAATATTAATAGGTACAATAGTTTTATTTGGTGTACTATCATTAATATCATATAAAAGAGAAGCAGGACACTACCTTGGAATGGGAAAAATATTACTATCAGGATTGATAGCTTTAATAATTTTATCTATAGTTAACATGTTTATAGGTGGAGCTACTTTCAATATAGGAATAAGCATAATAGGAGTAATAATTTTCTCAGGTTATGTACTATATGATATTAGTTTAATAAAATATGAAATAGAAAGTGGAGCATTACAAGAAAGAAATGATTTATCTATACATGTTCTTAACCTTTACTTAGATTTTATTAATATATTATTAGATTTACTAGGTATAGCGTCAAGTTTAGATGATTAATATGAAAAGTTGCATAGTTTGCCTATGCAACTTTTTTACTATTCTCTATTAAATTTAAAAAACTAGTTCCTTGGAACTTAAGTTTTCCATAATCATTTTCACAAATCATGCCATAATTTTTACTGCTAACTTCAAATTCTAATCTATCCTTACTTTCAAATTTAAATGTAATATAGTAACTAGAAGAGTTACTAGCAGTATAAATTACTTCATCTATAATAAAATCCAACAATTAAAAAATAGTTAATTTAAATATAATAAATAATATATCAAAAAAAGGGTAAAAAAGGTTACAATTAAATAGAGTTTAATAGGAAATAGAGATACTAGGAGGAAGTTGTGATATTAAAAATTATAATAAATCTTATTTTGGGGCTAAATGTATTTTTCTATGCTATAGAAGAAAAAAAGTATTTAGAAAAGTTAAATGCTCCAATTATTTTAACCGTAATATGTATTAGTTTAGCTTTATATATTTTATCTAATTTAAATTTTATGAAAAAAAATAAATTGAAAATATTATTATTAAATTTAGTATATATGTCTATTGCATCTTATGAATTTTTACCATTATCAATTTTAATAGGTCCAATAGCAGTAGAGTTTATGGAGACCAAGGAATATGATAATTTTTATGTATACTTAATTACATTAATTTTATTTATTGTTCAAATAAAAATAGATATATCTTACACTCTAATTTCAATGGGAATAATAGGATCAATGTTTATATATGAAAGTATGAAAAATGAAAGAAAAATTAAAATAGTTGAAAAAGTAAATTATAATTTAAGGGAGAAAATATTTAACTTAGAAGAAAATAAAAGGCTGGAAAATAAAGCTAATTATCACAATATAGAAGCTATTAAAGTAGAGGAGCGAAATATTATTTCTCAAAAATTGCATGATAATATAGGTCACGTAATAGCTGGAAGTATAATGCAATTAGAAGCACTAAAAATAATTATTGATAATGATAGGGAAAAGGGAATTATTATGCTAGATAGCATAACTAATAATTTAAGACAAGGTATGGATGATATAAGGGCAACCCTTAGAAAAATAAAACCAGAAAATACTGAAATTGGAGTTAATAATTTAAAATCTACATTAGACAAATTTAGTAAAGAGTATAAAATTGAAAATAGAATTACATTTGAAGGAGATATAAATGAAATTAACTTTGTATATTGGAAGATAATTTTAGATTGTGTAAAGGAAAGCTTAACTAATATAATAAAGCATTCTAATGCAGATTTATTAAATATAGATATAAGTGTTTTAAACAAAATAATAAGAATACATATAAAAGATAATGGAAGTAAAGTTAAAAATATTAAAAAGGGAATGGGATTATTAGGCATAGAGGAAAGAATAGTTAACATTAATGGAAATGTTTATTTTAATAATGAAGATGGATTCTATATACTTATAATATTAAAGAGGTGAAATAATGATAAAGTTAATTATAGTTGATGATGATATTTTGATAAGAGAAAGCCTAAAAATAATAATAGATATAGATAAAGATATAGAAGTTGTTAAAACGTTAGAAAATGGAAAAGAGTGTATAGATTTTTTATTACAAAATGAAGTAGATGTAGTTTTACTAGATATGAGAATGCCAATTATGAATGGTGAAGAAGTATTAGCTGAAATTAGCAATAGAAATATAGATGTTAAGGTATTAATTCTAACTACATTTGATGAAGAGAATTTAATAAGTAGCGCTATAAAGTACAAAACAAATGGATATTTGTTAAAAAGCAGCAAACCAGATAAAATTATAAGTGCTATAAAATCAGTATATTTAGGCAATGGAGTATTTGAAGCTGATATAGTTTCTAAGCTTTTAGTAGGAAAAGAAGATAATTGTAGTAATAAAATGGATAAATATGGATTAACCCAAAGAGAACTTGATATAGTAAAATTAATATCAGATGGATTATCTAATAAGGAGATATCATGTGAATTGTTTTTATCAGAAGGAACTGTTAAAAATCATATAACGTCTATATTATCTAAAATGGATTTAAAATATAGAACACAAATAGCAATTGAATATTTAAAAAGATAAATTACAATAGCTATCAAATCTTACATAAATTCTATATAATTGTTTATATAAGATTTAGAAATAAACGAGGGGGAGAAATATTATGAAAAGGTCAAAATTAGTAACATCTGTATTATCAATAGCTTTATTTTTATCGGTAATGCCAAAAGCACACGCAAATGAAATTGAAAGTTATGCTATTGAAAATAAGTTAGTAGGGGCTAACAGGTATTCAACAGCAGTAGAAGTTAGTAAAAAAGGTTGGAGTAAAGCAAATCAAGTAGTAATAGTAAATAGTAGTTCTATAGTAGATGCATTATCTGTTACACCTTTTGCTAAGCTAATAGATGCGCCAATATTATTAACAGGTAAAGATTCTTTAAATAATACTACAAAAGAAGCTTTAAAAAATTTAGGTGCTAGCAAAGTACATATAATAGGTTCAACAGGAGTGATATCAGATAATGTAGTAAATCAATTAAAATCTATGGGTATTACAACAAATAGAATTGGTGGATCAAATAGACACGATACAGCACTTAAAATAGCTAATGAAGTTAATAAAATAAAAGATGTATCTGAAATTGCAGTAGTAAATGGATATAAAGGATTATCAGATGCAGTAAGTATAGCTTCAACAGCAGCATCTAAAGGAATGGTTATATTGCCGGCATCACCTAATAAGGGAATATCAGACTTTGAAGGATTTATAAAAGATGCTGATATAAAAAAATCTTATATAATAGGATCAACTAGTGCAGTATCACAACAAATAGAAAATAAAGTACCTAATGCAGAAAGATTAGGCGGTTCAAATAGAAATGAAACTAATGCAAAAGTAATAAATAAATTTTATACTTCTGACAAATTAAATAATGTATTTGTGGCAAAGAACGGTATGAATAGAGAAGACCAACTTATAGATGCACTAGCTGTTGGTGTTTTAGCAGCTAAGGAAAATTCTCCAGTTCTTATAGTTGGAAATAGCTTAAGTACTTCACAAAAAACTTTATTTACAAACAAAAGTGCAAATATAATAACTCAAGTAGGTAGCGGTGGGAATGAAAGTGCATTTAATGAATTAAAATCACTGCAATCAAATAACAATAAACCTAATGAGTCAAATATAATGTATGTAACTAACGTAGATGAAGGACAACCTTTAAATGTAAGGGAAAAAGCTATAATAACATCTAACAAAATAGGTGAATTACACAAAGGTGATAAAGTAGAAGTATTAGAAAAGTATAATACTGGATGGGTTAAAATAAAGTTTAATAATGGTGTAGGCTATGTTAGTGGATCTTATTTAACGAGTAAAGCACCAGAAGAGAATAATGAAAATGTAAAAATAAAATATGTAAATGCTACAGGTGGATTAAATGTTAGAAAAGGTCCATCAACGGGAGATGCTATAATTGGAAGACTTTTATATGGAGATAGAGTAGAACAAGTAGAGATGTTCTCAACAGGATGGGTTAAGATCAAGTTTGAAAGTTCATATGGATATGTAAGTAATGATTATCTAAGTATTAATCCAGTAAAATAAAGTTAACTATGAAAAGCTATGAATAAATTATTTATTCATAGCTTTTTTATATAAGAAGATTATATTTTATGGATAAATATAATCTTCAACTATTGAATTTGATAAACGTATTGAATAGCTACTTTAGCCATATGAGCGAAACGAATATTAAATTTATGACTAAAGTCATAGATAACTTATGACTATATGTACTTAAGGATTAGATAAAATTTCCATATAATTAAAATATAAAAAAATGGAGGTAGATTATGAAATATATTGAGATAAATAGATTATATAAAAGCTTTGGGGATTTTATAGCTTTAGAAAACTTAAACTTAACTATAGAAAAAGGTGATATATTTGGATTATTAGGTCCAAATGGAGCTGGAAAGAGCACTACTATAAATATATTAACTAATATTTTAGATAAAGATAGAGGAAGTATAAAAATATGCGATAAAGAAGTAAAGAAAAATGACTCAGAAGTAAAAGGAAAATTAGGAATAGTACCTCAAGACTTAGCAATATTTGAAGATATGACAGCACTTGAAAATGTAATGTTTTTTGGTTCATTATATGGATTAAGAGGCAAAGAGCTAAAAGAAAAATCACTTAAAGCTTTAGAATTTGTAGGGCTAGAAGAAAGTAAAAAGCTAAGTAAGACCTTTTCTGGAGGGATGAAAAGAAGATTAAATATAGCTTGTGGAATAGTACATGCACCTGAAATATTAATACTAGATGAGCCAACTGTTGGTATAGATCCCCAATCTAGAAATCACATAATGAAATCTATAAAAATACTAAACTCAAATGGATGTACAATAATTTATACTACTCATTATATGGAAGAGGTTGAAGCATTATGTAACAACATAGCAATAATTGATAAAGGAAAAGTAATAGCTAAAGGAAGTAAGGATAGCCTAAAGTCTATAATAAGTAACAAAAATAAATTTGAAGTTTTAGTAAATGATATAACAAACATTGATGAAAAAGAATTATCAAGTATAAAAGGAATTGATAGTGTTGAATTTAAGGAAAATAAAATTTATATAAATATAGATAGAGAAAAAAATTCACTAAATGAATTTATACTTTATTTATCATCAAGATATATAAAAATACTTGATATAAAAAGTAAGGTTATAACTTTAGAAGATGTATTCCTAAATCTTACAGGAAGAAAACTTAGAGATTAGGGGTGATGAGTATGAATATAATAATATCTACAATAAAAAGAAGCTTAAGAGATAAAAGTATAATACTTACTACGATATTTTTAGTTTTAATATTACCATATATATTTTCTATGATGTTCGGATCTGAAAGTAAAGTAGAAACTGTAAATATTAATATTATTGCAGATGAAAAAAGTTCATTAACTAAATCTTATATAGAATTTATAGATAACTTTGAAAAAAATAATAAAGATATAAAAATTGTTCACAGTCTAAATTCAGATTCTGAAAGTGAAGACTTAGGTATAAAAATAGATGAAAAAAATAAAAGTGTAAAGATCCTTGGAAGCAAAAAACTAAGGGTAAGTGAGAGTATTGTTCAAAATATTACAGAAGAATTTTTCAATCAAATAACTATAAATGAGATAGCAAATAAAAATAAAGAGGTAAATGAAAGTATAATAAAAGAAACAGTTTTAAAATCAGAATCAAATTCTAATGAATATAGGGACTATAAAGCGTATTTTGCAGTTATAATGCTACAAATGGCAACTCTTACAGCGAGTATATATGCATTTAAAAATACATTTTATATTAAGGAAAATATAGGAGAAAGAGCATTATCATCTCCAATAAAGATATCAAAACTATTAATAATGGAAGTAATTGGGTCATTTATTGCTATATTCACACAAGGAGTTATAACACTTTTAATGATATCAATTATATACGGGGTAAAAATAACTACTATAAATATATTTGGTTTGATTTATCTAATGGCTTTATTAAGTTTATTTGCAGTTAGTATAGGAATATTCGTATCAGCAATAGCTAAAAAGAGAATTCAAGGAGATAATATTGTATCATGTATAGTTACAGTATTAGCATTAAGTTCTGGAAAATTTATACCTAATATGTTTGATAATAATGTAAGTAAAATATTAAAACTTAATCCATTTACATTACTAAGTGAATCAATGCTTAAATTAGTAGATTCAAATATTTACTCTAATATAGGTTCAGCTACAATATTAACTATGTTTTTTGTAGTTGTACTTGTAGCAATAGCTATATTTATATTAAAAAGAAAAGTGGTGAAGTAATATGAAAAATATTTTAATTATATTAAAGCATAACTTAAAAAGTGTAATGAAAAGTTGGTTTTTATTAATAATAATTTTTCCAATAGCTATAAATTTATTTTTTACTATGTTTATGAATGATTCAGATGGTAATGCTTATGATAAAAATATTATCGGTATTTATACTAAAGATAACGGTGAAATTTATGAAAAAATAATACCTAAAGATAAATTTAAAAATGTTATAAATATAAACTCACCTAAAGAAGTTAAGGATATGGTTAGAAATGAAGAAATATCAGTAGGAATAATAATAGATAGTGATAATATACTTAATAGTATTAAAAATAATGAAGAAAATTTAATAGAAGTAATATCTAGTGAAAATGAACGAGATAAAGAATTAGTATTAAGTACTATAAATAGTTCAATATCTAAAGTTTTATCACTTGGAGATAGTAGTGAAGAAATAATTAGTAACTTTGAAAAGTATGAAAATGAAAAATATACTTTCAGTAATGAAAGAAGTAGTTTATCTGAAGCAGTACCTTATATATTGATGTTTGGATTTTTCTGTATGATATTTTTATTTATTGCCGGAAAGTCTCTTAGTCCAATAATAAAAGAAAGAGATATGAAAATTGATAAAAGAATATTAGTATCAAAGATTAGTAAAGTACAATATATGTTAGGGCATATATTAGGGTGTTTTTTACTATTAATATTACAAAGCTTAACACTTTGCTCTACGTTTTATTTATTTAATAAAGATATTAATGTAAATTTTGGTTGGATGATAATATTATCATTTGTACTATCATTGGTTGGAATATCAATAGCACTTCTTATAGTATCAGTATCTAATAATTCTGAAACGTATTATGTCATATTATCTATGGTAGTTACACCAGTATCACTTTTAAGTGGTGGATTTTTACCAATTGAATTTATGCCAAAAATTGCGGGTAAGATTGCTATGATATCACCACTTACTTGGGTAAACTCAGCTTTTAGAGGAGTAGTTATGAATGATAGTGCTATAGATATTAGTATGAGTTTATTATCAGCAATTGCAATATCAATAGTATTTATAATGCTATTTTTATTAGTAGAATCTAAACGAAAAAATAAAGTGACTTGATAAAGTTTAATTCAAGGCATATTTTAGAGAATAAATCTAAATAGATTAGTTAAAAAAGCCACTTATAAAAATAAGTGGCTTTTCATATTAGAATATTATAAATAAGTTATTCTATACTTGGATTAAATTATCTAATTTTTATATAGTATTATTTATTTTGAGAATTATATTGATTCATTAATATTTCTTCGCCTTTTTGTACTAAAGATCTAGTCATCATTCCACCGAAATTTTCCCCTGCTAATACATTTTGAGCAGCTCCTTCTAATGTTCCTTGTGGAGCATTACTTTCTACTTTATCATTCATAGAATCGTAATTGTAACCTAATTCATTAGCTATTTCCATTTTTAAACTACTTAAAGCTTGCTTTGCATTATTTTTAGACTGTAAATTCATTATATAATCTCCTTTAATAAAATAATTATTAATAATATAATTCACATAATAAGAGAAATTTATAACTGTCTAAAACAAATTATATCTACTATGCAAGTATTTCCAAAAATAAGTTATAATATAATTATAATTAAGAGGAGAGGTAGTAAAATGGAAGAAAAAAATTTAGCAAAAACTAATGATAAAGAAGCTCTTATGAAAAGACTTAAAAGAATAGAAGGACAAGTAAAAGGAATTCAAAAAATGTTAGACGAAGAAAGATATTGTGTAGATATATTAGTCCAAATATCTGCTATAAGATCTGCTATAAATAAAGTTGGTACTATAATATTAGAGAATCATATAAAGGGATGTGTATCTGAAAGTATAAAGCAAGGAGATTGTGAAGATACAGAGAATATGATAAATGAGCTTATGTATACTATAGATAAGTTTACTAAATAGGGGGAATGTATAAATGAATCAACAGGGATATATTATAGAAATTGTTGATGAAAAAACTGCAAAATTAAAAATGCAAAGACACTCAGCGTGTGCATCATGCGGAAAATGTGTAACAAGTTCAGAAAAGAAAGACATATTAGTTGAGGTAGAAAATGCTATAGGGGCAAAGATTGGAGATCATGTAGAAGTAAATATGGATAATGTAAAAGTATTAAAAGCAACTGCTTTTGTATATTTAATACCTCTTATGGGACTTCTTATAGGAACAATAGGAACATATTTTATACTAGAATCATTAGGTGCTAAATCTAATATAGAGATGATAAGCGCTATAGTAGGTTTTTTAACTACATTTATTTGTTATATAGTTTTAAACAAAAATGATAAGAAATTTAAAGATAGCAAAGATTTTATACCAACAATTACAAAAATACTAACTTAATAAAAAAGACTTCTTAAATTTAAGAAGTCTTTTTTTAGTATAAAAAATAAATTTACAAAGTTAAGGTTAAATTAAGGTTAAGTGGAATGATATATATGAGATAAAAAATTTTAGGAGGAAAGACTATGAGATTAAAAAAATATGTAGGATTAGCAATGCTTATGACTTTAATGATAGGATCATCAAATTTCCAAATAGTAAATGCTAGTACTATAGAAAATGAAGAAAGTTCTAAAACTAATACTACAGAAAGTATTAAACAATGCCCAAAACACCATAGAAGAGGTAAGGTTGTATTTGAAAAAAGTATAAGAGAACTTAAAGACTCAGGTGTTTTAAATGATGAGGATATAAAAAAGATAGATGAGTATAATAAAAAACTAGAAGAAAAAAGAAACACTGAAATGAAGAAAAAAAGAGATGAAGTTATAGATAACATGGTAAATGAAAATGTAATAAGTCATCAAAAGGGTGAGAAGTTAAAACAAGCTGTAGATAAAAATATTGAACAATAGAAAAAAAGCTGCTATTTAGCAGCTTTTTGTTTTAATTGTAATATAGTCAATGTTTTAGAAAGTGAAGTTATAATTAATACTCCTAGCGCAATAGCTCCACTTATAAATAAAGTATCCGCACCTGTAGACATTGCTAAATCAAAGTGATTTTGAACTAAATAAAGCATAGTATTATACATTCCAAGACCTGGAACCAATGGTATAATACCTGGAATTACGAATAAAATAGCAGGATGCTTTAATTTTCTAGCTAATATTTCACTAAGTAGAGAAACAACAGCAGCGGCTATAAAGTTAGCAAATATTGCATTAGAAGTTACATCAACTAATACAAAGTATAAAGTCCATCCAATAGCACCAGTTACACCAGCTGGTAAAAGGGCAGATTTTGGTGCATTAAGAAAAATTGAAAATCCTACTGTAGCAAAAAACGAAAATATAAAATGCATAAAAATTGGCATATCAGTCATTAAAAAGCACCTCCTATTCTAATCCATAAATCAAGTATAAGCCCAACTCCAGATGCAATAGCAATAGCAGTCATACCTGCATCAAAGGCACGAGATACTCCTGATATTAAATCACCAGAAATTAAATCACGAATACCTTTTATAAATGCTACCCCGGGAAGTAGTGGCATAATAGAACCAACTATAAGCATTTTAGGAGTAGCTAAAAAACCAACTTGAGTAAGCAAAGCTCCAGCAGATGCTATTACAATAGATGCAACTAAACTTGAAAATGTAGATATGGAACTAATTTTCATCATTTTATTAAAAACAATTATAGCCAATATAGATGTTATAAAAGTAAATAAAAATGTTGGGATATTATTTCCACCAAGTAAAAATGCGAAACTAGCTGAAGCGAATCCCGTAGCACAGTTAACTATGTATGGAGGATATGAGTAAGATTGATCTAGTTTTTTTAACCTTACAAGAGCTTGCTCAACTGTTAAGTCTGTATTACTTACAAACTCTCTAGAAAAGTCATTAAGCAAGGAAATTCTATTTAGATTTATAGATCTATTTTTTATTGTTTTCATAAAAGTAAAACCGTCAAATCTATCGTCCGAAATAATTATAACTGTAGGCGCTGTAAAAACGTTAACATGATTAAACCCCCTAGATCTACAAATCCTAAGAAGACTGTCTTCAACTCTATATGTTTCTGCCCCACTAGAAAGCATAAGCTCCCCTATAAATAACGCTAATCGAAGTATGTCTTTTTTATAGTTTTGATTATATTCCATACCTATAAACCTCCAAATAAAATCTATAATATTTTATAATATAAAGATTATATCAAATTTAATAAAATATGTATTTCATTATATGTATTATTTTCCCTAAATAATAAACTTTTATTAACAACTTTATTTTTGAGTTCATATAATAGTTAATATCACAATTAAAAAGGGGACATAAATATGGTTTTGACAGGGGCTCATTATATCTATATTTTATTTATGGTAGCGATATTAATCATAATGATTATGAAAAAAGACATTATAGTTCCATGTGCTTTGGGGGTATTTTGTTTAGGGTTATTTTATAAAAAAAGCATAGTAGGTGCAGTGGGAGCAGTATTTAGTTCTTTTATAGTATCATTAAATGAGCTAGGTCCTATAATTTTAATTATAGCGATTATGGTTGCATTATCTAAAGCGTTAGAGGAAAATCATTCAATTAACTATATGGTCAAACCTTTCTCTAAAATTATCAAAAACTCAACAACAGCATTTTTTGTAACAGGTATAGTTATGTTACTTCTTTCATGGTTTTTCTGGCCATCACCAGCAGTAGCTTTAGTTGGGGCAATTTTTCTACCAATAGCGGTAAATGCTGGTCTACCAGCAATTGGAGTAGCAATTGCACTTAATTTATTTGGTCATGGTATTGCTTTATCAACAGACTTTATAATACAGGGAGCACCTAGTATAACAGCTGGAGCAGCAGGAATACCAGTATCTTCTGTTATAAATGATGGTATGATACTTTATTGGGTAATGTCTATGGTAACAGTATCTGTATCATTTTATATGTTAAGAAGAGATATTAAAAAAGGAATGTTTAAAGATGAAATATCAGATGTAAAATATGAAGAAATTAAAGAATTCAGCACTAAAGCTAAAGTATCAACACTTATAGTAGCAATAGGGTTTATTTTAGATATAGTATGTATGTATAAATTTGACCTTAAAGGAGGAGATGCATCTGCATTATTAGGTGGAACAGCAGTATTTTTATTAATAATAATAGATTTATTAGAAAATGGAAAAAAAGGATTTGATAAAGTCTGTGATCATGTAACTGATGGATTTATGTTTGGTATGAAAATATTTGCTGTAATAGTTCCAATAGCAGCATTTTTCTATATGGGAGAAGTAGCACCCTTAACATCAGTACTAGGGGATGTACTTCCAGGAGGATCTCAAGGGTTGCTATCAGATATAGGTTTAGCTCTAGCACAATCAGTTCCTCTTAATAAAATAGCAGTAGCAGGTATAGAAACTGTGGTAGGTGCTATAACAGGTCTTGATGGTTCAGGATTTTCAGGAATGTCATTAGCTGGTTCTTTAGCAGGAGTATTTGGAAGTGCTATAAATTGTAATACAGGAGCACTTACAGCTCTAGGTCAAATAGCAGCAATATGGGTAGGAGGAGGATGTTTAGTTCCTTGGGCTTTAGTATCAGCAGCAGCAATTTGCGGAGTTAGCCCTATTGAGTTAGCCAAGAGAAACTTTATACCTGTAATTGTAGGTTTAGTAGTGACAACGATAGTTGCTATATTGATTATTTAAAATTAATTAAAAAAGATGATGGACATTATGCCCACCATCTTTTATTTTGGATCTAACAATTGAAATTTATATCCTTCACATTTTGCTTTATCAATAAAATCTCCTAAGATTTCAGTATTTGTTTTTGAAACTGCATGTAATAATAGTATAGAACCATCGTGTAAATGGTTCATTATTTTTTTAATAGCATCGTTATTGTTTGGTTGTTCATTGGGATCCCAATCATGATAAGCAAAACTCCAAAAGACAGAAGTATAACCTAAATTCTTAGTCATAGCTAAACTCTTTTGAGAATATTGACCCATAGGAGGTCTAAATAATTTAACCATTTCCTTACCGGTAACTTTTTTGTATCTATTTTCAACATCTTTAAATTCATTATTAAACATATTTGTATCATTAGCTCTATCAGGTAGAGATGGGTGACTCATAGTATGGTTTCCAACTATATGTCCTTCATCAGCCATTCGTTTAACTAAATCAGGATTAGTTTTTATGTAGTGTGATGTAACGAAGAAAACTGCTTTTTCATTTTTTTCTTTTAATACATCTAATATTTTCGGAGTATATCCATTTTCATAGCCTTCATCAAATGTTAGGTATAAAGTTTTTGATTTTTTACTAGTTGGACCATTATAAACTGCATTATAATCATTTAGATTGAATTTAAGGTCAGTATTAACAGTTGGAGTTTTATGTTCATCATTAGGAACGAAGAACCAACTTATTTTAGTGTTATCTAAATTAGAAGTATCGATACTATTTACCACGGATTTATCATTTATAGCTATAGAATCTTTAGTAGATTCTTTTATATTATTAGTTTTATTATCAATATAACTGTTTTTTAAGGGGCTACAACCAGTTAAAGAAATAGATATTAGACATAATATTGAAAAAGAAATTAATTTTTTATGCATACTTTTCATCTCCTTAGATATAATACTTATGTTATATTTTATTGACCAATATTTTGTATCTATACAAATTTAGGAAATATATAAATAAAATCTTATTGATAAAATTTGAGATAGAATATAGGTATAGGGCCAATTACATAATATAAAATAAGATTATAATGAATTTTAAATTTAAAATAAATTAAAAAAATGTAAAAAAAGAGTTGACCTTGTTGAACCAAGATGATAATATAATAAATGTGCTCGAGAGAGACAAACAAATGAACTTTGAAAATTAAACAGTAGGTTAATTTATAGAATTTGAAACAACCAAACAAAGCCAGATATATAACAGTATCTGAGCCCAAGTCAAAACTTATATTTAAGAGTTTGATCCTGGCTCAGGATGAACGCTGGCGGCGTGCCTAACACATGCAAGTCGAGCGATTTCCTTCGGGAAAGAGCGGCGGACGGGTGAGTAACGCGTGGGTAACCTGCCCTGTACACACGGATAACATACCGAAAGGTATGCTAATACGGGATAACATGAGAGAGTCGCATGGCTTTCTTATCAAAGATTTATCGGTACAGGATGGACCCGCGTCTGATTAGCTAGTTGGTAAGGTAACGGCTTACCAAGGCGACGATCAGTAGCCGACCTGAGAGGGTGATCGGCCACATTGGAACTGAGACACGGTCCAAACTCCTACGGGAGGCAGCAGTGGGGAATATTGCACAATGGGCGAAAGCCTGATGCAGCAACGCCGCGTGAGCGATGAAGGCCTTCGGGTCGTAAAGCTCTGTCCTCAAGGAAGATAATGACGGTACTTGAGGAGGAAGCCCCGGCTAACTACGTGCCAGCAGCCGCGGTAATACGTAGGGGGCTAGCGTTATCCGGAATTACTGGGCGTAAAGGGTGCGTAGGTGGTTTCTTAAGTCAGAGGTGAAAGGCTACGGCTCAACCGTAGTAAGCCTTTGAAACTGAGAAACTTGAGTGCAGGAGAGGAGAGTAGAATTCCTAGTGTAGCGGTGAAATGCGTAGATATTAGGAGGAATACCAGTTGCGAAGGCGGCTCTCTGGACTGTAACTGACACTGAGGCACGAAAGCGTGGGGAGCAAACAGGATTAGATACCCTGGTAGTCCACGCCGTAAACGATGAGTACTAGCTGTCGGAGGTTACCCCCTTCGGTGGCGCAGCTAACGCATTAAGTACTCCGCCTGGGAAGTACGCTCGCAAGAGTGAAACTCAAAGGAATTGACGGGGACCCGCACAAGTAGCGGAGCATGTGGTTTAATTCGAAGCAACGCGAAGAACCTTACCTAAGCTTGACATCCTTTTGACCTCTCCCTAATCGGAGATTTCCCTTCGGGGACAGAAGTGACAGGTGGTGCATGGTTGTCGTCAGCTCGTGTCGTGAGATGTTGGGTTAAGTCCCGCAACGAGCGCAACCCTTGCCTTTAGTTGCCAGCATTAAGTTGGGCACTCTAGAGGGACTGCCAGGGATAACCTGGAGGAAGGTGGGGATGACGTCAAATCATCATGCCCCTTATGCTTAGGGCTACACACGTGCTACAATGGGTGGTACAGAGGGCAGCCAAGTCGTGAGGCGGAGCTAATCCCTTAAAGCCATTCTCAGTTCGGATTGTAGGCTGAAACTCGCCTACATGAAGCTGGAGTTACTAGTAATCGCAGATCAGAATGCTGCGGTGAATGCGTTCCCGGGTCTTGTACACACCGCCCGTCACACCACGGAAGTTGGGGGCGCCCGAAGCCGGTTTGCTAACCTTTTGGAAGCGGCCGTCGAAGGTGAAATCAATAACTGGGGTGAAGTCGTAACAAGGTAGCCGTATCGGAAGGTGCGGCTGGATCACCTCCTTTCTAAGGAGAATTGCCTACTGTTTAATTTTGAGGGTTCATTCCTTCAAAATTAGTACTTTGAAAACTGCATAACATTTAGTGATATGACATCATTTTATATATATGAAGAAGATAACTTCTAAAAATATCAACGACACGATAAGTCATTAAAATATCAACTTTGAGTAACGTAATAAACTGAGTGAATACGAAGTTTGTTCGTTGACGAAACACTTTAATAACTGGTCAAGTTATTAAGGGTGCAGGGCGGATGCCTTGGCACTAGGAGCCGATGAAGGACGCGATAAGCTGCGATAAGCTTCGGGGAGTTGCACGTAAACTTTGATCCGAAGATTTCCGAATGAGGAAACTCACTTAGAGTAATGTCTAAGTATCGTTAAGTGAATACATAGCTTAGCGAGGGGAACCCGGGGAACTGAAACATCTAAGTACCCGGAGGAAAAGAAAGAAATTCGATTCCGTAAGTAGCGGCGAGCGAACGCGGAACAGGCCAAACCAATGAAGTTTTCTTCGTTGGGGTTGCGGACATATCATAAACGAAGAGGTCATCGTAAGTGAAGAGAGTTGGAAAGCTCCGCCATAGAAGGTAATAGCCCTGTATTTGAAACGATAATTCTTTAGATATGATCCAGAGTACCACGGGACACGTGAAACCCTGTGGGAAGCAGGAGGGACCATCCTCCAAGCCTAAATACTACCTAGTGACCGATAGCGCATAGTACCGTGAGGGAAAGGTGAAAAGAACCCCGGGAGGGGAGTGAAATAGAACCTGAAACCCTGCACTTACAAGCTGTGGGAGCACATTATTTGTGTGACCGCGTACTTTTTGTAGAACGGGCCAACGAGTTACGTTAAGTAGCAAGGTTAAGCACTTAAGGTGCGGAGCCGTAGCGAAAGCGAGTCTTAAATGGGCGCTTAAGTTACTTGACGTAGACCCGAAACCGGGCGACCTATCCATGAGCAGGTTGAAGCGAAAGTAAAATTTCGTGGAGGACCGAACCCACGAGCGTTGAAAAGCTCGGGGATGACTTGTGGATAGCGGTGAAATTCCAATCGAGCCCGGAGATAGCTGGTTCTCCCCGAAATAGCTTTAGGGCTAGCCTCAAGGTTGAGAGAAGCGGAGGTAGAGCACTGAATGTCCTAGGGGGTATTGCACTTACCGAAGACTATCAAACTCCGAATGCCGTATTCTTATACTTGGGAGTCAGACTGTGGGTGATAAGATTCATAGTCGAAAGGGCAACAGCCCAGATCGTCAGCTAAGGTCCCTAAATGTACGTTAAGTGGTAAAGGATGTGGGATTGCACAGACAACCAGGATGTTGGCTTAGAAGCAGCCACTCATTTAAAGAGTGCGTAATAGCTCACTGGTCGAGTGATCCTGCGCCGAAAATTTCCGGGGCTAAAACGTACTACCGAAGCTACGGCATCATTATGATGGGTAGGGGAGCTTCGTATGCAGGCTGAAGCGTGACCGTAAGGACGCGTGGACAGTATACGAGTGAGAATGTTGGCATGAGTAGCGAGACGTGGGTGAGAATCCCACGGGCCGTAAACCCAAGGTTTCCAGGGGAAGGTTCGTCCGCCCTGGGTTAGTCGGGACCTAAGCCGAGGCCGAAAGGCGTAGGTGATGGACAACAGGTTGATATTCCTGTACCGCCAATAAACGCTTGAGAAATGGGATGACACAGTAGGATAAGCTAACCACACTGTTGGTTATGTGTGGCTAAGTACTGAGGCAGTCAAGATAGGCAAATCCGTCTTGATAATGCTGGGGTACGATGGGGAGCGAAATTTAGTAGCGAAGTAGCTGATTTCACACTGTCAAGAAAAGTCTCTATCGAGTTTAAAGGCGCCCGTACCTCAAACCGACACAGGTGGGTGAGGAGAGTATCCTAAGGCCAGCGAGAGAACTATTGTTAAGGAACTCGGCAAAATGACCCCGTAACTTAGGGAGAAGGGGTGCCATCCTTTGGATGGCCGCAGAGAATAGGCCCAAGCGACTGTTTACCAAAAACACAGGTTTCTGCTAAGTCGCAAGACGATGTATAGGAGCTGACGCCTGCCCGGTGCTGGAAGGTTAAGGGGATCTGTTAGAGCAATCGAAGCAGTGAACTTAAGCCCCAGTAAACGGCGGCCGTAACTATAACGGTCCTAAGGTAGCGAAATTCCTTGTCGGGTAAGTTCCGACCCGCACGAAAGGCGTAACGATTTGGGCACTGTCTCAACAATAGACTCGGTGAAATTGTAATCCCGGTGAAGATGCCGGGTACCTGCGACAGGACGGAAAGACCCCATGGAGCTTTACTGTAGCTTGACGTTGGGTCTTGGTACTACATGTACAGGATAGGTGGGAGACTTTGAAGCATGAACGCCAGTTTGTGTGGAGTCATCCTTGGGATACCACCCTTGTAGTACTGGGATCCTAACCAGAGGCCTTGAATCAGGTCTTGGGACACCGTCAGGTGGGCAGTTTGACTGGGGCGGTCGCCTCCCAAAGAGTAACGGAGGCGCTCAAAGGTTCTCTCAGTACGGTCGGAAATCGTACGAAGAGTGTAAAGGCAAAAGAGAGCTTGATTGCAAGACATACAGGTCGAGCAAGGACGAAAGTCGGACTTAGTGATCCGGTGGTTCCGCATGGAAGGGCCATCGCTCAACGGATAAAAGCTACCCTGGGGATAACAGGCTTATCTCCCCCAAGAGTCCACATCGACGGGGAGGTTTGGCACCTCGATGTCGGCTCATCACATCCTGGGGCTGTAGTAGGTCCCAAGGGTTGGGCTGTTCGCCCATTAAAGTGGTACGCGAGCTGGGTTCAGAACGTCGTGAGACAGTTCGGTCCCTATCCGTCGCAGGCGTAGGAAATTTGAGGAGACCTGTCCTTAGTACGAGAGGACCGGGATGGACGTACCTCTGGTGTACCAGTTGTTCTGCCAAGGGCATGGCTGGGTAGCTATGTACGGAATGGATAAGCGCTGAAAGCATCTAAGCGCGAAGCCAACTTCAAGATAAGATTTCCCACCGTAAGGGTAAGACCCCAGGAAGACTACCTGGTTGATAGGTCGAAGGTGTAAGTGCAGTAATGTATTTAGCTTATCGATACTAATAGGTCGAGGACTTGACCAAAAAAATAAAAATCTAAAGATTTTTATATCGCCAACCGAATCGAAGATTCCGGTTGCTAAAATTAAAATGACTAATGTGATAAATGTTTGCAGTTTTCAGAGTATTAAGTTGAGACTATATAGTATATATAGTCTTTTTTCGTTTTGAGAGCTAAATTTTACTAAGTGATTATCTTAGTGAAATTTAGCTCTTTTTTGTTATGAGAATAATAAGTGGTAGTTAATATACTACTAAGGTGTAGTAGGGGATAAGATTTGAATTATACTTATTGTTTAGGCAAATTTAGGTAGTAAAAATAGATATATAGAGGAATATTTTTTTGATAGTATATCAATTATTATGTACTTGTGAGTTAAAAAAATAAGATACATATAGGGGGATTTATATTATGAAAAAAAATAAGAATATTGCTTACATGCTAGCAGCAACATTATTAGTAGGTGGAACTTTTATGGGAACTAAAGCATTTTTTACTGACAGTGCAACAGCAAGTAATGATTTAGTTATAACAATGGGAAATGTAGATTTATTAGTTGAGGAAGGTCCTTGGAAAAATGAAAATAAAAGCACTGAAGCTGGTCAAAGTAAAAATGCAGAAGGAAATATATTTAAAAATGTTAAGCCAAACGATAGTTTTATAAAAGAAGTGACTATAAAAAATAATGGAAGTTTGAAACAAGTTATAAAATTAAACAGAGGGGATGTTTCAAAAGAATATCCAAGTATTTTAAAAGTGGGAGAGACTATAACAAGTGAAATAGGCACGGATAAAACGTTAAATCCTGGCGAAGAGATAAAAGCTTGTATAAATGTGCAAGTTATGTCAAATGAAGATCATAAATTTAATGAAAAAGGTAGCGTAAATAATGAAAATAAACCAAGTTTTGATTTTAATAAATTAGTACCTACATTTGAAATAATTGCAGAGCAAGAGGGAACAAGAGAGAAATAGAAAGTAATTAAAAAGTATATTAGTAATTAAAAAGCATTCTTAAAAAATTAGGAATGCTTTTTTAGGAAGGAGATTAAATGAGAAATATAAAAAGAGCAATAAAGGCTATTTTTCTAAGCTCAATTATATCTATTACCTTAACGGTTCCAATTTTTGCCACATCAAATAATAATTTAACTATAAATATTGAGCGATATAATCCAGAAGGCGGATGGAGACCTGGACTAAGTAAAGACTTTGAAATAAGTTTGAATAATAATACAAATAAAAATATAAAAGTAGATAAAATATCTATATATAGAAAATCTCGTGAAAATAATAGCTTAGAAAAAGCATTAGATGAAATGGAAAAGCATACTAAAGTAAACTTTAAATATAAAGGAGAGTTAATATCAAAAAGTAATAGCAGTTTAAAAGACATAATAAGTAAGAATGGAATTGTGTTAGAGAAACAAATAAATTTAATTGGAAACAAAGAAGATACAATAATAATGGAAATATTGATGGAAAAAGAAATGGGAAATGTAGCGCAATTAGTATCAAGTGTGTATAGTTTTGATATTGGATATAAGATAATAGACAATGGTGGAAGTGGTGGAGGAGGAACTGTAACACCTCCAGAATCAGAAGACAAACCAGAAAATCCTGATAATCCAGGAGGATCAGAAGATACAGAAAAACCAGAAGATCCTGATAATCCAGGAGGATCGGAAGATGCAGACAAACCAGAAAATCCGAATAATCCAGGAGGATCAGAAGATACAAATAACCCGAATAAACCAGGGGGATCAGAAGATACAAACAAACCATTAAAGCCGAATAAACCTGGAAGTAATATAGGTGGATCTGCAAATAGATTACCTCAAACAGGAGGAGTTGTGAACTCATCAATATTAACAATATTAGGTCTTTCAGTAGCAGGAGTTGGTATAGCATTAGATAGGAAATCTTCTTCTAAAAAAGGAGGTAAGATTGATGGATAAAAAAACTAATAAAAAAGAAAGTATAAAGGCGACTATTAGTGCTTTGGCATTAGCATTAGCTATAGGTGGAATTGGTAGCTTAGGTAGTTATGCATATTTTACTGATAAGGCAGAGGTTAAAAATGATTTAATTGTTACTATGGGAAACCTAGATGTTAATTTAGAATATACAAGTAATTCTAAGCATAGTAGTCCATCTCAATGTCCAGATGAAAATCCTCAAGGAAAAATTGATTTGCTAACTAAAAACTTTAAAATAGAAAATCGAGGCAGCTTAAAACAAAATTTAATTATAAAGATAAATGAATTTACAAAATTATCAGGTAGTGGGGAGTTAAGTAATATAACAAATAAATTAAATTATACGTTAACAATGAAAAATAATAATAGTATATTAGGGATATATACAGGAAATCTTATAGATATCGAAAATGGGAAAAATATACAGGAATTGAATCCAAACGAGATGATTAATTGTGAATTAAAAGTATATATACCTAGTGGAATGAGTGATACAGATAAGAAGGCAATACAAAATACTACATTTAACTTTGATATCAGTGTAGATGCTAAACAAATAGATGCCCAAGGAGGTAATAATTAATGAAGTATAAAAATAAATTTATTGCTGCAGGTATTGGGATAGCTATAGCATCAACAGGGACATATTTTTCGTATTCATTGTTCGTAGATTCAGGTAAGTTGAGTGATAATACAATATCAATAGGCGAATTGGTTAAATCATATAATCATAAGACTGAAGCCAGAATAGAAGAAGATAGGACACAGTTAGAAATAGATTTACCAAATCATCTAAGAGGATATAAATACTATGAAGTAAAAGCTACAACAAAAACTGGTGAATTTTCAGGGAACTCTCAAGAGGAGCTAGATGATAAGAAAGAAATAGATATAGACTATTCAGGAAAAAAAATAGATATAAATAAGGTAAATTCATGTGACTATATCATTGTTGAAATAAAATATAAAAATAACAAAAAAGATAATTGGACATCAGAAACATATAAAATAACATTTGATAAAAAGAGTAGTACAAAATTAAATTCATACTGGACTAAACAAGGAAGTACTTTAACTATTGAGTCAGATGAGATTGAAGAAGGTGAAGTAATACCACCAGAATCTGGAGAAGAAGTAAATCCTAGTTTACCAGGTGGAAATATAAAACCAATAGCACCGCCAAGTGATGAAGCAGGTCCTTCAGATGAAGAAGATAAACCTTCAACAGAAGAAAAGCCATCAGAACCAGAAACTAATAAGCCTTCAACGGAAGAAGGTACACAAAAACCAGGGAAAGAACCACCAAAAGAAGAAAAACCAGAAGTAGTAGAACCGCCAAAGCCAGAACTTCAACCGGATACACCAACACCAATGCCACTAGACGAGTAATTCAATTAAAATAGACGTACATATTAAAAAGTGATAGCTATATAAGGTATCACTTTTTAATATGTTCACTGAAAGGAAGTATTATGGAGAAAATTGAAAAAAAAATAAAACCATCAAATATCCTATACTACACAGTAGTAGCACTATTCATAATAATAGTAGCAATATCAGTATCATCAAAATCACAAACGGCATTTAACATAATAGGATACAGAGCCTACACAGTACTATCAGGAAGTATGGAACCAACATACTACCCAGGAGATTTAGTAATAGTAAAAAATAAAACCAGAGCCAAATTAGAAGAAAAAGATGTAATAACTTTTATAGATGATAATGAAATAGTAACGCACAGAATAATAGAAAAAACAACTGAAGGATACAAAACAAAAGGTGATAACAACGATGTAGAAGATGCAAAAATACTTAAAGACAAAGACGTAATAGGAGAAGTATCTTTTAAAATTCCAAAAGTAGGATATGTAGTTCAATTCTTAGCAAAACCAGAAATAGTAGCAATAGAATTAATACTACTTGGAGTATTTGTACTACTTTATAACAGAGATTAATATTAAAGGAGTTAAATATGAAAAAAATTATAGCAAGATTGCTTATAGTAATAGGACTATGTATAGTAGGTGGAAGTTTATATACTAACTACAAAGTTGAAAAAGCTAATAATGATATAGTTGAAGCTTATGAAAATCTAATAGAAAACAGTATAAATGGAGATAAAAGTATAAAAAAAGATAAAAATAAAAAATCATATAGTGATAAGTTACCAGAAAATATTATAGGAGTATTGAAAATACCTAAGATAGATTTAAAAGTAGTAGTTCAAGAAGGCACTGATATGGAGACCTTAAAATATGCAGTAGGTCATTTTAAAGAAACATCAATGCCTGGAGAAGCTGGAAACTTTGCAGTAGCAGGACATAGAGCATATACATACAATAAATTTTTTAGTAACTTAGATAAAATACAAACAGGAGATAGTATAGAAATATTAAATAATGATGGGCTACACACATACGAAGTAACTTCATCAGAAGTAGTAGAGCCTGATCAAGTAGAAGTACTAAAATCTGATTTAGATGAAAAGTCTATAACCTTAATAACATGTACTCCAAAGTTTGTAGGAAGCCACAGATTAGTGATAAAAGGTAAATTAATTTAAATTATATCTATTAGGGATAATACACTATAGTCTAATTTCTTAAAAAAGTATAGTGTTTATTAATAGCTAGAAAGGTGGAAAAATGAATACATTAATAATATCAAAGTCATTTATGGTGAAAGACTCTGTATCAAAATTATTTATAGAAAATTTTAACCCAAAATATGTAGATCAAATATCAGATTTAAGTAATATTTCTGATGCAGAGTTAAGTGAATATAATTTTATTTTTATAAATATAGATGAGAATAATATAAATGATTTAAAAAGAATTAATTTATTAAGAGAAAGGGAAGAATCATTAAGAATACTAGCAATAGATTTTCATAAAAAAGAGAGTTTGTTTATAGAATCAGTTAAATTAGGAATTGGCGGATATATTTCTAATATAGAAGATAAAGAAGAATTTATTTATATTGTAAGAAAAATTATAGCTGGTAAAAAGTTTTATGAGGGCGACCTTATGCATAAGGCACTTACACATAAATTTAATAAATCTAATAGTCTATTAACTAATAGAGAAGAAGAAGTAATAAAAGAAGTTGCTAAAGGATTTAATAATTATAAAATATCAGAAACTTTATCTATAACAGAATATACAGTAAAAAAGCATATAAGTAGCATACTTCAAAAACTAGGTTTAAAGAATAGACAAGAAATAATATTATATATGCAAAATAATAATAAAAAAATAGAGAACTATATTTAAAATATAGTTCTCTATTTTTTTAAAAATTATAAAGTAATATAAATAATATACTCTAAAATTATTTTTGATTAAAATTTTAATTGAAAAATAAAATATATTTTACTATAATCAAAATATAAATATATTTTATAGTTTGGTGGTTTATATTATAAAGATAAAGTCAGGTACGTAAATGGATATCTAAAAAACTATATAATTAAAGTAGAAATATTGTAGAATATAGTTGTTGAAAATTTAAGCAGCTAAGAAGTATATTCTGTATTTGGGCGCTTGGGGTATATGGAGCGAGTAGCGCAACCGGCTTTTCTAGAGGGGGAAGTGATGTGAGGATATTGCTAATATCAGAATCATTTATAGTTAGAGAAGCAGTAGGAGCTTTATTTACAAAGAATTTGAAAGTGACAAGTATAGGAATTATAAGTGATTTGTATAGTATGAAAAAAGAAGATCTAGAGGAGATAAATTTTATATTTCTAGACATGAAAGAAAATTTACCGCAAAAGATTATGTTTTTAAATACTGTAAAAGGAAAATATGGAAATATTAAAGTTATCACTTTAGATTTAAATAAGGATATTAAGATATTCAAAAGAGTTGTTGATATGGGGATTGAAGGATATATAGTAGATATAGATGATAAAGAAGAATTTATATATACGATGAGTCGAGTCTTTAAAGGAAAAAAAGTATATGAAGCAGATGCACTGCAAGCTGTAGTTCAGAGGGATAAATCAAATGATTTAAGTGTATTGACACCAAGAGAAAGAGACGTATTATACAATATATCGAAAGGTTATAATAATAAAGAAATTGCAAAGATATTATATATAAGCGATTATACAGTAAAAAAACATGTTAGTAGTATACTAAGTAAATTAAATTTAAAAAACAGGCAAGAAGCTATAATATATGTTAATGAAAATAAGTTTGAAATTATATCTTAAAATAGTACACCTATATAGGCGTACTATTTTTTAATTATTTAAATTAATTACATCAACAAGTTTACCATGTACTACTGTACGTGTATTATTAGTTTCATAGCTACAAGTAGATAATGTAATTATTTTATCTTTTACACCTACACTTATATTTGATTTATTAATTGATTTATTAGTAATTTGATTTAAATATTTTTCATATTCTTTATTATTATTAAAGCTAGGAATTATATAGTTATAGCTAGGATCTACATAGTATGCAGAAAATACTTCATATACGTATTCTTTATCATTAGTTATTACTCTTATTTTATTGTTTTTATTAAAGAAGCTTTCATTTTTAAAATCTTCTAATTGACTAAACATAGTTTTATTTTTCATATTATGACCATAGATTATAGTATTTTCATCATTTTCAGATTTATTTCTATAATCCATAAATATACTACCTGAGCCTAGTTTATTTTTATATATATCTTTGTTTAAGTAGAAATTATTATCAGTTCCTTGAAGAACAGGATAATCAATGTTAGTATTTTCTACTGTAAGCCAGAATTTAAAATCAGGATTTATATTAGATAAATCTTCTTTCTTTAATTTTCTAACTTTTTTATAAGTTACATCAGCTTCTTTGTAGTCTTTCATTTTTATATATACGTTATACCCGCAATATGCCAAAATAGATAATAATAATAAGTTAGTTATTAATATGATAAACCTTTTCATGTATAATCTCCTTTAGAAAGTATAATTATATTTTACCTTAAAAGTTAAATAATTTAAACGAAGTTTGTAATAATTAATAACATTATTTACGTAAAAACTTAATATTTACTTAAAATCCATATTATAGATAATAAGATTAAATTTAACTTTTGACATGAATAAATATTTATGATAATATTATAAAAGTCAATTGAATATTAAGTAAGCCAGATAATCGCGGGCAGTAATTTTACTGCGTGAGGAAAGTCGGAGCTCCATAGAGCAGGGTGCTAGGTAACGCCTAGTGGGAGTGATCCTAAGGAAAGTGCAACAGAAAATAACCGCCACATTTGTGGTAAGGATGAAAAGGTGAGGTAAGAGCTCACCGTCGATTAGGTGACTAGTCGAGCCGTGTAAACCCCACCTGGAGCAAGACCAAGATAGGGCTAAAAGGATGTTGCTCGCATCCTCCGGTTGGTAGGTCGCTTGAGTTTATTGGTGACAATAAGCCTAGAAAGATGATTATCTAATACAGAACTCCGCTTATAGACTTGCTTATTTTAATTGATATAAACGCTAGAATAGTCTAGTGTTTTTTTATGTTAAAAATTGGAAAATAATATTAAATTTATAGATTAAATGAGATGTCGATAAATATACAAAATTTGAAGAAAAAGTATAAATATGGTATATTTAAGTATAAATATAAGTATGAAATTCGGAGGAATAATAATGACAGTTAAAAAAGCTATAATACCAGCGGCTGGGCTAGGAACAAGATTTTTACCTGCAACAAAGTCTCAACCAAAGGAAATGCTTCCAATAGTAGATAAGCCAACATTACAATATATAATAGAAGAGGCTATAAACTCAGGAATAGAAGAAATACTAATAATAACTGGACGAAATAAAAAATCAATAGAAGATCACTTTGATAAATCTGTTGAGCTTGAATTAGAGTTAGAACAAAAAGGGAAAACAGAAATGTTAGATATGGTAAGAGATATATCTAATATGGTTAATATACATTATATAAGACAAAAGGAGCCGAAAGGTTTAGGCCATGCTATACATTGTGCAAAAAGTTTCATAGGAGATGAACCTTTTGCAGTATTATTAGGGGATGATATAGTAGATAACGAAACTCCTTGTTTAAAACAATTAATAAATGCATATGATGAATATAAGACGAGTATATTAGGCGTTCAAGAAGTAGCGAAGGAAGATACTTGCAAATACGGGATATTAGATGTAAAACACATAGAAGATAGAGTATATAAAGTAAAAGATATGGTAGAAAAGCCAGCTGTAGAAGAAGCACCATCAAATGTTGCTATATTAGGAAGATATATAATAACTCCAGCTATATTTGATATATTAGAAAATCAAGAACCAGGCAAGGGCGGAGAAATACAATTAACAGATGCACTTAAAACTCTTGGTAAACAAGAAGCAATTTATGCCTACAATTTTGAAGGAAGAAGATATGATGTAGGAGATAAATTAGGTTTTTTAGAAGCTACAATAGATTTTGCATTAAAAAGAGAAAATTTAAAAGGCGACTTAATAAATTATATGAAGGAAGTTGTTGGTCAAAACGCGTAAATTAAATATAATAGTTAATATAGTAGTTTAAAATATATAGAAAGGTAGTGAGTATTATGGCAGTTTTAGTAACTGGGGGAGCAGGCTATATAGGAAGCCATACATCAATAGAACTTTTAGAAAACGGATATGAAGTAATTATTGTAGATAACTTAAGTAATAGTGATAAAATTGTAATTGATAGAATAAAGGAGATAACAGGAAAAGAACCTAAATTCTATGAAATAGATACAACGGACAGAGAAAGATTAGAAGTAGTATTTAAAGAAAATAAAATTGATTCAGTAATACATTTTGCTGCACTCAAGGCAGTCGGTGAATCTGTTTCTATGCCACTTGAATACTATTCTAATAACTTAATAAATACACTAGTAGTTCTTGATCTAATGAAAAAATATGATGTTAAAAAGTTTGTATTTAGTTCATCAGCTACAGTTTATGGAGATCCACATACATGCCCAATATTAGAAGATTTTCCACTATCAGTAACAAATCCTTATGGAAGAACTAAGTTAATGGTAGAAGATATGTTAAGAGATATTTGTTATGCAGACAAAACTATTGATGTAGCTATACTTAGATACTTTAATCCAATAGGAGCTCATAAAAGTGGAAGAATAGGTGAAGAGCCAAGCGGAATTCCAAATAATATAATGCCATATATAACTAAGGTTGCAATAGGACAACTTCCGCATTTAAATGTATTTGGAGATGATTATCCTACACCTGATGGAACAGGTGTTAGAGATTATATACATGTACTAGATTTAGCTAGTGGTCATGTCAAGGCATTAGAAAAATTAAATGAAAATCCAGGTCTAGTTACATATAACTTAGGAACTGGTAAAGGATATAGTGTATTAGAATTAGTTAATGCACTTAAAAAAGCTAGTGGTAGAGAAATACCATATAAAATAACTTCAAGAAGAGAAGGAGATATTGCATCTTGTTATGCAGATCCATCAAAAGCAGAGAAAGAGCTTGGATGGAATGCAAAGTATGAAATAGATGAAATGTGTGAAGACTCTTGGAGATGGCAAAGTAATAATCCAAATGGATATAAAGAAAATTAATATTTTAAATAATTAAACAAAAGACCTTCTATAAGTAGAATGCCTACAATAGAAGGTCTTTTTATATTTGTAAAATATGTAAAAAATTCTATAAAAATAAAATTTATAAAAAAAACAAAATAATAATGATTTTCATTTGCATTTATTTAAAATTATGTTATAATAATATTAAGCTAGTAAATGACATTAATATTCAACCAAAGAATATTTAATAGCCATGATCATTTACACCTTATATATTAATAAACAAATTAATATAATTACACAAACATTCTCTTAATTAAATTTATGGAAAAAGTCACGGAACAGCACGCCGTGGCTTTTTTACTGCATAAATTTAATGAAAAATGTTCAAATTAAAAGAAATGTACATTAACTTTTAGATTAAATAGAAATAGAATATGTATTTTTATAAGAAATAAGTCAATTATAAGAATATAACATTATTAAAAGTAAAATTTTAAAAAATAATGAAAATTGAAAAAAAGGTAAAATTTTGCAGAAATATGGTATAATAGTAACAATTTAATGAAGGAGGATGAACTTTAATGAGTAGTAAAAAATTACCTAAAGAAGCTTATGGAGGGGTATCAGGCAAGGATTATGTACCTTACATAACAGACAAATCTAAAACAGGTGCTAATGTGGCGGTACTAATTATAGGAATTATTTTAGCAGTTATATTCTCAGCATCAACAGCATATTCAGGTATGAAAGCTGGACTTACAGTTGCTGCTGGTATTCCAGGGTCTATAATAGGTTCTGCATTTATAGCAGCATTTGCTAGCCAAAAAGGTATTTTAGGAAAAAATATAGTACAAGGTATGGCAAGTGGCGGTGAATCAGTTGCCAGTGGTATGATTTTCGTATTACCAGCGGTTTTATTAGTTGGTAGTCAAGTTACTTTTTTACAAGGATTACTAGTTGGAGTTGGTGGAGTTTTATTTGGTATAGGAGTTTCATCACTTGTTTACAATTATTTAATCATTGAAGAACATGGAAAACTTATGTATCCAGAATCAATGGCTATTTCTGAAACACTTGTTGCTTCAGAAGCTGGTGGAGATTCAATGAAATACATGGGTATAGGATTTGGAATAAGTGGAATTATTACTGTATTAACAGGTTCATTCTTAAACGTAGCAAATAACGTTATAAGCTTTTTTGGAAGCAGATTTTATAAATGGAAATTTGAAGTTGAAGTTAACCCCCTTCTTTTAGGAATAGGGTTTATAGTAGGATTAGAAGTAGCATTAACAATGTTTGCTGGTTCTATATTATCTCATTTTGGTATAATGCCTTTAATAGGTTACTTTACTGATATGGCAGGTGAAGGAGCTAAAGTATGGAACGACCCTTCAATGTCTTTAAATCAAATGGATGTAAATGCAATAGCTGGTAACTATGTAAAATATATAGGAGCTGGTATGATGCTTTGCGGTGGTATAATTGGTGCAGTTAAACTTATACCAACTATAATAGCTTCTGTAAAAGAAACACTTAATGCAAAATCAGCATCAGGCGATGGTGAAGGTGGAAATGCTCTTCAAACTATAATATTATTAGCTGGAGTAGTAATAGCATTTGTAGCAGGATTTTTCATTTCAGGAAGTGTAGTTATGGCTGTTGTTGGAGCAATAGTATCTCTTGTACTAGCAGCATTATTTGTTATAGTTGCAGGACGTTTAACAGGTACTATAGGAACATCAAATCTTCCGGTATCTGGTATGACAATAGCATCTTTAGTTATAGCAACATTAGTATTTGTTATAATGGGATGGAAAGATTTAGCGGATAATAAATCGTTATTACTATTTGGTACATTTATAGTTGTTGCTATTTCAATAGCAGGAGGTTATAGTCAATCTCAAAAGGTAACATATATAATGGGTGGTAGCAAAACTGAAATGCAAAAATATTTTACAATAGCTGGTATAGTAGGTGTAGTAGTTGTTGTAGGTACAATAGTATTACTTTCAGGACAACTTGCAGTTACAGGAAATAATCCTCCATTTGCATTACCTCAGGCAAACTTAATATCAACACTTACTTCAGGTATTATGTCTGGACAATTACCTTGGCCTATGATTATTGTTGGAGTATTTATGGCTATAGTTTTATATTTCTTAGATTTACCAATAATGACTATCGCTATAGGATTCTATTTACCAATTGCAACAACTTCTATAATATTAGTAGGAGCATTAATACGTGTATTAGTTGAAAAAACTTCTAAAAACGAAAAAGAAAAAGAAGTTAAAGTTTCAAATGGTATAAGTTTATCATCTGGTCTTGTTGCAGGTGGTTCTATAATAGGATTAGTAGGTATAATATTACAAGTAGCAGGCATCGTAAAAGGAGCTGGACCTAGAGGATTTGCTTCTGGAAATATGATGGCTATAATATTATTAATAGTATTATCAGTCTTGACTGCATTACCAATTATTAATTCTAAGGTAAGAGATAATGAAAAATAATGATGATGTTTTAAATTTAGTATTTAAAAAAAATGATAACATAGAATATGAAATAAATGATAAAGATATCGTTATAATACTTGAAAAGCAAGATCATAAAATTCAAAGGTTTTTTAGAAAATTAAAACTAAAAATTCCAATGTATAAAAAGATTGAGCTTGATAAATATAGTAGTTATATTTTCTTACAAATTGATGGGATAAGAAATGTTAAAGAGTTAGGGAAAGATTTAGAACTAAAATATGGCGAAAAAGCTTACCCGCTTTATGAAAGATTACTACTTTTTTTAAACCATATATGTGAAAACTGTAACTATATTGAAAAGATAAACTAATAAGATAATAAAAACCTCAAAATGCATTGTTAATATAAATAACAATAAATTTTGAGGTTTTCTATATATTAATAATGATAGTGTAATAACAATGATTATTAAATATAATCATTACGTATTTAATTGATATTATTAATAAAATGATAATGAAATTCATTTACAAAATTAAAAAAATATGATATATTAATTTTAGGCTTAAAGTTATCGCGGCAAATTTTCTAATTTTAAGAGGAGAATGATAATTATGGCAAAAATGATGGGACCTAGATTTAAACAATGTAGGAGATTAGGAATTAACGTATGTGGACATCCCAAAGCTATGGATAGAGCTACAAAAGGAACTTCTAGAGCAGATAAGAAATTATCACCATACGGAGTTCAATTACTAGAAAAGCAAAGATTAAGAGCATACTACGGAGTATTAGAAAGACAATTTTCTAATTACGTTAAAAAGGCTATGAAATCTAAAGAATCTACAGGTACAGTTTTAATACAAATGTTAGAATGTAGATTAGATAACTTAGTTTACAGACTAGGATTAGCAAGCTCTATAAGACAAGCTAGACAAATGGTAGTTCATGGACACATATTAGTTAATGGTAAAAAAGTTGATATACCTTCTTATGGTGTATCTATAGGAGAGGTTATATCTTTAAGAGAAAAATCTCAAGATAATACATTATTTAAAGAAAGTTTTCAAAATAATGCCCTTAGCCAATACCCATATATAACTAAGGACTTAGAAAGTTTCTCAGGTACACTTTCAAGAAAACCTGAAAGACAAGAAATTCCAATTGAAATAGACGATATTTTAGTTGTTGAATACTACTCAAAACTTAAGTAATTAAAAGTTATCAAATCAAAGGCCTTCTATGGAAGAAATATCTTCTATAGAAGGTTTTTTACATAGAAAAGCTATATATTATATTACTTATAAGTAAGAACAAAATGGCAAGTGGATATAAAATTTGAAGATGTAGGAAATGGGTATGTATAAACATTAAAAAATAATTAACTATAAAGCGCCTTAATATAAGATGCTTTATTTTTTTTCGATAAATTAAATTAAAAAATATAAAATTAACTGCTAAATAATGTTATAAATACCTAAAAAACTAAGAAATAAAACTAAAGGAAAAACCTCTAAAACCCTTGAAATATAAGGGGATGGGAGGGGATAGCACATTGAAAAAAATGATAAAACAGTGCATGGTATTCTTACTTACAGCATGCTTAATTTTTGGTTGGTCAATTCCTATATCAGAAGCTGCAAGTAAACACTTAATCATCATAAATACTAAAACAAACAAAATGGGATACTATGTAAATAATAAATTCGTAAAAGAATTTAGAGTAGCTACAGGTAAGAAAAGTACTCCAACACCACAAGGAAAATGCAAAATAGTAAATAAGATAAAAAATAGACCATATTACTCAGGAGGAATACCAGGTGGGGACCCTAGAAACCCATTGGGAGATAGATGGTTAGGGCTTCATATAAAAGGAAGCTACGGAACAACATATGGAATTCATGGAAACAATAATGAAAGTTCAATTGGTAAATCTGTATCTGGTGGATGCGTAAGAATGCACAATAAAGACGTAAGATGGCTATTTGACCAAGTTACAACTGGAACAGATGTAATATTAAAATCTACAAATGAAAGCTATAAGCAAATAGCAGCAAAGTATAATATAAAATTATATGACAAAGGTGAAAATCCAGCACCACCAATAAAAACAGGATGGCAAACTATAGATAATAAAAAATATTACTATGATTCAAAAGGAAAGAAAGTAACAGGATGGCAAACTATAAGTTCAAAGAAATATTACTTTGATGGTAGTGGAGTAATGCAAACAGGATTTAAAACTATAGACAACAAAACTTATTATTTAGGTAATGATGGAATAATGAGAAGTGGATGGCAAAATATAAACAACAATAGATATTACTTCAATTCAGATGGCGAAATGCAAAAGGGATGGCAAACAATAAACAATAATAAATATTACTTTAATAATAATGGAGTAATGTTAAAAGGATGGAATACAATAGATGGTAAAAAATATTACCTAAAATCAGATGGAGTACTAGCAGTAGGAGTACAAAATGTAGATGGTAAACTATATTATTTTGATGATAACGGCCAATTAGGTTCAGGATGGAAAACTTACCAAAATAAAAAGTACTACTTTAATAATGATGGAATAGCTGTAACAGGATGGCAAACTATAGAAGGTAAAAAATATTACTTCAACTCAGATGGAGCAATGGTAATAGGAGTAAATACAATAGATGGAACAACTTACTTCTTTGACAACAATGGGCAATTGGGATCAGGATGGCAAACTTATCAAAATAAAAAATATTACTTCAATAATGAAGGCGTGGCTTTAATAGGATGGCAAGATATAGAAGGTAAAAAGTATTACTTCAACCCAGATGGAATAATGGCAACAGGAGTAAATACAATAGATGGAACAACTTACTTCTTTGACAATAATGGGCAATTAGGATTAGGATGGCAAAGTAGTGGAGGGTATAAGTATTACTTCAATAATGAAGGAGTAGCTTTAACAGGATGGCAAGATATAGAAGGTAAAAGATATTACTTTAATCCAGATGGAACAATGCAACAAAGATGGGAAGAATTAAATGGAAATATGTATTACTTTAATGAAGATGGCAGTATGCAAAGAGGATGGGAAACAATACATGAAAATAAATACTACTTTAATGAAGATGGAGCAATGCAAAGAGGATTACAAAGTATAGATGGTAATCAATATTACTTCTATGAGGATGGAAAAATGGCTGTTGATACAGTAGTTGAAGATGGAATAGTAGTAGATGGAAATGGAATAGCTACACAAATGTAATAAAAAGGTACTTACACTAAATGTAAGTACCTTTTTATTTTAATAAATTCTTATCTAAAAATATATTTCATTCCATAAAATGAGTATTTTAGTCCATTTTAAGTATGACTTGTGAATACTTATGTTAATATTATACTGATACGTTAAAATTAATTTAAGGGGGATGTGATATATTGTGGAATACGACAACTTAAGTATAAAGGCTAAAAAATCATGGTTTGTGGCAAGATTAATAACTACTATTATAGTAAGTATTATTTTAATTGTTGGGGTTTGGTTTAGTATTTATAACATGAAATTTAAATACGCGGTAATGTTTGAATCGCCTATAAATATAACTGTTGGTATTATTATTTTATTACTACTTGTTAATACATTTATATATCCGATTATAGAGTATAAGCAGTGGAGATACATTATAAATAAAGATAAAGTGGATTTTATACATGGTATATATATTACAAAAAGAACGATAGTTCCAATGGTTAGAATACAACATATAGTTATAACTGAAGGATTTATAAATAGACTTTTTAACCTTGCAAATGTAGATATTCATACAGCTGGAGGAATACATACAATACCAAACATAGAGTTAGAAAAAGCTAAAGAAATCAGTGAATACTTAAAAGATAAAATAAGTAAGAAGGTGGAAGGTTATGATGCTAGAATCGACTAGAAACCATTGGTCCAGTGTAATTACAAATATATTTAAAAATATAGTCAGTAATATAATATTTATAGTTTTACTTACTAAGTGGTTAAGTGACTATATTATTTTAATAGCTATATTAATAATTAGTATTGATATTATAGTTGCTTTTATTAGTTGGAGAAATAATACTTTTTATATAAAAGATAATATATTGTTTATAGAAAGTGGAGTATTTGAAAAAAGTAAAAAAGAAATACCGCTAGAGAAAATAAGCACAGTAGATACTAAAGCTAGTATTTTAAACACTATACTAGGTGTATCATTATTAAGTATAAATACTGGAGCTGTTGGTGTTATTAATAGTGCAGAATTTAAGTTTTTATTAAAAAATGAAAAGATAGAAGATCTTAAAAAAATATTACTATCTGAAAACAAAGAAAGTGAAGTATTAGAGGTTGAAGATACACAACAAGAAGAAAATATAAGTTATAAAGAACAATATACTTATAAAGTTAGTTTTAAAGATATACTAAAATATACTTTTACTAAGAGTAAGATATATTTTATTTTACCTATAGGGGTTATAATTGATAAGTTAGACTCTACTATAGGTCTTGATGAGTTAAATAAATATATAGAAAAACACAGTGGTGATATTGAAAATATAGGAAGTAAGGTATCTGAGTTTCCTATACTAACAATGGTATTAATGATTGCTGGATTATTAATAACAATTTATATTATAGCAACAATAATTTGTTTTATTTTAGATTATATAAAATATTATGATTTTACTTTATATAGAGAAGACAATAATATTTCTATACAATATGGTTTGCTTAATAAGAATAAGTTTAACTTTAAATTAGAACAAGTAAACAGCTTAAAGTTAAAACAAAACCTATTATGTCAAATGTTTGGTTTATATAATATTGAGGTAGGAGTTATTGGATATGGAAAGAGTGATGATTCAAAAATAAAGTCGATATTATATCCAATAGCTAATAAAAAATTAAAAGATGAGATAATTAAAAATATATTAAATGAATTTGAATTTGATAAAGAGGTACGTAAGCCATATAAAAAATATAGTTATATGTTCTTAACTAAGAGATATGTTATAACTACAACTATAATTTTATTAGTATCTTACTTTGATAATTTTACTAACTTTGAGTTTGATATATATAAGATAATATTCCTAGTTATTTTAGGTATTCAAACATTCTTAGGATATATGAGTTACAATAATAATGCAATAGGAATAGATGATAAAAATATATTTTTAAGTAATGGAAGTATAGTAAAAAAGACAATAATTATTCCTAAAGATAAAGTACAGTCAATAGCATATAAACAAGGGATATTCCAAAAAAATAAAAGTATATGTAATTACAGTATAGATATATACTCTGATGATTTAGGGGATATAATTAAAGTTAAAAATATAGAGAAAGATTTAGTCTTTACTTTGGAGAATAAAATAGTATAAAAATAACCCTCTATCTAAAAAAGTGATAGAGGGTATTTTTATATAAAATTTTTTATTTTTTAAATTATGTATAATCATTAATATTTGTATATATAATCAAAGTAAAGTATATAAAAAGAGGTGAATAAAATATTTAGATTTTTAAGTGTAAGTATAATAATATCAATTCTTATAACAAATCACATCTTTGCAAATGAAATGAATAATCAAAATATAATAGCAGGAAAAGACAGATTTGAAACAGCTGTTGAAATATCAAAAGAATTAAAAAGTTCAAATAACGTAATATTAGTAAATTCAAAATCAATATCTGATATGCTATGTGCCACATCTTTAGCCTCTCAAAATAATTGTCCTATACTTTTAGTAAAAGAAAATACTTTAGGAAAAATAACAGAAAAAGAGATAAAAAGATTAAATGCAAACAAAGCTTATATAATAGGTGGAAAAAGTGTGGTAAGTAGTAATATAGAAAATGAATTAAAGGATATGAAAATAGACATAAAACGAATTAGTGGAAAAGATAGATATGAAACTTCAATAAAAGTAGCAGATATTATAAATCAATCAAATAAAGTAGAAAAAGTAGTACTAGTAAATGGAGAAAATGGAATAGCTGATAGTATATCAATATCACCATTAGCAGGAAATAAAAATATGCCAATAATACTATCAAAACAAGAAACACTAGGACAAGCTAATAAATGGTTAAGGGATAATAATATAAAAGAAAGCTATATAATAGGAGGAAAAGATTGTATCTCTGAAAATATAGAAAAAGGCTTAGAAAATGCTAAAAGAATATATGGAGAAAATAGATACGAAACTAATTCAAATATATTAAATGAATTTTATAAAAATAGTGAAGTAAGCGAAGTTTATTATTGTAAAGGTAATACAGACGAAATTGTAGATGGAGTTTTAATATCACCTTTAGCATCTAAAAAAAATACACCAATAGTATTACTAGGAGAAAGTATAAATAAATCTCAAAAAGAGGCAATTTCTAAGTTCAAAATAAAGCAAATTATACAAGTTGGAAATGGAATAAGCGAAATATCTAAGAATAACCTTTATGAAATTGTAAAAGGAAATAACAACAGTCAAGACACATTGCCAAGTAAACCTACAACACCGAATAAACCAGTATTGCCAGATAAGCCAACAGAACCAGAGTTTCCAGATAAGCCAACAGAACCAGAGTTTCCAGATAAACCGATAGATCCAGAAATTCCAGATGATGAGCAAACATTACCAGAAAAACCAACAGAACCAGAGTTGCCGGAAGAACTTCCGACATTACCAGAAAAACCGGTAGAACCCGAGTCGCCTAATTTGAATAAAACTATAGTTAATACAGAAAAAGAATTAAAAGAAGCTGTTACTAATGAAGAGATAGAGCTTATAATTATAGGAAAAAATATAACTATAAAAGATCCGGTTATAATAAGAAGACCTGTAATAATAGATGGATATAGTGAACTAGGAAACTATAATATAGAAACAAAATCCAAAAACAACAGTGCGATAATGATATCTAAAGACAATGTAGAACTAAGAAATATTAATGTATATGGAGCTGGAAAAGTCATAAATATATTAGGTGCAAAAGGTATAGAATTAGAAAATATAAAAGTTTATGCTACATCATCAAAAGAGCCAGCAATAGAAGTAAGTTCATCAGTAGTAAAACTTAATAATATACAAACATTTAGTGATTATGCTGGAGTAAGATTAAAGATAGGTGGGAGAGAAAAATATTCAGAAATTATACTAAATGGAAATGTAGAAAACTTAAATAAAGATAATAATATATCAATACTTGTAGAAGATATTAATAATGAATATGAGATCAAGAAAGTCACTATAGGTGAAGATTTAGAAGATGAATATATAGAAAATAATTACATAACTAAAAAAATATATGATTATAATTCTAAGAAAGAACATTTAGCATATATAGAGCTATAAAAAATAAGCGCCTTTTATAAGGTGCTTATTTTTTATCTTGTTTAAAACAAAAGAAGTATGATATTGTGGTATATGATTAAAAAAGTATAAATATGAAGATGGTAAATTGCATATAAATGAAATAGTAAATTATAGGAGGAACAAATTGAAATATTTACATATAATGATTTTATCTATGATACCTATAACAGAACTTAGGGGAGCTATACCAATAGGAATAGCTCTGGATTTAAATCCTATAGGTGTATATATAGTTAGTGTAATTGGGTCTACTTTGATTTCAATTCCATTAATATTAACATTTAGGCATATAATACATTTTTTGAGAGGTAAAAAACTATTTAAAGTAATAGTAGATAAAGTTGATAGAAAAATAGAATCAGGTATGAGAAGATTAACGAATGTATCAATACTAGGTATAGTGCTATTTGTAGGAATACCTCTACCTACTACAGGAACATGGACAGCATCTGCAATTGCATCAATATTAAAAATAAGAATAAAGAATGCACTTTTAGGAGTTCTTATAGGTAACATGATGGCAGGGGTCATAGTTACTGGATTATCTTTGCATATAATATAACTATATTTTTATTTAATAAATAAAAATATACAAATAATTTATATATTTACAAAAAAAGGCTATCTAAATTAGGTAGCTTTTTTGTGGAAAATAAAAAGGTTGTGATATAATAAATATTTGAATATGAAATAAAAATAGGGGGGCAAATATGTTATTTAGTTCAGTGACATTTTTATTTTTCTTTATACCAACAGTATTTACCCTATATTACTTATCTCCAAGTAAAATGAAAAACTATATATTATTATTTTTTAGTATAGTATTTTACTCATGGGGAGGTCTATTATACTTGCCATTATTGATAATATCAATAATAGCAAATTATATATTTGGACTTAAAATAGATAAATACAAAAATAATGATAATAAAAAGAAAAACACATTAATAGTAGCAATAATATTTAACATTTTATTCTTAGGAGTATTTAAGTATACAAATTTTATAACAGACAATATAAATACTATATTTAATACTGCTATAAATATACCTATAATACCACTTCCAATAGGTATATCATTTTACACTTTCCAAGCTATGAGTTATGTAGTAGATGTATATAGAAAAGATGGAAAAGTACAAAAAAATATTTTCAACCTAGCACTATATATATCAATGTTTCCACAATTAGTAGCAGGACCAATAGTAAGATATCAAAGTGTTGATGATCAAATAACTCATAGAGAACATAATATGGACAAGTTCAATCTAGGTATGGAAAGGTTCATAAGAGGATTATTTAAAAAGGTAATAATCTCAAACTCAGTAGGAGAACTATCAACTTTAATATACTCACTATCGGATTATCAAATGAGTGTATCAGTAGCATGGTTAGGAGCAATAGCTTACACACTTCAAATATACTTTGACTTTAGTGGATATTCAGATATGGCAATAGGACTTGGAAAAATGCTAGGATTTGAATTCCTAGAAAACTTTAACTACCCATATATATCTAAAAGCGTAAGTGAATTTTGGAGAAGGTGGCATATATCTTTAGGGTCATGGTTTAGAGATTATATCTATATACCACTTGGTGGAAATAGAGTAAGCAATATAAAAGTATATAGAAACCTAAGTATAGTATGGTTAGTAACAGGAATATGGCATGGAGCAAGCTGGAACTTTGTTGTATGGGGATTATACTTTGGTCTATTTATAATGGCTGAAAGGTTATTCTTACAAAAACTACTTAAAAAACTTCCTAATTTTATACAACATATATACTTACTGATAATAGTAGTATTTGGTTGGGTGTTATTCTCTAAGCATGATTTAAAATCAGCAATAGAATATATGAAAGTAATGATTGGTATAGGAGATTATCCATTTATAAACGGTTATACAACTTTTTATATTAGCCAATACGCTGTTGAATTAGTAATGGCAATAATACTTTCAACACCAATAATAAAAGCAATAAAGAAAAAAATCAAATGTAGAAAAATCTTAAAAATAGTAAATGTATTAAAGCCACTAGTATTATTTAGCTTATTTGTAATAACTACAATATACTTAGTAAATTCTACATTTAATCCATTTATATACTTTAACTTCTAGGAGGAAACAATGAAATACAAATACACAACATCAATACTTGTAATTGGATTTACATTGTTCGTAGGGGGCATGTCAATCCTAACACCAGATAAATTAATATCTCAGCAAGAGGGTAGAACGCTACAGCCACTTCCTAAAGGTGAAACATCTGAAGAAGGAAGTTATAAAAAAGAATTATTAAATGGGGGTGCTTTTAAAAAATGGGACAACTACTTTAGTGACCATATATATGGAAGAAGTAATTTTGTAAATACCTATACAGATATACAAATGAATTTAGGTAAGAAATATATAAATGGAATTTATCTAGGTGAAGATAATGAACTAATAAAATCAGGCAACTACGGAATATATGATGAAGAATATAGAACAAAAAGAGCAGAGCATTTTAATAAATTTGCAGATAAGTTTAAAAATGCTAAAACTTATGTAGTAAACATACCAAATAAAAACTATGCATATGAAGAAAAAATGCCAATAAAGGATTTTAAATCAGGGCAAAGCATATTTATAGGAGATATACTTAATAAAATAGACAAAGCAAAAATAAAAGTATTAGACTTAACAGAAGAAATAAGAAAAGATAAAAATAACTACTATAAAACAGACCATCATTTAAATATGAACGGAGCATATAGTAGCTATAAATTCATAATAGAAAGTATAAATAAGGATATACCACAAGTACAAAAACCAAAGGAAAAACCAGAGTTTAAAATAAAAACTTATGAAGATGTATTTATAGGTTCATATGGAAGACAAGTACTTAATGTAGTTGATAAAATGGATGATATCCAAGTATATAAAGATAAAAACTTTAAAGATTACAAAGTTTATAACCAAAATGGAGAAGCAAAATTATTTTATGAAGAGCAGATTTCAAAGGATAAACTAGATAATGATTATGAAGTATACTTAGGCGGAGATAAGCCATTAGTTAAAATAGAAAATAAGCAAAGTAATAATGAGTTAAGAGTAGTAGCTATAGGTGATTCAATGGATAATCCTATAATACCTTTATTAGCATCACACTTCAAAACAACTTATAGCTTTGATTTAAGAGGATATGAAGGAAACTTAATAAAAGAGATAGAAAATATAAATCCAGATGTAATTTTATTAATAGGGGCAAGCAATAACTATATAATGTCAACAGATATATTCAACTGGGATAAAAAATAGAAATTAGGTGAAGAAAATGGACAACAAGTTAATTAGCAAATTTAAAATTAATAAATCATCAATAGTAGAATTAATTAGTTGGTTAGTTGGAGGAACTATATTATTTTTTATATCAGAATACCTTCAAAGAGAAAGTATAGGAGATGTAATTACATTCTTTAAAGATAGAACCAACGCATTTTTTATAAATTATCTACTGATATTAATATTAACATCAATAATATTTGTATTAAAGAGAAAGAAAACATCTTATTTAGTAATAAGTATGATAGTAATCTTATTATCAATAATTAATAAAGTAATGCTAGAAATAAGAGGAATGCCAATAACATACTCTGATATATTCTCAATAAAAGATGGACTAAGTATTGCTAACAAATATATAAATATAAAAAAGGTAATGCTAGCAGCATTATTTTTATTAATCACTATAGGAATTATAATATATGTATTTAAAAAAGAGAAAAACTCTAACAGATCAATCAGTTATGCAAACATAATGATAGCTATATTATTAATAGGTGTATACTCTGTAAAACTAAATGATCTTACTGAAAGGAAAATAATAAGTCCACTAAGATGGGACTTAAAAGAATCATATAAACATAATGGTTTTATGTATTCACTACTAGACTCATACTTTGGATATAATAGAAAAAGACCAGAAGACTGTGATAAAGCATCAATAGAAAATATAAAAAATGAAGTAAATACAATACAAGCATCAAATATTAATATTTCAGCAAAAAAAGATAATAAACCAAATATAATATTTATTCAGTTGGAATCATTTATGGATCCAACGGTAATAAAAGAAGCTAAATATAGTGAAGATCCAATACCTAACTTTAGAAAAATATCTAAAGAAAATAAAAGTGGATATATTAATGTTCCAGTAGTAGGTGGTGGAACAGCTAGAACAGAGTTTGAAATACTAACAGGTAATAACTTTGACTACCTTATACCAGGTGAAATACCATATGATAGTTTTGTAAAGAAAAAGAAAGTAAACTCAATAGCGACAACACTTAAAAATCAAGGATATGGTGCACATATAATGCATAACTTTCAAGGAAACTTCTATAATAGAAACCTTGCATTTAAAAACCTAGGATTTGATACATTTACATCAATGGAATATATGCAAAACCTAGAAAAAACTCCATTAGGTTGGAGAAAAGATATGGTGCTAGCAGACTATATAGAAAAAGCACTTAATAAAACTAAGGAAAGTGACGTAGTATATGCAATAAGTGTAGAAGGACACGGAGGATATCCTGATTATGACAGAGGAGAAGACTTTCCAATAAAAGTAGAAACTACTTTGTCTGAAAAAGATAAGTATCAATTATACAGCTATGTAAACTTAATAAAAGGAACTGACGATTTTGTAGGTAAGGTAATAGAAAATGTAGATAAAAGAGAAGAAGATACAATAGTAGTATTTTTCTCAGATCATTTACCAAAGCTAAATATACTATCAAGTGATGATACTTATATAGAGAGATATGAAGCACCATATGCAATATACAGCAACTTTGAAATTGATAAGAAAAAGCAAAATTTAGAAGCTTATCAAATGAGTACATTAATGCTAGGATTAGCAGGAGTTGAATATGGACCAATGGAAAGTGTACATGCTAAAGCTGGTAATAACGAAGACTATCAAGAAGAATTAGAGTTAGTTCAATATGATATATTATTTGGAAAACAATTCTATTTAAATGATAAGGATAAGCCTAAAGAGAATAATATGAAAATGGGACTTGATGATATAGTAGTAGAAAAGGTAATTAAAGATAAAGATACTATGATTGTAAAAGGTAAGAATTTTACAAGTTGTAGTTATGTATATGTAAATGGTAAAAAAGTAGAGACTACATGGGTAGATGAAAATACTTTAAAAATAGATAAAGTAGATAAAGCTAAAAGTTTAGAAGTTAAGCAATTAGGTAAGTATGAAGGAGTACTTAGTTCTTCAAATAAAATAATTATTAACAAATAAATTGACTTGCTAAGAGTATAATACCCTTATAGTAGACACGTAAAAGAAAGTATCGTATAATGATGCTAAATGTGACTACTATAAGGGTATTTTTTATAAATAAAAGCATAATAAATACAGTAGTAAAATAAGGAGTTATATTAGCTTTTAAAAGGAGTAAGTTATGAAAAAAGTAGGTATGAGAACTATTAAAACAGGTATCGGAGTAGTGATATCGTCGATACTTGGATTCATAGCAACTGGTAATTCACTAAACCCATCTATAGCATGCATTATATCAGTACAAGATTCTGTAAGTGGGTCATTAGAAGTAGGTAAAAATAGAATGTATGGGACTGTCTTAGGAGGTATAATAGGATATCTATTTATATTCTATAATCCGGGGAATTCACTTTTATCAGGATTAGGAGTAATATTAACTATTTACTTATGTAATTTACTTAACCTTAATAGTGGAGCGTCAATAGCTGCAATTACATTCTTATCTGTTCAAATAGGATTTACTGTTTCAGAAGATGCTCTTTCATATTCTATAAATAAAGTATTTGAAAATGCGATAGGTGTTGTAGTTGGAATAGCAACTAATTACTTACTAGCTAGACCGAATCATTCTATTAGTATTTATTCAAATTTTAAACAAGTAGAAAATAACATAAATAAATTCTTGAAATTTAAATTACTTGAAAGTAAATCTAAATTTGAACCTGAGTTTTTAGAAGATAAAATAAGTGAAATAGAAGAAGTACATAAAAAATTATTAAAAGAAGCTGATTATAGCAGGCAAGAAGCTGATTTAGTTAAAATTGAAGAGGGAATAAATACCTGTAAGACATTATACTCTCATATACAATCTATAGAACTATTAAGTAAAAAGGTTTATTTGAATAATGAAAATTATGAAGTAGTAAAAAAATTATATAAAAAAGATAAAATAAAGCTAAGTCAAGACGAGGAAAATAGTCCAGTGTTTAATTATCACTTGAAAGAGATTATAAAAGAAATGGAAAAACTTAGAGAAATATTAAAAGATTCAATTAAATAATTTAATTGAATCTTTTTTTAGTATAAGTGGATTTATTTTAATGTCAATAAGTATTAAAACTAAATTATATATGATATTATTATTAGTATGTAAAAGGGGGTCGAAAAATAATGGTTTTTAGTAGTTTAGTCTTTTTATTCGTATTCTTCCCGATAATACTAGCTATGTACTATGTATCAAAAGGTAAATATAGAAATTACTTGTTATTAGCAGCAAGTTTATTTTTTTATGCATGGGGTGAGCCCACATATGTAGTAATAATGCTACTATCAATACTAATAAATTACCTATGTGGATTATTAGTAGGAGAAACAAAAAAAGAAAAAATAAGAAAAATAGGATTAATACTTTCTATAGTATTTAATATATCAATGTTAGGAGTTTTTAAATACGCTGGATTTTTTGTAAGCAATATAAATAGTTTATTAAATGTAAATATACCAGTTTCACAAATAGCATTACCTCTTGGAATATCATTTTTTACATTCCAAGCTATGAGTTATGTAATAGATGTATATAGAAAAGATGCAAAGGTTCAAAAGAGTATATTAAATTTATCTTTATATATAAGTTTATTTCCACAATTAGTTGCAGGACCAATAGTGCGTTATCAAACAGTAGCAGAGCAAATAGAATATAGAGAACATACAATAACTAAATTTGCAGACGGAGTAAATAGATTTATAATAGGTTTATCTAAAAAAGTTATACTATCTAACTCTCTAGGAATGTTAGCAGACTCAGTATTTAACACAGCCAGTAATGACCTAACAATAGTATCATCATGGTTAGGTATAATAGCCTATTCACTACAAATATTCTTTGATTTTAGTGGATATTCAGATATGGCAATAGGACTTGGAAAAATGTTTGGATTTGAATTCTTAGAAAACTTTAACTATCCATATATATCAACATCTGCATCTGAATTTTGGAGAAGATGGCATATATCACTTGGTTCTTGGTTTAGAGATTATGTTTATTTTCCATTAGGAGGAAGTAGAAAAGGTATATTAAGAACTTATATAAACTTATTTATAGTATGGTTTTTAACTGGATTTTGGCATGGAGCAAGCTGGACATTTATAGCTTGGGGATTATACTTTGGAGTATTAATAGGACTTGAAAAAGCATTCTTAGAAGAAAAGGTACTTAAGAAAGTAATAAAGCCTATAAGACATATATATTTATTAATAGCAGTTATGATAGGATGGATATTCTTTAGAGCAGATAGCTTTAGTTATTCAATATCATTTATAAAAACTATGTTTGGTGTAGGGAGTAATAAATTATACGATGGTTCAACTTTAGCATATATAAATGACTACTTAATAGTAATACTAATGTCAATTGTATTTAGTATGCCTATTGTAAAATACATCAAATCAAAAATAGAAATTAAAAATAAAGAAATCTTAGAAAAAGATTATGTATATATAATTAATTCAGCGGTAATAACAATACTATTTTTAATAGTAATATTTAAATTGGTAAACTCTACGTACAATCCATTTTTATACTTTAGATTTTAGGTGGTGACTTTATGAATAATAGAAAATCAATGTATTTAATTGTACCATTTTTAAGTATTGTATTTGGAATTGGTATTATAAACTTTATAAAAAAAGATAAAGAAGTTAGTGAAGCTGAAAATAGGAATCTACAGCAAAGACCTACAATAGAAAATCTAAAGGAAAAAAACTTTACAACAACTTATGAAACATACTATACAGATCAATTTATAGGTAGAGATAAATTATTAAAGCTAGATACAAAACTTCAAATGCTTAGCAAAAAATCAAATATTAAAGGTCATTATATAACAAAAGATAAATGGATATTAGGTGGAACTGCAACAAATAAAAAGACAGAAAAGGATTATAAAGGCGCTGCTGACTTAATAAATGATGCAGCTAAAAAAGCTAAGCAATTAGGAAAAGACACATATTATGTATCTCTACCTCATAAAGTAAACACACTAGATTATATGTATCCAAAGTATATAGATAAAAGCTATGGTATAGAAAATAATGATTTACTATTATCAATGCTTAGTAAAGATAATATTAAAACCATAGATGTTGGAAAATACTTTGCAGATAATTTTAGTCATAAGGAACTAGAAAAATTTTATTTTAAAACAGATCATCATTGGAACTCTATAGGAGCATACGAAGCTTTTAAATACTTAATTGAAGATTTGAATAAAGACAATGAAATAGATGTAAATCTTAAAAATTATAATTATAAAACAACTTATTTGGAAAATAAGAACTTTATAGGAAGCTATAATAGAAATCTGTATAAGTTATATAGTACTAAAGAAGCTATACCATATGTATATATGGATAGAGAATACGATAATAAATACTATGAGTTGAAAGATGGTAAGTTTGAAGAATCCAAACGAGATGATATAATAGCAAATGGAATCAAAGGTAAAGATGTAAATTATGAAGATTCGTATACTAGAAATTTACCTTATTATAAAATAGTTAATGAAAAAGCAATAACAGATAAAAAGGTATTGTTAATAAGAGACTCTTATCAAGCTCCTTTAACTTGGTTATTTTCAGATGTATTTAAGCAAGTGGAAGTTGTAGACCCAAGACAGGTTAATATGAATATAGATAAAATATTAAACAAAAGTGACAGTGATATGATCATGATGATGTTTAATAATGGACTTAATGTAGAAGAGATGATGAATAATATAAATTAAAAAACCTTAGCCCGAAGAGCTAAGGTTTTTTTGTGAGAAATACGCTAAAAGGATGTTTTAACGTATATACAAATTATACCATGGTTCGACAAAAAGTAAAAGTAAAAACGTAAAAATAAAACAAAAGCTTTAATATTGAAAACGTAATTCGACAAAAAAACACAAATTATATCATAAAATGTAATAATAAGTCAATAAAAGTCGAACGAAAAATGAATAAAATTACTGGAAAGTTATTGAAAATAAGTTTCTTATATAATATTATAAATTTGTGAGAAATACGAAAATTAATATTGTGAGAAATATTATACATAAATAAGGGATGCAATTTATAATATTTGGGAGGAACGAAAACATGATGAAAAAGAAAAGCATGGCAATAGCTATGGCAGCTGTTACAGTTGCATCTTCAGTAGCACCAGCATTCGCTGCTGAATATAAAGTAATAGAAAAAGATATATTCACTAAAAGTGAAAAGTCTAAGTTAATATCTGAAATAAAGAGATTATCTAAGATAGTTTTCAGTGATGGTGATAAAAAAGCAGGAGAAAATGTATACTCTGTTAAGATAGGTGCTAAAGAATATGACCTTGAAACTGATGTTCAAGAGATAGTGGATGCAATAACAGATGCTAAAAAAGAATTAGTAGTAAGTATATTAGATGAAGGACACAAAGTTCTTAAAGATGGAACTATAATATCTGAAGAAAAAGAAAAATACTCAAATCTTTCAGAATTAGTTGAATTAGTAACAGAAGCTAAAAAAGTTGTGAAAGTAGCAGATTCAAAAGTAGATGCTAAACGTGAAGGTGATATTGTAACTATAACAGTAACTGATAAAGCAGATGCAAAGAAAGTTAAAACAGTAACAGTTAAAAAAGGACAAAATAAAATAAATTTAGAGAAGCCTGTTGCAGCAGATGGTAAGACTGAAGCTCTTACATATGCAACTTTTGATAGATTTGCAGAAGCAGATGCAGCGGATATAGTAACTGGTGATGCTAATAAAGTTGTTGCAAAAGTTACTGTAAAAGATGCTATAGCTGAAACTGCTAAAATAGCAGACTTATTTGATGGACATAGATTAACAGCTCAAGGTAACGTAGTTAGAAATGGATTAGAAGAAACTGTTCCAGGAACTAAAGATGTAGTTGCAGTTGCACAAGATCCAACAACTAAATTATACCAAGTTAAAGTTAGATATAATGATGAAAAAGGAACTTTAAGAGAAGTAAAAGTTACAAATAAAACAAAGAAAGAAATGGATTCACTTGCGACTGCTTTAAACGGTGATGCTAAAATAGCTACAGTAGCAGGTAACACTAGATACTCTACTGCAGTTGAAATAGCAAAACAAAATAATAAAGATAATATAGTTTTAGTAAACTCAAGTGCATTAGTTGATGGTTTAGCAGCTACTCCATTAGCTAAAGCAGCAGAAGCTTCTATATTATTAACAGATAAAGGTTCTTTACCTCAAGCAACTTTAGATCAAATAAAAGAAATGATAGAAGCTGGAAAAACTCCAAAAGTTTACTTAGTAGGTGGAGAAAGTGTTATATCTAAGTCTATAGAAACTGAATTATCTAAATTAATGGATAAAGACAATGTAACAAGAATATCTGGAGAAAATAGACATGAAACATCTTTAGCAGTAGCTAAATACATATTTGATGCTAAAGGTTTAAATAAAGGTTCTGTAGATAGAACTTTCGTAGTTGGTGCAACTGGTGAAGCTGATGCTATGAGTATAGCAGCTCATGCAGCTGATAGAACTGCCCCAATAATAGTAAACGGATTCAATGGATTCTCTCAAGACGCTTTAGATTTTGTAAAAAATACTAATATAGATATAATAGGTGGAGAAACTGCTGTACCTGCAGACCTAGAAAAGAAATTAGTAGAATTAGATTCTGATGAAGAAGTTGTTAGAACTAAAGGTACTAACAGATTTGAAACTAATGCTAACGTTGTAAAAACATACTACGGAAAAGGTATAAATAATTTATACATAGCTAAAGATGGTATGGCTAAGAAAGATCAATTAGTTGATGCATTAGCAGCAGGACCATTAGCAGCAGGAAAAGGACCAATATTATTAGCTACTGATAAATTATCAGCAGCACAAGAAACTGTAGTAGAAGAAAATGTAAGATTTGGGGCTAAAGTAACTCAATTAGGTAACGGAGTGAAGTTATCATTAGTAGAAAAATTAGCTAAAACTTTAGGATTATAAGATATAAATAAATTATTTGAATAAATAATTTTTAAAGAGGCTATCTCAAATAAGAGATAGCCTCTTATTTTGTAACTATATAGAAATTGATATAGAGTATAAGATAATATACAATTTAATTATGAATTAACAGCATATAATTACTAAAAAAAGGGGAAAAGATACTTATGAAAAAAGATATACAAGTATAGCATTCCTAACTGCTGTAGCAATATCATTTGGAATGATGCCAATATCAAATGCAGCAGTTACAACTAATAAGACTTTGTATGATACCAAACGGCAATTGAAGTTAGCAAATCGTCATGGCCATATTCAAGAGAAGCAATTCTTATAAGCGTAATGGCTATACCAGATGCCTTATCTGCTACACCATTTGTATATTTAAAAAATGCACCAATACTATTAACTGAAAAAGATAATTTAAATTATGACACAAAAGCAGAACTTAGAAGGTTAGGAGTACAAAAAGTTTATATAGTTGGAGGAGAGGCTGTTGTTAGTGATAATGTAAAAAAGCAACTAGAATCCAATAGTATAAGCGTAGAGAGGATAAAAGGGGATACAAGATATGAAACTTCTCTAAAAGTAGCGCAAAAGATAGATTCAATTTATGGAGTATCTTAAATAGCTGTAGTTAATGGAGAAAAAGGCTTAGCAGATGCAGTATCTGTAGGAGCAGCAGCAGCTAAAAATGAAATGCCAATAATATTTACACTAGGGACAAGCATACCAAAAACAATAGATGCATGGATAAAATCACAATATATAAACAAATCTTATGTTATAGGTGGAACGACAGTTATATCTGACACTATCAAAGATAAACTACCAAACAATGAAAGAATATATGGAAATAATAGAAATGATACAAATGCAAAAGTAATAGAGAAGTTTTATACTTCTGAAAATTTAAAAACAGTTTATATTGCTAATGACAGCATATCTCATAGAGATGGAAATAAGCTTATAGACGCTTTGGCAGTTGGGCCAGTTGCTGCAAAGAATAATGCTCCAGTTGCTATAGTAGGAAATAAACTAAGTAATACTCAAAAAGAAGTATTTTCTAAAAAAAGGTTTGATACTTTAATACAAGTTGGAGGTCAAGTTAGCTCAAATCCAGTTAAAGAATTACAAGAGATTCAAAAAAATATTGATGAATTAAATACTGTTTCAAGTGTTAAGATTACTAATGCTAAGAATTTAGAAATTAAATTTAATACTTCTATAGATAAGGACTCTATTATTAATTCAGATGGAACCCTGAAGCCTAAAATTAGCTTAACTAATGGAACTGGAAGTAATGCTGTAAATTTAAATGGGGCTAATGCTAAATTAGATAGTTCTAGAACTACATTAACTATAACTCTTGGAGTTAATAATTCTATGAGAGGAAATTATCTTATAGATATAAATGGAATATCAAGTAACTCTGTAGCTTTAAAACCTTATAATGGTACACTTGTTGCCAATGATAGAACGGCGCCTACAGTAAATGTTGCATATAATTCTACTACTGATAGATTTGAATTTGAATTATCTGAACCTATAGATGCTAAGACTATAGATGCTAATATTGCTCTTAATATAGGAAGTGTTCAAATATCTAAATCAAACATACTATTTGATGGATATGCTATAGGAGCAAGTCAAAATGCTAATAAAGTTATAAATAAATTTGAAGTCCCTCGCTCTGCTACAGGAGTTTCGATAGATTCTACGGCAAGTATTAAAATAGCAGATATAAAAGATAGTGTTGGAAATATAATGGTAAAGACTACAAAATCTGTAAAAGTTCACAAGGTAGGAGATTTAGCTATTTCTAATTTAAATTATGTTCTAGATGATACTGTACGTCTAACTTTTAATAAAAAATTAAAAAATGACTCTGAATTTAAATCAAATAGATTTACTCCAAGTGGAGGAAGTGCTACTAATATAGTAACGATAGATAATACAACAACGACTTCCAATACAGGAATAAATGTATTAAGTATATCTAATGCCCCTAAAGAGGTAAATGCTAATGGTAATGTTTATGATATAAAATTAAGTGGGCTAAAGTATAATAATGGAGCTAATCAAAATATAAAATTAACCCTTAATTCAAACTATGCTTTTGTTGACGAAACGGGATCATCAACTAAACTATCATCATCAAAAAATTATAAAACTTTAACTATGACAAAAGATAAAACAGCTCCTACAGTTTCATCTACTAGATTATCTACAGATAGAAGTAAGATAGAAGTTACTTTAAGTGAAGTAATAAAATCATCTCCGAACTCTGCTAATGTTTCAATATTTAAAGATGATATAAAGTTAAGTTCATCTATAATGGGTGCTTTAAGTTCAGATGGAAAAAGTTTTACTGTGACAAGCAATGATAGTAGTGCTATATTTGATGGAAAGCTAAAATTAGGTTCGTATAAGATACGTTTTGAATCAGGCGCATTTTCAGATTTAAATGGAATAAACAATAATCTTATAACTACAAGTTCTTTATTGGTAAGGGGAGAGGGTAAGAATTTAGATGTTCAGCAAACTAATGATGAAAAGATTGCAAATAAATTCAATATAGTAGCTCCAGTAGGAGAAACTTTTATACAAAGTAGTAAGTCATATACAAACTTTAGAGTTGATGGGAAATCATTAGATCCTAGAACTAGTATAGAACTAGATAAAAATAAGATAACTATAACACTTTTACCAACAGATACTGTTAAAGTAACTAAAGATGGAATAAGTCTTGTTACTAGTAGTCTAACTTTTGAATCTGGTAATATTGTAAATCAATTAAATACTACAGTATCTTTAACTGATAATAGTGAACCTGAATTAATATCTTCAGAATTAATAAAAGGATCTAATGCTAGTAAGTTTGTCTTAAGTTTTGATGAGAATATAGAAGATAATGCAAGTATATTAGATGCTACTTCTATGGAAGATATAAAGGATAAAATTGAAATAAAAGCAGGTACATCTACGTCATCTTTAAATAAGATATATAACTATGGAACTACGGATGATGAATCAATAAAGAATTATGATTCTATTAAGTGCGAGATAGAAAATAATAAGCTTATAATATATATAGCTCATCCATCAAGTTCAGATAAATCTAACTGGTTAGATATAGTAAAGCAAAGTTATGTAAATATAAGCTTAAAATCAGGTTTATTAAAAGATATTAGTATAAAAAATAATGTGCTTAATAGAGGTATTAATAGTGATATGAAACCAAAAACTGGAACAGTTAATATGTAATAAGTTAAAAAATATATCAAGTTTTATATAATAATTAAAAAATCCTAAGTAATTGATTTTATAAAATTCAATTACTTAGGATTTTTATTATTTATTTTTCTATAATTTGCACATATTAAACTTATAGATACTAATTATGCTATAAAAAATAACTAAAAACATCACAAAATTAGTAAATATTACAAAAATATTTAAAATTTGAAAAATTTGTGATATAACTATACAAACAAATTTAGGAAGATGGAGGACAGCATGGAAAAACAAACTAAGAAAAAAAGCGTTACACTCCCAACAGCATATAGCATATTGCTACTAATAACAATTGTAATAGCAATAGCGACGCAATTTCTACCAGACGTAAAGCCAGCAACATTATCAGACGTAGTAATGTCACCTATAAATGGTCTAAAAGATGCAATAGACATATCTTTATACGTACTTTTAATGGGTGGTTTTTTAGGCGTTGTAAACAAAACAGGAGCCTTAGATGCTGGTATAGGTTCAATTGTAAAAAAGCTTAATGGAAAAGAACTTCTATTAATTCCTATACTTATGATAGTTTTCTCATTAGGTGGCACAAGTTACGGAATGAGTGAAGAAACTCTAGCATTTTACGCACTAATTACTGCAACGATGATGGCAGCAGGATTTGATTCACTAACAGCAGTAGCTACAATATTACTTGGAGCAGGTACTGGGGTACTTGGTTCTACAGTAAATCCATTTTTAATATCAACTAGTATAGATTCTCTAAAGACTTCAGGAATTGTTGTAAATCAAGCTGTAGTTATAGGTATTGGAGTTGCTTTATGGTTATCATCGTTATTTATATCTATGTACTTTGTAGTTAGATACGCTAAGAAGGTTAAAAATAATAAAGCGTCATCTATATTATCAAATAGAGAATATGAAGAAGCTGAAAAAATGTTTATGGACAATAAAGAAGATACATTAGAATTTACTCCAAGAAGAAGAGTTGTATTATGGTTATTTGGATTATCTTTTGTAGTTATGATATTTGGAGTTATACCATGGGAAAGATTTGGAATAGACATATTTAAAAATACAGATATATTAACAGGAAGCCCTCTTGGTAGTTGGTGGTTTTCTGAACTTGCTGTTTGGTTTACTATAATGGCTATTATAATTGGTATTGTGTATGGACTTAAAGAAAAAGAAATAGTATCTGGAATTTTAGAAGGTGCATCTGAAATGGTTGGTGTTGCACTTATAATAGGTATATCAAGAGGTGTATCTGTTATAATGTCAAATACAGGTCTTGATGCGTATGTACTAAATCATGCATCTCAAACTTTAAGTGGCATGTCACCTATACTATTTACTAATATGGCATTTTTAATATATATTGCTTTAGCATTTTTAATTCCTTCAACTTCAGGATTAGCTAGTTTATCTATACCAATATTTGGACCATTAGCTAAGAGTTTAGGCTTCTCTCCTGAAATAGTTATATCTATATTAAGTGCAGGTAGTGGTTTAGTAAATTTAATAACTCCAACATCAGGTGTTATTATGGGAGGACTTACAATTGCTAAGGTAGAGTATAGTACTTGGGTAAAATTTGTAACTAAAATAGCAGTATGTATATTTATATCATCGGCTATAATACTTTCAATAGGTATGATGCTTTTAAAATAATATAAAATAGAGTAAAAAGACTTGGTAAAATGGCCAAGTCTTTTTTTGTGAGAAAAAAGTCGAAAAATATAGAAAATTGTTGAAAAAATATTTTATATATAATAATATTAATTTGTGAAATATATAAGAAAAATTTTATTAAATAGTTAGGAAGGTAACGAATCATGTTAAATAAAAAGAATATAGCAATGACAATTGCAGCTTTTACAGTTGCGACTTCAGTTACACCAGCTTTTGCTGAAGGTATTAAATTATATGGAAGAACAATAAGTTCGGGGGTTGAAAATGAGTTTAAAGCTTCTGACTTATATAATCCAAAAGCAGCTACATTTACAGGATATGGTAATGAACTGATTAAATTTATAAATAGATATAATACAGTTGAGAATGGTCCTAATAACATAGAAATTGATATGTCTGCTGATGGTTTAAGCTTAACTATTAAATTTCCAAGTGAAGAAGCTACAACTTTAGTAGTGAAAGGATCAGAATCAGAAATAGAGACATTAGGTAAAATATTAATTGGTGTGACAGGTATTAGAATAGGTTCATTACGAGCAGATGTTCCAGAGATATTCACTTTAGCTGGTATGAATAGAAGAGAGACTGCTATAGAGGTAAGTAATCTAGTTTTTAGCCATTTTGGTAGGGATACTAAAGCTAAAAATGTTGTATTAGTATCTGATTATGCTATAGCTGATGGATTAACGGCTACTCCATTTGCTAATGCTATAAAAGCTCCTGTATTATTGACTGATAAAAATGGTATATCTAAAGAAGTTATGGATGAAATAGAGAGGGTTATGGATAATGAAGGTACAGTTTACTTAGTTGGAGGAGAAAGTGTATTATCTAAAAATATAGAAGCGCAGTTAGATGCTAAGTTTATAAGTAATGAAAGAATAGCTGGTTCTAATAGACAAGAAACTTCTTTGAAAATAGCTAAAAAAATAGCTAATTATAACTCAATAGATAGAGTATTTGTCACAGGAGGCCATGCTGAAGCTGATGCTATGTCTGTAGCAGGAGTTGCAGCACAAGATGGAGATTATGATATTGATGGAAATCAAGTAGATCCAATAATATTAGCTGGTAACAATGGTTTAACTGATGCTCAAACTGAATGGTTAGAGCTTGAAAATGCACAAGATGCTGTTATAGTTGGAGGAGAAGCTAAAGTTTCTTTAAATGTAGAAGAACAATTAAAAGATGCACTAACAGGAGAATTTAAGAGAATAGCAGGTCAAAGGAGACAAGAAACTAATGCTAAGGTTATAAAAGAATTCTACGGAGGAACAAAGATGAGTCCACGTTCTATATTTGTTGCAAAGTCTGATGATAAAGGATTAGTAGATGCATTATCAGCTGGGGTTATTGCTGCTATGGATGAATCACCAATAGTGTTAGCTACAGATGAATTACATATAACTCAAGAGGAAGCATTAAATTCAATTGATGATAAATTTATTCGTAATAAAGTACAAATTGGATACGGAGTAAATTCTAAAGTATGGGAATCAATAAAAAAAATAATTAGATAGTATGTTAAATAGATAGTAGAAATAGGGAAATAAAGAAATTTAAAACAAAAAGGCAGTATAGGTTTATACTGTCTTTTATTAATCTCTTAATTTTTTATCTAAGAAAAATCCGAATAAATAAAATATTGCTGAAAATAAAAATGCCGTTAATATGGAACAAGAAATACCGTCCATAGTATATTCTAATATCCCGATTACTATCATATTTAAAGGCACATCTATAGTAAAATAGAGTGCATCATGTTGAGCATTTGTAAGTCCTTTTACATCTTGTAAAACTCTAAAAAAGCATTCTATTACTAAATCTAATGGTAAACCTATAATAACATATATAATAAAAAATTTAGCTAGTGATGCTAAACTATCATATTCAAATCCTAATAATGATAGAAGTATCCCTCCAAAGATAAATGTTAACACAAATATTATTGCTAGAAATATAAATCCAACGAAAATTATACCTAAAATGTCTTTTGTCTTTTTAAAGCTTCCCATAAAATTCCTCCCATACGGAACTATTATATAATATATTTATAGGAATTTAAATGAGAGAAATAAAAATGGCTGATAAATTTATCAGCCATTTTTAATCCTGACGGATTTTTAGTTATTACTAAATCCATTTTAAATACCCCTTTTGATAATATATAAGCTTTTCTAGTGCTTATACTTATATAGTATTAGATAAGTTAAATCTACAGTTTTCAACTAATTTCTAAAGAAATATTCTAATTTATTTGTACAGTGGTATAATATATAAATAGAACATAAAGCGTTGGAGGAGTAACATGAATTTATATAATGATATATTAAAAAGGGATGAAAAAATTTCAGTAGTTGGTCTAGGTTACGTTGGTATACCATTAGCTGTTGAATTTGCAAAACATGTTAATGTGATAGGATTTGATATAAATGAAGAAAAGGTTAATTCATATATAAATGGTATTGATGTAACAAAAGAAGCTGGAGATGAAGCATTAAAAAATACGACTGTTGAATTTACAAGTGATGAGTCTAAATTAAAGGAAGCTAAGTTTCATATAGTAGCTGTCCCAACTCCGATAAATAGTGATAAGACTCCAGATTTAAAGCCAGTTATAGGAGCGACTGAAACTGTAGCTAGAAATCTTATAAAGGGATCTGTAATAGTATATGAATCAACAGTTTATCCAGGTACAACTGAAGATATATGTATTCCAATACTTGAAAAAATATCAGGTTTAAAATATGGACAAGACTTTAAGATAGGATACTCTCCAGAGAGAATAAATCCAGGAGATAAAGTAAATAGATTAACTACAATAGTAAAGATAGTTTCAGGTTGTGATGATGAAACTTTAGATACAGTAGCAAAAGTTTATGAAATAATTATAGAAGCTGGTGTATATAGAGCTGAAAGTATAAAGGTTGCTGAAGCTGCTAAGGTTATAGAAAACTCTCAAAGAGATATAAATATAGCTTTTATGAATGAATTAGCAATGGTATTTAACAAAATGGATATAGATACTAAGGCAGTGCTTAAAGCAGCTGGGACAAAATGGAACTTCTTAAACTTTACTCCAGGTTTAGTTGGAGGACATTGTATAGGAGTTGACCCATATTATTTTATATATAAAGCTGAGGAATTAGGGTATCATTCTCAAATAATATTAGCAGGGAGAAAAATAAATGATGGTATGGCTAAGTATGTAGCTGAAAATACTATCAAAAGCCTTATAAAAGCTGAAAAACAAATAAAAGGTGCGAAGGTTGCTATAATGGGACTAACTTTTAAAGAAAACTGTCCAGATACTAGAAATACAAAGGTTATAGATATAATAGAAGAATTAAAAGAATACGGAATAGAAATCTTAGTATATGATCCTGTAGCTGATGAAAAAGAAGCATTTGAACATTATGGTATAGAGCTTAATTCTAAAGAAGAATTAAAAGATGTAGATGCAGTAGTTACAGCTGTTTCTCATAATGAGCTTAAAAGCATTACTTTAGATAATATAGAGTCTATGTTTACTGAGGGAAGCAAAGTATTAATAGATATAAAAGGAATGTATGATAAAAAAGAAGCTCAAAACAGAGGATTAATATACTGGAGATTATAGTGAGGTAAGATATGAAAGTATTACATGTATGTTCCTATTATATAACTTCTAAGTTATATAGAAATTTAGTAGAGAACTTAGAAGAACTGGGAATTAAACAAGATGTTTATATACCAGTTAATTCTGATGATTTAGTTAATAAATTTAGTGGAACTAATAGTGATGAGACAAAATATATTTACTCTAAATGTTTTAACAAAATTGATAGAGTAAGTTTTAGATTAAAGAATAAGAAAATATATAATGATATACAAAATAAAATATATTTAGATAGTATAGATATATCACATGCCCATTCTTTATTTGTAAATGGATATGTTTCGTATAAATTAAAGAAGGAAAAAAATGTTGATTATATAGTTGCAGTAAGAAATACTGATGTTAATACGTTTTTTAAGAAGATGCCACATTTAAGAAGAATAGGTGTAAAAATTCTTGAAAATGCTAAACAAGTTATCTTTATTTCATCAAGATATAAAGAACATGTAATTAATACATATATTCCAGAGGAACTAAAAAAATCTATAGAAGAAAAATCAGTAGTAATTCCAAATGGTATAGATAAGTTTTGGTTTGATAATCTAAATATGAAATCTAAACCTATAAATAAAGATGATATAAAGTTAATATATGTAGGAAAATTAGATAAAAATAAAAATTTAGATACATCTATGAAAGTTGTCAAAAAGCTAAATGAATTAGGGCATAAATCTACTTTAGATATAGTAGGAAATGGGCCGGAGTTAGATAGAATAAAAGAAGCATCAAATAATGAGTACAAAGATATGATTAAGCTACATGGGTTTATGAATAAAGAAGAAATAATAAATTTATATAGAAATAGTGATATATTTATAATGCCTTCAAAGTATGAGACTTTTGGTCTTGTCTATATAGAAGCTATAAGTCAAGGATTGCCTGTTATATATACAAGAAATCAAGGATTTGATGGATATTTTAAAGAGGGTGAAGTAGGTTTTAGTGTTAAGTACGATGATGTAGATGAGATAGTTGAAAAAGTTAAAGTTATAATAGATTCTAAAATTAATTTAGAAAACTTAGAAGGTGAAATAAGACAGTCATTTGTATGGGAAAATATTGCTAAAACGTACTATGAGATATATTCGGGAAGGTAAGTTTATGAAGGTTTTATATTTAGTAAATATGAATGAAAATAATAGAAAAGGATTATTTACTGCAACCCATGAAAAGCTAAAAGAAATTGTAAAAAGTGATGAAGTAAAAGATTACGAAATCTACTGCATACAGTTTGTAGATTCAGGTCTTATGAAGTTACTAAAAAAACTTAAAAATAGAGAAATAAGAACTATGGGAGCAGATGAATTTATTCATGAAGGTTTAATATATAAAAAGATTTATATAAAGGTAGGATTAATAAATAAGTTTATTGAAAAAATTAATTTAGATAAGTTTAATTACTTACCAATGCTTATGAGAAATAAATATGATATTAAAAAATACGACTTAGTAAGTGCTCACTGGGGTTATCCCCATGGTAGAATAGCTTATTTTATAAATAAGCTATTTAATAAGCCATATATAGTAACTTATCATGGTAGTGATGTGCATACTATGCCAGTTAAAAATCCTCATATAAAAAATCAAGTATTAGAAGTAATGAATAATGCTTATAAAAATATATTTGTAAGTAATAAACTATACTTAGATGCCAAAAACCTTGGATATGAAAAAGAAAACTACATTATAACTAAAAATGGAGTAAATATAGATAAATTCTATCCAATAGATAGAAAAGAAAAAGATATTATAAAAGAAAAATTAAATTTAAAGAAGACTGTAATAGGTTTTGTTGGTAATTTAAATAAAATTAAAAGAGCAGATAAGTTGATAGAAATATTTGAAAATATAAGAAATAATAAAAATGAGTTAGATATAAGCTTTTTAGTTGTAGGTGATGGTGAATTAAAGTCATCTATGATGAATAAATCTAAAGAAAAAAATATAGATGTTGTTTTTACTGGAAATGCTAGTGTAGATGAAGTTAGAAACTATATGAATGTAATGGATATTATGGTGACTCCAAGTAGAAATGAAGGATTTGGTTTAGTTATAGTAGAGGCAAATGCTTGTGGAATCCGAGTTGTAGCTAGTAATGTAGGTGGAATTTGTGAAGCTATAGAAAGTGAAGAATATCTTGTAGATGATGGAGAGAATTTTGAGATGAGATTTGCTCAAAAAGTATGCAATACTTTAGATGAGGATTATATTAAAGCTAAATTAGTAGAATATGTTGCAAATAATTTCTCTTGGGAAAATATTGCAAAGGATGAAACTGACATCTACAAGGGAGGATTACATGAGTAAAGTAGCTAAAGCAACAATTGGACTTATGGTAGTTACAATGCTATCTAAATGTCTAGGATTTGGTAGAGAGTTGGTTTTAGGTGCTACTTATGGAGCAACTTCTTATAGTGATGTTTATATAACTGCTATGAATATACCTATAACTCTATTTTCAGTAATAGGGACAGGCCTTGCAACAACTTTTATACCTTTGTATTATGAAAATAGAACATTAGGTGGAGAAGAAAAAGGGATAAAGTTTATTAATAACACTTTAAATATAGTCTTAGCATTAGGAAGTTTTATGGCAATACTTGGAATGATATTTACTGAACCATTGGTTAAATTATTTGCAATTGGATTTGAAGCAGAACAATTTAGGCTAGCAGTGGAGTTTACTAGAATAATGATGTTTGGAGGACTATTTTTAGCTATTACAAAAATTATGACTTCATATCTTCAAATAAAAGAAGATTTTATTATACCAGGTCTTGTCGGTATACCTTTTAATATAATAATTATAGCGTCTATAATAATAAGTATAAAAACTAATATATATGTATTAGCAATAGGTACTCTGCTAGCTATGGCTAGTCAGTTTTTATTCCAAATACCTTTTGCATATAAAAAAGGTTATAAATATAAACCGATACTTAATTTAAAAGATGAATATGTTAAAAAGATGATATGGCTAGTAGGTCCGGTATTTATTGGAGTGTTTGTTAATCAGATGAATGCTGTAGTAGATAGAACTCTAGCATCAACATTAGTAGAAGGTAGTATATCTGCACTTAACTATGCAAATAGATTAAATGGATTTGTTATGGGATTATTTATAGCAACTTTAGGGGCTGTTATATATCCTATGCTTTCTAAATTATCATCACAAAAAGATAATGAAAAGTTTACAGAGTCAGTGGTAAGTAGTGTAAATAGTGTTGTTTTATTAGTAGTTCCTATATCTGTGGGAGCGATGGTTCTTTCAACGCCTATTGTTAAGCTCTTATTTGAAAGAGGAGCATTTGACGAAAGAGCGACTGCTATGACTTCAATAGCTCTTGTATTTTATTCAATAGGTATGGTTGCATTTGGTCTTAGAGATATATTAGGTAAAGTATTTTATTCACTTCAAGATACAAAAACTCCTATGATAAATGGAGCAATTGCAATGATTATGAATATAGTACTTAACTTAATAATAGTAAAATTTATGGGTCATGCAGGACTTGCTTTTGCAACAAGTATATCAGCACTTATATGTACTTTCTTATTATTTAATAGCTTGAAAAAAAGAATAGGTTATTTTGGACAAGATAAAATAATTAAGTCTACTATTAAGTCGCTTATTGCATCAATTATTATGGGATTAGCTGCATTAATAACTAATAAAATACTGGCTTCTTTATTAGGAGCAGGTTTTGTATCTAATGTAGTAAGCCTATTTGGAGCAATATTTGTTGGAGTAATAGTGTATGCAATACTAGTTGTAATATTAAAGGTTGAGGAAGTAAAAATAATAACTGATTTAATAAGAAAAAGGTTAAAAAGATAAAAAATTAAAAAGCATCATTCGTACAAGTACGAATGATGCTTTTTGTGTGAGAAATACTTAAAAAAGAGATGTTTTCTATTTTAAGTACTTTTAATTGTACCCTATATTGCAAAAAATGTCTACTAAAAATCGAAAATGGGACAATTATTCCTATAATTAATGTATAATATAAACTGTAGTATATTTAAGGAGGAGTAAGATATGTCAGTTTTAGACAAAATAATTAACAAAGCAGATGAAGCCGAGATAAAAATATTAAATAAAATAGTAGATGCTATTGATGATAAAGAAGCTAAAATTCAAAGTCTTAATGATGATGAATTAAAAAATATGACAAATACATTTAAAGAAAGATTAAAAAAAGGGGAAACTTTAGATGATATTTTAGTAGAAGCTTTTGCAGCAGTAAGAGAAGCATGTAGAAGAGTACTAGGTATGAGACAATACAGAGTACAACTTATAGGTGGAATCGTATTGCATCAAGGAAAAATAGCTGAGATGAGAACTGGTGAAGGTAAAACACTAGTGGCAGTAGCTCCTGTTTATTTAAATGCTTTATCAGAAAAAGGTGTACACGTTGTAACAGTAAATGATTACTTAGCAAAACGTGATAAAGAAATAATGCAACCAGTATATGAATTCTTAGGAATGTCTGTAGGAGTTATAATACATGGCCAAGACCCAATTGAGAGAAAAGCACAATATGACTGTGACATAATATATGGAACTAACAATGAATATGGATTTGATTACCTAAGAGATAATATGGTAACTAGAAATGAAGATAAAGTTCAAAGAGAATTAAACTTTGCAATAGTAGATGAGGTTGACTCTATACTTATAGATGAAGCTAGAACACCTCTTATAATATCTGGTACTGGAGAAGAAAGTACTAAATTATATGATATAGCAAATGCTTTTGTTGAAAGTTTAATCGAAGAAGATTATGAAATCGAAGAAAAAGATAATACAATAGCACTTACAGAAAGTGGACTTAAAAAATCTGAAAGTTTCTTTGGAATCGATAATATAACTAATATAGAAAACATAGAAATATATCACCATATAAATCAAGCTTTAAGAGCTAATAAATTAATGGAAAAAGATGTAGACTATGTAGTAAAAAATAATGAAATAATGATAGTAGATGAATTTACAGGAAGAATAATGGATGGAAGAAGATACTCAGATGGTCTTCACCAGGCAATAGAAGCTAAAGAAAGAGTTGAGATTAAAAGAGAATCAAAAACTTTAGCTACAGTAACTTTCCAAAACTTCTTTAGAATGTATAAGAAATTATCAGGAATGACTGGTACTGCTAAAACTGAAGAAGCAGAGTTTCAATCTACGTATAATATAAACGTTGTTACAATACCAACTAATAAGCCAATTTTAAGAGCAGACTTAAATGATTTAGTATTTAGAACTGAAGAAGAAAAGTATGAAGCAGTTGTAAATGAAATAGCAAAGATACATGCTACTAAGCAACCTGTACTTGTTGGAACGGTTTCTATAGATAAGTCTGAATATTTATCAGGTTTATTAAGTAAAAAAGGTATAAAGCATGAAGTATTAAATGCTAAAAACCACGAAAAAGAAGCAGATATAGTTAAAAAAGCTGGTAAATTAGGAGCTGTAACAATAGCTACTAATATGGCAGGTAGAGGTACTGATATATCTTTAGGTGATGGAGACCTTGTTGAAGAAGATGAGGTAAAAGAACTTGGTGGATTATATGTAATAGGTACTGAAAAACATGAAACGAGAAGAATTGATAATCAGCTAAGAGGACGTTCTGGACGTCAAGGAGACCCTGGAACATCAAGATTCTTTGTAAGTTTAGAAGATGAAGTTATAAAACTTTATGGTGGAAGTAGTATAGAAAAAATTGCTAAGAGAATTAAATCTGAATATGGACAACCACTAGAAAATAGAAATCTACTAAAAGCTGTAGAAAGAGCACAAAGAGGAATAGAAGGACGTAACTTTGAAATAAGAAAGAATGTAATAAAATACGATGATACAATAAATGAACAAAGAAAAGTTATCTATGCTGAAAGAAATAAAGTTTTAGATGATGAAAGTGTTGAAGATGAAATACAAAATATGGTTAGAAAAGTTATAGAAGAAACTGCAAATAGATACTTAGTTAAGCAAAAGGATTACTATGGATATCTAAAGAGTTTATATAGTACTTTTATGCCAGAGAATACTTTATTAATTCCAGATATGGATAAAAAAAGTGTGGAAGAAATTATAGAATACACTTATGACCTATCAAAGAGAGTATATGATTTCAAAAAAATTGTAGTAGGTATGGATGAACTTAAAACATTAGAAAAGAAAGTATTATTAGAAGTAGTAGATACTCATTGGATAGATCATATAGATGCTATGGATCAACTAAGACAATGCATAGGTCTTGCTGCTATAGGTCAAAAAGATCCAGTTAAAGAATATACTATCCAAGGATATGATATGTTTGAAGAATTAAATGATACTATAAGAAAAGAAACAGTTAAGTATCTATATAAATTTAGCTAAGGTAATTCTCCAATACGTTGCTAAATTTAATTTTAGGAAAGCAAAAGGCCTCGGACAAAGTCCAAGGCCTTTTAATGTGAGAAATACGGAATAAGAGATGTTAGAAATTTCTTAATTCCTTAATTTGATTATACTATAAGCATATGAAAAAGTCGAGTGGATGTAGAACACAAAAATGAAAAAAATTACAAGTTTGTAACCGTTATGAAAGTCAAAATATCAATGGAAATAAAATTATAAGTCAATAAATATAAATATATGATGAATTAAGTCGAATAATTATATTTAGGAAAATATAACTAAAAATGAGTTTCAAAAATTGGCTCAGATTGGGGGAATTGACATGAAAAAGAAAGCTATATCTATAATGTTAGCACTATTTATAAGTTCATCTACCATATATGCCAGTGCAGCAAGTGGTAGATACATTATAATAAATAATGAATCAACAGATACAAGAAATTATCAAAGCACAGGACCAATAAATGATATTGAGTATGCAAATGAAAAATATGGTAGCTTGGATGAAATCCATCCTATAGATAAAGTTATACCATTTGATAATACTAATGCACCTCTTGCTACACCTAATGATGCATCAAAACATATGCTTAGAAGTATGTCTACTTCAGGAAATAGTAAATCATTTAATGTTACTAATTTTAAAACGGGAAGTGACTATAAGATAACTGCAAATTTAAAGTACTCAGGAGACAAAGTTGATGTATGGGTACACGATAATAGTATTACAGAAAAAGAAGCAACAAGTATAGGTGAGGAGTTTGAAAATAATATTTATAATACTATTAGAAATAATTTTGGTAATGAAAGTGATGTAGATAAAAATTCAAAAGTAAGTATACTTTGTTACGATATAATAGATAATTTTGAGACTACTAACGCTTATACACAAGGATACTTTAGCCCAAAAGACCTATATAATGTAGAAAACTCTAATAACGGAGAAATGTTTTATATAGATACATATCCATCTATGGGCACAGGTGGTGTAAAAGATATTTCTGAGGTATACCCAGTTTTAGCACATGAGTTTCAACATATGGTAAATTATAATGAAAATGTGTTAAAAGAAGGCGGAAAAGATATGGATGTTTGGATGAATGAAGGTTTATCATTAGCAGCGGAACAAATATATCTAAAAGAACCGAGATTAAATAGAATAAACTATTATAATAGATCAAGATCAATAGCTAAGGGTCATTCGTTATTATATTGGGATTATAGTGGAGATACACTAGCTAACTATTCATTATCATATTTATTTATGGAGTACTTAAAAATACAAGCAGGTCAAGGTAACTCTATATATAAAGAAATAATAGATAATCCAGAGAATAACTACAAAGCAATAGAATCTGTTATAAAAAAATACATAGACCCAAATATGACTTTTGGAAAATTTATGACAAATTTTAGAGTAGCACTAGTACTAAATGAAAGTACAGGTAAATATGGATTTAAAGGGGAAGATGGATTTGATCAAATAATACCTCGTATATATGCTGGAAGTGGAGCGGACTTAAGAGGAGGAGGTTCTATCGTACTAGATGCTTCTGAAGGTAAAAACTTAGAAGTAGCTAATTTTAGAGGTAGTGGCTTATCTTATGTGGATACTGGTAATATGAGAGAAATTCAACTTAAAAGAATAATAGGAAATAATAGATACGATACAGCAGCAAAAATTAGCCAAGAAACTTTTAAAGATAGAGCAGACTCAGTAGTTTTAGTAAATGGAAGTAGTTACTCTGATGGACTTTCATCAGGCCCATTAGCATCATTAACTAATTCTTCTACCTTACTAACTCGTGAAGATAGACTACCAAATGAAACAAAAAATGAATTATTAAGATTAAAACCATCTAAGGTTTATATAATAGGTGGAGAAAATGCTATAAAAGATAGTGTAATAAATGAAATATCCAATACTACAAAAATATCTAAATCCAATATAGTAAGAATAGCTGGAAGTAATAGAGAAGACACTTCAATTCAAATAGCTAGATATATGCAAAATATAGGAAGTGTAAATCAATTATATTTAGTTAATGGATATAACGGTGAAGCCGATGCAATGAGTATATTATCAAAGGCAAGTAAAGATAAACAACCTATAATAATAACTAATGGTAATAAGTTAAAAGATGAGAATTTAAAATGGATAAACAATGCAGGAACTAAAGATATTTATACAATAGGTGGAAACTTAGTTATGTCACCAAGTTTTATAAGTAATGTTGGAAAAGTAGTTGGTACAAATCTAGAAGCAAATAGAATATATGGTGCAAATAGACAAGAGACCAATGCAAAAATATTTAATAAGTTCTATAAAAATGTAGATACAGTAATAGTAACTAGATCAGATGAACTTATAGATGCACTATCAGTAGGTGTTTTAGCAGGTATGAAAAATGCACCTATAGTTATAGGAACAAATAGATTAACGGAATCTCAAATAAAATCTATTAAAGAAAGTAGTTATAAAAATATAATAGAAGTAGGTGGAAATATAAATCCAAGTGTAATTTCATCTATAAGATAATTTTAAAATAGAATCTTAGAGTCTATAACTTAAAATGTTAACCTAAAACATGTGTCACATATTGTCTAGTAATCATAGGATAAATGAGAACTAAAAATGACTAGTTCGTTAATGTGCATAAATGGAGGGGTTAAATTGAAGAAAATAGCTATATCCATAATGTTAGTTATGGCTCTAAGTACTTCTATGATATATGCTAATACAAATAACCAAAATAGATATATCATAATAAATAACGAATCAACAGATTCAAGAAATTATCAAAGTACTGGTCCGGTAAATGAAATCAATTATTCAAAAGATGAATATGGTGGCTTAGGTGGTATGCATCCTATAGATAAAGTTATACCATTTGACAATACCAATGCACCTCTTGTCACTCCTGAGAAGATATTAGAATCTAAAGCGTCTAATAACATGTCTATAGTAGGGGATATTAAAGAATTTAATGTAACCAATTTTAAAAATAATAATGAATATAAAATAAGTGCGAATTTAGAATACTCTGGATATAAAGTTAATGTATGGGTATATAAAGATAGTATTACCAAAGGTGAAGCGACAAGTATTGGTAAAGAATTTGAAAATAATATTTATAACCTTGTCAGAAATAACTTTGGAAATGAAAGTGATGTAGATGGTGATTCAAAGATAAACATACTTTGTTATGATATAATAGATAACTTTGAAGCAACTGGTGCATATACTCAAGGATATTTTAGTCCAAAGGATTTGTATAATGTAAAAAACTCTAATAAATGTGAAATGTTTTATATAGATACTTATCCATCTATGGGTATGGGAAGCAAAAAAGATGTTTCTGAGGTATATTCAGTTTTAGCTCATGAATTTCAACATATGGTTAATTATAACGAGAATGTATTAAAAGAAAATGGACAAGACATGGATGTTTGGATGAATGAAGGTTTATCATTAGCAGCAGAACAGATATACCTAAAAGAACCAATATTAAATAGAATAGATTATTATAACACATCAAAAGCAATAGTTAATGGTCACTCATTATTATACTGGGATTATAATGGTGACACACTAGCTAACTATTCATTATCATACTTATTTATGGAATATTTAAGAATACAGGCAGATCACGGAAATTCTATATATAAAGAAATAATAGAAAATCCTCAAAATAATTACAAAGCAATAGAATCAGTTATACAAAAATATATTGACCCAAATATTCAATTTGGAAAATTTATGACAAACTTTAGAGTGGCTTTAGCAATTAATGAATCAACTGGTAAATATGGATTTAAAGGCGAAAATGGATTTAATCAAATAATACCTCGTATATATTATGGAAGCGGAGTAAATTTAAGAGGTGGAGGATCTATAGTATTAGATGCTTCTAAAGGTAAAAACGTAGAAGTAGATAATTTCATAGGCAATAATTTAGCTTATGTTGATACTGATAATATGTCAGATATTCAACTTAAAAAGATAATAGGAAATAATAGATATGATACAGCAGCAAAAATTAGTCAAGAAACATTTAAAGATAGAGCAAATTCAGTAGTTTTAGTAAATGGAAGTAGCTACTCTGACGGTCTTTCATCAGGGCCATTAGCATCATTAACTAATTCTTCTACCTTACTAACTCGTGAAGATAGATTACTGAATGAAACAAAAAATGAGCTGTTAAGATTAAAGCCATCTAAAGTTTATATAATAGGTGGAGAAAATGCTATAAAAGATAGCGTAATAAATGAAATATCTAATATTACTAAAATATCTAAATCAAATATAGTAAGAATAGCAGGAAATAATAGAGAAGATACTTCAATTCAAGTAGCTAGATATATGCAAAATATTAGTGATGTAAATACTCTATATTTAGTTAATGGATATAAAGGTGAAGCCGATGCCATGAGTATATTATCAAAGGCAAGTAAAGATAGACAACCTATAATAATAACTAATGGTAATAAGTTAAAAGATGAAAATTTAAAATGGATAAAAAATATAGGAGCTAAAGATATCTATATAATAGGTGGAGATTTAGTTATGTCTCCAAGTTTTATAAATAATGTTGGAAAAGTAGTAGGTACAAATTTAAAACAAAATAGAATATACGGTGCAAATAGACAAGAAACTAATGCTAAGGTATTTAATAAATTCTATAAAAATGTAGATACAGTAATAATAACTAAATCAGATGAGCTTATAGATGCATTATCAGTTGGGGTTTTAGCAGGTATTAAAAATGCGCCTATAGTTATAGGAACAAATAGATTAACTGAATCTCAAATTAAGGCTATTAAAGAAAGTGGCTATAAAAATGTAATAGAAGTGGGTGGAAATATAAACCCAAAGGTAATATCATCTATAAGATAATTTAAAATATAGAGATATATAAAACAAACATAGAATTCTAGAAGTCATAATATTAAAATATTCCTTTTATGGTAGATTCCTAAAATGTCGAGCAATCATAATATACACTAGAACCTAAAATAAATGGCTAGACTAAAAGTGGCCAAAATGGAGGAATTGAAGTGAAAAAAATCGTCATATCTATAATATTAATTATGGCTCTAGGTTCTTCTATGATTTATGCTAGTACAAGCAGTGAAGATAGATACATTATAATAAATAACGAATCAACGAATATAGAAAAACTGCAAAATACAGGGACAATAAATGAAAATGACTATGCAGGTGAAGAAGATGGAGACCTAGACGGAATGCACCCTATAGACACTGTGATACCATTTTATGAATCCAATACATCTCTTATTACTCCTGATAAAATACCATTAAATAAATCTAAATCTATGTTTATGGTAGAAGATACTAAAGAATTTAATGTAACCAATTTTAGAAATGGAAGTGAATATAAAATAACTGCAAACTTAGAGTATGCAGGATATAAAGTCAATGTATGGGTATATAAAGATAGCATTACTAGAGACGAAGCAATAAGTATAGGTAAAGAGTTTGAAAATAATATTTATAACACTATAAGAAATAACTTTGGATACGAAAGCGATGTAGATAATGACTCAAAGATAAATATACTTTGTTACGATATAGTAGATAACTTTGCAGAAACTAATGTATATACACAAGGATATTTTAGTCCCAAAGATTTATATGATGTAGAAAATTCTAATCATTGTGAAATGTTTTATATTGATACTTATCCAGCTATGGGTACAGGTAATAAAAAAGACCTTTCAAAAATATATCCAGTTTTAGCTCATGAATTTCAACATATGGTAAATTATAATGAAAATGTATTAAAAAGAAATAAACAAGATATGGAAACTTGGCTAGATGAAGGTTTATCATTGGCAGCGGAACAAGTTTATCTAAAAAAGCCAAGAGAAAATAGAATAAATTATTATAACAAATCAAAATCAATAGCCAATGGTCACTCATTATTATACTGGGATTATAATGGAGATACAGTATCAAATTATGCATTATCCTATTTATTCATGGAATATCTAAGAATACAAGTAGGACAAGGAGATTATATATATAAAGAAATATTAAATAGCCCACAAAGTAATTATAAATCGGTAGAATCAATTATTCAAAAATATATTGATCCCAATATGACATTTGGAGAGTTTATGACAAACTTTAGAGTAGCTTTAGTGTTGAATGAACCAAGTGGAAAATATGGATTTAAAAATGAAGATGGATTTAATGATATAGTACCAAGAATATATGCTGGTAAAGGAACAGATTTAAGAGGTGGAGGTTGTGTAGTACTACATCCTTCAATCGATAAAGATATAAAAATACCTGAAAATAAAGGCCAAGATATAGCTTATGTTGATACTAGTAATATTGGAAATATACCAGTTAAAAAAATAATAGGAACTAATCGATATGATACAGCGGCAAAAATTAGCCAAGAAGCATTTCAAAATAAAACAGATTCAGTAGTTTTAGTCAATGGAAGTAGCTATTCTGATGGACTTTCATCAGGACCATTATCGTCAGTAACCAATTCTTCAACTTTACTAACTCGTAAAGATAAATTACCAAATGAGACAAAAAATGAACTAAAAAGATTAAAACCATCTAAAATTTATATAATAGGTGGACCTAATGCTATACAAGAAAGTGTGGTAAATGAAATATCAAATACTACAAATATATCTAAAGAAAATATAGTAAGAATAGCTGGAGATAATAGAGAAGAAACTTCACTACAAATAGCTAAGTATATACAAAATATAAGTGATATAAAGAGTTTATATTTAGTTAATGGATATAAAGGTGAAGCCGATGCTATGAGTATATTATCGAAAGCTTGTAAAGATAAACAACCTATAGTTATAACTAATGGAAATAAGTTAAATGAAGAGATTACTAAATGGATAATTAATTTTGGAAAAAAAGATATCTATATAATAGGTGGAGAGCAAGTTATGACGATAAATATTATAAGTAGTTTAGAAAACATAGCTGGAAATAGTTTAGAAAGTAATAGGATATATGGAGCAAATAGACAAGAAACTAATGCAAAAGTAGTTGAAAAATTCCATAAAAATATAGATACTATAATAATAACTAAATCAGATGAGCTTATAGATGCATTATCAGTAGGGAATTTAGCTGGTATGAAAAATGCACCTATAGTAATAGGAACTAATAAATTGACTGCATCTCAGGTTAAAGCTATTAAACAAAGTGGATATAAAAACATAATAGAAGTAGGTGGAAATATAAACTCAAATGTAATATCATCTATAAGATGATTTAAAAATATAATGTGAAATTTATTAACTCAAGCAAATAGGTATTCCATTTGCTTGAGTTATTTTTGACTTAAAATTATTATAGAATAAAAATAAAAAATAAGTTAAAACGTAAATTTTATAAAATTAATTAAATAAAAATAGTAAAATTAGAAAGCTAACTAAAAAAGTAAATAAAAGACGACAAAATTAGAAGTTTTTTCGAATTTAAACTTTGTTACAGTGATGAAAATTTAATTGAGAATTTATCATTGTAATAATAAATAAAAACCTATATAGATATGTCGTAAAAAATAGAATAAATTAGATTGAAAAGGAAAATGTTAAAATATAAAATCATAATATAATAAAATAAATTTAAAGTGAAATAAAGATGTTTTATATTATAAAAATAAAATTTAGGAACTGAGAAGTATAATCTGTATGTGGTCACTTGGGTTATATGGAGTTAGTAGTGAAATAGACTAATTTAAATAAAAAATATAGATATCTATATTTTTTATTTAAGCTGGTATCTTTTTATATAAAACTAAGGGGGAAATATAATGAAATTACCAAAGAAAATAGCATCACTTCTTACTGTGACATTAGTAGCAGGAAGTGGATTAGGAAACTTAACAACTGTGGATGCAGCACAAGGTGCAGCTAGCGAAACTTTAGTAGGAAAAGGTAGATGGGAAACAGCAATAGAAATAAGTAAAAAGGGGTGGTCTAGCGCTAAAGAAGCAGTAATTGTAAATGATAGTGCATTAGCAGATGCATTAACTGCAACACCTTTTGCAGAAGCCAAAGATGCTCCAATGCTTTTAACTCAAAATAATAAATTAGATGAAAGAATAAAAGCTGAGTTAAAGAGATTAGGTGTACAAAAAGTTTATTTAATAGGTGGAACAAATGTATTAAAAAAATCAGTAGAAGATGCTCTAAAAGCTGAAAAATTATCAGTAGATAGAATTTGGGGAAATACTAGATATGAAACCTCTCTAGAAATAGCAAAGAGATTAGATAGTACAAAAGATGTATCTGAAATAGCTGTAGTAAATGGAGATAAAGGTTTAGTAGATGCAATAAGTGTTGCGCCAGTTGCAGCTGATAAAGATATGCCAGTAATACTTTCTCACCCAAGTAAAGGAACACAAGTATCTGATGAATTTATAAAAGGAGAAGATATAAAAACTTCTTATATAATAGGGGGAACAAGTGCGGTATCAAATGAAATAGGTAATAAATTTCCAAACGCTAAAAGATTAGATGGCGCAAATAGAAATGAAACTAATGCAAAAGTTATAGAAACATTCTATACAGAAAAAGAATTAAAGAATGCTTATGTAGCTAAAGATGGTATGGCTAAAGAATCAGAATTAATAGATGGATTAGCTGTAGGTGTACTTGCTGCTAAGAATGATTCACCAGTTGTACTAGTTAGAAACGGATTAAATCAAAAACAAAAAGATGTAACTAATACTAAATCTTTTAAGACTATAACTCAAGTTGGAGGAGGAAGTAATAAAGCTGGATTTGATCAATTAAGATCTATGCAAGAGGTTACTACATACAATGTAAAAACTGTAGTACAGTTAAATGAGTCTTTGGCTAAAGCTGATGCGAATGATGTTATAGATATGAATCTAGTTACAAGAGCTGATATAAATGAAGAAATAGTTATAACAACTACTAAAAAAATAGCCATAAACTTATCAGGAAACTACGAAAACACGATAACTGTAAGTGCACCAAATGCGAAAATAGTAAATAAAGGAACTATATCTAAACTAGTAGTAAAAGATTCTGTAGGAGGAAAAGTTGAAAATGCTAGTGGGGCAACTATTTCTAATATAGAAATTCAAGGAAGTGCTAGTAAGGTAGAAATAGTAAATGATGGTACAGTAACTAATATAAAAAATGATGCATCAGGCACTATTATAAGTAATAGTGGTACTATAACTAACAATCCAACGGGAAGTCAAAATCCAAGTTTAGACGGAAATAGACCAGGTGGATCAACGGGTGGAGGAAGCTCATCTGGAGGTTCAACTGTAGTTACAACTGCTAATGCATCTAATGAAGCTGAGTTAATTAAAGCTATTGATAATTCGGATATAAAAACAATAATATTAAATGATACTATAGATATAACAACTAGCTTAGATGGAAGAGGGAAAAAGATAACAGTAGATAGCACTACTACAGATCATGCACTACAAGTAGCAGGCAAAGAAGATGTTGAGATATCAGATCTAACAATAGAGAATGCAAAAGGATTTGGTATACAATACTATAATTCAACAGGAAGTTTATCAAATGTAACAATAAAGAACTCAGCTAAGGGTGGATTATTAGTGAATGGATCAACGGTAAATGCTACAAACTTAGTAACAGAAGGAAATGCATGGTATGGAGTTAATGTAGATAAAGGTCAAGCTAATGAAGAAAGAGAAGTTTTATTTAAAGTAGGAGAAGGTTGCGAATTTAGAGAAGATGTACAAATTCAATCAGATAAAGCAACACTAGACTTGGATTGGGTAGTAGCAGATGGATATCTTAAAGAAGTGGTTGAAGATGATGAAAAAACATGTATAAGATGGTCAAATAAAGTAGATAAATTATTAAGAGTAGAAAAAGGAGACTTTGTAGCAAGTAGTCAAGGTTTAAACTTTGATCCTGAAATTAATACATTTAGTGGAGTAATACCATACTTCAAAGACGGTGTTAGAACACCAGGAAATTATGTGGAAGTTAAAATAATAGCTCCAGAGAATAAAACAGTTACAGATGATGCATATCTAATTAAAAATGGTAAAAAATACCCAAAAGAGATATTTGATGAAACAGATTACTTAGTATATCGCCAACAAGTACTAAGACCAGGGCAAACTGATACATTAAAAATAAGTTGGGATGGAACAACAGAAGAAAAAATTACTATAAAAATAGATAATAATTCAACATTAGAGACGCTTGAAAAAATAAATAATTAAGGTGTAAAAAGAGAAATAGCATACTGTAGGAATGCTATCTAAAAAATATATAAACTAACTTTGGAGTAGACAAAGTAAAGTAATAAATGATTATCGAGTTTATATTATAAAACTCGATAATCTTTTTAATTTATCTGAAAATATGATACTTATATCATCGATATCATATAGTTACTTTAATTAATCAAATTAAAAAACTAAATTAAATAAATAGCCTAAGAACAGATAAAGGTATATAATAAAAAAGCCATAATCAAAATCTTAGGGGGATTAGAATGAGAATAAAATCAATAGACGTAGTTAGGGGACTAGCAATATTACTTATGATAATTGTAAACAATCCAGGAGTAAAAAGAGGATACATACAATTAGAACATGCAATGTGGAATGGAGTAACACTTGCTGATTTTGGATTTCCATTTTTCATAATATGCATGGGAGTATCAATACCGATATCAATAAACAATAAAATAAAAAAGAAAGTTTCAAATAGTAAAATAATAACAGACATAATAAAAAGATCCATAATAATGGTACTATTTGGACTGTTTTTAAACTACTTATCAAATTCTGATGTTAACAGCATTAGAATAATGGGCGTTTTACAAAGACTAGGAATAACTTATCTAATGGGTGGTATAATTTATTTAGGAATAAGAAAATTAAATAACAAAAATAATAACATAGTATCAATATTATTAAGTATATCATTATCAATAATATTTCTATACTACATAATAGCAAAAACATATGGGTTTGAAATGGAAGGTAGCCTAGCTCAAATAGTAGATATTAATTTACTTAATGGGAATTTATATAAGCAAAATTTTGATCCTGAAGGAATACTTACAACAATAGTATCCATATCTTCAGTACTTATGGGAAGTGTTATAGGGTGTATAATTACGGATAAAGAAAAATTAGAAAAAGATAAATTAACTAGAATGATATTATTAGGAATTGCTCTTAGTATAGGTGCATTTATATTTAATAAATATTTTCCATTTAATAAAAGATTATGGTCAAGTTCATTTGTATTATTAACTGGTGGAGTTTTTAGTATTATACTTTCAGTATTTTATTATATATGCGATATGAAGAAAAAGTATAAGACACTTGTTCCCATTATAGCACTTGGTAGTAGCCCTATATTTACTTATATGATGCTTGAAATTATTAGCAAAACCTTATGGAAGGTAAATATATTAAGTGATTTTAATAATGAAGTTGTTGGATTTAGAGCATGGGTAACATATGAGTTTATAACACCTTGGGCAGGTGATTTTTACGATTCTATAATATTTTCAAGCTTATATGCTGTAATTTGGATTATTATAATGCTTTATATGTATAGAAAAAATAAATTTATAAAAATTTAAGCAAGAGTATTTTGGTTAATGAATTTGTATACTTACATTACTCCACCATAGGATGAGTTAAATGTAAGTATACAGTAATAGACTGTTGATAAGAGATAAATCGGCATTAGCTAATATTTTCAAGCTCTAATACCTTTTTTATACAGTTATCATCTTTGAAATCTCTAGTTCTTTCACAATTTTTAACTTTAAAATCTGGAGTTGTTTTAAATTCTTCATCACATATTCCATCTTTATTTAAATACATACCACTTGCCATTCTAACTATTAAACCACTATTTTTTAGTTTAAATAAAATAGGATCTAGTCCTCTGCCATCTCCGCCAGTAGTTTTTCCTATCAAAGTTGCAAAATTAGTTTCTTTACAAAACATAGAAAATGACTCTGATGATGAATATACTTTATCATCTATAAGTAAGTATATATTTCCTTCAAAATTTAAATTATCTTTAGCTTTTATAGTATAGGATGCTTCTTCAAAGTCACTAAAATCATTAAAAATTTCCTGTGGTGCGTTAATTAATATACTTTGAGGCAACTTTTCAATAGGTTTTAGGCCGATATTTCTTACATTGGTATATTTCTTAACTATTTTACTATTATTTCTATAGACTCTATAGCCATTTATGATAGTATCATTTTTTATAAGCCTAGAAACTATTCCCTGCCAATAGCTATCACTTCCTCCTAAATTACCTCTTATATCGATGATTAAGGCTTTATATTTGCGTGATGCATTGATATAGTCCCCAATCATATTTAAATCTTTATCTGTAGATCCATTTCTTGATGCCATTGATGGCAAATATATGTATCCAACTTCATCTTTAACTATATCTTTTAAAGTTAGCTCTTTTTTTAAGAAAATATCTTTAGATATTTTAATTTTAGGTCTTATAGAATTGTATCTATCTACAACTTTTTTATCATCAAGAAAATCATACCAATTATTATTTGAATATGATTTTTTAAAAAGTTCATATCGGTTTTTATTATCTATGACTTCAGTATGTCTATTACCTAAGTCAGACAATATAGATGATAGTTCTTCTATAAATTCTTCATCATTTTTAGTATCTTTAATTCTTTTTAGATATTTATCTTTATTATCTAACCAATTTATATTATTACGTCTCATATTTACATCTAAATAAGGATATCCATCTTTTATGATATTGTACACATATTTAAAATCGCTTACCTTTTCTTTAGTAGATAGTTGATCAGATTTATTATAAAAGCGAGTACCTAGAAAAATTACAAATATAAAAATAATTATTGTAAATAATACTTTTCTTTTCATTATATTCACACCCTTATTGTTCTAATAATCTTAAACATTGTAACATCACTTTACAGTAAAATCTAGTTTACTGAATAATATATATTTATAATTATAACTTTGAATATAGTATTATCATCTAATTTAGAAGGCAATTAATATTATCTATTAATAGAAAAAGAGTTTATATAAAATGATGATACACTTTATATAAACTCTTTTATTTAAAAGTATTACAATTATTTTACTTGTTATATAATTCGTTTACTTTATCCCAGTCTATTACGTTCCATATGTTTTTAACATAATCAGGTCTAAGGTTTTTATATTTTAAATAATAAGCATGTTCCCAAACGTCAATTGTAAGTATAGGAACTAATCCATCTTGAAGAGTAGTATCTTGATTTGATGTTGCTTTTATAAATAAGTCTTTGTTTTTATCCATAACTAAAGATGCATATCCTGAACCAAATTGAGCAATAGCTTTTTTACTTAGTTCATCTTTTAAATTCTCTAGGCTTTCAAAAGTTTGATTTATTTTTTCAAGTAAGTCTCCTTTTGGAGTAGTACAAGCACTTGGAGATAAAATAGAGAAGTATAAGTTATGGTTATAAACTCCACCACCTTGATTTATAACACCTTGTCTAATTTGTTCTGGTAACTCAGATACATTTTTTAGAAGTTCTTCTAAAGTTTTTCCTTCAGTAAACTCTTCATAACCTTTTAAAAGATTATTTAGATTATTTACGTAAGTTTGTAGATGTTTACTATAATGTGTTTCTATAGTTTGAGCATCTATATAAGGTTCTAATTCATTAAATTCATAGGGTAATACTATTTTATCATACATTTTAAGCACCTCTTTTTTTATTAGTATATTCTATATATTCCCATTACATTCCTTAAGTAAACCAATTTAGTTAAATATATTTTTATTGTAACAATTACACAAGACAGATAATATAAAAAGTATTGTCTATTTTTATAAAATCAAGATGTAAAATTTCTGTATAATGGTGTCCAATGATTTCCTATTATGTTATAATTAAGACGATTAACGAAAAATAGGGGGTAATTTATGAAAAGGACAATAAAAATGATGGCTGCAGGATTAATAGCCACATCATTAGTTGCACCAACAGTATCATTTGCAACTAGTGCTAACTTAGAAAATAATGAAAATATTAATATAAATTTAGAAAAAACAACTGTAGTATTGGGAGATACGTCAAAAATAAGTATAAAATTCAAAGAAAATCTAAATGCAGATTCGATAACAATAAACTTCTTATGTTATGATATGCCACTTTCAGCTAATTTAAAATTCAATCCTGAAACAAACTCATATGAAGGAATAATAGAATTTAATAAAGACCCAGAATACTTAAATGTATGGCAAATAGAAAATATCACCATAAATGGAGAAAATAAACAAATATTAGATAAGCAAAAATTAGAAGAATTAGGACTGAACTTACAAGAGTATAATATAGTTCAAGAGTACATAATAACTAATAAGAAATATTTCAGTTCATATGTTGAAAAAACGTCAGCTCCAGTAAAAAAACTTATTGGTGACAATAGATCTCATACAGCAGCTAAAATAAGCCAAGAAGGATGGAAAGATGGAGCAGATAAAGTGATTTTAGTAAATGGAAATGCTATAGCAGATGGAATAACTGCAACACCACTTGCAACTACAATGAATGCACCAATACTTTTAACAAATAATGGCGGTATACCACAAAATACAAAAGATGAACTAGCACGTTTAAATCCTAAAGACATAATAATAATAGGTGGAGAAAGTGTTGTTTCTAATAATGTAGAAAACGAGTTAAAGACTATTACAGCTTCAAATGTACTTCGTATTGCAGGTAAAAATAGATATGAAACTTCTTTAAAAATAGCTAAAGAGATAGATGATTATCATGATGTAGAAAAGATATTTATAGCTAATGGTTATCAAGGTGAAGTAGATGCACTTACAATAGCTGCAAAAGCTGGTGAAGATAAACAACCAATAATATTAAGTGAAAAAACTAAATTACCAGAGATAACTTATAATTGGTTAAAAAATGAAAATTTAAAAAATGCATATTTCATAGGTGGAGAGAATAACTTGACTACAGATGTTATACATCAAGTTGCAGGAATAACTACTCCAGCTAGTGGGCAAAGTGTATATAATAATAGAGTATATGGAAAAGATAGATATGAAACTAATGCAAAAGTAATGGCAAAGTTTTATCCAAACGAAAAATTAAATTCAGTTTTAGTAGCTAAAGGAGATATTTTAGTTGATGCATTAACAGCAGGTCCTTTAGCTGCTAAATTAGGCTCTCCAATACTTATAACTAAGACTGATAGCATACCAAGTTATCACAATACTAATTTAAGTAATAAAACTGCTGATGTAGTTTATCAAGTTGGTGGAGGAGTTAAAGATGGTGTAATAGGTGATATTGCATATAAATTATCACTTCATAATAGTGGAACAAAAACTGTAGTTTTAGATCCGGGTCATGGTGGAAGTGATACTGGTGCACCAAATAAAGTAGACAAATCAATAGTAGAAAAGAATTATACTCTAGATGTATCATTAGCTACAGCTGATTATTTAAGAAAAAATAATGTAAATGTAGTTATGACTAGAGATAAAGATGTAACTATGAGTTTAAGAGAAAGAACTGATTTATCAAATAGAGTAAAGCCAAATTTATTTACAAGTATACATTTTAACTCATTCAATGGAGAGGCTAATGGACTTGAAGTATACTACAAAAATAAAGATAAAAATGGTGGACCAACTAAAACATTAGCAAATAATATTTACAACAGTATATTAGAAAAATTTAACTTAACTAAAAGAGGTCTTAAAACTAGAACTCTTGAAGATGGAAGAGATTATTTACATGTATTAAGAGAAACAGATGCTGATTCAGTATTAGTTGAATGTTCATTTATAGATAGTCCAAAAGATCAACAATTAGTTGATGAACTTCATGAAAGACAACTAATGGGAACACAAATTGGTAAAGGTATAGAAAAGACATTAAATTAGTGCACAGATTCTAGTTTGTTTTATCATTATAATAACAATTACTATATTATTACAATAATATTTACTATATTGATAAACTTATAATAATTGAGTATAATATAGAAATAAGTCAAAAAATGTTATTATAAGATTTAACATGCTAAAATGGAGGTAATTATGACTGGATATACTGGTGAAGGTTATGAATTTAATTACTTGCAATATAAAAATGCTATTGATTCTAGTGAAGTTAAAGGAAATTGGATGTTTGATGCATATCAAAGAATATTAGATATAGTACTTTCATTAATCGGCCTTATAATTGGAGTGCCTTTAATACTTATATTTGGAATTCTTATAAAAATAGAAGATAATGGGCCAATAACTTATAAACAAGAAAGACTAGGTAAAAATGGAAAGAAATTTTATATATACAAGTTAAGATCTATGAGAACCGATGCAGAAAAATTTGGTGCTCAATGGGCTGAAAAAGATGACCCAAGGATTACTAAAGTTGGAAAGTTTATCAGAAAAACAAGAATCGATGAACTCCCACAGTTATTTAATATTTTAAAGGGAGATATGAGTGTAATCGGACCAAGACCTGAAAGACCGTCATTTACGGCTCAATTTAATGAAGAAATACCTGGATTTATTAATAGACTAGCTGTTAAACCTGGGCTTACTGGATGGGCTCAAGTAAATGGTGGATATGAGATTACTCCTGAGGAAAAACTTATAGAAGATATGTATTATATAAGAAATAGGAGTGTTTCTCTAGATTTTAAGATACTATTCAAAACAGTAGCTGTAGTATTAACAGGAGATGGAGCTAGATAATTTTAAAAATTAGATTATTGACTATAAAGGGCTCTTATAAAGAGCCCTTTTATATTGAAGTAAAAAATTTAAAAAGAAGGATATGAGCATAGATGATAAAGAAAACTATATCGGCAGTATCGCTAAGTTTATTAATTTTTACATCATCAACATTAAATATTTTTGCAGATAGTAACTATAAAAAAGAGCTTATAGAAGGTAAAACACGTGAAATATCTATGAAGCTAAATAAATCTGTATTTAAAAAAGCTGATGAAGCAATACTTATAAATGAAAAATCTTTAGTAGATGGTATTAGTGCTACACCTCTTGCCTATGCAAAGGATGCACCTATAATAACTACTGAATGGAAAAAGATAGATAAAAAGACAATAGACTATATAAAGGATTTAGGTGTAAAAAAAATCACTATAATTGGTGGTTTAAAAGCTGTGTCCAAAACTTCTGAGAAAAAATTAACTGATATGGGGATAGAAGTAGAAAGAATTAGCGGAACAAATAGATTTGAAACTGCTACGGAAATTGCTTCGGAACTTAATAAAATTAATAATGTATCAGAAATATACTTAATAAACTCTAGAGCAGGTCTTGAAAATGCATTGTCTATATATGATAAAGCAGCTAAACAAAATACTCCAATTTTATGGTTTAACGATGGAGATTTTAAAGATACTAAATTTTTTATTAGAAAATACAAAATTAAAAAGGTCTATGTTGTAGGTGACTCAGAAAAATTTGTTTATGAAGTTGAAAATAGTAAAGCTAAAATTAAAGCTGACATTGATGCTGTAAAAGATATTAATAAATTTGACACTAATATTGATACAATAAAAGATTTACATAAAGGTGATATAAATAAGTTATACACTGCGAGTGTTGAATATGGAAATCGTTCTGATTCATCAAAATATATATCTTTAGGTGTAGTAGCGGCTAAACAAAATATACCAATATTAATTACAAGTGATTCTTTTACTCATCCTCAAGAAAAATTCATAGAGAAATCTAATGTAAAAGATATAATACAAGTTGGATCTGAAGTTAGTAAATATAGTATATTTAATACCCTAATGAGTAAAAATTTTATATCAGCTATGATATTAATAGTATTATTAGTAATAATAGTTGTAAGAGCATTTAAATATCAATCTTAAAAAGCTTTTTTCAAAAAGCTTTTTTGTGCTATTCAAAAAAAGTTTATTATATAAGGAGAAAAAGACATGTCAAAAACAGCTAAGGCAGCGCTTTGGATTATGATTGCAACGATGCTATCTAAAGTACTAGGTTTCTTTAGAGAAGTTGCACTTGCTAGCTTTTATGGAACGGGAGCATATTCTGACGTATTTATATTAACGTTAAATATACCGGGTCTTATTATTGCAGTTGTAGGTTCGGCAATAGCTACAATATATGTACCAATATATTTTGATACAAAAGAAAAACTTGGTGAAGAAGGGGCTCTTAAATTTACTAATAATATGCTAAATATCGTAGCAATATTATCTATAGTAATTGCAACACTTGGGCTTTTATTTACAGATCAACTTATAAATATATTTGCAGGTGGATTTGAAGGTGATAAATTTACCCTTGCTGTTAACTTTACTAAAATTATGATAGTAGGAGTAATATTCTTAAGTATTAGTAAAATATTAAGCACATTTTTACAAGTTAATGAAAGCTTTACAGTGCCAAGTTTAATTGGTATACCATATAATATTTTTATAATATCAGCGATTGCTATAAGTACTAAAACTAATCCTATTGTAATGGCAATGGGTGCACTTTTAGGTATGGCAAGTCAAATGTTATTCCAGTTACCATTTGTCATTAAGAAAGGTTATAAGTATAAGACTTATTTAAATATAAATGATGAAAATATAAAAAATGCGATAATTCTTATGCTACCGATGCTTATAGGTGTAGCTATAGGTCAGATAAATACAACTGTTGATAAAGCGTTAGCTTCAGGTTTAGGTAATGGGCCATTATCAGCTTTAAATTATGCTAGTAAATTAAATGATTTTGTTATGGCTTTATTTGTTACATCAATAGTAACTGTTATCTATCCAAAGTTAGCTCAAATGACTAGTTCAGAGAATAAGGATGATTTTATAAGCACTATAGTAAGATCATCAAACTGCATTGTTTTATTAGTACTACCGATTACAGTAGGAGCCATTGTACTAGCTGAACCAATAGTTAGGCTACTATTTCAAAGAAAAGCCTTTGATGCAGAATCAACTTATATGACATATACTGCATTAAGATTTTACTCACTTGGTTTAGTAGCTATGGGAGTAAGAGATATACTAACTAGAGTATTTTACTCTTTATCTGACACTAAAACGCCTATGATAAATGGAAGTATTGCTTTAGTAATGAATATTATTTTAAATTTAATACTTATAAAACCATTAGGATATATAGGTATTGCAATATCTACAAGTATTGCTTCTATTATTACTATTATACTTTTATTTATATCTCTTAAAAAGAAAACGGGTTACTTTGGAGGAGATAAAATAATAATTACAGGTATTAAGAGTTTAGTAGCAGCTATTGTAATGGGAGTTGTAACAATATTTGCATATAAAAGCCTATATAGTGTAATGGAACCTGGAAAATTAAATGATATAATTTCAGTTACATGTTCTGTTATAGTAGGGGCAGGTGTATATGGACTATTAATTATGATTTTTAAGGTTGAAGAAGTAAATTTAGTATTTGATATTATAAATAAAACTAAAAATAAAATATTAAAAAGATAATTGTTTAGGAAGGATAAGATTATGGATTATAAAAAGGAATATAAGGCATGGGTAGAATCTTCTTATTTTGATGAAAACACAAAGAATGAGTTATTAAGTATAGAAAATAATGAAAAAGAAATTCAAGAAAGATTTTATAAGAACTTAGAGTTTGGAACAGGTGGACTAAGAGGTATAATAGGTGCAGGTACTAATAGAATAAATATATACACAATTAGACGTGCTACTTTAGGTGTTTGCAATTACATAGAAAAAGCTATGGGACAGGTTGGAAAAGATAAAGGTGTTGTAATAGCTTATGATAGTAGAAATATGTCTAGAGAATTTTGTATAGAGGCAGCTAAAACTTTAGCAGCTTCTGGTATTAAGGCATACATATTTGATGAATTAAGACCAACTCCAGAGTTATCTTTTGCAGTTAGATACTTAAATTGTGCTATGGGAATTGTAATTACAGCAAGCCACAATCCAAAAGAATATAATGGATATAAAGTGTATGGTAGTGACGGTGGACAAGTTTGCATAGATATGGCAAATGAAATAATATCTGAAGTTAATAAAATAGAAGATTATAGTACTATAAAAACTGTTGATTTTGATAAAGCAGTTAATGAAAAAATGATAATAACATTAGATGAAGACGTTGATAAAGAATTTATAGATGCAGTTAAGTCTCAAATAATAAATCAAGATATAATAGATGAATACGGAAAAGATTTAAAGGTTATATTTACACCTATCCATGGAACAGGGAACAAATCTATAAGACGTGCTCTAAAAGAAACTGGATTTGAAAATGTTAAGGTTGTTAAAGAACAAGAAAATCCAGACCCTAATTTCTCGACTGTTATTTATCCAAATCCAGAAGAAAAATCTGTATTTAGTATAGCAATAGATTTGGCAAAAGAAGATAATGCAGATTTAATAATAGGAACTGACCCAGATTGTGATAGAGTTGGAGTTGTTGTTAAAAACTCTAATGGAGAGTATATAGTATTAAATGGGAATCAAGTAGGTTCACTTTTAGTTAGATACGTACTTGAAAGTTTAGCTAATAAAAATAAATCACCTAAAAATCCAGTGATAGTAAAAACTATAGTTACATCAGAACTTGGAGCAGAAATTGCAAAACATTATGGAGTAGAAACTTTAAATACTTTAACAGGATTTAAGTTTATAGGTGAAAAAATAAATAACTTTGAAATGAGTCAAGAAAAGTCTTTCATAATGGGATATGAAGAAAGTTATGGATACCTAATAGGAACTCACGCAAGAGATAAAGATGGTGTTGTTTCATCACTTTTAATATGTGAAATGGCAGCTTATTATAAATCAAAAGGCCTAAGTTTATACGAAGGTTTAATAGACACTTATGAAAAGTTTGGGTATTATAAGGAAGATTTAAAATCTATAACGCTAAAGGGTATAGAAGGTATAGAAAAAATAAAAGAAATAATGAATTATTTTAGAAATTCTAAAATGGATAAAATAGCAGATATAAAGATTAAAGATGTGCTAGATTATAAAAAGGGTGTAGATGAACTACCTAAATCTGATGTACTTAAATTCTTATTAGAAGATGGTTCTTGGATAGCTGTAAGACCATCAGGAACAGAGCCAAAGATTAAATTCTATTTTGGAACTAATAGTGAAAATTTAGACAGTGTTAACTTAAAACTATCTAAATTAATGACTTCTATGACAGAAATAGTTGATTCTATATAGATACAGAAAAGAGGTAAGATTATGAAGGTATATAACGTTATAATGGCTGGCGGAGGCGGAACTCGCTTTTGGCCTTTAAGTAGACAAGAAGTTCCTAAACAACTTATTAACTTAAGTGGTGAAGATGCATTAATAAATGAAACTATAAATAGAATAGATTCATTAGCTAAAAAAGAAGATTTATTTATAGTTACTAATGAAAAGCAAGTAGATGCACTTAAACATATAGTAAATGATAAATGTAACTTTGAAAATATATTACCAGAACCTTCTGCAAGAAACACGGCAGCAGCGATAGGATTTGCAGCTTTTAATATAATGAAAAAGCATGGAGATGGAGTAATGTGTGTATATCCTGCTGACCATTATATAAAAGATGAACAAGGTTTTGAAAATGTACTTAAAAAGGCTATAGATGTGGCTAAAGACAATGATAAATTAGTTACAATAGGTATAACTCCTACTTTCCCATCAACTGGATATGGATATATAAATTTTGATAAGGAAAATTGCATAGGAAAGGATGCCTATGAAGTAATAGAGTTTGTTGAAAAGCCAAATTTTGAAGTAGCTAAAAGTTACGTAGCTTCTAATAAATATGTATGGAATAGTGGTATGTTTGTATGGAAGGTTTCTAAAATATTAGAAGACTTTAAAAGATATCTACCAAAAGTATATGATAAATTAGAAGAATTATCTAAGTACTTAGGAACTGAAAAAGAAGCTGAAGCTATAAAAAGAATATATCCTACTATCCCTTCTATATCTATAGACTATGGCGTAATGGAAAGAAGTAACGATGTTGTAGTTGTACCTGGAGATTTTGGATGGAACGATGTTGGATCTTGGGATTCATTAGGTGCAATATATCCTACTGATAGTGAAGGAAACATTAAAAGAGGAGATTTTGTTACTATAGATACATCAAACTCTATAATATACTCTGATGATAAATTAATAGCTACAGTTGGAATAAACGACTTAATAGTAGTTTCTACTAATGATGCTGTTATGGTATGTAGAAAAGATAGAGCTCAAGATGTTAAAAAGATAGTAGATCAATTAAAAGAAAAAAATAGACACGAATATATTTAGTTTTAAATAAAGGAGGGATTACTTTGATACCTAAAAAAATTCATTACGTATGGATAGGTGGACCTAAAGGGAATATAGAAAATATATGCATTAACTCTTGGAAAGAAAAGTTACCAGAGTATGAGATAGTTGAATGGAATGAAAAAAACTTTGATATAGAAAAAGAAATAAAAGGTAAAGTTTTTTTAGAAGAATGCTATAAGAAAAAGTTATGGGCATTTATATCTGACTATATAAGAATAAAGGTTCTTTATGAAGACGGTGGAGTGTATATGGATACAGATATGCAAATACTTAAAGATATAACTCCGATTTTATCAGAAAGTGAAATATTTTTCGGTTATGAAGATGAGAAGTATGCAAATGGAGCTATAATAGGTTCTGTGAAAAATCATAAATTACTTAAAGACTTATTAGATTTCTATGAAAGTGATATATTAAGTATGGATATTTATACGATACCTAAAGTTATAACTTATATGATAGAAACAAAATATAAAAAAATAGATAGAAATAATTACAGTGAATCTATAAAAATTTATGATGAAGAGTATTTTTATCCATTTAGTTATAAAGAAGACTTTTATCCAGATTGTATAACAGAAAATACTTATGGAATACATTGGTGGGGAAAAAGTTGGGCTAAGAAAAGAAGCTATTTCTTAGAAAGTAAACATCTAAAAGGGATAGATAAAACCGTAAAATGTTCAAAAATATTTGCAAGTAACACTTTATTAAGACTAAAAGGGAGAAAATAAAATGATGGATTTATCACAAAAGGTAAATGTGAGAAAAATAGCTTTTATTACAGCACTATTTTTTATTATCTTAAGAAAATATATGATATCATTTATTGACCCAGATATGGATATAGGGACAATTAAATCAGCGTTATTTTATTCTTCAATAGGAATACTAATGCTACTTTTTTTATTTGATAAGAGAAAAAGTATAACAGAAATGGTGCTAGTTGGAGCTTGTGTCTTACTTTATATATTAAATAGAGAAGGAGCTATATTATTAATTGTTTTATTAGCTGTATCAGCTAAGCAAATAGATGATAAATATATAGTTAAAAATTATTTAATAATATCTGCATGTTTTTTAATAGGAGCTATATTATTATTTAATTTATTTCCTTCATTAGAATTTAATCAGGAAGTCCACTATAGATATATAAAAAAAATAGATGTGCTTGTTCCAAGAATGGATTTTGGACTTGGTAATCCAAATGCAGTATTTTATCATATGGTTACTATATATGCAGCATATATATTCTTAAGATATAAAAACTATAATAAATGGGATAGAATAATTTTATTTGGATCTGCATTTTTTGTTTATCAAACTACATATAGTAGAACTGGTTTTTTAACTATATTATCAGGATTAATATTTGTAGAAATAATAAGATTGATAGACATAAAAAAAATAAAAGGACTATCAATACTTATAAAGACATCACCGATAATACTTACTTTATCTAGTGTAATTATCGGTACGATGTTTTATAAAAGTAATGCATTAAATAGATTATTAGCAAGTAGACCTAAGTTTTGGAATGTATACTTAGCTCAAGAGGGGAATTTTATCAAACCTTTTGGAAATTCATATAGCCCCGCTATAAAAGCAACTAATCCATTAGACAGTTCTTATGTATATATAATTAGTGTGCTAGGAGTAATTGCTTGCGTACTATTTATGTATTTGATGTATAAAGGTATAGAAAGTTTTATAGAGAAAGATAAAAAAGCGTATTTAGTAGTTTTATTTATATTTTTAATATATTCTTTTGCAGAAAATTTATTATTAGAGGCTTCATTTAGTTTTGCAATAGTATTACTAATAAAAGAAGTGATATTAAATGATAAAAGAGAGATAGAATTGTGGAAAAGAAAAAGTAGGAGGTAGTAATGTTAATATCATTAATAATGCCAACATTAAATAGATATGATGATATATACTTACTTATGGACAGCTTAGAAAATCAAACTTACAAAAACTTTGAACTTATAGTAGTAGACCAAAATGATAATAACAAAGTTAAGGAGATAGTTGATAAATACGTTGATAAGTTAGATATAAAGTATATAAAAAGCGATAAGATAGGATTAAGTTATAACAGAAATGTAGGTATAGACAAGGCTAAAGGGCAAATTATAGGTTTCCCTGATGATGACTGTGTTTATGAATATGATACCTTAGAAAAGGTTATAAACTTCTTTAATGAAAATAAAGATTATAAAATATACAGTTGCAAAACTATGGATGCAAATAAAATTGATGCATTTAAGAAAATGTATGATGGAACTTGTGACATAAATAGTTTAAATGTATTAGACACTATAACTTCAATAACTTTCTTTATTAACTTTAATGATTTTAAATACACTAGGTTTGATGAAAAACTAGGTGTAGGAGGAGAGTTTGGATCTGGAGAAGAGATAGATTATATACTAGATTTAATAAGCAAGGGATTTAAAGGAAGGTATTTTGGTGATGATATAATTTATCATCCAGCAAAGAAGCACTCTAAATCAAAAGAAAAATACCAAAGAGATTTCAATTATGGTAGAGGGTTTGGTGCATTATGTAAAAAGCAAATAGTATATAGAAAAGACTATAAGTTTTTAAAAGTAATGACATCTAAATTAGTAAGAAATGTAGGTGGATTTGTACTAAGCTCAAATAGAGATTATCATAGTGCTACTATAAAAGGTAGATTAAATGGATTTAGAGCGTATAAGAAATAGTGAGGAAAATATTTTATGGACAAAATTAAATTTTTAATAAATATGGTAGTTGCATTTGTATTATATCCATTTAAGAAAAATAAATTTAGAGATAAAAATATTTGGCTTATAGGTGGACATGCAGGAGACATATATAATGACAACTCAAAATTCTTTTATGAATATATGTTAAAAAATCACAAAGATGTAGATATATATTGGGTTATAAATAAAGAAAGTAAGGTATTAGATAAAATACCAGGAAAGAAATTAATAAGAGGAAGCGTTGAGAATTATTTATACTATTATAACTCAAAAGCTATAGTATTTTCTCATGCACCCTCAGCAGACATTGCACCTTATAATTTTGTTGTTCCAGTACTTAATAATTTCCACAAAACTACAGTTAAAGTCTATTTAAACCATGGGACAATAAGTTTTAAAAAGAGAAAACCTATGGACGGTAGATTAAAAAATATTATAGATAATCTTTTAAAAAGCTACGATGTAGTAACTGCAAGTTCAGAGTTTGAAGAAAATGTTATGGTTAATGAATGGGGTATGAATAAAGATAATGTATGCATAGTAGGAAATGCTAGATATGATAATCTTCCAACTAATGAAGTCGCGCAAACTAGAGATATATTATATACTCCAACTTGGAGAGACTGGATAAAGTTTGATGGTGATAATTTTACAAAAAGCGATTATTTTATAAATATAATGAACTTTTTAAATGATGAAAAGTTAAATAAAATTTTAGAAGAAAAAGATGTTAATATAAAGTTTTACCTACATCATCTTATGCATGAATTTATAGATGATATAAGAGAGAATATAACTGGAAAAAGAATTATATTTTTAGATAAAGGTGTAACTTTAGCTGATGAAATAAGAAAATCATCTGTAAACATAACTGATTACTCAAGCGTAGCTATAGATTTTTTATATATGAATAGACCAATACTTTTTTATCAATTTGATATAGATGAGTATAAAGAAAAAATAGATTCATATATAGATTTAGATAATGAAATGTTTGGTTCTCTAGCTTATACTAAGGATGAGGCTGTAGATAAGCTTATAGAAATTATTGATAATGATTTTGAAATTTTAGAAAGTCAAAAAAATGAAAGAAATAAGTTTTTCAGATACAATGATAATAAGAACTGTGATAGAATATACAGCGCGATAGTAAATAAAATTAATAAATAATATAAATGATGAGGAAGATAATATGAAGAAGAATTTAGTATCTATAATTACTCCCATGTATAATTCTGAAAAATTTATCGAAAAAACCATAGAATCAGTACTAAATCAAACATATGAAAATTGGGAAATGCTAATAGTTGATGACTGTTCAACTGACAATAGTTCAGACATAGCAAAATCATATGCACAAAATGATAGTAGGATAAAATATATAAAGACTAAGAATAATCAAGGTGTTTCACATGCTCGTAATATAGCGCTAAAAAATGCAGAGGGACAATTTTTAGCCTTTTTAGATAGTGATGATATATGGGATAAAGATAAACTTAAGAAGCAAATAAGCTTTATGGATAAAAATAATTATGTAATAACTTTTACTGCATATGAGCTTATAGATGAAAATAATGATAGGTTAGATAAAGTAATAAACGTTCCTAAAAGTGTTGATTATAACACTTTACTAAAAGGAAATGTATTAGGATGCCTTACAGTAATAATAGATAAATCAAAGTTAAACTTTGAAGTTAAAATGAGTGGCGTAAGACATGAAGATTATGTATTATGGTTAGCTATCTTAAAGAGTGGTCATGTTGCCTATGGTTTAAATGAAGTTTTAGCTTTATACAGAAAATCTAGTACCTCACTTAGTGGAAATAAGGTAAAATCTGCTATGTGGACGTGGAACATATATAGAAATGTTGAAAAAATACCACTACACAAATCTATATATTACTTTATAAACTATGGCATTAATGGAATCAAAAAAAGCTAGTAGGAAAGGACGACTTAATAAATGTATAAATATAGATTTACTATATTTACTCCAACATACAATAGAGATTATATATTAACTAATTTATATAACGATTTAAAAAATCAAACATTTAAAGATTTTGAGTGGCTAATTGTAGATGATGGGAGTACTGATAATACAAAAAAATTAGTAGATAAATTTATAGCTGAAAATAAAATAAATATAAGATATATATATAAAAAAAATGGTGGAAAACATACTGCTATAAATACAGGTGTTAAAAATGCACACGGTGAATTATTCTTTATAGTGGATAGCGATGATGGATTAATAAAAGATTCAATAGAGGTCGTTGATAGAGAGTGGAATGAAGTTAAAGATAAAACAGGATTTTGTGGAGTAGTAGGTCTTTGCGCCAATCCGGATAAAACAACATTAGGAACAAAAATGCCTGAGGATAAAAAGATATGTCATTTTGCAGATTTATATTATAAGTTTGGTGTAAAAGGAGATAAGACAATAGTATTTTTAACAGATGTACTAAAGGATTATCCATTCCCAGATAGAAAAGATGTAAAGTTTATACCAGAGAGTATAGTATGGAATGAAATATCTAAATCATATAAAGTGACATGTATAAATAAACACATGATAATAAGAGAATATTTAGAAGATGGACTAACAAATAATGTGTTAAGTAAAAGCTCTTTAAGAGGTAGATCAGTGGAGTACTTATATCTAATAAATCAAAATACCTATCCAATAAAAAAATATCCATATATGTGGATTAAGAATTATATAAACTTAACAAGATATTCTTTATTATCAGAGAGTAATTATTATGGAGAAGTAAAAAGATTATCTGATAAAATGATGTGTTTTTTATTATTCCCATTAGGATACTATAAATATATAAAACAAAAGGATTTAGTATCTAAATAAAACTTGTTAGTATGGTACTTATACTATATAAGGAGAGTACAAATTATGAATGAATATTTAGTATCGATAATTACTCCTGTATATAATGCTGAGAGATTTTTATCTGAGACAATAACGTCAATAAAAAAACAATCATATAAAAATTGGGAGCTTTTATTAGTAGATGACTGTTCTAAAGATAATTCTGCTAATATTATAAAAGAATTTCAAAAAAATGATGATAGAATAAAATATATAAAGCTTGAAAAAAACTCCGGTGCATCTGTAAGTAGAAATACAGGGATAAAAAATGCAAAAGGTAGATTTATAGCTTTTGTAGATAGTGATGATTTATGGGAACCGAATAAATTAGAGGTTCAAGTAAATTATATGTTAAAAGAAAATAGAGGATTTACATTTACATCATATAGATATATGAGAGAGGATGGAGCAAAAACTAATAAAATAGCAAAGGCTCCATATAAAATAAACTATGAAGGTTTACTTAAAAATACTATAATAGGATGTTCTACAGTAGTTGTAGATCGACATATTGTTGGAGATTTTGATATGCCTCTAGTTAGAAGAGGACAAGATACTGCAACATGGTTAAAGTTACTTAGAAAAGAAAAATATGCCTATGGAATAGAACAGGATTTAGTTAATTATAGATTAGTAGGAGACTCTTTATCTAGTAATAAAATAAAAGCATTAAAAAGAACTTGGAATACATATAGAAATGTAGAGAATTTAGGAATAGTAAAAAGTTCATATGTATTTTGTTTTTATGTATTTAATGCAATAAAGAAAAGAATGTAGGTTTACGAATAAGAAGCATGCTCGTTGGCGAAAAGTTTATCGCACACACAGTGGCTTAAAACGAATGAATATGAGTTTTTGGAGGAGATAGGCATGAAAATTGCTATAGCTGGAACGGGATATGTAGGCCTAGTAACAGGGGTGTGTTTGGCTGAAGTAGGAAATCCCAATGTAGTATGTGTTGATATAGATGAAAAAAAAATCGAACGTATGAAATCGGGAATATCACCTATATATGAAGAAGGTTTAGAGGAGCTTATGATTAAAAATTATGAGCTTGGTAAAATAGACTATACAACGAATTATAAAAGTGCTTATGAAGATGCAGATGTTATAATGATAGCAGTTGGAACCCCTGAAAGAAGTGATGGTTCAGCTAATTTAGATTATATAAAGCAAGTAGCTAAACAAGTAGCACAAACTATAACTAAAGATACTTTAGTAGTAATTAAATCAACTGTACCTATTGGAACTAATGATGAAATTGAAAAATATATAAGAAAAAATCTAGTACATAATGTAGTAGTTGAACTTGCATCAAATCCAGAGTTTTTATCACAAGGAACTGCTGTAAAAGACACTTTATATGCATCTAGAATAGTAATAGGTGTTGAAAGTGAATGGGCAAAAGATATATTAGAAGAAATATATGCACCATTTAATCAACCAATAGTGGTTACTAATAGAAATAGTGCAGAAATGATAAAGTATGCATCAAACGATTTTTTAGCCCTTAAAATATCTTTTATGAATGATATAGCGAACCTTTGTGAAATAGTTGGAGCAAATATTGAAGATGTAGCAAAAGGTATGAGTTATGATGAGAGAATCGGAGATAAATTCTTAAAAGCAGGTATTGGATATGGAGGCTCATGTTTCCCTAAAGACACAAAAGCACTTCATTGGTTATCAAACTACAATGGATATGAGCTTAAAACTGTAAAAGCTGCAATAGAAGTAAATGAGGCTCAAAAACTTAAATTAGTAAGACAAGCGTCTAAGCTAATTGATAGCTTTGATGGAGTAAAAGTAGCAATACTAGGACTTACATTTAAGCCAGGAACTGACGATTTAAGAGAAGCGCCTTCTATACCTAATATTAAGTATTTAATAGAAAGAGGAGCTAATGTAGTAGCATATGATCCTATAGGTATAGAAAATACTAAAAAGATTTTTAAAGATACTATATCTTATACAGAAAGCATAGACGAAGCAATAGAAGGTGCTGAAATTTGCTTTATAATGACAGAATGGAAAGATATAGTAGATTATGACTTATCTAAATATAAGGATAAAATGAAAAGAGCGTTATTATTTGATGGAAGAAACTGCTATAGATTAGATAAAATGAAAAATTTAGGAATTGAATATTATTCTATAGGTAGATAATAATGATTTAAAATAAAGCTTAGTTAATAAAACTTAAACTTATTAGCTAAGCTTTATTTATTAAATAATAAAAGTAGAATAAGTTTAAATGTAAGATAATACAGCATGTTAATCAGTTACAAAAAAGTAACATATTTTGAATATTCGAATAAAATAATTTTATTTAAATTTAGTCTTGAAATTATATAATATGATTAAAATATTGAAAAAAATGTAAAAATATACTAAAATTATATTATCTAGAATTTTAAGGGGGGAATTATGGGAATAAAAAAGAGGCAATTTACTAAAAATGTATTACCTAAAGTAATTACTATAACAATGCTTTCAAGTTTTATTTATATAGGGCAAAATTTAGAAACATCTTATGCACTTCCTAAAGAAACTGTTTTATCACAGTCTTATACAAGATCTAACACTCAAACAGGTAAAATCAAGCCATGCGATTATTTAAATATTAGAAGTGGAGCAAGTACTAAACATTCTGTTGTAGGAAAAGCGTACACTAATGAAACTGTAAATATATTAGAAAAAGGCAGTAATGGATGGTATAAAATAAAGCTATCAAATGGAGTAGTAGGATGGGCTAGTGGTTCATACATAAATATTCAAAATTCTACTAGTAACACTAATACAATCATATCTAAAGTAGATAAGACTATAGATATAGCAAAAAAACAAATGGGCAAACCGTATAAATGGGGAGCTGGAGGACCTAGTGCATTTGATTGTTCAGGACTTACTTCATATGCATATAAAAATGGAGCAAATGTAAAGTTACCAAGATCGTCAAGAGAGCAAGCTAAAGTTGGCAAGTCAGTTAGTAAAAAAGACTTAAAAGCTGGAGACTTACTATTCTTCTCATCTGCAGGAAATGGTATAAATCACGTGGGCATTTATATAGGAGATTCTAAGATGGTACACTCTCCAAGACCTGGTGAAAATGTTAAAATCGATAAGATTAACTCAGGATACTATTCAAGAACATATGTAAGCGCAAAACGTATATTATAATATATGAAGCAGTAGATTTATTATCTACTGCTTTTTATATTTTATTAATTTCAAATTGTATCAAATATTTATCAACTTTTATCATTTGACTAGAATATTTTGTTTATGTATACTCTATATTGTAACACTTTGTAGAAAATATAAGAAATTTGATGGGGGGAAGCAATGAGGAAATTAAAAATATTAATGTTATCGCTAGTTATGGTATTTACAACACTTAGTTTAGATGCATTTGCAGCAACTAATGAAGAGATGAGAGCTGCTTGGGTATCTACAGTTTACAATATGGACTGGCCTAAGACAAAGAATAATCAAACTCAGCAAAAGAAAGAGTATACAGATTTATTAGATAAGTTAAAGAGTACGGGAATAAATGCAGTAGTAGTGCAAGTAAGACCAAAGGCAGATGCCTTATACCAATCAAGTATAAATCCATGGTCAGATGTATTAACTGGAACGCAAGGCAAAAATCCAGGATATGATCCATTACCATTTCTAATAGATGAAGCTCATAAAAGAGGTATGGAGTTTCATGCATGGTTCAATCCATATAGAATAACAACATCAGGTACTGACACAAGTAAATTAGCTTCAAACCATCCAGCAAGATTAAATCCAGGTTGGGTATTAAACAATGGAAAATCATTAATATATAATCCAGGATTACCAGAAGTTAGAAAACATGTAGTAGACACTGTATCTGAAGTAGTAAAAAAGTATAATGTAGATGGAGTACATTTTGATGACTATTTCTATACAGGTGGAATAAACGATGATGATGCATATAATAGATATGGAAATGGAAAAGACAGAGGTGACTGGAGAAGAGAAAATGTAAATACTTTATTAAGAGAAGTTAAGTCATCTATTAAAAGTATAAAGTCAAATGTAAGGTTTGGAGTTAGTCCAAGAGGTATATGGAGAAATAAAGGAAATGATTCAACAGGTTCAGATACTAGTGGAGCTGAAAGTTACTCATATGATTATGCAGATACAAGAGCTTGGATAAGACAAGGTTTAGTTGATTATATTACTCCTCAGGTATATTGGCCAATAGGAACAAAAGCTGCTGATTATTCAAAGTTAATTCCTTGGTGGGCTAATGAAGTAAAAGGAACCAATGTTGATTTATACATAGGTCAAGGAGTATATAAGCAAGGAGAAGCAAGTAACTCTAACCAAAACATAGCGGCAGAAGTAAAAGATCAAATAAATTTAAATAGAAAATATAGTGAAGTAAAAGGTAGTATATATTTCTCAGCAAGAGATATTATAAGAAATACTAAACTACAAGAAGATATGAAAAATTTATACATAAATAATCCAATACCTTCTGTTCCAGTTAAAAAACTTGAAGGAGAAAGAAGATTTGATACAGCAGTTAAAATAAGTAAAGAAGGATGGAATGATGGTTCAGATACTGTAGTTCTTACAAGTGCATACTCTTTAGTTGATGGGGTAACTGCAACACCACTTGCAACTACTAAAAATGCACCAATATTACTAGTAGATAAGAACAATGTACATGAATCTACTAAAGCTGAACTACTTAGATTAAAGCCTAATAATATAATAGTAATAGGCGGAAATGCTGTAGTTAATAATAATATAGTAAGTGAAGTTAAAAGTACACTCCCAAGTGCTAATGTAAATAGAGTAGGTGGATTAAATAGATATGAAACATCACTTAATGTAGCTAAAGAAATAAGTAAAACTCAGGATATAAACAAAGTATACATAGCTGGTGGAATAGGAGAAGCTGATGCATTATCAATTGCTTCTAAAGCTGGTGAAGATAAGCAACCAATAATATTATCAAATAAAGATAGTTTAAATAATGACACTTATGAATGGTTAAAAAGTAATCACTTACAAGATGCTTACTTTATAGGTGGAGAAACAGTTTTAGGAAATTCTGTTGTAAATAAAATAAACTCTATAACTACTAACAACATAGTAAACAATAGAATTTATGGACAAAATAGATATGAAACTAATGCTAAAGTAATGCAAAAATTCTATACAAATAATAATTATAATTCAGTACTTGTAACAAAAGGTGATATATTAGTAGATGCATTAGCTGCTGGACCTTTAGCAGCAAAACTTAAATCTCCAATAGTATTAGGAGGAAATAGCATTAATTCAACTCAAAAGGCAGTTTTAGAACCAAAATCTACGAACTTAGTATATCAAGTTGGTGGAGGCATTAACCAAAATACATTTAATAGTATTTTAAACTTATTAAAATAATTTATAATTAAAAAAGGTATGAAATTAGAAGTCAAATTCTATTTCATACCTTTTAATATTTATTTTAATTTTTCATTGTCTTTAGGCATTATGTTTTTAAATATAAAATCGTGAAGTACGTCTAGTGTTTCTGGCTTAAATTCTAAAACCCAACCAGCTTTGCCTAGTATGTGGCCTTTACTATGAACATCATCATCAATAGGGAATTCCATTTGTTTTACACTAAGATCCCCTATATTTAAAACTTTTCCACCAAGAGCAAGTATTTGAGTTGGTTTCATATTAGTTTTAACATATGGAAGTATTGTATCAACTAAATTAGGATATTTAGTAATAGGTAAATCATTAACTCCACTTATTAAACCTTCAATAACTTCTCTTTGTCTTCTATCTCTTTCCATTGCAGTATCATTTTTTCTAATACGAGAGAATGCTAAAGTTTGATATCCATTTAAAGTTTGTTTTCCAGCACTATTTACATATTCTATAGAACCTTTGTCAGAACTTTCATTCCAAGCATATGTCTCAGGTATAAATTTGTTTAACTCTTTTAATTCATCTTTCTTAACTTCGACGCTAACTCCGCCTAATGCATCAACTATATCCATGAAAGAGAAAAAGTCAACTACAGCATAGTTTTGTATATCTAAATCAAAGTTTTTTTCTATAGTCTCAGTTAATAAGTTTATTCCTCCATATACGTAGGCATGAGTAAGTTTTTGCTTTCCATGTCCTGGTATATCAACATAAGAATCACGGGCTAATGATGTAAGCTTAAGACTTTTATTTTTATTGTCTACCGTAAGTATCATCATAGCATCAGATCTTGAGTTTTTTTCTCCAGGTCTACCATCTGTTCCAGCTAATAATATGTTAGTTATACCTTTTTCATTTTTAAAGTTTAAATTATCTAATATAGATTGATCTGCACTAGAGTCATGTATAGAATTTAATTTAAAATAAACATATCCAAAAGCGGCAGCAGGGAAGGCTAATACTAAAACGATTAAAAGTATAACAAGCCTTTTTAACCCTTTATTGCTTTTTTTCGACAAATTAATCCCTTCTTTCTTGTTTTTTTTCAATGATATACATTTTATTATATTAAAATATACAAATATATTCAATAGAATATGTATTACAAAAAAAATACAATGAATATATAACAAAAACTTTGCACTATTCATATTAAATAATATACACAAAATTAAATTTAGTGATGTATCTAAAATAACATTAACTATGAATAGGAGGATGCTTATGCTATCCATAAATAAATATGTGATAGAAGACGAAGGTAAATTGGTTAGGTACAACATAAACTATCCAGTTATTAAATATGAAGAAAATAATATTATTAAACATATAAATCAAGCAATACATGAAGATATAAAAGCTTTTAAAGACATAATGCGTTATGAAATAGATAATTGTATATTTAGAATTAGCGACCATATATTTCATGCAATTACTGAATATAGAGTAACTTTTAATCAAAATAATATTATTAGTATACCTATAGAATTCTCACAATTAATAGGATTATACGATATAACTTATGTAAATTCTTATAATTATGATATAAGTTTAGAAAAAGAAATTAAATTAAGAGATATATTTAAACAAGATGTTAATTATATAGATTTAATTAATAATAAAATATTAGAAATTATTGAAAATACAGAAGAAGCTTGTGAAAGTATAGATGATAATGAAATTGTTTATAGCTATGAAAATGATGGTGAATCACTCTATAGCTATGACGATTTTTTAGGTATCGATAATAATCAAGTGTTTTATATTGAAGAAGATGGAATTACAGTTTCATTTTCTAGTTATGAAATGAGTAAAAGATGTTCTTATTTTACAGAATTTAAAATTTTATTTGAAGAATACAAAGATTATTTAAGTGAATATACAATAAATAATATATGCAAAACAAATTAATTTAAGAGAGGGGATATATATGAAAGAATTACAAAGGTATGATAGAGAAAAAGCAGTAGAATATGCTCAAAGGTGGGCATTATCACATAATCCAGCATATGCAAATTACGAGAATTATGGGGGCGACTGTACAAATTTTATATCTCAGGCTATAAAAGCTGGAAACATACCATTTGATAATGATGGAACTGATGTGCTAAAAAAATGGTACTGGTATAGTGAATATTCAAGGACGCCTACATGGACAGCAGCAGAACCATTTTACAAATATATAATAGGAAATAACAATGAAAATACTCAAAACTTTGGTATATATGCAAGGCTAGCTAATTATAATGAGCTTGAGCTAGGAGATATAGTTCAGCTTGTATATGAAGGAAGAGCATATCATACTATGATAGTTACAGATATAATTTTAGAAGGAGAGTATTTAATTGATTATCTTATAAGCCAACACACATATGATTTACTTAATTATCCATTAAGTTTAAAAGAAGGAGAAAGAAGATATATAAAAATATTAGGATATTATAATTGGTAAAACTAGCGTTGCTTGTGTCGCCCACACGTGGCTCAAAGATTCGCTTTGCTCGTGTCGCCAAGGATATGGAACTTGAGCAATGTATTGGCGAGTCATTTCGACTTCGCTCGGCCACATCCGTTGCTCAAGATTAGATTTATTCATGTTGGTAGCAATATGACGCTTACCTTCGCTCAGATTATTTCGTCGCTCAAAATTAACTTTTAAAGGCTATTAATTAAATATTTAATTAATAGCCTTTTTCAATTTTAGCTAAAATAATTAAAATAGTATATAATAAGGGAGAGTAAAATTTAAACTAACAAAAATCAGGAGTGAAAATCATGATAAAATTAATAGCCACAGATATGGATGGAACTTTATTAAATGATAAAAATGAAATAAGCAAAGATTTTTATAAAGTGTTTGAAGAATTAAAAAAGAAGGATGTAATATTTGCAGCTGCAAGTGGAAGGCAATATTATAATCTATTAAAAAGATTTGAAGATGTAGCTGATGATATGATGTTTATCGCTGAAAATGGAACTTTCGTAATGTATAAAGGAGAAGAATTGTTACTAAATGCGTTAGATAAAGAAGTAGCAAGAGAGCTTATAAAAATAGGAAGAACCATAGAGGGTGCATATGTTATATTATGTGGTAAAAAATCGGCATATATAGAAAGTACTGATGAAAGGTTTATAGAAGAAACAGAAAAGTATTATGAAGAATATAAAATCGTAGATGATTTAACTAAAGTAGAAGATGATATATTAAAAATAGCAATATGTGATTTTCTAGGTTCTGAAACTAATAGTCACAATTATTACAAAGATTATAGAGATAAATTACAAGTAAGTATTTCTGGAGCTATTTGGTTAGATATAATGGCAAAAGGAGTAAATAAAGGAGTAGCTATAAATAAACTTCAAGAACTTTTAAATATAGCACATGAAGAAACAATGGTATTTGGAGATTATTTAAATGACTTAGAAATGATGGGAAGTGCATATCATAGTTATGCTATGGAAAATGCTCATGATGACTTAAAGAAAGTAGCAAGATTTAGAGCTAAGAGAAATACTGAAGATGGAGTAATCGATAAAATAAGAGAAGTATTTGAATTATCATTATAATGAAAAGAACCTACTTTATACTAAAAGTAGGTTCTTCTATTATTTTTCGATTTGTACATTTATTTTTCCAAGATTTTTACTGCCCTTAGATTTTATATTAACAATAGGAATTTTTTTACTAGCTATTTCTTTATTTTCTAATTTTATATCTTCAAAACTAGCATTATTAACTCCAAGAGCACTAAAATCACTAGTAGCTATACTTTCATCAATTAATTTATTATCTTTAATCGTTGAGACACCTCTAGTAATTACATAACCATCATTTTCATTTTTAGATATACTTAAAGTTATAAAAATATCTTCTTTTATTTTAGCATCTTGTTCAGGGCTATATAGCTCTCCTAAATCTAAGCTACCATTATCAGATTCTAGGCTGAATTTAAATGTATACTTATCATGGGATGGATTTTTAATTATATAACTTATATTATACATCATATCAGAAGTCATTTTTTCATTATTTTTAATATCATTTATATTAATTTTTTCTAATTTTTCATTGGATTTTGAGCATCCCGTTGTAAAAAATATAATAGTACATAAGCATAAAATAATTTTACTAAATTTTTTCATTTGTTCTCCTTTACCTAATAGAATAAATAATATTAACTATTAATCTATAGTATTTTTTCTATTTCATTTGTAAAAATTTCATTAATATCATATAGTATTTGTATTATTTTACTTTTTATACAATTTATAGGAATTAAAAGTTTGTAAATTATTAATAAAGAGTACTTCTCTAATATTTTTATTATTATTTAAATAATCTTCAAGATTTAAATTATAATACCTTGGATCTACAACATGAATTTTACTATAATCATTTGTTAAAAAAGGTATAAAGCTATGAGCATAAGAATCTTTAAAAATTAGTATCTCGCTAAGCTTACTTGAGTTTCCTTCAATAACTGCAAAGCCTGGATCACCATGAAGGAAATATTGATACTTATTTTTACAATTTAATTTATCTTCATCATAAAGAGTGTTAAAATTTTTACTAAAATCCATACTCATTTTAAAGTTATTATAGTCTTTATAAGCAGATATAGAATCACCTTTTATTTGAGGTAGTATTGCTTTTGAATAATAGGTTCCATAAAAATTATCTGCAACTTTATAATAATTGCTATATAATTTATTATCTAAATTATTATTATACATATCATCATAAGTTATTTTAGCACCAAGTTGTGTCCAGTGATGGTCCGTATTAAAGTATATATATTTATCTTTATTTTTACTCAATATATTGTAAGGAGTATAAAAACTAAGTTTTGATAAATTAGAATTTATATTTTCTTCAATATAATTAAGTGAAGATTTTTGATTATCAGTATATGACCAAGAAGGAAGTAAATCTTCATAAAAAGCTATTGATGTAGGTATTACCATTAATTTAGAGTTAATATTATAATTATCATAAAGATATTTAGATATATTTATTGTCTGGGAAATATTTTTATCTATAATATCTTTATTAAAGATAAACTTTTCCATAAGACGACCATTTTTACCTATATAAATATCTCGAAATTCACGATTTCCAATAGTATAATTGTACATATTCTTTAATTTAATAAAATCTGTCCTAAATGGAAATTGATCTGAAGTATAATTATCAAAGTTTTTCATAAATCTTTTACTTTTTATGCTAGGAAGAGAAAACTCAGGGAACTGAGTTAGTACTTTATTTTCAATTTCATTTATTTTTTTATCAGGAGTAGATAGAGTAATAATAGGAACTATAAAAATAGAGACAAAGAAAAATATAATAGTAATATATTTTAAAATATTAGATTTGAAATTTTTTGATAATGAGCTGTTAAAAGCTAATTTTTTATTCATAAGTTACTATCCTTTCTTTAAAATCTAAAATATAAAAATGGATTAAATGAAGAATCCACTAAAAATGCACAAGAAATAGTAAAACCAAATATTAAAACTATGGATCTAATATATATATTTTTATCTAATACATTTTTTATAATAGGTGTTGAAGCTATTATAGAAAGTATTAAAAGTAATATATTAGGAACTAAGTAATAATAAAAATGTTTATCAACAAAACTATTGTTTATATTAAACATAGCATTTAAATAATTAAAAATATCCTTAAAATTAGGAATATCAAATATAACAAAGCTAACTATTACTAAAAATAAAACATATAAATGTCTTAATAGTTTAGGAATATTATCAAGTACCTTAAGTAAAAACAACTTTTCCAAAACTAAAATAAATCCAAAATAAAGCCCCCATAAAATGAAATTAAAGCTAGCTCCATGCCAAAGTCCAGTTAAAAACCATACAACAAAAATATTAAAAAACCACTTAGATTTTTTGCATCTATTTCCACCAAGAGGAACATAAACATAGTCTTTAAACCATACTCCTAAAGAAATATGCCATCTTCTCCAAAACTCTGTAATTGATTTTGATACATAGGGGAAATTAAAGTTGTCTAAAAAATCAAATCCAAAAATTTTACCAAGACCTATTGCCATATCAGAGTACCCAGAAAAGTCAAAGTATATCTGAAGTGTAAAACATATAATTCCAAGCCAAGCAGTTAAGTTTGAAAGTGAACTAAAAGGAGTAGTTTTTATACTAGTCCAAATAAATCCAAGGTTATTAGCAAGTATTATTTTTTTAGATAGACCGATTATAAACCTATAGATACCTTCATAAACTTTATCTATATTATGAGTCCTGTTATTTAAATCTTTACATATATCAAAGTATCTAACTATTGGACCTGCCACAAGCTGAGGAAATAATGTAACAAAAGTACCTAGAGAAATAATACTTTTCTGAACGGGTGCATCATTTCTATAAACATCTATAGTATAGGACATAGTCTGAAATGTATAAAAGCTTATTCCAATAGGGAGAGTTATTTGAAGTAAAGGTATATTTGTATTTAAAGTGCTGTTTAAGATTGATATAATAAAATCGCTGTACTTGAAAAATCCAAGTAAACTTAAATTTATAATAATAGATGAAATTAAAGCAAGCTTAGCTTTAAATTTTTTTCTGTTTTTATCTATTATCAAAGCATGTATATAATCTGAGATACACGAAAATATCATAATAAATATATAAATTGGTTCTCCATAAGAGTAAAAAATTAAACTAAAAATTAGAAGAACAAGATTTTTAAATTTATAAGGAGATAAAAAATAGCAAATTATTACTAATGGTAAAAAATAAAATAAAAATGTTATACTGCTAAAAACCAATATATCACCAACTTTCAATTTTATTTAATATATAGTAAAAGACCTTTTTAATAAAAGGTCTTTTAAAATTTGTTGATAATGAAAAACTAATAATTTAATTTTTCATATATAATTATTCTATTACTTCAAGTATTTTTGCTTCAATATCCTTTGCATTAGAAGTAGCTATAAAGTAAACATAGTTACCTTTGCTTTCTAGTATAGAATTAGAAACGGCTTTAGAATTTTCCTCTCCACCGTATCCATCGGCAAACATTCTTAAAGAATTTTCTTTATAGTCCTCAATAGCTGATTTTATTTTTTCAACATCATCAGTCTTAACTACAAATACATCTTGTAATTTTACATTTATCATAGCTTGTAGTGCAAAACCTTCTTTAATATTATCTTTTACATTTTCAAAAGCATGAAATTCTTTAGCATCAGTATCTGAAACTGGTGTGATAGGTAAAAGAGTTTCATTATTGACAGCTTTTTTTATGTCTTCAACAGGAATATCTTTAACATCAGACTTAGAAGAACATCCAACTAATCCAATTGATAATAAAACTGAAAATAAAACTAACAATTTTTTCATAATTCTACCTCCTAGTAAGATTTTATATTATATGCAATTTTTTAAATGAATATAATTACAATAATTTACATAATAGTCTACTATTAAATAATATAAAAATCAATGTGAAAATAAGAACTATACATATTATTTGATAAAATAAGAGTATTATTCCTAAAAAATGTAAATAATTCCTAGTGAAAGAGGTGTATATATATGAGAATACCAAAGCACGTAGGTATAATACCTGATGGAAATCGTAGATGGGCACAAAATCAGGGAATGACTAAGGAAATGGGATATGATAATGGTTTAGACCCAGGACTAGATGCATATAGAGCATGTAGGGATATGGGGGTTGATGAAGTTACATTCTATGGATTTACAACAGATAATACTAAAAGACCATCTTATCAGACAGAGGCTTTTACTAAAGCTTGTGTAGATGCAGCAAATATGCTAGTAAATGAAGGAGCGGCCCTTTTGGTAATGGGAAATACTAAATCTCCTATGTTTCCAAAAGAATTGTTGCCTTACACAAAACGTATAGAGCCTAAAGATGGTCAAATTAAAGCAAATTTACTGGTAAATTATGGATGGTATTGGGATTTGAATACTCTAGCTGATGCACAAAATGTAAATAAAAATAACATACAAGAAAATATACAATCATTTGATATATCTAGATTGGATTTAATAATAAGATGGGGTGGAAGAAGAAGATTAAGTGGATTTTTACCAGTTCAATCTATTTATGCTGATTTTTATGTAGTAGATGAATACTGGCCAGACTTTAATAAAAATCATATATCGCAAGCTTTTGATTGGTTTAATACACAAGATATAACATTAGGAGGATAAAGTTGTAATAATATAGAAAACTATAGGCTTAAAATGTTGAAAAATGCCTTCTAGGATGTTAAAATACAAATATATTCTAAAAGTAAATAAATCCTAGAAAGGTGAAAATATGTCAGGCAGAAAGAATAGTAATAATAGAAGAAGAAAAGTTAAGCCTAAAAAAAGAAAATTAAATAAAAAGAAAATAATGATATTAATTTGTTTTTTAGGACTTTTTATATTTGGAATAACAAAAATTACACCTGGAGTAAGCCAAGCTATAAAAGATAAGGAAGAAAAGCTAGCAGTAAAAGCAGAAGATATAAAAGCAGCAGAAAAGCAATTTGAATTATCAGATGAGAAGAAAGAAAGCCTAGACAAGAAATACACCATTTTAGTAGATCCAGGTCATGGAGGTCATGATAAAGGAACACAAGATGGCACTCGTAAAATATATGAAAAAGATGTGGCATTAGAAATTGGTAAAAAAGTTGCAGCTAAACTATCAAAGCAAAATGATGTCCAAGTTATAATATCTAGAACAGAAGATAAATTCATCAGCTTAGAAGATAGAGTTAAAATGGCAAATGTACAAAAGGTAGACGCTTTAGTATCAATACATCTAAATGCTGAAGGTGGTGGAACTACCGCCAATGGAATAGAAACATATTATAGAACCGGAGCAAATGATGGCTCTGATAAGCTAGCAAAGAAAATACAGGAAACAATTGCTTCTTATATTGCTATAAAAGATAGAGGCACTCGAGAAGATATATATAAAGTGATAAAAGATACTCGTATGCCAGCTGTTTTAGTTGAGTGTGGTTTTTTAACAAACCCAAAAGAAGTTAAAAAATTATTAGATGAAAAATATCAAAATCAATTAGCAGATGGAATATCTCAAGGGGTATTATCATTTCTAGATGAACAATCAAAACGAACAAAAAACTGACTTTATATGTAAAGTCAGTTTTTTATTTTAAAATTATTTTATAGCTAAAGTAATAAATAAGTATACCGTATACTAAGATAGATATGGATATTTTAAATATAATTTTGAACATTGATTTTAGGACGAGCGCTAACACATAATAAAAAGTGACAAAAGATGTAAAAAACATATAAATTATGGTTTTTAAAGGAGATTTTTATAAATTCATTAGGATATAGGGGAAATATTATGAAAATACATAAAAATATTAAAAATAGTATAGGGATATTTCTTATGGCATTAATTTTTATGATAGTAACTATTGTAGCAGTTTCATATACAAAAGAAATGTTGGAAAATAGTATAAATCAAAACAAAGAAAATATAAAAGAAATCACAATACAAATATCTCATAATATAGAAAGTAAAATAAATAACTACATTAGTGAGTTAAAATTTATAGGTAGCAAAGTTAAGCTTAATGATAATAAAGAACTTCAAATAAGTACAGATATATTAAATAATAAAGTTCAGTACAAAGAATTTAACAAAATTTTAGTTTTAGGACTAGACGGAAAAGGAAAAAATAACTTAGGTGAAGATGTCTTTTTTAAAAATGACGAAATTTTAGAAAGAACTACTAAGGAAAATAAACCTATTATACTACACTCTTCAAGAATCAAATCTTATGAAAATGATGTTGTTTTATATTCAGTGCCGATAGTAAATAATAATAAACTAATGGGTATCGTAATAGGTATAAATGATATGTCATCTCTAACTAAGGAACTAAAAAATGGAATATATGAAGGTAAAGGATGCTCATATATTATAAATAACTCAGGAGATATATTATTTTCTATGCATGAACATAAGCTAAGAAAAAATGTATATGATTTTCTTGACAAAAACTCAGCGGATGAAATGAAAAGCTACCATGAAGGGAATGAATATTGGGAGGTAAGAGGAGAAATACATGGTAAAAAGAGTTACTTTGGATTCTCAAAAATAAATGATACTGATTGGTATATGGTAACATCAGTTCCTTCGAAAAATATACTTTTACAAATACAAGATAGTGCAAAGATTATGTTAAGTATATTAATAATGGTAATATTACTATCTTTAATTATTTGTAGCTACATAATAAAGATTCAAAAAAATAATGAGAAAAAGGTTATGGATATAGCATTTAAAGATAGTTTAACGGGGATTATAAACTATAATAAATTCGTTTCAGAAGCGGAGGAATATATTTTAAGGCAAAGAAGAAGAAAGTGTGTTCTTGTATGTTTTGATATAGACAAATTTAAACTTATAAATGATATATATGGATATAAAATTGGCGATGAAATATTAAAAATAATTTCTAATAACCTAAAGTATTATTTTAAAGGAGATATTGTTTATGGAAGACTTGGAGGAGATACATTTGGAGTACTTCTAGAAACTAAAGAAGAATTTAAAATAGACCAAATAGCGGAATTTATAAAGAAAAAAATAGGAAATATAGAAAGTACGAAGAATCTAAATTTAGAAATAAGCGTAGATTTATCTATAGGCATTTATAAAATAGAAAATGAGACAATAAATATGAAGAAGTTTATAGACAATGCAGATATGGCTAGATTAAAGTCAAAGGAAACTAGGTATAGGGAATATGTAGTATTTGATGAAAATATGAGTAAAGAGAAAAAGAAAATTCTTCAAATGGAAAGAGATTTGTTTTTAGCAATAAGAAATAAAGAATTCTCTTTACATTATCAACCTAAATTCAATATAAATACAGGTAAAATAGTTGGTGCAGAAGCTTTAATAAGATGGATACATCCAACAATGGGAATGGTAAGCCCTATGGAGTTTATACCATTAGCAGAGAAAACTAGATTTATAAATAATATAGGTCAATGGGTATTTGATGAGGTATGTAAAAAACTTAGATCTTGGATTGATGAAGGCATAGAAGTTGTCCCAATAGCAATAAATTTATCTAGAGTAGAGTTGTATCAACAAGATTTAGTTGATATGCTTAGGTTTGGGATTAATAGATATAAAATTGATCCAAGATTAATTGAAATAGAAATAACTGAATCAACGGCATTAAATGATATTGAGTTTATAAATGAAAAGTTATCTGAAATAAAAACTTTAGGAATGAAGGTAGCGATGGATGATTTCGGAACAGGAAACTCAAATTTAAGTAGTTTAAAAGATATACAAATAGATGTATTAAAATTAGATAAATCTCTTTTATTAGATATTGAAAATAATGAGAAAACAGAGTTAATGCTAAAATCAATAGTAGACTTATCAAAGAATTTAAGTTTAAACACTGTATGCGAAGGTGTTGAAAATATGAGTCAGGTTGAAATACTAAAAGGTACAGGCTGTGAAATAGTACAAGGATATGTATTTTCAAAACCAGTTGAAGTAGAAAAATATAAAAAACTATTATTAAGAAATAGAAATAGAAATAGAAATTGAAAAAGATGGATTCCCATCTTTTTTTTATAATCACAATCTATAAAAATAAGTTATATACGAGCAAATACTTTATAGATTCTCACATAAAGTATAAACTACATATACTAAAGTATATAAAATTATGGAGGGAATAAGTATGAGAAATTCTACTTTCAATATATTAGCTTTTGATGGTGGAGGATTAAAAGGAACTTTAAGTATATGTATTTTAGAGAGAATTCAAAAGGATTTTTCAGAAATAGTTAGAACTACTAATATGATAGGCGGAACATCAACGGGGAGTCTAATAGCATTAGCTTTAGCTTATGGAGTAAGTCCAAGTACTATAAAAGAGTTTTATTCAGTAGAAAATTCAAAATATATATTTGATAAGTCTCATTCAGAAATGATAAGACCTAAATATAATAATGATCATTTAAAAGAAGTTTTATTAGAAATATTTCCTATAGATTTAAAATTAAAGGATTTAGGAAAATTAGTAGTTATACCAAGTTTTTATATAGGAAATGAAAGTAGCTCATGGAAGCCGATTTTTTATAATAATATACCAAATTCACCAACAGAAGATGCAAGGGTAATAGATGTAGCTATGAGTAGTAGTGCAGCTCCAGTGTTTTTTCCAACATATAAATACCATATAGATGGAGGTATAATAGCAACAGACCCAAGTTTATCATGCATATTATATGCTATGGGAAAGGAGTTAGATAAGAAGGGGGCTGATATGAGACTTTTATCAATTGGGACTGGATATAACCATAATAGTATAAAAGAAGATACAACTTCATGGGGTGCAATAGATTGGATAATGAGCAAAAATCCAGACCTTCCTATAATAGCAGTAACTTTAGAGGGAAATTCTCAAACTAGTCAAATATTTTCAAAGAAATTATTGGAAGATAATTATTATAGAATAAATCCAAAAATAAATAAAGACATAGCTATGGATGACTGTGGATCTATAGATTATTTGCTTGAAGTTGGAGAGAGTTGTGATTTAGAAGAAACTATTAAATGGTTAAAAGAGAAATGGAATTAATATAAAACATAACATATTTGGAGGGAGAATATGGGGGAAGAACTAGGGGAGACAAGTAGTGATAATTTTTACATATCAAAAAATTATGAGGATAGTTTGGATGTAGTCACTAAAAAAACAAAAGGAATTTATTATACACCTAAAAAGATAGTAGATTATATTATAAAGAAGACTATAATGAGTCATGATGTAGTAAAAAATCCATATCCAAAAATTTTAGATATATCTTGTGGTTGTGGAAATTTTTTATTAGAAGTATATGATGTTCTTTATGATTTATTTGAAGAAAATATATATGAATTAAAAATAAAATATGGTGATAAGTATTGGAAAACTGATAATATTCATAATCATATAATAAGCAATTGTATATATGGATGTGATATAGATAATGACGCTATAGATATATTAATAAGAAGTCTTAAGAATAAAGATAAAGATTTAAAAGTAGAAAAAATAAATATAGAATGTGTAGATTCATTGATTAAAGAATTTAATAATGAATTTGACTATATTATAGGAAATCCTCCTTACGTAGGTCAAAAATCACTTGATAACAAATATAAAAAGATGCTATTAGAAAAATATTTTAAAGTATATAAAGGCAAGTCTGATTTATATTTTTGTTTTTATCAAAAAATAATAGATTTATTAAAGAAAGATGGTATAGGAAGTGTTATAACGCCAAGATACTTTTTAGAGAGCCCATCTGGTATAGATTTAAGAAATTATGTAAATGAAAATGTATCAATAGATGAAATAATAGATTTTTCAGGTGCGAATATATTTAAAAATATTGGAGTTTCAAGCTGTATATTTACATTTAAAAAAGAATATAAGGTAAATAATTATATAGATATATTTAAGCTAAAAGATGAAAACTTAGATATATCAAAAGATAAAGATTTAGAGTATTACCTTGAGGGTAAATGCTTTGAAAACTTCAAATTAAAGCAGTCTAATTTAAGTGATGAATGGATAATAGTAAATGAGGATGAGAAAGAATTTTATGAAAATATAAATTCAAAATGTAGCTATATATTAGATGATATATGCACAAGTTTTCAAGGAATTATAACAGGATGTGATAAAGCTTTTGTAATAAAAAATGATAATAAAGATTTAAAAAAAATAAATCAAAATCTCTTAAAGCCTTGGGTGAAAAATAAAAACATATGTAAATATATAGTTGAAGATAGTAAATTTAATCTAATATATTCTAATGATATAGATGATGAAGATAATTATAGTTTTGAATTAAATAATTATATAGGAAACTATAAAGAAAAATTATTAAATAGGAGAGAATGTAAAAAAAATATTCGAAAATGGCATGAATTACAGTGGGGTAGGGACAAAAGTTTATTTGAAAGAAAAAAGATAATGTATCCTTATAAATCTATGGAAAATAGGTTTGCAATAGACTACAAAAATAGATATTGTAGTGCAGATGTTTATTCATTTTTCATAAAAGATGAGTATTTAAATGAATTTTCATATGAGTATTTAGTAGGTATATTAAATAGTAATATATATGATAAATATTTTAAAATTACAGCTAAAAAAATGAGTAAAAAAATATATGATTATTACCCAAATAAAGTAATGAAAATGAAAGTATTTAAAGATTATAATTATAGTAAAATTGAATCTTTATCAAAAGAAATAATAAATTTATTAAATAAAAAATATAAAAATGAAAATGATAATAATAATGTAGTTAAGTTGCAAAATGAAATTAACAAACTAGTTGAAAAATCTCTATTCCTATAATCACTAATAATCATAAAGTGTCATATGATTAATAAGAAAACATTTATTAGGAGGCAAATTTATGATTAGTGCTAGAGTATCAGAAAACGAAAAAATAGTATATGTAGATGTTAGTGGATATATAACTAGTAGAGATGCTAGTGATTTTATGCAAAATTACAGACAAATGACTAAAGGAGTTAAAACTTCACAGTATAGATTAGTAGTTACGCCATCAGTATTTGAATGTGAGAATAACGAAGATATAAGAACTGTTTGTATGTCTTTTGTAAAAAGTGGATATAAAAAAATGTATTTAGTAGATCCAAGAAACTATATAATGGGGAGTTTATCACTTGGGGCTTTAGAAAAGAAATTATTTACAAAATCCGTTAAAATAATAAGCAGTGTAAATGATATAAAATAAAATAATAAATTATTTTGATTATAAAAATTTGAAAGATATATACTTTTTTTATATTTTTATGATAAAATATAGTCAGATTAATAGAAAGTATATATCTTTCACATCAAAATAGGTGATGACTATGAAAGGTTTAGTATTAGAAGGTGGGGGCACTAAAGGTGCATATCAAATAGGAGCGTATAAAGCTTTAAGAGATTTAGGACTTGAATTTCAAGGAGTAGCGGGGACTTCAATAGGAGCTTTAAATGGAGCATACATAATACAAAATGATATTGAAGTTATGGAAGATATTTGGATGACTTATGATTATACTCATTTTATGAATATAGATGAGGAAAGTTATGAAAAATATAAAAATATCGACTTTACTGCTAAAAATTTTAATACAGTCATAGAATTAATTAATAAAGCTAGAAAGAATGAAGGCATTGATATTAGCCCACTAAGAGCGTTGTTAGAGAAAACGTTAAATGAAGATGCTATTAGAAAAGCAAATAAGGATTTTGGTTTAATGACAGTTTACTGGGATAAAAGAATTAATCCATATCCAAGGTATTTAGAAGATATACCAAATGGAAAATTAATAGACTATTTAATAGCAAGTTCAAGTTTACCTATTTTTAAATTAGATAAACTTGATGATAAACTTTATTTAGATGGAATGTTTTCTGACAATATGCCAATAAGTCTTATAGAAACTAAGGGATATAAAGATATTGTTGTTATTAGACTTTTAGATGACTTTATTGGAAAAATGAATTTAAATAAATATCAAGAACATACTGATATAAATATTAAAACAATAATACCTTCCCAGTATCTAGGAGGATCTTTAAATAAAGACAGAGAAAGCGTATCTAAAAACATAAACTTAGGTTATTTAGATGCTATGAAATCATACGATAGATACGAGGGAGTTAAATATTATTTTAATGTAGATTATAAATATGATGAAGATTATTGCTTTAACAAATTTGTAAATCTAGATAAAGAAACAATAGAAATTTTACTAAATTTATTAGGTATAAAAAAAGACCCATCACTTAGAACTTTGATGGAAAGTATAATACCTAGAGTTGGAGAGTTACTTAACTTACCAAAAGAATTTTCATATAAAGATTTGTTTTACAGTATATATGAAAAAAAACTTGAGGAAAGTAATATAAATAGATTAAAACTTTATGATTTTAATAAAGTAGTAGATGTTGTTAATAAAAATATGAATCCTAATAAAAATTTAATATTAGATTTAGAGACAAAGCCTATACTATCTTTACAAAAAAACAAAATGAGCAAAATTATGACAAATTGTTTTATAAAAGATTTTAAAAATCAAGGTTAAGGTTATATATTAGGATAGTGGGACAAAATTTGAACCATAGGACAAAAAAAGACAAGTGTTAATACTAATACTTGAAAATCTATTTACTAAATGTTAATAAAGTAAACAATACTTTAAGAATAAATTTATTGGAGGTTTTTTAAAATGGAAAAAATAGTTAGTATAAAAAATGCAAGTGGATTACATGCTAGACCAGCAGGAATGTTTGTTAAGAAAGCTGCTGAATTTAAATCTACAGTAGAAGTTGTAGCTAAAGGAAAAACTGTAAATGCTAAATCAATAATGGGTATAATGAGCTTAGGATTAGCTCAAGGAGATGAATTAACAGTAGTTGCAAACGGTGAAGATCAAGAAGCAGCAGTTAATGCATTAGTTGAATTAGTTGAAGGTGGATTTGGAGAATAATAATTAAACCTCGGTTTATTCCGGGGTTTTATTTGGTATATAAAATATATAAGCACAAATAAGTAAACTTTTGGAGGGTATATATATGTACAAAGGAACAGGAGCATCTCCTGGAATAGCTCTAGGAAAAGCATTAGTAGTTGAACATAGTGAATTAGTTATAGAAAAAAGAAATGTAGACGATGTTGAAGCTGAAGTAGCTAAGCTACAAAAAGCCGTAGAAATTTCAACAGAGGAATTAACTAAGGTTAAGGAAAAAGCTTTCAATGAATTAGGAGAGCATGAAGCTGAAATATTTGAAGCTCACTTATTAGTTTTAGCTGACCCGGAATTAGTAGACTCTGCTATATCTAAAATAAGAGACGAAAAGGTAAATGCTGATTTTGCTTTAAATGAAATAAAAGAAATGTTCGTAGGTATGTTTGAAGCTATGGACAATGAATATATGAGAGAAAGAGCAGCAGATATAAAAGATGTTACAAATCGAGTACTTAGACATATATTAGGAGTTAAGGTTGTTGATTTAGCAGGATTAGATGAAGAAGTCGTGTTAATAGCTCATGACTTAACGCCATCGGATACTGCTACAATGAACAAAAAAATGGTTTTAGGTTTTTTAACTGATATAGGTGGAAGAACTTCTCATACAGCTATAATGGCTAGAACTTTAGAAATAGCAGCTGTAGTCGGACTTAATAATATAACTAAAACAGTCAAAGACGGAGACTTTATAGTATTTAATGGAGATACAGGAGAAGTTATAGTAAATCCAGATGAAGAAACTAAATCTAAATATGCTAAATTAAAGTCTGAATTTGAAGAATACAGAAAATCTTTAGAGTTATTAAAAGGAAAAGCATCTATAACTTTAGATGGAAGACATGTAGAATTAGCCGGAAATATAGGAAGTCCTAACGATGTAGAAGGATTAATAAAGAATGATGCTGAAGGTGTTGGACTTTATAGAACCGAATTCTTATACATGGATAAAGAAGATGCGTTCCCAACAGAAGAAGAACAATATGAAGCTTATAAAGCTGTACTTGAGGGGATGAATGGAAAGCCTATAGTAATAAGAACATTAGATATAGGTGGAGATAAGGAATTACCATATTTTGAAATGGAACCTGAAATGAATCCATTCTTAGGGTACAGAGCTATAAGACTTTGTTTAGATAGAACTGATATATTTAAAACTCAATTAAGAGCTTTATATAGAGCAAGTATTCATGGAAAATTAAGAATAATGTTCCCTATGATATCATCTTTAGAAGAATTATTAGCGTCTAAAGAAGTTATAAAAGAAGTCTTACTTGAACTTGATAATGAAGGTATAGCTTATGCTAAAGATGTAGAAGTAGGTATGATGATAGAAATACCATCATCTGCTATTATAACTGACATATTAGCTAAGCATGTTGACTTCTTCTCAATAGGAACAAATGATTTAATTCAATATACTTGTGCAGTAGATAGAATGAACCAAAAGATAAGTCACTTATATAACCAATTTAATCCAGCGGTACTTAGACTTATAAAAATGACAATAGATAATGCTCATAAAGAAGGAAAATGGGTAGGAATGTGTGGAGAATCTGCAGGAGATCAAAGAATGATACCAATATTACTTGGATTTGGTCTTGATGAATTCTCAATGAGTCCAATATCTATACTTCCAGCAAGAAAATTAATAACTTCTGTAAAACATGAAGATATGAAGAAATTTGCTGATGAAATATTAGCTATGGGTACAGCAAAAGAGATAAAAGATTATGTAGACAAAACTTTTAATATGTAATTAATATATAAAGACCGCTAAATTAGCGGTCTTTTTTGTATAATAAAATTATACATGAAATAGTTAATAGTCTAAATTTTAAGATATAATGTATATATATAAATTAGATAAGGATGATAATATGAAAAAGAAAATTAAAGTAGAAAAGCCAAAGTTTTTAGAAGAGCTAGAAGTAATTGAAGATATATACTCTGAGATAGAAAAAGATGAAACTATAAGAAATAAAATAATACAAGATACATCTATAAGTGATATAGAAGGCATAAGAATAAGCTTAGATGGATGTGTATTTAAGAATGTAGATTTTTATGAATGTGATTTTAGCAAAATTGATTTGCTAGATGTAGTATTTGAAAACTGTGATTTATCGAATATATCCTTCAATGATTCAAGCATTTATAGAGTTGAATTTAAAAATTGTAAGTTAATAGGATCTAGATTTGAAGATTGCGTAATAAAAAATGTAACTTTTAACAATGTATTAGGAAAGTATATTAATTTTTCTTTCTCAAAATTTAAAGGCGTTGAAATAAAAGAATGTAATTTAGATAGTTCAGTATTTCAGGAAATTATAAATGAAGGTATATTACTTGAAAATAATGAACTTAAAAATTCAAACTTTCATAAGGCAAAATTAAATGGAGTAGATTTTAGAACTTGTAATATAGAAGAAATTGAAGTTGGAATTAATGAAGTTTCTGGTGCTATTTTTAATATGGAACAAGCTCTAGAATTAACAAAACTTATGAAAATTATAATAAAATAATGTATGGAATCATTTGTCATAATTAGTATATAGATAATAAATAGTACTATATAAAAATAATTATATTATAAATTTTGATAAAATTTTAGAAAATATAAATTATTTAAATAATTACATTATATTATTGTTTTAATAAATTAATTTAAGTTAATTTAATAAGATTCCTAATTTAAATAAGTAAATGTGAAAAATATAGTAAAGTGTTTTTTTATATTTAGAAAAATTAAAAAATAAAATTATTGACAGATAAAAAATGATAGATTATCATTACTATAACATAAATAAGTGCTTAGAAAGTAAAGACTTTGAAGGGAAGAGTAAATATAGAATGTAGTCAAAGCGAATTGGTGATAGTGAGAGTCCAATACGAAGTCTGTATCGAAGAACATCCTGGAGTTGCTAACCGAAATCTTATCTTGATAGTAGGCTTAGACGGAACCAAACCGTTATCAAATTGGAATGTAATGAGATTAAAATCTCGCTGCATTATTATGAGGAGAACTTGAATTTATTCAAGTTAATCAGGGTGGTACCGCGGAAATGATAGCTTTTCGTCCCTATATTTTAAATATAGGGATGGAAAGCTTTTTTTATTGTATGACGTCATGCTTTATAAAAAATATAATATAAGGAGTGAAATAAAAATGTCTTTAATGATACCAAAAGAATATAAAAATAGTTTAGGAATAATACAAACTCAACAAGCAATAAAAGAATTAAAGGATTTCTTTGAAAAGAGGTTAGGTGAAGAATTAAAACTTACAAGAGTATCATCGCCTTTATTTGTACTACCAGAATCAGGTACAAACGATGACTTAAATGGAATAGAAAAAGCTGTAAGCTTTGAAGTTCCTGATATGGGAAAAAAAGCAGAGATTGTTCAATCGTTAGCTAAATGGAAAAGAATGGCTCTTAAAAAGTATGGATTTGAAACAGGAAAAGGTCTATACACAGATATGAACGCCATAAGAAAAGATGAAGAATTAGATAACATACATTCTATATATGTAGACCAATGGGATTGGGAAGTTATAATAGATAAAAGTGATCGTAATACAAAGACTTTAAAAGAAGTAGTAAATAAAATTTATAGAGTATTTAAAGAAACTGAACAACATGTTAGTGATATATATCCAGAAATAAAGAGAGTTTTACCAGAAGAAATAACTTTTATTACTTCACAAGAATTATTAGATATGTATCCAGAATTAACTCCAAAGGAAAGAGAAAATAAGATAGTAAAAGACAAAGGTGCAGTATTTTTAATGCAAATAGGAAGAGTTCTTTCTACGGGAGATAAACATGATGGAAGAAGTCCAGACTATGATGATTGGGATTTAAACGGAGATATACTTTTCTATAACCCAGTATTAGATAATGCAATAGAATTATCATCAATGGGAATAAGAGTAGATGAAGAAAGTTTAGATAGACAATTAAGAGTATCAGGTTGTGATGAAAGACGTAAATTAGACTATCATAAAGCTTTATTAAATGGAGAGTTACCATACACTATAGGTGGAGGAATAGGTCAATCTAGAATATGTATGTATTTCTTAAACAAAGCACATATAGGTGAAGTTCAAGTAGGAATATGGCAAAAAGATATGATAGAAGAGTGCAGTAAAGCTGGAATACATCTACTTTAATAATTTGTAATATTTATCATATTTATCAAAATATATATAAGCTATAATATACTTTAAGTAAGATATGTAAAATCGGCATTAGCTATAGTATTTATAGAGGTGATAAATATGAAAAAAATAATGAAATTTATAGATTTTCTTTTAGATGGATTAAAAAGAATATTAGTAAGATTTAAAAATGCTAAGTTTGGATTACTTTTTATTATAAACATATTTAGCATACCAGATTTTATTACAGATAGAAATGTTAGTATAATTAGTAAGTTTAAAGTAATATTTTCTCTAGGAATCGCAATTTTATATATTGTATCTGGAATAGATTTTATACCAGAAATGATAACTGGTGTATTTGGATTTATAGATGATATATTAGTAGTGGTTTGGAGTTTAGGAATTGTTAATGAAGAATTAGCAAAATATAAAAAAAGTATAAAAGAAAACATTGATCCGAATATAATTGAAGGTATAAATTTTCATATAAAAGATGACAAAGAGTAGCGAATGATTTTCGCTACTTTTTATATAAATATTTTACAAAAAAACGTTTGTGAAAAATTAGATAAATCTGAAAATTCAATATGGAAAACGATATTTTTAAACTGAAATACCCAAAAAACATTATAAAAATACATTAAAAAATAAATAAACTTAAATTATTAGGGAAAACGTTGACTTTTTATGTAGAAGAGATTATTATAGATGTGGGGAAAGGTTAGACAAAATAACTTGAGAGGAGTAATATCATATGAAGAAGAAGAAAATAGGATTAGTTCCTAAGTTAATCATGGGTATCATAGCCGGTATATTAATCGGTTCTTACGCACCAGAAATGGTCGTAAAAATATTAGTAACAGCAAGTACTTTATTCTCAGCTTTCTTAAAGTTCGTAATACCATTTATAATAATTGGATTCGTAACTGCAGGTATAGCTGACTTAGCAACAGGGGCAGGGAAATTATTAGGTATAACTACAGGAATAGCTTACGGATCAACAGTAGTTGCTGGTCTTTTAGCTTTCGCAGTGGCATCATTCATATTCCCATCTTTCATAGGTGCAGAGGCTGCATCACAAATAGGAGATCCAGAAGCTGGATTGTTATCTCCGATATTCACTATACCATTAGCACCAATGGTTGATGTAACAGCAGCAATAGTATTTGCATTCATGTTAGGTCTTGGAATATCAGCTTTAAGAAACAATGGAAAAGGTGAAACATTATATAAAATGTCTCAAGAATTCCAAGAAATAGTAACAAAGACATTATCAACAATAATAATACCATTATTACCATTATATATAGCAGGAACGTTTGCTAACATAACTAAAGCAGGACAAGTTTGGTCTATATTAGGAGTATTCTGGAAGGTTTACTTAGTAGTAATACCTCTACACATAATATACTTAACTATACAATTTACAGCAGCAGGAGCTATATCTGGAAAGAATCCTTTCAAGATGTTAAAGAACCAAATACCAGGTTATTTAACAGCTGTAGGAACTCAATCTTCAGCAGCTACTATACCAGTAAACGTAGAATGTGCTTCTAAAAATGGAGTTAGTAAAGAAATAAGAGAATTCTGTGTACCTTTATGTGCAACAATTCACTTATCAGGAAGTATAATATCAGTTACATCATTTGCTGTTGCGGTATTAATGATGAATGGTATGGATCACAGTATATCAACTATATTACCTTTCATATTAATGTTAGGAATAGCAATGGTTGCAGCACCAGGAGCACCAGGTGGAGCGATAATGAGTGCACTTCCATTCTTACCAATGATAGGTATACCATCAGATGGTGGACTTGCAAGTTTAATGATAGCTCTATACTTAACTCAAGATAGTTTCGGAACAGCTGCAAACGTATCAGGAGATAACGCAATAGCTGTAGTAGTGGATCATATAAACTCAAAATCAGTTAAAAAAACTGTTTAATTTAAAATTAAGCTAAATATAAAAAATGGGTATTTCATTAATATTAATGAAATACCCATTTTTAGTTATGATAAAACTAATAAAAAAACTATCTCTTATAAGAGATAGTTTTTTTATTATATTTTAAATTCTTTATTTAAACAATCTATAAGTAATCTATTTTCATCAGGTTTTAAAATGCAAACTCTAAAGAAAAATTCATCTAATCCATCAAAAGATGAACAATCTCTAATAATAATTTTTTGTGGAATTAATTTTTCTCGAAGCTCTTTAGCATTTAATGATTTTGATTTTATTTTGCATAAAATAAAATTACCTTGAGTTTCATAAACTTCTAATTGTTTTATAGAGCAAAGTTCATCTATTAAATAATTTCTTTCATTAGTCATTAAATTAACTGTATCATATATAAATTCATTATCAGTAAACATGATTTCACCCATCATAGATGCAAATATATTTATATTCCATAAATCTAAGTTAGAGTTTATACCTTCTTTAATATTCTTATTAGATATAAGTCCATATCCAAGTCTAATACCAGGTGTTGAGAAAAATTTTGAAGTTCCTCTTATAATAAATAGATTATCGTATTTATCTACTAAAGAAGTAGAAGAGTAGACATCTGTATTTGTAAATTCTATGTAAGTTTCGTCTATCATAACAAAACTATTAATAGATTTTGAAATCGCTTCCATTTCATCCCTAGAAAAAGTAAAGCCAGTAGGATTGTTAGGATTACATATAACCACTAAATCGTAGTTATCTTTATTAATAGTTTCTACAAGATTATTTATATCTATTTTAAAATTATTTTCTGGTTTTGAAAAATACTTTGTTATATCACAGTTGATTTTTTTTAGTTCTTTTTCATATTCAGAATAAACAGGTACAATTAATAAAGACTTTTTAGGGTTTACAGTTTTTATAAAAGCAGATATTAATTCTGTTGCACCACTACCAAGGACGATATTATCTTTTAAACAGTTACAATAACTTGATATAGACGATTTTAAGCTTAAATAGCTTGGATCTGGATATCTAGATACCATATCAATGTTTTTAATAATATAATCCTTAGAAGCTTTTGATGAACCAAATGGATTTATATTTGAGCTAAAATCCATAAATTCATCCTTTGAAAAGCCATATTGTTTTGATAAGTCATATAAATTTGCTCCATGATTAACCTTTTGCATAAAAGCACCTCCCATTTAAAAATACTAACATCTAAGTTTGAGCAACGGACGAAGTCGTTGGAGACATGAGCGAAGCTATAATTTAGATATATAAACTAATTATATATCTAAATTATAGCTTTCATATACTTCTTCAAAATCTTTTGAAGTAAAGACTAACTCATCGAAAGTTTTATAATAAAATTCAACACCCTTACAAGACATAGTATTTAATATATTACCTAAGTTAGAGTTAGAATTATCTAATATTATAGTATGATAATTGCATAAGTTATTTTCGGAATCAGTTAAAACCTTCCAAAATAAATCTTTTATTTCTTCATTTTTTAAATTAAGAAATAAATTAGTAAAGAAATTTCTATCTTTTAAATGAAAATATAATTTGCTAGCTTCTACACAGCCACACTTTAAGTCATTTAAATTATATTCTTTAGCTTCTCTTTCACTATATTCATCCAATTTTGTAAGAAGTTCATTATATATAAAACTCCAATTATTTATATTTTCATCCATAGTTGTAGTTTTACTTTCAATTGAATGTAAAAGTAATTTTAAATCATTTTGTGTTAAAAACATAAAAAATACACTCCTATTTTTATAAATTCAGTATATATAGTTGTAATATATATAATTATAATATATATCGTAGAAATAAATAAGATATTTAAAAATAAATTTATATATACGAATTATAATACTAAAAAATAAAAAAATATTCTAAATGAGTGTAAAGTATGATATAATCGTTATGTCATAACATACGGAAAATAGGAGGATTACTATGTTAAAAATTACAGAAGTAATGATATCTGAAGAAGAATTAGCTAAAAAGGTAAGTGAACTAGCTAAACAAATAGAAAAAGATTTTGAAGGACAATCTTTATTAGTAGTAGGGATACTTAAAGGTGCAAGTGTATTTGTATCTGATTTAATAAGAAAAATAAACTTAGATGTAAATATAGATTTCATGAGTGTTTCAAGTTATGGTAATTCAACTGAAAGTTCAGGAACTGTAAAAATTTTAAAAGATTTAGACGTTGATATAGAAGGTAAAAACGTATTAATCGTCGAAGATATAATAGATTCTGGTTTAACTCTAAGCAATTTAGTTGCAGCACTTCAAACTAGAAATCCAAAAGAATTAAAAATATGTACATTATTAGATAAGCCTCAAAGAAGAACAGCTAATATACCAGTAGACTACGTAGGATTTGTTATAGAAGATAAATTCATAGTAGGATATGGAATTGACTGGGCTGAAAAGTACAGAAATCTACCATATATAGGAGTAGTAGGAGAGTAGAAACATTAAATTTCTAAAAGTTAATTTTTATAGAGCACTAATCTAAATAGATTAGTGCTTATTTTGTATATGTAAATATTTGAAAAATGTATGTGACGAAGTGAATGTTTATTGTATAAAGGTATGTATTTATAATGAAAACTTAGGTATAATTGCATAAGAGAGAATTAAACGGGAGGATAATGCTATGGATATTCAATTAAGTATATTACAATTTTTTCAAAGTATAAGAAATCCAATTTTAAATGTAGTATTTCTAATATTTACAATAAGTACAGAATTGCCAGTATTAGTATTATTTACGGCGACAATGTATTGGTGTATCAATAAAAAATATGGTCAAAAAATACTATTTGCTTTAGTTGGAAATATAACTTTAAATACAGCAGTAAAAGAATTTGTAAGAGCACCAAGACCAATAGGTATAAAAGGGATAGATTCTATGCGTACATCAACTGCAACAGGATATTCTTTCCCAAGCGGACACACTCAAAGTGCAACAACATTTTGGGTAAGTATAATGACTATATTTAAAAATAGTTGGGTTTATATATTAGGAACAATAATGATTCTAGGTATAGGAATATCTAGATTATATTTAGCAGTACATTGGCCAATAGATGTACTTTGTGGATGGATATTTGGGATAGTATTTACTATTTTTCTTGGTAAAGTATTTGATTATGTAGATAATAACAAATTATATGGAGTACTTTTCTTATTACTAATACCATTTGCAGCAGCAGTATATTTAGTAAATAGTACAGAGTATATAAAAATACTTGGACTACTTACAGGATTTATACTGGGGTATATAGTTGAGGACAAGTTTATAAAGTTCGAAACCGGACAAACTAATAAAAAAATAGATTTCAGTGGGAAATCTAATAAATCAAGAAAAAATAAAAGTAGATTAATTATAAATTTATATAGATTAATTATAGGTATATCAACACTAGCTTTAGCTTATGTAGGATTAAAATACATAATGCCAAGTAGTTATATATTTGATTATATAAGATATGCTATAGTTGTATTTTATGCAGTTGCTGGAGTTCCAGCTGTATTTAAAATGCTTAATCTAGATTAGAATTAACATATAAATACGTAAATATGAGGTGGAAATTTGAAAAAAGTAGTAGTAATAGGAGCAGGAGCTGCAGGTATGATTGCAGCATCAGTTGCAGCTGACAGAGGATTAGATGTTACTCTTCTTGAAAAAAATCATAGAGTTGGTAGAAAAATACTTATAACAGGAAAAGGCAGATGTAATATAACTAGCGACTGTGATATAGAGGAATTAATAGAAAATGTACCTACAAATGGTAAATTTTTATATAGCGCATTTTATACATTTACAAATGATGATGTAATTCAGATGTTTAATAATTTAGGAGTTAAAACTAAAACTGAAAGAGGAAAAAGAGTTTTTCCAGAAAGTGATAAAGCACACGATATTGCTAATGCTCTTGAAAAACAAGTAAAAAATAAAAAAGTAAATTTAGAGTTGAATGTAAGTGTAGATAAAATAATAGCTAAAAACAATAAAATAGAAAAAGTAGTACTAAAAGATAAGAGAGAAATAAAATGTGATGCTGTTATAGTTGCAACAGGAGGACTAAGTTATCCACTGACTGGCTCAACAGGAGATGGATATAAATTTGCCAAATCTCTTGGACATACTATAGTAGATACTAAGCCGTCATTAATAGGAATAGAAGTTCAAGAAAAATTTGTATCAGAGCTTGAAAAATTATCTTTAAGAAATATAGCTATTACAGTTTATAATAGCAAAAATAAAAAAGTATACGATGATTTTGGAGAACTTGAATTTACAAAATCTGGACTTGATGGACCTGTAATAAAATCAGCTAGTTGTAGAATGAAAGATACTACTAAAGAAAACTATAAGATAGTAATAGATTTAAAACCAGCATTAGATGAAGAAAAGTTAGATAAAAGAATTCAAAAGGATTTTCAAAAGTATACTAATAAGAAATTCGAAAAAGCATTAGATGACTTATTGCCAAAAAAATTAATACCAATAATAGTTGATTTAAGTGGTATAGATAAAGAAATGGTAGTTCATCAAATATCTAGAGAACAAAGAAAAAATTTGGTTAAACTATTAAAGAATCTTACTTTCACAGTAAAAAGATATAGACCTATAGAAGAAGCTATAATAACTTCAGGTGGAGTAAAGGTAAATGAAATAAACTCAAGTACTATGGAATCTAAATTAGTAGAGGGTTTATACTTTGCAGGTGAAGTTATAGATGTAGATGCATATACAGGAGGATTTAATCTTCAAATTGCATTTTCTACAGGATATTTAGCTGGATATTATTGCTAATAAAAAAATAAATATTGTAAAAAATTACCTGAATGAAAAAATGATAATTTCACATAATATTATCAAGAAACAAAATTAAATGAAAGAAGGTAATCAACATGGCAAGCAATAATAACAACAACAAAACAGTAGTACCAGGAGCTAAACAAGCATTAAACCAAATGAAATTAGAAATAGCTAATGAATTAGGTATGACTAACTATCAACAAGTTGATAAAGGAAACCTTACAGCTAGAGAGAATGGTTATGTAGGTGGATACATGACTAAAAAATTAGTTGAAATGGCTGAACAACAAATGGCAGGAAAACAACAACAATAATTAAAAAATAAATAAAAAATAGCTTTATGGTTTATAAGCCATAAAGCTATTTTTTTATACAAATGGATAAAAAAATATTATATTGGACATACTACAAAAGAATTAGATTATAGGGAGGATTACATATGTCAACAGTAAACTTTGAAGAAGTAAAAACTAAATTTATAAATGCTGATTTAGACGAAAAAATACGCATATATACTACAACAGAAGGATTAACAGTACCTCAATTTAGAGAGTTACTAAAATATTATCCAATACAACATTTATCAAAATTAGAAAAAGCATTAGGATAATAGCTTATAATAAAAAATTATTAGATTAATATAAAAATAAAAGGAAGTCAAACTGACTTCCTTTTATTTTTGTTAACTTTTAATATTTTTATTAACATAATTATAAATTCTTTCATTTCCTAAATCTATAAATCCAGTACTTATATATTTTATTATATTCTCAACATCTATGGCATTAAGGTATTCATAGGGAATTGATAAACTATATCCTGTAGAAGACAGTAGATTTTTTAATTTAATTTTTTGGCTTATAGGGGGCTTTTCTGGCACGACCTTATGCTTTCTTTTCTTACTGTTATGTAAATTTTCATTTTGAATGTCAATTAAAGTTTCTATATAACTAATGTAAGATTCTTTAAAATCTTTACCATCTAAAGTTTTTTGGTCTAATATATCATTTATATCACCATTAGATAAAATATTATCTGCAAACTTATCTGCGGTTAACTTACCAGTTATAATTCCTTTTTGGTATTTTCTAAGTACTTTCTTTGTGTAGCTATAAACTTTGCTACGAGTTTCTAGGTCAAGCTGCTCGATTTGCATAAAAACACTCCTTCTATTTGAACATCAAGATAATTTGATAAACCGTAGTTTAAAAGATTTGATATTTTTATTATTGACAAGTATAAAAAATATTATAATTGTAAAAATTACAAATATATGTAAAAGGAGTGATAAGATATGATAAATGGCATAATAAAGCTATTTTATTCAGAGGTCGTAAAGACTAAAATGAAGGGGATGTCATCTAGTGATTATAAAATAAGGGATGAGTATAAAGAAATTAAAAATATAAGTTTGAAAATAGATAGTATGTTTTTTAAATGCTTAAAAGTTATAATGGGTTCAATAATTCTTATATTATCATTTAATATAAATGTTATATTTGGTATAGGTACATTTTTAGTTGAGGTTGCTTACATTGTTTACAAAAAAATGTTAGAACAACAAGTAAAGATGAGTATAGATACTTTAAAAAATAATATAAATAGTATAGAACTTCCAAAAGTAAACGGTGTTACAGAGAGAAGTAAATCTCAAATTAATATACTAATAACACTTTTAGTAATTGGACTTTTAACTAGTTTTAATTGGTCTGTGGTCATTAGTTTTATAGTTGTTTTTATATTTACTATAAAAGACATATATAGTAATATTAAATAGACCAATAAATTAGGGGGGAGGCGCTAACATGAGTAATACTAATAATGATAATTATAAAATGAAAAATATAGTAGAAATATCAGCCATGGTAACGGAATCCTCAGATTTTTTTGCTATAAAAGATAAAATAGTGGAAAAGATGCTTGAAGTTGTTCATCCAACTAAGGCATGCGTTAATTTATTTTACAAAAATAATTATCAACATGCCTATTTAGTGTGTTCTGAAACATTAGAATATATACCGCAGGTTTTTCCTGTTAATAGTCCGAGAGGGGTAAGGATAGATTTTTCAGAATATCCTGCATATGTACAAGAATCAGTTAAAGAAAAGAAGATAATATATATAAAAAATGTATTTGAAGATAATCGAGCTATAAATGAAAGAGAATTAGCTAAATCTGAAGGATATATAGGGAGAATAGTTTTTCCGTTTATAATAAATAAAGCAGTTGTAGGATTTATGACTTGTTTTTTAACTGAGGAAGATCATATAACTGAAGCAGATGTAGACTTTATATCATCAGTGGCATCTTTAATAGCGCTATCAATAGAAATAACGACTAAAAATAATTCTACATTATTATTAGTACACAAGTTAAGAGGAGCAATAGCATCTATAAATGAAGCAACAAAAAAGCTTTATCTTAACAATAATATAAATGGATTCTTAGAACACTTAAGTAAACAAGCATGTAATATAACTAATAGTAAAGAAGCTTTAATAATTATAGATGAAAAAGAATTTAAGCATAAAGTATGTAATTATTATAGTATTGAAGGTAAAAATGAAACTAATATATATCCAATAATTGATGAAATATTATCACAAGATTCTATGGGGTATTACAGAAATAATATAAAATCTAAAAATGATTCTAAAATTAAAAGTTATATATTTGCTAAATTAAAAAACAAAGATGAAATTATAGGATGTATAGTTTGTGCAAATAGCCAAAACTATACTAGTGATGATTTAAATATACTAGGAGTACTAGCAAAGCAAATATCAGTTGGTGTACAACTTTATGAATATAATATAGAAGAAGTTAAACATAAAGTACTTGCAAATGAATTAAATTTATTGAATAGACAGCAAAAACTTATAATGGATAAAAGTGAAATGGATGTTACAAATGAAAAAGAATTAAACTTTTATCATAATCCAGCGAGAGTAGTAGGAGGAGATTTCTACTATGCAATGAGAGTTGACGAACATAATGTATTTTATATAGTAGCAGATGTTATGGGACATGGTATAGTCTCAAATTACGTTGTAGCTATGATAAAGGGAGCATTTAAAGTACTATGCTATCAATATAAAAAAGCATCAGATGTAATGACAAATTTAAATAAAATATTATATGATGAATTTGATAAGATGGGTGTATTTACAACTTGTTTAATAACTTTATTAAATACAAAAGAAAATACAATAACTGTATCAAATGCAGGGCATTATAGCCCTATAATTATAAAAAATGATGGATCTATAGTCAGAGATATAAAATGTCAAAAGGGTATACCAATTGGAATAATGGATGATGCACATTATAGTGATAATGTTATAAAAATAGATGATTATCCAATGGTTTGTATGTATACAGATGGGGTATTAGAAATAAATAATTCATCAAAGGAAGAATACTCTATATTTAGACTTGAAAAGTTTATGCAAAATAATTTTAAATACAGTAAAGATGTTATAGTAGAAAAATTAAAAAAAGAACTAAAAGAGTTTTCTAATAAAGATCATTATGATGATGATATACTAATAGTAATGCTAAAAGATAAATAGGGGGAAAATACCTATGGATACAGAGATACTTTTAATAAATGCAAGCCCAAGGAGAAATAGTAATTGCTTTTCAATAGCAGATAAAATAAGAAAAGAATTAGAGATAAGCAATATAAGTTATAAAATATTTAATATATATGATATGGATATTGAATATTGCACAGCTTGTGGTTTTTGTGACAAAAAAGGATATTGTAAATTCAAAGATGATATGACACCAATGTATGATATGTTTGATAAAGCAAAAGGGGTTATAGTTATAAGTCCTGTACATTTTGATAGCGTATCAGCAAAGTTAAAAACAGTAGTAGATAGAACTCAAGCTATATATGCAAGTAAATATATACTAAATAATTCTATGATAGATAGAAGTAAAAAACGTATAGGAATGTATATAGCTGTAGGTGGAAGTAAGCCTTACGAAAGTCAGTTTTTAGGTGGACAAATAGTAATGGACTTTTTCTTTAAAAGTGTAAATAATAAGTTATTATATAAACTTTATTTAAATGATACAGATAAACTAGGATATAAAGAGAATAATGAATTTAAAACAAAATTAGATGAAAATATAAGTAAATATATAAAAGACATAAAAGAGCTTGATTAATCAGGCTCTTTTAGATATTAGGAAATTTAGATATAAGGAGAAATTATGCTTAGATATTTAACTAGTGGAGAATCACATGGAAAAAGTTTAATTTCAATATTAGATGGAGTTCCATCGAATATTGAGTTAAACATAGATGAAATAAACCGTGAACTTCAAAAAAGACAATGTGGATATGGTCGCGGCGGTAGAATGAAGATAGAAAAAGATAAAATAAATATATTAGGTGGAGTTAGAGGTAAAATAACTTTAGGTGGTCCTATTTCTATAGAAGTAAAGAATAAGGACTATGAAAACTGGATAAAATTTATGAATCCAATGGATGAAGTAGATTTTGAAAGTAGAAAAGTAAGTAATGTAAGACCAGGACATGCAGATTTAACTGGATGTTTAAAGTATGATTTTGATGATGCAAGAAATGTACTAGAAAGATCTAGTGCTAGAGAAACTGCTAGTAAAGTTTCTGTTGGAGCAATATGTAAGCAAATACTTAAAAATTTTGATATAGATTTTGCTTCTCATGTTGTTCAAATAGGAAATGCTAGAAATAATAATATATATGATTTTGAGTATATAAAAAACAATGTAGATGATAGTGAAGTAAGATGTGTAAATAAAGATATAGAACTAAAAATGATAGATGAAATAACTAAAGTTAAATCTGAAGGTGATACTTTAGGTGGAGTTATAGAAATAAGAGTTAAAAATTTAATACCAGGGCTAGGATCTTACACTCAATTTGATAAAAAGATTGATGGAGAACTAGCTATGCACTTAATGAGTATACAAGCTATTAAAGGTGTTGAAATTGGTATTGGATTTGACATGGCATCATTACCTGGTTCAAATGTAATGGATGAAATATATTACAATAAAGAAGAAGGAATAAAAAGAAAAACAAATAGATTAGGTGGAATCGAAGGCGGAATGACAACTGGAGAAGAAATAGTAATAAGATGTGCTATGAAGCCTATTCCAACATTATATAAACCACTTGATTCAATAGATATAAATTCACTTGAAAGCTATAAGGCAAGTACAGAAAGATCTGATAATTGCGCAGTTCCTGCATGCAGTGTTGTTTGTGAAAATGTTGTAGCTTTTGTCATTTGTAAATATTTTTTAGATAAAATAGGTGGAGATAACTTAGCAGATTTAAAAGCAAATTATAATTCATATATAAAAAGGCTAGGTGAAAGAGGATGGAAAAAATAACAAACTCTGTTTGTAATGTAGCAATAGATAACAGTTATAAATATTTTAATGAAGTAGTATGTTATTTTAATGAAAAAACTAATTGCAGTATTAATGATATATATGACAATATATTGATAATAACTGACCAAAATGTATATAATCATCAATTGAATAAATTAATAGATAGTATAAATGCTAAATCAATATACGAATATATAATTCCATCAGGTGAAGATTCAAAATCATTATCAATGTATGAAGAAATAATGACATACTGTGTAAGAATGAATTTATCAAGAAAGTCAGTTATAGTAGCTTTAGGTGGAGGAGTAGTTGGCGATTTAGCAGGATACGTTGCATCTACTTATATGAGAGGAATAGATGTAATTCAGGTTCCAACTAGTTTACTTGCACAAGTTGATTCATCAATCGGTGGAAAAACAGGAATAAACTTAGGTAATTTTAAAAATATAATAGGAGCTTTTTATCAACCTAAACTTACATATATAAATGTAGATGCTTTAAAAACTTTAAACGAAGAAGAGTTTTTAAGTGGAATGGCTGAAGTTATAAAATATGCAGTAATTTATGATTATAAATTTTTAGATTACTTAATAGAAAATAGCAAATTAATACTAAATAGAGAAAGTGAACACTTATATTATATAGTTAAAAAATGCGCAAGTATAAAAGTAGATGTAGTAGGAATCGATGAAAAAGAAGGCGGACTTAGAAAAATATTAAACTTTGGTCATACATTTGGTCATGGAGTAGAGAAACTTTGTAAAATAAGCCATGGTTATGCAGTAAGTATAGGTATGAATATGGCTTTTAAATTATCGCTAAAAGAAAATATTATATCAAATGATTATTATGAATTATTTGTAAAAGTATGCAATAAGTATAATTTACCTTTAAATTTTGAAATGGAAGATGGTATTGATTCATTAAATAATATAGAAGAAAAAATATTAAATATAATGAAAAGTGATAAGAAAAATAGTTTTGGTAAAATTAATTTAGTTTTACCTATAGACTTAGGTAAAGTAGAAGTAATAGATAAAATAGAAGAAGATAAAATACTTAAAATAATAAAGGAGTGTCATAATGCTTAAAGGAAGTTTTGAACTTATAGGGGATAAGTCTATATCTCATAGAGCGATAATGTTTTCTTCAATATCTAAAGGACACAATAGAATAAGTAACTTTTTAATGGGACAAGATTGCTTAAGTACAATATCTTGTTTTAGAAAAATGGGAGTAGATATAAATTTTGAAGGAAAAGACGTAGTAGTAAAAGGAAATGGACTTTATGGACTTAAAAAGCCACTAGATATATTAGATGTAGGAAATTCAGGCACTACGATAAGACTTATAATGGGTATACTTGCAGGGAATGAATTTGACGCAACTTTAGTAGGTGATGAATCTATAGGTAAAAGACCTATGAAAAGAGTAACATATCCACTTAAGAGCATGGGATGTAAGATAGAAGGAAAAGACGATGGAAATTTAACTCCTATAAAAATATATGGAGGAAACTTAAATCGGATAGATTATAAAATGCCAGTTGCATCAGCACAAGTAAAGTCAGCTATAATACTTGCAAGCCTTTATGCAAATGGACAAAGTATTATACATGAAAAAACAAGAAGTAGAAATCATAGTGAAATAATGCTTAAATCATTTGGTGCAGATATAGATGTAGACGATTTAAAAATAAATATTAATCCAGTTGAGGAGCTATATAGCCAAGATATTTATGTACCAGGTGACATTTCATCAGCAGCATTTATAATAGTTGGAGCATTAATAACTAAAGGTTCAGAGGTATTAATAAAAAATGTTGGCCTAAATGAAACTAGAACAGGAATAATTGACGTAGTTAAATCAATGAATGGTAATATAAAAATACTAAATAAAAGATTAGTAGGCGGGGAGATCGTTGGAGATTTACTAGTAAAATATAGCAAAGAGTTACAATCAACCATAATAGATAAAAATATAATACCAAGGTTAATAGATGAAATTCCAGTAATAGCAGTACTAGCAAGCCAAGCTGAAGGAAGTACTATAATAAAAGATGCAAAAGAATTAAAAGTAAAAGAAAGTAATAGAATAAAAGCAACAGTGGATAATCTTAAGAAAATGGCCTGTAATATAGAAGAACTAGAAGATGGAATGATTATAAATGGAAAATGTTCTTTAAAAGGAGCGGAAATAGAAACATTTAAAGATCATAGAATAGCTATGGCATTTTCAATTGCAAATTTAATATCTGATGGAGAAGTTAAGTTAGATAATAAAGAATGTATTGATATATCATTTCCAGGATATTTTAACTTATTAAAAGAATTATGCAAGTAAAAATAAATTATATAAAGAATAAAATTAAATACTAATTAACAAAATAGTATAAAAGGATTTTTTTTAATGCAATAGAAATGTTTTAATAGAGAAATGATTTTTAATATACAAAAGTGTAGAAAATAATTTGATTTAGTAAGAACTTTTATGTATAATTGTATAGTGTATACAATAATTAACAAATTAACAAATTAACAGGAGGAATTTATTATGAAATTACCAATAGCATTATCAAATAGACATGTTCATTTATCTCAAGCAGATATAGAAGCTTTATTTGGAGCAGGTCATGAGTTAACTCACTTTAAACCATTATCTCAACCAGGTCAATTTGCATGTGACGAAAAAGTTGATTTAGTAGGACCAAAAGGAACTTTAAAAGGTGTTAGAGTTTTAGGACCAGCTAGACCTAATACACAAGTTGAAATATCATTAGCAGATGGATTCGCTTTAGGAGTAAAAGCTCCAATAAAAGAATCTGGAGATATAGCAGGAACTCCTGGAGTTAAATTAGTAGGACCAGCTGGAGAAGTTGAATTAACAGAAGGTGTAATAGTAGCATCTAGACATATACATATGAGTGATGAAGATGCTAAAGCTTTCGGTGTAACTGACAAGCAAATAGTAAAAGTAAGAACTTTCGGACCAAGAGCTGTAGTATTTGAAAACGTGTTAGTAAGAGCTAATCCTAACTTTGCGTTAGAAATGCACGTAGACGTTGAAGAAGGAAATGCTGCTGGTGTTAGAAATGGTGAAGAAGTAGAATTAATAGCTGAATAATTATAAATAAAAGGTATGTGAATTTCACATACCTTTTTTAATTTATTTTACTTTTTTAAGGTGTCTCCATATTCAATCCCGTAGTTATACATTTGTTCAAGTAAAGGGATCATTTTTTCACCTATTTCAGTTAAGCTATATTCAACTTTAGGTGGAACAACGGGATATACCTCTCTATGAACCAAACCATCATCTTCAAGACTTCTTAATTGATTTGTTAACATTCTTTGAGTTACATCAGGTAACTTTCTTTTAAGTTCGCTGAACCTAAGACGTCCATTACTTAGGTACCATAATATTAATAATTTCCATTTACCAGAAACTAGCTTATGAAATAAAATCATTGGGCATGTAGCATACTTCGCACAGCGATTATTCATATGGCATTTATGATGAAAAGCTAAAGATTTATTCATGAACATATACCTCACTTAAAAATACATATAATTATATTGAATATGTAAATGCTTTACCATATTATAGCACAAAATAGGTATACAGTATACTTTTGTATACTATATATACAAAATGTTTCTATATATATAAAAAGTACCTACTTGTAATAGTAAAATATGAAGATTATTATAAGAGTATGAATACCAACAAAATATAAAATCTAATTAATTTATGAATGTTAAAGATTCTCAAGGAAAAAATAAGTTTATATACTTTTCTTAATATGATAACATATTATGGAATAATATAAACTTTAATGTAGAAAAAAGGAGAACATAACAATGAATAAAAAGATAGCAAATATGATAGATCATACAATACTAAAGGCAACAACTACAAAAGAAGAAGTTGTTAAGATATGTAGTGAAGCAAAAGAATATGGATTTTTCTCAGTTTGTATAAACCCTACTCAAATAAAACTTGCAAAAGAAGAATTACAAGGCAGTGATGTAAAGGTTTGTACAGTAATAGGATTTCCTTTAGGCGCGAATACTCCAGCTGTTAAGGCTTTTGAAACTAAAGATGCAATAACTAATGGTGCAGATGAAGTAGATATGGTTATAAACATAGGTGCTTTAAAAGATAAAAACTACGATTTAGTTTATGAAGATATAAAAGCAGTTGTAGATGCAGCTGATAAAAAAGCTTTAGTAAAAGTAATAATAGAAACTTGTTATTTAACTGATGAAGAAAAAGTAAAAGCTTGTGAGTTAGCTGTAAAAGCAGGAACTGACTATGTAAAAACTTCAACAGGATTTGGAACAGGTGGATCAACTCCAGCTGATATAAAACTTATGAGAGATACAGTTGGTTCAGAAATAGGTGTTAAAGCTTCTGGTGGAGTAAGATGTGAAAAAGATGCAATAGCTGTAATAGAAGCTGGAGCAAGTAGAATAGGAGCAAGTGCATCTATAGCTATAGTAAGTGGAGATAATGCATCTGGAAGCGACTATTAAGAAATTTGATGAAAAATGTAAAAAAACATAATTAATTTGGTTTAGCTTAAAATTTTGTGGGTATATATGATAACATAACAGGAAAAGTGTTAAAATATAAAATTTTTTTAAAATTAACTTAAATATATTATTTATACTAATAAATAAGAAGGATTTTCTCCAAAAGTATAGAATTTTTTTGTATAAAATATTTATGTATTGGGGGATTAATGTGCTTTGAAGTACGTTATATCTAAAGTGCAAAAGTATTTATAATTACCACTTAATTTATTTAAGTACAATTGGAGTAATATAAGGAGGATACATAATTATGGCTAAATTTATGAAAACAGTTGATGGAAATACAGCTGCTGCTCACGTATCTTATGCGTTTACAGACGTGGCTGCTATATACCCAATAACTCCATCTTCAACTATGGCTGAAGTAGTTGACGAATGGGCAGCGCAAGGAAGAAAAAATATATTTGGACAAAAAGTTAAGGTAGTTGAAATGCAATCAGAAGCAGGAGCTGCTGGAGCATTCCATGGTTCATTACAAGCTGGTGCTTTAACTACTACATTCACAGCATCACAAGGTTTATTATTAATGTTACCAAATATGTATAAAGTTGCAGGGGAATTACTTCCTGGAGTATTCCACGTAAGTGCTCGTGCTCTTGCATCTCAAGCATTATCTATATTCGGTGATCATCAAGACGTTATGAGTGCTAGATCAACGGGATGTGTATTATTAGCGTCTGGATCAGTTCAAGAAGTTGCAGATATAGCGCCTGTTGCTCACTTAGCAGCTATAGAAGGTAAATTACCTTTCATACATTTCTTCGATGGATTTAGAACATCACATGAAATTCAAAAAGTTGAATTATTTGAAAACGAAGATTATGCAAAATTATTAAATATGGAAGCTGTTGAAGCGTTTAGAAATAAAGCTTTATCTCCAAACCACCCAGTTACTCGTGGTACTGCACAAAATGATGATATATACTTCCAAACAAGAGAAGCTTCAAACAAATACTACAATGATATAGTAGGAATCGTTGAAAAGTACATGAATCAAATGAGTGAATTAACAGGTAGAAAACATGGATTATTTGACTACTACGGAGCAGAAGATGCTAAGTATGTATTAGTAGCTATGGGTTCTGTAACAGAAGCGATAGAAGAAACAATAGATTACTTAAATGCAAAAGGAGAAAAAATAGGTTTAGTTAAGGTTCACTTATACAGACCATTCTCAACTAAGCATTTATTAGAAGCAATACCAGCTTCAACTGAAAGAATCTGTGTACTTGATAGAACTAAGGAACCAGGTTCAATTGGTGAGCCATTATACTTAGATGTACGTTCTGCATACTATGAAGTAGAAAATGCACCAAAGATAATTGGTGGAAGATATGGATTAGGATCAAAAGACGTTACTCCAACAGATATAAAAACTGTAATAGAAAACTTACAAGCAGATGCTCCTAAGAATCAATTTACAGTAGGTATAGTTGATGATGTAACTAATACATCATTAGAACAAGCTGAATCTATAAAGATATCTTCAGAAGGAACTGTAAGATGTAAGTTCTGGGGATTAGGATCTGATGGTACAGTTGGAGCTAATAAGCAAGCTATAAAAATAATAGGGGACCACACAGATAAATATGCACAAGCTTACTTTGCATATGACTCTAAAAAATCTGGTGGTATAACTATGTCTCACTTAAGATTTGGTAATGAACCAATAAGAGCGACATACTTAATAGATGAAGCTGACTATATAGCATGTCATAATCAATCATATGTTAACCAATATGATTTATTAAAAGGGCTTAAAAAAGGTGGTACATTTGTACTTAACACTATATGGGATGCTCAGCAATTAGAAGAACATTTACCAGCAAAAATGAAGAAATTCATAGCTGAAAATGAAATAAACTTCTACACTGTAAATGCTGTTAAAATAGCACAAGAAATAGGTCTTGGAAATAGAATAAACATGATAATGCAATCAGCATTCTTCAAGTTAGCTAATATAATACCTCAAGAACAAGCTGTAGAATACTTAAAAGATTCTATAAACAAAGCTTACGGTAAAAAAGGTGAAAAAATAGTTAACATGAACTATCAAGCAGTTGAACAAGGAGCTGACTCTATAGTTAAAATAGACGTACCAGCATCTTGGGCACAAGCAACAGATGAAAAGAAAGATGAAGTAGTTGAACCTGACTTCATTAAGAATATATTAAGACCAATGAATGCGCAAGAAGGGAATAATTTACCAGTAAGTGCTTTCAATGGAATGGAAGATGGTACATTCCCAAGCGGAACTGCAGCTTATGAGAAACGTGGAGTTGCTGTAAACGTACCAGAATGGATAGTTGATAATTGTATTCAATGTAACCAATGTGCTTATGTATGTCCACATGCATGTATAAGACCAGTACTAGTTAATGAAGAAGAATTATCTAATGCACCAGAACACTTCAATACTAAGAAGGCTATGGGTAAAGGATTAGAAGGATTACAATACAGAATTCAAGTAAGTCCAATGGACTGTACAGGATGTGGAAACTGTGCTGACGTTTGTCCAGCTAAAGGTAAAGCATTAGTTATGGAACCACTTGGAAGCCAAGAAGTTGAAGTTGAAAACTGGGCATTTGGTGTAGACCCAACTAAGGTAGCTCCAAAAGGAGACGTAATGAATGTAAACACTGTTAAGGGAAGTCAATTCAGACAACCATTAATGGAATTCTCAGGAGCTTGTGCTGGATGTGGAGAAACTCCATACATCAAGCTGGTTACTCAATTATTTGGAGATAGAATGATGATAGCAAATGCTACTGGATGTTCATCAATCTGGGGAGGATCAGCTCCAGCAACTCCGTATACAGTTAACCATGAAGGTAAAGGTCCATCTTGGGCAAACTCATTATTCGAAGACAACGCTGAATTTGGATATGGTATGAAAATAGCAGTTGAACAAATAAGAAATAAAATAGCTGACGTTATGGAAGAGCTATTAACTATGGATATATGTGAAGAGTCTAAAGCAGCATTTACTAGCTGGTTAGAAAATAAAGAAGATTCACAAGGGTCTTCAGTTGCTAGCAAGAAAGTAGAAGCATTATTAGCAGATGCTCATCATATACAAAATGAAGAAGTTAGAGCTTTAGTTAAAGAAATAGAAAGTAGAAAAGATTACTTAGTTAAGAGATCTCAATGGATACTTGGAGGAGACGGATGGGCTTATGACATCGGATACGGTGGATTAGATCACGTTCTTGCAAGTGGTGAAAATGTAAACGTACTAGTATTTGATACAGAAATCTACTCAAATACAGGAGGTCAAGCTTCTAAATCAACTCCAGTTGCTGCAATGGCTAAGTTCGCTGCTGCTGGTAAGAGATCTAAGAAGAAAGATTTAGGTATGATGGCTATGAGTTACGGAAACGTATATGTAGCACAAGTAGGTATGGGTGCAGATAAGAACCAATTAATGAAGGCTGTAATAGAGGCTGAGGCTTATGATGGACCATCATTAATAATAGCTTATTCTCCATGTATATCTCATGGATTAAAAGAAGGTATGGGAAGAGCTCAAGCAAATATAGAGCAAGCTGTTAAAGCTGGATACTGGCATTTATACAGATACAACCCAACATTAAAAGAACAAGGTAAGAATCCATTTACTTTAGATTCTAAAGAACCAACTGAAAGCTTTAAAGATTTCTTAATGGGACAAGTAAGATACTCTGCAATAGCTAAACAATTCCCAGATATAGCTGAAGAATTATTCACAGCTGCTGAAGATAACTCTAAAGAAAGATATAATAACTATAAGAGATTAGCTGATAACTTCTAATAAATAATAGTTTAATATAAAATAATAAAACACTAACCTTATTAAGGTTAGTGTTTTTTTATTTTTATTTAGAAAAATAATAATTGACTTATCAATTACAGAGAACTACTATTATAGTGTAAATTGATAAGTCAATTATTAAAGGAGAATATTATGGTTTCAACATTAGGCAGTTATATCTCTATATTAAACAGGCAAAAAAAAATATACGTTAATTCTATTTTTAAGCACTATGGACTTGGATATTCATCATGTGTGTTTTTAATTTTTATTTCTACAAATGAAGGCATAAATCAGAAAGAACTTTGTAAGAGATTAGTAATTGATGAAGCTCATGCAACTAGAACTGTGCGTGATTTAGAAAAACAAGGTATGATTTTAAAAAGGAAAGATCCAGAAAAACCACGTTCAAATACTTTATATATTACAGAAAAGGGATGGGAGCTAGTTCCAAAATTAAAAGAAGTTTTTTATAATTGGTGGTTAAGTATAACAGACAACATTGATGAACAGCAAGTTGAATGGTTAGTTTCACAAGTACAGTATATGTCTGAAAAGGCGAGGGAGATTAATAGGATTAATTGTAGCAAAGATGAAAAAGGGGATGAGTAAAAATTGCATTTAACAATTAGAGAACAAGAAAAGCTGATGATTGTTGTTGCAGCAGAAGTTGCAAGAAAAAGAATGAAAAGGGGGATAAAGTTAAATTATCCAGAAGCAGTAGCTTTAATAACTGATGAGATACTAGAAGGAGCAAGAGAGGGAAAAACAGTAACAGATTTAATGAATTTTGGAACAACTATTTTATGTAGAAATGATGTAATGGAGGGGATACCTGAAATGATTTCTACAGTTCAAGTTGAAGCGACATTTCCTGATGGAACTAAGCTAGTTACAATACATAATCCAATACAATAATGGAAAGGTGTGTAAATATATATGGTACCAGGAGAATTAATAATAAAAGAAGGAAAAATAGAGTATAACAAAGGCAAGAATGCAATAGCAATTGAAGTTATTAATACTGGTGATAGGCCAATACAAATAGGATCGCACTATCATTTTTATGAGGTAAATGAATTTTTAAAATTTGATAGAGAAAATTCATATGGTAAAAGATTAGATATACCTTCAGGAACAGCTGTAAGATTTGAACCAGGAGATAAAAAAGAAGTATATCTAATTAATATAGGGGGATCTAGAATGATTTATGGTCTACGAAACCTAGTTGATGGATCTTTAGATGGGAAAGGAGAAAGAAAATGAGCTTTAAAATAGATAGAAAGCACTATTCAGATTTATTTGGACCAACTAAAGGTGATAAGATAAGGCTTGGAGACACCAATTTGATTATTGAAATAGAAAAAGACTTTACAGGATATGGAGATGAATGTAAGTTTGGTGGAGGTAAAGTTTTAAGGGATGGAATGGGACAAAGTGCAACTGAAGGTAGAGAAAATCCAATGGTTGCGGATCTTATAATCACGGGTGCTATTATTGTAGACTATACTGGAATATACAAGGCAGATATAGGTATTAGAGATGGAAAAATATTTGCTATTGGTAAGGGGGGAAATCCACATACCATGGATAATGTTGACTTTATAGTTGGAGCAAGTACAGAAGCTATGGCATGTGAAGGAAGAATTATTACAGCTGGAGCTATAGATACCCATGTACATTATATAAGCCCAAATGAAATTAATGTAGCATTAGAAGGTGGTATTACAACGCTTATAGGTGGTGGAACTGGACCTGTAGATGGATCTAATGCTGTTACATCTACACCAGGAGCATGGAATATTTATCGTATGCTACAGGCAGCAGAAGCTTTTCCTATAAATTTAGGTTTTTTAGGAAAAGGAAGTGGAGCAAATATAAAAGTTACTGCTGAACAAGTAGAAGCGGGAGCTTGTGGTATTAAGGTTCATGAAGATTGGGGAGCAACAAGGTCGGCGATAGATTATTCATTAAAAACAGCTGATAAATATGATGTGCAAGTGGCAATACATACAGATACATTAAATGAAGGTGGTTTTGTAGAACATACAATTGAAGCTATAGCAGGAAGAACTATTCATACTTATCATACTGAAGGTGCAGGTGGAGGACATGCGCCAGATTTATTAAAGGTTGCATCACAATTAAATGTAATACCAGCTTCAACAAATCCTACAAAGCCTTATACAATAAATACTATAGCTGAACATTTAGATATGCTAATGGTTTGTCATCATCTAGATCCTAAAGTACCAGAAGATATTGCATTTGCAGACTCAAGAATAAGACAGCAAACTATTGCAGCAGAAGATATATTACAAGATATGGGCGTATTTAGCATTATGAGCTCAGATTCAATGGCTATGGGAAGAATAGGAGAAGTTGTAACTAGAACATGGCAAACAGCTAGTAAGATGAAACTACAAAGAGGCGTTTTTCAAAATGATTCAGAAGAAAATGATAATAATCGAGTTAGAAGATATATAGCAAAGTATACTATTAATCCAGCATTAGCTCAAGGTATAAGTAAGTATGTTGGTTCTATAGAAGTTGGTAAAATGGCAGACTTAGTTATTTGGGAACCTCAATTTTTCGGAGTTAAACCTCATTTAGTATTAAAAGGTGGAATGGTAAATAGAGCTATAATTGGAGAAAGTAACGCATCAATTCCAACATGTCAGCCTGAAATTTACAGAGAATGCTTTGCCGCAAATGGAAGAGCTAAGTATTCAACATGCGCTACATTTGTTTCTAAGTATGCTTTTGAAAATGGAATAAAAGAAAAATTAGGGTTGCAAAAACTAGTATTACCGGTTGAAGGAATAAGGAATTTAACTAAAAAAGATATGAAGTTAAATAATGAAACTCCAAACCTTGAGGTAGATCCACAAACATATGAGGTAACTGTGAATGGAGAGTTAATAACTTGTGATCCTGTAAAGGAAGCACCTTTAGCACAAAGATACTTTTTATTTTAGAGGGGGAAAATTATAATGGTTTTTAATGAAATAGTAGGTAATATTAATAAAATATCTAATTTAGAAGACTTTCATATGGAAATGATATACTTAAATAGTGAAGATTTACTTAAAAGGATATTAAGAGTAAAATCTGATCATAATCGAGAATACGGAATATCGTTAAAAAAAGGGAAAAATCTAAAGGATGGAGACTTGCTTTATAACGAAAATAATAAACTTATTGTTGTAAAAGTAAATAGTGAAGATGTTTTAATTATTAAACCATCTAATATTACTGAAATGGGAATCATAGCACATAATCTAGGAAATAGGCATTTGCAAGCACAATTTGAAGATGGAAAGATGATAGTACAGTATGATAGTTTAGTTGAAGAAAAGTTAAAGAAAGATAATCTAAATTATTCAAGAGAAAAAATTAAGTTAAAGAAGGCATTTAGACATGTTGAATTCGGACATACACACTAATATGCAATCAAAAGATATTATAGATATGCTAAGAATCGTGCAAATGTGTGACTCAAACTTTCCAATTGGATCATTTAATCATTCTTTTGGAATGGAAACTTATTTAAGAAGCGGTAAGATAAATGATATAAATACAATGAGAGAATGGCTTGATATATTTTTAAGTAATCAGCTTGTATATAGTGATGCATTAGCAATTAGAATGCTATATGAATATTTGAAAAAAAATGAATTAGATGAGATTTGGAAATTGGATAGGCTTATAACAGTCCAAAGTATTAGTAAGGAAACTAGAAATGGATCTAAGTTAATAGCAAGTAGAATGACTAAAATTTTTCTAGAACTATATGAATCAGAATTTGTAAGAAATTATGAAAATAAGATTATTAATGGGGAAGTTTTCGGGCATCCTGCAATAGTATTTGGATTGGCCATGTATACTTTGAAAGCGTCAGAAGAAGAAGCTATTATTTTCTACATGTATAGTACTGTTTCGACGCTTATTCAAAATGCAGTCAGGGCTATACCAATAGGGCAAAAGGATGGACAATTATTGATTAAAGAATTTAGTGAAAAATTTAAAATTTTATATAAGAAAGTAGAAAATATGGATTATAGCTTTTTTGGATGCAGTACTCCTGGAATAGAGTTATCTCAGATAAATCATGAAGTATTAGACTTTAGGTTGTTTATGTCATAAAAGAAAGTTATGGATAGTATGAAAGGGTGGGAGATAAATGAAACCAGTAATAATAGGAGTTGGCGGACCGGTAGGTAGTGGAAAAACATTACTAATAGAAAGACTTACTAGAGTAATGAATTACAAATATAATTGTGCGGTTATAACTAATGATATCTATACAAAGGAAGATGCAAGATTCTTAGTTAAAAATTCTGTTTTACCTGAAGAAAAAGTTATAGGAGTAGAAACAGGAGGATGCCCACACACCGCGATTAGAGAAGATGCTTCTATGAACTTTGCAGCGATAGAAGAACTAAAAAATAAATTTAATGATTTGGATATTATTTTTTTAGAAAGTGGTGGGGATAACCTAGCGGCTACATTTAGCCCAGATTTAGTTGATTTTTCCATTTATATAATAGATGTTGCCCAAGGTGAAAAGATTCCAAAAAAAGCAGGCCAAGGAATGATTAAAAGCGATTTGTTTGTTATAAACAAAATAGATTTAGCTACTTACGTTGGAGCAGATTTAGAAATTATGAGAAAAGATACATTAGTTTTTAGAGATGATAATAGTTTTATATTTACTAACTTAAAGACAGATAACGGATTAGATAAAGTTTTAAGTTGGATTAAGAATAATTGTTTATTAGAAGGAATTGATTAGTATGAGTGATAGTCAATATGCAGGCAAATTAGAAATAATACTAGAGAATAGAGACAAGGAAACAGTATTGGCTAAGAGATATTTTGATGGTTTAGTAAAAGTATCTCCGACCATTCATCTTGATAGAGAAAAAATACCTACATATTTTTTACTTCAACTTGGAGGTGGTTATGTAGAGGGTGAAAAATATAAAAATGTAATTACTTTGAAAAAGGGTTCCAGAGGTATTGTAACAACCCAAGCGCCTACAAAAGTATATAAGTGTCCAAATAACATAAAAACAGAACAATATACAATAATTAATCTAGAAGAAGATAGTATTTTAGAGTATATTACAGATACAGTAATACTGTACAAGGACTCTATATATAGACAAATAAATAATATATATATGAATGAAAGCTCAACCCTTATATATACAGATGGGATTACTTCAGGATGGTCGCCACAAGGAGAATTATTTCAATATAGTAGTTTACAGCTAAAGACACAAGTATATGTAGATAATAAAATTATTTTATTAGATAATTTATTGGTAAATCCAAAAGAAAATGATGTTACTCAATTAGGGTTCTTTGAAGGATATCAAAACTTTGGTACATTACTTGTAATTAATAAATATATAACAGAGAATATAATTGAAGAACTAAGAGAAAAGGTTAAGCAATTAGATTTAAATATTAGTTTTGGTATATCAAAATTAGAGGTAAATGGATTTATATTAAGAGTATTAGGAAATTTAACTCAAAATATTGAGTCTGTAATAAAAACATGCCATGACTATATAAGAGAAAAACTCTTAGACTCTAATGAATTGATTATTCGTAAATATTAGTATAGATATGGGGTGCATTAAATGCTAGGGATAGTATTATTATATGTAGGGATTGTTTTGATAAATAATGGTATGACAAGAATATATAATGTAGATGAAAAATCAGCATCAATAATGAATATTTTCATAGGTTTGTTAGCAGTAATAATTGATGTCATATTTGTAATTCAAGGTGAATATCTTGCTGCTGGTACTGGGTTGCTATTTGCATTTACATATTTGTTTATAGGCATTAATGGTATATTTGATTTGGATAAAAGACCATATGGTTGGTATAGCCTTTTTGTATCGATAAATGCAATATCATGTGCACTTTTAAGTTTATCTGATGGAGATTTGAGATTCTTTATAATTTGGATATTATGGGGAATACTATGGTCAACTACCTTTATAGAAATAATACTAAAAAAGAATTTGGGTAAACTTGTTTCTTATTTAGCTATATTTGAAGGAATATTCACAGCATGGATACCAGGATTTTTAATGTTAATTAATAAATGGTAGTTAAGTTGATGAATTATGATATAAATTAGAATAGAGCTTAAATGAATTTACATTAAAAAATTAAGTAAACAACAAAGATCTAGTTTGAAAGTTTATATTTTAGAAGCTTTCAGACTAGATTTTTAATTATAAAAAACTTTATTAATTTACAAAGTAGGGTATATAGTATATGATAAATTATATTATTGAAGTAAATTAATTATAACAAAATAGTATACAATATATTGCTATATTTATAAACTGGAGGAATTAATATGAGCAAAAATCATAGTATATATGTAGTCTTGATAGTGATACTATTAATTATGATAGCATCTTTTGTAAATAATAAAAATAATGAAAACAATCAAAATACTAACGAAAAAAATAGAGTAGAAGATATAGAACAAATAGAACCATTATCTAAAAAGCACGCTATAAATATATTAAAAGCTGAATATGGAGATTATATATTAGCAAGTGAAGATGATATAAAAATAAAAGGCGATGAATATATTATAGATGTTTCTGTTTACATAGAAGATGATGAACCACATGAAGATTTAGGAGAACATGAGCATGAGCAAAGTTTAGGTGTTCATAAAATTAATATGTACACAGGAAAATTAATAATACCAGATGAAAGTACAGAAAATAAGTAAAATAAGTATGTATCAAATGATGGCAGTTTTTATAATTAATGTACACTAAAACTAAATATGATATAATAAATGATATATATAAGTAGTTTGGAGGTATATAGTTGAAAACTTTAGAAAATGAAATGAAGTACTTACAATTGTTATCAAAACAGTATCCTAGCATATCAAAAGCTAGTACTGAAATTATAAATTTAGAAGCAATATTAAATCTGCCAAAAGGAACAGAACATTTTTTAACAGACATACATGGAGAATATGAGCCATTTGTACATGTTCTAAAAAATGGTTCAGGCGTTGTAAAAAGAAAGATCGAAGAGTTATTTTCAAATACTATGAGAGAAAGTGAAAAAAAGGCTTTAGCAACACTTGTATATTATCCAGAACAAAAATTAGAATTAATAGTAAAAGAAGAAGAAAATATAGATGATTTTTATAGAATAAATATATACAGACTTATAGAATTATGTAGGTATGCGTCTAGTAAATACACAAGATCTAAGGTTAGGAAACTTCTACCTAATGATTTTAAATATATAATAGAAGAACTTCTACATGAAAATATCGATAGTAAGCACAAGCAAGATTATTATAAGAGTATAGTAGAGACAATTATAGAAATAGATAGAGCTAAGGAATTTATAATAGCTATATCAAAAGTAATACAAAAGCTAGTAGTAGATAGGTTACACATACTAGGAGATATATATGATAGAGGTCCAAGACCAGATATAGTTATGGATACATTAATGGATTACCATAGTGTTGATATACAATGGGGGAATCATGATATATTATGGATGGGAGCAGCAGCAGGGCAAAAAACTTGTATAGCAAATGCTCTTAGAATATCTGCAAGATATGCAAACTTAGATATAATAGAAGATATTTATGGAATAAACCTATTACCACTAGCTACTTTTGCAATGGATGTTTACAAAGATGATCCTTGTAATAACTTTATGCCTAAAACAAGTGATGAAGATGTATCAAGTACAGAGAAATCGTTAATAGCAAAAATGCACAAGGCAATAAGTATAATTCAATTTAAGCTTGAAGGATTAGTTATAAATGAAAGACCAGAGTTTGACATGAAACATAGGCTACTTCTTAATAATATAAACTACGATGAAGGAACAATATCATTAAGAGGAAAAGTTTATAAATTGAAAGATTCTAATCTTCCAACAATAGATAAGAATAATCCATATAAGCTTACAGAAAAAGAAAGCTTAGTTATTGAAAAATTAGTATCATCATTTAAAAATAGTGAAAAACTTCAAAAGCATGCTTCTTTCTTATTCTCAAAAGGAAGTATATATTTAACTGCTAACTCAAATTTATTATTTCATGGGTGTATACCTCTAAATGAAGATGAAAGTTTTAAAAGTATGACTCTGCAAGGACAAGAGTATAGTGGTAAGGCGTTAATGGATAAAATGGAAGCTTTAGCAAGGGAAGGGTATTTCTTTAAAGAAAAAACAGAACAAAAACAGTATGGTATGGATATAATGTGGTACTTATGGACTGGTAAGTGTTCATCTTTATTTGGAAAAGATGATATGACAACTTTTGAAAGATACTTTATTAATGAAAAAGAAACTCATAAAGAGAATAAAAATCCATACTTTAAATTAAGAGAAGACGAGAATATGTGTAGAAAAATATTCAAAGAGTTTAATTTAGACTTTGAAGAATCTCATATTATAAATGGTCATGTTCCTGTAGAAAGTAAAAATGGAGAAAGTCCTATAAAGGCTAATGGAAAGATTCTTGTTATAGATGGAGGATTTTCAAGAGCTTATCAAAAGAAAACAGGAATAGCTGGTTATACATTAATATATAATTCTAAAACTTTACAATTAGTATCTCATGAGCCATTTACATCGGCAGAAGAAGCTATAGTAAATGAAAGTGATATATTATCAACAACAATAGTTGTAGAGCACAAAGTAAATAGAAAAACGGTAAGAGATACAGATGCTGGTAAGAAATTAGAAGAAGAAGTAAAAGATTTAAAATTACTTTTAATGGCATATAAAAAAGGTTTAATAAAAGAAATTCAGTAAATAGAAGCCGAAAGGCTTCTATTTTTATGTAAAAATCACAATAGTAGTATGAAGTTGTAAAACTAAGGTAAAAATTAATAATAGTTTAAGATGGAGGTAGCTTATGAATTTATTAAAAGATAGTAAAACTAAAGATAATTTAATGAGAGCTTTTGCAGGAGAAAGCCAAGCTAGAAACAGATACACTTTTGGAGCAAGCCAAGCTAAGGGCCAAAATTTAGCATTAATAGGACAGGCATTTACTTATACTGCAGATCAAGAAAGGGCACATGCTAAAGTATTTTATAATCATTTAAAAGATCTTTCTGGTCAAACAATATTCATAGATGGTGGTTATCCAATAGACATATATGATAATATAGCTCAAACCCTAAGAGCAGCTCAACATAATGAATATGAAGAATGGGAGGATGTTTATAAAGAATTTGCTAAGGTTGCGATGGAAGAAGGATTTACAAATGTAGCAAATACTTTTAACAAAATAGCAGAAATAGAAAAGATACATGGTGACAGATTTGGTAATTTTGCAGATAAGTTAGAATCAAATACGCTTTTTAAAAGTGATAAAGAAGAACAATGGATATGCTTAAACTGCGGTCATGTACATACAAGTAAAGAGGCACCAGGAATATGCCCTGTATGTTCTCATCCGCAAGGATATTTCATATTATACTCAAACTCTCCATTTGAAAATTAACATTACAAATTATGGTGTGAAAAAGTTTTCAAAACTATTGACATAGATTTATTAATATTATAAAATTAAATTTATAAAATACGAAATAAATTTAATTAAAATAAATCGATAAAATGGATTGTTACTGATTGAGCAGGCAATACCTAAGTTAGGACACGAAGTTTTTGTGTCTTGATTTAGGTATTTTATTTTTAAAAGATTGAAATTATGGGTATAAATAATAGAAATTCAATTAAAAGAGGTGAGTAAATATCTATGATTATTGAAAAAATTTATAACAACAATGTAGTATTGGTTATAGATAAAGAAAGTAAAAAAGAACTAGTGCTCACTGGATGTGGAATAGGGTTTCAAAAAAAGATAGGACAAGAAATTGATAAAAGTAAAATTGAAAAAAAGTTTATTACAGAGGATGATACTTTTAAACAAAAGATAATAAAATTAGCGAGTGAAGTAGATGAAAAAGTATTTGATACTAGTTCTAATATAATAGAATATGCAGAGGGCTTTTTAAATACTGAGTTAGATGATTACATATATGCATCATTAACAGACCATATATCATTTGCTCTTAAAAGATTTGAAGAAAATATAGAGATAAAAAATGATTTACTATATGAAATAAGAAGAATTCATAAAAGAGAGTTTGAAATTGGAAAATGGTCAATAGATTATATTAATGAACAACTTAATGTTAAATTTCCAATAGATGAAGCAGGATTTATAGCAATGCATATAGTTAATGCAAATTATAAAGAAAGTACAAGTGAATCATTTCTAATGACTAAAATAGTTAAGGATATACTTAATATAATAAGGTATTATTATTCCGTTGAATTTGAAGAAGATGATTATAACTATGATAGATTAATAACTCATTTAAAGTTTTTTGCTATAAGGCTAATTAAAAAAGAAATATTAGATAACAAGAATAACGAACTTATAGATGTAATAAAATTAAAATATGAAAGTGCATATAATTGTGCATGTAAAATAAAGCAATTTATAGAACAAAATCATGAGTACATTGTAAGTGAAGATGAAATACTTTACCTTACACTTCATATAAATAGAGTTATATCAGCAATAAAAGATAATGAAAATTAAATACTTAAACTAATAAAGTAAACAATAAAAGATTGTTACTGGTTAAGCAGGCAAGACTTAAGTTTATAAATATGTATTTAATAGTTTAGGAATAGTGTTATTAATTAAGGAGAATATTACATAGTAATATTATCTTTAATTAATAGCGTAAATTCCAGCTATTTATACTGTTATAAATTTAAGTCTTTTTATATTTAAAAAACAATTATAGGAGGATCAAAATGAAAAAGATATTTGGTGTTTTACAAAAAGTAGGAAAAGCATTGATGTTACCAGTTGCATTACTTCCAGCAGCAGGTATACTTCTAGGTGTGAGTAATGCGCTAGCAAACCCACAACTAATACAAATGATGCCTTTTCTAGACAATACAACTTTCCAACTTATAATTAAAATAATGGAGAAATCAGGCGGAATAGTATTTGATAATTTACCTTTATTATTTGCAGTAGGTACTGCAGTTGGTTTAACTGAAGGTGAAGGTGTTGCAGGATTAGCTGCAATTGTTGGTTTATTAATAATGAATACATCTATGGGAATTATGGCTGGAGTAACTCCAGAATTAGCTGGGGCTGTTCCTGGTTTAAAAGGAAACCCAATGTATACAATGGCTCTAGGAGTTCCAACTCTTCAAACTGGGGTTTTTGGCGGTATTATAATAGGTATAATCGCTGCAGGACTTTATAAAAAGTTCTACAAAATTGATTTACCTCAATATTTAGGATTCTTTGCAGGTAAAAGATTCGTTCCAATAGTAACAGCAGCAAGTGCTATATTAATAGGTATAATATTATCATTTATATGGCCTCCAATACAAAATGGATTACTTTCATTCTCTAAAACAGTAATAGAGGCAAATATAACAATAGCAGCATTTTTATTTGGTATAGTTGAAAGAGCATTAATACCATTTGGTCTACATCACGTATTCTATAATCCATTCTGGTATCAATTTGGTGAATATACAAATAATGCAGGTCAACTAGTAATGGGTGACCAAAGTATATTCATGGCTCAACTTAAAGATGGTGTAGCATTTACAGCAGGTACTTTTATGACTGGTAAATTCCCATTCATGATGTTTGGTCTTCCAGCAGCAGCCCTTGCTATGGTTCATACTGCTAAACCAGAAAAGAGAAAGTTTGTTGCAGGTATAATGGCATCAGCAGCCCTTACTTCATTCTTAACAGGTATAACTGAACCAATAGAATTCGCATTCTTATTTGTAGCTCCAGCATTATTTGCAGTTCACTGTTTATTTGCAGGATTATCATTTATGTTAATGCAGTTATTAAATGTTAAGATAGGCATGACATTCTCAGGAGGTCTTTTAGACTTCTTACTATTTGGAGTTTTACCAAATAGAACTCCGTGGTATTTAGCAATACTAGTAGGATTAGGATTTGCAGTAGTTTACTACTTCGGATTTAGATTTATAATAACTAAGTTTAACTTAAAGACTCCAGGTAGAGAAGATGATGTAGAAAAATCAGAAGGTACTGTATTAAATAATAGTGAGTTAGCAGCAGGAATATTAGAAGCTTTAGGAAATAAAGAAAATATAAAAAGCTTAGATGCTTGTATAACTAGACTTAGAGTAGCGGTTGATGATATAGAAAAAGTTGACCAAGATAAATTAAAATCACTAGGTGCAGCAGGCGTTATGGTAATAGGTAATAACATCCAAGCTATATACGGACCTAAATCAGATACATTAAAATCAGAAATAAATGAGATAGTATCAGGAAAAGTTAAAGTAAATAAAAAAGTAGAAGAGCCAGTAATAGAAGTTAAAGAAGCTAAAGAAGAAAAAATAGACTCTAATGAAGAAATATTATCATTAACTAATGGTGATATATTAGATATATCAAAAGTTCCTGATGAAGTATTTTCAACAAAATTAATGGGTGATGGATTTGCTATAGATTCATCTGATGGAAATATATATTCACCAGTAGATGGTAGTGTAGAAGTAATATTCCCTACAAAGCATGCTGTAATAATAAAATCAAAAGGTGGTAGAGAAGTACTTATACATTTAGGAATAGAAACTGTTAAGTTAGAAGGTAAAGGCTTTGAAATGTTTGTTGAAGTAGGACAACAAGTTAAAGCTGGAGATAAATTAGTTGAAATGGATTTAGATTATATTCGTGAAAATGCAACATCAACAATAAGTCCGGTAATATTTACCAATTTAGAAGAGAGCGAAAAAGTTAAAGTAAAAACAGGTAAAACATTCGCTAAAGAAAGTAATAGAGTAAATATAACTAAGTAAAAAAGAAAATTGACAAATCTTCAAAAAACCTAGCGAATATGCTAGGTTTTTTGACATTAAAGATGAAATGGAGTATAATTAACGAGTAAATTTAATCGTAGAATGATGATTTAAAATGAGGTGGAAAGTGTGGATAATATAGTGATACAACCCGTATTAGTAGGTGGAGATATAAACTGCTATAGCGTGGCAAGAGCATATCATGAAGCATATGGAGTAAAATCTATAGCCTTTGGTAGATATGCATTAGGAGCAACTAAAGATAGTAATATAATAGATTTTAGAATAGACCCAAGAATAACGGAAGAAAAAGAATTTATACAAGTTTTACTAAAAACTGCAGATGAATTAGCAGCGCCTAATAAAAAGCTAATATTAATGGGATGTACGGACGAATATGCAGAGTTAATAATAGACCATAGAGATATACTAAAGGAAAAATACATAGTTCCTTACATAGATAGTGAACTAAAAAATAAATTAATAGAAAAAGAATTATTTTATAATATGTGTGAAGAAAAAGGATTAGATTATCCTAAAACTTTTATATACTCAAAAGGTGATAAAATAGAAGACTTTGGATTTAACTATCCAGTAATAATAAAGCCATCTGATAGTGTATTATATTGGCAGTTCCCATTTGAGGGTATGAAAAAAGCATATGTTGCTAATAATGAAAAAGAATTTATAGAAATTACTTCTGCAATATATAGTGGTAAGTATGATAAGAACTTAATAATACAAGACTTCATACCGGGTGATGATTCAAATATGAGAGTTTTAACTTGCTACTCAGATCAACATGGTAAAGTTAAAATGATGTGTTTAGGACATGTATTATTAGAAGAGCATACTCCAAAAGGTATAGGAAATCATGCGGCTATAATTACAGAGTATGATGAAGCTTTAATGGAAAAGTTTAAAGCATTCCTAGAAGATATAAATTATACAGGTTACTCAAATTTTGATATAAAGTTCGATACAAGAGATAACACATACAAGGTGTTTGAAATAAACTTAAGACAAGGTAGAAGTAACTATTATGTAACAAGTTCAGGAAATAACATAGCAAAATATATAGTAGAAGATAGAGTATACAATAAAGAATTAGATTTAAAAATTCAAAAAGATGCTTTCTTCTGGCATGTTATACCTAATAATGTAGTTTATAAATATGTAAAAGATCAAAAATTAGTAAATAAAGCTAAGAAATTAGTAAGCGAAGGAAAAAGTGCAACTTCATTTGGATATGAAAAAGACTTAAAAGGAAACTTTAAGAGAAGATGGTATATATTCTTATACAGTATAAACCAAATGAGGAAGTTTAAAAAATACTGCAAATAGATTGGTGATGTATATATGAAAACTAACAAGACAGTTGGAGTAATGGGTGGACTAGGCCCAATGGCTACAGTTTATTTTTATGACATGGTAGTTAGATTAACAGATGCGAGTTGTGACCAAGACCATATAGATATGGTTATAACTAATCGCGCGACAACACCAGATAGAACAGATTTTATAATAGGTAAATCTGATAAATCTCCAGTAAATGTGCTTATAGAAGATGCTAGGAAGTTAGAAACATTTGGATGTAGCTTTTTAGTAATAACTTGTAATACAGCGCATTATTTCTACAATGAAATATCAAGTAGTGTTAGTATACCTACTTTAAATATAATAGAAGAAACAGTTAAATATGCTCATGAAAAAGGATATAAAAAACTTGGAATATTAGCTACGACTGGTAATATTCAGACGAAGCTATATCAAAATATGTGTGAAAAGTACAGTATAGATTATTTAGTATTAGATGATAATAGACAACAGTATATAATGGATATAATTTATAAAGATATTAAAAGTGGAAAACCTGCAAATATGGGTAAATTTAATTTAGTTGTAGATTATTTAAAAGAAAATAATTGCGATGGAGCTATACTTGGATGTACAGAGCTATCGATACTTAAAAATGATAATAATCTAGATAATGATTTTTATATAGATTCATTGGAAGTATTAGCAAGAAGAACTATAGTAAAATCTGGTAAAGTTGATAAATGCAATGATAAAATAATAGTATAGAAATTTATAATTTCTAGAGTATTCAAAAATAGAGTAGTTAAAACTACTCTATTTTTGAATACAAAAATTCGCTTTAAAATCTAATTATTATAAGAAGTAACATATTTAACAATTATTTGTAAAACAAATTTTATAAATAATATGATATACTACATACGAAAGAAAACTTATGAGGAGGGGCTAAAATATGAAATTATCAAATATAATGAATGAAGTTAAATTTTCTTCAGTTAAGCCTTGGAATGAAATAAAAGATACTAAAATAAAAGACTTAGCTTACAATTCTTCAAAATGTGAAGATGGATATATATTTATAGCAATAAAAGGAGAAACAGTAGATGGGCATAAGTATGCAAGTGATGCATATAAAAGAGGTTGTAGAGTATTTATATTACAAGATGATATAAAACTTAATGATGATGCCATAAAACTAATAGTAGAAGATAGTAGAGTTGCTTTATCAAAAATGTCAGCTAACTATTTTGGTAATCCATCAAAAGAATTAAAAGTTATAGGAGTAACAGGAACTAAAGGAAAAACTACTATAACAAATTATATAAGTGAAGTTTTAAATAAGTCAGGTGTAAACACTGGAGTTATAGGAACTAATGGTACATTTTATAATGGGATAAGTGAAAAAACAGTAAACACAACACCAGAAAGTTATGAACTTCATAGGATATTTAAAACTATGCTAGATAACGGTGTAAAATGTGTATCTATGGAAGTTTCATCAGGTGGAATAATGATGGAAAGAGTTAAAGATGTAGACTTTGACATAGCGATATTTTCAAACTTATCACCAGACCATATTGGTCCAAAGGAACATCCAACATTTGAACACTATTTAGAATGTAAAGCTAGATTATTTACATTAGCTAAACATGGAATAATAAATATAGATGATGAACATGCAAAAGATATAATTAAAAAAGCTACATGTGATATAGAAACATTTGCAATAGAAAAGGATGCTGATTTAGTAGCTAAAAGTATAGAATACTCAAGAGCTTTAGATTCTTTAGGAGTTAGCTTTAAATGTGAAACTAAAAATGACAGCTTTAATGCTTACATATGCTCACCTGGGACATTTAGTATATATAATGCATTAGCAGTCATATCTGTATGTAGATACTTAAATGTTAAGCAAGACGTAATGTTAGACGCTCTTAAAAATGCAAAAGTAAAAGGAAGAGTTGAAGTGTTACCAATACTTGAAGATGCGACTATAATAATAGACTATGCTCACAACGGAGTAAGTTTAGAAAATATACTACAGACACTTAAAAAATACGATCATAATAGAGTAATATGCTTATTTGGGTCAGTTGGTGGAAGAACAGAATTAAGAAGAAAAGAACTTGGAGATGTTGCAGCAAGAGAATGTGATTTATGTATATTAACAAGTGATAATCCGGACTTTGAAGATCCTATGAACGTTATAAAGGATATTGCTGAATCATTTGAAAATACAAATTGTGAGTATATAGTTGAGCCGGATAGAAAAATAGCTATAGAAAAAGCTATAGAAATAGCTCAAGAGGGCGACATGATAGTATTTGCAGGAAAAGGACACGAAGAATATCAATTAATAAAAGGTGAGAGAGTACCATTTAGTGAAACTGAAATAGCTATAAATGCAGCTAAGAAAAGAAATAAATCTAAAGATACAAGCGTATTAGCATAAAATAAAATTTATATAGTATTAACATATAATGAAAGAATTTTAGTTAAGGTAATAATTAAGATTCTTTCATTATTTAAATATAGGGGAGAGGCATATGAAAAATATAGTTAATGCATCATGGTTAAAAAATAATCTAGATAATGAAAAACTAGTTATAGTGGACTGTAGGTTTAATTTAATGGATAAGGACTATGGAAGAAAAAGCTATGAAGAGGGGCATATAAAAAAAGCTGTAAGAATAGATTTAGAAACACAGCTATCAGGTGAAGTAAAAGAGTTTGGAGGAAGACATCCACTCCCTACTATAGACGAACTTAAAGAAACGTTTGAAAGTATAGGTATAAGTAATGATTCTATAGTTATTGCTTATGATGAAGGGGACTTAGCAGGACCATCAAGGCTTTGGTGGATATTAAAATACATGGGTCATAAAAATGTGTACATATTAGATGGAGGAATTAATTCTTTTAAAGAATTAAATGGAGAAATTGTTACTGATGTTACTAAAGTAGTAAGAGGTAACTTTGATATCTCAATTAATGAAGATATGAGAGTTAATATGTATTATGTAAAAGAAAAACTTTATAATGAGAATGTAGCAATAGTAGACTCTAGAGAAAATATAAGATATATTGGAGAATTGGAACCTGTAGATAAAAAGGCTGGACATATACCAGGTGCGTTAAATTATTTCTGGATGGATATATTAGATAAAGGTGAAAACTTGATAAAAATAAAAACGAAAGAAGACCTAAGTGTTCATTTTGAAAAATTAAATGATTATGATGAAGTTATAGTTTATTGTGGTTCAGGTATAACAGCATGTCCAAATAGTTTAGCACTTACAGAAATAGGAATAAAACATAAACTATATCCAGGAAGCTTTAGTGATTGGATAAGCTATGATGATAATAAAGTAGATACTAAGTAAAGATAATTATATAGACTTAAAAAAGGGAAAGGTAAAATACTTTCCCTTTTTTAAAGGAGGAATTTATGGGTAAAGAAACTATACTTTTAGCATTAATTGAAAAAACTAGCTTAACAATAGTTTTATTTATAATAATATGTAAAATAAAAAACTTTAAATATATATTTCAAAAGGACTCATATAAATTAAAGGACTTAATTTTTATATCAATGATATTTACAGCATTAGCCATACTTGGAACTTACAACGGTGTAAATGTTGAAGGGTCTCTTGCCAATACTAGAATAATTTCTATAGTATCTGGAGGAATTTTATTTGGACCCTTTGTAGGAATATCATCCGGAATTATATCAGGATTTCATAGATTTATTATTGATATTAATGGAATAACATCTATGCCATGCTTTATATCTAGTATAATTGCAGGAATATTATCAGGATATGTTAGCAAAAAGGTAGGAGATAAACATAAATGGTTTTATGGAATTATATGTGGGGTAATAGTAGAGAGTATAACAATGTGTTTAATATATTTCTTATCAAAGCCAAGTGAAATAGCTATATATATTATAAGACAAATTTATGTCCCAATGATAGTTGGACAAGTTGGTATAGGTTTTTTAGTATCGATTGTAAATGATATAAGAAAAGAGAAAGAAGAAATAGCAGCATTTCAGTCAAAACTTGCCCTTGATATAGCTAATAAAACTCTACCTTACTTTAGGTCTATTAACTTAGAGTCTCTTCAAAAGATATGTACTATAATAAAAGAAGAAATAAATTCAGACGCTGTAAGCATAACAGATACTAAAGGTGTATTGGCATATGTAGGAGTAGGAGAAGATGTATATAAAGATGATAATATAGAGCTTAGCAATATAACAAGAGAGGCAATGGAAGAAGATAAGATATTAAATGTAAAAGTGGATAAAAATGAATATTCTTTAAGTGAGAAGGTAAATCTTAAAACCGCACTTATTATACCTCTTAGAGACTCTCAAGGAGTTATAGGGAGTTTAAAAATCTACTATACAGAAAAATATGATATGAGTTATTCTAAAAAATCTTTAGCTATAGGTTTATCTCATATTATTTCAACTCTTATGGAAATATCTAAAATTGAAGAAATAAAAACTGCTAAAAATAAAGCTGAAATAAAGGCATTACAAACTCAAATAAATCCTCACTTTTTATTTAATGCGTTAAACACAATAACGTCTTTCATCAGAATAAATCCAGATAAAGCAAGAGATCTTATAATTAATTTATCAACATATATGAGATACAATTTAGAGGTAAATAGTAATTTAATAGATATTAATAAAGAGTTAGAACAAGTAAAAGCATATGTAGAAATAGAAAAAGCAAGATTTGGAGACAAATTAACTGTAATTTATGATATTGATGAAGGTATAGATGTTAAAATGCCAAGTTTAATAATACAGCCATTAGTAGAAAATGCAATTATACATGGGATAAGAGAAAATGGTGGATATGGAATTGTAAAAATAAGTGTAAAAAAAGAAAAAAACAATACTAGAATTTGTGTTGAAAATGATGGTGTTACAATAGAAAGTGATATAATAAATAAGGTGTATAAGGGTAATATGCCAGAAAATAAAATTGGATTATATAATGTGCATTTAAGACTTAAATTAATTTATGGACAAGGTCTAAAGATAAATCAATTAGAACCTGGAACTAAAATAGAATTTATTATTTAGGAGTTTTAGTATGAAAGCGATAATAGTTGAAGATGAATTTCCAGCAAGAGAAGAACTTAAATATTTTATAAATAACTTTAGCAATATAGATATTGTAAGTGAATTTGATAACGGTGTAGATGTATTAAAATTTATGCAAAAAAATAATATAGACGTGATATTTTTAGATATTAATATACCTATGTTTGATGGCATGTTATTGGCTAAAACTATAAATCAGTTTAAAAATAAGCCGAAGATAGTATTTATTACAGCATATAAAGAACATGCAGTAGATGCTTTTGAGTTAGATGCTTTTGATTATATATTAAAGCCATACTCAGAAGAAAGAATAGTTTCTACTTTAAATAAGTTATGTCAAGTAGAGTCTTTAAAGCTAGAGTCTGAAAATAGACAAGTTAATTTATCTAATATAACTCTTTGGAGAGAGAATAAATTAGTAGTTATAAATACAGATGATATATATTATTGTGAAGCTAGGGAAAGAGAAACTCTAGTTTATACTAAAGAAAATGAATATATATCTAAAAAATCTATATTAGAATTTGAAAAAAAATTATCTTCAGATAAATTTTTCAAAGTTCATAGATCTTATATAGTAAATATAACTAAAATTAAAGAAATAATACCATGGTTTAACTCTACATATAAACTAAAATTAAATGATATAGACAATGAAGTTTACGTAAGTAGAAGTAAAATTAAGGAATTTAGGAAAATTATGAACATATAATTGTATTTCATGTAGAAATTTTGCATCTCATGTTGAAAAACTACTTATTAAAATGAAAAAACGTTATTATTTAATAGAATTAATAATGAAATAATAAAATTCTAACAAGGGAGAAAACGGTATGATAACATTTATAAGTTGTTTAGCAATTTTAATAGCTGGATACTTTATCTATGGAAATATAGTTGAAGGTTCAGTAAGATTAAGTGATGCAAGTTCTACACCAGCAGTTAAATTAGAAGATGGTGTAGATTATATGCCAATGCCTTGGCATAAAGTATTTTTAATACAATTTTTAAATATAGCAGGTACAGGTCCAATATTTGGAGCTATAATGGGAGCATTGTTTGGTCCAGTTGCATTTTTATGGATAACGTTTGGTACTATATTTGCAGGAGGAGTACACGACTTCTTCTCAGGTGTTATATCTATGAAACATGATGGTACTTCTGTTTCTGAAATAGTTGGTATTTATTTAGGAAAAAATATGAAAAATGTTATGAGAGTATTCTCTGTAATATTATTAATATTAGTTGGTACAGTTTTCGTAACATCTCCAGCAGGATTATTAACATCTATGACTGGTATAGATAAAAATATATGGGTTGTTTTAATAATAATATACTACTTATTAGCTACAGTTTTACCAGTTGATAAGGTTATAGGTAAAATATATCCAATATTTGGTGCATCATTATTATTTATGGCAATAGGTTTAGCTGGTGCTATGATAATAGGTCACTTCAAGGGAACAATGGTAATGCCAGAAATGAATTTACAAAATATGCATCCAGAAGGATTATCTATATTCCCGTTCTTATTTACTACTATAGCTTGTGGTGCTTTATCAGGATTCCATGCTACACAATCACCTATGATGGCAAGATGTATACACAGAGAAACTGAAAGTAAAAAAGTTTTCTATGGAGCAATGGTTGTTGAAGGTATAGTTGCTTTAATATGGTGTGCTGTTACAATAGCATTCTTTGGAGATAGTTTATCAATACAAAATGCTTTAACAGAGTTTGGTGGACAATCAGGGGTAGTAGGAGTACTATCTAAAGAATTATTAGGTCCTATAGGTTCAATTTTAGCAGTACTTGGTGTTGTTGCTTGTCCTATAACAAGTGGAGATACTGCATTTAGAAGTGCTAGACTTACTATAGCTGATGCATTTAAGATAAAGCAAGAAGGATTATTAAGCAGATTTAAGTTAGCTATACCACTATTTGTAGTTTGTATATTCTTAACTACAATAGACTTTAACGTAATCTGGAGATACTTTGCTTGGTCTAACCAAACATTAGCAACTATATTCTTATGGACAGCAACAGTATACTTACTTAAGAATAAAGCTAATTATTGGATGACTCTAATACCAGCAACATTTATGAGTGCTGTATGTATGGCATATATATTACAAGCGAAAGAAGGATTTAGATTAGATGCAATGTTATCTAATGGAGTAGGAGTAGTTGTAGCTGTAGTATTATTTGTAGCATTTATGGTAAGTAAAAAGAATATAAAAGTAAATGATGAGTTTGATAAAGTAGCTCAATAATTATATAAAAAGAGTGTCTCAAAATGATTTTTATCATTCTGTAGGCATTCTTTTTATATGAAAATACTAATATTTATTTTAGATAAATTTTTTATTACTAAGGCATATATTAACAAACAAAAAGCTTATAGCAATTGCTATAAGCTTTTATATTATACGTTAAATCTAAATAATATAACGTCTCCATCTTTAACTATATATTCTTTTCCTTCAAGTCTTACAAGACCTTTTTCTTTAGCAGCAGTCATAGTACCAACAGTTACTAAATCATTAAATGCTATAGTCTCTGCACGTATAAATCCTCTTTCTATATCAGAGTGGATTTTTCCTCCAGCAGCAGGTGCTTTTGTTCCTACTTTTATAGTCCAAGCTCTAACTTCTTGAGGTCCAGCTGTTAAGTAAGATACAAGGCCTAGTAAAGCGTAAGAAGATTTTATTAACTTATCAAGACCAGATTGTTCAAGGCCTAGTGTTTCTAAGAATTCCATTTTTTCTTCATCAGTATCAAGCTCAGCTATCTCTGCTTCTATTTGAGCACAAACAACAACAACTTCAGCATCTTCAGTTGATGCGAATTCTCTAACTCTAGCAACATATTCATTATTTTCAGCTTCATCAGCTAAATCATCTTCACATACATTTGTAGCGTATATTACAGGCTTAGATGTAAGTAAGTTTAATGAATCAACGAATTTTTGTTGATCTTCAGTAAAGTCCATAGTTCTTACACATTTACTATCTTCTAAAGTAGCCATTATTTCTTTTAAGAATTCAAGCTCTGAGGCTAACGATTTATCAGCTTTAGCAGCCTTAGTATTTTTTTGTATTCTTCTTTCTAATATTTCGATATCAGAGAATATTAACTCTAAGTTTATAGTTTCGATATCTCTTAAAGGATCAACACTTCCATCAACATGAACAACGTTAGGATCTTCAAAACATCTAACAACATGAACTATAGCATCAACTTCTCTTATGTGAGATAAGAATTTGTTCCCTAAACCTTCACCTTTAGAAGCTCCTCTAACAAGTCCTGCTATATCACAGAATTCTATAGCTGTTGGAACTATTTTTTTAGAATCATATAACTCCTTTAATTTATCTAATCTTTCATCTGGAACAGCAACCACACCAACGTTTGGCTCTATTGTACAGAAAGGGTAGTTTGCAGATTCAGCTCCTGCTTGAGTTATTGCATTAAATAATGTACTTTTACCTACATTTGGTAGACCTACTATACCTAATTTCATAGTCATCGTCCTCTCTTTTTATGATATTTATATGTTTATGACAGTTATACCATCAAAAATTATATTATAAATTTAAACAACCTATTACCAGGTGAAACCTAGTCAATAAGCTACTTTAATAAATTTACAAAAATCTATTTTAGACATACATATTGATTATACATCATATATATAATAACTGTAAACTAGGCTTTTATTAAAGCTAATTTAGGTAACTACATCTACTAAAATAATTTTAATAATATAAATGTAGTTAATTTTAAGTAACATGCCTATTTTATAGGTTATTTAAAATAGAATTTATATATTGGGGTTGATATAATGTGGATTTCAATAGCTCTATGTATATCTTTAGCTTTTAGTTTTATATTTAATGGTTATATTGAAAATGTATTTATAGTTTTAACCACAGTATTACTTTATAAGCAGATAATAATAAATAAAGAATATAAATATATGGTCATAGCTCTTATTATTGCTTTTATTGGTACAAATTTCATGATAACCTTTGGATTTAGAAATTATGTAAGCTTTAAAGATGTACAAGAGTCAAGAGAAAAAGAAAAGACATTAGTATTATTAGTTTCAGAAGGGGAAGATAAAAACTATAATTTAAAAGAAAGAGCCACACAAATTTACTATGAGAAAGGTTATAAATCACTACTTACGAGTGCTAAAAACTTATATGATTATAAAAGTTACTATAATAAATTAGGCTCTAGTAGTTTTAAAAATCAAGCAGAAGAGATGGCGCAAAAATTAAGATATAATTTAGGCGAAAGATATGAAGTAGTAAATTCATATATGTATTCAACTCCATACTTTGAAGACTCAATGGAGAATATTGTATCTCAAGGTTATAAAAAGATTATAATTTGTCCTTTATTTATGACAGAAGGTAAAGATTATGAAATATTTAAACAAAGATATGAAAAACTAAGTTTAACATCGCATAACTTAGTAGGGATAGATATATTAGAACCTTTTTATAAATCAAATAATTTAGCAATGGTTTATAAAAATGAAATATTAAAAAATATAAGAAATGAAGGAAAAGATGCAGGTGTTTTATTAATAGGTTTGCATAATAAAAATAATTTAGAACAAGATATATTATTTAGAGAAAAAATAAAAAATTACATAGAATTAGAACAAAAAGATTTAGATATTCAAATAAAATTACCACTTTTAGAAAATAATAAAGATGACATAATAAAATCAGGAGAAGAATTACTAGAATATGGAATTAACACCTTGTATGTTGTTCTACCTACATGTACAATTGATACTATGTATACAAAACATTTAGTAAGTAGCATACTTGAAAACTTAGATATGGGAAATACTAAGTTTTACTATATAAACCCTGACAAAAAAATAGATGCGATAGTAGATGAACTTTTCACAAGAATATCATTGATAAAACAAATAGGAGGATAAGATGGAAAAAGACATTAAGAAAATAAACTTAGGTAATAATATTAACCTAACTCTAATACCGGCTAAAAAATTTAAATCTAATCTTGTTAGTATATATATCCAAAGACTATTGGATAAAAATGAAGTTACAAAAAATGCATTACTTCCAAGTATCATAACTAGCGGGTGTGAAAAATATCCAAGCTTAAGAGCAATATCTAATAAACTAGATGATTTATACGGTTCAGCAATGCTTTCAGATGTAAGTAAAAGAGGAGAGCGTCAAGTTATAAGCTTTAAAATGTTAAGTACTAATGAAAAGTATTTAGATGAAAAAATACTTAAAAGTTCATTAGAATTTTTAAATGAAATAGTAAATAATCCTTTAGTAATTGATGGAGGATTTAAAAAAGAGTATTTAGATGTAGAAAAAGTAAACTTAAGAGATAGAATACAAGGGATTATAAATGATAAAGGTAGATATGCCCTTGAAAGAGCATTTGAAGAAATGTGTAAAGATGAAAGATTTAGTATAAGCGAATATGGTTATGAAGATGAAATTGATGAAATAACTCCTAAAGATTTATATAATCATTATACAGAAATATTAAAAACATCTCCAATAGATATAGTCGTAGAAGGCGATTTTAATGAAAAAGAAATAGTTGATATAATAAATAATACTTTTACTTTTGAAAGAGGTAATATAATAGAAATACCAAGAGAAGATTATAAAAAGCAAGTAGATGAAGTTAAAGAAGTAATTGATAAAATGGATATAACTCAAGGAAAATTAGTTATAGGATATAGAACTAATATAGATTTTAGTGATGTTAAAAAATATTACTCTTTAGTAGTGGGATGCAACGTACTAGGTGGAGGACCTCACTCTAAAATGTTTATAAATATAAGAGAAAAAGAAAGCTTATGTTACTATATTTACTCTTCTATTGAAAAATATAAAGGAATATTATTTGTATCATCAGGTATAGAAACTAAAAACTATGAAAAAACATTAGAATTAGTTAAAAAACAAATAGAAAACTTAAAAGCTAAAGAAATATCACAAGAAGAATTAGATAATAGTAAAAGCGCATTAATAAACTCTATGAGATCTTTAGCAGATAGTATAGGTGGAATGTCTGATTTCTATTTTGCGCAAGGAATGAGTAAAACAAATTCTACAGTAGAAAATATAATCAATTATATATCTGATGTTTCAGTAGAAGATATAGTTAAATCTTTTGAAGATTTACAACTTGATACTGTTTATTTCTTAAGAAACTAAGTGAGGTGACATAAATGGAGAAAATAGTTAATGATATATTAAAAGAAGAAATTTATTATGAAAAATTAGAAAATGGACTAGATGTCTATTTTATGCCAAAGCATGGATTTACTAAAAAATATGCAATACTAGCAACTAACTATGGATCAAATGAATTAGAATTTATCCCAATTGGAGAAGATAAAAAAATAAGAGTAAATGAAGGTATAGCACATTTTCTTGAACATAAAATGTTTGAACAACCTGATGGAGGCAATGCATTTGATAAATTTTCTAAATGGGGAGCAAGCGCAAATGCTTTTACAAACTTTACAATGACAGCATATCTTTTCTCTGCGACAGAAAACTTTTATGAGAGTTTAGAACATTTAATAGACTATGTTCAAACTCCGTATTTTACAGATGAAAACGTAGAAAAAGAAAAGGGAATAATTGAACAAGAAATAAAAATGTATAATGATGATCCAGATTGGAATGTTTATTTTAACTGTTTAAAAGCACTATATGTAAATTATCCAGTTAGAGTTGATATAGCAGGTACTGTTGAAAGTATTTATAAAATAACTAAAGAAGAATTATATACTTGTTATAATACTTTCTATAATCCAGGAAACATGATGTTATTTGTTGTAGGAGATTTAGAAGAAGAAAAAGTAATGGAAGTTGCAAAGAAAGTTAATCATTATGATGTAGCTAAACTTTCAAATAAAATAGAAAAGTTTTATCCTGAGGAACCAGAACACGTTAATAAAAAAGAGATTGTTGCTAAATTCCCAGTTTCTATGCCATCTTTTAATATTGCATTTAAAGATAATAAAGTAGGTATTAAAGGAACTGAACTTCTAAGAAAAGAAATAATTACTGAAATATTAATAGATATGATATTTAAAAAAGGTAGCTTACTATTTGAAGATTTATATATGAAGGGTCTTATAAATGACAACTTTGGAGGAGGATTCTCTTCTCAAATTGATTATGGATTTACAATAATTGGTGGTGAATCTAAAGATCCAAGAGCTGTTAAAAATACAATACTTGAATATATACAAAAATATAAAGATGAAGGTTTAAGTAAAGAAGAGTTTGAAAGAGTAAAGAAGAAAAAAATAGGTAGCTTCTTAAAGTATTTTGACTCTGTAAACTTTATTGCAAATAACTTTATATCTTATAAATTTAAAGAGATAAATTTACTAGATTATTTAGATGTATTAAAAGAAGTAACTTTTGATGAAATAGTAGAAAGATTAAATTCTCATTTGAAAGAAGAGTACTGTGTAATATCTATAGTAGAACCTAGTGAAAAATAAATTAAATAAAAAAGCAAGGATGTTAAAAAGCACCCTTGCTTTTTTATTACAATAAAACTAAATTTACTATTGTTTTTTATACATATTACTTAAATTATTATTATCAATAACAGTAGTTTTATTAGGCTATTTTGATAATAATATATAAAATTTTTATAACTTTTTTATATAGCTATACTGTAGTGATATCAATAGTTAAAACTTATATGAAAGACAGGAGAATGTAATATCATTAATTGACAAAAGATACAACTTCAATATATAATCAAGTTGTAGGTAACAAAAAACTTAAATAAAAAAAGAAGTTGTTTCTTTTGAATAGAGGTGAGTGTTTTGAGTAATATATATAAAAATATTAAGAAAAATTATGTGTTTTTAATATCATTAATACTATCAGTATGTGTGGTTGTAACGGGTATAATTTTACCAAATGAGTTTAGAAACATATCTAACAGCATATTTAAGATAATAATAAATAATTTTAGTTTCGTATATATAATAGCAATGCTTTTACTTGTACTGTTTGCTTTATTTTTAGTATTTAGTAAATATGGAAATATAAGACTTGGAAAAGATGATGATAGACCGGAATTTAGTAATCTATCTTGGTTTTCAATGTTATTTGGAGCAGGTATGGGAATTGGATTAGTATTCTTTGGAGCTATAGAGCCTATGAAGCATTTTATATCACCAATAGGAGCAAGTTCAGGATCTAATGAAGCTATAAATTTTGCTATGCAACAATCGTTTATACACTGGGGGCTTCATCCATGGGCAGCATATTCTATAATGGGATTGGCACTTGCATATTTCCAATTTAGAAAAGGTGCTCCAGGGCTTATAAGTAGTATATTTTTACCTATACTAGGTGAAAAGGGTGTAAAAGGACCAATAGGTAAAACTATAGATATATTAGCAGTCTTTACTACTGTAACAGGAATAGCTACATCGCTAGGGATGGGTACTATGCAAATTGCTGGAGGATTAGAATATGTATTTAATATAGAAAATACTATAAAATTACAAATTATAATTATAGCAATTGCAACTGTACTTTATATATTAAGTTCTACTAGTGGATTAGATAAAGGAATAAAAATATTATCTAATATAAACTTAAGCTTAGCAGGATTTATATTAATAGGAGCTATATTAATAGGACCAAAACTTGCTATGTTAAATAATTTCCAAAATGGAATGTTTGCATATGTAACAGAATTTGTATCTCAAAGTTTATACATGGATTCAAGTAAAGAATGGATAGGACAATGGAGAGTATTTTATTGGGCACTTTGGATAGCTTGGATACCTTTTGTAGGAATATTTATAGCAAGAATTTCTAAAGGAAGAACAATAAGAGAGTTTATAATAGGTGTAACATTAGTACCTGCATTAGCTTGTATAATTTGGTTTACTGTATTTGGTACACTCGGAATAAATTTAGGTGCAGATTTTGCAACTACAGCTACTAAAGTAACTGAATTAGCATTATTTGAAGTGTTTTCTAAGTATCCATTTGGCCAAATTTTATCTATAGTTGCAATGGTACTTCTTTGTACATTCTTTATATCATCAGCAGACTCTGCTACTTATGTTTTAGGTATGTTCACATCAGATGGAGATTTAAACCCAAGTGGTACTAAAAAGATAATTTGGGGAGTTGTTCAAGCTACATTAGCGATAGCACTTTTACTATCAGGTGGACTTGGAACTTTACAAACAGTTTCAATCGTATCGGCATTTCCATTCACAATAATAGTACTACTTAGTATGGTATCGATTATTAAGGCATTAAGAGAAGAAGTAAAAGAAAATAAATTACAATCTAAAAAGGAAGTATCTGAAAAATCTAAAGTTAAAAAGCTAAAAAATGCAATACAAAATTATATGATGTAATAAAGCTGAATATAAAATTAAAAACTAATATAAAAGTACAGGCTATAATTATTAAAATTATAGCCTGTACTTTTATAGATTAATACTTATATATTTTCATTTGGTTGTTCATATAAAAATGATGGTACTGAGTGGTGTATACTACTGTCACCAACGACCATAAGTATATCATTTTCCATAAATTCGATATAAGGACCAGGAGATATTATAAGTTCTCCATCTCTCTTAACACCTACAATAGTTGCACCTGTATGTTGCCAAAATTTAGTTTCACCGGCAGTTAGACCTATAAATTTACATTTATTCGTAATTTCAAATTCAAATGGAACCAAAGGGTTAATATTAGATAGTCTACTTGAGTAATCTATTATTTTATTTATATTATCAATTATTTCATTTTCTAACTTAGATTTTGTTGCCATAAGTTTATTTAAGTTAGATTTATATGAAGAGACATTAGTAATATTTTGGTTCTTATTTAAAAAAGATAGAGCTTTAGAAGAAGAAAGCACCAAGATTCCTTTTCCTTTAACACTAGAAACGACACCTAAATCTTCAAGTATTTTCATAGCTCTTCTTATTGTCTCTGGAGATACATTATATGTACCAGCAAGAGATGATCTTCCACGCAGCAAGCTGCCTTCTTCTATTTCGCCTACATAAATTTTATTGGCTATATCTAGAGCAATTTTATGATATATAGGCATTGAATATTTTTTATCCATTTTTTCACCTCAAGTATATACTTCAGATAATATTTTAAACCTTAAATATAAATATGTCTATATTATAAAATTTAACTAAAATAGTAAATATAATACTATTAACATTGAATAATTAACATATATAAGATATATTAATATTATTAAATTATCACATCATACTTCATAAAAAATACAAATTTTGAGCTTATGATAATTATAAACTTATTTAGAAATATTAAAAATAAGAATAAAGGTTAAGAGGTGAAAATATGGATAGAGTGGCATTTAGTATATTCGGTATAGATGTAATGTGGTACGGAGTGCTTATGGCAACAGGAATGATTTTAGGAACGCTTATAGCTATAAAAGAAGCGAAAAGAGTCGGTATAAAGGAAGAATATGTATTAGACTTAGCAATTTATGCTATTCCAGCAGGACTTTTAGGTGCAAGACTGTATTATGTAATATTTAATTGGGAATATTATTCTCAAAACATTTCTCAGATTCTAAATTTTAGAGGTGGAGGAATGGCAATTCATGGAGCGCTTATTGGAGGAATACTTACAGGATACATATTTACTAAAATTAAAAATATTAATTTTTGGAAAATGGCAGATACTGTCCTTTTAGGTATGCCTTTAGCACAAGCTATAGGTAGATGGGGGAACTTTATAAATGGAGAGGCTCATGGTGGTCCAACGGACTTACCTTGGGGTATAATGGTAGATGGAGTAAAGGTTCATCCTACATTTTTATATGAATCTATATGGAATTTAGGTATATTTATATTCTTATGGATATTTAGAAAGAAAAAACAATATGAAGGACAAATTATAATTTATTATATAACACTATACTCTCTAGGTAGATTCTTTATAGAAGGTTTAAGAACTGATAGCCTTATGATAGGGCCGCTTAGAATGGCACAAGTTATAAGTTTAGCAGGTGTAGTTGGTGGTGTAATAGCTCATATGTATTTGTCAAAGAAAAACAAAGAAGATAAAATAGAAGAATAAAGAAGTAGTAATTAAGGAGATAATAAAATGGAATTTCATCACGTGTCCGTGCTTTTAAATGAGTGCATAGAAAATTTAGATATAAAACCAGACGGTGTTTATGTAGACTGTACAATGGGTGGTGCAGGCCACTCTAAAGAGATAGTAAAAAGATTATCTGATAAAGGTCTATTTATAGGATTTGATCAAGATAAAAATGCTATAGCTACAGCAAAAGAAAGATTAAGTGAATATAGTGATAGAGTAAGATTTGTTCACAGTAACTTTGAAAATATAAAAGAAGAATTAGCAAAAATTGGAGTAAACAAAATAGATGGAGTACTTGCAGATTTAGGGGTATCTTCTCATCAATTAGATGAAGCTGATAGAGGATTTTCATATATGCAAGATGCACCACTTGATATGAGAATGGATGTAAGATGTGAATTTTCTGCTTATGATGTAGTAAATACTTATAGTGAAGAAGAGCTTACTAAGATAATAAAAGATTATGGTGAAGATAACTGGGCTAAACGTATAGCTAAGTTTATAGTAGAAGCTAGGGAAGAAAAAAACATAGAAACTACAGGAGAACTTGTAGATATAATTAAAAGGGCTATACCTAAAAAAGCTAGAATAGATGGACCTCATCCAGCTAAGAGAACTTTCCAAGCTATAAGAATAGAAGTTAACAATGAGTTAGGTGTAATAACTAAAATGATAGATGATGCGGTATCTATAATGAATGAAAATGGTAGAATATGTATAATTACATTCCATTCTCTAGAAGATAGAATAGTTAAAAATGCTTTTAGAGATTTAGCATCAGACTGTGTATGCCCATCACATTTCCCATTATGTCAATGTGATAAAGAATCATTAGTGAAGGTTGTAACTAGAAAACCTATAATTCCAAGTGATGAAGAAATAGAAGTAAATCCAAGATCTAGAAGTGCTAAGTTAAGAGTTGCACAAAGAAAATAAATAAGCTAATTAAGTAGGAGGAAAGTAATATTTCCTCCTATATTTTTTATATAAATATGTAATCAGATAGGAAGGGGACTATATGAAAAAAATTGCAATAATATCTTTAGGAGAAGATACTGGCTTAACTATAAAAGAACAACTTGAAAGTATTTTAGATGAGAAAATAGATATAAACGTATTTAGTATAGATAATAACTTAGATATAAATCCCGATTGGGATCTGATAATATTTTCTAGTGAAATAGTAAGAAAAATGATGTTAGATAAATTAGGAGTAAATGTAAATCAAATTGTAGTTAAAAGATCAATAAGACATAACTTTATAGATAAGCTTATCAAGATAAAAAAAGGAGAAAAAGTATTACTTGTAAATGACCATAAAGAAAGTTGTGAAATAGCTATAAAGCAGCTTAAAAATCAGGGTATAGATCATATACAATACTTCCCTTATTATCCTGGTATAGAAAGTTATGAAAAAACTAACATAGCAGTTACACCAGGGGAGTCTCAGCTTGTTCCCGAAGAAATAGAAGAAGTTATTGATATACAATCTAGGCAAATGGATATAACTAGCATTACAGAAATATTAATAAAATTAAATATGGTAGACAAGTATGGTGACTTATTATCTTCTTACTTTTATAGAAATATAGTAGAGATATCTAAAAAGTATATAAATATGGCTCATGAATCAACAAAGTTAAAAAATATGCTAACTAGTATATTAGATAATCAAAGAGAAGGTATAATATATACAAATTCCACAAATCAAGTTTTAGTACTCAATAAAAAAGCAGTGCAATTTCTAAATATAGATAGGAATAATATCATATCTAAAGATATATATAATGTATTTGATGATTTAAAAAATGATATAGTAAAAATAAACAATCAAGAACTTTTAATATCTAAACAAAAAATAGGAAATGATGGAAATATGATAGTTATAAGTCAGGTCGATAATATACATAAAATTGATGAAGAATTAAGGAAAAAGAAAAAGAACATTAAAAATAGTTCTAAATATACTTTTGATAATATTATAGGAAACTGTAAAAATACTTTAGAGAGTATAAAGTTGTCTAAAAAAATTTCTAAAACCAATTCTACTGTATTAATACAAGGAGAAACTGGAACAGGTAAGGAAGTATTAGCTCAAGCTATACATAACGAATCAGAGAGAAGAGATTATCCATTTATTGCTGTTAACTTTGCAGCACTTTCTGAAAATCTAATAGAAAGTGAACTATTTGGATATGAAGAAGGAGCATTTACAGGAGCAAAAAAAGGTGGAAAAGAAGGTTTATTTAAAAAAGCACACAAAGGAACTATATTTTTAGATGAAATAGGAGATGCACCTCTTAATTTGCAAGCTAGATTGCTTAGGGTATTACAAGAAAGAGAAATAACGCCAGTTGGTAGTACAGATGTTATACCTGTAGATATAAGGATAATAGCAGCAACTAATAAAAATTTATTAGAAGAAGTAAGAAATAAGAATTTTAGAGAAGATTTATACTATAGATTAAATGTAATGCCTATATATACGATACCTTTAAGAGATAGAAGAGAAGATATATCACTTACTTTAAACTATTATATATCAAAATTTAATAAACATTATGATATTGAAAAATTCTTTGAAGAAGATGTTATTAAAGTACTTGAAGATTACAATTGGCCAGGTAATGTAAGAGAACTTATAAATATAGTTGAATACCTAAGTAGTATAAAAGAAGATAACCTTAAAATCGAAGTTTCAGATTTACCTAAATATATATTAGATAATATAAACATAAAATCGGATAAATATAAAACTGAGGATGATTTAACTGAGGATGAGTTATGGGTATTAAAAACAATTTATAAATATGATAGTATCGGAAGAAGAACATTATCTATGATTTCTTATGAAGAAGGGATAGATTTAGGAGAAGGTAAATTAAGAAGAATAATAAATATATTAAAAGAAAAAGAGTATATAGATGTTAATAAAGGTTTAAATGGGACGAAAATTACGGATAATGGGATGAAAAGGGTTAAAAATTAAAAATTTTAACCCTTTTTTATTATTTAACTATAAAAAGCACACATTTTTAAAGTAAGATACTTTTCTTATTTTATTTTAAAAATTAATTGAAAATTTAAAAAATACTTTACTTTTTAAATACTAAAAAAATAAACAAAACTATATAAAACTTGGCACAGAATTTGCTTATATATAAATTCATAATATTTATAACACAGGGAGGATATAAAATATGAGTAATACAGCAAAGAAAAAGCCTACGTTAGCACAGGCACTAATACCTATAATATTTATGATACTTTCATTAACTATAGGATATGGTAAGTTTAAAATGAGAATAGAACCGATAATGGTTATATCAGCATTTGTTGCAGGGGTAATTGCATTAAGGTTAGGTTACACATGGCAAGAAATGCAAAAGGCTATAATTGAAAAAATAGCAAGTGCTCTACCAGCGACTTTAATATTATGGAGTGTAGGATTTTTAATAGGATCATTAATGTTTGCTGGTACTGTACCGATGATAATTTATTATGGAGTTCAAATGATAAGTCCAAAGTTTTTATTAGTAACAGCATTTTTAGCATCAGCAATACTCTCTATAGTAACAGGGACATCTTGGGGTGCGGCAGGTACTATTGGGGTTGCAATGATGGGAATTGCAGGGGGACTTGGAGTTTCTCTACCAGCTACAGCAGGAGCAGTAGTTGCAGGAGCATTCTTTGGAGATAAATTATCTCCCCTTTCAGATACTACAAATTTAGCGCCAATGGCAGCAGGGAGTGACTTATATGATCATATAAAACATATGTTATATACAACATTACCAGCTGCAGCAGTTTCTTTAGTAGTATATACAATAGTTGGATTTAATGCATCTGGAGATATGGTAACTCCGGAGTTAGTTAATACGATGATGAATCAATTAGACTCAATGTTTAATTTTAATATAATATTACTTATCCCAATAGTATTGGTAATTTTAGGATCTGTAAGAAAATGGCCTACTATACCTACTATGTTAGGTGTAAGTATACTTACTATATTTTTAGGCGCTATTGTTCAAGGTTTTAATATTGTAGATGGATTTGAATCACTAGTAGGAGGATTTAAATACACTATGACTGGATTTGCTGGCGAGCCAGTAGCTGAAGTAGTAAAGCTTATAGATAGAGGTGGAGTAGTTTCAGTTACTAGTACAACAGTATTAATATTCTGTGCAATGGGATTTGCAGGAATAGTAAGTGTTTCTGGAATGCTTGATGTAGTACTTGATTTATTAATGTCAAAGGTAAAATCTACAGTAGGTATAATAATAGCAACTATAGTATCTTGTTTTACAGTTGCATTTGTAACAGGTAGTTCATACCTTTCTATACTTATACCAGGTGAATTATTTAAAAATGTTTATCCAAAGAAAGGTCTACATCCTAAAAATTTATCAAGAACATTAGAAGATTCAGGAACGGTTATAGTACCTTTAGTACCATGGTCAGCGGCAGGTGCTTATATGGCAGCAACTTTAGGTGTACCTACACTAGAATACTTACCATGGGCAATACTTAATTATACAGGTATAATATTTGCAATAATATTTGCTATTACCGGATTTGGTATAGCTAAATTAGATAAAAATGATGATGAAAAAAATATAGAAAATAGAGATATTATTAAAGGGGTATAAATTTATGATATTAATTAAAAATATAGATATATATTCACCAAAGTATATTGGAAAAAAGGATGTATTTATAAGTGGTTCAAAAATAGTTTTAATAGAAGAAAATATTGAATTTAAAAATAATAAAATAAAAATAATAGATGGTAGTGATAAAATACTTACTCCAGGGTTTATAGATCAGCATGTACATATAACTGGAGGAGGAGGAGAAGGAAGTTTTAAGACTAGGGCTCCTGAAATTACATTAACTAAATTAACTACAGCAGCAGTAACCACCGTTGTTGGTTTACTTGGAACAGATGGAACCACAAGAAGTGTAGAAAATTTAGTTTCTAAAGCAAAAGCGTTAAAAGAAGAAGGTATAACAGTATTTGCACATACTGGTTCATATGAATATCCAACAGTCACACTTACAAATTCAGTTAAAAGAGATATATGCTTTGTAGATGAAATTATAGGTGTGAAGCTGGCATTATCAGATCATAGAGCGCCAAATGTTACTAATGCTGAACTTATAAGAGTAGCGTCTGATGCAAGAGTTGCTGGAATGTTAAGTGGAAAAGCTGGAATTGTAGTTCTACATATGGGAGATGGTAAAAAAGGACTTTCACCTATAAATGAAATATTAGAAGAAACTGAAATACCTATAAAAACTATAAGACCAACTCATGTAAATAGAAGAGAGGAACTTTTAATAGAGGCTTTTGATTATGCAAAACGTGGAGGTAAAATTGATTTAACTTGTGGAATTAAAAGAGAATTAAATCCTGGAAAATGTATTAAAAGGGCTACTAAAGATAATGTTCCTTTAGAGAATATAACTATAAGTTCTGATGGATATGGAAGTTGGTCAAAATATGATAATGCAGGAAACTTAATTAAAATGGGCGTTTCTAGTGTTAAAAGTTTGCATGATGAATTTAAATCTATGGTAAATGAATTAGATTTTAGTATAGAAGAAAGTTTAACTTATATAACTTCTAATGTTGCTAAAGCATTAGAAGTATATCCTAAGAAAGGATGTATAAGAGAAGAATCAGATGCAGATATTATTTTATTAGATAAAAATCTAGGCATTGATACTGTAATAGCAAATGGGAAAATAATGATAGAAAATAAAAAGATATTGGTTTATGGAGCATATGAAAAAATATAGAAAAAGGCTACAATACTGAATTTGGTATTGTAGCCTTTTTTCTATATTAATGGATAATTTATTATCTAAATATCTAAATTTAAGCAATGGATGGAGTGGATTTTGTTTTTTAGTGTATTAATTTCACGACAAACTGTTAAAGGAAGATGTCATGTATACAACAAATATAATAATATTGATTTTCTTTTAAAAAAGAATTATTAGAGGTGGTCTATATGAAAAAAAATAATAAAATAAAGGACATGAACGAATATAAAAAAAAGAAAAAGAATAAATATAAAGGTAAATATAAATTAAAAGTAAAAAAGATAATATTTAAAAGTACTTTTATAGTGGTAGTATTTGCAGTGATTTTAGGAAATATATGTGGATATTCAGTTATATCAAAGCTTAAATATGATATACACTACTTAAAAAAAGAATTAAAAGAAAAAGAAATATCAAGAGACGAATTAAAAACAAAAGTAGACACTAGTACATCAATACCTGAAATTGAGAAAAAGGCTAAAGAAGAACTAAATATGGATTATCCAAAACAAGAACAAATAAAGTATATAGATGTGAATAACTAGGGGGGAAGATAGTTGAAAAAGATAAAGAGGATAAGTAAAAAAAGATTAGTGCTTGTTCTTATACTAGCGTGTTTTCTATTTTTAGCTTTAATATTTAGAACGGGATATCTTCAGCTAGTAAAGGGAGAATGGTTAAGTACTAAGGCAACAGATCAACAAACAAGAGAAATTCCAATAGAGCCAAAAAGAGGAACTATATATGATAAAAATATGAAAGAACTTGCTGTTAGTGTTACAAAATACACTGTGTGGTGTAAACCAGTAGAAGTGTCTGATAAAGAAGATGCATCAAAGAAAGTATCAAAAATTCTAGGTAAGGAATATGAAGATATACATAAATTGGTAAGTAAGAAAAATATGGCGTTAGTAAAGATTGAGAGATGGATAGATGATGATAAAGCTAAACAAATAAGAGAAGCCAAAATACCAGGTATTTGGGTAGCAGAAGATAATCAAAGGTATTATCCATATGGAAACTTTGCTCCATATGTATTAGGACATACTTCAGCAGATTCAGAAGGTATAGCCGGTATAGAAATGAAATACAATAAACATCTAAAAGGAACACCTGGTAAGCTTATAGTTAGTACAGATGCATCAGGAAGAGAAATACCTAGAGGTATGGAAAAATATTATGAACCAGTACAAGGTCAAGGTTTAGTGCTTACAATAGATGAGGTAATACAACATTATACTGAAAAAGCGGTTCAAAAAGCATATGAAGTTAATAATGCAAAAAGAGTAACTGTAATATCTATGGATCCAAAAACAGGAGATATACTTTCTCTAGCATCAAAACCAGATTACGACCCAAATGATTCAAGAACTCCAATCTATCCATATTATGAAGAAGAACTAGAGAAGTATGATGATAAAGATAAGCTAAAAGGATATTATCAAATGTGGAGAAATCCAGCAGTAAGTGATACATATGAACCAGGTTCTACATTTAAGTTGATTACATCATCAGCAGGGGTTGAAGAAAATGTAATAAAAGAAAATGAACAATTTGTTTGTACAGGAAGTGTAACAGTTGGAGGGAGAAGGATAAAATGTTGGAGACATTATAGACCACATGGAGCTCAGTATTTCAAACAAGGTGTTCAAAACTCTTGCAACCCAGTTTTCGTTGAAGTTGCAAGTAGATTAGGCGTAGATAAAATGTATGATTACATAGAATCATTTGGATTTACTGAAAAAACTGGAATAGATTTACCAGGAGAAGCAAAAGGAATATTATATAATAAAAAGAATGTAGGTCCAGTAGAACTTGCTACAATGTCTTTTGGTCAATCAATTTCTGTTACACCAGTTCAACTTATAACAGCTATTTCAGCAATAGCAAATGATGGAAAACTTATGCAACCAAGGGTAGTAAAAGGATATACTGATAATAAAGGTAATATAGTTGAAAAAATTGATCCTAAAGTTGTAAGACAGGTAATATCAGAAGAAACATCTAAAAAAATGATGGATATTATAGAATCTGTTGTTAGCGAAGGTGGAGGTAAGTCAGCATATATACCAGGTTATAGAATAGGTGGTAAAACAGGTACAGCTCAAAAGGTTATAGATGGAAAATATGCTCAAGGTAAATATATATGTTCATTTATGGGGATAGCTCCAAGTGATGATCCACAGATAGTAGTTTTAGCTATAGTTGATGAACCAACAGGTGTAAGTGCCTTTGGTAGTACAACTGCAGGTCCTATAATTAAAGAAATAATGAATGATTCACTTAAGTATTTAGGAGTTAAGCCACAATATACAGAGAAAGAAAAAGAGGAGTTAGAAAAACCACAAGTATCAGTTCCAGATATAAGAAATTTATCAATTGAAGAAGCAGTTAAAGTATTAGAAGAAGCTAAATTAAGTCCGAATTTAGATGCTGATATAGAAATACCTAAAGGTACTAAGATAAAAGATATGTTCCCAAAACCGGGTGTAAAAGTATCTGAAGGTTCTAGTATAATGTTATATTTTGAATAAAGAAAAATAACAGATAGTTAGAAATACCTTCAAAAAAATAAAAATATGGTATATAATTAAAAAGTTAAGTTTACTAAGGGGGCAATGTATATATTGGTATACATTGCCTTTTATTAAGGTAATCAATAAATCATAGTAAAAATGGTGAAGGAGGGTTAGATATGAAGTGTCTAACAGTATCAGAGTTAGTGCTTGCGACAAATGGTAAATTACTTAGTGGAAATGAAAATGACCGTGTATATGACGTTGTTATAGATAGTAGAAAAGCAAGTGATAAAAATGTATTTGTAGCTATAGTAGGAGAAACTTTAGACGGACATGAGTTTATGCACTCTGCATATGAAAAAGGTTGTAAAACTTTTATAAAAAATGAAAGTACTAGCATAAAACTAGAGAGTTCGGACATAAATTTAATAGAAGTAAGTAATACTGAAATTGCTCTAGGTGATATTTCTAAATACTATAAAGAAAAATTTGATATACCATATATAGGTGTAACAGGTAGTGTTGGAAAAACTAGTACTAGAGATATGATATATGCAGCAATATCGTCTAAGTTTAATACATTAAAAAATGAAGGTAACCTAAATAATCAACTTGGAGTTCCATTGACTTTATTTAATTTAGATGAATCTTATGAATGTTCTGTAATTGAGATGGGGATGTCAGGATTCAACGAAATTGAATACTTAGCTAATATAGTAAATCCTAAAATAGGGGTTATATCTAATATAGGATTATCTCATATAGAAAATCTTGGGTCACAAGAAGGAATACTAAAAGCAAAGATGGAGATAACTACAAATTTTGATTCTTCAAACACTTTAATAGTAAATGGAGATGATAAATTTTTATCTAAACTAAATGATAAAGAATACGAATATACATTAAAAACATTTGGATTTAATAAAGATAATGACATATACTGCGAAGGATACGAAATGACTGAAGACAGTATAACATTTATATGCAATATAAATGGAAAAAAAGAAGAAATATTTATACCAACAGTAGGTGAACATAATATATATAATGCTATGGCAGCTATATTAGTTGGGATTAGTTTAGAACTTACTTTAGATGAAATAAAAAATGGTCTTAAAAATTTTAAAGCAACAAAGATGAGATTAGATATAGTTAAAAATGACAAAATGACAATAATAAATGATGCATATAATGCAAGTCCAGACTCTATGAAAGCAGCTTTAAAAATACTAGGAAGATATAAGACTAGAAGAGTAGCAATACTTGGAGATATGTTTGAAATGGGTGAATACGCAGAGTACGGACATAGATTAGTAGGAGAAGCATCTATAGGAAATGCAGATGTTCTTATAACTATTGGTAATGACTCAAACTTTATAATCAAAGAAGCAAAAAAATTAGGGTTTGATGAAAAAAACTTATATCATTTTAAAACGAGAGAAGACGCTCTTAATAAGATAGACAGCTTATTAAGAGAAGAAGATATAGTATTAGTCAAAGCATCAAGAGGTATGAAATTAGAAAAAATAGTAGAATATCTTAACAAGTAATAAAATAGACGAAATAGCCAGCAAGGGAGAGGAGAAATATTATGTTAGGAATAACAGAACTTACGTATACAGCATTGATTTCATTTCTAATAGTAGTTATATTAGGTCCGATATTTATACCTATGTTAACAAAATTTAAATTTGGTCAGACGGTTAGAGACGATGGCCCTCAAACACACTTAGCTAAAAATGGAACACCTACTATGGGTGGTATATTAATGATAGTAGCTATACTTATAACGGGTCTTACTAGAAGCAAAATAAGCAATGATATGGTAGTTGGGCTTATATCTATAGTTGGATTTGGATTAGTAGGATTTTTAGATGATTTTATAATTATAAAAATGAGAAGATCATTAGGATTAAAGCCATGGCAAAAGATAGTTCTTCAATTTGCATTAGCTATATATATATCGTACTACCAATATACAACATCACCTAGTGCTACTCAACTTATGATACCATTTACAGATGCAGTCATAAACTTAGGAATTTTATATGTACCTATAATGACATTTATAATAATTGGTATTGTTAATGCAGTCAACCTAACAGATGGGTTAGATGGTTTAGCATCAGGAGTAACTTTAATAGTTGCTACATTCTTTATGTTATTTGCAGGAACAGTTGCTGTAAATACTGATGTAGCAGTACTAGCGGCTGCTACAGTAGGAGCATGTCTAGGATTCTTAGGATTTAACTCATATCCAGCAAAAATATTTATGGGTGATACAGGATCTATGGCATTAGGAGGAGCTGTTGTAGCATTTTCAGTTTTAACTAACTCTATACTTATAATACCTTTAGTAGGAGGTATATACTTTGCAGAAGCTATATCTGTTATACTTCAAGTAGCATCTTTCAAAATAAGAAAGAAAAGAATATTTAAAATGGCTCCAATTCACCATCATTTTGAACAATGTGGATGGCCAGAAACTAGGGTAGTATTTGTATTTTGGATAATAACTGTAGTTTTAGCTTGGATAAGTATAATAGCAGTATTCTAAATTTGGGGGTATAAAAATGGACCTAGAAGGAAAAAAAGTTTTATTAATTGGTCTTGCAAAAACTGGCGTATCAACAATCAAGCATTTAGATAAGTTAGGTGCAAACATAGTTGTAAATGATATAAAAGACAAAGAACAATTAAAAGATATATTATGCGAATTAGAAAAAATAAGTAATGTAGAATATATACTTGGATACCATCCAGAAAATATTGATGATATAGATATGGCGATAGTATCACCAGGAGTACCATTAGATTTGCCTTTTATACTTAAAATAAAAGAAGAAAATATTGAACTTATAGGTGAGGTAGAACTTGCTTATAGATTATCTAATGGACCTACATTTATAGGAATAACAGGAACAAATGGAAAAACAACAACAACTAGCTTAGTTGGAGAAATATTTAAAAATGCTAATCATGACACATACATAGTTGGCAACATTGGAAATCCTGTTATTGATACTGTAGGGATTGCTAATGAAAAGTCGGTTTTAGTAACAGAACTAAGTAGTTTTCAACTTGAAAGTATAGATACATTTAGACCTAAAGTAAGTGCTATATTAAACTTTACAGAAGATCATATGAACAGACATCATACTATGGAAAACTATATAGAAGCTAAATCTAAAATATTTATGAATCAAAATAGTGATGATTTTTGTATATTAAACTATGATGATAAAAAAGTTAGAGATTTAGATAAAAAAATAAAAGCTAAAAAAATATTCTTCTCTAGGAAAAAACAAATAGATGGTGGAGTATATTTAGATGAAAATAATAATATAGTTATAGATATAGATGAAAAGGTAACACTTCTAAATAAAAGTGAATTAAGCTTACCAGGAAATCACAATTTAGAAAATTGTATGGCTGCAATAGGTATAGCTTATGTATCTAATATAGACTTAGAAGTAATAAAAAAAGTATTAAAGTCATTTGCAGCAGTAGTGCATAGACAAGAGTTTGTAAGAAACTTAAATGATATTATGTTTGTTAATGATTCAAAAGGAACTAATCCAGACTCTACTATAAAAGCTATTGAGTCTTACGATAGACCGATAATATTAATAGCAGGTGGTAAGGATAAGCAAAGTAGTTTTGATGAATTATTAGAAATAGCAAAAGGAAGGGTTAAATCATTAGTTTTATTAGGTGAAACTGCGCCTATTATAGAAAAATGTGCTAAAGAAAAAGGATTTGAAAACATATATAGAGTAAAAGATATGAAAGAAGCAGTTAATAAATCTTATGAAATAGCAGTTAAAGATGATATAGTACTTCTTTCACCAGCTTGTGCAAGTTGGGATATGTACAAAAGTTTTGAAGTAAGAGGAGACGACTTCAAGGATAATGTAGCTAATTTAAAATAACCTCTTATCTCGGGAATGGAGGTAGGTTTATCAAATGTCTAAAGAAGCTTTAAAAAAGCAAATCGACAAGGGGATGAAGACTGAATTTGATAGTGTTATATTCTATACCACTATGCTTTTAGTGTTTATAGGAATCATCATGGTGTTTAGTGCAAGTTTTGTTCAATCTTCATTTAAGCATCATGATGCTTATTATTTTCTTAAGAAAAATCTAGTATATGCAACATTAGGATTTATATCTATGATGTTTACTGCAAAGATAGATTATAGATTTTGGAAAAAGAATGCAAAAACTATAGGTATTGTTGCTGTTATATTATTGCTTCTTGTTTTAACACCGTTAGGGATAAAGGCAAACGGAGCAAGAAGATGGCTAGGAGTTGGAGGTCTTACTTTACAGCCTGCAGAACTCGCAAAGTTTGCAACTATAATAATAACAGCAAAATTAATTGAAAAAAGATATGACAATATCAAGTCTTTAACAAAAGGAGTTATTCCACTTCTTATGATACCATCGCTATTTTTCGCATTAATAATACTTCAACCAAACATGTCTACAGCGGGGACTGTAATATTAGTTACATTTGTAATGATATTTGTGGCAGGTATGGATATGAAGTTTGTAATCGCGATGATAGGGAGCGGTGCTGCTTTATTTGCGGCATTAGTAATAGCAGCTCCTTATAGATTAAAACGTGTTACTTCTTTCCTAGATCCATTTCAAGATCCACTTGGAAATGGATATCAAGTTATCCAAGGTCTTTATGCGTTAGGATCAGGAGGATTATTTGGAATGGGACTAGGTAAAAGTCAACAAAAATGGTTTTACATACCCGAACCACAAAATGACTTTATATTTGCTATAATAGGTGAAGAGCTAGGTCTTGTGGGATGTGCAGTAGTAATTATGCTATTTGTAATATTAGTATATAGATGTATAAGAATAGCTTTAAAATGTTCAAATGTATTTGCTTGTATGGTAGTGATTGGTATAGGTGCTCAAATAGGAATTCAAGCAGCATTAAATATTGCAGTAGCAACATCATCAATGCCAGTTACAGGGGTTGCCCTGCCATTTATAAGCTACGGAGGAACATCGCTCATAATCTTTATGAGTGCAATAGGTATAGTATTAAACATCTCAAAATATGTCAAAATTAACTAACAGGAGATGATACAATGAAAGTATTATTATCAGGTGGCGGAACTGGAGGTCATGTATATCCAGCCATAGCCATAGCTAACAGAATAAGAGAAGAACACCCAGACGCTGAAATATTATTTGTAGGAACAGCAAAAGGTATAGAATCAGAAATAGTTCCAAAATACGGATATGAACTAAAAACAGTAACAGTACAAGGGTTTAAAAGAAAAATAGATTTAGATAATGTAAAAAGAGTATTTAAGTTATTTAAAGGGTTAGAACAATCAAGATCAGTAGTTAAAAAGTTTAAGCCAGATATAGTAATAGGAACTGGAGGATATGTAAGTGGACCTGTATTATTTAATGCATCTATGAAAAAAATACCTACAGTTATACATGAACAAAACTCTTTCCCAGGAGTAACTAACAAAATACTTGCTAAAATGGTTACAACAGTTTTAACTAGCTTTGAAGATTCACATCAAAGATTCCCAGAAGGAACTAGAGAAAAATTAATTCTTACGGGTAACCCAGTTAGAAAAGAAATTTTAGTTGCTAGAAAGAATGTGGCTAGAAGAAATCTAGGAATAACTGAAGATAAAAAAATGGTACTTTGCTACGGTGGTAGTGGAGGAAGTGAAGAAATAAATGATGCAATGAGATTAGTAATAGAGAATATGGTTAAAGATGATGTTGCATTTATATTCGCTACAGGAAAATATTACTATGAAGAGTTTTCAAAGAGTATATCAGATATAAACTTAAAACCATATCAAAGAATAGTTCCTTACTTAGAAGATATGGCAAATGCTTTAGCTGCAAGTGACTTAGTTATAGGTAGTGCAGGAGCAATATCTTTAGCTGAAATAACAGCACTGGGTAAGCCATCTATAATAATACCGAAAGCTTATACAGCGGAAAATCACCAAGAATACAATGCAAAAAGTATTGAAAAGCAAGGTGCAGGTATAGCGATACTTGAGAAAAATTTAACTCCTCAAAGTCTAAATGAAGCTGTATTTAAACTTTTAGGAGATAAAGAGGCTTTAATAGATATGGAAAATGCTAGTAAAGCGATAGGAAAACCAGAAGCTATAGACTTAATATATAATGAAGTTATGAAAATTTATAATGCTAACAATAAGCAAAAAACTTCATCTAAAAAAGAAAATAAAGAAACTAAAGTTCAAAAAAATGATGAAGAAAATAAAAATGTGGAAAATAATGAAGAACAAGAAAAACAACCTAAAGTAATAGGAATAAAGAAAAAGTAACATGTAGCCCTTCTAGTACATAATATTAAAATTATAGGCACTATAATTTAATATACAACGCTAGGAGGGTTTAATTTTGTCTAAGTATATAATTAGGGGAGGAAATAAAATCGAGGGTAGGTTAGATATAAGGGGAGCTAAAAATGCAATACTACCCATAATTGCAGCGACTATACTTAACGAAAATATAAGTACAATTCATAATGTACCAGATATATCTGATGTATATGTAATGATAAAGATTTTAGAAAGTATAGGTTGTAAAGTAGATTATAAGTATGGAACTTTAGTTGTAGATAGCTCGAATATAAATTCGATGGAAATAGATGAAGAATATGTTAGAAAAATGAGATCATCAATAATTGTAATGGGTGCTATGATAGGTAGATTAGATTACACAAAAATAAGTTATCCAGGAGGATGTGCAATAGGTTCAAGACCTATAGATTTACACCTAAAAGCACTTAAACAGTTGGGAATAAGAATAGAAGAGGAAAATGGATTTATAAGATGTTATAAAGACAAACTAGTAGGAAATACAATAACCTTTGAATTTCCTAGTGTAGGAGCTACTGAAAATACAATTCTTGCAGCGGTTAAAGCGAAAGGTATAACAAAAATATGTAATGCAGCAAGAGAGCCAGAAATAGAAGATTTACAAAATTTTTTAAATAAAATGGGAGCAAAAGTCAAAGGAGCAGGAACCAGTTATATAGAAATAGAAGGTGTAGATAAGTTACATGAAGTAGAACATACTGTTATACCAGATCGAATTGCAATAGGGACATATATGGTAGCCTCTGCAATAACAGGAGGAACACTAGAAGTGGATAGAGTAGTTATACCACATATGGAACCTATATGTGATAAATTAAGAGATGTAGGATGTGAAATAGAATATACTAAAGAGGGACTTATACTTAAATCTCCCAAAACTATACAAGCTATAGATTTAGTTAGAACAGCACCTCATCCAGGTTTTCCTACAGACATGCAAGCTCAATTAATGTCACTTATGGCATTAGCTAATGGTACTACAGTATTTTATGAAACAATTTTTGAAAATAGATTTATGCATTGTGCAGAATTAATTAGATTAGGAGCTAACATAAAGTATATAACAGATAATATTTGCATGGTAAAAGGTGTAAATAGTTTGCATGGAGCAAAAGTTAAATCCCCGGACTTAAGAGGAGGGGCATCCTTAATATTAGCAGCTTTAGCGATTAAAGGAGAGACTGAGGTATCAAATATATATCACGTTGAAAGAGGATATGAAAATATTGAAAATGTATTAAGAGGCTTAGGTTCAGATATATGCAAAATAGAAGATATTGAAAAGGTAAAAGGCTGTTAAGCCTTTTATTTTTTTACATATAAACTTGAGTGATACTGTTTTAAAATTTATAAAGTATATTTTGTAGGAGATTGTATGTTAAAAGTTGTATTTATAAGTATAGATAAAAATATTTAGATTATGTTGCTTATAGATAAGTAAACTTATAAATAAAAATGTAAAAAGGAGGTAAGTATTTTGAAAAAGAAAAAGAAAAAAAGAGTTAACGCTAGTAATTTAATGATATTATTAAGTTTTTTATTAATGATAACAATAGGAATGTATTCTATTTTAAATAGTTCTTTATTTAATACTAATAAGGTAGAAATTCAAGGAAATAAAAAAATTAAAAAAAATGAAATATTAAAATATTTAGATATAAGAAAAGACAAAAATATATTTATGTATGATATAGGTAAAATGGAAAAAATAGTATTAAGAAATCCATATGTAGAAGCAGTTCAAGTAAAAAGAAAGATCCCAGATAAGCTACAAATACTAATAAAAGAAAAGGAAATTTATGCAATTATTAAAGATAAAGATGATTATTGCTATATAGACAAAGAAGGAAATTATATAGAAAAAATAAAGGAAATAAGTGATGAAGAAAGTAGCCCAATAGTAGATATAGACTATATAATAGATGAAAATAACAATATAGAATTTAAGAATGAAGACACTAAAAAAAGGTTATTATACCTACTAGAATGTATGAAGGAAAATAATCTTTATAAAAAAATAGTTAAGGTAAATTATTCAAAAGATGATATTATAAATATGTACACCAAAGATGATATTAAAATAATATTAGGAAATGATAAAGACTTAGATTATAATATTTCTAGAATAAGTTATATAATATCAGATTTACAAGATGACATTAAAAGAAAAGGGACTATCGATTTAACTTATGGAAACTATGCAGTTTATAAACCATAATAGATAGCGTTAAATAAGGAGTGATTTTATTGAAGAGAAAAATTCCTTATAAGAGTGTGGTAATTTGCAGTACAATATTAGGTATTTTTATAAGTTTGCAATTAAAAACTTTAAATTTAGAGAATAATGGGATGACTACATCTAAAAAAGGAAAAGAATTAGCCGTAGAATTGAAAGGCTTAAAGAAAAAAGAAGATGAACTTAAACTAGAAGTCAATGCACTTAAAGAAAGTATAGATAAGTATAAAGGTGACAAAGGAGAAAATGCTATACAATCTGAAATAAAAAAGTATGAAATTTTAGCTGGATTTACTGATGTAGAAGGTAAAGGTATTGAAGTAAAAATTAAACCTAATAATGATAGTATTAAAAGTGAAGACTCAAATGATAGTATTATATATAATTATGATTTGATTTTATCTATGATAAATAAGTTAAATTCAGCTCAAGCTAATGCTATATCAATAAATAACGAAAGAGTTGTTGGAAATAGCTATATAGAATTAAAAGAAGATAAGTTATATATAAATAATACACAAATAAAAGCTCCTTTTACTATAGAGGCTATAGGAGATTCTGATACTTTATCGTCAGCTCTTCAAATTAAATACGGAATCGTTTGGGAGATGGAAAAGTACTATGATGTTAAAGTTGAAATTGAAAAAAAAGAGAAAATAAAAATAAATGGGTATAATCATGAAGTAAAAATAAATCATTCTTTTGATGATAACTAAGAGGTAAAAGAATGAATATAAAAAGAAAAAATATTAAGCAAAAAATGGTGATTTTAGGAGCTTTCGTAGCGGGAATATTAATATCTACATATTTAAAAACATTTGATTCATCTAAAGTATACATAAGTTTAGATGAAAAAAAGAAACTAGAAAATAAAATAGAATTAAGTAAAAATAATATAGAAAAATTAGAAAAAACAAAATCAGATTTACAAGAATATGTTAAAAAATATGAAGAAGTATCAGAAGATGATAATAAATCAATAAATGATTTATTAGAAGAAGAATTAAAAAAAATTAAAGAATTAAGTGGATATACAGATATAAAAGGCGAAGGGTTAATAGTAACAATAAAAGATAGCGAAAAAGAAGTTAAAAGTGGTGAAAATCCAAATGATTTTATTGTTCATGATATAGATGTACTTAAGATAATAAATGATTTAAAAAAATCAGGAGCTAAGGCTTTATCTATAAATGGAGAGAGATTATTACCAACAAGTAGAATAAAATGTTCAGGGGCAACTATAACTGTTAATGATATAACATATGGACAACCATTTGTTATAAAAGCTATAGGAGAGGCTGATAGTTTAATGGCTTCTATAATTTCACCTCAGTCTTATGCTAATTTATTAAAAGATGGATATGGAATTTATGTAAAAGCTGAAGAAAAAAATGATATAGTCATTAATTCTTATGAAAAATCTAAATAAAAAGCATTAAAAAACTTGAAAAATGTAGGTGTTTCAAAGTAAAATAAAGAAGGTGATTATTTATGATATGGATATTAGCTGGATTAGCATTAGGAGTAGTAGTTGGATATTATATTCCATTTACTTATACTATGGATTACTCGCTATACATGTCTGTTGCAATACTTGCAACAATGGACTCAATATTTGGTGCAGTTAAGTCTGGATTTGAAGGTAAATATGATAATATAATTTTCATAACTGGGTTTATAGGAAATGCATTATTAGCTATAATATTGACATATATAGGAGATAGATTAGGTCTACCGCTTTATTATGTCGCTATATTAGTATTTGGGTCGAGATTATTTGACAATTTATCGATAATTAGGAGACATATTATTGCAAATTTAAGTAATAAAAAAAGAGGAAAATAAACATTTTTGTGGAATAAGTTAGTTAAATATTAACAAAATTGAAAGATTAAATGATATAATTAATACATACATTTACTTACAATCATAAAATGAGGAGGTTTATAAATGCTAAACTTTGACCTAGAAACAGATGGCCTTGCGCAAATTAAAGTAATCGGCGCAGGCGGCGGAGGAAACAATGCGGTTAATAGAATGGTTGAGGCACAACTTAAAGGTGTCGAATTTATAGCTGTTAATACAGATAAACAAGCTTTGCATACATCAAAAGCTGAACATAAGATTCAAATAGGTGAGAAATTAACAAGAGGACTTGGAGCAGGAGCTAACCCTGAAGTCGGTAAAAGAGCTGCTGAAGAAAGTAAAGATGAAATAGTAAAAGTACTTCAAGGTGCAGATATGGTATTCGTTACAGCTGGTATGGGTGGAGGAACAGGTACAGGTGCAGCACCAGTTATAGCTCAACTAGCAAAAGAAATGGGAATACTTACAGTAGGAGTTGTTACTAAGCCTTTCTTATTTGAAGGTAAAGTAAGAATGAAAAATGCTGAAAGCGGTATAGCTGAATTAAAATCTAAGGTAGATACATTAATAACTATACCAAACGATAGATTATTACAAATAGTACAAAAAAATACTTCAATGCTAGATGCATTCTCTATAGCAGATGATGTATTAAAGCAAGGTATACAATCTATATCAGACCTTATAGCAGTACCAGGACTTATAAACTTAGACTTTGCTGACGTTACATCAGTAATGAAAGAACAAGGACTAGCTCATATGGGATTAGGTAACGCTTCAGGTGAGAATAGAGCTATAGAAGCTGCTAGACAAGCTATACAATCACCACTTCTAGAAACTTCAATAAGAGGAGCTAGAGGAGTATTACTTAATATAACTGGTGGATCTAACTTAGGATTATTAGAAATAAATGAAGCATCTACATTAGTTCAAGAATCTTGTGATCCAGAAGCTAACATAATATTTGGGGCTTCTATAAGAGAAGATCTTGGAGAAGAAATAATGATAACTGTAATAGCTACAGGATTTGATGATAGTAAAGATTTATCATTTGAATTAAATGAGAGACCTAAAATGAGTTCAAGACCAACTTTAAATTCTTCTATAAGACAATCAGAAGTAGAACCTGCTCCTGTTGTAGAACAAAGAGAAGTTAGAGAAGAAATAGTTCTTCAAAAAGAAGAACCTAAAAAAATGAATGTTATGGACGATGATATGGAAATACCAACTTTTTTAAGAAGAAGAAGATAAAAAGAAGTCTAATAGACTTCTTTTTTTATATAAAGATATTAGAAACTATCTGATTTTTAGAAAATTTATAATATTAACGAATTAATTTAAGCAAAGTGAATTTTTATAGCAATTTCCAACCCTAATAGACTAAATGTGCAAATTAATTTATAAATCTTAAAAGTTGAAAATAAGCATATAATTTACATTAAATGAATAAATATTAGTATGAAATTGAGCTAATATCAACGATATATTAGAAAATATATAAATACTTGAGTTATTTTTTATATTAAAAAGAAAGCAAAATGCTTTCTTTTTTTGTTATTTTTAATAATAAATTAATTAAGTTTCGACTGTTAAAAGTGACATAAAATTTTATGCATACTAATTTATAATATACACAAAGGTTTAAAAGTAAAAGGGGGAATCTGTGATGTACATGGAGTACTACATTATAGAAAACCTATTAATAAATTATATTATTATAAGTTGTACTTCTATTCTTACAAAAAAATATAATCCTAATAAAAAAAAATACTTAGGTGCATTTGTAGGAATGCTATATTCAGTTGCATATATTTATCCGGAGTTAGATATACTATTTACTTTGCCATTTAAAGTGTTAATTATGACTCTTATAACATTAATATCTTTTACATATAAGAATAAAAAAGAGTACATAAGCATAGCGCTTGTTTTTTATTTGGTAAATATTTTTATATCTGGAAGTACTTATTTTATAATTTATTTTACGGGTATAGACCATATGAAAATATCCTTCATAATAATTTGTGCTTTTGCTAGCTGTGAGTTGCTTAAATACATATACAAGGATATAAAAATACTTAAACAAATTAAAGAATTAAAAAAGACCATAACTATAAATTTATTAGGCAATAGCTGTAGCTGTGAAGCTTTATTAGATAGTGGTAATTTATTAAAAGATCCTATGAGCAATAATGATGTTATTATTGTGAAATCAGAAGTATTAAAAGGAATAATTCCGGATATATTAATAAATTCTTATGATAAAGATTTAGATATAGTTAAGGTTGATGAGATAATAAATTTATTAGATGGCGATATATCATCTAAGGTTAGGCTTATACCATATAAACATGCAGGGAGTAATAAGGGGAGTATTATTTTAGGTCTAAAAGCTGATTATGTAGAGATTGATGAAAGTAAGATTGGAAATGTAGTTTTAGGGATATCAAACTTCGAGGATGATGAGTATAGCGCAATATTAAATCCAAGCATATTAATGTAAATTCAATTAGATAAAATTAAGGGGGATATAAAAGATGAAGTTGCTAATGTCAAAAATTATGAATGGAATTATATCTATATTAATTAAGTTGGGTATAATAAAACCTAAAGGAATTTATTACATGGGTGGAGTCAATATATTACCTCCACCGCTAAAAGCAGATGAAGAAAATGAACTGTTACAAAAATTAGAAAATGATGAAAGTGTAAAGGCTATTTTGATAGAAAGAAACTTAAGATTAGTAGTATATATATCTAGAAAATTTGAAAATACAGGAATTGATGTTGAAGATTTAATTTCTATCGGTACAATTGGTTTAATAAAAGCGGTAAATACATTTAAATTAAATAAGAATATAAAGCTAGCTACATATGCATCAAGATGTATTGAAAATGAAATTCTAATGTATCTTAGAAAGAATAATAAGAAAAAGACGGAAGTATCTTTTGATGAACCATTAAATGTAGATTTAGATGGTAACGAACTTTTGCTATCTGATGTGCTAGGAACAGAAAATGATGAGATATATAAGATTATCGAAGAAGAAATTGACAAAGACTTATTAGTTATGGCATTAGATAGATTATCAGATAGAGAAAAGCAAATTATGGAATTAAGATTTGGGTTAACTAATAGAGGAATGGAAAGAACTCAAAAAGAAGTGGCTAACATCCTTGGAATATCTCAATCTTACATTTCTAGACTTGAGAAAAAAATAATTTCAAGGTTAAAAAAAGAAATGAAAAAATTTGTATAAATAAATAATTCTCTCTTAAAAGTATAAAAATATATGATGTGTAAATAATTTCATATAGATAAAACTTTTAAGAGAGGACTGAAATGTATGCAAATTAATAAAGTTGAAATCTGTGGTGTAAATACATCCGAGCTTCCCGTTCTTAAAAACAACCAAATGATGGAGCTTCTTTTGAAAATAAAAGATGGAGATGAAGAAGCAAGACAACAATTTGTAAGGGGAAACTTAAGGCTAGTTCTAAGTGTAATACAAAAATTTAATAACAGAGGAGAGAATATAGACGATTTATTCCAAATAGGATGTATAGGACTTATAAAAGCTATAGACAACTTTGATTTAAGTCAGAATGTAAGGTTCTCAACTTATGCAGTGCCTATGATTATAGGAGAAATAAGAAGGTATTTAAGAGATAATAATCCTATAAGAGTAAGTAGATCGTTAAAAGACATAGCATATAAAGCACTACAAGTTAGGGAAAGACTAGTAAGAGCTAATGCAAAAGAACCGACGGTATCGGAAATATCAAAAGAATTAGAATTACCAGTAGAAGATGTAGTTATGGCATTAGATGCAATACAAGACCCAATATCATTATTTGATCCAGTATATCAGGACAACGGAGACGCTATATTTGTAATGGATCAAGTACAAGATAAAAAGGATACAGATGAAAATTGGTTACAAGAAATAGCTCTTAAAGAGGCTATAAAGAAATTAAACAGTAGGGAAAAGTTAGTATTGGATCTAAGGTTTTACAAGGGAAGAACTCAAATAGAAGTAGCTGATGAAATAGGTATATCTCAAGCTCAAGTATCTAGGATAGAAAAAAATGCTTTAAAAAATATGAAAAAATATATATAGAAAAAATAAGAGTTAACATATATTATGCTAACTCTTATTTTTTTTTAAGAAAATTTACAGTAAAATGAAATTAAATGAAAAATATATGCAAAATATGGTATAATGGAGTATATGCAAAAATTAATAAAAGGAGAACAATAATGCTAGAATCATCTATAGTTTACACACTTGTAAGAACTTTTCCGGAAAGTTTAGTATTAGTGTTATCGGGGATGATGTTACTAGGAAATAGTATAGATACAAAGCAAGTATTTAAAAAAGGAATTTTATTAGGTCTTACTATTGTATTTATAAGGTTATTGCCTATAAATTTTGGAGTACATACTATGTTAGCTATGATATCATTTGGATTAATAATTTTCAAACTTTCAGGCAAAGACATAATAAAGACTATGATAACAACATGTACAGTTTGGATAGCATTAGTATTAAGTGAAGGGATATACTCGATTATAGCAACTGCAATTTTAAAAATACCAATTAATACATTGATGAACAAAGAGATATCAGGAGCTTTAATAACCCTTCCATCTTTAATAATAATACTAATATTAGTATTTATGTTTAAAGGAATTAAAAATAAAATTAGTAGATCTGAATAAAGAGGATTAATTATGGGATGTATAGAGAAAATATCGTTAAACCTATCAGATAAATTAGGTACAAGGTTAAATAAAACATCTGAAGAAAAGGCTGTTTTAAATTATGGATTATTTGTAATGCTACATACCGGTATAGGTGTAGTAATAACATTTTTGGTTGGATTAATAACAGGTATGGTATTAGAAATGATGATTATATCTGTTACAACTGCTTGGCTAAAAAGATATACAGGTGGTGTTCATGCATCTACTCCTGAAAGATGTGCTATAATAGGAGTATTATTGTCATTTATACTATCTATAACATCTAAAAACTTAAAAAATACATTAAATATTGAGGAATTAACTTTATTAACGATTATAACTTTAAGTTTTTCTTATTACATAGTATATAAAAAGTGCCCAGTACCATCAAAAAATAAGCCTATGAAAAAAGAGAGTACAAGAAAAAAGCTAAAGAGAAAAGCATTTAAATTAATAAATATTTATTTATTAATAATATTATTACTAAGTATTGTGTATTTGATATTTAGCATACAAAGTGTAAAGATAATATGGATATCAGTGCTTTTAGGAATAGGTTTGCAAATGGTTGTTGTAACTAATATAGGTTCAAAATTTATTTGTATGTTAGATACTATTTTTTACAATACAGAAAAATTATTGAATATATAAATATTTTGTTTTTAAGGTAACATGTAAGTTATTTTAAAATAAATTTAACTTTAAGATAAGGGGGGGTATACAGAATGGAATTTTTATTTAACTCTGTATCAGATTTATTAGCAAAGGTAGCTGGAGGAGCATCAACATTTTGTGCGTTTATGTTCTTTGAAGCAGAGGTACCAGAGTCATTAAGAGAAGAATAAATAATCAAAAACCATAAGGAAATGCATCCTTATGGTTTTGTTTAGATAAAGATAACTATTTTAGGTGATAGAATATGAGTAACTTTGATAAAAAAAGAAATGATAAAGTATGCGAAATAATAATACTACTGAAAGTAATATATATAATACTAAGTATGGTGGCAATATCTAGTGGTGCGTCGAAAGCTCCAACAGAAGCTAAAGATGTTATATTCACGCCTATAATATTTACCCTAATTTTAATATCTATATTAGGGTATCTTTCATGGATGGCAACTCATACTAAAGACAGGATAGATAAAAAGCCAAGACTAACAGATTTAATAGAAACTATCTTTACATTGTTTATATTTACTATAGTCGTATGCTCTACTGGTATAGAATCTAGTGGATATAAACTAATTAGTGTATTTGTAGTATTAATTGGGGCTATACAGTTTGGGAAAAACTACAGTATATGGGTTGCTACATTCTCATCGATACTAATATTTATAATAGACTTTCTTATAAGTGTTAAGAATAGACCAATAATAATTGGTTACTTCTTAGCAAGTGATGAAGGAAAACAAACTCTAAGTGTATACTTTGAAAGTGATTTAATAATAATAAGCGCTTTATTTGTAACTGCATTTATATTAGGTATGTATGTGGATATAGAAAGAGAGCATAGTAAAGAACTTAAAAATATAGCAAATAGAGATGAGTTAACAGGATTATACAATCATAGATACTTTCAAGAGTATCTTGGAAAAGCTATGGATAATGCAGATAAAAATAATAATGAAGTATCATTATTATTTATGGATATAGATTACTTTAAGAATTATAACGATGTAAATGGTCATCAAGCAGGAGATGTACTGCTAAAAGAAATAGGTAAAATACTAAAAATATGTGTTAGAGAAGATGATGTTGTAGCAAGATATGGTGGTGAAGAATTTGCAGCAATACTACCTAATACAAATGAAAATGATGCTATAAAAGTAGGCGAGAAAATAAGACAGTCTATCCAAAATACTAATTTTAGAGGACAAGAAAACCAACCAGATAAAAATATAACAATATCAATAGGAGTATCATCTTATCCAACAAGAGCTACAAGTAAACATCAATTTATAAATACAGCAGATGATGCTCTTTACAGAGCTAAATCATTTAATAAAAATAGAGTTGAATCTTACCACAGTGTTTTAGATGATTTATGTAGGCAAATAGGCATAAATGAAGATAGAATAAAGTCACTAAAATCTCTTATAAGTATGATAAATATAAAAGATAGGTATACGTATGGTCATACAGAAAGAGTTGTAATTTATACTAAATGGTTTGCACAATCACTCAATTTATCTGAAGAAGATCAAGTTAAGATACAAATTGCATCTTATTTACATGATATAGGTAAATTAGAAATACCTGAAGAAGTATTAAATAAAAAAGAAAAGCTTACAGATGAAGAGTTTCAAATGTTTAGAGACCATCCTCAAGCTGGGGTGGACCTTATACAAAATATAAAGCCATTTGAAGCGTTTATATCTCTTATAAAGCATCATCATGAAAGGTATGATGGATTTGGTTATCCAGATAGATTAAAAGGAGAAGAAATACCTTATTTAGCAAGAATGCTTACAATAGCTGATAGCTTTGATGCAATGACATCTAATAGACCATATAATGTTAGGAAAAGTCATGAAGAAGGTATTTTAGAATTAAGAGCTAATGCTGGAACTCAATTTGATCCACAATTAGTGGAGGAATTTATAAAGATGCTTGAAAAATATAAGGACAACTTTTAAAAAAATGACCTAGATAGGTCATTTTTTTTTGGACGAGAACATATTTATTCTTATAAGACTACTTAATTTTAAAAGGAGGAATTATATAATATGATTAGAGTATCTGATATAATGGAAAAGGAAATCATAAATGTAAAGAATGGAAAAAGGATGGGCTTTATAACTGATATAGATATGGATACAAATGAAGGTAAAATAATGTCATTTACAATAACAGGAGATGGCGGAAGAGGAATATTCTCTAGAGGTTATGAAGGACAAGTAATATTTTGGAATGATATACTAAAAATAGGATGTGATACTATAATAGTAAATATAGGATCAGAACTTAATTTAGACGAATTTAACATATAGCAAATCTAAGGAGGAAAGAATAATGCAATGCCCTTACTGCAACTATAAAGAATCTAAAGTAATAGATTCAAGACATACAGATGGTAAATCTATAAGAAGAAGAAGAGAGTGTGAATCTTGTAAAAAAAGATTTACGACTTATGAGAAAATAGAAACAACACCTATTATGGTTATAAAAAAGGATGATAGCAGAGAATATTTTGATGGCGAGAAAATAAAATATGGAATACTAAAATCTTGCGAAAAAAGACCAGTTTCATTAGAACAAATAGAAGAAGTAGTATCATATGTTGAAAATGAGATAAATAAGTGTTACATAACAGAAATAGAAACTGAAAAAATTGGGGAAATGGTTATGGATAAGCTAAAAGATTTAGACGAAGTAGCTTATGTAAGATTTGCATCTGTATACAGACAATTTAAAGATATAAATACATTTGTTATAGAATTAAAGAACATACTAATGGAAAAGGGAGACTAAAATGAATAATTATATAACTGTAAAAGAAATTGAAGAAAATATTGAATTTGCAAACTTAGCCATAACCCTTAAAAATGTAGATGCTAAATTACATGAAGATATGAAAAATGTATGTGAAAGCAAAAATTTTGAAATAAAAAACTTAACTAGTAATATACAAATACATTCAGATATAGTTAATGTTGTTAATGAAAATAATATAGGTGAAAAAAGAGAAGGTGATGCATTAGTAACAAATATAAAAAAAGTTCCTCTATTAATATTTACAGCAGACTGCGTACCAATAGCTATTATAGATAAAAAGAATAAAGCAATAGGATTAGCGCATGCAGGATGGAGAGGAACTTACGATAAAATAGCAGAAAAAACAATAGAAGTTATGAAAAATAATTATAATACAAATCCTAAGGATGTAGTTTGTGTTATAGGGCCATCAATAGGACCATGTTGTTATGAAGTTTCTAAAGATTTAGTTGAAAAATTTAACATAAATCTTACAAACTGCAGTGAGAAATTCTATATAATAAAAGAAGATAAGTATTATTTAGATTTATGGAAAGTTAATGAATATGTCCTAAAATCTAGTGGAGTTAAAGAAGATAATATAATTAATTTAAACTTATGCACAAGCTGTAACTGTCATAAGTTTCACTCTTATAGAAAACATGATAAAACTTCGCAAAGGATAGGAATGATACTTGAGATAAAATAGATAGGAGATAAACTTAATATGAACGCAAAGGTACTTGTTATAGACGATGAAATACATATAGTTGAGCTTCTAAAATTTAACTTAGAAACTTCAAATTATGATGTTGATTATGCTTATGATGGCATAGATGGTTATATAAAAGCGAAGGAAACTAAACCAGATTTAATATTATTAGATTGGATGCTACCTAATATAAGTGGTATAGAAATTTTAAAAAAAATAAGAAGTGACAAATTTTTAAAACAAATACCAGTTATAATGTTAACAGCAAAAAATATGGAAAATGATAAAGTAGAAGGTTTGGAAATAGGGGCTGATGATTATATAACTAAGCCATTTAGTGTAAAGGAACTATTAGCAAGGATTAGTTCTGTACTTAGAAGGTATAATATTAATGGACAGAGTGCAGAAAGTATACTATCAACTGGTAACCTAAAAGTAGATTTAAATAAGCATGAAGTGTATAAAGGAACTGAAAAAATAGAATTAACACTTAAAGAATTTGAACTTTTAAAATTACTTATTGAAAATAAGGGAAAAGTTCTTTCTAGAAATCATCTTTTAGATAAAATCTGGGGGTATGAATACTATGGAGAAACTAGAACTGTAGATGTTCATATTAGATATCTTAGAAAAAAAATAGAAGGAGATAGTAGTTCCGAAAAATATATACAAACAATAAGAGGCGTAGGATATAAAGTTGATTAAAAGAACTATTTAGGAGAACTATTTTATGGAAGAATTGCAAGGAATATTATTTTTTATTGCCCTAGTTTCAGTAATTATAGCAATAATATCTATAAGATATACATTAAGCTTAAGAGGATATTTAGAGGAATTTATTTATGTTTCTAAAAGGATAAGCAATAAAGAATTTAATTCAAGGTTAAATATATCAGCTAAAGGTGAGCTTGGTGAACTAGCTAAGAACTTTAATGAGATGATAAAAATAATGGATAGCACAATAGCAGAAGTTGAATATAATCATCTCCAAATGACATCTATATTAAAAAGTATATCTCATGGAATTTTAGCTGTAGATATAAATGGGAATATAATGCTAATAAATGAAGAAGCTAAAAGAATATTAAAATGTGATACAAATAAATCTATAGAAGGAAATAATATTAACGTAGTAATAAAAGAAGAAAAAATATTAAAAGAAATAATATTATTTAAAGGCTCAAAAAAAAGTAAAAGTTTACAACTTAAAACTAAAGATGATGTAGTATATAAAGTTAATTTAGATCCAATATATCTTCAAGATTTTGATAACATAATAATTGGTTCTATTATTAATATAGAAGATATTACTGAAAAAGTTAAATTAGAAAATATGAGAAGTGACTTTGTTGCAAATGTAAGTCATGAACTTAAAACGCCATTAACTTCTATTAGTGGATTTGTAGAAACATTAAAGCTAAATGAAAATATAGATATACAAACAAGAAATAGATTTTTAGAAATAATAGAGAGTGAATCAGATAGATTAAAAAGATTGATTGATGATATTTTATTATTATCCTTTATTGAAAATAATGAAAATATGTCATATGATAATGTATCTGTATATGAGGTATTTAAAGAAGTATATGATTTAACAAGTTATATAGCTAAATCTAAAAATATAAAGTTATCATATGAATTTAGTGATGAGTCAATAAAAGTTTTATCTAATAGAGATTATATAAAACAAATATTCTTAAATTTAATAGATAATGCTATCAAATATACACCTGATAATAAAAATGTAAATGTAGTAGTTACTTTAGAAAATAATAATATAGTTATAAAAGTAATTGATGAAGGTGTAGGTATACCTAAAGAAGATATTTATAGAATATTTGAAAGGTTCTATAGGGTCGATAAGGCTAGAAGTAGAGATGTAGGTGGAACGGGTCTAGGGTTAGCCATAACTAAACATATAGTAAAGAATATAGGTGGAACTATAAATGTAAATAGTCAATTAGGGCAAGGCAGCGAATTCATTGTTACTATACCTAAAAAAAATTTCCTTTAATAAAGGAAATTTTTTTTTGTTTTTGTGCAAACTAAGCGTATAAGGAAATTTATAAATTAGTTGTACAAAATAAAAGGAGTTGAAACAATGAATGACAGTATAATAAATGATAACCTATTTAGACATGCATTTGTAGTTGCCCTAGTTATAGGAATATTATGTAGAGGATTTGTACTAAGGGTCACAGATAGACAATATCCAAGTCGACCTCAAGATTACTTAGAACAAATAATAATATCTGGACTTTCCGCATCTCTTGGAGCAATAGCGTTACCAGCTCTTTTAGATAAAGAGTTTTCAGCATTAACATTTTTTGCAGTTGCAATACAACAGTTTCAAGGTTTAGCCCAGCAAGAGAGAATTACATTAGAAAATATTGATAATGCGGAATTAGTTCCTAAGGGATCCGCATATGTGGAAGAAATAGCTACAACTTATGAGGCGAGAAGTTATATAAGCTTATTCTCAGCTCTAGCAGCATCTGTAGTATATATAGTATTTGCAAGAAGGTATGACCTAGGATTTTGGTTCTGTACAGGTCTAGCAATTATTGCAGGTGTTATAGTTGGGCTTATATTTAAAAGATACCTAAGAAGAAGTAGTATTGGAGACATAGCAGATGTAGTTCCTGCTAAAATACATTTTGAAGGATCTATTTTAAAAGTAAATGATGTTGTAATAACTAATATAGGTTTAAAAGACACTAAAAAGAGATATCTAGAAAAAGGCTTAGCAATAGAAATAATTCCAAAGAGTATAGGTGACTTTGGAATAGTAAATGATTTAGGACAAAGAGATGCAATAATACATAATATATTTATTCATATGGGAATAGATAAGGATGTAGACGAAAAAGATATTATAACGACTTCAAGAACTGATTTGGATAAGATGACGGTTGTTTTACCGTATATACCTATAAAAAAGGATATAGATACAATGATAGCAGTTATAAAGAGTGTTCCTATTATAGAGACAGCTAAAGGAAAACAAAGTGCATATAAGATGAAAACACAATAGTTAGATAAAGAGGTGGAAAAATGGATAGAGTATTTTTTACAGGCCTTGCAATAGGTATGATATCTAGACTTATAATGCTAAATCTAGATCAAAAACAATACCCAGCTCAGCCAAATATATTATTATCTCAGCTTGTACTTGCATTCGTAGCATCTTCATTAGGTGCACTACTAGTTCCTGCTTTAATAAATAGGTCATATACTTCAATAACATTTTTATCATTAGCAGCGGAACAGTTTAGGCAAGTAAGAGAAAACAGAAGAAACACTCTTCAAAACTTAGAAGATGTTCAACTAGTAAAAAGAGGAGAGGCATTTATAGAAGAGATAGCAAGAACATATGAAGTAAGGAATTATATGTGTATAACAACATCTCTTATTACGGTAGGTATGTATTATATAATTATATCCGAAACTAATATAGGAAAAACTATAAGTTTAGTAATAAGTGGGGTTTCGGGCTTAGCTTTAACTTTTATGCTTAAAAGATTGTTAAGAAGAGAAAGTATAGGGGATATTGCAGATGTTGTTGAAGCTAAAATAAGCTTTGTAGATGGTTCAATAATGCAAATAGGAGATTTAAAAGGAATAACAAATATAGGTCTTGAAAGTGATAGAAAAAGATATTTAACTAAAGGTATAGGAATTGAAATTATACCTAAAGATAAAAGTTATACAAATGCAGGTATATTATATGACCCAGGTCAAAGACAAGCAATATTATATAATATATATTCAAGATTAGGATTACTTAGAGAACATAATGAGCCTGCATTTGTGCCACTTCCAAGACGTAATCCTAAGAATGAAAGTATAATGATAGCATATATACCTATAGAAAAAGATATAGATAAGGTAATAGAAGCAGTAAAATCATGTCCTATTTTATCAAGTGCTAAGGGAAAAAATTTATCATTAAAAAATTACACAATAGGTAAGAAAGGAAGTATGTAGTATGGGAATGAATATAGGATTAAATGAATATACGCTAGCAATAATAACAACTAATAAAGAAATGAAAAATGGCGGAGGATGCCCAATATTTTACGCAGAAAATGAAAAAGATTTACAACATAAAGCTATGCTTATGGCAAAATGTGTAAGTGGTATGGTTCATGATATGACTAATGGAACACTAATTATAGTTAAACATTAATTTAAAATTTGTTTTACTTATGTAACAAATGACTATATAAAATCGGTCATTGCTTAAAAGGTACCTATAGGTACCTTTTAAATTATGGGGAATATTGACTATTTTTATCAAAACATGGTATTATAATATGATGTATTTACGAAAGAAAAGTGGTGATAATTTATGGAAGTAAATGTTAAAAAAGTAAATAACATAATAAGTAAAGTATATGAGGGTAGTATTGCAAATGAATTAGGAATCGAAGTTGGAGATTTATTAATTTCGGTAAATGATCAAGCAGTACACGATATAATAGAGTATAGATTTTTATTAAGTGATGAATACTTAGAAGTTGAAATAAAAAAAATCAATGGAGACGTATATGTATACGAAATAGAAAAAGATTATGATGAAGATTTAGGAATTGAATTTACAAATCCTATTATAGATCAGGCTAAAAGTTGTAGAAATAAATGTGTATTTTGTTTTATAGACCAACTTCCAAAAGGAATGAGGGAAACACTTTATTTTAAAGATGACGATTCAAGATTATCATTTTTGCAAGGTAACTTTATAACTCTTACAAACATGAGTGAAGAAGATATAAATAATATTATAAAATATAGAATAAGTCCTATAAATATATCAGTTCATACAACAAATCCTGAGTTAAGACAAAAAATGATTAAAAATAAATTTGCAGGAAGATTATACAGTATAATGCAAAGATTAGCAGAAGCTCAGATACAAATGAACTGTCAAATAGTATTATGTCCTGGATATAATGATAAAGAAGAATTAATTAGAACGGTATCAGATTTATCTAAATTATACCCATATGTAAATAGTGCAGCGGCAGTTCCAGTTGGAATAACTAAACATAGAGAACATCTTCCAAATTTAGAAATATTCAATGAAAAAACAGCAGGAGAAGCTATTGATTTAGTAAATGAGTTACAAGAAAAATACCTTAAAGAATTAGGAACAAGATTTATATTCTTATCAGATGAGTTTTATATAATGGCTAATAAAAAATTATTAGATTATGATGAATATGAAGGATTTATACAGTTTGAAAATGGTGTAGGTATGATAAGTAAACTTGAAAGAGAAATACAAGACCAACTAAAAATACTAAAACCAGATAAAATATCTAAAAATAAGAAGGTATCAATAGCTACAGGTCACTCTGCATATGAATTTATAAAAAGTATGTCTAATGAGATAATGGAAAAATGTAGCGATGTAGAGATAAATGTTTATAAAATAGTAAACAACTTCTTTGGAGAGACAATTACTGTTTCAGGGCTTATAACTGCAACAGATATAATAGGTCAGTTAAAAGATAAAGATTTAGGTGAAACTTTATATATTCCAAGAAGTATGCTTAAAGCCGATGAGGAAATATTTTTAGATAATATAACGTTAGAAGAACTAATAAAAATTATGGAAATTGAAGTTATACCTTGCTTAAATGAAGGAAAAGACTTTGTAGATAAAATTTTAAAATAAGAAAGGAGAATATTATGAGCGATAATAGACCAGTAGTTGCAGTTGTTGGAAGACCTAATGTTGGTAAATCAACATTATTCAATAAATTAGCGGGAAAAAGAATATCTATAGTAGAAGATACACCAGGAGTTACTAGAGATAGAATATTTACAGAAGTAGAGTGGTTAAATCATTACTTTACATTAATAGATACAGGAGGTATAGAGCCAGAGACTGGAGATATAATATTATCTCATATGAGAAATCAAGCAATGCTTGCTATGGATATGGCTCATATTATACTTTTTGTTGTAGATGGAAAAGCTGGTTTAACAGCAGCGGATAGAGAAGTTGCACAAATACTTAGAAAAACTAAAAAACCAGTAATATTAGTTGTAAACAAAATAGATAGTCAAAGTCAATTTGATAATGTATACGATTTTTATGAATTAGGACTTGGTATGCCTTTTGCTATATCAAGTGCAAATAGTATGGGACTTGGAGATTTATTAGATGAAGTTATTCAGAATTTCCCAGAAGGATTAAACACTGAATATGACGAAGATATGATAAGAGTAGCTATAACTGGTAAACCTAATGCAGGAAAAAGTTCGATACTTAATAATATATTAGGAGAAGAAAGAGTTATAGTAAGTCCAATAGCAGGAACTACTAGAGATGCAGTTGATACTTATGTAGAAAAAAATGGACAAAAATTCCTTTTAATAGATACTGCAGGACTTAGAAGAAAAAGTAAGATATATGAAAATGTAGAAAAATACAGTGTAATAAGATCAATGGCAGCAGTAGATAGAGCTGACGTAGTATTAATAGTAATAGATGCTGCAGAAGGATTTACAGAGCAAGATACAAAGGTTGCAGGCATAGCTCATGATGAAGGTAAAGCATGCGTATTTGTAATTAATAAATGGGATTTAATAGAAAAGGACAACCATACATTAAACAACTACACTAAAGAAGTAAAAGAAAAATTCCCGTTCATGATGTATGCACCAGTAATATTTGTTTCAGCAAAGACTAACCAAAGAATGGGCAAAATATTAGAAACAGTTGAATACGTTGCAAGTGAACATGCTAAGAGAGTTTCGACTTCAGCTTTAAATGATGTAATAGGTGAAGCAGTAATGTTAAATCAACCACCATCAGACAAAGGTAAGAGATTAAAAATTTACTATGGATCTCAAACAGGAGTTAAACCACCTAAGTTTACATTATTTATAAATGATAAGAATCTAACTCACTTCTCATACCAAAGATATCTTGAAAATAAAATAAGAGAAAACTTTGGATTTGAAGGTACTCCAGTACAGTTTGAATACAGAGAAAAAAATAGAAAGTAATAGTTTTACCTAAGGGGGTTAATATGATTAGTTATATAATGATTATAATAATTGCATATCTTTTAGGAAACATATCCACTTCTTATATAGTTGCTAAGAGACTAACGGGGGAAGATATAAGAACACAAGGGTCTGGTAATGCAGGTTCAACAAATGTACTTAGAACCCATGGGAAAAAAGCAGGAGCAATGACCTTTATAGGAGATGTACTAAAAGGAATAGTAGCTGTATTTATATCTGAAATGATAGCTAAAATAGTAGGATTAGATGTAGTTACTGCTGGATATGTAGCAGTTGTAGGTGTTGTATGCGGACATAACTGGCCAGCATTTTTAGGATTTAGAGGCGGAAAAGGTGTTGCAACTTCACTAGGTGCTATGATAGCAGTTAATCCTATAATTGCATTAATTTGTCTTTTAGTATTTATAGTAATTGTAGCTATTACAAAATATGTTTCATTAGGATCAGTTGTTGGAATAGCTATGTCTCCAATAATAATGATGTTTTCAAAAAATCAAAAGGGTATATTAGTAACTTTATTTTTAACTATATCTGTTATATATACTCATAGAGAAAATATCAAAAGATTACTAAAAGGAACTGAAAGAAAAATAGGACAAAAGAAAGAATAATTTTAGTATGTTTAGGTGGTGTTTAACATGGAAAAAATATGTGTATTAGGAGCAGGAAGTTGGGGTAGTGCCCTAGCTCTAGTACTAGCGAAAAAAGGCTACGAAGTAAGTATGTGGACTTTAAATGAAGAACAAGCCGATAAAATAAATAAAACTAGAGAAAATATAGATTACTTACCAGGAATATTATTTCCAAATAATATAACTGTAAGTACTAATTTAGAAGAAACCGTAAGAAATAGTAAAATTATTGTCTTAGCAGTTCCATCACAAGCTATAAGAAGTGTTTCATCTCAGATAAAGCCATTTGTAAAGAAAGAACAAATACTTGTTGATGTTGCAAAAGGTCTAGAAAAAGGAACAGGACTTAGACTATCCGAGGTTTGTGAACAAGAACTACCGAATAATCCATATGTAACTTTATCTGGACCATCTCATGCAGAAGAAGTTGCTAAGGATATACCAACTACAGTAGTAGTAGCATCAGAAAACTTAGAGATAGCTCAAGTTGTGCAAGATGTTTTTATGAGTCCTAAATTTAGAGTTTATACAAATCCTGATATAGTAGGAGTTGAACTTGGAGGAGCTTTAAAAAATATCATTGCATTTGGAGCAGGTGTATGTGATGGATTAGGCCTTGGCGATAATGCAAAAGCTGCATTAATGACTAGAGGTATAAGTGAAATTGGAAGACTTGGAGCCGCAATGGGAGCTAATGTATCTACATTTGCAGGACTTTCAGGTATAGGAGACTTAATAGTTACTTGTACAAGTATGCATAGTAGAAATAGAAGAGCTGGTATACTTATAGGACAAGGAAAGAGCTTAGATGAAACATTAAAAGAAGTGAAAATGGTAGTTGAAGGTATAACAGCTACAGAAGTAGCATATGAAGTTGCAAAAAAACTAAATATAGATATGCCTATAACAAATGCCATATATTCTGTTCTACATCAAGGTTCAAATGCTAATGAAGTAGTAATCGAATTAATGATGAGAAATAAAACTCATGAAATGGAAGAAATAGTAAATGAAAAGCTAGGATTTTAATCCTAGCTTTTTTTTATTTTTGTAATAATAATGACATCCCTAAAATATAATTTATTAAGAAACTATATGCAGGAGGGGAATTATATGAACAACATATATGAGGACATAGCGAAAAGAACACAAGGGGATATATATATAGGTGTAGTAGGGCCTGTAAGAACAGGAAAATCTACATTTATAAGAAAGTTCATGGAAAAATTAGTATTACCGAACATAGAAAATGAATTTAAAAAAGAAAGAACTCAAGATGAAATTCCACAAAGTGGATCAGGGAAAACAATAATGACTGTTGAACCTAAATTTGTTCCAGCTGATGGAGTAGAAATAAAAATTAGAGACAATGTTTCTATGAAAGTAAGAATGGTTGATTGTGTTGGGTACATAGTAGATGGTGCATTAGGCCACGAAGAAGAGGGAAAACAAAGATTAGTATCAACTCCATGGTCACAAGACGCTATGACATTTGAAAAAGCAGCTGAAATAGGGACTAAAAAAGTTATAAGAGACCACTCAACAATAGGGATAGTAGTTTTAACAGATGGTTCTGTTACAGGAATAGATAGAAGAAGTTATGTTTCAGCAGAAGAAAGAGTAATAGGCGAATTAAAATCTTTAAATAAGCCGTTTGCAATAGTATTAAATACACTAGATCCATATAGCGAAGAAACTGAAGCTTTAAGAGCTGAATTAGAAGAAAAATATGATGCACCAATAGTACCATTAAATGTAGTGGCAATGGATGAAGATGATATAGAAGATGTTTTAGAAACAGTTTTATATGATTTCCCATTAAATGAAATAAGAATAAATTTACCACAATGGGTAGAAGGATTAGAAAATAATCACTGGATTAAAAATAACATAATATTTACATTAAAACAAAGTATAGCAGAAATAGGAAAAATAAGAGATATAGATAGTATCGTACAAGGATTTTCAGAATTAGAATTCTTAGAAGATACAGAAGTAGATAATGTAGAACTTGGTGAAGGAGTTATAAGTATTGATTTAACTGCAAAACAAGGCTTATTCTACAATGTATTAGAAGAGAAGAGTGGTTTCAAAATAGAAGGAGATCATCAGTTATTAAGTTTAGTTACTAAATTATCTAGAGTTAAAAATGAGTATGATAAAATAGAAAGTGCATTAGTAGATGCTAAGACTAAAGGATATGGTGTAGTAGCTCCATCTTTAGATGAACTTAGCTTAGAAGAACCTGAAATAATTAAACAAGGAAAGCAATATGGAATAAAATTAAAAGCTAATGCCCCATCTCTTCATATAATAAAGGCAGATATATCAACAGAGGTATCTCCTATAGTAGGAAACCAAAATCAGGGAGAAGAAATGATCAAATACTTATTAGATGAATTTGAGCAAAATCCAAGTGAAATATGGGCATCTAATATGTTTGGGAAGTCATTACATGATTTAGTAAAAGAACAACTACAAAGTAAGTTATATACTATGCCAGAAGAAATAAGAGTAAAAATACAAAGAACACTACAAAAAATTATTAATGAAGGCAGCAGTAATATAATTACTATATTATTATAATAAATAAAATATAAGGTCAAGTTTTATAAATTAAAACTTGTCCTTTTTTTATTTTCATAAACTATTTTATTTTTTAAAAAAATATATTTAACATTGAACATAAATGAAATATCCTTATAGTCATGAAATCATTCGCCAATATGTAGCTAAAGTGAAACGAATTTTTGATGAATGTAATTAGTTAATGGAAGATATTGAAAATATCATAATATTTTAGTAGAAAATAATAAAAGTATGTATTGTTTTTATTGTAATGAGTAAAAGGGAATACAATATGATTTGAAGAAATAGTATAAATAATTTAACCGAAATAGGGGATGGTGCTATGAGAAAAATCAAATATTCTAATATATTAATATTGGGAGTTTTTATTTATATTATATTTCAAGTTTTATTATTAATTCTTGGTAAAACTACAACAACTTTCTTATTAGAAAATGAAGACTTAGAAGCTAAGATAACAAAAAAGGGATTAATAATAAGAAATGAATATTTAGTAAAATCACCTGAAAGTGGAGAACTGAATTTATCAGCGAAAGAACATGAAAAAGTTAGAAAGTCTCAAAAAATAGGAAGCATATACATGAGCAATAATATTGAAGATTTAAATAAAGATATAAACGCACTAAACAAAGAAATTGAAGAACTTGAAAAGACAAGCAAAAGCTCAAAGAATAAATCTAGTAAATTAAGTAATGAGATAACATTAAAAAATCTACAAACTAAAAAAGAACAAAAAGAGGTATTAATCAGTAAAAAAAATAAAAACATGAAAAATATAAATAGCAGTATATCAGGTATTTTATCTTATAAATTTGATGAAAATGAAGAAAAATATAATTTAGAAAATCTAAATAGTATAAGCAAAGAAGATATAAAGTCAGCTAATAACAACTTCCAAGAAACTAAGGAAAATGAAGAGAAAGTTAAAGAGGGAGATACCGTAGCTAGAATAGTAGATAATAATAATATGTATATAGCAGTATATGTAGATAAGAAAGAATCAAAACTATTTAAAATAAATCAAGACGTATGTATAGGTTTAAAAAGTGAAAAAATGAACGCAAAAGTTGAAAAAATGTATAAAGATGAAGAAAACTTTGTGATTATATTTAAAATAAGTGAGCAAAATGTAGGAATTTACGATACAAGAGTGGAAGAATTTGATATAATATATAAACAAATAGAAGGTTTGAAAATACCTAAAGAATCTATAAAAACAGTAGATGACAAACAAGGCGTATATGTAGTTAATGAACAGACTCAAGATATAGAGTTTAAAGAATTAAAAGGAATAGAATATGAAAATGATGATTTTATATTTATAGATTATTATAAAAATGATATAAATAATATAAAAACTGTTAGTTTATATGATGAAATCATTTTAAAACCTAACAATATAAATAAAAATATTAAAATATTAAAATAAAGCAGGCGATAAAATGGGAACTATTAAAGAAAATTTAAATTATGTAAGAGAAAATATTAAAGAATGTGCAAGTAAGTCTAATAGAAATAGCGAAGATATTACATTGTTAGCAGTAACAAAAACTGTAGATTCAGATTCAGTATTAGAAGCTATAAACAATGGAGTAACTGATGTAGGTGAAAATAAACCTCAAGAATTAGCTAGAAAATATGAGGTTATAGGAGATAAAGTTAAGTGGCATTTAATAGGAAGTTTACAAACAAATAAAGTAAAATACATAATAGATAAAGTTCATATGATACACTCTTTAGATAGACAAGCTTTATGTGAAGAAATTCAAAAACGTGCTGAGAAAATAGATAGAACGATTGACTGTTTAATACAAGTTAATATATCAAAAGAAGAAAGTAAACATGGACTAGAAGAGAAAGATGTTATAGAATTTATAAAGGAAGTATCAGCAAATTATAAAAATATAAGAATAAAAGGTCTCATGACTATGGCACCTTTTAGTAAAGATGAAAATGAAGTAAGAACTGTTTTTAGAGGTCTTAAAAATTTATCTTTAAAAATAGATAAATTAAATATACATAATGTTTTTATGGATTACCTATCTATGGGAATGAGTAATGACTATCAAGTAGCTATAGAAGAAGGTTCTAATATGGTTAGAGTAGGGACATCGATATTTGGAAAGAGAAACTATAATTAATGGTAGGAATAAATACTAAGGAGGATGTTAATAATGGGAGATGGAATGATATCTAAAATAAAAAACTGGTTTATGGAAGAAGATGAATATGAATATGAAGAAGAATATGAAGAATCTATAGAAGAAACTGAAACAATGGAAGAATTTAACTCTATAGGAAATTCTAAAGCTGCTAAAATTGTAAATTTACATGCATCAAGTCATATGAAAGTTGTAATAGTAGAGCCTAAAAAATATGATGAAGTAACGACTATAGCTGATCACTTAAAACAAAAGAGAGCAGTTATAGTAAATTTAGAAAACTTAAATGATGCAGTAGCTCGTAAATCAATATTTGATTTTATGAATGGTGCAGTTTATGTACTTGAAGGTACTATACAAAAAGTATCAAAAGCTATATTTATATTAGCTCCAAATAATGTAGATATAGATGCTAATTTAAAGAAAGAGTTAGAAAGTAAAACACTTTTCCCTTGGCAAAATAATAAATAAAATAAATACTTAAAGGGGTTTTAAAATGAATATAATAGGAATAGCATTAGGATATCTATTTGATATACTAATAGGTGTTATAGTTGTAAGAAGTTTATTGACTTGGTTTCCAGGAGGGTATCAAAGTCAACTATATGATATGTTGTCTCGTATAACAGATCCAATAGAAGATCCAATAAGAAATATAACTTATAAGTATATGAATGGACCAGTTGATTTTACTCCGCTTATAGCAATACTAGTACTTACATTATTAAGAAATGTGTTAGTTCCTTTATTTTTCTAAAGGTGGCATAGATGGACAAATTAAAACTAACTAATCATATAAAAGACATTGATTTAAAAAATAAGATGTTTAAGGTTATAGATAAGGTAAATTCTACTTTGAAAAACTATGATGTTAAACATACTGATTTTTTTAACCCTTATGAAGTAAAAAATGCAATATCTATATTAAACTCAAACAGTGATATAAAGTACACTGTTGATGGTGGATATGAAGGCTGTGAGAGAAGTTCAATATTTATATACCCATTTTATATGGAATATGAAGATATAGAAAATAGCTTAAGATTTATACAGGTAGAAGGAAACTTTAAATTTAACAGTATATCTCATAAGGACTACTTAGGGGCTCTTATGAATTTAGGCATAAAGAGAGAAAAAGTAGGGGATATAATTATACACGATAACTTTTGTCAAATAATAGTTAGTAGCGATATATGTGATTTTATAATTATGAATTTAAATAAAGTATCAAGAAATAATGTATCTGTATCTGAAATTTCAAGAGATGAGATTATACCAAGTAAATTAAATTATAAAGAAGTATCTTTTACTGTATCATCAGAAAGACTAGATTGTATTGTAAGTGGACTTTATAATATATCTAGGCAAGAAAGTGCAAAATACATAAATGGTGAAAGAGTTCAAGTTAATTATGAGAAGATAACTTCACCATCTAAAGAAATTACTAATGATTCATTAATATCTGTTAGAGGTAAGGGAAGAGCAAAGATAGTTCAAGTGGGAGATATAACAAAAAAAGGCAGAATAAAAATTCAAGCTAAGTTAATAATATAGGAGGTAATATATGCTAACTCCAATTGAAATAGAAAATAAAGAGTTTAAAAAGGCTTTAAGAGGATACAAAGAAGAAGATGTAGATGAATTTTTAGATATAATAAAAGAAGACTATGAATTATTATATAGAGAAAATTCAGAACTTAAAGAGAAAGTAAGATTATATCAAGATCAAATAAATAAGTATGAAAATATAGAAGAAACTTTAAAAGCTACACTTATAACAGCTCAAACTGCAGCTGAAGATACTTGTAGTGCAGCAAATAAAAAAGCTAAAATAATAGTAGAAGAAGCTGATTTAAAATCAAGACAAATAGTAGAACAAGCTAATAATCGTGTTATAGAAATAAGAAAAGAATATGATTATTTAGCAAAAGAATTTAAAGTATTTAGAAATAAATTCAAATCTTTACTAGAAGATGAAATAAGAAGTATAGATGAAATATTTTATAATGTAGATAATCAGGAGCTTGTAGAATTTGAAACTAAAACTATGTATAATCTAGATTTAGATAAGGGAAAAGAAGTAGCTGCAACTTTAGATTAATGAATTCTCAAAAAAATATTGACTATTCTAAAAACTTATTATAAAATTTCATAGTATAAACTTAAACATAATTTTAAAAGCAAAGATGGAGACAGTAGGTTTTAGATAATTTTACAGAGAGTTGGCAATTGCTGAGAGCCAATAAATTTATAAAGTTGAAAATCACTCCTAAGCTGCAGGCTGAAAGACAATAGTCGATTAAGCTGAGCCGGTTAGTGCCGTTATACTATACTTTAGAGAGCTATATATAAGTACTTATATATTTTATAAAATATATTGTTTTATAGAATGAACTAAGTCATTGTTTGTATATAGAATTAGGGTGGTAACGCGATTAATACTCGTCCCTTTTATTAGGGGGACGAGTTTTTTAATACAAAAAATTAACGAACTCATGAAAATATAGTAGATTATGTTAATTAAAATAAATTTTGAAAGGGTGATATTATGGCCAAGTTTAAGCCATTAGTAGATAGCTCTGTAAAACAAGCAGAAGCTGAAGTATCGAAGTACTGGAACGATATAAACATATTAGAAAAAACTTTAGAAAAAGGTACAAATGATCCAAGTTTTGTATTCTTTGAAGGACCTCCAACAGCTAATGGGAATCCAGGTATACACCATGTTATAGCTAGAACTTTAAAAGACTCTGTATGTAGATACCAAACTATGAACGGATATCAAGTAAAAAGAAAAGCTGGATGGGATACTCATGGATTACCAGTTGAAATACAAGTAGAAAAAGAATTAGGTTTATCAGATAAGCAACAAATAGAAGCTTATGGTATAGATAAGTTTAATGAAAAATGTAGAGCATCAGTTTTCTCTTTTGAAAAGCAATGGAGAGATATGACTGAGAGAATGGCATATGAAATAGATTTAGATAATCCTTATATAACTTTAGATAATAACTATATAGAATCAGTATGGTGGATATTAGATAAGTTTAATAAAGAAGGATATATATATGATGGACATAAAATACTTCCTTACTGCCCAAGATGTGGAACAGGTCTTGCTTCACACGAAGTTGCTCAAGGATATAAAGAAGTAAAAAACAATACTGTAATAGCTAAGTTTAAGAGAAAAGATGCTGATGAATATTTCTTAGCATGGACAACTACTCCTTGGACATTGCCATCAAACGTTGCTTTAACTGTAGGTCCAGAAGTTGACTACTTAAAAGTTAAGCAAAATGATGAAGTATACTATGTAGCTAAAGCATTAGCTAACAAAGTATTAGGTGAGGACTATGAAGTATTAGATGAGATGAAAGGTAAAGATTTAGAGTATATACAATATGAACAATTAATGCCTTTTGTTGAAACTGATGGAAAAGCATTTTTCCTAACATGTGGTGATTATGTTACAACTGAAGATGGTACAGGTATAGTTCATACTGCTCCAGCATTTGGTGAAGATGACTATAATTTAGGTAGAAAATACAATTTACCAGTATTACAACCAGTTGATGAAACAGGTAAATATACAGCTACTCCTTGGGTTGGTAAATTCGTTATGGAAGAGGGGCTAGATGTTGAAATAATCAAATGGTTACATGCAGAAAATAAATTATACAGTAAAGAAAAGGTAGCTCATAACTATCCACATTGCTGGAGATGTCAAACTCCACTTTTATACTACGCTAAGCCAAGCTGGTATATAGAAATGACAAAATTAAAAGACCAATTAATAGCAAATAATAAGACAGTTGAATGGTACCCATCTTTCGTAGGTGAGGGAAGATTTGGTAACTGGTTAGAAAACTTAAATGACTGGGCAGTATCAAGAAGTAGATACTGGGGAACACCTTTAAATATATGGAGATGTGAATGTGGACATAAAGATTCTGTAGGATCAAGAGCAGAACTTGCTCAGAAAGCTATAGAAGACGTAAATCCAGAAACAGTAGAACTTCACAGACCATATGTTGATGATATACATTTAAAATGTGAATGTTGTGGTAAGCCAATGACAAGAGTAAGCGATGTTATCGACTGTTGGTTTGATAGTGGATCTATGCCATTTGCTCAACATCACTATCCATTTGAAAATAAAGAAAACTTTGAAGAATTATTCCCAGCAGACTTTATCTGTGAAGGTATAGATCAAACTAGAGGATGGTTCTATTCGTTACTTGCTATATCTACATTTGTTATGGGGAAAGCTCCATACAAGAAGGTATTAGTTAATGACCTAGTACTTGATAAAGAAGGTAAAAAGATGAGTAAATCAAGAGGAAATACTGTAAATCCTTTTGAATTATTTGACCAACATGGAGCAGATGCCTTAAGATGGTACTTATTATATGTATCTCCACCATGGACTCCAACAAGATTTGATGTAGATGGATTAAAAGAAGTTCAAAGTAAGTTCTTAGGAACTATAAAAAATGTATATAACTTCTTTACATTATATGCAAATATGGATGGAGTTAATCCAACTGAGTTCTTTGTAGATTACAAAGACAGACCAGAACTTGATAGATGGATATTATCAAAGTTTAACAACTTAAAGAAAGAAGTTGAAGAAAACTTAGCAATATTTGAATTAAATAAAACAGTAAGAAGTATACAAGAGTTTATAAATGAAGACTTATCTAACTGGTATATAAGACGTTCAAGAAGAAGATTCTGGGCAACTGAATTAACAGAAGATAAAAAATCAGTTTATAACACTACTTTTGAAATATTAACAGAGCTTTGTAAATTAATAGCTCCATTTACTCCTCATATATCAGAAGAGATATACAGAAACTTAACTGGAGAAACTTCAGTTCATTTAGTTTCTTATCCAAAGTGCAACAATAATTTATTAGATAATGAGTTAGAAGAAAAAATGGACTTAGTTAAAAACTTAGTTACTCTAGGTAGAGCATCAAGAGAAGCTACTAGAATAAAAGTACGTCAACCAATACAAAAAGTATTAGTAGATGGTAAGTTTGAAACAACTATAAGCGATGTAGTTGACTTAATAAAAGAAGAACTTAACGTTAAAGAAGTTGTATTTGCTAAAGATTTAGGAGAATACATGAACTTTAGCTTAAAGCCAAACTTTAAAGTATTAGGACCGGTATTAGGTGCTAAGATGAAATTCTTTGCTGGTGCATTAAATAAATTAAATGCACAAGAAGTTGTACCAAAGTTAGAAAATGGTGAGTCTTTAACTGTTGATATAGACGGAGAAAACTTTGAATTTAATAAAGAGCATGTATTAATAAACATAGCGGCTAAAGAAGGATTCAATGTATCTATGGAAAATAACTTATTCGTTATATTAGATACTACTTTAAGTGATGAACTAATAAATGAAGGATATGCTAGAGAGTTCATATCTAAGATACAACAAATAAGAAAATCATCTAGCTTTGATGTATTAGATAATATAGATATAGAGTACTCTTCAGATGATGAAATAGCAAAAGCAGTTGAAAACTTTGAAGAATATATAAAAACTGAAACTTTAGCATTAAAAGTAACTAGAGTTGAAGATGAAAGCTTAGAAAAGCATAACTTAAATGACCATATGACAGGAATAAAAGTTATAAAGAAATAAATATATTAATAAAAAGCCCTTATAAATAATTTATAAGGGCTTTTTTATGAAAAATAATAATGTTTTGTTAGAAATAAAACTATATTTTATAAAAAATTTATTAGAAAATACCATATTAATATAAAAATAAATTTTTATAAATAAATTTATTTGCATGATTTTAAAGTTCTATTTCAATAAAATGAAAATATAATATATTTAGATTTTTCGGAAATTAAAAAATATGGTAATATATTGAAAATACTTAATATAAATAAAAAAATAACAAAGAAAATAAAAAATGAATAAGTAAAAATAAAAATGACTTTAAAAAATAAAGTGGTAATAGAGGGCTACTATATAAAATAAAACAAATACAAGGAATTTTGTAAAAAAATTAGAACTTTCAGAAAAAACAAGAAAACGATGTCGAAGTGTGATAAAATTAACCTAGTAATAATTATTTTAATTTAAAAAGATTATAGGGAGGAATAATTGATGGACGTAAGTGTAAAGCAAGAAAAGAAAAAACAAGGCTTTATGGACAAGATCGAAAAACTTGGAAATAAATTGCCTCATCCAGTGTTAATGTTTATATACATAGCGGCATTTGTGTTAGTATTATCAGCAGTACTTGGATCTTTAGGTGTAGTAGCTAAGACACCATTAGGTGAATTCCCGATTAATAACTTATTAGGACAAAAACCAATTGAGGTTCTAAAAGTTGGAGCTACAGGAACGGCAGTAGCAGAAACATATTCTAATGGATTATCTTATGTTATAGGAACAGCGATAAATAACTTCATGGATATGAAAGCAATAGGTGCAATACTTATAATAATGTTAGCAATAGGTTTAATGGAGAATAGTGGATATTTATCAATGGCAATGAAGAGTATAGTACAAGCAACTCCAATGAAGCTTGTTACTCCAGTTGTTATATTCCTAGGTATAATGTCTAACCTAGCTTCAGATGCAGGATATGTTGTATTAATACCACTTGCAGCATTAATGTATTATACATTAGGTAGAAATCCACTTGTAGGACTTGCAGCAGGATTTGCAGGTGTTTCAGGAGGATTTAGTGCGAACCTTTTTGTAAGTTCTACTGATGCCCTACTTTTACCATTTACTCAAGCAGCAGCTGAAACAGGAGATGCAATGGCACAAACTAATTTAGCAGGGACATTATCAGTTACAAGTAACTGGTTCTTTATGATGGGATCAACTATTGTAATAATAATACTTGGTACTATTATTATAGATAAGATAGTTGAGCCAAGATTAGGTAAATATAATAAAGCAGAAGCTAATGTTGAACCAGATCATGAAATAACTAAAAAAGAAAAAGATGCATATAAATTTACTAATAAAATATTGTTTTTAGTTATAGGTTTAATAGTAATAGCAGCTTTACCAATAGATAAAAATAATACTATACCTTTAGTTGGAGATTTATCTACTACAGTACCTTTAGCTAGTATAGGTGAAGATGGTAAGTTAGCTGTTGCTGAAGTTACAACAGGATTCTTAAATTCTATATTCTTCAAAGGCGATATGATAATGATGTTAATGTTTGTTATATTTGCAGTTAGTGGTTTAGTTTATGGATTTAAATCAGGAAAATTTGCTAAGAGTGCAGATATAGTACCAGCAATGGTTAAATCTATGGCTGATATGGCTCCGATAATAGTTATATTATTCTTCGTAGCTCAATTTATAAATTACTTCAATGACTCTCACTTAGGAGTATTAGTTGCTTCATTAGGAGCTGACCTAGTTGGAAATATTCCAGAAGGTAGTAAGTTTATGTCTATAGTATTAATGGTAGCATTTATATTCTTAACAGCATTTGTTAACTTATTTATGGGTGGAGCTTCATCTAAATGGGGATTACTTGCACCGATATTTGTACCAATGCTAATGGTTGCAGGATTCAGTCCAGCAGGTGCACAGCTAATGTATAGAATAGGTGACTCATCAACAAATATAATATCTCCGTTAATGAACTACCTTGGAGTTATAGTAATATTTGGGCAAAAATACAAAAAAGATTTTGGTGTTGGTAATTTAATGACTATGATGATGCCAATAGCAATGGCATTCTTAATCGGATGGACTATATTTGCTATAATATGGTCATTAACAGGACTTCCAATAGGACCAGGTCAATCTTTCTTTATATAATAAATATCAAATAGACTGATACGTATCAGTCTATTTTTTTATAAAAAAATTTAAATACATGTTGTATACAGAATATATATAAAAAAGTTTTTGTAAAATTCAGGAAAATAATGAAAACGTTATCAAGCTGTGCTAGAATTAACTTGGCAATTATTAATAAAATATAATTGAGGAGGTAATTTTACATGGATGTAAGTGCAAATCAAGAAAAGAAAAAGAAAGGGTTTATGGACAAGGTAGAGAGTCTTGGAAATAAACTTCCTCATCCGGTGCTAATGTTTATATACATAGCAGCATTTGTACTAGTACTATCGGCAATACTTGGGACGGCAGGTGTAGTAGCAAATACACCACTGGGGGACTTCCCGATAAACAACTTATTAGGTCAAGATCCAATTGAAGTTTTAAAAGTTGGAGCTACAGGGACTACAGTAGCGGAAACATATTCTAATGGTTTATCTTATATTGTAGGAACAGCTATAGCTAACTTTATGGATATGAAAGCAATAGGTGCGATACTTATAATAATGTTAGCAATAGGGTTGATGGAAAATAGTGGATACTTAGCAATAGCAATGAAAAGTATAGTGCATGCTACTCCAATGAAACTTGTTACACCAGTGGTTATATTCTTAGGGGTTATATCTAATGTTGCATCTGATGCAGGCTATGTTGTATTAATACCACTTGCAGCATTAATGTATTATACTTTAGGAAGACACCCACTTGCAGGTCTTGCAGCAGGATTTGCAGGGGTATCTGGAGGATTTAGTGCAAATCTTTTTGTAAGTTCCACTGATGCTCTACTTTTACCATTTACTCAGGCAGCAGCTGAAACAGGAGATGCAATGGCATCTACTAATTTAGCTGGGGCACTATCAGTTACAAGTAACTGGTTTTTCATGATGGCTTCAACTGCAGTAATAATAATACTTGGAACATTTGTTATAGACAGATTTGTTGAACCAAGATTAGGTTCATTTAATAAAAAAGAAGCAAATATAGAACCAGATCATGAAACAACTAAAGCAGAAAAAGATGCATATAAATTTACTAATAAAATATTGCTTTTAGTAGTTGGATTAATAGTTTTAGCAGCATTACCATTAGATAAAAATAATGTCATACCTATAGTTGGAGATTTATCTACTACAGTACCTTTAACTAGTATAGGTGAAGATGGTAAGTTAGTTGAAACTGCTGTTAAAACAGGATTCCTAGATTCTATATTCTTTAAAGGCGACATGATAATGATGTTAATGTTTGTTATATTCGCTGTAAGTGGACTAGTATATGGATTTAAATCAGGAAAATTTAAAAAGAGTACTGATATAGTGCCGGCAATGGTTAAAGCAATGGCTGATATGGCTCCGATAATAGTTATATTATTCTTTGTTGCACAATTTATAAACTACTTCAATGATTCTCATCTTGGAGTATTAGTTGCATCATTAGGTGCTAGCATAGTTTCTAAAATACCAGAAGGAAGCATGTTTATGTCTATGGTATTAATGGTATCATTTATATTCTTAACAGCATTTATTAACTTATTTATGGGTGGAGCTACATCTAAATGGGGACTACTTGCACCAATATTTGTACCAATGTTAATGGTTGCAGGATTTAGCCCGGCAGGTGCACAGCTAATGTATAGAATAGGTGACTCATCAACAAATATCATATCTCCATTAATGAGTTATCTTGGAGTTATAGTAATATTTGGACAAAAATATAAGAAAGAATTTGGCGTTGGTAACTTAATGAGTATGATGATGCCAATAGCAATTACATTCTTAATAGGATGGACTGCATTTGCTGTGATTTGGGCATTAACAGGACTTCCAGTAGGACCAGGACAGTCATTCTTTATATAGTATAAAAAATAGAGATATCTCAATATAGAGATATCTCTATTTTTTTATTGAAGTATTTAAATATATAATTATCAAAAAAATAAAATCATATTTTAACTAAAATAAATATAAAATAGGAAACTAAATTAAAAATATAAAAATGTTGATAAAGGTAGAAAAATGTATAAGATTAAATTTTCTGAAAACCTTATTTTATGTTTACATAAAATGTAAAAAAATGTATTATGAAAGAGAAAAGGGGTACTGAAGTATCTATTTACATAAGGGGAGGGCACATAATGATAGGGATAAATAATTTAAGATTTCATCATAATCCACATATAAATGGATGTTGTGGAAATGGTGGAGATGATTGTTGTGGAAGTCATAACCATGACCATTCTCATGTTCATACTCATGAACATGGACATGACCATGAACATACAAATGGTGTAGGGCATGACCATAACCATGAAGATGGTTTTACAGGTACTCATAGTCATGACCACGAACATACTCATGAACATGGACATGATCATTTAAATAATCATGAACATACTCATGAATAAAAATAGAAAGTAATATAAAATTAAATCAATAAATTAAGACCATGAAGGTTTAAATTATAAGGTGTACTTTGTGTGCAATTATATACAACTTCATGGTTTTTTTAATAAATAAAATAAATATAAAGGTTTAGGGAGAGATAAATATGATTAAGAGTAAAAGTTTAAAAAGATTTTTAGTAGTATTAGCTATAGCGGGGTTAACTCTAAGTGCTGTTGGATGTTCATCTAGTAAACCAGAAAGTAAATCACCAGAAACAAAAGTAGAATCAAGTAACTTTAAACCTGTAGAATTTGTATATTCAGATGGAGCTAAAGATTACAATGTTAAAGTAAATACTCCACGCCAAAAGGCTGTTACATTATCTCAATTTATGACAGAAATGCTACTTGCTCTAGACTTAGGAGATAGAATGGTTGGAACGGCTCTTTTAGATAATCCAATACTTCCTGAATTTAAAGAAGCTTATGATAAAATACCAGAACTTAAAGTAGGTGAAGGACACAATATATCAAAAGAGGCATTTATTGCAACAGGAGCAGATTTTGTTAGTGGATGGGATATGTCAATAAATGAACAAACAACAGGAACGCCAGATGAACTTATAAATAAAGATATAACACCATTTTTAGCTAAGTCATATTCACCAGATGCAAAAGTTGAAACAGTATATGAAGACTTTGATTTATTAGGAAAAATATTTGGTGTTGAAGATAAGGCTAAAGAAGTTGTAGATAAAATGAAAAGCGATATAAAAAATGTAACTGACAAAGCTGGAAAAATTAAAGAAGAAGATAGACCTAAGGTTATGGTTTATGATTCAGGAGAAGATAAAGCTATGGCAGTAGGTGGCGGACTTGCAAATAATTTAATAGAGCTTGCAGGAGGAAAAAATGTATTTGGAAAAGAAAATAAACCTTACATAAATGCGACTTGGGAAAGTGTAGTTGCCCAGAATCCTGAAGTTATAGTAGTTACTGATTATCTTGCAGGGTCTCCAGTACAAGAAAAAATAGATTTCTTAAAGAAACATCCAGCACTTAAAAATGTAGATGCTATAAAAAATAATAAAATATACGTTGTAGGATTAGCTGACTTATCTCCAGGAGTTAGAAATTCTCAAGTTATAGAAAAAATGCACGGATACTTCTATGGAGAAAATAAATAATGGATATTAGTGTTCAAAAGACAAGAAACCTTTCTAAAAAGAAAGGTTTCTTGTTTTGGACTATAGCTCTTAGTATAGTTTTAGTAATAACAATAATATGTGCTATAGCTATAGGTAGTACATATATAGAACCTGGAGTAGTTTATAAAGTATTACTTAATAAGTTGTCAAATGGAGCAGTTTTTGAACCAAATTGGAATACAATGTTTGAAAATATAATATGGGAAATAAGACTACCAAGAGTAATACTTGGAGGTATTTGTGGAGCAGGCCTTGCTTTATGTGGAGTACTTATGCAATGTGTAACTAAAAACCCAATAGCAGAGCCTTATATACTTGGTATATCATCAGGAGCATCTTGTGGTGCAGTAGCAGTTATAGTACTTGGTGGAATATCGACACTTGGTATAAGTAGTATAACAGGAGGAGCATTTGTTGGGTCAATATTATCTGGTATATTAGTATTTGCAATAGGCACACAAATGGGTAAAACTACATCTACAACAAGATTAGTACTTTCAGGTATGGCAATATCAACAATATTTTCTGCACTTACTAATTTGCTTATATATTCAGCAAAAAATTCTAACCAAGCAAAAAATGCATTGTTTTGGACTATAGGTAGTTTAGGAGGAGCTAAATGGGATGTACTATTAATTCCTTTTATAGCATTAGTTATAGTAGTAGTAATATCTTTTGTAATGTCAAAATCACTAGATGTGTTACTTTTAGGAGATGATAGTGCAATAATACTTGGTATAAATGTAAAGTTTGTAAAATCAATTTTAATAATTTTAGCAACTTTATTAACATCAACTTTAGTTGCTATAACGGGTGCAATAGGATTTATAGGCCTTGTAGTTCCTCATGTATGTAGAACAATAGCAGGAAGTGACCATAAAAAACTTATAATACTATCATCTTTAGTAGGGGCAATATTTTTAATATTATCAGATGTTGCTGCAAGAGGGCTTTTCCCTCCAATAGAGATACCTATAGGCATAATAACTTCATTAGTTGGTGGACCATTCTTCTTATACCTTATATCTAAGAAAAATTATTCATTTGGAGGAAAAGACTAATGATTAAATTACAAATTAAAAATTTAGGATTTGATATAGATAAAAATGAAATCTTAAAAGATATATCTTTTGATATAGAAAAAGGGTCATTTGTTGGGGTTATAGGTCCTAATGGGTCAGGTAAATCAACTTTACTTAAAAATATATATAGATTATATAAACCATCTGGTGGGGAAATATTTTTAGATAATAAAGATTTATCTAAGATGAAGGATAAAGAGTGTGCAAGAGAAATTGCTGTTTTGGCACAAGAGAGTAATTCTCAATTTGATTTTACTGTTGAGCAAATAGTAAAAATGGGGCGTTATCCATATAAATCTACTTTTGAAGACTATTCTAAAAGTGATTTACAAATGGTTAAGGAAATGCTAGAAAAAGTGGGATTAGATGATTATGGGGATAGAAGTTTTTCAAATTTATCAGGGGGAGAAAAACAAAGAACGTTAATTGCTAGAGCTTTGGTTCAAAATACTGATTTTCTAATATTAGATGAACCAACCAATCATTTAGATATAGGATATCAAATACAACTTATGGATTTGGTTAAAGGTTTAAATATAACTACATTGTCAGCTATTCATGATATGAATATAGCATCTATGTATTGTGATTATTTAATACTTATAAATAAAGGTAAAATAATAAAGTTCGGAACAGTAGAAGAAGTAATAACTTCAGAAATGTTAAAAGAAGTATTTGGAGTAAATGCTTATGTAGGAGTTAATCCAATAAATAAAAAATTACAAGTTTCATTTATGCATAGTCATGAACATGTAAATGGATTAGGTCACGATCATGTTCATGAAGATGGATTTAGTGGAGTTCACTCACATCACCATCAACATGCATATTAAAAAAGAGATGCTTAGCATCTCTTTTTTAATTATAAGGATTGCCTAAAGTTTTAGCAACGTACGTAGTTGTTGGTAATATGAACAAAATAATTCGCCCACACGTGGCTTAAAGGGAAATTTTATTTAACACCAGTGATTTATTAAAAATGATGCTATTCCTTCAAAAGGAATTTTTTCTGTTTTTAATAAACTTTGGACAACTAATCCATCAACTATAGATACTAATAAGAAAGAAAGTGATTCAGCAGATTCATCAGTACTATTTAATGTTCTTTCAATTTCAGCTTTTAGAGTAGCTCTCCAATTTATATAGTTTAATTTAATTCTATCTTTTAAAGGTTCATTACCAGTGATTGCTTCACAAAGAAGATACATATGCACTCTACCAGTACCTTCTATAGTAGATATCTTTTCTAGTATAGACTTTATTATTTCATCTTTAGGATGGTCAGTTTGTACATTTTGAACACAGTCTAAAACAGCTTTAGTTATTATTTTTAAGTGCACATCAGCAATATCACATATTAAATCATCTTTAGATGCATAGTGATAGTATAATGTACCTTTACTTATTCCAACATGTTTTGCAATATCAGCTAAACTCGTCTTTTTTATTCCGTTTTGGGTAATTAACTCAGTGGCAGATATCAAAATTGTTTGTTTCATATTATTATTTGATTTCATAAATTTAACCTTTCTACATTTAATGGATAAATGGTATAAGTCAATAATATTATAAACTTGCGAAAAAATATTGTCAACACGTCAACATATTGAAAAAACTTGGATAGAAAGTATTTATTGACTTTTAATATATAGAAGTATAAAATAATAATTAATAATCGGTCGCTCGACCGACTGAGAAGGTTGGATATGAAATTATATAAAAGAGAGGTTATAATTAATATGAATAAAATAAAGCTAGTAACAGATAGTTCATGTGATTTGCCAAAAGAGATAATAGACAAATATAATATAGATTTAATTGGATTAAATGTTTCATTTGGAGAAGATAGCTTCGTTGGTGGAGTTGATATAGATAATGAAACTTTCTATAAAAAAATGAGAGAAGAAAAAGAATTGCCTAAAACATCTTGTCCTTCACCAGATAGATTTATTAAATCATATGAATGCGAGGAAGAAAGTGTATTAGTTTTAACTTTAACATCTAAATTATCAGCAACTTATTCTACAGCTGTACTTGCAAAGGATATGTTTATAAAAGAAAATGGAAATAAAAAAATAGAAGTTATAGACACTGCAAGTGGATCTGTAGGAGCAGGGCTATTGGTTATAAAAGCGGCTGAATTAATAGAAGAAGGAAAAACTATAGATGAAATAGTCAAAGAAATAGAAAAATGTAAGGAAGAAGTAGTATTTTATGGAGCATTAGAAACTTTAGAAAATGCGATAAAAGGTGGAAGAATAAGTGCAATAAAAGGCGGTATTATAAATGCATTAAACTTTAAAGTTATAATTCATATAACAGAAGGTGTTGTTAAGCCTATAGATAAAGCTAGAGGAGAGGTAAGGACCTTAAAAAAAGTTTTAGAATATGTTGATACGAATGCAATAAACTGTGAGCAAAAAAGGCTTGCAATAGGTCACTCAAACTGTTTAGATAAGGCATTAAAGGTGAAAGAATTAATACAAGAAAATCATAAATTTAAAGATGTAGTTATAAGTGAAGTTGGATCAGTTATGGGAACTTATACAGCACAAGGAGCAATATTAGTAAGTATATTATAATTATATAAAATAAGAAGACATTTTCTAAATTTTAGGAAATGTCTTCTTATTTTATTTAAAATTACTATATAATGTATATAGTAGTTTAGCTAGAAAAATAGTTTTTTAAGATTTAGATTAGATGAAATATGCACTATTAAACAAGGAGGAAGCAAAATGGGAATAGTAGAAGAGGTAGCTGAATCTATAAAAAGGATGGTTGCAAAACTTTTATTCGGTAAAAGCTTTGATAATTATGAAGAGATAATGATAAATCATGGTATAGAGGAGGATGTATTATTAATAACTTTAAAAAGATTTATTTTTGAAGGAAAAGCAAACGAAGCAGAAGATATGTTATTTGATGAAGCAAAACATAATAAAATTAAAAATCTATCTTATGTAGTTATTGAATTTTATACAATGCTAATGAATAAAAGTGATGAAGAATTAAAAGATTTAAATTTTTCAAAAGAAGAAATATATGATGGTATAGATGATATTAAAAAATATATTATAAAAAATTAGATATAAAGAGAGTATATTGAAAATAAATTTATTTTCAATATACTCTCTTTATATCTATAAAAAATTATCGTAAAACAATAAAAAAATATTGAAAAATGAATAATACATATGATATCTTTAAGTTAGAAGTAAAATAATAATTAAAAGGGGTATGTATATGGATAAAAGTGCAGGAAAATTTTTATTTAAGGGAGTACTATGGATATTTCAGGTAGTGATAGGGTTTTTTTTAGCGTATTTGTTAGGTGGATTAATATTTGGTTTATATGATTTTAAAAGCACAGAACCAGGAACTAGAATTATTGATGCATTATCTGGTATTATTTATCTTGGAATGTATTTTATAACTATAAGACAGTTAATACTGTTAATTAGAAGTAGTGAAGAAAGTCCATTTACAAATGAAAATGTAAAAAGATTTAAATTTATGGGAATTTGTATGTTAATAAATTCTATATTAGAGTGTATAATGGGATATGGAGCAGGTAGACAAGGTGAAATGATAAAAATAATAGCAACTCCAAATGGAGCATTAACACCTATGATGCTAGTATGTATAATAGCATCACTTATGTGTTTTGTAATGGCAGATGTGTTTAAAAAGGCCATGCAAATGAAAGATGAAAATGACTTAACTATATAAGGAGAAGAATATGGCAATTATAGTTAATTTAGATGTAATGATGGCAAAAAGAAAGATGTCTTTAACTGAATTAGCGCAAAAGATAGATATAACTAATGCTAATTTATCAATATTAAAAAATAATAAGGCAAGGGCAGTAAGATTTTCTACATTAAATGAAATATGTAAAATTTTAGAATGTCAGCCAGGAGATATATTAGAGTATATTGAAGATGAAGAAAGTGGAGAATAAATGATAATAAGGGATAATTTATATGGAGAATTTGAAGTAGAACCTTTAATAGAAGAACTAATAAATAGTAGATCTGTTCAAAGACTTAAACATGTGCATCAAGGTGGTGCAAGTTATTTAGTAAATGAAAGTTGGAATGTTACTAGGTATGAACACTCAGTTGGGGTAATGTTATTAATTAAAACATTAGGTGGAAGTATTAAGGAACAAATTGCAGGGTTACTGCATGATATATCTCATACTGCATTTTCTCATGTAGTAGACTATGCTCTAGATTATAAAGAAGAAGATTATCATGAAAAAATATATGACAAAGTAATAAAAGACTCTGATATACCAAAAATACTAAATAAATATGGATATGACCACAAAAATATATTAGGCAATGATAATAAAAAATATACATTACTTGAGAAGAAAGCACCACATCTTTGTGCAGATAGAATAGATTATACATTAAGAGATATGTATGCTTATAAAAGTATAAATAAAAATGATGTAGGAAAATTTTTAGATTCACTTATTGTAGTAGATAATATGATAGCGATAGATGATATAAAAATTGCTAAATGGTTTGTTAATTTATATTGTAAAGAAGTAACAGAATATTTTATGCATCCGTTAAGTGTATATGGAAATAACTTATTAGTTAATATTATAAAAATAGCATTGAAAGAAAATATATTATCCTTAGATGATTTATTGAAAAATGATGATGAAGTTATTGATATTTTAAAGAGTAGCAAAGATAAAGAGATACAAAATTTATTAAATAAATTTAACTCTAATGTAATTCTTAAAGAAGATAAAGTTGGCTATGATATACATCAAAAATTTAAAGTAAGATTAATAGACCCAGAAGTTAAAATTAATAACAGTGTATATAAGATATCTGATATTTGTGAAGAAATTAAAGAAATAAATAAAAATGCTTACAATAAAATAAAAGAAGGTGCATACATTAAAATTATAAATATACCTTAAAGTAAATCTACATAAAATAAAAAATAGGATGGATATCCATCCTATTTTTTATTTCATATCATATGAAGTAGGACCATCTTTATAGTTTGTATAACTAAGCCAAGTTGCTGAATATCCAATATCTTTCGGAGATGATTGGTCTTCTAAATTACAATATCCGTTTGCATATTTAGCTATTAACATAGCAGCAAGTTTTAACCAAGATTTTAGAACTATATTTGCATTATTTTCACAAGCTTTTGTAATATATTCTATAGTATTTATATGAGAAGTATTTTTGCATCTCTCATCACAACTTTTAATAAAGTCAAATGACATAATCTCAAGTTTTCTTTGTAAATCAAATATATCGTGCTCAGTCATTTGCTTATAGTTTAATCTAGCCCAATTACCTACAAAATTAAAAATCCAAAATGCGCAATTAGAATCATATTTTTGAGGAGAGCCAGTTTGATAAGATAAAGGTATGCTAGTAGATTTACTGGAGAATGGAACAAAGCAGCTAGTATATGATACATCAGGTGCAAACCATAATAAACCTTTAGTAGACTCTGGGGCATATGGTCTTATTTGGCATGCATAAGTATATCCTTGATAAAATATTGATATTGCCCTTTCCCATGCTCCATAATATTTTTTATCTTTTGTAATATTATTTTGATTGCCATCATAGGGGCCTACAAATCGATTAGGATCATTATATGGGCCAGAAGCAACACCTTTAGTTAAATCAAATTCAGTCCCTTCATAATGGTCACGATATAGTGAAAAAACATCACTTAGAGTTAATTTGTGTTTAGGTTTTATAGAAAATGGATAATCTCTAGTATATCCATCTTTGACCCATGGATTTAAAAATAAGTCAGTATTAACTCTATCAAATATGCGCCAAATACGCCTTAAAGAATAATATGGATGATTATTATTCACCAGGACTTACAGCCTTAAGCCAATCAATAGGGCCATCTGATTCTTTCCACCAACCTAGCTTATAAATTCCAGGATGAAGAAATTTAGAGTACATAAAATCATCGCTATCTTTTAAAATATCACGAATACGAAACTCGTTAGCTGCAACAAATACTTCACCATCAGGAACACGCTTAGCAACCCAAGCAGAATGGTATTTCTCATTAGGAAGAGCACACATTTCAAATACCCAAGCCTCATTTTCATCAGAAACTAAAAGTGTTTCACCTGTTGAATATAGTCCGTAAGTATCTATAAGTTCTCCCATAAGTTTTATTGCATTTCTTGAAGTCTTGCATCTTTCTAGAGCTATACGAGATAACTCTTGACTGTAAAATAATCTAATATGTTTTCCGGTATTAATAGATTCATTTTCTGTAACAAATGTAGGCTGATAGTTAGCTGCATTTGTACACTCACCTATCATTAAATTATGCTCATTCATTATTCCATAATTTCCATCAAAGTAGGCATAAGTATGAGTCACCTGAGGAATATACCCAATTGGATCTGTTTTAGGATAAGAAGTTGTATTGTACCCAGGTCCTCTATCTTCACTTACAATCCTAGGATAACGATAATGTTCTGCAAAAATGGGCCTCAGTTGGCCGGGTTCGTAATTTTTTTCAGGAATATATATTAGCCTTTGATCACCTAACTCATCATCACAAGAATGTGTAACAACCATTGATCCATCAGCCATAGCACCTTTAGTAACAATAATAGTCGTGCACATATAAAACCCCCTTAATTAATTTAATAAATTTTAACGATAGTTATACTATGATTAGCGTACTTGTCTTGTGAACTGAAGGTGTATAAGTTAATATATTATGGATAAACTTATATAGATAGTTGACAATTTATTAAGTAAGACATATTATAAAATAAAGAAATTAATAATAAATTAAATCCTGTGAAAAGGAGTAGTATCTAAAAAAGATTCAATACAGAAAGTTAAGGATGATGAGATCTTAACAAGAAAATTTTAGTGAATGGACCTTAGAGGAGTAAAGTGAAATGTAGTTATACAAATTAGCTTATATCGTAACTGCACGTTATAGCAGACATTAAGAGATATATATTTAAATTAAGTATATATAATTTAGGTGGTACCACGGAAAATTTATCCGTCCTATTAATTTAGGACGGATTTTTTAATACACAAATATAACAAACTTTAGGAGGAACTAATGAATAGAATAGGTATAATAGGAGCGATGGATGAAGAAGTAGATATATTAGTTGAATTAATGGACATTAAAGAAACTATAGAAAAAGCAAGTTTGAAATTCTACGAAGGAACATTAGAAGGAAAAAACATAGTTTTAGTAAGATGTGGAATAGGTAAAGTAAATTCAGCATTATGTGCACAAATATTAATAAGTGAATTTAATGTAGATGCAGTAGTTAATACTGGTGTTGCAGGAGCACTACATTCTGATCTTGATGTTCAAGATATAGTAATATCAACTGATGCAATTCAATATGATGTAGATACTACAGCTTTTGGATACAAAAAAGGAATAATACCAAGAATGGAAAGTTCGACTTTCATAGCTGATGAAAGACTTATAAATGCAGCGTATGAATCTTCAGTGTCTGAAAACAAAGGCCATAAAGTTTTAAAAGGAAGAGTAGTGACAGGAGATATATTTATAAGTTCTAAAGAATTAAAAGAAGAATTAGTAAATGATTTCGGTGCATACTGTGGAGAAATGGAAGGAGCATCTATAGCTCACGTTTGTTCTTTAAACAAAGTACCATTTGTAATAATAAGGGCAATGTCAGATAGGGCTGATGGAACTGCTGATGTAGTTTATGATGAGTTTGTTCAAGATGCAGCTCATAATTCTAAAGATATAGTTTTAAAAATGTTAAAATCATTATAGGAGGATTTTTAAATGAGTGATAAAAAAATAATATTTAGTGGAGCTCAACCTTCTGGGAAAATGACTCTAGGAAATTATTTAGGAGCTATACAAAACTGGACTAAACTTCAAGATGAATATAATTGTTTTTATAGTGTAGTTGACTTACATGCTATAACAGTACCTCAACAGGCTAAAGATTTAAGAGCTAACACTATGGAATTATTAGCACAATATTTAGCTTGCGGATTAGATCCTGAAAAAAATACAATATTTATACAATCTCATGTAAGTGCACATACAGAGCTTATGTGGATATTAAATACGATGACGTACATGGGTGAATTAAGTAGAATGACTCAATTTAAAGATAAGTCTCAAAAAAGTGAAGCTAATTTAAATGCAGGTTTATTTACTTATCCAGTACTTATGGCAGCTGATATACTTTTATACCAAACAGATTTAGTACCAGTAGGTGAAGATCAAAAGCAACATTTAGAGTTGGCTCGTGATCTTGCTAGTAGATTTAACAATAGATATTCACCAACATTTAAAGTACCAGAACCATACATTCCAAAAGAAGTAGGAAGAGTTATGAGTTTACAAGAGCCAACTAAAAAAATGAGTAAATCAGATGAAGATCAAAATGCATTCATATTATTAGCAGATGATGCAGATACTATAAGAAGAAAAATAAAAAGAAGTGTTACTGACTCAATAGGCGCAGTAAATTATAGTGATGAACAGCCAGGAATTAAAAATTTACTTGAAATATATTCTAAATTAGATAATAAAAGTATCGAAGAATTAGTATCAATGTATGAAGGTAAAGGATATGGTGTATTTAAAGAAGATGTAGCTGAAGTTATAGTAGAATCTTTAAAACCAATAAGAGATAAGTATAATGATTTATTAAGCAATAAAGACTACTTAGAAACTGTATATGCAATGGGTGCTAGTAAAGCTGAACAACAAGCTAGAAAAACACTTAGAAAAGTATATAAAAAAGTTGGATTAATAGAAAGAAAATTCTTATAAAATTTTCTTAGTTCATATTGCCAACGACCTTGAAAAACAGGTCCGTTGCTAAAATAAAAGTAAAAGGATTATAGAGAAATTATAAAAAATAATTTCTCTATAATCCTTTTGCATTTTTATAAGTAATTTATCACATACTACAATTATATGTAATTGTTTCAAAAAGGATGTGATATCTATTAACAATAAGAAAAAGGAAGAAGATGTAATTCCTATAAGTATGAAAGAATTGGATAAAATAATAAATGAAATGTATTTATCAGATGATACTAAAAAGGACCTAGGTTTAATAAAAAGATACTTAGAAAGACTTATGCTGACAATAGAAAGAAGTAGAATTAGAGAGTATATGATGCTAACTGATAGCAAAAGAAGACTATTTACAATAAATTTTGTAGCAGGATTAGGGAAAGGTTTTGGTCAGGCGATAGGACTTACAATACTAGCAGCCATTGCACTTTACATACTTGCTTCGTGGGTAAATCTGCCTATTATAGGAGAGTATATAGCTGAATTAGTTAATATAGTAGAACTTTACAGAGGAAAGAGGTAATAGTATGGACATAAACAAATATAAAAAAGAGTTATTAAATGAAAAAGAAAAAATAGAGAAATTAATAGTAGAAATGCAAGATAATACTATGTTTGGAAATACAACTAAACATTCTAGTGAAAGATATACATCAGGAGACCTATCAAGTTATGATAATCATTCAGCAGATATGGGTACTGAAGTATATATGCAAGATATGCAAAATAGTCTAACTATCCATGAAAGAGGAAAGCTAGATAATATAGAAAATGCTTTATATAAAATAGAAAATGGAACTTATGGAGTATGCGAACAGTGCCATAAAAAAATAGATGAAGATAGATTAGATATAGTTCCAGAAACTAATTTATGTGCACATTGTTCAAAACACCAACCCGATTTACCAATAACAAGTGGAAAATATAATCAAAATCTAATAAATGAAGGTGCTAGTTTTTATGATGAAATACTAATTCAACTAAATGATATAAATGATGTTGCTAAAAGATATAATAATACAAGTAATAAGTATAATAAATAAAGTTTATAAGAAAGAAGGAATGTAATATGAAAAAGATATTATATATGATTCCTGTACTATTACTTCTGGTAGTAGGTATGTACTTTCATAATAAAGCAGGCATAAAAGATGAAGAGGTTATAAGTTTAAATAAAGATATTTTAAATGATTATGAAGATATTATAATAAAACATGGTAATGATGAAGAAAAGTTAATAGCATTAACATTTGATGATGGTCCAGATAAAGATTTTACACCACAAATATTAGATATATTAAAAGACAATGATGTAAAAGCAACATTTTTTGTAGTAGGAGAAATGGTAGAGTGGAACACGGAAATATTAAAAAGAGAATATAATGAAGGTCATGAAATTGGAAACCACACTTTTACTCATATAAATGTTGCAAAAAGAAGTTATTCTGAAATAAATAAAGAAATAAGCGAAACACAAGAAGCAGTAAAAAAGGTTATAGGAAAAGAACCCAATTTATTTAGACCACCATATAGAGCAATAAGTAAAAATATGTGCACTATAGCAAAAGATAAAAATATGAATATAGTATTATGGTCAAATTTAGACCCTAGAGATTGGTCAAACCCAGGTGTAAATTATATTGTAGATACTATAATGAATAAAGTTCAAAATGGTACAATAATACTTTTACATGATTATAACAATGCTAGAAATTCAACAACTCAGACAGTGCAAGCACTAAAAATAGTTGTACCAAGATTAAAAGAACAAGGATATAAATTTGTAACCGTATCAGAGCTTATAAAACATACAAATAATGAAAAACAAACAGAAAATAACAAATAACAGGCTTCCAATTAGGAAGCTTTTTTTTGTATAATAGTATTATATAAAAATTTAGGAGGAAAATATATTGTTATATGCGCTAATAATAGTTTTATTAATAGGGATAGATCAGTTATCTAAAGTATGGGCTTTAAATTCTTTAAAAGACATTGGAAGTATACCTATAATAGAAAATATATTTCATCTTACATATGTAGAAAATAGAGGGGCAGCTTTTGGAATGTTCCAAGATAACCAAATGATATTTGTAATAGTTGCACTATCGGCATCTATATTTGGGATATATTATCTAAATAAAAATAAAAATATAAACTTACTAGGAAAAACTGGAATAATTCTTATAATTTCAGGTGCTATAGGAAATTTAATAGACAGAGTAAGATTAGGCTTTGTAGTAGATTATTTTGATTTTAGATTTATATGGGAATATGTATTTAACGTAGCAGATGTATTCGTAGTTGTAGGAACGATACTTTTATGTGTATATATATTATTCTTTGACAATGAAAAGTAGGTGACGATATGGAAGAAGTAAGAGAGTTTTTAGTGTTAGAAGAAGATGAAGGTGATAGATTAGATGTATACTTAGCAAATGAGTTAGGAGATATGTCTAGAAGTTACATTCAAAAGATAATAAAGGATAAAAAAGTAAGTGTAAACTCAAAGGTGGAAAAAGCTAAGTATCTAGTAAAAGAAGATGATAAGATAATGGTAGAAATACCAGCACCAAAACTTTTAGAGGTAACTCCTCAAGATATACCAATAGATATAGTTTATGAAGATAATGATTTATTAATAGTTAATAAATCACAGGATATGGTTGTTCATCCTGCTCCTGGCAATTATGACAATACTTTAGTTAATGCAATACTTTATCATTGCAAGGACAACTTATCTTCTATCAATGGAGTTATAAGACCAGGTATTGTTCATAGAATAGATAAGGATACTTCTGGACTTTTAATGATAGCGAAAAATAATAATGCACATAACTCTTTAGCAAAGCAACTAAAAGATCATTCTATAACTAGAGAGTATGAGTTTATATGTCATGGTCTTGTTAAAGAAGATAAAATAACTGTAGATAAGCCTCTAGGTAGAAATCCTAAGGATAGATTAAAGATGGCAGTTGTGAAGGATGGAAAACGTGCAGTAACTCATTTTGAAGTTATTGAAAGGTATGATAATTTTACACATATGAAAGCTACCCTTGAAACAGGGAGAACTCACCAAATAAGAGTACATGCTTTATCTATAAATCATCCGTTATTAGGAGATGTTGTCTATGGTCCTAAAAATAGTAAGTTTAAACTAAAAGGTCAAACTCTACACGCTAAAAAGTTAGGATTTATACACCCAACTAGCAAAGAATATGTTGAGTTTGATTCTAAATTACCAAAATATTTCGAGGATATAATTGCCAAAATAAAATAATTCTTGCAAAAAACATTGCAAGATTATATAATTAAGGGTAACTAAATACCTTTAATTGATACAGAGATATCATAAGGCAAAAGTGAGTAATATATTTGTATATTTTGATACATACAAGCTTCTTGTCTTATGATAAGGAGCTTTTTAGATTTGAGCAACGGACTCAGTCGTTTAAGCAACGTGTTGGCGAATTACTTGAGCGACATGAGCGAAGCGAATTTTTTTAATTTAACTTAAAATACTAGGAGGTCAGAAATGAGAGAAAAGGCCCAATTAATGGATGAAAAAGCAATCTCAAGAGCTATAACAAGGGTAAGTCATGAAATCATAGAAAAAAACAAAGGTGTAGAAGATATAGTCTTAGTAGGAATAAAAACTAGAGGTTTACCTATTGCAGATAGAATATCTAAAAAGATAGAACAAATTGAAGGAACAAAGGTTAACACAGGTGAAGTTGATATAACTTTATATAGAGATGATTTAAAAGAAATAGATATTGACCCAATACTTAATGGATCAAAAATAGATTTTAATATAGATGATAAAATAGTTATCTTAATAGATGATGTTTTATACACAGGAAGAACAGTTAGATCAGCACTAGATGCTATTATGGATATAGGAAGACCAAAATCAATTCAGCTAGCAGTTTTAGTAGATAGAGGGCATAGAGAATTGCCAATAAGAGCTGATTATGTAGGAAAAAATGTTCCTACATCAAGACATGAGATTATATCAGTAAAATTAGTTGAAACTGATGAAGAAGACTCAGTAACAATAAAAGAATAGACACATAGACTATAAAGAGTTTATATTGCCTTTTAATTCAGTACAGAGATACTGAAAAAGGGAGATTTTTATCTCCCTAAAATTATATTTGGGAGGTTTTTTATGAGAAAAACAGTAATGTCATTACAACATTTATTAGCAATGTTTGGAGCTACAGTATTAGTACCAATACTAACAGGATTTAATCCTGCAGTTGCAATATTTTGTGCAGGAGTAGGTACTTTAATATTCCATTTTTGCACAGAAGGGAAAGTACCAGTATTCTTAGGTTCAAGTTTTGCATTTATACCAGTTATACTAGCGGCTAAAGAAGCATCTGGTGGAGACTTATCTTATGCACAAGGTGGAATAGTAGTAGCAGGTATTATATACGTAATTATGTCATTCTTAGTTAAGATGGTAGGAGTAGATAAAATAAAAAAATATTTCCCAGCTCAAGTTACAGGTGCTATGATTGCAGTAATAGGACTTAACTTATTACCAACAGCATTTGATATGGCATCAAATAATATATTAATAGCACTTATTACTTTATCGATAGCGCTTGTTATAAATAAGTTTGCTAAAGGATTTATAAAGCAACTAGGTATATTAATAGCAGTAATTTCAGGGTATTTAATATGTCTAGCTATGGGAATTATAGATCAATCTACTATAATAAATGCACCATTACTTCAAATACCAGCATTCACTATGCCAAAGTTTAGCTTAGAGGCTATTGTTTTAATAGCACCGGTTGTTTTAGCAGTATTTATGGAACATATAGGAGATATGACAACAAATGGAGCTGTTGTAGGTAAGAATTTCATAGAAAATCCAGGGTTAAATAAAACTTTATTAGGAGATGGTTTAGCTACGATAGTAGCAGGATTTTTAGGAGGACCAGCAAATACTACTTATGGAGAAAACACAGCAGTACTTGCTATAACTAAAAACTATGACCCATCACTATTAAGAAGAACCGCAGTATTTGCAATATTACTTTCGTGTATTGGAAAGTTTGGAGGATTCTTACAAAGTATACCAACTGCAGTTATGGGTGGAATAAGTATTATACTATTTTCTATGATAACTTTTGTAGGAGCAAAAACTGTAAAAGACAGTGATTGCATAAAAAATAAAAACAATATAATAATAATATTAACTATAATGATAATAGGCTTAGGAACTACTTACTTAGGAAACAAAGGTATAACAATAGGAATACCTATAACTCAAAGTGTAACTATAACAGGACTTAGTTTATCAGCTATAGTAGGTATTGTATTAAATAGAGTATTAAACAATAAAGACTTTAAAAATAATGAAAATGAGAATGTAGTAGAATTAAAAGCTACATCAATATAAATAAAAAATCACCTATTATAATTTTATAATAGGTGATTTTTTTATTTTATTAAAAAAAATCTTAAATTATTATTTTAAAACAAATGGATAAATATAGTTAATTATTTTTAAAATAAATTGTAAAAATCGACAAAAAATAAAGTGAATAATAGGATATATGAATTAATACTTTCAGATGGGGAAACTTAATAATAAAAAATAAAATAAAAAATATAGACAGAATTTAATTTTTCTTGTAAAATAAAATTCTGTTAACGAACGAAACTTTTAAAAAACATAATAAAGTTCATGAAAATGAAACTTAGGAGGACATTATGAAATTCAAAAAACTATTATCAATAGCAGCATCTGTGTTAGTATCGACAGCTTTATTAACAGGATGTTCTTCAAACTCAAAAAATAAAGAAGAAAAACTTTCAATAGGAATCGTTTTAGGTGAAGGTAGTATAAATGACCAATCATTTAATCAATCTACGTGGGAAGGATTAAAGAAAGCTGAAAAAGATTTTGGAGTTGAAGTTAAATATTTAGAATCTAAGCAAAAATCTGATTACTTACAAAACATAGAAACTTTAATAGATCAACATACAAGTTTAATAATCGGGGTTGGATATCAGTTAAAAGAATCTATAGCTGAAGCATCAAAAAATTATCCAGATCAAAAATTTGCTATGATGGATGAAACATATGATAAGATACCAGAAAATGTAGTTCCTGTAACGTTTAAAGAAGAAGAAGCAGCGTATTTAGCGGGAATAATAGCATCTAAAATGTCTAAGACTAATACAGTAGGATTTATAGGAGGATTACCAGCGCCATCTGTTGTTAAATATCATTATGGATTTAAATACGGAGTTACAACTACAAATAAAGATACAAAAGTTTTAGAACAATATGCAAATACATTTACGGACCAAGCAAAAGGAAAATCTATAGCTAAGCAAATGTTTGGATCAAATGCTGATATAATATTAGCAGCAGCAGGAGATACAGGAGTTGGATCAATAGAAGCAGCTAAAGAAAATAAGAAGTTTGCAATAGGAGTAGATAGAGATCAAAATTATTTAGCTGAAGAAAGTGTTATAACATCAGCATTAAAAAAATTAAATGTAGCATCTTATGATTTAGCTAAAGAATTAGTTGAAGGTAAATATAAAGGTGGACAAGGTAAGGTTTATGGATTAAAAGAAGATGGTGTTGGATTAGCTGAAAATACATCTAAACATGTTCCTAAAGAAATTTTAGATTATGTTAACAGTCAAAGAGAAAAGGTATTAAATGGAGAAATATCAGTACCTAAGAGTGAAGATGAATACAATAAATTAGTAAAATAAAGATAATCTTTTATATAAATTATGTATTTTAAATAAAAGTAAAAAGCCATAAGTTTGATATTATATCAGACTTATGGCTTTTTAGCATATTAATTGTATCTTATCTTAAATATAGTTCATAAATTAAAGTGTATAACCTTTTAGCTAAATCTAAAGGAATAGAGGTGAATAATTATGAAAAAAGATACTTTAAATGAAATTTGGTATAACTATATGTTGAGTAGCTACATTTTAAAGCAATATGCATCCTTAAATAGTCTTAAAAACTATAATAGAAGAGAAAGTAATATAGATATGTCAGGTCAGTGGTCAACAAATTGGGGAGTTATGAAATTAGTTCAAGAAGGAAATGTAATTGTTGGAACTTATGAATGGGATAATGGAAGAATAGAAGGAATATTAGATGGATATAACTTTAAAGGAAATTGGTCAGAACCACCAACATACGAATGCCCAAATCTTAAAGGGGGATTTAACTTTAATATTTCTATTACGGGTCAAAGTTTTGAAGGAAGCTGGTCTTATTGTGATTTAATGGAAGCTGGAGTATGGATGGGTACAAAAATTACTCAGCCAGGAGTAACAAGCGTGAATGGTTCCTGGAAAGTTGATAATGGTATATTACTCTTAGAAGAAGGTAATGGAAAAATTGCTGGAAACTATATAGAAGGATTAAACGAAAATCCTATTAGATTATATGGAGATATTGTAAAAGATGATAACTTAAACAAGTTTACAGTAGAAGGTGAATGGACTAAAATCCCTACTAAGGAATGCCCAAGTGATAAAGGAAAGATATATATGGAATTTGATATACCGATAAATAATACAAAAATATATCTATTAGACTGTGATGGAAACATAGATAAAACTAAAATGTTTGAAGGCGTGAGAATAGCAGGGCCAAAACCTTTAAATGTATCAGGCAATTGGGAGAGTAATGTTGGGAAGATTGAATTTATTCAAAATGACGGAATTGTAATAGGTTCATACAAGATAGGAAAGGCTAGCATAGAAGGTAGAATAGTGGGTAATATGCTTATAGGAAAATGGTATGAGGCGGGTAATTATTCTTGCCCATATGACAGCGGTGATGTACAGTTAATATTTTCAACTAATGCAAGGGTTTTTGACGGATATTGGTCATATTGCTATGAAAGTTTTAACTATGATAATGTGTGGGAAGGAGTAAAGATTAATTAATTATTAATATTAAATATAGATAATAAATTCAATTATATAATCTTTTAACTAAATTTAAAGGAATGGAGGGGGAATAATTATGAAAAAAGATAAGGATACTTTAAATGAAATTTGGTATAACAGTTTGTTTAGTAATTATATATTAAATCAATACAAGTCTTTTAATAGTCTTAAAAAATACAATAAAAGACAAGATAAATTAGATGTATCAGGCCAGTGGTCAACAAATTGGGGGCTTTTAAAATTAACACAGGATGGGAATAGAGTTATTGGAAATTATGAATGGGATAATGGCAGATTCGAAGGAACAATAGATGGATATAGTTTAAAAGGTATTTGGTCAGAGCCACCAACTTATGAATGTCCAGATCTTAAAGGTGAATTAAATTTTAAATTTTCTATTACAGGCAAAAGTTTTGATGGAACCTGGTCATATTGTGATCTAACAAAAGGCGGAGTATGGGTAGGCGCAAAAATTGCTAAACCAGAATCAACAAGTGTAGGTGGTTCATGGTCGGTTAATAATGGTATGTTACTTTTAGAAGAAGGGAATGGAAAAGTTGAGGGAACTTATATAGAAGGATTAAGTGAAAACCCTATTAGATTATATGGAGATATTGTAAAACATGATAACTTAAATAAGTTTATAGTAGATGGTGAATGGAATAAAGGACCTACCTATAAATGCCCAAATGATAAAGGAAAGATACGTATAGAATTTGATATACCAATAAATAATGCAAAAATATATTTTCTAGATTGTGATGAAAACGCAGATAGAAATAAAATATATGAAGGCATAAGAATTGTTGGTCCAGAGCCGCTAAATATATCCGGCGATTGGAATACAAATATTGGAAATATAAGATTTGTTCAAAATGGAGGAGTAGCATTAGGCTCGTACAAGCTAGGAAAGGCTAGTATGGAAGGAAGAATAATAGGTAATGTTTTCATAGGGAAATGGTATGAAGCTGGTAGTTATTCTTGCCCATATGATAGTGGAAATGTACAATTAATATTTTCAACTAATGCAAGAGTTTTTGAAGGATACTGGTCATACTGCAATGAAAATTTCAACTATACAAATGTATGGAAAGGTGTAAAGACTAGTTAATTGTTAATGATAAAAATCTATAAAAGAATAAAAAATAGCAGCTTGAAAATTAATTTCAAGCTGCTATTTTTTATTCTTTTATTTTTAATTTTGCAACTAATTCTTCTGTTGGTGTAACATATACAGTAGAATTAGTTTCATAAATTATCATACCAGGTTTTGCTCCATTAGGTTTTTTGATATTTTTCTTTTTAGTATAATCAACAGGAACTTGTGATGACATTTTAGATTTACTAAAATATGCTGCAAGCATAGCGCCTTCAAATATAGCTTCATCACTAACTTCTTTACCTTCAGTTTTTATAATAACGTGAGATCCAGGTATATTTTTAGTATGCATCCAGAGATCATTATTGTCTGCAATCTTTAAAGTAAGGTGGTCATTTTGCTTATTATTTTTACCAACTAGAATTTTAAAGCCATCAGAGCTTATAAATTCATGAGGTTTTGTAGTAAGCTTAGATTCTTTATTAGTGTTTATTTTTTTATTATTTTTACCTTTAATTTTTAGATATCCAACTTTAGAAAGTTCTTCTCTTATATCTAAAAGTTCAGCTAAGTTTTCACAGTTTTCTATACTTAAAATAATATTTTCTAAGTAGTTAATTTCATCATTAGTTATTTCCATTTGATGAGCAAGTTCTTTTTTAGCAGTTTTCATCTTAGAATACTTCTTAAAATACTTTTGTGCATTTTCAGAAGGTGTAAGATTTTTATTTAAAGATATAGTAATGCTTTTATATTCAGGATCATAGAAATTAGAAACTTCAACACTTTCCATTCCTTTTTCTACCATATAAATATAAGAAGTTATTAGCTCACCTTTAACTTTGAAAATATCTGCATTTTCAGATTCTATTAACTCTTCTTCTTGTTTGTGTAACTTATTGTAAAGTCTATCAAGCTTTATAGAGATACTTTTTCTTAAATCAGAAGAACGTTGATGTATTCTATCTTTTATATCTTTAGTTCTATAATAATCCTCTAGTATTTTAGACATACTTTCATCATTTATAAATGATAATTCTTTAAATAAAGTTAAATCAATACAGCTAAAATCTATAACTTTATCTATATCTTCATTAATAACAATACATGGATTATATTTATTATTATTTATATTATTGAATAAATTTGAAAACTCACCATAAAGAGAATCAAATTGACTATAATTACAATCTGTAGTATTAAGTTTTTCATCTATATTAGACCTAAAACAAATTTCCTTAGCAACAATAGGACTTATACCTAAGAATTTAGAGTATACGGACTTAAAGATTGGTCCTTCAAAGCTCTTTAAAGTTGTTATAAAGTCCTCCTTAGATATACTATCAAGTGGATTAAGTTTATCCTGAGAAGGAGGTAAAACATAAGTTACACCGGGTAATAATTGACGAACTCTACTTACGCTAAAAGGAATTCTTTTAGCAGAGTCTATAACCTTATTATCTAATGCATGAGTAAGTATTATATTACTGTGTCTTCCCATTATTTCTATATATATATCCTTAGTAGTTTTTTCTTTTAGTTCATCAAAAGATTCAACACTAATTTTTATAATTCTTTCGAATCCAATTTGAGATACTCCGACGACGATTCCGTTTTGAATATATTTTCTAAATAACATACAAAACATTGGTGCACTTATTGGGTTTTCTTTTTTATAATTTTCTGCAATATATACCCTAGGATTAGAAGAACTAGCGCTTAGTATTAATTTAAAATTTTCTTTATTGTTTCTTATATGTAAAACTAATTCATCATTTTCTGGTTGATGAACTTTATCTACTTTACCACCTAAAATTTTTGATGATAACTCATTTACTATAGAATGTATAACTAAACCATCTAAAGCCATGATATCACTCCTTTCATAAACGTAGTACGTTATAAACTAATTATTACATAATATATATATATTGTGAATAGTCAGCTTTATTTAATCAACTTTTTAGATGAATATTTAATATATTTTTTAACTTAATAAAATTTCCTTTTCTAAGTGAAATATTGTATAATTATAAGTTAGAGATTAAAAATAAAAGGGGAGATATTATGAAATTTTGGAAGTTGCATGGAATAGGAAATGATTTTATTGCTATAGACAAAAGATTTGATCAAAAATCATCCTCAAGCTACTCTAATTTAGCTAGACTTGTATGTCATAGAAGATTTTCAGTTGGAGCAGATGGTTTATTAATTGTTAAAAATTCTAACATAGTAGATGTGGAAATGGTATACTATAACTCAGATGGCTCAAGAGCTGCAATGTGTGGAAATGGACTTAGATGTTTTGTAAAATTTGTTTATGATAATAATATAGTTACTAAAGAAGAGTTTAGTGTAGAAACATTAGATGGTATTAAAAATATAAAGATTAATACAGGAGATAAAACTATAAAAGTAAATATGGGGAAATATAGTTTTAAATCTAATGATATTTTATTAGATAACAATAAAGATAAACTTATAAATGAAAAGATTAAAATTCTAGATAAAGAATTCAATATAAACTTTGTACTAATGGGTGTACCTCATGTAGTAATATTAGTCGATAAACTAAATAAAGAAGAAGTATTTAAATATGGAAAAGAAATAGAAAATCATAATATATTCCCTAATAAAACAAATGTAAATTTTGTTAAAATAAACGATCATAAAAACATACATGTCCATACATGGGAGCGAGGATGTGGATATACATTCGGATGCGGAACAGGAATGAGTGCATGTGCAGTAATTTGTAATTATTTAAATAAGGTAGATAAAAGTGTGAATGTCACATCACAAGGTGGATGTGTAAAGATAGATATAGAAGATTTTGTTTATATGACAGGACCTGCTGTAAAAATATGTGAAGGAAACTTGGAGGTATAAGATGGCTGTAAGTATGACAGGCTTTGGAAGAGGAGAATATAAAGATGATAACTACTATTTTTTAGTAGAGTGTAAAACTATAAATCATAAATATGCAGATATAAATATTCGCCTTCCAAGAAAGATATCATTTTTAGAAGATAAGGCAAGAAACTTAATTAAAGATCACGTTAAAAGAGGGAGAGTTGACTTATACATAAAACTTGACTTCCTAGGTAGTGAAGATGTAAACTTAAAGTTTGATGAGACACTAGCTACTCAATATGTAGGTATATTAAAACAAATTAAAGAAAAATTTGATTTAGTAGACGATATAAGTGTTATGAATGTAGCAAAGTTTCCTGATGTAGTTAAAAGTGAAGAAAAAGAAGAAGATGAAGAACTACTATGGTCTATGTTTAAAAAAGCATTAGAAGAAGCTTTAGTAAAATTAAAAGAAATGAGAAGTGAAGAAGGAAAAAAATTAGCAGAAGATATTGCAATGAGATGTGACCTTCTTAAAAATTATATTGAAGAAATTGAAAAGTACTCATATAATGTTGTTATTGACTATAAAGAGAAGTTAAATAATAGAATAAGTGAAATTCTGGAAAACCCTAGCATAATAGATGAAAATAGACTAGCTCAAGAGGTTGCAATATACGCAGATAAAAGTAGTATAACTGAAGAGATAGTTAGATTTAATTCTCATATAGAACAACTTAAAAAGACAGTTATAAAAAATGAATCAATAGGAAGAAAAATAGACTTTTTAATTCAAGAAATGAATAGAGAGACTAACACTATAGGCTCAAAGTCATCAGACTTAAATATAACTAACTTAGTTGTTGAAGTAAAAAGTGAATTAGAAAAAATAAGAGAACAAATACAAAATATAGAGTAGATAGAAATAAAAACTATAACATAGATTCTAATAAAAATGAGAAACATTTGTATAATGAGAAAGGAAGATATTAATGCTTAAGAGAAAAGGGCTATTATTAGTTGTATCAGGGCCATCAGGTGCTGGAAAAGGTACTATATGCAAAGAGTTATTACAAAAAAATGATCAGATAAAATTATCCGTATCAGCAACAACAAGGAAACCAAGAAATGGAGAAGTTGATGGAGTAAATTATTTCTTTATAGAGAAAGAGAAATTTACAGATATGATAGGAAAAGGTGAGTTTTTAGAGTATGCTCAAATTTATGATAATTTTTATGGTACTCCAAAAGCAGCTATAATAGAATGCTTAGAAAAAGGGCAAGATGTTGTATTAGAAATAGAAATGCAAGGAGCTAAGCAAATAAAAGAAGTTTATCCTGAAGGAGTGTTTATATTTGTACTTCCTCCATCTCTTGAAGAACTAAAAAATAGAATAGTTGGAAGAGGAACAGAAACAAAAGAAGAAATAGATAAAAGATTCAGCTGTGCATTTGAAGAAATAAATCAAATAGTAAATTATGATTACTTTGTAGTAAATAAAGATGTAAAACAATCAACAAAAGAAGTAGAAAGCATAATATTAGCTGAAAAGAATAAAGTTACTAGATATAAAAATAATATAATAGAAAAGTTTAAGGAGGAATTATAATATGTTAAAACCATCAATCAATGAAGTATTAAACAAAATAGACAATAGATACTACTTAGTAGGAACTGTTGCAAAAAGAGCTAGAGAAATAATCGACGGTGCAGATATCTATGTTTATAATAGACAAAATGAAACTAAACCAGTTAGCATAGCTACTCAAGAAGTTGCTGAAGGAGAAATAACTTATAGATTATTAACTCAAGAAGAAATAGATATAGAAGAAGCTAAAACTCAAGCAGAACAAAGACAAAACATAATAGAGGAGTAATCCAAATGCTTAAAAACAAGACTGTTGTAATTGGTGTAAGTGGCGGAATAGCCGTATATAAAGCATTAGATGTTGTAAGTAGACTAAAAAAATTAGGCGCAAATGTACGTGTGATAATGACTAAGTCAGCAACTGAATTTGTTACTCCGCTATCATTTCAATCTTTAAGTCAAAATTATGTAGTTTATGACATGTTTGAAGAGCCGAAAACTTGGGATGTAGAACATATATCACTAGCTAAATCTGCGGATGTATTTTTAATAGCACCGGCAACGGCTAATGTAATAGGGAAAATGGCAAATGGAATAGCTGATGATATGCTTACAACAACAGTTATGGCAACAAAAGGAAAAATATTAATAGCACCAGCTATGAATACTAATATGTATGAAAATCCTATAGTTCAAAGAAATATAAGGATATTAAAAGAACTAGGGTATGAATTCGTCGAACCTGAAAGTGGTAGACTTGCTTGTGGAGATGTTGGTAAAGGAAAATTAGCAACTCCAGAAGATATAGTAAATCAAGTTGTCAAATTACTTACAAAAGAAAAAGATTTAAGTGGTAAAAGTATAATAGTTACTGCAGGACCAACAATGGAAAGTATAGATCCAGTAAGATATATAACAAATAGATCAAGTGGAAAGATGGGATATTCAATAGCAAGTGAAGCTATAAGTAGGGGTGCTGATGTGACTTTAATATCTGGACCTACAAATATAAATCCACCACAAAATCTTAAAAAGTTAATTAGAATAGAAACAGCTCAAGAAATGTATGATGCAGTTATAAATAATATGGATGATAATCAAGTAATTATAAAAAGTGCAGCTGTGGCGGATTATAAGCCTAAAAATTATTCTGATAAAAAAATCAAAAAAACTAATGATGACTTATTTATAGAATTAGATAGAAATAAAGATATTGCTTATGAAATAGGCAAAGTTAAAAATGATAAAATATTAGTTGGATTTGCAGCAGAAACTAATGACCTTATAGAAAACGCTAAAGGTAAAATTAAAAAGAAAAACTTTGATTTTATAGTAGCAAATGATTTAACTAAAGAAGGTGCAGGATTTGGAGTTGACACTAACATAGTAAAGATCGTAGATAAGGATGGAAACATTACTGAATACCCAAAAATGAAAAAAGAAGAAGTAGCTAACGTTATTTTAGATAAAGTTAAATCACTACTTGAAAGATAAGCATCTATTTAATAGATGCTTATATTTTTTAAGTACAATAAAATTATATTTTATCTGGTTTATGGAAAAAATATAATTTTTAGAAACTAAATTTGAGAAATGAATTTTAAATTATAAATAACAGTATGATAAAAATCGAGGTTATAATATGGAAAAATATGCAAAAGTCATAGTTAGAAGTAATACTATACATACAGACAACCTATTTACATACCAAGTTCCGGATTTTTTTATAGATGAATTACATATAGGTCATAGGATCTTAGTTCCATTTGGAAAGGGAAATAAGCCAACGGAAGCCTTTGTATTTGAACTTACAGATGATATAGATGAAAAAATAAAAGCTAAAGAAGTTATAGATTTATTAGATGAAAATCCTATATTTAGGGTAGAAGATTTAGAATTAGTAAATTGGATGAAAAACAGATACTTGTGTACATATATAGATTGTATAAACTTAATATATCCAAAGGGATATAAGCTTAATAACTATAAAGTTGTAAGTTTAAGTGATGAACTTTTAAGTTTAAGTAACATTCAATTTCAAAAAGTTCTAGAAACGTTAAATGAAAATCAAAGTAAAATAGTAGATGAAATTTTAAAAAGTAAAGGTAAAGTTAAGGTTGAAAAGTTAAAATATATACAAAATATAAACGGCTTATTAGATAGAATGAGTAAGAAAAATATCGTTAAGTTAAGTTGGGAATATAAAAATCATAAGAATGAAAAAAAGATATGCTATATATCATTAGCTATTGAAAGTGATGAAATAGATGAATTTATAAAGACAAATAAAATAAATTTAGGAAGTAAGCAAAAAGAAATAATAAAATTCCTAAAAAATAATGATAATGTTGAAATAAATGATTTAGTTGAAATATTAAAAGCATCAAAACAAAGTATAAACTCTCTACATGATAAAAATTTAATTACATTAGAGTTAAAAGATTATTATAGAAATCCAGATGAAATATATAAATCGGTAAATAAAGATATAACATTAAATGATGAACAAGCTTATGTAATAAATAAAGTAACATCAGAAATGTTTGATGAAGATAAAAAGCCATATATATTAAAAGGTGTTACTGGCAGTGGTAAGACGGAAGTATATATGGAAATTATAGATTATGCACTAAACCAAGGATTAGATAGTATTGTATTAGTTCCTGAAATAGCACTTACTCCTCAAACGATATCTAGATTTAAAAATAGATTTGGTGATATTGTAGGAGTATTTCATAGTCAATTATCAGAAGGCCAAAAGCATGATGTATATAAAGCTATAAAGTCTGGTAAAGTAAGAATTTTAATAGGTGCAAGGTCGGCATTATTTGCACCATTTAACAGCTTAGGTGTTATTATAATAGATGAGTTTCATGAATCATCATATAAATCAGAAAAGAACCCTAAATTTAGTGCAATAGAAGTAGCAAGATATATGGCTATGAAAAATTATGTATCTTTAGTTTTAGGATCAGCGACTCCTTCAGTTGAAGAATATTATAAAGCAAAAAATGGTGAGTATGAACTTATTGAAATAAATCAAAGAGCAAATAAAAAGCCTCTTCCTAAAATTGAAGTTGTAGACATGAAGTCTGAGCTAAATAACGGAAATAAAAGTATATTTAGTAATAGGCTTCAAGGAGAAATAGAAGAAGCAATTAAAAATAAAAATCAGGTAATACTATTTTTAAATAGAAGAGGATATGCAAGTTTTGTATCTTGTAGAAAATGTGGATATGTATTTCAGTGTGAAAACTGTGATATATCTCTTACTTATCACAAAAGAAGCAATAGTGGAAGATGCCATTACTGTGGGTACGAAAAAGAAATACCAAAAGAGTGCCCTGAATGTGGTAGTAATTATGTAAAACCTTTTGGTATAGGGACACAAAAGATTGAAGAAGAATTAAAAAGTATATTTGAAGATATCAAAGTATTAAGAATGGATAAAGATACAACATCCAAAAAAGGTTCTTTAGAAGAAATTTTAAATAAATTTAAAAATAAGGAAGCTGAAGTATTAATAGGAACACAGATGCTTAGTAAAGGATTAGATTTTGATAATGTTACTTTAGTTGGAATTTTATCTGCTGATATGATTTTAAATTTCCCTGATTTTAAAAGTTTTGAAACAACATTCCAATTAGTTACTCAAGTTTCAGGACGTGCAGGTAGATCTGACAAAGAAGGAAAGGTAATACTTCAAACTTATGATACAGACCACTATGCAATAAGACGAGCTATAAACTATGATTATGAAGGATTTTATGAAGATGAAATAAAAATTAGAATGGCTTTTGGGTATGCACCATTTAATAATATGATAAGTGTGGTAATAAGTGGAGAAAATGAAAGATTAGTAAAGCAAAACGCTCAAAATATGTATGATTCGATTATTTACTTACTTAAAAGTAGGGGGATAAATGATTTTGATTTTGTATTAGGTCCAAATCCTTGTTCCATATCTAAAATAAATCAAAATTACAGATGGCAGATATTATTTAAGGATGATAATATTGAAATTAATTTATTAAAGGGTATAATAAAATATATATGTATAACGAAAAGAGATACAGTATTTAATAAAGAAATTAATGTATCAATAGATATTAACCCAAATAGCGTATTATAAATTTAGGAGGAAAGAAAAATGGCATTAAGAGAGATTGTTCAAATTGGAGAACCAGTACTTAGAAAAAAATCAAAAAAGGTAGAACAAATAGATAATAAGATAATACAATTATTAGATGATATGGCAGATACTATGTATAATGCAGATGGTGTTGGTCTTGCTGCACCACAAGTTGGTATACTTAAGAGAGTTGTAGTTATAGATATTGGAGATGGATTAATAGAACTTATAAATCCTGAAATAATAGAAAACTCTGGAGAGCAAGTAGATGACGAAGGATGCTTAAGTGTTGTAGGCGAGTCAGGTGCTGTTAGAAGACCATATTATGTTAAAGTAAGAGCATTTGATAGACAAGGTAGATTATTTGAAATGGAAGGTGAAGAGCTATTAGCTAGAGCTTTCTGTCATGAAATAGACCATTTAGACGGAGTATTATTCGTAGATAAAATAGGAAAGTAGTAGGTGTTGATTTAATGAGAATATTATTTATGGGAACGCCTGACATTGCAGTTGGATGTTTACAAAAAATTATAGATGAAAAACATGATATTATAGGTGTAGTAACTCAACCAGACAAACCGGTTGGAAGAGGAAAAAAGCTAGGTATGCCACCTGTAAAAGAGCTTGCTTTAAAATATGATATAGATGTATATCAACCAGTAAAGGCTAGAGATGAAGAATTTGTTAATATATTAAAAGAATTAAATCCAGACTTAATAGTAGTAGTTGCATTTGGTCAGATATTACCTAAATCAATCTTAGATATTCCAAAACTTGGATGTGTAAATGTCCATGTTTCATTATTACCAAAGTATAGAGGAGCAGCTCCGATAAATTGGGTAATAATAAATGGAGAAGAAAAAACAGGTGTAACAACTATGTATATGGATGAAGGCTTAGATACAGGAGATATGATATTAACATCTGAATTTGATCTTGATGATGAAATAACAGCTGGAGAACTTCATGATAAAATGATGGAAATTGGAGCTCAAACTTTAAAAGAGACAATAGATTTAATAGAAAAAGGAGAAGCTCCTAGAATAGCTCAAAATCATGATGAATTTTCTTATGCTCCTATGATGAATAAATCATTAGGTAATATTGACTTTAATAAAAGTGCAAGAGAAATACATAATCTTGTAAGAGGAGTAAGTCCATGGCCAAGTGCTTATACAACTTATAATGATGCTACTATGAAAGTTTGGAAAACTAAAGTTCTAAGTGAAAGTAGTACAAAAGCACCTGGAACAATACTTAAAGCAGATAAAGAGGGTATAAGAGTTTCTACAAAAGATAATGTAATTTTAATAGAAGAAATGCAAATGCCAGGAAAGAAAAGAGTTTTAGTATCAGAATATATAAAAGGAAATAGTATAGAAACCGGTATAGTTTTAGGTTAGGTGGAAGACATTATGGACGCAAAAAAGTATATGACTACTGTAGGTATATTAATAGGAATACTTATAGTTGGAGGATTAGGTATAAATTTATTCGTATCTAATTTAACTCATGTTTTTTCAGTATTAATAAACATTATAGTTGTAGTATTAGTATGTATAATAATATTTTCATTAATTATTACAAATAATGTTATTAAAGATAAAAAAGTTAGTCCGCATTTTATGAAAATTAATTTTAACATAGTAAGTTTACTATTTCCTGTAATAACACTTATAGGAAATAGTATAGGTGTATCTAAAAATGAGCTAAGAAAAGTATTTGTTAAGTTAAATAACAATTATATATATAGCAATAAATATAATTTAAATAGTGAAGAAATACTTATACTAATACCTCACTGTATACAAAAGAGTAGTTGTAAATTAAAAGTAACAACTAAAATAGAAAATTGTGCAGAATGTGGATTATGTAATGTAGGCGATTTAGTTAAACTAAAAGAGAAAACAAATGTAAATATATTCGTAGCTACAGGAGGAACTTTAGCTAGAAAAATTATAATAGAAAATAAACCTAAAGCAGTTATAGCAGTTGCTTGTGAAAGAGATTTAACATCAGGAGTTCAAGATGTTAAAGGTATACCAGTACTTGGGGTATTTAATAAAAGACCTAATGGACCTTGTGTAGATACAACTATAGATATAAGTGAAGTTGAAAGAGCTATAAACTTTTTCATAAATAAAAATTAATGATAGGAGTGTATTTTATATGCCTGGATACTATGGATATGGTTATGGATTTTTTGATCCAACAATGATTATATTAATTCCTGCTATATTATTTACAATGTATGCTCAATTTAAAGTGAGCTCAACAACAAGTAAATACTTAAGAGTAAATGCTCAAAGAGGATATAGCGGAGAGCAAGTGGCAAGAAAAATATTAGATTCAAATGGATTATATAATGTTAGCATAGAAATGGTAAGAGGTCACTTAAGTGATCACTATGATCCAAGAAGAAAAGTAGTAAGATTATCACAAGATATTTATTATGGAACTTCAATAACTTCAATATCAGTTGCTGCTCATGAATGTGGTCATGCAATCCAACATGCAAAAGGATATATGCCACTTAACTTTAGAAGTGCATTAGTTCCAGTAGTAAACTTTTCATCAAATATATCATGGCTTTTAATAGCGTTAGGATTTATTATGAGAGGTCCATTTTTACAAATTGGGATATTATTATTTGCAGCATCAGTATTATTCCAACTAGTAACTTTACCGGTTGAATTTAATGCTTCAAATAGAGCAGTAGTTCAACTTGCAAACTTAGGTATTGTTGATGATAGAGAAAAGAAACAAAGTAGAGATGTGCTTACAGCAGCGGCTCTAACTTATGTCGCGGCAGCTTTAACGTCAGTACTTCAACTTTTAAGATTATTAGCAATAGCAAATAGAAACAATGATTAAAGGGGATTGTCCTAGTATTTCTAGGACTTTTTCTATTTAAAAAGTGAATTTTAAGCAATGGACCTGTTTTTAAAGGTCATTGGCGATATGAATCGTATAGCCAACTCAGTGGCTTAAATAAAGTGAATTTTATACAACTTTAAGGAGAAACTTATATGAACGCAAGAGAAATAGCATTTAAGGTACTTTGCGATATAGAAGATAATAATAACTACTCTAATATAGCAATAAATAAGCACTTTAAGAATTTAAATTTAAGTAATCAAGAAAGAGGACTTGCTACAGAAATTATATATGGAGTAGTAGAAAATAAGTATTATCTAGATTATATAATTGATAAACTTTCAAAGATTAAGACGCAAAAATTATCAACTTATGTTAAAATATTGCTAAGGATGGGAATTTATCAAATTGCATTTTTAGATAGTATATCAGATTATGCATCGGTAAATGAAACTGTAAATTTAGTTAAAAAATATGATAAGAGATCGTCTGGATTTGTAAATGCAATTCTTAGAAATATAATAAGGAACAAAGAAGAAGTATTAAAGGTAGATATAGAAAGCGAAATAATGAGCTTGTCTACTAAATATTCATATAGTCCTTGGATGATAAAGAATTGGATTAATAATTTTTCAAAAGAATTTACAGAAGATTTATTAGAGGCTAATAGTGAAAAACCAAGTATTTATTTAAGGGTTAATACGCTAAAGATAAATAGAGAAGAACTTATAAATAAGTTAGAAGAGATGGATATAAAAGCTTATAAAGTACCTCAAGTAGAAGAAGCTCTAAAAGTTGAAAATCTTAAGAATATAGAAAATAATAAATTGTTTAAAGAGGGATTATTTACGATACAAGATATTAGTTCTATGTTAGTAGGAAAAATAATTAATCCTAAAGAAAATTCTTTAGTATTAGATGTATGTAGTGCACCAGGAGGAAAATCTACTCATTTGGCTACTCATATGAATAATACTGGTAAAGTAGTGGCGAGAGATGTGTTTGAACATAAGTTAAAACTTATAGATAATACGGTAAAAAGATTAGGTCTTGAAAATGTAGAAATCGAAAGCTTTGATGCATCTAAATTGGATGTAGAGAGTGTAGAAAAATATGATTATGTATTAGCTGATGTTCCTTGTTCGGGATTGGGTATAATAAGAAGAAAGCCTGAAATAAAATTTAAAACTAAGGCTGAACTTAAAGATTTGCCATCAATACAAAAGACAATTTTAGAAAATGCATCAAAGTATGTAAAAGTTAATGGAATATTAGTTTATAGTACATGTACAATTCAAGATAGCGAAAATATTGATGTAGTTAATGAATTTTTAAATGAAAATGAAAATTTTGAATTAGTACCAATTGATGAAATAAATATAGATTTAGATAATCAAGATAAAGGATATTTAAAAATATATCCAAATATTCATGGTATGGATGGTTTCTTTATAGCAAAATTAAAGAAAGTAAGGTAGTGATAATATGAATCAGAAAAAGACGGCATTAAAAAACTTTACAGAGTTAGAAATGAAAGAATTTATGAAAACTATAGGTGAAAAGCCATTTAGAGGTAGTCAGATTTTTTCATGGATATATAAAGGAGCTAAAAGCTTTGATGATATGAATAATATTCCTAAGAGCTTAAGAGAAAAGCTTGATGAGGTATCATACATTGGTAATATAGAAGTTGAATTAAAGTTAGAATCAAAAGTTGATAAAACGAAAAAATATTTATTCTTATTAGATGATGGAAATATAATCGAAACTGTAATGATGGATTATGAAGACAGAGTTACAGTATGCATTTCAAATCAAGTAGGATGTAGAATGGGATGCAAATTCTGTGCATCCACAATAGATGGTTTACTTAGAAACTTAGAACCATGGGAAATACTAGATCAAATATTAAAAATACAAGAAGATACGGGTAAAAGAGTATCAAATCTTGTTTTAATGGGAAGCGGAGAACCATTAGATAATTTTGAAAATACTAAACAGTTTTTAAAAATAGTAAATGATGAGAATGGTCTAAATATTGGATATAGACATATAACACTATCAACTTGTGGAATAGCCCCTAAAATGAGAGAATTAGCAGATTTAGGTTTACCTATAAATTTAGCCTTATCTCTTCATTCTCCATATGATGAAAAAAGGATAGAAATTATGCCAGTGGCTAAAGCTTATTCTATAAAAGATATATTAGATGCATGTAAATATTATATACAACAGACTAATAGAAGAGTTACATTAGAATATTCATTAATAAAAGGAGTTAACGATTCAGAAAAGGAAGCATTAGCTCTTGTAAAATTATTAAAAGGAATGTTATGCCATGTTAACTTAATACCAATAAACAACGTGGAAGAAAGAGATTTTGAAAGACCAGATAAAGCTTATATTTATAAGTTTAGGGATATCTTAGAAAAAAATAATATACCAGCTACTGTTAGAATTTCTATGGGCTCTGATATAGGTGGAGCCTGTGGACAATTAAGAAGAAAGCATAAGTAGCTTTAAGGGGGAAGTTGTATGATTTATAGTTGTGCCTCCCATATAGGAAAAGTGAGAAAAAATAATGAAGATTACTGTAAGGGGGAAATTATAGATACAGATTATGGATCTATAGGAATATTTGCGTTAGCTGATGGGATGGGTGGCCATAAAAAAGGTGAAGTTGCAAGTAAATTAGCTGTTGAAAATATAATTTGTTTTTTTAAAGAGAATTTATTACAAAGTACAAACATAAAAATAGATTATGTGGATGATATAATTAAACAAGCTTACAATAATGTGAATTCCATTATACATGAAAAATCTATATCAAGTGTAGATTATGAAGGTATGGGAACTACTTTAACGACAGCTATATTATATAAAAATAACTTATATATTGCCAATGTAGGTGATAGTAGATGCTATTTATTAAAAGATAATAAATTTGACCAAATAACAAAAGACCATTCTGTAGTTCAAGAGCTTATAGAAGCGAATATTATTACAAAAAGTGAAGCTAAAAACCATCCTCGTAGAAATCATATAACTAGAGCAATGGGCACCGATGAACTAGTTATAGTAGACATATTTAAGATAGAGATAGATAGAGGAGATAAAATTCTACTTGCTACAGACGGATTAACAGGATTTGTAGATGATGAAGTTATAAAAGAGATAATATCAAAAGATGAAGACATAATGAATTTAACTGAAGAGTTAATAAATACAGCTAATAATATTTCTGGTAAGGATAATGTTTCAGTTATATTAATAGAAGATAAATAGGATGGTGATAAAGTGGGAGAAACTGTTTTAGGAAACAGATATGAAATCATCAGAAAAATTGGTGATGGAGGAATGGCCTTTGTTTATGAAGCTAAAGATAGATTATTAAACAGAACTGTAGCTGTTAAAGTACTAAGGCCTGAGTTTGTAGATGATGAAGAGTTTTTAGGTAAGTTTAAAAGAGAAGCTGAAGCTGTGGCAAGCCTCTCTCATCCTAATATAGTAAATGTGTATGATGTAGGTGAAGATGGTAAGGTTCATTATATAGTAATGGAATTTATTGATGGACAAAACCTAAAAGAGATAATAAAAAATGAAGGAACTTTAGATGAGTATACTGCACTAGATATAACTAAGCAGATAGCTATGGCTCTCAGTGCAGCACATAAAAAGGGTATTATACATAGAGATATAAAACCTCATAATATACTTATATCTAATGAAGGTAGAATAGTTAAGGTAGCTGATTTTGGTATAGCAAAAGCTGTTTCAAACTCTACTATGACAAATATTGGAAGCATAATAGGATCGGTACACTATTTTTCTCCTGAACAAGCAAAAGGTAAATTTGTAAGTAATAATGCAGATTTATACTCATTAGGTATAGTTTTATACGAAATGCTAATAGGAAAAGTTCCTTTTAGAGGAGACAGTCCTATATCTATAGCACTTCAACATATAAATGAAGAGATAGAATTTACACCTGATGAAAAAGTAAACATACCTCAAAGTGTTAGAACTATAATAAAGAAATTAACTGAAAAGTCAAGCTCGGATAGATATCAAAGTGCTGAAGAGTTAATAGAAGATATAGATTATATAGAAAAAAATATAGACTTAGATTTTATAAAAGAATATGATAACTATGCAACTCAAAAAATTGATGAAAGAGATATGCAAAAATCTACAAAGCCTAAGGTTGTACCTGTAGGTTTTGAAGAAGATGAAGAAGATGAAGATCTGCTTGAAGAAGAAAAGCCAAAAAGCAGAAAAGAAAAAAAGAAAAGAAAAAAACAAGAAAAAGAAGAAAGTCCTAAAACAAGAAAAAGGCTTAAAGTACTAATCGGAGTTTTAGTGTTAGTTTTACTTTCACAAGTAATTTTTGCTGCTAAATTATTAGGTCCAGTGCTTGGGTCTAAAGATGGAGAAGTTTTAAAAGCGCCAAATCTTAAAGATATGCATATAGATGATGCTCAAAGAGAACTTGAAAGATTAGGTTTAAATGTAACGTTAAGAGATGAGTATGATCCAAATGTAGAAAAAGATCATGTAATATCTCAAATGCCAGTAGCAGATAGTGATGTTAAAGAAGGCGATACTATAAGCATAGTATATAGTAAAGGATCAAAAAATGCAGAAGTACCTAATATAGTAGGAATTACATTAGGAGAAGCAGAAAATACATTAAAAGAAAATAAATTACAATTAGGTAATATAAGCTATGAATATAGTGACAAATTTAAACAAGGTGTTGTTTTAAGACAAAGCCCTAAATCAGGAGCTGGAACTATTGAAGAAGGCGATAAGATAGATGTTGTTGTAAGTAGAGGTCCAGAGGCGGTTAAGCCTGAAGTTCCAAAAGAAGACGATGAAAAAGGCAATACAACTCAACAACCTACCAATCCCAGTGAAGGAACAGGAAACTCAAACGGAGGATCTCACTCTGGAGGGAATAATAATGGATCAAGTTCAAAACCTAACGGAAATGGTCATGGATCAAAACCTAATGGAAATGGAAATGGTAATGGATCAAATGGGTCAACAACTCCAGGAGGTAATAACGGAAGCGGATCAACTGGTGAAGGAAACGCTGGAGGAAATACTGGATCAGGCACAGAGACTCCTGGAACAGGCAGTGGAGATAGTTCTAATGAAGCACCAGAGGTAAGCACAGAATCACAAGAATAATATAAAAAAAAGCTCAACTTAATAGGTTGAGCTTTTTTTATATTATTAATTAAATTTGGTTAAAGTAAAACTTTTATTTGGAGAAAGCTATATACTATAAAAGTAACTTATTATAATTAATAGAAATAAATAGTAATAAATTTTAAGCTTATTATGATATTATATAAAAATAGGATACAATATTTATATGAGTTAGAATTTAAGGAGGAAATAAATGATAAATGGAAAAATTATAAAAGGAATAGGGGGATTTTACTACGTAGATACAGAAAATGGGCTTTATGAATGTAGAGCTAGAGGTATATTTAGAAAAGAAAAAATCACACCTTTAGTTGGAGATAGAGTTAGTATAAGTGTAGTTGATGAAGAGAATAAAAAGGGTGTAGTTGAGGAAATAGGTAAAAGGGATACTGAACTTGTAAGACCACCTATCGCTAATGTAGATAAAGCTCTTATAGTATTTGCTATAAAAAACCCTAAGCCTAACTTATCCTTATTAGATAGATTTATAGTTTTAGCTGAAAAGGAAAATTTAGAAATAGTTATAGTGCTTACAAAAGCAGACTTAGATGATGATGATACATTAGATAAATTAAAAAATGTTTATGAACTTAGTGGGTATAAAGTAATACCTGTAAGCAATAAAACTAAGTTAAATATAGATAAAATAAGAGAAGAATTAAGTGGAAATGTAGTCGTGTTTGCAGGTCCATCTGGAGTTGGAAAATCTAGTTTACTAAATGAAATAGATAGTAAGTTTAAATTACAAACAGGAGAAGTAAGTGACAAAATAAAAAGAGGAAAACATACTACACGACATGCAGAACTTTTAAAGTTAGATTGTGGTGCTATGGTTGCTGATACTCCAGGATTTAGTTCATTAACTTTAGATGATATAAGTGAAACTGAGCTTAAGGATTATTTTATAGAGTTTGATGAATTTGAGACTTGCAGATTTGGTTCAAGATGTGTACATGAAAATGAGCCTAGTTGTGCTATAAAAGAGGCTGCCCAAAATGGTAAAATATCTAAACAAAGATATGATAGTTATATACAATTACTAAATGAAATAAGACAAGGGAAAAGGAGATACTAAAATGATTAAATTAGCACCATCTATATTATCAGCAGACTTTGCTAGATTATTAGAAGACGTAAAAAAGGTAGAAAATTCAGGGTGTGAGTACTTACACATAGATGTAATGGATGGCCATTTTGTACCAAATATTACTTTAGGGCCAGGGATTGTAAAATCACTAAGAAAAGATGTAAATATGGTATTTGATGCACATCTTATGATAGAAAATCCAGATCTTTATATAAAAGACTTTGTAGATGCAGGATGTGATTTAATAGTTGTTCATGAAGAAGCATGTACTCACCTACATAGAACTATACAAAATATAAAATCTTATGGTATAAAAGCAGGGGTTGCCCTAAATCCTGCTACTTCAATAGAATCAATAAAACATGTATTATCTGAGGTAGATATGGTACTTATAATGACAGTTAATCCAGGATTTGGAGGGCAATCATTTATAGAAGGTATGATACCTAAAATAGAGGAATTAAAAGAGCTTATAGATAGTAAAGGATTAAATGTTGATATACAGGTTGATGGTGGAATAAAACCTAATAATGTAGATAAGGTAGTCAAAGCAGGAGCAAATATAATAGTTGCAGGTTCAGCTATATTTAATAGTGAAGATATACCAACTACTGTTAAATTATTTAGAGAGAATGCATCTAAATAGGAAATATATATGAAAATCTGTATTGTTTTAAATGGAGAAATCCAAGATTATAAAAATACAAAACAATTAATATCTAAAAATGAGTATGATTATATAATTTGCGCAGATGGAGGAGCTAATCATACGTATAATATGAAAATAAAACCTGACTATATAATAGGAGATTTAGATTCTGTATATAATGATATTATAAATTATTATAAAAGCTGTGGAGTTGAATTTGAGAAATTTCCATCTAAGAAAAATGAAACAGACACAGAGTTATGTATTTATTTAGCTAAACAACTTGGTGCAAAAGAAATCGACTTTTTAGGAGCATTAGGTGGTAGAGTAGATCATATGATTGCAAATATTAATTTACTTTATTATGTAAGATGTATGAATATAAGTACTAGAATAATATCTGATAAAGAAGAGATTTATATAGCAATAGATGAAGAAAAAATTATAAATGGAAATAAGGGAGATACAATTTCTGTAATACCTATAAAAGGTGATGCTATAGGAGTTACTCTTAAGGAACTAGAATATCCATTAACTGATTATAATATGAAGTACTCATTACCAATTGGTATATCTAATGTTATGTTAAAATCTAAATGCAGTGTAAAAGTTAATAAAGGAAATTTACTTATAATAAGAAATAAATAAAAAAGATGGTTTTTAACCATCTTTTTTATATGTGATTTATAATTTAGTAAATTTGAGCAAAGCGAATTTTATTTAAAAAGATTAAAGGGAAAATATAAACTTAGTCATATAATAATAATTATAAGTTTATAAATAGGGAGGTATACTATGGGGGATAAAATAGCAGTTATATATAAAAGTAAATATGGGACTACAAAACGATATGCAGGATGGATAGCTCTTAAATTAGGAGGAGACTTATATGAATTATCAGATATAAGAAGTAAAGATTTAGATAGGTATGACACTGTAATATATGGTGGGCCTTTATATGTTGGAAAAATAAAGGGTGTAGATTTTATAATTAAAAATTATGAAAATCTATTAAATAAAAATCTTATAGTATTTGTTGTTGGAATGGAATCGTATAGTGAAGAATGTAGAAATAAAATTATTAAAAATAACTTTGAAGGTGAGATAATAGATAAAATGGATTTATATCACTTTAAAGGAGCATTTAGTTATAAAGAATTAGGTATAATAGACAAAGCTATGATGAAATTTATGAAAAAGAATATAGAAGCGAAAGGTATAAGAGATTTAACTGATGATGATAAAAACTTATTAAAAGGATTTGAAAGTTCAATTGACTTAGCAGATAAGAAGTGTATAAATAATTTAATAGACCATGTATATAGTATAAGCAAATAAAGGAAGTGTATTTTACACTTCTTTTTATTATTCAGAGTATTAAATTTTTAAATTAAAAAGTAGGACAGGTCTAAATTTATAATATTTTGCATAAATTTAACTATATAGAGTAACTAATAGATTTAAAAGCCATAGGAGGCGATTATGAGAAATCGATCAAAGGGTTTGTTGGGGATTGTATGTTTAGCAACTGGGGCTGCTGTAATACTGTCTATGATACTACCTAATTGGATATGGACGGCACTTACGGCATTTGTACTTATTGGATGTGGGGTATTATTATTCTTTTATTAATTAAAAAGCAATTATATAGGTAAATAACTAGTAATAATTAAAAAAACTAAGAATAACCTTTAAAGTCTAGGCAAATAAATTAAAAATTAAATTACAGGGGGAATAAATTATGAAAATGGTGACAATTAAATTACCAAAATGGATTTCAAATATTGTATTAAAGTTTATGAGAAGTGGTAAAAAAGATTAAAACATAAAAAAGGCCTACTAACACTAGTAGGCTTTTAAAGAATTATTAAGCTCTTTCAACTTTACCAGAACGTAAACATCTAGTACAAACTTTTACTCTCTTAGGAGTACCATCTATTATAGCTCTAACGCTTCTTAAGTTCGCTGACCACGTTCTTCTGCTGTGTCTATTTGAATGTGATACTTGGTTTCCAGAAACCTTACCTTTACCACATACGCTACATATCTTTGCCATTTTTCGTACACCTCCTTAAAATGATAACTATTTAAAGACTAAAAACATATTTATATTAACATAAATATTGAAAACGTGCAACAGAAATATATATTTGCTCTACACATATTGAAGAATTTGCTGTTATCATATAAAATTATATATATAGTTTTGTATAAAGTAAATATTAAAAAAGAAATACTAATATTTTCTTTAAATCTACCTAATATTTTACAAAAATATTTTTAAAATAATATGGCTAGGTTTAAATTATACCACATTTATAGTATTATAGGATATATAATTTTCTATGAACTATAAAAATAGAAAGTTTTAATATATTTTGAGCAAAATAAAATAAAAATGAACTTAAGGGGGTCAACCATGAGTGCAAAAGTAATGAATCAATATGGATGTATAGAAATAGATAAGCAAGTTATATCACAAATAGCATATAGATCTGCTATGGAAAGTTATGGGTTAGTAGGTTTAGCATATAAATCTAAGGGTATAGTAGAATTATTAAGAGGTGAGAATGCCTTTAAAGGTGTTTTAGTAGAAGAACTTGAAGATAATACAATAGCAATAGAACTTTATGTTATACTACAATATGGAACTAATATATCTACTGTTGCAAACAATATAATAGATAGAGTAAAATATACAGTTGAGAAATTAACGTCAATAAAAGTAAGTAAAATAGATATTAATGTGCAAGGAATTAGAGTCAAGTAATTAGGAGGAAGAAAATGATTCAATATATAGACGGTAAAGTTTTAAGAGATATGTTTGTCTCTGGTGCGAATAATCTTCAAAATCATAAAGATTTAGTAGACAAGCTAAATGTATTCCCTGTGCCAGATGGAGATACAGGAACTAATATGTCGCTTACAATATCTTATGCAATGAAGGAATTATCAAAGTTAGAAAATGATAATATAACAGATATAGGTAAGGCATTATCAAAAGGTTCTTTAATGGGAGCTAGAGGAAACTCTGGAGTTATATTATCACAAATAATAAGAGGGTTTGCAAAATCAATAGAAGGTAAAGAACAATTATCAACTGAAGATTTAGCAAAAGCGTTTAAAAACGGTTCTGATACTGCATATAAGGCTGTTATAAAACCGATAGAAGGTACGATACTAACAGTAGTTAGAGAAAGTGGAGAATTTGCAATAAAGTCATACAAAAGAGAAAATGATTTATTAAAGTTTTTAGAAATGGTTATAAAAGAAGCTAACGAATCGCTTAATAGAACACCGGAACTTTTAAAAGCTTTAAAAGAAGCAGGAGTTGTTGATTCTGGTGGAAAAGGTCTAGTTCTTATATATGAAGGAATGCACGCGGCTCTAAAAGGTAATCCTATAAAAATAAAAGACTCAAGCGTAAATAATGTACAAACTATAAATACTTCAGCAAATTCTATAAACACTGAAGATATAAAGTTTGGTTACTGTACAGAGTTTATACTAGAAAGTGATAAAATAGAAGATACTGGAATAAGAGACATGATGTTAAAGTATGGAGATAGTTTAGCTGTTGTTGGGGATGAAGGTGTAATAAAAGTACATGTTCATACTAATGATCCAGGGCTAGTAATTCAAGATGCTTTAAAGTACGGTCAATTAATAACTATAAAAATAGAAAATATGAGAGTGCAACATGAAAATATAGTTTTAGATGCACAATCTGAGACAGCTTCTTCAGCAGAAGAAAAAGAGTTTGGATTTATAGCAACATCTATGGGTGAAGGACTTGCTAAAATATTTAAAGACTTTGGAGTAGATCACATAATAGAGGGTGGTCAAACAATGAACCCAAGTACAGAAGATTTCGTAAGAGCAATAGATACTATAAATGCTAAGAATATATTTATATTCCCAAATAACAGCAATATAATAATGGCTGCAAATCAAGCTAAAGAAATAAGTGAAAAAAATATTGTGGTTATACCAACTAAAAATACACCGCAAGGATTTACAGCTTTAGTAAACTTCAATGGTGATGCAACTGTTGAGGAAAATGAAGAAGCTATGATGAGTTCGCTTGGATTAGTTAAGTCAGGTCAAATAACTTATGCTGTTAGAGATACAGTTATGAATGATATTGAAGTTAAAGAAGGCAATATAATAGGGATTGCAGAAGGAACATTATTATCTGCAGGAGAAAAAGTAGATGAAATAACTACAACTCTTGTTGAGAAATTAGTAGATGAAGATACTGCAATAATAACTTTATTCTTTGGTGAAGATGTAAGTGAAGAAGAAGCTTCTAAACTTCGTGACGAATTAGAAGAAAAGTTTGAAGATATAGATGTAGAGTTATACTATGGAGGACAGCCTCTTTATTATTACTTAATATCAGTTGAATAGATTAAAAAGTCCTGTATAATCATAATACTTAATAAAAGTGATTATACAGGATTTTTTTTAGTAACTGTGTTAGCAGCATGAAGTGTAGCGCCCACGCAGTGACTTAAGTGAAGCTAATTTTTGTAATAGGTGATAAATATGATGGATTTAAGAAAAGATGTACAATATGTAAAAGGAATAGGCCCTAGAAGGGCAGAGAAACTTAATAAGTTAGGAATATTTACACTGAAAGACTTAGTGTATTATTTCCCTAGACAGTTTGAAGATAGAAATAATTTAAAGAAAATAATTCAATTGGAAAATGAAGAAAAAGTAACTATAAAAGTTATAATAGTAGGAATATCTACATCTAGCCCTAGAAAAGGTATGAATATAACTAAAGTTGATGTAAGAGACGAAACAGGATATGCAAAGCTAGTATTTTTCAATCAAGATTATGTGAAAAATACTTTCAGACCAGGAGATACAATATTAGTATTTGGGAAAGTAAAAAAAGAATTTAAAACCATAGAGTTAAGCTCTTGTGAAGTAGAACATCTTACAAATTCGCCTAAAAATACTTGTAAAGTTATACCTATATATCCGCTTACATACGGAGTAACTAATAAGGACATTATAAGTATAATAAAAAATGTTTTAAGTGATAAAGAGCTTAAAATAAAAGAATATTTACCACAAAGGATAATTGAAAAGTATAAACTATGTAGCATAGATTATGCTATAAGAAATATTCATTCACCCAGTAGTAAAGAGGCTTTAAAAATTGCTCTTTATAGAATTGTATTTGAAGAATTTTTAATTTTACAATTGGGATTATTCATGTTTAAAAATGGTGTAGATGAAGTTAATGGTATAAAGTTTAAGAAACATGAAAAATTAGAAGAGATACTAAATTCTCTACCGTTTAAATTAACTGGAGCTCAAGAGAGAGCATTAAATGAAATTACACAGGATATGAATTCTAATAAGCTTATGAATAGATTAGTTCAAGGTGATGTTGGTAGTGGTAAAACAGTTGTAGCACTTTTAGCTCTTGCAAATTGCGCTTTAAATGGATATCAAGGTGCATTAATGGCACCTACTGAAATTCTTGCAGAACAGCACTATATTTCTCTTACGGAAACTTTAGAAAAGTTTGGAATGAAAGTTGAACTATTAGTAGGTAGTCTTACTAAAAAACAAAAAGAAAATGTGCTTGAAAGAGTTAAAAATAATGAAGTAGATATATTAATAGGGACTCATGCTTTAATAGAAGATAAGGTTGAGTTTAATAAATTAGGACTTGTTATAACTGATGAACAACATAGATTTGGAGTAAGACAAAGAAATAAGCTTTCTTCAAAAGGCATTAATTCAGATATACTTGTAATGACGGCGACTCCAATTCCAAGAACGCTAGCACTTATACTATATGGAGACTTAGATATATCTATAATAGATGAACTTCCTCCAGGTAGACAACCGATAGAAACTATTGCAGTTGATAAAGGTAAGAGAGATAGAGCTTATAATTCTTTAGTTAGAGCTGAAGTTGAAAAAGGAAGGCAAGTTTATATTGTATGTCCTTTAGTAGAAGAAAGTGAAGCGATAGAAGCAAAGGCAGCGGTAGAGCTTGTTGAAGAATTAAAAATAGAATACTTTAATGACTTAAGAGTAGGTTTATTACATGGAAAAATGAAAGCAAGTGAAAAAGATTTTATAATGAAAAGTTTTAAAAATAAAGAAATAGATATACTAGTATCAACGACAGTTATAGAGGTAGGAGTAAATGTTCCAAATGCAACTTTGATGATAATAGAAAATGCTGAAAGATTTGGACTAGCTCAGCTTCATCAGCTTAGAGGAAGGGTAGGAAGAGGTATCCATAAATCATACTGTATTCTAATATATGCTTCAAAATCAGATGTTTGTAAACAAAGAATGTCAATTATGGAAGAAACTAATGATGGATTTAAAATTTCAGAAAAGGATTTAGAAATAAGAGGACCAGGAGAATTCTTTGGAACAAGACAACATGGACTTCCAGAGCTTAAAGTAGCTAATATATTTAAACATATGAAAATACTAAAAATAGCACAACAAGAAGCTAGATATATCGTAGGAAATGACCATAAATTGCAAAATTTTGAAAATAAATATATAAAAAACGAAATAATTGACAAATTTGAACATTCCTTAGAAGAAATTTCGTTAAATTAAATTAAAATTATGTTAAAATATACAATGAGGTGAAGACACGTTGAGAGTAATATCAGGAAAAGTAAGAGGATTAAAGTTAAATACGCCTAAAAATGAAGATGTAAGACCTACTACAGATAGAGTCAAAGAATCTTTATTTAATATGATAAATCCATATATAATGGAAAGTAATGTACTAGATTTATTTGCAGGAACAGGTTCTTTAGGTATAGAGTGCTTATCTAGAGGTGCTAATAGATGTGTTTTTGTAGACATAAGTAAAGAAAGTATTTCTATAATAAAGTCTAATATAAAGAAAGCTAGAGTAGAAAATGAAAGTATAGTTTTAAATTCAGACTTTAAAGATGCTATAAGTAAACTAAAGATACAAGGAAATAAATTTGATGTAATATTTATGGACCCTCCATATTATAAAAATATGTTTATAGATGCATTACAAAAAATAGATAATGCAAGTTTATTAAATGAAGATGGAATAATAATTATAGAACATGATAGTAAGGATGCATTTCCAGAAAATATAGGAAGATTAGAAAAAACTAGAGATAAAAAATATGGAAATACTACTATAACATTTTATAAACCGGAGGAATAAACATAAAATGGAAAAGAAAATAAGAAAGGCTATTTTTGCAGGTAGCTTTGATCCAATAACAAATGGTCATTTAGACGTTATTTGTAGGGCATCAAAATTGTTTGACGAGCTACAAATAGGGGTTCTGTACAACCCTAACAAAAAAGGATTATTTAATTTTGATGAAAGAGTTAAACTTATTGAGGAATGTACAAGCCACTTAGGTAATATCAAAGTTGTAAGTTTTAATGGTCTTTTAGTAGATTATTGTGAAGAAAGTGGGATTGATACCTTAGTTAGAGGTATAAGAAGTGGGGCAGATGTTGAATATGAGTTGCAAATGGCTCATATGAACAAAGAGTTAAATCCTAATATAGAAACAATTATATTACCAACGAGTACTAAGTACTCTTTTATAAGTTCATCTTTAATAAAAGAAGTATTAGCATTTAATGCAGATATAAAAAATTTAGTACCTGATATTGTTTTAAAAGAACTAAAAAGAAAAGCTAATAGGGGAGAAAAGATATGTATGTAGATTTAGAAATGATGGAATTATTTGAAGAATTAGAAAGTGTTATAAAAAATGCTTCTTCAATACCTTTCTCACATAAAAGTGGTATAGATAAAGATGAAGTATTAGGAATAATCAGTGAAATTAAGACACTAATTCCAGAAGAAGTTAAACAAGCTGATTGGATAAATAAAGAAAGACATAAACTTATAAATGATGCAAAGCAAGAGGCAACTGAATTAGTAGAACAAGCTAACAAAGAGGCTGAGAGAATAAGAGCAGAGTATACTAATAATATTGAAGAGTTAAAGAAAAACTCTGAAGAAGTTGTAAAAGCGTATGTTGAATCTAGTGAACCAGTAGTATTAGCAGAAGAAAAAGCAAATGAGATAGTAAAAAGAGCAGAAAGTATAGCTAGTGAAATAAAACTAGGATCTATTGAATATGCAGAAAATGTACTTACAACAATAGAATATAATTTAAAAGATATATTACAAGAAGTAGCAAGAGATAAAGCAGAATTAAATCCAAATAGATAAAATTCATTTCACTCATATCGCCAACAACTTTGAAATACAGGTATGTTTCTAAAAATAAAAAAGAAAGCATTAGCTTTCTTTTTTATTTTTATAACTTGTTTTTTCTAAAATTATAAGTGCTACAAGTATGTATACTATTACAAATATTGGAAGTATTGTTTTGTAATTAATAATATAATAATTCCATATAGGGTTATTATAAAATACATTGTATATGTTTGAAAAGTTAGATACAACAGATGGTGATTGGAATAATGGGTATAGTAAAAATGTAAATATACCAGCTAGTATTCCATGTAAAAATTTACTTAATATGTATAAATTAGTATTGATATCTGTCTTGGCTAGAAAATTACAACATTGAGCTAATATAGATAATCCACTAAAACCAATTAAGAAACTAGCTAGAGAGGCTCTGAGAACTTCAGGAATAGATACTATACTAGCTACTTTACTACAACCTATTGTCATTTCAAACAAACCACTTATAAGGGCATGGCAAAGTTCAGAAGTTATACCAAATAATGATAAAGGAATAGATAGTATAGAAGATATCAATGAAATTATATTAAATAAAGAAAATATCTTAAATACAACAGCAAATACTATTACAAATCCTCCTACCATAAGTAATGTATTTATTCCACTGAATACTGCACTTCCAAATAAAACGAAAAATCCATTGCCATCAGATGCTTTAGTATCAATTACATTTTTTATATTTCTTCTTAATGAATACTTAGAATTAGGTAGTGATTCTTTACCATAGTTTCTAAAAAGTATACCTACAGATATGGATCCTAGATAGTGACAAGTAATCATAAGGTATCCTAAAGATGAATTTTGAAACATACCTGTTGCTACTGCACCTATTATAAATAAAGGCCCAGAAGTTGAACAAAATGATACTAGCCTTTGAGCTTCATATTTAGATATTTCATTGTTATTTCTAAGTTCAGATGCAAGTTTAGAACCAACTGGATATCCAGATACAGTAGATATAGCAAATACTAGAGCACTTTTTCCTGAAACATTAAATATAAACTTAGTTATAGGGTTTATTATAAATCCTATTATATCTACTATTTTTAAATCTACAATTAGATTTGCACCAATTACAAATGGTAAAAGAGAGGGTATTAAAACAGTTGTCCATATATTTAACCCTTCTTTAGCTGCGACTATAGATTCATTTGGAAAAATAATAATACCTAAAATTAAAAGTATAACAATTAATACAGGAGTAAAAAACGTTATAAGATTACCTTTTTTCATAAAATCACCTATTAAGTTATTGAATATATGATTATTATATTAACTTAATAGTCAAAAAAGACTTAAGAGAATTATATGAAATTTTCTTAAGCCTTTTGATATAAAAGATTATCTTACATATATTGGTGAAGTATAAAAATCCATAGGACCTTTTATTAAATTTTTATTTTTATCGTAATAAATTATATTATACATATTACTAGCTTTTACATCGTAATGTATTAGAGTTTTAAACGCATCATCATCCATAGAAAAAGATATATTTGAAAACTTATTTATTATACTTATTTCAGAATTATTTTTTATAGCTTTTAAAATCTCACGTCCCTTATCATTAAATGCTAATACCCTTACATAAGGAACAGAATTAATATTTTTTATCTTATTCATATCTTCTTTAGTAATTCCAAGAAGGATATTATTTAGAGTACGCTTAATTTTAGTTAAAGTATATCGTTTTGACTTTACAGATTGCTGCAAATCATAAAGAGAATTTGAAGTGAAAACACTTTGGTATATTTTATTTTCAATACCTTCATTAACTTCAAAGTAGTTATCTAGTATATTATAATCTCTAAGTATTATTGAAGATAGCAAATCAAAGTACTTATCATCAAACATAGGATTGAAATTACTTATTAGTTTATTATCTAATGTATCGTAAGTAGGCTTTGGAACAACACTAGATATTAGTGACAAGTTATTATTCTCCTTTAGTGACTTTCTAATAGCAGTAGCAGAACATATATTACTTTCTATGTTTTCTGAGTTATAAGAAGCAGAAATTCTAGAAATAGTATAAGGTTTTATATTACTTTTTAATTTTAGTAGACTTTTTATATATTCTAGTCCTAAAATGTTATTAGAAGAGTTTAAAACAGATAAAAGGTCTTCTTTAGAGATATCTACTAAATTATGCTTATTAATATAGTCAAATAAAGCAAAACTTCGAGCTGTAGGAAATAGTAGTCCTTCGTCTAAATATTTTTTTAAGTAAGATTTAAATTCATCGGGCTCATCAACTAATATTTTAGAAATTGTATATAGTATATCAACATGTCCTTCTTCACTACCAAAGCAAATAGAATCTATACAATTTAAAGAATTCAGAGTAGTTAGTGCTCCATGAGCAAAGATTTCTGCACTTTGGCAAGCAAACATAGTTGGAAGCTCAAGAACCAAATCAACACCGTTTTTAACAGCTGACTCTGCTCTAGTATATTTATCAAATAAAGCGGGTTCTCCTCTTTGTAAGAAATTGCCGCTCATTATAGCAACACTATGAGTAGCGTTAGTTATTTCTAACGATTTAGATAGATGATATAAGTGTCCATTGTGAAAAGGATTGTATTCAACTACAAGTCCGAGTATATTCATAAAAATCTCCTTTGCTAAATATAAATGAATTTAAATTAAAAAATTGTTAAATTTATATTTAATGTATAATTTAAAAAATAATTAAAATAAATAATTATATTATAATATTATAACAAATGGAGAAAAATAATCTATGTTAAGTAAAATATATTAAACAAATTAATACAATAAAGACTATACTTTTACATTGAAAAGTGTTATATTATTTATGACGAAATGTTTAATGTATACAACAATAAAAAATTTGTGAATAATAAGCCTGAGAAGGTTTTTTTACATATTAATTATAAACTTAAGGAGGTATACTAATGAAAGTATTAGTATTAAACTGTGGTAGTTCTTCATTAAAATATCAATTAATAGACATGTCAAATGAAGAAGTTTTATGTATAGGATTAGTTGAAAGAATAGGTATAGAAGGTTCTATACTTAAGCAAGAAAAAGATGGTGTAGAAGGTAAATTAGTTATAGAACAACCTATGAAAAACCATCAAGATGCTATAAAATTAGTATTAGAAGGTGTTGTTGACGCTAAATTCGGTGGAGTTAAAGAAATAAGTGAAGTTGAAGCTGTAGGACACAGAGTTGTTCACGGTGGAGAAAAATTCGCTGGTTCAGTTAAGATAACTGACGAAGTTATGGCTGCATTAGAAGAGTGTATAGAATTAGCACCACTTCACAACCCAGCTAACATAATGGGTATAAAAGCTTGTGAAGAAATACTTCCAGGTGTTCCAATGGTAGGAGTATTCGATACTGCTTTCCACCAAACTATGCCTAAAAAATCTTACTTATACGGATTACCTCATGAGTTATACACTAAGTACGGTGTAAGAAGATACGGATTCCACGGAACTTCTCACAAATATGTATCTCAAAGAGCTGCTGCAATGCTTGGAAAGAACATAGAAGACGTTAAGATAATAACTTGTCACTTAGGAAACGGAGCTTCTATAGCTGCTGTTGATGGTGGTAAGTGTGTAGATACATCTATGGGATTCACTCCACTTGAAGGATTAATAATGGGTACTAGATGTGGAGATATAGATGCTGCTATATTACCATTCTTAATGGAAAAAGAAGGATTAGATGCTAAAGGATTATCTGATTTAATGAATAAAAAGTCAGGGGTATACGGAATGACTGGTATATCAAGTGACTTTAGAGATATAGAAGGAGCTGCTGAAAAAGGTGACGAAAAAGCTCAAGTTGCTTTAGATGCTTATGTTCAAAAAGTTAAGAAATACATAGGATCTTATGCTGCAGAAATGAACGGAGTAGACGCTGTTGTATTTACTGCTGGTGTTGGTGAAAATGGTATAGAAATAAGAGAAGCTATAGCTAATGACATGGAATTCTTAGGAATGAAGTTAGATGCAGAAGCTAACAAGGTTAGAGGAAAAGAAAGAGTAATATCTACAGAAGATTCAAAAGTTAAGATATTATTAATACCAACTAACGAAGAATTAGTTATAGCTAGAGATACTGTTTCTTTAGTAAAATAATTATAAATGCATATAATAATTTAAGGTAGGGTAAAACCTACCTTAAGTTTTGTTTTGTGATATAATATTGAGAGTATTTAGATTATAAAATAATTTATATACTGTCAAAAATATCTATCAAGTAAAAATACTTGACAAACAAATGCTAGATTTGTATAATAAATTTGGTAATGTATTGAGGTGAATTTAATGCAAATTAGTTTGGATAGATTAATTAGAAGAGAAACTGATAAAATAGACTTGAATTTTTCTCAAAAAGTTGATACTATTAATTATTGTGAAGAAAGTTATAAACTATCTTCTCCGATAAGTGTAGATGGTAAAATTTCAAATACTAATAAAGGATTATACCTTGATGTAGATGTAAGTTTTATAATCGTTGATAAATGTTCAAGATGCTTAGAAGAAGTAGAAGTTCCTATCGAATATTCTATACAAGGATTTTTAGTTAAAGAAAATTTTGATGAAGATACTTTCGAAGATGATGATGCGTTTATATATGATGGACAAGCTATAAATATTGTAGATCTAATAGAACAAACATTAGACTTTAAATTACCGGCACAGGTGTTGTGTAATGAAGACTGCGAAGGTCTTTGTCAAGGATGCGGAGTAAACTTAAATAAAGAAGAATGCTCTTGCAATGAAATCGCGAACGACGAGGAGACTATAGATCCCCGTTTTGCTAAATTAAAAGATATATTTAAAAATGACTAAGGAGGTGGCGTAAATGGCAGTACCAAAGCGTAAGACATCTAAATCAAAGAGAGATATGAGAAGAGCAGCTAACTCAAAAATGGAAGCAACAGGATTTGTAAGTTGCCCACAATGTCATGAGCCAAAATTACCACATAGAGTGTGTCCAGATTGTGGATATTATAAAGGTAAAGAAGTTGTATCTAAGTAATAACTTCTAAAAAAAACATGTAGATTAGTCTACATGTTTTTTTTATTTACAATGTCATATAATGGATATTTTATATATAAATGATATAATAAAAATATATTCTTATTTAAAGTTAATAATAAAAATAATAATAAAAGTGTTGATAAATTTAATGCAATACTATATACTACTATTAGTAGCTGGTACTAATTACAGCTATAAAAACTTGGAGGTAATATGAAAAAGAAAAGCAAAGCCCAAAGACAAAAAGAACTTGTTGAAATGCTACAGGCGGACCCTTTTTATACGGATGAAGAATTAGCAGCACTATTCGAAGTTAGTATTCAGACTATCAGATTAGATAGAATGAGTTTAAATATACCGGAATTAAGAGAAAGAGTTAAGACAATAGCAGAATCAGAAAGTTCAAAAGTTAAAACTTTAGGAATTAAAGAAATTACAGGTGAAATAATTGACTTATCTGTAGGGCAACTAGGAATATCTATGTTAGAAGTTACAGAAGACATGCTTTACTCTAAAACTAATACTTTAAAAGACACATATATATTCTCTCTAGCAGACTCATTAGCAATGGCTATAATAGATGCGCCAAAAGTTATTATGAGATTTGCAAATGTAAAATGCTTGAAATTAATAGAACAAAAGGATAGGCTTATAGCGAAGGCTGAAATTTATAAAAAAGCTGATAAAAAGCACTATGTAAAAGTTATTGTTAATAATAAAGCACAAGAACAAATATTTAGAGGGAAATTCATATTTGAAGAATTAGACTAGGAGGAAAGTTATGAAAATAGTAATAGATGGAATGGGTGGAGATAATGCACCTAAATCTAATGTAGAGGGCGCAGTTAATGCTATAAAAGAATATAATGTTGATCTAATAATAACTGGAGATAAAGAAATATTAGAAAAAGAATTTTCTAATTATGAATTTGATAGAAGTAAGTTAGAAATAGTTCATACTACCGAAATTATAGAAAATGAAGACAAGCCAGTAAAGGCTATTAGAGCTAAAAAAGACTCTTCTATGGTTGTTGCACTTAAAATGGTCAAAGAAGGTAGGGCAGACGCAATTATATCGGCAGGAAGTACAGGAGCACTTCTTGCAGGTGGTTTATTTGTAGTAGGGAGAATAAAAGGTATAGATAGACCTTGTTTATGCCCTGTATTACCAAATGCAAAAAGAGGAATGACAATGATAGCAGATGGTGGAGCAAATGTAGATTGTAAGCCTAGAAATTTAGTTGACTTTGCAGCAATGAGTAATATATATGCTAAAAAGGTTTTAGGAATGGATAATCCTAAAATAGCATTAGCTAATGTAGGTTCAGAAGAAGGAAAAGGAAATGACTTAGTAAAGAAAGCTTACGAAGAGCTTAAAAATATAGATATAAACTTTATAGGAAATGTAGAGGCAAGAGATATTATAAATGCTTATACAGATATAATAGTTTGTGATGGATTTACAGGAAACATATTACTAAAATCGGCAGAAGGTGTAGCCATGTCTGTTATGAAGCTTATAAAGGAAACTTTATTAAGTAGCACTAAAGGAAAAATAGGAGCTATGTTTATAAAGGATGACCTTAAAAAATTAAAAAGCTTTATGGACTATTCAGAGTATGGAGGTGCACCGCTACTTGGAGTTAACGGTGGAGTTATAAAGGCGCATGGAAGTTCAAATTCAACAGCTATAAAAAATGCTATAAACCAAGGAATAAAGTTTGCTAAAGGAAATGTTGTTGAAGATATAAAAGAGTTTATAAAAGATATGGAAGATAAGCAAGTAGAATAATAAAATAAACTCATCTTGGAGGTTTAAATTAAATATGAACAAAAAAGCTGGTATTTTAGGAGTTGGAAGTTATGTTCCAGAAACTATTATTGACAACTTCTATTTTGAAAAGATAATGGATACATCGGACGAATGGATAAAAACAAGAACTGGAATAAGTGAAAGAAGACATGCAAGCGAAAATGAAGCAACTTCAGACTTATCTACAAAAGCAGCACTAAAGGCAATTGAATGTGCGAATTTAACTCCTAAGGATATAGACTTAATAATTGTAGCGACTGCAACTCCTGATATGATTTTTCCCTCAACTGCATGTTTAGTACAAGAAAATATAGGAGCAAGCAATGCAGCTGCATTTGATATATCAGTAGCATGCTCGGGATTTATATATGGAATGACTATAGCTAAGCAATTTGTTGACACTAAAATGTATAAAAATGTTTTAGTAATAGGAGCTGAAACTCTTTCTAGATTTTTAGATTATAGTGATAGAACTACATCTATATTATTTGGAGATGGAGCAGGAGCTGTAGTAATAGGAAATGTTGAGTGTGGAGGAATATTATCTACGTATCTAGGATCTGATGGAAGCGGAGCAGACGTCTTAAATATACCAGCTGGAGGTTCAAAACTTCCAGCAGCTCAAGACACTATAAATAATAAATTACACAGTATAAAAATGGCTGGAAATAGCGTTTATAAGTTTGCAGTGAGAATAATGGGAGAAGCATCTCTAAAGGCTCTTGAATTGGCAAATTTAACTACTGAAGATATAGATTGCCTTATACCGCATCAAGCAAATACTAGAATAATAGATGCATCTGCTAAAAAATTAAAATTAGATAAAGATAAAGTTTTTGTAAATTTAGATAAATATGGAAATATGTCTGCTGCATCAGTTCCGGTAGCAATGGATGAAGCTTATAGACAAGGAAAAATAAAAAAAGGTGATAATGTTGTTTTAGTAGGCTTCGGTGGTGGTTTAACTTGGGGAGCTTCAGTAATTAATTGGAGTATACAAGGAGGAAATAATGAATAAAGTTTGTGAGTTATTAAATATAGAATATCCTATAATTCAAGGTGGGATGGCTTGGGTTGCAGATGCTTATTTAGCAAGTGCAGTTTCAAATGCAGGAGGCTTAGGATTAATAGCAGGAGGGAATGCTCCTAAAGACGTTATAAAAGAAGAAATACGTAAATGTAGAGAATTAACTGATAAACCCTTTGGAGTTAACGTTATGTTATTATCTCCATTTGTAGATGAAATAATAGAATTGATAATAGAAGAAAAAATACCTGTAATAACTACAGGAGCAGGAAATCCTGCTAAATATATGAATTCTTTAAAAGAAATAGGAACAAAGATAATACCTGTAGTTCCAAGTATTGCCCTAGCTCAAAGAATGGAAAAACTAGGAGCAGATGCTGTAATAGTAGAAGGTACAGAAGCTGGTGGTCATATAGGAGAGTTAACTACAATGGTATTGACTCCTCAAGTAGCGGACTCTGTTAATATACCTGTCATAGCAGCTGGAGGAATAGCCGATGGTAGAGGGATTGTTGCAGCTTTTGCATTAGGAGCTAGTGGAGTTCAGATTGGAACTAGATTTATATGCAGCGATGAATGTAGTGTACATGAAAATTATAAAAATATGGTATTAAAGTCAAGAGATAGAGATGCTATTGTAACAGGTAGAAGTACAGGCCATCCAGTCAGAACTCTAAAAAATAAGTTAGCCAAAGAAATTTTAAATATGGAAAAGCAAGGTGTTGACTCACAAGAGATAGATAAAAGAGGTGTGGGTTCTTTAAGGATAGCTACAAAAGAAGGCGATGTACATAATGGTTCTTTTATGGCAGGTCAAATAGCATCCATAATAAAAGATGTAAAGTCTTGTAAAGAAATTATTGATAGTATGGTTAACGAGGCAAGAAATATTATGCCAAACATCAATCTATAAACTAGGAGGTAAGCTATGGGAAAAATAGCATTAGTATTTCCAGGTCAAGGTGCTCAGTATGTAGGGATGGCAAAAGATATATATGAAAAAAATAGCACCGCTAAAAGTATAATAGATGATGCTTGTAGCGTTCTTGACATGGATTTAAAACATATTATGTTTGAAGGTAGTGACGAAGAACTATCAAAAACAGAAAATACTCAGCCTGCAATAGTAACTCATAGTATAGCTGTATTAGAAGCTATAAAGGAAGAAATAGATTTAAACTATGATGCATGCCTAGGATTGTCTTTAGGGGAATATAGCGCATTAGTAGCAGCTGATGCTATTGATTTTAAAGATGCAGTATCTTTAGTTAAAAAAAGAGGAAGATACATGCAAGACACAGTTCCAAATGGGCAAGGTGCTATGGCTGCAATACTTGGTTTAGATAGAACTAAGGTAGAAGCTGTTATAAATAGCATAGATAATGGAATTGTTGAAGTTGCAAATTATAACTCTCCAGGTCAAATAGTTATATCAGGAGAATTTGATAAAATAGATGAAGCTATTGTAAGGTTTAAGGACAATGGTGCAAAAAGGGCAGTTAAGCTAAATGTTAGTGGGCCATTTCACTCATCAATGTTAAAAGAAGCTGGAAATAAATTATCTAAAGAATTAGATAAAGTTAATATTATGAAACCAAAAGTATCTGTAGTTTCTAATGTAAATGCTGCCTACTATGAAGATGAAGGCAAAGACTTACTTATAAAGCAAGTTAGCTCTTCGGTACTTTGGGAAGATTCAATAGAAAAGTTATTAGATGAAGGTTATGATACTTTTATAGAAATAGGACCAGGTAAAACATTAAAAGGTTTCATTAAAAAAATATCTTCTGGGAAAAAAGCTAATGTAAACATTTATAACGTAGATGGTGTAGAGTCTTTAAATGAATTTATACAAATTTACAGAAATGGAGAGATATAATGATAAACTTAGAAGGAAAAGTTGCTATAGTTACTGGAGGTTCAAGAGGTATAGGTAAAGAAGTTGCTAAAAAACTTGCTTCATTTGGAGCAAATTTAGTAATTAATTATACTTCAAAAGAAGAGGAAGCTCTAAAAACTAAAGAGGAGATAGAAGCTATTGGAGTAAAATGCATAACTGCAAAGTGTGATGTTTCTAAATCTGAAGAAGTTAATGATATGGTAGATAAGACTATAAAGGAATTTGGGCAAGTGGATATATTAGTTAATAATGCTGGTATAACTAAAGATGGATTACTTATGAGAATGAAAGAAGAAGATTTTGATAAAGTTATAGAAATAAACTTAAAAGGTGTATTTAACTGCACTAAAGCAGTTACTAAGCCTATGATGAAAAGAAAGTATGGAAAAATAGTAAATATGTCTTCTGTAGTAGGAGTTATAGGAAATGCTGGTCAAGCAAATTACTGTGCTTCAAAAGCTGGTGTAATAGGGTTTACTAAATCAACAGCTAGAGAATTAGCATCAAGAAATATAAATATAAATGCAATAGCACCAGGATTTATAGATACAGATATGACAAAAATACTAAGTGATGATTTAAAACAAAATATGTTAAATAACATTCCTAAAAATACATTTGGAAAGCCTGAAGATGTTGCTAATGTTGTAGCATTTTTAGTTAGTGATATGTCAAGCTATGTTACTGGTCAAGTTATAAATGTAGATGGTGGAATGGTAATGCAATAATAAATAAAGCTTATAAATTTATAGATAAGTTTTAAAACTATATGATTGAAAATTTTGAAAATAAAATTAATTTAAATTTCAGGAGGAAGAAAATATGTTTAATAAGGTTGTAGAAATAATAAGAGAGCAATTAAGTGTTGAGGATAAAGAAATAACTATGGAAACTTCTTTAATGAAGGATTTAGAAGCAGATTCATTAGATGCAGTAGAAATAATAATGGCGCTTGAAGATGAATTTGATGTTGAAATACCAGATACAGAAGCCGAAAAATTCCAATCTATAGGAGATATAGTTAAATTTATAGAAGCTAATAAATAGTTGGAGGTATTCTCTATGAAAAAGAGAGTTGTTATAACAGGTCTTGGATGTATTACACCTGTAGGAAATGGAAAAGAAACATTTTGGAATAATATAAAATCTGGAGTATGTGGAATTGATACTGTAACTAGATTTGATGCTAGTACTTTTCAAACACAAGTTGCAGGTGAAGTTAAAGATTTCAATGGAGAAGATTATATAAACAAAAAAGAACTTAGAAGATTAGATAGATTCACTCAGTTTGCCATAGCATCTGCAAAAATGGCAGTTGAAGATTCGAAACTTGATTTAGATACAGTAGAAAGAAATCGTATGGGAGTTATAATCGGATCTGGTATAGGTGGAGTTGAGACTATAGAAGAACAACATAAGATTCTTTTAAATAAAGGTAATAAAAGAGTAAGTCCGTTCTTTGTTCCAATGATGATAGGAAATATGGCAGCGGGTCAAGTTTCTATATACTTAGGAGCTAAAGGGCCAAACACTAACGTATGTACAGCATGTGCATCAGGAACTCACTCAATAGGAGATGCTTTTAAGATTATTCAAAGAGGAGATGCGGATATTATGGTAGCTGGAGGAAGTGAAGCTCCAGTAACAGCTCTTGCATTTTCGGGGTTCTGTAATATGAAGGCTATGTCTACTAGAAATGATGACCCTAAAACTTCATCAAGACCATTTGATAAAGATAGAGATGGATTTGTAATGGGTGAAGGTGCAGGAATACTTATACTAGAAGAATTAGATCATGCTATAAAAAGGAATGCTAAAATATACGCAGAAGTTGTTGGTTATGGATTAACGGCAGATGCTTATCATATGACTACACCAGCAGAGGGTGGAGAAGGAGCAACTCGTTCTATGCAAATGGCACTACAAGATGGAAATGTTCCATTAGATGAAGTTGATTATATAAATGCTCATGGTACATCAACTCCTTATAATGATAGACTTGAAACTCAAGCTATAAAAAATATATTCAAAGATAAAGCATATGATATATGTGTTTCATCAACAAAATCTATGACAGGACATTTGTTAGGAGCAGCAGGAGCTGTTGAAGCTGTTATATGTGCGATGAGTATAAATGATAGTTTTGTACCTCCTACTATAAACGTTCAAAATGTAGATGAAGAACTTGATTTAGATTATGTATTAGATAAAGGAAGAGAAAAAGAAGTTAGATATGCAGTTTCAAATTCTTTAGGATTTGGTGGGCATAATGCAACTTTAGTATTTAAAAAATATTAATCCTATAAAAAGTCGTACTGATATTATACAGTACGGCTTTTTAAATACTATGGACATAGTATAAAAAATAATATAAACTTTAATTTATAAAAAGCCTTCTATAAAATATTATAAATGATAGCTTTTTAAAGCATATATATGAAAATTATACTTATTAAGAGATTTAAAATGAATATAATTTCCTATATACTATAAAAATATCTAGGAGAAAATATATGAATATTATTGATATAGCTAAACTTTCAGGTGTATCTAAATCTACTGTATCAAGGTTTTTAAATGATGGATATGTAAGTGAAGAAAATAGAAGTAAAATTCAAAAGGTTATTGATGAGACCGGATTTATTCCATCAAGTTATGCAAAAACTTTAAGAACTAAAAAAACAAATTTAATAGGTGTCATATTGCCTAAAATAAGTTCTGAAACTATAGGTAAAATAGTTAGTGGTATAAGTGAAGAAACTTCTAATAGTGGATATAATATAATACTTGGAAATACAGATTTAAATATAGAAAAAGAAATAGAGTATTTACAAATATTTAAAAATAAAAACGTTGATGGAGTAATACTTGTAGCAACAATAATTACTCAGAAGCATTTAGATATCATAAAGGATATGAAGATACCGATTGTTATAGTAGGTCAAAATATAGATGGATATCCGTGCGTATATCATAGTGATTATGAAGCATCATATGATATGACAAAATATTTAATCCAAAAAGGACATAAAAAGATTTCATACATAGGTGTAACTAAAGATGATATATCAGCAGGTCTAAATAGAGAATTAGGATATAAAGATTGTTTGAAAAGTAATAAACTAAAAATAAACGAAAGTCTTATAAAAATTGGAGAGTTTTCTCAAGAATCTGGATATAAAAATGCAAAAGAATTAATTGAAAAAAATAAAGATATAGATGCTATATTTTGTGCAACTTATAATATTGCATTAGGAGCTATAGAATATTTAAAAGAAGTTAATATAAATATACCAAATGACGTAAGTGTATGTGCAATTGGAGATTCGAAAATTTCAAATATAATATCTCCAAGGCTTACAACTATGCATTATTACTATGAAAATAGTGGAATAGAAAGTGCACGAATGATTTTAAAGATGATAGATAGTAAAAATGATGTAAATAGTATTAAGCTAGGTTATAAGCTTAAAAGTAGAGAAAGTGTTAAAATATAGAAATAGCCTATATAAATAAGTAGAGTAAAAAACTCTATTAATTTAGATAGGTTATTTTTAATATTAAAGTATATTTTATAGTTTAAGAAAATGTTTACAAACTATAAAAAAGAATATATAATTGAATAAAATAGAGGGAACGATTTCATATGAAATGTATGGGAACGATACCTTATGATATTTATGTTTAAATAAATAAAGAATTTGAAAGTATAATAAAGTATATAAAGGAGAGAGGGTATGAATTATAAAAACGTAGCAAAAGAAATTCTAGAAAACATAGGCAATAGTAGTAATATAGACTCAGCAGCACACTGTGCTACAAGACTACGTATAGTTTTAAAAAATGAAGAATTAATTGATAAATTAGCAATACAAAATATTGAAGGAGTGAAAGGAGTATTTATAACAGCAGATCAACTTCAAATAATATTTGGAACTGGTATTGTAAATAAAGTTTATGAAGAATTTGCAAAAATTGCAGATACAAAAATTGCTACTAAAGATGAAGTAAAAAGAGCATCAATTAAAAAATCAAATCCATTTCAAAGGTTAATAAGAACTTTAGGAGATATATTTGTACCTATATTGCCAGCTATAGTTTCATGTGGTTTAATGATGGGACTTACAGAGGCTTTAAGCTTTATATCAGCAAATGGATATCTAAATATAGATATGAACAATTCATTCTTTGTAATGCTAAAATTATTTAGTAATGCGGCATATGTATTTTTACCAATCCTTATAGGGTATAGTTCAGCCAAGGTATTTGGTGGAAACGTATACTTAGGGGCAGTAATTGCCATGATTATGATTCATCCAGACTTACAAAATGCTTGGACCGTTGCAACAGAAGGTTATAAATCTACGTTGAGTGTATGGGGTGGATTATATGAAATTCCATTAGTTGGATATCAAGGTCATGTAATTCCTATAATGATAGCCGTTTATCTAATGAGTTTTATAGAAAACAAACTTCATAAATTCGTTCCAGCAATGTTAGATTTATTCTTAACTCCATTGTTAACAGTTTTTATAACAGGATATTTGACATTAACAATAATAGGTCCGGTATTTGTAGGTCTAGAAAATACATTAATAGATGGAGTTCAAAAACTAATACAAATACCTTACGGAATAGGTGGATTCTTAATGGGTGGTATATATAGTACTACAGTTGTCGGTGGAATACATCATATGTACACAATAATAGATTTTGGTCAAATATCACAATTTGGAATGACATATTTCTTACCAATAGCATCTGCTGCAAATATAGCGCAAGGTGGAGCTGCACTTGCAGTTGCCCTTAAATCAAAAAATAAAAATACAAAAGCATTAGCTCTTCCAGCAGGTATAAGTGCTCTTTTAGGTATAACAGAACCTGCAATATTTGGTGTTAATTTAAGATTTGTAAAACCATTTATAGCTGCTTCTATTGGTGCAGCTGTAGCAGCCTTATATGCTGCAATTGTTGGTCTTGGAGCTACAGGAACAGGGGTAACAGGAATATTTGGAATACTTCTTACTTTACATGCACCTATTCAATATATAATAATGTTTGCTATAGCACTTGGAGTTTCATTTGGATTAACAATGATATTAGGAATTAAAGAAGATTAGTTTTATACATGTAAATAATACTAATTCGCAAGCTATTTATATATTTTAATATAAATAGCTTGCGAATTTTATAATATAAGGAGATAGAGAATGAGTATTTTAAAAAAAGAATTTTCTAAGCTTATAGATATGCGCAAAGGATTAGAAAAAGATAAGGTAAATAATGATGAATTTAGACTGAAATATCATTTAATGCCACCTATTGGTTGGTTAAATGATCCTAATGGATTATGTCAATTTAAAGGAGAGTACCATATTTTTTATCAATACTCACCATTTGAGGCTAAGGGTGGATTAAAATTTTGGGGGCACTATAAATCAAAGGATTTGATTAATTGGAATGACATGGGAGCTCAAGTTTACCCAGATAACTTAAATGATTGTCATGGTGTTTATTCAGGGTCTGCTTTTGTTGAAAATAATAAAATATATTTTTATTACACGGGAAATGTTAAAGAAGTTGGAGATTTTGATTATATAAATAAAGGCAGGCAGCATAATACAATAATGTTTAAAAGTAATGATGGAATAAACTTTACTGATAAAAAATTAATATTTAAAAATATTGATTACCCTGAAAATATGACATGTCATGTTAGAGATCCTAAAGTATTTAAAAAAGATAATAATTACTATATGATATTAGGTGCAAGAGATAAAAATGACAAAGGATGCATACTTTTATATAAAAGCTCAAATCTTGAAGATTGGAGTTTTGTAAATATAATAACTAGTGATGAAAAATTTGGATATATGTGGGAATGTCCAGATATGTTTGAATTAACTGACAAAGTTAGCAAAAATACAAAAACAATTTTATGCATATCTCCACAAGGAATAGAAAAAAACGGGCATAAGTACAATAATATATATCAAAGTGGATATTTCTTAGGAAATATGAATTTAAATGATGGAAAATATGATTTTAAAGAATTTACAGAACTAGATAGAGGATTTGATTTTTATGCACCGCAGACATTTATAGATGAAAAAAATAGAAATATATTGATTGGATGGATGGGGTTACCTGATATAGATGATGATTACTACACAAATCCTACAGTTGAATTTGGGTGGCAACATGCACTTACAATTCCTAGAGTGCTAGAACTTGTAGATAATAAAATATATCAAAGACCAATTGATGAATTAAAAGAACTTAGAAAAAGTAAAATAACAAAAGAACTAAATAATGTTCAAGTATATGATGAATTAAAAGCTGAAGTTTTCGAATTAGATATAGAATTTGATAGTGAAGTAGATGACTTTAAATTAGAGTTAAGAGAAGATTGTAAGATTACTTTTAATAAAGACAAAAAATTGATGAAATTAACTTTAGGAAATAGTGGTTATGGAAGAGAGAGTAGGGCTGTAGATATAAATGAATTAAGAAAACTACAAATTTTCAGTGATACGTCGTCTCTTGAAATATTTGTAAATGATGGAGAAGAAGTATTTACTACACGTATTTATCCAAAGGATAATAAAGATAAAATAGTACTAAAAGGAAACCTAGATAATGTAAAAATAAATTTATATGAACTTGGAGAGTATCGATATGTATAAAATAATTACCATAGGAGAGGCATTAATAGATTTTATACCTAATAAAAAGGGTTGTATGCTTAAAGAAGTAGACGGGTTTGAGAGGGTTGCAGGCGGTGCGCCTGCAAATGTAGCAGCAGCCATAGCAAAATTAAGTGGTGATGCTTATTTTATATCTCAACTTGGAAATGACTCATTCGGAGATCATATAATAGATGTTTTAAATGATGCTAATGTAAATACAAAATATATACTTAGAACTAATAAAGCAAATACAGGGCTTGCATTTGTATCATTAAAAGAAGATGGAAATAGAGATTTTTCATTTTACAGAAATCCAAGTGCAGATATGTTACTTAGTAAAGATGAAATAAAAGAAAGTTGGTTTGAAGATTGTAAAGTACTACATTTTTGTTCAGTAGATTTAGTAGAATCCCCTATGAAATATGCTCATAAAAAAGCTATAGAATATGCAACTAAAAATAAAGCAATAATAAGTTTTGACCCTAATGTAAGGCTACCACTTTGGAACAATTCACAAGAATGTAAAAATGTAATAAAAGAGTTTTTACCACTTGTAAATATATTAAAAATATCTGATGAAGAGTTAGAATTTATAACAGGTATAAAAGATGAAAGATTAGCTTTAGAAAGCCTATTTGTTGGAAATGTAAAGGCAATAATATATACAAAAGGACCAGAAGGTGCGTCTTTTATCACTAAAAAGGATAATATAATGAAAGTTGTTGAAAAAGAAGGAATTAATGTTAATGCCATAGATACAACAGGTGCTGGGGATTCTTTTATAGGATCATTTTTATATCAATTAGGTAAAAATTATATTGAAATAGATGAAATAGAAAATATAAGTAACGAAAAAATAAAAGATATGTTATTATTTAGTAATAAGTATGCAGCAGACACTACAACTAAAAAAGGAGCTATTGCTGCTATGTGTACTATTGAAGAATTTAAGATATTAAACTAGCATAAAGAGGAGAGTAAGAACATGGGATTTTTTGATATATTTAAAAAGTCAAAGCAAGAAGATATAGCATCAGTAAAAAACAAAGGTATCGTATCGCCTACTAATGGAGAAATATTAGATATATCTGTAGTACCAGATGAAGTTTTTTCACAAAAAATGATGGGAGATGGATTTGCTATAAAATCAAATGATGGAAATATATTATCTCCAATAGATGGAAGCGTTGAAATGGTATTTGAAACTAAGCATGCTGTTGGTTTAAAAGCTAATGATGGGACTGAAATATTAATTCATCTTGGAATAGATACTGTAAATTTAAAAGGTGAAGGTTTTACAACTTTTGTAAAGGCTGGAGATAAAGTAAAAGCTGGAGATAAATTAATACAGATGGATGTTGATTTTATAAAAAATAATGCAAAATCAGATATAAGTCCAGTTATATTTACTAACTTAAAAGATAATGAATCTATTAAAGTAGTTACAGGTAAGGTTAGTGTATTAGAAGAAAATAGAATAGAAATATGCAAATAATATAAAATAAAAAATACCTCTTAAAGATGAGAAATTCTTTAAGAGGTATTTTTTATTTTATTTTTGTAATATTTTTATGAATTTATAAATAGAATTATATAAACAAACAAGAGAGGAGGACAAGGTATGAAAAAACTTTGTGATGAGATAATAAACTCGCTTTCAATGAACTTAAGAGAAAAAATTAAAAATATTTCAAATGATAATGTAAGTATAGAAGAAATTAGGCTTAGGTCTAATAAGCCATTAATAGTAAATGCAAATAATAAAGACTACTTCTATAATCTAAGCTCAAATAATCTAGATTTAAATATGTACAACCCATATATAGTGAGTAAAGAAGATGTAGAACAAACATTTCAAATAATATGTAAATACTCAATCCATTCTTTTATGGATGATATTAAAAAAGGATTTATAACACTTAGAGGAGGTCATAGAGTAGGATTAGTTGGAAAAGCAATAGTTGAAGATGGACAAGTTAAGAATATAAAGCATATATCTTCACTTAATATAAGGGTTTCTAGAGAAGTGATTGGATGTTCAGATAAAATATTATCTCATATTATAAGGGGAGAAAATAAAGTAAATAATACTTTGATAATATCTCCGCCCCAATGTGGTAAGACAACTTTAGTTAGAGATATAGTAAGAAATTTAAGTAATGGAAATACAAATTATGGATTTAAGGGGATAAAGGTAGCATTAATAGATGAGCGTAATGAGATATCAGGGTCATACTTAGGACAGCCTCAGATGGATATAGGTATTAGAACAGATATAATAGAGACTTGCCCAAAGGATTTAGGTATTACCATGCTACTTAGATCAATGTCTCCAAATCTTATAGTAACAGATGAAATAGGAAATATGGAGGAAATAAAGGCTTTGTATACAGCTTTAAATGGAGGAGTAAGTTTAATTACTACAGTCCATGGTGACTCAATAGAGGATATAAAAAGTAGAAAAGAGCTAAGTTGTTTATTAGATAAAGAACTATTTACAAAAGTAATCATATTATCGGCTAAAAAGGGCCCAGGAACCATAGAAAAAATATATGATTTAGAAGAAAAGAGATGGTATTTTGCAAATTAAAATAATTATTATAGGTATTTTAGTTGGATGTAGTTATTTAATAGGAGAACATATTTATAAAGCTTATACAAATAGGCATAAACAGCTAAATGACCTCATAAGAATATTAGAGATAATAAGAATGGATTTATCTTTTGGGCTATATACATTAGAGGAAATATTTAAAAGAATTGGTGAAAAAACAGAATACTGCACATCAAAATTTTTTAAGAGTATGGAATATGAGCTACATAACAATCAAAGTAAGGTATTAGATAAAATTTTAAATGATAATATAGGGATTTTAATAAAAGAAACTTACTTACAAAATAAGGAGGTTGATGAATTAAAAAAACTTATACTTACTTTAGGAAAGAGCGACATAGAATCTCAAACAAGAATGATAGATTTATCTGTTGAAAACTTCAAGGCATTAACTAAAGAGACTAAAGAGGATGTAGAAAAAAAAGGTACAGTCTATCGAAAATTATCTACCGTAATAGGATTAATAATAGGAATAATTTTAATATAGGGGGGAGCTATGGATATATCTTTAATAATAAAGGTTGCAGGAATTGGTTTATTAATATCAGTCCTTAATATGCTTTTAGAAAAAACAGATAGAAAAGATTGGGCATCATTTACAACATTAGCGGGAGTAATAATTGTATTAAGTATGGTACTAGGGGAGATAGGTAATTTATTTAATGCAGTTAAAACAATGTTTCAACTTTACTAAAGAGGAGGAGATATTTTGGAAGTTATGCAATTAGTAGGGATTGCAATAATATCAACGACACTCTGTTTAGTAATAAAAAAGGACAGACCAGAAATAGCAATGTTTATAGCAATACTTACAGGAATAACAATATTATTATCAGTAATATTTAAGCTTAATTTTATAGTAGAAAGTATACAAGATTTGGCACAAAGAGCCAATATTCCTACTATGTACATATCTTTAATAATAAAATTAATTGGGATAGCATATCTTATGGAGTTTGCCATACAACTTTGTAAAGATTGTGGGGAAGGAAATATTGCCTCTAAGCTAGAGTTTGGAGGGAAAATAATAGTTATGACAATGTCATTTCCCATACTGTTATCAATTGTAGAAATGGTACTAAATATTATCCCATAGGAGAATGGTTACTTATGAAAAAAATATTTTCAAGCATAGTACTAGCCATACTTTTAGTATTTGGATCTTTTATGATTTGCTTTGCAAATGATAAAAAGGAAGAAAACTATGGTGAAACTAAAAAAAGTATAGATAAATATATTGATGGGCAATTAGAAAAGATAAATTTAGATGAAATACAAGGTTATATAAAAGAATCTACAGCTCTAGATAATGTAAGTCTAAAAACATTTATAAAAGAGCTTGTCAGTGGAGATAAAACGATGTTGGACTTATTTAACAAAGAGGGAATCAAGTTAATGATATTTGATGAAGTTAAGTCTAGTATAAAGGTAGCCACCATAATTTTGGTATTAGCATTATTATCATCAGTTTTAAAAAGTTTGGACAATTCTTTTTCATCAGGTGCAGTTAGTCAAATAACTACATATATAGTATTTATAACAATGGTCTCACTTACATTAATAGGATTTAAAGATGTACTTGAAATATGTAATAACACCATAAATTCAACCGTTGGTCTTATGCAAGTCATAATGCCGGTATTAATAACATTATTAGTATTAATTGGATTTCCTATCACATCGACAGTATTAAATCCAATATTTATAGGTGGAGTAACATTTATAAACGTTGTATTTAAAAACTTTTTATTCGTATCAATTGCAGTTGCTTTTGCAATTTTAGTCGTAAATAACTTATCTAAAAATATTAAACTAAAAAAATTATCATCGTTTATAAAACAAATAAATTTAGTGTCTTTAGGAGCGATGTTTACCATATATTTAGGACTTGTTTCAATGCAAGGTTTATATGTAACAAACATTGATAACTTTACAGTAAAGACAGCTAAATATGCTATAGGAAATTTTATACCAGTTGTAGGTGGATTTGTATCAGATTCAGTTGATATATTATTATCCTCATCTCAACTTATAAAAGGTGTATTTGGTGGATTAGGGCTTGTTTTATTAGTTGGAATTTGCTTAGTACCTGTAATAAAAATATTATCAATAATAGTTGTATATAAGGTTTCTGCAATAGTAGTAGAACCTATAGGAGAAGAAGGTATATCAAGCTTTTTAAATGAAGTTGCAAACTTAATGGTAATAATGCTTGCATGTATAATAGCTATAACAATAATGTTTTTTGTAACAGTAGCAGTATTAACTTCAATAAGTGTAGTAGCTCAAGGATAGAGGAGGGGCTATATGATAGATAACATAAAAATGTGGATTATAACCATTTTAATAGGAGCATTTATAGTAAATATAGTAAATATGATTTTGCCTGAATCTAAAATAAAGCCATATATAAATTTAGTACTTAATTTTATATTTGTGTTTATTGTACTAACTCCAGTAATAGGATTTTTTTCAAAGGATATTAGCCTAGAGGATAAAATATTGCAATCTATGAGTCACTATAATAAAGAATATGTAGATAGTATAAATACACTGGCTGATAAAACAGGCAATAATAGCTTATCAAAAGGATATGAAAATGGATTAAAAGATGTATTAAAACTTAAATTAGATGAATACGGTTATGAGCTTGATGATATAGAATTTAACGGATCAGAAATAGGAAATATTAAAGTAAAAGAAAAAAATAATAGTAATAAAAGTCAAAATGAGGACATACAATCTAATGAAAAAGAAAAATCTAAACAAGTATTTAAAGAAAAGGATGCACCAAAAGAAAAGGAGCATGAACTTAATCTAAATGAAAATAAGTTAAAAGAAGATTTAGTAAAAATACTTGATGTATCAATTGAAACTATAGAAATTGATTAATAGGGGTTGGGTGAATGTTTAAAAACTTAAATGAAAAAGATAAGAAAAAGATATACTCACTATTATCTTTAGGGGTTGTATGTGCAATAGCACTTGTTGTATTGCCAAGCTTTTCTAAAGATAACAAAAGTGAAGAAGAAAAAAATGCTAAAACTGATAAACAAGCAGAAGTATCCAAGGAAAATAAAAATGACGAGATAGAAACAAAACTAAAAAATATACTATCAAAAATAGAAGGAGCTGGAGATGTTGATGTAATGATAACATTTGAATCTAGTGAGGAGATTCAACCGGCATTTAACTCTAATTCAAACACAGAAAAAACGCAAGAAACAGATGCGCAAGGTGGAGAAAGAACAGTAACAACATCTAGCGAAAATAAAACTATGATAACATCTGGTTCAAATAACCCTGTAGTACTAAAAACCAATGAAGCTAAAATAAAAGGGGTTATAGTGGTATCAAGTGGAGCTAGTGATTCGCATGTTAAAGAAACTCTTTATAGCGCAGTACAAACAGCATTACAAGTATCAGGACATCAGGTAGAAGTATATACTAAATAATTATATTAAACTTGGGGGGATAAAAATGAGATTTAATTATAAGGGAAGAGGATTTGTAGTAATAAGTTTATCAGCAATGCTAGTTGTATTAGGAGTAGTTAATTATAAGTTCAGTCAAAAGTCTGTACTTGAAACATCTAAAGAAATGAAGGCATATGAACAAGCTCAAATGAAAAAAAATGAAGATAGCGAAAATAATAAAGAAGCTAAAAAAGAAGCAAGTAAAAAAGATGTAGAAGTTGAAGTGGTAGATAGTAAAACTAATAAAATAAATGAAAAAGCTACAGAAACTAGTAAGGAAATAAAAAGCCAATTAACATCAGAAAAAAATATGAAAAAAGCTACATATATATTAGATATGAAAATGACTAGAGAAAAACAAAGAAATGAGTTAACTCAAGATTTAAATGAAATGATAAATAATCCATCTACAACTGAAGAATCTAGAAAAGAAGCTTCATCAATGAAACTTCAATTAGTTAAAGATCAAGAAACGGAACTAAAAATAGAAAATTTACTAAGCGCTAAAGGATTTGAAGATGCACTAGTGTACATAAGCAGTGAAAATGTAAATGTTGTTGTAAATGAAGAAAAATTAGACAAATCAGATGCAGCTAAAGTATTTGACTTAGTAGCAGAACAAGCAAGTGTAAAATATGAAAATATAAAATTAATGAATAATAATCAAAATTAGAAATAAAATAATCCTAAATATCTTAAGAAAATATATAAACCTCAGAATATAACTGAGGTTATTTTCTTGCAAAGTTCATTTGTATTTGGTATTATTATACTTATAAAATAGTTCCTTAAAATAAGGGGGTAGTCTTTATCATGGAAAATAACAATTTTGGACAAGTGAAAATATCTAATGAAGTTATTGCTACTATAGCAGGACTTGCAGCTTTAGAGGTTGAAGGCGTAGAAACGAATACAACATTCACAGATAAATTACTTAAAAATAATGGCGTAAAAATACAAATAGAAGAAGAGGAAGTTAACTTAGATGTAATGGTTATGATAGACTATGGTGTATCTATACCTGACATAGCTTTTAAGATTCAAGAAAATGTAGCTAATACTGTTGAAACAATGACAGGATTAAAAGTTTCTCAAGTGAATATACATGTTCAAGGAATCAGCTTTAAAAGAGAAAAGGCTGAGAAAGAAGAAGCTAAGCAAATCAAAAAAAGTTAATACATACCCTCTGAAAAATCAGAGGGTTTTTTCTTGCTTAATGTGCGCATAATAGGAATTGAAGGAGGATTACAACCAATGAGAAACGATAAGGCAAAAAAAGTAACAAGTAGAGAATATATGATGAAATTAATATATCAAGCGGATTTAACTAAAGAAGATATGGGTGATATATTAGATAGTTTTTTAAATAATAACTTTGAATATATAGTTAATAGATATGAAGAACTTAGATTACAATACTCTAATAATCCGGAAATAGAACTTGGAACATTAGAATTAGAAAATGTAATAGATAAAGATTATATGAAAAATATGTGCGGTTACTTAAAAGAAAACAATGATAAAATAAATGAATTAATAAACAAATATGCTAAGAACTGGACAGTAGATAGAATGCCAAAGGTAGATGCATCTATATTAAAATTAGCTGTATGTGAAATTTTATTTGCTAAAGAAATACCAAATAAAGTTTCTATAAATGAAGCAGTAGAAATTTCAAAAATATACTGTGATGACAAAGCTCCTAAGTTTATAAACGGAATATTAGGAAGTGTTGTTAATGAACTTTCAGGAAAATAATATAATAATCGGAATAGATACTAGCTGCTATACAACTTCTATAGCAGCTATATCTTTAGGTAAAAAAGTAATTTTTAATAAAAAAATTATGCTAAAGGTAAAAGAAAATGGAAATGGGCTTAGACAAAGTGAAGCTGTATTTCAGCATATTAATAACTTAGGAGAATTAAGCTTGGAAATAAAAGAACTTACTAAAAACTATAATATAGTAGGTATATGTGTATCAAATAAACCAAGGCCAGTAAAGGGTTCATATATGCCAGTATTTATGGCAGGATATAATTTTGCAAAATTATCATCTAGTATGATGAAGTGCCCATTATACATAACTAGTCACCAAGAAAATCATATAGAATCAAGTCTTTTAACAAATGAAATAAAAAACAAAGAAAAGTTTCTATCTGTTCATATGTCTGGAGGTACTACGGAAATACTTTTGATAAATGAAAATAAAGATAAAACTAATTCAAAATATAGTATAGAGATAGTTGGTGGAAGTAAAGATATAAGTTTTGGGCAATTTATAGATAGAGTAGGTGTAAAGCTTGGATATAAATTTCCAGCTGGAAAATATATAGATGAATCTGCTATGAAATGTAAAGAAAAAATAAAACAGGGCCTAAAAACTTCTGTAAAAGAAGGTTATATGAATTTATCAGGTCTTGAAAATCAAATATATAAAATTATAAATGATGAAAGCGAAGAATATATATCTAAATTAGTACTAGATTCAGTCGTTAGAAATATGTATAAGTCTATATTATATATAATTGAAAAACATAATGTAAATGAGGTTGTATTTGCAGGAGGAGTATCGGCAAGTAAGTATATATCAAAAGAATTAAGCTTAAAGCTAAAAAAGCATAACGTAAATACATATTTTACAAAGCCTGAGTATGCAACTGACAATGGGATAGGATGTGCTATAATAGGCTTAGATAAGCAAATTTTAGGAGAATAAAAATGAAACTAAGAGCTTTAGATATAAGTGAAGCAAACTCATATATAAAAAGAATTTTAAGTAATGATCCAATATTATATAATTTAAAAGTTAAAGGAGAAATATCAAATTTTAAAGTACACACTAGTGGTAATGTTTATTTATCATTAAAAGATGAAAATTCTAAATTAAATTGTGTAATATTTAGAAATAACTATGATCCTACAATGAAGCTAAATAATGGGGTAAAAGTTATAGCTAACGGGTATATATCTGTTTATGAAAGAGATGGTTCATACCAATTATATATAAATAGTGTAGAGATAGAAGGAATAGGAAACTTATATATAGAGTTTAATAAGCTAAAAGAAAAGTTAAGTAAAGAAGGTTTATTTGATACAAAGTATAAAAAAACTATACCTAAAATTCCAAATTCAATAGGAGTTATAACATCGCAAACTGGAGCTGTTATAAGAGATATAATAAATGTTATAAAAAGGAGATACCCTAAGGTTAGCATTAAACTTTATCCAGTAAATGTTCAAGGTGATAGATCTAAGTATGATATATGCGAAGGTATTAAATTTTTCAACGAAAGAGATAATGTAGATACCATAATTGTTGGAAGAGGTGGAGGATCTATAGAAGAACTTTGGTCATTTAATGAGGAAATTGTTGCTAGAGCAGTATTTGAATCAGAAATTCCTATAATATCAGCAGTAGGCCATGAAACAGATTTTACTATATGTGATTTTGTATCTGACATGAGGGCGCCGACACCTTCTGCAGCAGCAGAGATAGCAACTCCATCACTAGATGATATAAATTATAAGCTTGAAAATATAAAAAACAGAATGAATAAATCATTAGTAAATAATATCCAAGTTAATGAATATAAATTAAATTCAACATTTGATAAAATAAATGGTTACCTAGAATCATACATCATAAGAGATAAAATTATACAATTAGACAAAATATATGATAAAATAAGTTCTGAGATAGAAAATAATATATATACCAAAACGGAAAAACTTTCAAATGTAGGAGCTATACTTCATAATCTAAGTCCACTTGCTACAATAGATAGAGGATATAGTATAGTTCAAAAAGATGGAGAAGTTATAAATAGTGTACAAGAATTAAAATTCAAAGACGATATAGATATAGTATTAAAAGATGGAAATATAGAGTGTATTGTAGAGAAAATTAAAAATAAAGAGGTATAAATATGAATTTAACATATGAACAAGCCTATAAGAAATTGGAAGAAATATTAGAAAAATTAGAATCTAAAGGCGCTAGCTTAGATGAATCATTAAGTTTATATGAAGAAGGTATCAGTCTTTATAAACATTGCAATAAACTTTTAGAAGATGCACAGCTTAAAATAAGTAAATTTACTCAATTGGGAATAGAAGAAGATTTAGATATGAGGGAGGAATAAACATGGAGTTTAAACAATCTCTAAAGGAAAGAGCTAATTATATAGAAGAGCTATTAAATATATATATGCCTAAAGAAGAAGGATATCAAAAGACTATTATGGAGTCTATGAATTATAGTTTAAGAGCTGGAGGAAAAAGGTTAAGGCCTATTTTGACACTAGAAGCATGTAAAATTGTAGGCGGTAATGAGAAAGATGCAATACCTTTTGCAGTTGCTATAGAAATGATACATACATATTCATTAATACATGATGATTTACCAGCACTTGATAATGATGATTTAAGAAGAGGAAGAAAAACTAACCATATAGTATACGGAGAAGATATGGCAATACTTGCAGGAGACGCTCTTTTAAACTATGCTTTTGAAATTATGCTTTCAAATTCAATAGAAAAGGAAAATCCTAGAAAATATTTAAAGGCTATAAATGAAATAGCAAAGTCATCGGGAATATATGGCATGATTGGTGGACAGGTAGTTGATGTTCAAAGCGAAAATAAACAAATACCTAAGGAAAAGTTAGATTATATACACAATAATAAAACAGCGTCAATAATAATTGGATGTATGAGAGCTGGAGCTATAATCGGTGATGCTAGCGAAGAAAATTTAGATAAGATAACAAAATATGCAAAAAATATAGGATTGTCATTCCAAATCGTAGATGACATATTAGACATAGTAGGTGACGAGGCAAAGCTAGGCAAAAAAGTTGGAAGTGATATAGACAATCATAAATCAACATATCCTTCTTTATTAGGTTTAGAAGAATCTAAAATAATTGCACATAAGTTAATAGAAGAAGCTAAAGATAATATAAAAGATATAGGGACTAATTCAGAGTTTCTAGTTGGCTTAGCAGATTATATAATAGATAGAGAATATTAAGGAGGATAAATGGACGTTTTTTCGGAGATTTTTAGCAACAGAGTTTTAGGAATAAGTATATATGCTTGTTTTTTAGCACAATTTTTTAAAATATTTACTGGAGAAGTTAAAAGAATTGATTTTTCAAGAATTTTTACTTCTGGAGGTATGCCAAGTTCTCATAGTTCCTTTGTAACAAGTCTAGCGACACTAGTAGGAATCGAACGAGGATTTAGTTCAACGGACTTTGCAATAGTAGCAGTATTTGCACTTATAATAATGTATGATGCGTCAGGTGTTAGAAGATCGGTAGGAAAGCAGGCTGCTATTTTAAATCAAATATTAGATGATTTACATCATAAAAAACATATAGAACAAAATAGATTAAAGGAGCTAGTAGGACATACTCCAAAAGAGGTTTTATTTGGAGCAATACTAGGAATTGTAACTGCCATAGTAATGTCTTAGTTTGAAAGAACATATACAATATGATATGATTTTTATATTTTAATATAGTTATAAAATGAATATAACTTAGTCAATACTAAGATATATTCATTTTGCGATTATGTAAAACTATGTAAAGAAAAAGTCTTCTCATAGAAGGCTTTTTTAAGTTAATAAAAATTTGATCAGTAAAAGGTGAGGATAGCATGTATAAATATTTAGATAAAGTAAATTCTCCAGATGATATAAAAGTTATGAGCATAGATGAAATGGATTTTTTAGCAAAGGATATAAGAAAATTTTTGGTAAGATCTATTTCTCAAACAGGAGGCCATCTCGCATCTAATTTAGGTGTAGTAGAGTTAACCTTAGCACTTCATAAAGTATTTAATAGTCCAAAAGATAAAATAGTTTGGGATGTAGGTCATCAATCTTATGTACATAAGATAGTTACAGGCAGAAAAAATGACTTCATATCTTTAAGACAATTTAATGGATTAAGTGGATTTCCAAAGGAGAATGAAAGTCCTCATGATATATTTGATACTGGGCACAGTTCTACATCAATTTCAGTAGCTGAAGGTATTGCATGTGCTAGAGATATAAAAAATGAAGACAGCAGTGTAATAGCAGTGATAGGAGATGGATCTATAACTGGTGGTATGGCCCTTGAAGGGCTTAATCATTTGGGATATACAAATACAGATATGATAGTTATTCTTAATGATAATGAAATGTCTATAGATAAAAATGTTGGTGGGATGTCAAAACATCTATCAAGCTTAATAAGAAATTCAACAATGAATAAAGTAAAAGATGAAGTTGAAAAAATATTAAGTGTAGCTCCAGGAGGGAACTTAATATATAAGACTGCAAATAAAGTAAAAGATAGTATTATAGATAAGTTTACACCTCAAGAATGTGCATTTTTTGAGTCTATAGGTATAAAGTATTACGGTCCAATTGATGGTCATAACACTAAAGAATTAATAGAAATATTAAAAAAGGTAAAAAATCGCAAAGGCCCAACTTTAATTCATGTAATAACTAAAAAAGGTAAGGGATATAGATACGCAGAGGAAGCACCTGATAAATATCATGGTGTATCAAAATTTGATATAAAAGAAGGAATAAAAAGTTCAGGTACGAAATCAATATCTTCACAAGTAGGTGAGAAATTAGTACAAATGGCAGCTAATAATGATAATATTGTTGCAATAACTGCAGCTATGCCGTCTGGAACAGGACTTAATGTATTTGAAAAAGTATATCCTAAAAGGTTCTTTGATGTAGGTATAGCTGAACAGCATGCAGCTACATTTGCAGCTGGACTTGCAAAAAATGGAATGAAGCCATACTTTGCAGTGTACTCTTCTTTCTTACAAAGAGGGTATGACCAACTTATACATGATGTATGTATAACAAAAAAACCTGTAACATTTCTTATAGATAGAGCTGGAATTGTAGGAAATGATGGAGAAACACACCATGGTATGTTTGATTTAAGTTACTTAAATATAGTTCCAAATATTATAGTAATGGCACCGAAAGATAGCAGGGAATTAAGTCTAATGATGGATTTATCTTTAGAATTAGATTCACCTTTAGCTATTAGATATCCAAGAGGAAATGCTTATGACATAGATTTAGGAGATTATAAGCCTATAAAATTAGGAAGTTATGAGGTTTTATCACAAGGTAAGGATATAGCAATATTAGCAATAGGGACTATGGTTAAACATAGTATAGAAGCTAAAAAAATGCTATCAGAATCGGATATAAACCCTACCATAGTAAATGCAAGGTTTTTAAAACCTATGGATGAGAAGATATTACACTCTTTATTTAAAGAATATAAAACTATAGTTACAATAGAAGACAATGTAGTTGTTGGAGGATTTGGAAGTAGAATAAATAAATTTGCTATTGATAATGGATATAAATCTAAGATAGTAAATATAGGTCTTCCAGAAGAATTTGTACCGCATGGAAATGCAGACGACATCTATGAAAGTATAAATTTATCACCAAGTAAAATAGCAGATAAAATAAAAAGTTTATAAACAAGAAAGGTAACTTCATGAAAAAAAGAATAGATGTATTATTAGTAGAACAAGGTCATTTTGAAAGTAGAGAAAGAGCCAAAAGAGCTATAATGGCAGGTCTTGTATTTGTTAATGATCAAAGATGTGACAAAGCAGGAGTAGATGTAAATGATGATGCAAAGATAGAAGTTAAAGGTAATCCAATACCATATGCAAGTAGAGGTGGATTAAAGTTAGAAAAAGCTATGAAAAACTTTGATTTAAGCTTAGAAGGTAAGGTATGTATGGATATAGGTGCATCAACAGGAGGATTTACTGATTGTATGCTTCAAAATGGAGCAGTAAAAGTATTTTCTATAGATGTAGGATATGGGCAACTTGCTTGGAAATTAAGACAAGATGAAAGAGTTGTTTGTATGGAAAGAACTAATATAAGACATGTAACCATAGAAAACACAAAAGAGTTTGCAGATTTTGCATCAATAGATGTTTCATTTATATCTTTAAAACTAGTTCTTCCAAAGGCAAAAGAACTTACATGTCCTGGTGGAGAAGTAGTAGCATTAATAAAACCTCAATTTGAGGCAGGAAGAGAAAAAGTAGGTAAAAAAGGTGTAGTTAGAGAAAAATCTACTCATATTGAAGTTATAGAAATGGTATCTAACTTTGCAGTAGAAAATGGATTTGAAATAGTAGGATTAGACTATTCTCCTATAAAAGGTCCAGAAGGTAATATAGAATACCTAATCCATTTAAGAAATGGAAATGAAGGATATACTTTTGATGGTGAAATTCATAGTAAAAAGATAGTAGAAGTTGTAGAGGCTTCTCATACTTTAGACTAAACAAATTAAAAATAACTAGATACTAACATACAAATTATAATATTTATAAATTGTATATAAAAAGAGGGGGATTTAATTTGATCCTTGAACTATATATGAAAAATTGTGCTTTAGTCGAAGAATTAAGACTAAGTATTGATGAAAATTTAAATATATTAACAGGAGAAACAGGTTCAGGAAAATCTATAATAATAGATGCATTAGGACTTTGTTTAGGTGAAAAATATGATAGATCTTTCCTAAGAAAAGGAACGGAAAAGGGATTAGTAGAAGCTATATTTCAATGTCAAAATGTTAACCTAAAACAAGTTTTAAATGAAAATGATATAGAATTAGAAGATGATAATTTACTAGTAATAACAAGAGTTATATATTCAGATGGAAAAAGTGTTGCAAGAGTAAATGGAAGAACTGTTAAAATGTCTATACTTAAGGATATATCAAAAACACTAATAGATGTTCATGGTCAACATCAAACTCAAGCGTTATTTAATAAAGAAACACATTTAGAATTTTTAGATTTATTTGGAGAAAATGAATTAGAAGAATTTAAAGTTGATTATAAAGATATATACCGTAAGTATAGTGAAGTTAAAAGATCATTAAATACACTAACTGAAAATAAAGATGATATGCAAATTCAAAGAGAAATTGATTTGTTAAAATTTCAAATAAATGAAATTGAAGCTGCAAATTTAAGTGAAAATGAATATGAAGAACTATTAAAACAAAGAGATGTTTATAGAAATAGCGAAAAAATATATAGCAACTTAAATTTAACTTATCAACATTTATATGAGGGAAGTGTAAATGCAGTTGATTTAATAGGAAATGCAGTTAGCGAATTAAGCTCTATATCCAGGTATGATAAAGCATTAAGTGATTACAATAATGATATAGAAAGAATAATGTATGAACTTCAAGATATATCTAGAGATATAAGAAATTATAAAGATAGTATAGATTTTGAACCATATGAATTAGAACAGATAGAGACTAGAGTTGATGAAATCAATAACCTAAGAAGGAAATATGGGGAAGATATAGAAGAAATATTTGAATATTATAATAAAACTAAAGCTAGATTAGATGAAATATTAAATAGAGATGAAAAAGTAGAAGAGTTAAAGTCAGAAATAATAAAATTAGAAAAAGTTCTTTTAGAAAAAGCAAATAATCTAACAAATGAAAGATTAAAAGTAGCATCAAAGTTAGAAGCAGTTTTATTAGACGAATTAAAAAGCTTAAATATGAAAAACGTAGTATTTAAGGTTAACTTTAAAGATAGTTCATTTACTGCAAATGGAAAAGACGATATTGAATTTATGATATCATTTAACTTAGGTGAAGATATTAAACCAATATACAAGGTTGCATCAGGTGGAGAGATGTCTAGATTTATGCTTGCATTTAAGACAATACTAGCAGATATAGATCAAATAGATACATTAGTATTTGATGAAATAGATACAGGTATAAGTGGAATAGCGGCTCAAATTGTAGGTGAAAAACTTAGTAATATAGGTAAGAAAAAACAAATTATATGTATAACTCATTTACCTCAGATTGCAGCAAATGCAGATACTCATTATTGTATAGAAAAAAGTACTTCAAATGATAGAACTTTTACCACTATAAAAAAACTTAATCATAATCAAAAGCGTGATGAGATAGCAAGACTTATAGCAGGAAGTAATATAACAGAAAAAACAATGGAACATGCCAGTGAAATAATAGAATTAGCAAAAAGAAGCCTCTAAGGCTTCTTTTTTATTTCTATTATATTAGAAAAAGTAATAATAAGGGAATAAATTTTTAATACCAAGGAATGCTAAATACATAAAATAGAAATCAGGGAGCGGGTAAAATGAAAAATATTAAAAGTAATAAATTAGTATTATTTATAGCATTATTTAGTTTTATATTTTTAGGGTTTAAGATAATAAATGAAAAATATATGCAATCTGGTATTGAAACACTAAATTTAAATGAAAATAATAAAAAAAAATATGTATATCCATTTGGAAAAATAGTTGGAGTTAAGGCTGATACAGATGGAGTATTAGTAGTAGGATATGAAGAAAATGATGTTGAATATATAGGAAGTATTAAAAGAGGAGATAACATAGTAAAAATAAATGGACAGAAAATAAAAAATACTGAACAAGTAAAAGAAATTTTAAAAGAAAGTAAAGAAGATAAAATAGAAGTAGTATTTGAAAGAGATAATAAATATTTGAAAGAAAATTTAAAACTAAAAAAAGAAAATGGAAAATCTAAATTAGGTTTATGGGTAAGAGATAAAATATCTGGAATAGGAACAGTAACATTTTACGACCAAGAAAATGATAAATTTAAGGCAATAGGACATGCTATTACAGATGTAGACACAAATGAATTACTAAGAATAAAACAAGGATACATATATAACCCCACAAGTCTTAAAATAATAAAGGGAAATGACAATAAAGTTGGACACATAAAAGGTGAATTTAGTACAGAAAGTCCAATAGGAAAGTTTTCTGAAAACTCTAATTTTGGAATAAGCGGAAATATGATAGGAAAAAAAAATAAATTTACACAATTAATAGAAGTAGGAAATTCTAAAGATGTAAAATTAGGAAAAGCATATATTTTATTTGAAGATGAAAATAGAAATATAACAAGTTATGATATAGAAATAAAGAGTATATTAAGTGATAAAAATAATGATAGAGATATGGTAATCCAAGTGATAGACCCAAAGTTGATTGATTATACAGGTGGAATTGTTCAAGGAATGAGCGGGTCACCTATAATACAAGATAATAAAATAATTGGTGCGATAACCCATGTTTTTAAAGATAATCCTAAAAAAGGATATGGTATTTTTATAAATGAGATGATAGAATTAGATAAGAGATATTAAAAAAAACAAAACTTGTAGAAGGAATATAATTTTAGTATGTCGAATATGCTTAGTAGTGAAAAACTTTTGATATTATTATATATAAAAAAGATAATATGTTTTATTAATGGGGGGAATTTTAGTGAACGAAAAAATTAAAATAGTTTTAGCCGATGATAATAAGGATTTCTGTCAAGTCCTAAAGGAGTATTTATCTAATGAAAATGATATAGAAATATTAGGTATTGCAAAAGACGGGATAGAGGCGTTAGACTTAGTACAAAGAACGCAACCAGATTTATTAGTACTAGATGTTATAATGCCACACTTAGATGGTTTAGGGGTTATAGAAAAATTAAATGCTATGAATATACCTAAAATGCCAAAAATAATAGTTTTATCAGCAGTAGGTCAAGATAAGATAACACAAAGTGCGATAAACTTAGGAGCAGATTACTATATAGTTAAACCTTTTGATTTTGTAATATTTATAAATAGAATAAGAGAATTAGTGTCAAATAGGGTAAGCCATATAGAAACAAAGCCTAAAAGTCATGCTGATATACAAATGACAAGAAGTGACTTTGTTAAAAATGTAGGAAATATAGAAACAGAAATAACTAATATAATACATGAAATAGGTGTACCAGCTCATATAAAAGGGTATTTATATTTAAGAGAAGCTATAAAAATGGTTATAGAAAATGTTGAACTTTTAGGAGCTGTAACAAAAGAATTATATCCTAGTATAGCTAAGAAGTTTAATACTACTCCAAGTAGAGTAGAAAGAGCTATAAGACATGCGATAGAAGTTGCATGGAGTAGAGGTAAGGTTGATACAATAAACCAATTATTTGGATATACAGTTCATAATACTAAAGGAAAGCCAACTAACTCTGAATTTATAGCAATGATAGCAGATAAATTAAGATTAGAACACAGTATGGTAAAATAATTATATAAAGAAAAAAGCCTTCTAGATAAAAGAAGGCTTTATTTATGCCTAAGTATATAAATAGTAAAACTACATAAAATTTATATAAAATACAGTGTTTTCATTATTGTATATAAGGAGAAAAATATGAAAATAAATCTACCTAAAAAAGTTGAATTTATAATTAATAAAATATATGAAAATGGATATGAAGCTTTTATAGTCGGTGGATGTGTAAGGGATTATATTTTAAATCTAGAGCCTAGTGATTATGATATAGCTACTAGTGCTACACCAAAGAAAATATTAGAAATATTTAAAGAGTATAAAACTATAGAAACAGGAATAAAGCATGGGACTGTAAGCGTCATAGTTAATAAAGAACTATATGAAATAACTACATATAGACTTGAAAGTGAATATGAGGATAATAGAAGGCCTAAAAGTGTAGAATTTACATCAAATATTTATCATGATTTAAAAAGAAGAGATTTTACTATAAATGCAATGGCATACAACGATAAAGTAGGATTAATTGATAAATTTGATGGAGTGAATGATATAAAAAGAAAAATTATAAAAACAGTAGGAAATCCAAATGAAAGATTTAACGAAGATGGATTGAGAATAGTAAGAGCTATTAGATTTAGCGCAAAATTGGGGTTTGAAATTGAAGAAAATACTTTAAATAGTATATATAAAAATGCGAGTATAATTAAAAACATAAGTATAGAGAGAATAACAGATGAATTTAATAAAATAATACTAAGTAAAAATCCTAAAATGATTATTACTTTATACGAAACTAAAATTTTAAAATATTTAGGTATTAAACTTGATTTAGATAAAGATGAAAAATATATATTTGAAAACAAACTAGATATATTATCTAAGTGTAGTGATAGCTTAGAAGAATGTTTAGTTATGTTAGAATATTTGATCATAAATAGAAAAGAAAATGAAGTTAGTTATGAAGAAGATAAAAGTATAATTAATTTACTTAGATACTCAAAAAAAACTATAGATAATTGTAATAAATTAATTGAAAATATGTTTTTAGATGAAAATAATACAGATGAAATAAAAATTAAAGAAAGGCTAAGGCAAATAGGGTATAGTAATTTAATTAAAGTTCTTAAGTTAAAAAGAATTTATTATAGCTATATTTTAAAAGACGATAATTGTAAATTAAAAGAAAAAAATAAAGTATTAGATACATATGTTAATACGATAATAAAAATAGAAAGAAATAAAGAGTGTTACACTATAAAAGATTTAAATATAGATGGAAAATTATTGAGAAATATTGGATATATGGGAAAAGAAATTGGTGAAAAATTAGAAGAATTACTTTATGAAGTTATGAAAAATCCAAATTTAAATAAAAAAGAAACACTTATAGAACTAGCTAAAATACAATAAAATTATGTCATAAAAGTTAATATAAAGTATAAAAAAATTTTAATATTAAATAAAATTTCTTATTAATATAAGAAAATCAATAAAGATAAGTAAAAAAGTAAAACAACCTTAAAACATTTCTTTTATTGTTAAATAATGCTATAATGTTATGTGATTTTAAAAATGATATCGGAGGTTTTAAATATGAGAGTCGAAGCCCCTATTAAGGTAGACCGAAAAACGAAAAGACTTGCGAAGAGGCTTACAGGTGGAGAAATAGCAGTAATAAATCATATAGATATTGATGAAGTAGCTGCAAATTCTTTAGTAGAAGGTAAAGTCAAACTTATAATAAATGCATCACAATCTATAAGTGGAAGGTATCCTAATAAAGGACCAGGAATATTGACTGAAAAAAATATCCTTATAGTTGATAATGTAGGAGAAGAGTTATTTCATGAACTAAAAGAAGGTCAAATAATTGAAGTTATAGATGGAAAGATATATAGAGACGGAGAAGTTTTAGGACAAGGTGAAGTTTTAGATAAACAAGAAGTATCAATTAAATTAAAAAAAGCGTATGAAAACTTATCTGTTGAATTAGATAGATTTATAGATAATACAATAGATTATGCAAAAAAAGAAAAAGGATTCATACTAGGAGAGGTTGAAATACCTCATGTTACAACAAACTATGCTAACAGGCATGTGCTAATTGTTGTAAGGGGTCAAGATTACAAGCAAGACTTAAGTACAATATTATCTTACATAGAAGAAATGAAACCAATACTAGTTGGTGTTGATGGTGGAGCAGATGCACTTTTAGAATTTGGATATACTCCAGATGTTATAGTTGGAGATATGGATAGTGTAAGTGATGAAGCGCTAAAGAAAGCTAATGAAATAATAGTACATGCATATACAGACGGAAGAGCACCAGGACTTAAGAGAGTACAAGATTTAGGACTAAATGCAATAGTATTTCCAGCACCAGGAACTAGTGAGGATATAGCTATGCTTATAGCGTATGAGTATAAGGCTGAACTTATAGTTGCTCTTGGAACACATTCTAATATGATTGACTTCTTAGAAAAAGGAAGAAAAGGAATGGCAAGTACATTCTTAGTTAGATTAAAAATAGGTTCTAAACTTATAGATGCAAAAGGAGTTAATTTACTATACAGAAGTAAATTAAAAATGAAATATATTTGGGCACTTATAGCTACTGCACTATTCCCGATATTAGTTCTTATATTGATATTGCCAGGTGCTCAACAATTTATACATTTAATGCAACTTAAGCTTAGATTATTATTACAGATGTAAATTAGGAGGAAAAAAATGCATATAAATATGAAATATTATATAGTCACTATAGGTGCTATATTTATAGCTTTAGGAATAGGTATATTAGTTGGATTTAACCTAAACTATGACCAAGAACTAGGCAAACAACAAGCTGAGATTATAAAAGATTTAGATACTAAATTTGAAAGTTTAAAAAGTAAAAATGATAATTTGGAAAAAGCTTTAGCTAGCGTAACTACTGAGTACGATAAAGCAATAGAATTTATTAACCAAAATGTAGATAAAGTAATAGTTAGTGAACTACAAGAAAAAAATATAGGTATAATATCAACTAATGATAATAATGACTATACAAAAGAAATAGGGGAAACAATAACTAAAGCTAATGGTTCTTTAGCATTTGATATTGTCCTAAAAAATAATATATATAATGATGCTAAATTAAAGGAAATATCAGAAAAGTTAAATACAGAAATGAAAAGTGAACAAGACCTAATAAACTATATAGTAGAGGCTCTAAAAGGTGAAGATGCTAGTGATAAATTAAGATATCTTCAAGAATTAGGAGTATTAAAAGTAAATGCTTTAAATAGTAACTATATGAATTACGATTCTGTTGTTTTAGCTGGAGGGAATGATCCTAAAACTGGTAAAGAACAATTTGAAAAAATAGATAAAATATTAATTTCTAAGTTAAAAGAAGAAAATAAGTATATGGTAGGTGTTCAAAAATCTGATGCCAAATTCTCAAATATAGAATTATATGCTAAAGATAAAATTACAACTATAGATAATATAAACGAAGGTGTAGGAAAATTATCTTTAGTTATATCTTTAAAAGAAGGTAGAACAGGTGAAAACTTTGGAAGATTAGAAGGTTCAGATGCATTATTACCATATAAGAAATAAAAAAGGAGAGATAAAAATGAATCCTTATATAAGTATAATAATACCAGCTTATAACGAAGAAGATAAAATAAAAGATACATTAGAAAATATAAAAAATATAAAAGAGATAAATGAAGTAATAGTTGTAGATGATGGTTCTAGTGATAAGACAAGTTTAGTAGCATCGAATGTTAAAGATGATAAAATTAAAGTATTTACACTAGATAAAAATAGAGGTAAAGGATATGCACTAAACTATGGACTTAAAATAGCTATGAAAAATGCAGATATTATAGGTTTTTTAGATGGAGACTTAGGAAGTTCATCAAGAGAAGTTGAAAAACTTATAACACCTATATTGAATAATGAAGCAGATGTAATAATAGCAAAATTCCCACCTGCTAAGAAAAAAGGTGGATTAGGTTTTGTAAAAGGATTAGCTAAAGAATCAGTTTTAGAAATGACAGGTAAAGAATTAGATGCAACTTTATCTGGGCAAAGAATTTTCAAAAAAGAAGTTTTAGAAAAATTTGATGAAATACCATTTGGATATGGTGTGGAAGTTGGAATGACCATAGATATATTAAAGTATGGATATACAATAAAAGAAGTGCTAGTTAATATGACTCATAGTGAAACTGGAAGAAACTTAAAAGGATTTATTCATAGAGGAAAGCAGTTCTATCATATTAAGAAAGTTTTAAAGCAAAAAAGAAAAGAATGGAGGTAGTATTTTGGAAACTTATATACTTTATACCATTTTATTAATAGTAGGTATAGGTGGCACGTATGCTATAATACCTTTATTTAAAAATTTATTAGTTGATAGCAACGTTGTTAGACCAAATTATAAAGGCGATATGATACCTGTAAGTATGGGTATTGTATTTCTTCCCATGGTAGTAATAAATAGTGCAATACTTGTATTTTCAACAACGAATTATGAAAATTTATTATACTTATTTATGTATATATTTGGAATGATATGCATGTTTTTTGCAGGGATATTAGATGACATAGTAGGAAACAGAGATGTAAGTGGATTAAAAGGTCACTTTAAAAGTCTATTAAAAGGTAGTCTTACTACTGGTGGATTTAAAGCATTATTTGGAGGGTTTATAGGTATTGTAATATCTTTAGGAGTATCTAAAAGTATAGGAGATTTGATTATAAATACTTTAATAATAGCTTTATCTACAAACTTAATGAATTTACTAGATTTAAGACCAGGAAGAGCTATAAAGATATACTTAATTATAATGGTATCAATATTTATAACTTTAACTGGATTTACAAAAGCACTTCCTCTTTTAATACTTCCAAATGTATTAGCGTATTTTGGATATGATTTAAAAGCTAAAGCTATGATGGGTGATACTGGATCTAACGTGCTTGGAATATCAATAGGAATATTATTTGTACTTGGATATTCGTTAAAAGTTAGATTATTATGGTTAGCATTTTTAATTTTTATACATATACTTACAGAAAAATATTCACTAACAAAAATAATTGAAAAAAATAAAGTTTTAAATTTCATAGATAAGTTAGGAAGGTAGTATAATGATAAGTAAAAGAGTAGCAACAGTAGAATCCATAGTTGATAGAACTAATGGACTAGATGATATAAGAGTTAACTTAAATGGAGATATTCAAAGAGCCTATAATTACTCTAAGATGACAGGTGAGATAAATATAGGAGATGAAGTTGTTTTAAATACAACAGCAGTGGAACTTAGTTTAGGAACTGGAGGATACCACTTTGTTATAGCAAATTTAAACAATTTAGAATCCAAATTTACTGAAGGCGGACATATAATGAAATTAAGGTATACTCCATTTCAAGTAAAAGTTGATTCAGTAGAAGAACAAGAAAGTCCTTATCATGATAAAATTGAAAACTTTTCAAGTTTAGACAATATGCCAGTGGTAGTAGGTACTCTTCATAGTATGCTAACTCCATTTGTTGCATCATATAAAAAGAATAACCCTAATAAAAAATTAGTGTACATAATGACTGATGGAGCTGCGCTTCCTATATTTTTAAGCAAAAACGTATCTACACTTAAAGAAAAAGGGCTAATAGATAATACAATAACAATAGGAAATGCATTTGGTGCAGATTATGATTGTATAAATATATATACAGCTTTAATTACAGCAAAAGAAGTTTTAAAAGCTGATGCAGTATTTGTAAGTATGGGCCCAGGAATTGCAGGTACAGGAACTAAATATGGATTTACAGGTATAGAACAAGGACCTATTTTAGACGCTGCTAAAAAGCTTGGAGGATTCCCAATAGCTATACCTCGAGTAAGTTTTGCAGATAAAAGAGATAGACATAGAGGAATATCTCATCATAGTTTGACAGTATTTAAAGATATTGTTAATGTAGAGGTAAACATACCGATAACAACTTATGATGATGAAAAATTAAATATAATAAAAGAACAAATAATAAATAATAAATTAAAAGATAAACATAATGTAGTATATATTAAAAACGATAGCACACAAAATGATTTAAATCATTTTGGACTTAAAGTTAGAAGTATGGGTAGGAATTACGAACAAGATAAGGAATTTTTTGATGCTGCAAGTAGTGCAGCGTATTACTTAATGGAGGTTTGTGATGAGAGAAGAAGAAAAGACCATAAGTAGTGATAGAATATATACAGGTAAAGTAATTAGTTTAAAAGTTGATACTGTTGAAATTGAAAAAAAAGGGTATCAAAAAAGAGAAATTGTAGAACATGGTGGAGCCGTGGCAATAGTTGCAATAAATGATGAACATGAGGTTATACTAGTTAAACAATTTAGAAAAGCAATAGAAAAAGTTATATGGGAAATTCCTGCAGGAAAATTAGAAATAGGAGAAAATCCTAAAGATTGCGCTATAAGAGAATTAAAAGAAGAGACTGGTTATAGTGCAGAAAATATGAAGTTAATACATAAATTTTATACATCAGCAGGTTTTTCTAATCAAAAAGTATATGTATTTTTAGCTACAGGACTTACAGCTGGAGATAATAACTTTGATGATGATGAAGATCTAGAGGTTCATAAAATAGACTTAGAAGAAGCTTATAATATGATATCTAGAAATGAAATTGAAGATGCAAAAACTTCAATAGGTCTTTTATTATCTAAAGAATTAATATAAAATGCATAACCTCCTCTTTACTTACATAGTATTTTGTAAGGTAGTAGAGGAGGTTATAAATTTGAGAAAAACATATAGAAAAGGGAATTTTAGAGAAATAAACGAACAGATAATAGTTGTAGGATTTATATTTATAGTATTTGTGATACTAGGTGCATTTTTAAATAAAATATTGCCAGTTCATCAAAATAATATAATGGATAATATTAATCCAGTTATAGAATACTATAATTTAAGTTCAGGTACAAAGGATGCAGTAATATCTAATTTAAAGAATGATTTTATATTTATGACTTCTATAAGTATATTTACTTTATTAGTTATAACTTTTCCTATAATACTTATAATATTTATGCTAAAAGGTTTATCAATAGGCTATACTATAAATAGTGCTATACTAGCATTAAAGCTAAAAGGTAGTAAGATGATTTTAATAGTTTTACTTAAAAATTTAATTATCATACCAGGTGCAATCATACTAATATTAATTTCACTTAATTACCTAAAAGAAGTTATTTATGAGTTGAAAAAGGGAAAAAGAGATAATATACTATTTTTAGGAAAAAGATATTTACTAAATGCCATAATTGTACTAGCTATAACAGTTAGTTTACAATTAATATTAAATACTGTAAGTATTGGTATTATTAAGTTCCTAGTCAGATAAGGAGTTTACTATGGAAGTTATAAAGGAATATATAGCATATATAAAAGATAAAAAAAGATTATCAGATAATACTGTATCATCTTATTTTACAGACATTAAAAAATACTTAGACTATCTAAAAGAAAAAACAATAAAATTAAATGATGTAGTAGAAAATGATATTATAGGGTATATAATAAAACTAGAGAAAGACAATATATCAGTGGCAACAATATCAAGAATGATATCTTCAATAAAATCTTTTCATGATTATCTATTTTTAAATCATGTTAGTGAAACTAATCCGGCAAAAAGTATAAAAAAGCCTAAAATAGAAAAAAGTGATTTAGATATATTGACAGAAGAAGAAATAGAAAGACTATTAAATTTTCCGAAATTAACAACTCCTAAATTAATAAGAGATAAAGCTATATTTGAAGTCTTATATGGGACAGGCATAAAGGTATCCGAATTAGTTGAAATGGATATAGATGATGTAGATTTAGAAATAGACTATATATATTGTAATATTACTAAAAACCAAAGAGTTATACCTCTTTCTGAAATAACCAAAATATATTTAGAAAAATATATAAAAGAAGCAAGACCAGAGTTAATATTAAAAGGGGAAAAAGCATTGTTTGTAAGCTCTCTAGGGCAAAGGTTTACAAGACAAGGTCTTTGGAAGCTTATAAAAAAGCATGCTGGCTCTGTTAATATAAATAAAAATATAAACCCAAGTATGCTTAGACATTCATTCGCAATTCATTTATTAAATGAAGGAGCAAATATAGCTGTAGTTAGTAAAATATTAGGAAATTCTAACTTATCTAGTTTACAGTCATACTTAAACCACATAAATAAAAATGTAAGAAGAGAAATAAAAGAAAAACATCCTAGAAAGTAAACCATAATAAGGAGGACAAAACAAATGAGTAGAGTAGTATGGGTTATAATCGACAGTGTAGGAATAGGTGCGCTTCCAGATTCTAAGGAATTTGGCGATATAGGAGTTAATACTTTAGGAAACATAGTTAAAGAACATAGAGATATAAAAATACCAAACCTAATAAAATTAGGAGTTGGAAATATAGATGGTGTTGACTTTTTAGAAAAAACAGAAATCCCAATGGGTATATTCGGTAAGTGTAGTGAGGTATCTCAAGGAAAAGATACAACTACAGGACATTGGGAGATGACAGGAATATTAGTTGAAACACCTTTTAAAACTTTTGAAAATGGATTCCCTAAAGAAATAATAGATGAATTTGAAAGAAGAACAGGAAGAAAAGTAGTAGCAAATAAACCAGCTTCTGGAACAGCTATATTGGATGAATATGGAGAACATCAAATGAAAACTGGAGATGTGATAGTATATACTTCAGCTGATAGTGTATTCCAAATAGCTGCCCATGAAGAAATAATACCTTTAGATGAATTATATAAAATGTGTGAAATAGCAAGAGAAATAATGATGGGAGATAATGCTGTAGCAAGAATAATAGCAAGACCATATATAGGAACAGGTGTTGGAAAGTTTGAAAGAACTTCTAATAGACGAGATTATTCATTAAACCCATTTGAACCTACAGTACTTGATAACATTAAAGAAAGTGGTCTTGATGTTATAGCGGTTGGTAAAATAGAAGATATATTTAATGGACAAGGTATAACTGAAGCTATACACACTAAAGACAATATGCATGGTGTAGATGAAACTATAAACTACATCAAAAAAGAGAATAATGGATTAATATTTACAAACTTAGTTGATTTTGATTCAAAATATGGACATAGAAGAGATTCTTTAGGATATAGAAAAGCTTTAGAAGAGTTTGATGCAAGAATACCAGAAATAATAGAATCATTAAATGATGATGATATACTTATAATAAATGCAGACCATGGTAATGACCCAACTTATAAAGGGACAGACCATACGAGAGAATATATACCTGTATTAGTTTATGGAAAATCATTAAAGACAGGTGTAAACTTAGGTATAAGAAATAGCTTTGCAGACATAGGAGCAACAGTTGCAGATATATTAAATGTTAAGATGCCAAAACATGGTACTAGCTTTAAAGATGAGATGACAAAATAATTTGTGGAGGACAAAATTTATGGATAATATATTTGATAGAATACAAGAAAGTGCAGAATTTATAAAATCAAAGAGTAGTGTAAAACCTAAAATAGGACTAATATTAGGGTCGGGATTAGGTGTATTAGGTGATGAAATACAAAACCCAGTAAAGATTAAATATAATGATATACCAAACTTCCCAGTATCAACAGTAGAAGGGCATGCAGGATGCCTTGTTATAGGAGAACTTGAAGGTAAAGAAGTTATAGCTATGCAAGGAAGATTCCATTACTATGAAGGATACACTCAAAAAGAAATAACTTTCCCTGTTAGAGTTATGAAAGCATTAGGGGTAGAAACTATAATAGTAACTAATGCAGCCGGTGGATCAAATGAAAGCTATAAGCCAGGAGATTTAATGGTTATTAAAGATCATATAAATTTAAGTGGAAGTAATCCATTATTAGGAAAAAATGATGATAGATTAGGAGTAAGATTCCCTGATATGTCAACAGCTTATAAACCAGAATATATAAACTTAGTTAAAGAATGTGCAAAAGGGTTAAACATGGAAATACAAGAAGGCGTTTATGCATTCTTCAGTGGTCCAACATATGAGACGCCAGCAGAAGTTAAAATGGCAAGACTATTAGGTGCAGATGCAGTAGGTATGTCGACAGCTCCAGAAGTTATAGTTGCATCTCATTCTAACATGGATGTTATAGGAATATCATGTATAACTAATATGGCAGCTGGAATACTTGACCAGCCTCTTGATCATGAAGAAGTTATAGAAACTACTCAAAAGGTAAAGGCAGAATTTTTAAGCTTAGTAAAAACTGTAGTTAATAAAATATAGCTTTATATAATAAGCTTAATGCTAATTTTTAAATTAGTATTAAGCTTATTGTGATTAGCCTAAATAATAAATTAATATAAGTGTATTAAGGAGAATTATTATGAGAATGTATGATATAATCAGAAAAAAAAGAGATAATCATGAATTAAGTAAATCAGAAATAGAGTTTTTTGTAGATAAATATTCAAAAGGGGAAATACCTGATTATCAAGCATCAGCTTTATTAATGTCAATATACTTAAATAAAATGAATAAAGAAGAAACTGTATACCTTACAGAAGCAATGATGAAGTCTGGAGATGTAATCGATTTATCAGATATAGATGGTATAAAGGTAGATAAGCATAGTACAGGAGGAGTAGGAGATAAAACTACAATAGCATTGGCACCACTTGTAGCAGCATGCGGTGGGCCTGTAGCAAAAATGTCAGGTAGAGGTTTAGGGCATACAGGAGGTACTCTAGATAAACTAGAAGCTATACCAGGATTTTCAATAGAAATGGAAGCTGATAAGTTTATAAAGTCAGTAAACGAGCATAAAATAGCTGTATGCGGACAAACTGCATCTATAGCAGTAGCAGATAAGAAAATGTATGCACTAAGAGATGTTACAGCAACAGTTGATAATATATCTTTAATAGCAGCAAGTATAATGTGTAAAAAACTAGCTTCAGGAGCTGATGCTATATTACTTGATGTAAAAACTGGAGACGGGGCATTTATGAAAACATTAGATGACTCATTTGAATTAGCAAAAGCTATGGTTGATATTGGTTGTGGTATGAATAGAGAAACTATAGGTATGATAACTGATATGGATGAACCATTAGGATTTGCAGTAGGGAACGCTTTAGAGGTTATAGAAGCTATAGAGACACTAAAGGGTAATGGCCCTAAAGACTTTGTTCTTTTATGTGAAACTCTAGGAGCTTATATGTTAGTTTTAGCTAAAGTTTGCGATAACTTTGAAGATGGAGTACAAAAAATAAGAGAAGCTATAAATTCAGGAGCGGCACTTGATAAACTAAGAGTATTTATAGAAAATCAAGGGGGAGACAAAAATATAGTTGATGATTATTCATTACTTCCAAAAGCTAAGAATATAGTAGCTATAAAAGCTCCAAAGCGTGGGTATATAAGTAAAATAGAAGCAGAGGAAGTTGGAATGGCAGCTATGATTTTAGGTGCAGGAAGAGAAACTAAAGAAGACACACTTGATATGGCAGCTGGAATAGTTTTAGAAAAGAAAGTTGGAGAGTATGTCAATGAAGGTGATGTATTAGCATATATTCACTATGATAGAGAAGATAAATTTGAAGCATCTAAAGAAAGATTTATAGGAGCATATTCAATAGTAGAAGAAAAAGTAGAGCCTAAAAATCTAATCTATGGTGTTGTAACTAAAGATGAAATGAAAAAATTCTAAAAAGTGATTATAAAAAGCCTAACGTGTAAACAATAACGTTAGGCTTTTTAATTGTAGGAAATTAATAATTTCCATTCAAATAAGCTTTAATAACTATAAGCCTAGTGAAATTTTTTATATTATAAATAGAGCTTAAACAAATTTGTTCGACAATTTTATTGAAAATTTTCATGCTTAGATTTATAATATAAAGGATATAAATATATTTATAAGGAGTAGAAAACTCTATGGATTTTAGCAAGAATAAGTGGAAAGTAGTAGGATTAACTGCTATTATATTAATAATTTTGATCGGAATATTTGTATTTATGCAAATAGGAGCAGTTGATAGAAATAATAAAGAAAACATAGTTATAGAAATACCTCAAGGTGCAAGTGTTGGTACTATGTCTAATATATTATATGAAAATAATCTTATAAAGAATAAGACTCTATTTAAAGTTGTAGTGAAACTAAGTAATAAAGCTCCGTCAATAAAGGCTGGAAAATATTTACTTAATAAAACATATTCAAACAATGATATATTAAATGTATTGGCTTCAGGTAAGACGTATAATGATGGGATCAAGGTAACTATTCCAGAAGGCGCAACCTCGAAAGAAATAGTTTCATTATTAGTAGATAAAAAACTAGGAACTAAAGAAAATTATGAAAAGTTAATAAAAAATCCAAAGGATTTTTATAAAGAAGCTAGCTTTTTAAAAGAGGATGATATAACTTCTTTAGAAGGATTTTTATACCCAGAAACGTATTATTTTGACAAAGATGTATCAGAAAAAGAAGTATTAAACACAATGTTATTAGGATTTAAAAATGTTTATAGCGATAAATTAAAAGATAGACAAAAAGAGTTGAAAATGACTCTTGCACAAGTTGTAAACTTAGCATCAATTGTAGAAAAGGAAGCCGTTTTAGATGAAGATAGACCAACAATAGCAAGTGTATTTTATAATAGACTTGATATAGACATGCCTCTTCAATCAGATGCAACAGTACAATATATTTTTGAAGAAAGAAAAAAAATAGTAACATACAATGATTTAAAAATAAACTCTCCATATAATAGCTATAAAAATAAAGGTCTTCCACCTACACCTATAGCTAATCCAGGAATCAAATCTATAGAGGCTACATTGTATCCAGAAGACACAGAATATTTATACTTTGTGGCTAAGATGAATGGTGGAAACAATTATAGTACAAACTACGAGGACCATTTGAAATACGTTAAAGAATATAAAGATGAAAGAGATAAATTAAGTAAAAATAAAGCTAATGAGAAATAGACTAAAAATTATTTAATTATAAGATTTTAAATTATGGATTATGCTTTAGAATTTTAAGGTGTAATCCTATATTAATTTTTTTCGTCACTTAAGGAGCGAGTGTTATGAGTAATATAGTAAATGATTTAGTAGAAGGTTATATAAGAAATACATTACAAGATAAAAGTGGACTTTTAAGAGAATTAGAAGTTTATGCAGAGGAAAATAATGTACCTATAGTTCACAAAGAAGTATCTGATTTATTAAAGGTATTATTAAAGGTACAAAAGCCTAAAAGAATATTAGAGGTTGGGTGTGCAATAGGATACTCATCTATATTATTTGCATCTACATTAGGTGAGGATGTAGAGATAATAACTGTAGAGAGAAATGAAAAGATGATAGAAAAGGCTAAAGAAAATATAAAACTAGCTGGATTTGAAAAAAACATAACTATATTAGAAGGGGATGCTGAAGAATTACTAAGTGGAGTTTCAGGTGAGTTTGATATGATATTTTTAGATGCTGCTAAAGGTCAATATCAATTATTCTATGATATAGTTATAGGAAAATTAAAAATAGATGGTTTATTAATATCTGATAATATACTTTATAAAGGTATGGTAGCTCATGATGATTTTGTAATAAGAAGAAAGAAAACAATAGTAAAAAGAATGAGAAATTATTTAGACTATATATGTAAGTGTGATTATTTAGACACATCTTTAATACCTATAGGAGATGGTGTAGCACTTAGTTACAAAAAAGAAGAAAGAGGTGATATAAATGCATAAAGTTGAGCTTTTAGCGCCAGTATCAAACTTAGAAGAATTAAAAATAGCATTAAAGTATGGAGCAGATGCAGTTTATACAGGTGGAGAAATATTTGGTTGTGAAACAACTTCAAGAAACTTTACTAAAGAAGAAATAAAAGAAGGTAGTGAATTTGCTCATAAATTAGGAAAGAAACTTTATGTAACAGTAAATGTAATTCCTCATAATGATGATTTTATACAATTAGATGAATATCTACGAGAACTTCAAGAAGCTAAAGTGGATGCAATTATAATCGCTGACCCAGGAGTATTAAGTATAGTAAGAAATGTAGTTCCTAATATGGAGGTACATTTAAGTAGTCAGGCTAACATTGCCAATTATGTAACAGCTGATTTTTGGTATACTCAAGGAGTAAAAAGAGTAACTGTAGCTAGAGAATTATCATTTAAAGAGATATCTCAAATTAGAGCAAAGACATCTTTTGATATGGATATAGAAGCATTTATGCACGGAGCTATATGTATATCTTATTCGGGCAGACGCTTAATAAGTAACTATCTAAATGGAAGAGGAGATGCTAATAATTCAAATGATTACTCAGGAAAATTAGAATATAACCTAATAGAAGAAAAGAGACAAGGTGAATATTACCCTGTTTATGAAGATAAGAGAGGGACATTCTTCTATAACTCTAAAGATTTATGTATGATAGAATATATCCCAGATTTAATAAAGACTGGTATAAATAGCTTAAAAATTGAAGGAAAAACAAAAAATATTTACAATTTAGCTTCAATAGTTAGAGCATATAAAATGGCTATAGATGAGTTTTATAAAAATCCTGATGAATGGAAATTTAATCCTACTTGGTTAGAAGAGATTAAAAAAGGAACTAGTAGAGATTTTACAACAGGATTTTATCTAGATGAAACTAGAGAATATGATAATGAAGATGAACAATATTACAATATTAATAAATATGAATTTGTTGGTTTGGTAAAAGATATTGAAAACGAACTGGCTTTAATAAAATTAGAAGATAAAATAAATATTGGAGATGAAGTTGAAGTAATATCTCCATTTAAAGAAACTATATCATCTAAAATAGAACAAATATATAACGCTAATGACGAAGAAATAGAGTTAGCAGAAAAAGAACAAATTGTAAAAATCAAATTATCACAAAGTATAGACAAGGACTGTATGTTAAGGAGAGAATCAAAAGATGAAAAATAAGAAAAGACCGCTTATAATAGGGATAACGGGAGGAACTGGATCTGGAAAAAGTACTGTATGTAAGGCTATAATAGAGAACATACCAGAAGAAAATATAGCAATATTAGAACAAGATGCTTACTACAAAGATCAAACTCATTTAAGTTTTGAAGATAGATTAAAAACTAATTATGATCACCCTCTTGCATTTGATAATAAACTTCTTATAAAACATATAGAAGATTTGTGTGAAGGTAATTGTGTTGAAAAACCAATATATGATTACGAACTTCACACAAGAAAGAAAAATGAAACAATAAGCATATGTCCTAAGGATATAATTATTGTTGAAGGTATAATGATATTAGAAGATGAAGAACTAAGAGATAAATTAGATATAAAAGTATACGTAGATACTGAAGATGATATAAGAATACTTAGAAGAATTCAAAGAGATATAAAAGAAAGAGGAAGAACTGTAGATTCTGTTATAGAACAATATTTAACTACAGTAAAGCCTGCACATGACCAATTTATAGAGCCATATAAAAAATATGCAGATATTATAATGCCAGAAGGTGGGCAAAATGAAGTGGCTATAGATATAGTTATAACTAAAATAAGAACACAATTAAATTAATATATATAGTATTAACCCCTTAGAAATTGTCAAAAATGACAAGTATCTAAGGGGTGATTTTATGTCAAGAAAAAAGGGTGTAATAGATAAAAAACTTATAAGAAGAGCTTGGAGTATGTTTTTTATAAGCGCTATAGTATATACATTTTTAATTTACAGGTTATTTGATATACAAGTTACGGACTCTAACGGTTATAAAGAAAGAGTTGATAACCAAAGTTTACAAAAAGTAGATTTAAATAGCGGAAGAGGAACAATATATGATAGAAATGACAAACCATTAACTGATATTGAAAAAAAGCAAATAATAATAGCTGAAAAAGAAAGAATTATTAAAGACTATAATATTCGTGAATTAATAAAAGACGTAGCTAAAATGGATGAAGCAAGTATATATAAAAATATAGAAAAACAAATTGATTCATCAGTAGTTCAAATTGAAGTAGCTAAAATGGACAGCAAAACTAAAAAGAAATTAGAAGATAATGGATTAATAGTTGAAGAAAAGACATTAAGATATTCAAAAGATAAATTACTATCTCATACAATAGGATATATAAAAAGCTCAGACAAAACAGGTCAATCGGGAATAGAAAAGAGTATGAATGATGTACTTAGTGGATCTAATGAAAAATATGTGTCTGCATTTAAAGCTGGAGATTCAGGGAATACAGGTAATATAAATATATTAAAAGGTAGTATAAAAACAGTAAATGAAAATAAAGATGCTAAGCATATTAAATTAACAATAGATAAAGATATTCAAAGAAAAGTTGAAAGTGTATTAGATAAAGAAGAAAACCCAACAGCTGTAGTAATATCAGATGTAAATACTGGAGAAATATTATCTATGAGTTCAAGGCCAACCTTTGATTTAAATAATATATCTAAAAATAATAAAAGTGATGACGGTGAGTTTATAAATAGAGCTATACAAGCCACATATCCACCAGGATCTGTATTTAAAATAGCAGTTCTTTATGCAGCCTTTGAAAATAATATTATAGATGAAAATTATACATATACTTGTACTGGTAATGCAAAAATTGGAGTAAAAGGAGAAGTTTTAAATTGTAATAAGCTTGATGGTCACGGTACTCAAACTTTACAACAAGCCTTTTCAAATTCCTGCAATACAGCATTTTTAGATATAGCATTAAAAGTAGGTGAGAAAAATATAATAAAAGCTTTAAAGCAGCTTCATTTAGATGAGAAGGTAGATATAGGATTAGACGAAGAAAAGAAAAATGATATACCAATAGATATAGCTATACGTAATTTAGCAATAGGTCAAGGAGACATAGAGTTTACACCTCTACAAATAAATCAAATGACTCAAATAGTTGCTAATAATGGTACATATAAGCCTTTGTATATGTATGATAGTATTATAGATAATAAAAAGAATATCATTAAAGGATTTAGAAGTTCTAAGTCAGAAGAAATTATATCTCCTTATACATTAACTAGAATAAAAGAGATGATGAAAGATGTATCAAAAAATGGTACAGGTAAAGAGTTAAAAGATTTAGATGGAGGATGCGGAGTTAAAACAGGAACAGCACAAAGTAGGTCAGATGGAAAGGATATAAACCATGGATGGATAACAGGATATTATCCAGAAAATAGACCTAAGTATGCAATTACAGTATTAGTAGAAGGGAAACCTGATAAAAGTAAGTCTGCAACACCTCTATTTAAAGAAATATGCCAAAAATTAAATGAAAAATAAAAAATAAATATTTATGAAACAAGCAATTTAAGCACTCTCTCGTCATATAATTTACAATGACACGTCAAAAAGAGGGGGTGCTTTGTGACTATTCTTAAATCATTTGAAAAACCATTAACCCCTGAAGAAGAAGTTAATTATCTAACAAAATTTAAAGACGAAAAAGATGAATCTGCTAAAGAAATTTTAATTGAAAGAAACATGAGACTAGTAGCACATATTGCAAAAAAGTATAACAATTCTAGTGAGGATCAGGATGACCTTATATCCATAGGCACAATAGGCCTTATAAAGGCTATAGAAACGTATAAAGTCGATAAGGGAACTAGACTTGCAACGTATGCTTCTAAGTGCATTGAAAATGAGATATTGATGAGTATTAGAACAAATAAAAAAAATAAAGTTCAAGTATCTCTTCAAGATCCTATAGGCATGGATAAAGAAGGTAACGAAATTAGTTTAATTGATGTATTAGGAACAGATATTGATGATATAATAGATCAAGTAGAGCTAAAGGTACAAATATCAAAGCTGTATGAACAGTTGGAAAAAATACTTACTAAGAGGGAAAAAGAAATAGTTCTTTTACGATATGGATTAACTACCAGTGGATATAAGACACAAAGAGAAATTGCACAAAAATTAGACATATCCAGATCTTATGTATCTAGAATTGAAAAAAGAGCTCTTAAGAAGCTTAGAAAAGAGTTAAAATCAGAAAAAAGCCTTGTTTAAGGCTTTTTTTTGTACGTTAAAATACTTTATTTAGAGTGTATTAAAGTGTTATAAAAGATAATTTTTTGTTGAACAAATTTGTTTTTTCTAATCAAGAAGTGACAAAATATTCAGATTGCATGTGATATTATAACTTATATAGTAGCAAAGGCAAGTATTATCAAGACATATAAATATATATATCGTATTTAGTTAAAAATCAATTAAATTTATACTAAGCAGTAATAAATTAGAAAAGGATGGTGACTATTATGATAACTTTATATAAACATAGGGATATATTGGAACTTATAAATATAGCGATAGTTATATCAGTTCCATTAATATCTCTTATACTCTATAGAACATCTAAAATCACATCATTTCTTATTACATCTTTAATCTTCACTGTAGAGTTAATATTAATAATATATTTATCAGAACAAGGATATGAATATCCTATTGTAGCTAATATATTAATAAATGTTATTATAATCAAATCGACAATAATAAATCACATAAAATCAAATTCCCTAGACCTAAAAGAAATTAAGCATAAATTAAAAAAGAATAAAAAAATTATTTCTAAATCTATTGATGAAATAAATGTAGAGTGCAATTTACAAAATAAATATGAAGATGAAATATTAAAATTAAATAAGGAAATAGAGAAAGCTATAGAGGAGTCAGAAACCCCTATATTTGTAATAGGAGGCAAAAAGGAAAACTTTTATAGCAATGAAGCATTTAAAAAATTTATAAATGAAGATAAGGTTAGTAATGCAGAAGAAGATATATTTGCCTATCTAAATTATAAGTTCATAAACAGCAATGAAATCATAGAAAGTATAAAATCTAAAAAACAAAATAGTATAAATATTAATGCCTATGATGGAAAAATATACAGATTTGTAAGTTTTGCTAATAAAATTGACAATAAAAACATTCAGATATGCATATTAAGTGATATAACTCAAAGCACATTAATCCAACATAAGTTAATGGAAAGTGAGGAAAGATATAAAAAACTAATGGATATATTAAATGATGGAGTGATAATCCACAATATGAATACTGTAAACTATGCAAATAACAAGGCTATAGAGTTATTTGATTTAAGAAATGAATCATTAGATAACATATTAGTAGATGATATGAAATTAAATATAAATAAAAAGTTTAAACAAGACTTTATGAAGAATATGAGTATAGTTAAATTAAATAAACAAGAAAAAACAACAATGAAATTAGAGACAAATCAAGGTAGAATTATTGAATTTATAACAACAAGCATTACCTTAAATAACGAAAGTATGTTACTTAGCATAGCTATAGACATAACTGATTCTGAAAAAGTAATAACTTATCTAGAACAAAGTGAAAAAACATATAAATTATTACTAAAGACATTGCCTGAAGGGATAATGATAATTGATAAAAAAAGTAATAATTATATATACAGAAATAAAGTTATGATGAAGCTATTAAAAGATATTGGTGTTGATAATTTAAATGAAGTGATAAAAGATTATATTGATAAAAGTGAATATGGAGTATTTAAAAAATTCACTTTAAATTTAGAAGAGAAAACTAATATATCTGTTGCAATAATAGATAGAATAGAAGATGAAACTTTTGTAGTAGTAGTTAGAACTTTAGATGATCAATATAAGATAGAAAAAATGGAAGAAGAGTTAAATGAAATAAGTGATAAAAATAAGTTTAAAACAGAGTTTTTAGCAAACTTAACAAATGATATAAGAAAGCCAATAGATACAATATTTACAGTTAATAATATGTTAAATATTAATAAAGATAAATATAACTCTAAGTACATAAGTAACTATACTAGATTAGTTAAACAAAATTGCTATAGATTAATAAGATTATTAAATAATGTAGAAGAGATTGAAAAAGCAGACAATGGCATCTATAGCATGAATTTAAAAAAATATGATGTAGTAAAACTAATTAAAGACATAGTTGAAAAATCAAAATATTATATTTATGAAAAAGGTTTAAGTATTTGTTTTGAGTCTGATGTAGAAGAAAAAGTAATAATTATGGACAAAGAAAAAATAGAGAAAATTGTGCTAAATTTATTATCCAATTCAATTAAATTTACAGAAAAAGATGGAAATATAAAAGTATCTGTAAACGCTAAAGATGACAAAGTTAGAATAAAAGTCTCAGATACAGGAGTTGGAATACCAGAGGATAAAATGGAAGTTATATTTAATAACTTCGAACAAGTAGACAGAACACTATCAAGGGGTGCAGAGGGCTCTGGAATAGGATTATCTTTGGTTAAGAAACTAGTAAATCTTCATAAAGGAGAGATATCTGTTGAAAGCAAACTAGGAAAAGGAAGCCAATTTGAGATTACGCTAAATAATAATGAAGTATATGATACATTAAATAAAGATATAGAGCTAGGGTATAACTTAAGTGATAATGAAAAAATAGATATAGAGTTTTCAGATATATATTTTGATGTAAGTTCTTAAAATATAAGGCAACATGAGGGGGGATTAAAATGTATAAATATATAAGTATATTAAGCATCTCGATTTTTCTCATGAGTTTATACATAATATATTCAAATTTTACAATAAATAAAAGTAAAAAAAATTTTAGTTTATTAGTATCAATGACTATGATAATTATTAGTAAAGTTATTTTTTTAATAGACAATAATCTTATGACAATAGACTTTTTATATAAATTTTTAATTATACTAACTATAATGCAACTAAATTTAGTAAAAAAGAAAAGACAATATATATTACTTTTAGGTGGGTATTCCATATATATAATAATGAATTTAGCATTTAAGGATAAATTTATAAATTTTAAAGAAACATTAGATTTAATATTAGCAATATATATTTTTTATACTGTATACATAGTTGATATTAAAGATATGTTTAAAAAAGAATTAACTCTAAATAGTAAGTTAAATAAAGTTGAATACAAAATGAAAGTAAGTAATGAAAAATTAAACCATACTAAGTCTGTTACTAAAGGAATAAATGACAATTTAGAAATAAAAGAAACAATTTTAGATGCCATTTTAAATGAATCTAAAAAATGTATAATGATAATAGATAAAGATGGATACATAGTAAGCGATGAAAATAATTTTATAAAAATGTGGAAAGAGTATGAAGGGTTCAAAGGTAAGATAAATATAAATTTATTCTTAATGGAAAGTATAAAAAATTCAGATGAGTTTTTACACAATTTAAGAAAAGCTAGAGAGTTTGAAAAAGAAATAAAAGGAGAATTAGAGGGTAAAGATGGAAGATATTTTGAAATAGACTACGCTCCTTTTATAATTAGTAATGAAAATATAGGAGTTATTTGCTCAGTAACAGATATTACATACGAAAAGAAAAGTAAATTAAAAATAAAAGAAAATGATGCTAAATATAAAAAGGTAGTTGATAATATACCTTATTCAGTACTTATTACTGATGAAAATAATATATTATACGATAATGATAAGAGTGAAAATATAAACTTTAATAAAGAAAATATAAAAAATATAATACTAGAACCATGTATAAAAGGAGAAATATACTATACAGATGAAAAATGTAAACAAACATGTTTAAATATTAATAGGATAAGTTTTAAAGACAGAGAAAGTACTAAAAATGTAATTACTATAAGAGATATAACACAATATAAAAAGTTACTACAAGATTTAGAATATAGTAAGAAAAAATATGAATCTTTGGTAAACATAATTCCTGAAGGGATATGTATATTAGATTTACCTAAAAAGAAAATGACCTATTCAAATAAAGCAATAGAAAATATGATAAACAGTGTTGATATGAAAAAAATTCAAAATAGTATAAATGAAAATATTATAATACCATCAGAAAAAGATAATGATGTAGTTCAATTTGAAAGAAAAGTTATAAAAAATAAATTTGGAGAAGATGTATACTTAGAATGTGGGGCTATGGTTATAGATGTAAATGAAAAATTAAAACTGATTGGTATAACAAGAGACGTAACAGACCAAGTCAAAGCTGAATTAATGGAGAAAGAAATAGAGGAAAAGAAAAAAGAAAATAAAATAAAAAATGAATTCTTTATAAATATGTCCCATGAGTTAAAAACTCCATTAAATGTAATAACATCATCAAATCAATTGTTAGAAGTTATGCATAAAGACTATATAGATAAAAATCCAAAAAGTGAAATATCTAAAGCTGTAGGAGTAGTTAAGAAGCACTCTTATATGCTAATGGGATTAATTGACAATATTATAAATTTATCTAAACTAGAATCAGATTTCCACGAGTCTAAAATGGATTATTATAATATAGTAAGCATTGTAGAAGATGTATGTTCTGAGTTTGATAAATATGTTAAAGTAAATAATGTGAGTATATTATTTGATACAGATGAAGAAGAAAAGGTAGCAAAAATTGATCCACAAGATATAGAAAAAGTTATATTAACTTTACTATCTATGATAATAAGATACTTAGATAATGATAGTGTAGTATATGTTGACTTAAATGTATTAGATGATAAAACAACTATACATATAAGTAGTAAGGGTAAATTCAATTATCAAAGATATATAAATGACCAAGAAAGAAAAAGTTTAGATATGGGAATCGAAGTAGCTAAATCTATAGTAAAACTGTATAACGGAGAAGTAGATATAAAAATAGGATTAAATAATGATATAGATATAAAAGTAGACTTTAAATCAGATGAAGAATCTGAAATTTATAAAAAAAGAATTAAAAATAAAGGTGATGACTTTATTTATGAAGAGTACTTAAGAATATGTAAAAATTAACCATTTAGTGGTATAAATTAAGGTATGAATGACAATAAAGCTAGATAGGAGAACATATGAATATAAAATCAACAACTAAAACAATATGTTTATTGGGACATCCAGTTAAGCATAGCTTTTCACCTGTGATACATAATTATTTGTTTGAGAAATACAATGAAAATAAAATATATACATGTTTTGATGTAGAACTAGATCAGTTAAAAAATAGTGTAAAGGGTATAAAAGCATTAAAAATAGAAGGGTGTAATGTTACAATACCACATAAAGTAGATATAATAAAATACATAGATAGTATTGATTCAAATGCTAAATTAATAGGTGCAGTAAATACTATCAAAAATGAAGGTAATGTATTAAAAGGATATAATACCGATGGAATGGGCTTTGTTAAATCTATATTAGATAAAGGTTATGATTTATGTGGTAAAAAAATAATGATAATAGGCGCTGGTGGTGCGTGTAGAAGTATAGCTATTGAGTTATGTTCAAATGATGTTAAATCTATCGAAATTAGAAATAGAAGTATAAATAGTTCTATAGAAATATCAGATGTAATTAAATCAAATTTTAATACATATATATCGTATTCAAATGAAGCTATCATAGAAAGTGATTTGGATAATATAGATATACTGATAAATACAACACCTATAGGAATGGAAAGTGAATTATGCCCGGTAGATGAAAATTTAATTCCTAAAAATAACTTATTAGTTTGTGATATAGTTTACAAACCACATGAAACAGCTTTTATTAAGTGGGCAAAAAAACATGACTTAGATGTAGTATATGGAATAGATATGTTGATAAACCAAGCAATAGAAGCCTTTTATATATGGACAGGTATTAAAGCTAACAATGAAGATATAAAACATATAAAGATGCTTTATGAAGAAAGTATAAAAACTAAGTAAAATCTCTAGTTAAAGGAGAAAAAATGAAGTATAAAAAAGATGGATTTGTATCTATTGAATGTATAATTAGTTTATCTATAATAAGTTTGGCCGTATATATAATATCAACATCACTTTATAGTAATTACGTTATAGTTAATACTAATAAAGAACAGCTAGAAATGTTAAATCTAGCTAAAACTAACTTAGAACTTACTAAATATCAAATTAAAAAAAGTTCAAGCGAATTTATAGAAAATACCAAGAATACAAAAATAGTAAACTCATACGAAATAAGTACAATAATAGAAAAAGATATCTACTACGAATGTCATAAAGTAAATGTTGAAGTTAAAAATGAAAGAAATAATATAAGTCTTTATAGTTATGTATTTAAACAATAAAGGTTTAATTTTAATAACTACATTAATGATATTTTCTATTATAAGTACGGTATGTATGATGTGTATAGGTTTAAACTATAGCAATAAAAGTATTTTTAATTTAGAACATAAAAATATACATCTAAAAGAATTGGCACTAGGTGCGATAGAAATTGTACATAGTAATATTTCAAAAGAAGTAGAGATTGCAGTACAAAGAAGTAAAAATGAAGAAGAATTTAAACAATATTTCTTGGAAAATAATTTTATACATAATATAAAAGATATATCAAAGAGTGACTTAGATAATGTATTAGTGAATACATCTAAAAAAATATTATATGATAAAGAAGGGTTTATATACTTTGATATTATATGCAATTCATCAGAAGATACTTATACAAAAAAGATTCAAGCTAGTGTTAAAATACTGAATCCTTATTTAGCAATAAAAGAAAATGAAAAAGATGAAGAAAACATAATAGATAAACCAGAAGTTGATGATTCAAATTTAAATGATATAAAAGATTACTATGAAGAAAATAAACATGATAGTATAGACTCTAAAAGCTTAGTAATTATATATAATTACAAGGAGATATAACCTATGAAAAGAGAAGGAATGTGACCTTAGTAGAAGTAGTCATAACTATTAGTATAATGCTAATAATATCAAGTTTATGCTTTCCAAAAGATAGTATCAGTAAACATCAAATAAAATTATTTACTAAACAATTATGTTCAGATATAAGATACGTAAGAAAAGCAAATATGCTTGGTAATTTAAAAACATACATATATTACTCTGAAGATAATAAATTAACTAGTTATATAGTAAGAGAAGATGGAAAAGATTTAAAAAAAGTGTCTCTACCAATCGGTACAAATCTTCAATATGGAAATAGTAAGATTAAGTTTAAATCTGATGGATCTCCAGATCCTAAAGGGCAAACTATAAATATATATAAAGAAAATGTAAAAATAGAACTAACAATAGTACCAGTTAGTGGGAGGGTGCTTTTGAAAGAAGGTAAGTATGAGACGTAGAAGAGGATACTTACTGTTAGAAAGTGTAGTATCACTTTCTATAATAATGATTTTAATGGGCGTATCATACTATTTGCTATTTTTTTGTATGAACACAAAAACTAAAATTGAAGATAAGATAGAGTTACAGCAACAAGCGAGTGAAATAAGTAAATATATAGAAGAAGTTATAGGTAATTCTAAAGGAATTATATCTATAAGCCCAAAATCAAATCAAGATGGTAATAAATTAGTGGAGACCAATTCTATTAAATGCAAATATAAAGAAGAAAACTCTAAAGATAAAAATATAAAAGATAAAGAGATTAGTTTAAAGGAAGAAAAAAGTAAATTATTTATAAATACTCTTAATTATTTGGGTAATAGTGAAAGTGGAGGCTATGAAATAGGTGATTATATAGATAAAATGTATGCATTTGTTTACGAAGATGGTAATTTTGTTAAGGTAAGGCTAAAGTTATCAAAAAACAATCAAATTCATGAAACTGAGTTTGATGTATTTATAAGAAACTTTAATGGAGATTGTATATGAGAATAATATTAGTTGGATTTATGGGGTCAGGAAAAACAGTAGTAGGAAAAAAGTTATCTAAAAAATTAAAATTAAAGTTCGTTGATATGGATGAAGAAATAGAAAGAGAAAGTAATTCCTCTATAGAAGATATATTTGAAGAAAGTGGAGAAGAATACTTTAGAGAAAAAGAAAGCAACTTGCTTAAAAGATTATTAAATAAAGAAAATATAGTTATATCAACTGGTGGGGGAATAATTAAAGAAAAGAAAAATTGTGAGCTATTAAAAAAAGAAAAATGTGTAATCTTTTTAGATGCAAATGAGCAAACTATAATAAATAATGTATCATATGATTTAAATAAAAGACCACTACTTAAAAATAGTTTCAATTTATATGAAACTATAAATAAGCTTTTATCACAAAGATATAAAAAATATAATAATATATCTAAAATAAAAATTAATGTTAATAATAAAAATGTAGATGAAGTAGTTAGTCAAATACTTGTTTACACTAGATAATATGTGATATTATTATATTGGTAAAAGTTTGTAGTCGAACAACCAGGGGGTATTTATGAAGATTATAGTTATAAATGGACCTAATTTAAATATGTTAGGTAAAAGAGAACCAGGTATTTATGGAAATGAAACTTTAGATGATTTAATGAAATATGTTAAAGATGAATTTAAAGATGATGTAGATATAGACTTTTTCCAAAGTAATCATGAAGGATGTATAATAGATAAGCTTCATGAAGCTAATGAAAAGTTTGACGGAGTCGTTATAAATCCAGGTGCTTTTACACATTATAGCTATGCAATTCATGATGCTATAAAATCTATATCTACTAAAGTAGTAGAAGTTCATATATCTAATATTCATCAAAGAGAAGAATTTAGACAAAAGAGTGTAACTGCTAGCGCTTGTATAGGCCAAATATCAGGTTTTGGTTTTGAAAGTTATATTTTAGGAATAAAATCATTACTTAAATAGGTATAAATATAGATTTATATAACTTGACAAGATTACAATAGTATATATAATTGAAAAAGGATGCGATGATATAATACATATATAGCGGCAGATATACAAATTGATTGAATTATTTGCCTAAGATTAAAATTAAAATTTTGATTATAATAATAAAGAAATAAACTTAATTATTAGTATCATCGAAAATAAACTTTAGATGGAGGGACAAAAATGGTATCAGCAAGTGATTTTAGAAAAGGTGTTACATTCGAAAAGGATGGACAACCATGTTTAATAGTTGATTTCCAACACGTTAAACCAGGAAAAGGTGCAGCGTTTGTTAGAACTAAATACAAAAACTTAAAAACTGGAGCAATAAGAGAGGAAGCTTTCAACCCAAGTGATAAATTCCCTAAAGCTCATATAGAAACAAGACAAATGCAATACTTATATAATGACGGAGAATTATACTACTTCATGGATGAAGAGACATTTGATCAAGTGCCTCTAGATTATGAAAAAGTTGAAGATGCTATAAAATTCTTAAAAGAAAATGAAGTTGCTACAATAAGATTCTACCAAGGACAAGCTTTCCAAGTTGAAGCTCCAAACTTTGCAGAATTAGAAGTTGTTGAAACTGAGCCAGGAATAAAGGGAGATACTGCAAGTAACGTAACAAAAGCTGCTACAGTTGAAACAGGAGCTGTTGTTCAAGTGCCTTTATTCATAAATCAAGGAGACAAAGTTAAAATAGATACTAGAACTGGAGATTATTTATCAAGAGTTTAAGAATTAATGTATATAAAAGCTTGTATATCTTAATAATAAGGATGTACGGGCTTTTAATTTATATAATAAGGAAAGAGAGGGCTACTTATGAAATACTTATATGAAGAAGTTGCATATCTAAAAGGATTAGCAGAAGGATTAGAAATAAGTAAAGAAACAAAAGAAGGTAAAATCATACATAAAATAGTTGAGACTTTAGAAAGTTTTGCTGATGCTATAGTAGAACTAGAAGAAGAACAAGCTGACCTTGTAGAGTATGTAGAATCTATAGATGAAGATTTAGCAGATATAGAAGATGATATCTATGAAGATGGCGAAGAAGATGAAGAAGATGATGATGAACTTAGCTTTATAGAAATGGAATGCCCGAATTGTTCTGATTTAGTAGAAATAGATGAAGAACTTTTATATGACGATGAAATAGACATTGTTTGTCCAAACTGCCAAGCTATTATATTATCATCAGAAGATGATGAATGTATATGCGATGATTGTGATGACTGTGAATAAAATCAGATAAATAAAAAGCCTATGGGATATATCTCATAGGTTTTTTATTTACTAAGAGATTATAGGTTATCTGGTTTTATAGATAAGTTATAATCTCAACCTATAAACTTGAGCGACTGTGTCGGCGACACGAGCAAATTAATTCGCCCACAAGTGGCTCGAAGCGAATTTTTGTTTATTATATAAAAACCGACTAAATGCATATTTTATTTTGCAATACTTCTAGAAAAATAGTACACTATAATCTAGAGAGAATTAACTCGGAGGTAGTAGTATGAAATTAAATAAAAAAATATTAGATAATATAGATAAATTCGAAAATATTATAGATTATAAATTTGAAAATAAAGAATATATACTTGAGGCACTTACTCATAGTTCTTATTCTAATGAAAATAAAAACTATGACTTTAATGAAAGATTAGAATTCTTAGGAGACTCTGTACTTAGTGTAGTTGTAAGTGACTATTTATTTAAGAAAGAAAAAGACTTGCCTGAAGGTGAACTTACTAAGCTAAGAGCGAATATAGTTTGTGAGGAATCTTTAAGCGAAGTGGCTAATGAAATAAACCTAGGAGAACATATATTATTAGGAAAAGGTGAGGAAGCTACTGGTGGTAGACAAAGAATATCAATATTAGCAGATGCATTTGAAGCAGTAATAGCAGCTATATATCTAGATGGTGGAATAGATAGTGCTAGAAAGTTTATTTTAAAATATATGGAAAATATAATATGCGACTCTAGAAAAGGTAAAATATTTAGAGATTATAAGACTCATCTTCAAGAAGTATTACAAGGTAGAGGCGAAAGTAATATATGGTATAAATTAGTAGAGGAAAAAGGACCAGACCATAACAAAAGATTTGTTATGCAAGTCGGAAGCAATGAAGATGTGTTAGGAACAGGCGAAGGAAAAAGCAAAAAAGAAGCAGAACAACTTGCTGCAAGAGTAGCATTAAAAAGCATAATATAGAATTCATAAAATACAGAAAGAGGATAATACCACATGAAAAAAAGAATAATTCCTATATTTGTACCTCATAGAGGCTGTCCTCACGACTGTATATTTTGCAACCAAAAGAAGATAACAGGCGTAAGCACAGATATGACAAGTGATGATGTAAGAAATATTGTTGAAGAATATTTAACTACTATAGATAAAGATGCAAGTGTTGAAATAGCATTCTTTGGAGGTAGCTTTACAGCTATAGATGAAGATATACAAAAGAGTTTATTATCGGTTGCCAAAGAATACGTAGAGAGAGGTGTTGTTCAAGATATACGAATGTCTACAAGACCAGATTGTATAAGTCAAGATATATTAACTATGTTAAAAGAATATAAGACAAGCATAATAGAATTAGGTGTACAATCTTTAGATGAAGACGTACTAAGAGAGAGTATAAGAGGGCATCATGCTGATGAAGTATTTGAAAGTGCAAAATTAATAAAAGAAAATGGTATACAATTAGGGTTACAAATGATGGTAGGTCTTCCATCTGATACAGAAGAAAAATGTATAAATACAGCCAGAGAATTTATAAAGCTTAATCCTGATTGTGTTAGAATATATCCTACATTAGTAGTAAAAGAAACAGGACTTGAAAACTTATTATCTAAAAAAGAGTATAATCCATTTACTTTAGATGAAAGTATACAAATAGTTAAGAAACTATTAGCTATTTATTATGTTAATAATATAAATGTAATAAGAGTTGGATTACAAGCAACTGATGATATACAATTAGGTAAAGCTATAGTTGATGGTCCATACCATCCAGCTTTTAGAGAACTAGTTGAAGGCGAAATGATAAAAGACTATTTAAAATCTATTGTTTTAGATTTTAAAACCGTAGATAGTGTAGTGGTAAAAACGAATAAAAAAAATGTATCTAAGATAATAGGAAATAAAAAATGTAATAGTTTATATATGAAAAATGAATTAGGTATAACTTTAAAAACGCAGGAAGAAGATATTGATATAGATAGATTAGAAATTGTACTAGATAATCAAAAGAATATAAACGTTGATATGAAAGACATTTACAAAAGCTTATATAATATTTACAACCTTTAGTTTTATCATTGAAGGGGGAGAAAAAATTGTATTTAAAACGATTAGAATTAAAAGGATTTAAATCCTTTCCTATAAAAACAGACATTATATTTAAAGAAGGTATAACTTCAATAGTAGGACCAAATGGTAGTGGTAAAAGTAATATTTCTGATGCAGTTAGATGGGTATTAGGTGAACAAAGTATAAAAAGTCTTAGAGGAGACAAGTTAGAAGATGTAATTTTTGCAGGAACGGATACTAAAAAACCGATGAATTATTGTGAGGTTGCACTTACTATTGATAATGAAGATAATAAATTAGAGCTAGACTTTAGTGAAGTAACTATAAAAAGAAGAGCTTATAGAAATGGAGAAAGTGAGTTTTTCTTAAATAATAAAAGTTGCAGATTAAAAGATATAAAAGAAATACTACTAGATACGGGTATAGGGAAAGATGGATACTCTATAATAGAACAAGGTAAGGTAGATGAAATACTTAGTAATAACCCTGTAAATAGAAGAAAAGTATTTGATGAAGCTTGTGGAATATCTAAATTTAGATACAAAAAGCAAGAAGCAGAAAGAAATCTGAAAAATACGAAAGAAAACCTAGAAAGAATAAATGATATATATGTAGAGATTGAAAACCAACTTAAGCCTCTTTTTAATCAGCAAGAAAAAGCTAAAAAATATATAGACCTTAGTGAAAAACTAAAAACTATAGAGGTTAATAGCTATGTAAAAGAAATAGAAGAATTAGAAAGAGAATTAAATGAAATAACTAAACATAGTGATTTATTAGAAAAAGAATCTAACGAAGTTGATAAACAAAAGTCTCTAATAGAAAAAAGTTTTAATGAAACTAACAAAGAAATTGAAGAGATAGATGAAAGTATAAACAAATCTCAGGAATATATTAATACAATAAAGTCGGTAATATCTCAAAAAGATGCTCAAGTAAATCTTATTAATGAAAGAATAAAAAACTGTAAAAATGAGATAGAAAGAAAATCTAGAGAAATAAGCGATATAAAAGTAAAATTAAGCAATAATAAATTACTTATAACTGAATTAAAAGAAAAACAAACTAAAAAAGAAGAAAAAATAAAAGCTTTGACAGAAGATATAAAGCTTATAGAAGAAAAGAATAGCGATAAGAAAAATAAACTTGGGGATATAGGAACTAATATTGAAAATTTAAAAGATGACATAATAAACCTTTTAAATAAAAGGCAAGAATCAACTAGTAAATTATCAACATTAGTTGCTAATACAGAAAATATAAATTCTAGAACTAAAAATATCGATTTAGATATAGATGAGATAAATGTTAGTTTAAAAAATAAAAATGAAGAATTGAGGAATTTAGAATCTTTATTTAAATCTAAAAATGAAGAATTAAAAAGTTTGAAAATTAAAAACGAAGATGTAAATAAAGAACTAAACAGCCTAATTCAAAATAATAATGATTTAGATAGAAAAATCCAAAATAATAAATATAACTTAAATGATTATAATTCAAAACTTAATATTTATGTTGAAATGGAAAATCATAATGAAGGATTTAATAAAGGTGTAAAAGAAGTTCTTAAAAATAAAAGCTTACAAGGTATACATGGAGCTTTAGGACAAGTTGTAAATGTAGAATCTAAATATGAAAAAGCTATAGAGTCGGCATTAGGTGCATATATGCAAAATATAATAACTGATAATGAAAATAGTGCCAAGTTTGCTATAAGTTATTTAAAGAAAAATAATTTAGGAAGAGTTACATTTTTACCTTTAAATATTATTAAATCAAACAAAATAGATGTTAGAAATATAAGATGTAATACTAAATTTATAGGGGTTGCCAGTGACTTAATATCATTTGATGAAAAATATAGAAATATATTTGAAAGTATACTAGGAAGGACTATTATAATAAGTACTATAGACGAAGGGATAAAATTTGCTAAAGAAACAGGTCATAAGTTTAAGGTTGTAACCTTAGATGGAGAAATATTAAATCCAGGGGGATCTTTAACTGGAGGAAGTTTTAGAACTAATGGAAATATATTATCTAGAAGAAGACTTATAAATGAATATAGCGAAAAAATAGAATTAGTAAAAAAAGATATTTTATTATTAAATAATCAAAAAGAAGAATGTATAAAATCTATATCTATAACTAAAGAAAAAGCACTTGATTTAGAAAAGAATATAAAAGAGCTTGATAAATCTATAATAATAGAAAACTCTAATATAAATAGAGTAGATGCTGAGAGAAGTTCATTGCAAATGAGCATAGATAAATTAGAGAAAGAAAAGACTGGATTAGACTCTAACTTAAACTATACATTAGAAAAATCTGAATTAGTTAAAGCTGAAATACTGGATATAGATAATAAGCATAAAGAACATAAAGAAAAAATAGAAATACTAAGTAAAGAACATAAGGAAGCAAGTGGCTTATATGAAAATGAAAAACTTAGATACGATGAATTAAACTTAGAACTAGTAAAATACAAACAAATACATGAATCTTTAATAAATGACATACTAAGAATTAATAATGAAGATAAAGAACTTGAAGAAAAGTCTAAAAATTTAGATGAGTCTCTAAGAGAAGGTGAGAAAGAAACTTTTAAATTAGAAGAAGAAATAGTTATTGAAGAAACTGAAAAAGTAAGCTTAAATAAACAGTTATTTGATAATAGTAGAGGTTTAGAGAATAAAAAACTTTCTAAAGAAGGACTAAAAAGCAAGTTAGATGAATTAAACAAAGAGCTTAAATCTACAGATAGAACATATATAGAGTTAAAAGAAAGTTTATTTAAAATTCAAGGAAAACTTGAAAGACTTAAATCAAGTCAAGAAACTTATATAAACAAGTTATTTGAAAAATATGAAATGACTGTAGTTCAAGCTAAAGAAATTAAAGATGAGAACTTAGAAATAGATAAAAAATTACTAGAAAGCCTAAAAAGAGAAATAAGAAATTTAGGGAATGTAAATATAGATTCTATTAAAGAGTATGAAGAAGTTAAAGAAAGATATGATTTCTACAGTGAACAAAAGCAAGACTTAGAACAGTCAATAGAGGCAATAGAGATTTTAATATCTGACTTAGAAGAAAATATGAAGTCAGAATTTGAGGCTAAGTTTAATGAAATTAATGAAAACTTTAAATTCGTATATAAAAGGCTATTTGGCGGAGGCTACGGAGAACTTACTATTATAGATAAAGAAAATATATTAGAAAGTGATATAGAAATAACCGCACAACCACCAGGAAAGAAAATGAAAAATCTAAATCTATTATCAGGTGGAGAAAAGGCACTTACTGCAATAAGTATATTATTCTCAATACTTTTAGCTAAGCCAACTCCGTTTTGTATATTAGATGAGATAGAGGCACCATTAGATGATGCCAATATATATAGATTTGGAGAGTTTTTAAAAGAACTAGCTAAAGATACTCAGTTTATATCTGTAACTCATAGAAGAGGTACAATGGAAGCATCTGATTACATATACGGTGTAACAATGCAAGAAAAAGCAATTTCGAAAGTATTAAGTCTAAAGCTTAAAGAAGCTCAAGAAATGACTGATATTATATAAAACATAATAGTAAATCTATTAGGAGGTAAATAAGTGTTAAAAAAATTATTTAACTTTGGAAAGAAAAAAGAAGAAAAACAAGAAGAAGTAAAAGAAGCAGAAGTTGTAACTAATGAAGATGAACAACCTCAAACTAGCAATGAAGAAAATAATACTAAAGAAGACAAGATAGATAAAAAAGAAGAAGAAAATATTGAATCTAATGAAGTTGAAGTAACTTATGAAGAAAAAGTAATTGAAACAGAAAGTACAGAAGTAGAAAAAGAAAGTTTAAATGAAGAAATAGCAGTAGAAGAAATAGATATTACTAAAGAACTAGATATATTAGATACGATTGAAGCTATTAATGAAGAAAGAATAGAAGAAGAGATGTCTGAGAAAGAAGAACCAGAAATAGTAGAAGAACCAAAAGAAAAGAAAGTAAACTTATTTGATAGATTAAAACAAGGTTTAACTAAAGCTAAGCAAGGCATAACTGATAGAATAGATGATGTATTAAAATCATATACAAAAGTAGATGAAGAATTATTAGAAGAATTAGAAGAAATACTAATAACAGCGGACGTTGGCGTAAACACTACTATGGACATAATAGACTCTCTAAGAGATAAAATAAAGTCAAAAGGTATTACAAATCCAATGGATGTAAGAGAAGAATTAAAAAGTGTAGTAGAAGAGATATTAACTAATGAAAACTCTACATTAGATGTAGAAAATTCTCCAACTATAATACTTATGGTAGGTGTAAATGGAGTTGGTAAAACTACGACAATAGGAAAACTAGCAAATAGATACAAAAGAGAAGGTAAGAAAGTTTTATTAGCAGCAGGAGATACATTTAGAGCAGCAGCTATAGAACAGTTAGAAGTTTGGGCTGGAAGAAGTAATGTAGATATAATAAAGCATCAAGAAGGAGCAGACCCAGGAGCAGTAATATTTGATGCTATAAAAGCTGCAAAGGCGAGAAAGGCTGATTTATTAATCTGTGATACAGCAGGAAGATTACATAATAAAACTAATCTTATGAATGAGCTTGGAAAAGTATTTAAAATAGTAGATAGAGAATTCCCAGAAGCTAAAAGAGAAGTTTTACTTGTAGTAGATGCTACAACAGGTCAAAATGCAGTATCTCAAGCTAAAACATTTAAAGAAGTTGCAGATATAACAGGTATAGTTTTAACTAAGCTTGATGGAACCGCAAAAGGTGGAGTAGTTCTTGCAGTTAAGAGTGAAGTTGATGTTCCAGTTAAGCTTATAGGAGTAGGAGAAAGCGTAGAAGATTTACAAGATTTTGATGCAAAAGCATTTTCTGATGCTTTATTTGGGAAGTAATTAGCTTTTAAAAATTAAATGTTGACAAGATTATATATATGATATAAAATACAATGTGTAAAGTAAATAACCTTTACAGTATATCACTGGGAAGTGTAGCGATGAATATAGAAAAAATGGTTGAAATTGGATTATTATTTGAACAATATAAAAATTTATTAACTGATAAGCAAAGAGAAATAGTAGCTTTATATTATGAAGAAGATTATTCTTTAGGCGAAATTAGTGAAAATTTAAATGTATCAAGACAAGGCGTATATGATACATTAAAGCGTTCAGAGAAAATACTAAAAGATTATGAAGAAAAATTACAATTAGTATATAAAATTCAAGAACAGGAAAAATTCGTCAAAACTATCGTAGATAAAATTGTTGACATTAAACAAGATTTATTGCAAAATAGAGATTGTGCTAATTTAATCCCTAAGCTAGAAAATATAGAAGATGTATGTAGGGAGATGTTAAAATGATATTTGAAGGATTATCTGATAAACTACAAGGAGCACTTGGTAAGTTAAAATCTAAAGGAAAACTTACTGAAAAAGATGTAAAAGATGCTATGAGAGAAGTTAAGCTTGCTCTTTTAGAAGCAGACGTTAACTTTAAAGTAGTTAAAGATTTTATAAAGAAAGTTCAAGAAAGATGTGTTGGACAAGAAGTTATGGAGAGTTTAACTCCTGCACAACACGTAATTAAAATAGTTAATGAAGAGCTAACTAGCTTAATGGGTGATGTAGCAAGTAAAGTTATGATATCTCCTAAGCCACCAACAGTTATAATGATGGTTGGTCTTCAAGGGGCAGGTAAAACTACAACATCAGGTAAGCTTGGAGCATACTTTAAAAAGCAAGGAAAAAGACCATTACTTGTTGCATGTGACGTTTATAGACCAGCGGCTATAAAACAGTTACAAGTAGTTGGAGAAAAATTAGATATACCAGTATTCAACATGGGTGACAAGGAAAGTCCAATAAATATAGCTAAAGCAGGATTAAGTCATGCGATTAAATACAATAATGACTTAGTTATTATAGATACAGCAGGTAGACTTCATATAGATGAAACTTTAATGGATGAGTTAAAATCTATAAAGTCAGAAGTTAAACCTCATGAAATACTTTTAGTTGTAGACTCAATGACAGGTCAAGATGCAGTAAATGTTGCTGAAAGCTTCAATGAAGCTCTTGGTGTAGATGGAGTAATACTTACTAAATTAGATGGAGATACAAGAGGTGGAGCAGCACTTTCAATAAGAGCTGTAACACAAAAACCTATAAAGTTTATAGGTATGGGTGAAAAGCTAGATGATTTAGAACCATTCCATCCAGATAGAATGGCATCTAGAATATTAGGTATGGGAGATATCCTAAGCTTAATAGAAAAAGCTCAAGAAAATATGGATTTAGATAAAGCAAGGGAATTAGAACAAAAAATTAAGAAACAAGATCTTGATTTTGAAGATTTCCTACAACAAATGGAACAAATACAAAACATGGGTCCTCTGGATAAGATACTAGGTATGATGCCTGGTATGGGAAATATCAAAGACCAACTTGGTGATGTAGATTTAAATGGTAAAGAAATGAAAAGAACTAAAGCCATTGTACAATCTATGACAGTAGAAGAAAGAAGAAATCCAAGTATATTAAATGCTTCTAGAAAGAAAAGAATAGCTAGGGGTAGTGGATGTAGTGTTCAAGATGTAAACAGGCTGATAAAACAATTCAACGAGATGAAGAAAATGATGAAGATGTTTACAGGCTCACAAAAAAGTATGAAGAAAAGGGGCGGTTTTGCCGGACTTCCTTTCTTTAAATAAATAATAGACAAATAATTTTCGGAGGTGACTGTAATGGCAGTTAAAATAAGATTAAAAAGAATGGGATCAAACAAGAAGCCTTTCTACAGAATAGTAGTAGCTGATTCAAGATCTCCAAGAGATGGAAAATTCATAGAAGAAATAGGATTCTACAATCCAATTTCTCAACCAAAGCAAGTTAAAATAAACGACGAGAAAGCTGTAAAGTGGTTATCAAACGGTGCTCAACCAACTGATACTGTTAAAACTTTATTAGTTAACAACGGAGTAATGGAAAAATTCGAAGCTTCTAAAAAATAATAATTTAATTAGGAGATGAGTATATGAAAGAGCTAGTGTTAGATATAGCTAAGGCTCTAGTCGATGATCCTGAATCTGTAGTAGTTGAAGAGACTAAAGAAAATGATGAAATAATCTTAAAACTTAAAGTTTCTCAAGATGATATGGGGAAGGTTATCGGAAAGCAAGGCAGAATAGCTAAAGCTATAAGAACTGTCGTAAAATCTGCTGCAAATAGAGAAAAAGTTAAAGTTTCTCTTGAGATAGTATAAAAGGATTAGGTATATACCTAGTCCTTTTTGTTTATAGTATAATTATACTATAAAATATTTTTTGACGCTAAATTTGAGCTACATATTGTTCAATCTAAGCGAATTTTAACTAAGGAGACATACTAATGGAGAAGTTAACACATTTTAAAGTTGGACAAATAGTTAATACTCAAGGCTTAAAAGGAGAAGTAAGAGTTTACCCTTTTACAGATGATATAAATAGATTTGATGATTTAAAAGAATTTTACCTAGGAAAAGACTTAAATTCTACTTGGGAAGTTGAAAGAGTAAGATATAAAGGTAATATGGTAATAATGAAGATAAAAGATATAGATACAGTAGAAATGGCAGAAAAATTAAAAAATAAATTTATGTATGTATCTAGAGAAAATGGTAGAGAATTAGAAGAAGATGAATACTTTATATCAGATATGATAGGTATAGACGTATATACTGTTGATGGAAATTTAGTAGGTAAATTAGATGATGTATTACAATATTCAGCTAATGATGTTTATGTTATAAAAGGATTAGAAGGTCAAGAATATATGATACCTGCTATAATGAAGTTTGTACCAACACTAGATATGAACGAAAGAAAAATGATAATAGACCCTATTAAGGGAATGTTAGACTAGGAGTTACTATGAGATTTCACATAATGACACTTTTTCCAGAGATTTTCAACTCTTATATGAATGAAAGTATAATGAAAAGAGCTGTAGAAAAAGGAATAATAGAAGTTAATATATATAATATTAGAGATTTCTCTAATAATAAGCATAAAAAAGTAGATGACTATCCATTTGGAGGGGGAGCAGGAATGGTTATGACTCCCCAGCCAATATATGATACATATAAGTATATTATAGATACTCATAATATAAAAGAGCCTAGAGTTGTATATTTAACTCCTAAAGGTAAAACACATAATCAAAGCATAGCAAGTAATATGTCTAAGCTTGATGATGTAATTCTTTTATGTGGACATTATGAAGGAATAGATCAAAGAATCATAGATTTAATAGTAACAGATGAAATATCTATAGGGGATTATGTATTAACAGGAGGAGAACTTCCTGCACTTATACTAATAGACTCTATATCAAGGCTTATATCAGGAGTTTTAAATCAAGATGAGTCATTTGAAGAAGAATCATTTAGTAATGATTTATTAGAATACCCGCATTATACAAGACCGAGAGAGTTTATGGAAATGGCAGTTCCAGAGATTTTGCTATCTGGAAACCATAAAAAAATAGAAGGGTGGCGAAATGACGAATCTGTTAGAATTACTAAAGAAAGAAGACCTGATTTGTATAAAAAAGCTTGTAAATAATTAAGATATATAGTATAATTTTAGATGCTGAAAATAAACGGGCATTCCTCTGTTTACATAAAAGAGGTAATTAAGAATGTCTATGATACTAGGAGGACTTAGAAATGAACGAAATATTAAAATCATTAAACCAAGAACAATTAAAGAGCGAAGTACCTAACTTTGGACCTGGGGACACAGTAAGAGTACACGTTAAAATAGTTGAAGGTAAGAGAGAAAGAATACAAGTATTCGAAGGATTTGTTTTAAAGAGACAAGGTGGAGGAATACAAGAAACTTTCACTGTTAGAAAAATATCTTTCAACGTTGGTGTAGAAAGAACTTTCCCAGTTCATTCTCCAAGAATAGAAAAGATAGAAGTAACTAGAAAAGGTAAAGTAAGAAGAGCGAAGTTAACTTACTTAAGAGGTAGAGTAGGTAAAGCTGCTAAGATAAAACAAGCTAGATAATTAAATAACTTTACTATAAATTAAAAGAGCTGATTATATCAGCTCTTTTTTTATGTAAAAAATACTATAAAAACATTTGATAATAAATATAAATGAAATAAATTTTCAAAAAAAATCATAATTTAGTTGATACAAAGGTAGAAGTCTGTTACATTTATAGTGAATATGAAAAAAAATTCTAAAAAGGGGGTATTTATGAAAAGTAATCAAAAAATGGCATTATCATATATAGGTCTTATGGGATTTGGGTTCCCGATAATGCGTTACATGAGTATGAATTTTGATACTATTAATAATAATGCGGTTAGGTTTTTATCTGGGGGAATACTTATTCTTATTATTTGTTTGTTTAAATTTAGGGATGAATTAAAAAAGATAGTAGATGAGCCAAAGATTATTTTTAAATTGTTAATCTTAGCATGTTTTATGACTGGGAATATGTACTGCTTCATAACTGGATTAAAATATACATCAGCTTTAACAGGAAGTATTTTTAGTATTTTAGCGATGCCACTAGCAATTAGTATGGCAGCCATTTTTTTTAAAGATGAAAGAGATAGAGTAAAGCAAAAGAAATTTTATATAGGAAGTTTAATTGCCATAATAGGATCCTTAGTTTTCGTAATTAATGGGGGACAAGCAGGGCAGAGTTCAGATTTCCTAAAAGGTTCATTGTTCTTAGCTATAGCTATTTTTATTCAATCAATTCAAAATCTAGTTGTAAAAAATGTTTCCAAGAAATTGCATTCAGTTGTAATAAGTGCATCTACAGCTACATTATCAGGAATTGTTTTTTTAACTATAGCTATATATAGTAATAAAATTATAGAATTAAAAGAAGTATCTTTAGGAATGTTAACCGGATTAAGTTTAGCAGGAATGTATGGAATGCTAACAGGAATGTTAATGGCTTTTTATATTCTTCAAAAACAAGGAGTTGTTGTTTTTAATATTATACAGTTAATAATTCCAATTTCTACAGCAATTGTTGGTTATTTCACTTTACACGAAAAAATAAATTTAATACAAGGGTTAGGAGCTGTTCTAGTTATCATCGGATGCGTTATTTCATTAAGAAAGAAGCGAACTGAGGAGGTAAGTCAATGTATAGAGTTGGAGTCGTAGGATTAGGCCAAATTGCATACAACATTGATAAAGATCCAAATAGAGATATAATATGGTCTCATATTGGCGCTTATAAGACTTTTCAAAATATTAAGATAGAGGCAGTTTGTGATGTATCTACTAAACTTGTTGAAGAAGTAAAAAAAGATTGTAATATTGAGTTAGGATATACTAATTATAATGAGATGTTAGAAAATAATAAGTTTGATTTAGTAAGTATATGTACTCCTATATCATCACATTATGAAATTATAAAAAAGTGTGTAAGTTGTGGCGTAAAAGCAATATTTTGTGAAAAAACACTAACTTACTCTGTTGAAGAAGCAGAAGAAATAATAAAATTATGTGAGGAGAATAAAGTTACTCTTGCTGTGAACCATATTTTAAGATGGGATAACTTAAATAGAACTGTTAAAGAACTAATAGATAATAAATTTATTGGAAAAGTATATAGCATAACAGGCTACGGATCTACTGCACTACATACAAGCGCGAGTCATTTAATAGATATGATGTGCTTCTTTGCTGGAATACCTGAATGGGTAGTTGGAGTAAAACAGACTGATATTGTGAGAATTGCTCATGGTATAGAAGATCATGGAGGAATAGGGGCTATTAAGTTTGAATCAGGTATTATTGGTTTTATAAAAGCTACTAGCGTTTCACAATATAGATATATGTATGAACTTGATATTTTAGGAGAAGAAGGTCGAATAAAAATTTATAATAATGGTAAAGATTTTGATTTATACTTATATTCTTCAGAAAATAGTTCAGCTGGAACTAATTATGAATCATTAAAATTAATTGATAATAAACCAAAGGTTGTTAAAAATGAAAGAATGATTGATGCTATAGAAGATATTTTGAGCTGTTTAGAAAATGAAGGTTCACCTATTTCTAATGGTATTAGCTCTTTAGATACAATAAAAATTATTGAAGGATTAAAAAAATCTTCGGATGAAACTCAAATAACATTATTGAAAGATTATGTAAATAAATCTTTTGCTTAAAGTAAAAACTGACTTCTTTTATGAAGTCAGTTTTTACTTGTAATTATATATGAGAAACAATCATTTCTATATTTCCATTTAGTTTAAAGTTTTTAATATCTGAAGGCAGTATAAAGTTGCTTCCTTTACTTAAAGAATAATCTTTATTATCACAAGTTAAAGTACCGCTTCCTTCTAAAACACTATATAAAGAGAATGGTTTATCATGATTAAATTCACATTCACCAAAAGTGTTTAACTTATGAACACTAAAGAATTCATTACTTACAAAAGTAGTACATTTAAAAGTATTAGTTGATACAGTATTATAAGTATTTTTATCTTCAAAATGAGGAACAGTAGTAACATCTATTGATTTTTCAACATGAAGTTCACGTTTATTTCCGTTATTATCAATTCTATCGTAATCATATACTCTATAAGTTGTATCAGAGTTTTGTTGAGTTTCTAAAACTAAAGTTCCTTTACATAATGCATGAATAGTTCCACTTGGAACATAGAAAAAATCACCTTTTTTTATTTTAACTTTTCTAAGTAATTTATCCCATTCATTATTATTTATCATTTTAGATAATTCTTCCGTAGATTTTGCGTTGTGTCCAAATATCATTTCAGCATCATCATCACAATCAATTATATACCAACATTCAGTTTTACCAAGTTCTCCATTTTCGTTTACTTTTGCATAATCATCATTAGGATGAACTTGAACAGATAAGTTATCATTTGCATCTAATATTTTAGTTAGTAATGGGAATTTATCTCCTTTAACATTTCCAAAAATTTCTCTATGATCATTCCATAATTTAGATAGAGTCATTCCTTCAAATTCTCCAGTTAAAATTGTACAATCTCCATTTTCATGTGAACTTATAGCCCAACATTCACCTGTATTTTCAGATGGTATTTCATATCCAAAATTATCTCTTAAAGACGTTCCACCCCATATTCTATACATGAATAAAGGATTTAAAAATAATGGTTCCATAAATTGAGCCCCCTAGTTGTAATAATTTTTTATCCTAACCGCAAGCTTGAGCAACTGACATGTTTTTAAAGGTTGTTGTTGATATGAGCAAAATAACTTGCCCACACGTGGCTCAAAGCGAATTTTAATAATATATTAACAATTATATTATAAATAAAATTAAAATCAAGATAATAAAATTGATTGTCCCTTAAATAGGCATAAAGTATAAGGATGTATTACTTGATATAAATTATTATAAGTATATAGCTTAGATTAATATAAAATTTTGCACGTGGAGTGATAAGATGAATGAACTAAATTTAAAATATAAAAATTATAAAAAGGAATTATTAGAATTATTAACAGAATGGGTAAAGATACCATCAGTATATGATGAGAGTACAGTTACTAAAGATATGCCCTTTGGTAAAAGTGTTACCGATGCTCTTAGTTGGTTTGAAACTTTAGGAAAAGATAATAACTTTATAACAAAAAATGTAGATAACTATGCTGTTTATATTGAGCATGGAGATGGAAATGAACATATAGATATATTTGGTCATTGTGATGTTGTTAATGTAGGAGAGGGATGGAATAGTAATCCATTTAAGCTTAAATTAGAAAATGATAAATTAATAGGTAGAGGAGTATCTGATAATAAAGGTCCTATGATTTCCTGTTTTTTAGCCATGAAAATGATTAGAGATATGAATATAAAGCTAAATAGAAAGGTAAGGCTTATAGTTGGAGGAAATGAAGAAAGTGGATTTAAGTGTATTAAACATTATTACTCAAAAGAACCATATGGAATTTGTGGTTTTACACCTGATGCAAAGTTTCCTGTACTAAATGGAGAAAAAGGTGCAGGAGTTATATATTTAAAGTTAGATATAAATAATAAAGATGTAATTGTATATGGAGGATTGGAACATAATACTATTCCAGATAAAGTAACAATAAAAAATATAAAAAATAATAATGAATTTATAGTAAAAGGGATAGGTGGTCATTCTTCAAAGCCTGAATTTGCAATAAACCCAATACCTAAATCTCTTATAGATTTATATAATCAATTAAATGAACAATGGACAATAGATTTATATAAAATTATAAATGAAGACAATATGGATGGTAAATTATTTGGTCTAAATAAAGAAGGAAAGTGCGGAATACTATCGATTGTTCCAACAAAGATAAATATAGAAAATGGACTTTTAGAAATTGTATTAAACGCAAGATATCCAGAGAATATAGAATTTAGAGAAATTATAGATTCTATTAAAAAGTTCATTGATGAAAATAATATATGTAAACTTAATGTAAGTGGAATAAATATTAAAAAGTCAAATTATATAAATAAAGAATCTGAATTAGTAAAAACATTACATGATATATATAAAAAATATTCAGGTGATAGTGAAAGTGTTGTAAGAGTAACATCTGCAGGTAGCTATGCAAGTGAAATGAATAATTCAGTTATATATGGATGTGAATTTTTAGATGGAAGCTTTGGAAATGTGCATAAAGCAAATGAATTTGCAAGTTTAGAAAAATTGGAACTAGCAATAGCTATATATGCACAAGGTATAATTGCTTTATGTAATAATATTTAAAATTTTATGAAATTTAAACATGTAAAAGTATTGAAAAATCAAGATTATATACAAAATGTCCCTTAATAAGACATAATGTATATATAATTATAATTAAACTATATATATAATTTAATTATGAAGAAGGTGATATAGTGATAACTAAGAAACATGCAATAATAGTAAAGTATTTAAGTGATAAGGATGGATACACAACATCTAATGAGTTAGCTACATTGCTAGATGTATCTACAAAAACTATTAAAAGATATATATTAGATATAAATGATTACTTGAAAAAACATGATGTAGAGATATCTTCTTCAAGAGGTATAGGATATAAAATTAATGGTTCAAAATCTAGTATATCAAATGTAGTAAAAGAAGCTAAAAAATATATAAATGGATTTGTAGAAGATGACTCAGATGAAAGTAGAATAGCAACCACTATATGTATGTTTATAAACAACGCATATGTAAGTATAGATGAGATAGCAGAAAACTTAAATTTAAGTATAGGATCTACAAATAAATTAACTACTAAAATTAAAGAAAGTATTAAAAAGTATAATCTAACGATAAAATCTAAACCGTATCATGGAAGCTATATTTATGGAGATGAAATAAATTTAAGACAACTTATAACAGACTATGCTATTAAAAGTGATGGCAGAAATAAAATAAAAGTTTATTTAGATAATATAAGCGAACAAGATATAAGAAATATAGAAAATACATTAGGAAATCATTTAAGAAAACAAGATGTAATAATCTCAGATAAGGATTTTAATCTTTTAGTTTCAAAGATTATAGTATCTATATTTAGAAGTAAAAGAGGATATAGTGAAGGGATAAAATCTTTAGATACTGGTTATAGACTTCATAATTATGTACTGATAAAAAAATTGATGGAAGAACTATCTAAAAAAATTAAATTCTCTTTAATAGAAGATGAAGTACTTTATATATCAAACTACTCAGGAGTAGTAGCAAATAGTTATAAAGATAATAATAATAAATCTAGAGAAGTTGAATTGATAAATAAATTAATAGATGAATCTTTAAAAGATATATTACTTATATCAGGAATAGATTACAGTAAAGATTTAGATTTTATGAATGCAATATCAGAGCATATAAAAAGATTTATAAATAGATCTAAAGCTAATGTAATTTCTAATAATCCATTACTTAGCCAAATAAAATCTAAGTTTCCTATAGAGTTTAACTTAGCTATATTTTTAGCAAATAAAATAGAAAATGAATTAAATGTTAAGTTAAATGAAGATGAACTTGGATATATAGCAATACATTTTGCAGCAGCTAATGAAAGAAATAAAAAAAATACAAGTAAAAAAATATGTATAGTATGCCACTATGGAATAGGAACAGGACAACTTCTTTCAGAAAAACTAAAACAAAACATAAGTGATTTAAATGTAGTTGGTGTTTATCCAGCAAGATATATAGATATGGCTACAAGCCAAGATGTTGATTTAATAGTATCTACTGTAGATATATCAGAAAGTAAAAGACCTGTTATATATATAGATAATATATTTGATGATGATATAGTTGAAAATATAAATAAGGCATTATATGAAAAAGAAGAGAGAAGAAAAATAATAAATAATATGTTTAATGAAGAAGCTTTCTTTACTATAAAGGGTGAAGATAAACAAGAAGTAATGTTAAATCTTTGCAATAAATTAAAAGAAAAAGGATTTATAGAAGAAAGTTCTATTAAAAGCATATTAGATAGAGAAAATATATCTTCAACTGAAATTGGAAACTTAGTGGCAATACCACACACAATAGTTGAAGGTGATAAAAAATCTATAATAGGAGTAGCTATACTTGAAAATCCAATTATTTGGGACAAGCAAGAAGTACAATTAGTATTTATGGTATTTTTCAATCCAAAGGAAAAGCATAACTTCTCTATTTTCAAATACCTTTATAACTTTATTAAAGATGAAGGTGGAGTGAGAGGAATAATAAAGATTTGTGACTTTAAAAAACTAATGACATTAATTGGAGATTAAAGGGAGGTTGTTTGTAATGGAAGCAAACGTATTCAAAAAAGACAATGTATTTATAAATATAAATGCAAGTAACAAGGAAGATGTATTAAAGTTTATATCTAAAAAAGCTGATGAGTTAGATATAACTAAAGAAAGTAATAAAGTATTTGATGGTTTAATGGAAAGAGAATTACAATTTAGCACTAACTTAGGAGAATATATAGCAATACCTCATACTAAAAATGATGCAGTACTAAGTCCAGCAGTTCTTGTTTTAAAATTTAATGAAGATATAGTTTGGAATGAAGGTGAGGAAAAAGTTAAGTTAGCAATAAATTTACTTATGCCAGGACAAAGCGAAGGGAATACTCATTTAAAACTTCTTTCAGCTTTATCAAGAAAGTTAATACATGAAGATTTTAAAAATGCATTATTAAGTAGTAATGATATAGACGAAATAACATCTTTAATAAACGAAGCATTAGGATTATAAAAATATAAAATCAAAATTATAAATATTTAGGAGGAATTATAAAATGAAAAAATTAGTAGGATTATGTGCATGCCCAATGGGATTAGCTCACACTTTCATGGCAGCAGAGGCTATAGAACAAGCAGGAAAAAAGGCAGGATATGAAGTTAAGGTTGAAACTCAAGGAGCTGATGGAGTTCAAAATGAGTTAACAAGAGAAGATATATTAGGCGCAACTATGATAATACATGCAGTAGCAATAACGCCAGAAGGAATGGAAAGATTTGAAGGATTAGAAGTGTATGAAGTTGAGTTACAAGAAGCTATAAAAAATGCTGATGGAGTTATAAAAGAAATAGAAGAAGATTTAGGATTATAATAAAAAATTATGCATCTTATATTTTAAAATCTTATATTTGGAGGGGAAGATTATGGCAGTAAAGAAAAAAGTTATAAGCAGCACTGGATCATCAACATCAAATGCACAAGCATCTAACAGTGCTCCTCAAAATAAACAAACATCTAAAGGAAATAGTAAGTGGAAAGAAATAAGTAAGCATATAATGACTGGTATATCATATATGATTCCAGTATTAGTAATGGGTGGGCTTATAGGAGCTCTATCTCAATTAATACCATATGCAATATTAGGAATAGACCCATCTGTTGGTATAGTTGATGCGATGAACTCAGGAGATTTCATAGGATTTAAACTTACTTTATTAAATATATCTCAATTAATGTCTAATTTTGGATTTACATTATTTGGGTTTGCAATACCTTTATTTGCAGCATTCTGTGCAAACTCTATAGGAGGAAAGACTGCACTTATAGCAGGATTTATAGGTGGATATGTAGCGAATAAACCAGTTGCTACATTACAATTAGTTGATGGAGTTTGGACAGAAGTAGTTCCAGTAGCATCAGGATTTTTAGGAGCTATATTAATAGCATTTATAATAGGATATTTTGTGAAATGGTTAAATAAAAATGTAAAAGTTTCTCATGATTGGTTAGCATTTAAAACAACATTTTTAATACCATTAATAGCTTCACTAGCATGTATGGTACTAATGATATTTGTTATAACACCAATTGGTGGATGGCTAAATGAAGGAATGAAAAACTTCTTAACAGCAGCAGGAGCAGCAGGAGAATATGCATATGCAACAGCACTAGCAGCAGCAACTGCATTTGACTTAGGTGGACCAATAAATAAAGCAGCAGGGTTTGTTGCTCTTGGATTAACAACTGAAGAAGTATTACCAATAACTGCAAGAACAATAGCAATAGTTATACCTTCAATTGGATTAGGTTTAACAACTTTATTAGATAAGAGATTAGTTGGAAGAAGAGTTTACGATAAGCAATTCTATCAAGCTGGTAAGACATCAATATTCTTAGCATTTATGGGTATATCAGAAGGAGCTATACCATTTGCACTTGAAAGACCGGGATTTGTTATACCTTTAAATATAGTAGGAGCTATAGTTGGTGCATTAACAGGAATAACTTTAGGTGCTGTACAATGGTTCCCAGAATCAGCAATATGGGCATGGCCTTTAGTAAATAATATATTAGGATACGTTATAGGTATAGCAGTAGGAGCGTTATTTGTTGCAATAGGAAATATATTATATAGAAACAAATTAATAAAAGAAGGAAAAATAGTTGTAAATAACGACTAATTCAAATAAATGAAATGGGGGAACTAATTAAAAATTAGAACTCCCTTTCTTTATATTCAAGGAGGGAGATTATGATTAGATTAGATAATATAAGAAGTTATATGAATAAAAATGATGTAGATTCAATACTTTTAAATAATTCAAATAATAAATTTTACATTGCAGGTCTTTATAGTTCTTCAGGATATGTATTTATAACTAATAAAAGTCAATATATAATAGTTGATTTTAGGTATTTTGAAGAGATGAAGGAAAAAGCTAAAAACTTTGAAGTAATATTAATGAATAAAGAAAAAACATACTTTGATATAGTTAATAAAATATGTGAAGTAGAACATATAAATAGTATTGGATTTGAAGGTAGTGAAGTTTCATATGATTCTTATAATATTATGAATAAAAAAATAAATATAGATTTAGTATCAGTAGATTTATCCAAACTTAGATGTAAAAAAGATGAAAAAGAATTAGAATGTATAAAAAAAGCATGTGAAATAGCAGATAATACATTTAATCATATAATTGAGTTTATAAAAGTGAAAATGACTGAGAAAGAAGTTGAAAATGAGATTGTTAGATTTATAAAAGAACTAGGTGGTCAAAGAGAATCATTTGATGTAATTGTCGCATCAGGTATAAGGGGAGCACTTCCTCATGGAAAAGCAAGTGATAAGATAATAGAAAAAGGTGAATTTGTAACTTTTGATTTTGGAGTTAGATTCAATAACTATTGCTCAGATATAACAAGAACTATATCTATGGGGGAAGGAAATGAAGAGTTAAATAAAATTTATAATATAGTAAAAAGAGCAAACGAAGAATCCATAAGATTACTAAAACCAGGAATGACAGCTGGAGATATTGATAAAATAGCAAGGGATATAATAGATAAAGAAGGATATAAAGAGTATTTTGGTCATAACTTAGGACATGGAGTTGGAATTATGGTTCATGAGTATCCGTTATTAGAACCTAAAAGTTTAGAGGTAATTAAGGAAGGTATGGTAGTTACAATAGAGCCAGGAATATATATACCTAATCTAGGTGGAGTAAGGATAGAAGATGATGTTTTAATAACTAAAGATGGATGTGAAAGACTTACCAAATCAACTAAAGATTTGATAAAAATTAAAATATAAAGACCCAATAGAGAGAGGATATGAGTATGTATAATTTTGATTATAAACCAGATAGACTTAGTGAAAAATGCAGAAAGTGGGATTTAAAAATAATAAAAGATAAATTTGGAGATGTAGAAGAAAACTTTATACCAATGTGGATAGCTGATATGGATTTTAAAATACCTAGCCAAATAGAAGATAAATTTATGGAAGCTATTAAAAGAGGAGTTTTCGGATACACTTATTGCTATGATGAATTTTATAATGCCGTTATAAATTGGCAAAATGATATGCACAAAGTAGAAGTTAAAAAAGAAGAAATAACTTTAACTTACGGAACTGTATCAACTCTTCATTATACAGTGCAAGCTTTTTGTAAGGAAGGAGATAGTATAATATTAAACACTCCGGTATATGATCCTTTTGAATCAAGTGCAAAAAAGCAAGGAGTAAAAGTTATAAATAATACACTAGATATAATTGATAACAGATACTATATAAATTTTAACTTATTAGAATCTCAAATTAAGCAACATAGGCCTAAATTAATGATGTTTTGTACACCACATAATCCATCAGGACGAATATGGACAATTGAAGAAATGAGTAAAGTAGCACAAATTTGTAAAGAGAATAATGTTATTTTAATAGCTGATGAAGTACATGCTGAACATATTCATTATGGAGAGTTTAACTCTATATTAAATATAGAAGATGAATTATTAGAAAATGTAATACTATTAACTTCACCAAATAAAGGTTTTAATCTTGGAGGGCTGAAAACTTCTTACTCAATAATCAAAAATAAAGACCTAAGAGAGATATTTAAATTAAAATTACAGCAAAACTCTATAACATCACCAAATGTATTTGGGATAATAGGTTTAATTAGTGCTTATGATGAATGTAGAGACTGGTTAGCAGGAGTAAATAAATATATAAGAGGGAATTATGAACTTTTAGAATCTTGGATAAATAAGTATGAAAATATAAGTATGATGAAAATGGAATCTTCTTATTTAGCATGGATAAATATTAGTAAGTTAGAAATAAGTGCTAAAGAACTAACAAATAGATTAGCATTGGAGGTTGGTGTATTAGTAGAAGATGGAAGTCATTTTGTAAATGATGGAGAAAATTATATAAGAATAAACTTAGGAACACAAAGAGAAAATGTAGTTAATGCTTTAAATAGAATGGATAAATTTATGAATAAATTTAATAAATAGAGAGTTAAGAGGTAATATAATTAGGGGGATAGCAATAAATATTAAATAAATTGAAATAAAGTTTCAAAATAAAATAGAATACAGTTGATGATATAATATAAATCTGCTACATTTATAGTGAATATGAAAAAAAATTCCATAAGGAGATTGTCAAGAGGAGGATAAAATGAAAAGAGTATCAGCAACTGTAGCAGTATTGATTTCAGCATCAATTTTTGCTGGATGCAGTAATACTTTGGCAACAGAGAAAACTACTGATAGTAACAAAGGTGAGGTAAAGAGGGTTCTTTGGGAACATGCTGGAGATTTAGAAGCACAAAATGGATATGACAAAAATATTGGAACAGCAGGATTGCTTGCTGGAAAATCAGGTGACTTTATTATTGCAGGTGGAGGAGCCAATTTCCCAGATGAACCAGTAGCAAAAGGTGGAGCTAAAAAGCACTATCCAGATGTTTATGTATTAAAAAAAGAAGATAAAAGATTAAAGCAAGTCGATCATACAACTTTAGATTATGAAATAGGATATGGAAGTTCAATAACTACTGATGAAGGTGTTTATTACATTGGTGGAAGCCCTAATGAAAAAGAAGGAGATAATGTAACTTTATTTACAACTGATGATAAGGGTAAACTTAATACAAAGCATATAGGAGACTTGCCATTTACATTTAGTGATGGAATTGCAGTGAAAAAAGATAATAAGATATATGTTGGTCTAGGAAAACAAAATGGTGAACCTAGTAATAAAATGTATGAGTTTAATATAGAAAATGGAGAAGTAAAAGATTTAGAACCAATTCCAGGAGAAGCAACTAGAAATCAATCAGTAGTTCAGATTTTAGGAGATAATATATATGTATTTAGTGGTGGCGATAAAACTGCTTATACAGATGGATATAAATATGATATAGCAAAAAACTCATGGAGTAAAGTTTCAAGTGTTAAAGTTGGAGATGAAGAAATCTCACTTTTAGGAGCGAACTCAGTTAAGCTTAATGATGAGGAGATGCTCGTAATAGGAGGCTTTAATAAAACTGTTTATGACCATGCGGTAAAAACTATGGGAGAATTAAAAGATAAAGAATTAGCTGATTTTAAAGAACAATATTTTGGTGCAGATCCATCTGAGTTAAGATGGAATAAAAAGATATTAGTTTATAATGTAACTGATGATAAGTGGAGTTCAATAGGAGAAGTTCCTTTTGATGCACCTTGTGGGGAGGGATTAGTTCTTGATGGAGATAATATATATTCAATAAATGGAGAAATTAAGCCAGGAACTAGAACTAATAGAACTTATGTAGGGACTTTAGTATACGAATAAAAACAAGTGAGAGGAAAACGTTTTATATAAAGATAAAATCGTGCTTATCATAATACGATAGGTACGATTTTATTTTTATATAAAAGTTTAAAATATAAAGATTATAGAAATAATAGTATTAATATACTTTAAAATATTAGATAAGCAAAAAAAAGAATCTTATGGTATAATGAAAAGGTTAAAAATAAAAGAGCGAAGTAGTTTACATAAAGGAGTGATAATTATGGCAAGAGGAGATAAAATGAGAGTCGACTATGATGATTATCTTAGAGACGACGATTTACATATAAACTGGTATCCTGGACATATGAAAAAAACTAAAGATTTAGTTAGAGATAACTTAAAGTTAGTTGACGTTGTAGTAGAGCTTTTAGATGCTAGAATACCATTTAGTAGTAAAAATCCTGATATAGACAAGCTTGCAGGAAATAAACCAAGAGTTGTTATATTAAATAAAAGTGATTTAGCAGATAAAGCTAAATTAGACAGATGGATAAAGTACTACAAAGATAGAGATATAAAAGCTATACCTATAGATACTATGAAAGGCTTAGGTTTAAATAAACTAATAGATGAGTGTAGAAATGTAACTAAAGAAAAAATGGATGCTTTAGTAGATAAGGGTAGAAAAGAAAGACCGATAAGAATAATGATAGTTGGAGTTCCAAACGTTGGGAAATCTTCTATTATAAATAAATTAACTGGAAGAAGAAGTACTCAAACTGGAGACAAGCCAGGGGTAACAAAAGGAAAGCAATGGGTTAGGTTAAAAGGTAACTTAGAGCTGTTAGATACTCCAGGTATACTTTGGCCTAAATTTGAAGACCAAGAGGTTGCACTTAACTTAGCCTTTAGTAGAGCTATAAAGGATGAAATACTAGATGTTGAAACTTTAGCATTAAGACTTATTGGAAAACTAATGGTAATAGAGCCAGAAAAACTAAAGGCTAGATATAAGTTAGAAGAATTAGGTGAATCAGATATTGAAACTATGGATATGATAGGTCGTAAAAGAGGATTTATAACTGGAAGAAAAGAATTAGACTATACTCGTATAGCTACAACAGTTTTAAATGAATTTAGAGAAGGTAAAATAGGAAGAATTACTTTAGAAGTACCAGAAGATATTAAATAATTAATTAAATATATAAAATAAAGGCTATTGAAATTTCAATAGCCTTTATTTTATATATTTATAGATGGATTTTCAGAAAATTCTACAAAAAAAGAACATTTTCGACAATGTAACATATAATATATTAAGAAAATTGAAAAAAGATTTTCTTAATATAATATAAGGGAGATAAATTAATTATGAGTTGTCAAAATTTTAGATGTTTTAGAGACTGTGATAGAGATAGAGATAGATGTTTTAGAGAATGCGACAGAGACAGAGACAGATGTTTTAGAGAATGTGATAGAGAAGACAATATGCCTAATGGAATGCAAAGACATGTCCATGAACTTGAAGAAAGCGTAAAACTAGCAGAAATGTGTGAAGATAGACATAACCACCGTACTGCAGCTGTTACTGGTCAAGCGATACCAATAAATAATGGAAGAAACCATGTTCATAGAGTTGACACTAGAACAGATTTCTTAGATCATTTCCACAGAATAGATGTATTTACAGGACCTGCTTTATTTATACCAGGTACTAACAAACATATTCACCTTGTAAGAGGATTTACTTCAGTTAATGATGGTCATAGACATGCATTCTTATTTACTACACAAATAGATGCACCATTAGTATAAATTTGAGTTGTTTAAATACGTGTATATTAACTAAATAGTTAAATAATAAATGAGCATAATTATGTTTTATTATACAAACTAATTATGCTCATTTTTATTATTAAATACTAATTTTAGGTAATTGGCTACATTTGTATTGATAATAATTGGCAAAAAAAGTATTGTATTGTATATATTTAAATGAAATTATCTAAATACTATTCAATGGGGTGTTTGCTATGGAACTAAAAGATATAATAGATAAGAGGATAGATAAAAAATTAAAATTACATGAAGCAATAGATAAGTATGGAATAAAAAGTAGTGAAGTATTAAAACTAAGCCGTGAGTTAGATGTATTAATTACTAAAGAAATAAAACTAAAAGAAAAATTAGATAAATCTAATTTGTAGCATAACAAATTAATAAGGGGAGTTTTTATTGAATAAGAAAGTAATGTCTATAGCACTAGTATTAGTGCTATTTATTAGTTTTGGAAGTATAATGGTCGATAAAAAATCTAAGTATGATGAAATTAATCATAAAAAATACTTTGACGATTTAAATAAAAAATATATACCCAGTCATGATAAAGCAATGAATCTATTTTCAATTGTTTATTATAATTTTATTAATAAAAACAATTATGAAGCATTAATAAAATTTGAAGTGGGTGAAAAAGAATTAATTTCAAATGAGTTGTATGAAAAAAATAAAAAAAATTTAAGGTTATTACTAGTTTCAAAAAATACTAAAGCTAGTATTGCTACGAAAATAGGTGTTAGTTATGGAGTTGATAGAGAATTAAAAGAAATTGAAAAATCATTAAAAAAATTTAAAAGACAAGATAAGTTAGACATTTATCTTAATGAAAAGTTAGGTTATGATGATTCAAAAATAAAATGGTCAAATGAATATAGAAATTTGATTAATAATTTAACTAGTATAAAAGAAAGTCAAAGAAATATAAAGAGAATACTTGATGTCGATTTAAAAAATACAAATTCGAAATTAAAAATATTACAATTGCAAAGGACACATTTAGAGTATTTTGTAGTATTTATAATAATTATAATGTTATTGGTATTAATTATAATAATACATGAATATAGGAAAAAAAAAGCAAAAAATGAAATTTTAAGTCATAATGTGGAAATATTAAATAAACAATTAGATTACCAGTGGAAACATTATAATGATATAAAAAAACATCAAGATGAGGTAAAAAGGCACTGGCATGATATAAAAAGACATTCTTTTTTAATATTAAATCTTATAGAAAATGAAGAATATCAAAAAGCCAAAGATTATATAAGGTCTATAACAGAAGAAATTTCAGAAGTAGAAAATAAAAAAGTAAGTAAAAATAAAATAATTGATGCTATATTAAGTAATAAAATAGAAGAGTGTAATTTAAAAAATATAAATTTAACTATGGATATAAAAATACCTGAAACGCTTAATATAAATGATTTTGATATATGCGTTATATTTGGAAATATATTAGACAATGCTATAGAAGCTTGTGAAAATATAAATAATGATGAAATAGGAAAATATATAGATATAAAAAGTAAGCTTATAAATAAACAATTATATATTTACATAGAAAATAGCAAAGAAGGAGATATAATAGAGAAAAAAAATAAATTTATAACTTCTAAAAAAGATAAATATAATCACGGATTAGGATTAGAAAATGTAAAAAAAAGTATAGAAAAATATAATGGAAAAATAAGAATTAATTATGATAAAAACATATTTAAACTATCTATACTAATGAAAAATTAGAAAAACAAAGTAATCCGAGTTGGATTACTTTATTTTTAGGCATCAAAAGAATTCAAATTTAGTAAATATTACAATATATGTATAAAATCAAAAAATAAATCTTCTATCTTACGCACAAACTTTCGGCTAACAGGAATTTTTGTATCATTTAAAAGAGTTATTTCAGATGATGAAAGTTCTGTTATTTTACTAATGTTAACTATATAACTTCGATGGCATTTCGAAAAACCATAATCACAAACTCTCTTATTTACATCATCAAACTTACCATAAAATTCAATAGATTCATTATCTAAATGAGCAATTACTTTTCTATTAAAAGCCTCAAAATAGTTAATGTCAACTAAAGGAATAGCTATTAATTTGCTACCTTGATTTATTTTAAATAACTTAGTATTAGTATTATATAAATTATCTAATGCTCTCAGAAATTCTTTAGTAATAGCATCTTTAGATAATGGTTTTAATAAATAATTTAAAGCTCCAACTTCATAACCATCTAATATATAATCTTTACTATAGCTAGTTAATATAATTTGTGTACCGTTATTAAATTCATTTATAATTTTAGCGATTTCTATACCAGAAATAGACTCTAATATTATATCAAGAAATATAATATTGCTATGATTATCATGCTTTTTATATGAATCAATAAATTTCTCCCCAGATTCGAATTCTTTTATATTTATGCTTAAACAATGCTGAATTGATATATATTCTAATGTGCTCCTTATGAAGTCTCTAACTACTTTATCATCATCACAGATAGTTACATTAATCATGAAAAACCTCCCCCTTTATCGGTAAATATGAAAAATGATTGTCCTACTAAGTATATACTATATGAATATTGTTTTGATACTAATTTGATACTAAAAAATATTGTTTTACAACAAAAAAAGACAAATAAATCACATAAAATATTTTAACATGAAATTATTAGTAAAATATTACAATTGAATTTATTTATAAAAATCTATAATATAAAATAAATTCAATTGTAATCTTAATTAAATAAGAAGAAAATTTGAAATATAAGATTATATACTTGTAAAAAGGGTAAATATTTAAGTATAGCAAAATAATTATTTATAAGATTAGTTCAATTAAGCTAATCTTTTTTATTTATAAATTAAAAAATTTTAAATTAGAATAGTTGTGTATGCAACTAAAATAATGTATAATAAAGTAGTTGCATACACAACTAAATGGGTGTATAATGAAATCTTGTGTATACAATAAACAAACTTTGGATGGTGAGATTTTAATGGCTAGAAATAATGATTATATTGGGAAATATATTTCTCAATTATATAGAAAAGGAAATTCGTTTATAAGTAGAGAGCTTTGTAATGTAGGGATAGGATCTGGCCAGTTTATGTTTTTAATGGAGCTATATAGGCAAGATGGTAGATCTCAAGAAGAACTATCAGAAGTATTGAATATAGATAAAGGAACTACAGCAAGAGCGATAAAAAAGTTAGAAGAAGAAGGCTTTTTATTAAGGATAAAAGATGAAAGAGACAAAAGGGCCTATAAACTTTATTTAACAGATAAAGGTAAAGATGTAAAAGAAGATATACAAGATGTTTTAATGGCGTGGGAAAACATGATAACATCTCAATTAAACGAAGAAGAAAAAGACACAATGAAATTATTATTAAAAAAAATATGTAAAATTAAATAAGGAGGAGAATATATGGCAAATCAACAAATGTTAGGAACGGAACCGATAGGTAAATTACTTTTAAAATATTCTGTACCAGCAATCATCGGTATGATAGTAAATGCTTTATATAATGTAGTCGATAGAATATTTATAGGAAATATACCGAATGTAGGAGCGTTAGCAATAACAGGTGTAGGAGTAACAATGCCTATAATGACTATAATACTTGCCTTTGGAATGTTAATAGGTGTAGGAGCTACTGCGAATATATCTATTAAGTTAGGTCAAGGTAAAAAAGAAGAGGCAGAAACTATAATAGGAAATACAATAACTTTATCTGTAATAGTTAGTTTAATAATAAGTATAATAGGTATACTATTTGGAGATATAATATTAAAAATGTTTGGAGCTAGTGATGCTACTTTACATTATGCAAAATCTTATATTTATATAATATTAGGTGGTACTTTATTTAATATAATTGCATTTACATTAAATAATACTATAAGAGGGGATGGAAACCCAAAACTTGCAGCAACAATAATGGTTGTAGGATGCTTAACTAATATAGTATTAGATAAATTATTAATATCTGAGTTTAATATGGGAATAAAAGGTGCTGCTATAGCTACTGTAACTTCTCAAATGGTTACAGCGATATGGGCATTAATGTATTATCTTAGAGGTAAGTCTAATTTGAAATTTAGAAAATCTAGTTTAAAACTTGATAAATCACTGGTTAAGTTAATATTTGCAATAGGATCTGCTCCATTTGCAATGCAAATAGCAGCAAGTTTAGTTCAAGTAATATCTAATAATGCACTAAAGGCATACGGAGGAGATTTAGCAATAGGTGCTATGGCTACAATATCTTCAATATCTATGATATTCTTAATGCCTGTATTTGGTATAAACCAAGGAGCTCAACCTATAATAGGATTTAACTATGGAGCCAAGCAATACGATAGAGCAAATAAAACATTTAAAATATCAGCAATAGTAGCTATTATCTTAATGACCATTGGATGGATTTTAATGCAAGCAAAGCCAGAACTTATAGTTGGAATGTTTAATAAAGACCCAAAACTTATGGATATAACAATAAATGGAGCTAAAATATATCTATTTATGTTACCTATAGTAGGGATATCTATAACAGGAAGTAACTATATGCAATCTGTTGGTAAAGCTAAATCAGCGATGATATTAGGTTTACTAAGACAGGTAATATTATTAATACCTATGATAATGGTACTTCCTAAATTCTTTGAATTAAATGGAGTTTGGTATGCACAACCTGTATCAGATTTATTATCAACTATGATAACTATAGTAGTATTAGTTAAAGAATTAGGAAGATATAAAACAGATAATACTAAAGAAGAAAAAGAACTAAAAACTGAATTTCAATCGTAATAAAGTAAATTATGATTTAGCATAGATTTAAAATAAAAAATCTATGCTTTTTTATTTTAAATCTAACGATACTTGCAAATTTGGTAAGGAATCAAACTATTGAAAAATCTTAAATGCAAGAAATTGTATCAATTGTATACAAAATTGTGAATTTGGTATATATTTTAAATATTGTTGACAGTCCGAAAATTGAGCTGTATAATTATTTCGAAATATATAAAAAATTTTTAAGGATTGAAAGGATGCCAATATGAACAAGACAAATAAGGACGTAATAGTAGTAGGATTTGCGTTATTTGCAATGTTTTTCGGCGCAGGGAACTTAATATTTCCGCCATTTTTAGGAGTGATATCAGGAGAATCTTGGATTACAGGATTTAGTGGATTTGTTATAGCAGACGTAGGATTAGCATTATTAGCAATAATAGCAGCAGCAAAATGTGGAGGAGATATAAACAAGGTACTTGGTAGACCAGGCAAAAATCTTTCGATAGTACTAGGCACGGCAATAATGATATGCCTTGGACCTCTTTTAGCAATACCTAGAACAGCAGCAACGACTTTTGAAATGGGAGTAGCACCATTATTTAGTGGAGTTAATCCAATAATATTTTCGGTAATATTCTTCGCAGTAACATTAATATTAACAATAAGACCATCAAAAGTAGTAGATATAATAGGGCAATTTTTAACACCAGCTCTTCTTATAGCACTTGCAGTATTAATAATTAAAGGAATAATATCTCCACTTGGAGCTATTAATCCAAAACCAATGATAGAAAATGTCTTTGCAGAAGGTGTGGCACAAGGTTATCAGACGATGGATGCATTAGGTGCAGTAGCACTATCTACAGTCATAATAACATCATTAGGCAATAAAGGTTATACTAATGCTAATGAAAAAGTTAAGTTAACTATTAAATCGGGTGTAGTTGCAGCAATAGGGCTATGTTTTGTATATGGTGGATTAACTTACCTTGGAGCAACAGTATCAAAAGTTTATGGCCAAGATGTTGTACAAACCACTTTAATAGTTGAAATGACTGCATCACTTCTTGGTCAACCAGGAAAGATAATACTTTCAGCTATAGTTGGATTAGCCTGCTTAACAACAGCAGTAGGACTTACATCGGCCACAGGTCAATTCTTTGAAAGTCTTACTAAAGGAAAGCTAAAGTATGAAGTGATAGTTACAATAGTTTGTATATTTAGTGCAATAGTATCAAACTTTGGAGTAAGTACAATAATAAAATTCTCAGCTCCAATACTAGATATGGTATACCCAGTAACTATTGTATTAGTAATAATGACGTTATTTGGAGATAAAATAAAAAATAATAATGCATTTAAGGGTGCAGCGTATATGGCTTTAATTATAAGCATACTGCCATTTGCGAATAAGTTTGGTTTAGATACATCTTTCCTTTCTAAACTACCATTTGCACCATTAGGATTCAACTGGATAGTGCCAGTTGTAATAGCTGGAGTTATAGGAAACTTTATACCATCAATAGGTAATAATGAAATTAAAGATAGAATAGATAGAGCTAATTAATGAAAATCGTTGATACTTATAGTATCAACGATTTTTTATGTACAATAAAATTATATTTTTAATATTTTAATTTAAAATGAACCGTTTTAAAAGTTGTGACGATAATAGATAGGGAAAGGGGTGATATTATTGGAGTTGGATGAAATAGAAAATCTTATAGATGAGTATGGTGATATAATATATAAATTTTGTATAAAGCTTACACAAAATAAAGATGATGGAGAAGATTTATACCAGCAAACATTTTTAAAGGCAATGGAATTAAGACATAAATTAAACAAAAATAAAAATCCAAAAAGCTTTTTAATATCTGTATCAATAAAATTATGGAAAAATTCTATAAGAAAAAATATTAGACGAAATACAATTGCTCCAAGGATAAATATTGATGAATATGAATCTTTAGATATAAAAGATACTAAAGTAAATATAGAAACAGCAATTATAAATAAGGAAATAGAGTTTGAAGTGAACTTAGTTGTATCAAAACTAGAAGATAAATTTAAATTTCCGATTATTATGTATTATACAGCCCAGATGTCAGTTGAGGAGATATCTAAAGCGCTAAAAATACCTAAAGGTACTGTCAAAAGTAGATTACACAAAGCTAGGATTATAATAAAGGATGGATTGGAGGCTATGGGATATGAAAGAATATAAAAATATAGATGATTTACTAAAAACTTCTCTTTCATGTGATAAATTACCATCTACAGATTTAAATGAAAGTTTAAAGTTTAAAATTGAAAATAAAGCTAAAGAAGACAAAGGGATTTCTATTTGGTGGCTACCAATGGTTGTATCTATAGCTATCGGAATGTTTACTTTTATAGGAGTAAGGATGTTTGTATCTAGACTATTAATACAAAATATACTACTTACTTTATGCTTTATAGCTGTATTTTTCAATATTATAATGACATTTATTGGGCTTAGATATTTTGAACTTAAGAAAGGAGCGAAAATTATTATATGAATACATTTTTAGGATTATGTTTATTATCAATAGTTGTAATGGGGATATTTTTGGGACTTTGGACATATAGGGATGCAAGTAATAGAGGTTTAAATGCAGCTCTTTGGACTGCAATAGTAATACTTGGACCAAATGGAATAGGGCTTTTAATTTACTTTTTAGTGGCTAGAAAGCAAATTAATGTTAAGTGTAGCAATTGTGATAGCAATATATCCAATTCTTCTAAGTACTGCATAAACTGTGGTACTTTAGTATCTAATGCTAAAGAAATAGAAAAAAGACCGACAAAACATTTTCTAATTGGATTTATAGTTAGCTTTATAATAGCTGCTATGTGTTTTGGGTGGACTATTTTTAGTGTAATTAATAATGAAGATTTTGAGATTAAGAGTGGAATGTCTTTGTTTCTTTTAGAGACTAATACAAAAAGTAAGTGGAATATATCCTACTATAAATCAACATCAAAGTTTTCTAGAAATATAAATAAAGAAGATAATACGCCATCTACTTTATTTGTAGAAGCAAAAAGTGATGAAGGTGATTTAGGATTAAAATTAGAACAGGGAAGTAAAGAAGAGGTTTTAGATATTAAGGATACTAATGGAATTAAAGAAATAGATTTAAGCGATTTTAATAATGGAAAAATTAAATTAACTTTAATAAACCAAGATTGTAAGGGTGTAGAGTTTAAAGCTTATTGGGATTAATAATATAAAAGGGGAGTAATAAATAATATGAATATTTTAGAATTACTTAAAGAGTCTCTTTCACAAATAATATTTTTTTCATTTATACCATTTATATGGTGGCTAATTACAGCTAGAAAGAAGGAAAATTTCTTTTCATGGATTGGCATAAAAAAAGTGGATGGAGATTATAAAAAGATTTTTACATGTATTTTTATATTTGTATTTTCTTGTATTATATCTCAAGTATTTTTAGTTCCAAATTTAGTTCCAGATAATGTTACAATTCAAAGTTCTTATGCAGGTAAGGGTATTTCAGCATTAATTCCTATATTATTATTTTCTATGATAAATACTGGATTATCTGAAGAAATATTTTTTAGGGGATTTCTTGGAAAAAGATTATGTAGTAAGTTTGGATTTACAGCTGGAAATTTAATACAAGGATTGTTATTTGGACTTTTACATGGGGCAATGCTTTTTATTGTAATAACACCTTTTAAGGCATTAATAATAACACTTATAACTGGATTTGGCGGATGGCTCCTTGGATATACTGCTGAGAAAGCCTCAGGAGGATCTATAATTCCTAGTTGGCTAATACACGGAATTGGAAATTTAATTCTTTCAATGCTACAAGCATTTGGTATGATTTAATTTTAATAATAAAAGCTGAACTTAAAGTTCAGCTTTTATTATTTTAAGATGATAAATTTTTATAATAATCCAAAATAGCTTATATATTTTAAATAAAATAAATATGATGTATACTAAGTTATATCTATAAAAAATATAAAGTGTAAAATATTACTCAAACTAAGGAGAAAACTATGAAAGATAAAAGTGTAAAAGAGATAAAAGAAATAGTTGATAGTCTATCTACTGATAGCTATTTAGAATATATAGAAATATTAAGAAATGATGAAAGAAAGTCTGTTCAAAATATAGCTGTAAAAATGGCTAAAAAGTTGGATGCTATAAGAAAAGAAAATGAAAGATTAGAAACTATAAACATATTTGAAAATGAGGGATACAATAAAGGATACCTATATATAGGTGGAATAGATGAAGCTGGTCGTGGGCCGTTAGCAGGACCTGTTGTAGCATCTGTAGTAGTATTTAAACCAAATACGAAGATAGAAGGAATAAATGACTCTAAGAAGCTAAGTGAAGCTAAGAGGGATGAATTATTCGATATAATAAAAGAACAAGCACTAGATTATGGAATAGGTATAGTTAATAATAATGAAATTGACGAATTTAATATATTACAAGCTACTTATATGGCTATGAAAAAGGCTATAAATTGTTTAGAAAAAGCTCCAGATTACTTGTTAATAGATGCAGCAACTATACCAGGAGTTGATACGCCTCAAAAGCCGATAATTAAAGGTGATTCAAAATCTATATCAATAGCAGCAGCAAGTATATTAGCTAAAGTTACAAGGGATAGTATAATGTATCAATATGATGAAATGTATCCAGAGTATGGATTTAAAAATCATAAAGGCTACGGTACAAAAGAACATTATGAAGCAATTGAAAAGCATGGTATAACTCCGATACACAGAAAAAGCTTTTTAAAGAATGTGCTATAATATAAAGGTATAAATTAAAATTTATAACTGGGGGAGTTAAGATGGATTATAAAGAAATGCTAAAAAATGCTCGTGAAAATTTAAATAAAAGTTGTAGAGTATGTAAATCATGTAATGGTGTTGTTTGTGCAGGAGAAGTACCAGGAATGGGTGGTAAAGGAAGTGGGTCATCATTTATAGAAAACTTTAATAGTTTAGATAAAGTAAAAATAAATATGAGAACTATACATAATGTATCAAAGCCTGATATGAGTATAGAGCTATTTGGTAAGAAAATGGATGCCCCTATATTTGCAGCGCCTATAACAGGAACTACTTTAAATATGGGTGGAAAAATAACTGAAAGAGAATATATAAAACCGGTAGTTAAAGGGTGTATAGATGGTGGAATTTATGCTATGGTTGGAGATACAGCTGTAGATGAATTCTTAATAGAAAACTTAAGTGTACTAAAAGAAAATAACGGTGAAGGAATTGTATTTATAAAGCCTTGGGAAAACCACGATATAATAAAAAAGATAAAGCTAGCTGAAGAAGCAGGAGCATTTGCCGTTGGTGTTGATATAGATGCTTGTGGATTAGTTACATTATCAATGCATGGAAAAACTGTAGTTCCTAAAAATATGGATGCTATAAAAGAATTAAAAAAATCTACAAATCTTCCATTTATATTAAAAGGTATAATGACACCTGAAGATGCTATTATGGCAGTAGAATGTGGAGTGGATGCTATAGTTGTATCAAATCATGGTGGAAGAGTATTAGACTCTACACCAGGAGCTGCTGAAGTACTTCCTTCAATTGCTAAAGCTGTTAAAGGTAAAGTTACTATACTTGTAGATGGTGGAATTAGAACTGGAGTAGATGTTCTTAAGATGATAGGTCTTGGAGCAGATGCTGTATTAGTTGGAAGACCATTTGTAACTGCTTCATTTGGTGGAGGAGTAGAGGGTGTAAAAACTTATGTGAAGAAACTGAAGTCTGAATTAAGTAGTACTATGATATTAACAGGATGCCAGACTATAAATGATATAGATGAAAAAGTGATATACAAAAGCATATAAAAGAAAAAGAGTATATCTAATAATTGAATAATTATTAGATATACTCTTTTTTAATGAAGCGAATCTTTAAGCAACGGACGAAGTCGTTTGAGCCACGTGTGGGCGAAACACTTGAGCGACACGAACAAAGTGAGTTTTAGTTTTTAGCAAAGTCTCTAAGTTTAAGGCTACCACAGGTTACAGATACTAACCCAAGTAAAATTAAAGCTATAAGTGATACTAATATACTATCACCTTGTAGGTATTTGATTGTCCAATAAAATGGAGATAGCTTAGCTAAATTATTAATAAAAGGAGTATTAAGAGGGAAAGACGGAATTAATAATGGTAAAATCAAAGCTATATTTAAAAGTGGAAAAATAGTGGATGCAAATCCTATAGTAGCCTCTTGCTTGAATATCCTAGTAAATAACAGAATAAGTCCTGTAGATACAAAACAATTTGCAACAATTATACCTATCATATCAAGATTTACATTAAACTTAGTTGTTAATAATAACACAAAAGTAGATGATAAAGATTGCACAAGGAACAAGGATAGAAATAAACTAAATAATATTTCAAAATCTTTATTCTTAGTTGATAGCATTCTTTTTAATACATTAGATCTTCTTAAAATTAGTAAGTCCTGACAAAATGCAGAGTTAGTTACATAAAGCATATAGCTAGTCATAAATGTAAATAAAAATGAGTTCCATAGTAGTGGAGATTTATGCTCTATGACTGTAGTAGTTACAACGTTTAAATTTCTTTTATTATTTAGAGAATTACTTATAAAGCTATCTATTTTAGATTTTGCCCAAATACTTCCTCCACCATTTTCGGTTTCAAAAGATTTTACAGTAGGTGAATCTAGATTATCTATATTCTTTGAAAAATCTTTATTTAAAACAAATACAGAAGATACTTCATTATTTTTAAGCAAATCTATAGCTTTATTTTCATCTTTTATATCAAATAAATTATCCTTTAATTCCAAATCATTAATTAACTGTTTTTCATATTTTCCATCTAAATCACATATTAGTGCAATTGGAGCCAGGTAGTGAGGACTATCGGACTCATTAGTAGAAAATGTAAATAAAAGTCCATATATTAATAAAGCGGGCATTAAAATCATAGGTAATATTAAGCTAGGGGATTTTAAATACCTTTTTAAATTTGATAAAGTTAATCTAATTATATTCATTAAAATTCCCTCCAACTGTATTTTTCTTTTAATAGAGATGCTATAAGTAAAGTTATAGACATAGCTAAAATTATAATAATAGGATTTAAAAGATGCTCAAAACTATTATAGATATTAAATTTAGTAAATAAATTTGTAATTAGATATAATGGTGATAACTTAGATAAACTTGCTAAAGCATCTACAAAAGGAGTAATTATTCCACCTAATACAAACACTGCCATCATTAATGTATAGACTATTATTAGACCGTATTTTTTAGAGAAAAATACACCTAAGAAGCTAGATATTGATGCTATAAATATAGAAGTAATTACAGCTAATAATATTAAAGTGAATAAATTTCCAGTAAATGAAATATTAAAACATCTAAAAGATAATAAATATAAAAGTATAAATATTAAAAAATAAAGAATTGATGAAATAAATTCATATATTAATTGAGTACATCTACTAATTGGCATAGACTGGTATCTTTTCTTTATTCCATTGCTCTCAGATAAGTATTCACCATTAGACATAAACATAATAAACATAATACCTAAGAATCCTAAGAAGCTCACAGCAAAATACTCGGTTGAAGTAGTTTTAATTTCACTATCAATTGTAGTACTCTCAATAAAAGATGATGAAGTATTTTTATAGTATAAATTTTGGTGATAGTCATCTAATATATTTTTCATTAAACTAGACAATTGACCTCTAGTTGTTAGTTCTTTAATTTCTATATTGCTAGATTTATTATTTAATATACTTTCTTCATAATTATTAGGAATTACTATTTCTAAATCAACATTCTCATCTTTATTAGTGATTTTAAAAAGGGTATTTAAATCATTTTCTATAAAATTAACTAGTGACTTAGAATAAGTAGAATTATCTTTATCAGTCATAACTATTGGAGTAACCTCAACTATATTAGGGTTTTGAAACTCCATTTTCCCCATCATTCCGAACAGCCAAGAAAGTCCAAGGGGAAGTATTAAAAAAGAAAATAAGTTTAGTAATAAATTACTCTTAAGACCTTTAAAGAAAAATTTAATAGTATAAAATAATCTCATAATACCACCTCCTAATCTCTAAGACTTTTACCTGTAAGATTTAAAAATACATCTTCAAGGCTTGGCTCTTCATATGTTATTTTAGATATCTGCAAGTCACTGTCTTCAATTATTGATAAAGCCTTTGATACTGAAAATTTCTTATCAATAACAAGGGATAGTGTAGAGTTATCTATTTCATTTACAGATAAAACTCCGTCAATACTTTTTAAATCAAATATTAAATTTCCAGTTATGTTATTAAGTTCAATGATTAACTTTGTATTGCTAAAAACTAGTGATTTTAAATATTCTTTATCACCATATGCTATTTCTTTTCCTTCGTCTATAATAAATACTTTAGAACAAAGATGTTCTACTTCTTCCATATAATGAGAAGTGTATATTATAGTTGTATTTTTATTTATTGATAAATCTTTTAAGAATGTAAATATATAATTTCTAGATTGTGGATCAACTCCAACTGTTGGCTCATCAAGTATTAATATTTTAGGACGATGAAGTAGAGCAATGGCTATATTTAATCTTCTTTTCATACCACCAGAAAGTTTTTTTACTTTTTTCTTTTTTAAATCTAAAAGACCACAAATTTTTAAAGCTTCATCAATTCTTTCTTTTAATAATTTACCACTAAGACCATATAAAGCACCAAAGTACTCTAAGTTATCGTAAGGTGTTAAAGTTTCGATTATAGCCAGTTCCTGAGGCACTAAACCGATGATTGATTTTATTTTTATAGGATCTTTTTTTAAATCAAGACCGTTAATTTCAACAGATCCATTATTAGCTAACATAAGATTTGTAATTATATTAATTAATGTAGATTTACCAGCTCCATTTGGACCTATAAGACCAAATATTTCACCTTCATTTATAGAAAAGCTTATGTTATCAAGAACAAGTTTGTCGTTAAATCGTTTTGTTATGTTTTCTACTTTTATAATACTCATAAAAAATACCTCCCAAATGATTTTCTAATATTATAATAGAAAATTATGGGAGGTAAATCTATACCATAAAGTAACTTTAGAAAATGACTTAAGTCACTATTTTATTTTTAAAAGCAAATATTGCAAGTTGAGTTCTATCACGAAGTTCAAGTTTAGATAGTATATTAGTTATATTATTTTTTATTGTTCCTTCAGATAAGAATAATTCATTTGAAATTTCTTTATTAGTAAGACCACTTGCAACTAGCTTTATAATGGAAATTTCTTTATCTGATAAATTGTACTTGTTTAACACTTCATTACAGTCAATAGTTTTTTCTTTAGATATAACTTTAGGGGCAACATTTTTATCTAATACAATATTTCCTGAGACGCTAGATCTAATACCTTCGTATAAAACTTCATCAGAGCTATCTTTTAGTAAATATCCTGATGCACCAAAGTTTATAGCATTTTTTATATATTCATCATCATTAAATGTTGTAAGTATAAGTACTGATATAGAAGAGTCATATTCTTTTATAAGACGAGTGCCTAGAACCCCATCACAAACACTCATTCTTATATCCATAAGTACTAAATCTACATGATTATTTCTACAAAATTCTAAAGCCTCATATCCATTAGAAACATCTCCAATTATATCTAAATCATTATAAGAGCTAAGTATTATTTTTAAACCTTTTCTTATTAGTTTTTCATCATCTACTATTAATATTTTTATTTTACTCAATTAATTCACTCCTTGTATTTTTAGGAAAAGATGTGTGAATTATAAAACCATCATTGGAAGTAGTAAATTCAACTTTTCCATTTAATTCATCAACTCTTTCTTTTATACTATTTAGACCATTGCCCTTTTTTATATTTTTACATCCCAGTCCATTATCTTTAATAGAAAGTATTAGATTATTAGGGCTAAAGGTAATAAATATATTAACTTTAGTTGCTTTTCCATGCCTTATAGAGTTTGAAAGTGATTCTTGTATAATTCTATATAAAGCAGTATATTGAACACTTGAAAGATTCCAAGTATTTTTTGATACAGTCATTTTAACATCAATATTAGTCATTTTAATAAAGTTTCTTATTAGCTCTTCGATTTTAAATAAATTTTGGTAGTTTTCATATCCGTCTGGCTTTAAAGATGTTACAGCTTCCCTAACTTCTTTAAAGCTTTCTTTAACAAATTCTCTTAATTCATGAACTAATTCTTTTAAGTCTTTATCTTTAGACACTAAATTTTCAATAGCACCCAATTGAATTATAGTTGTAGATAGAGAATGTCCCACACTATCATGAATTTCTCTTGAAATTCTATTTCTTTCTTTTAATATAGCTAATTCTTCAACAGAGCTTATATAAACTTCTAAATCAGAATTTGCTTTTTTTAAATTATCTTCAGAAATTCTTAGTTTATCATAAATATTTTGTATATTAGTTTTAAAAATATCTTCGCTATATATATACAAACATAATAATGAAATTAAACTTAGTATAAGAGAGTATTCAATTGAAAAATATATTGAGTTATTAAAATTTATAATAAAATAAGAAACTATAATTATAATTAGATATAAATATTTATTCTTTATAATTTTGGAAAAACATATATCAATAATTAGTGGTAAAAAATAAAATGGTGTAAATTTGTATGTATAATTATACAAAGCTAAAATTAATATAAACTCAAAAAATGATGAAATTATCATAGTTAAGTTTTTATTTTTAAAATTAAAGAATCTAATTTGATTATTTATTATAAAAATTAAACTTAAGAAAAGTAACATATTTGAAATATTATCATAAGTCATAATGTTTATAATTATCATAAATAATGATATATATCTAGTAAAAGTAGCTAAGTTATTTTTATTCATAATCCCCCCTAAATATAGCTTATTCTAATATTAGAATAAGCTATATTTATTAATTACTCAAATGAATTTATATAGATATTAAAAATAAATTTTACAAAAAATTTACAAAATCCATAAATCATTGAAATAGAAAATAGTTAAACTTATAATAATCACAGATAAACAGACAAAATATAGAAATTAGTAAGGAGTAAATTATGTGTGGATTTGTAGGATTTTTAGATAAAATTTTAAATAAAAAAAAAGTAATTAGTGATATGTTAGATACTATAATACATAGAGGACCTGATCAAGTGGGAGAATATATAGATGATAATGTAGCATTAGGATTTAGAAGACTTAGCATTATAGGGCTAGACAATGGGCTACAACCTATATTTAATGAAGATAATAACTTAGTTTTAGTATTTAATGGAGAAATATATAATTATAAAGAATTAAGAATTGAATTAATAAATAGAGGTCATATTTTCACTACAAGTACAGATAGTGAAGTAATTATTCACAGTTATGAAGAGTTTGGTGAAAATATGGTTAAGAAATTAAGAGGTATGTTTTCTTTTGTAATATATAATAAAGATGATAATAGCATATTTGCAGCAAGAGATAATTTTGGAATAAAGCCATTATATTATTATCTAACTGATGATAATGGTTTATTATTTGGATCAGAAATAAAAAGCTTTTTAAAACATCCGAATTTTAAAAAAGAGATTAATAAAGAAGCTTTAAAACCATATTTAACATTTCAATATTCAGTTCTAGAAGAAACTTTTTTCAAAGGTGTGTTTAAGCTTAAGCCTGGTCACTATCTTACATTTAAAAATGGGAAATTGGCAACTAAAGAATATTGGGATATAAATTTTAGACAAGAGATGATATCTATTGGAAAAAGTGTAGAAAAAATAGAAAAAGTAATTAAAGAATCAGTTGAAGTTCATAAAGATAGTGAAGTGCCAGTTGGAACATTTTTATCAGGTGGAGTAGATTCTAGTTATATAGCTGCCTGTTTATTACCACAGAAATCATTCTCAGTAGGATTTAGACAAGATAAATTCAATGAATCAAATCTCGCAAAGGAGTTATCAGACTCATTAGGTATAGAAAATATTCAAAAGGTAGTAACTGCAGATGAATGCTTTGAAAACATTTCTAAAATACAGTATCATATGGATGAACCTCAATCAAACCCATCATCTCTACCGTTATACTTTTTATCTAAATTAGCAAGAGAACATGTAACTGTTGTCTTATCAGGAGAAGGAGCAGATGAAATTTTTGGTGGATATGAGTGGTATGATGACGATGATAGATTAAAAAAATATAAAAAAATACCTTATAAACTTAGAAGTATAGCTGCAAAAGTAGCTAGAAGATTACCAAATTTTAAAGGAAGAACTACTATTATAAGAGGTGGAAGCAAAGTAGAAGATTACTTTATAGGACAAGCATTAATATTTGAAGAAAATGAAGCCGAAAAAATATTAAATCCAGAATATACAAATTCAAAATCAATAAAAGAAATAACTGGACCTATATATGATAAAGTCAAGTATAAAGATGATATAGCTAAAAAGCAGTATTTAGATTTAAAACTTTGGCTACAAGGAGATATATTATTAAAAGCAGATAAAATGAGTATGGCTCATTCATTAGAATTAAGAGTTCCGTTTTTAGATAAGGAGGTAATGAAAGTAGGAGAATTAATACCGACTAGATATAAAGTTAATGACTTAACTACTAAGGTAGCATTAAGAGAAGCTGCAAAGAAAAATCTTCCAGATGAATGGGCTAAACGTGAAAAGAAAGGATTCCCAGTACCTATAAGATTATGGTTAAAGGAAGAAAAATATTATAACATTGTGAAGGAAGCTTTTTCTAGTGATTATGCATCTGAATTTTTTAAAACACAAGATTTAATTAAATTATTAGATAATCATTATAATGATAAAGTAAATAATGCTAGAAAGATATATACAGTATATGTATTTCTAGTATGGTATAAAAGATTTTTTATAGAAGCAATTTAAATAAATAGAGCTTGCTCTAGTATTAGAGTAAGCTCTATTTATTTAATTATTCAAATGGGTTTTTAGGTATATTAAAAATATTTATATTTTCAATTTGAGAAATAGTATTATCAAAGGATGCTTTAACTTTATCCAATGGTAAATTCTCAATAGTAGACAATTCATTTTTATCAGATATTGGTATTATTTCATGAACATCTTTTCCTAAAGTTCTATATTTATTAACCCAAGTAGGTATAAAGTTTACTTTTGATACAAATGTTTTATTTTTATTAAAGTCCTTAGTTATCTCAATATCAGCCATTAATCCATCCTCAGTAAAAGGATTTCCTAAAAGTTCTCTTCTTTGATTTGATATGAAATTTCCTAGGGAATATATAACTAAAGTGTCGTTATTACCATTACTTGATTTAATCATCTGAGCAGGTTGTACAACGTGAGGATGAGAGCCTATAATAATATCTACACCAGCATCAGATAGCTTTTTAGCAAGTTTTTTCTGAAACTCACTAGGGGTCCTTTGGTATTCATTTCCCCAGTGGATTATAACTATTTGAATGTCTGTATCTTTAAGATTGTCTAAGGCATTACTTATAGTATTAAATGCATTATCAACATTGTGCATATCAAATATATTCATTTTATCTTTAGAATTATTTGATATTGTTATTCCATTTAATTTTTTAGTATTGTTTATTATTTCTCCATAGGAAAATGCAGTAATACCTAATTTTATATTATTAACATCTTTAATTAAATAGTTGGCATCACCAACATTTTTAGTAGTACCAATAGTATCAAATCCTTTTTCTTTAGAAACCTCTAATGTTCTTTTTACACCTAAGTCTCCTTTATCAAAAGAGTGGTTATTAATAGTCGATAGTATATCAACACCGGCAAATTTAAGGCCATCAATTAATGCATCTGGTGAATTAAATGTAGGATAAGATGTATAAGAAGTAGAAGGCCCTGCTAATGTAGTTTCTAAGTTGGCTATTGCTAAGTCTGAATTTTCTATGTATTTTTTTACATATTTAAAGTTATTATCAAAAGAATAAGATTTTGTGTCAGGATTAAATTGTGCTTTTAATTGTGGATTATGTGCCATTACATCTCCAACTGCACTTAAAGTTATTTTACTAGCATCTTGCTTAGTGGTATTTGAAAAAACTTCCCCTTTAACCTGATTATCTGAAATAAATTTGTCTGATTTCATATCTTTAGAAAGATTGGTTATTAAAAAGCCACTAGATAGTAATAATACAAAAAATATAAAAAATAGTTTTTTAAATAAAATTTTTATCTTTCTTTTCTTTATTTGGTTCTTTTTGGATCTAGACATGCTAATTCCCCCTCATATAGTAATATTAATCTTAAAATTATAAATTTTCAATCATAAAAAATAAAAGCTGTATATATAGTTATTTCAATGACAATAATCACTAAATAAAGAAAAAAACTTAGGAGAATAATGATGAACAATAAAGAAAAAGGTGATTTTGGAGAAAATGTCGCTTTGAAATATTTAATGTCGAAAGGTGCTAAGGTGTTAGAGAAAAACTATAAAATAAAAACAGGCGAAATTGATATAATAACCAAGCTAGATAACCAACTTGTATTTATAGAGGTAAAAGCAAGGAGCAACTTAAGGTTTGGATATCCATCTGAAGCTGTAAATTATAAAAAAATAAAAAAGATAATCTCCACTGCAAATTATTATATTCTAAGAAATAATTTACACAATGAGCCTATGAGATTTGATGTTATAGAAATATATTTAAATGAAAATAAAATAAATCATATAGTCAATGCATTTTAAGAAATTATGTTTGTTATGTTAGAGTAGAGAACTTTTATTGGAGGAATTTGATGCTGAGTATAATTAATTCAAGTAATTTAATAGGAATAGAAGGATTTTTAATAAAAGTAGAGGTTGATATAGCAAATGGTATACCTTGCTTTAGTATAGTAGGTCTTGCAAGTACAGAGATAAAAGAGGCGAGAGATAGGGTTAAGTCAGCAATAATAAATAGTGGATATAGCTTTCCAAACTCTAGAATAGTAGTAAATTTATCACCTGCAGATATGAAAAAACAAGGCTCTTTCCTTGATTTGTCTATATGTATAGGAATACTTAGACAGGCTATAAAAAAGGATGAAAAGTACATAAATGAAAGTCTATTTGTCGGAGAATTATCATTAGATGGAAGCTTAAGAAAAGTTAGAGGGATTTTACCTATAGTTATAAGTGCTAAAGAACAAGGAATAAAAAAGATTTTTATACCATCAGATAATTTAGTGGAAAGTTCATTTATAGATGATATAGATATAATACCAGTTAAAAGCTTAAAGGAATGTATAGCGTTTTTAAATGGTGAATTTAATATTGATAATAAAGATATTGTTAATTTAAATAAAGATAACAAAGGAAATGATTATGATGAAGATTTTAAAGATGTATGTGGAAACTACTTTGTAAAAAGAGGAGCAGAAATAGCTGCTGCAGGAAATCATAATATATTAATGGTAGGGCCTCCTGGCTCAGGAAAAACAATGATTGCTAAAAGAATAAGAACAATTTTACCAGATATAAAAAAAGATGAAATGATAGAAGTTACTAAGATATATAGTGCATCAGGACTACTTGATGAAAATGAAGGAATAGTTTATAAAAGGCCATTTAGATCTCCTCACCATACATCAACAAGACAGGCTTTAGTAGGTGGCGGTGTTAATGCTAAGCCAGGTGAAGTAGTTTTAGCACATAGAGGAGTGTTATTTTTAGATGAAATGGCCGAATTTGATAGGAAAATTTTAGAAACATTAAGACAACCAATAGAAGATAAGTATATAAATATATCTAGAATAAAATACAATATGAAATATCCTTGCAACCTACTTTTAGTAGGAGCTATGAATCCATGCCCATGTGGGTATTATAAGTCTGAAAATGAATGTACATGTAGAACTTTTGATATAGATAGATATAAAAATAAGATATCAGGTCCATTATTAGATAGATTTGATATTTTTATAGAGGTAAATTCAGTATCTTATGATGAGTTAAATAATAATACTAATTCTGAAAGTTCAAAAATTATAAAAGAAAGAGTGCAAAAAGCAAGAGAAATCCAAAATATGAGATTTGAAAATAAAGGTATAAAAACTAATGATGAAATAAAATCATCTGAAATTTTAACTTATTGTAAATTAAATGATGAAGCTTTATCTACTACTAAATTAATATTAAATAAATATAAATTAAGTAATAGGAGTTACACAAAACTTATAAAAGTAGCAAGAACTATAGCTGATTTAGAAGGTAGTAATTTTATAAATAATAATCATATAATGGAGGCTTTTTCTTTTAGAAAAGCATATTATACGTATTTTAAATAGGAGATAAATATGGAAAAAAGAGATATATATCTGTGGTTAAAGTCAATAAGAGGAGTAACTAATAATACTATAGAATTAATAGAAAATAACATTTTAGATATTGAGAATTTAATAAATGCATCAGATAAGGAAATACATGATTTAAAAAATATAAATACAAATATTAAAGAAAATATAGTAAAATATAAAAGTCTTGCATACTTAGACAGAATTAAGGAAAATTTATACAACAAATCTATAGAATATGTTTGTACTGAGGATGAAAATTATCCTACTAATTTAAAATACATATATGATGCACCGAAAGTATTATTTTATAAAGGTGATATAAATATAGCTAATAAAATGAGTTTGGCTATGGTTGGAAGTCGAAAACCGACAGATTACGGTATTCATTGTGCAAAAAATATTAGTAAAAAATTATCAGATGCAGGAATAAATATAATAAGCGGTTTAGCTGTTGGAATAGATTCATACTGTCATCTAGGAGCAATAGAAGGAAGCTCAAAGACTATATCAGTTTTTGCATCTTCGGTTGATAATCCATTACCAAAATCTAATATAAAATTAGCAAATAAAATATTAGATGATGGAGGTCTAATATTGTCTGAATATAACATAGATGAAAATGTTTACAGAAGTAATTTTGCAAATAGAAATAGAATTATGAGTGGTCTAAGCAGTGGTGTTATAGTGGTTGAAGCCGCTGAAAAAAGTGGATCTTTAATTACAGTTGAATTTGCATTAGAGCAAGGTAAGAATGTATTTGCGGTTCCTGGAAATATAAATTCTCATATGAGTAAAGGTTGCCATAAAATTATAAAAGAAGGTGCAAAGTTAATAGATGGTATAGAAGATATTTTAAATGAATATGAAATAACTAGTATAAAATTTAAAGAAAATTGGAAAAATTATGATAATATAAAATTAAGTAAAGAAAGTATTAAAGTAATAGAGACCTTAAAATATAAAGGTGTCTTGCATATAGATGAAATTTGTGATAATACTAGAATGGAAATAAAATCTGTAAATACAATTTTAAGTGAACTAGTACTAAATGATGTATTAATAGAAATGAATAATAAAAAATACAGTTTAAATGTATAAATAACATAGATAGTGGGGGTGTGTGGTTTTATGGCCAAAACATTAGTCATCGTAGAATCGCCTGCAAAAGCTAAAACCATAGAAAAGTTTTTAGGAAAAGGTCATTATACCGTAAAAGCTTCGGTTGGTCATGTAAGGGATTTACCAAAAAGTAAATTAGGCGTGGATATAGAAAATAATTTTGATCCACAGTATATAAACATAAGAGGTAAGGGCGATGTAATAAAAGAATTAAAAAAAGAAGCAAAAAAATCTAAAAAAGTATATCTAGCAACCGATCCAGATAGAGAAGGTGAAGCTATATCATGGCATTTAGCTCATATATTAGATTTAGATGAAAAAGATGAATGTAGAATAGAGTTTAACGAAATAACTAAAGATGCTATAAAGAAAGCTATAAAAAGTCCGAGAAATATAGATATAAGCCTAGTTGATGCACAGCAAGCTAGAAGGGTTTTAGATAGATTACTAGGATATCAAATAAGTCCAATACTTTGGCTAAAGGTAAGAAAAGGACTTAGTGCAGGTAGAGTTCAGTCAGTAACAACAAAATTAATTTGTGATAGAGAAAAAGAAATAAAAGCATTTATACCTGTTGAATATTGGACTATAGATTTAGATGCAAAAACTTCAAATAATGAAGATATAAGCTTAAAATTCTATGGAAAAGATAATAAAAAAATTGAAATAGAAAATGAAGAAATGGTAAATGAAATTTTAGCTGATATTAAAGACAAGAATTTAGATGTAGTATCTATAGAATCTAAATCAAGAAAAAAAGCAGCACCAAAGCCATTTACAACAAGTATGCTTCAACAAGAGGCTGCAAACAAATTATCTTTTACAACTAAAAAGACTATGAGCATAGCACAAGAATTATACGAAGGTATAGATATAGATAAAGAAACTATAGGTCTTATATCTTATATAAGAACTGATTCAAAGAGAATCTCTGATGAAGCGAAAGAAAAATCAAAAGCTTATATACTAGATGAAATAGGAGAAAATTATTACAAAAATACTGCTGAGAAAAAAGAGAAGAAAGAAACTAAAAAAGTACAAGATGCCCATGAGGCTATAAGGCCAACTTATGTTGATAAAACTCCAGATAGTATAAAAAGTTATTTGAGTAAAGATCAATATAAACTATATAACTTAATTTGGAGAAGGTTTGTAGCAAGTCAAATGGAAGACTCTGTATTTGATATACTAAACCTAGAATGTCAAATAGGAAACTATATATTTAAAGCAACTGGATCTAAAATGAAATTTGATGGATACACTAAAATCTATAATTTTACAGATAGAGAGGATAAGATATTACCAGATGTTAAAGAAGGTGATATGCTTAGCTTAGAAAATATAATTCAACTTCAACACTTTACTAATCCTCCAGCAAGATTTACAGAAGCTAGTTTAGTAAAGACACTTGAAGAATTAGGAATAGGAAGACCAAGTACTTATGCACCAACAATAACTACAATACTTAATAGAGAGTATGTTGAAAAACAAGGAACAAGCCTTTGTCCTACAGAATTAGGGATAATAGTAACTGATATATTAGAAAATAACTTCCAAAAATTTATAGATGTTGACTTTACAGCACAAATGGAAAATCAACTAGATGAAATAGAAGAAGGCCATATTGAATGGAAAAAAGTTGTATCAGATGCATATGAACCACTTAGAGAAGCTATAGAAATAGCAATAGAAAGCATAGAAAAGATAAATATGGATGAAGAAACAGATGAAATATGTGAAAACTGTGGAGAAAACATGGTTATCAAATATGGTAGATTTGGAAAATTCATGGCATGTAAAAACTATCCAGAATGCAAAACTACAAAACCTCTTGTAAATAAAGTAGGAGTAAAATGTCCAAAATGTCATGAAGGAGATATAATTCTTAGAAAGTCTAAAAAAGGTAAGGCTTTTTATGGATGTTCCAATTACCCAGAGTGCGATTTTATAGCATGGAATAAGCCTACAGGGGAAGTTTGTGATAAATGTGGATCTTATATGATAGAGAAAGTAACTAAGTCTGAAACTAAAATAATTTGTTCTGATAAGGACTGTAATAAAGGCACTATCAAGGAAAATAAAGAGGTATCAGATGAAAATATAGAAAAATAGACAAATACTAGTAATCATATTGAAAAAGACAGAAATTTGTGATAACATTTCAAGTGCATGATTTAGAAACAATTGAAATTTTTGTTAAACAAATTAGAAATACTTAAATAATAAAATAGGTTTTAAGATGCCTGACTTTTATGAGGAGATGAATATAAATGGCAAGTGAAATGTTAAAAAAAACAAGAAAAATAAATCAAACACTACAATCAAGTAGTGGAAGCAATGTCTCTTTTAATTTATTAGCCGGAGCATTAGGAGAAGTATTAAATGCAAACGCATACGTATTAAGTAGTAAAGGGAAGGTTTTAGGATTATACCTTAACGATGCTAATGATAGCTCAGTTATAGAAGATGAAATTACTAAACAAAAAAAATTCCCAGATGAATATACTAAAAATTTATTAAAAATTAATGAAACATTAGAAAATGTAACTGGTGAAGATCTATTAGGAATGTTCCCAGAAGAACATAATAGATTAGATAAAAATAATACTATAGTACCTATATTAGGTAGTGGACAAAGACTTGGAACATTAGTTCTTTCAAGATATGGTGAAAGATTTACAGATGATGATTTAGTTATAGCTGAATATAGTGCAACAGTAGTTGGACTTGAAATATTACGAGCCATAGGTGAAGAGTTAGAGGAAGAAATGAGAAAGAAAGCTGTAGTTCAAATGGCTATAGGTACATTATCTTACTCCGAACTTGAAGCTGTGGAGCATATATTTGAAGAGTTAGATGGAAAAGAAGGATTACTTGTTGCAAGTAAAATAGCAGATAGAGTTGGTATAACTAGATCTGTTATAGTTAATGCCCTTAGAAAATTTGAAAGTGCAGGGGTTATAGAATCAAGATCTTTAGGTATGAAAGGTACACATATAAAAGTACTTAATGATAAGCTTATTGAAGAACTTAAAAAACTAAAAAATAATCACTAAATATAAAAAGGTATCTATTTTTAAGTAGATGCCTTTTATTTAATTATAGATATATTTTATGAAAGGGTGAGATTATGCAACCTTTAGCAGATAAATTAAGACCGCATCAAATAGAAGACATGGTAGGTCAAAGTCATATAATAGGTAAAGGTAAAGTTATTAATAAACTTATAGAAAATAATACTATTCCTAATATGATTCTATATGGACCTCCAGGAACAGGTAAAACAACATTGGCAAATATTATAGCTAATGTTACAGGAAAAAAATATATAAAATTAAATGCAGTAAATTGTGGTGTAAAAGAAATAAAAGAAGCAATAGATGCAAGTAAAAGAGATTTATTTTCTTATAATGGTATAATTTTAATGTTAGATGAGATTCAGGCATTAAATAGAAAACAGCAACAATCGTTACTTGAAGTAATTGAAGAGGGATCTGTAACTTTAATAGCAAGCACTGCTGACAACCCATACTTTGTAGTGTATAAAGCCATTTTAAGTAGAAGTACTATATTTGAATTTAAAACTATAGAAAAAAGAGATATACTAAAAGGGCTTAAAAATGCCGTAGATAAGATTAAAGTTATATATGAGGATAAAGATATTAATGTTGAAGAAAAAGCGATAGAATACATATCAGAGTCCTGTAATGGTGATATGAGAAGTGCATTAAATAAATTAGAATTAGTTTTTAATTTAGGAATAGATATACCTTCTAATTCCGTAAATATAACTGCTCAAAATGTTATAGAATCTTCAAGTGTAAAAATGCTAAGTTATGATAAAGGTGGAGATGATGGATATTCTATATTATCTGCATTTCATAAGTCTCTGAGAGGGTCTGATATAGATGCATCAATTCATTACTTAGCTAGACTTGTAAAAGCAGGGGATATACAAAATATTACTAGAAGACTACTCTGTGTTGCAAGTGAAGATGTAGGACTTGCTGTTCCACAAGCTATAACTATAACAGAAGCATGTGTTTCAGCAGCTCTTCAATTAGGTTTTCCAGAGGCTAGAATACCATTAGCACAAGCTACAATATATTTAGCACAATGTCCTAAATCAAATTCAGCTGTTATGGCTATAGAAAATGCATTATCAGATTTAGATAATATAGAAATAGGAGATATTCCACTTCATCTAAAAGATGCACATTATGCTGGAGCTAAAGATTTGGGTAGAGGAGTAGACTATAAGTATCCACATAATTATCCTAATCATTATATAAAGCAACAATACTTACCTGATGCAATAAAAGATAAAAAGTATTATATCCCAGGAGAGAATAAAAACGAAAAGTCTTTTGAACACTATTGGGATAGTGTAAAAAATAGAGATTAGCTATAAATAAAATATGCAATTATGAAATAAACATGGAAGTTGAAAAGTTTAAATTAAAACTTTGATAAATTGTATTGTATAAAAGGTGCTATCTTTTAAATATAAAGAAAGCACCTTTTTAATGTAAATTTTTATAATAATAGTAACTCATAAATTAACAGAAGGTATATTAAGTAAGTATGATGAAATAGTAGTTATGGAGATAAATAAAATTGTTGATATAGTAACTTTTTAAGAGTAAATAAGCAAAGAAGGTGAATTTTAAGATTTACATACAGTAGAATTAAAAAATAAAGAAGTAGTTTAATATAAATAATAAAACTTTGTAGAGGTAGATTTTAATTTATCTCTATTTTTTACATATAAAATGACTATAATTTTAAGCATTATTAATTGTAGTATATTACATATTATAAAATGAATTTTTATGCAACATTAAAAAATAAAGGAGATAATTAAAAAATGAATCATATAATAAAATATCTACTATAAAATATATAGTATAAATTTTATTTATGAATAGATATACTTAGCAACTGTTCATGTCAGGGGGAATGGTTATGATTGTAAAGCTTGATAATACTTATAATGATAAATTGATGAAGTATTTAAAAAAAGAGCCCGAATTTAATCTATTTATAATAGGGGACATAGATAGATATGGTTATAATAATTATTTTTTTAATATCTGGGGAGATATAAATAGGGATGGAGAGCTAGAAGGGATTTTAGCAAAGTACTTTGATTTTATTATAGTTTATTCTTATTCTAAATTTAATATAGATAAATTTATGAACTTAATTAATAGATTAGATTACTGCGAAATAAGTGGAAAATCAGAAATAATAAGTCAACTATCAAATAGGATTGACTTAAGGAAAATAAGAACTGTCAATCTAAGTAAGTTAGACAAAGAGATACCATATATACATAGATCATCAAGGATAAAAGTTAAAAAAGTAAGATTTGGCAACCTAAAAAGAATAGTAAGATTATACGAATTAATTGATGAATTTGAAAATACAAATATAGATTGTATAAAAAATGGATTAAAAACTGGAAGAGGATATTGTATAGAAGTTAATAAGCAGGTAGTAGCTATGGCGAAGAGTACTTCAGAAAATAAAACTCATGCAATGATAGTTGGGGTAGGAACACATCCAAATTTCAGGAATAAAGGGCTTGCTACTAGATGTATAGTAAGAATCTGTAATGAATTATTAAGTGAAGGAAAGATACCATGTCTCTTTTATGATAATGAAGAAGCAGGAAAAATATATAAAAAGTTAGGATTTGAAAATATTGGTTTTTGGAGCATAGGATATAGGTAATTTAAATTTGAAAAGATTGTTAAAAATTTAATGTTAATATAAAATATATTATTGTATAATGGATTTATTGAAGAAAACATTTTCGTTAATCAAGGGAAGCTTAGGAGGAGAGTATGTATAATATAGGGATAGACGTTGGAGGAATGAGCATAAAGGCTGGTATTGTTAATAATGGAGAAATTATTAGTAAGCTTAGCAAAGAAACAGATAGACAAGGCGGATTAGATAAACTAGCTGATGATATAATCGAATTAATAACTACTATTTTAAATAATAATAATATCGATATTAAAGAAATAAATACAATAGGTATAGGATTCCCTGGAGTTGTTGCAAAAAATGGAGGAGTAACATGTGTAAATCTAGGGTTAAAAAATGCATTAGTTGTACCTAAAATAAAAGAAAAGTTTTCAAATACTAGAGTAAAGGTAGGAAACGATGCTAATGTTGCTGCACTTGCCGAATATGCATATGGAAGCATGAAAGGCTATGAAAGTGGAGTTATGATAACTTTAGGGACTGGAATAGGTGGAGGCGTTGTAATAAACGGTAAACTTATTACAGGAGCTAACGGAATAGGTGCAGAAATCGGACATATGATGGTATCTAGCAATTACTTTGATTGCAATTGTGGTAACAATGGATGTTTTGAAACTTTTTGTTCAGCTACAGCAATAATAAAGTATGCTAGAAAATTAATAGAAGAAGGAAGAAAAACAATAATAATTGAAAAAGCAGATAATGATGTAAACAATATAACTGCAAAAATGGTATTTGATTCATATAAAGAAAATGATGAAGTAGCAATAGAAGTTGTATCTAGATTTAAAAAATATTTAGCTATGGGGATTGCTAATATTATAAACTTTATAGATCCAGAAGTTATATCAATTGGAGGAGGAGTTTCAAATGCCAGTGATATAATGTTAGAAGGTCTAAGTGAACAAATTAAAAAGCATCTTCCATTTGATGGTGCTGGGATTGGAGAAATCGTTATAGCTAAATTTAAAAACGATGCTGGTATATTAGGAGCATCTGCTTTATAGTAAATAAAACTGCCTAAAAAAATTAGGCAGTTTTATTTTATTTTTTAGATTAAAAACTAAAATATCGGGTAAAAATGTAGTATAGCTAAGATAATTTATCTTAAAATTATATGGCTAAATTTTTGATTTTAAATCATAGTAAATTAGTTGGAATTTAATCTTGACAAAAATACTATGATATAATAAAATTGTTTTGTAGATAATTCATACTAAAATAGTATGAATTAGATTTCAAATAAAGGGTGATAAAATATGAAGTTATCGACTAAAGGTAGATATGGACTTAAGGCCATGTTTGAACTTTCGCTTAATCAAGGCGACGGTCCTGTGCCCTTAAAATTTATTGCGAAGAAGCAAAATGTCTCGGATCAATACTTAGAGCAAATATTTTCTAAGTTAAAAAAATCTGGCTTAGTTAAAAGTGTAAGGGGATCTCAAGGTGGATATTTGTTAGGAAAAGAAGCCAAGGATATTACAGTTGGAGATATATTGACAGTACTTGAAGGGCCAATATCTTTATCAGATTGTGTATTAGATGAAGATGTATGTGAAAACTCAAGCATGTGTGTCACGAAGGTAGTTTGGGAAAAGATGAAAAAGGGTATAGACGAAGTTGTAAATTCAATCACTCTTCAGGACATGATAAATGATTACAACAAAAGTAGACTAGAAAATGATATAACTAATTTAATTATAAAATAGATAGGGAGACGAATAAAAATGGAAAAAAGAAGATTATATATGGATTATTCTGCGACAACTCCTGTAAAAAAAGAAGTATTAGATGAAATGATGCCATATTTAACAGATTATTTTGGAAACGCATCTAGTTTTCATACATTCGGAAGAGAAGCAAAAAATGCTTTAGATAAAGCTAGAGGGCAAGTGGCTAACTTAGTAAATGCAAAGCCAAATGAAATATATTTCACAGCAGGTGGAACAGAAAGTGATAACTGGGCAATAGAAGGTGTAGCATATGCTAACAAAGCTAAAGGAAATCACATAATAACATCAAAAGTAGAACATCATGCTGTGCTTCATACATGTGAATATTTAGAGAAGTATCATGGATTTGAAATAACTTACTTAGATGTTGACTCTGAAGGTAAAATAGACCTTAAGCAATTAGAAGATTCAATAAAAGATACTACAATATTAATAACTATAATGTTTGCAAATAATGAAATAGGAACTATACAACCAATAAAAGAAATTGGTGAAATAGCTAAAGCTCATAAAGTATTATTCCATACTGATGCAGTTCAAGCAGCAGGAAATATTAATATAGATGTTAAGGAATTAAACATAGACTTAATGAGTATGTCTTCACACAAGATATATGGACCAAAAGGTATAGGAGCTTTATACATTAAAGCAGGAACTAAGCTTCATACATTTGTTCATGGTGGAGCGCAAGAAAGAAGAAGAAGAGCAGGAACTGAAAATATACCATCAATAGTTGGATATGGAAAAGCTTGTGAAATGGCTAAAGCAAATATGGATAACCACGTAGCTTCTTTAACAAAATTAAGAACTAAATTAATAGATGGAATATTAAAAAATATACCATATACAACAGTGAATGGTAGTTTAGAAAATAGACTACCTGGAAATGTAAACTTTGGATTTGAGTTTATAGAAGGTGAAGGAATACTTTTAATGCTAGACATGTTAGGTATAGCTGCATCAAGTGGATCAGCTTGTACTTCAGGATCATTAGATCCATCACATGTACTAATGGCTATAGGTCTACCTCATGAAAGAGCTCATGGGTCACTTAGACTTACAGTAGGAGATTTTACAACAGAAGACGATATAGATTATATAATAGAAAATTTACCACCAGTGATAGAGAGATTAAGAAGTATGTCACCTCTTTATGACCAAATAAAAAATAAAAACAAATAATAAAAATACTGTAAATTAATGAGTATATAGGAGGATAAAAATATGAACCCATATAGTGATAAAGTTATGGATCATTTCATGAGCCCAAGAAATGTTGGAGAAATAGAAAATGCAAGTGGAATAGGTGAAGTTGGAAATGCTAAATGTGGAGATATAATGAGAATATATCTTGATATAGAAAATGAAATAATAAAAGATGTTAAGTTTAAAACTTTTGGATGTGGATCAGCAATAGCTAGTTCATCAATGGCTACAGAAATGGTAAAAGGAAAAACTATACATGAAGCGTTAGATGTAACTAATAAAGCTGTTGCAGAAGCATTAGATGGATTACCACCAGTAAAAATGCACTGTTCAGTTTTAGCAGAACAAGCTATAAAAGCTGCATTAATAGATTACGCTAAAAAGAACAATATACACATACCAGAATTAGATGGCGTAGTAATAGATGATGATCATGATCATCACCATGATATAGAGGAAGAAGAATAAATCCTAAATAAATAATTTAGATTACAATATCCCTTTTAGGTAAAATACTTAAAAGGGATATTAATTTTTAACCAGATTTGATCGATATATTTATTTTGAACAAACTGCGAGTGAATTACTTTTGCTTGTTAGCAAAATGAGGGTAACGAATTTTAGTCTTTAAAAAAATAAGTAAAATATATATAATATAAAGAATGAGGTGATTTTATGAGCAAAAGAGTAATGATAGGAATGAGCGGAGGAGTAGATAGTTCAGTAGCTGCATATCTACTAAAAAAACAAGGATATGATGTCATAGGGGTTACTATGAAACTATGGCAAGATGATGAAGATGATGATTTAATAGAAAATGAAGGTGGATGTTGTTCACTAGCAGCAGTAGAAGATGCTAGAAAGGTTGCAGAAAAAATAGGTATACCTTTTTATGTATTAAACTTTAGTGATGTATTTAAGCAAAAGGTAATAGAGCCTTTTATAGATGAATATTTAAACGGAAGAACACCTAATCCATGTATAGCGTGTAATAAGCATATAAAGTTTGATGATTTCTTTAAAAAAGCTCGTCAAATAGGATGTGATTATGTAGCCACTGGACATTATGCTAAAATAGAAAAAGATGAAGAAACTGGTAGATACTTACTTAAAAAATCAGTTACGGATAAAAAAGACCAAACTTATGCATTATATAACCTTACTCAAGAGCAATTAGAACATACACTACTACCAATAGGAGAGTTTGAAAAAGATAGAGTAAGAGAAATAGCAAAAGAGATGGGTATGGATGTCCATAATAAGCCAGATAGTCAAGAAATATGTTTCGTAAAGGATAATGACTACGCTGGATATGTTAAAAAACATTCGAAAAAAAGAATTGAAGACGGATATTTTGTAGATACTAACGGTAATGTATTAGGAAAACATAATGGTATAGTAAACTATACTATAGGTCAAAGAAAAGGGTTAGGAATAGCATTTGGTAAGCCTATGTTTGTAGTTGATATCAATGCTAAGAAAAACACTGTTATACTTGGAGATAATGATGATATATTCTCTAAAGAACTTATAGCTAAAGATGTTAACTTTATACCATTTGATAAGATAGATGAACCTATAAGAGTACAAGCTAAAATTAGGTACTCAGCAAAACCAGCAGATGCTACAGTTTATTCTCTTAGAAATGGCAAAATAAAAATAGCATTTGATGAACCTCAAAGGGCAATAACAAAAGGGCAATCTGTTGTAATGTATGATGGAGATACTGTTATTGGTGGAGGAGTAATTGACTAATAGTATTAAAATAGTATTGCTAAATTTGAAAAAATTTAGTAATATAAAATAGATAATTTAAGAAGAGAAAAGCAGTGATAAGAAGTAGTAAATTATTTGATGTCTCACAGAGAGAGGGAATACGGTGCAAGCCCTTAGAATAAAATAATTGAAGCAGTCTTTGAGTTACAATCTTGAAATTTTAGTAAGGGTTGTCGGTGGTTCCGTTATAACTAAGGTTTTCCAAAGATGTCACAAATTTTGTGATAATTAGGGTGGTACCGCGAATATAATCCTCGCCCCTATAAGTTTATTTATAGGCGCGAGGTTTTTTAATATACTAAGAGATTATTTACAATCTCAGCTGCTAGACTTAAGCAACGAATCTGTTTTTAAAGATTGTTGTCTATATGATCGAAGCGAATTTTTAATATATAGGAGGATGTTAATATGCAACAAATGGGATTAAATGAAATAAGAAGTAAATTCTTAAAATTCTTTGAATCTAAAGGTCACTATGTAAAGGAAAGTGCGTCTTTAGTACCACATAACGATAAAAGTTTATTACTTATAAACTCAGGTATGGCACCACTTAAAAACTACTTTGCAGGAGTTGAAGTGCCACCAAGTAAAAGAATGACTACTTGTCAAAAATGTATAAGAACTGGTGATATAGAAAATGTAGGAAAGACTGCAAGACATGGTACTTTCTTTGAAATGTTAGGAAACTTCTCATTTGGAGATTACTTTAAGAGAGAATCTATAAGATGGGGATGGGAGTTCGTTACAGAGCATTTACATATGCCTGAAGAAAAGATATGGGTTACAGTGTACGAAGAAGATGATGATTCATATGACTTATGGGCAAAAGAAATGGGATTCCCTGAAGAAAGATTAGTTAGACTTGGAAAAGATGATAACTTCTGGGAAATAGGTATAGGACCTTGTGGACCATGTTCAGAAATACATTATGATAGAGGACCAGAATATGGATGTGACAATCCAGATTGTAAACCAGGATGTGATTGCGATAGATACTTAGAATTCTGGAACCATGTATTTACTCAATTTGATAGAGATGAAAATGGTAACTATGGACAATTAGAGCATAAAAATATAGATACAGGTATGGGATTAGAGAGAATGGCTTGTATAATGCAAGACGTTGATAATATATTTGAAGTGGATACAATAAGACAAATAATAAGTGCTATAGAAAAAGCTGCTAATGTAGAATATGGAAAAGGCATGAAAAAAGATGTTTCTGTAAGAATAATAACTGACCATATAAGAGCTGTAAGTTTCTTAGTAGCAGATGGAGTACTTCCATCAAATGAAGGTAGAGGATATGTACTAAGAAGATTATTAAGACGTGCTGCTCGTCATGGAAAGTTACTTGGAATAAAAGAAAACTTCTTATTCAAATTAGTTGATGAAGTTATAAAAGTAAGTGGAGAAGCTTACCCAGAACTAGTTGAAAAAGAAAGCTACATCAAAAAAGTTATAAGAATAGAAGAAGAAAAATTCAATGAAACTATAGATCAAGGTAGTGAAATACTAGCTTCTTATATAGCTGAGTTAAAAGAAAATAAAGAAACTACTTTAAGTGGAGAAAATGCATTTAAATTATATGACACTTATGGATTCCCAATCGATTTAACTAAAGAAATATTAGAAGAAGAAAATCTTTTAATAGATGAAGAAGCTTTCAACGAAGAAATGAATAAGCAAAGAGAAAGAGCTAGAAGTGCTAGAGGAAATATGGATGGAGAAAGTTGGAAAGAAGATCCATTATCTAAATTAGATTCTTCTGTTGCTAGTGAATTTGACGGATATAAAGAATTAGAAAATAAAGGGATAGCTAAAGCTATAGTTGTAGACAATGAAATAGTAGAAAGTGCGGAAGCTGGACAAAATGTAGTTATAGTACTAGATAAAACAACATTCTACCCAGAAGGTGGAGGACAGTCAGGAGACTGTGGAGTTTTAGTAAATGATGATGAAGATATAGTAATAGAAATAACTGATACAAGAAAAGGTGCTAATAACACTATAAAACACATAGGAACTGTTAAGTCAGGAAAAGTAAATAATGGTGAAGTATTAAAGACAATAGTAAATAAAGAAGTAAGAATGGCTTCTGCTAGAAACCATAGTGCTACTCACTTATTACACAAAGTATTAAAAGAAGTATTAGGAGATCATGTTAACCAAGCAGGATCACTTGTTACTCCAGAAAGATTAAGATTTGATGTTACTCATTTTGAAGCTATAACAAAAGATGAATTAAAAGTTATAGAAGAAAAAGTAAATGAAGCAATATTAGAAGCTTTAGATATAAATTGTGAAAATATGACTATAAATGAAGCGAAAGAAAAAGGAGCTACAGCTCTATTTGGCGAAAAGTATGGTAATGAGGTAAGGGTTGTTTCAATGGGAGACTTCTCAATAGAACTTTGTGGAGGAACACACTTAACTAATACTTCTCAAGTAGGAATGTTTAAGATATTATCTGAAGGTGGAGTTGCTGCTGGTGTTAGAAGAATAGAAGCTATAACAGGTAAAGCAGTATATGAATACTTAAGAGAAAAAGAAGCGTTAATAGCTGAAGTTTCATCAAACTTAAAAACTAAAGAAGATAGTTTAGCTCAAAGAGTAACTAATCTTTTAGAAGAAAATAAAAACTTATCTAAAGAATTACATGATGTAAAAACTAAGATGAGCTTACAAAATGTAGACTCAGTTCTTGATTCTAAAGTAGATATAAATGGAGTTAATCTAGTAGCTACTAAGTTTGAAGGTATGGATATGAATACACTTAAAGAAGTTGCAGATAAATTAAGAGATAAGTTAGATTCTGGTGTAGTAGTTCTTGCAAATGTAGTTGATGATAAAGTAAACTTCGTTGTTACTGCTACAAATGATGTAATAACTAAAGGAATACATTCAGGTAATATAGTTAGAGAAGTTGCAAAAATAGCTGGTGGAAAAGGTGGAGGAAGACCTAACATGGCACAAGCGGGAGCAACTGATATAAATAAAGTTGATGAAGCTCTAAACTATGCAAGTGAGGTTGTTAAAACACAAGTAAAATAATTACTTTAGGAGGTTTTTAACATGGAAAAAGATTTAGATTATACTACAAAATTTGAAAGTATAACAGAAGATAAAATGAGCGTTTCTGAGGCAATAGATGTTGTATATGAAGCATTAGTTGAAAAAGGATATAACCCTATAAATCAAATTATAGGATACCTTCTTTCAGGTGATTCAAGTTATGTAACTAGTCATAAAAATGCTAGGAATATAATTAAAAAATTTGAAAGAGATGAGATACTTGAAGAAGTAATCACGTACTATCTTAACAGAAAGTAGGTCAATCTAATGAAAAAAAAGATTGTATCATTATTAGCATCAATTTTATTAGTATTAGTTTCTGTTACTGGGTATAGCTTTGCCGATGAAAAAGGCAAAGTTATATTTATTGATATGAATAGAACTAATCTTATAAATATGCTTAAGATACCTTCTCTAGAAAATGAACTATCAACTAGAGGATATATAGGTCTTATGAATATAAGAGGTGATAAAGGAACTGATGATAGAAGGTCCTTTGCAAGTATGGGTGCTGGAGGTAGAGCTAATGTATCAACCGAAATGAATATTAATTTTGAAGAGATTAATGAAGATGCAAAAGAAACTTTCAAAGCAGCAACTGGAAAATCACCAAAAAAAATAAATGACCTGACTATAAATAAATCAATAAATGAAAACATAGAAAATGGTCAATATGGATCAGTACTAGGGTCTCTTGGTCAAACACTATCTGAAAATAAATTAAAAGTTGCTTTACTTGGTAATTCAGATATTATTGAAAATGGTGAACTGATAAAAAATAGAGATTTAGGTTTAGTTTGTATGGACCAGTATGGTAGAATAGATGCTGGCAATATAGATAACATAAACATAAAAAATTCAAGTATGCCATTTGGAATACAAACTGATTATGATAAACTAATTAAAGAAACTAAAGAAAATTATAAAAATAATGATACTCTATTTATAGATTTAGGAGACACGTACAGACTAGATTTATATAAAAGTTATTTAAATGATCATACATTTTCAAGTATGAAAAAGAGTGTTTATAAAAATATTGATAAATACTTAAAAGAAGTATTTGAAATGGTAGGAGAAAATGATACAGTCTATATATCTAGTGGATTCCCAAGTGATATAGACTATAAAAATAAAAGAAGACTATCTCCAATAATTAAGTTTAAAGGAGAGAGTAAAGGTGTATTATCTTCAGCTACAACAAGAAGAGATGGTATAGTTGCAAATATAGATATAGGAGTAGATATACTAAACGAATTTGGTCTTAAAAATGATGTCATGGTAGGTAAAAGTTATAGTCTTATAGAAAAAGACGATAATGTAGAATATTTATCAGATGAATTTGAAAAAATAGTTACAATAGCTGATATAAGAACAAATGTTATAAACGGATTTGTTAGTGTAATATCTATATCATGGGTAGTTGCAATGTGCTTAATATTTATTAGAGACAAAATAACTAACCAAGAAAAAGTATTTTCAGTGCTAAAAGAGTTTATAAAATTAGGAATAATAATGCCATTATCATTATTAGTAGCTCCTATATTTAACTTACAAACACCAGTTACTATAACTTGCGGAATACTTTTAACAACGTTAGCATTTTATGTTTTAGGTAGATGGTTATTTAAAGAAGACTTAAAGCAAATGGGATTCTTTGCATTTTTAACAATACTTGTTATAACTGTTGACTCTGTATTTGGAACTTACTTAATGAAAAATAATATAATGAGTTATGATGCAATAATTGGTGCTAGATACTATGGTATAGGAAATGAATATGAAGGTGTTACAATAGCATCAGCAGTATTTGCCCTAGCAGTACTTTTAAATTACAAGAAAATTCCTAAGTGGTTAGTAGTAGTATTTTCACTTATTATACTTATAACTAGTGCATATCCATCAATGGGAGCTAACGTAGGTGGAGCTATATCAGAATGTGTAGCCTATTTATTATTCATATTATTAATATTTGATGTTAAAATGGATTTTAAAAAGGTTGTACTATTAGGGATAGCTGCAGTAGTAGTAGTCGTAGTATTTGCAGTGTTAGATTTAGTATCAGGAAGTGAATCTCATTTAGGATTATTTGTAAAACAAATATTATTAAATGGGCCAGAAGCTATAATTCAGACATTTGGTAGAAAGATACAAATGAACATGAAGTTAGCTCAAAGTAGTGTATGGGTAAATATTTTACTTGCTGGAATAGGTATAATAGGAATACTTATATTTAGACCATCTAGACACTTTAGAACAATAGCTAAGAAATATCCTATATTATTTAAAGGATTTGTTGCATCTATTGTAGGATGTTTTGTTACACTATTAGTTAATGATTCAGGAATAGTAGCAGCAGCTACAGCATCCATTTATATACTTATACCGCTTATAATAATAAGTATAAATATGATGATATTTGATGATAAAAAAAGTTAAAACTTTAAAATAAGGTTAGCCAGGAGAATTACCTGGCTAATTTTTATTTATAAATTAAATAATGATGTAATAACTAAATAAATATATTCAGGTAATATAGTTATAGAAAGTAGGTCAATCTAATGAATAAAAAAATTGTATCATTATTAGCATCAATTTTATTAGTATTAGTTTCTGTTACTGGGTATAGCTTTGCTGATGAAAAAGGTAAAGTTATATTTATTGATATGAACAGAACTAACCTTATAAATATGCTTAAGATACCTTCTCTAGAAAATGAATTATCAACTAGAGGATATATAGGTCTTATGAATATAAGAGGTGATAAAGGAACTGATGATAGAAGGTCCTTTGCGAGTATGGGCGCTGGTGGTAGAGCTAGTGTATCTACAGAAATGAATATTAATTTTGAAGAGATTAATGAAGATGCAAAAGCAAGTTTTAAAGCGACAACTGGAAAATCACCAAAAAAAATAAATAATCAAACTATAAATAAATCAATAAATGAAAATGCAGATAATGGTCAGTATGGATCAGTGCTAGGTTCTCTTGGTCAAACACTATCTGAAAATAAATTAAAAGTTGCTTTACTTGGTAATGCAGATATTATTGAAAATGGAGAACTAGTAAAAAATAGAGATTTAGGTTTAGTTTGTATGGATCAGTACGGTAGAATAGATGCTGGTAATATAGATAATATAAATACTAAAAATTCAAGTATGCCATTTGGAATACAAACTGATTATGATAAATTAATCAAAGAAACTAAGGAAAACTATAAAAATAGTGATGCATTATTTATAGAATTAGGAGATACAAATAGACTAGATTTATATAAAAGCTATTTAAATGACCATACATTTGCAAGTATGAAAAAAAGTATTTATAAAAATATTGATAAATACTTAAAAGAAGTATTTGAAATGTTAGGAGAAAATGATACTGTTTATATAACTAGTGGATTTCCAAGTGACATAGACTATAAAAATAGAAGAAGATTATCTCCAATAATTAAATTTAAAGGAAACAACAAAGGATTATTATCTTCATCTACAACAAGAAGAGATGGAATTGTTGCTAATTTGGATGTTGGTGTAGACATATTAAATGAATTTGGACTTACTAATGATGATATGGTAGGTAAAAACTATGAACTAGTAAATAAAGAAGATAATACTGGATATATATTAGATGAATATGAGAAGATAGTATCTATATCTAGCATACGATCAACTATTATAAATGGATTTGTAGGTATTGTATCTGCATCTTGGGTGATAGCCATGGTTTTAGTGTTATTTAGAGATAGAATATCTCATAAGGAGAAAGTTTTTAATTTATTAAAAGAATTTATAAAACTAGGATTTATATTACCAATATCTTTCCTAATAGCTCCAGTACTTAATTTAAAAACACCAGAGTCTATTTCATCAGGTATAATTTTAACAACGCTAGTATTATACATTATAGGTAGAAAAGTATTAAAAGATGATGTAAAGCATATGGCATTCTTTTCTATTATAACAATACTAGTTATAGCCTTTGACTCTATATTTGGTACATATTTAATGAAAAGTAGCATAATGAGTTATGATGCTATAATTGGTGCAAGATACTATGGTATGGGTAATGAATATCAAGGTATTGCAATTGGTAGTGCAATTTTTGGATTAGCAGTTTTACTTGATTATAAAAAGATACCAAAATGGGCTATAGCAGTTTTAAGTCTTATAATACTAATTACAACAGCATCTCCAGCGATGGGAGCTAATGTTGGAGCTGCAATATCAGAGTGTGTAGCATATTTATTATTAGTTTTATTAATATTTGATGTTAAACTTGACCTTAAGAAAGTTATACTGTTGGGAATGGCAGCTGTAGGTGTAGTAGTAGTTTTTGCAGCTATAGATATAATATCAGGAAGTGAGTCCCATTTATCAGGATTTGTTAAACAAATTATGTTAAATGGACCGAGTGAAATAGTTCAAACATTTGGTAGAAAAATACAAATGAACTTAAAATTAGCTCAAACTAGTGTATGGGTAAATATTTTGCTAGCAGGTGTAGGTATAATTGGAGTACTTATATTTAGACCTACAAGACATTTTAGATTGATAGCTAATAAGTATCCATTTATATTTAAAGGATTTATAGCTACTATGGTAGGATGTGTTGTTACACTTTTAGTTAATGATTCAGGAATAATAGCAGCAGCTACAGCATCTATTTATATACTTATACCACTGATAATAATAAGTATAAATATGATGATATTTGATGATAAAAAAAGTTAAAAATTTAAAATAAGGTTAGTCAGGATAATTACCTGGCTAATTTTTATATACTAGAATGTTTTGATGAGTGATTATTAAAGAAAATCAGATATATATTTATATAAACTAAATAAATATATACAATTTAAGCAATAATAAGTATATTAGTAGCTATACATAATAGTATAATATATGGTATTCTAAGTTTATTAAATTAATATAACACAAGCACTATAAGGAGAAAACATATGTTAGACGGAAGAATAATGGGTCTTGATGTAGGAGATAAAACTATTGGAGTTGCAGTAAGTGACTTAATGGGATTAACTGCACAAGGTGTAAAAACTGTTAAAAGGATAGGAAAGAAAAAAGACATAGAGGAATTAAAGTCAATAATAAAGGAAAGACAAGTTAATAAAATAGTTTCTGGGCTTCCAAAGAATATGAATGGAACACTTGGACCACAAGGTGAAAAAGTAATAAAGTTTTGTGAATTACTAGAAGAAGAAACTGGAATAAAAATTGAATACTGGGATGAGAGATTATCTACAGTAGCAGCTGAAAGAACTCTAATACAAGGAAATGTAAGAAGAGAAAATAGAAAAAGTGTAATAGATATGGTTGCAGCTGTTATAATTTTACAAGGATATTTAGATAGACAAAGAAATTTTTAAAACACCTATAAAATTATATCTTTATGATATATAATATAAATAACAAATAATGAATCAGAGGTGAATCGCATGCAAGAAAACATAATAAGTTTAGTTGATGAAAACGGAGTTGAAGCTCAATTTGAAATAATATTAACTCTAGAAGCAGAAGAAAAGGAATACGCTATATTAATGCCTGTTGAAGATGAAGAAGCAGAAGAAGCATTAATATTTAGAATAGACCAAGATGAAGAAGGAGAAATATTAGTTCCTTTAGAAGATGATGCAGAATACGAAATAGTTGTAGATGTATACAATACATTAATGGAAGAAGAAGGATTAAACTTCGACGAAGACGAGCAATAATATATAATTTATAACTTGTAGCTTCTTAAAATCAAATTTGATTTTAAGAAGCTTTTTTTGTATATAAATTAATTAATAGATAAATGATATATTTATATGCAAAAAATGATTAAAAAATAATTGATTTAAATATAACTTACAAAAAAATCATAACAAGTAAATATATTGTAATTTATATAATACGGGTAATTTTTAGATTAAGAGGAGAAAATAAAAAATATAAATCTAATCTTAAAAGGCAGTGATAAAATGACAAAATTAAAAAACATATTAATTTTATCTTTAGCATTTATATTTATGATATGTTCAAATAATGTTTATGCTGAAGATGAATTTAATGAAGTTTCTAATCAAAAAAAAGTAGATAATATATTGTTAATAGGTAGAGATAGTCTTAGTAATAAAGGACCATCAAGGTCAGACTCAATGATAATTCTAACTATTGATAACCTTAATAAGTCTTTAAAATTAACTTCCTTAGTAAGGGATACTTTAGTTGATATACCAGGTAAAGGCCGTGAAAAATTAAATCATGCATATGCTTATGGTGGAGAAGAATTACTAATTCAAACTATTAATAAAAATTTTAATTTAGATATAACCGATTATGCACTTGTAGATTTTAAATCATTTATTGACGTGGTAGATGTTTTAGGTGGTGTTGAAGTAGATATTAAAGAAGGCGAAATTAACCATTTAAATAAGTTTATTAAAACATGTTATGGTTTCAATGACTCAAATAAGGGTAATATTAAGTATATAGAAAATAAAGGGATTAATAATTTAAATGGATATCAAGCATTAGCTTATGCTAGAATTAGAAAAATAGACACAATATACAAAAGAGATGAAAGACAAAGAGCGATTTTAACTAGCATAGCTAATAAATTGTCAAATACATCTATAACTAAATACCCTAAAGTAATTAAAAGTGTATTAAAGCATGTAGATGTTAATATAGCTTTAGATAAAATAATGAAACTAGCATTTTCAGCACATGAACTTGCAAGTTATGATATTAAACAACTAGAGTTTCCACTTGCAGATTATAGAGAAGAAGGAAGATTAAATGAAGATGGAATGTATGTGGTTAAATGGAATATAGATAAGAATTTAGAGGTTCTACACAACTTCATTTATGGCAATTAACAAAAAGAACGTTTTCTTAAATGTTGACAAAAACTTGATTATCAATTAAAATAATTAATAAAGATTATCAATTGAAAAATAAGGGTGATATTATGATTAATACAATGGATATATTAAAAGAAAAATTAAAAGAAACAGGATTTAAAATTACTCCACAAAGGAGAGCTATAGTAGACATACTACTTAAAAATAATTCAGAGCATCTAAGCAGTGAAGAAATTTATGATTTAGTAAGAGTAGACTGTCCAGAAATAGGGCTTGCTACTGTTTATAGAACAATGCAACTACTAGATGAAATAGGAGTAATATCAAAACTTAACTTAGATGACGGATGTATAAGATATGAACTTAGTTTAGATAGACAAGATTGTCATAATCATCATCATCTTATTTGTAAAAGCTGTGGAAAGATAATGGAAGCACAGGAAGATTTATTAGATAATATTGAAAATCAAATACAAGAATTATATAAATTTAAAATATTAGACCATGATGTTAAATTCTATGGGTTATGTGATGCATGTAGTAAATAATACTATAAAAATGTAAGTCCCAAATGGGACTTACATTTTTATTATAGTGAAAATTATACAACTTACTAATAACAGCACAAATAGCATTTCTAATATATTATTAAACCCACTTCCAACCCTAAAAAACCCTAAAGAGAATTTTTTATTACTTATTGGATATAAAATAGGAATTCCTGATTTTGTAAATAAATCGCCTAAAAATAGATGACTAGCATAACTAATAGTACCAAAAAAGGCCAAATTAGATATATTATATATTAGTTCTATTTGTTTTAATAGAAAATATATTAACACGGTAGCAAATATACTATGAGAAAAACTTCTATGTTTAAGCCAAGGGAAAGTTGCTAGCATTAGGCAAAAAATTGAAAAATATATTTTTACATTTATTAAATAAAGACATATAGCTAAAAAAACAAATATTAGAGATAAGAAAATCTTTCTAAGTAATGTATGAGTTAACTTAGCTTCTATTATTATAATAGCTATAAATGTCACTGCAGAGCTTATATAAAAATTATCGTTTATTTTTAAAGATATAAAGAAGATTACTATGTTTATCAAGTATATTGCCAGCTTTAGTATAAACTTAGATACATTCTTTTTTAAAAAGAAGTCTGAAACGATAGAATTAGATTCATCTAAGTCTGGAAGTATTGAGAAAAAAGCAGACAAGATAAGATTAAAGATAGAAATAGGTATTTTAAAAAGTAGAGAAGCTTGTATAACACTTAAAACACCTATGGCACAGTGGGTTTTACCTCTCATATGTCCTCCTTTAATTTGGTATATTATAATCAGAGAATATCAGAATAGGATAACTTTGTCAAAATAATACAATAAATGTATTTTAAATATTACTTAAATTATAGCAGGAAATATGGTACAATGATAATAACTGGTAAAGAGTGCGTGATTTGATATTATCTAAATTATAGAACGTGTTGAAATTTAAGAAAAACTGAATAGACAGAAGGAGATGATGCAATTGTTCAAGAAAAATGCCAATAAAATAAAGATAATGGCACTAGGTGGGCTTAACGAAGTCGGAAAAAACATGACTCTGGTTGAGTATAAAGATGAAATAATTGTAATAGATGCTGGGCTTAGTTTCCCAGGAGATGATATGTTGGGGGTAGACATAGTCATACCTGATATAACTTATTTAATAAAAAATAAGGATAAAGTAAAAGGTATATTTATTACACATGGACATGAAGACCATATCGGGGCTCTTCCATATATATTAAGAAAGATAAATGTACCTATATATGGATCAAAACTTAGTGTAGGGCTTATACAAGTTAAGCTAAAAGAGCATAAAATGAATAATGTTAAGCTAAACGTTATAACGCCAAAGCAAATGATAAAGCTTAACAATATGGAAATAGAGTTTATAAAGAACAATCATAGTATACCAGATGCTTGCTCTATAGCTGTTCATACGGATCAAGGGATAATATATCATACAGGAGATTTTAAGATAGATTATACTCCTATGGATGGAGAAGTTATGGATATACCAAGAATCTGTGAACTTGGTAAAAAAGGAGTACTTTTATTATTAGCAGAAAGTACTAATGCCAAAAGACCAGGATATACTATGTCAGAAAGAATAGTAAGCTCAAGACTAGAGGATTTATTTAGAAAAGCTAGTAATAGCAGAATAATAGTTGCAACATTTGCATCTAACATACACAGGCTACAACAGATAATAAATACAGCGGAAAAGTTTAATAGAAAAGTAGCGGTGTCAGGAAGATCTATGGTAAATGTAGTTAATGTTGCTAGAGAGCTAGAATATATAGATATCCCAGATAATATGTTAATAGACCTAAATGATTTATCTAAATATGAAGATAATGAAATAGTTTTAATAACAACAGGATCTCAAGGAGAGCCAATGTCAGCTTTAGCTAGAATGGCAAGTGCTGAACATAAAAAAGTAGAAATAAAAAATGGAGATTTAATAATAATATCAGCTCATCCAATACCAGGAAATGAGAAACCAATATCAAAAGTAATAGACTTCTTATTTGAAAAAGGAGCAGAAGTAGTTTATGACGAAGCAGACATACATGTTTCTGGGCATGCTTGCCAAGAAGAATTAAAGCTTATTCATAGAATAACTAAACCTAAATTCTTTATGCCAGTTCATGGTGAATATAGAATGTTAAAGAAACATGCTGAATTAGCAGAAGAATTAGGAATGCCAAGTCAAAATATATTTATAAATAAAACTGGAGAAGTTTTAGAGATAGATAGAAATTCAGCTAAGGTAGTTGGAAATATACCAACAGGAAATGTATTAGTTGATGGATTAGGTGTTGGAGATGTAGGGAATATAGTATTAAGAGATAGAAAACATTTATCAGAAGATGGACTGATGATAGTAGTAGTAACAATATCAAAAGAAGACGGAAAAGTATTAGCAGGACCAGATATTATATCTAGAGGATTTGTATATGTAAGAGAATCAGAAGATTTAATGGATGGAGCAAAAAATGTAATTAAGCAAGTCTTAAAAGACTGTGAAGATAGAAACATAAAAGAGTGGGCTTATTTAAAGAATAATATAAAAGAAAACTTAAAAGAGTACCTATACCAAAAGACAAAGAGAAATCCAATGATACTTCCTATAATAATGGAGGTATAATTATAAGAGATTGAATATAATTTATTATATTCAATCTTTTTTATTGAAGTAATATATAATATCTGGAGGTTTTTATGGGAGTTTATGATACAGCTACAAAGTTAGCTAGTGAAATAAAAAATAGTAAAGAGTATAAAGATTTTAGAAAGTCTATGAAAGAAGTTAAATCTGATAAAGAATGTGAGGAGCTTCTAAAAGATTATAGATTAACTCAAATGCAAATTCAAAGCTATGCCATGAAGAATCAACAAATAGATAAAAAAACTAATACTAAGATAGAAAACACAAAAAAGAAAGTAACAAATAATAAAAAACTGTATAATTACTTAACTAATGAGCAAAAACTAACTTTAATGATGGATAATATAAATAAAATATTAGCTCAGGCAGTGGAAAAAGATTATAAATAGTTAATATTAACAGATGAAAATTATTATATAAACAAAAGAAAGGTAAATTACTATGAAAATATTAGTAATGAAAATAAATCTTAGAGCTAGTTGGGTACATTCATTAAAAGAAAAAAGAATGGTAGTAAAAAGCTTAGTTAAAAAATTACAAAATAATTTTAATGCATCTGTTTGCGAAATAGAAAATCAAGATTTGCATCAAAGAATTACAATAGGAATAGCATCAATATTTCTAGACTCTAGACAAGGAGATTTTACTAGAGAAAAAATTTTAAATTTTATAGATGCAAATACAGATGCAGAAATAATAGAAATTGAAGATGAGATCAATGACTATTAAATAAAAAAGCTTAGAGAAATCTAAGCTTTTTTGTATATGATTAAATGTATATACATTATCGTAAAAAACAGTTGACTTACATATAAAAACGATGGTACGTTATAATAAAAGTAATACTTTATAGTTTAGTATTGTAGAAATAGGGGATGGTATAAGTATGACAAAACTAATAATAAACGCAGATGATTTTGGGTATAGCGAAGGTGTTAATCTAGGTATAATATCAGCATACAAAAATGGAGTAGTAAGTTCCACTACTATGATGAGTGCAATGCCAGGGTTTGAACAAGGAGTAGAGTTATTAAAAGAAAATCCAGGATTAGGATGTGGAGTTCATATGACTTTAAGCTGTTATAAACCTCTACTTAAAAAGCATAAAACAATCGTAGATGAAAATGGATACTTTTATAAAAGGATTACAAATGAATCTTTAGAAGATATGGACATAGATGAAATATACGAAGAATTTTGTGCTCAAATAGACAGGGTAATACAATACGGTATAAAGATAACTCACTTAGATAGTCATCATCATGTACATGGATTATTAAAATTAAATCCAGTAATCAAAAAAATATTAAACAAGTACAAGCTACCAATTAGAGGCGGATTTGAGTATAATCTAGATTATAAAAAAATAATACCTGTTGTAGATACTTTTTATGATAATAATGTAGACTATGATTATTTTGAAAAAAATATAGAAGAATTAAAGAAATATGAAATAGCAGATATAATGACTCATCCAGCTTTTATAGATGAATTTTTATTAAATTCAACTTCTTATGCTATACCAAGAGCTAAAGAGCATAAGATATTAACGTCTGAAAATGTAAAAAAAGTACTAGAAGAAAATGATATAGCTTTAGTTAATTATAGTGATAAAAATATTTTAGACAATAAAAATTAAATGTATAGACAATTAAAAATAAATAGTGTATTATTATAATATATTAAAAAACGTTTTCAAAAAGTAGATGATATAATACTAAATAAATATTAAGTACTCAGGTACACTAAATACTAGGAGGGAAATATTATGATAAGAATAATGTTAGCTTGTTCAGCAGGTATGTCAACATCTTTATTAGTAACAAAAATGGAAGCAGCAGCAAAGGAAAAAGGAATAGAAGCAAAAATTTGGGCTATAAGTGAAGCTAATATAGATAAAGAAATAGGAAACTTTGATGTTTTATTACTAGGACCACAAGTTAGATTTATGTTAGAAAAAGCTAAGAAGATAGTAGATGGAAAAGCACCAGTTGAGGTTATAAACATGTCTCATTACGGAATGTGTAATGGAGCAGCTGTATTAGATAGAGCTATAGAATTAGCAGGAAAATAATTAGATTTTAGAGGATGCCAAAAGGCATCCTTTTTTTATAGAAAGCTATATTTTGAGAAAATGTATATCGCTGGTAATAAGAACGTAGAATTTTGAGCAACGGATGTGACCGAAGCAATAGCGAGTGTCATATCGTTGGCGACATGAGTGTAGCCGACTACGAAGTAGATTAAGCGAAACGAGTTTTTACAAAAAATAACAATTATAAAAGCTGAATATTAGTAGAAAATAATTACATATAAATAAATGCTAATAGGAGGCTAAAAATGAATAATATAGCAAACCATAACGCAAGAATGGCTTTAAAACAAGTAAGAATGGAAATAGCAGCAGACTATGGTATGGATTATGAATATGCATTTGACATAATAGAAAATGCACACAATGATGGAGCTTTAGCTAGTCATTTTAGAAAGTTAGAAAATAAAAAAAATACTCATCAAGTAAAACATCACCAATAGAATAAAAAAATGTAAATGGTAGAAAATAAGTTTAAATAAATATTAAGAGGTGACGTTGATGAAAAAACTGACTAGTATAGCTATGACTATGTTACTTGCTTTAATGCCTATGAATATAGCTTTTGCAGGTGATCCTAGTGCTACCATAAATATATCATCAAAATCTGCAATATTGATGGATGTAGGAAGTGGACAGATTCTTTATGAAAAGAATGCACATGATAAGTTACCGCCAGCTAGTGTAACAAAAGTAATGACAATGTTATTAATATGTGAAGCACTAGATTCAGGTAAAGTAAAATTAGAGGATAAAGTACAAATAAGCGAAAATGCTGCAAGTATGGGTGGAAGCCAAATATTTTTAGAACCAGGAGAAACTCAAGATGTTAATACCCTTTTAAAAGGTATAGCAGTAGCTTCAGCAAATGATGGCTGTGTTGCTATGGCAGAACATATAGCAGGTAGTGTAGAGGCCTTTGTAGATATGATGAATAAAAAAGCACAAGAATTAGGAATGAAGGATACTCATTTTGCAAACACTAACGGTTTACCAGTAGATGACCATTACACATCAGCACATGATATAGCTTTAATGTCTAGGGAATTATTAAAACATGAAGCTATACACAAGTATTTAACAACTTGGATGGACAAAGTTGTAGTAGGTAAAAAACAAGCTACAATAGGACTTGCTAATACTAATAAACTTGTAAAACATTATCAAGGTGCTACTGGAGTTAAAACAGGATTTACTCAACAAGCAAAATATTGTTTATCAGCTGCAGCTAAAAGAGGAGAAACTCATTTAGTAGCTGCAACACTTGGAGCTGAGACATCGCCAGAAAGATTTAAAGATGCAACTGACTTACTTAACTATGGGTTTGCAAATTATGAAAGTGTAAAATTATGTGCTAAAGATGACAACGTAGCTACTTTAACATTAGATAAAGCTAGGGACAATAAAGTAAATCTAGTAGCTAAAGAAAGTTTAACAGCATTAATTAAAAAAGGAAGTAATAAGGATTTCACTAAAAAAATAAAAGTTTATGATAATCCTCAACTTCCAATTAAAAAAGGAACTACTTTAGGAAAATTAGAAATTTATAAAGATAAAAAACTTATAGGGCAAGTAGATTTGGTAAATACAAAGGATATAAATAAAGCAAGTTATCTACAAATGCTTCAAAGAGTTATAGACAATATGATGTAAAGTAAAAGAAGTCGAAAGACTTCTTTTTTACATTTAACAAAACTATAATACATCATAGATAATTTATTAACTTAAGTAATATAAATGCATTAATAGTAAGTAAAAAAAAGATTTTAAGCAACTAACAGAGTAGTTAGAGATAAGAGCAGAGTGAATTTTATATATATAAAAACTTTGATTATACATTTGTAAATTGGTATAATAGTATTAAAATCGAAATTTAGGAGAGATAAATATGAATTCTTTAAGTAATATATTAGTGAGCTTAGTTGCAATAGTAATTGCAATAACTGTTCATGAATTTGGACATGCTTACTCAGCGCATTTATTAGGTGATGATACGGCTAAAATGCAGGGTAGAATGACCTTAGACCCAGCAAAACATTTAGATCCTATTGGAATTATAATGATGCTTATTTTTAAAATAGGTTGGGCAAGACCTGTTCCAGTAAACCCTAATAATTTTAAAAATTATAAGGTTGGAAATGTATTAGTTTCATTATCAGGTGCATTAGGAAACATATTAACTGCTATAGTTTGTATGATGTTAAATAAGGTTGTTCGTATGGAAGCAATTAATATGATATTAGGAATGACTATGTTGTATAATATAAGCTTTGCAGCTTTTAATTTACTTCCGATACCACCACTTGATGGATGGGGAGTAATATCATCATTTATACCATATAAGTACAATGAGTTTGTTTATAAATATGAAAGTATGAGTACTTTTTTATTTTTACTTTTAATAATTACAGATTTCCATTTAATAATTATGGGACCTATATATAATGTAATAGTAAAGATAGTATATTTATTTGCATAGGACTGAGGGAAACTAGATGAAGTATAATATACAGTTACAAGTTTATGAAGGGCCTTTGGATTTATTGTATGACTTAATATCTAAGCAAAAGATTGATATAAAAGATATATCAATAATAGAGATAACTAAGCAATATATACAATATTTATCAATGCTTGAAAAAATGGATTTAGAAATAACTAGTGAGTTTATAACAATGGCTTCTAAACTTTTAGAAGTAAAATCTAAATACTTATTGTATAAGCAAAAAGATGACGAAGAAATAGAAGATCCAAGATTAGAACTTGCAAGGCAATTAGAAGAATATAAACAGTTTAAATTAGCAGCAGAAGATTTAAAAGAAAATGTTAGCTATGTAAACGAATTATTCTATAGAAAAAAAGAAGAGATAATAGTTGATGAAAGTGTAGACTTAAGTGATATATCGATAGAAGCTATAAAAAATATACTTCCATATATACTAAAGGTTAAAACATCAGAATCAGATGAAGTAAAAGATGAAAGACTAGATAAAATAGTAAAGGGAAGAATCATATCTGTTGAAGAAAAGATAAGTTATATAAGAAATATTATAAACGAAAAATCAGAAGTAAGATTTACTAAAGTAATACAAGATTGTGATAAAGATGAAGTTATAGCAACATTTTTATCAATACTTGAATTAATAAAAGCAAAAGAAATAATAGTAGCTCAAGATATATTCTTTGATGATATACTAATAAAGAAAAGCTCGGAGTGATAAAATGAGACGTGAAGATATAAAAAATATTATAGAATCAGTTATGTTTGCATATGGAGATCCTATAAGTATAAAAGAATTAAATTATATAATAAACGAAGATTTAGCAAGTAAAGAAATAGAATTTATGCTTCATTCTCTTATGGAGGAATATAAGGAAAATAATAGAGGAATACAAATAATAAAATTAGAAAACAAGTACCAAATGTGCACAAATAAAGAGTACGCTTCTTTTATCAAAAAAGTGCTTGAACCAAAGAAAAAGAAGAGTTTAAGTCAAGCAACTCTTGAAACTCTTACTATAGTTGCCTATAAGCAACCAATAACAAAGGTTGAAATAGAAGATATAAGAGGGGTTAAGTGTGATAAGGTACTGCAAACACTTTTAGAAAATGATTTAATAGTAGAAGCAGGTAGACTTAATAGAATAGGGAAGCCAATAATATATAAAACTACAAATGAATTTTTAAAATTATTAAGTATAGAAAAATTAGAAGACTTACCTCCAATTGAAAATTATAAAGATGCTGTAAGTGAATAAAAGTTAAAAGACTGCATTAGATTAAAAATCTAATGCAGTCTTTTTTTATATAAATACTTAACTTATGTAAAATGTTTTTAGTTAAAAATAATAATTATTTCCAATTAAAATGGAAATATTATTGAAAATAATTATCACTTGTGATAAATTATTAGTATATTAAATTTAAAATTGTATGGAGGATAAAATGAATAAAATTAAAAAGTTCATATACGTAGTAGTTGGGCTAATATCATTTGTATTAGGAGCAGTAGGGGTTATAATACCAGTGCTTCCAACAACACCATTTTTACTATTGGCATCATATTGTTTTGTAAAGGGTTCAGATAAATTTGATAGATGGTTTAAATCAACAAAGATTTATAAAAATCATTTAGAAAGTTTTGTTAAAGAAAAGGCTATGACTATGAAACAAAAGGTTTGTATATTATTATTTGCAGATATAATGTTAGCATTTCCTTTGATAATAATAGATAGCTTACATATGAGGATATTTTTATTATTTTTAATAGCAGTTAAATTCTATTACTTTATGTTTAGAATAAAAACAATAAAAGAAGATAAAGCAGAGGTCTAATACAACTATTGAACTAAGATAAAAATTAATTGTAAAAATAAAACTCATAAACTAAGAGATAAAGTAGATAAATAAGGTTTAAATAGTGCAACTAAGAAATATTTATCAAAATACAATGAGAATGATAGTCAATATATATAATGGTATAAATTAATTTAATTAAGAGAATTAAAATATTGATGAATTCTTTAAATTTAGTAATTATAAATACAAAAGTGAAGCGGGAGAAAGTTATGTTACATAGGTTAGGATCAACATTATTTTTATTAGCAATAATAACTTATTTTTTTAAATACTTTAAATTTATAAATAAGAAATTAAGTTTAAAACTACATATTTTAACTGGAACATTAGGAGCATTATTGATGATTATATATTCAGTTACTGACTATATAAAAGATAAAGAGATAACTATTTTACCGGTTGGAATTATGGCAGGATTAATAATATTATCAGGGACTAATAAAGTAAGAAAGAAATATAAATGGCTACATTTAGTATCAGTGATATTATTTGCATTAAGTCTTATATATCACATAATTAATTAGGAGGAAGTGTAAATGGTAGACAAGAGGTTATTATCTATTTGTAAAGAACCAAAAAAATACATATTTTTAACAGTTTTAATGAACTGGATATCTGTAATTTGTAATATAGGTATAATTTTATTTGTAGGAAGTATAATCGATAAATTATATAAAAATGATTTAAGTTTTAGTATAGGTAGCTATGCAATACTTTTATCGATTTTAATGATAATAAGATTTATTTGTAATTATATGTCTGGTAAGTTTTCTCATAATTCATCAGGAAAAGTTAGAAACATATTAAGAGAAAAAATATATAAAAAGCTATTAGAACTTGGTGTAGATTATAATAATGCACTATCAACATCATCAACTGTTCAAATAGCAGTAGATGGAGTTGAACAGTTAGAAGTATATTTCGGAAGGTTTTTACCTCAATTATTTTATGGATTACTAGGTCCACTTACATTATTTGTAGTAATGGCTAGCATAAGTTTAAAAGCTGCATTAGTACTTTTAGTATGTATACCATTAATACCAATATCAATAGCAGCTGTTATGAAGTTTGCTAAAAAACTTTTAAGTAAATATTGGGGCATATATACAAACTTAGGTGATTCATTCTTAGAAAATCTTCAAGGTCTTACAACTTTAAAGATATTTGATTTAGATGAAGAAAAAAATGAAGAAATGAACAAAGAAGCTGAAACATTTAGAAAAGTAACTATGAAGGTATTAACAATGCAATTAAGTTCTATAACTATAATGGATTTAATAGCATTTGGAGGAGCAGCAGTAGGTATATTACTTGCTGTAAATGAATTATCAAAAGGTAATATAACTGTTGGAGGGGCTGTGATAATAATATTATTATCATCAGAATTCTTTATACCACTTAGACTTTTAGGATCGTTTTTCCACATAGCTACTAATGGTATGGCAGCATCTGAAAAAATGTTTAAATTATTAGATACAAAAGTTAAAGAAGAGCTTAAATTATCTAATAAAGATTGTGAAAAATTAAAAGATATATCTATAAATCTAAAAAATGTAGATTTTAGTTATGATAAAGAAAGAAAAGTCCTTAAAGATATAAATATAGAAGTAAAAAATAAATCTATGGTTGCTTTAGTTGGAGAAAGTGGATGTGGTAAAAGTACAATTACTAACTTACTTTTAAAGCTTAGAGAAGTAGACAAGGGAGAAGTAACTTTAAACGGAATAAATATAAATAATATACCATTTGAAGAATTAAGAAAAAAAGTAAGTTTTATAAGTCATAACTCTTATATATTTAATACTACTATTGCACAAAACTTAAAAATGGGTAAAAATGATGCAACAGAAGAAGAGTTATATAATGCACTAAAAATAGCGAATTTATATGAGTTTGTAATTGGCTTAGAAGATAAACTTGATACTAAAGTTGGAGAAGGTGGATCACTTTTATCAGGAGGACAAAAACAAAGATTAGCACTTGCTAGAATGATACTTACAAACCCAGAGGTGTACATATTTGATGAAGCTACTTCAAATGTTGATGTAGAAAGTGAAGATAGCATATTAAAGACTATATATGATATAGCAAAAGAAAAAACTGTAATAGTAATATCTCATAGACTTGCAAACGTAAAAAATGCAGATAAGATTTATGTATTAGATAAAGGTAAGATAGTAGAAAGTGGAAATCATAATGAACTTATGAAAAATAACTCTACTTACTGTAAGTTATATACAAATCAAACAAACTTAGAAAGTATATATGAAGCAGAAATGGAGGTAGCTATAAGTGAATAAAGATCAAAAGAGAATGTCTGGAATAAAGATAATGGCAAGACTTATAAAAATACTAAAACCTCTAACTCCAATAATGATAATAACAATAACTTTTGGAGTTTTAGGATTTTTAGCAGCTACAGCAGTAACAACATTTGGTGCAATAGCAGTAGGAACTATACTTAAATTAGATATGGAATTTACTTTAGATATAACTATAAAGATTATAATAGGATGTGCAATACTAAGAGGTGGGCTAAGATCCATAGAACAATATTCAGGTCATTATATAGCATTTAAAATATTAGCAATACTAAGAGACCAAGTATTTAAAGCATTAAGAAAATTAGCGCCATCAAAATTAGAAACAAAAGAAAAAGGTAATCTAATATCAGTTATAACTAGCGATATAGAATTATTAGAAGTATTTTATGCTCATACAATAGCACCTATAGCAATAGGAATATTAACTTCAGCAATAACAGCAGGAGTATTATATAGTATAAATCCTTACTTTGGGATAATAGCATTAGTATTTTATTTAATAGTAGGTCTTTTAATACCAGTTATATCTTCTAAATATGCAAACCAATCAGGTCTTGAATATAGAAATGAGTTTGGAAATACAAATAGTTTTTTATTAGACTCTTTAAAAGGTATAAAAGAAGTATTACTATTTGGGGCTGGAAATGATAGATTAAAAACTATAAATGAAAATAGTGAAAAGTTAAATGAAAAATTAAAAGTTATAAAAGAGCATGAAGGTATAATAAGAGCTTTCACAGATATAACTATAATGATAGCTATAATTGTAACTTTATTTACAGGAGTGAAGTTATTTGAATCAGGCACAATAAACTTAGGTCAATTAATAGTGGCAGTAGTTCTTTTAGCTAGTTCATTTGGGCCAACTGTTGCTTTAAGTAATTTATCTAATAATTTAATGCATACTTTTGCTTGTGCACAAAGATTATTCAATGTATTAGATGAAGTTCCTGCTGTAAATGAAGTAGCTGGAAATGAAGATTTAAACATAGACTATGTAGATATAAGAGATATGGAATTTAAGTATAATGGAAGAGATGAGGTATTACTTAAAGATGTAAATCTTAATATTGAAAAAGGCGATAAAGTTGCTATTATTGGAGAAAGTGGATGTGGTAAGAGTACATTATTAAAATTAATAATGAGATTTTGGGATGTTGAAAAAGGTAGTATTGAAATATCTAATAAAGATATAAAGACTATACCAACAAAATCTTTAAGAAAATCACAGTCTTTAGTTAGTCAAGAAACATTCTTATTTAATGACACTATAGAGAATAACTTAAAAATAGGTAAAATAGATGCAACTTATGAAGAAGTAGTAGAAGCGGCTAAAAAAGCATCTATACATGAATTTATAGAAACACTTCCTAATGGATATAAGACTAATGTTGGAGAAATAGGGTCTAACTTATCATCAGGAGAAAAGCAAAGACTAGGAATAGCAAGGGCATTTTTACATAATTCACAAGTACTTATATTAGATGAACCTACAAGTAACTTAGATACTTTAAATGAAGCTCAAATTTTAAAGAGCATTAAAAATGAATCTGAAGATAAAACAGTAATAATGGTATCTCATAGGAAATCAAGTACAGCAATTTGTGATAAGAAAGTTTATGTAAGAAATAATACACTTGAATTTAATTAATAAAAGGGCTAAATTTTAGCCCTTTTTTAATATGCTGATGTATTATTAGTTTATTTAAATAATTGATTAATTGTAATTTAAGCGAATAAACTTGAGGGCAGAAAAATTTAAATTGGGAGGGAATCATGAGTAGAATAGAAAGAGAAAAAAAGACTATAGGTATTATGATAAATATATATTGTAGTAAAAATCATGGACGTAATAAGGGAGAACTTTGTAATGAATGTAGCGAGCTTTTAGAGTATGCTAATAAAAGATTAGATTTTTGTAAGTTTGGAGAAGAAAAAAAGTTTTGTAGTAAATGTAAAATACATTGTTATAAAAAAGATATGAAGATAAAAATAAAGGATGTTATGAAATTCTCTGGACCAAGGTTATTATTTCATGAGCCAATAGAAGTTATTAAGCATATATTTGAAAAATAATATAGACATATACCTACTTATGTATTATTATAACTATAAAAATAACTACTCAAAGTAAATATCATAACGAAAAAATAGACTAGATTTTATCTGGTCTATTTTTTATTTAAAAAATAAATTAGCTATTGTACATATATGAAATATTTAAATTATATAAGCTACTTATATAATTTAGAGGTTTATATACTAATACAAAGGTTTATGTTAAAATTTAAACTATAAATTTAATTAAAATACTTTAATAAGAGTGATATCTCATAAAAATATATTTATAATATTTATTGCAATAAGTTAAGGGGGAGATTATTATTTATAGAATTGTTATTTGTGAAGATGATGTTACTCAAAGAGAACTTTTAAGGAATTATATATCAAAAATTTTCAAAAAAATTTCTAATCAAATAGAATTAATAGAATTTAGTTGAGGAGAAGATTTAATAAATACAAATCTATATGGAATTGATATATTTTTTTTAGATATTCAAATGGATAACATAAGCGGAATGGATGTAGCTAAAGTAATTAGAGAAAAAAATGATATATCTGAAATAATATTTACAACTTCACTAATAGATTACATTCAAGATGGTTACGAGGTTAGAGCATACAGATATTTATTAAAACCTATAAATTATGAAGAATTAAACAAGCATATATTAAATTGTGTTTCTGATATTATAAAAAAGAGAGAAAACTTTATAATCATAGAAAATAAGGGGAGTATAACTAAGGTCTCAATAAGCAGTATTACATATATAGAAGTTATGAAAAAAGAATTAACTATACATACAATAGATAAAACGTATTATACGAAAAATAGTATGGATAAAATTGAAAAAGAACTTGAAAAATATAATTTTTTTAGATGTCATAAAAGTTATCTAATTAATATAAATCACATTCAATACATATCTAAAAATACAGTCAGTATTAATGATGATGATATTCCAGTTAGTAAACATAGGATTAGTAATTTAAAAACAAAGCTAACTCATACTTTAGGTGATGTATTATGTTAGAAACTCATTTATTTTGGATAATTATAAGCATATTATCTATAGTTATAGAATTATCTGTATTAAAATTTATACTAGGTGAATTTGGAGAGCTAAAAAAGTCTAAATTAGTTTTAAACTTATACTTATTAATAGTTGCAACTATACTTATAATCATAATGATAAAAGAGATTAATCCTAATTTTATTATGTTTATAGCTATTATAATTACATATATTTTTTATATATTTAATTATAAAGTAAGTAAATTAAAAGGATTAGGAGTAAGTATTTTTTATTGGATTATAGTAAGAATATTTTATGCTTCAAGTTATGCACTGATATTTATACTTTATGAAAAATTTACTTTAATTACTAAATTAGAGTATGAATTTATTTATAATATCAGTTTAATAAGGTTAGATATAGTAGTTTTATCTAAAGTATTATTATTATCAATGATACCTATAATTAAGGTTATTAATTTAAAATCAGAAATTAGAAAAAAAGATTATGTATATATATTTATTTCTATAATATCTAATGTAATATGTACACTAGTTATTTTTGGACTAGTATATAGAGATTCATATGGATTTAGTAATTTCACCTTAGATACAATAATTATAGTAATATCAGCAATAATATTACTATCAAGTATATTTTCCATAGATATAATTAATAGAGTAATAAAGGATAATAGGTTAAGGCTAGAAAATAAAGTTATAAAAGAAAATATGGATAGACAATACGCATACTATTTAAACTTAAAGGAATCTCAACTAAGAGTGAAAAGTCTATATCATGATATGAAAAATCATATGATATGTATAGAAAATATCCATGGAAGTAGTGATTATATAAAAAATATGAATAAACAACTTGAACAATGTTATTTATCATTTAATACTGAAAATATGATACTTGATACTATTTTAAGTGATAAAAAATCTATATGTCATAAAAATAATATAGATTTTATTGTAGATATTAAATTTTCTCATTGTGACTTTATAGATATGCTAGATGTGTGTAGCATATTTTCAAATATGTTAGATAATGCAATAGAAGCATGTAATAAAATTAATAATACATATATAGAAAGAAAAATTAAACTTAGAGGTACTGTTGTAAATAAATTCTTTGTAATTAAATGTGAAAATACAAAAGTTAATAATATAAACTTTAAAAATAATAAATTTATAACTGATAAAAAAGATTTATTTTTACATGGTATAGGTATAAGTAGTATAAAAAATTCAGTAGAGAAATATGATGGGAATGTTGAAACAGATGTATTTGAAAATAAATTTATAATGACTATTTATATACCTTTAATAAAAAATAGCCCAGTTGGGTACAAAACAAACCCAGTTGGAGCTATATAATTGAAAAAATAAATATAGGATGTTATCTTTTAAGTGTTGAATGGATGAATTTAGTGAAATTATCTAACCAAGCGCTTGTTAAGATAGCATCCTTTTTTAGAATATAAATAGGAGAATATATTATGGCAATTTTAAAAATAAAAGACTTAACTAAGATATATGGAAAAGAAGAAACAGAAGTAAAAGCATTAAATAATATAAATTTAGAAATAAATAAAGGTGAATTCGTTGTAATAGTAGGCAAAAGTGGAAGTGGCAAAAGTACATTGCTTCATATAATGGCAGGACTTGAAACAGCGACAAGTGGAGATGTGATTATAGATAATATGAATATTTTATCACTTAATAAAAAGCAAAGATCGCTTTTGCGTAAGGAAAAAATAGGGTTAATATTTCAATCATATAATTTAATCCCAGTTTTAACAGTAGAAGAAAATATAAAGCTACCAACTATAAATACAAATAATAAAGATGATAATTATGTTAATGAATTAATGGAACTACTTAGTATAAAAGATAGAAAAACTCATCTACCAAACCAACTATCAGGTGGTCAACAACAAAGAGTGGCAATAGGAAGAGCTCTTGTAAATAAACCATCAATTATATTTGCGGATGAGCCTACTGGTAATCTAGACACAAAAACAGAAAGTGAAGTTTTAAATCTATTAAAAGAATCTCAGAAAAAATATAATCAAACGATAATAATGATAACTCATAATATGGATATTGCAAAATATGCAGATAAAATTATAAAAATTGAAGATGGATTTATAAGAGAGTAGGTGAAATTATGAAACTTAATGATATAGTGAAAAGATATATAATAGAAAATAAGAAAAATACATTATTGATAATTATAAGTATTATAATTTCAACTGCACTGTTTTTAGTAATGAATATAATAAGCGAAGATGCTAGAAACTTAATGATAGATCAAGCCAAAAAAGAATTAGGAATACACCATGCATCATATTATAATCCAACTAATAAAGATATAAAGAATATAGAAAATAATCCTAGCATAGATAAAATTGGAAAATCAATGTTATTAGGGCTTCATGATATAGGAAATGGACAAACGCTACAAATATTATGGGATGATAAAATTGCTCAAGAGGTAAGTAATAGCTATAAATTACAAAAAGGAAAATTTCCAACTAATGAAAATGAAATTGCAGTAGATACATGGTATATTGAGCAAAATAACATAAAAAATTCAATAGGTAAAACTATAAAATTAGATTATAGTAAACCAGATGAAAATGGACATGAGTCATATACTGGAGAAAAAGAGTTTAAAATTGTAGGAATTTTACAAAGTAATCCACTTTTAAAAGCTCAAGGAATGTCTCTTGGGGTTATAAGCAAAGAATGTACTATTAAAAATATACCTGATGATAATAAATATAACCAAGTTATGTTTACATTTAAGAAAGATAAAAACATACCAAAACAAGTTGAAAAACTTGTTGAAGATGAAAACTTAAATAAAAATAATATGAGATTAAATAATCCATTAATATTAGCTATGTCTGATAGCTTAAGTTTGAAAATACCATATATTATAATTAATATAATTCTTGCATTAGCTACTATATTATTGATATATAATATCTTCTATACATTGGTATCAAATAGAACAAAAGACTTTGGGACACTAAGGGCACTAGGATTTGAGCCAAAAGATATTTCTAAGATAATGATTTTAGAAGTGTTTATATACTCTGTTATAAGCATTCCAATAGGATTAATTTTAGGTTACTTAATATCTAATTCATCTAGGGAGTATGTTATAGGTGTAATATATGATGTTAGTTATGCAAATTCAATTAAAAGTAAAAGCTATATAAATACATATGTAATTACTATTTTATTAAGTGTTTTAACTATAATAATATCATTATTAAAACCGCTAATACTATCAATTAAAATTGATCCTATTATTTGTATGAGAAGAAATCAAGAAAAAATTAATATAAATCAAAAATCACTTATAAATAAATTTATGACTAAATCTTTTAAAGACTATGGAAATATAGCATCAAAAAATCTTCAAAGAAATAAAAAACGTACTAGCTTAGCTATAGCATCAATGACGCTAGTAATTTTCTTAATGGCAACGGTATACACAAAGTCTACTAGTAATTTTTTAGATTCTGGTGGAATGAGGCTATGGATACCAGGAGAGTATTCTATTCAAAATATTGACCCATCATCTACAATACAAAATGAAAAAAGCTATGATTCAAAAATATTAAAAGAGATAGAACATATAGATGGAGTTAAAAAAGTAAATGCATTGAGAGACAAGCATTTTAATATAAAAACTGATGATAATAATATAAATAAAAAATCAGAATACTGGAAAATGGAGAAGTCTAATCTTGAACAAAATGCTGAAATAAAAAATGGTGTGAAAGTATATAAAAATAATTTTGAAGTTTTAGGCATTGAAGATACCGAGGTATTAAATGATGTATTAATAGGAGGAAAAGAGAATTTAAGTAAATTGAATAAAGAACCATATATATATATAAATAATGCAACATGCGAGTCAATTAATATAAAAATGGGAGATAAAGTTAATGTAAACTTTGATACTGTAGATTCTAAAACAGGAAACTATAAAGAAACAATTTCTAAAGAGTTTATTGTTGGAGGTATTATTAAGCATTTACCAATATTTTCTCAAGGTGGAGGCACAAGCTTTGAAGCTGTTATATCAGTAAATCAAATGAATAAATTTACAGGTATTTCATCATATGAAAGATTTGATGTGTGGACTAGTAAGCTTGCCAATGATAAACACGTTGAGAGAGAATTAAATAAAATAGTAGAAAAATCAGGCAAAGGTATCTTGACACCATATAAAAGTGAATCAGCTGAACTTGAAAAGAGTGATAATCAAAAAGCTATGATTATGATATTAGTGGCTGGAGTTATAATCATTTTATCATTATTTAACTGTTGTAACACTATAGCTACTAGTATAAATAGTAGAAGTAGAGAATTTGCATTATTTAGAGGAATAGGGATATCAAAAGATGAAATAAAGAAAATAGTTAAATTAGAGTCAATGGTATATATTGTAGTTAGTTTTATTATATCAATAATACCTAGTTTAATAGTTAGAAGTATAATAATAAAAGACTTTGAAAATATTAAATTAATTAATTTTTCTTTTGTCATGGCTATTGTAATGATAGTAGCAATTTTATCAAGTATAATTATTATAACTACATCAAGGGCGTTAAAAAAGGTCCAAACTGAAGATTTTATAGATCAAATAAAAAATCTATAGTAAATATAAGAAAATCATATATTAGCTTGAACGAAGGTTAAAGCTGTATCTACGGAAGGTTCAGTAGGACTTTTATTTATGGACTTTGGAGCATCTAAAAATTTTGTATCTAGTATTAAAGAAGTATTAAAAGAACATATTGTAACAGACTAGGATATTATCCTAGTCTATTTTTTTATTTTTATACTTAATTATAAATATTAAAATAATAAGTTTTAAATAAAAAGTATAGATAATTATCTTTTAGAAAATAATAGGAATATGAGATATAATGGAATATTTGATTTAAGTTTTTTACTATTAATAATATTATTTTTAATTGTAGGTCTTATTATAATAACTTTAAGATCATCATTACACATAATAATTTCATCAAAAATACGAAATGAAGATATAAGTATTAAAATTAATATAAAATATCTATTCAATTTGATCAATATAGATAAGCAACTTTACCCACCGAGTAACAAAGGAAAAAGTAGTAGTTCTAATAAAAAGAAAGGAAAGGAAAAAAGAATAGGAAGTTTATTGAGTAGAGATTACTTAACTCTTTATAGGCTTTTTAAGAAAATAAAAATACATGAAGTTTATTCAAAAATTGAGTTTGGAAGTGAGATTATTAACTTCACTACATTTATATATGTTTTAATAAATGTTATTTATGGAAACGTAGCCAATATTGTAGATGCTGATAAAATATATCTGGGGGTAACACCAAACTTCACTAATAATTATTTAAAAGCAGATATGAAAGTGCATGCAAAACCTACTGTTAGAGATTTAGTAACAGTAGCAAGGGCTGGATATAAAATTTATAAAAATGATAAAGAGAATATGGAGGATGGTAATAATGAGAGCAACAGGTTCAATAAAAAGTCTTATGGAAACAACTCTTGAGACTATAAATGGTTCTATAGATGCAAATACTATAGTAGGTGATCCTATACAAACTGATACAACAGTAGTAGTTCCAATATCAAAAATTACAGTTGGTTTTGGTATAGGTGGAGGAGAATATTCAAAAGGTTATGATCAAAATAATAAAGATAATGAAAAGATAGAAGATAAAAATGATACAAATTTTGCTGGAGGTAGTGCAGGTGCAATTTCTGTACAACCAGTGGCTTTTGTAGTAGTAGAAAATGGCGAAACAAGACTTATGAGTTTAGATAGTAATATAAACTTAGTTGATAATATACTTACAGTTACTCCAAGAGTTATTGAAAAAATTCAAAAGTTATCTAAAAATAATTCTGATGATAATAAGAATAAACAACCTAAGAAGCCTAAAATATAAAAAAACTACCTATAAATATTTATAGGTAGTTTTTTTATATTTTAGAAATTATTAATTTTATACTGTTTTTATTTAAGCAATCTATATTTTTTTGAAGCTTACCAATAAAGTTAGTATTAAAAAATTTATTTTGGTTTACTTTAGGTAACATTATAGGGGCAGGTGTACTACTTGTACTTCGAATAAAATTTATGAGTATAAATGAAGAAAAAATAAGAATAAAATAGAAATATTAGTATAAAATATTAATAAAAAATATTATATTTTCTGCTATAAAAGCCATGAAGTCAAAATTAAAAAAAATTATAATTTTATATATTTTTTAATTAATAATTTAGGACAAAATAATTAAAATGGATAATGTATCATTAATATAGTATAATTACATTAGACAATTATTAATTATACTTAAGTAGTACTTCTAAGTAGTACTCTTATACTGAATAAATTAATAATAGACGAGACTATAGAATGGGGGGAAATCCTATGAACAATAGAGAGATTTCTATTCTAATTATGGAAAGTATACAAGACTTTACTAATTTGATTAAAATTTTAAACCAAGAAAGACATAAGCTGGATGATATCTTAACAGATAAGCAGTTTCTTGCTCTAGGAAGCATGATGAGCTATGATAAAATCGAGTTAAAAAATTTAAGTAGAGATCTTCATGTATCTACATCTAGTTTATGTATTTTAATGAATAAACTAGTTGATCAAGGGTATGTATATAGAGAAGAGGATACCAAAGATAGAAGAAATACTTTTTATGGATTAACAAAAGAAGGTCGTAATTTACTAGATATAGAAATAGAAAAGTTTTTATCTATTATAGACATAAGAATAGAAACTTTAGATGAAGAGGAAAAACATAGATTATTTGCTGCAGTAAAAGAAGCAAATAGTATAATGAAAGATTTTCTTTAGATAAATTTCTTTAGACAATTAATGTAAGCTACCATTAACAGGTAGCTTTTTACATATAAATAAAGAGTATAAAAAATAGGAGGGGTTTTATGAATTTTAAAAATATTAACACAAACTTAGAAAGATTAAATGAAAACATAGTAGTAATAACTTCATTTTTAAATGAAAAAGTTGAAACTGGTTTTAATGAATTAAATTTAATAGTAAGTGACTTTAAGGGAAAATACAATAAAATAGAAACTGTAAAAGCTTTTGTTGAAGGCAAAATAATAAAAGTGTGTTTAGTTGGACTAGGGGAAATAGAAGAATTAGACAATGAAAAGATTAGAGTTGTAGGCGGTAATTTAGCTAAAAAATTAAAATCTATGATAAAAGATGAAGCTATTAATGTAGATGTATTAAGTGGTGATTTATGTGAAGAAGGAGCTTATGCATTAGTAGAAGGTATAATCCTTGGAGATTATGAATTTAAAAAATATAAAACTAATCATAAAGCAAAAGTAATCGATACTATAAATCTTTATACAAAAGAAGATGTATCTAAGGCTATAGAAAAAGGAGAATTATTAGCTAAAGCTACTATAGTAGCTAGAGATTTAGTTAATGAACCTGCAAATGTAATATATCCAGAAACTTTAGCGAATGAAGCTATTAAATTAGGAAATGAATATGGATTTGAAGTTGAAGTTTATGAAGAAGAAAAAATAAAAGCATTAGGTATGGAAGCATTTTTATCAGTAGCTAAAGGCTCAGAAAAGAAACCTAGATTTATAGTTATGAGATATATACCAAATAAAGAAGATAAAGAAATATTAGGATTAGTAGGTAAAGGATTAACATTTGATACAGGCGGATATTCTATAAAACCAACAAGTTCTATGGTAAATATGAAAACTGATATGGGTGGAGCAGCAAGTGTTATAGGTGCGATGTGTGCGATAGCTAAGGATAAGATAGATAAAAATGTTGTAGCAGTTGTAGCAGCTTGTGAAAATGCTATATCAGGTAAAGCTTATAAGCCAGGAGACATAATAAACTCTATGGGTAAAAAGACTATAGAAGTATTAAACACAGATGCAGAAGGAAGACTTACATTAGCAGATGCAGTTTATTATATTGTAAATAATGAAAAAGTTACAAGTATATTAGATATAGCAACTTTAACAGGTGCAGCTATAGTAGCATTAGGAACTGTTGCTAGTGGAGTTATAACAAATAATGATGATTTTTATAATGAATTAGAAAAAGCAAGTAAACTATCAGGAGAAAAAATATGGAGACTTCCTGTATTTGATGAGTATAAAAGCTTAATAAAAGGTAGTGAAGCAGACTTAAAAAATAGTGCTGGAAGAGAAGGTGGATGCATAACAGCAGGACTGTTTGTAGGAGAGTTTGTAGGAAATACTCCATGGTTACATGTAGACATAGCAGGAACAAGCGAAAGCGCTAAATCATTAGGATATAAATCTAAAGGAGCAACAGGAGAAGGGGTAAGAACTCTTTATTACTTAGCTAACATAAAAAAATAGATTTAGAATCGTTCCAAGGTATGTTATAATTTAATTAGCCTAAGATTTTTATTTTCTTCTTACATTCAAAATTGAAAATAAAAACAATCAGCTCGCCATCATCAGCGAGCTTTTTTTTATTTCCTTTTTTTCAAATTATATATTTTATTATCATTATCAAATATAAGTGATGGTATATAAACAATAGTTGTAACCAACATAAAGATTAAAATACTTAATATATTAAAATTTGAAAAACTATAAGAATAATGAGATGCAGTAACAGTATTTAAAATAAATATAAATGAAAAATAAGCCACACACATCATTAAATTTTCTTTTATAGCGGTATTACTTACCTTAAACTTTCTAACTTCCATTAAATAAACATTAGCATAAATAAGTATGAACTTAGCGAATATATCTAAATAATATAAAATATTAGGGAATCTATACCCTAAATCAGGGAAAAATATCAACTCTCCAACAGCACAAACTATGCTCCAAGAGAAGAATATATTGAATAATTGGTATTGCTTAAAAAATAAAATAGCTATACAAATATATGCACAAAATCTACTGAGCCCAATTGGTAAAGATGTAAAAACATCATAACCTCCCATAGAAACAATAGAGACCTGCTCAAATACTATTTCTAAAATTATTAAACCGCAAATTATTTTTTCAACAATATAACTATGAGGTAATAAATTTCTAGTAAGTCTTGGAGAAAAATATAAAAATATAGCAAAAATTAAAAGTACAATTAAATGTTCCTTTGAAAAAAAGAAGGTATTCTCAACCATAAAATTCGCTCCTATTAACAAGTATTTATATAGATTATATTCACAACAACCCAAATAGGTATATAAGTTCTTTATATATTAAAGTATATTTTTTATAAAAATAAAATAGAAGTAGTAAATAAAATTACTAGTGTAACAAATTATCCTTAAAATAATAAATTAATAGTATACAGTTTAAGACAATTATAAATATCATTTTAAGGAAGTGGATAAGTTGAAAAAAGCCAATAATCAAATATGCGCTGATGCAGGTGGGAAATACTGTCCATGTCATCTTGCCTATTCAGGAGATTGTATAAAATGTAGTTTGATACAAGGGTGCAGAACTTGCGACTGTAAGTGGCAAGGGGTATGTATCTATAATCAATTACAACACAGCAAAAACGTATCTGTCAATGAAAGAAAAGAAGTACTATGCCAAATCATTGAAACTAAAGAGGTAGAAAACAATACTTTTTGGATTAAAATACAAGTGCCAAAATATTTAACAAATGATTTGTGTAGTCCAGGTGCATATGTATTGCTAAAAAGTAAGGACAAGGATAACCAAATATTTAATACACCTATCTCAGTTATGGATGTAGATTTAGAAAGGGGTATATTAGAAGTTGTTATTAAGCCAGTAGGGATAAAAACAAAATCTATTATAAGCTTTGATGAAGTATGGGTAAAAGCACCATATTTTAATGGGATTTTTGGGATAAAAGAGATAAAAACTAATTCACATGCAAATTGTGTAGTAGTTTTAAATGGACTATCACAGGTTAACTCTATTAACGTAATAAAAAGACTATTAAGAAACCATAATAAAGTAGAAGTATTTATTAACAATAAGGCTAGTGTATTAGATGTAGTCATAGATAAAATAATAAATCTAGGAGTAAATATACAAAGTATAGACTTATATGAAGATAAAGACTTTTTAATCGATTATATCAGAAGAAATAATTCAGAGTTTGTTTATAGTGGAGGATCAGCTAAATTTAGTAAATATATTATGGAGCTTGTAGATAGTATTGATGAAAATATTAAGCTAGCTATCTCAAATAATAATCTAATATGCTGTGGAGAAGGCATTTGTGGTGCATGTACTATAAATATAAATGGAGAGAGAGTTAAAACGTGTAAAGCACAAGTTGATAGTAGAGAATACTTAAAAACTATCTAATTTATTAGGGGGGAATAAAATGGCTAAAGTAGTTGTTATAGGAGGCGGATGGTCAGGGTGTGCAGCTGCCATATCTGCTAAAAAAGCCGGAGCTGATGTTATTATACTAGAAAGAACAGATTTATTATTAGGTCTTGGTAATGTTGGTGGAATAATGAGAAATAATGGGAGATTTACAGCAGCGGAAGAAGCTATAGCGTTAGGAGCAACAGAGCTGTTTGAACTTACAGATAAGTATGCAACACATACTAATATAGATTTCCCAGGTCATAAACACGCAACTATATATAATGTAACTCAAATAGAAAAACCAATAAGACAAAGAATTTTAGATATGGGAATAGAAATAAAATTCTTTGCTAGAGTAGTAGATGCATATATGGAAGACAAAAAATTAAAAACTATAGTACTTGAAAGTGGAGAAAAAATTGATGCGGATGCTTTTGTAGAAACAACAGGTTCGTCAGGTCCTATGGGCAATTGTGAAAAATACGGTAATGGATGTGCTATGTGTGTATTAAGATGTCCATCTTTTGGTGGAAGAGTTAGTATAACTAGTAGATGTGGTGTTGAAGATATGATAGGTAGAAGAAATAATGGAGACTATGGTGCATTTAGTGGCTCTATGAAATTATTAAAAGAATCTTTAAGTGACGAAATTCAAAATGAATTAAATGAAAAAGGTTGTGCAGTAATTCCACTTCCACAAGAGTTAAAAAATGAAGAAAAGCTTGATATAAAAGTATGTCAACAATATGCATTACCTGCTTTTGCTGATAATATAGTATTAATTGATACAGGTCATGCTAAGTTTATAGTATTGCGACAGTTTGGAAAGATTAGGAAGAGTAGGATCATCTACTCTTTTTTTTTACTTCCCCAAAAATTCATTTCAATCTCTTCTGTATTTCCATCCCATGTAAGAGTATCTATTATCAGTCCTAACATAAACTTTTTCTTTTTAATATCATCAATTTTGTTATAATGTGTTTTAAACTCATCTAAAGCATTTAATACAATTCCAATATTTTTAATACTATTATTTGTATTATTAATATCATCTAATATATAGTTATATTTAGATTCTAAGTCTTTAATATCTGATGTAATATCATTTATTTTATCTTTAAGAATTTGAGTAACATCAGAATTAAAATCTGCTAACTTATCTATAAGATTGTTTAATTGATTTCTTTTATTTTTTATTTCGCTTTCCAGACTTTTTAATAAACTTTTATTATCTGTTATAGATGCATCATCTAAAGCAAGTTTACCTAATAATTTAGTTTTATCTAAATTCATGATGTTATCAACTACAGCTTGTTCAATATCAATACCTTTGACATTTGGATTATCACAAAGGGATCTCTTTGATGTAATAGCTAAAGTACAAGCATAGTAATGGTGATTTCGACCATATGAAACTCTCATAGGAGAGCCACAATTAGCACATCTAATAAGTCCAGATAGAATTCCTTTACTTGAAGTACCTAATCTCATTGTTTTATTTTTATCCTTGTTTTTTAGCAACGTATTTTGGACTAGCAACCATTTATCAGCATCAATTATTCCTTTATGTTTAGCTACAGCTGCAATCCATTCGCTAACATCTCTTTTATTAAATGCATTATCTCTTTTGTTATAGGTAAGTATACCATATCCTTCTTTATCTCCTGTGACAAGCATACCCTTGTTTCTTAAGTATTCTAATACATTAACATTATTTTTAACATAAACAGGATTAGATAGGATTTTAGAGACTGTAGAAGCTGTAAAATATTTATCTCTTTTACTTTTATATTTTCCTTCTTGTAGATAAGCTACTACTTGATTGATAGAACCTAGTTCTAGATACTTATTATATATAATTTTTACTAAATTCATTTCTTTTTTATTTACTATAAGTTTAGCCATTTTACGTTCTTTCATTTCTTCATCTATATAAGTTATACTTTCAGAATCAAAACCAAGTGGAGGCATACCACCTAGCCATCTACCACTTTTTGCAAGTTCAAGCATGTTATCTTTAACTCTTTCAGCTATAGTTTCTCTTTCAAGTTGAGCAAAAACACTTGATATATACATCATAGCTCTTCCCATTGGAGTAGAGGTATCAAATTGTTCTTTGATAGATACAAAAGCTATATTATGTTTTTGTAAATCATCAATTAAATTTGCGAAGTCTCCTATATTTCTACTAACTCTATCTAATCTATAACAAAGCATCATATCAAACTCTTTTAATTTTGCTGAATTCATCATCTCTTGAAATTTTGGTCTATTTGTAGATCCTCCACTAAATCCTTCATCTTCATATATTTTTATATCAGTTACATTAGGATAGTGAAGCTTTATATAATCTTTACATAATTGTATTTGGTTTTCTATTGATTCACCTTTACCAGTGAATACTGATTTTCTTGAGTATATTGCTATTTTCATTTTTACACCCCTTTCAATTATAAATTATAGCAAAATATAATATATATCAATAATAAAACGATAATATAAGTAAAATATTCATAAAAATAATGGGTTATATAAAAAAGAGTATAGATTTTATAATTATGATAATATTATTGAAACAAATAATTAAGATAATTTATTTCAATGTATAAATTTTAATTTTAAAAGTAAAAAAAGTAAATGAGGTTAAATGATGATTTATGTATTAGTACTAATATACATTTTTATAGTTATAAAATTGCTAGAAAAATGTTATAAACACTATTGTATATTAAAAGAACTAGATAAGATAATAGATGATTTAATAGAGAGAAATAAAGCGATTGAAAGATACTTAGAAAAAGATAAATAAAAATACGTTAAAATATTGTTTTAAAACTATATATTAACTATGGGAGGTCGTTGACAAAATGAATAAAGAGAAATTATAAACATTTACTTTTAATTTTAATTGTACCTTTTATGATTTATTATTATTCTGTTTGTGTAAAAATTATAATTCATAGTGAGTATAGTTTAGAGTATATTATTATATCGTTTCTGCTTATGATCTTACCGTTAGTTATCTATAAATCTATGAAATTCGCATTAGAAAGAAAATATTATAAATCAATATCAATTATATTAATTTATACATCTATATTTTCTTTTGTACTATATTTCGAAATTGGATTCTTAAAAGACAAAAAGATATACAATAATATAAGTACTAATACCATAAAAATAGAAAATAATACGAATGAAAAAGACTAGAACTATCTAGTATTTTTATATTTCAATTTAATAAAAGTTAAAAAAAATAGAATATAATGTAAAAAAAGATGATATTATTAGTAAAATTAAAAATCAATTAAGGAGTTGGAAAATATGAATTTATCCAAAAAAATAGAAGAGAAAAGAAAACTTAAACAAAGAGAAATAAGAACTAAAAATATAAAAGTAGCCACAATGGGGGTAGTAGCAGGAATGTTGACCGGAGCAATAGGTGGTATAATTCTAGCTCCTAAATCAGGCAAGGAAACAAGAAAAGATATCAAAGAAGTATCAAATAAGGTTGCATCGAAAGTAAATAATAAAGCATATGAAGCAAAAGGTATAATCAATGAAAAAATCAATATAATAGAATCTAAAAATAGAATAAAAGAGTATATAGATAAAAAGAAAAACAATACAGAAAATGAAGAAATTATAGAAGAGAAGATATTATTACTAGAAGGTAGTATAGAAGAAAAGGTAGATGCTTAATTATGTATATAGATGTAAATGTGATATACATAGTGGCCTCTATATTAGGATGTATAGCTTTAGTTTATTTGATATTTACTTTAAGTAATATGAATAAATTTATAAAAGACTTAAATGATTTAGTTTCGAATAATTCTAGTAATATACATAATTCATTGAATAAATTACCTGATGTAGTGGATAATTTCAATGAAATAAGTGAGAATGTAAAAGATGTTACGGAAGTAGTTACAGATGTCACAGCAGATTTTATTATTACTAAGGAGAATATGAAATCAAATGTTGAGATTGCATCTGAAATATTAAGTATATTAAAAAGTGTATTTTTATCAAAATAAAAAGCCTAGGTATTAACCTAGTCTTTTTTTATTTTACGAACTTTGTAACGACCTCTAACAGATGAGTGAAAATATTTAGTCTTATTTGGAGATGATAAAAAATTAATATAGATATGTGTAGGTACGTTATAGAAATCAAATATATTAGAAGATTTTGATTCAACTCTTAAAATTCTAGAGTTTCTATCGTATCCAATAGAGACTATCCCACCTGAAGATATAGGTATCATTTGCATATTTCCAATCTCCTTTCAGATATTATATATTTGTTAAATTATAAAATTAAATAAAGAAAAAATGTCTATAAATACAAACCTAAATATTTTAAAGTAATAAGGAAAAAAATCGATATTAGTGATATTAGAGTAATGAATTAAAGATTATAATGCTCTGAATTAGTATTAGAGAATTTTAATATATAGAATTAATTTTTTTAATTAAATATATAAATGGAAATATTAAAAAAATGAAAAGAATAGGAAAATTGAAGCCTAGTCTTTTTGGTATGTTTTATAATTTTCAACTAATTTAAATTTGATATATGTTTATATAGAATAAATTTGAGAAAAACTTATAAAAAATATTTTATAAATTACGAATTATATAAAATTATTATGGATTTATAATTAATTTATATAATAACTTTACATACATATAAATTATTTTATATATGAATAAATGCGAAATATATAGATATAGTCTATAATTGTAAATTAAACGACAACATAAAATGACTAAATAAGACATTGACGATATGATATAGTATTATTTGGAATAATCGTAGGATGTAGGGGGTAATAAATATATGAAAAAAAGTAAAGTATTAATAACAAGTATGGTTTTAGGTATATTATATTCAGTTTATCTTGTAGCTTATTTCTCAGGAGCTATAGGGAACTCATCTGATGCAGCACAAACATTAGGGGCATCAATTGCAGCAACTTTAGTTATGCCTCATATGGCCTGTGTGGCGATAGCAGCTATATTCTCAATAGTTGCAGTTATAACGAATAAAGCATGGGCTGGATTAACAGCAATGATATTGTATTTTGTAAGTGGAATATTATTTTTACCTTATGTAATCTTCTCAGCTGTTATAGGAATACTAGCAGTATTTGGATGGATAAATATGAGAAAGATTCAACTAGAATATGCTAATTAAGTGAAAAAAAGATGTAGGTGACTACATCTTTTTTTATAGTTCTTTTGGCTTATACAGTTGTTCTTGAGGATATTGATTTTTTATACTTGGTTTTCTAACTCCTATTTTCATATTACCCCACTTAAAATGTTATATATAGAATTAGATTTATACATTAGAAGTTCATCTAGAACTTGCAAATGTTAAATTATTTAACTAGATAAAATATTTATTAATTTACTCCCTAATTTTGTACATAATAAATTCTTCTGGAACACTAAAGTAACCACTTAGCTGACCTATAGTTATATATTCATATCCAGTAGAAAATTTATTTAAATCTTCATCTGTTATTAATAGATGAGCAGCGAAGTTGTTTGCCTCATTTTCATATTTATCAGTAATACAAAAAGTATAATTACTCAAAAAACATACATTAAATTCTTTATGTAATAAAGCATGTCCAAGCTCATGAGCTAAAACTGGCTTAAGTTCATCCTTTGAAAAACTATTATTTAAATGTATTATAGGTGTACCTAAAACATTTTGAAAAAGTCCTTTAATATTTCCTAATGGTTCAAAAAGTACAGGTATATTTAAAAGCTTACATAATTCATATGGATTGCGAGTTTTATATTTATTTGCTAGATTATCTGCTATATTTTTTATTCTCCCCATAAAACTACAACCCCTTATTTTTTAGACTTCATACTCTTAGCATACTCAATACCATTTTTTATAGCATTTCTTAAAAGTATAAGGTCATTATCGTCAATTATTTCTCCATTAAGCATCAGACCTTTTTGGTCAAGTATTTGGCTCATGGTTTCTTCAAGAAGTTCTTCAACATCTTTTTCATTTTCTATATGAAGCTTGTTATTACTATTCTTTACATCTGTTCTTCCAAGAAGATAATCTAGGGACACATCAAAAAAATCAGCTATAGATGTAAGAGTATCTTTATCTGGAAATCGGTCATTTGATTCGTAGTATCCGATTACTCTACCAGAAACATTTAGTTTTTCTCCTAGCTCCTTTTGTGTATGACCAGAATTTTTTCTTAATAATTTTAATCTATCTCCAAACATGTATTATTTTACCTCCTATTAAAAATAAACAATATGTTCTATTTACAAAATAAATATAACATATTGTTCTATAAATAGAAACTAACAAAAAATAAAGGAACAAAACATTCTTAAAAAAGATTGACAAAGAACAATTAGTTCTATAATATAATAAATATAAAAAGAACAGTAAGTTCTAAAAGGGAGGCTCAAATGTTCAGAAGCAATTTAAAGCTATATAGAACTAGAAAAAATATAACTCAAGTAGAACTAGCAAAAAAGACAGGAGTTACAAAAGATTATATATCTATGATAGAAAGAGGAAAAAGAAATCCTGGTATATTTTTAGCAAAGAAAATATCCATTATATTAGATGCAACATTAGATGAAATTTTTTTTGCGAATAAAAAGAACAATTAGTTCCTAAAAATAAGAAGTCAAAAAATTTATAATCATAAAATGTGTAGATAATGATGGAAAGCTGGAGGTGATATTATCGCACTCAGGTTAAAAAGAGAAAAGTGGTTTCTAACAGAAGATAGATTATATAAAGTTTTAATGCAAATTAGCAAATCATTTTAAAATAAATTATAAATAATGATGGTTGTAAAAAGGAGGTATAACATGAGTAAATTAATAAAATTTAGGAATTTTGAATTTGGAGAAATAAGAGCATTAGAAATTAATAATGAGTTATATGTAATAGCTACAGATATAGCGAAGAGTTTAGGATATGCTAATCCTCATAAAGCTATAAAAGATCATTGTAAAAAAGTTAAAAAAATATGGACTAACGATTCGTTAGGTCGTAGACAAGAAGTTAATGTAATACCAGAAGGAGATATATACAGACTTATTTCAAAATCTAAATTACCAAATTCTGAAAGGTTTGAAGGTTGGGTATTTGATGAGGTATTGCCACAAATAAGACAAACTGGTGGATATATACCAATAACTCAAGAAGATGATGAAAAGACTATAATGGCAAAAGCTTTAATGATTTCAAAAAGAACTATTGAGCAAAAAGATGCATTACTTGCTCAAAGAGAGCAACAAGTACAACAACTTACTTATGAGGTTGAATCAAAAGATAGGTATTTAAATCAAATAGCACAATCACAAAATACTATATTAGTAAGAGAATTAGCAAAAGTTATATCAAGAGATCAACTGATAATAGGGGAAAGACGATTGTGGGAAAAGCTTAGATCTTGGGGACTTATATTAAAAGGTAAAACAGAACCAAGTCAAAGAGCAGTTGAAAGAGGATTGTTTGAAGTAAGTGAGAGTATATCAAGAGGTTCAAAGGGGACTTTTACTCATAGAACTACTAGAGTTACTGGTAAAGGTCAGGATTACATAATAAAGAGATTACTTGATGAAATAGAACAAGATATTTGTATATAAATAATTTTATTTAGGAATAGGACAAAATTTAATACTCATAAGAAATAGTAAGGGGGGATGTGGTATGGCAAGAAAAGAAAAAAAACGAGAATTCAAAGTTATTTGCAATTATCCATTAGAAGAAAATATGGATGAATTTCAAGATAGAATGTGTTTTGCAGTAGCGAAAGTCCTAAAAGAAGAAAAGTCTCCAGAGTGGATACAAGCTTTAATGAAAGCCTTAGAAAAATCAATTGAAAAAGATAAGAAAGAGAAAAGTGTTGCTACTAAATAGCAATGCTCTCAATGAGAAAATTAGGACAAGGTGGGAGTAAAATGGATATTAAAATATTACAAGAATTTATAAAAGAATATAAGTATATAAGTGATTTAGATAAAATGTTTAGCACTTTAAAGGCATATAAAAAGCTAAAAAATAAGTTTTAATAAAATTAATTTAGTGAGGAATGTACATATGATAAAAAATAATGCGATAGAAATAATAGCAGATGCTTTTATAGGAATAAAGGCACATAGTAAATTTAAATTAATAAAAGCAGACTTAGACAAATCTAGATATGTAGAAGCAACTTACAGATATAAGAATAAAGAAGAAAACAAAGACATAGAGCTGACTTTCTCTGTTCCAAGATTTTATATAAGTAACGAAGATCCTATAGTAGATATTGGAACTTTATCTACTATTTGTAGAAACTTAAGCTTACATGATAACTATTATATGAACTGTCTTAATATATCAAATGAAAAAATAAAGGCTGAGTTCTTCAATAGATTTGATAATACAACTATAAAGGTAAAAACATCTAGAGATAGTCTTTTAGATGCATAGGAGGACAAAAATGGCAGTAGTGAGAGTTGTAAAGGATAAGAATAACCCTTATGTTATGTTAAACAAAGCATGTTTGAAGGATGAAAGAATTTCATGGAAGGCTAAAGGACTTCATTCATATTTACTAAGTTTGCCAGATGATTGGCAGATATACATTGAGGATTTAAGAAAAAGAAGTAAGGATGGAAGAGATTCTACATCTAGTGCTATAAATGAACTTATAAAAAATGGATATATAAAAAGATATGCAAGACAAGATAAAGAATCTGGAAAGTTTATAGGTGGATTTGATTATGAGGTATATGAATTGCCTATAGAAGATGTTAATTATATTGATGACCGAGAATCGGAAAATCCGAAAATCGGAGAAACCGAAAGTCGGAAAAACCGAGAATCGGAAAACCCGAAACTACTAAATAATAAATATAAACTAAATAATGAAATAAACAAACTAATAATAAATTACTATCAAAAATACGTGGGAGTAATAACTCCTAATCACATAATAAAACTTTTAAGTTACTTAGATGATGATATGGAACATGAAGTGATTATAAGTGCTATTGATGAAATGGTAGGAGCAAACATTAGAGATATAAGATATTTATTTAAAATATTAAATAACTGGATAGAAAAAGGAATAAAAAATAGTGCCCAATTAATTGAGCACACAAACATATATAAAAATAAAAATTCACGTAGTAATAGTATAAACCAAAATAAGGTAAAAGATAATAGTTTTGGAGGAAATAGTTATGGAAAAGATTCAACAAATAACGAATCAAAATTGGATTCAGGATATAAAGAAGAAGTGGATGTCAAAGAACTTGCAGGAAAATATGGAATTGATATCAGTGAAATATAACTGTCCAAAATGTGAAGATAAAGAGTATACAATAACAAAAGATAATGCAGTTAAATGGTGCGAATGTAGAGAACAAAGATTGGCTAAAGAAAGAATTGAAAAAAGTGGGCTTAGTTATAGATTTGATAAAAATAAATTTAATAACTATAAAGTTAATAATTTTCAAAGGAAAAATGCAGTTGAAACTTGTTTAAAATATATAAAAAGTTTTGATAAAATGAAGTGCCTACTATTAGCAGGGCAAGTAGGTAGTGGGAAAACACATCTGGCCATAGCTACGTGTAGTGTACTACTTAAAAGTGTAGGTGTAAGATATGCAGACTTTGTAAATGAAATAGCAAGAATGAAATTTAATCAGTTAGATCAAGAAGATTTCACAAAAACATTAGATAAATATAGAAATGTAACTGTTCTTTTTATTGACGATTTATACAAGGGGGATGTATCTCCAGCAACTCAAAGAATAGTACAAGATATAGTCAATTATAGATATAACAATAATAAAGCAATGATTATAACAACAGAGCTTGATAAAGATGGATTACTAAAAATAAATGAGGCTACGGCAAGTCGAATTATTGAAATGTGCAGCTATGAAGAAAATGGAGAATGGAGTGAGTATATAGTTGAATTTAAAGGCAGAGAACTTAATCACAGGCTCTTTAAAAAATAAGTCTAGATGCGTGTTAAAGAAATTCGAATGTAGAAAATGTGGACAAGCCTATTTATATATAGTGAAAGAAAATATTAATATTATAAGTTGTGATATTTGTGCAACAATTATGAAAGCTAAAGGTGGAATATAGATGTCAATTTTAGAAGCAGCAGAAGAATTAAAAGTAAGAGCGGAAGATTTAAGAAAAGAAAATAAAAATATGAGTTTGTATGAAGCATATTTAATAGCAGCAAGAGAAATAAACTCTAAGGGGGATTAAAAATGGAAATTTTGAAAGATGCGTTAGCAGAATTATATAGTGAGTTTGGTAATGATGAAGTAGTAGTTGCTCTTAGTCAATACTTAGATAGATTAGTAGTAGAAGAACAAAAGAAATTAGGTTAAGTTGAGGGGGTATGAAAACAATGTAAAAATTAAATAGAAAATATAAAGAATTTCTAACTTATATGAATTTAGGTGGTAAGGATTACCTGGTAGAATAAGATACTGCGGAAGAAATTAGACTAATTGAAACAGATTGCTCAGCATGCGAAAAAATATAATAATGAAGAGTAAATAAAATCAGTATTTAGTTAGATGGAGGAGATTGTTATGGAGATAGAAAAAATAAAAGTTTATAAAATATATGATAGTGAGTTTATAGCATCAAAATGGAATCTTGAAGATACTAAAAAATGGTATGAAGAAGAGTATGGATTTGAAGATGTTGATATAGAAGAAGTGTCCGTTAAAGGTGGCATGTGGATACATGCAGATGAAAATGCAATTAAACAATTGGGGGATTTAGATGAGCTAAATACTAAAGAGTATATTGGTAGTATACAATGGAGTTTTGGACAGGTTTGGAAATGTATAACTATGGAAGAACAAATAGTAAAAAATGGTGACTTTGAAAAACCTTATTTATTATGTAGTACAGAACTTTAGAGGTGGTGTATATATGAGTGATAGAGAGAAATTAGAAAATCTAAAAGCAATGCTAGATACATTAATAGTTACTTGTAAAAACGAAATGTCAATAACAAATAAACTCTTAACTAAAACTAATAATACTAGAGAAAAGAGCAAGTTACAAAAAGAGCTAGCATTTTGGCAAGGTAAATTAGAAGTAGCCAAGTATGCAAGACATTTTGCAGAATAAAAAACATATTTTAGAGGTGGATATTAGATGGATAACTTGATTTTTGGGCTTATTATTATAGTCTTATTAACTATTGTACTTACACCTATAGTGAATTTATATAGAGCTTTAAATACAACGTTAGAAGAAATAACTATTAGGAAGAAAATAAGACTTAAAGAGTATAAACAAATACATAAAGATTTATTTTAGGTAATGAAAGGGAGATTTTGAGATATGGAAACTAGGTCGCTGAAAGTAACAATGAGTAAGGAATGTAAGTATGAATCACAGTGCCCAGAGTGTGAAGAGTGGGTTAGGTTAAAAGAAACTGGTAGAGGACTTGAGGGGATATGTAAAGAGTGTGGTCAATCCTTTACAGTAGTAACTTATAGAAGATAAAACGATGATTTAAGAGTCAGGAAAGCACATATGATTCAACAAGAAAGAGAAAAGACCGTTACAAGGATAAAAGCTATGTATTGGAAGAAGTAATTTATATAAGAAAATATATATATAAGAAAATACATAATTTTAAAATTGATTTTCCTAAACCTACAATTTTTACCATTAAGAGTATAAATATTTTGGCGTAAATTTGTCGAAATATTTCGAGAATAGTTAGAAATGGAACTATTTTGTTATATATGACATATATTTTTAGTGTGAGGATAACTCTCACATTAAAAATATATAGGAGGTAATAGATTTATGAGTGATCAAATTAAAACGTATACGTCTTCTAAAGTTTATAGCTTTAGTAATAAATTTAAGGTAGTACTTGATGGAACTTTTATTGATGATCCTAAGGATAATCAATTAACACTATTATTATCAACAGAAGGATCATTTATACCATCTGGAATGGTAAAAACAGGTGATTACTGGTGGGGTAAAATGATTTGGCCTTCAGTATATTCAATAGATGCTGATTTAATAGATAGAGATAATTCTAGAGCAAATATATTGAAGTGTGCACCAATAAATACTATAGAGACTATCAATGTTTCTGAAACTATGGGATATTCTATCGGTGGAAGTATCGATATAAAAGGATCTTCAAGTGATGGTGGAAGTGTTGAAGGTGGTGGCGGTGTTACTGGTAATTATACTGTATCTAAAACAATATCTTATAAACAGCCTGATTATCAAACAATTTTAAAAGAAAATACTTTAAATAAATCATTTTGGAATGTAAGCTTTAATAAAGATAAACAAGGATATGATAGAGATTCTTGGAATCCTGTATATGGGAATCAACTATTTATGAGAAGTAGATACTCAAATACAGGATTAAATAATCTAACACTTGATAATGATTTATCATCATTAATAGTAGGAGGATTTTCACCAAAAGTATTACTAGCAATAAAAAGACCTAGAACAGATTTTGGATCTGGGAATTATTCAGATGTGTTCAGATTAACTTTAATAAGAACTATGGATGAATATAATTTAAGCTGGACAAATACAGAATGGAAAGGAGTTAATAATAAAAATTATACTTCTGAAACTGCACTTGCTGAATTTCTTATAGATTGGGAACTACACCAAATAAGATAATTATAATTATCTTGTAATAAAAAAGGCACCTACGTATATTTAAGTAGGTGCCTATAAAACAACGATTTAGTTATGAGTATAGCAGATAACATAAATGAGTTAAAAGATGTATGTTTATATAGTTATTGTGATGATAATAACGTAAATATAGAAATAAATTTAAAAGTAAATGACCTCGGTAATTATAAGCTAAAAATAAGTAATAAAGAATTAACTAGAATGAAGGACCTTACTGAATTAGGTTTATTACTAAAAGAATGGTAAAATAAAAATATAAGCGAATAAAATAATAATTTGCGAGGTAGATAAAATGAAACTTACAGAAAATTTTATAAAAAAAGATACAAATGTAAAAACATGGAACTGGAGACAATATGATGGTGAACTAAAGTATGATTACGAAAAGGAACATCATAGTAAAGTTAAAACCTATAAGTTAAGTAAAGAAGAAATGAAAGAATACTTAAAAAAATTTAAGTAATACAACAATAGACTCAATAAATACATAATTAGATAAAGTAAACAATATAAAAATAGAAGTATGTAACTAAGAATTAAAATTTCTTGAACTTACTAAATAGCTTATATGAAAATATAAGTTATTTTTATACATAAGGAAGGGGGAGTATAAGATGATAAAGATAATAGAAAAAGAGTTAGAAAAATTAAGAAAAAATCTAAAAAAAATAAAAGCTTGGGAGATTGAAATAGAAGTATTAAAAGAGAAGATGAGCGCTTATAAAGATGGAGGATTCAGTTTAGCTATTGGATCGCCATCAGTTGTAACAATAGATGATATATTAGCAAGGGACGAAACAAGATTAAATACTTTAGAAAGTAATATAGACTATGCGAAACATAAACTAAAAGAATATAGGGGTTACTTAGTATTATTAGATGATTATGAATTTGAAGTATTAAATAGGAGATACTTAGATATTACAAACAATAGGACATCATATGAAAAAATAGGCAAGGATATGTGTTGTTCTCATACAACTGCAAAAAGGTGGCATGATTCGGCATTAGAAAAAATAGTAGAATATAAGTTTCAAAGCGTTGAAATAGCGTAGATGTTATAAAAGTGTTATGAATATGTTACACATACGTTATAAATAAGGTGCTAATATTATATCATGAAAGACTTGGAGGAATCATTATCAACAAATGTTCCTTAAAAAACTTAATAAAACAAGGGTAACTCAACCAATTACAACTACACACTATGTGGAGAAGGAGCATTTCAACGGATGCTCCTTTTTCTATGTAAAGGAGAAAAGAAATGAACTTTGTTGAGCCAATAAGAGACTTAGATACACTAGAAAATATGTGTTCATATCTTAAAAAAACAAATGAACGTAACTATATTTTATTTTTAGTAGGAATTTATACAGGACTTAGAATATCAGATATACTCAAGCTAAGAATTTATGATGTAAAGGATAAAAGACAGTTAGTATTAAGAGAACAAAAAACATCAAAGCAGAAGTTCATTGAGATTAACCCAATCCTAAGACGAGCCATTAGAGAGTATGTAGAAGAAAAAGATACAGATGAATTTTTAATTAAATCGAGAAATAATTATAATAGGCCAATAACGAGAAAAAGGGCATATGAGATACTAAAGGAGCTAGGAGATATGTTTAATGTTCCATATCTTGGATGTCACAGTATGAGGAAGACTTTTGGATATCACTATTATAAACAGACTAAAGATATAGCATTACTACAAAAGATATTTAATCATTCAAGTCCAGCTATAACACTTCATTATATCGGTATAGATCAAGATAGAATGGATAGAGCATACAAGACATTTAGATACTTTTAATTATTTATTTATCATAAACGTAACATAAAAAGAGTATGTTACAATCGTTAAGAAATCATAGTAAATAGATAATATTAAAACTATTGATATTACTTAGGTATACACATCAATATAGAGTTGCAAAACAAACGTAACACACTATTAGATATGTTACTTTATGACTATAAAAATAACAATACTTATGGTAATATTTGGATATAATATTTTATATTTATCTAGGAGGTAAATAAGTGGGATTTAGATTTAGAAAAAGTATAAATCTTGGAGGCGGAGTAAAACTTAATGTAAGCAAGAAAAGTGTAGGATTAAGTGCAGGAGTAAAAGGTGCAAGAGTATCAGTTAATTCAAATGGAAGAAAGACAACAACAGTTGGATTAGGAAATACAGGACTATCTTATACGAAGAGTAGTAATATAATTAATAACAATAAAGTAAAAGGTTACGAAGAAATAAGAGAAACAAATACTAGAACTTATTCAGAGAAAGATATAAAACGATTGAAGCTAAACTATAAAGTATATAAGACATCAGGTATTATATTTATAATTGTTGGATTACTGTTAGCGATACCAGCAAGTATATTTGGTATACTAGTAGCTTTAGTTGGAGTTGGGCTAATAGCATTAAGTAAAGGCTTTAAAGATATATTAAATAACTTATCCTAATTTGGATAGGTTATTTTTATTTGAAAGGATATTAATATGATTACTAAACTATGTTCAAGGTGCAAGGAGCCAGTGCTATACCCAAAAACATATTGTGATAAATGTAAAGATATAGTAGAGAATGAAAGAGAAGAAGCTAAAGTAAAGAATAGTAAGAGAGCTAATAGAAAATATAATAACAAAAGAGATCCTAAGTATATTAAGTTCTATAATAGCCCTGATTGGAAATTTAAATTAGCACCTAAGTATATGGCTGATAAAGGATATAGATGTGAGGAGTGTGGAGCTATTGCGAGTGAAGTACATCATATAAAACCAATACAAACTGTTGAAGGTTGGGAACAAAGATTAGATTATTATAACCTAAAAGCGCTATGTTTAGACTGCCATAATAAAGAACATGACCGATTTAAACGGAGTGTAAGAAGAAAGAAGTGTTAATAATATAGAGTATCGATAAATAAATTAAAATTAATCTGAGAAGCTTCTACAGGGTAGGGGTGGGTAAAATTCTGTAAATCATTTTGGGGATAACGATACAAGGGGAGTTCTCTGTAGAAAAAACTCCCCACGGAGATTTTTTATAAAAGATTAGGAGGTGGTAATATGGCAGGACAAAAACAACCAATTGAATTAGTTATAGCAAAAGGTAAGAAACACCTTACAAAAGCGGAGATTGAGGAACGTAAATCTATGGAAGTTAAGGCTCTAGCAGATAATATAAAACCACCTTCTAATTTAGATAAAAAGCAAAAAAGTGAGTTCAAAAAGATATCAAAACAATTAATAGAATTAGATATAATGTCTAATTTAGATTGTGATGCATTAGGATTTTATCTAATAGCTAAGAGCAGGTTCGATAAAGTAAAAGAAAAATTAGATAAACTAGATCCTTTAGATAACTGTGAAGATTATGATAAATTATCTAGGTTTGAAGATAGACATAGAAAGCAGTGTAGGGAACATGCAATAGATTTAGGCCTAACAATATCTAGCAGATGCAAACTAGTTATACCAAAGCCAAGAGAAGAACCTAAGAAAAATAAATTCTCTAAGTTTGGAGGAGGATAATGTTTGATAGGGTAACTGAATATGCTGAAAGAGTTGTAAATGGAGAAGTTACAGCTGGAGAATTACATATACTTGCTTGTGAAAGACATTTAAATGATTTGGAGAGACAAAACACAATTGAATTTCCATATTATTGGGATGTTGAAAAAGCAAATAGAATAATTGATTATGCTGAGACTTTAACTATAGCAGAAGGTTCAGAACCTAAAGCAGTAAAGTTATTAGATTGCCAAGCCTTCGATATAGCAGTTCCGTTTGGATGGTTTAAATCAAATGGGAAAAGAAGATTTAGACGTAAATATAAATCTATGGCAAGACAAAATGGTAAGACATTTGAAAATGGTATAACAGGAACTTATGTAGCTGGATTTAGTGGATATAAATTTGGTAAGTTGTTTACAGTAGCAACAAAGAAAAGACAAGCTAGATTAGCATGGGAAGAAATGTCTAAATTTATAAATATTGATGAAGATTTAAATGAATTATTTATAGTCCAAGATTATAAATCTTTGATAACAGCAATAGAATCTAATTGTACAATAGAAGCATTATCTAGAGAATCTGGATTAGATGATGGATTTAGATCTATTTATAGTTCGATAGATGAGTTACATCAGCATAGAGATAATAAAATTTATAAAGCTATTTACAATGGTACAAGAGCTTTAAGTGAAACTTTAGTAAGTATGATAACTACTAGAGGTGATAAATTAAATAGTTTCTGTAAAGAAATGGATGATTATTGTATAAAAATCCTCAACGGTACAACTACTGCTGAGGATTTTTTTGTTGATATTTATTGCTTAGATAAAGATGATGATATTTGGGCTGAATCTAATTGGATTAAAGCTAATCCATTTTTAGCATCGAGTGAAGAAGGTTTAGAAACGCTTAGAACTGATGCTAAAACAGCTAGAGATATGGGAGGAAGTGATTTAAGAGACTTTCTTACAAAATGTCTTAATATGTGGGTTCAAAATTCAGATGATCAATTTATAAATGTAGAGAAGTGGAAAAAGTGTGGTTCAAAGAGAACATTAGAAGACTTTAGGTATCGAGAATGTTGGGTTGGTTTAGACCTTTCAAGTGGAGGAGATTTAACAACTTTAGCACTTGAATTTGAAGAAGATAATGAAGAGTATTATTTATATTCGCATTCATTTATGCCAAGAGGAAGATTAGAAGAGCATATAGAAACAGATTTAGCTCCATATGATTTATGGGAGACAATGGAATTATTAACTGTTACTGGTGGTAGTGGAGATTATAAAAATGATTATAAATTTATAATTAAGCACCTAAAGGAACTTCAGGAAGAATATAACCTAAAGTTTTTAGGGATAGGAATAGATCCGCATAATGCAGATGGAGTATTATCGGATTTAGAGGAATTTGGTTGCCCAATATTGATGGTAACTCAATCCGCTAAATTTTTAAATGATGCAACAGTGGACATGCAATTAGCAGTTAAATCAGAAAAAATTGATTATAACAAGGAAAATGAATTATTAACATGGAGTTTTACTAATGCAAAGATAGTTAAAAATTCATTTGGAGAAATGAAAGTAGATAAAGAGCCAAGAGCTAGATTTAAAAGAATAGATCCTGTTGATGCAGCAATAGATGCACATGCAGTTAGAATGAAATTTAGTACTAAAGAAGTTGTAGATGTTAAGTCAGAATTAGATAATTACTTAGAAAAAATGGGTTGGAAAAAATAATTTAAGGGGAGGTGAAAAAAATGAAAATAAGAAAAAGATTTAAAAATGCGTATAAAGCATTTAAATCAGATACACGAGATATTGCATTAGATCAACTCTTAGATTTTCTGGGGTTACAAGGTACAAATAAAGAGGACTTAAGTGAAGCGACATATTTTGCTTGTCTTAAAGTGCTTAGTGAATCAATAGGTAAACTTCCACTGAAATTATTAAAATACACTGATAAAAATGGAGTTACGGCAGCTAGAGACCATCCAATATATACTATCTTAAAGGATAGACCTAATCCATATATGACATCAAGCACATTTTGGAGTACAGTTGAATATAACCGGAATCATTTTGGGAATGCATATGTACTCATAGATGGAGCCGGAGAAGATTTAAAATTATGGATATTGGATTATACTAAAATCCAAATATGGTATGATGATGCAAAATTATTAGGAAATAATACAGATATTTACTACTTATATTCAAGTGGGAGAAAGCTATATAAGTTTGGCTCAGAAGAAATACTTCATTTTAAAGCTAGTAATACATTTGATGGCATAGAAGGCATATCTGTTAGGCAACAGCTTAAAACAAGTATACAAGGAAACTTGAAGTCACAAGAATTACTTAATAAAATGTATGAAAATGGATTTACAGCAAAGGCGGTAGTGCAATATACAGGTTCATTAAGTGATGAAAATGTAAAAACATTTATATCTGGGATAGAAGGCTATGCAACAGGAAAGCTAGAAAATGATGGTATAAAAAATATAATACCAATGCCACTAGGTGCAACGCTTACACCTTTAAATATCAAGTTGGCAGACAATCAATTTATAGAAGTCAAACAGTATAGTGCTCTTCAAATAGCTAGTGCATTTGGTATTAAACCTTATCAAATAGGAGATTATACCAAATCAAGTTATGCAAGTGCAGAAGCTCAACAGTTAAGTTTTTATGTTGACACATTGCTATATATTCTTAAACAATATGAAGAAGAAATTAGCTATAAATTATTGAGTAGATATGAATTAGGGAAAGGATTCCATTTTAAATTTAATATATCAGTTATATTAAGAGCAGATTTAAAAACTCAAATAGAAACATTGAGCACTGCGGTAGGGAATTTTATATATACACCAAATGAAGCTAGAGCATTTTTAGACCTTGAAGCTAAAGATGGAGGAGATAAGTTATTAGGAAATGGAGCAACTATTCCTGTTAATTTAGCAGGGATACAGTATCAAAAAGGAGGTGAGGAAGATGAATAAAGATAAAATAGAAAAAGATTTTATTTTAAAAGCAGCAAATGTAGAAACTCATGATGCTACAGAAGAAGATCTAAAGAAGATAAATAAATTCACATTATCCCCCGTTACAGCAGAAGAAGTATACGTATTTAAAACAGTAGTAGGAGATAATGAGCTAGACGATAGAAACTTTGAACCATTCAACTTAAATGCATTGAAGGATCTAAAAGAATTATATATAGGGAAAACAGTGATTAAAGACCATAGAAGGAATGCGGATAATCAAGTAGCAAGAATATTTGATACAGAATTACTTCAAGATGCATCTAAAATTACAGGTGCAGGAGAAACATCAACAAAATTAGTAACAAAACAATATATGATAAAAACATCAAGTAATGCTGACCTAATAGCAGAGATTAAAGGTGGAATCAAGAAAGAAGTATCTACTGGATGCAAAGCAAAGCATGTATATTGTAGTATTTGTGGAACTGATAATTCTAAAACCTACTGTCCTCATTATTGGGGAAGAGAATATGACACAATAGAAGGTAAAAAAACATGTTATTTTACACTAGATGGTGCAAAAGAAGCATATGAATTATCTTTAGTTGCAGTTCCAGCGCAACCAAGAGCAGGAACAACTAAGAATTATGGTGCCAAAATTAAAGATTTTATTGAAGAAAATGAAAAAGAAAAAAATAATGAAATGAACAAAGAATCTGAACTTAAGTTAAGACTTAAAGCGTTAGATTCTTTTTTATTTACAAAAAATAATATGGAGGATTAAGATATGAATAAGAAAATGAGAGAAATATTTGCTAGAATGGAGCAAAAAAGACTAATGGCTAAAGGATTTATGGAAGATGGAGAAAATAAAGACTTAGCAAAAGCAGAAGCCTTATTAAACGAAGTTGATGAATTACAAAAAGAATTTGATTTAGAAAAAAGGTTATATGAAGCTGAGAAAGAAAAAAATACTCCCGATGATGATGAAATTGAGAAAAAAAATAAAGAAAATAAAGAAAAAGATTCTACAAAAGAGTTTGCAGAAGCAGCTAGAAGAGGATTTAAGTCAGAAAAAGGATTCAATGAAACTAACCCTGAAGATGGAGGGTATGCAGTTCCGGAGGATATATTAACGAGAATAGAAAAATATAGAGAATCTAAACGTTCTTTAAAGGACTTAGTAACTGTAGCAACTACAAAAACTAATAAAGGAAGTAGAACTTTCAAGAAAAGATCTCAGCAAACTGGATTTGTAAAGGTTGGAGAGAATGGGAAAATAAGTGCTAAGGCCACTCCGAAATTCGAAAGAGTATCTTATGAAATAGAAAAATATGCAGGATACTTCCCTGTTACAAATGAAGTTTTATATGATTCTGATAATAATTTGGTTGAAGTATTAATTGAATGGATAGGTGATGAATCAAGGGTAACATCTAATAAGTTAATAATAGAAGAGATAAACCTAAAAGCTAAAACTAAATTTGAAGATTTAGACGATATAAAGAAAGCTATAACTGTAACAATAGGATCAGCATTTAAGGATACAAGCTTAATAGTAACTAATGATGATGGAGCACTATATTTAGATACATTAAAGGATGCAGATGGAAAATATATACTACAGCCGAATCCAACAGATCCTACAAAAATGAGATTATGTGCTGGTGCTACTATATTAGACATAGAAGTGTATCCAAATGAAGATTTACCTTCATCAATAAATGAAGGAGTAAAACAAATACCGATGATTATAGGAGATTTAAAAGAAGGTATAATATTCTGGGATAGACAACAAATGAATATAAAACAATCTGATGTTGCCTCAATAGGAGAACTTAATGCATTTGAAGAAGATTTAACTTTATTTAGAGCAATAGAAAGAGAAGATGTAACTAAAAAAGATGATAAAGCATTTATAAATGGATACATAGAAATAAAAAAAGCTTAAGAGGTGTATAAATGCAAAGTCTGAGTACAGGAGAAGTTAAAGGTTACTTAGGAATAGACTATACAGATGGACCAACTGAAAAAAGGTTGGTTCATCTTATAAAAGTATCTGATAAAATTTTGGAAGGCTCTATAGGTAAGGATTATCCTAAAGACGATGATAGAGCAAAAGAAATAGCTTTAATTATAATTGAAGATTTGTTTGATAACCATAGTATGAACGATAAAGTAACTGGGAATACAAGGAAATTAGTAGAAAGTATGTCTTTACAATTAATACTAGAACTAAGGAGAGAGAAAAAAGATGGTATATAATAAACCTATTTTAATACAAAAGTTAGATGAAGATACAGAAGAATGGAGTGATTATTTAAATCTACATGCTAGTATTAATAAATCAAAGGGGTCAGAATATCTATCAAGTGGAGTTTTACAATCATCACAGGAATTAGTATTTCAAGTTAGATATTGCCCTCCTCTGAAAGAAATATCATTGAATACTCAATCATATAGAATTAATTTTGATAATTGTATATATAACATAGTAGATTATGACGATTACATGCTTAAGCGAAAAAGTATAAAACTTTTAGGAGTTGGTAGAAATGACTAACCTTAATAATTTAGCTGAGGCAATATCCAAAGAGTTAAAAAGCTATAGTAAAGAAGTCACTCTAGGTGTTAAAAAAGTTACAGATGAAGTTACATCTAACTTAGTTAAAAATACAAAGAGAGATGCTAAGGTAGGTAGAAGAAAAGGAAAGTATAAAAAAGCTATATCTAGTAAGGTGCTATATGAAAATGAACATAAAAAAATTAAAGTATGGTATGTAAGAAGTCCTGAACATAGATTAGCTCATTTACTTAATAATGGTCATGCAAAAAAGGGTGGAGGATTTATAGAAGGAGATAACCACATAACTAATAATGAGGAGATTGCTATTAAGGAACTAGAGCGTGGAATTGAGGCGGTGGTTAAAAATGGATATTAAGGAATTAATAGATACAACAGGAATAAAATCAAAAGAAATTAGATTTTTAAAACCTCCTGGATATCCATACATAATTTTTAATGATGAGCAATCTGTAAGAGGCTCAGATAATAAAAAAAGTATTGTGATAGATCATGTTACATCTATTGAATTATATACAAAAGAAATAAATCAAGATGATTCTTCAGTAAAAATTGAAAACTTAATACTTGATGAACTAGAAACCAATTATAAAAGAACCAGAGAGTGGATAGAAGAAGAATCGCACTATTTAACTATATATGATTTAGAATTTACTGAAAAGAAAAGGAGATAGATATATATGTCAAAGCCAGATAGAATAACATTGGGAAGTGGAAAAGTATACTATAAAGAATTTGATGGAAAAACTATTCCAGAAAATAATGCAATAGAAGTAGATAATAATATATTAGGGAATATATCAGGAGGAGCGACTTTAGAATATAAGCCTAGTTATTACCGAGCTAAAGATGATTTGGGACTTATAGCAAAAGATATTTTAACAGAAGAAGAAGTAAACTTTAAAACTGGAATAATGACTTTTAATGGAAAAACGTTAGAAGTATTATGTGAAACTGGTAGAGTAACGGAAACATCAGGGATGAGAACTGTGAAGATAGGTGGGATAAGTACTCAAAGTGGTAAATCTTATATTATTCATTTTGTACATGAAGATAAAATAGAAGGGGATATAAGAGTTACTATAGTTGGTAAAAACCAAGCAGGATTTGCATTAACATTTGCAAAAGATAAAGAAACTGTTATAGATGCCGAATTTAAAGCCTTCCCACAAGATCAAGAAGGAACATTAATAAAATACCAAGAAGAAATACCTGTAGTAGAAGAATAGACAAATAAAAAATAAATAAAAAAGAGATATTAGGATTCTAATATCTCTTTTTGTATGGAGGATAATTATGAAAAGTATAAATTTTAATAAGATAGAAAAGAGATATTTAACAGTTACTTTAAATGATGAAGAAAATACAACGTTATTAATCATGAGTCCAACTAAAAAAGTTTTAGAATCATTAATGGAAATAGAATCAATAAGCAAATATAACGAAGCTAATGATGATCAAATAGATTTATTGTATGGCGTTTGCGCAACTGTTATGAGTAGAAATAAGGGTGGAATTAAAATATCTAAAGAAAAATTAGAAGGAATATTTGATACCGAGGATATAATAATATTCTTCGATGGATATATGCAATTTATGAATGAACAAATGGCTTCAAAAAACTAAAAATCCCCTATTATCCTGTTGAAGATGATGGGGGTATCAATTATGATATTAAAACCTTTTGGGAGAAGCTCGTATCTGAATATACTGGATTAAACATATTAGAAGTTAATGATTTAGATTATATAGATTATTTAGTTTATAGAAGAGATGCTTTTATATACAACCAAAGTAAAACTGAATCAGGTAGAGAATATTTAGCAAATGCATATAGGTTAGAACAAACTAAACCTGATAGAGGTAAGTTAAGAGATTTTTCAAAGAAGGGAGGTTAGAATATGGCTAAAGGTATTAAAGGCATTACAGTTGAAATAGGCGGAGATACAGGCCCACTTGATAAAGCCTTAGGAGATGTTAATAAAAATAGTAGATCTTTACAAGTTGAACTTAGACAAGTTGAAAAGTTACTTAAACTTGATCCTACAAATACAGAGTTATTAGCTCAAAAACAAGAATTATTAAGTCAATCAGTAGGCACTACCGAAGAAAAGTTAAATGCTTTAAAAGCAGCTCAAATTCAAGTTAAAGAACAATTTGAAAACGGAGATATTGGAGAAGAACAATATAGATCATTTCAAAGAGAAATTATAAAGACTGAGAATGAATTAAGTAATATAAAAAGTTCTTTGCAAACAGCTACAAGAAACTTAGAAGAGTTTGGAGATAATAATGGAGTTGCAAAAGATGAAGCTGAGAAACTTTCTAGGGCAGTAGAAGAACAAAATAATGCTTTAAATGCTGAAAAAGAAGCTTTAAAACAAGCTGAAAGAGAACAAAGAGAACACGCAGATGCTGTAAGGCAATCAACTGAAGAGCTAGAGAAGCAAAAAGAAGAGTTGTTAAGTACAGCTAAAAATATTGGTACTAGTATGGTTGCTGTTGGTTCAGGAGCTATAGCTGTAGCAACATATGCAACTAAAATAAATACTGATTTTGATAAAGCATTTAATACTTTGATTACAAAAACTGGTGCTAGTAAAGATGAGTTTGATAGTTTAAATGAAGCAATGGAAAATGTATATAAAAATAACTTTGGGGAATCTATAGAAGATGTTGCACAAAGTATGGCTACTGTTAAAGTTAATACTAATCTAGCGGGAAATGAATTAGAATTAGCGACAGAAAGAGCATTATTATTAAGAGATACATTTGAATTTGATGTAAATGAATCAACTAGAACAGCTAAAATGATGATGGAACAATTTGGATTATCTTCTGAAGAAGCATATAATCTTATAGCTCAAGGTGCTCAAATGGGATTAGATAAAAATGGAGATTTATTGGACACCATAAATGAGTATTCTGTACATTTTGAACAAGCTGGATATAGTGCAGAAGAAATGCTTAACTCATTGAAAAATGGTACTGAAGCTGGAACATTTTCAGTAGATAAGTTAGGTGATGCTGTTAAAGAGTTTGGAATCAGAATGAAAGACGGAAGTGATGGAACTTCTAATGCATTAAAGGGTTTAGGACTAAATGTAAATGATGTTGTAGAAAGATTTTCACAAGGTGGAGATGTAGCTTCTGATGCTATGGGAGAAGTAGTAGATGCTTTATTTACTATTGAAGACCCTCTTAAACAAAATGAAATTGGTGTAGCTTTGTTTGGTACAATGTTTGAAGACTTAGGTACTAAAGGTGTAGAAGCTTTAATGTATATAGGTGGAGAAGCTGACAGAACATCGAATGCTTTAGATGATATAAATAATAAAAAATATGATGATTTAGGGTCAGCTCTTGCTGGATTAGGAAGAGTACTTACGGTTGATGTAATTGAACCTTTAGGTAATGAGTTAAAGCCAGCAATAGAAGAAGTAATAGGTTATGTGCAATCTAATGCTCCAACTATAAAAGATATATTATCTAGTATAGTTAAATCAGTTGGAGATTTTGTAGGATTTGTAGTTAATAATGGACCATTAATAACAGGTGCTATTACAGCCATAACAACTTCTTTCATTATTTTAAAAGGAGTTTTAATAGCTGAAAAAATATTTCTTTTTGTAAAAGGTTTAATGGCACTCGAAGGAGGATTAACCATTGCTACAGTAGCAGCAAAACTATTTAATAGTACATGGTTAGCTAACCCATTTGTATTAGTAGGTGCATTGATAGCTGGAGTAGTAGTAGGAATAATGACTCTTTGGAATACAAGTGAAGAGTTTAGAAATGTAATAATAGGAATTTGGGAATCTATAAAACAATCAGCCGAAGTTTGTTGGGGTGCTGTTTGTACATTCTTTACGGAAACTATACCTCAAGCGTGGCAAAGTGTATGCGATTTCTTTTCTGGCATACCAGAGTGGTTCAATAATTTATGGACAAGTGTAACTGATACATTCACTCAATGGGGAGACAATATAACCAATTTTTTTACAAGTACAATTCCACAATGGATAGAAGATATAGGAAATTGGTTTAATGAGTTACCGAATAAAATAGGATATGCAATTGGTGAAGCATTAGCAAATATTGTTAATTGGGGCGTAGATACTTGGAATTATTTTAGTACAAATATTCCTATATGGATAGAAGGTGTTTCTACTTGGTTCTCAGAACTTCCAGGTAAAATATGGAATTGGTTGTCTAATGCTATACAAAAAGTAGTAGATTGGGGAACGCAGACTTATAATAAGGCTAAAGAGTATATATCTAATACTATAAATTCAGTTATAAAATACTTTTCAGAGTTACCAGATAAAATATGGACATGGTTAAGTAATTCTATCAATAAGATAATTCAATGGGGAAGTGATATGGCTTCTAAAGCTAAACAAGCCGTTGATGAAACTGTAAAAAAAATAATTAATGGATTTAAAAACTTACCAGACAAGATTAAAAAAATTGGTAGTGATATAGTTGAAGGTATATGGAACGGTATAACAGGCGCTGGCGATTGGTTATGGGGAAAAATATCAGGATTTTGTAGTAATATAGTCAAGGGATTTAAAGATAATCTTAAAATAAACTCCCCTTCAAAAATCATGAGGGACATTGTAGGTGCTGGTATAGTTGAAGGTATTGCTGTAGGTATGATAAAGAATGAAGATCAAGTTAAAAGTGCTACAGCTAGATTATCAAAGCTAATAACATCAGAAATAGAAAAAATACAATCAAACTCAGATAAAGACCTAAACTTATTAAATATTAAAATAAATGATTTAAAAGATGAAGAAAAAGATAGATTAGCTAAATTAAAATATGAAAAAGAAGACAAACTTGAAAAAATAAAAGATGCTAATAAGAAAAAAGCTATACAAAGAGAGTATGATGCAATAGAAAACTCAATAAAGAAAGAATATGATAAAAAAGAAAATGCATTAAAAGAAAAAATAGAGTTAATGAAAAAAGAAACAAAAGCTAAAATAGATGAACTTAAAGCAACTGAAAAAGCTGTAGAGGAACAATTAAAGAAAGAATTGGAAGATAGAAAAGATTTTGTAAAACAAGTAAATGATTTAACTAAAGAAATTGTTAATGCACTTAAGACTAAATATCAGGAAGAATATAAGGCTCAAGAAGAATCTATAAAGAAGCAAATTACTAATTTAGATAAATGGAAAGAAGAAAGTATAAAAAGAATTAACACTGTATATGATGCAAAAATTAAATCAATAGATGATGAATTAAAAGCTTTAGAAAATGCACAAAAACAAAAAGATAAAGAAGAACTAGAAAAAGAAGAACTAAAAAATATAGAAAAAATTAAAAATGCTATAGAATTTGAACATGACGATAGCAATAAAGCACAACTTGAAAAAGAGTTAGAAAAGTTACTTAATGAAAGAAAGAAAAGGCTTGAAATACAAGAGTTAGAAGATAAAAAAGAAGAACTTAAGAGTCAAAAAGAACAGCTAGAAGAAAAAAAGAAAAATGAAATAGATAATATAAATGAAATATATGCTAGTGAAAAAGAAATGTATGAAACTAGATTAGAAGAATCTAAAAAGTTTTATGAACAAAGAGTAGAAGATGCTAAGTTACAAGCGGAAGCCGAAAAACTTATAATAGATAAAAATCAAAAAGAAATAGTTGAGTTACTTAATAGTTATGCGAAATCCTATGAAGTTGCGGGAATGACGCTAGGAGATAAATTAGTTGAAGGTTTTAAACCAGCAATAGATAGTATTAAAAATATGATATCTGGTATAACTTCTGATTTGAATTTGGCTAGAGATAATGCATTAGCAAGTAGAAGTTTATCTAATAATTTAGCTACTAATAGAACTACAAATACAAATCATAATACTAATAATTATGAAGTAAATGTCTCTAATTCTTCTGGTGGAGTAGAACGTGCAATAGAAAAAGGATTTAGAGAATTAGCTTTTATTATATCCTAATTAAGCTTGGAGGTTGAGTTTTGAGAAAATTAATATATAGAAATGAAAAAGGTCAAGAAGTTACTTTTAGTAGTTCTAGACCTTTTTATCTTTTAAGTATAGAAAATACATCTTCATCTTCTATAAGTACAACTCTATCTGCAAGAGATCATGGATATGATGTTGATGGTAAATCTTTTAAAGAAAGATCTATTCCTATCACTGGAGCTATAGATGCTTTCGATGCAGACGAATTAGATAGAAAAAGAAATCAATTAACTCGCATATTAAATCCTTTATTGGATGGTGAATTAATTTATACAAATAACAATTTAACAAGAAAAATTAATGTAAGTATTGATAGTATTACATTTAATAAACCTATGATGTGTTATCAAGAATTTTTAATTCAATTTATAGCCTATATTCCATTTTGGGAAGATATAAATACATATAAAGCTGATATAGCTTTATGGGAAGCTAATTTTGGATTTGAATTAGAAGTTGATGAATATGGAATAGATTTAGGTTCAAGAGTAAGCAATTTAATTTGTAATATAAAGAATCAAGGGGACATTGAATGTGGTATAAAGATAAAATTTAAAGCATTAGCTACAGTGGTTAACCCAAAACTTATTAATATAAATACTAGAGAGTTTATTCGTATTAATAGGAGTTTAGAAAAAGGGGATACTCTAGAAGTTACAACGCACTATGCTAATAAAAAAATTGAATTATTAAAAAGTAATGGTGCTAAAGAAAATGTATATCATTGGTTAGATTTAAACAGTGAATTTTTAAAACTAGATTTAGGAGATAATTTATTTAGATACGATGCAGATAAAGGCATTGATAATCTAGAAGTATCAATATATTATTCTCCTTTATATATAGGTATATAGGAGGAGTTATGAAAAGCATTAGAATATTTGATAAAAATATAAATTTATTAGGTGAAATAGATAATTATAAGAGTTTAAATATTACTAGACGATTTTACAAAAATGGTGAGTTTGAGTTAACTATAAATACTAGCAAATTACATACTGATAAGTTAGTAAAAAATAATTTAATATTATTTGGAAAAGACTTTAATAAGGTCGGTATTATTCTTCATAGAGGATTTGACTATTCTCAAGGTCAGGAAAATACCGACTTATTATCTATAAAAGGGTATTTACTTCAAGGGCTTATGAATCGTAGATTAATAATTCCAGATATAAATAATTCATATATGAGTTTTAAAGGAACACAAGAAGAAATAATTAAATCTTTTGTTTATAAAAATTGTGTAAATCCTGTTGACCCAAAAAGAAAAATAAATAGATTGGTAATAGCTGAAAATAAAAATAGAGGAGCTAATGATTCATGGAGAAGTTCTTATGAGTTGTTAGGTAGTAAATTAAATGAGATAGGTGAATACAGTGGCTTAGGATGGAATATTGAACTAGATATAGAGAATAAACAGTTTGTATTTGATATTTTAGAATCTAAAAATAAAACAGTAAATCAAAGTGATTTACCTCCAATAACTTTTAGAAGTGATTTTAATAATATACTTACTAGACAATATACAGAAAGTATTATAAACAGTAAAAATGTGGTTTATTCGGGAACTAAAGAAGATTCTACAAAGATGGTTCTAAGCGCTGGGAATATTACAGACTTTGAGCGTATAGAAACTTTTGTAGATACTAATTCAGATGAAGTATCAGAATTAACTAAATCAGCACAAGTTGCTTTAAAAGATTTAGAAGAACTTAAAACGTTTGAATTAGATGTGAATTATAAAAATACGTTTATATATGAAAAGGATTATGATCTAGGTGATATAGTGACCGTTCAAGATAAAAAGCTTAATGTTACTATGTATACTAAAATTGTAGAAGTAAAAGAAAATTATACTCCGAACTCAATGGCGATTCAATTGGTTTTTGGGAAGGGGATACCCAATTTTTTAAATAGATTGTTGAAGGCGGTGAGATAATGGAAAAAAGTTTTATATTCAATAGTATCAACGGTGATAGAAAAATGAAAGCTGAGGACTTTAGAGAATACTTTATACCGTTTATAAGTAATGGTATTTATCCAAATCCGTCTACAAAACTTCAAGTGGTTTCAAATACTGGAATGAAAATTATAGTAAAAGAAGGTAAGGCTTTCATAAACGGTTCTCTGTATATTAATACAGATGATTTAGTTTTAACGCTAGATCATGCGGATGGAGTACTTGATAGAATAGATAGAATTGTACTTCGTATGGATACTATAGAAAGAAATATTAAATGTATAGTAAAAAAAGGACAGTTTGCATCAAATCCAGTTGCACCTTCATTGCAACGTGATGCAGATGCACATGAACTATGTATTGCAGAAATATTAATTTCTAAAGGTAGTATAGATATACAACAAAGCATGATAGCAGATACTAGGCTAAATACCGAAATTTGCGGTATAGTTACTGGATTAATAAAAGAAATAGATACAACTACTTTATATAATCAATTGCAAGCTCACATTCAAGAAAAAGGCATTGAAATGAATGAGTGGCTTAAGGGTGCTAAAGTTTTCTTTGAAAATGATTTTAATACTTGGTTTGATACAGTTAAAGGTGTACTAGATGGTGATGTTGCTGGTAATTTACTAAATGAAATAAATAAACTAAAAGAAACGGTAGATAATTTAGAATTAGTTGCTAGTAATGTAACAATGAGTGATGGAAGCACTGTTGAAGAAGCCATTAGTTCGGCTAAAACAAGTATTTCATCTTTAAGCACAGAAGTTGAAGAGGTAAAGCAATATGGCGTTGATTTTAAGACAGAAGTTGCAAGTGCAATCACCGCCAAAAATGTTCCAACACTTGCAACAGATGATAAGGCAACATTTGTTAATAATATAAATTCAATTAGGACTGGAGTTGAACCAAATGGAACTCTTACAGTTAGCATATTCACTCAAGAGGAAGAACCTATTGGAGAGTTAAAAGATGGTGATATGTGGCTAATGGTAAATGAAGAATTATCAGAGCCAACATTTAGTCTAACTGAACCAACTAATCCTATAGATGGCATGCTATGGATTACTTACGGTGAAATAGATATGTCATTTGATATAAGCAATTCTTTAGAATTTTTAAATAAAGAAAATAAAGAAATATATGTATCGTTTGAGAAGAGTAATTTAATAGCAAATACACCAAAAACTAAGGTGTGGCAAAATGGATACATGAATTTATATACGAGTGTTTCTCATGCTAGATATTTTAAAAATTCTAAATGGCATTATATAGAGGCTATGTATTATAAAGATAATAGTTGGCATACTTTCGATAGAAGAAACTCTATTATAAGTTATGTACAAGGTACAACTGTATATAATAGACTACCTAACGGAGCTCATATTTGGAATAAAACTTTTTCTGGTGAAATAACTTCAATACACTACACTTATGATGGAAATTTAGTTGTATTCAGTGGAGTTTACAATATAAATACCTCTAATAGAAATTTATGTACAATATTAAACCATTCAACTGGCGAGGTAATTAAACAAGTAGAATTACCAAGTGTTACAACTCATTCAAATGGAGCTACAATAGGTCGTTGTATAAATAGATACAATGAAATACTTCTAACTGGATACAATGTATCATATATTTATAGTCTTGATCAAAATAAAATTATAGCAACTTATAATCATTCAGAGAATAGCCCAAACGCAATTCAATGTGAGTGCAATGTAAACGGAGATTTCTATTTGTCTTATAGAGCTGGTACAAATGGTTCTGGTAGTAGCGATGGTTTTCATTATTGCATTGTTAGGTATCTTAGAAATAATAGAACTAGAAAAGTTATATATCAACAAGTAAATTATATTTATCCTTTTAGTTTTACTTTAGACGATAAAGATAGAATAACTATGAGTGTCGCTAGAATAACTAATTACTCTGATGGTAAGCCTGATGGTACCTATGTACTTGACTCCAATGGAGCAGAATTATTTAGTGATACTAAAATTAAATGCGACTATATATCTGTAGATAAAGACTACTACTACCTTTTCTCAAGCTATAGTATTTATATTAAAGACAAAAAAACATTTGAAACTATTTATACTGCTGACCTTAGAGGAAATGGTTTTGCTAGGGTTATTGAACCAGATAGAACTGGAATGATAGTTACGGTTTGCGATTATAGTTCGTTAATGGGGAAAATTAAAATATTTAAATCTCTTGATGATTTAAAGAATGATAGACCTCTTTCAACGATAACTATATCAGAGTTAAGTGGTTCAGCCAAACCACTTATATACAGAGGTAGAGTAGCATCAACATCTGATATGTGGAAATAATTGACTAATAAAGGAGATAAAAAATAATTATGGATAATAGAGTATATATAGAATATGATGAAAATAATATAGTAACTCGTACACATCATATGCCTTTTCATAACAGAGATGGATTAGGTAAGACAAGCGAGGAGTTACTTAAAGAAGGCGCACTCGTAAGCCCTTACAAAGTAGAAATTCCACAAGGAAAATATGCGATTTATAAATATGATAAAGATACAAATTCTGTTTATGTAGATTTACAGGATACTCCACCACAAGAACCAAGCGTAGAAGATAAGATATTAATTTTAGAAGAAGAAAATGCAGATTTACTTTTAGATAGCGCTACTAAAGATGTAAAAATATCATCATTAGAAAATGATATTGCAGATATATTAATAGAAATAGGAGGGATGTAATATGAATTGGTTTGAAAAAGTAAAAAGATATTACGAAAAAGGTATATACACAAGTAATCAAGTAAAAATATTTGTGAAAAGTAAGAAAATAACTGAAAAAGAATATAAAGAGATTATAGGAGAGGGCTACATAGCATAGTTCTTTTTTTATTTAAATTTTAATAAACAAAAAGAGACCGTAAAATTTCGGGAAGGCATTTTAACGGTCTCCTTTTATATATACAAATTATGTGGACGTAAATTAATAATATCATATGAACGGAGGAAGTATTATATTTTTCCAAACCAAAATTAAATAAATTTTAGAAAGGAATAAAAAATGGAGAATTTAAGTTTTGATTATTTAGTATCGCAAGGAATATTTGCGGTACTTTTTGTTTGGCTACTTTTCGATAGCAAAAAAGATAGTAAAGAAAGAGAGAAAGAATATCAAAAGACTATAAATAGCCTAGCAAATAAGATTTCAATAGTAAATGAAATAAAAGAAGATGTAAATGAAATAAAAATTAAGTTAGAAAAGGATGGTAATTAATTATGATAATAAAGCAAAATTTAGTTAGCAAAAGTAAGTATAATATAAAATGCCCTTACTCATTAAAGCCTGAGTATATAACCGTACATAATACAGATAATACAGCATCAGCTAAAGATGAAGTTGGCTATATGATTAGAAATAACAAACAAATTAGCTTTCATGTTGCTGTAGATGATATAGAAGCCATACAAGGTATACCATTTAATAGAAATGCTTGGGCGGCTGGTGATGGCAAGAATGGTACAGGTAATAGAAAATCAATACATGTTGAAATATGCAAAAATAAATTAGGTGCTAACAATATTACATTCAAAAAATGTGAAGATAATGCAGTTAAAGTATGTGCTCAATTATTAAAACAGTTTAACTTAGGTATAGATAGATTAAAGCCTCACAAGCATTGGTCAGGCAAGAATTGCCCAAGCACTACTAATCATCAAGAATTTATAAATAGAGTAAAGGCAGAGCTTGAAAAGCTGAACAACCCAACGTCAACTAAAAAATATAAAAACTGCATCCTATATAGCGGAGAAATTGACAAAGCTGTCGCAACTTGTATGGGGTTCTATTACGAAGACTGTATAGTAAAAGATATAAAAGACCATGTTATGTGGGAGGGATATAATCTATATGTAATTGGTGGAGCGTGCAATACATTTCAATCAGATGAAAAGTTCACGAAGATTTTTGGACCAAATAGAAAAGAAACTCACGAAGAAATGTTAAAGTTTATAAATAGAGCTAAAAAATTTAACTGATTTGAAGTAGTTAGAAAGTGTTTAAATTTTATAGATAAATAGATTATGTTATAATAATTATATCAACCCTACCTAATAAGGATATATTAGGAGTTTTCGGTCTAAACCGTACAAAAGGTAGCCTCTCAACGGCTACCTTCTTTTTATGCAAAAATTTGAATCATAGATAAAATAAAAAATATTGAAGAGATAAGTATAATCAAATTAAAAAATAGTGCTACGTATAAAAGTATAGTTATTCCTAGCAAAATATCACCTCATTAGATTTATTTCCTAAAAATAAAATTTATATAATTTGATTTTTAAATATATAAAAAGATTAATATTTTTGAAATTATTTGAATTGTATGGTAAATATAATATAATTTAAATAAAGGTGGTGAAAATTATGGAATTAAGTCAAGAAAAGCCTAAAATACTAAAAATATTTTTAAATATTTTATTTATATTAGATATTGTAAGTGTAATTTTATTTTTTTAAAAAATAAGTGATATTGCTTTTGTAGGATTTCTTAGTTTTTTTATGTTCTTTATAGAAAAAACATTTCATTATTATATAGAATATAAACAAAATAATAAAATTAGTATCATAAGTATATTTATACCATTCATTTATCTTTTTATATCTTTTTATTTTGCAAAGGTTATATCTACAGGACTCTCTTAAAAATATAAGGTAAAGAGTAAAATCTTTTATTTTTAAGAGAGTCCATTCTTCTGAGTGTTAAACTTAAAATTTACAAAAGATATGCTAATATTTAAGCCCTAAGATAGTTATTTAGAATTTTATACCTAAATATGACCATTTAAGTACAAAACATGACCATTCGGACACAATATATTGTTAACTTTAAATGTTAATGTTAATTTAATGGTACGCTAAGAATTTAGTGATAATTTTAAATAGGGGGAATATTATGAATTTAAAGAAAAGGGCGAGTAAAGGTATAGCATTAGCATTAGTAGGGATTACACTTGGTACACCAATATTTAACATTGTTTTAGCAATGGAAAATAATACTACTTCTATATCAAAGGATAAAGACTATGAAGTTTCAATACAAGAAACGAATGCTTTGACATATGAATCATTAAATAATGATAATATAATTACTGATACAACAGAAATAAGTAGTAATTCTAATCCACGTTCAAGAGTTAGGAGATCTTATCCAGTAGATAAGTTTGAGGGATTTAAAATTGTAAGAGGCCCTAAAATTACAAGTAAACCATATAAAACAAGCAACCAAATGGAAGCGGCTAAAGTAGTTTTAAATTCCGCTTTTAGCTCATTGGTACAGGGATATCTCGGCTATTCAGTTTCAGCGATACAAGCTGTTTATTATTTAACTAATCAAGATATTTTTAAAAAAATCGGAGGTGTGTATACGAAATCTTACTATGTCAGAAAAATTACAAATCCTAAAAATGCACATGTAAACGTTCCTGTTCCATATCAATATGCTTATGTTACATTTGTCTATAGATCTTCATCAATGAGTGATTCAACTTTAGAAAAAATTGTTTGGCAACATGACGGAAGCCCAAGATTAGCTAAAAATTAAAATATTTGAGATACCTATTTTTATATAAAGCTCTACAGTATTATACCATTTAAAATATAGGTATCTCAAATATCTAAACTCTGAAAGGAAGAAGTTAATGAATATGAAAAATAATTCTAATAAAAGTGTGATTAAAAAAATTAAGATTTTTATATTAAGGTTTTTAAGCATTGTATTTGTCCCTATATTGGGACTAATACCATTAGAAACAAGAATATATATATATGATTTATTCCCGAATAATCTTTATAGATTTATTGCAATAATTTTTATTTTAATATTCTTATCTGCATGGTTTATTGGTATATCTCATATAATATATAGAATAGAGAATAATAGTAACTAAATTAAATGATTTAAGCAATCATGTAGAGTATCCAGAAGTTAGAATAAAGCATGGGGCTAGATGTAGATGATTTAACAAAGATAACCAAATAATAGAAACTTTCTATATGAATATTAAGTAAGGTAGCTATTAATAGCTACCTTTTTTATAAATTAAAATATAATGTCAATAGAGCTATAAATAATACTATGTCTATGATTAGAATCAATTTACTAAAACTCTTCAATATTACATTCAATAATTCCACATTTTCCTTTTTTATTTTTAAGAGTGTCCATTTCTCTGAATATTAAACTTGAATTTGATTCTATTGATTATTTATTTTTCCTCATTCAAATTGTTTTTCATAATTAAAAAACTAAAAATATATAATATTATGCGAATCTTAAATAAAAAGAGAGTATCGAAATATTTAAAATATAGATTTATTTTATAGTATAAAAATTTTAAAATAAAATAATTTGACAATGTTTGTCGTATATATTGAAAAAAATGTTGAAATAAAATATATTTAATATGAAAATATCAAAAAAGTGGAATTTTATTATGGTAAAAATTAAAGAAAATATCAAAAAAATTTTACTTTCAAGTTTAGTAGTATCATCTACGCTATCTCCAAGTTTATCTTTTGCAAATGAGGGTGCCAAAGAGATAATGGATGGTGGCAGAGGTTCTCAAGAAGAGCGTGCTTATTTTGAAAATTTCACAGAATCTAAACAGATAGAGATGATTGAAAGTGACCCAAATCTTAGTGAAGAAGATAAGGCTGCATTTATAAATAAAATAAAGGGCACAGAAAGTGTACCAATTATAAGCTCAGTAGCTTCGAAAGTATTATCTGTACCATATTTTAAACAAGAGCGTGGTCATTATTGTGGGCCAGCTACAACTAAACAAACTCTACAATTTGTAAAGGGATCATCTCCAAGTCAAGACACTCTTTGTAAAATTCTTGGAACAACACCTGAAAAGGGAACTGATGGAAGACAAATAGTAAAGTATTTAAATAGTAGCCAAAATAAAATTAATTATGTAATAGCAAATCCAAAGTCAAATGATCATTTTACAACACTTGTAAATTCAGCTTTAAGATCATATAATTCTACTCCTATAGCTAGAATTAAATTTAGGCCAGGTGAAGGATGGAAATATAAGACAGGAGGTCACTTTTTAAATATATCAGGTCAAAAAATGAGCGGAAGTACAGTAATGCATCAACTTACAGATCCATATATTCAATGGATAGACAAAAATAACACTTCAGGTAAATTTTATGAAAGGTCAAATCTTTTATACAAGGGTATTATGAATCATTTTGGTCAACATATATATTATTAAGTTCTAATGTTTTAATAAATAAGGTTATTATCAGAATTAAGACTTTTACTAATTCGATAATAACCTTTATATATAGTAATAAAAAGTAATGAGATATGGAGAATAACAGATGAAAAAAAGTATAATTTTTGTAATAGCATTTACTATATCATTAACAATAGGATGTACAAAAAATATTGAAAATAATTCAGAAATTAAAGATACTTCTGAAAAAAATAATATAGGTAATCAAGTCGAGGGTAAAGAAATTAATGTAAATAATGGAATGAATTTATTAGCATTTTTTAATGGAAAGATACTATATAGTGAGTCTACAGATAATAAAAATGATACTACTGATGAAAAATATTTTATATTAAATCTTGATAATAATAAAACTAATAATATTGGAGAAATTAAAAACTTTAATATAAGCTCTGGAGATTTTCAAATCGTAAATGATAATGAAGTATATATGTATGAAGGTGTATACAAAAAAGATGGATTGATAAGTGATTTTATCAAGCTTAATATTCAGGATAAGGAGAGCACTATCATAAGAAGTGATAAAGATATAGTTCCTTTAGTGTATTTTAATGAATTAAATGACCAAGAAATAATAATTAATGGTGCAGTACCATATAAAGAAGGTACAGGATATAATTATTATATAGATAAATATAATCATTATACTAATACTAGAGAAAATATTATTAAATCTGAATACAATTCTGAAAGTGAAAATGGTAAATTAATTGTTAGCGTATCTGTAAATAATAATAAAATATATGCATATGTAATGGAAGGTTCTAAAAATGATACAACTTACTCAATTGATATATATGATTTAAATGGTAAGTTAGAGAATAGTATCCATCTAGAAGATTTTGAAAATTATCTTAAAGATGATACTGGTGAGATTGAATCAATATTTAAGTTTAAATCATTTAAAAATTATTTTTACTTCGAAACTTTAAATGGAAGAAGTATACTATTCAAATATGATAAAAATAAGTTAATAGAGATAGAATTAGGAAAAAACAACTATTTAAGTTTAGTGGATATATATAATGGTAATCTAGGAAATTTATCAACTAATAATGTTTATTTTTTAAATAGGCATGAGGATAAATTATTTAGCTTTAGTCTAGATAAATCAGAAATGAAACCTATAAATATAAAAGCAAATAAGTCATATAAATATACTACGGGGTGTTTATTGGATGAAAAGGGGAATTTAATCGTAAAAGTTGCTAAGGATTTAGATTATAAAGATGATTCTGAAAAATATTATTATATTTCGAAGGAGAGTTTAAAATAAATATATATAAATAACACAAATATCTTCTTGTCAATTTGATTAAAGTAGTAATCAATAGAGCAATAATTTCAAAATTATTGCTCTATTTTGTGTTCACTGCAACATATGATATTAAAGTTTTAAAATTTAAATTATATTTTTTATCGTTATGCTATAGATAAATTTGACTATTCTTTCATTAGGAAATAGAGTATTATTTTCAATAGAACATAGATAAGATGTACTACATCCAATTTTTTTAGATAAATCGGTCAGAGTTATATTATTATTTATTCGATACTTTAATAGTAGATCTTGTAAGGTATCGCTTATATTATACGGCTTAAGATTATAGTATCCTCCATATAGTTTAAATAGCTTAGTTTTTATCGCAATATTATATATACTGGTCATGCAAAACTTATGAGTCCATTTTTCAATTTAGAAAAATTAAGAATGGTACCTGGTTTTGAAAAAGCTATAATAGTTGATCCTTATGCAGGTGGCAAAGGTAATTCTATAAGATACTTATCAGTAGCTCCAAGAGATAATTATATGAGAGTTAAAGGTGTTAATAACCTATTTGTTGGAGGCGAAAAATCAGGATTTTATGTAGGTCATACTGAGGCTATATGTACGGGAAGTTTGGCTGGACACAATGCTGCTAGAAGTGCAGTAGGTATGTATTTATTGCAACTTCCTACTAATTTATTAATAGGTGATTTTATTGCTTATTCTAATAATGAGATGCATAAGCCTGATGGCGATAAGTTAAGATTTACTTTTGCTGGAAGTATTTATTTTAATAGAATGAATGAAGCTGGTTTTTATACTACTGACTATAAGGTTATTGCTGATAGAGTTAAGAGTGCTAGTTTGGAAGGTATTTATAATAAAAAGGTTGTTAAATAGAGGGAGAGGCTTTATGCCTTTCCCTTTTTTATAATAAGAAATACAATAGGTAATGTAGGTAAATTTGTTATTATTCCAATTTACCTACATTACCTAATTTAATGAAACAAATATATTAATTAAATATATTTGGATATAATCCAGATGCTATCTTATCTAAAGCATCAAATGTTCTAAATCCATATCCCATAAGTTCTGTATAATCAACTTCTATAATTTTTTTGTTTGCTATAGCAGGAACACTTTGTATTAATTTATTATTTAATAAAGAGCTAATAGCATCTTTATCAGTACTAGAATTTTTATCTGCATGAACATAAACTATTGCATCAGGATTTAGAGATATTAAATTTTCAGTAGAAAGAGTACCACCCTTATTTGCAACATTTTCAGCATTAATTAATTTAAGCATTTCGGTTTGTAATGAAGCATTAGCTCCATATACTCCAAATTGACCATTATCGTACTTAACCATATACATAACTTTAAGTGGATCAGATTTAATAGTAGAAGATTTTTCTTTTACTTTATCTAATCTATCTTGAAGTTGATCGGCATATTTATTTGCTTTTTCTTGTATATTAAATATTTTTCCAACGTTTCTTACATCTAAAATTATATTATCTAAAGATTGAGTAGTATCCATTTTACTAGCAATTTGGACATATGTATTTATATTCATACCGTTAAGGCTAGGTATAGTACCATATCTTTCATCAGTAAAAGATGCAGCTCTTCCTATTACCATATCAGGGTTAGCACCTATTAGCACTTCTTTAGCAAGATCTCCTTTTTGAGATATAACAGGAATAAACTTATAGTCATCTTCAAGTCTATCTAGTACTTTATTATCTAAATCTCCTGTACCAACAAGAGAGTCTTTTAATCCTAATTCTAAAAGTAACTCAGTTGATGATTGGTTATTTGTAACAACTCTTTTAGGAGCTTCCTTAAATGTTTGTTTGTATGTGTTTCCAGTAGAATCAAAAGCTTCTATTTCAATAGGATAAGTAGTCTCCTCTGAAGTTTTTTCATTTTTTATTGTAGTGTTTTGATTTTCTGATTTATTATCTGTTTTATTTTTCCCACAACCAGAAACTAAGCTTACAACTAAAGCTAATGATGCAATAGAAGCTAAATATTTTTTATTCATAGTAAATATCTCCCTTTTAATTATTTTTTATTTTAGTCACAATAGTAATCTATAGAAATAGTATTTGTTACAGGATTTTTATAGATATAACTATTTATATCGTATACATTTTTTATCATTTCTGAAGTGATTACCTCTTCAGGTTCACCTTGTGTTACTATTTGTCCATCTTTTAATACAATAAGCTTATCACAGTACTTTGAAGCTATACCTAAGTCATGTAATGCAGCTAATACACAAATATTTAAATTTTTAACAACATTCATTATTTCAATTTGATACTTTATATCTAGGTGATTAGTAGGTTCATCTAATATAAGTATTTTAGGATTTTGAGTTAAAGCACGAGCCAATATAACTCTTTGCTTTTCTCCTCCAGATAAAGAAGAAAAGTTTCTATCAAAATGTTTTTCCATACCAACTTTTTCTAAAGATTGGATGGCTAATATATAATCATCTTTATTTTCATTTTGTAATAAAGACTTATGAGGACTTCTTCCCATTAGAACAACATCAATAACTTTAAAATTAAAATTAATATCATTAAATTGACTAACAACTCCTAATTGTTTAGCTATTGTTTTAGGATTTATATTTTTTATATCTTTTCCATATAGTAAAACAGTTCCTCCAGAAGGTTTTAATACACGATAAATAGCTTTTAGTAAAGTTGATTTACCACTACCATTAGGACCTAAAAGCCCAACAAATTCATTGTTTTTAATTGATAAAGAAACTCCTTTTACAATTTGCTTAGTAGCAATATCTACCTTTAAATCATCAACGTTTAAATCATACATATAATACCTCCATACTAATTGAAACCATAACTTTTTTTAACTAACATATAAACAAATAGAGGAGAACCAACTAGAGACGTTATAATTCCTATTGATAGTTCAGAGTTAGGAATTGCGGTTCTAGCGATAACATCTGCCCATATCATAAAAGTAGAACCAAATAAAATAACTATAGGAGTTAAATTTTTATGATCCGATCCTATAAAAGCTCTTACAATATGAGGTATTATTAATCCAACAAACCCAATAATGCCACAAACAGAAACTAACACGCCTGTTAAAAGTGATGTTATTACCATATACAACTTTCTATAAAAAGATAAATTTATACCAAGTGTTATAGCAGATTCATCTCCCATAAGTAAAAGATTTAAATTACGAGATTGTAAGATAAAGAATATACAGCATAAAATTACAACAATACTTGGGAACAATAAGTTATCCCATTTTGCACTAGCAAGTGAACCCATAGTCCAAAACTTTACTGTTTGCATACCTTCAGCATTACTAGCCATAGAAATTATAAAGTTTGATAGTGAATTGCATAAAGCATTTACAACAGTACCTGCAAGTACAAGTTTAACTGATGAAATTTTACTTCCTAAAGATGCTAAAACAAGCACCATAAGTGAGGAAGATAAAGCTCCTGCAAATGCCCAAAATGAAGTCCCTTGCATACTTAAAAAATTGAAAGAACCAACTCCTAACATTATTGAAAATGTAGCTCCAAGTGATGCCCCAGAAGATATTCCTAAAATATAAGGTTCTGCAAGTGGATTTTGTACAGTAGCTTGCATAATAGCTCCGCAAAGGGCAAGTCCAGCTCCAACAACTATTGCTAATAAAACTCTAGGAAATCGAATCATCCATATTATATTATAGTTAGCATTATTAGTTAGCTCCAAAGGATCACCAATAGTAATACCGAATAATTTATTTATAAGGATTCTGTAAGAAAGTGATGGATCTACTTTTAGAGAACCTATAGATACAGATAAAACAATAGAAATTAATAGCAATAAAATAAGAGATAATAAAACTAAGTTAAAAAATCTTTTTCTTTTTTTGCTATTTTCAAATGACAAGTATTCAACGTTGTCCATAAATATCTCCTTTCTTGTATATACTGAAAACGTATATTATAATAAACTTAATTGATATAGTTTATCAATATTGAAATAATACTAATTGAGATTGTATATCATTATCTTTGATTATTATAATATAGATATATGTACAATTGAATACATAATTATGAAAACATGGACAATTATTAAAAAATCTAATTCGTGAATTTACATAGATTAAGTTTTTGATGCAATTAATTGTAGTAAATATACAAAATATATAATATTATTTAAATAATTATATTGAAAGGAATGTAAAATGGTAGAAAAGCATATTAAAAATCTTGATAAAGATTTTGAAATAGATACTAATGATTTAATAAATGAATTTAGCAATAATTCTTTTCAGGTAATTAGAGTAGGTAAATTTGTAAAAGAAAAAAATATAAGTACTGGTAGTTACCAAACTAATCTTTCGGCATTTATGTTTACTATAAGTGGTAGTGCTGAAATTAAGCTTGATGGAGATACTTATATAGCAAACCAAAGCAAATTTATTCATGTATGTGAAGGCAAACAAATATCTTTTAATGTTATAGGAAATAATCCTTTTACTTATATCAATATATACTATGTAAGAAACGACAAGAGTAAAAGTGTTAATTATATGAACTCTATATTTGAAATGGAGATTAAAAATAAAGAATTTGTATTAGATTCATTAAAGAATATATTGGAAACATCTTGCAGTTTAGATATAACTTCAAAAATTAAATTACAAATGCAAGTTAATATTTTTTTAAAAGATTTATTAAAAAAAAGTAAGTCAAGACAATATAATAGTGAAAAAGAGTTATTAGGGTCTATGATAGAGTATATTGAAAAAAACTATATGAAGCATATATCACTAAAAACTCTTTCACAACTGTATGGAGAATCAACTAATAGAATTTCATACATATTTTATAAATACACAAAAGTTAGACCAATAGATTATCTTATTAAATATAGAATGGGGATTTCAGCAAGATTATTAGATGAATTTGGATATTCAGTTAAAGAAGCATCAGAAGCAGTAGGGTATACAGATGAATTTTATTTTAGTAGACTATTTAAGAAAAACTTTGGAGTACCTCCAAGCAAACTAAAGAAAAAGAATTAGACATTAAGGAGAAGATTTATGAGGGGAAAAGTAGTAAATTACAATATATTAGGAAGAGAGATACTTATATATTTACCAAAATCTTATGATGAAAATAACCATGGTAAAAAATATCCTGTTATATATATTCATGATGGAGATAAGGTATTAAATATATTAGATAAAATTATGTTTAATGTAGAAAAGTATGCACTAGAGAATAAATGTGAAGAACATATTATTGTAGGAATAGTTCCTATAAATAGGCTAGATGAATATACTCCATGGCCGGAATCATCTTTAGTAGAAAAATTTAAGCCTTTTAAAGGTAAGGGGGAAGAGTATTTAGATTTTATTGTAGATAATTTAAAGCCATGTATAGATAGTAAATTTAACACTAAGGAATATGCTAAAAATACAAGTATGATTGGTTATTCTCTTGGAGGATTAATATCACTTTTTTCAATATATAAGCATGGGTCATTTGGAAATATAGTAAGTATTTGTGGATCTCAATGGTACAGAGGTTGGATAGACTTTATGCAGAAAAATAATATTAAAAATAAAGATATTAATATATTAATTATAGCTGGACTTAGAGAAGGAGAGAATAAATTAACAATTCAAAAATATATAAAAGAATATGTTGAAAAATCTTATAGTATATTTACTTCTCAAATTGGAAAAACGAATGTATCACTTGAGTGGGATGATTATGGACATAATGAAAATGTTATAGCACGATATGAAAAAGCTATAAAACATATATATAATTTAAACAAAATAACTATCTAATAAAGTATAAGACTTTTAAGTTAATTTTTAAGAGGATACACCTTGTGTCTTCTTATTTATTTTGACTGAAAATAAATAAAGTTTATGTGACAATATCACAGAATACAAGTCGATAATATTGTAATATACTAATAGAAGATAGATATACTCTATAAGTTGAAATTAAAGGAGAGATAAAATGACAAAACCATCAGAATATCATAGCCAAGGATACACATGTGCAGAATCATTAATAAAATCATATAATGAAGAACATAACACAGATATACCAATATCAATAGGTAGTGGCATGGGAGTTGGTATGACTGTAGGAAGTATATGTGGAGCTGTAAATGCAGCAGTAGTTATAATTGGATACTTAAAGGGTAGAGATAATCACTTAGATCAAAATGAAGCAAGACAATATTCTAAAGCTTTAATGAAAAGTGTTAGAGATAAATATAACACAGAAATATGTGCAAATTTAAAGAAAAATAGAGTTGGTTGTGATGAAATAATAAACTTCACATATGATTCTTTAAATGAAATACTAAGAAATGAAAATTAATATAAGTAAGATAAAGATTCTATATAGGCATGCATATAAAACATGTACGTCTATATAGATTTTTTTGTTGTAATTAAAAAATTTTATTTTTATTATAGATTATTATTAAATCTAATCTTCTTATTATGGAATAAAGTGGTAAAATGCCGTATACTCATTATAGATTACAAATAAAATGTAATTTATTCGACATTCAAAATAACTTATAAGATATAAATTACATACAAATTTTTAAGGGAAGGGGAGAAATAATGATTGAAGTAGAAAACTTATGTAAATCATTTACGCGAGTTGTAAAAGATGAAAACAATAAGAAAAAGACAAAACTAAAAAAAATAAAAACTAAAAAGGAAGAGTTTTTAGCAGTAAACAATGTTAGTTTTACTGTAGAAAAGGGTGAGATTGTAGGGATATTAGGACCAAATGGAGCGGGGAAAACTACATTACTTAGAATGCTTGGAGGTATTTTAACACCAACTTCAGGTTATATAAAGGTAGCAGGGGTAGACTATTCTATAGATAAAAATGCAGCTAAAAAAGAAATAGGATATTTATCAGGAAATACAAAACTATACAATCGCCTTTCACCAAGAGAGCTTTTAAGAACATTTGCAAGTCTTTATGAAATGCCAAAAGATGAAATAGAAAAATCAATTGAGGAAATTTCAAAAGTAATGAATATGGAAAGTTTTATAGATAATCGTATTGAAAATTTATCAACAGGTCAAACTCAGAGAACTTCAATAGCTCGTTGCTTAGTCCATTCACCTAAGCTTTATATATTTGATGAGCCAACATTAGGGTTAGATGTAATTAGTAGTAAGTCAATAATAGACTTTATGAAATCTGAAAAAGAGAGAGGAAAGACAGTTTTATATTCAACTCACTATATGGAAGAAGCAGAAACCCTATGCGATAAAATAATAATGATTCATCAAGGTCAAATCATAGCATCAGGAACATCAAGTAAGTTAAAAGAAGAATCAAATACAAGCAACTTAAGAGATTTATTTATAAAACTAGCATCAGAAAGAGGTGATCTAGTTGAGGAGTAAAATAGTAAAGCAAATTTTTAAAAAAGAAATGTTAGATATAATAAGAGATAAAAAGACTATATTTATGATGATAATACTTCCTATAATTTTATATCCAATACTTATGGTAGGTATGTCATCTTTTATGATGATGTCAATGAGTAAAATGCAAGAGGAAGATATAAATATAGCTTTTAGTTCTAAACCAAGTAGTGCCTTAGTTTCTATTCTTGAAAAAGAAAATAAAGACGAGGGTAAAGTGAATATAGTTAAATCAACAGATAAAGAAAAAGATTTAGAAGGACAAAAAATAGATGCATATGTAGAAATAGAAAATAAAGACAATGCTAAAAATTATAAGATATATGCAAACTCTTCTAAAGAAAATTCAATGAAGGCAACTAGTAGAATAAAAAAATCATTAGATGAGTATAAAAGAGATATTGTAGAAGATAAAATAGAAGAACAAGGTCTTAATGTAGGTAATATTTTAGAGCCATTATCTTATGAAGACGTAGAAGTTGCTAAAGATGAAGAAATAGCAGGCCATATGTTAGGTCAGTTTTTACCAGTTATACTTATAGTTGGTGTTTTACTTGGGGCTATTTATCCTGCAATTGATGTTATGGCGGGGGAAAAGGAAAGAGGTACTTTAGAAACATTATTTACACTTCCTATTACAAACTTAGAATTAGTAATGGGTAAATACTTAGCAGTTTCATTTTGTGCAATATTAACAGCAATTTTAAATATAGCTTCCATACTTTTAACTATGGTGTATTTAGTTGCAAGTGCAGGACTTGGAGAACAGATTGGAATAAGTATGTCTAATATGAACCAGTTGGTATTACCAGGAATTATAACTATAATATGTGTAGGATTATTCTCAATGGTAGTTTCAGCTATAAGTATGTGTGTATGTTCACTTGCAAAGAGTTTTAAGGATGCACAAAACTATATAACTCCAGTTATGTTGTTTGTTATGATACCTTCATATGTATCTATGATACCAACTATAAAATTAGATAACTTTACAGCAGCAGTTCCAGTTGTAAATATATCTTTACTTATAAAAAGTGTTTTAACATTTAATAGTGATATAAATTTAATATCATTAGTATTTATATCAAACTTTGCTTTTGTTATTTTATCAGTACTACTATTGTCTAAAATGTTTAACTCAGAAGAAATATTATTTGGAGGTAGTAAGAGTTTTTCATTCTTAGAAAAGAGAAGTAATATTAAAAAAGGAACTATGCCAAGTGTAAGTGATGGTGCAATATTATATGCAGTAGGATTAGTTCTTCTTATATATGTAGGTATAATTTTACAGCTTAAATTTAAGATGGTTGGAGTAGGATTAACGCAAGTTATGATTATAGCACTTCCATTATTATTTGCTTTTTATATTAAAACTGATTTTAAAAAGACTTTTAGTTTAAAAATGCCAAGTATAAAACATATCATAGGTGGTGTTGTCCTTTGGGCAGGTGCGTATATATTTATGAATATTGTAATTCAAGTTATACTTCACTTCTTCCCACAAAATATGGATGTAATTGAAGCTTTAAATGAAACGATAATTATAAAGGACAATTTTATACTAAACTTACTTGTAGTAGCTCTTATGCCTGCAATTTGTGAAGAAATGTTCTTTAGAGGATTTATATATACTTCTTTTAAAGGAAAAAATAGCTATAAAGCAGCTATAGTATGTAGTGGTATATTATTTGGGTTTATGCATATGGACTTTATAAGAATAATACCTACAAGTATATTAGGTATTTCATTTGCTTACTGTGTGTATAAATCAGGGTCTATATTTGTGCCTATGATACTTCACTTTATTAATAATACGCTATCAGTAACTGCAAGTCATTACTCAGATAATGAAATTTTAAATAGGGTATTTAAATTCCTAGAAATAAACTTTAAAGATTTTAATGTAGGTGAATTTATTACTTTATTATTTATGAGTGCAATACTTATAGCTATAGGTGTATGGCTTTTAAAAGGAAATAAGTCTTTAAAAAAAGAAGTGAAAAATAATTTATAAAGTAGGGTAAAATATTTTTATATATAATTAAATTTATTTAAAAGGTAGTTGATATAGCGCTTTATTATATCAACTATCTTTTATTTTTGTTAAAAAATAATAAAAATTTAAAACTAAACAAAAACTATTTACGAATATATAAATAGAAACTAAAAAAGAGGTTAAAAAATGGATAAAGACTTAAAGCTTATTAAAAGAATAATCAATAAAAATGATAAAGAATGCGCAAATGAGCTTATATCAAAATATTATAAAGAAATATATATATATGTTTATAAGCAAGTATCAGATAAAGAAACTTCTTTGGATTTAACACAAGAGATATTTATAAGTGTACTTAAAAGCATATATAACTTTGATAAAGATAAATCATCATTTAGAACATGGCTTTATAAAATATCAACTAATAAGGTGGTAGATTATTATCGCTCTAAAAATTACAAATATAGCAAAATGATAGAAAGCATTGAAGATAAAGAAATCACTTCAAAAGATGATTTTGTGATTAATTTAGAGTACAAAGAAGATGTAAATAAGATACAAAGTGTTGTAAATAAACTGGATACTCAGTATCAAGAAATTTTTAGACTTAAGATATTTCTTGAATCCACCTTTAGCGAAATATCAAAAATACTTCAAGTTCCAGAATCAACAGTTAAAACAAAATATTACTCTATGATAAAAGTAGTAAAAAGAGAATTCAATAATATTTAGGAGGATAATATGGACAAATTTAAAATAGATATGCCAGATGAATTTGAAATAAAAAGTCAAATAAACACAATATTAGATAAAGGACTTAAAGAGCAAGAATCATTTTATTTATATATAAAAAATATGTACAAAAGTATAGGAATTAAAAATTTATTTCATGATAAATCAGAATTAATTTTTATAGCAATAGTGGTTATTTCTATATTAACTTATTTATCTATGAGAATATATCCAGAAGCAATTAATTTAGAATCAGTTAATAAAACGGAAGAAATTTATGTATTAATTTTTACTGTATCTCCACTGTATTATTTAGCTACAAATATATTTTCATTTATAAATTTAAAAGAGAATAAGACTTATGAAGTTGAAATGGTATGTAAATACAATGTTTATCAATTAGCATCTCTTAGAATGTTAGTATTTAGTGTTATTGCAGTAATTATAAATACTATATTTGTATCTAGTTTATATGAGTATATAGATGTACTAAGAGGAATAATGATTTCAATAACTTCTGTATTTTTATTTTCATCAATACTGTTATATTCATTAGTGAAAATAAAGTCTAAGTATATAAGATACATGGTAATAGCTGGATGGATACTAGTTAATGTATTACTTGTAAGTTTAAGTTTAAGTAATTATGCTAATCTGCTTCAAAATATTCCAATACTTGTATATGTGGCTATTTTAACATTAGCAATTTATTCTTATATAAAAAATATACAGATATTATCAAGATATAAAAATGTTAACTTTGCTTAAGATATGTATAGTTGAAATATTTTAAGGAATGTGTTGGCTAAATAATTAACAAATCAAATAGGTAAAGGAAGAGAATACAAATGAGAATTATAAAACATGAGATTGAAAAAGTAATTAATATAAAAACTATACTAATTTTATTTATTATAAGTGTATTATTTTACAAACTAGTAATTATCCCAAAGGCAGATGTAATTGTCAATAAAGACTCAGTAAATACAGTAGCATCTAATATGATAAAAGATTATGGTGTAACTATGGAAAATGATGAATTTAAGGATTTTAAAAATAAATACAATGAAAAAGTTAAATTAGCTAATGATTTTATAAAAGACAATGAAGAATTTAGTAATTTGAGTATATTAAATTATAAAGAGTTTGATAAGATAGTGAGAAATAATGGGGAAGAAAAATACGATAATCCAAAGCTACAAGAACTTTATTATAAATACGAATACCATGATGAAATAAGTTTATTTAATGAATTATCAGAAATAGAAAATAGATTAATTACTTATGAACATGAAAGTTCAATAGATGAAGAACCTTTTTACAATGTAGTTAATAACCAAAATGAAAATAGCAAAGAAAAAGCAATATCTAGGGAAAAGGAGATAGTAGAAAGAGGGTATAGAAACTCATTACTGCCTTATACCGTATTTGAAACATATGATGATTTAGTAAAGTCTGTAAGTATATTAATACTTATAAGTATAATATTTGTTATATCACCTATTTACTTAAAAGATAAACTAGAAAAAATAAATTATCTTCAATATTCTTCAAAGATTGGAAGAGACATATTTAAGAAAAAAGTTATAGCTACAATGTTAGTCAGTGTATTAATAACATCTATACAACTTATAGTATTTTTTATATATTATAAAACTCAAAATAATTCAATATTTTTAGACTGTAATATATCAGGACACTATAATAGCCCAATTAAATCATGGTATGATATAACATTTAGAGATTATATAGGATTAACAATAGCATGTGTATATTTAATATCAATAGCTGTATCAATGATTACTTTATATATATCTAGTAAAGTAAATACTTATATATCACTTATAGGAATTCAAGTTACAAATATATTTATCGTAAGTAATTTCTTACTGAAAATTTTAATAAATAAAGTAAGTAGTATGTATATCGTTATGAATAAAATAGGATATATTTATTTACCAAAATATTTTTTACCTATAGTATATATGGTCTTAATTATATTGCCTATATCAATATTATATTTAAGAAATAAAAAAGAATTAAAATGTGATATTTAATAGCGAATTTTTTATAAAAATTAAAACTATTTAAATAAAACATACGAACATATAAAAGAAGAAACATTTAATTATAATTAAATTCAGAAATAAACTTAAGGAGAAAGAGATGCTGAGTATAAAAAATATAACTAAAAATTATGGGGACTTTTGTGCCTTAAAAAATATAACTATGGATTTTGAAAATGGGGTATACGGTTTAGTAGCACCAAATGGAGCAGGTAAGACAACACTTATAAAAATGTTATCTACATTAATATTCCCAAGTGAGGGAGAGATACTTTACAACGGTGAAAATATACTATCCCTTGATGAGAAGTATAGAAGTATATTAGGATATTTACCACAAGAATTCGGATATTACAAAAGCTATTCACCAAATAAGTTTTTAAATTATTTAGCAGCACTAAAGGGGATAGAAAAAGATGATGCTGATAAAAAAATAAAAGAAATTTTAAAACTAGTAGCACTACAAGATGTAGCTGATAAAAAAATGAGAAAATTTTCAGGAGGCATGATACAAAGAGTGGGAATAGCACAAGCTCTTTTAAATAATCCTAAGATATTAATTCTTGATGAGCCAACAGCAGGACTTGATCCAAAGGAGAGAGCAAGATTTAGAAATCTACTTAGTGAATTATCAAGAGATAAAATTATAATTGTATCAACTCATATAGTATCAGATATAGAATCTATATCAAATGAAATAGTAATGATAAAGGACAAGCAATTATTATATAAAGATAATATAGAAAATATTTGTAAAAAGTTACATGGTAAAGTATTTGAAGCTGAAGTGAATAATAGTGAAATGTTAGAATTTAGAAAAAACTATTTAACATTATCAGAAAAACAGGAAAATCAAAAGGTAAAAGTAAGGTTTATTTGTGAAGAGGAGTACAATAAAACTTGGAATTTAGTATACCCATCTTTAGAAGATGTATTTTTATATGAGTATAAAGATGAAGTTATAGGAGTATAAGATATGGATATAAAACTTCATGAAGCTAAAAAGATAATTTCATCTCCTATTGTAATAGCCCTAACTATTATATTTATCTTTTTTAACATATTAACAATTTACAATAATTCATACATAAAGGACGAATTAAAAATTATTAATAATATGATAGGTGAATTTGGATATGAAATAAATGATGATATGTTAAATAATATGAATTTAGAATACAATGAAAAAATTAAAAAGTTTAATGAAACAACTAAAGATAAATTAAATAAAAGTTATAAAACTATGGAAGATTTTATTAATAGTGAAAACTATTATAGATATATTCATGAGGATAAAATTTTTAATGATGAAGAGTTACAATTTTTTAATGAGCTTAAGTTATTAGAAATATATAAATACTTAGCAGTAGAACAAGTAAAAAGCTATGAAGATATAAACATACTTGAAACTGGTGAAAAATATATAAAAGCTTATGGCTTAAGTGGTAAGGCTAAAGAAATAGCAAAGAAAAGATATGAGATATTAGATAAAAGATTTGAACAAATAAAAGAAGAGGGAGGTTATAAAAGTTTATTTTTTTTAGGAAGTCCATATAGAGCTTATAGCTTATTATTTCAAGATATATTATCAGAGTGTATATATGAAATAATGATATTAGTAGTTTTAATAACTTCATACCTTATAAATTATGAGTTTGATAATAAGACAAGCTTACTTGTTTATTCAACTAAAAGAGGACGAAATAATGATAGAGATAAACTTGCAGTATGCCTATTAAGTTCATTTATAATAAGTTTAATAATATTAGGAGTAACACTTTTAGCATACTTTATTACGTTTGATTATAGCAATATACTAAATATTCCTTTAAATAGTGCTTTTAACTGGGAAAATATTATGCCTATTATAAATATATTTGGACACACATTTATAAATCAATTGATGCTATCAATTTTGATAGTTATTGTTTGTATGCTTATATTTACTGCAATTACATTTGTAATATCTAAATTATTAAAAAATAGTTATATAGTATTTTTCGTATTTCTTATTATATTTGGGATTAATTTATCCGTATCAACATTTGTAAGTAAGAGCTCTCCTATAATTATGCATCTTGGTTATGATGTATTTAATTTAGCAATAAGACCAGGTAGTTGGTTTACTTCAAAGATACCTTTTATATCAAATAAATATTATGAATTAATAACAATAGTAGTTTGGGGATGCATGTGTATGTTAAGTTTAATGTTTGTAATTAAAAGGTTTAAGAAAGAAGATATAAATTAGGGGGGACTTATGAGTGTAATAAAAAATGAAATAAAAAAATATTTAATATAACTAATTTAATTATAATTGGGATTGTAACGTCATTAATATGGATACTATTTATAAATTTTGAGATTACAAAAAATTAGATATAATAAAAATAAGGTTAATTATTTACAATATAGCTAAAAGGTATGTAGAGAAATATTAAATAAAAAGATAATCGGTGGGATAATATCATCAATTGTATATACTAGAGTAAATACTTATATATCACTTATAGGTATACAAATACCAATATTATTTATATTTTACAAAATTATAAATAGATATAATGCAGGTTACTTAACAGCTGTATACGAGCCTAAATATCTTTTATATGTATTATATATAGGATTAGTAGTGGTATCAGTTTTATTAATATATATGATGATTAAAAGGGAGAAAAAATTAGATTTAAAATAATAATTATTTGTTAGAAAAGGCAGGTTTTGTGACCTGTCTTTTTTATAATAAATTATTTCATATACTAACGAATAATAGTATATTTTGGAGCAGATACTAAAATATATAGTAATATATTATATGGAGGGACAAAATGAAAAAACTTCTTGCACTAACAGTTTCTTTTTTTCTTATTTTCACAAATATATCATTTGCCGAGAAAAATGATATAATAAAATCTATTAAAGATATAACTATGGTTAATGATAGAATATCTATCATGATTAAAACTATTACAGGTGATGATCCTCTCGATATAGATGATTTCAAAAAAGAAATAAAATTTTGTGAAACTATATTAGGAGAAAACTCAAAAAAAATGACTTCATTGTACTCAAGTGAAACTGATATTGAGTTAAAAAGGTCATATTCTTTGATGTTGTATATTATATCTTTATATGAACTAAGTTTATCTAGTATGGTTGTTTATATTAATGATGATAATAAAACAGATTACTTTATTGACACATGCTCAAGTTATAGTAATGCAACTATTGCATTAAAAAATATTAAATCAATATATAATTAATAAACATAAAAGTTGTCTGTTTTTCTAATAGATGGCTTTTTTTTATTATTAAATTATATATTATTAATTTATTAAAATATATATTATAAATTCAGAAAAATGAAACATATATCTATTTATTATTTAATAATATTAAGAATAGATAAAATGCAGAAATCTAAAATACTTGTAATTTATCTACAATAATTATTTAAATAATAGGGGGAGAGTATGAAAAGTTTAATTAACAAATGGAACCAAATAAGCCTAGTTAAAAGAATTATAGTAGGCTTAATTATTGGTATTATTTTAGCTTTGGCAATTCCTAATGTTGCAAAGCCTATCGTTATTTTTGGTTCACTGTTTGTAGGTGCATTAAAAGCAGTTGCTCCAATACTTGTATTTTTCTTAGTTATGTCTGCTATTTCTTCTCATAAAAGTAATCAGCAAACAAATATGAAGTCAATTATTTTACTTTACCTTTTAGGTACATTTTTAGCAGGATTTATAGCTGTTATTGCAAGTTTTATATTCCAAATAACATTAACACTTGGTTTAGGTGTTCAAGATGTTACTCCACCGGGAGGAGTAGTAGAAGTATTAAAGGCATTACTTATGAATATTGTTGATAACCCAGTTAAGGCACTTTTCAATGCTAATTATATAGGTATATTATCTTGGGCGTTAATTCTTGGCCTTGCACTTAAAAAAGCATCAAGTTCTACTAAAACAATGATTAGTAATGTTTCAGATGCTTTATCACAAGTAGTAAAATGGATAATAAATTTCGCTCCACTTGGAATTATGGGTCTCGTATTTGATAGTATTTCTACTCAGGGGATAGAATCCTTACTTAGTTATGGACAGTTAATTATTTTATTAGTTGGATGTATGGCATTTGTTGCTCTTGTGGTCAATCCACTGATCGTTTATATTGGTATTCGTCAAAACCCATATCCACTTGTATTTAAGTGTTTAAAAGATAGTGGTATTACAGCATTTTTTACACGTAGTTCAGCTGCAAATATACCTGTAAATATGGGGTTATGTAAAGAATTAAATTTAAATAAAGATACTTATTCAGTTTCAATTCCACTAGGTGCGACTATAAATATGGGAGGAGCTGCTATTACAATTTCTATATTAACACTTGCAGCAGTCCACACACTTGGTATTGAAGTAGATATTGGTATGGCACTATTACTTAGTTTATTATCAGCTGTAAGTGCTTGCGGTGCTTCAGGTGTAGCAGGAGGTTCATTGTTATTAGTTCCACTTGCTTGTAGTTTATTTGGTATTCCAAATGATGTGGCTATGCAGGTAGTAGGTGTAGGATTTATAGTTGGTGTTATACAAGACTCTTGTGAAACAGCACTTAACTCATCAACAGATGTACTTTTTACAGCAGTAGCTGAATTTTCAAAGCTTCGTAAGGAAAAAAATAAATCAAATTAATTAATATAAAAAATCAAGAGATATAATTTATCCCTTGATTTTTTATTTTTACTTAAAAGTAATAGAATTATAAGTATATATCCGATAACTCTAAATTTGCATTATTTTTAGAACTTACAGTATCATATTCATAGTATGATTTTGTGTTCTCATTTAATGTATATATAGGCAAGTCAATTATAAACTCTGTACCAACATTTAATTTTGATACTACATCAATAGATCCTCTATGTGATTTTACAAAAGTATCAACTATAGATAATCCTATTCCACTACCTTCATTTTTTCTAGTTAAGCTTGTATCTACTTGAGAAAATCTTTTAAATATTTTTTTTATATTATCCTCTGAAATGCCGATTCCTTTATCAGCTACAATTATTCTTAAGTTATCTTTATTTTTAATAAGGTTAACATTTATGTCCATATTAGGTTTTGAGAATTTAATAGCATTTGATATTAAATTAAGAACAACTCTTTCTATTTTATCTATATCAATAGCCATGTATATAAATTCATCATTTGTATCAAAGACTAGATTTAAATTTTTAGAATTGGCTAGTGGAGTAGTTGAAACTACAATGTTTTCAATAATATCAACTACATTTACATTTTCTAAATTTAAATTCAACTTACCGTATTCATATTTATCTATGTCAATTAAGTTATTTGTAAGTCTTAATAGTCTATTGCAATTATTATCTATAATATCAAATGTATTTTCAGTAAGTTCTTTAGAATTTTTATGTTTATATCTTAATAGTTGGACTGAAGATGTAATTACATTTAAAGGAGTTCTTAACTCATGACTAATATTTGATATTAAATGAGATTTAAACATATTTAAATCTTCTGACTTTTTCAGTACGTGTTTTAATGCATTTTCATATTTTTGCTTATATATAATATAGCAAATCATTAATGAAATTATAAAAAGTACAATAATTCCAGCAAGAACAATCTTATTAAATAATTCTTCATTTCTAAATATAATATCTTTAAAGCTATTTAACATATAATAGTCTTTAGGAAGATGACTTTTATTAATATTAAATTTTTTAAGTGCATTTTTATCAAATACAAATTTACTAAGTTCTAGCTGGTCGATACTAATAGATTCACTTGGATTATTTTCAATAATATGATTTACTATATCAACGGTAGCCTTAAGAATGGAATAATGACTCATAATCCTTCCACCAACTTCTCCGTGTCCTAAACCGAGATAAGATAAACTATATACAGGAGTATATGTACATATATAATCTATAAGTGATGCTAAATCAGGTATACTTAAAAATGCATCAGTAAAGTTCCCAGGAGTGACTTTTATTATTGCATCATTATTGTTAAACTTTGATATAATGTCGGTAAAATCTTTTAGACTCATAGTACTTGTTTCAACAATATTAATATTTAAGCCTTTATCTTTATACATATTTTTATAATTTGATATAATATCATAGTCAAAATCTTTTTTAGAATTACTTAAAATATGTATGTTTTTAATATTTTTATGATTTTTAATCGCTAAGTCTATATTTGGTTTTAATAAATCAGTTGACCTAATACCTGAAACTAGATTGTGGCTTAAGGCTTTTTTTTCAAGATTATCGTCGCTTATACCAAAAAATACTATAGGAATATCTTTAAACATATCTTCTTTAAACTTTAAAGTAAATTCTAATGCCCTATCTCCACTTACTACTATTGAATCAAATTTTTTATAATCCATAGTGTGTATACTAAGAGTATTGTATATTTTACTTTCATTATTAGGGTTATTAATTGTATCAAATGGTAAAGATACAACTCTAATCTCAAAATTATCTCCTAAAATTTTAGATAAATCTTTTTTTTGTTCACTAGACACTCTGCTAATAAGACTATTATAAGATTGAAAATATAGTATTTTTCTTTTTTCTGTTTCACAATGTGTTCCAGATACTCCTAATATTATAATAATTGTCGTTAAAAATATAATGGATATTACTTTTTTCATTTATGTTTCTCTCCAATGTTTTATGTTTAAAATTTTACTCCATTTTATTTTATCACAATAATAACGACTAATTATTTATAACAGTACAACAAATACTTACATTAAATATATAAATTCGACGCCATAAAAAAACATTAAAAGTATATTAATATAATTTGAAAATATATAATCTATAGAGTAATATTTATTGTAAATATATAAGTAAAAAATAGTATTTTTTGAAAGTATATAAATTAGAAGTTTAAATTATAATTATAAAAATAGAAAAATATGTTAAAATAAAACTGTAAAAAGTAATGAAAATTTAAGGGGTTTTAACATGATTAAAATAGCAATATGTGAAGATGAGATAAAGCAACAAGAATTAATAAAAAATTATTTAGATAAGATAATTTCTAAAATAACAAGTCAATACGAAATACTAATATTCAATTCTGGGGAAGCACTATTTAATAATTATCCTGAAAATATAGACATTTTCTTACTAGATATACAAATGGACAAACTAAATGGAATGGATACAGCAAGAAAAATTAGGGAAATAGATAATAAGAATGTAGAAATAATATTTACAACATCAATAGTTGATTATATACAAGAAGGGTATGAGGTAAGAGCGTATAGATATCTACTAAAACCGATAAAGCTTGAAGAGCTTCAAAAACATATTTTATCTTGTATAGATACAATAACAAAGAATAAAGAAAATAATTTAATTATAAATAGTAAAAGTGAAATTTATAAAATTAGTATAAATGAAATAACATATATAGAAATCCTAAAAAAAGATATGATAATACATACTCTATCAAAAGATTATGAAGTAAAAAGTAGTATGGAAAAAATAGAGAAAGAATTGGAATTATATAATTTCTTTAGATGTCATAGAAGCTTTTTAGTAAATATAAATTACATTGAAAATATAAAACAATATGTAGCTATACTTGAAAATAATGAAGAAGTACCTGTTAGTAGGCATAGATTTAAAGATTTAAAGAATGAATTTTTAAATCATTTAGGAAATATACTATGTTAAGTATAGACTTATTAGGAGATATTTTAAGAAGCACTTCAATTATAGTCAAATTTTTAGTATTTATAAAAATTTTAGATTTATTATTTGAAAGAAAAGAAAATAATAAATTTTTATATGTTTCATTTATCTTATTAATAATGATAGAGATGTTACCACATAAAATAATATTAAATTATTATGATTTTATTAATAATTTACTTATGTTGTGTTGGATTTTATTTGCTAAGAAATATTATAAAATAAGTTATTTTCAAGGAATAAGCACTTATATAATATATGATATTGTATATTATATTATTTCTGATAATATACTTAGTATTGTATATTTTTTCGTAACAAAAAATTTAATAACTAGGAGTACTACGTCAACTCAAAATGTGGATTTAATAGTTTCGTATAGCCATATTATAGAATTATTTATAAATTTAATTTTTATATATATAGTAAAAAAATTAATAAAGTTAGATACTGAGAAAAGAAATATTATATATATGATAGTTTGTATTTTAGCAAATTTATCAATTGCACTTATGAACTACATACCGAGTATAGTTAGAGAGGTAAATCTTTATAGTGAGTTGAGTAGATTCAATTATATTTCAGCACCTAAGTTAAGTATTGTGAGCAGTGTTTTACTTACAATTGTAATGATTCAAATAATTAGAGACAATAAAATAAAGGCAGATAATAAAATAATAAAAGAAAAATTAGATATGCAGTATAACTATTATTTAAATATTCAAGAATCTCAAAATAAAGTAAAAAAACTATACCACGATATAAATAATCATATGGCTTGCATTAAGAGTTTGTATAATGAAAAAGAAGATGTAGATAAGTATATGGATAGTATAAATAAAGAGATGTATGATTTTCAAAATGCTTTTAATACTGAAAATATGATACTAGATATAATATTAAATGAAAAAAAAGTACTGTGTGAAAAGAATAATATAGATTTATTTTGCAATATCAATTTTTCAAAGTGTAAATTTATAGAAATGGCAGATGTATGTGCTATATTTTCAAATATATTAGACAATGCAATTGAGGCTTGCAATAGTATAGAAAATGATACAATACATAAAAACATAAATATTAGAGGGACACTAGTAAAATCATATTATGTTATAAAATGTGAAAATAGTAAGATTAATAAAGTTAAGATTAAAAATAATAAAGTCTTTACTAGTAAAAAAGATAAATATCTTCATGGTATAGGTTTAGAAAGTGTAAAATCATCACTTAAAAAGTATGATGGAGAGTTTAAAATAGAAGACTTAGAAAATAAATTTATAATAAAAATATATATACCGCTACAAAAACATGACAGTTGGGACAGTTAAAATACCAACTGGGGAAAGTATATTGTAGATAAATATTTAAAATGTTACCTTTTAAACATAAGAGGTAACATTTTTTATTTAAAGAAATCATACTCTACCTTAAAAATCGGCCGATTAAATTAATAACACTTAAAACAACTAGGAGGGATAAAATGAGAAAAGCTATATATCTAGCAATTCAATATATGAAAAAGCAAAAGGGAAGAACTTTTTCTTTAATCATTGGTATATCATTAGCAGTTATGTTGGTATTTTCATTAAATGTAGTACCAGAAACTAAAAGTAAAATAGAAACTGAAAGAGCATATAAAACTTATGGAGATTACCACGTTGAGTATAGTAACTTAGATAAGGATATAGTAGAAAAACTAAGAGATGAAAAAGGCATAAGAGATATGTATGAAATAGTTAATCTAGGAAGTATTGTAGATAAAAATGGGATAACTATGGCACTAGATTCATCTAATAAAGATTTTATAAAAGAGATTGGATATAAGTTGGAAAAAGGTAGATTACCACAAAATGAAAATGAAATTATATTAGAATCTAAAGCATTAGAAAAAATGGGTGTAGATGAAAAACTAAATCAAAATATAAATTTCAACATACAAAAAGAATATAAAGAGAAAGATGGAGAAAATAAAATATTTGCTAAAAATAATTCTTTTAAGTTAGTAGGGATAATATCAAAGCCTAAAGATTACTATGAAGAGTATGAAGACCACATATTAAAAGCATTTGCTTATTACCAAGAAGGAAAAGATAACTTTATACCACTAGATTTAGTAAAATATGGAGGTACATTAAGTTTTAGTACAAAAGCACCTCAAATGAGTAAGATAGAAGGTGTAATTGGTAAATATGGATTAAGCCAAATGAATTTTATGGGTAATGCAGGACTAATCCAAACTTTAAACTCATTTGAAATGCAAGGAACAACGAAGTTTGAGGCAAATAATAAATTATTGCCTATGTTTACAGCAGTTCTTGTTATATACAATATATTCAATATGGTACTTGTAGATATGACTAAGCAATTAGGTACATTAAAAGCAATAGGAGCATCAAAGAAACATATAAGAATAATAATTTTAACTCAAAGTTTATTAGTTTTAGTACTTGGAACATTAATTGGGATTTTATTAGGAATAATTTTATCATATATAGGACTAGCTATGATTTATAAAGGAATTATAGGTCTATATATAAGTAAAAATAGTTTATTACAGCCTATAACTATGGCGACTATTACTGTTTTAATAGCTAGTATTGTACCAATATACAAATCAGGGAAAATTTCTCCAATAGAAGCGATAAGAAGTAGTGATAAAACTAGTTCTAAGCAAAAAAATAGATTTTACTATAAATTTATAAGAAAAGTATTTGGTGTAAGTGGAGAGAGGGCTTATAAAAATCTGTGGAGAAATAAAATTAGAACAATACTGTCAATACTTGCAATAAGCTTAGGTGGAAGTTTATATATAAAGATGATGGCTTTATATAATGATGACTACTCATATGATAATACTGCATGGAGCATTATGTCTATGGGAGATATAGATATAAATTTAACTCATAATAGATTTAATGTTAATAATAGTTATGCAGGATATAGTAGTAAATATATAGATGAAGTATCTAAGATAAAAGATGTAAAAAGTGTAGAAGCTAGTACCTCTATTTATGGATACTTAAAACCTGAGTTTTCTAATTTAGATAATGAGTATATAAAAAATCAAGGAATTTCAAAAGAAGATAAAGTACTTGAAACTGATTTGTGGATGCAGGGTTATGATGAAAAAACATTAAAAGGATTTGATAAATATATAGAAAAAGGAAGTACAGATTTAAATAAAGATAAATCAAAGTATCCAAATGTACTTGTCTATAATCATTTTTATAATGGTGATAATAAAAATAAAATATTAAAAGATTTAAATATAGGAGATTTATTAACTACAAAAATACCAGCTATAGAAAATGGGAAAGAAGTATATAAAGATATGACTGTAAGAGTAGCTGGATTTATAAATAGAAAATGGGGAAAAGAAAGAGAGATTGGTAACTTTTCTGCTATGCAAGTAGCTATTTCTCAAGATGAATTATGGCAATTTACAGGAAGAAATACTTATAATAAAATCTCTATGAAAATCGAAAAAGGCAGTGATGTGGCTGTTCATAAGAAATTAGAAAAAGTAATTAAAAATGAGCCATATGGAGAAATAGAGAGTAAATATAAATATAAACAGTTCTTTGAAAAACAAGAAGTTGAAAATAAAAGAGTAGTACTATTAGTAGTATCACTTATTCTTGTAATATCTTCTCTCAACATACTTTGCACAATAAAAACAAATTTAATAATGCGTATTAAAGAATTTGCAACATTAAGAGCAATTGGTATGAGTATGAAAAAACTTAAACGTATGATAATGATAGAATCTATTATGTATGGACTTTTAGGTGGAATAATTGCGAGTGTCTATGCAACCTATGACCAATATAAATATGTAAAGATAGTCAATGAAATAGTAGCAAGTGGATTTGGAACTCAAAATGTACAAGCTTTTAAAATTCCTATAATAGAAATACTTCAATATATATCTGTTTGTGTATTAATTTGTGTATTAGCAGTTTTATTAGTTAGAAAGAAAATAGAAGAACTTAGTATAGTAGAAGGTCTAAGAAATGATGAGTAAAGGTGGGATAGATATGAATATATTAGAGATAACTAATTTAAATAAAGTATATGGTAAAAATGATAATAAAGTAGAGGCATTAAGAGATATTAATTTATGTATAGAAAAAGGAAAATTTACATCTATTATAGGGCCTAGTGGTAGTGGAAAATCTACACTACTTCATTGTATATCAGGTCTTGATAGTATAACTTCAGGAAAAGTGATTTTAGATAATAAAGATATATCTAAATTAAAAGAAGAAGAGTTGGCAAAACTTAGACGAGAAAAGTTTGGATTTATATTTCAAAGTTTTAACTTAATTCCGGTAGTTAATGTTTATGAAAATATAACGCTACCTATAGATTTAGATGATAAAAAAGTAGATAAAAATTATATTTATAAAATTATAGATTTATTAGGACTTAAGGATAAAATAAATAAATTTCCAAATGAATTAAGTGGAGGTCAACAACAAAGAGTGGCAATAGCAAGGGCCTTAGCTAATAAGCCAGATATAATATTTGCAGATGAGCCAACAGGGAATTTAGATAGTAAGACTACTGATGAGGTAATGAATTTATTAAAAGAATGTGTTAAAAGTTTTGGTCAAACTTTAGTTATGATAACTCATAATAATGAAATAGCTAATATGTCTGATAGAATTATAAAAATACAAGATGGAAGAGTGTGTGAAAGTTAATATGATAAATAAAAAACTGGATTTTAAATCCAGTTTTTTTATTTACAAACTAAAAGATTATATAAAAAATATCTTTACATATTTTGAAAAATAAATTATTATATACATAGATTTACTATACATAGTAAATCTATGTATATAAGGAGGGCTTATGAAAATAAATAAAGAGTTGTTAAAAGGAAGCACGACAATATTGATTTTAAGTTTATTAAAAAGAAAACCAATGTATGGTTATGAAATTATTAAAGAAATAGAGCTAAAGTCTAGCGGTGTTTTTAACTTTAAAGAAGGAACATTATATCCGATACTACACACACTAGAAAGTAACGAAATGGTAGAGTCTTTCTGGAGTGAAGGGGAAAGTGCTAGAAAGAGAAAGTACTATAAAATAACAGATAAAGGGAACAAACAACTTAGGGAAAAAGAAGATGAATGGAAACTATTTACTAATACTGTAAATGGGATATTACTGGAGGACTAAAATAATATGAATTTAGAGAATAACCAAAATATAAAAGATTTTTTAGATAACATAATAATACATATTAAAAATAAAGATGTTCATAATGAGGTTAAAATGGAATTTGAATCTCATATATTAGAAATTGTATATGAATTTATAGATAATGGATTAAGTGAAGAGAAATCAATAGAAGAAGCTATAAAAAGAATGGGGGATCCTAAAAAAATAGGAGCAAGATTAAATAAAGTACATAAACCACGACCAGACTATGTAACTATACTATTAACTATAGGGCTTTTATCTATTGGGGTGTTAACTATGTATTCACTTATGAAAAGTGATTTAGTAAGCAAGGGTATGGTTTATAAAAATATACTAAGTGCTATGCTAGGTGGAATTATAAGTATAGGTATCTATAAATTTGATTATAGAAAGATAAAAAAATATAGTTATCATATGTATTTTTTAATGCTTGGATTATTATTTATAGATAAAATTTTAAATTCGAATACTTATGGTATAAATACTATATCTAACAATATATCATTACTAAGCACTATGATATTTTTAATATCATTATCTGGAATAATTCAATTATTGGATTTAAGTAAAATAAAGAATATAATGACTTTAATTATACTATCTATTATTCCTATGTTTACTTTAATAGATATACCAAGTGTTACTATGGCTCTGTTTTATATATTTACAGTTAATATAATATTTTTTATGTCAAAAGCACCAAAGGAATATAAGCTAGGAATAATTGTAATAGAATTATTAGGGCTAATTACTGTATTTATTAAAATATTAAATACACCATATTTGACATATAGACTATTAGGATATATGCCAGGAATATTTAAAAATACGTCTGATTATATAGGTTCATATATACAAACTGAGTCTATGAAATTATTAGATAGTGCTACTTTATTTGGTCAACATATAAATGGAATTAATATGAATATTATTTTTCTAAAAAATGATTTAATATTTACTGCTATTGCATATTCTCTAGGATGGATAATGGCAATTGTTAGTTTAGCTGTAATTGTAGCTTTTTTAGTGAGAAATTTTGTACTAGTGTTTAAAGTTAAAGATAATTTTGGTAAATTAGTTACTGCTTCTATAGTAAGTATGTTATCACTTCAATTTACAGCTACTATTTTATATTCATTAGGACTATCACCTTTAACATTTTGTATACCATTTATAAGCTCTGGTGGTACTAATATGTTTACTAACTGCATAATGATAGGTATTTTATCTAGTGTATATAGAAGAAAATCATTAGTTACTATATAAACAAGCAGTTGTTATGTTATATCTATAATGTTAAGCTTTTTTATAGTGAATATAAAAGGGGGAAAATTATATGACTATACAAATTTTTACGATTTCGTATACTATGCTTTATGGAATTATAGTTGCTGGAATTTTAGGGATAGGACTAGGGGCTTTTTATTTATTAAAAAGAGTATGCTAAGTAATATATTTTCTTAGTATGCTCTTTTTAATTTTTATATTAAATCTAAATAATTTAATTAAACCCTAGAGAACAAGACTTCTAAAAGATTTATACTATCTCCATAGAAAGTAGTAAACTCTTCATTTTTACTATCTGCAACATGACTAACAGGTATGGAAAGAGATACGTCAGAAATAGTACTTATACTACTATTAGAGTTTGAAGTTATAGATATAATATCTCCTCCAAGATCAGATAATTGTTCAATTTTTCTAATACACGCAAAGTTTTCCCCAGACTTTGATATAACTATTAAAGTAGGGTTGTGATTTTTTTCGTATACTATAGGTATTTCTAAACCATGTAACAATATAACGTTATACTTTTTTACTAATAGTTTTCTATGTATGTATCCTGTTACAAACTCACAAAAACCTTCTCCGTATAGATAAATATATTTATCTTTATTTAAATATGTTTTAGACAATTCATTTAAGTCATTCAAAGGACGCTTTGAATTCCATGAAAAACTATCTTCCTTTTTGATGCTGTTAACCAAAGTATCCGATGTCATCCTTTTTACATCAAAAATTAGTTCATTGTATCCGCTATATCCAAGCTTTTTAGCCAATCTAATAATAGATGCCGTAGAAGTAAAGTTTGCTTTAGCAAGTTGTCTTATACCTTCTTTTTTTATCTTTTCTGGACTAGCAAACATATACTCAAGTATTTTTACTTCTGAATCTGATAAATTTTGATTTTTAAAGATTCTACCAACATGAAATGTTTTGTTCATAGATATCCCCTTTCCAGAATTTTACACATTTAATATATAAGTAAATTATATCATAAACCATTTACATTATGAAACATGTTACGCTATTGTACATCCGTTACAAATGGGAAGTAAAGTATATTCATAAGGATAAAAAGAATATATACTTAAAATATATCAAAGGAAAGGGGGAGACGGATATTAAAAAATTAATTATTAACGCAGACGATTTTGGATATTCTCATGCTGTTAACCTAGGAATAGCGGAGAGTCATATAAATGGAGTGCTAACATCTACCACATTAATGGCAAATATGCCAGGGACAAAACATGCAGTTGAATTATCTAAAAAAATGCCTAAATTGGCAATAGGGGTACATCTAACATTGACGTGTGGGAAGCCTATTTTAGGTAATAGTGTAAGTTCATTAACAAAAGAAGACGGCTATTTTTATAAGTTAAGTAATTTTGAAAAAGGAATTGTAAATATTAATAAAAATGAACTTTATAGTGAGTGGAAAGCTCAAATAGATAGATTATACTCATTTGGGATTAAGTTAAGCCATATTGATTCCCATCACCATATACATACATTTAAAGAACAAATGGAAGTAGTTAAAATGCTTTCAAAAGAATACAATCTACCTGTTAGAAATTGTAACAGGATAACAAAGGATAGTGAAATAAATTTTTTAGATTTATGTAATTACGACCCTATTAGAGATATGACTACTAAGTATATGTCAGTTAGAGAACAATGTTTTAAGATTATTGAATCAAATATACTTAAAAATATTGAGTTTGAGAAAAGTGAAGCAATGTGTCATCCAGCATTTTTAGATAGCCCTTTACTTGAAGGATCATCTTTTAATATTGCTAGAATAAGAGAAGTAGATATACTATGTGATCCTTATATGAAAGAGCTTATAAATAAATACGATATAGAACTTTGTAATTATAATAATATATAAATTTAAAGGGGGAAATTATTTTGACTAATTCACTTCGATTACTAAGTAATCAATTATCTAAGCTTGGAAAAGCAATGCTAGTACCAGTTGTTGCTATGCCTGTTGCTGGTCTTTTATCAAGACTTGGTCAGCCAGATTTACTAAACTTAGATATATTAAAAATTGCATCTGATGTTGTATTTGGAAATTTAGATTTATTATTTGCTGTTGGATGTATACTTGCATATACAAAGAGTAAAGACAAATCATCAGCAGTTTTAGCAGGAGTACTTTCAGTTATGGTGTTCAGGCAAGCGCTTACCTACTTGAATGAAAGTACTAGTATGGGAGTATTTGGAGGTATAGTATCGGGTATAAGTACTGCTACTATATATAATTATAGTAAAAACTGGAAAGTACCAAGTATGTTTTCTTTCTTTGCAGGAGAAAAATTAGCTATAACTTTAGGGCCAATATTTTCACTTGTTTTAGCAGGAGCATTTAGTTTTATATGGCCTCCAATAGAAGCAGGATTAGATACTTTTGCAATAGGTCTTGGATCAATGGGAATTATAGGAGTATTTTTATTTGGATTTTTAAACCGTGTTTTAATCCCAACTGGACTACATCATGTTTTTAATGCTTACATATTTTATGAATTAGGAAGTTATACAACAGCAAATGGAACAGTAGTAACAGGAGAGATGACAAGATTTTTAGCTGGAGATCCAAGTGCAGGATCATTCTTAATAATGTTTTACGTAATTATGGTATTTGGAATACCAGGTATATCTTTAGCAATGTATAAAACTGCACGTCCAGAAAATAAAGAAGAAGTAAAAGGATTAGCAAACAGTGGTGCATTAACTTCAATATTTGCAGGAGTAACAGAGCCAATTGAATTTTCATTCATGTTTATATCTCCACTTTTATACTTTATACATTCAGTGTTTACAGGTTTAGCAGGAGCTATATTATATTTATTTGATTCAAGACTTGGTTTTGCATTTGGATTTAACATAATAGATTTAACACTAAATTGGAACATGGGTAACAATGTAATATATGTAATACCTGTTGGGATAGCATTCTTCTTCTTATACTATTTCACTTTTAAGACACTTATCATTAAAAAAGATATAAAAACTCCAGGAAGAAGTGAAAATATTACTGAAAATATAGATGAAAGTTCATTAAAATTATCTCATTCAAACTATGCATATATGGCGAAGAAATTATTACAAAATGTTGGTGGAGTTGAAAATATAGTTAACGCTGAAAACTGTGTTACAAGAATGCGTTTAGAAATAAAAGATATAAACTTAATAAATGAAGATAACATAAAGAAAACAGGCGCAAAAGGTGTAGTAAAAGTAAATAAAAATAATATACAAATTATAGTAGGGACAGAAGTAGTTCATGTAATGAAAGAATTTAATGCATTACTAAGTGAATTAGCAAGTGAGGGAGGCAAATAATATGGGAAATAAAATAGTAATAGTAGGTGGAGGATCAACACATACTCCAGGAATAGTAGAGGTACTTAGAAACCGTTCAAAAGATTTACAATTAGAAGAGATAGTATTATATGATAATAATGAAGAAAGAAACTACCTTATAGGTGAGTTTACAAGAATATATTATAGAGATAATAACTCAGATATTAAAGTTTCTTATACAACAGACATAAGAGAAGCTTTTAAAGATGCTAACTTCTTATATGTTCAAATAAGACCAGGCCTTAATAATCAAAGAGAAATTGATGAAAAAATATGCTTAAAGCATAATGTTGTAGGTCAAGAAACTTGTGGTTTAGGAGGATTTTCTTTCGCGCTAAGAGTTATACCAGAAATTTTAAAAATAGTAGAAGTTGCACAGGAAGTTTGTCCAGATGCTTGGATACTAAACTACACTAATCCAGAAGCTATAATTTCAGAAGCTATATATAAGAAATTCCCTAAAGCTAAATGTTTATGTATATGTGATATGCCAATAAGTATAGAAGAAACTTTAGCAGAGTATTTAGATATACCATATAAAGATTTAACTTTCAAATACTTTGGTTTAAACCACTTTGGATGGTGGACTAATATTTATGATAAGTTTGGAAAAGATTTATTACCAGGAATAAGAGAAAAAGTAGAATCAGGAGAGTTAAAAGGATTAATACAAACTAATGAAGAGATTGTTGGAGATGATTACTGGACTAAGACTTTCCAAAATGTAGTTAAGGCTTTTAAAATGTATCCACAATTTTTCCCTAACTGCTACTTACAATATTATTATTTTGCAGACGAAATGGTTGAATCAGATAATATTGAATTTACAAGAGGGTCATATGTACTAAGCACTAGAGAAATTACAGTATTTGAAGAGTGTAAACGTGTTATAGAATTAGGTACAGCTAAAGATTCTAAATTATTAGGTGGAGTTCATGGAAATTATATAGTAGATATAACTAATGCAATAATACATGATACTAAAGAAAGATTTATTATAAATATAAAAAATAATGGAGCTATTAATAATTTTAATAGCGAAGCTGTAGTGGAAGTTCCATGCTATGTTGGAGCAACAGGACCAGAACCAGTTACAGTTGGAAACATACCAACATTTTATAAAGGTATGATGGAAATGCAAAAGGCATATGAAAAGTTAACAGTAGAAACAGCTTTAACAGGATCTTATAATACTGCAATGGAAGCTATATTACTTAATAAAACAATACCTTCTTATAGAGTGGGTAAGGCGGTATTAGATGATTTAATGGAAGCTAATAAAGCTTACTGGCCAACATTAAAATAATAAATTACACTTACAAACACTCATAATTAAAATATTATGAGTGTTTGTGTTAGATGTATTTTGAAGAAAACATACTAAAGGTAAAAAAGTATAGTAAAAAGGCAAAGTATATTGTATATTAGCAATATATGGGAGTAAGTAAAATTATTTTAAGAGGGGGATTATACTATGTATAAAATCTTAAAAAAGAGCTTAGGGGTTATAATGACATTATTAATGGTTATATCTACTGTTTTTACATCATCAGTTTATGCAGCAGATCAGCCACCAAATCCTTTGACAAAAGAAGGATATACTCTAGATTTTTCAGATGAATTTAATGGACCAGGGTTAGATAAAACAAAATGGACTGATTACTATTTACCTCACTGGACTAAAAATCCAGAAAATGCAAAAGCACAATATAAGTTTGAAAACGGTTCTTTGATAGAATACATAACAGAAGATCAAAAGCCATGGAGCCCTGAACATGATGGAACAGTTCGTTCATCTGCTATAATGTCATTTGATAAAAATTGGATTCATAATTTTAGTGGTACAACTGATAACCAAGATAGAGAACCTTGGGTAGGATATGCTACTACTTATGGATATTTTGAAATACGTGCAAAGTTTGCTGACTGTGGTGGTGGAGGTCATCAAGCTTGGTGGATGGTAGGTATGCAAAATGATACTGATGATTGGTTTAATTCAAAAGAAACTGGAGAAATAGATATTATAGAATCTTTCTTTAGTAAACCAGACACTTGGAGAATTGCAGCATATGGATGGAATGATCCAAACTTCCAAACAAGCTGGATGCTTTCTGAAGAACCTGTACCATCAGGAGACCCAACGTCTGAATACCATATATATGGTCTAGATTGGTCACCAGGAAGCCTTAAATTCTACTATGATAATGAATTATATAAAGAAATAAATCAAGCACCAGACTATCCAATGGGTACAATTTTAAATATATACACAGATGCAGGTTCAGGACAACATAATAATGTTTGGCCTAAACAATGGGCTATAGATTATTTCCGTGTTTGGAAAAAAGATGGTGGATATAAATTACCTTCATACCATATAAAAAATAGAGAAACAGGAAAATACTTATATATAGAAGAAAATAGTGACAAAGTTTCATATGGAGACCTTAATGAGTTTGATACAAATGGAGTTTGGAAAAAAGAACAAGCAGGTGAATATGTTCGTCTAAAAAATGAAAAAACTGATGAGTATTTACACATAGAAAACCAAAAAGGATTATTAGAACATGGAAAGGTACTTCCGACTTATTATAGCGCTCAATGGAAGATAGAAAATGAAGAAAATTATTTGAGGTTTAATAATAGATGGAAACCTAATTCATATATTCACACTGAGGATGAAAATGGTTCAGTTCAATATGGAAATGTTCCTAAGGGGTATTGGAGTAGCCAATGGCAATTAATCCCTACAACTTTAGATATTAAATAGACTTAATATTTATAAAAGGACCTAGATTTTTCTAGGTTCTTTTATAAAAGAAAGAGGTAATATATTATGAAAATTTTAAAGTTAGTTACACTTTGTTTAATGATCTCAATGTTTGCTGGATGTAGTGTTAGTGAGCAGAAAATTAATGTAGCTAGTAGTAGTTCAAATAAAAATAGTGAGATAAATTCAAAAGAAGAAGAAAAAAAGCAAGAAGAGAGAAGTAAGCAAACTTTATGGACTGTACTAGATAAAGATGGTAATGATAAAGAAATGCTAACAAGTAATGATAATAATGTAGAACAAATAATAGATGTTATAGAAAAACATTGCTTGCTTGTAGATAATAGAGATTTTAATAAGTTAAATGTAGAAGATGAATATAATTTATATAGCGAAAACTTCATTAAAGCTTTAGAAAAAGGAAATTATAAAGAATCAGTACAGTCAATGTATAAAAATAATAAACTAGCTTTAAAGTATGAGAATCTAATATGGTATCGTAATTATTTTAATGAAGATATAACTACATGTAAGGTAACAGTTGAATCGGAGTTTACAATTAAAGAAGCAAATAAAGATTATCTTGATAAAAACAAAATGAACTTAGATGAAGTTTATCAAGAAAAAAGAACATACTACCTAGAAAAAGTAGAAAATAAGTGGAAGATTGTTAATATAGAAAAAAGTCCTTTAACAAAAAGAAGTAAAACTGCTTAAAATATATTTATTAACCCTATAAAATAGACAGTAAAAGTCTATTTTATAGGGTTTTTATTTAATGTCATTGTTTAAAAATAATATAAATGATACTATAAAATTAATAAAATAAAAAATAGAATAAACTTAAGGGGGAAACATGGCAAGATTTGAAACGAATACACAAATAGTAATAGAAATAAATCAAGATAAAATATACATAGATAAAAGTAGAGAAAAAGCAATATTTAAATCAAAATCAAGAACAAAGTCAATGTGTATAAAAGTATCAGCTATATCAGGGGTAGTGCTTAGAGGAAACCTTCTATTAATATTTGGTTCAGGTCTACCATCACCAGAAAGTTGTGAAGATTTTCCATATTCATATCCAAACTGTATACAAGGTAGTGAAGAAGAATTAGAAAAAATATATAACTATTTAATAAGTATAATGTAAAGATAAAAACAGGTTTTTTACCTGTTTTTTTATTTTTTGGATAAAATAGGTTATATAATAATTACATTCGTGTTAATATGAAATAGGTATGAATTTATTGTAAAAATTTATAGAAAAAGATAAATAATATGATATAATAAAAAAGTAAAATACGAAAATTAATTTAATATATTAAGAATTGGTTCGAAAAAATACGTTTTCTCTGTATCGAAAAACACTATTTAACTAAAAAAATAAGGGGATTTGTTATGATTAAGAAAAATGGAAGAAAAATAGCAGCAATTGCTATAGCAGCAGCACTAGCAGGACAGAATTTACAAACTATATTTGCACTAGACAATGTTTTAAAAGAAGAACAACCAGTAGTAGTTGAAAAAACTGATGAAAAAGTACCTACTGAAGATACTTCAAAAGAAAATACAGAGTCTAAACAGAATGTAGAAAAAGAGCCTACTAAAGAAAATACTGAAGAAGCTCCAAAAGAGGAAGTTTCAAAAGAAGAGCCTAAAAAAGAAACAGTAGAAGCTACTGAAGAAAAAGCAAATACAAATAATAAAATAACTATATTACACACAAATGATATGCACGGAAGATTCCAAAGAACTGATAAAGTTATAGGATTAGATGTAGTAGCAGCTATAAAAAATCAAACTAAAAACTCTATATTAGTAGATGCAGGGGATACTACTCATGGACTACCTTTTGTTACTTTAAGTAAAGGTCAAGATGCAGTAGATTTATTAAATGCTACTGGATATGAATATATGGCACCAGGAAATCATGATTTTAATTATGGGTATGAAAGATTATTAGAATTATTCCAAAATGCAAAAGTAAAAAGCGGTAGTACTAAGCTTAAGCCTTTAGCTGGAAACATAAAGAAAAACGGAGAATCTTTATTTAAACCAAGTGCTATAAAAGTAATGAATGTAAATGGAAAAGAAATAAAGGTAGGATTCTTTGGTATGGCAACAGAAGAAACTAGCTATAAAACACATCCAAACAATGTTAAAGGGCTAGATTTTGAAGACCCAAGAATAACTGCTAAAGCAGAAGTTAAAAACCTAAAAGCTCAAGGAGCAGACGTAATAGTAGCTCTTGGACATATAGGAGTAGATAAATCAAGTGAGCCAACATCTGAAGATATAATAAAAGATGTAGATGGAATAGATGTATTTGTAGATGGTCATAGCCATACTGCGTTTAAAGATGGTAAAAAAGTAAATAACACTATGTTAGTAAGTACAGGGGAGTACTTAAGTAACTTAGGTAAAGTTGAAATAGAATTTGATGAAAATAATAAAGTTGTAGGTGTAGATGCATCACTTATAAATAAATCACAAACATCATCTATAACACCAGACCCTGAAGTAGAGTCTATGATGAAAAAAATTGAAGATGAGCAAAAAGCAGCTTTATCTATTAAAGTAGGAAAAACAGAAACTCATCTAGAAGGATCAAGAGATAAAGTTAGATTTGGAGAAACAAATTTAGGTAACTTAATAACTGATGCTATGTTAAATGAAACTGGAGCAGATGTATCTTTAACTAACGGTGGAGGTATACGTTCAAGCATAGCTAAGGGAGATATAACAAAAGGAGATATAGTAAATGTATTACCTTTTGGAAACTTTATAGTAACTAAAAAACTTACTGGAGCTCAAATAAAAGAAGTTTTAGAGTTTGGCGTTGAAAATTATGGAGTTTCATTTGGTGGATTCCCACATGTTGGAGGAATGAAATACGTAGTAGACCCTGAGCAACCAATAGGACAAAGAATAGTTTCTTTAAAAGTTAATGGTAAGAATATAGATATGGATAAAACTTATACAGTAGCAACAAATGATTTTACAGCAGCAGGTGGAGATGATTATCCTGTATTTGCTAAATTACCTATAGTAAATGAATATAGTGCATTAAATGAAGCTCTTGAAAACTATATAAAAAAATTAGGCACAGTTAATTACAAGGAATCAGAAGGTAGAATAACTACTGGTAAAAAAGCAGATTTTGAAGAAAATGAAGCTGTTAAGCCAGAAGAAAATAAACCAGAAGAAAATAAACCACAAACTAATAAACCAAATAATGACAAAGGAAATAATAACAAGACAGATAACCCAAAAACAGGAGATATTAGTTTAATGTCATACGTGTTATTAGGTGGAGCTGCAATTGCAGGATTAAGATTTAGAAATATGAAATAAAAAGATAATAAACAAAGAGTTTTAGTCTTAATTTAGGCTAGGACTCTTTTTATTTTGTATTATTTTATAGTTTAACATTAAATTTCCAATTCGATAATAAAACGCTCGGACATATTAGTTTATTAATAAGAGCATAATATGTATAATAAAAAAATATGGAGGGTTTGAAATGAAAAAAATAATTATAACGATGCTTTCAATTATTTTTATATCTACAAGTATTTCCTTTGCTTATTCTCCAGATCCTACTGTTGATAAATTTGTATCTGACTTAGAATTAATAAAAAATGATTTAACGATACTTACTAAAGCAATGATGGGTCTAGAAAATAAAAATAATGAGCAAATTAGTGAAATTAAAAAAGATATTGATAGCACTAGTTCTGAAGTTAATTATTCCATTGCTAGAGTGAATAATTTATACAAAGCTTCAAATGATCCAATATTAAGAAAACAGTATTCGGCTATAAGTAATACATTATCATCATATTCTTTTGCACTTGATAGTCTTTTGTTATATTTAAATGATTCAAGTGACCTTAATCAATTTTTAGATGCTGTTTATGAAATAAGAACAGGAAACAATTCATTGAATGATATAAAAGAATCACTTAGCAGAAAGAAGTAAATTTTTAATTAAATAGCTTAGGTTATATAAAAAAGTTATCTCAATGTAATTACATGGAGATAACTTTTGTGTTTTTAGTCTATATAGTTATTATTTATCTATAAAAATTAATTATTAAAATAATAAATAAAGTACATATTGTATAAATCTTACTATCTTTTGTTATCTATAATATTATTTAATAATCCTTTGCATCTACCACATCCTGTACCAGCTTTTGTAGCCTCTGAAACTTTCTCAACAGTATCAGCACCATTTTCAACGGCTTTTACAACTTCTTCAACAGATACGTTCATGCATCTACAAGCATTTTTTAAAACTTCTTCTATTTCTTTTTGGTGTTCATAATCTTCAATATTTATATCAGTCATTGACTTAACATCTTCAATAGTTCTAGCACCATTTGACATCGCGTTTCTTACTTTAATATAATCATCAGTTATTAATTTCATATTTTCCTCCATTTAACGTTAATATTTATACAAAAATATTTTGCGTTAAAATATTTATAATATACATGTAAAAGAATTATCTTTTAATATAAAGTTATATATTATTTTAAGAATTTATATTAATTAATAGACTTAACCATAAAGCAAATATAATAACATAGGCAAGTATTAATTTTAAACTTAAAGTGTTAGCTAAACCATCTGATCTAAAGGAAGAGAAAATACCTCCTAGAAACTTTACTAAGATAAATATTAAGAAAATATTAGCTACTAATTTATAAATACTAAAAGTTGTGTTTGGAAAAAATGCTGTATCAATTAAATTTAATAGTAATATAACAAAGAAGGCACTCCAATGTTTATACTTTTCAATAAATTTCAAAAAATCACCCCCTTATATAAAAAATATATATCAAGTTACAATTTTTAACAATAAATTACATAAATGCTATTGCCTATAACCTTAGGGTAGCATTTAAAATATATGTAAAATCACATCATCTAAATGAGATTTTAGTATTTAATATTTTTTAGAAAATTCTTAAAAGTCTATAAATTTTATTATATAAAATCTAAAGTATCTATATGTTTATCCGTATAAAAATAATAAAAAACTATTTTATATTAAAATGAATTTTAAATTAAAATCATTTTTTTATAAAATTTAAACATTAACAAATCAAATAATTAGAATATTTGAATTTTTCATTTAAATAGAAATCAAATCAAAATGGGGGGATGTATATGAAACAATTAAAAGTTAAAAATCTGAAAATTGGTAAAAAGCTGAGTCTATCTTTTATTATTGTACTTTTGCTTGCAGCATTTGCAAATGGTAATGCAATGAATAACTTGAGAAAAGCAGGAGAATTAGGACATGATTTGTTTAAAGGTCCTTATCAACTAACTAACCAATCTATGGGAATTCGTAGAGACATAGTTTCTATTGACCAAAATCTTGTAACTGCATTCACTGCACAAAATCCTACAGATACAAGCTATAAAGAAACAATTTTAAAAAACTTTGATAGTATCAATGAAAGAATTAAAATAATTCGTGGTGTTGACATACCTCGTGAGAACACTTCAGAAGCTTCAAAATTAGTTGGTGATATTGAAAGCTCAGTTGTTGAATTAAGACAAGAATATGAAAAAGTTTATGAGTTTATAGATAAAGGAGACTATGAAACTGCAAAAGAAATGGTAGTAAAAGAAGATCAAGCATACTATAAATCTTATGGTAAGTGTGTAGACTACGCTATAGCTCTTTATGAAGATGCAGAAAAATTAGGTATTAAATTTGATAAAGGAGTGAGTGATGCAGTATCAAAATCTGAGATTATTTCTACAACTTTAAATATATCTAGTATGGTAGCTGGAGTAATTATATGTATATATATTACAAAGAGTTTAAGAAATCCAATTGGAGAAATAGAAGTAGCTGCAAATAAAATGGCTGTTGGAGACTATGATATTTCAATTGATTATGAATCAAAAGATGAATTAGGCTCTTTATCAAGTAGCATGCGTCAAATGAGTGATAAAACTAAGGCAATTATAAATGATACAGTTCGTGTTTTAGGAGAGGTTGCATCAGGTAATTTTGCTGTTGAGCCTGAAGTAGAATACATAGGAGTATTTAAAGAAATCGAAAAATCAATAATTAGAATAACAGATGATTTAAGTGAAACAATGTCACAAATAAATGTAGTTTCAGAAGAAGTTGGTGCTGCATCAGAGCAAGTTGCTAGTGGATCACAAATGTTAGCACAAGGTGCTACTGAACAAGCAAGTTCAATTCAAGAATTATCTGCAACTATTACTGAAATATCTGATAAAATTAAAGATACTGCAAAAAATGCTAAAGAAGCTAATGTTTTAACAATGAATGCAGGTAATGAAGTTGAAAATGGTAATAATCAAATGAAGCAAATGGTTAAATCTATGGAAGAAATTTCAGTAACTTCTAATGAAATCGGTAGAATTATAAAAACGATAGATGACATAGCATTCCAAACAAATATATTAGCACTAAATGCTGCAGTTGAAGCTGCTAGAGCTGGGGAAGCTGGTAAAGGATTTGCTGTTGTTGCTGATGAAGTTAGAAATCTTGCTGCTAAATCAGCAGAAGCTGCTAAAAACACAGCTACACTTATTGAAAATTCGATAGAAGCAGTTGGTAAAGGAAGTAAGATTGTAGACGAAACAGCTGAATCACTTCAAAAGATAATTGATACAATGCATCAAAGTATTGTATTAGTTGAGGATATAGCTAAAGCCTCTGGGGAACAAGCTACTGCAATTAACCAAGTCACATTAGGAGTAGGTCAAATTTCAGAGGTAGTACAAACTAATTCTGCAACATCAGAAGAAAGTGCAGCTGCTAGTGAAGAACTAAGTGGACAAGCACAGATGGTTAAATCACTTGTTGAAAACTTTATGTTAAAGGATTTACATGGAAATAAAAAACATATAAGTTTTGAAGATAAAGATGATTATTTTGCTATGAATAAATTTTAATACTATATAAATGGAAGCTTTTAAGCTTCCATTTTTTTATATATAAGGAGATTGTATTTTATCTGACTTGTGGATAAATATAATTTCCAACTACTAAGCTTGATCAACGGACCTGGTTTGTAGGTCGTTGGCGATATGAGCAAAGCGAATTTTTTATTTAGAAGTTTATGAAATTTAAAAGTTTGATGAATTAATTATTTTAAAATATAACAAATTATATAGTAAAAATTTATAATAAATGATAAAGTTTATAATGGACATATATAGAGGGTGAAATAAAAATAAAAGGGGAGAAAAACTTGAAGACAAATAGAGTAAAGCAAGTATTATTAATGCTAGTTGCACCGTTTTTAATAGCACTATCAGGATGTGAAAGTACACAATCTGTAAAAGGGGTAGCTTCATTAAAAGATGGATATTTTAAAATTTCAAAGGCAATAGATGATAATGAAAAAATAAGCAAAGAATATGTAAAAAATCTATTAAATGGTTATGAATATAAAAAAGGAGAAGAATTTAGACTAGAAGATTATTCTCCAGAACTTAAGATGATTCAACAACCGTATATATTTAAAAATGATAAAGAAGAACTTACTATAACTCATATGACTGATAATGATAAAGAGAGCTTGTCTGCGGTGTATGATTATAATGATGAAGATATTAGTGTAAGCTTATCATATAGTCCAGCGGATAAAGAGTTTATAGAGGAGAATACAGAGCCAAAACCACATTTATTTGTAGGAGTATCTTTATCTGACAATAATAAATATGAAGATATATGCAAAACGTTAAATGATAATTATAGTGACTATGAGTTATATTATCAAAAGATTGCTGATAATTTTGCTATTAAAAATGATATGAGTATAGAAGATATAAAAGATATTATAGGTGATTCACCTAGTGAAACAACAACTGAAAAAATTAAAGTTGGAAAAAAGGCTGAAGAAGATTTGATTTCATATAAATTTGAAAAAGATAAAAAAGAAATACGTGCAGAGTATTTGAAAAATAGTAATAAGATGTTTGGATTATCATATATAGATATGGACTCAGAAACTATGGAAACTAATATAATGAAAAATGCCAGAGATAATAAAGAACTAGAAGATGGGAAGTTTCATATGGGTGTAGTTAATTTCGTTGATAAATTAGATAAACAAGAAAAAATGGTAAATAAACTAGATAAATATATGAAATAATAAAATAAAAAAGTAGATAGTTTAAATGAAAAACTATCTACTTTTTTTATTTTATTTTACCAAATTTATTAAATGGGTATGTTCTTAAAGCAACTTTCCCAATTATATCGTCTAAAGGAATTGTTCCTATTTTTGAGTCTCTGCTATCACCACTATTTGGTCTATTATCTCCCATAGTAAATACATGATTATTGGGAACTACAGTATCAATATCACCATCTGTATATACATCATTTAGATAATCTTCACTTAAGTATTTGCCATTTATGTATACTTCATTATTTTTTATAAGGATATGTTCTCCAGGCAAAGCAATTACTCTTTTAACTAAATTTTTTTTATGACTAGTTTTTTCATCAACTAAATCTGATTTAAATACTAATATATCCCCTCTATTTGGAATTTCTTTGTTGTAAGATAATTTATTTATTACTAGATAATCTTTATCTTCTAACGTAGGATACATAGATTGTCCACTAACTATAGTTGGTTGTACAAATAATGTTACTCCAAATGCAATAATTAACGATGCACATATTGTTTTAAACCATTCAAATATCTCATTTTTGTTTTTTTTATTCAAAATAATTATCCCCCTTATCTTTAAATATAAAATATTGAAATTAATCAAAAATTATATTTATTAAATATGCTAATTTTTTACATTTAATTATAGTATAATGATATACTTACATTATAACTTATATTAAATTAAACTGAAATATTTAATGTGTTTTTTATAAAAGACTACTATTACTGCTACAATATAAATAACAAAGATACATATAAAAATTAAAATAGGGGGGAGTAATTGATGAATGATATTATAAAAGAATCTAATAGTATTACATTAAGGCGTACTAAAAGTATAGATTTAGAATTTGTTATAAGTTTAGAAAGAGAACCTTATAATGCTCAGTATATAGGTCAGTGGAGTAAAGAAAGTCATATAAATTCTTTAACAAATAAAGATATATTACATATAATAGTTGAAGATTCAAATACAAACAAACCAATTGGATATATAATTATGGCAGGAATTGAAAATAAAGATAACAATATTGAATTTAGACGATTTGTTATAAATGATAAAGGCAAGGGATTTGGAAGAGAAACATTGAAATTAATAAAAGAAGTATCCTTCAATCAACTAAATGCACATAGATTATGGCTAGATGTAAGATGTAAAAATACTAAAGCACAAAATCTTTATAAGTCAGAAGGGTTTAAAGAAGAAGGAATTTTAAGAGAATGTGTGATTTATAATGGAAGTTATGAATCTATAATCATAATGTCTATATTAGAATATGAATATAAAAATAAGTAATAATAGCCCCAGTAAATATTTTAAAGTTTCACTGGGGCTATTATTTATATCTAATTTTTTATTTTTATATTAACCTTAACTAAAATTTTATTTTTCTTATTGTTTTTTTATATCTACGGTTAGATTTTCTTAATACATTAGCAATATAGTCTAGTTGTTCCAAGAAAATATTAGCTTCATCTATAGTGTTATAAAGTCCAATACTTGCTCTTACCATTCCATCGTTGAATGCTCCAGATACTACATCTCTATATCCGTCACAGTCACTAACACCTAAGAGTCTATATACATAAGGATGAGCGCAGAATTTACCGGCTCTTAGAGATATTCCTTTTTCAGTTGCCATGTTTACAGCAACGGCTTCGTAGTTCATATCTTTAATATTAAAAGTAATTACACCTAATCTATCATCAATATAATCTGTATCTCCATATAAAATTACATTATTTATACAATTCATAGAGTTTATAAGGTATTCTTTTATATTTTTTTCATGATTTTTTATATTTTCAAATCCAATATTTTGAAGTTCTTCCAAAGCTTTTGCCATAGCAATTACACCAAAGAAGTTTTGAGTTCCGGCCTCAAATCTTTCTGGAATTGATGACCATATTACACTCTCATCAAATACACCAGCAACACATCCACCACCAGATAAAAATGGATCTGAGTCTTTTAGATAATCTTTTAAGCCAACTATTGCTCCACTACCAAATGGAGCATAAGCTTTATGGGCAGAAAATGTTATGAAGTCTATCATTTCATCTTCATTATACCCTTTCATATCAACTTTTTCATGTGCTACTAGCTGAGCACCATCAACTATTATTAATGCATTGTATTTATGAGCAAGTTTGGCTATATCATGTATTGGAGTTAAGTACCCTGTTACATTTGATGCACCTGTTACAGTTACAACTTTTATTTTACCGTTTGCTTTTACAAGTTCTTGTTCTATGTCGTCTATATTTATTCTGCCTAATTTATCAACATCTACATGTACAACCTTACCTGATTTTCTAAAAGGTAAATCATTAGCATGATGTTCCATTCTAGTTGTAAGAATCATATCATCTTTATTTTTTATAAGTGCATTTGCTAATATATTTAATCCTTCTGTATCTGATTTTGTATATACTACAGTATGAGTATTACATCCTTTTAAACCGAAAAAATTAAGTATTATTTCTCTAGATTTTTCAAACATTGTAGTACAGTACTCACCTTTAGGTCCTACACCTCTAGCTATTGGCCCATAGTTTTTTATATTATCTTGAATTAGTTTTGTTACACTTTTTAAAGGTGGTGTAGTAGCACCATTATCAAAATTAATGGGAGTTATTTTTTCTCCACTTGCTAGTTTTACTTTATCATCTATTCCATCATATAAATACCTGTAATCCATATTATCGCCTCCTACTATTCATAGTATGAGTATATTTTCACAAGTTTCCAAATTAATAGTAATCAACAATTTATAGGAATAGTAAATATTAATGTATATATAAAACTATAAATTTAAAATAAATTAGAAATCAAATGATTTATTTTAGAAATGAATAGAAATTATTGCTAAAATATGGTAATGTTATCATAAGGAAATATATATATACAAAAGGGGAGAAGGACTTGAAAAAACTTGAGCTAAAACAAGTATTATTAATACTATTAACAGTGGTTTTAGTACTAACATCAGGATGTGAAAATTCAACATCAGTAGAAAAAGCAAGTTCATTAAAAGAAGGATATTTTAAAATTGCAAAACAGCTAGATGAAGAAAATAAATTAAATAAAGATTATATAAAAAGCTTATTATCAGGCTATAAATGCGAAAAGGGTGAAGAATTAAAAATGGGAGGCAAATCCTCAGACGTTGAAATGGTTCAACGGCAATACATATTTAAAAATGATAAAGAAGAATTGATTATAACCAATATTATATATAATGGATATGAAAGCGTATCCCCAGTATATATTTTTAATGATGGAGAAATTAACATAAATTTATCATATACACCTGAATCATATAAAGGTAATTTAGATGAAAACGAAGAATATAAGCCGAAGTTTTTCTTAGGTATATCTTTACCAAATAATATTAAATATCAAGAAATATGCAAATTACTAAATAATAAATACACAGATTATGAATCGTATTATCAAAATATTGTTAATAATTTTTCAAATAAAAATAATATAAGCATTAAAGAATTAAAAGCTATTATAGGTGAAGAGCCACACAAAAGTGAAGTTGAAAAAATAAAAGAAGAAGAATCAATTAGTTATGTATTTAAAAGTAATAAAGAAAGCATATCAGCAGAGTTTTTAAAAGGTAGTAATAAGATGTATGAATTATCATATATGGATTTAGATGAATTTGGAAATAACATAGTTAAAACTGTTAGAGATAATAAGACATTAAATGAAGGTGAATTTCAAATGGGTGTAACAAAATCTAGTAACAAGTTAGATGAACAAATAGAAATTATAAATAAAATTGATAAATATATAAATTAATAAAAAGCTAGAAGTTCTAAGAATAGAATTTCTAGCTTTTTATTAATTTAAAATTATATATTAAAAAAATAATATATATAATTTTTATTTTATTATTTACTATAGATATATTTAGTAATACAATTATAGAAATTTTCAAAAAAAGGGATGATGATTTTATGTATTATGGAGAGAAAGTAGTTTTAAGATCATATAAAGAAGAAGACATAGAAATAGCACTAAAGCTTGTTAATGATAAAGAGTTAAAGAAATTTTTAGTTGATTGTATTCCTTTTCCAACTAGTAAGTGGGAAGAAGACGAATGGATAAAATCACAAAAATCAAATAAAGAAGGCACATATAACTTCGCAATAGAAGATATTGAAACTAATAAATATATAGGCGGATGCGGAATTAACAGTGTAAATTGGTTAACTAGAGTTGCAGTTGTTGGCATAATGATTGGAGATAAAGACTACTGGGGCAAGGGATATGGAACAGATGCTATGAAGGTATTAATTGACTTTATATTTAATGATATGAATATTAATAAAATAAGACTTTCTGTTTTTTCATTTAATGAAAGAGCAATAAAAAGCTATGAAAAGTGTGGATTTAAAGTTGAAGGAGTTCTTAAAAATGAGATTTTCAAAGAAGGAAAATACTACGACGAAATAATAATGTCTAAATTTAGATAACAAAATTATTTCAAAAGACATATTAAATAATAAAGATTTTATAAGCATATCAAAATTATTGACTAAATAAAAATTATAATTTAGGAGATATTATGAAAAAAATTATTTATTCATTTGTTTGTCTTATTATTCTAGTAGTAATAAATATTATTGTATCTAAAATTTTTAATGTTGAATTTTTAGAAATGTCATTTGCAACAGGTCTAATGGCATCTGTTTTGATAGTATTTTTTTCAAGTGAAGGAGGACCTGGTACTGCTATGCTAGATTTGCCAGTAAAAAGATTCCTTGAAAGTGACTCTCGTAGAAATCCTAATTTTTTTAAGGTTTATATAAATATTCCTCTTATAGTTTCTGTATTTTATACAATAATAGCTGCTATATTAAGTATAATTGTTTATTGGAAATACTTTTAAATGAAATTATTTTATATTGGAAAATATTGAACATATGAAAAAATAAGCTTACAATTATATAAAAGAGAAATGAGGATAATATGAGAGCATTAAAATCAATATATAAAAATGAATGTCAAATTAAAGAAATATCAATATTAAAATCATTTATAATTATGGCTATATTTTTGGTAGTGCCTGTTTTAATAAACCTTATAGCGACAGTTATAATGATTTTAATAAATGAGAATATATCATTTGGAACTGCTATTGTAGTAGGTAGTATTATAATTATAGTATCAAATATTGTTATTGTATCTATTTTAGGACGCAAGTCTATAAAAAAGGATAATGATGAAATAATTAGGAACAAGATACTAATTACAAAGAAAGATTTTATTTATGTATTTTTAATTATAATTGGATATATGCTAATTAGAGAAGTTTTCTTATTTGATGCATTAACGCAATTTGAAGGACCTATAAGTGAGAATGATATAGATTTTATTTTAAATAATTTAAGTTCTATAGAGATTGGTATTGTTGGATTAACACTTGCTATACAAATACTTATTACAGCTCCTATATTTGAAGAATTACTTTTTAGAGGAGTAATTTTAAATGGGTTATTAAGTAAATATAAAAATAATTATAAAAAAGCAATAATAATCTCAGCATTAATATTTGGGATTGCTCATTTAAATATACCTCAAGGAATTAATGCATTTATTCTAGGTATAATTTTAGGTGGAATTTATTATTGTACTGGTTCTATGAAATTATCTATTTTTGCACATTTTATAAATAACTTTTTATTTTTACCCACTCCAGAAAATTTATTATTTAAGGGTATTTATGCTGTATTAGGAATTTACTTATTAATAAAAGGTGTGAGCTATATAAAAAACAAAAAAGTTAATAGTTTAAAGGATAATGACTATAATATTAATTCATGATTTTATTCTAAAATATTAATATTTTCCAGATTTAATAATTAATATATATGGTATAATTTACATACAAAAATTTAAGTATTATTTAAGAATAAGATAATGATAAATTAAACTTAGCAAGTTAATATATAATTATTAAATTATTAAGGAGAATGAATATGAGATTAATTAAAAAGATAGTCATAACACTATTAATATCATTGGTTATTATAAATGTTGTAGGTTATAAGTTTAGTGATAAGGGGATAGGAAAAGTAGTAAATGGAATAAATGACTTTATAGATACAGATGTAAAAAAAGCTATAAACGAAATTAAAGATACAGATGTGGCTAAGAAAGTAACTGGTTATGTAGAGGATTTCAAAGTAGAAAATGTAGTTGATAAAGCTAAAAATATTGATATAGAAAATACTATAAATGATATTAAAGATGCAACAGTAGTTAAAGAGGTAAGTGAATATATTAGTGGTTTAGAAATAGGTAAAAAAATAAATGAACTTACAGGAATGAATATAGTAAATACAGATAATTAAATAGGTATAAGCAAAAACACTTGGTTTTAAATCAAGTGTTTTTGCTTTTTATAAATATAAGATTTATTATATGACAACAACAAGGGCATGTATATTTATTCATATTAAGTATCTCATTTTTTACTATAAGACCTTTTCAAAAGCAACTCTTTTATCTCCGTTTTCTAAGTATATTACCCCGCAGTATTTATAACCATTTTTATTTAAGAACTTTTGCATTGGTATGTTATCTTCATGAGTATCGATTTTTACACTTGGAATATTATTTTCTTTGCATAAATTCTCAGCATACTTAAATAATTTATTGGCTATACCTGAACCTCTTACACTGTTACTAGCAGCAACTCTATGAATTACTGCATACTTAGAGTTTGAATCTGTAATCCATTCGCCTTCAGATATATTCTCGTAGCTTTCTTCACTATCAAAAGATATAGCTATTGTTGATATAATTTCATTATCTTTTTTAAGAACATAACTACAGTCGTTGTTAATATCGTTTTCTATTACCTGAGAATTTGGATAGTCATCTTGCCACTGATCAATCCCAAGTTCTTTTAGAGATTCTTGGGCTTGTTTTATAATTTTCATTATTGTTTTGACATCTGAAAAAGTCGATTTTCTAAACATTTAAAACCTCCGTATCTGATTAATTTTTTAATATTATAATACATGAAGTAAATTGCTAAATAAAGTGAATTTTATAAAATTTAGAATTTTAGTTAAACTAAAAATGTTTTTTTTAATTAAATTAGATTTGAAATAATAAAACTAAAGATAATTAGGTTATTTTATTCAAAATAATCCTTAAAATTAAAGAAGAGAGCATTATAAGATAATAAAATAAAGAAAGTGTAAACTTAATAATATTAAGTTTACACTTTCTTTATTTCTAACAGTATTTAAAGTATTGAAAAAATTGGATTTATTTAAACTAATTCCTAAAGTTAAATTTATTAAATAGTTATTTTTTTTTATTACTTTCAGCACTGAGAAGTATTATGATTAAACCTCCGTTTGATATAGTTGGAACTAAACAAGGTTTAAAATCATTGATTTCAAAAATATAACCTCCTATGGTTAATATAAGAGAAATTATAAAACATATATATAGAATAAATTTACAGTATTTTTTAAAATGCTTTTCAGGTAATATGTATTTAAGTGCAAAAGTGACGATTATAGCACCAAGTCCAAGGATTATTCCAAAAAATAAGAAAAAATTTATCATCTATTTACCTCCTATAAAAAATTAATATTTCAATTATACCTTAAGGTTCAATAAACTAATTTGGAGCAATATGATGTACTCGTATTATATAAATTTGGAGATACTATATGAGGATTTTTTGTTTTACTTGCATAAAATTTTTTTGAAAATTATTCAACTCCAAGTTCATCATTAGATGCTTTTTAATTTCAAAATGTAAAAATAATTCTAAAAATTATATCTAGATACAAAAGTAAAAGTATTAATTTATTTAGACTAGAGTTAATTATATAATTTTTCTTCGAAAAATAATTAAAAATGGATTAGAATAGTTTTATTTAGGAGTGAAATCTAAAAATAATATATTATACTGTAAAAACATTTCTAAACATATCTAATTTCACTCCACTTAAATGCTATATTAATCCACTTGTTAGTAAATATACTTTTTTTATGTTAATGTGTAATAGAAAATCTTAATCTAAAGACGTAACTAGTACCTAAAGTGAAATTTTAGAATTGATTATAAAGTATATAGTCAGAAAAATTTAACAAATACTGACTTAGTGAAATTTTAAGAGGAATTTAAAACTTAGTTTATTAAATGGGGAGGATTACATGCTTAATAAAAAAATAACTCTAATAACTTTAATTGTTTTAATGATAATTTTATCTTTATTAACTACTCAATCATTGTTTGTTAATAAAGATACTAATAGTGATGTAGAAAAAATTGCTACATCTAAAAATTTAGAGGATTTAAGTATTCAACAATTAACAGAAATCAGAGATGAACGTATTGATCAAAATGTAGAATATCTTAATAACTTTGGAAAACCTTCAAAGCAAAGTCTTCAAGATCGTAAAAATGAAATTTTAAATTCTGAATGGGGATTAGTTACTTTCTTTAATAAAAATTACAATGACCTAACAGAAAAGGAGAAATTAATAAAGCAAATTAAACTTATTGAGTATCTAAACTATAATGAAGATATAATGTACCCTGCAGGTGAGTATTTTAATTTATCAAATAAAGAGTACGAACTTAGTGAATATTTGTTACAAAATGGAAAAGATTTTAATATTATGTCATATGAGAATCTAAAATTTTTAATTAATAATTTAGAAGATGTATCTAAATTTATTGACTATGATATAAAAGAAGCAATAGACCGTATTTATTCTTCAATAAATAATATTGATTCTTCAATAAAAATTTCACAAGAACAAAAAACAGACTTAAACAATGAGCTAAAAAAAATATCTTTAGATAATAATATAAATATAGAAATTAAAAATAAAATAAAAGAATTACAAGGTTAAACTAATAATTTTTATATACTGTGAATAAAGAGGGTAGCAGATAAGAAACTTAGTAAAAGCTTAAAATAAAAATATGTACAGAGGGGAGAGCATATATAATCTATCAATCTTTTATTTTCAACCAAAAAGGATAGTCAAAAATAGATACTTTTATAATTACTATAGAAATATTCATAAATTAATTAAAAAAATAGATCTCAGCTTTGTCTGAGGTATATTAATTGAGTTATAAATCCAATATGTAGTATCACAAAAAACAACAGAGGATTTTTAAAAGCAATTTTGATGCAGATAGATATTAAAAAGAGTAAGACTAAAAAACTAAAATTTGGATCTTTTAGTTTCTAAAAATATTGAAAATGATAGAATTATTTAAACTATTCCTTAAGCGTAAAGTTTAAGAAGTATTTATTTTTTATGATGAAATCTTTTTAGAGAATTTGTCTTTTAATAGATACCTGATTTTGCTTTAGTAATTATAGTTTTTGCAGCCTCATAAGCAGATAAATTAGTTATATCTATTTTAGGATAAATCATATCATCAAAAGCTTTTCTCGATTCATTTAAAGCTCTTTGAATACGATCATAACTTCTGTTGTCAATATTCATTCTATTAATGTTTTCCTCTTCGCTACACCAAAGTAAAAACGGAATAAAGTTATATTCTTCTTTAGAAATTTCCATTAGAACATTTTGAAACACTTCTTTTCTTCGTCCGTGAAATCCATACGAAAAAACTACAGTATTAATAGTAGAACATTTTAAATAATTAATCAGTAAATCACTAATATTATTTGATATTGTAGGTATTGTGTCATCATTTAAAATAAATGGGTTCATCATCCTACATGAATCAGAATCAATATAAGCTGAATTTGGTAATTGTTTAATAATTTCATTACAAATAGTAGTTTTTCCTATTCCATTTAGGCCACATAAAAATAAAATTTCTTTCATCAGAATACCTCTTCTTAATAAATTAATATTTATAATAAATATTAATTTAACTGTAGCACAACTATTTTTATAAAGTCTTCACTAAAATAGTTGTGCTTGATATCATCCTTTAAAAATACTAGTCTCTAAAGTAAATTTTAAGGAGCAGTTAATAAATTTACTTTTATTTTTTTAGTTATACATATATCATAAATGTTAAAAGGGGGGATAAAATTTATGGAATGTCAGAAATGTAAAATTGAAATGAAGATAGTGGATTTTAAGACTATGCTAGTTGGAGTAAAACCATACATAAGTGCAAAGAAAAAAGGTACCTTTAAAGGTGAAAAGATAAGTGATGTTTTATGTTATGTATGTACTACATGTGGCCATATAGAGTTTTTAGCAGAGAACCCAGGTGAATTTAAGTAATTAAACTATTTCTTAAAAATACATTTAAATGTATCTAGTAAAAAAGTCCTTAAAATCCATTTAGTTGGATTTTAAGGGCTTTATTTTAAGACCCTAGTCCTTAAACTTAAATTTTAAGACTGCTAGATAAATCCTTATTAAATAAAGGATTAAATATTTACTAGTTATTATTAAAAAATTAAAATAAAAAATATTGTCAAATTATTCAAATTAAGCGGATGTGAAGAATCTTGACATAGTGTTTCCTACTGGTGTTCATAATCTTGGCTAGGTTAATATGAAAAAGTTTTGCATACTGAAATTGAAAGGAGAAGTAATAGTGACAATTGGAGGAAAATTAAAACAGGCTAGATTAAAAAAAGAACTAACTCAAGAGAATGTAGCAAATATCTTAAATGTATCTAGAACAACTATTTCAAATTGGGAAGTAGGCAGAAGTTACCCAGATTTAGAAAGTGTAGTAGCTCTTAGTGATTTATATAATATTTCTCTTGATGAGCTATTAAGGGAGGATGAAGATATGGTGAAAAAACTTTCAAATGATTCTAAAGCATTAAGCAAACTTATAAAAATATCTAGAATTGTATGTGTATTATTTATTGTTTTGTTTTTAGTAATAACCTTAACTAATGCAGAAGAAAGCATTGCTGAAAAAAGATGGCAATATTGGTTAAATGAAGGAATGGAAATTCGTAAGGAATTAAGTATCATAATAAAAAATAAGGATATAAATGATATAGATAGCTACAAAACAGATGTAGATCAATTGATTGAATCAAAAGATATTTTATTTTTAAGATTGTATCCAAATAAAGAAAAGGCTTATAAATATTCTAATAAGTCCTCAGATAAAATTTTTGAATATGGAAATTGGAAAGAAGATAAAGAGTATTATGGCGGTATATTCGGAACTCAAGAAAATAATAAGAATCAAATTATTTATTTTATATTCCGAATACCTGAAAATAAAATCTTTGAAATATACCCTTTAATACATAAAACTATCATGTATGTTACACCTTCACTAATAATAGGATATATAGTTATTGAAATCATAAATAGAAAACGAAATAAATAGAAAACATTATTCCTTAAAACCACATTTAAAGATAAGTAACCAAAATGCCCTTAAAATTCATTTATTTAGATTTTAAGGGCATTAACTTTATTTCAAATACATAAGAGAGGCAGGCCATTTACTAAGTTGTTATAATTTATCCTTTATATGCCGCATACACTATTATAGAAAATGCTATACATGTATATACTATTACGATTAAAAGATAATGAAATATCATATTTGATTTTTTATGCATTATCCAATATGCTGATGATAAAACACAGTATATTAAAAATAAATATACAACCCTTACAGGAATTTTATATGGGTTACTATATGGATTTTGATCAAAAAACCACATTGGCCCAAATAAGAAAAATAAAGTTACTACTCCTCCTATAATCCAATTTATTATTCTTAATTGTTTACTCATTTTTTAATCCTTTCATTTTGGCTAACTTATTCTTCTTGGGGTATCTGATTCTTTAAAACAATCTACTAAACCTCTAGGAAATATTAATTTATTTAGACCAAAGTTAATTATATAAAAATTTTTAAAATAATAATTAAAAATGGATTAAAATGGGTTTATTTAGGAGCGAAATATAAAAATAATATATTATATTCTAAAAATTTCTCTAAAAACACATTTAAAAATGTTTAGTAAAAAAGCCCTTAAAATTAAAATAATTGAATTTTAAGAGTTTTATATTTGTTTCATATATATAACTAGTCCATAAAGTGAAATTATATTATAGTTCTATTTTTTATAGTATTCTCACTAGAAATAATGTGATTGCTTTAAATTGATAAATAATGGAGAATAATATAATTAAAGTTCAGAATTGTTATAAATTAAGCATTATATATGGGGGAATAGATTTATGAGTAAAATGGCACTTTCTATGTTATGTTTGTTTTTTACTTCATTAATGATTGGTTGTTCATATAGTATAAAATTAGATTTGCATGGATTTTACCAAAGTAATATGGTAAATGGATATCATGTTCAAATGTTATTTAATAAGGAAGATAATAATTTTTATTGAATATATTGATAATAGAGAGGTTGATAAAGGATCATATGAAGATTTAAGTGATAATAAATATAGAGTGAATGGAGATATACAAAGTTTTGAAATTATATTGGAAGAAGATAATTCTTTTGATATAGCTATATAAAACAAAAAATTTCTACAAGTTTAACAGTATAGAATTCTTTTGTTTTATATAATTTAATCATTTAAATGTTGAAAATATTGAAAGGCAGTATTAGTATCTTTTGAATCTTGTTTTGTATTTTGGTAGTTATTAATTGGAAAACTTAATAAATATATTCCCATTATTGCCAATACACATATAAAGCTAAATAATAGTTTACTATATTTAGGATGTTGCATATTTTATATATTCCTTTCTATATTTATTATGACTATTCTTGTGCGTACCTTGTTCTGTACACTCCTAGTATAAACATTAATAAAACATGTAATACATTCATAAGAATTACCTATCTCAAAATTATTTATTTTCTAATATATGTATACATTTATGTAGATTACTTCTTTAAATACATAGCAAAGATTTTGGATTATCTTATGATGATATGGAGTACTCTAAGAGAGAAAATCAGTTTTGGGGTAAAACAACAAGTAAAGTGTAGCAATATAAAGTAGATAGTAAAGGGTAAACTATTAGGGTTTATCATCTGGCAACAAATTCGCTTGGGTTATATGATTTATATGGACGAACAAAAACTTATTATAAAACATCTAGAGAGAAGCTTATTTTTTAAACAAGAATTTAAATGAATCTAAAATGGATATAATTAAAATAGTGAGGTTAAATTTATTATAAACCCAGGAGGCGATTATATGGAGTATAAGTTTAAACTTACTGTTGATGAGTATACAACAGTATTTAAAGTTATAGAAACGCTTGGCGGTGGACGCGCTTGGATGGTTAAGTTAATGAAACGTGTTATTCTATTTACATATGTAGGGATGTCATTAGCTTTCTTGATATTTCAAGGATTTAAAAGTTTCATTGCCTTTGGTATAGTAGCAGGTATTATTTTAATAGTTTTTTTTATTTCCTTAAGTCCGTCGTTTCTTGATAGAAAACGATCTAAGGTAGTTGCTAATATGTTAAAAAATAAACCTGGTTTACTAGAGGAGCAAATTGTCAAATTTAAAGAAGACCATGTAATCTATTCATATACTAATGTTACTGTAAAAACATACTATAAAGATATTTCAAAGGTTGTAGTAGAAAAAGACGTTATAATGGCACTAGGTCCAAATATCGAGCAATATGTCGTTATACCTTGTTCTATTTTTGTTGATTCTTCAGAGAAAAATAAGGTCATTAATCTATTAAATTCAAAATAAACAAAATAATACCTCAGGATGCATATGTATTCAGAGGTATTATTTTATTTATTATTCTTTTCTTTATTTATCTGTTTCTGTAGTAGTAAACCTACACATAGAACCCATTTATTTGAATTCTATGTGTATTAACTTTATTCTAAACAAAGCCATTATAATTCAAGTGAATGGATTATAATGGCTTTAATTTTATTATAAATATCAAAAGCTACTAATTGATTTTATACTTATCAAAAATTTTATTATCAAAACTCACATTTTTAAGAAAGTATATTAACCAAATTGTAAGGGATATCCAAAAACACCAATCAGAAACTAATACACAACCAATTGATCCTAATAAAAATATTAGGCCATATTTAAAAAAGGTAGTTTTGAAATCTTTACTAAGCTTTAGTTCATCATAGTTTTTTCTTTGAGCTTTTGGAATACAATTATATCCACCTATTAGGATACACGCTTTATTTTTAAAAATAAAAAATATAAAAGCTACTATAAAAAATATGAAAGACATAATTAAAGAATTTAAATACAAATTTAGCCCCCCCCAATGCTTAAGAGATATTATAATATAGTTTATGTTTATTATGAATAGTTATCGTTAATTTATAAAGGACATTTACAACCATATACTAAAAAATTTTTAACTTCACTTCAATAATTCTTAATTTTAGTTAAAATATCAAATTTTTAAATTATATAACTATATTTCTTTTTTATCTTCTGCTTCATCCTTATTTAATCTATCTTTTAATTGTGCCTCAAGTTCTATAATTTCATTAAGAGTACTCTTTAGCTCTTGAATTAATGGATTGTTTCGAGTATCGTAGACTTGTTTTAAAATTGCCTCTTTCTCTGAAAGTTTGAATATATCATTACCATACATTTTTTTAAATACATATATTCTTTCATCAATTAATTCAGATTCTTTACTTAACTCTTCAGCTACAATCATAACTTCCTTTAACTCATTATTAGTTTCAGATATTTTTTTGTTTATATCTTGAAGACTAGTCTGTTCATCTTCATTAAGTAAAGTTTCTTTTTTATCTTTGATTTTTTCTGTACTCTTGATATGGCTATCAACTTTAGCGTTTTCTACTGTATCATTTTTTTTATCTTTATTTTCAATCATGTTTTTTATTTCATTAAGCTGTGATAATTTACGTTCTAAAGACTCTTGAATTTTTTTATTTATGTTTGAATTATATGTAGCGTTTAAGCTTTCTATAGCTAAATGTTTACCTTTATTAATAGCACTTAATTCTTTTAATGATATATCTGTATGTTCTTTATTAGTAGTAACATTGATTTGTATTTTTTTTAAAGAACTGCTGTTATAACTATCTAATAGTACGCTATTATTACTTATATCTAAAATGTTCATATGTTAACCCCCCCTTATTTAATAACTACCTTTCAAATATGATTTAATATAAATGTACGACCTATAAAAATTTACCTTAAGCTAACTATATCCTAAACTGGAACTTGAGAATGTATTACTTTATTTTAGTATATATTTGAAATTTATGAGGAATTAAATCAAATATTATTAAGATTATAAATAAAATTAATACTTTAATTGAAGTACCTAAAAATATGCTTGCATAATTTGATATAAAACTTAGTAAAAGCATTATAATACAGGAATAAATAAAGCGATAAATACTACTTTCAACTCTATATATAGAATTACAATTTTTACATTTTAGTTCTCTTAAAAGTGTGCTTTTTAATCTATCTTTGAATGTAAAAGTATAATTGCACTCTGAGCAGTTTTTCATAATATGCCCCCTTTTTTAACTCTATAATATTAGATTTAAACTATTATCTAAAAGATTGTTTAAAGAAAAGACCTTAAAATCTAATTATTTGGATTTTAAAGGTTTTAATTTTATTTAAAATAAGTTTCATATTATATTGACTCTAATTTAAATTGAAATTTATAAAGATTATATTAACATATATATTTGAAAATAAAGTACAAAATGGACTAAGATAGATTTATTTTGGAGTAAAATATAGATTTTTGATCTCATAAGTTATATTGTTGAATTGTATTACTGGTAAAAAATGAATTAATCTAAGTATAATAATAAAAGAATAAATATTTACATGGATAAACTGATATTTAAAAAAATTATACCTGAAATAGGAGATATTAAATATAAAAATAGATATATTGTCATAATAATATTCTCCTTAAATTTTTAATATTTAGAATATAATAGCGAAATTTTAAGTAGGAATTACCAGTATCAAAATTGGTCTGGTTTTATTCGCAGATTTTTTTATACATACTTCTTGCTTGAATATATATATCTTTTCTTTTAAAATGATTATCCTTAATAGGGACTTTATCTATTAGATAAAAAATTCCAAATAACCAATCTTCATCTTTTTCTTTTATTGCTTTTTCTAGTGAATACTCTAAACTTTTAATATATTTTTCAATGGGGAGACTTGATAAAAATTCAACTGAATCCATACTCCCGGGCCAATTTAAATCTTGTAGTACTTCTACTAATTGTGGAATTGCATACATTAACTGCGGATTAGGTAATTTTATTAATATATTAATAAGATTATCTAAAATGTTTTTTTCAAAATAATTTGGTTCATTAATTAATAAAAAATTGCTAATTATATATTTATTAGTCATAATATAATTTTTTTCAGTTAAGCATTTTTCTCTTTCATTTAAAATTTTATTTATTTTTTTTATCTTAATTAATTTTTTCAATATATTCACCTACCAACTGTTGCTATTTATTTTTATATATTTTGAAATTTGTGAGGAATTAAATCAAATGCTATTAAAACTGTATTCAAAATAGATAAGTCTGTTCAGTTTTTCAGAACAAACCTAATTTTTATTTTACTAAAGGTATTTATAAAAAGTTAGGCTAAAATAGTTACAATTTGGCTATAAATACAAGAATTATCTTTTGAGGATTGATTAAATTTTCTTGATTTATTATCTAATTACGTATAAATTACATCTTTTAGATAAAGTAAAACTAGATATAAAAATACGACTTAATTTTTAAGCTATATCTTTTATATCTAACTTTACTCCACTTTAATACTATATTAATCTATTTGTAATAAATATATATTTTTTTATGTTAATATGTAATAGAAAATCTTAATCTAAAGATATAGCGGGTTTTTAATTGTAATTTAGAAGTTAGCTATAAATGATACAAAAAAATTGAATAATTAGTTAAAATTTGAAGATAGTTTAAAAGTTAAACTATTAAAGGGGGAGATTAAATGCTTAATAAAAAAATAATTATAATAATTCTAGCGATAATTCTATCAGTATCAGTTTCTCAACTACTATTTGCTAATAAAAATGATAATGGTAATGTGCAAGAAATTGCTAAGCCTAAAGACTTAGAAGATTTAAGTATTGAGCAATTGACAGAAATTAGAGATAAGGGTGTTGATAAAAATGTAGGATACCTTAATAACTTTGGTAAAACTTCAAATCAAGAACTTCAAGATCGTAAACTTGGAATTTTAACGTCTGAATGGGGTCTAGTTGCTTTCTTTAATAAAAATTATAGTGACCTAACAGAAAAGGAGAAATTAATAAAGCAAATTAAACTTATTGAGTATCTAAATTCCAAGGAAGGTATAATTGATCCTGCAGGTAGTTACTTTGAAGTAGTAAATGAGGAGTATCAACTTAGTGAATACTTAGTACATAAGGGGAGAGATTCTAATACTATATCATATGAAAATCTAAAATTTTTAATTAATAATCTAGAAGATATATCTAATTTTATTGATTATGATATAAAAATTGCAATAGAGCACATTGATCCTTCAATAAAAATATCACTTTCACAAGAACAAAAAGAAGATTTAAACAATGAGCTTAAAAAAATATCTTTGGATGATAAGATAAGTATAGGAATTAAAAATAAAATTAAATCGTTAGAAGGTTATTAAAAATAAAATTAATAAATTTTATATGACTATTAAGAATAAGTGAAATCAGTATTATAAATTATGATGGACATAGAATAATATAATTAGATTAAATCGTTATAGATTTCAAAATTTATGACAATAGTAAAAGCCATTAGAATCTCAAAATGGATTTTAATGGCTTATAAATCTGTATGCAGTTCCTAAACAGAAATTTTGAGATTTATTAATTTTATAATATATAATACATAAAATATTAAACTATTAACGTCCCAAAGAATCAATTTTCCACTTTGAATGTTCATCTTTAACTAATGTATAGTCTATTTCATCCTCACCGTTGTCTATAGGTGTTTTTGATGCATCTTTAAATTTAATATTATATTTAACTTTATATATTTCAACATTTTTCTTATCAATATTATTACCCTCTGTAAAAGCTTTATATAGATTTTCATCTTTTACTTTATCTATACTTATAATCTTTATCAATTCTATATTATCTAGACTATCTTTTTGTATAGAATCTGGGTAGTTATAACATTTTTTATATTCATCATAATCGTGTTTATTTTTAAATTCAAAAGATTTTTCTATAACTTTAACAGGATTATATTGCCATTCTATTTTATTTTTATAATATACAACTCCAAATATAATTAAAATTCCAACTAAGAAAAAGAGAAATGTTAGTTTTTTATTTTTCATATTAATTTTGGCTCCTTTATATTTTTTATAAATACAAAGTTATTTTAACATATAAACTTAAAATGAGCTTAAATGTGTACTGAAATGACTTTGAATTGGAGTGAAATTTTATAAATATTTTAAAATAAAAAATAATCTTTTTAAGTTAAATTACAATTTGGGACTAAAAAATAACTATTTAGTATAAAAATAACCTTTCTAAATCTTGATTTTTACAACATCTCCATTTTCTTGTTCTATATCTACTAGATTTAGCCCTTTATGTTCTTTATTTAGGTATTTTAAAGCCTTTATAATTACATCTACATCATTGGGTTTAAATGTATAATTTACTTTGCTAATTTTAACTTCTTTATTATAATAGATTTTTATAAATGGCTTAGATACTCTTAGCAAAGTCGTTATAGCACCTAGAGGTAATATTATGTTTATATTAACCTTATCTTCTTTGCTTTTGATGATTACTCTCATACCCAAAACCCTATTTTATCTCTACTATAACTTTGTCATTTCCATCTTCTACCTCTACAATTCTTCCAACAAATCCATTATCTATTGCATCCATTAATTTTGCTATATCTATATTGTATTTTTCAAACTTATCATTGTACATATTTCCTAATCCACCCATTATCTTTATAAATTCTAATGGTATATTAATCTTAACTTTACTTCCATCTTCACTTTTTACTCTTACAAATAATATCTTTCCTTTTTGGCCATCATTTTTTATATCAAAAAAATCATCATTTTCAAATATTTCAGCTTTAGCAACGGTATCACACTTTTCATTAGAATCTAATACCTCTAATAGTTTTATAGCTTCCTCTGCAGTTATTTTTCCCTCTTCAACCATCTTTAAAATTCTCTTTTTATCTTCCATATTGATTACTCCTTTATATTTTAATTTATAATTTCTTTAAAAGATTAATAGCTTCTTCAGAACTTATCTCCTTATTTTCTAACATATCCATTATTTTTTCTTTTTCCTTTGTTGTATCTTTTTTTATTACTAAACCTAGCTCATTATTAATTTCATCAAGCTTACCTCTTACAGTTGGATAAGATATACCCAATTGTTTTTCAACATCTTTTATATTTCCTCTACAAGCTAAAAACACTTCTACAAAGTTTAACTGATCTTTTGATAATCTATCAAATTTTGAAATAGAAAACTCATTTTCTATAATTGTGTTGCAATGATTACATTTTAATTTCATAATCTTCATCTCTTTTGTACAAACAGGACATTTAGTTATAACTTTATGCACTTTATCACCTCTTTTAATATTAGTATATTAAAATATTTAAAGAATGTCATTAATATATTTGATATTTTTAATATTATTTTTAAATATATTAATTTTTATATGCTTATATATTAATAATATTAATTTTACTGTCAATAATTTTAAATAAGTATTTTGCGGATATTTAATAAATACTATTATCTAAATACTTATTTAAATAGATTTAGTAAAAACTAACAAAAAACCTTATAAAATATAAGGTTTCAGACGGTAGATAAACTAAATGCACGGAAATTTCTCCGTGCATTACTAAATATATACTTTATTAAATTAGAAAAATATTAATTATTTTTAATGACGTAAAATTTTATCCATATTTTTGCCTTTTGCCAATTCATCTACTAATTTATCCAAATAACGAATTTCTCGCATTATTGGGTCTTCAATATTTTCTACTCGTACGCCACAGATGACACCTTTAATTAAAAGTCTTGACGGGTTTAGAGTAGGGGCTTCTGAAAAAAAAGTTTCGAAATCTGTATCTTTTTTTAATTGAACTTCTAATTCTTCTTGACTATATCCAGTTAGCCAACATATGATTTCATCAACATCTGCTTTTGTTCGGTTTTTACGTTCAGCCTTGGCTACATAATAAGGATACACACTTGAAACACTAGTTGTAAATATTCGATGTTTTTTCATATAAAACCTCCGTATTGATAACTTAGTTAATTTTAGTATTCATTATATCAAATTTTAATGAAAAGATGTATTACGATATATAGCATAGTTGTTGAATAATGGATATTTAATATTTCTTCCTATGCTATAATTATTTAAAATAGGTTGAAAGGGAGGGATTGGTATGAGTGCTCCAGTTAAAGCAAATATTAATATGGATTTAATTGATAAGATTGATATTAGAGTTGGAACAATTAAACTAGTCGAGGATGTTGAAAAATCAGACAAGTTAGTTAAATTATCTGTTGATTTTGGGGAGTTTACAAGAACTATATTAGTAGGAATGAAAGGTGAAAGAGATAATCCTAAAGAGATTGAAGGCCAACAGGCACTATTTATAGTTAATTTAGCTCCAAAGAAAATGGCTGGTGAAGTTTCAGAAGGGATGCTCTTTGATATTGGATATGCTGATGGTATTATTCCTGTGTTAGCACAACCTGAAAAAGCAGTACCTAGTGGAACAAGAGTTGGATAATTGATTTGTAGTAAACAACATTATAATGATTTAATTTATAAGATTAATGCCCATATAATCCAGATAAATCAAATCAAGCGAATAATCCTGAAGAGTCCGTATATGAGAAAGAGAGAGAAGGAAGGTCATAAAATAGTAAGAACAAATGATGATGGATGTAGAACAGAAAAAATATGGTGTAAAAATAAAAATAAATATAATGATGTATATGTAGGAAAATTATATTTTGGCAAAGAACAGTTTGCAGTTATAACAGATAAAACATTTAATGAAAGACAGGTTAATTTTGTTTGAAGAAGTGATGATATTCAAATTAAAGATAAAAAATAAGGCTTAATTCAAGCCTTATTTTTTTATTACATCTTAAAGGAGAATTTGGAAACTAGTTAAAATTCAAAAACTAATCTCTAAAAAATTATTTCAAGTATTATAGTAAAAAGCTTTATGACGGAATTTTACTTAATTAGTTCAAAATATTTACTTATATAAAGTAAGAAATAACATATTTATAGAAATCTATATCAGTATTAAACAATAAAGACAGGTTTAACACATATATATTAATATATAGCCTAGTTTTTTAGATGATTTTAGTATTCAACTAGTAAATCCATCAAATCAAGAAACTCAAAGAATTTCACTTACGAGAAGAGTAACATTTTAACTAACATCAGATAGTACCATAACACCAGAAATACTGAGGATCGTTTTTGAGTCAATAAGCATATTAAATGTAAGTATAAATATGTATCTGCCTACGTCATAAGGTTTAAGTTCAAATACTAGATTTTTAAATTTTCAGGAAAAGGAGATATTGAGTCATGCGTACATAAATATTAATTGAGATACTATATCCAGATAAAGCATTTGTTCAAAAAATAAGAATATATTTTAGAGCTGGTGCAGTTAGAGATAGTAATATTTTATATCATAACAATAGTTATGGATATGGATTTCTTAGTATAAAAATATTCTTGAACAATTAAGGTAAGGAGGTAAACATGGAAACATCATATACCGTAATTTATCAAGGGGATATAGTTCAAGCTTTCAGTCAAAATAATATTAGTAAATATATGCTTTTAAATAGCCAGCTTGCTGTTATATATGTGCCCGTGAATTTTAATGAAACGATACTAAATATAATACCAGAAGTTGCATGGTGGCAAAGAGAATCGCCATTAAGTTCTTTGATAGAAATAGATGAGTCAACAGCAGGAGGAGTGACTGTTACAGCTGCTTCAGGAACAGACTATATATATAATCACCCATATTTAAATGTATCTGGAGCTGGTATATTAGTTGCTATAATAGATTCTGGTATAGATTATTTACATCCAGATTTTATAAGAAATGATGGTACTAGTAGAATAATATCTATTTGGGACCAAGAAAGTGATAAAAATAATCCTCCAGAAGGGATGATATTTGGAAGTGAATTTAGCCAAGAACAAATAAATCAAGCGATAGCAGATAAAGATCCAACTTTAAGTGTAGATAATATTGGAACAGGAACAATAGCAGCTGGAATAGCTGTAGGAAGTGGGAGATTAAATTCTCTTTATAAAGGTGTAGCAATTAATAGTGAATTAGTAGTTGTTAAGTTAAGACACTATGAAGGGACTTATAAAGAAGGCAGAATAAATTACTTAAATACTGATTTTTTAGCGGCTATAAAGTATGTAATAGATGTATCAAAGAGAGATAATAGATTAGCCATAATAAATTTAACTGTAGCTGATAGATCAAAGTCTATTATAATAACTAATTTATTAGATACTTTTCCTGATTTAAGTAGTTCAGGAATTATTATAGTTAGCGGTGCAGGAAATGAAGGAAATACAGATATTCATTATAATGGAACTTTTAGAGATGACCAAACACCTCAAGATGTAGTTATACAAGTGGGAGAACAAAAAGCACTAGATATTACTGTTGCTGCAAATGGGCCGGGAAAAATTAGTGCATTTTTAATATCACCTTCAGGAGAAGTTAGTGATCCAGTAGAATATTCTCCAGATATTCAAGTATATAAGGGTAAATTTAATTTAGAAAATTCAACTTTTGAAATGTTTCTTACTTATCCATGGATTTTTTCAGGAAATGAAGAGTTATCTATAAGAATAAATGATATAAAGCCTGGAATATGGATTTTAAGACTATTTCCTGAGTTTTTTATAACAGGAGATTATGATGTTTACCTTCCTAATGAAAAGTTAATGGCTAAAGATACCAGATTTATAGATCCAGATTCTTATTCAACAATAACATTATATGGAACAACAGAAAATGTTATAACTATTGGTACATATAATAATAAAACAACTAGTATGTGGATAGGATCATCAAAAGGACCAGTAAAGGAAAGATACACAAAACCAGATATAGTAGCTCCAGGAGTTGATATAATATCAACGTTTATAAACCAAAACTATGCTAAAGCTACAGGAACAGGAGTAAGTAGTTCTTTAGCAACAGGAGCTTTAGCTCTTATAATGGATTATATAAGCCAGCAAAGTGCATATGCAAGAAGAGGACTATTTACACAAGTTCTTAAAACATACCTAATGCTTGGGGCAACTAAAAAAGAAATATATGTTTATCCAAATAGCTCTCAGGGATATGGAATTTTAAATATACAAAACACAATACAAGCTATTGCTGAAATTCTTTAAATATATAGGTATATAAATAAATTAATAAAAAAATATTACTGAAACCAGTAATATTTTTTTATTAATATTTAATATTAATAGTGATATTAGATACACGTTAACTATTTGTTACGCCTAGGATTTATATAATAAATCATAAAGACATTTACTTGATAAAATGTCTATAGTCCACATTGAATAAAAAATTGAAATTACATTAATAAAAAGCTAAAGTAATTAAATAAATACCCAGTTATAATTATGCCTATTGTTACAATTCCTATAAATATAGCTAATAGTTTAGGTTTAACAACCTTACTTAGCATAATAATAGAAGGAAGAGAAAGTGCTGTAACACTCATCATAAATGCAAGGACAGTTCCTATAGGTACTCCAGCCATAAATAATGCTTCAGCTATTGGAATAGTTCCAAATATATCAGCATACATCGGAATACCTACTACAGCAGCTATAAAAACAGAGAGTGGATTATTGTGTCCAAGTACTGCAAGTATTGCCTCTTGTGGTATCCAGTTGTGTATTAAAGATCCTATAAAAACTCCGATTAAAACATACTTATAAACATTTTTTATAATAGCTAAAGTATCTTCTTTTGCATAATTTAATCTTTGTTTTTGGTTAAAGTTTTCAGATTCATCGTAAAGATCCCTAGTATTTTCAGTATATGTCTGAATTTCATCTTCTAATTTAAGTTTACTTATAATAGTTCCACCAACTATTGCAATTATAAGTCCTAGAACTACATATAAAATAGATACATTCATACCAAAGAATCCAGTTAATAATAGTAGTGATGCTAGATCAACCATAGGCGAAGATATTAAAAATGAAAAAGTTACACCAAGTGGTAAACCTGCATTACTAAATCCTATAAATATTGGAATACTAGAACAAGAGCAAAATGGAGTTACAGTCCCTAAAAGAGCTGAAACTGTTGCACCTGATATTCCCTTAAACCTTGTAAGGATTTTTTTTGTTCTTTCAGGAGGGAAGTAACTTTGAATGTATGATATGAAAAATATTAATACTCCTAGTAATATAAATATTTTTATAGTATCGTATATAAAAAATTGAACACTTCCTCCAAGTTTTGAAGTTATATCAAGATTTAATATATTTTCAACAAATAATGTAGTTAAATCCGATAACCATTTCATTCCTAAGATTTGGTCGGTAAAAAAATTAAATACGTTCATCTCAATCTCCTTTAAAATACATCAAAAAAATTTGATATTAGAATTAAAAATATATTAAGTTATTTATTATAAATAAACATTAAAAAAATTGATATTTATGAAATAATAAAAAACTTATATTTTATATTATTCATTATATCAATTTTTTTTGATTTGACAACTGTTTAAAAAAATATTTTTTGTATAACTTCATAAGTCAATATTTTAGAGAGTGTATCTCTGTTAACAGAGTAAAAGTTCCATTTTCCTTCAGAAGTTTTGTTTATAAGACCTACAGAAAGTAATAACTTTAAATGGTATGATAGCTTAGATTGAGATATATCGAATATATCAACTAATTCACATACACAAACACTTTCAGCAGAGTAGAGTTTTTTTAATATACCCAATCGTATAGGATCAGATAAAGCTTTAAAGATTAAGTCTATATTATTCATTACAGTACCTCCAACACTTTATATTATTATAACAAATATTTAATGTTTAATAATATAAAATATTTAGTGTTATTAAATATAAAAATATATTTATATTTAAAAAATAATAGGATATAAAAATAAATAGCTATAAAATATATCAAAAAAAATTGATGCATTAATTTACAAAAACTATTTTTTAGCATATCATATGATTAAAGATTAATATGAAATTGTAAAAGCTTTAGGAGATGAAATGAGAATTAGAATAGCTAATATTTTAAAATATTATAAAGAGACAGAAATTAATTTTAATACTGTATCTAAAGTTAAAGATATAATTTAAAAAATAAACGAAAGAAAATTAAATAGGAGGCAAATATGAAAATAGCAGTAATATCAGATATACACAGTAATATATATGCACTTAATGAAGTTTTATTAGATATTGAAAAAAGAAATATAGATATGACAGTATGCACAGGTGATTTAGTAGGCTATGGAACTCGACCAAATGAAGTTATAGAGACTTTAAAAAGAGAAAAAATACTTACTATAATGGGAAATTATGATGAAGCAATAGGAAATTCTAAAATAGTATGTGGATGTGATTACCCAGACCCAAAAGATGCTGAAAAAGCAGGCCTTTCAATACATTTTACAGGGAAAGAAACCACAATTGAAAATAAAGTATTTTTAAGAAATTTACCCCAAGAGGTAATATTTACTTTTAATAATAAGACTATAAGATTTGTTCATGGAAGTACAAGACTTATAAATGAGTATTTAAAGGAAAATTCTAAAGAAGCAGATGAAGTTATGAGTGAGCTGGTAGAAGATATATTAGTCTGTGGTCATACTCATATACCATATGCTAAGTTCTATGGAGATAAATTACTTGTAAATGCAGGTAGCGTAGGAAAGCCAAAGACTAATAATCCTAATGCAAATTATGTAATCATAGATATAAAAAATGAAGATGAATTATCAAAACCTCATTCAAGTGTTGAAGTTGAAATAATTGAAGTAGAGTATAATTTTGAAAAATTAGCAAAAGAAATTGAGAAAAATGAAATACTACCAAATGATTTTGCAAGACTTATAAGAGAGGGAAGTTCAAAGTAAATATATTAATATAATCTTATTTATTCTTAAGTATTTATACCATCAATATAAAATGACTAATAAAGTTTATGCCCTTAGAATCCATTTATTTGGCTTTTAAGGGCATAAACTTTATTCTAAACATACAAACTAATCCTAAAGTGAAATTTGATGATTGGCCAAAATCACTTTTAAAATAAGCTTAGAATCAATTCTAAGTATTTTTTATTTTTACTAAATTAAATTTTCTTAAATTATAAAATATATTATAAAAATGATTGAGTTTGGTATTATACCAAAGATTAGAATGAATATAAAATCATTAGATTAAGAGGTGGATATAAATGAAAAAATTTAGCGATATAGAATTATTGAAAGTGTGCGAAGAAAGGTTAGTAAATGAGTTTCATAAAGAAGAAATAAAACCTTATGAGCTAGTAAAAAGATTAATAAAAGAAGAAAAATATATGGGATATGGACTTTATGAAGGTGATAAGCTCGTTGCATATGCATTACTATGTAAATCAGAAAATAGTGAATACATAATGTTAGATTATTATGTTGTAGAGTCTGAATTTAGAGGGACAGGATATGGAAGTAAATTTTTAAATGAGTTATATGAAATTACCAAGTCATATAAAGGTATAATATGCGAAATAGAAGATCCAGATTATGCAATTGATAAAGATGACTTAGAATATAGAAAAAAGAGAATAAAATTCTATGAAAAAAATGGGTTACACCATACAAATGTTAGAAGTTCAGTATTCGGAGTAAAATATATAATTATGATTATGACTCAGGATAAATTTGTTGAAAAACAAGTTGAAGAGAGTTTAAGAAGTATATATAAAGGACTATTTGGAGCAAAAGTACTAGAAAAACAAATTGATATAAGTATAGTTTGATAAAATATTTATTAGTTGTTGGATTTAGCATAGAAATGTACCATAATTATATTAATGAGTTAGTTAGAAAATAAGACTATTAAATAAACATCATATTTTAAAGTGCATAAAAATTGACTATTTAATAACAAGCATAAAGCTAAACTATATTAAATATATTTAGGGGGAATTATGGAATATACAGAGAAGTATCCGATTCTAGAAATAAACTTAAATAAAATTTATCAAAACACAGAGTATATAGTAAATCTATGCAAAGAAAAAGATATAACCGTAGCAGGTGTAGTAAAAGGGGTAAATGCACAAATAGAAGTAGTAAAAAAAATGGTAGATGGAGGATGCAAATATATAGCAAGCTCTAGAATAGAACAGTTAATAGATATAAGGAAAAATAAAATTGAAAATGAAAATATGCTAATTCGTATGCCTATGGTAGGAGAATTAGAAGAAGTAGTAAAATACATTGATATTAGCTTAAATTCAGAAATAGAAACTATAAATAAAATAGAAAAAGAGTGCAAAAAGCAAAATAAAGAGCATAAAATAATTCTTATGATGGATTTAGGGGATTTAAGAGAAGGAATATTTGATGAAAATGAATTTATTAATACAGCCTTATACATAGAAAACAACTTAAAATATGTAAAACTATATGGAGTAGGAACTAATCTAAGTTGTTATGGATCTATAAAACCATCATATGAAAATTTGAATAAATTATGTAATGTAGCAACAAAGATTGAAAATCATATAGGCAGAGAATTAGACTTAATATCAGGAGGTGCAACTACTACATTACCTTTAATAATAGAAAATAATATACCTAAAAAAATTAATAACTTAAGAGTAGGTGAAGCAATATTAGTAGGACGAGATTTAATAGACTTTTGGGGATATGATGTAGATGGAATTAATAAAGATACAATAATTTTAAAAGCTGAGATAATAGAATTAAAAAATAAGCCATCCTATCCCATAGGGGAAATGTTTATAGATGCATTTGGAAATAAGCCAACATATGAAGATAAAGGAGTAAGAAAAAGAGCAATATTAGGAATTGGTAAACAAGATTTTGTTTTTCATGATAGCTTAATACCGTTAGATGAAGGCATTGAAATAGTGGGAAGTAGTAGTGACCACCTTATAATAGATATACAAAATTCCAATAAAGAATTTAAATTGGGAGATATATTGGATTTTGGAATGTTTTATCCAAATGTACTTTACTTAACATCATCTAATTATGTTAATAATAAGTATTTATACTAAAAATATTTATTATTATATTTCACTCCAGAATAAGCCTATTTTAGTTCATTTTTAATAAAATAAAGTTATTTTATGTTATATTCAATAACTAAACGTAATACATTAGGCATAGTTCCAAATGGAATTTCTATACTGACAAATGATAATTTTGAGCATAAATTTGTATCTTATAAGAGAAAGTTAATAATAGAGTTTTTGGAACATATGCAACGACAAGCTTCGAATTTATAAAGCTGCTATAAATAATAAAAAGGATTAACTTCTTTTAATTTTTAACATATACCATTTATAATATAAAAATAAAACTATAACGATAGATTATTATTAAAATAATCTACCGTTATAGTTAAAAAAGTTAGATATTTATTTAAAATATTTGCCATATGGTCTAAAATGGCTAAATTCTTCAATTGTCTCATCTAGCGGATTTAAAGATTTTTCAATAGGTTCATCAATTAAACTTGTTAGGTAATCAAATAATACCTGACCGTTACCCTCCATTACAAATCCAGATAAATTTATTTTATCCTTACTCTCTAAAAGTATGATGATTAATTTACCAGTACTTATTTTGTTCATATAAGGAGAAACATCATCTATTTGATTGTTTTTCATTAAATGATTTATAGTAATTTCTATTTCTGATTTTTCATTTTCACTTAATAGGTTTTTAATAATATTTTCGTCTTCTATCTTAAAAATCATTGCAGTATCTTCAAAGGTATCTTCATAGATATCTTTATTTTTTTCTAAAAACTCACCTATAGTAATTTCTATAGCATTAAAGTTTTCAATTAAATACTTTGAAACATTTTCAACTCTACAATTATTTTTAACACTCACTTATACCAATCCCCTTTTAGCGTTATATTTATTATTAGATTTCTTACTATTATCTATTGTTATAACACATTAAGCTAATTATGTATATCTATTTTTATAGTTACTTTTGTTATATAAGTATCTTTACTTTAAACTATATTAAATAATTATAATCCACCAATAAATAAATACATTATATCAAACTTAAGGATTATAAAAAATAATACTAGACTAATAAGCACAGTTCTAAGTATTTGTTTTGAATCTTTACTAAAAATAAATAAAAGTAACACTGCAAAAATTATATCAAGAAACTGTGGCATAGATAATGTATAGTAAAAGCTATACCCCTCCCATAACAACACAGATATAGGTAATGAAGCAAAAATTGAACTAATTAAATGATTACCTTTACCATACCAAACAATATATGCTCCTATTGGAGTTAGCAAACAAATCCCCATCCAACCTAAGAAATAATAGCTTGGGAAAAATCCAAATAACTTCATAGAATAAATGTAATAAGCTAAAAGCATAGCTACAAAAAATGCAAAAACATGAAGTGCTGCTTCTTCTGGTGTTTTGCTATGTACAGAAATTAAAGTTGCAATAAAAATCCAAATACCTAAATAAGTCCCGATTAACCCTATAAGGGTACCATCTGTATATTTTGCAAAAACACCCATAACAGCACCAAATATAAAAACAAGTAAAGCTTTAATAAATTTTTGATTTATTGACAAATCAGATCTTTCTTTTTGCCTAATTTCATTTAAACTTTCCTTTAGAGTAGTCAATTGTTATACCCCTTTCAAAAAATATTATGGAACAATTATATAATTAATATCTATATACATCAATAATATAAAAAATATATTTATACTAACTAAAATATAAATTTATATTTTAGTATATTTATAAAAATATTCAAGTTAAAAATTAATATCCCTTTAAAATTTATTAAAAAAATATATATAAATATAAACTTATAAATACAGAACATTTTTATTTAATATAAGAACGTATGTTTATGGTGTGAAAATATTAATATTGCTTACATTAGTTAAATATAGGTTATAAAAGAATTTTATTAAAAATAATCAAAGATTTCAATAAATATAAATTTACGAATATATGTTTGTTTATTTTAAGAAGATATATTGAATAATAGAACGAAATTTATTAATATTATATTATATAAAGAAAATTTAATACAAAGGGGATAAGAATATGAGAGATTACTTTCATCCAATGAATAAACACATACTTAAATTTGATTGCAATAATGATATAGAAAAAATTAGATTTAACCATTATATAATGAGAAAAGTAAATAAAAACAAAATGAATGGAGATTTGCCAAGTGGATATTTTTCTATAACAAGAAGGTCTGCATCTGTAGATTTAAATTTAGCAAAAAGTTCAGTTGATAAATTAGTAAAGTACTTTGAAGAAACTGAAATTATAGAGCTTGTAGAAAATGGAACTAGAAAAAATAAATGTTCTGTTTATAGGTACCTTATACCTGAAAATCTAAAAACGCAAAATAAACCTAAAATAGAAACTATAGATGCTACTATAAAACTTAGTGAATTCAAAGACTTTAATGATGCTATAAAAACTGAAGATAACCCTATAGGTGAAACTTCAAATGAGACATCTAAAAAAGATAATCTAAATACATATATAAAAATATACACAAGTGTTATTGGATATTTAAATAATAAAGCTAAAAAGAACTTTAAACCAAATACTAAAAAAACTATGTCTTTAATAAGAGCTAGGTTAAATGAAGGTTTTATTGAAGAGGAGTTTTTTAAGGTAATAGATACAAAGTGTAAACAATGGCTAAATACGAATATGGAAAAATTTCTAAGGCCAGAAACACTATTTAGCAATAAATTTGAAGGATATTTAAATGAAGAATATATACAAAAAAACAATCTAGATAATATAGAGCCTTGGAGTGTTGAATTTGAATTTTAAGATTTTTAACAAGGGGGAAGTTTATGGAAGTTTTAGATTCAATAAATATAGAAAAATCAATTTTAGGAAGTCTTATTGTTGATAACAGTTTGGGGTATAAGGTAGATGAATTAAGTGAAAGTATGTTTAGCATAGATATAAATAAGCATATTTTTATCACTATGAAAGAGTTATATAAAAATAAAATGACTTTAGATTTAGAAACTATAAAGACTAAGCTAGATGAAAAATCCATAAATATACAAGTAACATACCTTACAGAGTTAGCGTCTATGGGACTTAGTTATGCAATTGATACTCATATAGAGATTTTAAAAGAAAGGTATATAAGAAGAAGAGTAGTAAAAAATTGTACAAACCTTATTCAAGCTATAATTCAAGGAAAAGATATTAACACATCTTTATATAAATTTGAAAATAAAATCCAAGATACATTAGATGATAAAGATAATGAAGATGACAGCATTTCAAGTATTTGCGAAAGAATTCTAGATTTTTTAGAAAATAGTGAAGAAGTAGGTATGAAGTTTGGTGTTGAGCTATTAGATGATACTATTGGAGGTTTATTTAAGGGAGAACTTACTACAATTGCTGCTAGAAGTGGTGTAGGAAAAACAGCTTTAGCACTTCAAATTATGTTAAACGTTATAAGTCAAGGTAAGAAGGTATTATTTATAAGTAGAGAAATGAGTAATGAACAAATATTTATGAGAAATATTACTAAAAAGACTGGAATTAGCATAAAAAAGATGAAGGATAAAGGTCTTGATGAAGATGATTGGCAAAAGATTATAAGTATTATGGGAGAGTTTGGTAAGGCAAACCTTATTTATATAAATGATAGAATAAGCACAATAAGCAATATTAAAAAGAGGATTAGGCAAATTAAACCAGATCTTGTTATAGTTGATTATCTTCAGCTTTTAAATGTTGAAGCTAACCAACAAAATAGAGAAAGAGAAGTAGCTACGTTATCTAGAGAGCTAAAAAATATTACAATAGACTTTAATATTCCTCTTATTCAACTAAGTCAATTAAATGATGAAATGAAAGACCTTAGACCTTGGGGAGAAAGACCAATGAGAGACAGTAAGGCAATTTTTCATGATAGTAATAACGTTATTTATATACATGAACCTGTTGGAAGTGATTTAGAGGAAGCTACCCAAAATATAAAAAGTGATAAAAGAAAGGTACTAGCAGCTAAGAAGGTTGGTACTAAATTAGTTGATTTAATCGTTGCAAAGTGCAGAGATGGAGAGGTTAAGTTTAAGCATTACTGTTATCATGGACCAAGACTTCACTTTCAAGAAATAAAATATTAGGAGGGGTTATTATGGAAGAGGTTAGAATAGATGATATTAGAGAAGATCTTGTAGAGCTTGTTGATTTTATGGGGATGGATATGTTTATAGAGATTTGTGAAAAGTTTGGAGGATGTCATTTTTATATTCCTAATAAAAAAAGTATCGCTAGAAATAGTAGAAATAGAGAGATTAAGAAAAAGTATAATGGAACTAATGCAAAAGAGTTATCAAGAGAGTTTGGAATTAGTGAAAATCACTTAAGATATATTATTAAGTCATGTTAAAGTTAGATTATGCTAGGCAAAAGTGTGATAAATAAAGAATAAAATAACTGTATCCTAGTGTTCATAATAGATGCACGAAGATACAGTTATTAATTAAATTTAATACTAAGTTATTAAAAATTTGGCAAAATCATTTGTATAAACATATATTTTAAACTATTTAGCATCTTTATGCTGTCTTTTATTTGATATAAGAGCAAAAATACTTATAATTATAGAAAGTGAGCCTGATACTATAGCTATTACTCCAAATGCACCAACCTTATCGTTTAAAATTAAAGCTAGTATTATACATAAAGGTAAAATTATACCATTAGTATAAAAAAAAGATTGTTTCATAAAACACCCCTTGTTAAGTATTATTTTAATTATTTATTTCTTACAACATGTAATAATTTATCTACATAAATCTTATCCATTTTCACATACTTTGATCCTTCTTCGCTAGAGTCCTTTTTTGCTCTACTATTCATAATATATTTATCTATATCAACATATTCTTGCCATGAATCATATTTCTCTGAAGTCTGAGTCAAAGATGGATAAGATAATCTCAACTTTTTACCATTTTTCAACTCAATATTATAGAAAAATTCACCCTTATTTTTTCCACTATCAACAAAACCAGTATTTACATACCCTACATCACTAAAGCTGTATTTATTTCCATTTAAGTTGTAAAAGCTATAATCATAAATACCATCTTTTGTAACTACCACTACACTAGTCAGTATTATATATATAAGTGGAATTATTGCTAATATAATAAACTTATCAAACTTTAACCACAGAGATAAGCCTTTATTAGTAGAAAAAAATTTTTCCTCTCCTGAAAATAGCATTCCGATTTTACTAGCTACTATTATCAGTATTACAAATAATAAATATGAATATGGATATTTTATAAGATAAATTAGATATTCTTCATTTATAAATAGTTTTTGTTGTAAAAGTGCAATTACCATGCAAAATCCTAGAAAAGCTATTACCATTACTGCTATTAATAGAATGTAAAATATAAAGGATACTATATGGCTTAAAAAGTCTAAGGTTATATTACGTTTTTTGCTGTATACTTTTAAATATTTTCTGAGATTATAAAATACTAAAGCAATTCCAACTATAACAAAAGCTATGTTCAATACTATAGATTCAGAATTTTTATTGTATATGTTCATCAATAGCCACAGTATTGGACCTAAAGCTATAAGTATGGATGATAATAATCCATATTTAATATATTTTTCATCTTTCATGTATAGGTATCCTTTCTATAAAATGTCGTGAAGTGTAGTTTATACCTATATTATAACCCCTTTTATATAGTTTGCTAATTTTGAGTTTTATTTCCATAATATACAACGCAAGTAATAGCATTAAGTACAATTGTACTGACAAGAAGAAATGCTGATGTAGAAGCTATTACACTAAAAGTATCCATAATTGCCACAAAATCTTCTATATTAACTAAATGATTAGTATAGAAAATTTGCATACATAGGGAAATAGAACATGCACTAATACTAGCTATAGAAAAAATAGCCCAGTTCTTGTTAGCTGATTTATTCTGTTTTGTAAGATTAATAAAAGGAAGTATCCATGCAATTAACCCAAACACTATACTTGCTGGGTTCAACCAAGCGTATTCCATAATAATATCCTCCTTTCAAATAATTTTCTTTAGTTGCTATAGCAATAAATATATATTTTCCTATTTATAGATTTACATTTTTGATTTTAAACTATTTAGAATCTTTATGCTATTTTTTATATTATTCTCAATGATAATAAGTAAAGTTTTCAAATGATGGTAAGACTTTTCCGATTATATTCATTATTTTAATATAAATTTTAAAATAAAAATTTTTCATAAAATGCTCCTTGTTAAATACTATTTTAATTATAGAAAATTTTATCATAATTAAAATAATATTTATTATAAATGGATTAAACTATATAAATTATGGACTAAAATAAGCTATATTATAAATAAAATAGATATATATAATAAAAAGGCATGAGTTGATTTTAATATCAAGCTCATGCCTTATATAATTTTTAATTCTTTTTTACATATACTATGTTTTTAGAAAGTTCATTAATACTATCTGTTAAATGTGTTAACTTTCCTTCAATCCTTATAAGTAAGTACATTGATAAGGCTATTGGAAATCCTACATTAGCAACTAGTGTTTGTATATTAGCATCCATATTAACACCTACTATAAAGCTAAATCGTATTCAGTAGTATCAGTTTGAACAACTTTTGCTTCAACTAAAGTAGCTAAAGATGCTCCATTTGGTGCAAATATATTCTTTAAAACTATAAGTTCCATAGCAGTTTTTATTTCTTCCTCAGTTAAATCAGTTCTTGGGTTATCAACTGATATTGCTACTTTTTTATCATCATTAGCTTTAAAAGACATTATTAATTTAATTTTAGTTTCCATAAATTTATCCTCCTATCTAGAAATATTATTATTTAAAATTAAAGTACCATTATTAGTATTTGCATTAAATTCAACATCAATATTTGCTTAATACAAATAACTATTCTGATATAGAAGTAGAGTCAATTTTAAAAACTTCTACTAATGTGTGTTCTTGAAGTGATGCTAAAGAAGCTCCAACTTCGTAAACATCTTCAACTGTAGCATTAGCTCTTACATTTGAGTAAGTTTTAATTTTTACTATTGACTTACCATTTTCACCTTTACCACAGTCAAACTTAAGTTTTAATCCAGAGGGATTTTTAGTTGATACTATTGTCATTTTCTCACCTCCTTTCTATATCTATAGAGTACTACCTAGAACAAACTTGTAGTTTAAACTAAAGTGTGCAATGTTTTTTCAAAGATTTATTGTTAGGTACTTTACTTTAAATATTGGTTGAATTTATATAATATTAAATTAAAGATGTAGTTATATTAAAGGGTTAATAGGAGGAATATTTATGAAAATAAAAGCTAAAGATATTTGTGATAAGTTAGATTTATTATTTGAAATTGTTGGAGAAGAAAAATTTTTAGAAATCACTAAAATGTATGGAGGTAATAATGTTTACATACCTACATATAAAAGCACAATTAGAAATAGTAGAAATAGGGAAATAGTAAAAAGATATAATGGAGTAAATGCAAATCAACTTTCAACTGAATATGGAATTTGTGTTAATCATGTTAAGAGAATAGTAAATGAATGTGGGTTATAGATATAGAAATTTATATTTCTTTATACTCTAAGCTTGAGCAACGGACATGGTTTGTAGGTAATTGGCGATATGAGCGAAGTGAATTTTTAGAGAAATTTTAAAAATTATGAAATATATGGGTTATAATAGTAATTATTAACGTTTGATAATTAGACATATAGGAGGTAGACAGAATGGTTTCAACAAAAAATAGAAATTTTTGGATTATAATAGGGGTAGTTTTCCTTATATCAGCGATAGTAAGCTTTATTAATAAAAGCCCTATAGCATGGACAACACTTCTAGTAAGTGCAATTGACTTTTTTATAGCATATAGAGAAAATGAAAAAATTAAAGCTGAAAGAAAAGAAATAGAAGAGGCTAAAATGCAAGCAAAAGCTGATAAGAAAGCTCATGGTAAAAAGAAAAAGAAATCTAAAAAGAGAAAATAATTAATAAAGCCAAGAATGATTTTCATACTTGGTTTTTATTATGCCTTTTGAAATATTATTATAATGACAATATAAATAATATGTGGTAAGATTTTACAATTAAGTGACGTATAAAATAAAGTATATAAATTTAAAGGAGGAAGACGTGTGAACACAGACAGGACAATGTGGGCAATGATGTGTGGAATTATTTTACTTCAAATAATAGATGGTTTAGTTTGTTTATGGTTTGGAAAATCATTATCTTTAAAACATGAACTTAGTGTTGAGGATAGTAAAATATTTAAAAAGAAAGATATTATAAAAATTAGAAAAAAGTATTCTAAGATACTTAAAAATATAGGAATTATAAATATTACATTAGGAATTTTATCGCCTATTATAGCGGAAATTTTATCAATTTTTATAAAAAGTACGTCAGTTCCAATGATAGCAATAGCGATAGTTATATTATCAATATTAGCTACTATAGTGTATATAGCTATTAGTTTAATAATTACTATTATTAATATTAATATAAAAATAGGATATAAAGTACTATTACTTGCTATTATTATACTAGGGGCTATACTTCAGTTTGTTAGACCGGAACTAATTAAAATGATTATTAAATAGTAGCTTTAATATATAATTATAAAAATTAGAATAAAAATATATTTTGATATTTTACAGAAAGAGGTTAATTAATAATAAAATAGAATATATATAATTAAATATACTTTTAGATAAAAAATAAAGCCGAGAATGATTTATCATACTTGGCTTTTATTATACCTAGTTATAATTTATACGCTTAATGAAGATAATAAGGCATAACTCATTTTAAGTATCTTGACTATTTATAAAACAAATATTAAAAATAGGAGGATAACAGTGAAAATCAAAAAATATTTACTATATGTTATAGGTCTAGGTTTATTAGGAGCAAGTATGGCTGGTTGTGGTAAAGTACAAAATAACCTATCGCAATTACAAAATACATATTTTGAAGTTGTAGATAAAGATATGAATAATAATAAAGTAAACTCTAAAGAATTGGTAAGTAACCTTAAAGAATTAAAATTTGAAAAAATAAAAGGTGCTTCAGTTTTAGTTGATTCTCAAGATGAAAATGGAAATACTCAAAAATCTTATAATACAAGTAATTACAGCTTTAAAAATGACAATGAAGTTTTTGAGGTATCTTATTTAGATAAAAATAACAAAGAAGAAAATTTAGACAAAATAGATTCTGTAAGTTATATTTTAAATAAAGAAAATGCTGATGATATATATCTAAATGTTTATTATGCAAATTATGGTGATGAAGCAGGTACTTTAAATATTGGTGTTTATCCAGAATCAGTAGAAGAACAAAAGAAATTAGTTAATATAATAAATGGCAAAAAAGAAATAAGTGATATATATGAAGTTTATTATAAAATTGCACAAAGTATAGAAGATGACAGTAAAATGAGTTTATCTGATATAGAAAATATTTTAGAAAGTAACAAACTTAAAAAATCAGATGATTATAGTGATGAAAATACTGATTTATCTCTTTACTTATACTCAAAAGATGGTTTAAATATGAATATTGTTTATAATGAAAAAGAAGGTAAGTGTCAAGATATATTACTAGAAGATAATGAATCTTATGAAGTATCTTTATGCTATTATAAAGATGGTGACTCAGGTATTCAATTATGGAAGAAAAATAGTAGTTTAAAAGAACAAGGAAAAATAGTTAGCAAGTTAGTTAGACAAAGGGGGATATAAAAGTAGTATGAAAGCAGAAGATAAAGATATAAAGAAAGTAGTAAGCCTAGGAATAATAGGTTTAATATTAATGGGTGTATTGTATTTACTACCGCTATTAATAATTTCGGGTGTAGAGGAACTATTTAGAAGTTTTTATCAGTATCAATTATTTGAAAAACAAGAACATTATGTTATATTTGCAAACTACATAAGATTTATGATTGTAGTAGCATTGGCAATTTATGCAAGGATGTTTTATAAGAATAAAAAAATTATTAATTATATAAAATCTGTAAAATTGGATATACTCCAAATAAAGGAGTTGAGATTATGGATTTTATGGAAAATAAATCAGTACAAAATAGAATAATTCAAATATTAGATATAATATATATGGATATAAGTTGGGACGAGAAAATAGAACTTTTAGAGATACAACTAAATTTAATGTAAAAAAGGGGCTACCTAAAAATGATTAGGAAAATCATTTTTAGGTAGCCATTTTTTCATATTTTTAGTTTAAATAGACATAACTTTCAACTAATTATGCTAAATCTAAACTTGTATCATTTTTACCATACATATATACCTGTTTATATTTATTTATAAATATCATAGAAACCATTAAAGTTGTAAATTCAGCAAATGGAACAACCATCCAAATACCATTCACACCTAGAGACTTTGGCAAAATCATAATACCTATAGTAAATAACACAAAAGTTCTAAGAATGGAAAGTAGTGCAGATACCTTACCATTTGCAAAAGCTGTAAACATCCCAGATGTAAAAACATTCATACCAACAACTAAGAAGTTAAATGAAAATATCATAAATCCATTTGACGCTATATTATATAAGCTACTTCCTTTTGGAGAGAACACACCTATTATAGTATCTGAGAAAAATCTAGATGATATAAATATAAAGATTGCAAATACAGATATAATTGTGAAACTATATTTTACTAATTTTTTTATCTGAACTTCATCTTTACTACCATAATTATAGCTTATACGAGGTGATACACCTGAAGTAAATCCTATATAAGCTGAGTTTAATAAAAATTGCATATAAAGTATTATTGTGATAGAAGCTACACCATCTTCACCTAAAAGTTTCATCATAGCTATATTATATAAAAATGTTGTAACTGCACCTGACATTTGAGTTACCATTTCTGAAGAACCATTCATACAGCTATTTAAAATTAATTTCATATCAAATTTAGGCTTTGTAAAGCATAATATATTACTTTTTCTTGAAAAATAAATTATTCCAACGATAGCAGGAATTGCGTAACTCATACAAGTAGCAAGAGCTGCTCCTAATGCACCCATATCAAATACAACTATAAATAAATAGTCTAAAATCATATTCATTACACCGCCAGATACTGAACTTATCAGACCTAACTTTGGTACTCCTGCTGTAACTAAGAAATAATCAAAAAATAACTTTAATATTAAAGCTGGTGCAAATATTAAAAATACAATCAGATAATCAAAACAATTTTTATATAAACTATCTGTTGCACCTAAAGTATATATTATATCTTTTATAAATACTACAGATATTAGAGCAACTATAATTCCAGTTGCTAATGCACTTAATGTAATAAGTGTAAAAGTTTCCTTAGCTTCCTGACTTTTACCTTCCCCCATATATTTTGCTACAATAGCATTTCCTCCAGTAGCAAACATAACGCTTATACCTATTAAAATATTTATTACAGGGTAAACTATATTAGATGCAGATAATGCATTTGCTCCAACATATCTAGATAAAAATATCCCATCTATAATTGTACTTAGCGAAAAAAATACCATCATAATAACAGTTGGTAAAGTAAATTTAATTAAAGATTTTAAAGTTATATTATTATTTAATGAACTACTCATTATAATGTCCTCCTTGATATATCTATTTCTTTAATATATAATAAGGTATCCCGTTACGGGATAGTCAATAAGGAGAATAAAAAATGAGATATTTTTCTACTGGCGAATTTGCCAAACTATTTAAAATTAATAAAAAAACTTTATTTCATTATGATGAAATAGGATTGTTTAAACCTGAAAAAGTAGAGGAGAATGGTTATAGATACTACGCGCAGAGTCAACTAGACTTATTCAATGTCATATGGACTTTAAAAGATATTGGTATGCCTCTTAAGGAAATCAAAACTTTTATGGATAATAGAAATCCAGAAAATATTTTAGAACTTTTTAGTTATGAATATGAAGAAATTGAAAATGAAATAAAAAATCTAAGAAGAAAGCAAGAAATGCTCTTTAACAAAATTAACATTATTAAAGAAGGTAAGAATTTTAATAATGATATAATAATTGAAGAACAAGAAGATGAATATCTATTACTTAGTAGACCAGTAAATAATAGTGAGGAGCCTTATGATTTAAATTGTTATATAGACCATTTAGATTATTGTTATAGAAAAGATTTATATATAGGCTATCCAGTTGGAGTTATTATAAGTAAAGAGAGTATATACAATGAGGATTATACTGATTATAGTTATTATTACACTAAGGTTAATAAAGATACAGTTAATAAAAATATAATTGTAAAGCCTAAAGGGCTATATGTAGTTGGGTATAAGAGAGGCTATTATGATAAAACTTATATTTTATATAAAAAGTTGATAAAGTTTATTGAAGATAATAATCTTTGTATAGTTGGAAATTCCTATGAAAATGTAATATTTGATGAAGTGGTAGCGAAAAATATTGATGACTATATTATAAAAATATCTATAAATGTAAGCTATGAAAAATAGAGAATCTATATAAAATCGTAAAAACTGAAAAGGATGAAAATAAATGAAACTTTCAATAGGACAAGTAAGTAAAATTTTTGATATAAGTAAAGATACATTAAGATATTATGATAAAATAGGAATTTTGACTCCTGAAGTAGATAAAAACAATGGATATAGATACTATTTATTAAAACATTTAGAAAAGCTAGGATTAATCCTTGCAATAAAGTATTTAGGAATATCTTTAGCGGACATTAAAAGAACTATAGAAAGTGAAGATGTAAAAGAGTATAAAAATTTAGTAATAAGAGAAGAAGAAATAATTAAAAGAAAAATAAAAGAATTAGAAGGATTGCAAGAAATTATACATAATAGCAAAGAAATATTAGATAAAATAATAAACTTTGATAATGAATATGATTTTAGTAAACTTAAAATAATTGATGAAAACTTTAATATTTATGGATTTGATACTAAAATTGTACTAAATTCAGATTTATATAAAAAAGATGAAGTGACAATTGAAAAAGAGTTAGTCCATTTAAATGAAGAGGCTTATATTTACATTTACAATATATTAGAAAATGAAGCTATAGAAGAAGATGAAACTATGGCTTTTATAAAAGAAAATGAAAATAATATAAGCTTAATACAAAGGTATTTAAAAGAAGATAAGATAGGATTTGTAAGAAAAAATGTAAGTGGTAAGTTTGTTACTACTAATTTTTATGGAACAATAAATGAAATAAATGATTATATAATTTTACTTAATAAATATTTTAAATGTGAAAAAAATAATATAGCTTATGTTAGTTATGAATTTTATTTACCTAAGAGAAATGACGATGAAACATATTTTGTAAATATAAAGTTAAAAGTTTAAAAATATATATTGACCTTGGAGTTACTCTACTGTTTAGAATAGTAAATAAGCGAGGTAACTTAAGGAGGAAGAAAATGAATTTAATTAAAAATAGAGTATTTGTAACAATACTAATTACTGATATTATACAACAAGCAGCTATATGGATAAGAAATATCGCAATAATGTTTTTTATTATGGATGCTACCAATGGAGATCCACTTGCTATATCATCATTAAATTTTGTAGAATTTTTACCAATGTTTTTATTAACATTTATAGGAGGTATAATAGCTGATAAATACAATCCTAAAAGATTAATGTTATTAGGAGATTTCTTTAGCTTTATATCTTTTATAATACTAGGTTTGTTTATTAAAAATGGTTATATAGGTGCTATATTTATAGCAACATTAATCTCTGCTATTGTAACACAGTTTTCTTATCCAGCATCTCAAAAATATTTTAAAGAGTATGTAGATGAAGAAGATATTGAAGGAGCAATAGGAATTTCTCAATTATTAGGATCTTTATTTTGTGTTATAGGACCTTTTATAGGGTCACATTTTTATTTTACATTTGGAATGGATAAAACCATTATTATAATAGCTATATTATTTTTAATATCAATAGCTTTAATATTTACATTACCTAATAAAGAATTTTCAAAAATTGAGAGTGAAGGTTTGCTAGATGATGCTAGACTTACATTTAAATACTTAAAGCAAAAGCCGGTTTTAGCAGTATTTACTAAGATGTTTTTAATACTATCATTTGCAATTGGAATAGCTAATAATTTAGATATATTTTTAGTTACACAAAGACTTGGACTTGATGAAAGATTTTATCAATTCTTTTCAGGAATAGCAGGTGTTGGAGTTATTGTAGGTGGAGGTATTTATATAGCTATATCAAAAAAATTAAATAATATGAAAATACTATATATGCTTATGGGAGTATTTGCTTTTACAGTATTTTTTGAAGGATACTCTACAATTCCATGGTTAACTATGTCACTTCAATTTATAGATAATGTTATAGGAGGATTATTAAGTGGATATGTTATGGCTCTTATAACTAAAACGACAGATCAAGAATATCTAGGTAAAGTAAATGGATTAACTTCTACAGTTATGTATCTTGGAATAATGATAGGAACTTTATTATCAGGAATAATTGTAAAAGTTTCATCTATAGTAGTTGCCTTTAGTATAGGAAGTGTATCATTTGCACTATGTTCTTATCTTTTATACAATGCTAGTAAAAAAGGATTGTTAAATGACATAAAAGACTAGTTTAAATAGATTAAATACAAGATAAACTAAATGAAATGTAGCTACCAATTTAAAACTAATAAGATAAAAAGAGTTATATTTAAATGTTTTGAAGCGTTTAAATATAACTCTTTTTCTATACTAAGGGATTATAAATTAATTCGCGCATACGTGGCTCAGGCTAAGCGAATTTTACTATTTTATAAACAATTCTTTATATTTAATAGGGCTAGTGTCCATATTCTTCTTAAAAGTCTTTGAGAAATAAGAAGGAGAAGAAAATCCTACCAAGCTACTAATTTCTGATACAGAATAACTACTTTTTCTAAGTAAATCACAAGCTTGTTTGATTTTATAATTAATTATGTAATCTTGAGGACTTATCATCATATCTTTCTTGAAAATTTTGAAAAAATGACTTCTATCAATATTCAAATAATCAGAAATATCAGATACAGATATATTTTTAGTGTAATTTTCTTTTATAAATTCTATTGATTTAGATATATAAACCTTAGATGGAATGCTAGAACTTTGATAAGATGTTGAATGTTCTTTCATCAAAGTTGATAAAAATTGGTATAAATATCCTAAAGCTTCAAAGAGATTATTTGAAGTACAACTTTCATAAATATTTTTAAAATAATTATCTATTTTATCATCTTTTGTATAATTGAATATAAAGTTTCCATCTCTAAATCCGCATAAAGATAAAAGTTCTTGTGCCTGTGTGCCATTAATTCCAATCCATCTATATACCCAAGGATTATCAGTTAAAGGGTAATAGTTATTATCGGTAAAAGGTGGTATAAAAAATCCATCTCCCTTTTTTAAATGATGAACTTTACCGTCCATAAAGAAAAGACCTTCCCCTTCTAGTATGTAATGAAGTAGATAATAATCTATTTGTTCATATTGATAAGGCTCTCTAGGAGCACAATGTTCAAATCCACATTCATAAATATAAAGTTCACTACTAGGCTTTGAATCTGTAGAAAAGATGCCGAATTTTTCCATAATAACCCCTCCTATAATATAAGATTAAGTAACACACCTAACTTGTAGATAATTTAAATAATGTTAATTTAAATCATTATATAAAATCAAGTTTTATAATTTGATTGTAGAAAGATTACTAATGATTGTCAACTTTTAATATGCAACAATAATACAAATCATTGCAACATTACTGTATTGATAAGATAATATTAAAAGTATATTATTAAAGTGTCAAGAAAACGTTTAACTAAAGGGAAATATATGAAATAAAGGGATACTAGGGAGAGTTTATAATTTTAAATGTATTTTGTTTAGTTTTAGCCATTATTATTTTTAAATTTATTTTGTGTTTTTAAGATTTATTTATGTAACAAAAATACAATGATTAATAAGGAGATTATTATGAGTGAAAAAAGGGGAAGTCTTAGTTCAAGTGCTTTAATGCTTATGACATTTACAGCAGTGTTTTCATTTGGAAATATTATTGATAGTAGTGTAAACATTGGTTTAGCTACTGTACCATCTTATTTATTTGGAACAATATTTTACTTTTTCCCATTTGCATTAATGATAGGAGAGTTTGCATCTGCAAATTCAAATTCAGAGTCGGGGATTAATAGTTGGATAAAAACTTCATTAGGAGCAAAGTGGGCATTTTTAGGTTCATGGTCGTATTTCTTTGTTAACTTGTTTTTCTTTACATCATTACTTCCAAAAACTTTAATATATGCATCTTACGCATTAGTTGGAAAAAATGTATTTGATGGAAAAACTGTTTTAATTTCAATATTATCAATAATACTTTTCTGGGGAGTAACAATAATATCAACTAAAGGGGTAGCTTGGGTATCTAAAATTACAAGCTTATCAGGGGCAGCTAGAATGGTACTTGGAATTGGATTTATAGTTTTATCTTTTGGAGTAATATTATTCTTAGGAAAAGCACCAGCACAAGAATTTAGTGCACAAACTATGTCACCAAAATTTGACTGGAAATACTTTATGGTATTAGCATGGGTACTTCAAGCAGTAGGTGGTGCTGAAAGTATAGGAGTTTATATAAAAGACGTTAAGGGTGGAAACAAGGCATTTATAAAAACGATGCTAATTTCAACATTACTTGTAGGAACGCTTTATGCATTAGGGGCAGCAGCAGTTGGAATAGTAGTTCCAGAGTCAACACTACATGGAAACTTTTCAAATGGATTATTTGATTCATTCATATTGCTAGGTTCTCATTATGGAATAGGAAATATAATAACAAATATAGTTGGATTTATAATGTTACTTGCAAGTTTAGGTTCATTAGTACTTTGGACAGCAGCACCAGTTAAGGTATTATTCTCTGAGATACCAGAAGGTATATTTGGAAAATGGGTAGCTAAAACTGATAATCAAGGAAATCCAATTAATGCACTTTATCTTCAAGCAATGATAGTAACAGTACTTTTAATAATACCAGCACTTGGAATAGGTTCAGTTGATACTTTACTTGAAATATTAATAAACATGACAGCGTCAACATCTTTAATTCCAGTATTATTCTTCTTAGTTGGATATATTGTTCTAAGAGCTAAAAAAGAAAATACTGTAAAAAGGGATTTCAAAGTAGGTTCAAGAGGTTTTGGTATAGGAATAGGAGTATTATTACTTGTATTATTTAGTTTTGTATTTGTAATATCTTCAATACCTTCACCAACAGATATAATGGCTTATTTAAATGGAACTTTAGCAGAAGGCTCTGCTAATCCAATATTTGTTTTAGTATATAACGTATTAGGATTAGTAATATTTTTAGGATTTGCATTAATATGTTGGAAGAAATATGAAAACAAGGTTGGAAAAGATGTGGCAAATGAATTAATAGAAGCAAAATGATTCGCCCACACGTGGCTCAAAATGATTCGCCCACATGTGGCTCAAAATAGTATAAATTAGAGGACCTAAACATAAGTATTTTAATTAGGTCCTTTATTTAAAAATAGATAAATCTTTGTTAAATAATATAAATAAGGAGAGATTAGGACTATGAAGCTATGGGAAAATATTAGTATTGATGGGGTTAACAGATTAGAGGAAAGAGCTCATTTTCAAAGTTTTGAATCTAGAGAACTAGCATTACTTGGGGAAAATAAATACACTCATAATTTTAAAAATTTAAATGGTAGCTGGAAGTTTTTATTTTTAGATGCTCCAGAGTATTCACCAGAAGGATTTTTCAAAGAAGATTTTAATAGTGACTCATGGGATAATATATTAGTTCCAGGTAACTGGCAATTACAAGGATATGGAAAAATGCATTACTCAGATTTATGGTATAACTTCCCAATAAATCCTCCATATGTTCCAACAGAAAACCCAACTGGAATATATAAAAGAAAGTTTAATATAGATAAATCTTGGTTAGGAGAAAGAGTAATACTTAAGTTTAATGGTGTTGATTCATCATACAACGTATGGATAAATGGAGTAGAAGTAGGATACAGTAAAGGTGCTAGAATTCAAGCTGAATTTGATATAACTGATTGGGTAAAATTAGGAGAAAATGAATGTTGTGTTCGCGTATATCAATGGTCAGATGGTACATATTTAGAAGACCAAGATATGTGGTGGCTAAGTGGTATATTTAGAGATGTAGAATTGTACACTGAACCTGTTTGTGGAGTAAAAGATATAAAAATAGTTACTGATTTAGATAGTGAATACAAAGATGCTACTTTAAATATAGATTTAAAATTTAGAAAAACTAATAATCACAATGTAAAATTTGAATTATTAGATACAAATCAAAATATAGTATTTGAAGATTTTACAAAAGCTCAAAATGGAGAAGTTAATTACTCTAAAGAAGTAATTAATCCTTTAAAATGGAATGCAGAAGAACCAAACTTATACACTTTATTAGTATCAGTTTATGAAGATGATAAATTAATTCAAGTAATACCTCAAAAGGTTGGATTTAGAAAAATTGAGTTAAAAGGTGAAGTATTCTTAGTAAATGGCGTTGCTATTAAATTTAAAGGTGTAAATAGACATGACTACAACCCTAAAAACGGAAGAGTTGTAGCTAAAGAAGAGATGATAAAAGATATATTATTAATGAAACAACATAATATAAATGCAATAAGAACAGCTCATTATCCAAATTCTCATTATATATACGATTTATGTGATGAATATGGAATGTATGTAATAGATGAAACAGACCTTGAGTGTCATGGATTTGAACTTACAGGAGATTATAAATGGATAAGTGATGATCCGGCTTGGGAAAAATCTTATGTAAATAGAATGACTAGAATGATAGCAAGAGATAAAAACCATCCATGTATATTAATGTGGTCACTTGGAAATGAATCAGCATTTGGATGCAATTTTAAAGCAATGGCATCTAAGGCTAAAGAAATGGATCCGACAAGACTTGTTCATTATGAGGGCGATTTTAATGTTGATGAAAGTGAAGGGCCAGTGTCAGAAGTTTATAGTACAATGTACACTTGGTTAGAACATGATAGTAAATTATTAATGGATAAGGTAATAAATGATATTAAGAAGCCTCATATACTATGTGAATACTGTCATGCGATGGGAAATGGCCCGGGAAATCTTAGAGAATATCAAGATTTATTCTATGCTTATGATAAATTACAAGGTGGATTTATATGGGAATGGTTTGACCATGGTATAGAAAGTAAAGGAGAAAATGGAGAAACTTACTATAAATACGGAGGAGATTTTGGAGATGACCCAAGTAATATAAATTTCTGCATAGATGGACTTATAATGCCAGATAGAAGTGTATCTCCAGGATTATTAGAATATAAAAAAGTTATAGAACCAGCTGAAACTCATGTTGTTGATTTAGAAAAAGGATTAATAAAAGTAATAAATAGATATGACTTTAAAAACTTAGATTGCTTAGATTTAGTTTACAGTATAAAAGAAGATGATAAGATTATAAGTTCTTCTAGAATACCAATGCCATCAATAACTGGTAGAAGTGAAGCAGAGATTAAATTACCATATAACTTAGATTTTGCAAAAACACCAGGGGCAACTTATTACCTAAATATATCTTATGTATTAAGAGAAGATACTTCTTGGTGTGAGGCAGGTCATGAACTTGCAACAGCACAATTTGAATTGCCAATAGTAACTGAAAAGATTAAAGTAACTCCAAAAGGAAGTTTAGAAATTATAAAAGAACATTGCAAATTAACGGCTAAAGGAGAAAACTTTAAAGTAGTATTTGACTTAGTAAGAGGTAATATTCTAGAAATAAGTAAAGATGATTATTTATTGGTTGAAGAAGGTCCAAGACTAAACTTCTGGAGAGCTCCGATAGATAATGATATGTATGTAGTTGAAGACTATAAGAAAAAGTATTTTATGCACTTAATGCATGAGGTAGTTACAAATGTTTCTTATGAAGAAAAAGAAAACATGTTATTATTTAAAGTTGAAACAATAAATGGAAGCACAAACTCTGCATGGCATTACAAGTCAACTTATGAATATACTGTTTTAGGTAGTGGAGATATATTAGTAAATGTATCCGGAATTCCAAGTGGAAGAATTGAAACTGCACCAGAAATGTTACCTAGGATAGGATTAAAACTTAAAGTTAATAAAAACTTAGATAATGTTAAATATAAAGGTAGAGGCCCAGGAGAATCTTACGCTGATACTAAAGAATGCAACTTATTTGGAGTATATGAAAACAGTGTAGATGGGCTATTTACAAATTATGTTAAGCCTCAAGAAAATGGAAACAGAAGTGATTGTTCTTGGGTAAGATTAAGTGATGATAGAGGAATGTCAGTAATGGCAGTAGCTAATGATAAACTAGATTTTAGTGCATCATATTATGAAGATACTGATTTAGAATATGCAAAACACACAATAGATTTAGAGAAAAGAGATTATATAGTATTTAATATTGACTACAAGCAAAATGGAGTAGGAACAAACTCTTGTGGACAATGGCAACTAGATAAGTACAGATGTAAATTTGAAGAGTTTAACTTAGGATTTAAGTTTAGTATATATAATAATAAAGAAATTTCTGATTTAGCAGTAGCTAGGGAAGAATTAGTATTAGATTATATAACTGATAAAGAAAAAAATTTAGTAATGGCATAAGTTAAAAGCCTAGTATTACAGTGGTTGAATCTGTAATACTAGGCTTTTTTATATATAAGTAAATTATATTTTACCTGATTTGTATGTCGTTGGAGAAATGGTCAAAGTAGATTTTTATGTTCAAAAACAAGATTAAAGCCAAGAAATTACTTCAGATATATTTAGTAAGTATAAATTAATAATGATAAATATAGGGAACACAGGGTGTGGTCCTTGTATAGAAGAAATGCCAGAGATTGAAAAACTTTATAAAGGTTTACCAAAGGATATTAATATAAATTCAATATGTGCAGATGTAGGAACAGACTATAGATTTAATTTTGCTAAAAGTAATAATAAATCTTGTTTTATTTTAGCTTCTTTTGAATTAGTAAAGTACTCCCTAATTGCAATAATGATTGTTAATATTATCCTTAATTTAAATCAAGCTAATATTATTACAAATAAAATATATATTAGTTAGATTTAAAATTAATATTGACATAAAAAAATATATAATATAAACTATAAAATAATAATAGTAACTATTACTATTATTAAAACAAAAAGAAGGGGGGATATAAAATGAGTAAACATTTATCAACAGATATTCGTGTAGCTATTGAAGCTGATAGTTATTCAATATGCCGAGATGAGGAAAAATGTATAAAATGTGGTTTATGTAAAAATATCTGTACAGATTACATAGGAGTAAATGGGAATTATTCATTAGAGAATACAAATGATGTTGCTGTATGTATTGATTGTGGGCAATGTGCAAATGTATGTCCAACATCAAGTATTACAGAAATATACGACTATAAAGAAGTAGAATCTATTATTCAAAGCAAAGACAAAATAGTTATATTTTCTACATCACCAGCTGTCAGAGTTTCTCTAGGTGAAGAATTTGGAATGCAAGACGGTAGCTTCGTCGAAGGTAAGATGGTCTCACTATTACGTAAACTTGGTGCAAGTTATGTTCTGGATACAAACTTTGCTGCAGACTTAACAATTATGGAGGAAGCAAGTGAGCTATTGGATAGGGTACAAAATAAAGAAAAGCCGTTACCTCAATTTACTAGTTGTTGTCCAGCATGGGTAAAATATGCTGAAACGTTTCACCCAGATATATTAGATCATATATCTTCAGTAAAGAGTCCAATTGGAATGCAAGGACCAACTATAAAAACATATTTTGCAAAAAAGATGGGAATAGACCCACTAAAAATTATCAATGTGGCTGTCACACCTTGCACTGCTAAAAAATATGAAATTCAAAGAGAAGAAATGAACGCATCTGCTGAATATAATAATATTGAGGAAATGCGTGATATGGATTATGTCATAACTACAAGAGAATTAGCTTTGTGGTCTAAAGAGAAAAATATTGATTTTAGTAGTTTAGAAGATAGTAGCTATGATAAGTTAATGGGGGAATCCTCTGGTGCAGGAGTTATATTTGCTAATACTGGTGGTGTTATGGAAGCTGCATTAAGAACAGCATATTCATATATAACGAATGAAAACCCACCAAAAGAATTTTACAATTTAAAAGATGTTAGAGGTATGGATGGTGTACGTGAAGCTACTTTAAAAATAAATGATATTGATATAAATATTGCAGTAATTTATGGAACAAAAAATGTATCTAAATTTATAAATGAAATGCAAAGTGGAAAAAAACAATATCATTTTGTTGAAGTAATGACCTGTCCAGCTGGATGTATTGGTGGTGGTGGACAACCAAAGGATACTAAATTTAAAGGAGACTCTCTTAGAGAAAAACGTATAAATGGACTTTATAAAAGAGATTCTGAAATGAAATTAAGACTGAGCCATGAAAATGAAGAAATAAAAGCACTATATGAGGAGTTCTATGGTAATCCATTAAGCAATTTAGCTAAAAAAATGTTACATACAGTTTATAGTGATAAAAGTAAAAATTTAGGAGGAGAAAAAATGAATATATTAGTTAAATACAGTTGTTCAATATGTGGTTATATACATGAGGGAGAATTAGAGGATGGATTTGTATGTCCTATATGTAAACAACCTTCAACAGTTTTTGTTAAGGTAGAAGAAAGAAACGAAGAAAATGAATCTAGCAACAAATATAAAGGTACTAAAACAGAGAAAAATCTAATGGAAGCCCTATCAGGAGAGTCAATAGCAAGAAATAAGTATACTTTCTTTGCAAATGTAGCTAAGAATGAAGGTTATGAACAAATTCAGCATATATTTTTAAAAACAGCTGAAAATGAAAGAGAGCATTCTAAGTTATGGTTTAAAGAACTAGGTTACTTAGGAAATACAAGTGAAAATCTTCTTCATGCTGCTGAAGGTGAAAATTATGAGTGGACAGATATGTATGAGAAATTTGCTAAAGATGCTAAAGAGGAAGGGTTCTTCGATTTGGCGAAAAAGTTTATATTAGTAGGTAAAATAGAAAAAGCTCATGAAGAAAGGTATCGTAAACTTTTAAACAATGTTGATATGAAATCTGTATTTGAAAAAACAGAAGAAACAATGTGGGAATGTTTAAATTGTGGACATCTTGTTATGGGAAAAAAGGCTCCAGATAGCTGTGAAGTATGTATGTACTCTCAAGGATTTTTTGAGGTTAGAACTGAAAATTATTAATATATATTAATTTAATTTAAATAATTATTTATTAAAATATATTTAGCTAGGTGAAAGATAAGTATTTTACCTAGCTTATTTTGTTAAAAACTTCACCAAATATTAATCTATAAGGAGTAATTTCATGTATATAAATGAAATAATAGAAAAATTATATAACGAAAATAATGCGACAAGAGAAGAACTTATATATCTTATAAAAAATATTGATGAAGAATCTAAAAAGATACTCATAGAAAAAGCTCATAAAACTAGGCTTAAACATTATTCTAATAAAGTTTATTTAAGAGGGCTTATAGAACTTACAAGTTTCTGTAAAAAAGATTGTTTGTATTGTGGTCTAAGACGCAGTAATAAGAATGCTCAAAGATATAGGCTAGATATAAAAGAGGTTTTAGAGTGTGTAAGAAGAGGAGATGAGTTAGGTTATAAAACCTTTGTACTCCAAGGTGGAGAAGATATGTATTATAGTGATGAAATTATAATAGATATTATCAAAGCTATAAAAAAAGAGTTTCCTCAAAATGCAATAACTTTATCATTAGGAGAAAGAAATTATGAATCTTATAAAAAGTTATTTGAGGCTGGATCAGACAGATATTTATTAAGACATGAAAGTGCATCTAAAAAGCTATATGAATCTATACATCCAGGAGAGCGTTTTGAAGAAAGGTTTAATTGTTTAAAAAATTTAAAAGAAATTGGATATCAAGCTGGAGCTGGATTTATGGTTGGAATACCAAACCAAACTGACGAAGATTTAGTTGATGATTTAATATTTGTAAAAGAGTTTGAGCCTGCAATGTGTGGAATTGGACCTTTTATACCACATAAAGATACTCCGCTAAAGGGATTTGGTCATGGTAGCTTAGAAAAAACGATAATATGTTTATCTATAGTAAGGCTACTTTTACCAAAGGTGCTACTTCCTGCTACAACAGCTTTATCAAGTATTGATAAAAACGGAAGAAATGCAGGGATTGAAGCTGGAGGTAACGTAATAATGCCAAATTTATCTCCTATGAGTGTAAGGAAAAAATATTCTTTATATAACGACAAGGCATATATATTAGATGAAGATGCAGAGTATAGAAAGTTAATAGAAGAAAAAATAAAAGAATTAGGGTTCGAAGTTGAGGTTAATAGAGGAGATAATATAGATTTCATTAAATAAGAAAAGGAGCTTTGGTTATGTTTATAAATCACGACTATATATATGAGATATTAGAAAAAACTAAAAATCAATCAAATGATGAGATTAAAGCAGTACTTAAAAAAGCTAAGAAAAGAGAAGGTTTATCTTATGAAGAAATAGCTATATTGCTTCAAGCAGAAGATGAAAAAGACTTAAATGAAATATATTCTTTAGCAGGAGATATAAAAAAAGATATTTATGGAAAAAGAGTTGTTGTGTTTGCACCTCTTTATGTAAGTGACTATTGCGTAAACAATTGTGTTTATTGTGGATATAAAAGAGACAACAAGTTTATAAGAAGAAAACTTACAATGGAAGAAGTTGCTCAAGAAGTAAAAATATTAGAACAGATGGGCCATAAAAGATTAGCTTTAGAGTTAGGCGAAGACCCAGCAAATACTCCTATAGATTATGCACTAGAATGTTTAGATACTATATATAAAACACAAAATGCAAATGGAGAAATAAGAAGAGTAAATGTAAATATTGCTGCTACAACAGTAGAAAACTATAAATTATTACATAAGAAAGGGATAGGTACATACATCTTATTCCAAGAAACTTATCATAAACCTACTTATGATAAAATGCACCCAAAGTCAATAAAAGGTGATTATAATTATCATTTAACATCTTTTGATAGAGCTATGGATGCTGGAATAGATGATGTTGGTGCGGGAGTTTTATTTGGACTTGCTGATCCAAGATTTGAGGTACTAAGTTTAATGATGCATAATAATCATTTAGAAGAGAAATATGGTGTTGGATTCCATACTATATCTGTACCAAGACTTCAAGAAGCAAGTGGAGTTAACTTAGAAAATTATCCATATTTATTAGATGAGAAAACATTTAAAAAAGTGGTAGCTATACTTAGAATAGCATTGCCATTCACAGGTCTTATACTATCAACTAGAGAAAAGGCATCTATGAGAAAAGAGCTATTAAACCATGGTGTAAGCCAAATATCGGCAGGTTCTTCAACTGGCGTTGGTGGATATAAGGAAAGGGAAGAAGGTAGAGATATAAAGCAATTTAAAACTAATGATGAAAGATCTCCAATTGAAATTTTAAAGGAACTATTAGATGATGGTTATATACCAAGTTATTGCACAGCTTGTTATAGAAAAGGTAGAACTGGAGATAGATTCATGCAACTTGCAAAGTCTGGGAATATAAAATATGTATGTGAACCAAATGCTATAATGACACTTCAAGAATTTACATTAGATTATGGTGACAAAGAATTATATGAAAAAGCCCAAGAAATAATAAAAGTTGAAGTTGAAAATATAAAAAGAGATGATATAAAAGATTATACAAAAAATAGCTTAGAAAAAATGAAACTAGGAAAAAGAGATTTTTATATATAGGAGGCACATATGAATAACACTCCAAATGCAAATAGAAAACATATAGGTATATATGGAAATACTAATAGTGGAAAATCATCATTGATGAATAAAATATTAGGTCAAGATATATCATTAGTATCTAGTATAGAAGGTACAACTACTGATCCCGTTCAAAAGGCAATGGAACTTATTCCTTTTGGGCCAATTCTTTTAATAGATACAGCTGGCCTTAAAGATAAAAGTGAGCTAGGTAATATAAGAATACAAAAAAGTTATGAATATATGAAAAGAATGGATCTAGCTATATATGTATTAGATGGAAAAAATCCAGATATATTAACTTATAAAACCTGGAAATATAAAGCTGATAAATATAATTTAGAACATATCTTAGTTGTAAATAAGTTAGATGAATTAAGTGAAAATGAAATTAGTAAATTAAAAGAAATATCAGAAGAAGTATTATTTATATCAGTAAAAGAAGATATTAGCATTGATGCATTAAAAGAAAAATTAATAAGCACTCTTGAAAAAGATGAAGAAAAGTCTATAATTGGAGACTTACTAGAATATGGATCAAAAGTAGTTTTAGTGGTCCCGATAGATTCAGAAGCCCCTAAAGGAAGGATTATACTTCCACAAGTACAAGTAATTAGAGATTGTTTAGATCATGGTATAAAAACATATGTAGTAAGAGACACAGAACTTAAGGAAGCAATAACTGAGCTAAATAATATTGACTTAGTTGTAACTGACTCACAAGCATTTAAACAAGTTGAAGATATAATACCTAAAGATTTAAAGCTAACTAGCTTTTCTATATTATTTGCAAGACAAAAAGGTGAACTTAGAGAGTTTATAGAGGGAGCAAGAAAACTAAAAGACTTAAAACCAGGGCAAAAAATACTAATATGTGAAAGTTGTACACACAATATAAGCCATGAAGATATAGGAAGAGTAAAGATACCGAATATATTAGAAAAAATAGCAAAAGGTAAGTTAAATTTTGATTTTAAGGTTGGATATGACTTTATAGAAAATTTAGAAGACTATGACTTTGTAATACATTGTGGCGCATGTATGGTTAATAGAAAAAGTGTAATAACTAAAATAGAAAAATGTAAACAAAAAACTATACCAATAACTAATTATGGATTAGTAATTGCATACTTTACAGGAATATTAGATAGAAGTATTGAATTATTTAGAGATAGATAGGATTATTTTATTATTCGACAAAATATTTGATTTACTTAGGTTATAATCTAAAAGTAGTAAATAAAATAAAGCTTTAAAGCTGAATTAAGGAGGTTTCAGATGATGTATGAAGGTAATAATGAATCATGGTCAATTTTTACTTCAAAGGATGATTTATTAAATTTTGTTATATTTACAGGTTGTATGTATAATTTGATTGATGGCAAAAACTTTGATGAAGAAAATGAGCGTTGGCCGACTAATATACTTATTTCAAAATTGGATGATTTGCATCTTGAAAAACTTAAAATACAGTGGAGCGAATGGTTTAATAACATTATTAATGAAAAAATTAGTAATGCTAATTTAGATGAGATGTGTAGCTTTATTGAAGAAAAGTATGATGTAAATAATTTTTCACAACTTAAATATGTTGAGTTAAGAGAATGTTGTAAAAATGCATATCCTCATTTCGTTGATTGGTGGAATATGCAAGCTGGTGGTAGAGTTGCACTGTCTTTTTATGAATTTATTGGTAATAATAAAATTTCTGAATATATTAGTGAATTAGAATGTAAGTTAAATAAAAAATCTAAACCATTTAAGCTCTACTTAGATATGGTATATACAGGAGTTCCTAAAGTATTAGATATTAATGATGAGTATATAATAGTTACTCCTAATGGATACTTGGATTTAAGTAGAGAGTGGTGGATAAGTAAGCTAAGCAAGTTAATCTAGTAATATGAAAATCTATAAATCTTGCTATAATAAAATTAACCATAGTTATATATTTTGCAGTTGAAAAATTCTATATGTTAAGGTTTTAATTTAGTTTTAGAAAGTTATTTATTTTAAATACTATAAAAGCACTCCTTATTTAAAGAAGTGCTTTTTATATATTAATTGAATTGTATATGAAATATATTAGTTATTACCATCTTTATATAAAGAGTCTGTGTTAATTGAATATGAAACATCTGAACCAATTAGTACTCTTTTACACTTACCAGTAAGTAGAAAATCCATAGCATAATCAACTTCTTCTTGTGTCAATTCATCGAACTTTCTATCTTGGTAAAATTCCATTACATCTTTCACATCACTTCTTTTAACCTTCTTAAGATTATTTTTTAGCTCTTCATCTGTTATTATCTTAGGTCTTACTTGAGAATTTTCATTAGATTTTGAATCAATTTCATTGTTTATTTCTGATTGGTTAGCGTAAGCTGTATTTTGTTTGTAGATTAGATTAAATGATAAAATTGATAATGTTGAAATACCACATAAAAATAGTGTTATAAGTGTTCCTTTTTTACGTTTTTTTAAATTCATCATTCCTTCAACTCTCCTTTTAATTAAATGAATTTGGTTAGTATTAAACTGAGAATAAAGCATATTAGATTTTAGAGTATTTCTATATCTTAATGTGCTAACTAACACGAAAGCATACTCTTTGATATCATCTAAGTCATATTTTTTTAAAACTTTTTCATCACAAGAAAGCTCACATTGTTCATGAAAATATATTTTTAGTATTTTTATTAATGGATTAAACCAGTGAATTGCACAAGCAATCATTAAAAATAATTTTAATAAATTATCTTTTCTTTTAAAATGAGTTAGCTCATGTCTAAAAATCCACTTTAATTGTTCTTTATCATAGTCTTTATTAGGTATTATTATTTTACTATTTAAAATATTTATTAAAGCAGGTGAAGAAAGTCCATCAACTCTAAATACTTTAATATTTCTTTTTATATTTAAAGCTTTCTTTTCTTCTTCAAAGCTATTTATTATGTTATCATCACTTACTTTATAAGCTATATTTTTTATCTTTTTATAAAATATGATTTGTTTATAAATATTTCTAAAGATAACATATAAAGTACCAAATATCCAAATGACAAATAGTATTTTAACATAATTTAATGAACTGCTATTTTCATTATTCATGTAGTATATACTTTTCAGAGTTGTATTATTTTGAGTTTTTAAAGATTCAAAAGGCAAATATACTTCTATATTTGATATAAAAAGCATTCTTAAAGTTATCAAAATGCAAAGTATATAATTTAATTTATAAGTATATTTACTTAGAATTTTATCTTTTAATAAAGCTATTAATATAATTGGTATGCTTATATATATACTTGTTTTTAAGATATCAAATATGACATAGCTCATAGTAATTACCTACTTTCTATCCATTTTTCTAAGGCTTTAATATCTTCTTCTGATATATCCTTAGAATCATCAAGAGCTGATATCATACTAGATAAAGAGTTGTCATGCATAAAGCTAAAGAAGTCTTGAGTTTCAAACTTTAGATATTCTTCGCTATTAATGAGTTGATAATAAAAGATGTGTCTACCTTCTTTTTCTGATTTTAAAAATTCTTTTTCTACTAGTCTCATAAGAGTTTTAGATGTAGCTCCCTTTGACCAATTATACTCTTCATTCATAAATTTTGTAATATCAACAGACGCTACCTTAGGTTCTTCTTGAGCTCATATGTATTTCATAACTTGAAGTTCTGTTCTAGGAATTTTTTTCAAATCTAACACCTTCCTTTCTTACGGCAACTGTCTACCTTTATACTTAAAGTGTAGTACGACAATTGCCTTCCCGTCAACATATTTTCATTAAAATTAATATTTAAATTACAGGGAAATAGATGTGTTCATAATAAGAAGTTATAAGTTCTGCTATAATTAAATTAAAGATTGTTATAAAGTGCCAATTAAATTTATAAGTGAGGTTATATAATGATTGAAACTAGTAGATGCATATTACGATGCTTTAAAGAAAAAGATTTAGAATTATTTATAGCTTATAGAAATAATGAAGAATGGATGAAACATCAAAACCTAAAATATTTATCAAAAGACGACTATAGAAAAGATTTGTTAGGTCATAAAAACATTAATGAAGGGATTAGATTTGCTATTAGTGACCGAATTACAGATACTCTTTTAGGGGATATTTATATTATAAAAAAAGAAAAAACTATTTCAATAGGATATGCGATTAGTCCAATTTACTCTAGAAAAGGATATATAATTGAATCTTTAAAGGCTGTGCTTCCACTAGTTAGAAAAAATTATCCTGAATGTGAGATTATAGCAATGACTAAAAAAGAAAATATTCCTTCGAAAAATTTATTACTTAATTTAGGTTTTATATATGATGAATGGATAGAAAAATTACAAAGTGAAGTTTATATTTATCCAAACGAATAAAATAACACAAGTATAACTATATATTATAAATCAAGAGAACAGTAAGGTTAAATTTATTGTTCTTTTAGTTTATAAACTAATAATGCTAATAGTAAATAAAATCAAGCTTTAAAGCTGAATTAAGAAGATTTTAGATGATGTATGAAAATGGTAATGAATCATGGTTAATCATTACTTCCAATGATGATTTATTAATTTTGTTATAATTACAGGCTGTATGTATAATTTAATTGATGGAAAAACTTTGATGAAGAAAATAAGCGTTGGTCAACTAATATACTTATTTTAAATTTTGATGATTTACATTTTGAAAAACTTAAATTACAGTGGAACAAATAGTTTAATGATATTATAGATGAAAAAGTTAATCATACTAATTTAAATGAAATGTGTAGCTTTATTGAAGAGAATTATGATGTAAATAAATTTTCATAGCTTAAATATGTTGAATTAAGAGACTGTTGTAAAAATGAATATCCTCATTTTGTTGATTGGTGGCTAAACAAGCTAAACAAGCTAAGTAAGTTAATATAGCGAATTTAAATATAAATTCACTATGATACATTGTTTTAAATGGTAATACTCCCATTTTTGATGGTGTTTGTTTCAGAATATACTATCATGCCTATAAAAATAGGTAAAGTAATGGCTTTTAAATGTTAGAACTTAATAGTAAAGGTGTCTTATTATACTGTTCATAAAAACATTTGTTTTAGTGAACATATTCTAAATTTAAAGGTATTATATAATTAAGTTATCAAATTAAAAAATAAATAACAAAGTAGGGGGATGAAATATGAATAGAAGAGGGACAGGAACAATATTTTGTTTAATATCAGCAATATTATTTTCAACAAGATATATAAGTGCAGCAATTTTTAGCTCGAATGTTTCTTCTTGGGATGCAGAACTATTTTCACATATGTTAAGTTATATAGGGAATACTCTTAAAACACTAAGTATAGTTTCTTTAGTTGTAGGTATTGCATATCTAGTAGTAGCAGAAATATTAGAAGAAAAAATAAGAAATAGTAATAACTAACTTCATTTGATTTAGAACTAAGAGAGTAATAATTTCACTCTCTTTTTATGTGCACAAAAACAATAATTTGATGAACATACTTAATTGATCTATAACACATCTAAAAATTATTTAAATTAATATTAAAAATAACTAGCCCTAAAATTTCACTTTAGGGACTAGTGCATTTAAAACAAGTATAAAGCCCTTAAAATTCAAATAAATTGATTTTAAGGGCTTTTTTACTAGATATCTTTAAATCTGTTTTTAGGGAATACTTAAATCTGCTACTCTTAAATAAAGGGGGATTTTAAATGAGTCTTGAAAACAAAGATTATTGTATAGATTATGCTACTACTGGAGATTTAGATAAGTTTGTTAATATATACAATTCTAACGTAGACTTTCTTATTAATCATATTGGAGTTTCTAAAATTGATTTAAAATGGATTACTAAAGAGTTTAGGGAAATGCAAAGTATTAATTTTAATTGCTGTAAAGTTATTGATAAAAAGAATAATGCTATTATTGGTCTATTAGATTTCAGACTTGGAAAAATCTCTTATTTATCTTTACTTATGATCCATAAAGACTACAAGTCAAAAGGTATTGGAAAATAAATTTATAATTTATTTGAACAATATTTACAATCATCAAATTCTGAATCTATTAGAATTGATGTAGTAAATAATTATAATAAAAATATTTATGAATTTTGGACTAATCTAGGATTTGAAAAAGTTAAAGATATTGATCTAAAGAGATAAAGTTATTATAAGTAATGCTATAAACCTTAATCTATATTTTTTCATATTACCCCCTTTGAAGTGATAATTATTATTTTAAGTATTTAAAAAAGTGCTAATATTACATTTTAGTTCACTACAATTGTAGTATAAGTTGACAAGAACTGCTACATTTTTAATAAATTTACTAATTTGTAACCTTTTATAACTTGCTTATATTTATACTTTAAATTAAGTTAAGTATAGATTAGGGGGTGGGATTAGGTGCAAAAAATTAAAAATAGTAAGTGAATGGTATTGTTTTTTATATGTTTATGTTTTATATTTGCAATAAGTAAATTTGATAACCCAGTAAAGAAATTTGATGTAGATTTGAAAATTTCATATAAAGGATTAGCCGTAATAAATACGTCTGTGAAATGTAGCAAAAGTATAAATGAAATAAAAATGAAATCAATACTTCAAAAGAAAGTAAATTCAAAATGGGAGAATGTAAATGAATGGAATAAACTTGAAAAAGAAAATTTAATCTCTATAAAAAAAACGAGTACGCTAAATATAGGATACACTTATAGGGTTATCTCGTTTGTTGAAGTCAAAAAAGGCAATGATACTAAGATGTTCAAAAAGGTAAGTTCTACAAAATCTTATTAAATATGGTGAAAATTAGACCAAATTATGTAAAATATTTTTACAAACCTAAAATTTCAGTTTAGGGACTAGTTATGTATTTGAGATAAAGTTAAAACCCTTAGAATCCATTTAGTTGGATTCTAAGGGTTTTTTTACTAGATATCTTTAAATGTGTTTTTAGTGAATAGTATCTTCTATTTTTAATAAGTAAATTTTTTGCTCTTTTTCTCAATTACAACTGATTGTATAAGAGCTAATATGAATACTATACAAAGTAATATTAGTAATACCTTGATAGACAAATCAAAATAATATTTATTTAATATAGAAAACACTCCAAGTGCAGTTAAAATTAATCCATCTGAAAAATATATTTTAGAATATAATTTTATATATCCATCTCTATCTTTGATTTTTTTAGGGTATCCCCATACATATTTTTCTATATCTTTAGTTTCTTTTAACTTATTACTCCGATAAAAAAAACAAATAGCCATTAATATTGTTAAAATCGGCATTTATATCCCCTCTCTTTAAAACTATTAATTTTTATTATATCACCAAATTTAAAAAATATAGAATTTATAACCCCCCCCCCCTTAAATTCCATTTTAAAGGCTAGTTAGTTATTTAGACTATTCTTAATGATTATGCCAATCATTAAAAGATAAATCTCTTTTAATCTCTGCATAAGTTGAACATAGAATATTACTTCCCCATCCATCATCACACTGAAAACTCATAGTATTTCCATTCAATATAATACTTCCTGGATTAAGTGTTGATATTAGCCCATCTAAATTAAACATTGGAAAGTGATTACGAATCATGTTCTCAATATCAGGTTTATTTATTGTTCCATCATTAGAGCTCCCATCAAAATATTCATAATATAATTCTTGAAATAAACTTGCTACTGGCTCATAAATAATTTCCTCTAAACGTTTATTACTTTCATATTCATATCCTTTCGGCATATACTCTTGTATAATAGTATTTGGATTTTTCCAAAACAGATATGCTGTCGAACAAAGTTCATTAAATATGAAACTAAGAAAATTACTATTAAACTGTTTTATATTCTTCTTTATTTTTTCTTCTTGTTTATTAAAATAATACTCCATTGCTTGGATAACTTTTTCATGATTATACTCATCCCTTTTTAAATATTTACATAAAAAACTCCATCCATATCCCTCTAAATCATTGTTCTCTCTTAAATCTTCAATGATACCTGATATTCCCTCGTTGTAATCCTCAATAGCTATCATAGAATTATCATCAAACGATTGCCATGTTTCATTAATATACTTTCCTAAGTAGCCTAAATCTAAAGAACCTTTAACCCAAAATGTTTCATTTTCATATTTTATATGAATCATATATATTCTCCTTTGTATTTTTCACACTTAAATAAAATAATAAAAATTATATCAAAATTTAACTTTAAACTTCTATAACTAGCAACTATTACTTAAATTTAACTTTTACATATTTAGAATAAAATTAATGCCCTTAGAATCTAAATACATGGATTCTAAAGGCATTTTTACTTAATATAAAAATTATTTCACAGGAAAGCAGACCTCTGTTACAAAGTTATCTGGATTTTTTTCTTCATAAGGTCCAACTAAGTATATGTTAAACATTGGTCCAGCTAGTTCAATATTATTTTGATTTGACCATGAAATTATAGATTCTGTAACATCATTTATTTGATTATATGAACCTTTAAATACACAGCTAACTATTTTCTGAGCAGGAACTGCCTTAAACTCTATATTTCCAACTGAGTTTCCTAATTCTTTTACTGAGATTTGTATTTCAACATCAACATCAGATTCTTTATACTCACCATCATGGAAGATGGCTGTTGAATAACAAGGGTAAGCTATTTTAATATCTAGACCAGAGTTCATAAGTTCTCCCCAAAGCATTCCTTCCATATCGTAGCTTGGTATTGTTTTTCTTAAACTAGCAACCTTTCTGCGAGGCATCTCTTTTGAGTTTACAGTATATTTCATTAAATAATCCTCCAATTCAAATCTATTAATTGTATTTTCTAAAAGTCTTAATTTCTCTTTTATAAGTTCACCTTCGTGAATTAGCTCTTCTTTTCTCTTTAAAAGTCTTTCCTTTACTAAGTCAGATTCATGACTTGAAAGTAACCCCGAGATTGTATTCAAACTGAATCCCATAAACTTTAAAGCTGTTATTTTATTTGCTTTATCAAGTTGTGTTTCTGAATAATATCTATATCCATTAGATTCATCTATTGTATCTGGAATCAAAAGTCCTATTTCATTATAATGTCTAAGCATTCTAATGCTAATACGAGTGAATTTTGAAAAATCGCCAATCTTTATCATCTTATTTACCTCACATATATATGTTATTTCTGAGCTCATTTTTATTATAAAGTCTACCATAATGATAGAGTCAATAATTAATTTAGATAAATTTTAATATAAAATTTTTAAATATTAATATAGCTAATCTATGGGTAGAATTTAGCATTTATTTTTAGTCAAAATTTAAGAACTTATTTAATTTTATAACTGGTATTTATAATTTCATTTTCTACTATTGTGAAAGTAACTAGTCTTAAAATTTTACTTTATAAATATAAAACCCTTAAAATTCAAATAAATGTGTTTTTAGAGAATAGTATCTCTTATTAATATCCATGAAAACATCTGTTTTAATTGGCATATCTGGGAGTTTTATTAAATAGAGTATGATACTATATTCTATGTATGTAATAACATATTTAATATATAGGGGGAATTTATGAAGAAAAATCCAATTGTAATTGCAGTTTCAGCTGTATCAGGTGGTGGAAAAACAACAACTATAAATGAATTAAGTAAGAAATTGCCTTCATGTAGAGCTATTTACTTTGATGATTATGAATTTGAAGAGTATCCTAAAGATTTTTTTGAATGGGTACAAAATGGTTCAGATTTTAATGATTGGAATATTGAGGTATTAGTAAATGATATAAGAGAGATATTAGATAAAAATAATTTTGATTATCTTCTTTTAGATTATCCATTTGCATATAAGAATAAGCAAGGAGCACCTTATATTGATTTCACAGTTTTTATAGATACACCCTTAGACATCGCAATGGCTAGGCGTATATTAAGAGATATGATAGACAAGCCATCTGACTTACTGAAAAATGATATGAATTGCTATCTATCAGAGGCTAGAGTTTCTTATTTAGAACATATAAAAATAATAAAGCCTAACTCAGATTTAGTTGTAGATGGTAGTTTGAGCACAGATGAAATTGTAGCTCAAATTTTAGATGGAGTATCAAAAATTTAGTGCTTAAAAAAACATATGATTTCGTAGGAACTTATTTTATTTTTATGAACTTACTCAATTCTTTTCAAATTTACTTTAATTTTTGTCTATGATATTTTTATATGTTTTCATAGGTATCTTAAGGTAAAATAAACAATTTAGATAGATTTAAATATATGTAAGTCGCTTAAACTTTTATAATAATAAATCTCTAAACTTAAATATGGGTTAGTTAAGAAAGTAGAAGTTTACAATTAAAGTAAATATGACACTTCATAAAAATGAATAATAAGAATGTTTGAAATATTACGAAAAATAAAAATGTTTTTACATTTTTATATTCTGTAACATAAAAACTTATTTTTACATATTTATATCTTAGGTTCGACAAAAATAGATAAAATTTATATCTACTATTGTAGCAAATTTATAAAAGATTTTAGAACCTAAAATAATAAATAAAGAAAGAAGTGTTTTTTATGATTTTAAACCCTTTAGATTTAGCTGATTTCCCTAACAATGCTCCAACACCTGATGGTGAATATTTGTATGGTAAAAAAACTGAAACAATAATACAATCAGTACCAGATATATTAGATTTAAAAATGAGCGATGAAATTAGAGAAAAAATAATTACGGATATAGAAAAAATGAAAAAGATGCTTAATGTTGATTCACTAGGAGATTTAACAAAAGGTGAATATGCTACAGCTGGATATTTACAATACGGAGTAAATAAATCAGATTCAGTATTAAATGTTAGAACTGGACCTAGTACTTCAAATAGGAAAATAGGACAATTAAATGTAAAAGAATCATTCTGTTTTACTGGAAATAAACATGTTGATTCATCAGGATATGAATGGTATAAAATAGATTTTTTAAGTCCTAGTGGATGGGCTACAGGTTGGTATAGAGGATACAATGGTGTTGGATATTGGAAAAATAATCCGAAGTTTTTTTATGATGGAGCACCAGTAATGAGAGTTGTTAAAACTACTAATCTTTATGCATATGATGGAACAACTTTATTAGGAACTTATCCAGCTCCAACTAGTAGTTCAGCGTCTAATTTTTTATGTTATCCAAGTGAGGGTTGTCATACTGGAAGGGCTAAAAAAAATCTTCTATGGGTTAATGTATGTATAGGTAGTAGCTTATCTGGATCAGAAATATATATATATGAGCCTGTATCAAAGATGTCTAAAAATGGAGGTAAAAATTATGCATTTGCGAACACTAATATTATGAATAGTTCTGTAAATACAAATATAAAAGGTAATTGGTAGAATTATATATTTAAGTATTAGCTTTATAGTATAAAAAATTGAGTATAACTTATATAAGTTATACTCAATTTTATTTTAATTACTTATAATCTTAGTAAAAAGATCTTTTTGATTTATAATATCGCTTAAATTTATAACTATAGAATTATTATATCCAGGTCCAGGTTTATTATTTGATGTAGAAGAATCAAATAAAGGTGCCTCAGAGTTATTATTTGAAAATAACTGTATGAAAAGTATCTTACCATCTGAGTCATGATAAACTATTAATTTACCATTGCCTTCTAATATGATTCTTTTATTAGAATTTTTAAAACCCTTATATTTATTCATTATATCATCTTTTGTTAGAGATGGATTTTTTTGAACATCTTTAACTATTGATAGATATGTATCATATAGCTTTTTATCTGCACCATTATAATTTATATTATTTGATATTTTTTCTAAAGTATTTAAGTTTTTAGTATCGATAAGTATTTTAAATGATTTATCTTCAGCAACTTCTGGATAATTTTTTAAATATGAGCCGTATAAAGTAACTTCATCATTTTCTTTAGTGTCTTTATAATTTAAACTAGATAGTTCTTGAGTTTCTGGTTCATATCTTAATGTTAAATATTTTGATCCTTGTCTAAACATTTCTTCACCTTTAGATTTATTATCTTTTTCAGGTGTTATATTTACAAGCTTTAAAATATTTTCAACATCAGATTTAGTCATAAATTCATTTAACTTTTTCTTTTCAATTATATCAAAGTAGCCTTGTTGAACTTCACTTAACGTATCTTTACTTGAGACAATCTTATCTTCATTACTTTTAGCACTAGACTTTGCACTAGTTAAAAATATTGGAGATGCCACTACTAAAATTAATACCCCCACTAAAGTAATAACTATACCATTTTTCTTTTTATTTTTCATAAATTTTATATTCATAATCCTTTTTTCCACCCCTTTTTTATCATCTGCCATACTAATTATATTTGGATAAAATCTTAGCTTATTAACTTTTGAAATTACATTTAATAATGTAATACCATAATTGTTATACTCATTATGTTCTAAACTAGAAAGTACTTTTTCATCCGTAGCAAGTTCAATATCTTCTCTTATTTGTCTAAATAAATACCATAAAAATGGATTGAACCAGTGTATTGATTGAAGAACTATTAATACACAATTCATAACATTATCTTTTCGTTTGAAATGTGATAACTCATGTAAAAATATATATTCTAGTTCTTTATCCTCTAAATCAATAATACTTAAAGGAAGTACAATAGTAGGTTTAAAAATTCCCATTATAGCGGGAGATCGCATTGTATCACTCAAAATTAATCTAATACTAGATTTTACATTCATTTTTTGTTTCGATTTAAAAAATAATTTTTTGAGTCTTGAGTCTAAAGTTATTTGATTTTTTCTTAAGTTTTTAATTAATAGAATATACGAAAAGCTAAAAAGTATAATAAATCCTAAACATACAGTAATCCATATATGACCTAAGCTTAAGTTATTATTTATAGAAGTTTTTTCTATAGGCATTATAGGATTATTTCTTTCTATATTTTCTATATTTTCATTAATATCTTTGTTTGTACTAATATTTTCAGTTTTATGTACTGGTTTATTTATATTGCTTTTATTTTTTGATATGTCCGTGTAAATAATATTTTTAGTTTCTATTTTGTTGAATATACTAAAGTTACTTTGTGGACCAAAAGGAAATATAAGTTTTATAATCAATATCATCCAAATTAAATAAATCCACTTAGGTGTTAATTTATTTTTAAAAATAAATTTAATAAGCAATATAAAAACACCAATAACACTTGCATAAAAAGTACTTTGAACTATAGTTTTAAATAATTCATTCATATTATTTTGCTCCTCATAACAAACCCCCTAGTTAAAGATTACAATTGTAATTCTTAAGCTAATATTACACTTGTAATCCAAAAATGTCAAGGTAAATTATTCTAAATAATATAGATAAAGTAAAGCCGATAATATCTAAAATAGATAATATCGGCTTTTAACCATATGAAAAAAGTTAACCTTTATATAAGTGGTTCATAAAATTGAATGATGTATACTTTATATTTATAACTAAAATGGACTGAAATTGCATTTTTATGGATTGAAATTAATAACTATATATATAATTATTTTTTTTATTAAAATATATATTATAGAAACTAATAATTCTAAAATAAAATAAAAAATAATAAGATATAAAGTGATTATTTATAAGGTTTAATTGGGGGGCTAATTTTGATTAAAATTGAAACCGAGAGATTAGTAATTAGAGAGTTTTTTAGTAGTGATGCAAAAGCTTTAAATAAAATAGAAAATCAATTACATATTTTAAAATGGATGCCAGACTTTGAAAGCACCCTGGGTGAAACTATAAGTTGGATTGATTGGAGGGTGGGGCAGTATCTAAAATATAATAGAGAAAATCCTACTGTAATGTTGGGAATTACTTTAAAAAAGACTAATCAATTAATAGGGTTTATTGGAATTGACTCTAAAGAAGAAGTAAATAATGAAACAGAAATTGAATACTTTATAGACCATGACCATCTTAATAAAGGATATGCAACAGAAGCTAGTCAAGCTATTATAAATTGGATTTTTAAAAATAGTGATATAGAATTTTTAATGGCAATAATCCAAATAGGAAATCAACCATCTCAAAGGGTAATTGAAAAAGCAGGATTTGAAAAATTAGCTACTAAAACCTTATTTGTATTTGGAGAAAATGAAGATAGAGAATTTTATTACTATAGACTGTACAGAAATAATTATTATATATCTTTTGAAAATGATAAGTAATTAACATATTTGGAATTTAATAATGTAGAGCATTTTATAACTTTGGGCTATAATAAAATATATAGGCTATTATAAGTCTATATATTTTTTATAAAAGGAGAGAAATATGAATATACTAAAAAGTAATTTTAAAAAATTTTTAGTAGTACCAATATATACTCTTTATATATTAATATTTGGGGTTTTACTAGGAATTTGTTTTGGAAATGATCCTTGGGAGAAACTAATTTCTTGGAAAAACAGATAAAAATACTTACTTTGTGTAGGTATTTTTTTATTTTTTAATAATTTTAAATCTATAATAATGCGTTAATAAAATATCCTTTATGACCAAAACTTATTTTAAATTTCCATAATATTTTAATGTATTTAATTTGATGATATCATTTAACCATAGTAAATAATTATCAAAGAGGAAGGATGATATTAATGAATTATTTTGAAGAAAGCTTAAAATTACATGAGGAAAAAGTTAGTAAAATTGAAGTGAAGATTTTAAAGGTGTTTTAAAGTAATTTAAAATGTTAATATTTATGATAATAAAAAGATTAGTTTAATAATTTATAAAAATGATAGATTAAGTGAGATAATATAAACTATAATAAAAGATGACAAATTTAGGAAGTATATACTATAGTATTTTCAATACTATTTTTAGGAGGACATTAATGAATAAATTAAAAGACTTAAAGTTGAAAAATCAACTTATTATTGTTACATATATAATGATTTTTCTTATTATTATAATAAAACCAACGTTAATACCAAATACTTTTAGGAAATTAATAACTGCATTTAAACCATTTATAATAGGTGGAGCAATTGCATTTTTGATTAATATTCCTATGAAACTTATTGAAGAAAAAATAGTAAAGCCTTTAGGTAAAAAGTATAAATATTTAGAAAAAATGTCTAGAGTTATAGCTTTGATATCTGCACTTACAATTGTTTCTGTTTTAATAGGTGCATTTATAAATTACATAGTGCCTCAGTTGCTTGATAGTTTAATAACTTTAACTGATGGAATTCCAGACTATATAAAATCACTGCAAAATTACATAACTGAAAATTTAAATAAGTTAGACGTAATTAAATATTTAAATACTGATATACCATCACTAATTCAAAAGGGATTATTATATATTAGCAATATTACAAATATGCTTATATCTAATTTATTTAACTTTACACTTGGTATAACTAATTTCTTTGTAAATTTATTTTTAGCTGTAATAATAGCTATATATATTTTACTTAGTAAAGAAAAACTTATGATACAATTTAAAAAATTAATATATGCTTTTATTAGTGAAAAGAAATGTGAAAAGATATTATATGTACTAAAGTTAACTAACTATAAATTCTCTAGATTTATATTAGGGCAATCTACAGATGGGTTAATACTAGGAACAGTATTTTTTATTGCACTTTCATTATTTAAAATACCATATGCACTGCTTATAAGTATATTAATACCTATTTCAAATTTTGTTCCAATTTTTGGTACATACATAGGTATAGCCATATCTGCATTTATAATTCTTATGGTAAAGCCTACAGCAGTAATATTATTTTTAGTAATAATAATTACGATACAACAAATAGATGGTAAATTTATATATCCAGTAGTAGTAGGAAACTCTTTAGGTCTTTCATCTTTATGGATATTACTAGCTATAGTTGTTGGAGGTAATTTATTTGGAATTTTAGGAATGTTATTAGGAATGCCACTTTTAAGTGTAGTGTATGAACTATTCTCACAAACTGTAAACAAAAGACTTAAAAATAAGGATATAGATATTTCTTAAGATTTTGAGATAATATATTATTCTATAGATGATTAATTAATATAAGATACAACTAAATTAATATTTTAAATGGCCTATTTATAGGTCATTTTTTTATGCGTATTTGGGATAATTATGAAATGTTAATAAAGCGTAATAAATGTAGTCATTTTAAAGTAAGACTTCTTTAATAAAATAAACATATAGAATTTATAAAATTAAAGGAGGAGATAAAAAATGAAGTATATACTAATGGCATTTCAAATTTTTCCATTGTCACTACTAATAACAGCTATAATTTATATTATAATTTGCAAAATAAAAAATATTAATATTAAAGGTCGCAATAGAACAAAGGCATTATCAGAGTTTGCATTAATAGGTTTTTTCGTAATGTTTATATACGTTACACAGATAATGGATTTTAATGGAGGTTTAGGGAGTGGATTAAATTTAAAACCACTACATCCATTTTATATATCTGCTAAATATGGAACAGTTAATGGAGGTATGATAAGCCAAATATGGTTAAATGTATTAATGTGTATACCTTTAGGGATTTTATTACCTATTGTATTTCCAAAACGTTTTGATAGATATTTACCTGTATTTATAGTATCTTTTGGACTAACTTTTGTTACAGAACTTATACAATTATTAACAGGTAGAAGTGCAGATATAGATGATATTATTGCAAATACAATTGGGGGATTATTAGGGTTTGCAATTTATATTTTTTATTATGGTATGCGTTACTTATTTAATAAAAAGAAAGGTGATGATACATTTAAAATCTCTAATTACAAATTAAAAGTTGTTATTTCGATAGCTATTTTACTAATAACATTTAGCCCTTTTGTAGTAATAAATATCATAGAGTCTCAAAGTGAATTTGGACATGTATATTATGGACATTTAATGCCGGAGAAGATTGTACTTAATAAGAATATAAGTACATCAGATACAAAGTCAGTAGTTTATAAGATTTATTTTACTGAAAGCCAAGAAGAAGTAGGAAAAAGAATAATTAAAAACTCAGGATTTAAAAACTATAAATTTGATAAAATTGAAGATAACACAATGGTATACAGTGAAGATGATAGCAAATCTATCTATGTATATAAAGATAATACCTGGAACATAACCTATGGAGTTGCAAATAAAGTAAATAAAAGAAAACTACCAAACGAAGAAAATGCTACTAAATTAGCAAAAACATATTTAGATAAATTTGAAATTGATACAAATAAATTAAAATATGTAAAGCTTGGAACTGATTATGGTGATGATAACTTGCATTTAATATTTGAACCTATAGAAGAGAAAAATAGTAAAATAAAATCTGTAGGTGAAGTAGTTGTTGAGATAGGTGAAGATGGGAAATTATTTGGAATAAGTGATAGACGAGTACAAGGAAAATATTATAAAGAGGTAGATATAATAAAACCAGAAAAGGCAGTTGAAGTTGCAAAAGATGTTGGTGTTGGGGATACTATGGGAACAGCATATATTAATGATATTAGACCTTCTTACTATGTACAAGAAGAGACAGGATACTTAATTCCTACATGGAATATTAAAGGAAACATTACTTATCCAAGTGGTCAAACTAGTGAGTGGAATCCTAATATAGAATCAATAAAATAGTTACAAATAAAACAATCTTTTATAAAAATTTAAGATTTATAAAAATAAGTTACTTAAAAGTGCCTAATTGTAGCTTATTTATTTAAGGATTATTATGTATTTAAGATAAATAAAGAAAAAATACATTAAATAATTTAGGGAGTTGGTTATATGAATTTTGATAACAAAGACACAGCATTAGTACTTGTAGATCCACAAAATGAATTTTTACATGAAATGGGAGCTGGATACTCATTAGCAAAGGATGTTTTAGAAAATAATAATACTATAGAAAATATAGAGTCTCTACTTAAAGCTTCAAAGGCAAAAGGATATAAAGTATTTGTATCACCACATTATTACTATCCACATGATCACAAGTGGCAATTTGGTACAAATGGTGAAAATATGATGCATGGTATGAAAATGTTTGAAAGAAAAGGTCCATCAGATGCAGTTGAAAAAGATTCAAGAGCAGATATATATGATTCATTTAAACCATATATAGAGGATGGAGAAACTGTAATAGCAAGTCCACATAAAATATTTGGACCTCAAACAAATGATTTAGTACTACAATTAAGAAAACAAAAAATTGACAAGGTAATACTAGGAGGAATGAACTCAAATATTTGTATCGAATCACATATGCGTGATTTAGTTGAACAAGGTTTTGAAGTTTATATAGCAAAAGATGCTACTGCTGCACCAGGAATGGATGCTTATAAAGCAGCTGAAGTAAACTTTGATATGCTATCAAGTGGATCACTTACAACAAAAGATGTTATAAGTAAATTAGTATAATAAAAAAGCTATATCATTGATTTGGTATAGCTTTTCATTATTAAGATAAAGTATCTAGAGCGTTAAATAACATTATATAATTAACGTATAAATGTAGATAAGCTTCTAAGTATAGGTTAAAAATAACAACCTGCTTACTTTTTTTTAGTAAGTATGTTAGAATGTAGGCAGGTGGTGATTGGATATGGAAAAATACCATATGTGTCCAAAGTTTGAAAATGCCTTTGAATTATTAGGAAAGAGATGGACTGGATTAATTATAAGAACATTGCTAAGCGGACAAAAGCGTTTTTCTGATATAGCAGATGCAATACCAAATATGAGTGCTCGTATGTTAACAGAAAGATTTAAAGAATTAGAAAGCGAAGGAATTGTTATTAGAAAAGTTTATCCAGAAACACCTGTACGTATAGAATATGAACTTACAGAAAAAGGACAAGAACTTGAAGCTGTTATGAATGAAATTCAAAACTGGGCGGAAAAATGGAATTAAATAAAATAATATAAAATAAATAAAAAGAATCTTCTATTGATTTAGGGGGTTCTTTTTATTTATTAAAAAACTATTGACTAATTATGATTAGCATGTGATAATAATTTTAAAGTTAGTAACTAAAAGTAAGTAACTATAAAATTTAGTTTTAATGAAAATATGTAAGGATATAAATAATTTTATTGAAGTATATATGGATAGTTTAAATTTAAAATATATTAAAAAGGAGTGTTATAAAATGTTAAGAAAAATAGATAGTAAAAATATGGGAAGTAGTAATCTTGGATGGTTAGAAAGTAAATTTCACTTTTCATTTGCAGAGTATTATAATCCAAATAATATGAATTTTGGAGTTTTAAGAGTTATAAATGATGATTTAATTCAACCTAATACTGGATTTGGAACTCATCCTCATAGAGATATGGAAATAGTATCATATGTTGTTAATGGTGAACTTACTCATGAAGATAGTATGGGTAATAAAAATACTATAAGTCGTGGGCATGTTCAGTACATGAGTGCGGGAACAGGGGTTTATCATAGTGAGTATAACTTTGGAAAAGATACATTAAGACTTTTACAAATATGGATTTTACCTGATAAACAAGGATATAAACCTGACTATGGAGATTATAAATTTAATTGGAATGATAGACAAAATAAATGGCTTCATATTGTCTCAGGAGAAGATAAAGATGCACCAATAAAAATAAACCAGGATATGAATATTTACTTTTTAGAACTTGAAAAAGGAAAAGAAATTGATTTTAAAGTTAATGAAAAAAGACAAGCTTATCTAGTTCAAATAGAAGGAAATTCATCAATTAATAAAATTGAATTAAATGAAAGAGATGCAATGGAAATAGTTGAGGAAGATATTTTAATTAAAGCAAAAGAAACTTCTCATATTTTAATTTTAGAAATGAATAAACAAGATTAATATTAAAATAGATTTATTTAAGGACTTACAAATAACCGTATCACAAATAAGTGATGCGGTTCTTTCATTAAAAGTATGTTATCATAAGATGATATTTTATATAATAATGCAAATAAAAGACATAAATTATGAGTAATGTATCAAATTTATATAAGAAACAGAATAAGTCTATTGGAAGTTTAGATTTAAGTACCAATTCAATTAATGAAGCATCTGCGGTAGTTTTAGTATTTAATGCATTTTCTAATTTTGAAGAAGACTATAACCACCATAGATTACTTACTGATACTCAATCAATAGGTGCTGCTATACAAAATATGATATTAGGGGCACATAATTTTGGATTAGGTACTCTTTGGATTTGTGATATTTTTTATTGTAATAATGAAATATGCTCGTGGTTAAACTGTAAAGAAGAACTTGTAGCAGCAGTAGCAATAGGGTATCCAAACCAATCCCCATATCCACGAAAATCACTACAAGAAGTTACACAATGGATGTATTAAGAAAATCAAAAACAAATATTTTATATAATTTATTTGATACAACTCAATAAAGGCTATAAAATAAGGAAGATGGAGGGGGATCATGAAAGAAAAATTTCGTTCTGCTTTAGGGATGTCATATTTTATATATGTACCACTTTTTATATCAATTATAAATAAAGCAGTACAAATAGGATTATTTAAAGATAACAACCCTATAACACACATATTTGAAAAAATAAATTTTGAATCACCAGTAGGTGTAGGTAGTACCTTATTCTTTATTATTTTTTACTCGATTACTTTTTATATTATAAAATCGGATACTGATAAAATAATAATATATGAAGATGAAAATATAAAAAATAAAATTCACAAAAAGTTAATTATATATAAGATAATAGTAGTGTTAACCATTGGGTTTGGAACATATATAACCTTAGCTTCTAATAATATAGACATATTATTTACAAGTATATTTCTAATAATAGATAGCGTACTTATTCTCTATGCAAAAGAAGGATATTTAAAATCTTATTTATACAATAGGCAACTTCGATGGTTTAAAGAAATAAATAATGAAGATATCTATAAAGATACTTATAAATGGAGAAAAAAATGTAAGTTTAATGGATATGTAAAAATAAATTTAAATTATAGATATATGAATATACTTAAGTATATACCAACAATTGTTTTTGCAATAGTTTTTATGATGCCAGATTCGATTTTAATAAGGCTTTTAATGGGATATATTTTATTATTTAATATTGCCGCGGTAATAGAAAATTTATTTAGCCTTTATACAAGTACTAAAGGAGTATGTACATCAGTTAAAAGATGTAGTAATAAAGGAAATAGATACTATATAATAGTTGTTACAGACTATGAAAATAAAACAGAGATGGAATTTAGAATAGAAGAACTATTTAATATATGTGAAATGGACACGGTAGAAGTGGTATATGGAGTGTTTAGTAAAAGATGTATAATGATAAATAATTTTATTAATATGCCAAAGAAAAGTCTTAAAGGTACCTATTTTTCATTATTTGCATTTTTGGTAATTATAATAGGTATATTTATAAAAACTTTTACAGTGCATACAAACGAGCATGAATATAACAATGCTACATACGAAGATACTGAATATAAAAATGATATAGAATATATGGATAATCCAGATATAGTATTAACAGGACAAGAAATTTTAGATTTATATGAAAATACTAAAAAAGATAAGCTTGATTATGAGATTTTTCATCCTGAGGAGTACTATGTAGAATCTACATTCAATACATTTGAACATTATGAAGGAATGGTTAAGAGACAAATAGTAGATGAAAAAAGGTATGGTCAAATTTTATATCCATATTCTTATGATAGCTACGATAATAATATAACTCTTCAAAGGAAAAGTGCAATGTATTTAATAAGTTTAGTGTTACCTTCAGATGCAAAGGAAGAGAGGTTGTTAGTTAATGAAGGTTATGGAATAGAGAGTAGAGTTTATTCATCTAGTAGAGGAACTTTTGTAGTTAGAATGCAAAGAAAGCAATACTTTAATGGTACAGAGCCTTATTATAACAAGGATGAAATAGTAGATATTAAGTATCTTAAACTTATAGAATAAATAATAGTTAATCTTATCATAAGTAAGGTATAATGATTTTAGAATATAAATAATAAAAAGAACAGTATAGGATAAAAAGTGCTGTTCTTTTTTATTATTTTCATTCATTTACATTATTTCAACTAGTTTTGAGATATGCACTTTTTAGGACAAGAAAGTTCACATGCTCCACAATCAACACAAGCTGATGAATTTATTATTCTTTTTTTATCTTCTAATTGTGCTATACATCCGACTATACATACTCTTTCACAGGTTCCACAAGCTACACAATTAAATTTATCAATTATTCTAGGCATAGTATACTCCCTTTATAAAGTCTGTTTACAAGAGTTAACTGTAACTTCTAATACTCTTGTTAAGAAAGGAAATTTATCTCTCATCATTTTAAAGTTATCCCCATCTTTTAAGAATTTAGCAGTTCCCTCAAGTAAAAATCCAGTTCCCATATATCTATAGCCCATTACTTCGTGGCTACCTAGCGTTAATTTAACATTAGGATTAATATTTATATTATTCTCTGTGTTTATCATTGCAGCAGCTGGAATTAATATTTTATTTTCTTCTACAATAACTAGATAGCTATTCCACGTATTTGATACATGAGCCTCATTATTTGCACAAGTAACAATAGAAACAACTCCTTCATTATTTAAAACCTCTAAAAATTTTTCTGTAAACATTTTATATTCCTCCTTGAATTATAGATAAATATTATCGTCGATAAATATTGTCTGGAATTATAATATAATAATTTTTTTAATGTGTCAATAAAAAGTTCGCTTTGCTCATGTCGCTCAAGTAGTTTGACCACACGTGGCTCAAACGGTTTTGCCCGTTGATAAAAATCTTATTTTAAGTTGAATACAAGTAAGGTATCTTGAATCAAATTTAATAATAATGTATGATAAAGGTATTATTTTTTTTAGGAGCGTAAAATTAAATGAAATTTTCAGTAGGAGTAGAATATGCACTACATTGTTTACTATATATGGTTAATTTAGAAGAAGGCAAATCAATTGGAATTAGAGATTTAGCAACATTTCAAGGTATATCAGAAAGCTATTTGTCAAAGGTATATGCAAGATTAAGTAAAGCTGGAATAGTAAAATCTGTATCAGGAGTAAAGGGAGGATATGCATTAGCCCGTAGTGCAGATAAGATAACATTTTGGGATGTCGTAGAAGCTGTAGAGGGAAGCGAACCATTCTTTCAATGTGCAGAGATAAGACAAAATAATATATTACTAGATAAGGATAATTTACCAGATACACATACTAAGTGCCCTTGCTTAATAAAGGTAGTAATGTCAGAAGCTGAAAATGAAATGAAAAAATATTTAAGTAATAAGACATTAGAATGGCTATATAATCAAGTGTATAACAAGATACTTCCAAAAGAAATGGAACAAGCAACAATCGAATGGTTTAAAAATACAAAAAATAATATTATAAATACACCAAAAGGTGGGAGGATAGGCCATGAATAAAGAAGAACAACTAAAAGAGGGTTTTAGAGATTTGTATAGCAAGATGGATTGGCTTAATAGACTTAAGATGGAAGAGGCACTCAAAGGATATAAGTCTTCTGAAATTCATTGCATGGAATATATTGAAAAAAATACAGATTCAAATGTGACAAAGCTTGCAGATGCTTTTTATATGACAAGAGGTGGCATAAGTAAAATAATCAAGAAACTTATAAATAATGGACTAATGGAAAGTTACCAAAAGCCAGATAATAAAAAGGAAATATATTTTAGACTGACTGAAAAAGGAAAAGAAGTTAACAAAGTGCACGAGAAACTGCACAAAGAATTTGAAGAACGTGATAAAGCAATATTTGATCAAGTAACTGATGAACAATATGAAAGTATATTTAGCTTTATAAAAATCTATAGTAACCATTTAGATACAGAAATAAAGAAAGTGCGTGAGGATGTTAAATCCAAATAAAAAATGCAGCCTAACTTAATTGAAAAGAAGGCTGCATTTTTTATTATTGATATTTTGTTGACAAGGAAACAAAATGGTGATACGATTGATATGTTTCCAAGGAAACAAAAATTAAAAAGGAGAAACACTAACTATGAATAAAAAGACAATATTATCAAAAGATTTTTTACTTGTTGCAGTAGGGCAGATTATTTCCCTATTTGGCAATCAAATATTAAGATATGCACTTCCACTTTATTTACTAAATAAAACAGGTTCGTCTGTATTATTTGGTAGCATTATGGCATCTTCCTTTATACCTATGATTTTACTCTTCCCTATAGGAGGTATAATTGCAGACCGTTTCAACAAAAGAAACATCATGGTAATTCTAGATTTTAGTACGGCAATACTGATTTTTATGTTTTATTTGCTAACAGGTAAAATGGATATTGTTTTACTAATGGCGATTACACTGATTATTTTATATGGCATACAAGGTGCCTATCAACCAGCAGTTAAGTCAAGCATACCTGCTTTGCTAGATAAAGAGTATATAATGAAAGGAAATTCAATTGTTGATATAATTAACTCTTTGGGAAATATGATTGGACCAGTAATTGGTGGCATACTATATTCAATTGTGGGATTAACACCGATACTATATGTGAGTATAGCTTGTTTTTTTCTTTCAGCACTAATGGAAATGTTTATTAATATTCCATTTGAAAGAGAGAAAGCAAAAGGTAACCTACTAGCTACAGGCTTTAATGATTTAAAAGAAAGCTTTACATTTATGTTTAAGGAGAAACCTGTTTTATTGAAAATGTCTTTAGTATTTGCCTGTGTAAATTTATTACTAACTACTTTAATTTTAGTTGGATTACCAGTCTTAATTACACAGCACTTAGGATTTGAACCTAACAAAGCTAATAGACTTTACGGATACGCACAAGGAGTAATGGCTTTTGGTAGTATATTAGGAGGTTTGCTTGCAGGAGTATTTTCAAAGAAATTGAAATTAAAAACAAGTCCATTGCTTCTAATAGGATGTTCATTATCTGTATTAATAGGAGGCATCGCGTTACAACTACTAAAAGATCCAATAAAAATTTATATTGCACTAGTACTTGGAGGTGTTTTATTACTGATATTTTCCACATTATTTTCTATTCAAATAATGACATATCAACAAATTTTAACACCAAAAAATTTAACTGGAAAAGTAATTTCATGTGTTATGTGCATCTGCATGTGCACAAATCCCCTTGGTCAGTTTATTTATGGTGTTGTATTTGACAAAATAGGAAACCGCATGTATATTCCATTTTATGTAGCAGGATTTATAATGATGATAATTAGTATTTTTACTCGTCATATATTCTATGAAATTGATGGTCGTATGGAAGAAAAAGCAAATTCTAATATATTTTAAAATTATTTAAGATTTAGAGTGAAAATAATTGATAAAAGTAGTTAAGTATATTACACTATGATTTATAAATGAACAAAAATTCATTCATAAAAGGAGATATACATGCCTAAGACAAAAAGACAATGTGAAGAAATAAGAGAGAAAATGAACAAAAAAATTATAGAAGGTGCTATTATTTACTTTGCAAAAAATGGTTATGCAGGTACTAAAATTAGTCAATTAGCAAAGTCTATAGGGATTGGTCAAGGAACACTATATAATTATTTTACTTCTAAAGAAGAGTTATTTCTAGAAATACTAAAGAAGCTTAAATTACAAAATGAAAGTGGATTTGAGAACTTAGCGAAGGTACATATAGATGCAGAAAGTAAAATAAAGTTAATTTCAGAGAGTATTATTAAAGAAATTGAAAATAAGACTATTACAGCATACTCATTTGTACTAAATATAAGAATGATAGAAGAAGGTACTATTGATAATGTATTTACAAAATCTTATGAAAATGCGCCTACAAAAATACTAGAAAATATTATTTTACAAGGCCAAAGTGAAGGTCGTGTCGTTAATGGAGATGCTTATAAATTAGCTGACTATTATTGGAGTGTTGTTCATACATTAGCCCTTATGAATATAAATAGTAAACAAAATAAAAATATAGATCAAAATTGGTTGGATAGAATTTTATTAAAAGATAGGTAGGTGAAAAATTTGCTAGATTTAATAAAAGGTATTAGCGTTGAGGTAGCAGGATATTTAGCGGTTACTATGTTAGTATTAATTATTATAGTTCATGGACTGATTATATTAAAAATATTACCTTATACATGGATAAATGGAGGAAAAAGTACATCCTATGAATCTCAAAGAAAACAATCTATATTAGGAATAATAGTATTAACAATATCAATAGTATTATTACTTGTTGCAAGTGAAATCATTACTGTTAGCATACCAAGTATATTATTTAGTATAGTACATATTGTATTGTGGATTATGGTTATACTGCTTGTAGTTAGTATCATAATGCAACTTTTGGGAACATATTTTGAAAAATATGTAATGAGTATAATAGCATTTATATTATTAGTATGCGTGCTTAGGATTGCGATATAGATAAAACTATGGAAAGTGTGCTGTATAGAGTAAAGTATGTAAAACCGTATCACAAATAAGTGATACGGTTTTTTATTAATAAACGATGCAGTTATATTTCAACTTCAATTTCAGATATATTTAATGCTTTTCCACCTACCAGCACCTCAACAATCTCTTTATTTTGAACTGCCAAGGAAACAATTATTTCTGAAGGTTTTTTCATTGAATAACCTTGTTCAATAACTATATACTCAGTATTGTTAGGATTGATTTTATCATATTTAAACAGATAACATGCAAGAGCTCCGTTAGATGTACCAGTTGCAGACTCTTCTGGTATTCCGTAAAGAGGTGCAAAATTTCTGCAGTGAGCATCTGAACCATTAACTGTCTCTAGTGTAAAGATATGATAACCAACAGAATTATATTTTTTGCTAATCTCTTCTACCTTTTCAAAATCTGGTTTTATCCCTGTTAATATTTCTAAATTTTTGATAGGAACGATGATGTCTCTTAGACCGGTAGATACTATTTGAACTGGTAAATTTTCTTCTATTTCAGATAGAGTAATATTCAAAGAATCTGCAATTTCTTCTTTACAGATTGTTTCGTAAAAGGTTGGAAGATTCTGATTCATTATGATTGACATATCTTCTTTTATTTCTATATTTAAAATTCCTGCCTTAGTTTCCTGTGTATATATACCGGGCTTTATTTGACCTAGACTCAATAATAAATAATAAACTCCTACTGTAGCGTGTCCGCAAAGGTCTACTTCTTCAGTAGGGGTAAAAAATCTTACCTTAAAGTCTGCAATGTCTGACTTCATTACATAGGCAGTCTCACTAAAACCAATTATACCTGAAATATTTCTCATATCATTTTCCAATAGAGAATCAGCATTAAACACAACCGCGGCAGGATTTCCTCCTTCAATGGATTTTGCAAATGAGTTTAATGTAAAAGCTTTTATTTTCATAATACTAAATCTATCTCCCTTCATGAACTTTATAGTTTTTATAAGTTATAAAGTAATTTAACATTTAACAAGAAAATCCTCCTAGTAATAAAGAATCATAAATTATTGATTGGTGATTAAGTAATGTAACTATCAGTCTAATAACTTTAACTTTAATTTGTATGTTATTAAAATGCGTTAAAAATTTAATGGTAAACAAATTCTTTACCAATGAAAATAAAAAATATATACATGCTATAATGGTTTAAACCAATAAGCGAAAGGTAGATGAATAGATTATGAAAGAACAACACATAATTGAAGTTAATAAAGACATTTGTATTGGATGTGGTCTTTGTAAAAATGATTGCCCAGTAAATAATATAGTTATTAAAGATAAAAAATCAGTAATAAAAAATCAAGATTGTATAAAGTGTGGGCATTGTGTAGCTATTTGTCCCACAAAGGCTATTACAATGACAGGATTTGATGAACCGCCGATTGAATTTACAAAACAGACTACTTTAGATCCAAATGAATTGTTAATGGCAATTAAGTCAAGAAGAACAATACGTAAGTTTAAAAATAAAGAAGTACCTTCAGAAATTATAGAACAAATTATTGAGGCAGGTAGGTTTACACCTAGTGCTAAAAATGCACAAGATGTATCATACATTGTTTTAGGTGAGGATAAAAGTAAGTATGAAGAAATTGCAGTAAAATTTTTTAGAAGAATAAAACCAATCGTAAGTCTTTGGATGAAAGATGCAAAAGAAGTTACGATTGATGATAATTTCTTTTTCAAAAAGGCACCTATTGCAATAATAGTAGTAACGAAAGATAAGATTAGTGGTTCACTTGCAGCATCAAATATGTCATTAATGGCAGAGTCTTTTGGACTAGGTGTACTATATAGTGGATTTTTTACAAGTGTAGTAAATAATTCACCAAAATTACGAAAACTTTTAAATCTAAAATCAAAGGGTTATGTGTTGACAACTCTAGTTCTTGGATACCCAGATGTGAAATACAGACGTACTGCACAAAAAGAGACTGCGAATGTCAGATATTTATAAATGTTAAGGAGGACTTATGGAAAAAGAATGTCAGGAAAGATTAAAAGAAATAACATCTAAGTTTAAAGTATGCCGTAAAGCTATTTCTGCTATGGGGGATGAAACTAGACAGTTGATTCTACTTACACTTTTGGAGAGTGACTTTAATGGAATTCGAGTAGGAGAAATCACAGAGAAAACACATCTATCTAGACCAGCTGTATCCCATCACCTTAAAATACTAAAAGAAGCGGAAATTGTGAATGTACGTAAAGAAGGTACAAGAAATTATTACTATCTTGATTCAAAGGAATCTCAGTGGGAAATACTAACTGAACTGATAAATCTTATATTTACTGGAATACAACACATTAGTAAAGATGATTCAAGGAAAGAGGAATAGATCAGGAATATTAATAATAGGGTCTAGTTTGAATGGTAATACACCATTTAAACTAGACCCTATTATTAATATTATATATTTATTTTGGGCAAACATACCTTATCATACCCTTACTGTTTTTGCCATATTATTTTTGTTTCAGTTACCATAGAAAATAAGAATAAAATTCAAGGAAGATTTAAAGAATTACTTAATGAATTGAACAAGTCAAATGATTTTAGACTGTTCAATAATATTAGAGATGCTGAAAATTGGATTATAAATGCTAATTTAAGGGTAGAATGTTTTGCTGTAAAAACAGCCTTATACGAAAATTTAATCTTTCATAGAAAGCTGTTTTACAGTGATTTTTGATTAGTATCTGTAGTTATGTTCAGCAGACTCTGCATCTGCTTTAGTTTTATGAACTGTATCACGTGGATGTTCAGGTGGAGCATAGATAGCGTATAATTTAAGTGCTTTATTTCCTGTATTAATTACATTGTGCCATTTACCAGCAGGTATCATTATAGCGTAGTCATCAGAGATTTGTCTTTGAAAATCTAAATTATCTTTACTATCTCCCATCTTAACAAGTCCTTCACCTTCTTCAATACGTATAAATTGATCACCTGTTGGATGAACTTCTAAACCTATGTCATCTCCAACATTAATGCTCATTAAGGTAACTTGTAAATTATTTCCCGTCCATAAAGCAGTACGAAAAGTATTATTTTGCTCAGTAGCCTCATCAATATTAACTACAAACGGTTCAGAACCATAATCTTTTAATTTAGTAAATGGTCTCTTATATATTGATGTTTTATGTGGATACATATTATACATTTGTGCGTTACCCCAGAAAAGGTATGGGTACATATTATACATTTGTGTGTTAATCCAGCAAGGATATGGATATGGTTTAGGAATATTATACATATTTATCTCCCCTTTTATATACTTTATAACATTATATGATATATGTTTAGATAAGATGATTGCCTAACAATTTTAGTAGAGTAAGGAAGAAAATCTATATCACAAGTAACGTAGCATGCTTTATAGTATTGCTATAAGACTGTCTAAATACAGAATATATTATCGAAAAATGTAAAAATTGGTATTATAAAATAAATATTAAAAATATATTTGTTTTATGATAAAATGAATTTAGACATAAATAAATATTAGAATTTATTTAAAACTTAATTTATATGGTAGGGAGATAAAATGAATAAAAATACAAAAAAAATAGCATCAATTGTACTAGTAACATCTTCTATAACAAATGTATCTACATTAGGAGTATTTGCGGAAGAACTTACTAACAATAACACAACAAAAATCGAAAATATAAGTACTAAGGCTTTACAGGAAAACGATATTGTAAATATACCTGATGAAAATTTAAAAAGGGAATTAAATTATGCATTAAGCCAAAAAGTAGATTCTAATATAACAGTTAGACAATTAAGTAGTTTAAAAAAATTACAGTTAAGCAATAAACAAATAAAAAATCTTGAAGGTCTTCAATATTGTACAAATTTAACTGATTTACAAATATTTAATAATCAGATAAAAGATATAAGTCCATTAAGTAGCTTAGGAAATTTAACGAATTTAAGTATGTTTAACAATCAAATAAGCGATATAAGTGTATTAAGTGAGCTAATAAATCTAACAGATCTAAATTTTGGTGGAAATCAAATAAGTGATGTAAGTGCATTAAGTGAATTAACGAGCCTAAAAAGTTTAAGTTTAAGTGGAAATAAAATAAGTAATATAAGAAATTTAAGTAAATTAGCAAACCTAACAAATTTAGACTTAGATAGAAACCAAATAAGTGATATAAGTGCATTAAGTGGATTAATTAATTTAGAAAGACTAAACTTAAATGAAAATAATTTAACTAATACAAATGGATTAGATAAGTTAATTAATTTAAAGAACTTAAGTTTATGTGAGAATCAAATAAACGATATAAGTTCATTGAGTAAATTAACAAATTTAGAATCTTTAGGCTTACACACTAATCAAATAAGTGATATAAGTGCATTAAGTAATTTAACAAATTTAAATTCTTTAACTTTATTTACTAATCAAGTAAGTGATATAAGTCCATTAAAAAATTTAAAAAAGTTATATCATATTAATGCTCGTCATCAAAGTATAGTATTGCCAGCAGTAGTAAGTCAAGCAGGGGAAAATATATCTGTTAAAAATGAAGGTATAGGTATGGATGGTGAACCTATAGTACCTGACCGTATATCTAATGGTGGTATATTAAATAAATCAACTAATTATATAACTTGGAAGAGTGCGAATATATCAAATGTAGATAGTGTATCCTATGATTTTGCATATTATGATAAAGAAAATGTTCAAATATTTGCAGGTAAAGTTACTCAGGCTATAGAATCAGTTTCGGAATTTAAAATAAAAAATCCTATTTTTGGTATGTATGTAGGTAATAATCATAAATTGATAGCAAGTCTTAATGGAAAAGATGTAGATAATGTAGATTGGTCAGTAGATAATGAAGATATAGCGACTATAAGTAAAGATGGTACACTAAATGCTAAGAAACCAGGTAATGTTATGGTAACTGTTAAGTTAAATAACAGCAGTATAAGCTATAGTACTAATATAGTTTTAGTAAATTTTTATGATAATACAAATATTCCAAACATAGTTAAAGATGTTATAGATACAAATGTATTTACACCTATATATTCTGATTCAAATGGAACACAAAATAATCCGGTTACATTTAACTTAAAAAATAGTGCAACTATAAGTGATGTAGATAAATTTATAAATAATATATCAAAATTATCACCAAGTATTTTAGAATCTAAAGTAGAAGGTAATTATACAACATATAAAATAAGAATAAATTCAGATAGTAAAACATCAAATTATTCATATATCGAAATAAAAATAGATAATAATATGCCAAATGCTAATGAGATAAATCAAAAAATAAATAAATTAAAAGAGTATAAATCAAAAATAAATGAACTAGTAGGAATCAATAGATTTGATACGGCAGTTAAAGTTAGTCAAACTGGATGGAATACAAGTGAAAATGCAGTTTTAGTTAATGCTAATTCATTAGCAGATGCGTTATCAGTAACACCATTTGCAGCACAAAAAAATTCTCCAGTATTGTTAAGTAATTCAAATAGTTTAAATCAAGCTACAAAAGCAGAGTTTAAGAGATTAGGAGTTAAAAAAGTTTATGTAATAGGTGGAACGACTGCTATTAGTGAAGATATAGTTAATGAACTAAAATCGATGGGAGTAACAGTTGAAAGAATATCTGGTAAAGATAGATATGAAACTTCACTTGCTATTGCAAATAAATTAAATAATGTAAATAAAATCGCAGTAGTAAATGGAGAAAATGGATTTGCAGATGCAGTAAGTATAGCACCAGTATGTGCAAGAGATAATATGGCAATAGTTTACACTTCGCCTAGAAGTGGTCTTAAAACATTTGAAAATTATATAAAGAATAATAATATAGCAACAAGTTATGTTATAGGAGGAACAACAGTACTTCCAGATAATTTAATAACAGAACTTAAAAATCCTGTAAGAATAGCGGGGTCAAATAGAAACTTAACTAACTTAAATATAATAGAGAGATTTTTCTCAAATACAAATCATAATAACCAAACAGAACTTAACAATATATTTGTAGCTAAAAATGGTTATGGAAGTCCAAATGATTTAATAGATGCATTATCAGTAGGGGTATTAGCATCAAAACAAAATTCTCCAGTAATGTTAGTAAGTCCAAATGGATTAGATAAAAATCAATCTACAGCGCTTTATTATACATTTTCAAAGCAACTAACTAAAGTTGGAGGAAATGGAAATGAGACAGCCTTTGAACAATTAAAAAATCAAGTGAACCATATAAAATAATAATATTAGATTAACATATAAAGAAGAGTTTAAAAATAACTCTTCTTTTTTTTTATAATAATATATCTATTAAAATAGATTACCTAGGTAGTTAAAGAATACTATATAATTAACGTATATTTAAATCAAATAAGGAAAGATAGAGAAACTTATAGGTATAGAGAATTGATAAGCATAGTATATAAAATTTATAAGGAGATAAGTATTTTGAAAAATAATTGATTTACTGTATGAATAAACCATAAATTTAAATTTTTAAGGAGGAGATTTTTATTAATAGAGTCAAAAAATCCAAGATACAATATATTTTAATAATAGGTATTTTATCAATTTTGAGTATATTTGCAATGTTAATACTATTTATATATGATTTTATAATATTAATGCCTATTATATCTATAATTTTACTTATTCCAGGTAGAATTCAAGGATATTATTATAGAGATCACTTTAAAGGCAGAAAATTATTAAATAAAAAGGATTATATGCAAAGCATTAAATATAGTCAAGAATTTATAGAAGATATAAGACTAAATAATTGGAAAAAGAAGCTAATACTCCTTTCTTGGGGTATTTATAGTAAAGATATAGAAGCAATGACATTAAATAATTTAGGAGTGGCATATTTAGAATTAGGAGATTTAAAAGTTGCAAATGAGTATTTTAATGAGACTATAGAAATAGATTCGCTATATTGCTTACCATATTTTAATCTTAGCATACTAGAAAATGTTAAGGGAGATATAGAGATGTCAAAAATGTTTTATAAAAAATCGGTTGAGCTTGGATTTAAGCAGACAAAATTTGATAACGTAGTACAAAAATCACAACAAATCTTAGCAGAAATAGAGGGTTAATTATAAATGATATTTCTATTTAGAAATACTAAAAATTTGGTATGAGGGAGTATTATTTATAGTAGTAAATAAAAAAACGTATCATAAATAAGTGATACGTTTTTTATTAAACTAATACTTATATTTGATTATAGAAAACCTAATCTTATAATATCATTGATCCTATAATACCGAAAATTAAAAGTGGGATATTATAGTGGATAAATGTAGGAACGCAAGTATCCCAAATATGATCATGCTGTTTGTCGGCATTAAGACCGGCAGTTGGTCCGAGAGTACTATCTGATGCAGGAGATCCAGCATCACCTAAAGCGCCTGCAACACCTACTAATAATATGATAGCTTGTGGGCTAAATCCTAAACTAAGTCCTAATGGGCAATATATTGCGGCTATTATAGGTAAAGTACCAAAAGAACTTCCTATACCCATAGTTACTAATAAGCCTACTAAAAGCATAAGTAGGGATCCTATAAATTTGCTATCTCCAACAATACCTGTAATTGAAGCAACTAAAGCTTCTACTGAACCAGTTTCTCTTAATACATTTCCATATCCTGCAGCTACAAGCATTATAAATCCTATAAGGCCCATCATTTTAACTCCACCATCTAATAAATCGTCTACTTCATTGAACTTAATAGCGCCTGTTAAAAATAGTACAATAATTGCGCAAAGGCCGCCTAGTGGCAGAGAACCTGTTTTAATTTGCACCAAAAATGCAGTTGCAGCACCTAAAAGTGCACACCAGTGTCTCTTTGTCATTTTTTCATCTATTTCATTTTCATCTATTCCGTCTATTGCTACATCTTTATAGTTTCTTGGTTTTCTATAAGTTATAAATACTGCAATAAGTAATCCTAAAATCATACCTATTGCTGGTATCCACATTACACTAGTAACCATGTTTGTTGTAGTATCAATTCCATTTGCAATCATCTGATCTCTAATAATATTTTGGAATATCAGACCAAATCCTACTGGAATTGCTATATATGGTGTCTTTAATCCGAATGTTAATGCGCATGCAACGGCTCTTCTATCTATTTTTAATTTATTCATAAGTTTTAATAATGATGGAATTAAGATTGGTATAAAGGCTATATGTACCGGGATAAGATTTTGAGAAAAACATGATATAAATGCGATTAATAATATTAATGTTAATTTTTTTCCTTTTACTACTTTAGAGATTTTTCTTGCTAATATTGAAGCTAGACCTGTTTTACTTACAGCTATAGCTAGTGCACCAAGTAAAATATAACTTAATGCAGTTTCTGCGTTTCCACCCATACCTGAAACTAGTGTTGACATTGCATCTGCTATAGGCATTCCTGAACAAACCCCAGCTACTATTGCTGATATTAGTATAGATAATAATACATTACATTTTAACAAACAAAGTATTATCATAACTGCAATAGATATTACTACCGGATTGAATAATACCATACAACATCCCCCTTTTTTAAATTTTCGGAATTTTTTATATTTTTAATTTAATTAGATTATATCACAATTTATATAGATAAGTATGTTTTTTATAAAAATAAAAAATTATTATTATATTCTAATTTTAATATAGATGTAAAGTATAATTGACATTAAATGTAAAGTAAACTATACTAAAAATGTAAAGTTTAGTTTACTTTTAAAGAAAGAGGGTTAGTATGAAAAATAACATTCAACAACTAAGAAAGGAAAGAAAAATCACTCAAGAAGAGCTAGGAAAAATGTGTGGGGTGTCAAGACAGACAATAATATCTTTAGAAAATGGGAAGTATAATCCATCTATAATGCTAGCTCAGAAAATATCTGTTATTTTTGGCTGTATAATTGAAGAAGTATTTATATTTGAGGAGGAAGAATAAATGAATACAGTAAAGAAGAATATTATATATTCAAGCATATTATTAGGAGTAGGAGTTGTACTTTTAATAATATCATTAATTGGTGCATTACCGGAAGATTCTCTAGGAAGTACAGTATTTGGCATGGGATGTGGATTTACAGCAGTAGGATTAGGAAATACTGTATTAAGTTTGAAAAACTATAAAAATCATGAAAAAACTGAAGAAATTGAACTAATTGAAAACGATGAAAGAAATATATTGTTAAGAGAAAAAACTAGTGCGAAAGTTTATTCTATATTTTCTTATATTGAGTGTGGAGCAATACTTTTAGCAGCACTTTTAGGATATAAAGAAATAAGCTTAGTATTATCAGTTTTAGTTCTAGGCCAATTAATAACATGGATATTTGTAGCAAATTATTATTCTAAAAAATATTAATATTATGAATGGCTTATTTAAAGGATACTAGCAAGTATATTATTTGAATAAAACTTAATGAAAATTAAATAAACAATAAGACAAATTTGAATAAATAAAAGAAAATAAGCTTTGGATAATAAGATATAGAGAACCTTATCACAAATAAGTGATATGGTTTTTATTTTAAATTGTCGTTGACATAGTAAAAATTAATTGCTATGCTTATTACATACCGAACAAAAGTATGTAAAGGAGAATGAAGATGGCAAGAAATAAAAATCCTGAGATCACTATAAATCGTATTCTAGATGCAGCAATGGATCTATTTTTAAAAAAAGGATATGACAATACTACTATTCAGGATATAGTAGATGCTTTAGGAGATTTAAGTAAAGGAGCTATCTATCATCACTTCAAGTCTAAAGAAGAGATAATAGAAGCTGTTATACCTAGACTTTATGACTCATCAGATAGCAAATTTTTAGAAATAAAAGAGTCTACATATTATACTGGATTAGAAAAGCTTAAGCAGATATTACTTATTTCTTTAGAAAATCCTGGTCAAGAAAAGCTAGCTATGGCAGCACCTAATTTAATGAAAAACCCTAGATTTTTAACTCAACAACTTTATAATACAGTAGAAATTATTGTACCAAACCTTGTAGAGCCTATTATTAGAGAAGGTATAAAAGATGGATCAATAGTAAGTAATAACCCAAAAGAAGTTGCAGAGGTGTTCATGATTTTAATGAATATATGGATAAATCCAGCTATATTTCATTCTACAGAAGAAGAATTCAAAAATAAGTTTTTATTTTGTAGAAAATTAATATCAGACTTAGGTATTCCTATGTTAGATGATAGTGTTCTTGAAATATTAGAAAGATATAGAGCTATTATTGAAAGAGAAATAAATTAAAAATATAGAACAATTTATGTAGCTTTCGCATAAACTTAGAATGTGCTAGAAAATATTTTTAACTAAAGATGTTTGTATTAAAAAATACTGCCCAAAGTGGCAGTTTAATTTTAAACTTATACATACCGAACGAATGTATTTAAGTTTATGGAGTTTATAATATTATATATGGGGGTTTATTAATGAATAATAAAACGAAACTTTTTAACAAGGACTTTACCTTGATGGTAATAGGTCAAATAATTTCACTTTTTGGAAACTCAATATTGAGATTTGCATTACCACTTTATCTTTTAGATACTACAAACTCTGCCGCTTTATTTGGAGCAGTTTCAGCTTGTTCTTTAATTCCTATGATTACAGTAACTCCTTTTGGTGGGATTATTGCAGATAGAGCTAATAAAAGAAATATTATGGTAATTTTAGATTTCTTTACTGCATTATTAATTACTGTTTTTTCGCTTTCTATAGGAAATTTTAATTTAGTATTTATGTTAATAGTTACATTGATGGCATTATATGGAATACAAGGTGCTTATCAACCGACTGTTCAAGCGAGTATACCACTTTTAGTAGATAGAGAAAATTTGTTACCAGGAAATGCTGTTATAAACCAGGTTAGCTCACTTGCAGGGTTATTAGGTCCTGTAATTGGTGGTATTTTATATGGATTTTATGGATTGATACCTATATTAATAGCAAGTATAATTTGTTTTATTGTATCTGCTATTATGGAAATATTTATAACAATACCTTACACAAAGCAAGAAACTACATCTAGTGCTTTTAATATTGTAAAAGAAGATTTTATGACTAGCTTAAGTTTTATATTTAAAGATAAGCCAGTAATTTTTAAAACTATTGGTATAATACTTTGTTTTAACTTATTCTTAAGTTCTTTGATAATGATTGGTATTCCAGTTATAATTACTCAAATATTAAATATGTCTAGTCAAGCATATGGAGTAACTCAAGGTATGTTAGCCTTTGGTGGACTATGTGGTGGAATTATGACAGGGATCTTAGCCAATAAAATTAAGATTTATCATAGTCATATAATCTTATTAGTTGCTATATTAGCTCTGATTCCAATAGGGACTGTACTTATGTTTGATGTAACTCCTATGATTTCTTATGTTGTTGTTACGGCTTGTTGTTTCTTAATAATGGCTGTATCTACTTTATTTAGTATTCAAGTATTGACTTTCATTCAAAGTGAAACACCTACTCATCTTACAGGAAAAGTTATTTCATTTTGTTTAGCTATGACAATGTGTGCAACGCCTATTGGACAAATTATATATGGGTATTTATTTGAGGCACTTAAAAACGATGCACATATAATTATATTCGTATCTACTTTATTTTCTGGTGTAATAGCACTTATGTCTAAAAAAATTTTTAGCAGCCTGAAAAAGGTTGAAGTTTGTGGTGAGGTCTGCAATGATAGAGAATAAACTTATATATACATGTGCTAACTTTACAATTGGAGTACTAAATATAATGATAATAATGCCTTTAGTATTGGCTTTCGGGCTTGTAATTTTAGCACTATGTTTAGTAAACTTAGTACTTTTCATAGCCTTTATTTTGGCAGTTTTATCGATATTTATTCCGAGTATACCAGTAAACATACCAGCAAATATAGGAGTAAATAATATGATATTTAAGCTTTTAATTGTATGTGTGGCAGCAATTATAAGTTACTATTTATATAAGTTATTAAGCTTATATGTTCCACAGTATTTAAGCTTTTTAGGTATTTATATGAGAAAAAGTTTTGCATTTAAATTTAATATATAAACAATAGTGTTAAGTTTAATAGATTAGTTATGTAAAACCGTATCACAAATAAGTGATACGGTTTTTATTATTAAAAATTATGTTATTATAAGATGATGATACGGCAAATGGAATAAAGAGTAAATTTATAACAAGACATATATAATAAAGCATTATTTGGAGGAGATATGAAAAAAGTATATTAATGATAACTCCTGAAAACAAGGAGATTAATAGGTTTAGAAAAAGGCAGATGAACAATTTTATACAAATAACAATGCCATATCTAGCAGCATTTATTGATGAAAGCAAGTATGAAATTACATTAATAGATTAGTATAATCAAAAAATACCTTTTGAAAAGTATTATGATTTAGTTGTAATTACAGTTAATACTGCAAATGCACCTCATTGTTATAACATTTCAAAAGTATTTAAAAGTAAAGGGAGTAAAGTTGTTTTTGGAGGACCTCATGCAACTCTTTTACCAGAGGAAGTAAAAGAACATTGTGATGTAGTAATTATAGGGGAGGCTTAAGATAGTTGGCCAAGGTTTTTAGAAGAATTTTATTATGGAAATTATGATAGTGAATATAGATATTTAAATACTCCCTCACTAGAGCAAATTCCAATACCAAGAAGAGATTTAATAACAGGAAGATGGTTTACTAAAGGTGCTGTTTTTGCAACAAGGGGGTGCCCTTATAGTTGTTCTTATTGTAATCTAAAACAAATATATGAAGACTCATTTAGGAAAAGACCAATAAATGAAGTAATAGAGGATATCAAAAGTAGCGAAAGTAAGTTTTTTGTTTTTTGGGATGATAATTTCTTTGGAGATATTGAGTATGCAAAAGAATTATTAAAAGAACTTAGTAAATTAAATAAAAAGTGGGCAGCTCAGGTTACTTTAGAAAGATGCAAGGATGAGGAATTGTTTGATGGATATATGTGGTTTAGAAGAAATTTCTATTCCTTAAAATCAATAATTACTAGATTAAGCAAATCAAAAGCTAATATTTTATATAACTTAATAGTTAATTTAAGATATAAGATTTCAATAAGAAAAACAGTATAATTATTTAATTCATTTTCAAGGATATATGGATAATTGTACCAATTTAAAATTTGTAATATAATTAGAATTGATAATTATCTAACAAAATGTAACAAAACAAATGAAGAAAGAAGGAATCGTTTTATGGCTCTTTGTTGTAGGGATTTATTTCAACTTAAAAATTTTTCAAAAGCAAAGCTATTAGCTGGGGAGAAGGGGTTAAACCGTGAAATATCTTGGCCTTATGTAAGAATGACAGAATCTATTTCCCAGTGGCTTTATGGGGGAGAGTTAATATTTGTTATTTATACAGATATAAAAAAGGATGATAATAGTTTTTTATTATTGATAGAAGAATGTATTGATAAAAAGCTTTCTGGGATTGTAATTTTAATTGATGATAAGGATATAAATAGCATACCTAAAGATGTGTTAGATAGGGCAGATGAAGAAAAATTTCCTGTATTTATAATGCCTTGGAATATTAAATTAATCGATATTACACAAGAAATCTTATTTAAATCAGAACAAAAACATGAAGAAAAAAAGAATGCAAAGCATTTTTTTGAATCAATTATTTTTTCACAAGACCAGTTGCATGAAGATATACATACTCTAGCAGAATTTTATAATATAAAATTAAGACCTTTTCACTATATATGTATATTTAAAATAGAAAATATATCTAATGTTTCCTATGATTTAGAGCAAATTAGTAAACATATAATTCATTCATTAGAAGAGGCATTAAACATAGAAAGTCAAACCTTAATTCCTATGGAATATGCAAATAACTTGATGTTTTTAATATTTTCAAATGATTATAATGAAGGAAATAAGTCATTAGAAACTGTTGAAGCGGTGTTTAACCTTGTAAGTTCCAAATATTCAGAAGTTGAAATTAGCTTAAGTTTTAGTCGTATAAGAGAAACAAACTCAGAGATAAAAAAAAGTTTCAAAGAAGCTTTTAAAGCTTTGTCTATGATTGATATATGCCATAGAGATTCAAAAATTATTAAGTATAAGGAATTGGGAATTGTTAGATGGCTAGTAGAATTGGCTGATATTAAAGAAATTCAGCAATATTGTTATGAAAACTTGGGTCCTATTTTAGAGCATGATAAAAATCATGGAATGGATTTAATTGGAACTTTAAAATGTTATTTCCAAAATAATAGACATTTATTAAAGACTTCCCAAGAGCTTTTCATCCATAGAAATACATTGATTTACAGATTGTCAACAATCAAAGATCTTTTAAAAATAGATTTAGATGATGCAATGATAGATTTAGAACTTTTTAATAGCATATTAATTTATGAATTTATTAATCTTCAAAATAAAAAACCCCTATGATAATACATAGGGGTTAATTTTAAATTTCCAATTCCTCTTTAGTTTCTGATGTTTTTTCTTTGGAAAAAGATAATATTAAGACTCCTGCAAAAATTAATATACATGCTACAATTTTTATAGCTGTTATCTTTTCACCTAATAATAACACTCCGAATATTACACTTGTTATAGGTTCAAAAGTACTTATAACAGCTGCCTCGCTTGCTCCAATATATTTTATACCAACTTGTAACAGTGATAGGGCAACAACTGTACATAAAAATGCAAATACTGCAGATATAATCCATGATTTAGTTGTTAGCGTAGATAAAACAAGTTCATTAGTAAAAATACCATAGATAAACATACCTATACTTGAAGCAATAGCTACATAAAATGTTATTTTAAATGGAGATTCACCTTTTAGGCCACTTTTGTCCATAAATATAATATAGAAGGCATAAAATGCTCCTGAAGCGACTGCTAAAATTAATCCAAGTAACGTAGATGAATCAAAAGAAGCAGAATTTAATGATTCAATAAAGAAACATCCTATACCACACATAGCTATAATTAATGCTATAATCTTTTGCTTGCTTAGTTTTTCATGGAAGAATAGTACACATCCAAGTGTTACAAATATAGGATAAGTAAAGTGTATAGGAGTTACTATTCCTACATCTACATGAGCAAAAGCTATATTTAGCATTAATGTTGTTATTGCATTTCCAACAAATCCTAATATTACTAAGTTTTTAAGTTGATTTTTTGTTATTTTTAAATCAATTTTCAAAAATAAAACTATTAGTAATAAAAAGGGTAAACTTAAAAAGTTTCTTAAAAAAGTTAATGTTACAGGATTGCTTCCTCCAGCGCCATAGGTCATAGGTCCTAATGTAAAGGCAAAACCAAAGGTAATAGAGGATAGCATTGTTAGAAATATTCCTTTTAATTTCATAAATTTACCTACTTCTTTCTATAAAGATTTATTTGAATGCTTCTTCAACTATTTTTAATATATTTGGAATAACGTCATCTACAATTATTTTTCCTCTTGCAGCTGAAGATGATTTAGCTGATGCAAGTATTCCAGTCTCAGGAACTATATCTTTTTCTATAGGGTATCTAAAGTAAGTTGCTGGACTAGCATTTTCTGTATCTAATATTTTATCTTCTCTAACAAGTTCTGGTGCAAAGTACATCATTAATGATGTTTCTGTAACAGCAGCATGTTCTAAAGCCCATCCTGGGAATGGTACTTCATCAAATACTTTATCAATTACATCAGGTGACATTGGATCCCACCAGTTAGTAAGAAGAAGTTTTACTTTGTCTCCATATTTTGCAGAACATAAATCCATTGCTTCTACAATAAATGCTTCATTTTCAAAGTGAGCACTTAAAATAAATATTTTTGTAAATCCATCACGAACAAATTCATCAATTATATCCATTACTAAAGCTTGTAATGTAGCTCCATTTAAGTCAATAGTTCCTGGGAATAATGGTCCCCCACCGCTTAATGGTTTTGATTTATATCCATATGAAAGAGTTGGAGCAACTACACCATTAATTTTTTCAGCTATACGATAAGCAAATTCTTCTGCTAATACAGCATCTACACAAGTAGGTAGATGAGGTCCATGTTGCTCTGTAGCACCTATTGGTAATATAATTACATCATCTTTTTTCTTAGCAAATTCTTTCCATGTCATGTTTCTCATTTTAACATTTTCGTACATAATAACGTCCCCCTTTTTAATTAAAAACTTCTTCTAAGTATTTTACACAATGAGCTTTTTACTTTCATGAAGTGTCATTGCACTAATTAGTATATACTTAGAAAATTTTATATACAATGTACAAAAAATACAAATAAATCTCCTAAAATATGTTCTTTATGTGCACAGTCATATTAAAATTTTATTGTATTGTTAGTACAATGACTAGTGTATATTTTCATGTTAGACTTTGAATGTCGCTAATAAAATAGCTAAAAATAATAGAAGGGGGATTATTAAAATGAAAGTAATATTATTTAAAAATGCTAGATTAAAAGGAAATGAAACATTAGTTGATTTACTTGTTGAAAATGGAAAATACAAAGAAATAGGTCCAAATCTTTCAAAAAAATATAAAGATGTAGAGACTTATGATTTAGAAGGAAATCTAGTTGTTCCACCTTATGTTGACCCACACATTCATTTAGATTATGTATATACAGCTCGTATGGCTGGTGCAAATAACGGAACAGGAACTTTATTTGAAGGAATTCAAAGATGGTCTGAGACAAAATCAAATATGACAATAGATGAAATAAAAGACAGAGCTAGAATTGCACTAAAAAAAGAGATTTTATATGGAACTCAATATCTTAGAACTCATGTAGATGTAACAGATCCAAAGCTTACTTGTTTAAAAGCGATTATGGAATTAAAAGAAGAAGTAAAAGATGTTGTTGATATACAAATCATAGCATTTCCTCAAGAGGGAATGTATTCATATAAAGATGGGGATAAATTAGTAGAAGAAGCATTAAAAATGGGTGCTGATGTAGTAGGAGCTATACCTCACTTTGAATTCACAAGAGAAATGGGAGAGAAATCTGTTAAAAAAACTGTAGAACTTGCTATGAAATATAACAAATTAATTGATATTCACTGTGATGAAACAGATGATGAACAATCAAGATTCCTTGAACTATTAGCTGCTGAAGCTTATATGAATGGAATTGGAGAGCTAACAACAGCAAGTCACACTTGTGCTATGGGTTCTTACAATAATGCATATACTTTTAAGCTATTTAAACTTTTAGCATTATCAAAGCTTAATTTTATATCATGCCCAACTGAAAATATTCATTTACAAGGAAGATATGATACATATCCAAAAAGAAGAGGGCTTACAAGAGTTAAAGAATTAAATGATGCAGGTATTAATGTTTGTTTTGCACAAGACTCAATTTCAGATCCATGGTATCCACTTGGAAACGGAAACTTAATGAATATCCTTGATGCAGGAATTCATATTTGCCATATGATGTCATTTGAAGAAATTAAAAATTCCCTAGACTTAATTACAGTAAATGGTGCTAAAACGCTTCATATAGAAGATAAATACGGCATAGCACAAGGTAAGGATGCTAACTTTATAGTATTAAATGCAAAAAATGAATTTGATGCAATATTAGAAAGAGTTGGAGTTAATTGTTCTGTTAGAAAAGGTGAATTCTTATTTAAAAGAGAGCCAGAAGTAATTAATACAAAAATTTCATTATTAAAATAGTTATCATATTAAAAAGGATTAAGCCAGTATTGGCTTAGTCCTTTTTAATTGTTTTTTTATTATCTTGAAACATTGATATTATGCAATTGACTAAAGAAAAAATGTACTGTATACTTAATAAGTACTGTTTAGTACTAATGAGTACTTAATAGTACTAAGTAGTTTTGTAAAGTTATTTTGGAGGTTTATAATGGATATAAAGCAAGAATTAATAATGAATGTAGCACAAAAATGTTTTAACAGTTATGGCGTCAAATATACCTCAATCGATGATATAGTAAAAGAATGTAAAATATCAAAATCAACATTTTATAAATACTTTTCTACTAAAGAAAATCTAGTAGAGGAGATTTTACGCTATTCAAGCAATAAATTTCTTAGTAAATCTAGATTAATAGATGAAGATATTCAAAAAACATCTAAAGAAAAATTAAAGTCAAAAATAAATATTGTATTAGAATATTTAGAATCAAATAGGTATTTTAACTTATACATTTTAGGATCATTTTCAGAGATAAATGGAAAACCAGTTGAAGAAATAAAAAATATAATTAAATCTAAATTAGTAAAAGTATACTATGATAGTTTAATTGAGATATATGGAGAAGAGATTAAGCCATTTATATGGGAACTTATATTTGTAATTGATAGTATAACTCATGAATTTAACTTAATTTATCGTTTAAATAAAAAAGAATTAGATAAAGATTATGTATTTGACTTTACTTTAAAGCAGATAGAACTAAATCTAGAGAATTTAAAAAATAATAAATGTACAATAAAAGAAAATATTTTTTTCACAGTTGAAAAAGATAGTGAATTAAAAATAGAGTTAGATTTACATGAAAGGTTTTTAGAAGTAATCAAAGATATGAAAATTAAAGTGGAAAAAAATGACTTAAATGAAAAACTTAATGAAGCTATTTTGACAGTGGAAAAAGAGTATGAATTAAAAAATTATAATTCACTAATGATGGATGCAATGATAGCATATCTAGAAAAAGAAAAATCGGTAAAGAGAGAAGTAAATGAATTAAAAAGTATAAAGTATCAGTTAGGGGACGACAGTAATGATAGATAATAAAAAAACTAGAAATCTTATTATATTAGTATTAATGATGGGATCTCTAATAACATCACTCACTCAAACTGTATTAACATCGGCATTACCAAGTATAATGTGTACTTTTAATGTAGATGCAGGTACAGCACAATGGCTAACAACAGTTTATCTGCTTGTTTTAGGAATTATGATTCCTTCAACCGCTTACTTAATAAATCGATTTTCTATTAAAAATTTATTTATTACATCGATGGCTTTATTCTTAGTAGGATGTATAATATCTATATTTGCTAAAAACTTTGGCATTATGATAGTATCTAGAATACTTCAAGCTATTGGTGCTGGTATAATAATGCAATCGGTTCAAGTTGCCATGATTAATCTATACCCAAAAGAAGAGCGTGGTAAAGCAATGGGTATTTATGGATTCGTAATAGGAGTAGCACCAGCTATAGGGCCATTAGCTGCAGGATATATAATCGATAATTTAGGATGGAGAGTAATATTTTATATATTAGCCTTTATTACGTTAGTTAATATAGTATTAGCATTTTTATTCTTAAGAAGTATAATGGAAGTTAAAAAATCTAAACTTGAAATCATATCATTAATTTTATCTACTTTTGGATTTGGAGGTATTTTAGTTGGAGTATCTAATATAGGTGCTTATTCTATAATCAGTCCATTAACATATATTCCATTAATTATAGGTATAGTATCTCTTATATTATTTGCAAGGAGACAATTAAAAGTACAAGAGCCTTTATTAGAACTTAGAGTATTTAAAAGTCGTAATTTTATAATAAGTACAGTACTAATTATAATAGTATATACAGCTATGACATCTGCTTCTATTATTATATCTATATATATACAATCAGTAAGAGGTATGTCTGCTATGGTACCAGGAATAATAATGCTACCAGGTTCTATAGCAATGATAATTTTAAGCCCTATTGCAGGTAATATATTAGATAAGTATGGATTTAGAACTTTAGCTATATTAGGTTGTTTGTTATTAGGATTAGGGACATTTGAGCTTTCTACATTAACAATAACTAAATCAATAGCAATTTTAACAATTATGTACGCAATAAGAATGATAGGAATAACACTTTTATTAATGCCAGTTACAACATGGGGATTAAATTCACTAAAGCAAGAGGAAATATCACATGGTAGTGCTATAAATTCTACTGTACGTCAAGTATCTGGTGCTATAGGTTCATCTATACTTATAACTGTAATGACTACAGTTACAAAACATAGCCTAAGTACATCAAAAGCCTTAGCAGAAATAGAAGGTATGAATACATCGTTTAAAATAGCAACGGTTATAATATTAGTAGGACTAGTAATATCATTAATTTATGTAAAAGATAAAGATAAAAATGATAAAGGTATAGATATAGATTGTAAAGAATCTGTATTAAATTAAAAATCTGTAAGGACAGTTAATTTTAATAACTGTCCTTACAGATTTATTTTTTTAACCAGAAATATACAGTACCATTTGGATTAACTGCATAAACAAAATCATCTTTTTCTCCTAATATTAGTTTATTACTTTTAATATCCTTTTTAATTTCTTCTTTGTTCCACCATTTTTTATCAATACTTTGTATCTTTAGTACTTCATCTTTTTTTATTGGATTTAATGTTGAAACGAATTTTTTAGCTTCAGTTTCAGATAACTTAAAAGTACCATTACCTACGTTTGTATCTAAGTTATGTACCTCATAAATTTCTTTTGCAGTACTGGGTATATTATCTGGAATCCAACCATGTTCAATTATAGTTTTGGCATCTTCGTAGCTGTTAAACTTAGAGCTAGATACATCACTAAAGAAATTACCCAAGAAATAATAAGCACTTCCAAGAAGTAAAATTGATATTATTAATAAAACTGGCATTTTAAAATTTTTCATATTTATATTTTTCTCCATTTCATTAACTGTCTTAGTGATTTTTATAGTCCTAATAATTAAATAAAATACAAATCCAATATAATTTGGGCATAACATTAGGACTAAGGCCCAAATATAGGGTTTTAAATTTAATGACTTTGCATCTTTATATACATCAAATGTTATTAATAACTTTGTTATAATATATAAAATGTAAAATACAATGGCTAAAGTTAGTGTATCCATGTTTATTCTCCTTTTATTTTAAGAAAAGATATTATTTCGCGTCTGTAAACGAAATTTAAAATTAAAGTAGCTAAAATACCGAAAATTAAGCTATTTTTCATAATAACATTTCCACTTTGTATAGATAAATTAATTGCTTTAATTGAGAATAGTAAACATACAACGCTTAAGCAAAGTATATATATTTTATTTATAAATAAATCACGCTTTTTTTGTTTTTTAATTAAATTTTTAGTTGCTTCTATTAAGACCTTTTCGGGCTTTAAATCATTTTCATCTATTAAACTATTTTTAATGAATATATCAAATTCATTATCTTTCATTATGTACCTCCTTGTACTAAATACTTTTAAGTTTTTCTTTAAGTAGTTTCTTTCCATTATTAAGTCGATACTTTACAGTTCCAATTGGAATCTTTAAAATATTAGCAATATCGCTATAACTGTAATCTAAATAATAGTAGAGTATTATTGGAAGTTTATATTTTTCGTCTAAACCTTTTATAAGATTTTGAATTACTTCTTTTTCAATACTATTAAAAACTATAGATTCTGTTTCATCTATTTCTAAGCTTTGGCTTTCCATAACTTCATGTTTAATTTTAGAATCAAAAAAATTTGTTATGACATTTAGCCATCTCTTCTTTTTTGAGTATTCATCTCTGTAAGTATTAATGCAAATTGTGTATAGCCAGTTTTTTACAGATTTTTGTTCTTCTAATTTATGAAAATTATTATATATCTTTAACCAAGTATCTTGGAAAAGATCATCAGCATCAACTTTATTATCACTTAATTTAAGGCAAAGTTTATAAATGTCATCTTTATAAACGTCAATCATGCTTTCTATATTAAAAACTTTCCTCATCTCCTTTCATCATATATATACGAATGAAGTTTTATTTTGTTTGAAAAAATATAAAAAATTTTTTATTTAAAGTTAAATTTATATTTTAGATTGGTATTTTTATATAAATATAAGTAATTAAACTACAAAATTAGGAAAATAGTAGAAAAACTATAGACATAGTATTTCATATAAAAGTCTACAATATCAACTTATATAAAATAAATACAAAAATTTTATTTTAGTCCTAAAAAACTAAATATCAGTCCATTTTTGTAACTAAATATTGATTTTATGATAGTATCAAGGATGACAGATATTTAGGGAGGGGTGAGTTGCTTGATTACGTTTTTAGAATTATTACTTGTAGGAGGAGTTATTTTATCTGTTATGATAGAAAATATTTACCTTTTAAATGTGCTGATTTTTGGAATTTCTATATATTCGTTATATGAATCTATAAAAAATATAGTTTATATGGAAAGCTCTAAGAGAAAGATATCTAGTAAAATGAATTTATATTGCAAAGAATTAGGAGTAACAGGAAATCTTTTGACGTTTTTTATTATTCTTATAAATATAGATTATCATATAAAGATTAAATATATATTAGAAAACTTCTCTAAAGTTTCCTTTTCAGAACAGTTACAATTTGTAATTAACATATATGGTATTTTATGGATATCAGGCATCTTAATTGTATTTATATATTTTAAAATTAGCTTAAGGGAAGGGATAATATATAAAGAAGGATTAATTTTAGATAAAAGTAAGTTGTACAGTTTTTATAGTACAAAAAGCTATGAATTTAAAACATCTGTAAAAGGAATTAAATATAGAGATTTAGTTTTAACTTATGATGATAAAGTTGTTAAAACTTTACGTATTTATAAGGATGATGTAGATAAGTTCAAAGATTTGTTAGATAAGAATAAAGCTATATAGTTTTATTTTTACTCCATAAAATACATATATTAGTTCATTTTTATAAATAAATATTAATTTAATGATAGTATTAAGATTAATATTTATTTAAGAAAGGATGATTTGTTTGAAAAACTCTTTTATGCCATTATTAATGGCATTATCAATAGGATTATTACACGCAATTAAAAATATCTACATTTTCATTATAGTATTTACTGGGCTTTCTATATATATGGTATATAACGCTATAAAAAGCATAATTAATATAAAAACTTGTAAGATTAAGACTTTTAGTAAAATTGATTTATACTATAGAGAACAAAAAATAGGGGTATTTATTTTTCTAGCATGGATATTTATGATGCTATTTGTAAATTGGAAATTAGATATTAACTATGTTTTAGAAAACTTTTATAAAGCATCTTTTAATGAACAGTATCTTTTTATAGCTGCTATAAACAGTTCTGTATGGCTTATATGTCCTTTAATTGTATGTGCATATGTTAAAGTCAAATCAAAGAATGAGATATTATATAAAGAAGGAGTCCTTTTTGGTGATGGTAAATTATATAGCTTTGATAGTGTTAAAAGTTATGAATTTAAAACATCTTGGAAAGGAATTAAATATAATAATTTGGTTTTAACCTTTGATAATAAAGCTATTAAAACTTTATATATTTATAATGAAGATATCGATAAGTTTAAAGATTTATTAGAAAGGCGATAAAATGAATAAATATAAAAATTTGACGCAAAAACTAAAGGAAGTTTTTATTGGGTTTTATTTTGATGAAGAATATGAAGAATTTCCCTATATAGAAGTAGATGAAACTGATAAGAAAGTCTTAAAAAATAGATACTTTGGGATAGATAGCTTTCCAATGCAAATGAATGCAGAATCTGCATATGGGCTATTAGATACTTTTTGGGATTTAGAAAAAGATAAAACAAGGTATTTAAAGCAAGAAGAAAAATTTATAAGAGCATTATTGCTTATAATGAGTTACAGTAATGACATGATAATATCAGATGGATATTTTCACTCTGAGAATAAAAAACATTTAAAAAAAGTTCTAAGTAGAAAAGAATTGAAATACCTTAAGGTAATAAAAGATCATATATTTGATTTTAAAGAAATTGATTTTGATTATAATGCTATAAATTTATTAATGAAATTAGCATTAAGAGAAAGAAACCACTTAACTATATATATGCTAGATTTAGAAATAGCATTAGATATAAATGGATTATATAGTGGGGTATATCTAGGGTTAAATGGAAATATAGATATTGTTAAATACATATGTAATATAGAAGGATTATATATTAGAGATAGATGGAATGAAGAACCGTATAATGAATGTTAATATAACTTCTTGTTTTAGTCCATTTTAATAACTAAATATTGATTTCATGATAACATTAGGATTATTAGCTATATAGTAAGGGGGGGATCTATTTGGTTATATTTTTAAGTTTATTATTTATAGGATTAGGTATTCTATCTTTTATATTTAAAAGTATTTACTTTTTTATTATATTATTTTTGGGATTTTCAGTATTTTCAGTATATTTAGTCATAAAAAATATAATTGATAGGAAAACTTCTAAGACTAAGGTTTCTAGTAGAAGTGATTTATATTGCAAAGAACAAGGAGAAATGTTTATTTTTTGGATGTTATGGCCTACATTCCTAAGAATATGTGATGATTTGAATTTTAAGTATATCTTAGAAAATTTTTCTAAGGTTACTTTTAAAGAACAGTTTCTTTTTATGTTTACCATAAGTGGTTTTATATGGGCATTATGTATTTTAATTATGTTTATAAATGCTAAAATTGGCTCAAAGAAAGGTATAGTATACAAAGAAGGATTAATTTTACAAAATGGTAAGTTATATAGTTTTGATAATGTTAGAAGTTATGAGTTTAAAACTTCTTTTAAAGGTATGAAATACAGAGATTTAATTTTAACCTATAATGGTGAAGTTGTTAAAACTGTATGCATTTATAAGGATGATATTGATAAATTTAAAGAATTATTAGAAAAAAATTGCCAAGGATAGCAATTCTTTTTTTATTTTTATTTCAATCCATAAAAAGTATATATTAGTCCATTTTAATAACCAAATAACGATTTCATGATAGTATTAAAGTAGATAGTTATTTAAAAGGAGGGGATTTATTTGACCATACTTTTAGTTATCCTACTAATAGGGATAGTTTTTTTATCTATAATACTAAAAAATATTTATTTTTTTAGTATAGTGGTTGGTACTTTTTCTATATGCATAATTTATATACTTGTAAATACTATAGTTTATAGAAAAAAATCTAAGAATAAAGTTTCAAGTAAAGTTGATTTATATTGCAAAGGACAAGAAGGAATAGGGATATTTTGGATATATTTCCCTATATTAATAAATATAGGTAATGATTTAAATTTTAATTATATATTAGAAAACTTTTCTGAAGTTTCTTTTAAGGAACAATATCTATTTATATTTATTATAAATGGTGTTATATGGGCACTATGTTTTTTAATTATGTTTATATATGAGAAAATTGATTCAAAGAAAGGGATAGTATACAGAGAAGGATTAATTTTAAGTGATGGAAAGCTATATAGCTTTGATAAGGTTAAAAATTATAAGTTTAATACTTCTTTTAAAGGTATGAAATATAGAGACTTAGTTTTAACTTATGATGATAAAAATGTTAAAACTGTCTGCATTTATAATGAGGATATTGATAAGTTTAAAGCTTTATTAGATAAAAATAAAGTTGTATAGTTTTATATAAAAAATAATTACTTATAATAGTAATTATTTTATTTTACTCCATAAAAAGCATATATTAGTCCATTTTAATAACTAAATATTAATTTGATGGTAGCATTAAGATTGAAGGTTATTTAAGAAAGGATGATTTATTTGACTGTATTTTTGGTTGTATTGTGTGTAAGTTTATTTATTTTATCTCTAATAATAGAAAATATTTATATTTTTACTATCTTAATTTTTGTAATTTCCATATCTACTGTATATATGTGCATAAAGAGCGTAAATTATAGGGAAGCCTCTAAGAAGAAGGTTTCGGAGAGAATTGACTTATATTGCAAAGAAATTGAAGTAACAGATAGATTTTGGATATACTTTATTATATTTATGATGGTAGATTATAGTTTAGATTTTAAGTATATAATGGAGAATTTTGCTAAAGTACCTTTTGAAGAACAATCTCTTTTTATAGTTGATATAAATAGTATTATATGGATATTATGTCTTTTAATTATGTTTATATATACTAAAGCCAGCTCAAGGAAAGGTATATTATATAAAGAAGGGTTGATTTTAGACGATGGTAAATTCTATAGTTTTGAAAGTGCTAAAAGTTATAATTTTAAAAGTTCTTTTAGAGGAACAAAATACAGGGATTTAGTTTTGAAATATGATAATAAAACATTTAAACGCATGTATATATACAATGAAGAGATTGATAAATTTAAAGCCATATTAGATAAAAATAAAGTTATATAATTTTATATAAATATAAAGAGAATTACCAGAATTGGTAATTCTTTTTATTTTTTGATGATATTTTATTCATAATTAATATACAGGAAAAATTATCTTTTTTTATTTTTTGATAGATATAGTAATATAGAACACGAAGTATTAAGTGTACGGATAAGTACAATAAGCTTATTGGAAGAAAGGAATAGATATGAAAATAAAAGAAGATAACTTTATTCTTCAGCTTAGAAACAAAAATGAAAAAGCTTTAGAATATGTAATCGATAACTACGGTTGGATTATTAAATCAATTGTAAGAAAACACTTATACAATTTAGATAGTTATCAGGACGAGTGTATAAATGATATATTACTTGGAATTTGGAATAACATAGGTAGCTTTGATGAAAGTAAAAATAGCTTTAAAAACTGGGTAGGTGGAATATCTAAATATAAAGCTATTGATTACAAAAGAAAATATTTAAAAGATTTGGAAAAAGAGAATATAGACACACTAGACTTAAAAACAGAAGATGATGTTCACATAGAACTAACTAAAAATGAATTAAACAGAGACTTAGAAAATCTATTAAATTGTTTAAAAGAAGAAGATAAAAAATTATTTTTTAAACTATATGTAGAAGAAAAAGAAATAGATATTATAGCTAAGGAAACTGGATTAAAGCGTGATGTAATTTACAATAGAGTATCTAGAGGAAAGTCAAAAATTAGAAGTATATTTAAAACTTCGGAAGGTAGAGGGTAAAATATGAAAAATAATATATACGAAATGTTAAACGAGGCTAATATAGATTTAGATGAATATAAAAAACAAGACTTTACAGAATTTGAAAAAAAGAAAATAAAAAATAAATTTAAAAGAAGTGTTAATAAAAAAGATTTTTATAAAAAAGGTATTGTAGTAGCATCAGTTGCAGTAGTAAGTTTTGGTATTTTAGGAAGTAATTTAGGTACATATGCATTTGAAACACTAGGAGTTATTGCATATGATATATCAAATGCATTAGGAATTAAAAAAGATATAGCTGAGTACAAAACAGTAGTTAATCAAGGAATAACTAAAAATGGAATAAAAGTTAAATTAAATGAAGTAATTCTAGATAATGATGAATTAATAGTTTCAACAACTGCTACAAGTGATAAAAAATTAGGTGGAGCGGGAGATATTTCTCTAGATGGAGATGTTTATATAAATGGAAGAAATGTAAGTGAGGGTGCTAGTGGTAGTGCTAGTCAGTTAGATGAGTACAGCGCAGAGTCTGTTATATCTCATAGTTTAGATAATATAGATGAAAATGATTTAAAGGGAGATATAGATATAAAAATTAAATATAGCAGAGGTCATATTGGAGAGCAAGATATAAGAGGACCTTGGGTGTTTGAATTTAAAGTTAATGGTGATGAATTAAGGGCAGAAACAAAGGAAATAAAGTTAGATAATTCATTTACATTTGACAATGGTCAAAATATAAAATTAGAAAAATACACAAGTAATGATGTAGGTCAAAAGATTTACTTCTCATTAGATTCACAAGGTACTGATTACAATATGGAACTTAGAGGACATGATGATTTAGGAAATGAAGTAACATTCTATATATCTAGAGTAAGAGGAGATCAGGGTATATTTAAAATAGAGAGTATAGATGGTCTTGTAAATGAAAATGCAAAGGAATTAAAACTTACTCCATATGCAACAGAAGAAACTAAAACAAGTGGACAAAGTAGTAATGATTATAAAGTAATAGGTGAAGAGTTTACTATAAACTTAAATAAATAAAAAATTAGCTTAAATTTTAATTAAAAATAACATACAAGAGAGTGTATCATTTAGAATAAATAATTTTAATAGATACACTCTTTTTATTTACAAGTTCATTAAAACTAATTGAACTATAGTTGAAGCTACAACTATAACAACACCTATAATTATCTCATAATGAATTAACTTAAATCTTTCTGTTATATCCATAGAAACACTTCGAGTGCTTGCATGGAATAATGCACCATGAGGTAAATGTTCAAATACACAAGCACCGGCATTAACCATAGCAGCTCCAGAAACACCAGATAAGCCAGAACTTAAAATTGCCTGTGAGAATGTTGACGATGCAATAGTTGACCCACCAGTAGTAGATGCAGTAGCAAGTGACATTACCATACCTGAAATAGGTGCTAATAAAAATTGTGGTACACTTAGCATATCAAGTAGTCCTATAGTACTATGTTGTAAATTAGACATTTGAATAATTCCAACTAATGTACCTGTACCAAGTAGTAATATACAAACCCCTTGCATTTTTGCAACTCCAAAAGACATATACTCTCTAGTATTTTTTAGGTTTTTAGTAGCAATAATACTTATAACAGCACCAATAGGTAAAGCTACAAGTGGATCTATAATTATACTAGATATATTTCCTAAAAATAATAATCCAATAGAAACTATGGGTCCGATTAAAGACGCAAATAAACTTGGTAAATTCTCATCTTCTTTAATATTTATATCAATATCAACTTTACTACCTTTATTAATTAATAATTTAGCTAAAATTGTAGTTACGATAATTCCACATATTGCAGGAATTATATTTGCAAGCATAACACTTGATAAATCAACATTAAAATTAGTTGCAGCTGCTAATGTATTTGGATTTGGAGAAATAATATTTCCAGCTTTTCCGCCACCTAATGCTGCTAAAAGTATTGCTAATTTTGAATATCCTAATTTGTGTCCTATAGACATTCCAATAGGCCCAACTGTAAGAACAACAACATCTAAGTCAACTCCTACACCAGCTAAAACCATTGCGGATAATACAATTCCTAAAATAGCTTTATTAAGTCCTAATAATTTTATTATCTCCTCAGAAATTTTTTCAACTGCTCCTGTTTTTATCAATGTGGCAGCTAAAAACCCTGATGTCATTACTCTAAGAATAGATGGTGCCATATCTTTTGCACCAATAGCCATATACCCAACTATTTCAACTAAATTTGCACCACCTACTAATCCACCTACTAAAGCACCAAATACTAAACAGTAAAATGGTTCAAATTTCTTTATTATAAGTATAATTGCTACAATTAACCCTATAGTTGCCCCTAAGGTTGTTATTGTCATATGTATTCCCCCTCTATTGTCAAAGCTATTATCTATGATTTTATACAATAAGCATAAAGGTGTCAAATGTAATTTAATTAATTAAATACAATTTAATTTTATTGATTTATTATGTTATAATGAACTTAAATGCTATAATTTTAATAAAGTGGTTCAAATTATGAAATAAGAAGATTTAGTTTATAAGGAGATTACAATGTCAGATATAAATATAGGTGAAAAAATATCACAAATAAGAAAAAATAAAGGCTTAAGTATAAGAGAATTAGCACAGTTATCTAATGTTACATCATCTATGCTTAGTCAAATAGAAAGAGGACTTGCAAATCCTTCTGTAAATTCATTAAAATCTATTGCATCAGCTTTAGATGTAGCGTTATTTACATTTTTTACATCAGAAGTTGTAAAAGAGGACTTAATAGTTAGAAAAGACAATAGAAAAAAAGTAATTCTTCCAAATAGTGATGATGTTATTTATGAAATACTTGCCCCAGGAGTAACTGATAATTTTGAATTTGCAATTATGACCCTTGCACCAAATACATCATCAAGTAATGGAAATATAAATCATAGTGGATATGAAATAGCTTATGTACTTGAAGGCGAAGTTTTGTTATATCTTGATGATGAAGAATTTGTATTAAATAAAGAGGATAGTGTTAAAGTAACAGCAGGTATAAATCACCGTTGGGAAAATAAATCGGATAAAGATGCAAAAGTTATATTTGCAGTTATATTATAAATAAAAAAAACAATTAATACATAAAAATCACACTATTTTTAGTGTGTATTTTTTATGTATTAAATATAAACTTTAGACCTATTTTTAGACATAAAGATTATTTTAATCCGTTTTTATTATGTTTTAGTCCATTTTCCAACTAAAATTAGAATTTATATGTTAAAAATAAGATGGATTATTATGTAAATGATTTTTAAGAAGATAATTAAAATTATAGCCAAATATTAGTTTATAAATTAAAAATATTATTTATAAAATGGGAGTGAGGAGAATGAAGAAAAGGTTATTTAGGTGGGAAATAGTACTAGTGATGTTATTTTCTATATGTGCTGTTGTTAATATAATAGGAGGGAAAACTATTGTAGGAATCCTTTACTTTATATCAGCAATGTGTTTTCTATTTAGTTATATAATGGCACTTAAAAATAATAAAAGTGAAGTTAACTTAACTGAAGAGGAAATAGAAAAGATAGACAATGAATTAAAACAAATGATTTTAAAAGGTGAAGAAGTAAAAGCTGTAAAAAGATACAGAGAATTAACTAATTCACAACTTTTAGAAGCTAAAAACTATATAGATAAGTTAAAATAAAGTATTTAATAATGTTTGGCTATTTTACATATAAGGAAATTATATTTTATATGACTTGTGGATAAATATAATTTCCAACTATTAAGCTTGAGCAAAGCAAATTTTTTATTGTTTATAAAAGGGGAAAAGAGGGATTTTATGAAAAAGATAATATTGGGAGTATTAGGATTAACGACACTATTAATATCAGGATGTACTTCTACCAAAACAACAGATATAAAGGTACTAGCAACAACAGATTTACATGGAGTAATACCATATGAGTTATCTTCTTATGTAGAAAATGAAAAAAAGAAAGATAAAAATATTACTTTAGTAGACGCAGGGGATTTTTTTGATGGAGGATTTGAAGCTTCAGGAGATATGAATAAATATTTTGAAAAAAGAAAAAGAGACGAATATATGGAAGCACCTATTGCAAAAGAAATGAAAGAAGTTGGATATGATACTGTAACACTTGGAAACCATGAATTTGTATCTAATAATAAATTTCATTTAGATAATATGATATCTGACTTTGAAAAACAAGGAATAAGTGTATTATCAGCAAATACATATAAGAAAAATGGAGAGAACTACACAAAACCTTATGTAATAAAAGATGTTAAAACTAATGAAGGAACTGTAAAATTAGGAATATTAGGTCTTACTATAAAAGAAGTAGGAGAAGATAGTGAGGACTTAAAAGATTTTGATAAAGCAGATGGATATGGTGACTTATACATGAATGACTTAGTAGAAGATGCTAAAAAATGGGTTAAGGTAATGAAAGAAGATAAGGCTGATGTTATAGTAGTAGTTACACATACAGGGGAAAAACCTAAAAAGCCAAAACACCCAGGAAATAGAATACAAGATTTGGCACAACAAGTTGAGGGTATTGATGCAATTGTTGCAGGTCATACACATGAACAGATAAAGCAACATGATTATAAAAATGAGTCAGGAAAAAATGTTATAGTTACTCAACCAGGAGATCATGGAGAGTGTATTTCTAAAATAAATTTAAAATTAGAAAAAAAGAATAATAAATGGAATGTAGTTGATAAGTCTAGTGAAATAACACAATTTGAAGAAAGTAAAAAATATCTAGAACAACTATGTGATAATTATGGGAAAGTATCAGCAGAATTCACAATGTTAGATACTAAAGTTAAAGAAATAAATTTATCAAAGGTGGTTCCTATTAAGTGGGACAAGGCGTATGTATTTAAATCAAACACTCCTAGAGAAAAAATATATGATACTGTAGGATATAAGTTTTTAAATATCACTGAAGCTGAAAATGATGATATGATGCAGATGGTATTTATGAATAATAAAAAAGTTGTTTGCTATTTATATGGGCATAAAGGAAAAATAGGATATAGTATAAATTTTGATAAATCAGAGTATAAAGATAATGTTTTAACTATTATGCCTAAGGAAAATGATAATTTCAAGGTTGAAGAAGGTAAAGAACATCCTATAACTCATCAACCTATTGTTAAATTAACTCATATATATAAATAGAAATATATATTTTAGTCCATAAATTCTATATTTTAGACCACCTTTGATTAATTTAATTTTTATTATGATAAAATTTAAATGTAACTATAAAAGATAATCAGGAGGTATTGTTATAACTTAGATGTATAAGGAGTATGCTATGAATATGAAGAGTATAGGTCTTATATTTATTGTAGGTGGTATATTTTTAATTCTAATCAATTTTACAATTATGCCTTATATTGATGATAAGTTTTTTTAGGAGGTTTTATGGAAAAAAATTTTAAGCAACTAGCACAATTTATAACTATACTTGGTTTTATATCATTAGATTTATATTTAATTTTATTTTCTGGAAGTTTATGGAGGATTATATTAAGCTCTATTTCTTTAATTATTTTCGTCGGTCTTTTATATTTATCTAAAAATAATTCTTAAATCAAAAGTAATATTTTACCCATAAAATATTATTTATTAAGTTTAAGATAATTACTTCATCGTGTTATATAAAGGAGATGATTATATGAGTGAATGTAAAAAGAATAGTAATAAGTTAGTTATCAAAGGACCAGAAACAGATATAAAAAAATTTATTAAAGAACTTCTTATAGCAATACTTACATGTCTTTAGTATATATTACACCAAAACTACACTAAAAACCTAAAAAATACAATTAGAAAAGCTCTAATCATTTAATGATTAGAGCTTTTTATTATTTATCTTCTCTTAATAAGTACTCATTGTTATCTTGGTCTTTGAATGAGAACATTTTACCATAAGGCATAATCATAAGTTCTCCAACTTCAACTCCATTTTCTTTCATTTCATTGTATGATTTTTCTATATTAGTAGTACTTAGTAATATAGATGGATGATTAACATTTGCAGACGGGTTTTGAGTTAGCATCATTTTTTTATCATATAAAACAAATGTTGTAAATTCACTTTCACTTGGACCAACTTCTAACCAAGTCATGGGACCCATTGATTGTTCAAATTTTACTACAAAATTTAACTTTTCAGTCCAGAACTTTTTAGCATCATCTTGATTATCTACATATATTGTTATCTTGCCTATTTTATTGATCATGTTATCCTCCGAAGTTATGTATCGTTATTTAGTATTATTATTTACTTAAAATCATAATACTATAAATTAAATATTTAGTCAAACTTATGTTTGTAACTTAAAACAAACATAAGTGCTAGAAAAAGATATAATTGTTCCTAAATTATACATGATTAATTATATCTAAAATAAATATATAACTAGTTAAATAAAAAAATAAGAACTTACTATATCAATTAATATATATAAAATAGTATCAAAATCTTACTAATATAGAAATAAGCATAGACATGTGCTATTATTTATATAAAGGAACGAGGAAGTATATTCTGTATGTGGGCATCTGGAATATATGGAGTTAATGATGCAACCGACTTTAGACAATTAATGTCTAAAGTCTTTTTTTTTAAAGAAACGAGGAAGTATATTCTGTATGTGGGCATCTGGGATATATGGAGTTAGTGATGCAACCGGCTTTAAACAATTATTGTTTAAAGTCGGTTTTTTATTGCAAAAAATGAATAGAGGGAGTGTAAGTATGAAAAGTAATAAAAGGTATAGTTTTTTATTTACAACAATGTTAGTGGTAGTTAGTTTAATGATAAATCTTATGTCACCGGTCATAAATGTATTTGCCTTAGATACAAATAAAAATATTAGCCTATCAATAAGTAGCAATAAAAATCCTATAAAAGAAAATGATGAAGTTAAATTTACACTAAACTATAGTATAACGGGAGAATTAGGAAAATTAAAAGAAGGAGGAAATGTAATAACATTTAACCTCCCAGATGGATTTAGAGATATTAAACCATCTTATCCTAAAGATCATTTTGATAATGTCATAGTAGAAGGAACTAAAGTAGTAGCAACTTTAAGTGAAAAAGCACTTACTAATGGTATAGGGGGATATTTAAGTATTAGAGCTTTTGCACCTAAAGTTGATGAAGATAAAAAAGTTAGAGTTGAAGCTAGTTTAAATGGCGATACTACATATTTAGATGTTGATTTAGTAAATATAGATCCAGTGGTAACAGATGACCCAAAAGAAAAGCAAGAACATAATCTTGCAGTAGATAGATATTTAAATAAATATGCACAAAATGCAAGTCATTATGTTGATGGTATATTAACTGCAAATATACCTGCTCCTGCTGTTGGTAAAAGATGGGAGTTTATTGTTTCTATTAATGAGAAATACTCTAATTTAAATAACGTAGTCTTAAAAGATAAAATGCCTAATGGGTTAGAACTAGATATAAATAGTTTAAAAATAGAAGAAACACCATACATAGGAAATAAAAAAGACGTAACAAAAGAACTACTTTTAAAAACTGAGAAAACTAAAGATGGACTAGTAATAAACTTTGGAAATATAAACTCAAAATATGATATTTCATACTACGTTAATATAAATGAAGAGTTTCCAACTTATAAAAATACAGCAATATTAAATATAAACGGAAAGACTATTGAAAGTTCATCTATGCTAAAAACTAAAAAGGTAGAAGTACCTATGATTAAGAAATATGAAAATACGAAGTTTCATGATAAAAAAGGAAATAGTATAGTCACAGATATAGGTGATGAAATTGGATACACACTTGTTGTAAACCAAAATAAAGAGAATATTAAAGATGTAGTAATAAATGATACATTACCACAAGGTACAAAGTATAAAGAATCAAGTGCATCAATATATTATTATGATTCAAAAGGTAATTATCAAATATACCCAAATAGTAAAGATAAGATTACTGTTAAGAACAACAAAATGACTATAAATCTTGGAGATATTAAAAATAAATACTTTATATATTATAGATTAGTAGTTACAGATAAGCATGAAGAGTACAAAAATAAGGCAACAATTAGTTATAATAATGAAACATCAAATGCAAACTCAACTGTTAAATATGAAAAAGATTCAGGCTCTATAAATGCAATAAAAAAAGTAGATAAAAATACACTTAAAGATGGAGATAATCAAATAGTAAATTATTCTATAGAAATTGACTCACATGGATTTTTTAGTAAGGGATATATAGATTTATCAGATAAAATTAACCCAGATGTTAAGATTATGGTAGTTAACGTTGAAAAGCATAAAATTATTGGGCAAAAAGATGGTAAATATATAACTGAAAAAATAGAAGATAATTCAAATGGTATTAGCCTTAAAGTTGATAAGGTAAATAATAAAATAAAAGTTACTAATGATAGTGTAAATATGAACTACGATGAAATATATAAAGTGAATATAAAGACGGATTTTAGTGATGTAAAAGATGGAACGACAATATTAAACGTAGCTAAAATAAAAGATTCAAGTACTAATACTGTTGAGACTAAAAAGGGATATGCTTTTAAAGCTCTTAAATTAGATAAAAAAACTAAAAGTTTATTATCCGGGGCTACATTTGATATACTAGACAAAGAGAAAAAAATTATTGGTAGTGTTACTAGTAATAAGGAAGGAATAATAAGAGAAAAGATAGTTTCTCCAGGAACATATTATCTAAAAGAAACCAAAGCTCCAAAAGGATACTATTTAAATAATGAATATATAAAGTTTACTATAAAGGAAGATGACCTAGGTACTACAGTTGATTTAGGAAATATATATAATAATAAAATAGAAGGAGATAAAAATAGTGGAGGGGATAAAATAGTTGAAACCCCAAAAGAAAAAGAACCAGATAAAAATATAAAAAAAGATGAACCAACTCAAACACCAAAAGAGAAAGAACCAGATAAAAATATTAAAAAAGATGAACCAAATGAAAACCCAAAAGAAAAAGAGCCAGACAATAACATTAAAAAAGACAAACTAAATGAAATCCCAAAAGAAAAAGAACCAGACAAAAATCCTAAAGAATACAAACCAAATGAAACTCCAAAAGAAAAAGAACCAGACAAAAACATTAAAGAAGAAAGACCAAATGAAACCCCAAAAGAAAAAGAAATAGACAAAAAAATTAAAGAAAGCAAACCTAAAGAAACTATAAAAGAAATTGCACAAGATAAAAAAAATAACGTAAATAAACTTCAAAACTATGGGAACCCTAAAACCTATGATTCAGGTATTATGCCATATATAAGTGTAGGTATATTAGCAATGGGTGGATTAGTTATAAATATAAGAAGAAAAAAATAAAATAACTAAAATAAAAGGGCTGTGAAAATAATTCACAGCCCTTTTTAATTAAATATTAATAATCAATTTTATTTCATATTTTCTAGTTTATAGCTAAGTAGATTTTCATATTTATCAAATTTTTCGATAAGTCTTATCATAACATTATCACCGATATTTACAGTTTCAAATATATTTTTATCATTTATTCTATAAGATTTATCTTTATATTCCAATTCTAATAAATAAGAGTTTGGTAAATTTGAAATAAAATATTTATTTCTATCAGAATAATTGCAAGGCATGCCTTTAACAAACCTTTTATTTTTAATAGTCATATTAACATTAGTTACTCTTATTTCAGAAACCCTGAATTTTCTGTAAATATTTTTTATAAAATCTCTAATTCCAATAAGTATAAGATATATTAGTCCTGCAATACCAGCTAGAACTATAAAATCATCAAATATTTTGCTCCTCATTAATAATCTCCAATCGATTTATATAATAGCTTATTAAGAATAATATTTAACTATATAATTTAAAACTAATAAACTAACTAAATTAGTTACTATATATTAAATTATAGCAAAAAATGTTAAAAAAGTATTATTTATATATTAATAATATTATTATATAGATTTAATTAATAGAGAGAAATTAAAGATTAAAAAAGACAGGGTCCGTTGCCTGTCTTTTAGTAAGGATATAAAATATAAAATTAGGATAAAATTTGAATAAAAACATTAATGAGTATACTTTAATTATATCCAGCATTCACAATCTTATACATTTATTATAAAAAATATATGAATAAAATTATTGACAACAAAAATAATAGTGTATATAATAAATTCAACAACTGATTTAATTAAATTAAATTTATATAAATCATTGAATGGAGAAAATAAATGAGTAAATATGATAAAATAAAATTAGAAAACCAGATATGTTTTTCATTATATGCAGCATCAAGAGAGGTTATAAAACTGTATAAACCATTACTTGATAAATATAACTTAACATATACACAATATGTAGCCATGCTTGTAATGTGGGAAGAAGAAAAAATTATATTTAAAGAATTAGGTAAGAGACTACACCTAGATTCTGGAACTATTACTCCAGTAGTAAAAAAATTAGAATCTATGGGTTTAATTACTAAATATAGAAATAAAGAAGATGATAGAGTAGTTACAGTAGAAATAACTGAAAAAGGCAAATTATTAAAAGAAGATATACTTGAAGTTCCAGAAAAATTATACTGTAACTTCAATGGAGATAAAGAAAACCTTAAAAAATTAAAAGTATACTTAGATGAATTCTTAAGTGAATTAGATTAATAAATAGAGTTAAATTCTATACAGAATTTGACTTTATATTTTAAATAAATTAATTGAACTAAATTAGATTTAAATAAATTGAAAATGGAGAGGAATAACTAATATGAAATTTTATGATTTTAAAGCTAAAAAAATGAACAAGCAAGAAATAAGTATGGATAATTACAAAGGGAAGGTAGTTTTGGTTGTAAATACTGCAAGTAAATGTGGACTAACTCCTCAATTTAAAGATTTAGAAGCATTATATCAAGAGTATAAAGATAAAGGGCTTGAAATATTAGGGTTCCCTTGTAACCAATTTGCTAAACAAGATTCAGGTAGTAATGAAGAAATACATGAATTTTGCCAATTAAACTATGGAGTTACATTTACTATGTTTGAAAAAATAGATGTAAACGGAAAAGATGCACACCCATTATATAAATATTTAAAAAGCCAGGCAAAATCATTACTTGGTAAAGAGATAAAGTGGAACTTCACTAAATTTTTAATAGATTCTAATGGAAATGTAATAAAAAGATATGCACCTACAGTATCACCATTAAAGATTAAAAGTGATATAGAAAATTTATTAAGATAAATAAACATAAGGCTATAAGGAGGAAAATATATGAGTGAAATGTATGATATTGCAATAATAGGTAGTGGAGTAGCGGGAATATCTGCTGCATTAAATGCAAGTATTAGAAATAAGAAATTTATAATTTTTGGTAGTAAAGATATAAGTAATAAGTTAGTAAAAGCTCATAAAGTTAATAATTATTTAGGTTTTTATGGTAAAAGTGGAGCAGAAATAAAATATGAGTTTGTTAATCACTTAGAATCTATGAATATAGAAATAACAGAAGAAAAGATAAATAGTATATATTCAATGGGTGGGTACTTTTCGCTTATGGGAAATGAAAATAATTATGAAGCTAGTTCTATAATATTAGCAACGGGTGTGAATTTTGGAAGACCATTTAAAGGAGAAGAAGAATTTTTAGGAAAAGGTGTAGGATATTGTGCAACTTGTGATGCTCCTTTATATAAAAATAAGGTAGTTACAATAATTTCTTACAACAAACATGAAGAGGCTGAAGCGAACTTTATAGCTACTATTGCTTCAAGGGTTTACTATATACCTATGTACAAAGAGGATGTAGAAGTTGATGATTCAATTGAAGTTATAAAAGATATTCCAGTAGAAATATCAGGTCATGGATTAGCAAATAAATTAATATTAAAAAATAGTGAAATAGAAACGGATGGGATATTTATATTAAGAGATAGTATTTCACCAGGACAACTAGTACCAGGGTTAAAACTAGATGGAAATCATGTAGAGGTAGATAGATTAATGAAAACAAACTTAAAAGGTTGTTTTGCAGCAGGAGATATAGTTGGAGCTCCTTATCAATATATAAAAGCAGCTGGAGAAGGAAATATAGCTGCACTTTCAGCCGTATCATATTTAGATGAACAAAAAAGAAAAAGAGCATAGGAGGAGATTTTCCTTGTAACCAATGTTTTGAACAAGCACCACAAGAAAAAGAAGATAAATCATCAATAGGTTTATATGATAAATTTAACCCCTTAAAGTAGACACAAGTAAAAAATACTTGTACAATACTAATTTAAGGGGTTATTTATTTTACTTTTATTTATATAGATTAGATAATAAAATATATGGTATAAGATAAATGTATTTGATATAAATAATATATAAGAGAAAATGCAAATCAGTGGGGGATAATATGTTTTATAATATTTCAAATAAAAAAGTTTATGAGCTTGTAATAGAACAAATACAAGATAAGATATTAAGAGGAGAATTAAAAAAGGGGGACAAGCTACCATCAGAAAGAGAATTATCAGAGAGTATGAGTGTAAGTAGAACATCAATAAGAGAAGCTATAAGAGTTTTAGAAACTATGGGAGTAATTGAAAGTAAACAAGGGGAAGGCAACTTTATATGCAATAGCATAGAAAAATCACTAATAGAGCCACTATCTATGGGATTTAAATTAAATGAAGGTACGTGGCAAGATATATTAGAGTTAAGAGAAGTTTTAGAATTACAAACAGTGGTAATAGCAGCAGAAAAAGCAACAAAAGATGATTGTAATGAATTAAGAGAAATAATAGAGCAGATGCAAAAGGAAAATGATAAGTTAAATTTTAATAGTAAAAAGATAGTTCAACTTGACCAAAAATTTCACAATAAAATAGCATCTATAAGTAAAAATTATTTAATTGAAAGTGTATTCATGACATCATCTAGACTTTTTGAAACTTTTATAGAGGATGCAAGAGAAAGAATTATATACAATTATAGAGATGAAAAGACGCTATTTGAAAGTCATAAAATGATATATGAAGGGATAAAACAAAAAAATCCTAATTTAGCATATACAGAAATGAAAAGACATATGTCAATTATTAGAGAAAGTTATTTAGTGAAATAATTCGATGGAAAATGTTAAATTTCAAACAATCATTGAAAAAAACATCACTATCTTATACTATTAAAGCATAAGTGGTAATACCACTGACCATCATTCAAGTGACCGTCACAAAATAATATTTAGGAGGAAACTTGATGAACGATTATATGTTATTTTTAATAGCTATAATACCAATTATATGGTTGATTGTGTCATTGGGAGTATTGAAATTACCAGCACATAAAACTTGTCTTTTCACAGGTATACTTACATTTATTATAGCTATGGCGTTTTGGAAAATGCCATTTATAGATGCAATTACAGCATCTATTGAAGGTGTATTAGTTGCACTATGGCCTATACTTTTAGTTATAGTTGCAGCTTTATTTACTTACAACTTAGCTGTTGAGACAAAAACAATGGATACTATGAAACAAATGCTATCTAGTATAACAACAGACAAGAGAATACAAGTACTTATACTAGCTTGGGGGTTTGGTGGTTTCCTAGAAGCAGTTGCAGGATATGGTACAGCTGTTGCAATACCAGCCAGTATACTTGCATCATTAGGATTTAATCCAATATTTGCAGCTATAATATGTCTTATAGCTAATACAGTTCCAACTGCATTTGGAGCAATAGGTATTCCAGTAAGTACACTAGCAACAGTAACTGGACTAGATGTAATGAAATTAAGTTATATGACAGCAATTCAATTAGCACCATTCATAATATTAATACCTTTTGTATTAGTAATTCTTACTAAAAAAAGTTTTAAAGCATTAAAAGGAGTATTTTTAATAACTTTCGCATCAGGGGTGGCCTTTGCCATACCACAAATATTTATAGCAAAATATTTAGGAGCTGAATTACCAGCCCTTGTAGGAAGTTTGTGCAGTATGTTAGTCACAATACTTATGGCAAAAGCAATGAAAAAGAATGAATCTAAAACAAGAGATGATGATGCTTCCACAGATGTAGCAATAAAGTCTAGTGTAACTTTAAAGGAAGGGTTACTAGCATGGCTTCCATACATACTATTATGTATCTTGATATTAGCAGCAAGCCCATTATTCCCATCAATAAACGAGTTTTTATCTAAATTTACAAGTGAATTTAAAATATATACAGGAGAAGGAGCAGCAACAACTAAATTTGTGTGGTTAAATACACCAGGAATGGTAATTATAGTTGCTACATTCTTAGGAGGATTAATACAAAGAGTAAAAGTTTCTACTATGGTAGATGTATTAATAAGAACAGTAAAACAATTATCTAAATCATTTGTAACTATAACATCAATAGTTGCAATATCAAAAATTATGTCATATAGCGGTATGACAGGATCAATTTCATTTGGACTTAGCGCAATAACTGGGTCTTTCTATCCGATAATAGCACCACTTTTAGGTTCAATTGGAACCTTTGTAACAGGCAGTGATACATCAGCAAACATATTATTTGGTGGGCTACAAGCTCAATCTGCAACAGCTCTAGGCATAGACCCATATTGGATAGCAGCAGCAAATACAGCAGGTGCAACAGCTGGGAAAATGATATCACCACAAAGTATAGCAATTGCAACATCAGCAACAGGATTAATAGGAAAAGAAGGAAAAATACTTAACTCAACATTAAAATTCTGCTTAGTTTATGTAATAGTACTAGGCATTATGGTTTATTTCGGAAGTTATATAGGTATTTAATTAAATATTAGGGGGGATAAAATGCCTACTTTAAAAGTACCATACTCAAAAGAAGGAATGACTTTAAATATTCCAGACGAAAACTTTATCAAATTACTCACATCTAAGGCACACGACTATAAAGTTAGTGAAACTCAAGAAGAAATAGTTGAAAAATCATTAGACAATCCAATTGGATCACAGAAACTAGAAGAATTAGCAAAAAATAAGGAAAATATAGTAATAATAACAAGTGACCATACAAGACCAGTACCTAGTAGGGTGACAATGCCCATAATATTGAGAAGAATAAGAGAAGTAAATAAGAATGCAAATATTAAAATATTAGTTGCGACAGGCTTTCATAGAGAAAGTACAAGAGAAGAACTAATATATAAAATGGGTGAAGAAATAGTAAATAATGAAGAGATAGTGATGCATATATCAACAGATGATTCTCAAATGGTAAAAATGGGAGTACTGCCGTCTGGTGGAGATTTATATTTAAATAAACTAGTTAAAGAAGCAGACTTACTAATAGCAGAAGGATTTATTGAACCTCATTTCTTTGCAGGATTTTCTGGAGGAAGAAAAAGTATACTTCCAGGTGTAGCATCAGCTAAAACTATAATGTATAACCATTGTAGTGATTTTATTGATAGTAAAAATGCAAGAACAGGTACACTTAATAAGAATCCTATACATGAAGATATGATATATGCGGCTAAGGCATCTAATCTAGCATTTATATTAAATGTTGTAATAGATCAAGATAAAAAAGTTATAGAATCCTTTGCTGGAGATGTAGAAAAGGCACATAAAAAAGGATGCGAATTTGTAACTGAACTGTCTAGGGTTAAACCTCATAAAGCTGATATAGTTGTCAGTACTAATGGTGGATATCCACTAGATCAAAATATATATCAATCAGTAAAAGGAATGACAGCAGCAGAGGCAACATGTAATGAAGGTGGAGTAATAATTATGGTATCTGCATGTAATGATGGTCATGGAGGTCAATCATTTTATGATAATATAGCAAATGCCAAATCTCCAACTGAAGTATTAAAAAGGGTTAGACAGGTAAGTAGAGCACAAACTGCTCCAGATCAATGGGAGTTTCAAATACTTGCCAGAATACTAGAAAAACACACAGTAATAATGGTTACAGATAAGTGTGATAAAAATATGATAGAAAGTATGCATATGAAGCATACATCAAACTTTGATGATGCTTTAAATATAGCCTTTGATATAAAAGGCAAAGACTCAAAAGTTGTAGTTATTCCTGATGGAGTATCTGTAATTGTTAAGTAGATAAGGGGGATAAAAATGGAAATTTTAACATGTATCAAACAAGTTCCAGGAACTACTGAAGTTGAAGTTGATGAGAAAACAGGGGTACTTAAAAGAGATGGGATAGATTCTAAAATGAATCCATACGATTTATATGCACTAGAAACAGCCCTTAAAATAAAAGAGGAAAAAGGTGCAACTTTAAAAGTATTAACTATGGGACCACCACAAGCAAAGCAAATAATAGAAGAAGGTTTTATGATGGGTGTTGATGAAGGAGCTATACTTAGTGATAGAAAATTTGCAGGTGCAGATGTACTTGCAACATCATATACACTATCTCAAGGAATAAAAAAGGTAGGAAGTCCAGACTTAATAATATGTGGAAAGCAAACAACTGATGGCGATACTGCTCAAGTTGGACCAGAAATAGCAGAATTTTTAAATATAGCTCATATAACAAATGTAACTAAAATAATCGAAGTAAAAGAAAATAGTATAGTTGTAGAGGCGGATATGCCAAATACATTAGAAGAGTGTGAGGTTAATTACCCTTGCCTTATAACTGTTGAAAAAGGAATATTCCAACCAAGATTACCTTCATTTAAATTAAAATTAGACACTAAAGATAGAGAGATACCTATGTATAGTTTAAGTGATTTTGAAGATAAAGATGAAAATAACTATGGACTTAATGGCTCTCCAACACAAGTATTAAAAATTTTCCCTCCAACTTCTAATAATGAAAAAGAAGTTTTAAGAGGAAATAGTGATGAAATAAGTGATAAGTTAGCAGATAAACTTAAGGCGTTAAAGTTAATATAGGGGGATGATTTAAAGTGGCTAAAATAATAATAAATCAAGAAAGAATAGAGAATGTTGATGAAGTAATTAAACTATGTCCTTTTAATGCAATAGAGCTTATAAATGATAAAGTAGAAATAAACGCAGCTTGTAAAATGTGTAAAATGTGTGTTAAAAAAGGTCCGAAAGGGGCATTTGAGTTTGTTGAAAGTTTAAAGGTAGAAATAGATAAAGACAAGTGGAAAGGGATAGCTGTATATGTAGACCACCATGAAGGAGATATACATCCTGTAACTTATGAGCTTATAGGTAAAGCTCGTGAAATGGCTGAAAAAGTAAATCATCCAGTATACTGTGTATTTGTAGGAAAAAATATAAAAGATAAATGTGATAAATTAATATCTTATGGTGTAGATAAAGTATTCGTATATGATGAAGAAGAATTTGAACACTTTAGAATAGAACCATATTCTAGTGCTATTGAAGATTTTATAGAGAACGTAAAACCAACAATAATGTTAGTAGGGGGAACTACATTAGGAAGATCATTAGCACCAAGACTTGCTGCAAGATTTAAAACAGGTCTTACAGCTGACTGTACAATACTAGATATACAAGAAAATACAGACTTAGATCAAATTAGACCTGCTTTTGGTGGAAATATAATGGCTCATATTCATACACCAAATAATAGACCTCAATTTGCAACAGTAAGATATAAAATATTCTCTGCACCAAATGAAGTAGAAAATCCAACTGGAAAAGTTATTTTATGTAACATCGGTAGAGAAAAATTAAATTCAAATATAAAAGTATTAAGCACTAAGCCTAAAACTAAAGAAGTTGGTCTTGAAGATGCAGAAGTTATTGTTGTTGGAAGTAGAGCTATAAAAAAACAAGAAGATATGGAAATGATTTATAAATTAGCAGATGTATTAGGTGCACAGGTTGCAGGAACAAGACCATTAGTAGAATCTGGGTGGATAGATGCAAAAAAACAAATAGGACTTAGTGGTAGAACAGTAAAACCCAAACTTATAATAACTTGTGGTGTATCTGGAGCTGTTCAATTTGTTGCCGGAATGCAAGGTTCAGACTACATAGTAGCTATAAATAAAGATGAAAAAGCTCCTATATTTGATGTTTCTCACTTAGCATTAATAGGTGATATTTATGAAATAGTTCCTAAGTTAATAGAAAAAATAGAGAAAAAACAATTAGACTTAGCATTATCAGTGGAAGAATAGGGGGATTAGCTATGTATAAAAAAATTGATAAAAATGATATAGATTTTCTTATAGATATTTGTGGAGAAGATGAAGTTTTTGTAGGTGAAGGCATAAGTGAAGACTTTTCTCATGATGAGTTAGGTGGAGTTGAAAAATATCCAGAAGTACTTATAAATGTATATGAAACACAACAAGTATCTAAAATAATGAAGTATGCCTATGAAAATAACATACCAGTAACACCTAGAGGACAAGGAACAGGATTAGTTGGAGCAGCAGTAGCAATTCATGGTGGTATTATGATTAATTTAAGTAAGATGAATAAAATATTAGAACTTGATGAGGAAAACTTAACATTAACAGTAGAACCAGGTGTACTACTTATGACTATAGGTCAATATGTTCAGGAAAAAGACTTATTTTACCCACCAGATCCAGGTGAAAAAAGTGCTACAATAGGTGGAAATATAAATACAAATGCAGGTGGAATGAGAGCAGTTAAGTACGGAGTGACTAGAGATTATGTAAGAGGCTTAGAAGCTGTTCTTCCAAATGGAGAAATAATTAATATAGGTGGAAAAGTTGTTAAAAATAGTTCTGGATATAGTATAAAAGATTTAATAGTAGGTTCAGAAGGAACACTAGCAATAGTAACAAAGGCTATACTAAGATTACTACCACTTCCTAAAAAGGATATAAGTTTATTAGTACCTTTTAAAGACTTAGCAGCAGCAATAGATACAGTACCTAAAATAATAAAATCAAAATCTATACCAACAGCAATAGAGTTTATGGAAAGAGAAGTAATACTTGCTGCAGAAGAATTTTTAGGAAAGAAATTCCCAGATAATAGTTCAGATGCATATTTATTACTAAAATTTGATGGAAATAGCAAAGAAGACATAGAAAAAGAATATGAGAAAGTTGCTCATCTATGTTTAGAAAACGGAGCGTATGATGTATTTATATCTGATACACAAGAAAGAAATGAATCTATATGGTCTGCTAGAGGAGCATTCTTAGAAGCTATAAAAGCATCTACAACAGAAATAGATGAGTGTGATGTTGTAGTACCTAGAGATAAAGTTGCTGATTTTATAAGATATACTAATGAACTACAAAAAGAATTAAATGTAAGAATAAAAAGCTTTGGTCATGCAGGAGACGGAAACCTTCATGTATATACATTAAGAGACGATATGGATGATAAAACATGGGAATTAAAACTGAAAGAAAGCTTTGACTGTATGTATAAGAAAGCAAGAGAATTAAGAGGGCAAGTTTCAGGAGAACATGGAATAGGATATGCTAAAAAAGGATATTTACACGAATCTCAAAGTGAAGCATATATGGACGTTATAAGAAATATAAAAATGGCATTTGACCATAAGAATATATTAAATCCAGGAAAAATATATTAAAAAATATAAAAAGCTATACTTATTGAAATTTCAATAAGTATAGCTTTTTATATTTAAGGAAATTTTTTATTAATCTAATATTTTATTTATAAAATCTATAAACTCATCAGAATTATCACTTAGTATATTTGAAAACACTATATTTTCAAAATTACCTCTAATAGTTATATACTCTTTTAGTAAAACTTTCTTTTTTTCAATTGAAGAAATATCTTCATAATTAATAACTTCGATTAAATTAGCATCTCCTAAATTATAAGCATAAAATATAAGTCTTTTATTAGTAGATGTAAGTATACCAGGTCTATATACCTCTGTTCGTAAAACTGTTTTTATAGAACATCTTAATGATAATAATATTTCTTCATCTTCATCTAATATATTAACAATTTCGTTAATTATTTTATCCATTTTAAATCCCCCTTAAAGATTAATCTCTAATAACCTTTTAAATATAGTATAGATTATGTAGTAATATTTGTAAATTAATGTATGGTAAGTTTTCGAACTAATAATTATTGTTGTTGTATATTTTAAAGTGTAGTACCATCATAAATATAAAATAATTTTAAGCTTAAATATATAAAGGGGGAAATTATTTGAATAGAAAAATGTATATATCTAATAATGATTCAGTATTTGCTGGTGTCTGTGGAGGCGTATCTGAATTTTTTGGATTTAAGTCATCAACTTTTAGAATAATATTTGTGTTATTCACAGTATTTGGAAATATAACTATGGGAATAATGCTATACGTAGCTTTAATTTTTCTTATGCCTAATCAAGATAATTATTAACTATAAAACAATGTAGTGATATATATTAAAAATTTTAAACTATTATCATACTTAATAATAAATAAAACTATGTTATATCATCAAGAAATAGATGATATAACATAGTTTTTAAACTCCTTTGCTACAGGGGATATAGATGAGTTTTTAAGCCACCCCATATAAATAACTCTATCTTTTATCTTTTCTTTGATTTTTACAATAGAAAGAGTATTAGTATTAATAAATGGAGTATTAGGAACTATAGAAATACCAGAACCAGCAGCCACTAAGCCTTCAATCATACTAGCTTCACTTGGATGTATAGATATCTTAGGAATATATCCTAAAAATTCTGAGTAAGAAATCATTTTATCCTTACTTGATTCACAAAATACAATAAAAAACTCATCTTTTAAATCCTTTAAAGAAACCTCATCTTTATTAGATAAACTATGACTCTTAGGAACAATTAAAACATATTCCTCTCTTTTTATAGGTATTGATTCAATTTCAGGATAATTATCAAACTTATCTATATTTTGATAAAATCCTAAATCTATTTTCCCTGCCTTTAAATCACTTACTATATTACATATAGATTGATGACTAAATTTAAATTTAGTATCAGGATAAGTATTTAAGAATTCACTAATTAAAAGTGGCATAAAATACGTTCCGACACTAGATGTAGATGAAATAGAAATAGTTTCTGTACTAGGATTAGTCATGTCTTGTAGTTTTTGAATTCCTTCTTCAATCTCAGACAGTGCTATATTTGTATGAGATAAAAATATTTTTCCATATGCAGTTAATTTTATATTCCGTCCGCTTTTTTCAAATAAAGGAACTTTTAGTTCTTCTTCTAATTTTGATATTGATTTACTTAAAGCCGGTTGAGTTACTGAAAGTAAGTTTGAAGCTGTTGTAAAGTTTTCAGTTTCAGATATTGTTTTAAAATATTCTAGCTGTTGTAGATTCATTTTTATACTCCTTATTATTGTAGTTAATGTATGACAAAAAGTTATACTTATATGAAAAATAGACATTAGACATATATAAATTTATAGTGATATAATCTCAATAAATGATTAAAAAATAAATTAATTGTACTAATATAATTACATAAATTATAAATATTATTTATAGTTATGTCAAAGATAGGGGGAAATAAATATTATGATGAAAGTAGATAAAGATAAATGTATAGGTTGTGGATTATGTGTGAAGGACTGTTTCTTAAAAGATATAGAGCTTGTAGATAAAAAGGCTAATATTAAAAATGTAACTTGTATTAAATGTGGTCACTGTATAGCGGTCTGTCCAAAAGATGCAGTAACAACTGATGAGTACAATATGGAAGATGTTAAGGATTATAATAAAGAAGAATTTGATATAGATGCGAATAATTTATTGAACTTTATAAAGTTTAGAAGAACCATAAGGCAATTTAAAAATAAAGATGTAGAGGTAGATAAGCTTTCAAAAATTATAGAAGCAGGAAGATTTACTCAAACAGGAAGTAATAGTCAAAACGTATCTTATATAGTAGTAAAAGATGATATAGATGAATTAAGATCAATGATATTAGAAAGATTAAGCCAAATGGGAGAACATATACTTTCTAACTTAAATTCACAGACAATGCCTATTAAGAAATACGCTGATATGTGGGTTAATATGTATGATGCCTACAAAGAAGATAAAGTAAAAGGAGATAGTTTATTCTTTAATGCCCCTGCTGTAATACTTGTTGTATCTGACTCGCCAGTAAATGGTGCCCTAGCTTCTTCGAATATGGAGCTTATGACTAATGCATTAGGACTTGGAACATTCTTTAGTGGATTCTTTGTAAGAGCAGCTCAAGGTAATAAAAAAATAATGGATTATCTAGGGTTAGAAGAAGGAAAAGAAGTAGTTACTTGTATGGTAATCGGATATCCTGATATAAAATATTCAAGAACTGTACCTAGAAAAGATGCTCAAATATCTTGGAGATAATTAGATGAGAAAAAGTTTTCCTTGAATACCTTATTTTAATTTAAAAAATGTTGTAATATATAAGTAGGCAAATTCTATAATGGGGGATAGATATGAATTTACAAAGGGGAGAAAATAAGGGGAATTTTTATCAAATACCAATATGTTTTAACTGTTTAAAGCCGGTTAACTTGAAAATTAGCATATCAAGTAAAGTTAAAGAAAATTACAGATATATAATTTGTGATTGTGGACAAATAATGAAAGTTGTAAAAATCAATGATGAAGAAAATTTAGCAAGAATAAAAAGAAATGGTAAAGAAGTAAAAGAAGCATATGAATTGTTTTTTGCAAGAGAATATAATGATAAAGTAATTAATTATGAAAAGAAAACATTAATGGATTTTGTAAAAGAAAAAAAGGAACTAATAGAATGTAGAAAAAAAGAAAAGAGAAAATGCAAATTAAAAATAATAAGATAAATATAAAAATCCAGTGATAAATAAATCACTGTTTTTTTATGTTTGTAAAAGAAATTTATAACAAATTAAATGTAATATATATTTCATGTTACTTAATTAATATATTATCCGAAATTTAGAATTGAGTCTAATTTTCATAAATATGGTAAAATATTTTATAATAAGATTATTTAGATAAAACTTATAAGAAGGGAGAGAAATATGAAGAAAAAATATTTATTATGCATAGTATCTATTATGATAATAGCAATGTCATTTGTATTAATTAGGGAAAAAACACTAAAAAAGAATCTAGAAATAGTTACAAAGGCTTACGAAAAATTAATTGAATCAAGGGGAGAGGTAGAGTACGTTAAATTTACAAAAGATGATGGTTCTTATGAAGAGTACTACAAAGACTCAAAAACAGAAGTAGAGCAAAGAGACGAATACAATAAAAATAATGAATTGCAAGCTAGGGAAATATTTTATAAAAATGAAGGGAAAATAGTTAGCATATGTAATGAAAATGACAAATTTGAGGGTAGTACAACTATACTTTCACCTCAAATAGCAAGAGAAAATAAAAATCTAGAAAAGATATCTTTAATGGAGAATATGTCAAATCAGTATACAACAAAATACTTAAAGGATAAATTTAAAAAAGTTAAGAATGAAGATAGTTCGGTTGCAGAATATAATAGCAAAACAGCTAAAATATATATAGACAAAAACAATGATGCTATATTTAAGGTAGAAAGTATTCATCCAAGCGGTAAAAGCGAGATAATAGAGTATTCAAAATTAAAAAAAGGTGAAAAGGATTTATTTAGGATAGATGCAAAGAATAACTCAAATATAGATCTTAGTAATGTAAAACTTAAAGAGTATATACAAGAAGATATTGATTACAAAAATTCAAAAGGATAAAACGTAGATATGGGAAAATATTTATTATATATAGCTAACTAGGTTATTATATTAATAAATAAAATTTGGGGGATAAGAGTATTGAATAGTAATTTAAGAAAAAGCATAATGGCAATATTAATAATCATATTAGGTTTAATAGTTGCACAAATAAGATCAAACATATACAAAAAAATAAATAATAGTCAAAAAGACATATATATTAATTGGGACATTAGATTAAGTACACCGGAAAATGTAGTAAATATTTTTAAAAGTGAACCATCTTTTCATGGTGATGGTGAAAGGTATGCTTATTTAGAATACTCAAAAGAAGATATATATAAGATGAAAAATTCAAAAGAATGGATAATTGTAAATAAAGATAATATAAAATTACTAAATAAAAAAATAGAAAAATTTAAAGAACAAGTATTTTCAATTAATAAATCTAATATAAAGCCTTATAAAGAAAAACCAATAAATATAGAATTAGGAGATGAATATATATATAAAACTAAAAATGATACTGATTATATAATATTAAAGGAAAAGAGAGTTTACTTACTAGAATGGACGATATAATTTTACAAATAAGATAGATAAAGATTTTATTCGACAAAAAAACAAATTTAATGTTGGTTTCCTAACGTAATATCAAAATATACAATATAATAAATGTTAGATACTTGTTGAATATTAAGTATTAGTTTGCTATCATTTGTGTTGTAATATATGTTTTTATAACTATAAAATTGTATTCATATTAAAAGGGGGATTTATTATGAAAAAAGTTTTTAATAGCTTAATTTTTAAGCTAGTGATAGCAGTTGTTGTTGGTCTTATAATTGGTTTTGCGTCTTCAGAGTCTTTGATGAACGTAATAGTTACTCTTAAATATATTTTAGGGCAAGTAATATTTTTCTCAGTTCCATTAATAATAATTGGATTTATAGCTCCATCAATTGCTAGATTAAGACATAATGCTTCTCAACTATTAGGATTTGCAATTGGGTTTGCATACATATCATCAGTAGGAGCAGCTGCATTTTCTGCAATATTTGGTTATATTCTAATTCCGAAACTATCAATCGCATCAGCTACTGGATCTTTACGTGAATTGCCGGAGCTTATCTTCAAATTAGATATACCACAAGTAATGCCTGTTATGAGTGCTTTATTCTTATCTATAATAGTTGGTTTAGCAGTAACTTGGACTAAAGCAGATTTAGTTGAAAAATTATTAAATCAATTCCAAGATATAGTTTTAAGTCTAGTTAATAAAATAGTAATACCTATACTACCTTTTTTCATAGCTACAACATTTGCATCTTTAGCATATGAAGGTTCTATAACTAATCATCTTCCAGTATTTTTAAAAGTTATAGCTATTGTTCTTATTGGTCACTTTATATGGTTAGCAGTTTTATACCTTATTGGTGGTGCTATATCAGGTAAAAATCCAATTGAAGTTATAAAACATTATGGTCCGGCTTACTTAACAGCTGTTGGAAGTATGTCTTCTGCTGCAACATTACCTGTAGCATTAGAATGTGCTAAAAAATCTAAATCTTTAAGAAAAGATATATTAGATTTTTCTGTTCCTCTTTGTGCTAATATACATCTTTGTGGATCAGTATTAACTGAGGTATTCTTTGTAATGGTTGTATCTCAAATTCTTTATGGAAAACTGCCAAATGTTACTACTATGATTTTATTTATAGTATTACTTGGAATATTTGCAATAGGTGCTCCTGGTGTTCCTGGTGGTACAGTTATGGCATCTCTTGGTTTAATAACTAGTGTTCTTGGATTTAATGAAACTGGAACAGCACTTATACTAACTATATTTGCTCTTCAAGATAGCTTTGGAACAGCATGTAATGTTGTTGGAGATGGTGCAATAACCCTTATGCTTACTGGAGTGGCAGATAAAAAGAATATAAAAAGTGAAGAAGTTTCTTCTGATGTATCAGAAATTTAATATACAGATAAATTTATAAATATAATCAAGCCTTATGGAAATCTATTTTTATAAGGCTTGTTTTATTTATATAAAATTATTTAAACATAAAGTATTAAAATATGCTAAGCTAAGATATAAGTAGTAAAATGAATTTATGAATCTAATATTTAAAGGATTCAAAGTATATTATGAATTGGATATGAACATAAGTAAAATGATAGTAGATTTTTAAAAATAAAGAATAAATTTTAAGTGAGGAGAAATAATGAACATAACAATAAGACAAGAAAATGAAAAAGATTATGAAATAAGTGAAGAAGTAGTAAAATTAGCCTTTGAAAATGAAGAGTTTAGTGATAAAAGTGAGCATTTGTTAGTAAATAGACTTAGAAAAGGAAACTCTTTTATAAAAGAATTATCTATGGTAGCGCAAGATAATGAGAAGATTATAGGACATATTTTATTTACAAAGGCACTAATAGATAATGGTAAAGAAGACTTTGAAACTTTAGCTTTAGCACCAGTTTCAGTTTTACCAAATTATCAAGGTAAAGGTATAGGAAGTAAGTTAATTAAAGAAGGGTTAAAAAAAGCAAAAGAAAAGGGATATAAATCAGTTATAGTTTTAGGACATGATAAGTATTATCCTAAATTTGGATTTATACCTGCAAGTAATTATAATATAAAAGCGCCTTTTGAAGTGCCTGATGAAGCATTTATGGCTTTAGAATTAATACCTAATGGTTTAAATAATGTTAGTGGAACAGTAGTTTACGCAAAAGAATTTTTAATATAATAATTAGATTAATTAGATTAAATAGAATAATAAAGAAGTATTTTCTAAGAAAGTATCAAATAATAAGGAAAAAGTAATTACAACTAATAAGCAATCTAAAGATTCTACATATAAGTTAAATATTGATTTTAAATCAATAGATGTGTTTAAATATAAGATTTATATAGTAAAAAAGACTACTTAAATTTAAGTGGTCTTTTTTACTATAACTAAAGAAATATAGGTACTTTATTTAAAACTAAAAGAACAATAACGCAAATCATTAAAACTAATGAAGATATAAGTTTAAATAAAGGATAATAATAAGATTTACTATCGTTATCTAATTTATAAAGTTTAATAGTTTTTAAATAATTCTCAACAGTACTAAGAGCATATAGAAGAATTAATACATAAGAGTAATGCATACTCTTAATCGCTACAAGGTAAAGACATATTAAAAGACCAAAAGATAATAGATATCTAAAATTTTTAGGTAAAAGTTTTAGAGCAGTATCCTTATCAATATTTTTTATATAAAATTTCTTCTTTAAAATAGAACCAATAATAATATCTAAAGTTAACAAAATAAGTATTAATAAGGCCATTTATGTAAATCTCCCTTCAAGGACATACAATCATGTAAATTAGAATACTTCTAAAATAAATAATAGTATATTTTTTGAGAAAGTTCAACAAAGAGTAACATTATTTAAGAGCGGTTCATAATTTATATTAGGGGTGCTATTATGAATATAGAAGAAATTATGAAACAAGTAAAAAAAATTATGGAAAGTTACAATTTGACCTTTGAACAATCCCTAGAACTATTCAAAGTTCAAAATACTTTAGGAAATTTAGAAAACTTATGTGAAAAGTTAGATAAAACAAGTACGGAAATATTAAACCTATCTGAGAAGATAGATGCTGTGGTAACAATACTCTCATATACTAATATTAAGTAATATAAAAGCACCTATAATTATAGGTGCTTTTATATTATTTAAAAAATTTAGAAAAAATCGAAATTTGTAGTTCATATAAAAAGGAAAAAAGCATATATATGTAAAATATAATAACTAACATAAATATGATATTAAAACTAAAATAGGGGATGTGTATATATGAACATTAAAGAAGGAAAGTATAGAATGTTTGAAATATATGCTAAAGAATACAAAAAAGTTATGCAAGAAAAAGATCAAAAAAAGATTAATAGGCTAGAGGAAAAGATGAATACCATAGATAAAGAATTAACTAATTATACTAAAGAATTTTGCAAGCTAGATTTAGAATTTAAGGAAAATTCAAATGAAATTCCAGACCCTATAAAATATTATATGGAAAATGGTACTACATTAAATCCTCATAACTATGTGAATAACACTAAATGGGAAGGGTTTTGGAAAAAATGCAGTGGGAAAGATTTAGAGTATTTTATATCATACTTAGAATATCCGATTATGTACCCAAAACACGAAATTTATGTAGATAATAATAAAAATTTAATAGAAGTGTTTAAAAATGAAACAGGGATTAATAAAACTCCATATGGAGTAATTTGTGCAGAAATTATAAATAAGAAATATTTTAAATGAATTAAAAAAATAGAATTTAAAGGTTTGATTTTAAAAAAGTTAGGGTAACTAATAGTTTTGAAACAAAAGCTAAATAAATCTTCATTGTGGACGAATAGATAATATACAACTATTTTACAACTACTATTATTTACTAGATATATAATATGTCGTATAATTGTTATATATGGAAAAAAATGGAACGAAGGATGAGGTGGAGATAAATTGAAAAATAAAATTGCATTAGCAACATTAGCTATGTTACCAATAGCAGCAACTAATGTAAGTGCATCTGGACAGATAGGAGTAGTAACAACAAGTTCCTTAAATGTAAGAAGTGGAGTTGGAACTAATCATAGTGTTATTTTTACTATAAAAAAAGGTGACCAAGTTGAAATAAAAGAAACATCAAATGGATGGTATAAGATAAAAACTAACTCAGGGCAAGAGGGTTGGTCATCTTCTGAATATATATCAACTAGTCAAATTTCAAGCCAAGAATCTTCAACAGGAAATAAGAAAAAAACTACTGATAGAGTAAACCTAAGAAATGGAGCAGGGACTAGCTATAGAGTTATTACTACTTTAAATAAAGGTGAAGTACTAGAAGTTATTTCAGAAAGCAACGGATGGACAAAAGTTAAGCATGATGGAAGATTAGGTTATATTTCTAGTCAATACCTAGAAAATGTAGGGTCAAGTTCTAGTAATGTATCATCAACAAAAGTAGTTGATACAGAAACACTAAATGTAAGAAGTGGGCCAAGTACTAGTAATGGTATAGTAGGTAAACTACGAAGAGGTGAAAAAGTAGGTGTAATATCAGAAAGCAACGGATGGTCAAAAATAAAGTTTAATTCGACTGAAGCATATACTTCTACAATGTATCTAAAATCAGAAGGTCAAGTTACTGTACCAGAAAAACCATCTCAACCGGAATCTACTAAAGAAACAAAACAAGTAAATACAAGTTCCTTAAATGTAAGAAGTGGAGCAGGAACTAATCATTCTAAAATAGGAAATTTAAAATTAGGAGAAAAGATAGAAGTAATATCGGAAAGTAATGGATGGGCAAAAATAAAATTTAATGGGTCTACTGGGTATGTATCGAGTCAGTACCTAAGCAAAACAAATACAAATACAGAAAAACCATCTCAACCGGAAACTACTCCAGAAGCTACTAAAGAAACAAAACAAGTAAATACATCTTCATTAAATGTAAGAAGTGGAGCGGGAACTAATCATTCTAAAATAGGAAGTTTAAAATTAGGAGACAAAGTAGAGGTAATATCAGAAGGTAATGGATGGTCTAAGATAAAGTTCAATGGATCTACTGGATATGTATCAAGCCAGTATTTAAGTAAAGTAAATACAAGTCCAGAGACACCGCAAAAGCCATCTAAACCTGAAACTTCTACTCAAACAAAAGAAGTAAATACATCTTCATTAAATGTAAGAAGTGGTCCAGGAACTAACTACTCTAAGATAGGAAGTTTAAAACAAGGAAACAAGGTAGAAGTAATATCAGAAAATAACGGATGGTCAAATATAAAGTTTAGTGGAAAAGATGGATTCGTATCAAGTGAATATTTAAGTCAAGAGGATGGTTCTAAACCAGAAAATCCAGCACCTCCTGTTGTAGGTGGAGATAGTGTTCAAATAGTAGATGGTGCTACTGTACATAATAAAGGATTAACTTATTCATTAAGTAGCCATGTTCAAAAGCAACTTAATTCAGCTCAAAATGTTATACATTCAAGTAAGCCTAGAAATGGAGTAGTAGCTAGTATGGCACAAAGTAGATCATATGTTACTGCAGATAAAAGTGACTTAGAACATTTCTTAAATCCTAATAACTTTAGAAATAGCAAAAAAGGAATGTTACAGTTCTTAAGATTAGATACTTACAAGGGTGGAATAACTGCTAGTGAGTTAAATTCATTCTTGAATGCTCAAAAGCTTTCTTCACAAGGCAGTAATGTGTTCCATAACCAAGGACAAGCTTTTATAGATGCTGCTAGAAAGTATAATATAGATTTAGTATATCTTGTAGCACACTCTATGTGGGAAACTGGGTATGGTTCTTCAACATTAGCACAAGGACAAATTTTAACAAGTTATAAAGGACAAGCTTTAAGTTCTCCAGTTAAAGTTTATAACTTCTTTGGGATAGGTGCATTTGATGGAACTGCCAACTTATCAGGAGCAGAAGCAGCTTATGCAAATGGATGGACAAGCGTAGAAAAAACTATTGAAGGTTCTGCAAAATGGATAGCAAATAATTACATAAAGAGCTCAACACATAACCAAAATACAGTTTATAAAATGAAATTCAACTATAATAATCCAAGACATCAGTATGCAACAGATGTAAACTGGGCAAATGGAATATCAGGTATAATGTATAGATTAATAGGAATGTATGATACAACAAGTAACTTAAAATATGAAATTCCTATTTATAACGGATAGTACAATAAAAAATAACTAGATTAATATTATATTAATCTAGTTATTTTTTATTAAATATTAATTTTATTTTTTGGTATTTAGATTATTATTAAAAAATCTATAAATTATTGATGCTAATAATGCAATATTTAAGACAAAACAACCTAAACCAAGCAATCTTAAATCTCCACTAGTGGTAAACGCCCAAATAGTAGTAAATATTGAGAATATCAGGACTGGAACAAATGCTACAAAATATCTTTTTTTAGAAAATAAAATACATATGATACTTAAAATACATATAAGAGCAATTGGCAATAATAACAACCCAGTTTCACTTATAACAACTGGGTAATCAGAACTATCAAATAAATAGAATGAAGATGGTATTACCATTCCCATTAAATATATAAAAACTCCAATATTTCCTAATATATCATAGAGAATACTCCCTTTTTTCATTTTAGTCACATCCTTGTAAAGTATTAAAATATAACTAAATTATAACATTAAATTTCATATTACAAAAATATTTTAAATAACATAAAGATTCCCCATAAAATATAGATTTTAATAAGTTATATTTTATAGGGATTCTTTACTAGAGAATTTTTATTTGAAATATCTTTTGTACTTGAAAAATACATCTATATTATGTTCTTTAACTATATTTTTTAAATTACCAAAATTATAGGTAGCTAGCGCGTATTCTCTCATCTTATTAAAAACTAGTTTTTCATCATTATCTTTGAAAATTAAAAAGTCTCTTGCTATATCCCATGCCTTAGACTCTCTAGCAATTAGATTTTGCTTTAATTTTAAAACACAAAGTTCAAGATCGTAAGGTATATTACCTTTATGAAAATCAGTATTATTAATATCTATATCATATTCAATAATTTTATCCACAATATCAGATAATATTTCTGAGTACTCTTCTTTAGACTTAGTAATATCAGGGTCTAATATATGGCCAACTTCATGAGATAGTACAAACTTGGCTATAGATTGAATGTTAGTGGAGTTAATAGGGATAATATTTTTATCTACATTTATAAAAGTAAAGAAGTTATAACAAAAAGATAAAAATCCAAGTTTGGATGCTAAAACAAGTTTAAAGTTAGGCAGTGTGCAAATCGGTATATTTCTAGTTTTAGAGTAATAAAGATATACTTTTTTACTTATATTAAGATTTGATAAAGACTTTTTAAGTAATTTTTTTTCTCCTAATTCATGGTAGTAAAGTGCTATTTTTCTATAATTATCTACATCAAAAGAAGACATGATAACACCGCCTTGCGTTATAGTATTGTATATTATAATATTAAATAAAGTTAAATTTGTAGCTAATCCAATTTAAAATAGTACAGGTATAAATTTAAGTTTGAAAAATCAAAAAATTTCGATAAAATATTGATATGAAAATTTAGATAACACGCTAGTCAAAAGGGTATATACCTATGATATAATAGTTAATCTATAGAAGGGAGTTGCCTATGGAAAGTGTAAAAGAGTATTTAGATAAATTAGAGATAAATAACAATATATTAGCAAAGCAACTAAAAGAGGTTTATATAAAGAAAGTAGTGTATTTTAAAGAAGATAAAATAGTTTATTTTCATTTAACTTCAAAAGATGTAGTATCAAACGAACTATTAGAATCGTTTAGAGAAGAGCTAAAGGAAAAGTTAAATTATTTTAAAGATATAAAATTAAAAATAAGATATACAGGACTTGATAGAAAATCAAACAAAGATATAATCAAAAGATACTGGGTAAATATTATGTATATACTAAAAAGTTTGTGCCCATCATTAGCAGGATGGCAAAAGCAAGTTGAATACTTATGTATAGACGATTTATTAAAAATAAAATTACCTAAAGGTTTATTTTATGATAGATTAATGAAGCAAAATATAATTCATGTAATTAAAACGGTATTAATTGAAGAAATAGGTATGGAAATCAATATAGAAATTGAAAGAGCTGTCGATGAAGAAGTAAATATTGAAAAAATAATTAAAAAAACAGATAGAATAACTGAAGAAAAAATTAGAGAATTAGAAATAAGTAGCCAAACTAAATCTGAAGAAGATGAAGAAGTAGGATACGTTATAAAACCAGAAGTTGATGAAAGTTTAATATATGGTGAAAATGTACATGCCATGGTAGAACATATTAAAGACTTAAATAATACCTCAGGGACAGTAAGTGTAATTGGTGAAGTTTTTGATGTTGAAACTAAAGAACTTAGAAATGGAAAGATTTTATTAATAGCTTCAGTTACAGATTATACTAGTTCAATAAGTTGTAAACTTTTCTTAAATGATACTAATAAAGATAGTGTACTGGAATACGTTAAAAAAGATTCATATTTAAAAATTAAAGGTGACGTAATTTATGATACTTACCAAAGAGAACTTACTATGACGATAAGTGGTATAAGACAAGAAAGTAAGCCTGAAAGAAAAGATTTAGTTGAAGGTGATAAAAGGGTAGAGCTTCATGCACATACTCAAATGTCTTCTATGGATGCACTTTGTCCTACTAAAAAATTAGTAGAAAGGGCAATTAAATGGGGGCATAAGGCAATAGCGATAACAGATCATGGAGTAGTTCAAGCCTTTCCAGAAGCCATGAATGCAGCTAAAGGTCATGATATAAAAATACTTTATGGAGTTGAAGGATACTTAGTAGAAGATGATGCGCAAATTATAGAAGATGCAAATGATAAGCCTCTAACACAAAGCTTTGTGGTATTTGATATAGAGACTACTGGTTTTTCTAACACTAACGATAAGATAACTGAAATTGGTGCAGTTAAAATAGAAAACTTTAAAGTAGTGGATAAATTCAGTGAACTTATAAATCCTCAAAAAGATATATCTTATAAAATACAAGAATTAACAGGTATAACTAATGATATGGTTAAAGATAAGCCGACAATAGAAGAAGTATTACCTAGATTTTTAGAATTTATAGGAGACAGCGTATTAGTTGCCCATAATGCTGAGTTTGATATGGGCTTTATATCAGAAAAATGTAGACAACAAAACATAGAGTTTAATAATAAAAGTGTGGATACATTAACACTTGCTAGAATATTACTTCCAGATTTAAAAAGGCATAGATTAAACGTAGTTGCAAAAGCATTAGGTGTGCCTCTTTTAAATCACCATAGAGCAGTAGATGATGCACAGGCAACAGCACTTATATATATAAAGTTTTTAGAAATGCTTGATAAAAAAGGTGCAAGTACTTTAAGTGAAGTTAATGATGTACTTGGAAAGATTGATTATCAAAAACTAGGAACAAATCATATAACATTAATTGCTCAAAATTATACAGGACTTAAAAATCTATATAAAATAGTTTCAGATGCACATGTTAATCATTTTTATAGAGCTCCAAGAATACTAAGAAGTGTACTACAAGAACATAAAGAAGGAATAATTATAGGTTCTGCTTGTGAGGCAGGGGCTGTATTTAGAGCAGTTAAGAAAAATGTTCCTGATGAAGAAATGAAAAAAATAATCGAAATGTATGATTACATCGAAGTTATGCCAACAGACAATAACCGCTTTATGATAGATAAAGGTGAAGTAAGTGATGAAGAGGAATTAAGAGATTTAAATAGAAAGCTAATAGAAGCTGCATATAAATTTGGAAAAATTCCAGTTGCAACAGGTGATGTTCATTTTTTAGATAAGCATGAAGCAGTTCATAGAAAGGTATTAAAATACTCTCAAGGGTTTAAGGTTGAAGATGAAGAAACTTATCTTCACTTTAGAACAACTGATGAAATGTTAGAAGAATTTAAATACTTAGGTGAGGAATTGGCTTATGAAGTTGTAGTAACAAATACCAATAAAATTGCAGATATGGTAGAGGTTATAAAGCCGATACCAGATGATACTTATCCACCAGTAATAGAAGGTTCAGATACTGAACTTAGAGAAATGTGCTATGAAAAAGCTAAAAGAATATATGGGGATCCAATACCAGAAGTAGTAATAAATAGATTAGATAGAGAGTTAAACTCTATAATAGGTAATGGGTACGCCGTGATGTATATAATATCTCAAAAACTAGTTACAAAGTCACTAAGTGATGGATACCTAGTTGGTTCAAGAGGGTCAGTTGGATCATCATTTGCAGCTACAATGAGTGACATAACAGAGGTTAATCCTCTTCCAGCTCATTATATTTGTGATGACCCACAATGTAAGTACTCATATTTCTTTGAAATAGGAGAGTATGGTTCAGGAGTAGATTTACCTGATAAAGATTGTCCTAAATGTGGAAAACCACTTAGAAAAGATGGTCATGATATACCGTTTGAAGTTTTCCTAGGATTTGAAGGAGATAAGGAGCCGGATATAGACTTAAACTTCTCAGGAGACTATCAACCAATAATCCATAAATATACAGAAGACTTATTCGGTGAAGGTTACGTTTATAGAGCAGGTACAATAGGTACAGTGGCAGAAAAAACAGCATTTGGATATGCAAGAAAATATGTAGAAGAAAATAATATTCATGTACCAACAGCAGAAGTACTAAGGCTTTCTAATGGATGTACAGGAGTTAAAAGAACATCAGGACAACATCCAGGTGGAGTTATGGTTATACCTCACTATAAAGATGTATACGACTTTACACCAATACAGTATCCTGCAAATGATACTTCTTGTGGAGTTATAACAACTCACTTTGATTATCACTCAATAAGTGGTAGAATATTAAAACTTGATATACTGGGACACGATGCTCCGACCATGATAAGGATGCTAGAAGATATTACTGGAATAACTGCAACGGATATTCCTCTAGATGACCCAGAGACAATGTCATTATTTACTTCAACAGATGCACTAGGTGTAACACCTGAAGAGATAAACTGTCCAATAGGTTCACTTGCAGTACCAGAGTTTGGTACGAAGTTCGTTAGACAAATGCTTCTTGATACTAAGCCATCAACATTTGCAGCACTTGTTCGTATATCTGGACTTTCTCATGGTACCGATGTTTGGTTAAACAATGCACAAGATTTAGTAGTAGATGAAGTAGTTGGAATAGATGATGTTATATCAACTCGTGACGATATAATGAACTACCTTATATTTAAAGGATTAAAGCCTAAAAATGCCTTTACAATAATGGAAAACGTAAGAAAAGGTAGAGGATTAAAACCAGAGCATATAGAAGAAATGAAAGAAAATGATGTACCAGAGTGGTATATTGGTTCGTGTCAAAAGATAAAATACATGTTCCCAAAAGCCCATGCCGTGGCTTATGTTATGATGTCATTTAGACTAGCATATTGTAAGGTTCATTATCCAGAAGCATTTTATGCAACTTACTTTACAACAAAAGCAGAAGACTTTGATGCGGATTTAATAGTAAAAGGAATTCTTGCTATAAAAGCAAAAATAAATGAAATAGAAAGTCTTGGAAATGATGCAACAGCTAAAGAGAAAAACATGCTAACAGTACTTGAAGTAGCACTTGAAATGTATGCAAGAGATATAAAAATACTTCCAGTTGATATATATAAATCAGATGCAACGAAATTCCAAGTAGCAGGAGAAAAATTACTTCTTCCTCCAATGATAGCTCTACAAGGGGTAGGAGAAAATGCTGCTATTAATATTCAAAAAGAGAGAGAAAATGGAGAGTTTATCTCAAAAGAGGAATTAAGAAAGAGGACTAAAATTTCAAAAACTGTAATAGAAACACTTACAGTTCATGGTTCACTTGAGAATATGAGTGATGAAAACCAATTATCATTATTTTAAAATATAGATAGTTTTATATAAATATTTTAATTATTTAAAAGATATTGATTTAAAAATCAATATCTTTTTTACATATAGAAAACAAAAAGAGGAAGATAAAAAATGAAAAAAGATATTTAATTACAGTTTTTTATAAAAATAAAATATATTGCTAAAAAATAAGATTAATCTAAGAATATCTATAAATTAAGTAAATTATAAACCGATAAACTTTATATAGAGAAAACTACAAATAGTTTATTAGGAGCAGAATAAAAGATGATTAACAATATAAACAAAAATCCATATAATATGAATCCTTATACAAATATACCTACGAAAATTAATGGTGAAATTAAGCAAGCACAAAATAACTTTCAAGAGATAGACAAAAATCTTTTGAAACAAATTAAAGAACAAATTCAAAATGCAGAATTAATAGCTATAAAAATGATTAAGGGAGAAAGATTAACTACAAATGAAAAAAAATTTATATCTGAAAAATATCCTGATATAAAAGAAACAGCGGAACAATCGATAAAAGAAAGTAAAAGTATAAATAAACAATTAAAAAACTTTAAAACAGATGAAGAAAGACAACAATTCTTATCTAAGATAATTAGTAATATAAAAGCTATGGGTAAAAATGGAGTATTATCAGAAATACAAGTTAAAATTAAATTATCATCTATAGAAGAAGTGGAAAAGTTATTTCAAAAAGATAAATTAGAAATCAAAAAAGCAGAAATAATAGCAGTTAAAATAGTTAAAGGAGAAAAACTAACTGCAAATGAGAAATCTTTTATATCTGAAAAATACCCTGATATAAAAGAAACAGCAGAACAATCAATAAAAGAAAGTAAAAATATAAAAGAACAATTAAAAAGCTTTAAAACAGATGAAGAAAAACAGCAATTTTTATCTAAGATAATTAATGATGTAAAATCTATGGGGAAAAAAGGAGTATTATCAGAAACTCAAGTTAAAATTAAATTAAAATCTATAGAAGAAGTGGAAAAGTTATTTCAAAAAGATAAATTAGAAAACAAAAAAGCAGAAATAATAGCTACAAAACTGGTTAAAGGAGAAAAGCTAACCTCAAGAGAAAGAAATTTTATAACTGAGAAATATCCGGATATAAAACAAATAGCAGAACAATCAGTAAAAGAAAGTAAAGGTTTAAAAGAACAAATACAAAATTTAAAAACAGATGATGAAAAACATCAATTATTATCTAAAGTAATTAATGACTTAGAAGTTATGGGGGAAAAAGGAATACTTTCAGAAATTCAGATTAAATTTAGTATTCTATCTATAGAAAAAATAAAAAAAGAAATTAATAAAGAGAAAGAATTGAATTTTACTCTAAACCCATATATATATACGATTTTAGAATATTCACTAGGAAATTTAGCAGGAATAATTATATTTATAATAGTAATAGTAGGATTTTTATATTTAATTTAATGATAATTTTTAAAATATCAAAATTGAAAACAAAGCAGTACAAATACTCAAAGAAAGTACAAACTTGATTATATTAAGTTTGTACTTTTTTTATACTAAATCTATAGATCTATGTGACAAATTTGTAAGGAAATTGAGATATAAATCGATTCTACGTAATTATAAAAAACTATATACTAAATTACTGTAAAGAAGAAAAAGGAGGTACACAAATATGTCGAAAATACTACAAGTTAAAAACTTAAAAAAGTCATATGGAACTAAAAAAAATACACAAATAGTGTTAAATGGTATAGACCTTGAAATAAACAAAGGAGAGTTTGTAGGGGTAATGGGACCCTCAGGAGCTGGTAAAAGTACTCTTTTAAATATTGTTTCTACTATAGATACAGCATCGAGTGGAGAAATAAATATAGAAGATAAAAATATAACTAATTTAAACAATAAACAAATATCTAAGTTTAGAAGAGAAAGTTTAGGATTTATATTCCAAGATTTTAACTTATTAGATACTTTGTCTGTAAATGACAATATTGCACTACCATTAGCTCTTGCTCGTGTTGATGCAAAGGTGATAAATAAAACTGTAAAGTCAATAGCTACTACACTAGGAATTGAATCATTGCTTGATAAATACCCTTATGAAATATCAGGTGGACAAAAACAAAGAACTGCTTGTGCTAGAGCTATAATTACAAAACCTTCGCTAATATTAGCTGATGAACCTACAGGAGCTCTTGACTCTAAATCATCTGCAGATCTTTTAAACGCTATGACTAGCTTAAATCAAGAACAAGATGCAACAATAATGATGGTTACTCATGATGCATTTGCTGCTAGTTATTGCAAAAGAGTTTTATTTATAAAAGATGGATTAATATTTAAAGAAATAATAAGATGTGGATCTAGAAAAGAATTCTTTAAAGAGATCTTAGATGTCTTATCTTTGATAGGTGGTGGTGATAGTGGTCTTATTTAATATAGCCAAAAAGAATATAGAGAAAAACTTAAAAGGATATTTCTTGTATTTTTTCTCTATAGTATTTACTGTATGTATATACTATACATTCAAAAATTTGCAGTATAACCCAAGTATAGATAGTGCATTAGCGGGAAGTAGTAAGGCGTCTACTGCATTTAATTCTGCTTCAGTTGTAATTGCTTTATTCTCAGTACTATTTATATGGTATTCAAATAGTTTCTTTGTAAAGAAAAGGAAAAAGGAAATAGGTTTATATGCTCTTTTAGGAATAGAAAATAGAGAAATCGGACTTCTTTTATTCTTTGAAACATTAATAATAGGAACAGCATCACTAATAATTGGAATAGTGTTTGGAATTATATTTTCAAAACTTATGTTAGGAATACTTTTAAAAATTATAGGATTAAATTTAAGTATACCTTTTTCAGTATCATTTAAAGGGATATTTGATACATTTGTACTTTTTATATTTGTATTTTTAGTTATTGCTTATCAAAGTAATAGAATAATTTATAAATTTAAACTTATAGAGTTATTTAAAGCTTCAAGCATATCGGAAAAAGCTAAAAAAGGATCAAAGTTATTAGCTATCATATCAATAGTTCTTATAGGATTTGGATATGTAAACTATATTTCAGTTTTAAATGGAATGGATATAGTAGTGGCAGCTATGGTTACTTTACTTACAGTTGTATTAGGTACATTTTTATTCTTTAGTTCGTTTATGTATTTTGTAATTAGAAAGAAAAAAAATAAAGAATCAAACTATTACAAAGGATTAAATATGATATCTACATCTCAATTACTTTATAGAATCAAAAGTAATGCGAAGATGTTATCTATAATTTCAATATTAAGTGCAACTACTTTAACTGCTATAGGTGTATCTATGTCAACGTATTTTATGAGTTCTGAAAATGTAGATAGTGTTGCTCCGTTTTCTTATACTTTAAAAATTGATAATAAAGATTATATAAAAGAATTTGAAAACATTTTAAGTAAGTCTAGTGAACATAAATTAGTTGATAAAGCTAAATTCACTTATATAACATTACCAGAGATAAAAAATGATTCAAATTCTGATTATACAGAAGAGTATGAAATAATATCTTTATCTAATTTAAATCGATTACTAAAAATAAAAGACGTTAAAGAAGTTGGCAATATAAAAGATAATGAATTTATTAACGTATATTCTAATGGGTATGGTTCTTATACTAAGCCTGTTATTAATATAGATAATGGGTATAGACTTGAATTGAATGTTAAATCTAGATTAGATGAAAAGTTATATAATACAGAGATACCTCAAAACACTATAGTTGTATCTGATAGTACTTTTGAAAATTTAAAATCAAATAATAAAGTAAATAACTATTATTTATACAATTTATCTAATGCAAAAGATGGTGAAGATTTTAATAATAAGGTTTTAAAGTTAACTGAAAAATATGCAGTTGGAGATTATGAAAAATCTACGAATAGTTTAGTAAATTCTTATTACTCAACGTTTAAAGATACATTTACAACTTCTGGAATAATGGTATTTATAGGAGTATTTGTAGGGTTGGTGTTTTTAGTTTGTACTGGTAGTGTTATATTTTTCAAATTACTATCTGAGGCTCAAGATGAAGCACCTAGATATAGTGTATTAGACAAAATAGGTGTAGACAATAGTGATGTAAAGTCATCTGTTTATAATCAAGTTGGATTTAATTTCTTTGTACCGTTATTAATAGGAAGTATTCATAGTATTGTAGCAAACTATGTTGTTTGTAAAATGTTTGGACAAAACTTAATCTTTGTAATGGCGTGTACACTTATACCATATTCAATAATTTATGTAGTATATTACTTACTTACATCTAAGTTTTATTTTGATATAGTTACTAAAAAAATTAAGGAGAATTTAATATGAAAAAAATAATATCTATTGCAATAGCAATTTTAATAATACTAGGGGGAGCATTTTTCGCTGTAAGAACATTGCTATTTCCTGTTAAATATAAATCTGATATAAAGAGTATTTCTAGTGAATACAAGATAGACCCATATGTATTAGCTACACTTGCACACTTCGAATCAAGATTTGATGATAAAAAATATGAGAAAAATTCAAACAACGGGATTTTAAGATTTAGTGATAAATCTTCAACTGAATTAGCAAAAGAATTAAATATGAGCGGATTTACACCTAAGGATTTAGTTAATGAAAAAACTAGTTTAAAATTAGGGGCATATTATATATCTAAATTTAGTAATGAAGGTTTAAGTAAAGTAGTTCAAGAGTGGAATGTTAAAAATGGCGAAGAAGCTAATTTTGATAGAAGGGAATACGCTCAAAAGTACTATCTTCCTAAAATAGAAAAGAATATAAAAATATTTAAATTCTTATATCCAGATTTAAAAAATTAAATTTAAGTATTTATTTAATAAAAGGGTCTATCTTAAATAGAATATAAAATTTTATTTAAGATAGACCCTTTTATTAAATATGTACTGTAAACAAATATAAAAAAATAATTTTTATCTAGTTAGTTTTTTTATTACATCTTCTAGATGAGGATACATATTTAAAAGTTCTTTTCTTTCAAATAGCTCAAAATCATCAAAAGTAAATGCAGGAGCAACCATACATCCAACTAAAGCAAACCCATCATTGTTCATAGAAGAACCGAATATGTATCCTTTAGGAACTAAAACTTGAGGAACTTCTCCTTTTTCTATATCTAATCCTAATTGCTTAGTTATAAGATCACCATCTGGAGTTATCATATATATAGTCAGAGCCTGACCATCATGGTAATACCACATCTCATCAGAAGTCAATCTGTGGAAGTTAGATACCTCTCCAGTTTCAAGTAAGAAATATATGCTACTAAAAAGTTTCTTATCTTCTCTAAAGAAATCCTTAGATACTACTGATTCTTTGAAGTATCCTCCTTCAACGTGTGGTGTCATATCTAATTTTTCTATATAATATTGTGCTGATTTCATGTTGTACCTCCTAAGTATAATAAATATATTATATCAAAATCTAACTACTTTAGTAATAATATAAATTATTGACTTAATTACTTAGATTAATTTTAGTATAATTTAAACAATATTTTGATAAAAATAGAAATTAACTTATTTCAATCCAAGAATAAGGGTATATTAATATAACATAAATTACGCGCTAAAATATTAAATATACAAGGAGAAAAAATGACTAATAAAAAAGAAGTTATAAAAATAGGATGGAACTTAGATAATAGTTATACTACTTTACCAAAATTATTTTTTAGCAAAATTAATTTAAATAAAGTTAGCTCACCAGAATTAGTTATTATAAACTATTCTTTAGCGAAATCTCTAGGATTAAATAGTGAGGCTCTTAAAAGTTATGATGGTGTGTCAATACTTGCAGGTAATAAGAGTATAGAAGAAGGAGCTTTTATTGCACAAGCTTATGCTGGACATCAATTTGGGCACTTTACAATGTTAGGAGATGGAAGAGCATTATTAATAGGTGAGCAAATAACACCTTCAGGTGAAAGATACGATATACAACTTAAAGGATCTGGAAGAACTCCATATTCTCGTGGAGGAGATGGAAGAGCAGTACTTGGACCTATGATTCGCGAATATATAATAAGTGAAGCTATGTATGGTCTTGGTATTCCAACTACACGTAGCTTAGCAGTAGTTAAAACAGGAGAGCGTGTAATTCGTGAAAGTATAAAAGAAGGAGCAATATTAACTCGTGTAGCTTCTAGTCATATTAGATTTGGAACATTTGAATATGTTGCTAGGTTTGGTAGTAATGAGGAACTTAAAGAACTGGCTGATTACACATTAAAAAGACATTATCCACATGTATTAGATAATGAAAATAAATATATTAACTTACTTAATGAAGTAGTAAAAGTTCATGCTAGTCTTGTTTCTAAATGGCAAACTGTTGGATTTATACATGGTGTAATGAATACTGATAATATGACTATTAGTGGAGAAACAATTGACTATGGTCCTTGTGCTTTTATGGATACTTATAATCCAAATACTGTATTTAGCTCTATTGATGTTAATGGACGTTATGCATATAAGAATCAACCTATTATGGCTGAGTGGAATTTATGTAGATTTGCTGAAATATTATTACCTCTATTACATGAAAAACAAGAAAATGCTATAAAAATAGCTCAAGATGCTATCTCAAATTTCTCTGAATTATACTATTTAAATTGGTTATCTAACATGAGGTCAAAGCTTGGAATATTTAATGGAGAAGTACAAGATAAAGCAATTATTGAAGATTTACTTAGTATGATGGAAAAATACAATGAAGATTTTACTAATACTTTCATTGCATTAACTTTTAATAAGAATAATGATAAAGGTATGTTTAATACTGAAGAATTTTCTAATTGGAATAATGTTTGGCAAGAAAGGCTTAAAAGACAACCGCAGTCAAAGGAGTTAGTACACCAATTAATGAAGGAGTCTAATCCAGCAGTAATTCCAAGAAATCATAGCGTAGAAGAAGCAATAGAAGCTGCTGATAAAGGAGATTTTAATATTATGATAAATCTTCTTAATGCTATCTCAAGGCCATATGAACATTCAAAAGACCAAGAGAAATATTCTGAATTACCTAAAACTTCAAGTTGTGCTTATAGAACTTTTTGTGGGACATAAAAAATTTAATGTTTAATGATGTATATATAATAAACATAATTAAGCTATTATTAAAAAACACCCTAACCATTAAACTTAATGAAAAACACATTTATATAATTATAAATGTGTTTTTTTAGTGTTAATAATTAATAGAAATTCTAGATAATTTTAATATAAATTTAAACTATATAAATTATAATTTTATTATTATATTTAATCAAATTAAAAAATAATGGAAAATAGGACTATATATGTCCTATTTTAGTATTATTATTAAATAATAAGTTAAAAATAGTACTAAATTTTTATACAAATAAATGAGGTGATATTATGAATAGCTTTATAGAACAAGCTAAATTAATAAAAGAAGATATTATAGATTATAGAAGGTCAATTCATAAAAATCCGGAAGTTGGAACTAACCTACCTAAAACAAAGTCTTATGTAATTAATAAGTTAATGTCATTTGGATATGAGCCAAAGGAAATTTGTGAAAGTGGTATAGTTGCTACAATTGAAGGTAATAAGCCTGGAAAAACATTTTTATTAAGAGCAGATATGGATGCTTTGCCTATGAGAGAAGATACAAAATGTGATTTCAAATCAACGAATGGATGTATGCATTCATGTGGACATGATATGCATACTGCAATGCTTTTAGGTGCAGCTAGATTACTTAAACAAAATCAAGACAAAATAGAAGGTATTGTTAAGTTAGTATTTCAACCGGATGAAGAAGGATTCACCGGAGCTAAAAGTATGATAAATGCAGGTGTGCTTAAAAATCCAAAGGTTGATGCAGCTATGGCAATGCATGTACACTCTGGAACACCTTTAAATACGATACTATATGGATTAGGAATTAGTATAGCTGGATGTAATAGATTTAGAATAGTTGTAAAAGGAAATGGATGCCATGGAGCAATGCCAGAAACAGGAGTAGATCCAATAAATATAGCAGCTCATATTTATTTATCTTTACAAGAAATAATAAGTAGAGAAATATCAGCAACTAAACCTGCCGTAGTAACTATAGGAAAATTTGTTGGAGGAGAAGCTCCAAATATAATACCAGAAGAAGTAGTTATGGAAGGAACCATTAGAAGTTTAGAGAAAGAAATAGGCGAATTTATATTCAATAGAATGAATGAGATAGTAAATTCTACAGCTAAAATGTTTAGAGGAAAAGCTCAATTAATAGAGTTATCATCAGTACCATCGCTAATTAATGATAGAAATTTAGCAAACGAAGTTGCATCTTATATAAAAGATTTAGTTGGTGAAAAGTCAGTTATTTCATTCGAAGGTGGAGGCATGGGATCAGAAGATTTTGCCTCTTATTCATATGAGGTGCCGAGTGTTTATTTTATGTTAGGTGCAGGTACAAAGCAAGAAAATCCTTTATATGGGTTACCGATGCATAACGAACAAGTAGTATTCAATGAGGATATAATGGTTACAGGAGCAGCTATGCATGCGTATAGTGCCATTATGTGGTTAAAAAATAATAAATAAAATATTAGTTTATTAGTAATTTGGAAGGATGCGGCGATGAGATTATTAGATATATTATTCTACTTATTAAAAAATAATTCTAAGACTACAATTAAAGAACTATCTGAAATGTTTAAAGTATCAACGAAAACTATACAAAGGGACTTAGATAAATTATCATTACTTGGAATTCCTATAATAACATATAGAGGTGTTAATGGAGGAGTAGATTTAGATAGAAATTATATAATAGCTAAGTATATTCTAACAGACAGTGACTATGAATCTTTAATATTAGCACTATATATATCTGAAAATATAAGTGAAAATATAAAAAAATCTTTTCTTATTGATAAATTTACTCTTGTTGATTCTGATAGATGTTCTAGAATTTTAAATAATCTCAAAGAGAAGCTTATAATAGATTTATATGAAAATAAATTTAGTACTGAAAATAAAATATGCGATGAAATTAATAAATCTTTAGATAATAAATCTTTTCTAGAGTTAGAAATAGAGGAACGTAAAGTTGAAGTATTTCCAATTTCTTATGTCTTAAAAAAAGAAGGACTATGCTTGTATTGCTGTGATGAAGAATATAAGTTAATTTTAATTGATAAAATTTCTAAGGCTGTAGAGTGTAAGAAACGTTATCATGGCACTATAATTAGTTATATAGATAATAAAAAAATAGCTAAATTTATTTAAGTATATATTTAATATGGATACAATAAAGGTTTTGTTCTTAAGATTAATTAAAAGGCTATAATTTTATAATTATAGCCTTTTTTATTTTTATAATTTATTTATTCTAAATTTCCGCTTTTATTAACTTCATTTTTAATTAAACTAGGTTTTAAATACATTGTTCCTAATCCTAAAAGGATTCCAATTATTGCAGGTACTACCCAACCTAACCCTTGAGAATATAAAGGTAATTTACTGAATAAATCTGAAATGTAACTTACTTTTATTCCTACCTGACCTAAAGTATCAACAACACTTACTATACCAGTAAATAGTATTGTAAACTTGTAAACTAAAGTATTTTCTTTTATAAACTTATCAAACATTGATAGTACTATAAGCATTATTGAGATTGGGTATATTGCATTTAATAGAGGTACTGATACAGCTAGTATTTTTGTTAATCCTAGATTAGCAAGAGTCATACTAGAGATAGATAATATTCTAACCCAAGACTTATAAGATACTTTATCAGTAAGTGTAGCAAAGTATTGACTACAAGAACTTATAAGGCCAACACTAGTTGTTAAGCAAGCTAATGTAAATGTAACGGCTAATAATAATGCTCCTGGTTTACCAAAAATATATGTTGTAACATTTGTTAAAGTTTGTGCTCCATTTTCAGTAGCTCCAAATTTAAAACCACTAGTAGCTCCTAGGTGAGCAAGTAATGAATATATTATTACTAGTAAAGTACCTGCTATAAGTCCTGCTTTTATAGTTGCTGAAACGACAGCTTTTTCATCCTTTACTCCATTAGATTTTATTGCTAATGCTATAACTATACCAAAATTTAAAGCCGCTATAGTATCCATAGTTAAATACCCATCTAAAAATCCTTTGACTAATGGATTAGTTACATAATCTTTGCTAGCTTCTCCGTAGCTGCCTAGTGGTCTAAATAAAGACCCTAGAAAAATAACAAGTATTAATAGTAATAAAGTTGGAGTTAATACTTTACCCATACGATTTACCAATTTTGTTGGAGATAGTGAAAGCCAATATGCTACTAAAAAGAATACAAGTGTAAATAAGAATAATGCTAAAGATTTTGGTACACTTTCTGGTAAATATGGTGATACCACCATTTCAAAAGGTAGACTTCCAGCCCTTGGGATACCTAAACCCGGTCCTATTGATAAATATATTAAAATAGTAAATATTATTGCAAAACTATTATTAACTTTCTTAGCTAAGTTAGTTAATCCACCTGACTTAGCAACAGCAATTACACCTAATATCGGAAATCCAACTGCTGTTATAAAAAATGATGCCATTGCTATCCATGTATTATCTCCTGCTGATTGCCCAAGAAATGGTGGAAATATTAAGTTTCCTGCTCCAAAGAATAAAGAAAAAAGCATTAAGCCTGTAAGTAATAAATCTTTTTTTGATAAATCGTTCATTTTTATATCCTCCTGTTTTAATTATATTTTTCAGTACTTCATTATTTCACCTTCAATGTCCATTAAAATTCCCCCTTTCAAAAACAAAAAAACCGCCCCTTGTAAAATACAAGGGACGGATTATCCGCGTTACCACCCTAGTTCCAAAAATTAAGGTTATAAAAAATAAACCTATTTTTGGCTCTCAGTTACGTATCTATCAATACGCTTACCTTTTAACGGTGGAAGATACCGGCAATACTTACTGAAAATACGTTCAGCATTGCTTCTCAGAGATGATTTTTCAGTATAATTTGAACATTGGTTTTCAGCAAACACCAACTCTCTGTGGAACAAAAGAATACTTACTTTTTCTCTTCATAGAATTTGTTTTTAAAAAATTTATTAATCTAATAATATAGACTATTTTTACTTATGTCAACATAAAAAATTAAATTTTTTATATTTTTATATTTTTTCAAATAATCAATTAATTTCTAAAGTACATAAAAAATATATTAATTAAGTAAATAAAATTACAATTTTTTGCGATCATATTAAGAAAATAATATAAATATATATAATACCTTAAATATTTACAAAAATTACCATTCATGTTAATATAAAATGTAAAATTAAATATAAAATAAAATTAAATTAGCAAACCCGAAGTGATTCGGCGACGCAAAGCTATAGGGACTTTTTTTAAGTCAGCCAGTTGCATAAATTTTGTATCTTATTTGTATTTTAGAAGAAGAGTATTAACTGGTTTATGTTGATGCTCTTTTATTTTTGTATTATGTAAGTGGGTTTTAATAACTATAATATTTTAATGTGTGAGGAGTGATTAAATAATAAAATAACTAAGCCTTAAATAGTTAATTATGTTAGTAGTGCTGATAAATTAACAGATAAAGCAAAATAATAAAGGGGAAAAAATGAAAAATGAATTTTAAATTAAGAGAAAAAAGTAAAGAAAAAAACAAAAGTATAAAAACTCAACTTGCTTTAACAATTGTGTGTTTTGCAGTTATTTGCTGTATATGTTTAGGAGCTATTACAAGTTTTTTAAATTATAAGACTTCTAACAGCATTTTATCTAAAACAGCAGTAGAGACTACTAAACAAGCTGCTGAAACTGTTTCTCAAAAAATTACAAATCTTAAAAATGCAGCAATTCAAACAGGTATTATAAAAGAACTCTCAGATCCTAAGGTGAACTTAGAAGAAAAACAAAGTATTATAACTAGACAGGAAAAGCTATATGGATTATCATTAGGTCAAATTTTAGATGCAAATGGTAAGGATCTTTTTAGTGGAAAAGATTATTCTGGAAGAGATTATTTTAAAATATCTATGGAAGGAAAAGCTTATATGAGTAGTCCTGTTGTAAGTCAAGTGACAGGAAATCTTACACTTGTAGTTTCAGCACCTATTTGGGAAAATGGAGTACAAGGTAGTAAAATAGTAGGGGTTGTAACTTTTGACCCAGACAAAGACTTCTTAAATGAAATTGTTAATAACATAAAAATAAGTAAAAATAGTTATGCTTATCTTCTTAACCATGAAGGAACAACAATTGCTCATAGAGATACTAGTCTTATCGGTGAAGAAAATACTATAAAAGAATCAGCAACAAATAAGGATTTATTACCTTTTGCAGAAGCTGATAAAAAGCTTATTTCAGGAAAAACAGGATACACTGATGTAGATTTAAGAGGAGATGATTGGATTTTAGGATATGCTCCAGTAAAAGATAGTGATAATTGGGGTGTAGGTGTAATGATAAATAAAAATGATTTCCTTGGCCAAATGTATACTTCAATAATGATTACAGTTATATTATCTATAATATTTACAATTATAGCATTTATTGTAGCAATAAAGTTCTCTAATAAAATAGGAAATCCATTAAAGGAATGTAGTGAAAGATTGAAAAAATTGGCTGAAGGTGATTTAAATTCAGAGATACCAGTTATAGATGAGGATAATGAAATAGGTCTAGTAGCAGATGCTACAGGTAAAATAGTTACTGATTTTAGAGAAATGATAAATACACTAACAAATATACTATCTGAAATTAGTAATGGTAACTTAGATGTTGATATAGATGAGGATAGATTAGGTGATTTATTTGTAAATGATTTTGAGCCTATGTTAATAGCTTTAGATAAAATTGTAGATAGTTTAAATAGTACTTTAACACAAATAAATGTTTCTGGTGAACAAGTTGCAATTGGTGCAAATCAAGTAGCAGAAGGTGCACAGGTACTTTCTCAAGGTGCTACAGAACAGTCAAGTTCAATCCAAGAACTTTCAGCAACTATAAATGAAGTATCAGAACAAATAAAGCAAACTGCACAAAATGCAGAAATAGCAAAAGAAATATCTGTAAAATCAAGCATTGCTACTGATAAAGGTAAAAAGCAAATGCAAGAGATGATTGCAGCAATGGATGAAATTAGCAATACATCGAATGAAATTGGAAATATAATAAAAAATATTGATTCAATAGCATTCCAAACAAATATATTAGCTCTTAATGCAGCTGTAGAAGCAGCACGTGCTGGAGAAGCTGGTAAAGGATTCGCTGTTGTTGCCGATGAAGTTAGAAACCTTGCAGCAAAATCTGCACAAAGCGCAAAAGATACAGCGGAGCTAATTGAAAGATCGATTATAGCAATAAAAAATGGAACTGTAATAGTTTCAGAAACTGCAAAATCTCTTGAAGAAGTTGTTAATGGAGCAAAAGAGTCAGCAGAAGTTATACAAGAAATTGCAGATGCAAGTAATGAACAAGCAGAACATATAAACCAAGTAAATATTGGTGTAGAACAAATATCTGTTGTTGTGCAGACAAACTCAGCAACTTCTGAAGAAAGTGCTGCTGCAAGTGAAGAATTATCAAGTCAGGCTCAAATGTTAGAAGAACTTCTTCATAAATTTAATCTAAAAGAAGAAAAGAATAAATACTTTGATAGCAAAATGTTATTTGATAGTGAAGAATTCTAAATTAATTGTGAGTAGTATAACTATTCATAATTAAAATTAATAAAGACCGTATTGACTAAGTAGTCAATATGGTCTTTATATTTGTAACATTAAATACTATTAAAATCCATAAAATGAGTTTATTATTTTTATTTAAGTAATGAGACACCTTTATTATAATATTCATCCATCATATCTTTTGGGACCATACTTCCTCCAGTTGCCCATGCAATATGAGTTATGTTGTTTAATTTGTCTTCAAGGTTGTTATCTCTTAAATATTTTTTACCTTCTTCAGATGTAAGTATATTTACAATACCTGGAACACCAGCAAGTGCTGAAGGTTCTAAGAATATTTTTTCACTATCAGCCATTTTAGTTAATAGCCTGTACATATTTTCATCTGTAATTGAGTAGCATCCACTCATTAATTTTTCTAAAGTTTTACCAACAAATCCAGAAGCTCTACCTACTGCTAATCCATCTGCTGCAGTTATATTATCTATTCCGAATTCTTGAACAGATACATTATCATGTTCTCCAGTCATACAACCTATCATCATACATGGAGAATGTGTTGGTTCTGCAAAGAAGAAATGTACATTATCTTTGTATAAAAGCTTAAGCCCAAAAGCAACTCCACCAGGACCTCCACCAACTCCGCATGGTAAATATACAAATAGTGGATTATTGCTATCTACTTTTACACCCATATCTTTTAGCTGTTTATCTAATCTTTTAGCTGCTACTGAATATCCTAAGAATAAATTTTTGGAATTTTCATCATCTACAAAGTAGCTACTAGCATCTGCTTCAGCTTGCTTTCTACCTTCTTCAACAGCTTTACTGTAATCAGATTCGTATTCTATAACCTCTACACCTCTGCTTCTTAAAAGATCCTTTTTCCATTGTCTTGCATCTGCTGACATATGAACAGTAACTTTGAAACCAAGTTTGGCACTCATTATACCTATACTTAACCCTAAATTTCCAGTTGATCCTACTACTACAGAGTAATTAGAGAAAAATGCTCTAACTTCATCGCTATCTAGCTTTTCATAGTTATCTTCTAATGTAATTATGTTGTTTCCTAAAGCTAAATCTTCTGCGCGTTTTAAAACTTCATATATACCACCTCTAGCTTTTATAGATCCTGAAACTTTAAGGTGACTATCACATTTTAATAAGAGATTTCCTGCAAGTTCCTCTTTGCATATTTCTTCTAATTTAGCTTTCATATTATCTATTTTAGCTATTGGAGACTCTATTATTCCATTTTCTGGTATCGTTTCTGGGAATACTTTTGCTATATATGGAGCAAATCTATCTAATCTTTTCTCTGCATCTAATACGTCATCATCAGATAGAGAAACATTTTTAATTCCTTCTTCAAAGTTGCTATGTTGTGGATTTATCCATAATGTTTCCTTTAAATTTATTATTTCTTGTAATAATGGATATTCTTCTATCCAAGTTGAGATTTCTTTGTTTAATACTTTTGAATTAGCCATAATTAACCATCCTTATCTTAATATTATATAGATTTAAATACCATTAGTTAAATAATATTTAATTTTAACTTAATAAATTAAGTATGTTTTAATAAATACTAGCATGTTTTTTTATTATAGTCAATGATATTTAATTATTTTGGATTTAAGTAAATAGAATTTAATCAAATTGCACAAAATAGCCTATACTGATATAATTATCTAATAATAATTTAAAATACGTAAAAATGAGGTAGTTTGTAAATGAATGAAGTAGATATATCAAAAAATATTTCAGAATACAGAAAAGGAAAAGAATTAACTATTAAAGAATTAGCTAATTTAATCGGTGTTACACCATCACTACTTAGCCAAATAGAAAAGGGAAGTGCTAATCCATCTATTAATACACTAAAACAAATTGCTAATGCTTTGGATATACCAATGTTTAATTTTTTCATAAATGATGTTGCAACTGAAAGTTTAGTAGTTAGAAAAGATAGTCGTAAGAAAATAATGTTTGCTGAAGATGACAGTTTTTCATATGAATTGTTAACACCCAACTCAAAAGGAGATATTGAGTTTATGCTTATGAAAATACCTCCTAAAAAATCTTCTTCAAAAGAGCTTTTTAGCCATAAAGGTGAAGAAGTTGCTTATGTAATGAAAGGATCAGTCAATATTTATTTAATGAATGAGGTAGTTGAATTAAATTGTGGAGATAGTATAAAAATACCTCCACACTCAAATCACAAATGGGAAAATATAACTGATTTTGATTGTGAAGTTATATTTGCAGTAACTCCGCCATCTTTCTAGATTCATTGGCGGTGCTTCAACTCTTGCAAATATAAAGTTATTTGAAATACACAAAACCGTATAGATAATTCTATACGGTTTTTGGATTATTTACATACAATAGACTTTTGTTCTTTAATATAATGATTTATTTTGTTATCAACAATTTTAAGATAAGAATTAAAGTTTTTTATCTCGTTTTCTATATAATTCTTATGATTTAAAAGTATATCTTCACGTTTACAAATAGTATCAGGACCTTTTATACATAAATCCACATACTCCTTAATCTCAGATAGAGGCATATGAGTATTTCTTAAACAGCATATAAGATCAAGCCATTCAAAATCTTTATCACTAAAAACTCTATTACCTTGTTCATTACGTTTGATAAAAGGAAGTAAACCTTCTTTTTCATAATAGCGAAGAGTATGAGTGGATAAACCATATTTTTTAGCTACTTCTTTGATAGTATAGGTCATAATTTTACCTCCTAAAATAAATGATATTATATTATAACCCTTAGAGTGTACTCTAAGTAAAGTAAAAATTAGAAAAACTATTTTAAAATTTTCTATTGACTTAGAGTTTACTCTAAGATTTATACTAATCAATATATTAACAAAAATAATTTATAGTATAAATATTGGAGGTATTAATATGTCATTAAATATTTTAAATAAAATTAACGGCCCCAAAGATTTAAAAGTACTTAATAGTGATGAATTAAAAGCATTATCTAGTCAAATAAGAGAAAGTATAATAACAAAAGTAAGTAAAGTAGGTGGGCACTTTGGACCAAACTTAGGTATGGTTGAAGCTACTATAGCACTACACTATGTATTTAACTCACCAACAGATAAGATAGTATATGATGTTTCTCATCAATCATATCCACATAAAATTTTAACAGGAAGAAAGGATGCATTTATAAATCCTAAAGAGTATAAAAGCGTTACAGGATATACTTCACCTAATGAATGTGAGCATGATTTCTTTACAATAGGACATACATCAACATCAATTAGTTTAGCATGTGGCTTAGCAAAAGCGCGTGATGTAAAGGGTGGTTGTGAAAATATTATAGCTGTTATAGGAGATGGTTCTTTAAGTGGTGGGCAAGCTTATGAAGGGTTAAATAATGCAGCTGCATCAGGAAAAAATATAATAATACTAGTAAATGATAATGATATGTCTATAGCTGAAAATTATGGAGGTCTTTATAAAAATTTAGCCTTACTTCGTGAAACTGATGGAAAAGCAGAAAATAATTTCTTTAAATCTTTAGGATTTAATTATCATTATGTTAAAAATGGAAATGATATTGAGTCATTAATTGAAACATTTAAAAAGGTTAAAGATACTAATCACCCAGTAGTAGTTCACATAAAAACACTTAAAGGTAAAGGCTATAAAGATTCAGAAGAAAATAAAGAAGCATTCCATTGGGTAATGCCATTTGACTTAGAAACTAAAGAGCCATTATTTAAAAGTACTGGAAAAGATTATGCTACTATTGCAGGTGAGTTTTTATCTCAAAAAGCAAAAAAAGATGGTAGTATTGTAGCGATAACAGCTGCAACTCCTGGTCCAGTTGGACTAGGATCATTTAGACATGAATTTAAAAATCAATTTATAGATGTTGGGATAGCTGAGGAACATGCAATAGCGCTTGCATCAGGTATAGCTTCGCAAGGTGGTAAACCTGTGGCATCTTTTGTTAGTTCGTTTATTCAAAGAACTTATGATCAATTATCTCAAGACCTTGCTATAAACAATAACCCTGCACTTATTATGGTTTACTGGGGAGGGATAACAGATAGCGATGTGACACATCTTGGACTATTTGATATACCTTTAATATCTAATATTCCGAATATAGTATACCTTGCACCAACTAATAAAGAAGAATATCTTGCTATGATGGAGTGGGGGATAGAACAAGATAAACATCCAGTTGCAATACGTGTTCCAAATATGGATGTAGTATCAACTGGTGTTGAAGTTAAATCTGATTTTTATAATTTAAATACTTATGAAAAAGTGAAAGATGGAAGTGAAGTAGCAATAATGGGACTTGGAAGTTTTTATAATCTTGGAGAAAAAGTACAAGAAAAATTAAAAGAAATTACAGGAATAAATGCTACATTAATAAATCCGAGGTTCATAAGTGGAATAGATAAAGATTTATTAATTGACTTATTAGATAATCATAAGTTAGTAATAACATTAGAAGATGGTATACTTGACGGTGGTTTCGGTGAAAAGATTTCAAGATTCTATTCAGATAAAGATATAAAAGTATTAAATTTTGGCGCTTCAAAAGAATTTACTGATAGTGTATCATTAGAAGAATTATATGAACGTTATCATTTAACGGAGGAGTTAATAATAGCAGATATAAAAAATGCTCTTAAATAAATTTATATTTTTTATTTGTATATAATAAATTGAGAAAATGTAATATATTTAGGTTACAAAAAAGTGCCTAATTGAGAGAATTAAATAACCTTGCTATATTAAATATATAAAGATTTGTTATAAGCAAGGGAGATATAAATATGAAAAATAAATTAACTTATAAAATACAAAATATACTTGTAGAAAATGATTATACAGAAGTAATTGTAAAACACAAACAAAATAATGAAGAAGTAACTATTCAAAATGCTCAAATAAGATTTAGATATGAGCCTGAAAGAGACAAAGGATGTTTAAGTTTTGGTAAGTCAAAAGAAGATACTGTATGTGAAGTTAGTGATAAAAGTATAAAGGAAGTAATAGTATACAATGATTCTTTAAGTATAGAAACAGAAGAAAAAAGTTACTATTGCTATCAAAGTCAAGATAAAAGATTTTATTAAAAAGCTAAAAAGTATTGGTTAAAATAACCAATACTTTTTTATTTTAGATGTACATATTATTCTTAAAATAAGAGCGGAAGTGGGCTTAATAAAAGAAAATTAAAGAAAAGAATTTGTTTGTTTATTAAATTAAATCTAGTTGTTTTAGAATAAATATCCAAAAGAATACTGTAAGTACACAAAAATCAGAACTAAATATTACTTTTTATCCTCAAAGATTGCTATCAGCATTCATTTGCTGAGCCATCGTAAATAGTGAAGCCACTCTAACTTGATTTTCTCCAAATAAAGATGCAGTAACAGGGATATAAAACTAAAATGCTTATTATAAAATAGCATGTTCTTTTAGTTTATATAAATTTTATAAAAGATAATTTTTGCAATAAACTGTAACATTTATATATAAAATTTATATACTATATAGAAAAAGATACCTTGACAGGCGAGGTATATAAAACTAATATATAAGTATAATAGTAAATGTAAAGAATAAAACAATTGTCATATAAAACTAATATAAATTTAGTCAGATAATCATATAGAGAAGGAGGTGAAGTAATGTGTCAATTACTTCAGATTTAATAAGAGGTCACACAGAAACTATTATTCTAGCAAGCTTAGTTAAAGGAGATACTTATGGATATGAAATTAATAAGAGTATAAAAGAAAAAACAAATAACGAGTATGAATTAAAAGAGGCAACACTTTACTCAGCTTTTAGAAGACTTGAAGAAGGTGGTATGATTACATCATATTGGGGTAATGAAAACAAAGGTGCAAGGAGACGATATTACTCAATTACACCATTAGGAAAAAGCACATATGAAAAAAATAAGATAGATTGGGATGAAGCAAAAAAATTAATAGATAGTTTAATATAAAGAGATAGGAGAGGTAAAAATGAACAAAAAAATAGAAATGTATGTAAGTAGTTTATTTGAAGACGCACCTAAATCGAAAAAGAACTGTGAGCTTAAAGAAGAGATTACATCAAGTGTAAATGATAAATATAATGATCTACTAGAATCAGGGTTAGATGAAAAAGAAGCATATAACAAAGCTATATCTAATATAGGTGATGTAGAAGAACTTATTGGATATGATTTTATGAATAAAGATGATGAAGAACAAAGAAAAAAATCAGCTAAGATTATAGCAATATCAGTTATGATGTATATAATATGTCCGATACCAGTTATATTATTTGAATCAGTGGGAACATGGGGTGAAGAATTAGGTACAGTAATAATGTTTGCACTTATTGCAGCGGCTACAGGACTTTTAATTTATAATGAAGTATCAAAACCTAAATATCAAAAAATAGATGATACTATGGTAGAAGAATTTAAAGAGTGGAAATCATCAAACGATCAAAATCATAGAGTAAGAAAATCTATTACATCTGCTATGTGGATTATGATAACCGCAATATATTTTTTAGTAAGTTTTACATTTGGAAACTGGGGAACTTCATGGATAGTATTTTTAATTGGAGCATCTATAGAACAAATAATTAAGGCATTTTATGACTTTAAGGGGGGTAAATAAGTTATGAGTAGGAAAAATGCTAAATTTAGGATAGTAATATGGTCTATAATAACTGTAGTGCTTATAGGTTTGTTTGTAGGAGGAATATCATTAAGAAATGAAGATAATTTAAGTAAAACTAATGAATGGACTGTTAAGGTTGATAATTTAAAAGATATAAATATAAATTTAACAAGAGACGATTTAGTTATAAAAACTACAAAAGATAAAAATATAAAAATAGTTGAGAGTAGCAATTATGAAATAAGTGAAAGAGAACAGTTAAAAGTATCAGAAGAAAGTAACAGTTTAAATATTTATAGAGATAATAAAATGTTAGGATGGATATCATTTGGTAGATCTAAATTGAGACGCATAGAAATTTATATACCAGAAAATTATAAAGAAAATTTGATTGTAAATAATAATGTTGGGGATATAGATGTGTTATCAAATTTGAATTTAGAAAATTTTGAAATATACCAAAATGTTGGAGATTTAAATATTGAAGAAGATATTAGTTGCAATAGTTTTTATGGGAAATTAGATGTAGGAAATATTGATTCTAGAATTATTAATACCAAAGAATATAACATTAAGGCATCAGTAGGAGATATTGATATTAAAGGTCTTAGTGGAAAAGGTAGTATAAAATCTAATGTAGGAGATATAAGATGTGAAATAGATAAAATAGATGGGAATATAGATATTAAATCTAATGTAGGGGATGTAGAGGTATATATATCAGAAAATAGTAGTTTTGATATAGATGCTAAATCTAACGTTGGAGATGTTGATTCAAATTTCCCAGCAAATATAGATAGCAAAACATTAAAGTCATCTATAGGAACTGATATTTCAGGTACGATAAAAGTAAAATCTAATGTAGGAGATATAAATATTAATAAAAAATAGAATTATAAAAAAATGTTAATTGTGTATATTACACCTACAAATAAATGCAAGCTTAATGATATAATAAGCTATAAAATATAAAAGTTTATTTTGGATTATAGAATTTTTGAAGTATAAAAATCATGATATAAATAGCTTAATTAGGAGGTTTACTAATGAAAGAAAAAAGTAGCGTTGATATAGCCAAGGCTTCTGTTAAGATGGCTATATCTTCAAGACAAGAAGAAGAAAAACTTATAGAAGAATTTAAAAAGGAAAATGTTTTAGCTGTAGCAGTAGATATTGGTGGAAATTTAAATTCATCAATTCAAAAAATAATAGAAAGAGCTTTAGTTGCATCTAAAAGAACTGGAATAATTAAAGATTGCCATGTTCATGATGGTGCTATTGCAGGAGCTACAAGAGAAGCAATAATGCAGGTTGCAGATAAGGCAAATGGACTTAGTGTGGGTGGGAAAATTGGAGTTGCAAGACAAGGAGAGCATGTAAGTGTATGTATTTTCCTTAGTGTAGGATTACTTCATTTAAATGAAGTAGTAATTGGACTTGGACATAGATCAATAGCAGATTTATAAATTGGATAGTTGACAGAAGTGAAGAATCTATATATAATTCACTTTAATAGGAAAGTAGTATAGATAATATAGATTATCTTAGTAGGTAGAATAGTAGAACAGTAGTTTAATAGTATAAATGTTATGGAGAATTAGAAGTATAATAAGTAAACGTAGAATAGGAATTATTAATTCGCCACACATTAAAAAGTAATATATTAAAAATGTATTCAAATATATTAGTTTTATATATTTAGATACATAAATATTAAATAGTAGCACAGTAGCATAAGTAGGAGATATAGTTTTAATAATTAATTATTTTTGAATTAAAATAAGTCCTCTCCATTTAACTTTATGGAGGGATTTTTTATTATAATAAATTATATCTAATTTTGACTACAAGAAAATACTATTTAAAACTTTGTTCTATTAATCATATATAAATTAAAACAAAGTATTTGGAGGTTGGTAGTATGGTAGCAAAAAAAATAATTTTATTAAGTTCAATTCTAGTAGGCATGTCTTTATTTTCAGCATGTTCAAATGGGAATTCTTCATCAAAAGAAAATATGGTGAATATAGGAATATCTCAAATAGCATCTCACCCAGCTTTAGATTTAGCTAAAGAAGGATTCATAGAAGCTTTAAATTCTAATGGATTTAAAGAAAGCGAAAATCTTAATCTAGAAGTACAAAATGCAGAGGGAGATATTGCAACATCTCAGATGATATCTAACAATTTTGTCTCAAGTAACGAAGATTTAATATTTGCTATTGGAACTCCTGCAGCACAGGCAGCTTTTAATACAACAAAAGATATTCCAATTATAACTACAGCAGTAACAGATGCTGTGAAAGCAGGTCTTGTAAAATCAAATGACAAATCAGGTACAAATGTTGCAGGAACTAGTGATGCAGTACCTATAGAAAAGCAATTAAAACTTATTCAAGAAATTGTTAAGGACGTAAAAACTATAGGGGTTTTATACAATACTAGTGAGGTAAACTCTGAAACTCAAGTAAATAATTTAAAAGAATTAGCGAAGAAAAATAATATAGAAGTAATTGCAAAAGGTGTAAACAGTGTAAATGATATAAGTCAAGGACTAGACTCTATTTTAGATAAGATTGATGTTTTATACACACCAGCAGATAATATGGTAGCTTCTTCAATGGCAATAATAGCTTCTAAGTCAGTAGATAAAAAAATACCAGTAATTGGAGCAGAAGAAGCTCATGTTAAAGGTGGAGCTTTAATAACAGAAGGTATTAATTACAAAAAACTTGGTTTTGAAGCTGGACTTATGGCAGTTGAAGTTTTAGAAGGAAAAGATATAAAAGAGTTATCTGTAAAAACTCTAGAAGAAACAGAACTTGTTATAAATGAAGATACACTTAAAAAGCTTTCTATAAATATTGATAAAGACATAATAAATAGAGCTAAGCTTATAAAAGGAGGTAAGTAATATGAACTTCTTTATAGGTACTTTAGAACAAGGTCTAATTTTTGCTATAGGGGCATTAGGAGTATATATAACTTATACTATATTAGATTTTCCAGATTTATCTGTAGATGGAACCTTTAGTTTAGGAGCTGCAATCACTGCAGCATTTATATTAAAAGATATTGACCCATTTTTATCATTGGTATTAGCATTTATAGGAGGAGCTATTGGAGGATTAGTTACTGGAATACTTCATGTAAAGTTAAAAATAACTAATCTTTTATCAGGAATTTTAGTAATGATAGGATTATACTCTATAAACTTAAGAGTAATGGGAAAGGCAAATCTTCCTATGATTAATAAGAGTAATATATTCTCTAGTAATATATCGATAGTGATAATTTTAGCATTAATAGCTTTAATAACTAAGTTATTAATGGATATTTTATTTAAAACTAAGTTTGGTTTTATATTAAGAGCTACAGGGGATAATGACACATTAGTTACTTCTCTTGGAGTAAACAAGGGAACAATGAAAATAGTTGGACTTATGATATCTAATGGACTAGTAGCTTTAAGTGGAGCTATAATGGCACAATACCAAAGATTTTCAGATATATCTATGGGAAATGGATTTATAGTAGTAGCTTTAGCTTCTATTATACTTGGCCAATCAGTATTTAAAAATAGTAAGTTTTTAAAAGGAACTACAGTGGTTATAATAGGTGCATTTTTATACAAATTAAGCGTGGGTATTGCTTTAAATTTAGGTTTCCCACCAACAGATTTAAAATTAATAACGTCATTAATAGTAGTTATTGCTATAATTATGAATAATAACAATATATTAAATAAACTCAAATTTTCTTCAAGAGAAAGGGGGGAGTTTAAATGCTTAAGATAAAATCAATAAATAAAGGTTTTAATAAGGGAACAGTAAATGAAACTAGCATTTTTAATAACTTTAATTTAGGGATAAATAAAGGGGATTTTATAACTATTGTTGGAAGTAATGGAGCAGGAAAATCCACTCTTTTAAATATAATATCTGGTGCATTAGAGTTAGACACAGGTAATATTTTTCTAGAAGAAAAAGATATAACTAATTTAAAAGAGCACAAAAAATCAAAATTTATAAGTAGGGTGTTTCAAGATCCAACTAAGGGAACATCACCATCTATGACTATTTTAGAAAATTTATCTTTGGCAGATAATAAGGGTAGTAAATTTGGGCTTTCTTTAGGAGTTAATAAAAAAAAGATAGAGGAATTTAAAAATCATCTTTCTATATTAAACTTAGGTCTTGAAGATAAAATTAACACAAAAGTAGGGATGTTATCAGGAGGACAGAGGCAAGCTCTTTCTTTACTAATGGCTACTTTAAATACACCAAAGATTTTACTTTTAGATGAGCATACTGCAGCATTAGATCCAAAGACATCAGAAAATATTATAAATCTTACAAATAAAATAGTTAAAGAAAAAAATATTACAACAATTATGATAACTCATAATTTAAATCATGCTATAGCGTTTGGAAATAGGCTGCTTATGATGCATAGGGGAGAAATAATTCTTGATATAGGAAGATTAGAAAAGAAGAATCTCACTAAAAATGATCTTATAGAAGAGTTTAATAAAATTACTTTTAAAGAAGAACTTTCAGATAGAATCATGTTTGCTTAATTTAATAATGAATGATAAAATAACTAGTTTATTTAAATCATATTAAAATATAAATAATAAAAAACTCTTATACCTAATTTATGATTAGGTATAAGAGTTTTTTTAATTTGGAAAATAATGTATAATAGGGAATCAAACAAAATAGGAGGTTTTATGGGCAAAAAGAAAAAGATAGTTATTACATTAGCTTGTATTGTATTATGTTTAGGTTATGGAAAGTACTTAGTAAGCAGAATAAAAAGTTTGGTCTACATGGAAAATAATTTAATGAATAGAGGAAGATATTTATTAGATAGAGAAGGAATGGAAATTATTAATACTTTTTATTCTCCTGATAAAAAGTATAAGGCTATTATATACTTTTACACAGGAGGCGGTGCTACAGTACCAAATAATGTTAGAGTTGCAGTTATTTCAAGTGATAAAAAAGGAGCTTATGACTGCGATGTTAATTTTTCATTAAATAGAGCCTCTAGTGGTAGTGTCAATGCTAACTGGGAGAGTGATGATAAGCTAATTATTAGTTATAAAGATTATTCAGATGGTGTTATTAAAAAAGATAGTAAAGTAGGAAATATTAATATTTTATATGAAAAATTTAATTATATTTATGAAAATAATATTATAGGGTAAAGGGATATAATAGATCTATACTATGTAATTTTCTACTAAATCTTGTAAGCTATATAGTTTTTCAGAAAGTTGATTTATTCTTATATTAGCCTCATTTTCATCTACGAATGTATAAAAATATGGGTTAGTAAAATCATCAAAGTATCTACCTATATCATCTAAAAATTCAATTGCAAGCTTTCTATGACCAATATTATATTCATCTTTGCTGGTTCATCAGAAATATTATGTATAATAAAGACACTATTATATTCAGATAAAACTAACAAAACTTCACTACCTTCTTCATCAAACCATACACTTGTAGGAAGATTATTTTCCATTGTAGAAATAAATGCATTTACGCAATCTATAGGTCTGTCAGTTAAATAACTTGGTCTTGCTTTAAAATCACCTAAAGTAAATTTAACCCATCCACAATCTGGTTTTGAAAACATAAATTTATCCTCCAATAAATAGAAATTATTATAACATTAGTTAACCATTAAGTTAATAAAAACAACTTAAGTCAAAATAAAGATTAAAATTTTAAATATATGACCATTTAGACCTCAAAAACTACTATTTAAACCAAATATATATGCAGATTTGATATTAGATGTTATTATTTTAGAAAATAATTTTTAATATACAAATATAAAAATAGTATGTAAATATAATAGATAACCCAAAAGGGAGAGAAATAAAGGAGGTTTTTAAGATGAAGTTTGATTTTGAAATAACAGAAGACGATTACATTAAATTTAATTTATATCATATTGAAAATTCACCAGCTCACAAAAAAACATTTTATTTACTTAGATACTTAGTACCAGTAATTTTTTCAATACCAATATATTTTATAGGTCATAATTTATTTAGACAACCAAGTTTTTATTGGATTATAATTTCTATACTGTTTGTAATTGTATGGATTGTAACATATCCAAAACAATATAAAAACTTACTAAAAAAAGAAATTAAAAAAATATTAAATGAAGGGGATAATTCATCTATTTTCGGGAAAAAAACTTTAGAAATTGATGTAGATAATATAAAAGTATTTGGTGAATTTTCATCTGAAACTATTTTAAAAAGTAGTATAAAAAATGTAAAGGTATATGAAGATATGATACTTATATATATAAGTGGATTTATTGCTCAAATAGTTCCAACTAGATACTTGGAAAAAGATTTAAAAAATAAGATTTTAATGGAATTAAGAGAAAAGTCAGATAAGAAAATATAATTTTATAATAGAGAATATTTTCTAAATTTCAGGTTTTTGAATAATCGTTTCATTTATGTAAACAAGGAGATAATAAATATGGGGCAATCATGGAGTGGAATAAAAAAGAGATTAGAGAAAGATTTACTCGCACAACCTTTAAGAGGAAGAGTTAATTATTTTATGACTAGATATCGTAAACATGATAATGAAGAGAGATTTGCGATTATTGTTGATGGAAAAGAAGTTTTAAAAACAAATGTTTCTGATTTTTATGAACTATATAGTTTGCTATTTAGTATAACTAAAGATAAGATAGATAGAGAACTGATAGAAGATGAAGTCTTATTAAACAAAGAAAAGATAGAAATTGAAGAATGTATTGAAAATAAATTACTTAATGAAAGGATATTTTCTTCATATTTATTTACAAATTCTATAACTGAGTATCTTAATCAAAGTATAGATAAAAGTCTTTATTCAGAAAATTATTTGACTCGTATTTTAGCTATACTTGATAGAAGAGTTGGGAAAAGAAGTCTGAAAAAAATAAGTTTAATATTAAGAGAACAGCCAGAGTGGGTTCAAGTATTTTATAAACTACGATTAGATGCTGAGAGAATTTTATATTAAATTGAACTTTTAACGTAATGCTGATTACATAAGATGATATATTTCAGAAATATAATAAAAAGCTGTATCACAAATAAGTGGTGCAGCTTTTTAATTGGACAAATGAATAATAAAAAACAAAAATGAAATATTTTATGTTTAAATTTAATAGCTAGAGGTAAAAATAAAATATAATAATGAAAATCATTATTAATTACTATTGACAAATAGTAATATAAAGAATAAAATATAATTAAATAAATAATAATAGTAATCGTTACTAAAATTAGGAGGTAGTTAATATGTCATTAATAAATAAGAAAGTATCAGAATTTACAGTTCAAGCATATCAGCAAGGAGAATTTAAAGAAGTAACACTTGATTCAGTAAAAGGACATTGGTCAGTATTTGTATTCTATCCAGCAGATTTTACATTTGTTTGCCCAACTGAGTTAGGGGATTTAGCAGATAACTATGAAAAGTTTAAAGAAATAGGTTGTGAAGTTTATTCAGTATCAACAGATACTCATTTTGTACATAAAGCATGGGCAGATGCTTCAGAAACAATAGGAAAAATAAAATATCCTATGTTAGCTGACCCAACAGGAAAGTTAGCTAGAGATTTTGAAGTTATGATAGAAGAAGAAGGTTTAGCTTTAAGAGGGACTTTCATAATAAACCCAGATGGAGAAATAAAGGCTTATGAAGTTCATGATTTAGGTATAGGAAGAAATGCAGAAGAATTATTAAGAAAAGTACAGGCAGCTCAATTTGTTGCACAACACGGAGATCAAGTTTGCCCTGCTAAATGGACACCAGGAGATGAAACATTATCACCAAGCTTAGACTTAGTAGGTAAATTATAATATTTATAGATAAACTTTAATCCTTAAGGGGATTGATTAAAATAAGAGGCATTGATATGCTTCTTATTTTTTAAATAAATTCATGTTGGGAGATTTTAAATATGAGTAAAATATATGATTTAATAATAATTGGTGGAGGGCCAGCAGGTATATCAGCAAGTATATATGCTGGTAGAGCTAAGTTAAATACATTAGTTATAGAAAAAGAAAGTTGTGGAGGACAAATAAAAACTACTAGTGAAATAGTAAATTATCCAGGCATAAGACAAAGTAGTGGACCACATTTTATGGAAGAGATGAAACAACAAGCCCTAGACTTTAATGTTAAATTTAAAGAAGATGAAGTTTTAGATGTTGATTTAGATAGTGACATAAAAATAATTAAAACTAAGTCAGAAAACTTAAAATCAAGGTCTGTAATAATATCAACAGGAGCATCTCCAAGAAAATTAGGATTTACAGGAGAAGAAAAGTTTACAGGTCGTGGAATAGCATACTGTGCAACTTGTGATGGTGAATTTTTCAAAGGATTAGAAGTATTTGTTGTAGGTGCGGGATTTGCAGCAGCAGAAGAATCATTATTTTTAACTAAGTTTGCTAGAAAGGTTACAGTTGTAGCAAGAGAACCAGAATTTACTTGTGCAAAATCTATAGCAGATAAGGTAAAGTCTCATCCTAAAATAGAAGTTAAATTTAATACAGAAATTATAGAAGCTGGTGGAGATGGTGTACTGCAGTATGCTAAATTCAAAAATAATGAGACTAATGAAGTATTTGAATATACATCAAGTGAAGAAGATGGATCATTTGGTATATTTATATTTATTGGATATAAACCTCAAACAGGTTTATTTAAAGGGAAAGTTGATTTAGATAATTATGGATATATATTAACTAATGAGAATATGGAAACTAATGTTAGAGGAGTATATGCAGCTGGAGATTTAAGACCAAAGGAATTAAGACAGGTAGTAACAGCAGTTGCAGATGGCGCTATTGCAGCTACACGTGCCGAAAAGTTTGTATCAAGTGAAAAAGAGAGGCTTGGTATAAAAGAAGAAATTATAGAAGAATCTACTAATGCAAGTAAAGTAGTTGAAAACAATGCAAAAGAGGAATTAAATTCTAATGTTAGTAAAAGAAGTAGTCTTTTAAACGATACATTAAGAACTCAACTAAAAGGTATACTAGATAAAATTGAAAATGATGTAACATTAGTAACAGTAGTAGATGAAAGTTTACAAAAATCTTTAGAACTTAGAGATCTAGTTATAGACATAGCCGACCTTTGTGAAAAATTACATGTTGAAGTATATAAAAAATCTGAAAACTTAGATATAGAGTCAAAAATAAATGCGAATAAACTTCCTGTAGTTGCCTTACTAGATAGTAATAAAAATTATTGCGGAGTTAAATTCCATGGAGTACCTGGAGGTCATGAATTAAATTCATTTATATTAGCTATATATAACCTGAGTGGTCCAGGTCAGAATATAGATAAAGATATAATAGATAATATAAAGGATATAAATACAAAGACAAACATAAAGGTTGCAGTATCATTATCTTGTAATTTATGCCCTGATGTAGTTATTGCAGCTCAAAGAATAGCTATAGAAAATGAAAATATAGAAGCGGAGATGGTTAATATATCTGAATTTGATGAACTAAAATCAAAGCATAAGATAATGAGCGTTCCTGGGATCATAATTAATGATAAAGATGTATATTTTGGAGCAAAGAAAATAACTGAAATAGTATCTCTTATAAAGTAAGAAGTATATTTAAATTGAGAACCAGCTAATTCAAGGTTTGGATACCTATCAGAAGTAATAAAAAATAATTTAATTTTAATAGAAGCAAATAACCGTATCACAATTTAATGTGATGCGGTTTTTCTTTTTAGGTAATAATTTGATTAAAAAAATATATATAAAAAGTAAAATACAAAATGCTGAAGAAATAATTTCAAAAGTATGATAAATTATAGATAAAAGTTCTATCTGTTATATATATAAATATACAAAAGATTAAAAATAAAATAATAAATGGAGATACTTTTATGAAAAAAATATTTTATTATGAAACTAAAATTGGAAGAATTGGTATAGTACAAAATAATGAAAATATAACTAATATTTATACTTCTGACAAATTACCTTCAGATGGGATGGAAGTGGTGGAAACCCCACTAATTTTAAAAGCAGCAAATCAACTTAAGGATTATCTAGAAGGAAAAAGAAAATCATTTGATTTTCCTATTGAACCAGAAGGAACTGAGTTTCAAAAGAAGGTGTGGAAAGAGCTTCAAAACACTCCTTATGGAGAAACTTTAAGCTATAAAGATATAGCGGAAAAAATAGGTAATCCGAAGGCCTCTCGTGCTATAGGAATGGCTAATAATAAAAATCCAATTTTGATAATAATTCCATGTCATAGGATAATAGGAAAAAATGGAAAATTAGTTGGGTATGCAGCGGGATTAGATATGAAAAAACAACTTTTAGAAATGGAAAATGAAAATAAAAATGATTAGGGAACAATTAGTAGAATTAGCAGAGGAGAATTATAAGAATTTTTCTTCAAATTTGTTACCAGGAATAGATAATTTAATTGGAGTTCGTATTCCTAATTTAAGAAAAATTGCAAAGCAAATTGTAAAATTAGATTGGAAAAGTTATATAGAAAATAATGATGAAATATATTTTGAAGAAGTGATGTTAAAAGGAATGATAATTGGATATTTAGAAAATCAAGATATTGAAGATATTTTAAAATGTATATCTGATTTTGTGCCTAAAATTAATAACTGGTCTGTTTGTGATAGTTTTTGTGTAGGATTAAAAATAACAAATAAAAATAGAGAAAGAGTTTGGGAATTTTTAAAGCCATATATTTGTTCTGACAAAGAATTTGAAGTTCGATTTGCAGTAGTTATGATGATTAATTATTACATTAATGAAGAGTATTTAAAGTTAGTTTTAAAGGAATTAGATAATATTAGTCACGATGGATACTATGTTAAGATGGCAGTGGCTTGGGCAATTTCTATTTCATTTGTCAAATTTGAAGAATTAACATTAGAATATTTGAAAAATAATAATCTTGATGATTATACGTACAATAAATCATTACAGAAAATATGTGAATCACTTAAAGTTAAAAAGGATACTAAAGATATTATAAGAAGTATGAAGAGAAAAAGAATAAGATTATTAAAAGCCTAAATAGATGTCTATATTGTCATTAAAATATAACTAAAAGGATTAAATTTTAAAAATTTAGTCCTTTTTTATTATGGAAAGAATAAATTAATATTTTTCTATATAAGAATTTTCAGCAGAAAATTCTTCATAAACACGAATTAACATGCTGCGCTTTGTTACATTAACCTTTTGAAAAATATTATGAATATGACTTTTAACTGTTCCTATAGAAATAACAAGCTCATTACTTATTTCTTGATTGTTTTTGTTTTGTAGTAATACTTCTAATATATCTTGTTCTCTAATTGTTAAATTATATCTTTCTGAAAATTGATAAAAAATATAATTTGAAATTTTAGTTTTATTTATTAATTCTAAATCGTCTGGGCTATCTTCTTTAAAAGCAGGTTTTACTATCATGGAATTATTAAATTGTTTAGAAAAATACCTAATAGCAGAAACTGCATAAATAATATTTAAAATATCCTCAGATATGCTTCTATTATTGATTTTAAGAGAAATGTGTGTATAAATATCAAAACTAAAAATAACAATGGTATCTTCAATGATAATTAAAAATGAAAAAATAATAGTTAGAATTAGTAAGCTTTTATATCCTTTAATATTAGGATATTTTTCTATTAAATAAGAATTATTTTTTAAATATAAAATGCCAGTAAAGCCTAAGTATAAAGTTAAAATTTGATAAGGAAGATAGTAAGACCACACCATAAGAGCATCCTGAGAAATCATAGGTGTAAAAATTATAGAAACAGCAAGTAATATGAAAATACACCAATCAATAAATGAAATTTTCTTATCTAAAATATAGTGATGAATGAAGATTAAGCAAGTACCTGTAGCCATCATAATTACGGTTTTAAAGGCAGGTACATTTAGAAACTGTAGGTCATAGTAATTTGAAAAACTGCTTAAAAACTCAGACATATAGATGATAGTGTCATCAAAAATATAAAATAAAAATAGAACACTTATACATAGGTGGAAAGGATATTTTTTACGTAGGTATAGACTAGATGAATAAGTTAATGCGCTTGTGTATAAAGAAATTAAGAAAATATTATAAATAAAAAAAGTAATTTTCAATAGATAATCCCTCCCTAAATAATTACCTAAATTTACTATAAAAGTAAATTTATAGTTTTAGTGTACTATAAAGCAAATCGTTTAGCAACTCAAAAAAACGTGTAAAATACAGGCGAAGATTAGAGAAGTTTAGAAGAGAGATACACATAGGTTATAGAAAAATCTACCCTAAAGTAATATATTAGATTGATTTTAAACTTTAAGTTTCGAAACTATGATTAAGGTATAAGTTGATTGATGAAACTTAGTAGTTGATTAACAAAATATACATTAAAAATTTAAGGGGGAAACGTTTATGCCAATAAAACATTTTATAGACACTAATGATTTTACAAAGGAAGAGTTAATGGAGATAATTAACCTTTCTCTTAAAATTAAAAGATGTATCAAAGTAGGATATTATCCACAATTATTAAAAAATAAATCATTAGGAATGATATTCCAACAATCATCAACAAGAACGAGAGTATCATTTGAAACAGCAATGACTCAATTAGGTGGTCATGCACAATACCTTGCACCAGGTCAAATACAATTAGGAGGACATGAAACTCTAGAAGATACTAGTTGTGTACTATCTAGATTAGTAGATATAGTTATGGCTCGTGTTGATCGTCATGAAAGTGTAGCAGACTTAGCAAAATATGCAACAATTCCAGTAATAAATGGTATGTCTGATTATAACCATCCAACACAAGAGATGGGAGATATGTGTACTATTATAGAGCATTTACCGGAAGGTAAAAAACTAGAAGATTGTAAGGTAGTATTTGTTGGTGATGCAACTCAAGTTTGTACTTCATTAATGTTTATTACTACAAAATTAGGTATGCATTTTACGCAATTTGGACCTAAAGGATATCAATTAAAAGAGGAACATTTAAAAATAGCAGAAAAAAACTGTAAGGTTTCAGGAGGTTCTTATACTATAACTGATAATGAAGATGAAGCATTAAAAGATGCTGATTTTGTTTATACAGATGTATGGTATGGATTATATGATGCAGAGCTTTCAGAAGAACAAAGATTAGCAATATTTTATCCTAAATATCAAGTAACTCCTAAAATGATGAAAAAGGCAGCTCCTTATGTTAAATTTATGCATTGTTTACCAGCAACAAGAGGTGAAGAAGTTGTAAATGAAGTAATAGATGCACCTTATTCAATAGTATTTGATGAAGCTGAAAATCGTCTAACTGCAATGAGAGGTTTACTAGTTTACTTTATGAATTTGGCTGCTAAAGAAATAGATAAAGAAGAACAGGCAAAGGCAAAAGCTGACTTAGAAGAATTTATGAATAATTAGGAATCTGGGAAGGGGAAGGAGAAAATGAATGAGACTCAAGGAAAGAAAAAATTTAGATTAACGGATGCTGTCTTATCCGTAATCTGTGTAGTATTTGTTGCGGAAGCAGCAGCTCCAGTAGCAGCTATAGGTAACTCACAATATTTTTGGTGGATATTCCTGATGTTAACATTCCTTTTGCCATATGGTTTGATTTCTTCTGAATTAGGCACTACCTATAACGGAGAAGGTGGATTATATGACTGGGTTAGAAAAGCGTTTGGGCATAAATGGGGAGCAAGAGCATCTTGGTATTATTGGATCAATTACCCATTATGGATGGCTTCTTTAGCAGTAATATTTCCTGAAATTTTAGGAATTGCTTTTGGTATAAAAATTCCTTTAATTGCATCATTACTTATAGAATTAGCGTTTATATGGATTATAGTATCTATTAGCTTTTATCCAGTATGTGATAGTGTATGGATTTTAAACGGTGCAGCATTTATAAAAGTATTATTAGCTGTTGTAGTAGGTGTACTTGGTATTTATGGAGCTATTACTAAAGGTGTAGCAAATGAATATACATTAACTTCCCTACTTCCATCTTTTGATTTAAATAGCTTATCATTTATTTCTGTTATATTATTTAATTTCTTAGGATTTGAAGTTGTTTGCACATTTGCAGATGACATGGAAAATCCTAAAAAACAAATTCCCCAGGCAATTATTATTGGAGGGATTGTTATAGCAGCAATTTATATATTCTCTGCATTTGGTATAGGCGTTGCAATTCCAACATCTGAAGTAAGCACAAGCAGTGGATTAATTGATAGTATACAGTTATTAACAGGAAAAACAGGTGGATTATTTATTTCTATAATGAGTATTTTATTCTTATTAACTTTATTTGGAAATATGGTTTCTTGGGCTCTTGGAGTGAATAATGTGGCTTGCTATGCAGCGTCAAATGGAGATATGCCTAAAGTATTTGGTAAAAAAAGTACAAAGAATGGTATGCCTGTAGGATCTTCAATAATGAACGGAATAGTTGCATCATTAGTAGTAATTATAGCACCACTTTTACCAAATGAGGATTTATTTTGGAGTTTCTTTGCATTAAATCTTGTAATGTTTTTAGCAGCATATTTACCAGTATTTCCTGCATTCTTAAAACTTCGTAAAATTGACCCTGATAAAGAAAGACCATTTAGAGTTAGTGGAAGCGATTTTGTATTAAAAGTTTTAGCTACACTACCAATGATTATGATTATTATTTCTTTAATATTTATTGCAGTACCAATGAAATTTGATACAGCAAGTTTATCAGAAACACTACCAATTACAATAGGTTCAATTATTTTCTTCATAATAGGAGAAATTCTTATAAAAGTAAGAAACGTTAAAAATAAATCAAAAGGGGAGATAAAATAAATGAAAAAGTTAACATCTACTCCGAAACAAGATGGCTTTAGAATGCCAGGAGAATTTGAAGAACATGATGGTTGTTGGATAATATGGCCGGAAAGACCAGATAATTGGAGACTTGGAGGTAAACCAGCACAGCATGTATTTGAAAAAGTTGCAACAGCAATTAGTGAATTTGAAAAAGTTACAGTGTGTGTAAGCAATGCTCAGTATGACAATGCACGTAATATGTTACCAGATAATATACGTGTAGTTGAAATATCAAATGATGATTCTTGGATTCGTGACTGTGGACCTACTTTTGTAACAAATGGAGAAGAAGTAAGAGGTGTTGATTGGTCATTTAATGCTTGGGGAGGATTAGTTGACGGTTTATACTTCCCTTGGGATAAGGACGATCATGTAGCTAGAAAAGTATGTGAAATAGAAAGAAAAAATAGATATCGTTTAGATGATTTTATTTTAGAAGGTGGATCTATTCATGCTGATGGTCAAGGAACATTAATAGTAACTGAAGAGTGCTTATTAAGTGAAGGTCGTAATTCTCATTTATCAAAAGAAGAAATTGAAGAGGTATTAAAAGAATACTTAAATCTTGAAAAAATAATTTGGATTCCACGTGGCATATACAATGATGAAACAAACGGACATGTGGATAACATAATTCACTATGTTGAACCAGGTAAGGTAATATTAGCTTGGACCGAAGATAAAAATGACCCACAATATGAAATATGCCAAGAAGCATATAAAATCTTAAGCAATTCAACAGATGCAAAAGGAAGAAAATTAGAAGTTGTTAAATTAATGCTTCCAGCTAATATATTAATTACAAAAGAAGAAAGTCAAGGTGTAGATGGAATAGATGGAACACTTCCTCGTGAAGAAGGCGACCGTTTAGCAGCTTCATATGCAAATTTCTATATAGCAAATGGAGGCGTAGTATTTCCTACTTTCAATGACTCTAATGATGAAAAAGCAAGAAAAACTCTACAAAGTTGCTTCCCAGATAGAAAAATTGTTGGAGTTTATGCAAGAGAAATATTATTAGGCGGAGGGAACATACATTGTATAACACAACAACAACCAAAATCTAAAAAAGAAAATTAGAAAATATTAAATTTAATTATTTCATAAACTAATTTATACTATTTAAATTTATAAAAAAGATATTGTCATGAAGTTATGGCAATATCTTTTTTGTATAGATTTATTAAGAATAAAAGTAAAGAAAAGCTTATTTGATATAGACTACTAAGATTTCTTTAATCTAGAAAAGAATTTTAAATTATTTAAATCTATATATTTTCGTTTTCAAATTGATGTATAAATATTATTATAAAGTTATAAACCTATATTATTTTTATCATATAGATATCACACTTTAAAGTAAAATGAATTTATGTGACGAAAGTCTCATGTTTAAAATATATAAGTTGAAGGAGTAAAATATGTCAAAGGTAATAAATATAATTGGATCAAGCTCTAATGTAGGAAAAACCTTTCTAATAGAAGGATTGATAAAAGAGTTAACTAAAAGAAATTTAAAAGTAGCAACAATTAAACATGATATCCATGGCTTTGATATAGATAAAGAAGGAAAAGATACATATAAACATAGAAAGGCAGGAGCACAAACTGTTATAATATCGTCAAAAAATAGATTAGCGATGATAAATGAACTTGAAGAAGAAAAGAAGCTAGATGATATTATTAATATGATTGATAATAAAGATATTGTCCTTGTTGAAGGATATAAAAAAAGTAATCTTAGAAAAATAGAAGTATTTAGAAATGGAATTAGCAAGGAGATTATATCTCCTAAGGAGAAATTAATAGCAATAGCAAGTGATATAGATATTAGTTTTGAAGAAATACCTGTAATACATAAAGAAGACTATGAATTACTTGCTGATTTAATAGAAAAAGAAAAAGATTATATTAAGGAGTAGATATGAAAAGCTTTATAAGTTTAGAAGAAGCCATAGAAATATTAAATATTAATACAAAAGCTTTAGAAGTTGAAGAAGTGGATTTAATAAAGGGAATAAATAAGACATTAGCAGAAGATATTTATTCTAAAATCAATAATCCTCCTTTTGACAAATCTGCTATGGATGGATATGCTATAATTTCGGAAGATACTTTAAATGCAAAAGTAAAACTTAAAGTAATAGATACAATTTATGCAGGAGAATGCTCTAATAATGAAGTTACTAAAAATACCGCTATTAAAATAATGACAGGAGCGCCTATTCCAAAAGGTGCAAATGCAGTAGTAAAGCAAGAAGATGTACATATATATGATAAATTTATAGAAGTTAATAAAATAGCTAAACCCAATCAAAATATATGCTTTAAAGGTGAAGATATAACGAAAGGAAGCCTTTTAGTTAATAAACATAAAAAACTTAATTATTCTGATATAGGAATAATTGCAAGTTCTGGAATTAATAAAATAAAAGTTTATAAAAAGCCTAAGATAGCTTTTATTAGTACAGGAGATGAAGTATTAGATATAAATGAAAATCTTACAGAAGGTAAGATATACAATAGTAATAAATATAGCATACTTTCTAGAGTTTATGAACTTGGATATGATGTTATAGGCATAGATCATGCAAATGATAGTAGCAAAAATATAGGAAATATTATAAAAGAATTTTCAAAAGAAAGCGATTTAATAATTACTACTGGAGGAGTATCAGTTGGAGAAAAAGATTTATTAAAAGATACTATGGATGATATAGGTGCAGAAAAATTATTTTGGAAGGTAACGATTAAACCAGGATCAGCAGTATTATGTTCTAAATTTAACAACTCTATTATAATAAGTCTTTCAGGTAATCCAACAGCATCATTAACAACTTTTGAACTTTTAGCAAGACCAACATTAGATAAACTAAGTGGTAATGAAAAAATAGAAATAAAAAGAGAGAAGGCAATACTTTTAGGTAACTTTAATAAGAAGAGCCCACAAAGAAGATTTATAAGAGGAAAAACAGTTTATAATGAAGGTAAACAGTATGTAGAAATGACTCAAATAAAAACTGGGAACGGAATACTAAGTTCAACAAAAGATTCTAATTGTCTAATAGAAGTTCAAAAAGGTAATACAGGACTTGAAGAGAAAGTATTAGTCGACATAATTAAATTCTAAGGAGGGTTAGTTTTGATTAATAAAACCCTAGCCATTTTAGCAGGTGGAAAAAGTAGTAGAATGAACTACAATAATAAAGCATTTTTAAGTTATAAAGATAAAACTTTTATAGAACATATAATAGGTTGTGGAAAAGATTATAAAGAAGTTATAATAGTAGCTAATGATGGAAAATTATACGAAAGATTTAACTTAAGAATTGTTAAAGATATATATGTAGGAAATGGTCCTTTATCAGGAATACATACAGCACTTAAAAATTCCATTACAGATAAGGTTTTATGTATAGCATGTGATATGCCTCTAATTAATAAAGAAATTATAAATACTTTAGGTAATTATAGTGAAAATTATGATGTATTAGTTCCTAAAGTAGGTAATAGACTACAAACTCTGTGTTCAATATATTCAAAGAATATAATCAATAATATTGAACATAGCTTAAATAAAAATGAAAATAAACTTCAAAAACTAATAAAAAACTTAGATTACAAAGTAATAGAAGGATTTGAAGTTGACAAGTTTTCAAACATTAATACACCTGAGGAATATAAGGACTTGGAGGAGAAGAAATGAACAAATTAATAGCAATATGTATAAGTGAAAAAAAGGGTACTTCAAAAACTATGGTTGAAGAAGCTAATGTCATAGAGGACTTTGGTATAGAAAATGATGCTCATGCAGGGAAGTGGCATAGACAAGTAAGTCTTTTAGCACTAGAAAAAATTGAAGATTTCAGAAATAAGGGAGCAAAGGTTGACTTTGGGGCATTTGGAGAGAACTTAGTTGTAGAAGGTATAGAGCTAAATAAACTTCCCATAGGTCAAAAGATTAAAGTTGGAGAAATTGAGCTTGAAGTAACTCAAATAGGGAAAAAATGTCATGATAAATGTGCAATATATTATCAAGTAGGTCAATGTATCATGCCTAGTAATGGAATATTCACAAAAGTATTAAAAGGTGGAAAAGTAAAGGTTGGAGATGAATGTGTCCTATTAGATTAAAATAGTGAAAGCTATAAATATTTTTATTTATAGCTTTTTTATATTAACTTAGATATTATGAAATAGTAGTTATAAAAGTAAGTAATTACACAATAAATACTAGTTAAAATAATATGAAATTTATGGTAATAAAAGATTTATTTAAGTTATATTTTATTTTATAATAATCCTATATAGGAGGTATGTATATGAGTGAGTTATTTGATTTATTTAAGACATTTTTTAGAATTGGGGGATTAACTTTTGGAGGTGGATACGCAATGCTTCCTATGCTAGAAAAAGAAGTAGTTGAACAAAGAAAGTGGACAACGAGTGAAGAACTATTAGACTATTATGCAGTTGGTCAAGCTACACCAGGAATAATTGCAGTAAATACAGCTACATTTGTAGGATATAAAGTAAGGGGTATAGTAGGTGCATTTTTTGCAACTTTAGGGGTGGTATTTCCATCTCTTGTAATAATATTAATAATAGCAAGTTTTTTACAAAACTTTGCACAGTATGAAGTGGTAAAATATGCTTTTTCAGGAGTTAGAGTTGCAGTAGCGGTGCTAGTTTTAAATGCAATAATTAATCTGTGGAAAAATTCAGTAGTAGATAAAATAGGAGTAGTAATTTTTGTAGTAACATTTATACTAGGTGCGTTTTTAAATATTTCACCTATTTATATAGTTATAGGGGCGTCTGTATTAGGACTGATACTTAAGTTTAGGAGAGAAAAATAATGATAATTACATATATACAATTATTTTTTGAATTTTTTAAAACAGGACTATTTGCTATCGGTGGTGGGCTTTCCACGTTACCATTTTTGTATGATATAGCTGAAAAATATACATGGTTTGATAAATCCATGCTTGCCGATATGATAGCAATATCTCAATCAACTCCAGGACCAATAGGAATAAATATGGCAACATATGCTGGATTTAATGCAGCTGGAACATTAGGAGCAGTTATAGCCACATTCGGACTTGTACTACCATCATTTATAATAATAATTATATTAGCTCATTTTCTAAAGAAATTTAGAGAGAGTAATGGGGTAAATGCAGTTTTTTATGGGATTAGACCAGCTGTGACAGGACTTATAGCAATTGCAGGATTTGAGATTTTAAAATTATCAGTTATTACATTAGATAAATTTTTAGAAACAAAAAATATTTTAAATATTTTTGACTATAAAGCATTGATTTTATTTATAGTACTATTTGTTCTTTCTAATAAGCAAAAAAAACACCCTGCACTATATTTAGGAATAGGTGCAATAGTAGGTATAGTATTTAGACTTTAAATATGGAAGGAAATAAATATAGTGAATGAATTAATAGATTTATTAGATAAAGATATAAAAATATGTGAAGATACGTTAAAAGAAAATGATTTTTTAGAAATGGTAATTATAATAGAAGAATTACATAATAAATATAAAAATAATATAGAACAAATTTCTAATATAGAAAAAGATATAGTTTGGAAGTATAGTAAAAGCGATTTGCAAGTTATAGAAAATTGTTTAAATGAATATAGAGAAAAATTAATAAAAGAAGAAAGTGAAAAAGATATAAATAAAAAGATAAAAGACCTTAAAGAAAAGATTAAAAATAGTGAAATTCTAAATAAAGAAGAAATTTTAAATACATTAGAAAATATAGAAACTATAAAAAATGAAGAAATAACATTAGATGAAAAATGGGGTAAATTAAAAGAATATTTATCTTTTATTAAAAATCAAAATAGATATATAGCAATAGGATTTCTAGAAATACTAGAGTTTATAATTAGAAATTAATAGGAGGGAGTTATGGAAGATATAATCATAGAAACTAATAGGTTGAGTCTACGCAAAATAACTAAAGATGATTATAGAGATATTGCTAATATACTTCAAGATATTGAAGTAATGTATGCATGGGAAAAATCTTTTTCAGGTGAAGAAGTTCAAGATTGGATAAATAAAAATTTAAAAAGATACAGTAATGAAGGATATAGCTATTTTTTAGCTATAAATAAAGAGAATAATAAAGTTGTTGGAGTAATGGGACCTTTAATTGAAAAAATAGACCAAAGAGAGTACATAGGAGTAGCATATATATTAAATAAAGAAGCATGGGGAATGGGATATGCAACTGAAGGTGTGAGCGCATGTATAGAGTATGCTTTTGATAAGCTTAATGCTGATAAAGTTATTGCACAAATAAGGCCTAATAACACTAATTCGTGTAATGTAGCAAAAAGATTAAACATGAAAATACAAGGTAAATATATAAAGGTATATGATAATAAGGAAATGGAACATTTAATATATTCAATTAAACATAGTGATTATTTAAAATATAGTTATAAGAAATAGAGTAGATGTAACACATCTACTCTATTTTAATTTAGATATACAATTTATAATGTTTTAATTTTAAGATTAATACCTTAAGAAAGTAGGACTTTATAAATATAAAAAATGTATTTAATAATAGGATATTAGTTAATAACAATGAATATAATTTAAAATTATTAATTAAATTAGGGGGGGATATAATGATAAGAAAATTAAATGAAAATGATAGAAAGATTACGATTAATTTTTTATCAAAACAAGCTGCTATTAATTTATTTATAATCGGTGATATAGAAAACTTTGGATTTGATAGTGAATTTCAAGAGGTCTGGGGAAGTTTTAATAAAGAGAATAATCTAAATGGAGTGCTACTTAGATTTTATGAAAATTTTATTCCGTATTATGAAGATGAAAATATTGATACTGATGGATTTAAAAAGATAATATTTTCTAATAAAAATGCTAAGATAATTTCAGGAGAAGAGAGTATAGTAGATAATTTTTATGATGTATTTGAAAATAGTAAAGAAAATAATAGTTATTTTTGTGAGATGGTTAGTTCTAAAAATTTATTATCATGGAATAACAGTGTAAAAATAGCTTCTAAAAATGAAGCACAAGATGTATATGATTTAATAGATACAATAAAAGAATTTAAAGATTCACCAAATCCTACAGTTAAACAACTTGTAAGAAAGATAGAAGATAAAAGTGGTCGTATATATTATATAGAAAATGAAAATAAAGAGATAGTGAGTGTAGCTCAAACAGCTGCTGAAAATAGTAAATCAGCAATGGTTGTAGGAGTTGCAACTAGAGAAGACTATAGAAATAAAGGATTATTAAGTAAATGTTTATCTAGATTATGTAATGATTTATTAAATGAAAATAAAACACTTTGTTTATTCTATGATAATCCTAAAGCTGGTAGAATATATCATAGATTAGGATTTGAAACTATTGGCAAATGGACTATGCTTATTAAAGAGTGATAATATTTCCTAGAAAGTATTGAAAATAATAAGTATATTATACTATGAAATATAGATAGAAACTACATTTACAATTCAAAAAATTTGCAATGAAAACTAATATATGGTATTATGGTATATAAAATAGTATATTTTGCAGAAACTAAGAGTGAGACCGATGTGCTCACTCTTTTGTTTTAAATACTAAACTTACAACTGAATAGGAGGGAAGAACATGAAAAGATCGATAGAAGCTACAATAGAAGAAATATTATCGCCAATAACTGATGCTAAAGGATTTGAAATTGTAGATATAGAATATGTTAAAGAAGCTGGAGAATATTATTTAAGAGTGTTCCTTGATAAAGAAGGAGGAATATCTTTAAATGATTGTGAAGCTGTTAGTAGAGAGTTAAGTGAAATACTAGACGTAAAAGATCCAATAAAGGATAATTACTTCTTAGAAGTATCTTCACCAGGACTTGATAGACCACTTAAAAAAGATAAAGACTTTGTAAGATACCAAGGTAGAGACGTTGAAATAAAATTATACAAGCCACTAAACGGTTCAAAACAATTTGAAGGTGAATTAGTTGGATTAACTGAAGATAAAAACATAAAAGTTATAATAGATGAAAATGAAGTTGAGTTTAACAAAAAAGAAGTTGCACTTGTTAGACTTGCTATAAAGTTTTAGTGAGAATTTAACAGGGAGGAAAAACAAATGAATCACGAATTTATGGAAGCTTTAGACGAATTAGAAAAAGACAGAGGTATAGATAAAGAGATACTTATAGATACTATAGAACAAGCACTTTTAACAGCTTACAAGAAAAACTTTGGTTCAGCTCAAAACGTTAGAGTTGAGTTTGACAGAGAAAGAGGAGATGTTAAAGTATTCTCTCAAAGAGTAGTAGTTGATGAGTCTGACTTATATGATACTTTCTTAGAAATAGAACTTAAAGATGCTAGAGAAATAAGCCCAAATTATGAATTAGGAGATATAATAGAAAATGAAGTAACTCCTATGGACTTTGGAAGAATAGCTGCTCAAACTGCAAAGCAAGTTGTTGTTCAAAGAATAAGAGAAGCTGAAAGAGAAATAGTATACAAAGAGTTTATGGATAAAGAAAATGAAATAGTTACAGGTGAAGTAGCTAGAGTAAACAAAAATATAGTTTATGTAAATCTTGGAAGAATAGAAGCTGTAATGACTCAAACTGAGCAAATGCAAGGAGAGAACTATAAAGCTGGACAAAAGATCAAGGTTTACATATTAGAAGTAAAGAAAACAAATAAAGGACCTCAAATAGTAGTTTCTAGAAGTCATCCAGGTTTAGTTAAAAGATTATTTGAATTTGAAGTACCTGAAATATTTGAAGGTATAGTTCAAATAAAATCTATAGCTAGAGAAGCAGGATCTAGAACTAAGATGGCTGTTAAATCAATAGATGAAAAGATAGATCCAATTGGGTCTTGTGTTGGACCTAAAGGTTCAAGAGTTAAAAATATAGTTGATGAGCTTGGAGACGAAAAAATAGATATAATAAACTATAGTGAAGATCCAGCTGAATTTATATCAGCTTCACTTAGTCCATCTAAAGTTGTAAGAGTTGACGTTAATGAAGAAGAAAAGTCTGCATTAGTTGTAGTTCCTGATTATCAATTATCACTTGCAATAGGTAAAGAAGGACAAAATGCAAGACTTGCAGCAAAACTTACTAACTGGAAGATAGATATAAAAAGCGAATCTCAAGCAAATGCAGAATAAGGAGGGATACCTTTGCAAAAAATAAAAAAAGTTCCTCAAAGAAAATGTATAGTTTGTCAAGAAAGAGAATCCAAAAAAGGGTTAATGAGGATTGTTAAAAACAAAGAAGGTCAAATCTTCTTAGATCCAACTAAAAAGGCAAACGGTAGAGGTGCATATATCTGTAAAGATAGTGAATGTCTAAAAAAAGCTATAAAAACTAAAGCTTTAAATAAAGCATTTAAAATAGAGGTATCAAGTGAAGTTTATGAAAATTTACTTAAGGAGCTTGAATCTTATGAATAAAACTACTGAAGCAAAAATATATTCTTTATTAGGCCTTGCAATGCGTGCGGGTAAGTTAGTCTCAGGAGATGATACAACACTTACTGAACTAAAAAAAGGATATGTTAAGCTTGTAATAATAGCAGATGATGCGTCAAATAATACACAAAAACTTTTTAAAGACAAAAGTTCTTTTAGAAGTATACCATATATAAATTTCTCTACGAAATTACAACTAGGGTTAGCTATAGGTAAGGCTCCAAGAGCTGTTCTTGGAATCAAAGATAGCGGATTTGCAAAAAAAATAAAAGATTTAATGGAAGAACCAAAAATATAATAGGGGGTGATCTTGTGTCAAAAACAAGAGTATACCAAATCGCACAAGAGCTAAAAATGTCAAATGAAGATGTATTAGCTAAATTAAAAGAATTAGAAATAAATGCAGCAGATGAAAATTCTGAATTAGAAGAAGAAGAAGTTGAATTAGCTTTAGAAATATTAAAAGACGAAATAGCAGCTGCAAATGGAAACACTATAACAGTAAGTGGAAAGTTAACAGTTCAAGAGTTAGCTGAGAAATTAGATAAGTCTGCATCAGAAATAATAATGAAGCTTATGAAAATGGGAACAATGGCTACAATAAATCAAGAAATAAGCTTTGAAATAGCTTCACTTGTTGCAAGTGAATGTGGATTTGAATTAGTTGAAGGGTCAGCTAATGATGAAGAAGAGTTAGAAGCAATAGAAGCTTTAATAGATATAGAAGAAGATAAAGAAGAAGATTTAGTTAAAAGACCACCAGTTGTTACTGTAATGGGACACGTTGACCATGGTAAAACCTCTTTACTAGATGCTATAAGAAAAACTAATGTAACTTCAAGTGAAGCGGGAGGAATAACTCAACATATAGGTGCCTCTGAAGTTATGGTAAATGGAGAAAAAGTAGTATTCTTAGATACTCCAGGACATGAGGCGTTTACGTCTATGAGAGCTAGAGGTGCACAAGTTACAGATATGGCAATATTAGTTGTTGCTGCAGATGATGGTATAATGCCTCAAACTGTAGAAGCTATAAACCATGCTAAAGCTGCTGAAGTACCATTAATAGTTGCTATAAACAAAATAGATAAGCCAGGAGCAAATCCAGATAGAGTTAAGCAAGAATTAGCTGATCAAGGTTTACTTGTTGAAGACTGGGGTGGAGATGTTATATCAGTTCCAGTATCAGCATTAAAAGGTGAAGGTGTAGATACTTTACTTGAAATGGTATTATTAGTTTCTGAAATGGAAGAATTAAAAGCAAATCCTAACAAGAGAGCTGTTGGTACTGTAATAGAAGCAGAACTTGATAAAGGTAGAGGACCAGTTGCTACTATCCTTGTTCAAGGTGGAACACTTAAAGTTGGAGACCCAGTAGTTGCAGGACTTGCTAGCGGTAAAGTAAGGGCAATGATAAACTCTAAAGGAAAAAGAGTTAAGACTGCTGGACCATCAACTGCAGTTGAAATATTAGGTTTATCAGAAGTTCCACAAGGTGGAGACCAAGTTATTGCAGTTCCAAATGAAAAAGCTGCTAGAAGTGTAGCTGAAAAGAGACAACAAATGGCTAGAGAAGAAATGTTAAAATCTAACCAAAGAATGAGTCTTGATGATTTCTTCAGCCAAATGGGTGATGCTGAAGTTAAGGAATTACCAATAGTTATAAAAGCAGACGTTCAAGGATCTGCTCAAGCTGTTAAGCAATCTTTAGAAAAATTATCAAATGATGAAGTTGCAGTTAGAGTTATACATGGTGGTGTTGGAGCAATAAACGAATCAGACGTTATGCTTGCAACTGCATCTAATGCAATAATAATAGGATTTAACGTAAGACCAGTACCAGGTGCTGAAATGATAGCTAAAAAAGAAAATGTTGATGTAAGAAGTTACACAATAATATACAAAGCAATAGAAGATGTTCAAGCTGCTATGACTGGAATGTTAGATCCAGAATACAGAGACGAAGATACTGGTAAAGCTGAAGTTAGAGAAACATTTAAATTATCAGGTGTTGGTACAATAGCAGGGTGCTACGTAACAACAGGTAAAATATTTAGAGGATCTAAAGTAAGAATAGTTAGAGACGGAATAATAATTCATGAAGGTCAATTAGCTGCTCTTAAGAGATTCAAAGATGATGTTAAGGAAGTTAATCAAGCATATGAATGTGGTATGAGTTTCGTTAATTACAACGATATAAAAGAAGGCGATGTAATAGAAGCGTACATTACTAAAGAAGTAGAAAGAAAATTAAAATAGATATAAAGAGGTCGATTTAAATGGCATCATATAACAGAACAAGAAGAATAGCTGAAGAAATAAGAAAAGTAGTAAGCACAATGCTTATAAGTGGAATAAAAGATCCTAGAATAACTTCTATGGTAAGTGTGACTGATGTTGAGGTTACAAATGACTTAAGTTATGCTTATGTATATGTAAGTATTTTAGGTGGAGACGAAGAATCTAGTTTAGTAGGACTTAAGAGTGCAGTTAACTATATAAGAAGAGAAGTAAGCAAGAATGTAAAGCTTAGACATACTCCACAAATAATATTTAAAGTTGATGATTCTATTAAAAAAGGTATGTATATGTCTGATTTAATAAGAAAAGTTAATGAAAAAAATCAAGAAGAATCTGTTGATAATACAGATGAAGAAAACAATGATAACTAATATTGATAATATTATAGACTATATAAATGGAAGTAACGACTTTGTCGTTACTTCTCATATTAGTCCTGATGGAGATAATATTGGTTCAACTCTTGCAATGTACTACTCTCTAATAAAATTAGGAAAAAACGTTTCTTATATACTAGATGATACTCCTCCACTAAATCTAAGATTTTTAACTAAAGATATAAACATACTAAAATCACAAGAAATAAATATTGAAAATTATAGCTTAATATCTCTTGATTGCGGAGATAGAAAAAGAATATGTGTAAGTGAAGAAATAAAAGCAAATGCAAAGAAAATAATTTGCATTGACCATCATGCTAGCAATGATTCTTATGGTGATTTTAACTATATAGATGTTGAGGCATCATCAACTTGTGAGCTTGTTTATAATGTATTAGTAAAATTTAGTGAAGTTAATAATATTGATTTAATAGATGAGAAGATTGCTACATGCCTTTATACAGGTCTTGTAACAGATACAGGAAACTTCTCTTATTCAAATGCACATCCAAGTAGTTTTGATATGGCGAAAAACCTTTTGTTAAAAAATGCTCAAAAAGAAACTATAATACAAAATGTTTTCCAAAGTAATCCATATAATTATTATAAATTATTAGGAGAAGCTTTAAATACATTAGATATAGTTAATGAGAAAGTAGCTTGTATAAATATTACTAAAGAAATGCTAAAAAGAAATGTGATAAGCTTTAATGATGTAGATGGAATAACTTCATACACTAGAGATATAGATGGTGTAGAAGTTGGCATACTTCTTAAAGAAAAGAAAGAAAATGAAGTAAAAGTAAGTTTAAGAGCTAAAAGCTATGTGGATGTAAGTTCTATAGCACAGAGCTTTGGTGGTGGTGGCCATGTAAGAGCTGCTGGATGCACTATTTATGATAGTGTTGAAAATGCCAAGAAAAAAGTATTAGAAGCAGTATTAAAATCAATCTAGGGTGATGCAAATGAACAAAATAGTAAATATAATAAAGCCTACAGGGATGACATCTCATGATGTTGTAAGTGCTGTAAGGAAAATTTTAAATATAAAAAAAGTTGGACATACAGGTACCCTTGATCCAGATGCATCAGGGGTATTACCTATATGTATAGGAAAAGCTACAAAGGTAAGTGAGCTTATACTAAATAAGGATAAATCTTACATCTGTGAATTAACACTTGGTATAAATACAGATACTTATGACTCTTCAGGAGAAATATTAGAAAAATTTAATGTAAATGTAACTAAAGATGAAATAGAAAAAGCCTTTGATAGCCAAAGAGGAGAAATAGACCAATTGCCTCCTATTTACTCTGCGCTAAAAGTAAATGGAAAAAGAATGTGTGACTTAGTTAGAAGTGGAAGAGCTGATGAGGTAGTTTTAAAATCTAGACCTGTTAATATAAAAGAGCTTAAGGTATTAAGTATAAATAACAACAAAATAATGTTTTATGTAGTATGTTCTAAAGGAACTTATGTAAGAAGTATTTGTTATGATATAGGAAAAGAATTAGGTTGTGGAGGACATATGTCTTTCTTACTTAGAACATCATCAGGTAAATTTGACCTTGAAAATGGTATAACACTAGAACAACTAAGAGAGTTTAAAGAAAATAATACTTTAGACAAACATTTATATGAAATAGACTATGTATTATCTAACTTTAACCATGTGGTAATAAATCCAAATGCTTATAAGTACTACGTTAATGGTGGAGTTATAGATGAAAGAAGATTTATAGAAAAAAGTTTTAAAGAAGAAGATGAAATCGTAAGAGTTTATTGTGAAGGCGAGTTTTTGGGTACAGGACAATTAAGCAAAACAGATAACACTATAAATTTAAAAAGTGATAAATTATTTATAGTATAGAAAACATAACTTTAGTGGGGAAATCATTATGATTACTATAAAATCTATAAAAGAAATAGTAAATATAAAAAAAAGTGTTGTCACTATAGGTAACTTTGATGGTTTACATAAGGGTCACCAAGTATTAATAAAAAAAGCAGTAGAATCTGCTAAAAAAAGAAATATAGAAAGTATAGTATTTACTTTTGAAAATCATCCGGCAAATTATTTTGCTAAAACTCCTATAAAACATGTTATTACAAATGAAGAAAAGATAAAAAGGTTAAAAGATTTTGGTGTTGATTATGTAATAAGTATACCATTTGATGAATATATGACTAAAATATCAGCCCTTGAATTTGTAAAAGGCATTTTATTAGATAAATTAGGAGCTAAAAAAATAATAGTTGGACATGATTTTACCTTTGCTAAAAACAAAGAAGGAGATACGAAGCTACTAAAGAAGTTATCAGATGAATATGGATTTGAAGTCGAAGTAATAATGCCTATAAAAGTAAATGATATAAGAGTAAGTAGCACATATATTAGAAATTTAGTAGCTCAAGGAAGTGTATGTAGCGTGAAAGAATATTTAGGGTATAACTGCGAAATAAAAGGCAACGTAATCAAATGCAAGCAACTTGGAAGGACAATAGGATTTCCAACAGCTAATATAGAAGTTGATAAAGATACACTTATTCCTAAAAATGGTATATATGCAACTAAAGTACACATTGGTGAAAAAGTATATTATGGAGCAACTAATATTGGTTATAATCCTACTGTAAATGGAGAAAAATTATCAATAGAAACTAATATATTAGAATTTAATGATGATATATATGGAAAAGATATTAAGATTGAATTTTTAGAAAGAATAAGAGATGAAAAGAAATTCTCATCACTAGATGATCTAAAAGGTCAACTTAAAAAAGACACTAACTATGTTTTTAAAAAGTATATTTGCAAAAATAAATAATCTATGATAATATAAACAAGTAAATTAACCTTTACTCGGCATTTAATTGCTCCAATTAGTGCTTAGTAAGAGGCGATTATAATAATTAATGGAGGTAACACAAATGAACAAAACTGAAATAATCAAAGAATTTGGAAGAAAAGAAGGAGATACTGGTTCTCCAGAAGTACAAATAGCTTTATTAACAGCTAGAATAAACGAATTAAACGGTCACTTAAAGACTCACAAAAAAGACCACCACTCAAGAAGAGGTCTATTAAAGATGGTTGGTAGAAGAAGAAACTTATTAGGATACTTAAAAGCAAATGACTTAGAAGGATACAGAGCGTTAATAGCTAAGTTAGGATTAAGAAAATAATAATTTCTTTATTATAAAGATTTCGTAAAAAATAACCTATTATGTAATTTTTAAAATTACTATATAGGTTATTTTTTTATTAAATACATTGATATAACTAAGGAAACACTATAGATTAAAGTTACAAAATACATAAAAATAAGCATATAGGAGCTATGTTTAATATGGGAAAAATATTAATAGTTTTAAGTACTATTGTAGTAATACTATCTATTTTAGTAAGTAACAGAAAAGATAATAAAAGATTAATAAAATCTATATATCAAACATTTAAAGAGATTAATAAAACATATAAGGAAATTTTCACAGAAGGAAGTCTATTTATAAAGATAATGCACGGTGGAATATTCATTGTATCAGAAATATTAGTAATATTGATGGTTATAAAATCAGTGACACAATATTCTCTAACAAAGCAAACATTAGTACACTATTTATTTTCATTAGGATGTATAGGTTTAACCTTATTAATACTTCATTTGTCTATAGGATATATATTATTGATAACTACTGGTATACAAAAATTTATAGGCGACGTAGAGGATAAAGACTTAAAAGGGAAATTATTGCTAAGTTATTTTATATTAAGTGTATATTTTACTGTATTTTTATTTGACCCAATACAGTTTAAAGGTATTCATGTTATTGCATTAATTGGATTAGTTATATCGTATATAGTAAATTTAAAAATACTTATTAAGTTAATAAAAAACCCTATGCATATAAGAAATAAAAATAAAAATATAATTTCTAGTATAACTATAATTTCAATATTATTATTATTTATGATTATATTAAATTTATTTTTAGCTACATGTTTAATAAATCAAATATATCCAGAATCATTTTCAAATGTATCGAGCAATTTTGATTTATTTTATTATACAATAGTTACATTTACTACTGTAGGTTATGGAGATATAATACCTCTAACAGTACCTGCGAAGTTGATTAGTATAATAACGTCCATTACAAGTGTAATCTGTATTACCATATTCTTAAGTAGTGTATTATCGTATAAAGAGTGATAAAACATATTCATAACTTTATCAAAAAATATAAAATGAAGCAATTTTTAAATTAAAATTTATTAAGAATGTAGTTTCTTATACTTTTTAGAAACTATACTTTTTGTTAAAATATTTATTATTATTGGATAATTACATAAAATTAAGTTTATAATTAATAATTTTAGAGGATATAAAAGGTAAAAATGGTATAGATATAGAAATTAGAAATTTGTGTAAATTCTCTAAAAGTAATATAATAGTCAAGTATAGTAGGAGGGATTGATTATGAAAATAAAATTAATATGTGATAGTTTATGTGATGTGCCTAGTGAATTAGTAGAGAAGTATGATATAGATATAATACCTTTAAATATTATAATAGGAGAAAATGAATATAAAGAAGGCATAGATATTACTAATGATGAATTCTATAGAAGAATGAAGGAAGAGAAAGTCGTTCCTAAGACTTCTCAAGCTACATATATACAATTCAAAGAGGCTTTTGATAAATATGTAGGAGAATATCCTATAGTTTGTATAACTGGTTCATCAAAGTCTTCTGGAACTTATCAAAGTGCAGTAATGGCTAAAAATGATACTGAAGGTGAGATACATATATTTGATACACTTACACTTTCGTTAGGAAGTGCTCAGTTTGTAGTAAAAGCTTGTGAGTTAATTGAAAACAACAGTGATATTACTCCAAAAGAAATCATAAATGGACTAGAAAACTTAAGAAGTAGTGTAAGATTATACTTCTTACCAGATACTTTAGAGTACTTACAAAGAAGTGGTAGAGCATCTCTTGCAACAGCAACTATAGGTCAAATGTTAAATATAAGACCTTTATTTACAGTTGAAGATGCAAAGATATTTATACTAACAAAGATAAGAGGTAAAAAGCACATTGTACATACTATGGTTGATACTTTAATAGAGCAATACGATACATTAGAAGATAAAAATATAATAATCGGATGTGGAGCAAACTTGGGTGATTTTGAAACTCTTAAAAAAGAAGTTGAAGATAGAATAAAATGCAAAAATATTTATTTCACAAGAGGTGGAGCATGTATTTGTTCTCATACAGGACCAGATATATTAGCAATTAGTTGTTCGAACTAGAAAATGATTAAATTTAAAGGAAACAGTAAATAATAAATTAGACTAAAATGTATTATGATTCGTTTTGTATCTCAAAAATTCACAAGCATGACTTAGTATATGAGTTTTATGTTGTTAAATTATAGTATTTTTGATAAGATAATAAATAGAACTATAAATTCGGTTTTAAGCGACTGTGTCGGCGATATGAGCGAAGCGAATTTAATAAAGAGGAGGTACAAGCATTAATGTTTGAACATAAAATTTTCAAAATGGATTTTGCAGGAAGAGAACTTTCTGTTGAAATAGGAAAAATAGCTCAGTTAGCTAGTGGTAGTGCAATACTTACATACGGCGAAACTATGGTTATGGTTAATACTTCAAAATCAGCTCAACCAAGAGATGGAATAGACTTTTTCCCTCTAAGTGTTGATTATGAAGAAAAATTATATTCAGTTGGTAAAATACCAGGTGGATTCTTAAAGAGAGAAGGAAAGCCTTCAGAAAAGGCAGTTCTTACTTCAAGACTTATAGATAGACCGATAAGACCATTATTCCCTAAAGGATTTAGAAATGATGTACAAGTAGTTGCTACAGTTTTATCAGTAGACCCAGATTGTACTCCTGATATAGTAGCAATGATAGGTTCATCTGTTGCACTTTCAATATCAGAAATACCATTTAATGGACCTACAGGTTCGGTTTTAGTAGGTTTAGTTGACGGTGCATTTGTTGTTAACCCAACTGCTGAAGAAAGAGAAAAAAGTACTATGCACTTAGTAGTATCAGGAACTAAAGATGCTATAATGATGGTTGAAGCTGGTGGAGAAGAAATACCAGATACATTAATGCTTGAAGCTATATTATTTGCACATGAAGAAATAAAGAAAGTTGTAGCTTTCATAGAAGAAATAGTTGCAGCTGTTGGAAAAGAAAAGATAGAAGTGTCTCTTTTCAAAATAGATGAAGAAGTTGAAAAAGCTGTTCGTGAATTTGCAACTGCTGATATGAAAGAAGCAGTTAAAACTATAGAAAAGCTTGAAAGAATGGAAAAAATGGATGCTGTTAAACAAGCAACATTTGAGAAATTTGAAGATTTATTAGAAGAATATGCAACTGACGTAGAAGAAACTCTACAAGCTATAATAAAAGAAGAAGTTAGAAAACTTATAGTTCATGAAAATATAAGACCGGATAACAGAAAGCCAGATGAAATAAGACCAATATGGTGTAATAATGGATTTATACCAAGAGCTCATGGTTCTGGACTTTTCACAAGAGGTCAAACTCAAGTTATGTCAATAGCAACACTAGGTTCAATTAGTGAAGCTCAAATATTAGATGGACTTGATGATGAAGAAAATAAAAGATATATGCATCACTACAACTTCCCTGCATACAGTGTTGGTGAAGCTAGACCATCAAGAGGGCCAGGAAGAAGAGAGATAGGGCACGGTGCATTAGCAGAGCGTGCAATAGTTCCAGTACTTCCTTCTCAAGAAGAATTTCCTTATGCAATAAGAGTAGTTTCTGAAGTATTAAGTTCAAATGGTTCAACTTCTCAAGGAAGTGTATGTGGTTCTACATTATCACTTTTAGATGCAGGTGTACCACTTAAAGATATGGTTGCAGGTATAGCAATGGGACTTATAAAGCATGATGATAAAGTTGCGGTACTTTCTGATATACAAGGTATGGAAGACCATTTAGGAGATATGGACTTTAAGGTTGCAGGAACTGAAAAAGGTATAACTGCTATACAAATGGATATAAAAATAGCTGGTATAGATGAATCTGTATTAAGAGAAGCCTTAACTCAAGCTAAGGTTGGTAGAATTCATATACTAAACGAAATGAAGAAAACTATAGATGCTCCAAAACCAGAGTTATCTAAATATGCTCCAAAGATAATAACAATGAGCATAAAGCCAGATAAGATAAAAGATGTTATAGGACCAGGTGGAAAAGTTATAACAAAGATAATAGAAGAAACTGGTGTTAAGATAGATATAGAACAAACTGGAGATGTATTCATAGCAGGTGTAGACCCTGAAATGTTAGCACTTGCACAAAAGCGTATAACAGATATAGTTGCTGAAGCTGAAGTTGGTAAAACTTATACTGGTAAAGTATCAAGAATAATGGCCTTCGGTGCATTTGTTGAAATACTTCCAGGAAAAGAAGGATTACTTCATATATCTCACATAGCACACGAAAGAGTAGCTAAAGTTGAAGATGTATTAAACATAGGAGATGAAGTAACAGTTAAAGTTACTGAGATCGATGAAAAAGGAAGAGTTAATTTATCTAGAAAAGTACTTTTACCTAAGCCTGAAAAAGCTGAGAAAAAAGAAGATAAATAATATAGATTAAAGACGAGAGTTTACTCTCGTCTTTTTTTTATATAAGTAAATTATATTTTAGATAAATATAATTTAAGTAAAAATATATTATAAATTATTGACTTTATTTGCTTATATCATATATAATGAATATAGAAATGAAACATTGTTCCGAATTATGGAACGAATAAGAGAGGGGTTATTGATATGGATATAAGATATGCGAATCATCCAGCTGATTCAAAAAAATATGGAACACAAGAATTAAGAGAGCATTACTTAAAAGAAGAAATATTTACACCAAATTCTATTGGTTTAACATATAGTCATGTAGATAGAATCATATTTGGTGGAGCTATGCCAATAAGTGAAACATTAAGCTTAGTTGCAGGAAAAGAGATGGGTGTGGAATTTTTCCTACAAAGAAGAGAAATGGGAGTTATAAACGTAGGAGAAGATGGTGTAATAGTACTAGATGGCGTTGAATATGACATGAAAAAACATGATGGTATTTACATAGGTATGGGAATTAAAGAAATACTATTTAAATCTAAAAGTGCAGAAAATCCAGCTAAGTTTTATATAAACTCAGTACCAGCACATAAGGAATATCCAGTAGTTAAAATAAATATAGAGGATGCAAGACCAGTTAGATTAGGAGAAAATGAAAACTTAAATAAAAGAACTATATACCAATATGTTCATCCAAATGTATGTCAAAGTTGCCAATTATTAATGGGTATGACAATGCTAGAGCCTAATAATGTATGGAATACTATGCCGTGTCATACACATGAAAGAAGAATGGAAGTATACTTCTATTTTGATATGAAAGAAGATACAAGAGTAATACATTTAATGGGAGAACCTACAGAGACAAGACATTTAGTAGTTGAGAATGAACAAGCACTAATATCTCCAAGTTGGTCAATACACTCAGGAGTAGGAACAAGTAATTATACATTTATATGGGGAATGTGTGGAGAAAACCAAACATTTGATGATATGGACCATGTAAAAATGTCAGACTTAAAATAAACATAAAGGGGCTAAAGGAGAATATATTATGGGATGCTTAAATGATTTTTCAATGAACTTTTTCTCTTTAGAAGGAAAAGTAGCAATGGTAACAGGTGGAAATACAGGATTAGGTCAAGGATATGTAGTTGCTTTAGCAAAAGCAGGAGCTGATTTAGTAGTTCCAACTCATGATAAAAATTGGGATGAAACAAGAGAACTAGTAGAAAACTTAGGAAGAAAAGTTCATTTTGTTCAAGGCGATTTAACTAAATCTGAGGATAGAGAAAACGTTATTAAGGAAGCGATAGAAGTTTTTGGCAAAATAGATATACTAGTAAATAATGCAGGAACTATAAGACGAGCACCTCTTCTTGATTACAAAGAACAAGATTGGGAAGCTGTAATGGATATAAACTTAAATGCAGTATATTACCTAAGCCAAAAAGTTGCTAAAATTATGGCAGAAAATGGTGGTGGTAAAATAATAAACATTGCATCTATGCTATCTTTCCAAGGTGGAAAATTTGTACCTCCATATACAGCAAGTAAGCATGGAGTAGCAGGATTAACTAAGGCATTTGCAAATGAGTTAGCTGATAAAAATATTCAAATAAATGCTATAGCACCAGGATATATAGAAACAGCTAATACTGCACCGATAAGAGCAGATGAAAAAAGAAACGATGAAATATTATCAAGAATACCAACGGGTAAATGGGGTAAACCATTTGACTTAATGGGAGCAGTTGTATTCTTATCTAGTAAAGCATCTGACTACATAAACGGAACTATCTTGGCTGTTGATGGTGGATGGTTAGTAAGATAATTCTATATTAGAATCAAAGAACTATACTCACGTAAAGTCTAAAGGGTATAGTTTCTTTGTATTTAATAAATAAGGAGACTTTATAATGAATAATTTTACTTTACAAAGTGATATTAGAAATAATTTTAATTTCAATATCTATGCAAATAAAAATGAAATAGATGAAATAGAAAAATACTGCAAGGAAAAGTTTAAAGAAGAAGTACAAAATGTAATAAGAATAGCTGATGATGTTTCTAATAAGATATTTAAATTTGAATGGAAATGGGATATGGAAAGAACTTTTATACCATATAGATTTGAAGATAATATAATTTGGGATAAAACTCCTAATGGTGACCCAGAATGGATTTTTATGTTAAATAGACATAGATACTGGGTTACATTAGGTCAGGCCTATGTTCTTACGAAAGATGAGAAATATTCAAAAGTATTCATAGAACAAATAATTAACTGGATAAAAGATGTAAAACCTGTAGATGGTACAGATAAAACAACATGGAGGAGTATTGATACAGGAATAAGATGTGAAAATTGGATAAAAGCGTATACATACTTTAAAGATAGTGAATATATTACTCAAGAATTTAATGAAATATTTTTTAAATCATTAAAAGAGCATGTCGATTATCTAGAAAAAAATTACAAAGAATCAGGAAAACTAAGTAATTGGGGAGTATTAGAAAATTATGGTCTATTAGTAGTTTCTGTATTTTTAGATAAGTTAATCGATGATAATTACTATATAAATTTATCAATAGAAAGATTAAAAGAACAAATAAATCTTCAAGTTATGGATGATGGTATGCATTGGGAACAATCTCCAATGTATTTAAATGAAGTACTTCATTGCTATTTAGGTACTTTAATAGTATGCCAAAATAATAATATACCATTACCTAAAGATATATATGAGAAAACTAAAAAATTAGCTTATGCCAACTTATATATGAAAAAGCCAAATCACACTCAAGTATGTCAAAGTGATAGTGATGATACTGATTTAAGAGATATGATTACTAAATCAGCTTATTTATTTAGTGATGAAGTATTAAAATTTGGTGGGTATGAAGAAATTGACTTTGAAAGTATATGGGATTTAGGATATAAGTCCGTACAAGAGTACAAGACTATAAATACTAAAACACCAGAATATTCATCGTATGCTTTTGAAGATAGCGGAAATTATTACATGAGATCTGGATGGGAAAGTGATGATAATTATATGTATTTCCATTGTGGAACTCTAGGTAGTGGACATGGTCACGCTGATTTATTACATATTAGTATATATGCAAATGAAGAAGATTACCTAATAGATCCAGGTAGATATACTTACATAGAAGGTGATGAAATAAGAGAATATCTAAAAAGTTGTAGTGCTCATAATACAACTACTGTTGATAATACAGATTTTACAGTACTAGATGGGTCTTGGGGATATAAAAAAGTGGCAACACCTATAAAGCATCCTTTTATAACTAATGATAATTTTGATTACTGTGAAGGATCTCACTTAGGTTATATATATAAAGGAATATTTACAAATAGAAAAGTAATCTATATAAAGCCTAATATATGGGTATTGGTAGATGAATTTTATGGAGAAGGAGAACATGAGTATAAACAGTTTTTCCATTTTGCAAATGATATATATTTAGAAGACAAGAAAACTATATGTAAAGGTAAAAATGGAAGTTTAACATTATATCATTTAAATAATCTAGAAAGAAAGATAGAAAAAACACCAGTATCTTATCACTACAACATGTTAGAAAAACAAGATACATTAATAACAAATTATAAAAATAATGGATTTACATCAATTGCAACTGTTATTTTAGCAAATAAGTATGAAAATGATGTACTTATAGAAAAAATAGAAGTTAAAAATTGTAATGGTAGATTATTAGAAGATTTAGAAGCTGAAGCTATAAAAATATCAGTTAAAAATAAAGTATATATAGTTTTAGTTTGCCACAATGAAATATTTAAAGGTAAAAAATCATTAAAAGTAGATGGACATGATGTTTATGGGAAAGTTGTTTTAATAAGTGATATAGATGGCACGGTAAATAAAGAAGTTATAAAATACTAAATACAAAGGGGGATTTATTATGAAAAAATTAAAGGTTTTAAATACATTAGAAAAATGCGGAGTTGTTGCAGTAGTACGAGGTAATACTAAAGATATAGGTGTTAAAATATCTAAAGCTTGTATAGAAGGAAATGTAGGAGCTATAGAAGTTACTTATACTAATAAGTTTGCAAATGATATAATACGTGAGTTAGATGAAATATATGGAGATTATGATGATGTAGTAATAGGTGCGGGAACAGTATTAGATGAAGAAACAGCAAGACTTGCTATATTAGCAGGAGCTAAATATGTAGTATCACCATCTTTTAATGAAGAAACAGCAAAACTTTGTAATAGATATATGGTGCCATATATACCTGGAGTAATGACAATAAATGAAATAATAAAAGCTCATGAAAATGGAGTTGATATAGTTAAGATATTTCCAGGAAGTGCATTTGGGCCAGGATACATAGCTGCAATTAAAGGACCCCTTCCTTATGCAAATGCTATGGTAACTGGTGGGGTTAATTTAGATAATATAGATACATGGGCTAAGGCAGGAGTAGACCTAGTCGGAATAGGTGGAGAATTAAATAAGCTTGGAGAAGATGGTAAATTTGAAGATATAACATCTATCTGTAAGCAATATGTAGAGAAGTTTAAGAAAGCAAGAGGTAACTAAGATGAGAGTAGCTGGACTTGGAGAAATAATGCTTAGGTTATCTACAGATAAAGGAACGATGCTTTCAAGTGCTAACAATTTAAATGTTAATTATGGTGGTGGAGAAGCCAATGTATTAATATCCTTATCTAAATTTGGAATTGATACAAGAGCAATAACTAAAGTTTCAAATGATGAAATAGGAGAGGCCATAATTGATTATTTAAGTAGTAAAAAAGTTGAAACTAAATTTATAACAAAAAGTGATAAAAGAACAGGAATTTATTTTTTACAAACCGGTAGTGGAAATAGAACATCAAAAGTTATTTATGACCGTGCTGATTCAGCATTTAGTAATATGAGAGATGAAGACTTAAATATAGAAAAAGTATTAAATGAAGTTGATGTATTTCATTTCTCAGGAGTAACTTTGGCTCTTTCTGAAAGTCTAAGAATATTAATTTTAAATATATTAAAATACTGCAAAAAAAATAATATAATAGTAAGCTATGATTCTAACTATAGAGCTAAACTATGGTCTTTAGAAGAAGCTAGTAAGGCTACTTTCGAAGTACTACCATATGTAGATATATTATCAGCTGGAATTTTAGATGCCGAGAATATTTTAAATATGAGTTGTGAATATGAAGATAAATATGAAAAATTAAAATATTATTATGATGAAATAATAAGTCTATACCCAAATGTAAAGCACATTTTTTCTTCTATAAGAGAAAATGTATCTGTATCTGTAAATAAATTACAATGTAATTACTACAGTGATAATAAGCTATATTCTTCTAAAATCTATACTATAGATGATATAGTAGATAGAGTTGGAGGAGGAGATGCATTAACAGCAGGAGTTATTTATGGTATTTTAAATAATAAAAAATCAGAGTATATTACAGAGTTTGCAGCCTCGGCATCTGTATTAAAACACAGTATAAAAGGTGATGCAAACTTAGTATCAATAGAAGAAGTTGAAACTTTAATGAATCATGGCGTTGGAAAAATAGCAAGATAACAAAAAGAGATGTCCTAAAATTTTATTTTAAGGACATCTCTTTTTATTTTAAATATAATAGATTAAAGATATTTAATTGTATTACTTATCTCCTTAGAAACCTTACCAAGAGGCTCTTTTAAATCAATAAGATCCTCAACTGTTGAATATATAATCAATCCAGTAACACTCATCGCTAACTCCATCTTTCCTCCGCTACCATATATAGGCATAGATATACAAATTATTCCAGAGTCGTATTCATGCTTATCAAGAGCATATCCTTTTTTTCTTACTTCATGGATTTCCTCTATAAATTCCTCTATATTCTTTATTGTTTTTTGTGTGTAAATTTCAAAATTTACATCTTTCATTATTTCTCTGATCTCTTCATCACTATAATTTGAAAGTAATAATTTACCTGCTGCAGTACAATAGCAAGGAGCTTTTTTACCAACTTTTGATGACATCACAAATGTTTTATTTGAATTTGTAGGCTCGATTTTATCTACATAGATAATATTAGTACGTGTATCATCTAATACAGAAAGATGAACTGTTGCATCTACCTTATCTGCAAAACTACTAATTATAGGTCTTGATACCTTGAATATATCTGTATTTTTGCTTACGCAACTAGATAAGTATAATAGCCTGTACCCAAGATAATACTGCTCTGTATTTTTTGATTGAGTAACAAAGTCTCTAGATTTTAATGTTGAAATTAATCTGTGTACAGTTGCTTTACTTAATCCAAGAGCTTTAGAAATATCCGTAATTCCAGCTCCATTTGGGCACTCAGCTAAGAATTCTGTTATACTAAGAGCCCTATCAACTGATTGGACTAAATTATTATCGTTCATTATTTATCCCCTTAAAAAAATATTTATATTACTAAGATATACTATATAAGATTTTATTTAAAGAGTAAAGTTGCAAAAAAATAAAAAGAAAAAGATTGATAAATATACAACATAAAATAAAAAAATATATTCAAAATAATTGACAATGGTTTATATACCATTTATAATGGTCTTAAGAAAAGCGAAACACCGTTTCATAATATGGAACATGGAGGTTCGGGTTTTAAATTATATTATGGAGGTATGTCATGATCAAAGATATCAACATCGAAAAAATAGTAAAACATAATGTATTTAAGGAAAACGATTTTGTTACGAGGGAAGAAATTAAGTCAGCAATAGAGCAGTGTATAAAAAGAATTGAAAAAAATATGGATAAATTTGTGGAAATGTATCCTACTCCAGCTACATTTGACAACAAGTATAAAATTATAGACAATATAGAGTGGACTACGGGGTTTTGGACAGGTATGCTTTGGTTAGCATATGAATATACAAATGATCAAAAGTTTAAAAACTTAGCTGATAAAAATGTTGATTCATTTAAATATAGAATTGACAACAAAATAGAAGTAGACCATCATGATATGGGATTTTTATATAGTTTATCATGTGTTGCATCTTATAAATTAACTGGTAATGAAAATGCAAAAGAAGCAGCTATTAAAGCGGCAGACCAGCTGATAGGAAGATATCAAGAAACAGGTCAGTTTATACAGGCATGGGGAGAACTTGGAGCCAAAGATAACTACAGATTAATAATAGATTGCCTATTGAATATACCATTACTTTATTGGGCTCATAGGGTTACAGGAGAAAAAAAGTATTATGATATAGCGTTTAAACATTATACTACATCATGCAATAACGTTGTAAGAGATGATGCATCAGCATTCCATACATTCTATTTTGATAATGAAACAGGAAAACCTCTAAAGGGAGTAACAAGACAAGGATACAATGATGATTCTTCTTGGGCAAGAGGCCAAGCATGGGGAGTATATGGTTTACCTTTAAACTATAGATATACTAAAAATGAAGAATGCTTTAGATTATATAAGGGAGTTACAAATTACTTCTTAAATCGTCTTCCTGAGGATAACGTTTGTTTCTGGGACTTAATATTTAATGATGGAGATGATCAATCAAGAGATTCGTCAGCTGCTGCTATAGCAGTATGTGGTATGCATGAGATGAACAAATATTTACCAGAAGTAGATGAAGATAAAGAAACTTATAAATATGCAATGCACACAATATTAAAATCTTTAATTGATAAATATGCTACAAAAGAAGATGATGATGTAGATACATTATTGCTTCATGGTGTTTACTCATGGCATTCAGGAAAAGGTGTTGATGAAGGTAACATATGGGGAGATTATTTCTATCTAGAAGCATTAATAAGATTTTATAAAGATTGGGAATTATATTGGTAATAAAAATAAAAAATTATAAAATAAGGGGTGTTTATTATGGGTATACCGGATATAAAAATGATGAGAATTGATGAAAGATTAATACATGGGCAAGGGCAAATGTGGCTAAGTGCACTAGGAGCTAACTTAGTAATAGTAGCAGATGACGAGGCAAGCACTAATAAAATGCAACAAACATTAATGAAAACAGTAGTACCATCATCAGTTGGAATGAGATTTTTCTCTATAGCAAAAACTTGTGAAGTAATACATAAAGCAGCACCACATCAAAAAATATTTATAGTGTGTAAAAGTCCTGAATCAGCGCTTAAGTTAGTTGATGGTGGAGTACCTATAAAAGAAATAAATATTGGAAATATACATAATCAAGATGGAAAAGAAAAAATAACTAGATCAATATACTTAGGTGAAGATGACAAAAATGTACTAAGAACACTAAGAGACAAGCATGGTGTTAAATTTAACACTAAAACAACTCCAATTGGTGGAGATGGAGCAGTTGAAGTTAATATAAATAATTACTTATAAATTTTTATACTAGGGGGATAAGGTAATGGAAATCGGAATATTCCAGTGTGTACTTATTGGTTTATGGACAGGAATTTGTTTAGGCGGTCAGTTATTAGGAATATATACTAACCGTTCATTAGTACTAGCAACAGGAGTTGGTTTAATATTAGGAGATTTACCAACTGCATTAGCTATGGGAGCAGTTTCAGAAATAGCATTTATGGGATTTGGAGTTGGAGCAGGTGGTACAGTACCTCCTAATCAACTAGGGCCTGGTATAGTAGGGACTTTAATGGCTATAACATTAAAGTCTTCAGGAATGAACCCAGAAACAGCACTTGCATTATCAATGCCATTTGCTGTAGCATTCCAATTTATAATCACAGCAACATATACAGCTATGTCAGGTATACCAACAGCTGCAAGAAAAGCTTTAGAAGCAAAACATTTCAAGAAATTTAGCTTCTTATCTCACTTATCATTTTGGGCATTTGTAGTAGTAGGATTTATAATAGGATTTGCAGCTGCATTTAGTGTTGAAGGAGCTCAAAGTTTAATCAGTATGATACCAGTTTGGATAATAGATGGATTCTCTGTAGCAGGTAGAATGTTACCAGCAATAGGGTTTGCTATGATACTTAATGTTATGGTAAAAAAAGAATATACTGCATTTGTTGTTTTAGGATTTGTTGCAATTACATTCTTCCAATTACCAGTTATAGGAGTAGCATTCTTAGCATTAGTATTTGCGCTATATGATTATCATAATAAGCCAGTGGTAGCAACAGTAAATCAAGTAGAAAGCTCAGAGGAGGATTATTCAGATGGAATCTAAAAAAAACCCAGTATTAAAACTAAAAGATTATTTAATAGTAGCATTTAGATCATTTTTCTTACAATCAGCTTTTAACTACGGAAATTATCAAGGCCTAGGATATGCTAACGTTATGCTACCAGCTTTAAAGAAAATATATGCAAATAATGAAGATCAATTAAAGCAATCAGCAATAGAAAACATAGAATTCTTTAACTCAAACCCTCAGACGTTACCGTTTATAACTAGTATACATTTGGCGCTACTAGATAATGGTGAAAGTGCTGAAAATGCTCGTTCAATTAAAATGGCTCTAATGGGACCTTTATCGGGAATAGGTGATTCATTTTTCCAATTTGGTTTAGCACCATTATTTTCAAGTATAGGTGCAGGTTTAGCTGCAGAAGGATTAATACTAGGACCAATATTATTCTTCTTAGGTATAAATGCATCTTTAATAACGACTAAGGTTTTAACTGGATACTATGGATATAAATTAGGTACTGAGTACATAGAATCATTAAGTGATAAGATGGCAAGTATATCAAGACTTGCAGCTATAGTTGGTATAACAGTCGTATCAGGTCTTGCAGTATCATTTGTAAAAATTACGATTCCGCTTAAGTATTCTGCAACTTTACCAGATGGATCTGTTAATGAAATAGCTTTTCAAACAATCTTAGATAAAATAACACCAAACTTATTACCAGCATTATTTACATTATTTATATTCTACTTAGTTAGAAATAAAAAATGGAATGTATATCAATTATTAGCTTTAACTCTAGCTATAGGTATGATTGGATCAGTAGTAGGGGTAATAGCATAAGAAGGAGTGTAATATGTATAATATATTAATAGTAGGACATGGGAATTTTGCAACCGGTATGAAATCAGCATTTGATTTATTGCTAGGAGATAGTGATAGAGTTTATGCTCAAGATCTTTCAGAAGATATAACTCATGAAAAATTTGAAAATATAGTAACTGATTATTTAAATAAACATGATCAATTAATAGTATTTGCAGATTTGATGGGGGGAGCTCCAAGTCAAATAGTAACAAGAAAAATAGCAGAATTAGCAAGATCAAAAGAACAATTTGTAGTATCAGGAGTATCTTTAGGAATTATGATTGATATTGCGACTAACATATTAGTATTAAATGATGAAGATAATATGTTAGATAAGATAAATAATTCATTAGATTTGGCAAAGTCTACTATGGGAGTTATGAGTCTTTGTGACTTTGAAAATGAAGAAGAGGATTTAGAATGTGAAGATATGATATAAATTTTATATTCATATTAATTAAGGAGTAATAAAATGAAAGGTAGCACAATTTTATTAGTAGTAGTAATATTTATACTGTATATTCTTACTATGATAATTATGCAAAATAAAAGAAAAAATCAAATTCAGATAGAACAATCTAAAAGAGATGAATTTATAAAAAGCATAAAAGTTGGAGACTACGTACTTACTATGTCTGGAATATATGGATATATAAGAAAAATTAATAATAATAAAGTTTCTTTGGAAATATCCAAAAATGTAATAATAAATATTGATGTACAGTCAATAATGGCGACATTAGAAAATTAGTTAAGGCAGTAATATCTATAATATAAAAATAGATTTAAGAAGTGAACTCTAAAATTAGAGTTCACTTTTTTTGCATAAATAGGGACTTCCTTTAATAAAATTTATAAAGAAATAATTTGTACATATTTGATATAAACAAAATTAGTTTTAGGAGGAAGTTTCAATGATAATGATGGTACTTACTAAAAAGAAACTAAAGAAGATGATTACAGTAGCAATAATAGCTATAGTAGTCTTAGTAGGTATAATATTTATGGCAACTAAAGGAAACATTAAGCCTACATTTAAATTATTTAACAGTGTAGAGTTACCATATACTCAAGGTACAAAAAAAAATAGCGGGTACGTTGCATTAACTTGTAATGTAGACCTAGGTTGGGAAACAGAGTATGTAGAGGGAATACTTAAAGCACTAGAAAAAGAAGATGTTAAAATATCTTTTAATGTAACTGGTAGATGGGCAGAAAAAAATCAAGACGTGCTTTTAAAGATTAAAGAACAGGGGCATACAATAGGTAATCATGGACATAAACATCTAGATTATGCAAATTTATCCTATGAAGAAAATCTAGATCAAATAAAAACTTCTAAAAAAATAATAGAAGATATAATCAAGGAAGATACAAAATTCTTCCAAGCTCCATCTGGTTCTTTTGGAGAAGCAACAATGAAGGCAGCAAAAGAAGTAGGTTATACATGCTTTAAATGGGATATAGATACAATAGACTGGCAAAATAGGAAAGAACCAGAAGTTATAGTAGAAAGGGTAAGAAAAAAAGATATGAAAGATGGAAGTATAATATTAATGCATCCTACATATGCAACAATGGAAGGTATAGATGATATTATAAAAATAGTAAGGGACAATGGTTTTAAACCGGGAAGCTTAAATGATATATTTTAAGTGATTTAACCTTATACGTTTATAAATTAGGGGAATAGTTGAATAAAAAATGCTTCTAACTTATAATTGAATACATGTATATTTAACAAAGTTACGATTAAGATAAAATTAAGCTTATATAAAGACGATATAAATGGAGGTTGAGTATGTACAAAACGCATAAATTAGATAACGGACTTACTATAATAGGAGAGGAAATACCTTACCTTAAATCTATTTCTTTAGGGGTTTGGATAAATGCAGGATCTAGAATAGAAGATGAAAAAATAAGTGGAATATCTCACTTTATAGAACATATGCTATTTAAAGGGACAAAGCATAGAACATCAAAAGAAATCGCTAGTGAAATAGATAATTTAGGCGGACAAATAAACGCATTTACAAGTAAAGAGTGTACATGCTACTATGTTAAGCTATTAGATTCACATATAGATATTGGAATGGATATACTTAGTGATATGGTATTAAATCCATTATTTGATGAAAAGGATATTGAAAAAGAAAGATCAGTAATAATTGAAGAACTAAAAATGTATGAAGACTCACCGGAGGACTTAGCATATGATTTATTAACAGAAAATATATATGTAAACAATCCTCTTGGAATGAATATAATAGGAACAACGAAGTCTTTAGATGAAATAAATCAAAAAGATTTATTAAATTACTTTAATAAATACTATGTACCTAATAATGCTGTAATATCTATATCTGGGAATTTTGACTTTGATGAAATGGTTAATAAAATAGAAGATAAATTTAACTTATGGAAACAAAGAGAAGTTAGTGTAGAGGTAGAAAAAGCAGAATTTAACCCTTGCTTTATAGCTAAAAATAAAGATACAGAACAAGTAAATATAGCTATAAGTCTAGAAGCTGTACCATCAGAAAATACAGAAGAAGTTTATGCATTAGCGGTTATAAATACTGTATTTGGCGGTAGTATAAGTTCTAGGTTATTCCAAAAAATTAGAGAGGAACAAGGCTTAGTTTACTCAATATACTCAACTCAAACTTTATATAAAAAGTGTGGAGAGCTAGGTATATTTGCAAGCATGGGACTTGATAACTTAAAAGAAGTATATGAATCAATTATAGAAGAAATAAAAAATATGAGAGAAAATTATTTAACAGAAAAAGAAATTGAAGAAAGTAAAGAACAGCTTAAGGGAAGTTATATATTAGGTTTAGAAAGTACGAGTAGCAGAATGATGGCATTTGGAAAAGCTATGTTACTAAATAAAAATGTAAGAACTACTGATGATATATTAAAATGCATAGACAATGTCAACAGCGAGATGGTAAACAAAGTAATAGATAAAATATTTAATATAGATAAACTAGGCGTATGTATCGTAGGTAGAGGTGTAGAGGATATTAAATTATAGTAATTTACTATTTAATAGATAAAAATTGGGGGGATAAACATGAATTTATCTGAAATAGCAGGTAAAGAAATAGTTAACCTAGTAACAGGGGAAAGACTAGGTGTAATTGGAGAATGTGACCTTATATTAGATGAGACTACGGGAGAAATACTTGCCCTTTTAGTACCAAGAGAAAGAGGATTTTTTGGAATTAAAAAAGATAAATCAACACTAGAAGTACCATGGAGAAATGTTAGAAAGATAGGAAACGACATGATAATAATAGAATATGATGGTGTTTACTAGGAGGCTTATATATGGGGATTTTAGTTCAGAAATTCGGAGGTACATCAGTTGAATCCTATGAAAAAATGAATGAGGTTTGCAAAATAGTAAAGTCGTACAAAGAAAAAGATAAAAATCTAGAATTAGTAGTAGTTGTATCAGCAATGGGAAGAAAAGGTGCACCTTATGCTACTGATACTCTTATAGGTTTGTGTAAAGAAATAGAAGTAGAACCACAAAAAAGAGAACTAGATATCTTAATGTCTTGTGGTGAGATAATATCTGGAACAATACTTGTTAATATGCTTAAATCACAAAATATAGATGCAGTTTTTTTAACTGGAGCTCAAGCAGGAATTATAACTAGTGATGATTTTTCAAATGCAAAAATACTAGATATAAATCCTACTAGAATAATAAATGAGCTTGAGAAGAAAAAAGTAGTTGTAATAGCAGGCTTTCAAGGTGCGACAGAGGATGGAGAAATAACTACACTTGGAAGAGGTGGTAGTGATACTTCAGCTGTTGCAATAGGAAAAGCTCTAGATTGTGATATAGTTGAGATATATACAGATGTAGATGGTATAATGACAGCAGACCCTAGAGTTGAGCCAGGGGCTAAAGTTTTAAAATGTATAGATTATGAAGAAGTATTTCAAATGGCAGATAAAGGTTCAAAAGTAATTCACCCAAGAGCAGTACAACTTGCCAAAAGTGGAAATATAACTTTGGCTATAAAAAATACGCTAAACCCAGCCTGTGAAGGAACTAAAATTTGTCTAGAATGTGACAATAAAAATTGTAAAAAATCTTATGAGAAAAATTTTAATTTTATGGCTACAGTAGCCAATAAAGATAAAATAGCTCAAGTAAAAATAAAAGCAAAAGAAGATGTGTTTATAAATATAATAAATGAACTAGGAAAAAATAATATAAGCATAGATATGATAAACTTTTTTATAGATGAAAAAATATTTATCATAGACGAAGAAAATATAAACAGCTTAGAAGATACATTAAATAAATTTGAAGTAGAATATGAAACAAATAAAGGTTTATCAAAAGTAACCTTAATATGTTCAAACATGACAGGAATACCTGGTATAATGTCTAGGGTAGTAAGTTCACTTGCAAAATCTAAAATAGATTTACTTCAGACATCTGATTCAAATATGACAATATCTTGCTTAGTGAATAAACAAGATATGTCAAGCGCAGTTCATGCCATTCATAATGAATTTTACCTAAAATAGAATATAGATAATAAATACTCCTCTTAAAATATGCGTATTATAAAAAGTAGTAACGTTCGTATAACGAATTTTTTATGATATTTTTGGAAATAATAATCCTAAAGCATATTTTGAGAGGAGTATTACATATGAACTACTATGAAGAGAACAACTTTAATAATAATATAAACATGCCAAATCTTGATGGGAGTAAAAATAAATATAAAACTAAAAGTAAACAAGTAAAAAGTGAGGCTGAAAATAATCCAGTTCCAGAAAGTGAAGAAATACAGAATATAAAACAAATGGGAGTGCCTAATATGCCGCCACAGCCTACTAAAGATATACAATGTATAACTATAATAGGAGAAATAGAAGGTCACTTTATAGGTAATCCGCAAAAGAAAGCTACTAAATATGAACATATAATACCAATGCTTTATTCAATAGAAGAAAGCCCTGAGATAAAAGGGGTTCTAATAGTATTAAATACCGTAGGCGGAGATGTTGAAGCAGGATTAGCTATGGCAGAACTTATAAATTCTACATCTAAAAAAGTAGTAACTTTAGTACTTGGAGGAAGTCACAGTATAGGAGTTCCACTTGCTACAGCTGGAGATTATTCTTTTATAGCACCAACAGCTACAATGATAGTACATCCAATTAGAACTAACGGATTAGTAATTGGTGTTAATGAAACTTTTGAATATTTTAAGAAAATGCAAGAGAGAATAGTTGATTTTATTACTAGAACATCAAATATAGAAAGAGAAACGCTTATAAAAATTATGCACTCAAAGGATGAACTTGTAAGCGATGTAGGTAGTGTTCTTATAGGAAAGGAAGCTGTTGAATGTGGTCTTATAGATGAAGTTGGAGGGTTAAAAGAAGCTTTATCTAAGTTAAGAGAACTAATAAAAGAATCTAATGAAGTAACAAATAGCAATAGTGATGAAAATAAATAAGATTTGTTCAAATAATGTATTATATGATATAATTAAAAAATATAGATTAAAGTGTTAGTGTTAAGGCATTAACACTTTTTGCTATGGTCTAGATAATCAAATTTTAAATATTATAATTAGTTAACTATAGAGATATTTTTTATTAGATATAGTTGATTATATGAAACTGTAGAAAAATAAGAGGTGAGATTGATGGCTAAGAAAAAAAAGAGCAAAAAGAAAGATAATAAACTAAGCTTTAATGCAGAATATCACAACCTAGTAACCATATTTGTAGGTATATTTTTATTATATAGTTTAAATTCAAGTTCAATGGGTTTGATAGGAAACATGATGCAATCATTATTTAAAGGGCTATTTGGGTCTCTTTCAATTGCTATACCATTTATAGTAATTGTAACAGGGATACTTGGATTCTTTGATGGAAATGAGTATATATACAGGCTTAAACATACTAAAGTATATTATGCAGGTATAGCATTTATATTTGTATTTTATGGGCTTATGAATGCTAGAAACCTTCCAGTTGATAGTCCACTAAGTCCAGAAATGTTAAAACCGGTTATGCAAATGGGGGTAAATGGTGAAGGTTGTGGACTGATAGCAACTACAATAACTTACTATTTAAGTAAAATATTTGGTATAACAGGTAGCTGGTTAATAAGTGTATTTGCGCTTATAATAACTGTTATGTTTACATTTAATATATCTATAAAGGATGTAATGTCAAATGTAGCTAGTAAAAATAACAGTAACAAAGATTTAAGTTTTAAGGATCGAGTTTTAAATATGAAACAATCTGCAATAGACATGATAACTGATGAAGTTGATGAAAATACAGTTGTTAAAAAAGAAGGCAAGTTAAAGAATTTTATGTCTAAGAAAAAAGCAGAAAAAGTCGAAGAAGCAGTTATGAATTATGATGAAGACGTTAATGATAAAACTATAAAGATAGTAGGATTTAACAAAGCAGAAGATGAGTATTTAGAAATATTAGAAGGAACTCAAAGTATGTCTGAGCTAGAGGTACTAAAAGGACTTCAAGATATTAAAGAAGAACCTAAAGAAAAGCAAAAATCAAATAATTTAAACAATGATATACAAAAGACTCAACCAATAAATGTTAAATCAGAAGCAACATATGAAAATTATAAAATACCAAGTATTGAGCTTTTAAATAAAGTTGATAAAAAAACTGATGATAATGGTAGAAAGAAAGTGTTAAAAAATGCATCTTTACTTGAAAAGACATTATCTGACTTTGGAGTTGAAGCAAAAGTTAATCAAGTTACAGTTGGACCTACTATAACTAGATATGAAATACAGCCAAGCCCAGGAGTTAAAGTTAGTAAAATAGTAAATTTAACTGATGATATAGCTTTAAGCTTAGCGGCAAAAAGTATAAGAATAGAAGCTCCAATACCAGGTAAAAGTGCAATAGGTATAGAAGTTCCAAATGAAGAAGCACAAATGGTAGGGCTTAGAGATGTTATTGAAAGTGATGAATTTAAAAAGTTTGATTCTCCATTAGCTATGGCTTTAGGTAAAGATATAAGTGGAAAACCAATTATAGGTGATATAGGAAAAATGCCTCATTTACTTATAGCAGGGTCAACTGGTTCTGGGAAAAGTGTTTGTGTAAATACTTTAATAAACAGTATATTATACAAAGCAAAACCTGATGAAGTTAAGTTTTTACTTATAGACCCTAAGGTTGTTGAACTTGCAAGTTATAACGGAATACCACACTTATTAATACCAGTAGTTACAGATCCGAAAAAAGCAGCAAATGCACTTAATTGGGCAGTTGTTGAAATGAATAGAAGATATAAATTATTTGCAGACACTCAAGTAAAAGATATAACAAGTTACAATGAAAAGTCGGAAGAAAAACTTCCAAAGATTGTAATAATAATAGACGAGCTTGCTGACTTAATGATGGCAAGTGCAAATGATGTTGAAGATTATATTTGTAGATTGGCACAAATGGCAAGAGCTGCAGGTATGCATTTAATAGTTGCAACGCAAAGGCCTTCAGTTGATGTTATAACAGGTGTTATAAAAGCAAATATACCATCAAGAATTGCTTTTGCAGTCTCATCTCAAACAGACTCAAGAACTATACTTGATATGGGTGGAGCAGAAAAATTACTTGGTAAAGGTGATATGTTATTCTACCCATTAGGTGCAGCGAAACCCGTAAGACTTCAAGGGGCATTTATATCAGAAAATGAGTCGGAAAAAATTATAGACTACGTGAAGAGCCAAGTAAGGGAAGAAGTTAAATATGAAGATACTATAATGGAAACTATATCTAAGGCTAATATATCTAAATCAAGTGATGAAGATGAATTATTAAACCAAGCTATAGAGTTTGTAGTTGAAAGTGGTCAAGGATCAGCATCTATGCTACAAAGAAAATTTAAAATAGGATTTAATAGAGCAGCAAGACTTATAGACTCTATGGAAGAACGTGGTATTGTTGGTCAAAGCGAAGGAAGTAAACCTAGAAAGGTATTAATGAGCAAACAAGACTTACAAAATTTAGAAGGTGAATAAAATTGAAAACAATAAAGGTAGAGGATGCATTAGTACTTAAAAATGCAATATTTATAGATGTAAGAACAGAATCAGAACACAAAGAAGATAATATACTAAATGCATTTAATATGCCATTATTTAAAGATAATGAGCACAATGAAGTCGGAACTATATATAAAATGCAAGGAAAGCATGAAGCTATCGAAAAGGGATTTGAGTATGTAACTTATAAATTAAAAGATATATACAAGCAAGTAACAGCCTTTGCAGGAGAGTATGATAATATAGTTGTATATTGTGCTAGAGGTGGGATGAGAAGTGGGTCTATAGTTAATCTACTATCATCTCTAGGGATAAATGTTTACCAACTTGAAGGTGGATATAAAGCATACAGAAACTATGTATTAAACTATTTACAAAATATAATGGACACTAAAAACTTTGTAGTAGTACATGGTTTAACTGGAGCAGGAAAAACAGATTTACTAAAGATGTTAGAAGAAAAAAATATAGATAATATTGATTTAGAAGGGATAGCTAAAAATAGTGGGTCTACTTTTGGATTTATAACTTTTGACGAAAAACCACCATCTCAAAAGCATTTTGAGACTAAAATCTTTGAAAATTTATTTTTCTCAACTACTGACTATGTGTTTATAGAAAGTGAAAGTAAAAGAGTAGGACATGTATTAATACCTAATGAAATTTATGATGCAATAGTTAGAGATGGGTATCATTTGCTTTTAGAATGTAGTTTGGAAAATAGAGTAAAAAGATTATGCAGAGATTATATATATGGTAAAGATAGTGAAAATATAGAAGTACTAAAGACGTGTATATCTAAGTTTAGAAAAAGACTTGGTAATAATAAAGTAGATGAGTATATAAATTTATTAGATGAAGGTAAATATGAAGAACTTGTAGAAAAGTATTTAGTAGAATACTATGATCCGCTATATTTACATTCAGTTAAGAAGTATACTTACAATAAAGTTATAAATTTTGATAATATGGAAAAAGCTTTAGAAGAAGCAATGACATTTCATAAAGCAGCAACAAAAGGAGAGATACAATGTTAAAAATAGCACTAGAATCGCTAGGATGTTCTAAAAACTTGGTAGATGCAGAAATAATGATGGGAATACTTAATAAAAAAGGATATAAATTAGTAGGAGACTTTGAAGAAGCGGATATAATATTAGTTAACACTTGTGGATTTATAGAATCAGCAAAGCAAGAATCAATTGATACTATACTTGAACTTGCTGAGCTTAAAGAAACTGCAAATTTAAAAATTCTTATAGTAACAGGATGTTTAGCTCAAAGATATTCTGAAGAATTAAAGGCTGAAATTCCTGAGATAGACGCAATAGTTGGAACAGGAAGTTATCAAAATATAGACGAAATAATAGCGTCATTAAAAGAAGAAAAGCATATAGTAAGCTTAAATGACATAGAATTTGCTTATAATGAAGAGTTACCAAGATATATATCAACTCCGGCTCACATGGCTTATTTAAAGATAGGTGAAGGTTGTGACAATAAGTGTACTTACTGTATAATACCTAAATTAAGGGGTAAATATAGAAGTAGAAAGATGGAAGATATAATAACTGAAGCAAAAGGATTAGCAGCTAGAGGAGTTAAAGAAGTTGTAGTTATAGCACAAGATACAACAAAGTATGGTTGTGACTTATATGGCAAAGAGATGTTACCAGAGCTTTTAGAAGAACTTGCACAAATCGAAGGTCTAAAATGGATAAGAATAATGTATTCATATCCAGAATCTATAACTGAAGAATTAGTTAAAGTTATCAAAAAGTACGATAATATATGTAATTATTTTGATATGCCAATACAACACGCAAGTAATAGAATACTAAAACTAATGAATAGACATACAACTAAAGAAGACATATTATCAAAAATAGAAATGATAAGAAAGTATATACCAGATGCTACTTTAAGAACTACAATAATAGTAGGATTCCCAGGTGAAACTGAAGAAGACTTTGAAGAATTAGTAGAGTTTGCAAAAATAGCTAAATTTGATAGATTAGGTGCATTTGCATATTCAAGAGAAGAAAATACACCAGCAGATAAACTACCTAATCACTTAGACGAAGAAGTTAAGATCGAAAGAAGAGATGCTTTAATGTTAGTTCAACAAGGTATATCACAAGAACTTAATGCAGCTAAAGTTTCAAATGTATATGAAGTATTAGTTGAAGAACAAATAGAAGATAAGGTTTATATAGGAAGAACTCAAGGAGATGCAGAAGAAATAGACAGTATAGTATATGTAAAATCTGAAAATCAGCTTGAGGTTGGAGAATTTGTAACTGTAAAAATAAATAATGCGCTAGAATATGATTTAATGGGAGATGTTATTAATGAACTTGCCTAATAAATTAACTTTATTTAGGATATTTTTAATACCAGTATTCATACTGGTAATGTTATTTGACATACCGAACAAATTTTTGACAGCATGTTTAGTTTTCATAATTGCAGCTATAACAGATGCAATGGATGGAAATATTGCTAGAAAACATAATTTAGTAACTGACTTTGGAAAATTTATGGACCCATTAGCAGATAAACTTTTAGTTATATCAGCACTTATTTGTATGATAGAAGTAGACTTAGTTCCTGGATGGATGGTTATAATAATCGTAGCTAGAGAACTTACTGTAAGTATATTAAGAGCAATTGCAGCAGCTGATGGAAAGGTTATAGCGGCAAGTGGTGGTGGAAAACTAAAAACAATAAGCCAAATGGTAGCAATACCATTATTATTATTAGGGGCTAATTTTGATAATTCACTTTTAATAATAATAGGTGATATAACTATACTTATTGCTACATTACTTACGTTATATTCAGGATGGGAATATTTACATAAAAATAAACATTTATTTATGGATAGTAAATAATAATATAAGCTGTAAAAGATAATTTTAATTACCTTTTACAGCTTTTTAAATATAAATATAAATTTTGTATAAAAATATAAATAAAGGTTTATAAATAAAATGGGTGTGGTAAAATTTTACTGAAAACTTATTTAGAATTCATCATCAAAAATATTTTAAAAATAGATAGATAAAGAACAATTTAAACTATTTTAAGAATTGACTATATAAGATTTATAAGATATAATCAATATATAGTTTAGAGAACAAATGTTTGATTTATATAGATGAAAGGATGGTATTAAAATGAGTATAGAACAAGATAAATTAAAAGCGCTTAATCAAGCGTTAGGACAAATAGAAAAGGAATTCGGTAAGGGTTCAGTAATGAAGTTAGGAGAAGCTACTTCAATGGCAATAGACGTTATACCTACAGGGTCTATAGGTCTTGATATAGCAGTTGGTATAGGAGGACTTCCAAAGGGAAGAATAATAGAAGTATACGGACCAGAATCTTCAGGTAAGACAACAGTTGCACTTCATACTGTAGCAGAAGCACAAAAACAAGGTGGAATAGCAGCATTTATAGATGCAGAACATGCGCTAGATCCAGTTTATGCAAAAGCTTTAGGTGTAGATATAGACAATTTAATAATATCTCAACCAGATACAGGGGAACAAGCGTTAGAAATAGCAGAAGCATTAATAAGAAGTGGTGCAATAGATATAATAGTAGTTGACTCGGTTGCAGCATTAGTTCCAAGAGCGGAAATAGAAGGAGATATGGGAGATAGTCATGTTGGTCTTCAAGCAAGACTTATGTCTCAAGCGCTTAGAAAATTAACAGGTTCTATAAAAAAATCTAACTGCGTGGCATTATTTATAAATCAGTTAAGAGAAAAAGTTGGTATAATGTTTGGTAACCCAGAAACTACAACTGGTGGACGTGCTCTTAAGTTCTACTCTTCAGTAAGACTTGATGTTAGAAGAATAGATTCTATAAAGCAAGGAGACAGAGTAATAGGGAATAGAACAAGAGTTAAGGTTGTTAAAAATAAAGTAGCTCCACCATTTAAGCAAGCAGAGTTTGATATAATGTATGGAGAAGGTATATCTAAAGTTGGAGATTTACTTGATATAGCTGCTGGAGTAGATATAGTTAAAAAATCAGGAGCATGGTATGCTTATGAGGAAATTAAACTTGGACAAGGTAGAGAAAATGTTAAAAAATTCTTAATTGATAATCCAGATTTAATAGAAGAAATAGATGTAAAAGTAAGAAAACATTATAAATTAGATGAAACTAGAGAAAATGCACAAGAAGAAGATACATTAGAATAATAAAAAAATATACACACCTCCTATTAACTTGACATGAGTTAGAAAAAATTATAAAATTAAAGAAGGATAAATTATCTAATTTTGATTTTATAGCAAACTATTTTTAGAAAAATTAAAGTAAGAGTAATTTGCTTAGATTACAAGACAGATTATGTGTATTTAGGGTACTTTACATATATATAGTTTTACTTGTGATTATAAAAATGATTTTGAAAGTTTTAGAGATGACATTTTGGGATTATTAACAAAGGAGGTGGATGTCATAATGCAGTTCGTAATGATTTTAATAGGTGCAGCCGTTGGTATTATAGTAGGATATTTTGTAAGAAAAAATATTTCCGAATCAAAAATAGGTCAAGCTGAAAACCTAGCTAAAGAAATATTAGAAAAGGCAGCTAGAGATTCAGAGACAGTACAAAAAGAAAAGCTACTAGAAGCAAAAGAAGAGATCCATAAGTGGAGAAGCGAAGCTGAAAGAGAAAACAAAGAGAGAAGAATTGATTTACAAAAGTATGAAAAAAGAGTAATTCAAAAAGAAGAAGTATTAGATAAAAAGTTACAAAACTTAGAATCTAAAGAAACTAGTTTAAATGACAAACTAAAAAATGTAGAGAAAAAAACAGAGGAAGTTGAGGTTATAAAGACTCAACAATTAGAAAAGCTAGAGAATATATCAGGGATAACTTCAGATAAAGCAAAGGATATTATATTAACTAATGCTGAAAGAGAAGTAAGACGTGAAATGTCTATAATGATAAAAGAGATAGAAGCTCAAGCTAAAGAAGATGCTGAAAAGAAATCAAGGGAAATAATAGGGTATGCCATCCAAAAATGTGCAGCAGACCATGTTGCAGAAACTACTGTTACAGTAGTAAACTTACCTAATGATGAGATGAAGGGTAGAATCATAGGTAGAGAAGGTAGAAATATAAGAACTTTAGAAACATTAACAGGGATAGATCTTATAATTGATGATACACCAGAAGCTGTAATTTTATCAGGATTCGATCCTATAAGAAGAGAAGTTGCGAGAGTTGCTCTTGAAAAATTAATAGCTGATGGAAGAATACATCCTGCTAGAATAGAAGAGATGGTTGAAAAAGCTAGAAAAGAAGTAGATAACATAATAAAAGAATATGGGGAACAAGCTACTTTTGAAACTGGTGTACATGCAATACATCCTGAATTAGTAAGATTATTAGGTAGACTTAATTATAGAACAAGTTATGGACAAAATGTTCTTAAGCATTCTATAGAAGTAGCTCACATAGCTGGGATAATGGCAGCAGAGATAGGGGCAGATGTTAAATTAGCTAAAAGAGCAGGTTTACTTCATGATATAGGAAAAGCAGTAGATCATGAAATGGAAGGTACACATGTAGAAATAGGTATGGACTTATTAAAGAGATATAAAGAATCAAAAGACGTAATACATGCTATGAGTACTCACCATGGTGACTATGAACCACAAACAATAGAAGCAGTTTTAGTTACTGCAGCAGATGCTATATCAGCAGCTAGACCAGGTGCTAGACGTGAAACTTTAGAAGCGTACATTAAGAGATTAGAAAAATTAGAAGAAATAGCTAATTCTTATGAAGGCGTAGAAAAATCGTTTGCTATACAAGCAGGTAGAGAAGTTAGAATAATGGTTAAACCTGAAAATGTAAGCGATGAGGATATCCACTTATTAGCTAGAGAAATGACTAAAAAAATCGAGGATGAACTTGAATATCCTGGACAAATTAAAGTAAGTATAATAAGAGAAACTAGAGCAATTGAATATGCTAAATAGATAAAAGAGAGGTAAATTACCTCTCTTTTTTAGTTTGAATTTATAAAATTAATATATAAATATTTATAATAAATCAGAATATATAATTAAAATTTGAAATCTAATAATATGTATTAGAAACGGCTTAAAAACTAATATATAGCCTATTATCATATAAATATATTAATACAAAATTTAAATGTATAAAAATTTAAATATATAAAAATAATATATATAAAAGTTATTTAAAATAAAAATATAAAAAGTATATGATACATAACTAAATTGGTAATAATAAATACAAACGCAAAGAAAGGATGTATTTTATGTTAAATAAATTAGCTAAAAATCAATATGTAAAAATAACAAATTGTGATAAAAATGAAGATATAGAATATGGAGTAGTACTTACTGAAAAAGATGATAAGTATGATATAATGAGTGTTGGATTTGAAAATAAAAATGGATCATTTATAGATTATCCTACAGATGTAGAGAATTTAGTACAAACTTATACTACAAAAGATGCTACATTTTATGAAGTAAAAGAAAATGATGTAAGAAGAAAAATGAATTTATGGATAGAAAAGAATTATAAAATGTAATTTATAGGGGGGGTATAATATACTCTCCTTATTTTGTATAAAAACTTATTATATGTATTTAAAATTAAAATTTAATATAAATATGTAAAATTTTACATTTAAAAATAACCGATATAGCAAAGTATAAGTTAAAATGGTATAATTATTATAAAATAAGGGGGAATGTAAGGTGAATCAGTACATAAATATTAACTCTCAACTAGATGCTTTAAAGATAAAAGAAATAGAAAAAAGCTTTTATAAAAAGATGAATCAAGATATTAATATTGTGCCAAAAGTTACTCCTTTTAAAGGAATAAATACAGATATGTTGTATATAAAAGATAATAAGATTTTATTTATAAAATTTATGGATACAACAGAGGATTTATTTTTCATATTAGAAGAAGAGCTAATTGAAGTAATGAATGAAGAAAATGATTTACTAAAACTTAAAATGGCACAAAATAATAAAAATATATTCTATAATTATATTTTTATTATGCCATATATAGAATTAGATGACGATTATAAAGATAATGAATTTGTTAATAATCATATAATAGATAAGACTAAACTTCAAAATATTATAGACAATAAAGACCTTATAAATGGTTACTTAAAAGAAAGTAATAATGAGATAGATTTAAATTTATTTATATTAGAAATATGTCCAGAATACTATGTTATAAACGATAAGGCTAATTTAAATAAAAAGTTTAAAAAAATCTCATTTTATAATGATGATTATAAATATAGTGCTGATATGATAAAAGGTAGCCAAATGAGAGATGTAATATCTATAAAGTATGGTAATACATTATTTACAGGCGGTTCTGGGACAGGTAAGAGTACTATTATGATATCTAGAGCTATGAAATTAGCTAGAGTATATCCGCATCATAAGTTTTTAATATTAACGGATTCAAAGCAAGCATGTAATGAATTAAGAGAAAAAGTACAACTATTATATAAGGGGAATAATAACTTAGAAATATATACATTTAGTTCTTTTATTTTTAAATTAGCTAAAAAGTATAATTTAATTGTAGATTATAATATGCTGAAAAAAGATTTTGAAAAAACTTTCAATAATTTATTAAAACAAGCCAAAAATATTATAAAAAATAAACACATGTTTAAAGGAATATTTATAGATGAGGCGGAAAGTTTTTCAAAATCAAATATAGAGTTTATTAGAGAATTTTTATATAAGAGTAAGTTTATATTTAATATGTTTTCATGTGACTCAATAAATATATCTACTAATTTAAATATATTTAAAGGTGTATATGATGATATAGAATTTGAAGAGAAAATATTCTTAGATAAAAACTATAGACAGTCTATGGAACTTGTTGAGTTTGGCAATAATTACGCTAAAAATTCTAATGAATATATTAAAAATTTAAGAAGTAATATAAATCATAATGAATTTTATGAAACTAAAGCAATTAGAAGTGGAAATAAAGCTGTAGATATTATAAAAGTTAGTGATTTAGATGAACAAATTAGCTCTGTTTTATGGGAAATTGAATATTTAGTAAGTAAAAAAGGACTAGATTATTCTGAAATAGGAATTATATATCCATATAATAAGAAAAAACTTAAAAATGGCAAAACTATATACTTCCAATATATGCTTAAAAAGGCCCTAGAAGAAGCTGAAATACCATATATATATGCAGAAGAGAATTTAACTAATATAAGCAAAAAACCTGGCGTTACAATGTCTAATATTTATACAATTAGAAACTTAGAATATAAGGCAATAATAATTTGTCAGTTAGAAATGCTATATAATCATAAAATAAATGATAAAGAACAAGATTATCAAATAAATGACTTCGTAGGAGATTTAAATAAAGTATATTTAGCTATAAATAGAGCTTGTGATTACTTAAGTATAATCACTACTTTTAATGAAAACTCTAGCGATATAATAAAGCTTCTTATAGAGTCAAAATAAAAAAGAAGCACATTTGTGCTTCTTTTACTTTATAATACTAAAATATCCAGAAATAGCTAAGTACTATTACCCCTAGAACTATTCTATAGTAACCAAATACTTTAAAGTCATGTTTTTTAATATAATCCATTAATAATTTAATAACAAATACTGAAATAATAAATGCTACTATAGAGCCAGTTGCTAGTACAATCCATTCAAATCCAGTAAATGCAAAACCTGCTTTATAAAGTTTTAAAGCACTAGCACCAAGCATAGTTGGTATAGCTAAGAAGAATGAGAATTCTGCAGCTACATATCTAGATGCTCCTAAAAGTGTAGCACCTATTATAGTAGAACCAGATCTAGATGTACCAGGTATTAAAGCTAAGCATTGGAATAATCCAATACCAATAGCTAACTTATATGTAAGCTGTGAAAAATCATTAACTTTAGGTTTTTTATTTCTGTTTTCAAGAACTATCATTATTATACCGTAAACTATAAGTGCTATAGCTACAGTAGTTGAATTAAAGAATAACTCATCTATTTTATCTTCATATAATACACCAATTAAACAAGACGGTATAACTGCGATTATAACTTTAATCCATAAATCTATAGTTTCACGTTGTTGAATTCTGCTCTTTGAGCTATCAAATGGATTTAGCTTTTTAAAGAATATTGTAAGAACAGCCAGGATTGAACCAAACTGAATTACTACTAAAAAGGTACTTATAAATTCAGGACGCATATCTAGTTTTATAAACTCATCAACTAGTATCATATGTCCAGTACTACTTACAGGTAACCATTCAGTAATTCCTTGAACTACACCTAAGATAATAGCTTTTAAAATATCAAGCATATTAATTACCTCCAATTTAAAATCTAAGTAACGTAAAATACGTTAACTATAAAAGTATATCAATATTATAAAATATATTCAATACATAAGATTAAATATTAAATAAATTATAAAGAATAGGAAAGGAGACATTATGTATACTACAAAGGGATTAGATGATTATGAATATGAAGTTTTTAAAAGTTTTGCAAGGAAGCTAAGCCCAACAACAAAGCATGACTACTTATCTAAAATAACATTATTTAAAGAATTTCTGAAAAATAAAGACTTAGTTTATGTAACAAAACATGATTGTAAAAAATTTATAGACTATATTCAAGAAAGATATGCAAAATCAACATGTGAAAAAATTTATAGTTATTTACATAGTTTCTATAATTTTTTAATGAAAGAAGAATATATAGAAATAAATCCTTTTAGACATGTTGAAAAACCAGCAGTAACAAGAATAAAAACTAAAGATGATGTACTTAGCATACAAGAAATAAATAAGCTTATAGACGTATTACATAAACTAAATATTAGAGATAGGGTAATAATAGTATTCTTAATAACTACGGGATGCTTACTAAATGAGCTTGTAAACTTAAAATGGAAAGATATAATGGTTGATGAGAAAGATAACTATTATACTAAATTAGGAAAAGGTAGAAAAGAAAGAATAGTTAAACTTCATCCATATTGCTTTAAATTAATAGAAGATTATAGAAATTACTCAGGATTAGAGGAAATTATAACTCCAAGTGAAGATTTTGTATTTACTACACAAAAGAGTAATTCTATAACAGATAGAAATGTAAGATTAATAGTAAGTAAGGCATTAAGTTTAGCAGGACTGTCTCAGTATTCAGCAAAAGATTTTAGACATTCATTTGCAGCTATAGCATTAAGATTAGGTGCAGAGGAAGAAGATATAAAAAATCAATTGGGATGGAGCGATAAATACTATGCAATAAGGTATAAATATGTTTTAAATTTTGTTGATAGTGAAAGTGTAGATTACTTAGCGAATAAGGAAAATCTCAAGATAAATGAAAAGTAAATATGAACATAAACAAAAAAAAACTTGTTATGGTTCGGCATATTTTGTATAATTAGGTTATAAAAAGACTCAAGGAAGGTGCAAATTATGATAGATAACAAATATAACACATATACAAATCCTTTAACAGACAGATATTGTAGCAAAGACATGAGCTACATATTCTCGCCACAATTTAAATTCTCTACTTGGAGAAAATTATGGGTTGCACTTGCAGAAGGTGAAAAAGAACTAGGAATAAATATAACTGATGAGCAAATAGCTGAGTTAAAAGCTAATATAGAAAATATAAATTTTGATGAAGCTAGAAAAATAGAAAAAGAAGTTAGACATGATGTTATGAGTCATGTAAAAGCATATGGTATGCAATGTGAAAATGCTAAAGGTATAATACATTTAGGTGCTACTTCAGCATATGTTGGAGATAACACAGATGTTATACAAATGAATGAAGCATTAAAACTTATAAGAGTTAAACTTGTAAACCTAATAAATAATTTAAAAGAATTCGCTCTAAAATATAAAGATATGCCAACACTTGGATTTACTCACTTCCAAGCTGCTCAACTTACAACAGTTGGTAAAAGAGCAACTTTATGGGCTCAAGATTTAATAATAGATTTAGAAGATTTAAATTATAGAATAGATAATATGAAACTAAGAGGTGTTAAGGGTACTACTGGTACTCAAGCAAGTTTTGTTAGCTTATTTGAAGGCGATACAGATAAAATAAAAGAACTTGATAGATTAGTTTGTGAAAAAATGGGATACAAGTCTTCATATGCTGTAAGTGGTCAAACTTATACAAGAAAATTAGACTATCAAGTAATAAGCGTATTATCAGGTATAGCTCAAAGTATGCACAAAATGACTAACGACATAAGACTTTTACAAAGTTTAAAAGAATTAGAAGAGCCTTTTGAAAAAAATCAAATAGGTTCATCTGCAATGGCTTACAAAAGAAATCCAATGAGAAGTGAAAGAATAGCGTCACTTTCTAAGTATATAATATCAGAATCTTTAAGTCCTGCATTAGTACAAGCTACTCAATGGTTAGAAAGAAGCTTAGACGATTCAGCAAATAAAAGATTAGCTATACCTCAAGCATTTATGGCAGCAGATGCTATAATTGAAATAGGAATGAATGTAACTGATGGATTAGTAGTTTATGAAAGCATGATAAATAAACATATAAATGAGGAACTTCCATTTATGGCAACAGAAACTATTTTAATGGAAGCTGTAAAAAGAGGTGGAGACAGACAAGAGCTTCATGAAATAATAAGAGAATATTCTATGAAGGCAGCTTATAGAGTTAAGCATGAAGGTTTAGATAATAATTTAATGGAGCTTATAATGAATGATGATTCATTTAAAATGAGTAAAGAAGAAATGTTATCTATAATGGATCCTAAAAACTTTGTTGGAAGAGCTCCAGAGCAAGTTGTAGAATTTGTAAATGAAACATTAGAACCTGCAATAGAGTCTTATAAAGAAGATATAGGATTAAAAATAGATTTACACGTATAAAATTTTATATAAAGAGTTAAAAAATAAGCTCATATTGATAAGGTAAATTATATCCTAATCTATATGAGTTTATTTTTTTAGAAAATATGGAATCTAATAGTTAAAAATAAATCATAAGTTTATCGAATTAAAAATATAAAAATATGTATAAAATCGAGTAACATTAAAAAGATAAAATGTTATATATATGAATTAAAATGATACTTCTTGCAAAAAGTAATATTATATCATGCTAAGGAGGAATCATAATGGAAGGAAATACTAACACATCCAAAAAATTAACTCTGATATCATTAATACTGATGATATTTACATCAGTATTTGGATTTGCTAATGTATTTAGTGCAGTAGAACCAGCTCTAGGAGGTAGAATCTTAGATACCATATTCATGATAGCAGGTTCTGTTGCATTCTCAATAGTTGCGTTAATATTATACTCTATGTATGAAAGTAGATATTTAAATAGAAAATAGTGTAGTAAGTTAAAGCATATTATTTAGTTTTAATTAAAACTAAAATAACATGCTTTATTTTTATTTTAGCTAAAAAAAATAGTAATAAATTGAGATTATTTTATTTTAAAAAGGTATTGTATTAATAAATATTTTAATGTAAACTATAATGGAATATCTGAAAAGATAATAAATTATAATATCTGGAGGGGTAAAATGAATTATATAATATCAGATACAATAAGCTTTTTATCTAAAACATTTCCAAAAATATATTCAAGCCTTTATCTAGAGTATCTAAAACAATATGCAAGTACGTATAATGTAAATAAAACTCAGTTAAGAGCTTTACTATTTATAAAAAATAATGGATCTATAAGTATGACTGATCTATGTTCAAAGTTAAACATAGAAAAAGGAAGTTTAACTAGCATGGTAGATGATTTAGCGCAAAAAGGATTTGTAATTAGAGAAAGAGATTTATCAGATAGAAGAAAATACTTAATTAATACTACAGAACAAGGAAATGAGATTGCTCTAGACTTTATGGAAAAGTTAAGCATTAAGTTAGAAGAAAAGTTTTCTAAATTTAGTGAGGATGATAGAAATAGATATATCAATGCTATAAATACCTTACAAGATATTTTAACTAAAAATGGAATTAAATAAAAAAGCAACCTAAATAGGTTGCTTTTTTATTTAATTAGTAGAATTAGATAATTTTTTATTAAATAATTTTACATATTCTTCAAGACCTTCTTTAAGTAATGTTGCAGCTTTCAATAAATCATCTTCATTAAGTATATAGGCAATCCTTATTTCATCACGGCCAAGGCCTGGTGTTGCATAAAAACCTTCAGCAGGACATGTCATAACCGTTTCACCATTTTTGCTAAAATCTTTAAGCATCCAAATGACGAAATCTTCTGAATTTTCAATTGGCAATTTAGCTAATATATAAAATGCACCAGTGGGTTTTTTACATATAACTCCATCAACTTTCATTAACTCATTATATAGCATATTTCTTCTATTTTCATATTCTTTATTAACTTCTTCAAAATAAGAACTAGAAGTTTTATAAAGCTGGGTAGATCCGACTTGCTCTAAGGTAGCAACACAAAGTCTTCCTTGGCATAGCTTAAGTATTTCAGCTATAAGTCCTTTGTTTTTACAGCTTATAGATCCTACTCTAGCTCCACAAGCACTATATCTTTTAGATACACTATCTATAATAATAACTCTATCTTTTATTTCATCTATATTTCCAAAACTTGTATACTCAAGCCCATCGTAAACAAATTCCCTGTAAACTTCATCAGCTATTATCCAAAGATTATGTTTGATAGCTAAGTTTGCTATCATATAGATTTCATCTTTTGTATAAACTGTTCCAGTTGGATTGCCTGGATTAGAAAGTAAGATACCTTTAGTATTAGGGGTAATTAAGGATGTTATATAATCTCTAGATGGAAGATGAAAACCATCTTCAGCGTTAGTAGTAATAGGCTTTATATCAACATTAATAGATTGGCTAAAGCCGTTATAGTTAGTATAAAAAGGTTCTGGGGCTAGTAGATTATCTCCTGGATCGCATATAGCCATCATGGTGAAAAGTAAGGCTTCACTTCCACCATTTGTGACAAGTATTTCATCATCCTCAAAATACATATCGTATGTAGCGTAGTAGTCTTTTAGTGCTTTTATTAGTTCAGGAATGCCAGGTGATACAGCATACTCTAAAACTTCGTTATCAAAATTTTTTACTGCGTCGAAAAAACTTTTAGGAGTTTTAATATCTGGTTGACCTATATTTAAGTGATAAACTTTAATTCCCCTAGATTTTGCATCAAGTGCATAAGGAACTAGCTTTCTTATTGGAGAAGATTGCATAGAACTAACTCTCTTTGAATATTTCATTAAAAATACCCCCTACTAAATTAATATAGAAGACTAAAATTATAATGCGTATCCAAGTTTATAGTAGCATAATTAAAATTAAAAATCACCTAGAAAGTAGCAATATAGCCAATGTATACAGTACTAAAAAATCACCAATATATAGTTTATTTAATTTATAGAAAAATTAAATAAACTATATATTAATTAAAATATAAAAGTTTACAAAATGCATTACTATATGATAGATTATGATAAGAATTGGGTAATATAATTTTTATAAAGATAGTTAAACTAAGGAGGAATAAATGAAATTTATATCATGGAATGTTAATGGGATAAGAGCTTGTGTAACTAAAGGGTTTTTAGATTATTTTAAGGAAGTAGATGCAGACATATTTTGTTTACAAGAAACAAAACTTCAAGAGGGTCAAATAGATTTAGAGCTTGAAGGATATCACCAATACTGGAATTATGCACAAAAGAAAGGTTATTCAGGAACTGCTATATTTACAAAAGAAAAACCTCTAAATGTGTATTATGGAATAGGCATAGAAGAACATGATACTGAAGGTAGAGTTATAACTTTAGAATTTAATGATTTTCATTTTGTAACAGTATATACTCCAAATTCACAAAGTGAGTTAAAGAGACTTGAGTATAGAATGAAGTGGGAAGATGATTTTAGGGATTATTTAGTTAGGTTAGATAATATAAAGCCAGTTATAGTATGTGGAGACTTAAATGTGGCTCACGAAGAAATAGATTTAAAAAACCCTAAGACTAATAGAAAAAATGCAGGATTCACAGATGAAGAAAGAAATAAATTCAGTGAGTTTTTAAAAGAAGGGTTTATAGATACCTATAGACACTTTAACCCATCAAAAGAAGGAGCATATTCTTGGTGGTCATATAGATTCAATGCAAGAAAAAATAACTCTGGATGGAGAATTGATTATTTTGTAGCATCTAATAAATTAGAAGATAGATTATTAAGTGCTAATATTCATAATGAAATATTAGGATCAGATCATTGTCCAGTAGAGTTAGTTATTAAATAAATATAAAAAATTAAAAAATAATTAATAAAAAATCATATGTACTAATATAATATAATATCGAACCGCTAGATTTAAAAGTTTTGCTAACACGCTGCTTAGGCAATATATGTTAGTGAGAACAAAAATGATTACTCATATTTGGCTTAAAGCGGATTTTTATAATTAGGGGGATACGTATGAAGTTATTAGATCTTAAATATAAATTAGAAAAAGGAAAATCATTAGGAGCAGAAGTTGTATATATAAAAGAAGATAGTCTTATATGTGGGGTAGGCTCTATTTATAAAGATTGTGAAAGTCAAAATATAACATTATTAAGGTCAAAGGAAGAAAGTGTTAAAGTAAATGACTTTATGAAAATATTAGATGGATTGTATGCGAGTGTAGGAGATGTAGATATTTTTATTGGAAATAATGAATACAGTAGAGAAACTAAGAAAGAAATTAAAAGTGTAGAGTTTGCTCAATATGAATTAATAAAGATGTTATTTGTAAATATATAAAAAGATAGACTATTTATAGTCTATCTTTTTTTATATTTTGTAGCTTCTATTAAAAATTGATTAGTTTTTCCCATTTTATAAGCAAGGTCAATTATTTTTTTATCTTCCTTAGATAATTCTCTATCTAACATTTTGCTAAACTCGTTAAATAATTTATCGTAATCAACTACTTTCTTAGGACTACGCTTAACACTAGATGGCTTAACAGTAGTGTATATATAAGTATCAGGAACAATACTTGGATTATAAATTCTCATAAAAACTTGTGCAGTATAGTATGCGTCATTTAATGCATTGTGATAAGATTTTTCTTGCGTAACACCTAAGATATTTATAGCATTTTGAAGACCGATACTTTTACCAACCGGGTTATTGAAATGCTTAGACGCATGTTGTTGAATATTAATATATTCCTTAGGTAAAGATTTTGAAGGTAAATCATAATACTTTATATTTCTGTATAACTCTTTTAAGTCACCAGTTCCCCATACACATAAAATCGGTTCTTTAGAAGATATAAATTTTTTAAAATCTTTATAAACTTGAACAAATCCTGGTGCATCTGAAACATCTTTCATTGTAATTCCAGTCATTTTTCCAACAAAAGGATGAATTCCTTTATATATTTCAGGTTTTATAAAACTATTAAATGTATCTATTATATTAAAACTACTATCTAATTTAATTGCGCCAATTTGTACTATTTCAAAAGGACATCTTTCATTAGATACAGTTTTATTAAGTGATTTATCAAAACCTTGATTAAATTCTAAATCAAAAACAATATATTCCATGGCATCTTTCTCCTAAATTATCTTATGTTAATTATATAATAAATTAACTTATAAAGTAAAATAAATACTTACTCTTTAGTATACCCTATATTTATAAAAATGTTAAATTATTGTAGAAGTGATATGTATAATTAAAAATAAAAATATTGCGAACTTTTTAACGCTAATATATAATAAGTATAAATAAATAAGCGAACAAAAAATGTATATACAAAGAAAGTATACGAAACAACAAAAAAGTATCTTAAGACGTGTTTCTTTTTATTAAGTTATAAAATATTATATCAATAGATTGGGGGAGTGGTAATATGAAAAAATTATTATACACTATAGCAAAAGAGAATCATAATGAAAAAGATTTAAGAGAAATTTTAAGTAAAAATGAAAACATCAAGTTTGTTTCTTTAATGGGAGTAGACCTAGGAGGAAATGCAACAGATGAAAAGATACCAATGAAATTGTTTCTAGATGATATAGATGACTTTTTAGAATCAGCTATACAAACAGATGGATCTAGTGTTGAGCTTCATAATATAGCGACACTGAATAATGCTAAAGTAGATTTAATGCCAGATGTTGATAGTAAATGGTATATAGATTATAATTTTGAACATATTGATGAAGAACTTAACTTACCAGTAGGTACATTAAAAATACCTGCATTTTTAATACATGATAATAAAAAAGTATGTTCAAGAGGTGTACTTAAAAAGGCAGAGAAAAACTTTAGAAAATCTCTTTTAGAATTATTTAAAGAATATCCCCACCTTATAAATAATATCGGAATAAAAGACGTATCAGACATCGAGGAAATAATATTAACATCAGCTACAGAATTAGAATTTTGGGTAAATACTCCAGAAGATAAAGCTGATTTAGAAAAATTATATGTATCGCAAAGCTTAAAAGAACAATATTGGAAAAGAACTCATGGTATTATAAGAACTTGCTTAGAGAAAAGTTTAATATTACTTGAAAAATTAGGTGTAAATCCAGAAATGGCTCATAAAGAAGTTGGTGGTATACATCGTTCTATAAGCATAGATGGTAAAACGAATCATGCAATGGAACAATTAGAAGTTTCATGGAAATTCTCAACTCCACTTCAAGCAGCAGATACTGAATTACTAGCAAGGGAAGTTATTGAAGATGTTTTTGCATCAAACGGATTAGAAGTCACTTTCAAAGCAAAACCAATACATGGAGTAGCTGGAAGCGGAGAACATACTCATGTAGGTGTAAGTGCTAAATTAAAAGATGGTAGTATAAAGAACTTATTTGCACCAAAAGATATGAAAGAAGATTACTTAAGTGAGATAGGATACGGAGCGCTTATGGGTATACTTCACAATTATGAAGTATTAAGTCCAATAGTAACATCATCAAATGATGGATTTAATAGATTAGTACCAGGATTTGAAGCTCCAGTTTGTATAGTTACATCTTTAGGACATTCTTATGAAGTACCATCAAGAAATAGATCTGTACTTGTTGGTTTAGTAAGAGATATAAAAAGTCCAAAATCAGTAAGACTTGAACTAAGAGCGCCAAATCCTTTATCAAATACTTACTTAGTAATAGCAGGATGTTACCAAACAATGTTAGATGGTATAAAGGCAGCCGCTAAAAGTAAATTAAATACAAAAGAACTTGAAAAAGAACTATCTAAAGATGTAGGGGAAGAAAGTTTTTATCTAGACAAAAATAGAGCATACAGAGATGAACAAGATGTATTTGAACATTATTCATTAGAAGAAAGAAATGAAAGATTTGGGGCACCACCAGCTACTGTATATGAAACTATGAAAAACTTAGAAACTTATTCTTATAAATTAGAAGCTTTAAAACAAGGGGATGTATTTAATGATGCTATAATCAACTCATTTAAAGCAGGTGCTATAGATAGATGGACTAAAGAATTAAAAAATAGAATAATTCAAGATGATAAAGAGACTATAGTTTCGTATGTTAAATTACATAATAAAGAAAATATGGATGCATTAGATGAAGTAGTGTGGAATTCAATATCAGATATTAAGTTCAAGGTAATGAAAGACACATTGACTAAAACATCATTATTTACTCAAATAAGAGATGCGATAGAGTGCAAGGATTATAAGAAAGTATCTGAGTTACAACTTGAATTAAATATTGAGATGGAAGAAATAGAAAAGTTATATATGCAATATAAGAAAAACATATATTAATATAAATAAAAAAGAAGAGTATAACTCTTCTTTTTTATTTTAAGTAAATTATAATTTTTAACTATCATATTTTAAATACTAAATGAACTAGCAAGCTTATAAATAATAAGTAAGCATAAATATTAATTGAGGAATTAGAAATTATATTTTTTGATGGGAAAAAATTAAACTTAATTATAAAAATTAGAACAAATATAATAACATATCCTGTATTAATAGAAAAACCATATATACTATAAAGAGCTAATATATGAATTATAGCAAATATCAAAATCATCAATATAAAGAACGAATTATATTTAGTTAATACAGGTAATATTTTATTGATGATTTTTTTTAGTTTTAAATTATTAGATATATAGTAAATATCTCTAAATAAGTACATTAAAGTATATAATAATATAAACACTGAGGATATAAAGCCAGATAAAATAGCCAAATCTTTAATCATTTATAAATCCCCCTTTTCCTATTACTATATAATATTTAAATATATTAAATATGTGAATAAATAATATATTTAAAATTGTTCTTTAATGCCCTTTGAAATTAAATCAATAGCTATATCAGGAACTACAGCTAAGTCTTCTGTATTAAAATAATAAGTTATATTTGAATCAAATAATATATTTGCATTTGCCTCAAATTCATCATCTTCAAACCAAATAATAAATATCATAAAAGTATTACCAATAAAATTAAATTTATAAGCTAAATCACCCATATTTACTTTTTCAGCCCCTAAATTATCCATAAAAGTTTTATACTTGTCTATACAATCAGAAAACTCATAAGCTAATCTTTTTATAGTTCTATTTAGAAAATTATTATAGTAAACGTTTCCACCAGGTATTTCTTTAAATGTAATAAATTTATTAGTAGGAAGTGCACCCATTGCGTTTGATAAATAGCGAGTAATTATAATATCTAACTCTAAACTATTAGATTTTTCTAAGATTTTGCCACTTGGGTACTCCATATTAAACATATTATTCATAATGTTAATTTCAAATATAGATAAATCTTTATTAAATATAATATTACTTAATTTAGCTATATTATAAGGGTCTAGACTTTTAATTTTTTCTCTAGAGTAGTCAAGAGCTAAACTGTAGTTATTTTTTTTTACATAATTCATATTTTTACCTCCCACTAATAGACTAAAAATTCTAAAAACATAGAAAAACTATAGATAATTTATTGCGAAACATATAGAAAACGTTTTATAATAAAATTAAGAAAACGTTTTACATAAGGTTTAGGAAAAACACTTTATAGGGATATATTTACATTATATCTTAAAAATTATCTTAGGGGGTATTTGTATGAATAAAAGAGGGGTTTTAGCACTAAGTATGGCTGCTATGATGTTATTTTCAGCTGTAGGGTGTAGTTCATCATCTGATAAAGGAAGTAAAAGTGAGGGAGCATCAGACCTTCCAAAAATAGGTGCTACAATATACAAATATGATGATAACTTTATGTCTGCAGTACGTAGAGAATTAGAGTCAAATGCAAAGGATAAAGCGGAACTAATAATCAATGACTCGCAAAATGATCAAGCAAAACAATTAGAACAAATTGATACAATGATAGCAAAAGGTGTTAAGGTATTAGCTATAAATTTAGTTGATCCAAAAGCTGCAACTACAGTTATAGAAAAAGCTAAATCTGCAGAGCTTCCTGTAATATTCTTTAATAAAGAACCAGATAAAGCTGCTATGGAGAGTTATGATAAAGCTTATTATGTTGGAACAGATTCAAAGGAATCAGGCGTTATACAAGGTGAAGTTATGGCTAAACAATGGGATGCAAACAAGGAAAAATGGGATAAAAATGGAGATGGAAAAATTCAATATGTAATGATAAAAGGTGAACCAGGGCACCCAGATGCTGAGGCAAGAACAGAGTATTCTATAAAAACACTAAATGAAAAAGGAATAGAGACAGAAGAGTTAGCTGTGGATACTGCTATGTGGGATGCTGCAAAAGCTACTGAAAAAATGGATGCTTGGTTAGCTAAATTTGGAGATAAAATAGAATTTGTAATTTGTAATAATGATGGTATGGCTTCTGGTGCAGTCGCTTCTCTTGAAAAAGAAGGATATTTCTCAGGAGATAAATTTATGCCAGTTGTAGGAGTTGATGCTATACCAGAAATAATAACTCTTATAGAAAGTGATAAAGTAATAGGAACAGTATTAAATGATGCTGTAAATCAAGGTAAAGCTGTTATAGATTTATCTGTAAATGCTGCCTCTGGTAAAGATGTAGTTGAAGGAACTGAGTGGAAATTAAATGATAAAGTTCTTCGTGTTCCTTATGTTGGAATAACAAAAGAAAATATAGGAGATGCAAAATAATATAATACATAATTAAGTAGTAACTAAATAGTACTAATAAACCAAGAAGATTAAATTAATCTTCTTGGTTACGTCTAAAGGAGGCGCAACTTTTGGAAAATATAAATAATAAATTTGTATTAGAAATGAAAAATATATCGAAAGAATTTCCAGGAGTAAAGGCTTTATCTAATGTAAACTTAAATGTTAAACCAGGGACAGTTCATGCCTTAATGGGTGAAAATGGAGCTGGTAAATCAACATTAATGAAATGTCTATTCGGTATATATCAAAAAAATTCAGGTCAAATATTTCTAGATGGTAAAGAAATCAATTTTCAAAATACAAGGCAAGCCTTAGATAATGGAGTATCTATGGTACATCAAGAGCTAAATCAGGTTAGACAAAGAAATATATTAGATAATATATGGTTAGGAAGATATCCTAAACATGGGCTATTTATAGATGAAAATAAAATGTATGAAGACACAATAAAAATATTTAAAGATTTAGATATTAATTTAGACCCACGTCAAAAGGTAAACTCTTTATCTGTATCACAAATGCAAATGGTAGAAATTGCAAAGGCTGTATCTTATGATTCAAAGGTAATTGTTATGGATGAGCCTACATCGTCTCTTACTGAAAAAGAAGTAGAACATTTATTTAGAATAATAAATAAATTAAGAAAAGATAACGTAGCTATAATATATATATCACATAAAATGGAAGAAATATTAAAAATATCTGATTATGTAACAGTAATGAGAGATGGTCAACTAATAGATACCAAAGAAGCTGGTGAATTGACAATAGACAATATTATTAGCATGATGGTAGGAAGAGATATGTCTAATAGATTCCCTAAAAAAGACAATCATCCAGGGGAAGTAATATTAGAAGTAGAGAATTTTACAGAAGAAAATAAATTTGGTTTAAAAGATGTTAGTTTTAGCTTGAAAAAAGGAGAAATCCTTGGTATAGCAGGATTAGTTGGGTCTAAGAGAACCGAAATAGTAGAAGCTTTATTTGGAATGAGAAAGCTTCAAAATGGAACTATTAGATTACATAATAAAATAATTGAAAATAAAAATCCAAGACGTGCACTTGAAAATGGATTTGCACTAGTTACAGAAGAAAGAAGAAGCACAGGAATATTCCCTCAGTTAAGTATAGAATTTAATTCTATTATATCTAATATGAATTCCTATAAATCTAATGGATTATTTTTATCAAACAAGAAAATGTCAGGAGATACTAAATGGGTAATAGACTCTATGAATGTAAAAACACCATCACAAAAAACTCCTATAGGAAGTTTATCAGGAGGTAATCAACAAAAGGTTATAATAGGGAGATGGTTACTCACAAATCCTGAAGTTCTTATGCTAGATGAACCTACTAGGGGGATAGATGTAGGTGCAAAATATGAAATATATCAATTAATAAATGACCTTGCAAGCAAAGAAAAGGGAATAATAATGATAAGTTCAGAAATGCCAGAACTTATAGGCGTAACAGATAGAATTTTAGTAATGAGTAATGGAAGAGTTGCTGGAATTGTCGATTCAAAAGATACTAATCAAGAAGAGATAATGAAATTATCAGCGAAGTTTTTAGAGGGGGATAGTTATGAAGTCTCAAGTTAAAGAAACGATAAATAATAAAAATTCAATAAAAGAATTTATTACAAATAATGCAATACAATTAGTTTTAGTAGCATTATTATTTATAATAATATTTATAGAACCAAGTTTTCTTTCTGTAAATAACATTAGAAACATATTAGCACAGTCATCTATACGTGTAATAATTGCACTGGGTGTCGGTGGAATAATAGTAACTCAAGGTACTGACCTTTCTGCAGGGCGTATAATTGGTTTAGCAGCAGTTGTATCAGCATCACTATTACAAGCTACTGACTATGCGTATCGTATGTATCCTGATTTGCAAAAGATGCCACTTGTAGTACCGATAATAATAGCAATGATATTATGTGGACTTATGGGAGCTTTAAATGGTTTTGCAGTAGCAAAACTTAAAACGCCTCCATTTATAGCAACTATGGGTACAATGCTTATAGTATATGGATTAACATCATTATACTTTGATAGACCACCATATGGGGCACAACCTATAGCAGGTCTTGACGCGGCATTTACAAAGCTTGCTCAAGGAAACATAGGTACAGGAGATTTTAGAATACCATATCTTATAATATACGCAATAGTAATTTCTATAATAATGTGGTTTGTATGGAATAAAACTAAGCTTGGTAAAAATATGTTTGCAATAGGTGGAAATCCAGAAGCAGCAGAAGTTTCAGGAGTAAACGTTGCAAGAAATATTATAATAATATATGTAATAGCAGGTGCATTATACGGCCTTGCAGGATCACTTGAAGCGGCTAGAGTTGGTAGTGCTACTAATAATACAGGATTTATGTATGAAATGGATGCAATAGCAGCTTGTGTAGTTGGAGGAGTATCTTTTGCAGGAGGAGTTGGTAGTATAGGTGGTATTATAACAGGGGTTTTAATATTCCAAGTTATAAACTACGGACTTGCATTTATTGGAGTAAGTACTTATTTACAATTTATAGTAAAAGGTTTAATTATAATAGCAGCAGTTGCACTTGATACTAGAAAACATATTAAAAAATCATAAAATTCATATAAAAAATTAATTAGTAAAAACATAACACTCATATAAATAAATTCAATAAAAAAGGTCCTTTTAGAGGGCTTTTTTTATTGAATAGAAAGTATAAATTTTAAGTGAATAAATTTACTTATACAAAAAAAGTAATAAGTTTAATAAAATTTGTCAATATTAATAGATAGTGGAAAAAGGAGTGAAAAAATAATGAGTAAAACCAGAAGTAAAATGATGATATTAATAATATTATCGATATGTTTTTTTATTTTAGGAAATAAAAATATAAATACATATGCATTAAATGAAAAAACTAACATAGATTTATTAATTGAAAATAAAAAAGCTCAAGAAGAGCTAAGGATAAAGATCAATGATTTAAAATCTAATTTAGAATCCAAGAAAAATAATATTGAAAAACTAGAAAATAAAGAAAATACATATACAGAAAACAGTGTAGAAGTTGTAAGTGTAAGTTTTGTTCCAGAAGGTCTAAAAGATAAAAATTATAGTGAAAAAGAAGAAATAGAAAGCTTAGCAAGTACAAAATATGAACTTGAAAAACAACTAGAAAATTTTGTTATAGATAGTATAAAACTTGAAAAATCAATAGAAGAAGAAAAGTTTGCGTATTTAGAGGAAAACAATTTACAATTTATAAATGGTATATGGCCTCTTCAATCTTATAAAGAAATTAGTTCACCATTTGGGGAAAGAGTACACCCTATAACAGGAGAAGTAAAATTTCATAGGGGAATAGATATACCAGCACCAAAGAATACAGATATATTATCTTCTGATGACGGTATAGTAATATTCTCAGGGAGTCAAAATGGCTATGGAAATGTAGTGAAAATTAAACATTTTGATGGTAAAAAAACCGTATATGCCCACAACACTTCTAATGTAGTTAAAGAAGGGGATATAGTAAAAAAAGGACAGGTGATAGCAAAGGTAGGAACAACAGGTGATTCTACGGGAAATCATGTACACTTTGAAACAATAGTAAATGATGAAAATATAAATCCTATTAATGCAGTTAATAAATAAAAAATAGAAGGGCCGTACAAAGGCTCTTCTATTTTTTATTTATTAGCTCAGATATATAATCTGAAATTTTATCAGCATATATTGTATTTTTAAAATCACTTATATTTGCTTGCATAAAATCTTTTAAAGATTCAAACTTACCAGACGGTAAATTATAAAAGAGTTTTTTTAAATCGTCTTCATCATGATATAAAAGGCCAACACCTTTATCAATTATAAATCTAGCATTTTCTATTTCCTGGCCAATTTTAGGAACTCTAACTATAACAGGAGTTTGAGAATGTATAGCCTCAAACAAAGTAGCACCACCAGGTTTTGTTATCATAAGATCATAATCTTTTACTAATTCATGCATATTATTTACATATCCTAAAACTTTTATATTAGAAAGTGGTTTTTCTACTGTTAAATTGTTATACAGTTTAGAATTACTACCTGTAACAATAGTTACATCTATAGAGTCTTTAAAATCATCTAAAAATTCGTCAATCCAATACATAAAATCTTCACTTATATCAAATAAACCTCTACCTCCACCTAATATTAATAACCTATTCTTATTAGGTATGGATGTTTTTTTATCCGCATAAAACTTTTTATTAATAGGAACTCCTGTTACCTTAATAGAATCAGGAGATATGCCCTTTTGAACAAATCTATTTTTAATTTCTAAAGCAGGAACAAAATACATATCAGTATGAGGGTATACCCATTCAAGAGAATCTACTACATCAGTGATAACAGTTAATGTAGGCACATTTATATCAGGATATTTTACTTTAAAGTTATCTACACATGCAGCTGCAAGAGGGAATGTAGATATAATTAAATCTGGATTTTTATCAAGAATATAATCTGCAAGTTTTGGAGTATAAATTCTATGTGCAATATCATATTTAGAATCAAATGATTTTTTTAAATAATAATAATAATTGTATAAAGCAGGAGTATACTTTGTATTCCTTTCATAAAATTTCACCATTGAATCATTTGCTTTTGGAGCACTTGCAATCATAAAATTTTGAATCGTAATATTAGAAGTACTATCTTTTTCCAAGATAGCGTCTTTAATAGCATTAGCAGCACTTATATGACCTGCTCCAAATTGTGCTGTAAGTATTAAAATATTCTTAAATTTATTTTTTTCAATCAATTTATCACCTCTATTAGATTTAACTTACCAATTATAGTATTATACCTCTCAAATTGGATTTTATCAATCATATTAAAACTTATTAATTTTAGAAGGAAATATTTATGATAAGTGGAACATTTATAAATAAAGAGGTGTAAGTTATGGAGAATATAAGTACAAAAAATGAATTTAAAAAAGAAGATATAAGTAATGACTTTATCTATGGATTAAAGTCATTAATATACTCTATAATAGGCCTAATTATTTTTTTTATACCAATAAAATCAAATGGACAAGTGCAAACAATAATATATCATCTCTCATATAAATTACAAACAGACGCAAGACCTTTATTGGAACTTTGTATAGTTTTATATACTACCCTAGGATGTTTAAAATCTATATTTTCGTATAAAGATAAAAAAAATAGTATAAAAAAAATGTTTTTATACATTCGCCTATTAAGTATTTTAATATTATTAAATATATTTTATGGAAAAAATACAATTATTTTTTTAGATGATAATGTATTACTTCTAATTAATGAGGTTATTCTAAATGTAGCTACAGTACTGCCAATAAGTGCAATATTTATGCCGTTTATATTAGAATATGGTCTTTTAGATATAGTAGAATCCTATTTACAAAGGACTATGAAAAAAATGTTTAAATTAAGTGGTAAAAGTATAGTAAATATATTGGTATATTTATTTGTAGATACTTTTAGTGGATTTTTTATGACTAATAAATTATATAAAAGTGGAAAACTAAGAGAAGTTGAAGCTTGTATGATAATGCTAAATTTTTCTATAATATCATTTCCTATGAGTATATATATATCTAAGGAGTTAGATATAAATAGATTTGATTTTATAATAGCCAGTATATTTATAGCAATAGTTATGAATATTATATTATGTAGAATATATCCTTTAAATAAAAAGAGAAAATCATATTATATTAAAACAGGATATAAAGAGACTATACATAAAGATAATAAATTTCAAAAAGGATTAGATAAGCATCTTATTAATAAAAATACAAAAAGTATATTTTTATATATGTTAAATAATGCTGAAGAATCTATAAAAATTGTTATGGAGTTAATACCAAATATAGTAATTATTTTATATATAGGAAATGCAATAATAAATACAGATATTATTATTGAAATACTTAAATATATAGTAAATCCACTATCTCAAATACTAAAAATTCCAAGTATAAATGAATTTAATGAATTTTGCGTTAATTTATTTTATAATAATGTTATAGCCATAGACATATTGAATAAAAATATAGAATATACAACTAGATTTCTAATTGGGATAGTTTCATTACTAACATGTACATCATTAACTAGTAATATAGCGTATATTTCAAGTACAGAAATTAAAATAAGTAAAATTGAATTTATAATATCTTATTTAGAGAGATTGTTTATAACAATGATTTTTTACTCTATATTACATTATTTTTATATAGGGTACATAACTTGATAAATTCAAATATAATAATAAAGAATATTCAGGTATTTTAAACAATATAGAATTATATAGGAGGTAATAATTTGCACAATACTAAAATAATAGAAAACTATTTAATAGAATTATTAAATATACCCAGTCCAACAGGATATACAAAAGAGATCATTAATTATATAAAAAAAGAATTAGATGATATGAATATAGAATATAAGCTTGGAAATAAAGGTATGTTAGTAGCTACAATAGAAGGAACAGATAAAGAAAATGAAATTACATTTTCAGCTCATATAGATACCTTAGGTGCTATGGTACAAGAAGTAAAAGCAAATGGAAGGCTAGCAGTATCTCAAATAGGTGGATACATGATGAATACAATTGAAGGAGAAAACTGCTTAATACACACAAGAGATAATAAAAAATATGAAGGTACATTACAAACTATAAAACCATCTATTCATATACATGCAAGTGAGGCAAAAGAATTACCAAGAGATTGCAAAAATTACGAGATAGTAATTGATGAAGAAGTATTCTCAAAGGATGAAACAAAAAACTTAGGAATAAATATAGGAGATATTGTTTCTTTTGATACTAGAACTAAAATTACTAATTCAGGATATGTTAAATCTAGATACTTAGATGATAAAGCATCTGTAGCAGCTATACTTTATGTTATAAAATATATAAAAATAAATAACATAACGCCTCGAAATACTATAAACTTCTTCTTTAGTAATTATGAAGAAGTGGGACATGGTTCTGCTACGTTTATACCTGAGAATACAAAGGAATTTATAGCGGTTGATATGGGATGTCCAGGAGAGGGTCAAAACTCAACAGAATATGATGTATGTATATGTACAAAAGATTCTAGTGGACCGTATGATTATGATTTTATAAGTGAAATCGTTAATGTTTGTAAGGAAAATAATGTAAATTACAAATTAGATATATACCCAAATTATAGTTCAGATGCAACAGCAGCATTAAAAGCTGGATTAAATGCAAAATTTGCACTTATAGGGCCAGGTATATTTGCATCACATGGATATGAAAGAACTCATATGAAGTCAATAGAAGAAACTATAAATCTAATTATAAATTATATAAAATAAATTTATCTAAGATATAATAAAGCTATTTAAATATTTAAATAGCTTTATTTTTATATAAATGTATGAACATATTAATATTACTAAATTAAAATGATATACATAATGGGCAAGTATTAATTGGTTTTAATAAGGTTATAATAAATTTATAAATATCTATTGTGCGTCACACAGTACTGTGTTATTATTAATGCATAAGAAGTGTTACATAGTATTGTGTATTAAACAGTACTGTGTTGTATAGAAAGGAGGCAGTATATGAACACACAATTTAGAAAAGGCGTGTTAGAGATATGCGTATTAGCACTTATTTCTAAGAAAGATATGTATGGATACGAAATAGTTCAAAATATATCTAAAGTTATTGATGTTAATGAAGGAACTATATATCCAATTTTAAGAAGATTAACAAAAGAAGAGTACTTTGAGACATATATATTAGAGTCAAGTGAAGGGCCGGCAAGAAAGTATTATAAAATAACAGAATTGGGAAATCAAAATTTAAATAACTTAATGGTTGAATGGAAAGAGTTTGTTGAGGCTGTAAATATTTTAATTGATAATGATAAGGGAGGTAATTACTTTGAATAAAGCAGAATTTTTAGAGATATTAAAAGACTATCTAAAAAAAGATTTTTCTGAAGATGAAGTTGCAGATATATTAAGAGATTACGAAGAGTATTTTGTAGACGGAGTTATAGAAGGCAAAAGTGATATGGAGATAATAAAAGCGTTAGGCTCACCTAAATCTATTGCAAATGAACTTATATCACAAATAAGAAATAATGGTGATAGTAAATCGTCTAAAACAGATAGTATAGATGATAGATTAAATGTAATAAAATTAAGAGCAAAAGAAAATTACAATAAAGGTAAAAAGTATATAAGCGAAAAATTAACACCAAATATAGAAAATGAAGATCATAAAGTAAGTAGAAGGTGGATACAAGTAGCATTAGCTATATTATCTTTATTTTTAATAATACCTGCTTTTGGAGTTTTAATGACATTAGTAACCATAGGAATAGGATTAGTTGCATCATTAGTAATTTATACAGGTGTATTAATATTCACATTTAAATTTATATTTTCAACTCCACAGTTAATAGGATTATTTATATTTGGCTCGATGGCATTTATTGGAGGGGAAATACTTGCTTGGCAAATATACATATTTGCAATAAGATTATGTAAGAAAATAGTTAAAAATTATATAAATTGGATGAAAACAAGAAACATATATATAAATGCTAGTAAGAAAAAAGAAGAATATGAAAAACAAGAAATAGAAATAAATTATGAAAAATCAAATTATCATGATAATGAAAAATCTAAAGATTATGATAAAGGAGATGAGAAATATGAATAAGAAATTATCTATATTTGCTATAATATTAGTAATAATAGGAGGCATAGGAACTGTATATTCAGGTATAAAATCTATACCATATTTTACAAATAAAGCATATGAAATACAAAAAGAAATGGATAAAGAAGAAATTATATACAATGAGCAAATAGATATTAATAAATTAAATATAAATACTATAAATGCCCATGTTCTAATAAAAAAGCATAATGAAAATAGTGTAAAAATTACTAAAAGAGGGATGAGTAATTATGATATACAAAATAATAATAAAGAATTAGCAATAACAGAAAAAGAATTGGAAAGAAAAAATAACTATAATTTTAAAGTTAATAATTTAGATGATCTTATAGATTTAGTTAAATCAGATATTTATAGACATAGACAAGATATAACAATATATATTCCAAATAATGTAGACTTAAATGTATCTGCAAAGTATGGATCTTTAAATATTATAGATAATGTTGTTTTAAATAATATAGAATTTAAGACAATATATGGAGCTATATCTTTACCTAAAGGAGTTAAAAACTTAAAGGGATTAGATATAGTATCTAAAAGTAACATTAGATTATCTATGGGAGAAATTTTAGGAATAGAAAATATAAATATAGCAGCAGATTCAATAAATGTATATTCTTCTGATGACGATATATTTATTGATAATATAGAAAAATATATACCAAACAATGTCAATTTAAACATTCAATCTTATGGTGATGTTTATATTACAACTGATATACCAATGGCAAATAATTTTAATATAAATGGCCATGATTCACAAGTGAAACTAGATATTCCTGTAAATAAATATAAGTTTAATGTAGATATGAAAGCATCAGAAAATATAGATATAGAAGATTCATTAGATAATAATAACTCACAAAATAATATAATAAGAGAAATTAAAGGTACATTAAATAAAAAACTAGAATCATTAGAAACAGAATATAAGATTAATATAAATGCACAAAATATAAATATTTTATAAAATAAAAGACTTCTCAAAAGAGAAGTTTTTTTATTTTTTTATTAAATTGTAAAAATCTATATAATCTTCTTTAAAAATAGAATCTTTTAAAAATATGAAATTAAATTCATGATATAAATCGAAACTATCGATATCTATAAAAGTAAGCTCTTTATTATTGATTTCTTTTTCAATAGCTTTTTTATACATTAAGCTGATACCAAGATTATTCTTAACTAAATCTTTTATAAGGTTTATATTACCAAGTTCTATAAAGTGATTAAAATTTTCATAAGAATAGTTATGTTCATAAAGCCACATTTCAAAAATTTCCCTAGTTCCAGAACCTTTTTCTCTAATTATTAAGCGACTATTAAGCAAATCATCAATATTAACATGAGGTTTGTTAGCGAGTTCATTTTGCGGAGAAGTTACAACTACAAATTCTTCTTTGCTAAATAAATAAGTTTCATATTCAGATTTATTAAAATGACCTTCAACTAAAGCGAATTCAATTAATCCTTTTTTCAACATATCAAGTAATGTTGAAGTGTTATCAACAACGACTGATAAATTAGTTGAAGGAAACATAGAAATATATTTCTTAACTATATCAGGTACAATAAATTCACCAATAGTACGAGTAGCTCCAAATGATAATGATTTATTGTTAGTATTTAAAGTTTTTATATTATTTTCAATTGCATTTGACATGGTTTTAAGATGAAGTATGTTATTTAAAAAAGTTTCTCCAGCTTTTGTAAGGGTAAGAGTTTTGCCAACATACTGAAATAATTTTATATTATATTTAGATTCAATATATTTTATATGCTGAGTAACAGCAGGTTGAGTAATACATAGTTTTTTTGCGGTTTTTGTGTAGTTTTTACTTTCACAAAGTTGTATAAATGTTTCTAATCTAAAATCAAGCATATAAATTCCCCTTAGTATTTAGAATTTGGTTTATTATAAAACTCGAAATACATATAAATTTCAAATTTCATTTACTAATTAATATTTAACAGTTTTATATATGAATTTGATAAACTCCTAATTGGATTTATATTCGAAAATTAACTATATATATTTGTTAAATTTTTTGTTTTATAGAATAATTATATTATAATTGATGATTAAAAAATTGCAATAACAATATATTATTAAAAATAGAAGGATGGATATCAGAGATTACATTATGTATAATAGTTCACTTATATATTTGATTATTATTAATTATATAGAAATAAATAAGTTATATTTTAAATAAACATAAAATTTTAGATAATAAATCACAATCTTTAGTAGGGAAACATTTAATTTGACATAGTAATTTTTCTATATTTTCTAATATACATTTTAATCTTTGAGTTTGCAATAAATATTCATAGTGCTTATCACAACAAGATTTAAAATATCTTAAATTATTAAGCTTTTGAGTAAGTATAATATAATTATTTAAAAACTAAATTTAACTATAAATTAAACTTATAGATTAATAAATATTTATAAGTTTACTTTTTTGTAGGAGGATTGCTATAATTTTAATAGATATTAACTGTTAAAAAAATAATTATCTAAAGTTAAATTTTTTGTATAAATAAAAGGGGGGCAAAAGGTGAATATTTTAGTAATTGGTGGAGTAGCGGCTGGCACTAAAACGGCTGCAAAATTAAAACGTGATAACAGAGAATATAATGTTACTCTGATCACTAAAGGAAAGGATATATCTTATGCTGGATGTGGATTACCCTACTATGTAGGTGGTGTAATTGAAGATAAGGATAGTCTTATAGTAAATACTCCTGAAAATTTTTCAAAACTTACAGAAGTAGATGTTATAACTGATACTGAAGCTATATCTGTAGATAGAGAAAATAAGGTTGTAATGGCTAAAAATCTTTTAACAGAAAAAGATGTTAAATTTAAATATGATAAATTAGTTCTTACGACGGGAGCAGACCCGATAAAGCCTTCAATAGAGGGAATTGGCTTAGAAGGTGTTTATTATATGCGTACACCGAAGGATGCTATAGATTTAAGGGAAGTTATTGAGGGAAAAGAGATTAAAAGAGCTATAGTAGTTGGTGGAGGTTTTATAGGACTTGAAGTTGCTGAAAATCTTCATGAATGTAATATAAAAACAACTATAATAGATGCAGCAGAGCACATATTACCGGGATTTGATAATGAAGTATGTTCATATATAGAAGACGAGCTTATGGAAAGTGGAATAATGGTACTTACTAATGAGACGTTATCTTCAATTGAAGGAAATGATAAAGTAAGTAGAATAAGAACTGATAAAAGAGCCATGAAAGCTGATTTAGTAGTAATGGCAGTAGGAATAAAAGCTAATGTAGAACTTGCAAGAGATTGTGGATTAGAATTAGAAAATAATAAGACTATAAAAGTTAATGAATACATGCAAACAAGTGACAATGACGTATATGCGGCAGGAGACTGTGTAGCTGTAAAGCATATATTAAGCGATAAGAAAGTATGGTCTCCTATGGGATCTTCTGCAAATAAAGAAGGAAGATGTTTAGCTCAAACTTTAGCCGGTAAAAATTCAGAGTTTAAGGGTGTTTTAGGAACTGCAATAGTAAAATTATTAAATATAAATGCAGCAAGAACAGGGCTTACAGAAAAAGAAGCTATTAATTTAGGGTATGATGTTGAAAGTGTAATAGTTCCAATAGATGATAAGGCACATTATTATCCAGATGCAGATCTTATATTTATAAAACTTATAGCAGATAGAAATACTGAAAAAGTACTTGGTGCTCAAATATTTGGAAAAGGAATAGTAGATAAGCAAATAGATGTAGTTGCAACAGCTATGACATTTAATGCAAAGGTTTCTGATTTACAAAATCTAGATCTTGCTTATGCACCACCATTTTCAACGGCAATACCTCCAATTGGACATGCAGCAAACGTATTACTTAATAAAATAAATGGTGAAGTCGATATAATTACATATGATGAATTTATAAAAAATCAAGATCTATATAAAATTATAGACTCAGGGAAAGTACAGCAATTAGAAGGTGCTCAATTTATAAATCTTACAAATATTAACGGGAAAATAGATGGTCTTGAATATGATGATAAAATACTTCTTGTATGTGCACGAGGAAAAAGAGCATATATGACATATAATAGGATGAAATATTATGGATATAAAGATGTTAAAGTTTTAGAAGGTGGAATAGCTTTAAATAAAGATTTATTAAATTTGGAATTAGTAGGGGGAAATTAAAATGGCTAAATTAAGTGATGAAATGAGAAAAGTAGTAAAAGGACAAGGTTTTTTATCAAATAATGATGGAGAACACTTTTCTTGTAGAGTTATAACTGAAAATGGAGCTTTATCAGCTAAACAGCTTAAGAATGTATCTGAAATAGCTGAAAAATTTGGGAATGGACAAATATCATTAACAACAAGGCTTACATTAGAAGTACCGGGGATAAAATATGATGATATAGAAAATGTAAAAGAATATTTAAAAAAAGATAACCTAGCATCAGGGGGAACTGGCTCAAGAGTTAGGCCAATAGTACCATGTAAGGGGACTGTATGTACTTTTGGACTTTGTGATACACAAGGATTGGGAACTAAATTACATGAAATATTTTATAAGGGATGGTATGACGTGAAGCTACCTCATAAATTTAAAATAGGTATAGGTGGATGTCCAAATAACTGTATTAAACCAAATTTAAATGATTTTGGTATAGTAGGTCAATATGTTCCATATTATGATATAGATATGTGCTCAGGATGTAAAAAATGTGGACCATTATCAGTTTGCAAGACGGGAGCTTTAAAAATGGTGGATGGTAGATTATCTATAGATAGAGAAAAGTGTAATAACTGTGGTCTATGTATAGATAAATGTCATTTTGATGCAATAGAAGAAGGCCAAAGGGGACTTAAAATATATATTGGAGGTAAATGGGGTAAAGTATCTAGACCAGGAGATATGCTAAAAGGTATATATACTGAAAATGAGGTTATAAAAATAATAGAAAAGACATTACTTGTATATAGAGAACAAGGAAAAACTGGTGAACGTTTTGGTGATATGATAGATAGAATAGGATTTGGAAAAGTAGAATCTGAGATATTAAAAGATGAAATACTAAGTAGAAAAGATGAAATATTAGGTGCAGATCTTCATATTATAGGTGGAGCAACATGCTAGTTATAAGTAGTATATAGTTGTTTTATTATATTACAAACTATATAAATTTAAATATTAAAATTTATTATAATTAAATTTAAAATAAATTTAAAATATAAAAATTATAATAGAAAAAAACAAAAAAAATAAAATAAAGTAGAAAAATAGGTTAAAAATGCTAAAAATATAAAGTATACTGTGCTATAATAAAATAAAGCTTAAATGAAGAAGAGGTATACTTATGAATAAATTAGCAGTAAATTTAGGTGTAATTGCTACTATTTTATTAATTACAGGATGTGCAAGTAATGATATAAGTGATAGTAGTGCTATAGATTCTAAGTCATCTTATATAATTGACGATACACATAGTCAGCCTTTAGAAGTAGCAGGAGAAATTAATGGAATTACAAAGGATTCAAGTAAAGAAAATAAACTTGTCAATCCTATAAAAATACCTATAAGTATGTTATCTAAAGATGTTAAAGATATTAGATTCGTTGAGGTAGAAGAAAATAGTTCTCTGCAAGAGAAGGTTGAGGCTATAATTAACTTTATTTCTCATGAAGCTTTTAATGATTTACCTATTAAAGTAAATGTTGATGAACCGGAAACTGCTAAGGTTGAATTAGTAGAACCAACAGATATCGAAAATAGTAGAGTATCATGGAAAGATGATTACTTAAACGAATACGCTAAAGAATATACAGTAAATGCAATAATAAAAAATCTTATTCAAGAAGGTCACAAAGGAACTTGGATAAAAAAAGTTCAATTATATTATGAAGATGAATTAATTTCACTAGATTAAAAAGCAGTATTAGATACCAATTTTGGTTCTAATACTGCTTTTATCTTATTACAAATTATTATCATCTAACTTATTATATAGATTAGATTGATTTGATATAGAACGAGCTACAGACAATAATCCGATACCAGTAAGAAGTTTCAATTGTTGTTTTGCTACATATTTACAAACTGGCATAGTAACTTTTCTAACCTTTGGGCTAATAACACTAGCTGTAGCAATTACTGAAGCTGTAGCTAATCCTGTAGTTAATGCAGGATTATTTTTAGCAAAGTTTTTTAAATTAGTACAGTAGTCTGAGGTAGAAGAATTAAAATTATTTTCTTCATTAATTAAATAAACATTGTTAAATTCATCAGAAGTCATAAAATTTCTCCAATCTTAAAATCTTATTTTAATAGACTATTCTATAGTGCTTATCAATATAATATCCAATAAATAAAAAAATATAAGATTCAAAGACAAGAATAATACTCATTAAATAAATTAGTAACCACATTTGCTGACAAACATATAATTATAGTAGACAACATAAGTTTTTCTTATGGGGGTTAAAATACAGCAAAGGGGTTTTGACGTATTATGAGAAAGAAAAAAAAACATGGATGTGCATGTGCACCTCAATATGACGATTGTAATTTTTGTAGTGAACCAGTAAATACATGTAAGCCAGCTAATACATGTAAGCCGGCAAATACATGTAAACCAATGAATACTTGCAAAAAGCCTGCCAAAAAATATGTAGACTGTGGTTGTGATGACTACGAAATAACATGTGTAGATAAATGTGTGAAATTAGCTAAACAAGCAGAAGAATTATTTGAAAAAGCATTAGACTGCGAATGCAAAGCGAAAGCTGCATTTGAACAAGCTCAAAAATGTGAAAAAGCATCTCAAGTATTATCAGCAAAAGCTGAAAACTTAAAAAATAATGCTAATTGTAGTGAAAAAGAATCAAAAATAGCTGAATGTAAAGCACAAGAATTATTAGCAAAAGCACAAGAGCTTTGCGAACAAGCTAAATGTTTATTCAAAGAAGCTAAAAGAGTAGAAGCAGAAGCTGAAGAAAATTGTGAAAGAGCTAAATGCTTATATGAACAAGCACAAGAACATAATGAAAGAGCAAAAGAATTATTTGCTCAAGCTAAAAAATGTGATGAGAAAGCATTAGAATGCTATAAAAGTGCAGGAGAAAAAATAAAAGAATATGAACTGAAATCTAAAAAATGTGAAGATATGATAGATAAATGTGGTATGAAATTAGATGAATGCGATAAAAATGTAAAACCTGCATATGAGGATCATTGTGTAAAAGGTATAGACAAATATGTTCCAAGTTATGGATGTAAACCAGCAAAACAAAAATGTGGATGTATCAATGAATTGTTAAAGAGTCCATGCAAAGAAGAAAAACATGATTGTGGATGTCAGGAAATAAAGAAAAATCCATGTAAAGAAGAAAAGTATGATTTCGGATTTAATATGCCACAAACAAAAGGGAACAAATCAAATTACTGTAATCCATGTAAACAACAAGATGAAATAATATATGTTGAAGATATAGATATATACGACTGTAATATGTGTGATTCAACTTATGTAAGCCCAATGTATGATATGTGTCCAATGCAATATATGGGTGGATTTGCAAAAGAATATCCAACAATGGAGATGCCATATATGAATCCATATATAAGTCAATATCAAGATATGAATGATATGTGGATGAATTACTATATGATGATGCAAAATATGATGATGCAAAATATGATACAACCAAGAGATTTTGAATAATTATAAAAAATAGAATGCCAAAAGGCATTCTATTTTTTATTAAATAAATTTATTTTATCTAAGTAATTCTTTTTCTATAGTTTTATATAACTGTTCCATCATAGAATTAAATTGTTTTGTAGATTGCATATAGTTAGATACAATAGGTGAGTTAAAAAAATCACTATATTCTTGATTTAATTGATTCATTTTTATAGAAGCATCTTCCATTCTATAGTTAGAGTATATACTATTTTTTTTATTAATATAGGAATCAAGTTTCTTTTTAAGAGATCTATTTTTATCAAGATCAGCTTTGCTTTTATTCATAGCTTTGAATTCTTTAGTATTTTTCACATATGATGCAAACTCCTTAGCTTTATGATTTATATCCATATAATATCATCTCCTTTTAAAAATCTGTATATTATATTTTATAGATGTTGATTAAAATATAGACTAATTATTAATATATAAATATTATTATAAATCCTTTCAAAAGTGTAGCAAATATAGTGAAAATTTAATAGTATATAAGGTATCAAGATTGACATAAAAAATAGACAACGTGGAAAAAGGAGATCTTAAATTTTAAGATCTCCTTTTTAAATTGAAGTTAATTCGGATAAAAAATATTCAAACATTACTCCATCATTACGATTAGTTTTAAATTTAGAAGTATAATTTATAGTTTTATAAATAAAGTTAGTAGCAGTTTTAACTGCAAATTTTAAATCATAATCTCTATTTAATAACCCACATAGAATAGATGTAAATATATCACCTGTACCACTATAAGAACAATGGTTATACTCTACACAGGTAAAGAAGTATTCATCAGTATCTTTGCTATAAGCTAGATTTAAAATATTATTATTTTCTATTATACCAGTTATAACAACATTTTTAGGACCAAGCATAGATACTTCTTTTGCAATATTAATAATTTCTTCTCTAGTATGATCCTTTTTAGAATAATCATGATTAGTTAAAAAGCATGCTTCCGTTAAATTAGGTGTAGTTAAGTCTGATAATCTTACTAAATCTTTAATCTTATGGCACATCTCTTCGGTAAAAACAGGATATATACAACCGTCATCACCCATAACAGGATCTACCACAATCAATGAATTGGTATTTTCTTTAATAAGAGCAGATACTATATCTATTTGGTCAATAGAGCCTAAAAAACCACTATATATACAGTCAAAATCAACATTTAAATTTTTCCATACTTTAGAATAATCTCCCATATGATTAGTAAAATCTAAAAAAGTAAACTCAGAATACCCTGTTTGACTTGAAAGTATTGCAGTAGGAAGAGGGCAACATTGTAACTTTAAAGCTGATAGTATTGGAATAGCAACTGTTAGTGAACATCTTCCAATACCAGATAAATCATTTATAGCTGCAATTTTTTTCAATTTAGCAGCACCTCCATAACTATTTAAAATTTACTAAATTAAAAATTATATTTATATAGCTATATTACTACTAAAAATTATAAAAAAATAGTAAATAAATTAAAAAAAATGGAAAAAATACAATGTACCATTACAATTTAACATTAAATAAAAGAATTAAAATTATTTACTTATTATTTGGATATAATAATATAAAATAATTAACTATTAAAAATATAAGTAAAGTTTAAAGAGTGATGTACTCTTTGTTAGGAGGTGTAAATTTGAAAAAACTTAAAATAAAAAATAAGTTCATCAAAGGTATGATTTTATCATTAGGTATAACTTTGTCCATAGGTACAAGCTTGGCTATTAATCAAAACCTTAAGAAAGATAAAATGATTGAGGCAAGTAGTATTAATATAAAGGAGGAGAATAGTCAAAATCAAATTTTACTAAATAGTTTATCAAATTATAAAGATAAAATAACCTCTAAAGAAGATAAAAAAATGATAAAAGAAATTTATGATGAAGTTAGTAATATGAATGATACTGAAGTAAATACTCAATATCAGCTATTATTTGAACATCTTTTTGACTATAGAAATAAGGCATTATTAGATAAGAATGAAAAAGAGTTAAAACAACTTTACGAAACAAACAAAAAAACTGGTCTTTGGGCATATGAACATGAAGTACAAAAGATGAAGTATTTAGAAAATTGGTCTAGTAAGCAAGGAGTTAAATTTAATGATATAAAAACTAGAGTAAAGGTTAAAAAAGTAAAAGAAAAGGAAGAAGATTTATATGGTGTTATATGTACTGTGTCTACAGAATATAAATATTCATATGAAGACCAACCAGATGAAATAAATATGTTTAGGATTGGTACATATCATTATTTAAATGTAAAAATTAATGATAACCAATGTATAATAACTAAAGAATGGTATACAGATCCTTTTGCAGATTCTTTGAATTTAGATAATATTAAGTCGGATGATATAAAGGCTTACATAGCCAATCAACAACCTAAAGGTTTAGAGCTTACACAAGAACAAGCAAAGGCGATAAGTTATGCTCACCAATTTTGTGGAGCGGCAGCTGATGAAGAACATGGTATGAAATTTAATTCAAAGTATAAAGATTACAATCCAGATGGAGGCGATTGTGCAAACTTCGCATCACAAATTATGTTTGAAAGTGGAAAATTTAAGAAAAATGGAACTTGGAATTACTCTGATAATGAAGGAACAAAAGCATGGGTAAATGCTCAAGCATTTAAAAATTATATACTAAATAGTGGTAGAGGTAGTTTAATAACTAAAGGAACTTATCAAGATGTATATAAAGCAGCTTATAATCTAAAGCCAGGTGATTTTGTTGGTTATGAAAAAGGTGGAAGAATAACTCATGTATCTACTGTAACGGGTATAGACTCAAAAGGATACCCTTTAGTAACATGTCATAATAGTGATAGATTACTAGTTCCATGGGATTTAGGTTGGAGTGATAAGTCTATAAAATTTCACATAATACAAGTACATTACTAATAATTCTAATTTTTAAATAATATATATGTGTTATTGTATAAATTTAATAATATTTGACAATTATGGTTATATATGATAAAGTATTTATGAGGTTACAATGCTTGTAGCTAAATAATTGTGTTTTTTTAGGAGGATTTATCAATGAAAACTGGTGTAGTTAAGTGGTTTAACAATGAAAAAGGATTTGGATTTATATCTGTAGAAGGTGGAGATGATGTTTTTGTACATTTCTCAGCTATAACAGGTGATGGATACAAGTCTTTAGAAGAAGGACAAAGTGTAGAATTTGAAGTAGTTGAAGGAGCTAAAGGCCCTCAAGCTGCTAACGTAGTTAGATTATAATTAAAATTCATATATATTAGTAATTCTAGTAATATGTGAAACAACAGCCGCTTTGTAAGCGGCTTTTTTGTGTAAAAAAATAACTTATGATTTTTAATACTAAAAATCATAAGTTTATAATTATTTACGAACAAGTCCCATATCATTTACAAAGATAAATCCTTTTTCATTTGTAAGCAGATCATATAATTCTTTTGAATTATATTTAAAGAAATTATCTAAACAATATTGTAAATTGTCTTCTAATTTATCAAACTCACTATAGATATGAAAAGGTGTAGTGAATTTAGTCATTTCATCTCTAAGTGCATCCATGTCAATCACAATATGAGCAAAAGAAAGATCAAGTTTTTTATTTAATATCATTTTTTTTACAGATGGAATTAAATCCTCTTTATCTTTTAAAGGTATAATAATCTCATTATCTTTATTTAAATCGTTAACATGAGATATTATACTATCTATCATATTATTTAGATTATTATCTATAAAAGTTATAAAGCTATCTTGGCTAAATCTACGATTCACATCTTCTAATAGCATTTCATTCATATGAGCTTCCCAAAGTTGAAATGCAAACTTACTATAATTAACATTTTTTAATTTATTTCCAGCATAATCATATAATCTAGGGAAAGAATAATTATGATGCTTAGCTATAGAGCATCTAAAGAAGTAGCCATCTTTATCTTTTGGAAGTAAATTTATAATAAATTCATCCATATCGCTTCCTAGGTAAATTTTTGTATTTTTAAATATATTTATATAATTTGCTAGGTTTTCTTTGTTAATATCTAAAATATTATTTTTATGGGCAATATTGTATATTTTATGTTTATATATATGGTTTAATATATTTTCAATTTCAAAATTATAATCGAATTTCATAGTGGTGCCTCCTGTTGTGGAAAATTATTTAAATCGTCTATTTAATAAATTAATATAATATTTATATACCCAAAAAAATGATTTTAAATAAAAAAATATTGTATAAGTATATAATTAAATTTAAAAAAGTGCGTAGATATGGTAAAATTAATATGAAGAGTGAATTTTAATATAATATTTTGTGAAGATTACAAAAGTATTTGGGGGTGTAGTATAGTGAATATATTATTTTTTCTAACACCTAAAAGTGAAGTTGCATATATATATGAAGACTACACTATGAGGCAAGCTTTAGAAAAGATGGAATACCATAGATATTCTTCGATTCCTATAATTAGCAAAGACGGTAAGTATGTTGGAACCATTACAGAAGGAGATTTATTATGGACATTAAAAAATGATTTTTCACTAGATTTAAAATCTATAGAAGATATACCTATTATGAATGTAAAAAGAAGAATGGACAATGCTCCAGTTTCTGTTAATGCAAATATAGAAGATTTAATATCTAAGTCAATGAATCAAAACTTTGTTCCGGTTATAGATGATCAAAATACGTTTATAGGAATAATTAAGAGAAGAGATATAATAGAGTATTGCTATGATAAATTAAGAGCATAAAATAAGATAAATATAAAAGCCTAGCAAATTTGCTAGGCTTTATATATTAGTCATTAAATCTAACTGTATTTGAAAATCTAGATTTAAGATCATTTAATTTATTAGAGTAAGCTTCACTTTGTTTTTGATACATTAAAGTTTTTTCTATTTCATTTTTAACTTCTTCGTACTCAGATTCTCCACCTTTTTGAATATCTTCTAATTTTATTAAGTGATATCCAAATTGAGTTTTAACAGGACCTGCTACTTCTCCTTTGTTCATATTAAATACTGCTTCTTCGAATTCAGGAACCATTTGTCCTCTAGGGAAAGATCCTAAATCTCCGCCAGCATCCTTAGATGGGCAAGTAGAGTGGCTAGATGCTGCATCTTCAAAGCTTATTTCATTAGCTTTTATTTTATTAAGTAACTCACCAGCTAAATCTTCAGAATCTACTAATATATGTTTAGCAGAAGCTGTTTCTGATTTATTGAATTTAGACTTATTAGCTTCAAAGAAAGCTTTCTTTTCTTCTTCAGTTAATTTTATTTCAGATAAAACTTTGTTTATAGCGTATTGCTTTAACATGTTTTCTTCTATTTTTTTCATTTCAGTTTTAAATTCTTCATCATTATGTAATTGATTTTCTTTAGCTTCTATATAGAATAACTCTTGGTTAACTAAGTCTTCTAATAATTGTTTTTTTCCTTCTTCTGTGTTAAAATGCATAGCTTGATAAGGATCTAAGCTAGATAGTGCACTTTCAACATCATAATTAGTTATTTCTTTTTCGCCAACTGTAGCTAAAACTTTTTTTTCCATAGTAGTTAACTCCTTTATTTATATATTTCATTATTAATATTATCCTTTAAGATAAATAATATCAGAAAAGAATCTATATGTCTAATATTTCCAAAGATTAAATTATATATTTATATAATTAACAAATTAATTTATAGTATATAATTTTTAAATATTCCTTAATATAACAAAGTGATTAAAATTAATAAAAGAGATGATAAAATACCAACAACACCTTCTTCTATTTTATATTTATAAACATTAAGACAAGAACAATAAAAATAAATAAGGACAAAAACTATTTTTAAATATAGCCAGATATAGCTTGTAGGAAATAATACAAAACTAAATAAAGTGGATATAAAAGCAAATAGAGTACTTATTCTATATAAAACTACTATACCTTTAGTATCATTATTTTTTCTATTAAAAAATAAGTAGAAAGCCATAAATATTATAGCTAAAGAACAATATGATATAAGTATAGTTATTTCTATAGATTTAATTGAAAGTGCAACCCATTTATACCAAATAATTGGCCAGAATAGAAGGGTTAAGACTTTAAAATAGTTATCAAAAAATTTATTATTAATCAATTAAGCTCCATCCTTTCTTAGTTATCAATTAAGTATGTTTATAAGTAAATTAAAACATATAAAGTTGTTAAATACTAGAATTAATATTCCTATATTAAAAAAATATATGAAATATTATAAAAAAAATTAATATATATTAATAGACATTGATTTTTATAAAGATTATAAATATATAAACATTCAAACTTTAAAAATGGGGGGGATTTAAATGTATAGATATTATACAAAAGGTGTATGTTCAAAATCTATATTAATGGATATAAAAGGAGATATATTAAAAGATGTAGTATTTGAAGGAGGATGTTCAGGCAATGCAATAGGAATTAAGCATTTAGTAGAAGGTAAAAATATAGATGAAATAATAGATATGCTTGAAGATATACCTTGTAAAAATAGAGGAACTTCATGCCCAGACCAATTAGCAAAAGCATTAAAAATATATAAAGAATATGCATATGAAGAACAAGAGTAATAAAAAAGCTTCTACTTTAATCGTAGAAGCTTTTTTATTACTATCTTGTAACTAAGACGGCTATTTTAGCATCAGGGTTATAACTTACTTGAACTAATTGATTTTTCTTTACGTTAACAAAATCTTCTCCACCGTAAGCAATTTCTAATTTAATAGGCATTTTTCCTTGTTTTATAATAGCAACATATTCATTTTTACCTTTTTTCTCAAGGTTTATTAAGTTACCTACGTAAGGTTTGAAGTTTTGGAACTTTTCACTAGCTTTTTTTATATAGAAGTAAGTTCCAACTGCAATTAATAAGTTTACTCCAAGAATAACTAAAGAGTTAACTTTTAATGAAAATCCTCCAATTAACACAATTAACATTAAAACAATAGGAGCTATCGCTTTTTTCATGATTAGTTTTCCCATTATTTCATTAGCTTTTTTCTCAGGTCCAGTCATTGTTTTTGATCTAGCAAAAGATTGCGCAAATTTGTCTTTAAAGCCCATATTAATCCTCCTAATCTTAATAAATATTTAGTTATAATAACATTATCTTGTTTGAAACTAAAAATTTACTACATTTATATTATGTACAAGTTTGGCATTAAAATTTATATCCAATCAAAGCAAAATATACTAATTATTTTATCATATAATTATAAAAAAGAAAATAAATGAAATTATAAAAAATTAACAAATCATATCAATTCTATAAATTGACTGGGATATTGTTTTTTGGTAGAATATGTTAGTTAAAATATAAATTTTACTATCAGTTTGCTAGATGGTAAGCAGGAGAAATTAGTATGGAAAAAGTCAAAATTCTTTCAAGTATTAAGTATAAATTTATCCTAATTTTATTAATTATTATTATGGTACCAATAATAATCTTTTCTACAATTCAAGTATATAGCAGTAAAAAAAATATTATAGAAAAAGTAAAAGAAGAAATACACTACCAAATAGACTTACTAGATAAAGTATTAGTAAAATATATGCTTACTATAGAGCAAAATATAAATTATCTACAAACTCAAATAGAATTAGATGATGATAAAGATTTAGAGAAGATTTTAAAAAAGAGTATGTATAGTTTAAATAGAAATAGTGACAGTATTGAACATATATACTTAGCCCTTGAAGATGGAAAGATATACTTGGATAGCGATGCAAATTTACCGAAAGATTATAATCATGTAAAAAGACCTTTTTATAAAGATGCTATTAAAAATAAAGATGAATCTGTACTTAGTTCTATTTATAAATGGAAAGATAAAAATGTAATTACATTAAGTAAAGCTATAAAGTATAAAGATGATATAAATGGAGTATTAGGAGTAGATATAAATATAGACAAAATATCCAGACTAGCTAAAGACGTTAGTAATAAAAAATATATGAATACATTAATATTAGACTCAAAAGGAAATATTATTAGTGATTCAAATAATAAAGTTAAAGATATAAATAGTATTAAATCTATTAACTATAATATGTATGATATAAATAAAATGGATAAATATAAAAATATAAAATTGGCTTTAAATGAAAATAATGATTATATTATAGATTATAAAGAAAGTAAAGTAAATGGAGTAAGTATTATTAAATTAGTAGATATAGATTATATAATAAATCAGTTTAATGAAGCTATAAAAAATATAAGACTTATATTCCTTAGTATAATAATTTTAACTGTAGTTTTAATTATATTTTTATGTAATAAAGTGTGGTCACCAATGAAATATATAATAGAGATGGCTCAAAATATTAAAAATGGCAATTATGATGTAAAAAAAATATATAATAAAGAGAATGAATTTGGATTAATAGAAGATAGCTTATATAATATGTCTAATCAAGTAAAAAAAGTACAGAGCCAGTTAGAGATATTAGCATATACTGACACCTTATTACAGATAAATAATAAAAATAAATTTTTTAATAGGATAAATAACATACTAAAAAAAGAAGGTAAATACGGAAGTATATTAGTTATAGATATAAATAATTTTAAATTATTTAATGAAAAGTTTGGATATGGAAATGGAGATACATTTTTAAAGAAAATAGCTAAGTACTTATTAAGTATTACAGATAAAGAGAATCTATTTAGATATGGGGATGATGAATTTATCATACTTTTAGAAGAAAATAATAAATTTGATGCATTAGATATAGTAAGTAAAATACATGGACGGTTTGAGAAAACATGGAATGTAAATGAAATTAACTATACTATAAAAGTAACTATTTTAATAAGTGATTATAATTCAGATAATAATGACTTAGATTATATTTTAAGAAGCTTTGAATATGGAATGAAAGAAGCTAAATATAAAAATCAAAAAACTAATTATTTCGATTCTAAAGATACCAATATAAAAAGAAATAAAAAGATAAAAAAAATTCTTGATATTGCAATTCAAAGTGATAAATTAAAAATTTACTATCAACCAATAATGACTATTAATGAAAATAAATATAATAAAATAGAATCCTTAATAAGGATAGTAGATGAAGAACTTGGATTTATTTCACCGATAGAATTTATTTGCATAGCTGAAGAAACAGGCCAGATATATGATCTAGGATTATATATATTAGAAAGAGCATGTGAAAAAATTATAGAACTAGATAAGGAAAGTAAAAGTATAGATGCTATATCTATAAATATTTCTGTAGTACAATTTATGAATGAAAACTTTGAACAAGATGTAATTAAAATTATTGACAGATACAATATAGGGTACAGTAGATTAGTATTTGAAATAACTGAAAATATATTTATACATTCATATAATAGGGTTTTTGATATAATGAGTAGATTATCTAAAAAAGGAATAAGATTTGCAGTAGATGATTTTGGAACAGGATTCTCATCCTTAAGCTATATATTACATCTTCCAATAGATATAATTAAAATTGATAAAAGTTTTATAGATAATATTATTCATAGTAAAAAAAATAAAGATGTGGTAGAACTTATAGTAACGATGTCTGAAAAATTAGGAATGAAAACTATTGTAGAAGGTGTTGAAAATGAAGAACAATTAGAAATACTACGAAACTTAGGGTGTAGTAATATTCAAGGATATTACTTTAGTAAACCTATACCTAGTGATGAAATAAATAATTTATTATAAATAAAAGCAGACTTTGTTTAAAGTCTGCTTTTATTTAATTATTTTGTTGCAGCGATAACACTCATTTCTACTAATAAGCATTCTCTAGCCATCTTAGCTTCAACACAAGCTCTAGCAGGCTTAAATCCTTCTGGTATCCATTCATCCCAAACAGAGTTCATATTAGCAAAATCATTATCTATGTCTTTTAAGTATATTGTAACAGATAGTATATGCTCTTTATTTGAATTATATTTGTTTAATAAATCTTCTATTTTAGCTAAAACCTGTGCAGTTTGTTCTTTAACATCACCTTCAGCATGAACTTGTCCAGATAAATAAACTGTATTATTGTGAACTACTGCCTTACTCATTCTTTGATTTCCTTCATATCTCTTTATTTCCATATTTCAAACCTCCAAAAATTTTTGACAATATAAATTATAATATAGATGTGTTTAATAATCTAGGATAAAAATTCAATTTATCAGACGAATATAGATAGAAAATTAAAATGATAAAAATGGTAATATGGAAAAAAATGTAACCATATAATATAATCAATTATAAAGGGTTAAAAGAAAATTTACTAGATGTAAATTAAAGGGGTGTCATAACTTATATATGGAAATAATAAGTGCAGTAGATTTATTTAAAATTAATCAGTATATATTAAAAAGAATAGATAAGTATGTAGTAAATCATGGGGAGGAGACTGCTTATATAGCCTATAAAATAGCGCAAGAATTGGGATATAGCAATGATAAGATAGATATAATAATAAGAATTGCAATACTACACGATATAGGTGCATATAAAACAGAAGGAATTAAAAATTTTAAAAAATTTGAAATATCTAATACAGGCAGGCATTCTATTTATGGATATATTATTTTAAATAATAGTAAACTATTTAAAGAAATGTCAGAAGCTGTTTTATATCATCATCACTCTTATAAAAATAAAGATAAGTTTATAAAAGGAATTGAAATACCTAAAGAAGCTTTCTTAATAGGATTAGCAGATAGAGTATCTATACTTTGTAGTTTATTAAACTATGATGAAAAAAGAATTATTGATGATTTAAAAGGGTTGAATAAGAATATATTTGAACCCAGCCATGTAGATGTTTTATTTAGATTAATAGAAAATGAAGGCTTGATAAGTGATATAGTAAACGCAACATATAAATTAAAATTAAATAAAAGGTTAGAGTCTATAAAAATTAATTTAGATAAGGCAAAAGAATACTTAATATTTTTACCTTTATCAATAGATTTTTTTAGCTTTGAAACTTCTATTCACACTGTTAGTGTATCCTCAATATCTAAAAAAATATGTGAAGAAATGAACTTAAATGAAGAATATAAAAATAAGATTGAAATAGGGGCATATTTACATGATTTAGGTAAAGTATGTACACCAAAACATATACTAGAAAAAGAAGGAAAATTAACAGAGAATGAATTTGAAATAATGAAGCAGCATGCAGTTTATTCAAGAGATATATTAGAAGAAGCTGGAATAAATAAAGAATTAATTAATTTAGCTTGTAATCACCATGAAAGATTAGATGGAAGTGGATATCCAAGGGGATTAAAAGAAGATGAACTAAGTATAGGTGATAGAGTTATAAGTATAAGTGATATATTCTGTGCATTAACGGAAAAGAGAATTTATAAAAATCCGTTCTCAAAAGATGAAGTATTAAACATACTTTATAGTATGTGTAATTCAAATTATATTGATAGAAATTTAGTAAAAATAGTAGATCATAATTATGAGAAATTCTTAGAGTGTATTGTTGAAAATAGAAATAATTATGAAAAAATATTAAATGATATGGTAAAAGCATATAATTATATAGCAATAGAAATGGATTCATTATGTATATAATATAAGTGGAGAGTAAAAAATTTTACTCTCCACTTATATTATCTTTAGTAATAAAATCTATACACTCAGAAAATGCGAAAGATAATATTGCAAATAAAATCTGTGTTTTTGTTGGAATTCGTACTGATTTTATAAAGAAATCAAGTATATCTATTATAATAAAAGTTAAGCTACAATCGATAAAGAAGTCTATTAGTTTATAAAGAGAATAAGGTAATCTATTTGAATATTTTATAAAATCTAATATATTTGTATAAAATATATCAGTAACCTTACTTATACAAAAGTATATTACAAAAAATATAAATACAGATTTAATAGAATCATACTCAAATCCTAAAAAAGATAAAAATCCAATTCCTACAACTGTGAATATAGAAAATGTTATAATTACTAAAAATAAAATAAATAAAATAAAATAAATAATTTCATTAAAAGGAAATTTATATTTATTGTTAATAATAACCACTCCCCAAATAGTGTATATAATCTATAATACTATATACATGAATATTAATGTATTGTTTTATGATATAATATTAAAAAAATGATATATATACTAATATTATTAAGGAGAATTAATGCAATTTTAATTAAATAATTAAGTTTAAAAGAAAAGTACATCTATTTAATATGTATGATATAATCATATACAAGGAAAACTTTAGCTAGGAGGAACTAAGATGTCAGATGATAGAATAATCGATTTTAATGATTTAAAAAACAAAGTCAAAGATGCTGATGTAGATAAATTTGAGCAATATATGTATAATTTATATTTTTCTGTTATGGATGGAAGTTTAACAATGGCTGAATTTTCAAGAAAAATATTTGATTATATGAATGATAATAATATATCTCAAGAAAAATTCATGAATATACAAAAAAAGTTTATGGAAAGATATGGGATGGACTCAGAAGAAGTTGAAAAGCAGCTTAAAAATTTTGGTATAGATCCATCTTCAGCAGGTTTTGGGAATATTGATTTAAGTAACATGACAAATGAAAATATGGAAGCAATAAAAAAGAGTGCTGGATTTTATGAAAAATATGGAGCTAAAATTCAACCTAAGAGTTGCATAACTACTTATATAAAAAATGATAATAATGATATAGAAGTAATAATAGATCAAGAAAAAGTAATGCTTTACAGCAATAAAAAAGTGAATCTTATGGATGCAGAATTAAATGAATTTTTACTAGCATATAAAAATATGTTTAATAAAAAGATAAGAGTAGTTCTATGCGAAAATTATAGCGAATACGATTATTAAAATAAAAAACTATGAAATTAGACTTAAAAGTTTTAATTTCATAGTTTTTTTTTAATAAGAAATTTCTTTTACAACATTTATACCATTTTGAATCATGCTATTTAAAAATACAATATTTAAAAGTTCGGCAGGATGTACACTAGGTATATCATATGTATCGACTAAATTTATAGGAACAACTATATTTTTAGATATATTTTGTTGATTAAAGTAAGCTTTTAGTGTTACAGCAAATTGATATATGCAAATATCTGTACAATCACCAACTATTATTATATTATCGATATTATTAAAATTTAAATTTTCTAAAGCGAAAAATCCATTAGTAGAATTTTTAGGTAAGATATGTATATTTTCAATAAATTTAAGTTCATCAACTATTTGAGACTCTAAATCATTTTCTAAGCAGTGAGAAGGATAACTTAGTAATTCTATAGACTCAGGTGTATGGCAGTCTGTAAAAGCTATTATGTTAGTTATTTCATTACTAGATAGATGTTTTGTAAAATTTGCTATAGGACTTATAAGAGCTTCTACCCTAGGAGAGTATAGTGCACCATTTTTTGCAAATCCATTATTAATATCGACTATAAAAAGAGAAGTTTTTTTAAGGTCAAAATTAGATATATTTTCTATAGGTAAATTATCAAGATTTTCTTTTAAAGATTTTAATTCTTTTAATAAATTTTCCATAAAACACCTCCATATTTAAAATTGTACATACTAAAGAAATTAAAGTCAAGTTTATGTATTACAATAAAAAATACTACTTTTAAAATAAAAGTAGTATTTTAAAAGGAATTAGTTATCCGCAAAGGTCGAATACATTCCTTATATATAATATGCTTTAATTATAAAATTGAAACACTATAATTAAATTTTTATTTAATTATAAGTTTAGCAAGTAAAGTTATTATAGGTAAAGCAATTAAAGTACGTGTCAAGAATATTAAAAACAAATCTTTTAAATTAAGTGGTATATCAGATTTTAATATAACAGCACCAGTTTCTGTTAGGTATATTAACTGAGTTATAGATAATGCACCTATTATAAATTGAGTTACTTGGCTTATACCTTCACCAGATACCATTATTGATGGTAAGAACATATCTGTAAAACCAACAAGTACAGCAGGTGCAGCTTGAACTGCATCAGGTATTTGTAATAATTTTAATAAAAATACAACTGGGAAAGATATAATATTAAAAAATGGCGTAAACTCTGCAACAATTAATGCTAAAGTTCCCCAAGCCATGACCAGTGGTAATAAACCAAGGTACATATCTATTACTGTTTTACATCCGTTTATTAATATATCTTTTATTGATGGAGCAGTAGATGCTCTATATATAGCTTTATTTAAACCGAACTCAAATATATTAGCATCTTCAGGAACGAATTCTTCTTTTAAGTGATCAACGTTGTTAAATGTAGTATTTTTAAATCCTTTTAGAGGGTATATACGAGGCATTATTAATGCACAGGCTAATGATGCAACGCATACTGTACCATAAAAAGGAACGAATAAAGGCATAAATCCTAATTGATCTGCTATAACAGTTGAGAATGGTAGTGATACTAAAGAGAAACATACTGATATAATCGCAGCTTCTTTAGCAGTATAAAAACCTTGCTTATATTGAGTATTTGTTATCATTATTCCCAAAGTACCATCTCCTAGCCAAGAAGAAATAGCATCTACAGCAGAACGGCCTGGAACCTTAAATAATTTATACATAGATTTAGATACTAAAGTACCAAATAAATCCATAAGACCAAAGTCAACTACAAGTGGTAATAAAAATCCTGATACTAAAAATATTGCAAGTAAGCTAGGAAGCAAACCTAACATAGTTTGACCTGTAACCTCTGAATTTATAAACTCAGGACCAACTTGATATATGCTCATAACAATAAATATTGCACCTAGTATTCTACACACTAACCAAAATGGTGAAACGTTTAAAAGTCCATTTAAAAATTCGTTTTTTATATTTATAAATTTACTTAAAATAGATAATACTGCAGATGATACTATAACTATTAATGCTAAAGTATTAAGTGATTCTCCAACTGTAATTTTAAAAAGTTCTGATAAAAATCCTATACCTATGTTTATAGGTGATAAGCCTTCTAAAGGAACAATACTTCCATAAGGTATTGGGATTATAAATAGTATTAATCCAAATAGTGATGGTATTAAGAATTTCATTAATCCCGAGTTATTTTTCTGGGTTGCTGATAAATTTTTTTCCATAATTTTAACCTCCAAATTTTAATAAAATAAAAAATTAACTTCTCTAATGTCGCTCAATTAGTTCGCTAATACATAGCTCAAATAACCTATAAATCAGGTTTATTGCTAAAGCCTAGCAATTGAAAACTATATTTTATCTATAAATCAGACAAAGTACAGTTTCCTTGAAATTAAAAAACGCCCCTTGGTCTAGAAAGACCAAGAGACGAAAAAGTTCCGCGTTACCACTCTCGTTGATAAAAATAATTAATATTTTTATCCACTCAAATCTCTTAAGGCGAGATAACCTATTACCGTACTTAATTTCAGGTAATATTCTCAGAAGCTCTCTTCAGTTAAATTTCAATACCAAGCTTCCACCACCCTTGGCTCTCTATAAAATTAATATAACCTACTTTCTTCATCACTGAATGTAAAATATTGACTTGTTGATTTAATGTTAAAATAATTTTAGAGAAAAGTCAACGATATTTACTGAAAAAAATTTTATTGTTGAAAAATTCAAAAAAATATATAAATAAATGTTAAAAAATATACAAAGAATTGGAGGTAATAATTTAATAGCTAAAGAAAGTAACATAATAAGATTAATAAAAATAAAATGATATTAATGTATAAAGTTTATCTAGGGAGGTAAATTATGGCCATTAATAATATATTTAGGGAAATGTTTAATGAACAAAAAAGAGAAAGAGAACTGCAACATCAAAAGGAAATGATAAAACATGTACTAGAAAGTAAAGGCAATATGTTAAGCGACTTTGAAACGGGAATGGATTTATTAGATGAAGAAAACTATGAAGATGCAGTATTTTACTTAAGTAAGTGTGCAGAAGGTGATAATTCTCAGGCGCAATATGAACTAGGAAGATTATACAAAGATGGATTAGGGGTAGAGGAAAATAAGGATAAAGCTAAAAAGTATTTAATGGAATCTTATAAGCATGGATTTAAAAAATCAGGAGAACTTTTAAGAGAAATAAGATATAATGAACAACCTAATTTAGATAAAAAAATTGATATAGGATTTACAAATAAAAAAAGCAGATTAGGATTTAGTATAGATATTCCAAATGATTGGATTAATCTAGAGCCTAAAAATAAAGATTGTTTTGATGCAGTAGCTATAGACAATTTTAATGGAGATGTTATATTTAATATAAAAATGCAAGTATTCTTAATCGAGATACCCTATAATATGGCGGGATGTGTATCACTAGATAGTGTAGCAAATAATATGGGATGTATAGAATCTGTTGATTTTAATAATAGAAACTGCAATGGGAAACTTATATGCGGAGAAGGTATTGATGGAACTTATAACTATATATTTATAGCTAAAGGTAAAAGAGGAGTTTATGATGTTAGAGTAATTGTTGATAAGCACCTTGATACTATTTATGAAGAGGTGATAGATCATATAATTTATAGTTTTAATATAGATGAACCTATAGAAGAGTAGATAGTTTTTAAAATAAAAATAGCTAGATTTTAAATAATAATCTAGCTGTTTTTATAAAAATATTGTTAAAAAATAAACCTAAAAATTAATTACTTAGGCCATCTTTAGTAAAGAAATCATCTTTTTCGAATAATATATGACCACTTTCATATTCGTTTCCATTTACTAATATTTTAAATTTATCTAATTTAAAATTATCAATGTAAGTTTTAGCTATAGAATTTAACATTAGAGATTCCCCAGAAGATCCTAAATTAGAGTCATAAAATTCTTTTGAAAAATCTATAATACCGATTATTTGGCCATTTTCTTTATAAGATTTATAATTATTTAATGCTGTATTTTCGTTTATTACTTTTTGATTTTTCAATTCATTAAATAAAGAATCTGCGCTTAATTCTTTTAAAGCAATTTCTTTATTAATAATATTTTCAGCTGAAGAATCAGATGTATATATGGTTGCTAAAACATTACCTTCATTGTTTTTACCAAAAGTCTCGGACTTAGTAGTATCAATTACTTGGTTTGCATCAGAAGTACTACTACATCCTACTAAAGAAATAAACAGAGTAGCAATTATAAAAAATAGAAATATTAACTTTTTCAATATATACAGCTCCTTTAAATATAAATTTATAGACACTTAATATAAATTTATGAAAAAAAGAGTAGTTTAATGACAATAAAAAGAGCTATCCCATATGGGATAGCTCTTAGTTTTTTGAATTAGCTATTTCTTCAGCTAGATTATTTAAATATTCCCATCTTTCATACTTATGTTCAAGTTCTGCTTCTGCATTTGCTTTTTTATCAAGTACTTCTTGTAATTTAACAAAATCAGTAGCAAATTTTACAGAACTTTGTTCAAGTTCTTCAATTTTCTGCTCAAGCTTTTCTATATCACTATCTATGCTATCAAATTCTCTTTGTTCGTTATAAGTAAACTTAAGTTTTTTATCATTTTTAGGTTTTTCCTTTTTTGGAGAATTAGAAACTTCTTTTTCAACTTTATCTTCTTTAAATTCAATTCCTTGAATTTCTTTATAAATAAGGTAATCGCTATAATTTCCTGTATATATATGAATTTTCCCTATACCTTCATAAGCAAATATCTTATTACAAATTCTATCTAAGAAATATCTATCATGTGAAACCGTTATAACAATGCCGCTAAATTCATCAATATAATTTTCAAGTATATTAAGAGTATCTATATCTAAATCATTTGTAGGCTCATCAAGTAATAAAACATTTGGAGCCATCATTAATGTTCTAAGTAAATGAAGTCTACGTCTTTCTCCACCAGATAATTTTCCTATTTGAGTATACTGCATAGTAGAGTTAAATAAAAATCTTTCACACATTTGAGAAGCTGATATTTTAGTACCATCACTAGTTTCTATATAATCACTAGCTTCTTTTATATAATCAATAGCTCTCATATCAATATGCATATGAGAATCATCTTGATTAAAGCATCCTATTTTTACCGTTTCACCAATTTCTATATTACCACTATCAGGTTTAAGCTCACCATTTAATATATTTATAAGAGTAGACTTGCCCATACCATTTTTACCAATGATACCGATTCTATCAGTACGAGCTAATGTATATTCTAAATTATCTATTAATAGCTTATTTCCAAAAGATTTAGATATATTGTGAATTTCTATAATTTTTTTACCAAGTCTACTAGAACCTACAGATATATCCATTTTTTCATCAGATGAAATATGTTCTCTATTTGTTAGTTCATCAAATCTTTGAAGTCTAGCTTTTTGTTTTGTACTTCTAGCCTTAGCACCACGTCTAACCCATGCAAGTTCTGTTCTTATTAGATTTTGACGTTTTTCTTCCATACTAGATTCAAGAGCTAATCTTTCCATTTTCTTTTCAAGAAAGACTGAGTAGTTACCATCATAACTAAATAATCTTCCTTTATCAAGTTCAATAATTCTATTTGATACTCTATCTAAGAAATATCTATCATGAGTGATCATAACTAAAGAACCACGTCTTGAATTAAGGTATTCTTCTAAATAGTCTATAGTATCATTATCTAAGTGGTTAGTAGGCTCGTCTAATATCAATAATTCACAAGGTGTTATTAAAGCTGAAGCTAGAGAAACTCTTTTTCTTTGACCACCAGATAATTCTTTTATTTTTTGATTAAAATTAGTTATGCCAAGCTTAGTTAATACATTTTTAGCTTCACTTTCTAAATCCCAAAGATTTAGAGCATCAATTTTTTCTTGTATAGAAATTAGCGTATTATTTAAACTATCATTATAATTTTTATTAATTTCTTCTAGTGTTTCTTGGTACTCTAAAAGTAATTTCATTTCAGGAGAAGTACCTTTGAAAACTTGTTCTAAAACAGTTAAATTTTCATTGTAATCAGGGTTTTGAGGAAGGTACTCAATTCTAACTCTGTTAGCCTTAGTAATATTACCAGAGTCGCATATTTCAGTTCCTGCTATAATTTTAAGTAAAGTAGATTTACCTGTACCATTAACACCTATAATACCTATTTTTTCTCCTTCATTAATACCAAAAGATATATTTTCTAATAATTTTTTCTCAGAGTAACTTTTACTTATATTTTCTAAAGTCATTAAATTCATAACATCACCTATATTTCTATATTTATAATTTTTTTTCAAAATGTTGATAATCAGGATTTTTCCAATGTCCACCCCAGCTAAAGCCTCGATGAGTAAAGGCGTTATAAAGGTCATCTCCTTCTATAATCATACCCTTTCTTATATTGGATCTATCAATATAATCAGAGCCTTCTTTAGGATTAGCAGTATTTCCGACTACATGTGGGTTTTGAAGTGGATTTATATCAATTGCAAGACCTTTTCCATGGTTTGATATAACATTAGTACCTTTAATTTTTCTATAAGCGAAAGAAGAAGTATTATTATCAGACATAGAAAGTTCATCATCAGCATTGTATTCATCTATCAATCTTATTTTTTCAATAGGATATTTTTTATAATAAACCTCTTTAAAAGCATCTACAACATCAGATGCAATATCTTTATTTACAACCATTTCACCAATATGAGTATTTCCATCAAAGTCATAGTAACTAAGTTTTAGATAACTAAGACTATCAAAGCTTATGGGCTCAGATTTAGGCATAGATAAACCTATCATCTTACTCCTTATATTATCAGGAATGGGGGAATAAGAAAATACTGGTTCAATTTTAGAAGAAACATATTCAGAAGAATTTTTATTGTCATTATCTAAATTTGAAGTTTCTTGTATTATATTAAAACCATCTTTTTCTAAATTGGTGTTGCTAGCTTTTTGTATAATATAGATTGGAGTGATTATTATACCTAGTATCAATAAATATATTAGTTTTTTTATAAGGAATCACCCTTTCATTAAAAAATTTATACTGTTATAATAAAAAAAACTATATATATTATAACTCATAAAAAGAAACTAAAGTAATAGTATTTTAAAATTGAGCTAATTTAAATAAAATAGTTTAAAATTATATTTATAGGGGTGATAAATATGAAAGCAGAAATAGTAACTGTAGGAACTGAGATACTCTTAGGAGATATAGTAAATACCAATTCAAAATATCTAGCTAAAGAATTAGCATTATTAGGAATTGAAGTTTACTATCAAATTAGTATTGGAGACAATGAAAATAGACTATTACAAGTACTTGAGGATAGTTTAAAAAGAAGTGATATAGTAATAACAACAGGAGGATTAGGTCCAACTGATGATGATATAACTAAAGAAGTAGCATGTAAATATTTTAATCAAGAATTAATACTTCATGAACTATCGTTAAATAAGATAAAATCGCACTTTGAAAAATTAAATATAGGACTTACTGAAAATAATAAAAAGCAAGCGTATTTTCCAAAAAATTCAATAATACTTGAAAATAAAAATGGAACAGCACCAGGTGCAATACTAAAAAAAGAGGGCAAGACAATAATAGTGCTTCCAGGACCTCCAAGAGAAATGATACCTATGTTTGAAAACTACGTAAAGCCGTATTTACAAAATACAACAGACAGTATTTTAGAGTCGAAGGTGTTAAGGCTATTTGGAATAGGAGAATCATTACTTGAAGACAAAATAATAGATATAATAAAAGAACAAAGTAACCCAACGATAGCACCATATGTAGGCAATATGGATGTCACTTTAAGAATAACTGCTAAAGCTAAAGATAAAATAGAAGCTAATAATCTTATAAGTGAAGTAGAGGATAAAATTAGAGAAAGAGTAGGGGAATTTATATACGCAGAAGGAGATACATCTATAGAAGAAGTTGTAGCAAAGCTATTAGTTGAAAAAAATATGACTATTTCTACATCAGAATCTTGTACAGGAGGATTAGTTAGTAGTTCACTTATAAACTATCCAGGTATATCTTCTGTATTTATGGAAGGATGTGTAACCTATTCTAATGAAGCTAAAATTAATAGGTTAGGTGTAAAAAAAGAAACACTAGATACATACGGAGCAGTAAGTGAGCAAACTGCAAGAGAAATGGCTATGGGTATAGCTAAAAACTTTAATACAAATGTTGGATTGTCAACTACTGGAATAGCAGGACCAGAAGGTGGATCTGATGATAAACCGGTTGGCCTTGTATATATGGGAATTTACATAAATGGAAAAACTATAGTAAAGAAGTTTGTATTTAATGGAGATCGACAACAAATTAGAATGAGGGCAACAAAGACACTATTAAATGAATTAAGGGTAGAATTGTTAAAATTATAAAAAATAAAAAGGTGTTGAAAATTTTCAACACCTAAATACATTTAAGCATAGTGTAAGATTTTACTGTATTTTTTAATATAGAATCTAATATATAATCAATGACACTATTACATATATAAGATGAAAATAGCAAGTCATTTTTGTAATCTAGTTTTTTTACATATTCATTATACAGCTCATAGAAAAAATCTTCGAAGCTATCATGAGTTATAACATCCCCTTTAAATTTAGATAAATCGATTTCTTTAGCCACGATAGATAGCTCTTTTTCATAGGCCATATGTTTTTTCATACTATGTTTAAACTCCCAACGTTGGCTATGAGGAACACAGAAAAAATCACATAAAAAGTGGCAAATAACACCTAATTCTTGGCTGAATTTGCTTACAGAAAAATATTTAGATAAAGAATCTAAAGTAAGACTACATAAGTGATTTATTTTAGATACTATAGTATCTAGAGATTCATCAAGATAATGTTTTTGAAAGACATATTTAGATGATGAATCGGGCTTTATATTACCATAGATAAAGTTTTTTTCACTTACGAAAAACGATTTGTTATAATCTATATTTCCAAGTAATGATTTAGCTATTAAAAAATGAGCGTTCATTAACATATTTTACACCTCGTTAGTTTAAAATGGTTAAAGTTAATCAACCAAAATTTATAAGACATATTAATGATATCAATAAATTATTCAATTTACAATATGAAATTAATGTAAATAATGTAATAATTATTAGAAATGATATAAGATTCATATCATAAAAAACACCTATAATGCCAGTATTAGCATTATAGGTGTTTTTTATTTTTTATATTTTATACCTTGGTAAGAATTACGTATTTTTAAGGTATCATCAATTGCATTTAAAACCTCCCATTTTTTTAAACTCCACAAAGGTCCTACAAGTTCATCTCTTTTTCCATCTCCAGTAAGTCTATGAACTATCATAGTTTCAGGAAGTATCTCTAATTGATCACAGACTAAGTTTACATACTCATCTTGTGTCATTAAATTTAACATTCCTTTATCTAACATTTTTTCCATAGGAGTATCTTTTATAACATGTAGTAAATGTATTTTAATACCATCCACATTTAAATCAGCAACTGCTTTAGCAGTTTCTATCATCATATTATAATCTTCTCCTGGAAGGCCATTTATTATATGAACTATAGTTTTTATATTTTTAGACTTTAATTTTTCAATACCTTTAAGAAACTCTTCATAATCATGACCTCTATTTATAAGTTTAGAGGTTTTATCGTGAATAGTTTGAAGTCCTAATTCTACCCATAAATTAGTTCTTTCATTAAGTTCTCCTAAGTACTCAATCACATCGTCAGGAAGACAATCAGGTCTTGTTGATATAGAAAGCCCTATAACATTATCCATTTGTAGTATAGTTTCGTATTTTTCCTTTAAAACATCTAATGGAGCATAAGTATTAGTAAATGCTTGAAAATAGCCTATATATTTTGCTGAGGCCCATTTTTTATGCATCATTTGAGTTATATCATCAAATTGTTTAATAAGATTATCTTTAGGATTTCCAGCAAAATCTCCAGAACCTTCTTTGCTACAATAAGTACATCCACCGTATCCAGCTTTTCCATCTATATTAGGACAAGTAAAACCTGCATTTATAGATACCTTAAACACTTTTTCACCAAAAGTATTTCTAAGGTAGTAATTCCATGTATGATATCTTTTATTATCAAAAGCATATTTAAAATTTGTCAATTATATCACCTTTTTCTAAGTTATATTTTATGAAGTAAATAATTTATATTAAAATATATTACCATAAATAAATTATATATACAAATTACATATTAGCATGAATAATAATTACAATACTGTTACATATTTTACTGAATATATATATTTATATCCTAATAAAATTTACTAATCAGATATTTGAGGGGGGTAAAGTATGGATGAAGAAAAAGACAGTATAAGTAGAAATATTAAAGATGGTGATATTTCTAATCAAACAGAAGAAGAGATAAAAGATGTTTCTGAAAATGAAGAAGTATTAGATGATAATAATGACAGTGAGAACGTACTTATCGAAAATGAGGAAATTAATAATGAGGAAAAGGAAGACCTACAAAAAGCATCTAAATGTGGTAAAAACAAAAGAAATGCTATTATATGGATTATAATCGGTGTATTAATATTATTATTTATAGTAATGTATATAAAAACATCAAAGTATGAAAATTTAGTATATCCAAATGTAACTGTATACAAAGAAGATGTATCAAAATTATATGAAAAACAGTTGAAATCAAAATTAGAATCTATAGAAAATAGTATAGAAAAAAGTCAAATATATATAAAAGCTAATAATAAAGAATACAAACTAAAGATTAAAGACATTGCATCAGGATATAATATGAATCAATTAGAAGATGAGATTATGAGTTATGGAAAGGATGGCAATTTTATACAAAAGTTTTGCAAAATAACATTTGGTAAAAATGCAGACTATAAATTTACTATTAATACAAATGATAATTTAATCAAAAACTTTATAAAGGAAGTAGCAAAAGATACTAATAAAAAATCTAAAGAACCAGAAGCTATAATAAATGGAGAAAATATAAATTTTGTAGAAGGAAAAGATGGTATAAAACTTGACGAAAATAAATTATTTAATGAAATACAAAAATGTATGAAAGAAAAAAATATATATAATCAAAATTTAAAAATAGATGCAAAATATAAAACTGAAAATCCAAATATACCAATGGAAGAGCTAAAGAAAGTAAACTTTAAAATATCAACATACTCAACTAGCTATGGAGCAGGTGGAGGAAGAGGAAGAAATGTAGAACTTGCAGCAAAGCAATTAGATAATATGATATTAATGCCGGGACAAGAATTTTCTTATGAAAAGACTTTAGGTGATATAACTATAGAAAATGGATATTCATATGCACCTGTTATAGTAAATGGAGAACTTAAAGATGGAGTAGGTGGAGGAGTTTGTCAGGTATCATCAACTTTATATAATACACAATTAAAAGCAGGTATAGTTCCAACTGAAAGAAGAAATCATTCAAAACCAGTACATTATGTCCCAAGAGGTCTTGATGCTACATTAGCTACAGGAAGTATAGATTATAAGTTTAAAAATACATATAAATACCCATTAGTGATAAACACAAAAGCAGGCGGAGGAACTTTAACAATAGAGTTTTGGTCAAATGAAAAAGCACTTAATGGAATTGAATACAAGGCTGTAGGATATGCAAGTGGAAATGTAGCAAATACATATCTTTATGGATATGATAAAGAGGGTAAAAAGGTATATGAAAAACATATAGATACTAGTGTATATAGATAAAAAAGAGGACAAATGTCCTCTTTTTTATTTTAGTTTATTTCCCATAGAAACTAAATATGAACCTATTAGCATTATTAAAATAGACAATATTGAAACTATGAACCTAGATAAAAATAGAGGCGATAATATTAATGTAAATCCAAATAATATAGTTAATATATTTAAAGCTCCAAATCTATAATAAGGATTATTTTTGTTAACTATTAATCTTTTTACTTGAGAAAAAATAATATAAGCTCCGGCAGTAGAAGAAATAAGAACTTGTATTTTTTCTGGGAATAAAAATAATACAACCGCACTAATTAAAAGTATCATCTGTAAATTTGTAAATGGCCTTATTTCTTCTTTAGAAGCATATCTTCTAAGATCATTAATGTTTTTTAAGTTTAAGTATGCAAAAAATAATAAAACTATACTTAAAGCCATAGAAATAATTTTTATACCTAGATATTTATTAAAAAAAGAAAAGGCACCAAGAACTAATAATAAAACTCCTATTAATATAAATTTAGTAGAGTTTTCTTTTTTTAACATATTATCAAAGTTAATATTAAATATTTGAAACATAAATTTCACCTCGCTGTTTATAAATTTATACATTAATTTTTAATTAATTATAACAAAAATTACAATTTACTCAAATAGTTTTAAAGTCAAATATAATAAAAGTCTCATTACTACTATTGAAATGATTGCATTGGTTTTTAAAATAAAGTATAAAAATATTGAATGAATTCCTATGATATGCTACCTTTTATATTAAGGAAAATATAGAAAATATTATATATTGATAATACTCACCATATCAAAGTTTTATTAAGACACAGTGTATATGGTATTAATAAAAAAGTTATATCATAAAGTATATTAATAAATATTAATCTTAAGGAGGGTGAGTATGTCAAATATAGTACCAATACTATGTGCGGTATTAGCAGGTGGATCAACTGCTTTAGAAGCATTTGTAAATGGAGAACTTGGAAAAAGTACAACTGCATTAACAGCAACCTTTATAAGTCTAATAGTAGGATCTATATTTTTTTTAATAAGTATTTTGATAACAGGAGATTTAAAATCATTAGGTAATATAAATGATATAGATCCAAAGTTACTAATAGGCGGGGTACTTGGAGGTCTTGTAATATATTTTACTGTAAGGGCTATACCAGGGTTAGGGGTATCCAATACTCTGACGTTGATAGTAGTATCACAAATGCTTATAGGATTTTTAATAGATAGTTTTATTTTAGGACAAGGATCGATACACTTATATAAAGGCATAGGAGCTGTTTTACTAGTAATAGGAACTTTCTTTATACTCAATTAGTGAGAATAAGATATAAAGAGATATTTGGAGGTATTAAAAATTGACTAATGAAAAATTCGTAATGTCATTTAGTGGAGGTAAAGATAGTACATTAGCCTTATATAAAATGATAAAAAGAGGGTATACACCAGTAGCACTTTTAACAGCTGTTAAAAAAAATGAAGATGAATCATGGACTCATGGTCTAAACCATAACTTATTAAAGCAAGTTAGCGAAAGCTTAAATATACCTCTTATAAAAGCTGAATGTGATGTTTCTAACTATGAAAAAACATTTGAAGAAATGCTTTTAGTAGCTAAAGATATGGGAGCTACTATTTGCGCATATGGAGACATAGATATAGTTCATCATAGACAGTGGGGAGTAGATAGATGCGAGGCTGCTAATATGAAGTCAGAATTCCCTCTATGGCAAGGCAGTAGAGAAGAATTAGTTTATGAATTTATAGATAGCGGATTTACAACTATAATAAACAAAGTAAACTTAAATAACTTAGGAGAAGAATTTTTAGGTAAAAAACTGACTAGAGAAATTATAAGTGATATAAAGAAGACTGGATCAGATCCATGTGGAGAAAATGGAGAGTATCATACCTTTGTAATAGATGGACCTATATTTAAAAAAGCTATAGATTTTAAAATATCTGATAAAATAATTGCTAATGGATACGGTCATTTACATATTGTATAAAAAAGTTTTATTAAAAGCAAAACACCTAAGGTTATATAACCTTAGGTGTTTTGCTTTTAATAAAGTATTATTTTTTCTCCCATGCTATAACAACAAAATCTTTTCCAGTTTCATTCTTTAATGCAGCTTCAGCTTTTTTAATAGCATCTTCTTCTTGTTTAGTTATATGAGCTATTTTATAAGAATTATTTTCCATTGTTGCACCTCCATAAAATTAAATTCAATATATTTTGTGTAAATTTTTAATTCTTTATGATAAATACATATTTACATATTTGGAAATTAATAAAAACTTTATTTTTTAAGCTATTTACATGCGCTTAAATTTAGAAGTTAGAAATTATATATAAAAAAGTATGTACATTGGTATTATACTAAGGTATATACTAATATTAAGGAAAAAATTAGTTAGTAATTATACAAATAGGAGTGATATTTTGCTATCAAAACAACAAATAGTAAAAAGTATTTTATTGATAATAATAGGTTCAACTATTTTATCATTTGGAAGTTACAATTTTAATTATCAAAACAATGTAACGGAAGGTGGAGTATTAGGTTTATTACTTTTAATGAAGAATTTATTTGATATATCTCCTTCAATAACAAGCTTAATAATAGATTTATCATTATTTGCACTTGGTTCAAAGTTCTTTGGAAAAAGATTTTTATTATATTCATTAACAGCAACTATTACATTTTCATCAACATATAAGATATGGGAAAGTATAGGATTTATAGTTCCAAACCTTTTAAATAATATGTTACTTGCAAGTATATTTGCAGGTCTAGGGGTAGGTATTGGAGTAGGTCTCGTTGTAAGAGGTGGGGGAGCATCCGGTGGAGATGATGTCATTGCTCTTTTAGGCAATAAGTTTACACCGCTTAAAATTCACCATATATATTTAATAACAGATATAGTTGTTCTTCTATTATCATTATCATACTTAGATTTTAGACAGATATTTTTCTCAATAATCGCAGTAAGTATAAGTGGAAAAATTATAAGTTTACTTTATAAAGATGAAAATGAAGATAATAAAGAAAATGTAGAAGATGGAATTTTGGTATAATATTAATAGGCTATGGATTATAATCCATAGCCTATTAATATTAAATTTAAAGGAGTTAATATATGAAAGAATATTATAAAATAGGTGAAATATCTAAAATTTATGGAATCGGAAGAGACTCCTTAATGTATTATGAAGAGATAGGAATACTAAAACCATTTAGAGATAAAAATGGATATAGAATGTATAGTATATCAGATATATGGAGACTTAATTTAATAAAAGAACTTAGAAGTTTAAATTTTTCTATGAAAAAAATAAAAGAATATTTGGATGATAGAAATATAGAAACTACTAATAAAATATTAAATGAAGAAATCAACCTTATTGATGAAAAAATAAGAGAATTATTAAATTATAGAGAAAGTATAAATAAAAGATTAGATTCAATTAATAATGTTATAAATGAGTCTAATATAAATGAGATAAATCTTGTATACATAAATAAAAGAAAGGCTTTAAAATTAAATGCAGATATAAAAAAAGATGAAGATGTAGATTTTTTAATTCAAAAATTACAAAAAGAATATGAAGATAGATTCAATATATTAGGAAATAATAATATAGGAGCAGTATTTAACTTAGAAAAAATAAATCAAGGAATATTTAACGAGTTTAAATCAGTATTTTGTTTTTTAGAAGATGATGAAGATATTTATAATATAGTTGTAGATGAAGGATACTATGTAATATTAACTTATAAAGGTAGTTACAAAAATAACAAAGAATATATTAATAAAATGTTAGATTTTATAAATACTAATAAATATGAGGTTATTAAAGAACCAATAGAAATATATAAAATAGATATTCATGAAACAGGAAATGTAGAAGAATTTATTACAGAAATACAAATACCTGTAAAAATTAATACTAAAAAGATGAATTAAAATGTAACAAAAAGTAGAATAATATCATAAATATAAAATATATATAGATAATATATATACTTTTTTATATTTTTATTTTTTATTTATTAATTATGTGTCATGGTAAAGTATAAATCGGAAGAAAGTAATAAAGTTTACTAAGTAAATTTTATTACTTTTTTAGTATAAGTAAATAATTCAAATATAAGTAAATACTAAATAATGATAAATTAGTTACCATTATATAATATAATGATTTACATATAATAAAATTAAATCAAAACATTTAAGGAAGGAGAGACTAGATGACAAAATCCAAAAGGATTGACATAAAAATAATTTCCTTAATAATTTTTTTAGTTATACTATTGTTACCTAGCAAATGTTATTCAATACAGAATAATAAAAATATAGACCAAGAAGTTATTGTAGGAGGAGAACTTCTTCACATAAATATAAAAACCGAAAAACTTATGTTTTATGTAGAAGATGATAGTAGATTTAAACTGAAAAAATATGATTTGATAACTTATATACAAGGAAATGCTGTGAAAAAAGCATTTAATAAAGACTTTATAACTAATGCAACTAGAAAAGATATATTAACTTTAAATATAAATATGAAAGATAATGATAATATAAAATTAAAAATACTTAGAGATAATAAAATAAAAACCTTATATCTTTCTAAATATGATATTAACCCTAGTTATTTCACAGAAGAAGTACCTTTTTCTGGATCGTTAACTTATATAAATACAAAGGATAGTACCTTTGGTGCTTTAGGACATAATATGAGAATACCTGATTCACCTGATATTTTATCAAAAAAGGGAGATATATATTTGTGCAAGTTGAAGCAAATAAAAAAATCAAATCTCAATGAAGTTGGAAATATGTATGGTGAAAAAATATATGGTGTTCAAGGTAATATATTAAATATAAACGACTTTGGAATAAGAGGAAAAATAATAGGAAATGAAGTATTTAAAAATGCTAGTATATACAAGTTAGGTGATAAGGATGATGTAAATTTAGGATCGGCCCAAGTTTTAATAAAAGATGATAAGGATTCGTCAAAAAATTCATATGATATAGAGATAACTAAAATTAATGAACAAAATAAACCAGAAATATGTGGTTTTGAATTTAAGGTAACTGATAAAAATTTAATTGAAAACTATGGAGGAATTGTTCAAGGTATGAGCGGTTGCCCTATAATACAAAATGGTAAGTTAATAGGTGCTTTATCTCATGTATGTAATGACGACACTAAAAATGGAATGGGAGTATATATAAATTGGATGATAGGAAGGTAAATCCTATCATCCAATTTTTATTTAACCCATATTGGAGCTGTTACTGATATTTTTTCATTATTTTGAATTACTTTTACATAATAAAATTTATTTTTAGTAGGTTTTAAAGTAAAGTCCAATTTAGCTAAGTTAGAATTAAATTTTTTGCTGTTAATAATTTCTCCATTATTACTTACAACTTGAATCTCTTCTATTTTATCATCAAAATCTTTATCAATTGCACTTATAGAAAAGTTTAATTTTGAAGTTTTACTTATAGTTGAGCCTAAAGGTAGATTATTAATAGTATAATCTATTTTTATATTTTTATCTTGGGTAGCATAAACTCTCATTTTCTTTAAAGAGTCAAATAAAGCATCTTTAGTCAAATCAGTAGAAAGTATAACTGTTCTAAATTCATTAGCGACACCAAAATCTATTCTATGATTATCTTGGTTACAAGTAGGAGCCACATGCCAGCCATTATCAAGTGCTAATTGGTACATATCATGAGAGATTATATTTTTAGATAAATTTTTATTGTATCCATTACCAACTTCAATAAGAGATATAACCTCATCACCATAAGGAGAATATTTTAAATTATCAAATTTACCAAATTTATCACAAGGGTGATTAAATTGACCAATCAAATCTCCTTGGTCATAAATTAATTTATAAAAATTTTCTAAAGTCATATTAGGATGTTTCTCAGTTACAAATCCATTTGAATTAAATATATTAATATGGCCTATAGGATCTTTTGAGTTATGAGGATAGGTCATTTCAAAACCATTAAGAGCTGTGAAATTTCCGTTTGAATTAAATTTATCTTTAGCTTTTATAAGCTCATTCCATTTTTTACTAGAAGATGCATCCTCTATACTACAATTTAAATTATTGTCCAACATATTTGAGTGTTCTGTTATTGCAAAAAAGTCTAAATTTGCTTTATCTCTTGCCATATAATAAGCATCATCATAGGTACCATGACCGTCACTTGCACTTGTATGAGAGTGTAGCAAACCATAATAGTGAGTATAAACAGGAGTACCAACTGTAAAATACCATTCAAATGTAGTATTATTTTTATTCTTAGAAAGATCAGACACTTCTAGTTTAACTATTTGATTACCTCGTTTAAATTTTTTATCTGGAGTATAAATTATTGTATGATTACTTATTGTACATTTTTTAGTTACATCATTGTAATTGACATACAGTTTTACTGAAGATGTATCTATACCACTTTCATCATTATAATTTATTTTTATAGTAGGCTTACTAACTATATATTGCTGGCACTTTCCAGGAGATATGTTTTTTACATTTGGAGGAAGTATATCCTGTTCATTTATAGTAGGGACATCATTATTATAAGTATATTTAATGTCTTCTTTTGTTAAATCTTTCCCTTTAAAAATATTAGAAAAACATAATAAAAGAGAAAGAGCTAAAATTATTGTTAAAATCTTAGAATACATATATAATCATTCCTTTTAAAATAAAATATAATACTTATGATATGTAATTTTTATTTGTACATACATGAAATTATAGGTTACTTTAATATAATTTACTAAGATAAAAAAATTCATCTTAGGAGGAAGTTTATGAGAGTAGAAGTAATTGAGTCTAAAGTAAATAAAAAAGAAGCTAAAAAGCATATTTTAAGTAAGATGCCATTAATGAGTAGAGTGGCTCAATTTAATAGTGTAGCAACTGATGTACATTTAGAATACATAGAATTTAAGGTATTAAGTTATGAAGTTATAACTAAAGAAAAAAGAAATAAAATGTTTAGACAAAACACTAAAAGAAATAAAATAACCATGTTAGTAAATACATACAATGGATACTCTCAATCAATAGATAATGTTCCAAATACATCAAAAAGATATATATCAAAAAGTTGTATTAAAAGATCTAAAATAAAAGAAGACGATATGATAGAGGGAGTTAAAGCACAAATAATATTCTTTTTAAAGGATAAATATCAAAAAGAAAACCTAGATAAAATTAGTTTTCAAAATATATATATAAAAGAGATTAAAAGTATTTATAAGCCCTATTGGGTAGCAGATTTTAAAGGTAAAAATATACTTATAGATGCATAATAAATAAAAAATTTACTTTACTTATATTACCTAAAATATATAAAAAGGGTATAAAGTGAATTAACTTTATATCCTTTTTATATAAATTTTAATTATTTAATTTAAGCAAGGGTACTATTTTTTAGTTAAGTAGTCTAATGTTTTTAGCTTGTATCCTTCTTGTTCCCAATGAGTTATTACTTCATCTAATATTTCTGTATTAGTTTTAGAATTAGGGTGAAGTAAAATTATTGCGCCTGGGTGAGTTCTAGTATATATTTTATCTTTTGCAAATTCGTGTGATGGTTGCTTATCATTATACCAATCTACATATGCAAAACTCCAAAAGATTGAACTATATCCTAAATCTTGAGTATACTTTAAAGACTGTTCACTAAATTTACCCATTGGAGGTCTAAAATATTTAGGCATATCCTTTCCTGTAACTTCCTTGTAAGCTTCTTCTACACTTATAATTTCAGTTTTAAACTTTTCAAAATCTGTAATTGAAGCCATAGAAGGATGAGACTTTGAATGGTTACAAACTAAATGGCCTTCTTTCTCCATTCTCTTTACTATCTCAGGATTATTCTTTATATAACTTTCTACTACAAAGAACTGAGCTTTAGCATTATGTTTTTTTAAAGTGTCAAGAATGCTTTCAGTATTACCATTTTCATATCCAGCATCAAAAGATAAATATAATACCTTTTCATCCGGATTACCTACATAATAAGAACTATACTTATTAAAAAAGCTAGCTTCTTTTATAGGTTCTGGTTGTTTTCCGTCATTTCTAGGATTGAAATACCAACTATACTCTTGTGTACTAAGAGAACCATTTGATATTTGAGTTTTAGTTTTATTTAGCATGTAAAAGTTAGTACCAACTAATCCTCCAAATACTAAAATAAAAAATCCTATTATGAAATAAGTCCTGTAATTTCTTTTATTCATAATATCACCTCTAGTAAGTTGTAAAATTTAAAATGATTATTAACTTAAATATAGTTTCTATAATAAAATTAAAATTATACATTTTAAATTACACTTTTACTTTTTGGGCAAAACTGTCATATAATTATTAAGCATGTAAATATAATCGACAATCGAAAGGGTAAATTAAATGAAAGGAATAATAAGTAAATTATCTAAAACAATAACAAGTGTTTTAGATAATATTATATATTTAGATATAAAAATTAGTGGATTAAATCCAATAAATTCTGAAATAATAGAAATTTGTGCTGTAAAAATACAGAACAATGAAACCTATATATTGGACATATTAATAAAAGATAAAAAATACATTTCTCTGGAAATAAAAAACAAAATAATAAATTTTTTAGAAAATAAATTTATTATTATTCATGATTCACAACCTAAAAAGGAATTTATAAACACCTATTTGCCAGATATAAAAAATAATATTATAGATTCAATGGAATTAGCAGCAGTATTAGAACCATATCACAAAGAATATAGTTTAGAGTACTTAAAAAAACACATAACTACTTATGAAACTGATGAAAAATACAAATTATTAAATAATTGTTTTGATAATATAAATATTGTAAACTCATTACTTATAAGGCTTAAAGAAAATGAAAAATCTACATTAGAGCCATTAACATTTAAGATAAATTCATACTTAAATAGTCATAAATTAGATAAATGGGAGTGGAGTGATTTAATAGATAATGCAAATTATGACCAAAGCAATTTAATAGGTGTAGTTTATGAAGACAAAGAAAATAAAATAGAAAAAAATGAAGAATCAAAAGAACGCTATATTATAAAACAAATTAATAAAAATAAGATGATTTATGAGGAATTATTAAAAGACGAAAATATATGGGCAAGTAAAGAAGGTTTTATGTATGAATATAGACCTGGACAATATGAACTTACAAAAACCATAAGAGAAACATTTAGAAAAAATGGAGGTAGTGCTAAAATAGCATGCATAGAAGCTCCAACTGGTATTGGAAAAAGTGTAGGTTATTTGGTAAGTGCTATTTTAGAAGCTAGATTTAGTAAAAAAAGAGTGATAATATCTACAGACACTAAAGAATTACAAATTCAATTAATAAATAAAGATATTCCTAATGTATTAAATTCGTTAGGCTTAAATAATAAAGTAAGCTATGGATATATAAAAGGTAAAAATAATTATATTTGTGTTGAAAAGCTAGAAAGTTATAAAAGAGAATATAGTGATAAAGAATTAACTAAAAATGATATACTTTCAATTATTTTATTAGAACGATTAACCGAGGAAGGTAAATATGGAGATATAGAAGAAATAAGTCACTTAATAATTCAACGATTTAAAGAGTTAGAACTTCATTTAAGATATGTATGTTGTGACCCGAATTTATGTAGGCCTAAAAAGTGTTTTAAAAATTGTTTATATAAAAACAGAATTGAAGAATTAAAAGAAGAAGATATAACTGTAATAAACCATTCTCTTTTAGCGAAGTGGCCATATAAAGAAGAAAAGCCATTAGAAAATATAATAGTAGATGAAGGTCATAATTTAGTAGAAAAAGGTTATGAATTTTTCTCAAGTATTATAGATTATAAAATGTTAAATTATTTTTTACAAGAAATATATCCTTATGAGAATATAAAAAATAGCCCATTTATATATGACAATAAAAATAAACACATAGGTAAGATAAAACCGTTTGATAAATTTTATCACCATGTTCATTTTGATAGAAATATAAAAGATAGAATAAGTAGAAGTATAAATTTAATAGTAGAAGAAATGAGCTCAATATTAACTTTTGGCATAAGTAGCAATTATAAAGATATAAGTAAATATAATTTAAAATGGGAGTTAAATTTACAAGAAAATGAAGTTGCTGGAAAAGTTAAAAGTGAGAATAATTATATTGATATTAAATATAATCTATATAGCGATAAAATAAAGAATAGCTGTGAAAATATAATAAGAAATTTGGTTTCAATATTAGTGACAATAGATAGAAACTTAGATGAAGATAGTATAGACAAAGAAGCTGAAGTTTATAAGTTTGGTAAAGTTAGAATAAAGGAATTAGAAGAGATAAAAACTATATTTGATTTATTTATGGAATATAGTGAAGATGATGATTATGCAAGAATAGTAGATATAGATAAAAACTTTAAAAGTTTCGAGCTTAGAGTAGTACCTCTTAAACTAGCACAGTTATTTGAAGAAAATATATTATCACAAATAGATAGTGGTATATTTTTATCTGCCACTTTAAGTATAGAAAATAATATGAATTATTTTAAAAATACCTTAGGGATAAACAGAGTAGACAATGTAGAAAAAATTATAGACCCGCTATATGATTATAAAAAAAGAATTTCAATAATAGGAATAAATGATATATGTACCTATCAAAATAAAGATTTTCCTAAAGAAATGAGTAAGATAATAGGAAATATATCTCAAATAACAGATGGTCATTTACTATCGCTATTTAACAGCAAAGATAGACAAGAAAGAACTTATGAAATTTTAAAAGAGAATTTAGATAGTAAAAATATAGAAGTATATATGAATAAAAAAGGTATAAAGAACCTAAAAGATATAAATAAAAGATGTGTAGTTTTAGGTTCGAAAGGATGTTTTGAAGGAGTAGATGTTCCAGGCGATGGTCTAACATGCGTTACATTAGATAAAATACCTAATATAAATCCTAAAGATCCTTTGTATTCTACAATAATGAAAAAATATAATCAACCTTATTATAAAATAAATTATCCTCAAATGGCTATAAAAGTAAAACAAGCTATGGGACGTATTTTAAGGAGTAAGTATGATTATGGATGCTTTATAATATTTAATACAGGAACTAATATAAATACATTAAAAAGATTAGAAAAAGATTTACATGAATGCAATATATCAATTATGAATGAGAATAGAATATATAGCTATATAAATCAGCATTTATATACATCTAGGAAGGATGTAATGAATTTAGCACTTAAAGAAATAATAAGATCACTAAATTATAATGAAAAAGTAAGTATGAAAAAAGTAGAAAAATATATGAATGATGAAATGAAAAATAGATTAATGAAAAGTAGAGTAATTTATGAAGATTCAGCTGTTGATATTTTGAAAGTAAAGTACTTTAATCAAAACTATTTAATACATAAAGAAAAACTAAAAAAATAGTTTATAAAAATAGATTTATAAAAATGGATTTATATAAAAAATGCAATTGTGATTTTTGGATATTCAAAAAAATAAAAGAATATAAAAAGAATAAAAAAATAATATAAATAAAAAAATCTAGTTAAAGCATTGAATTAACTAGATTTTTTTATTTATTAACTTAAGATATGATATAGAATTATGTATACATAATATAACTTGTGAATGAAAAAATGAAAGTCAACTATGTATTTATTTAAATTTATAGAAAATTTGTATAATTGTATTGACAATGAAAAAAATGTTGATATAATAAATTACATATAAAAGAAAATTTTTACATAAGAATACATTTAGGGGGGAAACAAATGAGTAATACAGTGGCAAAAGAAAAAAAGAACTTATTTGGTAAATGTCTAGATGGTATTGAGACTGTAGGTAATAAACTTCCGCATCCAATAGCATTATTTGGACTATTTTGTTTAGCAATCATGATTATATCTGCAATAGCAGCAGCAACAGGACTTTCAGTAGAAGGTGAATTAATAAATAGAACAACAAACACTCTAGAACAACAAACAATACCAGCAATAAGTTTACTTTCAAAAAAAGGTATAGCTTATATGTTAGAAAATGCTGTATCTAACTTTGTTAACTTTGCACCACTTGGAATGGTTTTAGTTGGTATGTTAGGTATAGGTACTGCAGAAGGAAGTGGGTATATATCAGCACTTCTTAAAAAGACAGTATCAGTAACACCTGCACAATTAGTTACACCAATGGTAGTATTTTTAGGAGTTATGTCAAACATAGCAAGTGATGCAGGATATGTTGTATTAGTCCCACTTGGAGCACTTATATTTATGTCATTTGGTAGACATCCACTTGCAGGTCTTGCAGCAGGGTTTGCTGGGGTATCTGGAGGATTTAGTGCAAACTTAATAGTTGGTACTATAGATCCAATGCTTGCGGGTATATCTACCGAAGCTGCAAGAATGATAGATCCTACATATACAGTTACAGCAACTTCAAATATGTTTTTCATGATGGTATCTACATTCTTAATAACTTTTTTAGGTTGGTTTATAACAGATAAAATAGTTGAACCAAGATTAGGTGCTTACAAAGGTGGCTCAAGTTTATCTAAAGAAGATGATGATTTAAGAAACTTAACTGATAAAGAAAATAAAGCATTAAAAGTTACTAATTTAGTGGTTTTACTAATGATAGCTGCTATAATAGTTATAACATTAGTGCCAAATTCATTACTTAGAAACTTAGAAGTTGAAAAAACTAATGGATTTGTAGCATCTATAATAGATCATTCTCCATTAATGAATGGATTCGTACCTTTAATGGCCATAATATTCTTCGTAGCAGCTATAGTTTATGGTAGAACTTCAGGCCAATTTAAAAATCATAGAGATGTATGTAGTGAAATGGGTAAAGCAATGAGTTCAATGGGTGGATATATAGCATTAGCGTTTGTTATGGCACAATTTGTACAATACTTCGCATATACTAACTTAGGTACAATACTTGCAATAGAAGGTGCAAACTTACTACAATCAATGAATATGAATAAGATAGTTCTTATGGTAGTATTTGTATTATTTGCAGGATTTATAAACTTATTTATGGGATCAGCTTCAGCTAAGTGGGCAATAATGGCTCCAGTATTTTTACCAATGTTTATGAAACTTGGAATATCTCCGGAATTAACACAGGTAGCATATAGAATAGGTGATTCGACTACAAATATAATATCACCACTTATGAGTTACTTTGCGATGATAGTTATATTTGCTCAAAAACATGATAAAAAAGCTGGTATAGGTACATTAATATCTACAATGATACCGTATACAATAATATTCCTAATAGGATGGATAATATTACTTGGAATATGGATGATGTTAGGAGTACCATTAGGACCAGGAGCATTATTACATTACCCAGCATAAAGCTAAATTAAGAATTTTAAGCACTTCTATCTAATAGAAGTGCTTTTTTATATATTATGATTACATTTTGAATAAGATAAGACATTTTAGAAAAAATATATAATAATTGTATTTAAATAAATTTAAGGAGAATTTATATGAGTTATATATTATTGCTAATAGGTTTTATACTTCTTATAAAAGGAGCGGATGCATTTGTATCAGGCTCATCTTCAATAGCTAAAATTTTTAATGTACCATCATTAATTATAGGGCTTACAATAGTGGCATTTGGCACAAGTGCACCAGAAGCAGCTGTAAGTATAACAGCAGCATTACAGGGAAATAATGATATGGTAATTGCAAACGTAGTTGGATCAAATATATTTAATCTATTATTTGTTGTAGGTATTGCATCTATAATAAATCCTATAAAAGTACAAAAAAGTACTATAATAAAAGAGTTTCCTTTTGCAATTTTAGCATCAATAGTATTAATGATATTAGCGCATGATACTAAGTTTCAAGGATATAATCAAAACTTACTAACTAGAGCAGATGGTTTAATACTATTAGTATTGTTTTCTATATTTATGTATTACTTAATAGAAATGGCAATTACATCAAAAGAAGAAATGGAAATAGAACAGACAAGTCAACCAATGTCTATGAGTAAAAGTATAATAATGAGTATACTTGGTATTTTAGGGATAATTATAGGTGGTAACGTAGTTGTAAATTCAGCAAGTGATATAGCGCTATCTTGGGGTATGAGTCAAAACTTAGTAGGTCTTACAATAGTAGCTATAGGAACATCACTTCCGGAATTTGTTACCAGCATAATTGCAGCTAGAAAAGGTGAAAGTGATATAGCAATAGGTAATGTGGTTGGATCAAATATATTTAATATCTTATTTGTGTTAGGAATATCATCGACTATACATAACATACAAATACATCCAATAGTATTTATAGATATGTTAATTATGATAATTGTGACAGTATTAGGTTATATATTATCAGCAACTAAGAGAAAGATTAATAAAGGAGAGGGTGCTTTATTATCATTAATGTATATAGCATATATGGCATTTATAATAATAAGACAATAAAAATTTAACTGAGTATAAAAAGAGCGTTGCTATAAACAACGCTCTTTTTGTACTTAACTTTCTATACTTAATTCAAGTTTTTCTTCTTCTGATAGTTTTGATATTGTTATACCAGTTGCGCCATAGAATAATGATATTAGAGGACAAAGTAGGTTTAAAAATGCAAAAGGTAAAAATGCAAAAGATCCAACCCCAAGAGTAGCAGACATATAAGCCCCACAAGTATTCCAAGGAATTAAAGGTGAAGTTATTGTAGCACTATCTTCTAACGCGCGAGATAAATTCTTAGGAGATAATCCCTGCTTTATAAATGCCTCTTTGTACATACTTCCTGGTATTACTATAGCTAAATATTGATCTGCTACAGCTAAGTTAGTGCCTATACAAGTAAATATTGTTGCGGCGATTAATCCAAAAGTACCTTTAGCTACTTTTAATATAGCCTTTGCTAAAGCTTCAAGCATACCTGTTCTTTCTAATATACCGCCAGTAGTCAAAGCGCAAAGCATTAAAGATACAGTTCCTAACATACTATCAAGGCCACCACGACTAAGTAATTGATCAACAAAATCCATACCAGTAGTTGATACATATCCACCTTTAGCGACTAAAATTACATCAGCTATAGATGCACCTTGGAATATAACAGCTATAACCCCTCCCAATAAGGCACCAAATATTAGTCCAGGAATTGCTGGAACTTTTAGTATAACTAATATTATAACTGATGCAGGGACTAAAAGTAAAAATGGTGATAACGTATTATAATTACCTAAAAGTGCATTTTGTATTTGTGCTATTTGAGTAGTATCTATTTGGCTGCCAGCATATTTCATACCTATTATAGCGTAAAGTATAAGAGATATAACTAAAGCTGGAACAGTAGTATATAGCATGTGCTTAACATGATCAAATAGGTTAGTACCAGCCATCGCTGGAGCTAAGTTAGTTGTATCAGATAAAGGTGACATCTTATCTCCAAAGTAAGCACCAGAGATTATAGCACCTGCTATTATTTGAACAGGAATACCAAGTGCACTACCAATACCTAATAAAGCGATACCTATAGTACCAGCAGTAGTCCAAGAAGAACCTGTAGATATGGATACTATGGCACATATTAATGTTGTAGCTACTAAGAATATTCCTGGAGATAAAATGTTAAGTCCCCAATATATCATAGATGGAACTACACCAGATATAATCCAAGTTCCTATTAACATACCTACAATTAATAAAATAAGTATTGCTTGCATAGTTGTATTTATAGAAGCTAAAATTCCTTCTTCAAGTTCTTTCCAAGTATAACCAAGTTTAATAACTGCGACTGTTGCTGCAAATACTCCTCCTAATACTAAAGGTATATGTGCAGATATTTCATATTCTTTTAATACTACTAAACACGTCACTAGCACTGCAACTAAAAAACCTAAGCACAACAGCGAATCAAAAAGTGTTGCTTGTTTTTTTTCTCTTGTTTTCATAAAATCCTCCTGTAATGTATGTCGAATATAACGTCAAGGAGAAATTAGATATTAAAAAAAGTCCAGGATAAAAGAACTTATCCTAGACTTAAGCATTCAAAAAATGAATAGTATACTTAATCTAAAGATAGTACTCCACAATATAATTGTGACAGTGCCATATATATTATATATGACCCCAACATATAAGATTTAAAGCGTTACTTATATGTTTCGGCACAGTTACCTTTTATTTTGCTTCTTCGTGCTTACCTCCACAAAACTACTTATTAACGATGCGACCTCTACCATTAGTTATATCCGATATTTAATTTGATAAATAAATTATATCATATATTTTTTTATTTTTAAAGTTAAAAAAGAAAAAAGTAGCATATTATCAAAATTTGGATAACTAAATAAAACTTTTAAATTCAATGTGTTTAGGTTAGAATATAGTATGTAAAACATGCAAGGGAGTGATGAGATTGAGCAAGAAGAAATTTTATGCGGTAAGAAAAGGAAAAAAGACTGGAATATTTAATACTTGGAATGAATGTAAGATGCAAGTAGATGGATATTCTGGAGCAGAGTATAAAAGTTTTACTACAATTGATGAAGCAAAAGAATATATAGAAGGTAATAAAGCTACAATTTCAAAAAATCCCCAAAATAGTATAGAAGCCTATGTAGATGGAAGCTATGAACATTCTCTTAGAGCATATGGATCAGGTATAGTTATGATAAAAGATAACATAGTACAAAAAACTTATAGTGTAAAAGGGGAAGATGAATCTCTTGTGAGTATGAGAAACGTAGCAGGGGAGATAGAAGCTTCTAAAATTGCTATGAGATATTGTATAAGTAATAATATAGAAAATTTAACACTTTATTTTGATTATGAAGGCATTGAAAAGTGGTGCATAGGAGCATGGAAAACCAATAAAGAAGGTACTATAGAATATAAAAAGTTTTATGATTCAATAAAAGATAAGTTAAATGTTAAGTTTGTTAAGGTTAAAGCACACTCTGGTGATAAATATAATGAAGAAGCTGATAAATTAGCAAAAACTGCAATAGGAATATAAAAAGTCTTGTAATTAATTACAAGACTTTTTATTTATTAAAATATATTTATTTTCTTAAGGTTCCATATACATTTTTTAGTTCTGATTGAACTTTTACTGGATCATGTATGCTTTGATACATAGCATTTGCTAATATATTTGCCTGATCATAAGTCGATGTCCATGAGAAAATTCCACCTAAGCAATTTTCAAGTACGTATTGAGCTTTTAAAAATATTGATAGTGCATCATCATAAGACATTGCAAATTCACCATTTCTAACAAGGTATGGAACTTGAGCTTGTTTATCAAATCTAAATTCATATCCATTTTTATTTATATAATCTCTTCTTAAGTCATCATAAGATCTTGTTATAGTTGCACCTAATCTTCCGTAGAAAGGAATTCCAAGAAGAATTTTCTCAGAAGGCATTCCAGCAGATTCAAGATTTCTAACCATAGTATCTACGCTATACCCAGGAAGAGAAAGAGGTGAATCATAAAGGTTAGCTTGATGCTTCATTGCATTTGCTCCTGTTTCGCCAGCAGTAAAGTCATAGCTCATAAGATTAAAGTAGTCAATTATAGGAGCTATTGCACCTATATCAGCACTTTTAGTTATATATTCCATAGTACCGGTACCAGCTACACTTAGCCATGTATCTTCTCCTAAAACATCTCTTAATGCAGTAAGTAAAAGTGTAAAGTTTTCTTTATCTTCAGGTCTAGATTTTATTCCACCAGCGCTAGTGCTAGGATATTCCCAGTCTATATCTATACCATCTAATCCATATTGATTTACTAGTTTTTGAGCTTCCCTTGCAAAGTTATATCTAGAAGCAGGTGTTAAAGCTGCATCAGAAAATCCATCAGCACCCCAGCCGCCAATAGCGGCAATTACTTGCAAGCTAGGTTTTTCTGCTTTTAATTGTACTAATTGATTTAAAAATCTTGGAGTAGGAACAAATAAAGTTCCATCTGGATTTATTTCAACGAATGCGTAAATAACAGCATCTAAAAGTTGAGGGTCAACATTAGTAGGGTTTCCAAGAACATACTCCATAACTATAGGAGTTACATCTGGACAAAATGATATATCAACTGGTTGGAAATTTATATCTGTTATAGGCGGTCTAGTATTATTTTTTGAACAAGCCCCTAATTTCGGTTTTTTATTTGAATAGTTAGGTATATAATTTATTCCTTCGTAATTATCAACACTACTATTGTTATCTGGAACGAAACATAGATACCAATCTATACAAGAGTAGTTTTTATCACAATTGGAAACTTTATTTTTAAGTTCTTTATATGTTTTAGGATAAGGTAAAATTACGGGCATTCCAGGGAACCAGTTTGCAGGAGTAACAACACTATCTCTATCGCTAGTTTGTAAAGCTTCTATAATTCTAAGTATTTCAGGTATATTTCTTCCAGTTGTTAAAGGATAGTAAAGTATAGTCCTTAGAACTTGTTTATCATCTATAATAAATACAGATCGAATAGTTGATGTATTACTCATTTGTTCAGAAATCATACCATATAATTTAGCAACTCTCATATCTCTATCTTCAATAATAGGGAATGGGATCTCAACACCTGTTAGTTGAAAAATATTATAAATCCAAGCTAAATGAGAGCTATTACTATCAACGCTAAGTCCAATTAATTCAGTATTTCTTTTTTGAAATTCAGGGTAGTACTTAGCAAAGCATAAAAATTCAGTAGTACAGACTGGTGTAAAATCACCAGGATGTGAAAATAATACGACCCATTTACCTGAGTAGTCAGATAATTTAATAGGTCCCGATGTTGTATCAGCCTTGAAATCAGGAGCTTTTGATCCTAAACTTGGCAGACTTGGCATTTAAATCACCCCTCAATTTAATAAAATAGTAACCTATTCTTATTGTATTTATAAATCATGTCTATTGTTACATTGAATAAGATTAACATTTTAATGACAAAACTAACAAAAAATAACAATAATAATTGATATTTTTCGTTAGTTTTGGTATAGTTAAATATAATATTAAATGTAGGGATTTGTTACTATATGGGGTGATAAAGTTGAAAAAAGTCCTAAGAATATTTATTATGTCAGCCGTTACCTGTTTTTCTTTAACATTTGCTTTAATTATAATAAATGCAGTTATGAGGATATTTATTGGTATAGACATATACTTTATGTTATTTGTTGGAATGACTATAGCATCAACTATTGGGTTGGTTTTGTATAATTCTAAGAAAATATTTTCTAAGAAAAAAAAGGTGCGAAAAAATAGAGGCTCTCATAAAGTTGTAAGGCAAACTAGTAAACATACTAGTGAAGTTAGAAAGAGAAAAATATCATAAAATGTATAACATCAAGTTTAGTATAAAGTATAAAACACAGTAATCACTGTGTTTTTTTGCTTATTAAAATATTAAATTTATAATAAATATAATGATATGACGTTATAATCTATAAATAATTATAATACAAAGTAAATAGAAGTATTTATATGGAGGTATTATGATATGAAATATAATTTATTTGAAGCTGATGTAGTTGGATATAAAAATATAAAAAAGGGTAAAGGATCTCAAGACTATCTTGATTATAAAATAGTAGATGACTCTATTATTTGTACAGTAGCAGATGGTCATAGTACAGATTTTTTTGAATATAGTAGTGATGGATCAAGACTAGCTTGTATTTCATCAATTGATATTTTAGAGATGTTTATAGGAAAATCATTGGATGAAGTTAAACATGAATTAGAAAAAGGTAATATACAAAGATTAATTTATGATAAATGGATGGATTTAGTAAATGAACATTATAAAAATATAAATGCTATAGTATTTAAAACAGAATATATAAAATATTCTACAACATTAGTGAGTGCCTTAATAACAAATGATTTTAGGTTATATTTAAAGATAGGCGATGGAAATATAGTTGTAAAAAACAAAGATTCTTATAAAAAAGTTTTAGAAACAAAAAATAAAGAAATTGTGGACTCTCTAGGAAGATTTGAAGCATACAAAAACTTTATTTATTACATAGAAAAAAATGATGAAAGTAATAAATTAGATTCTGTAATTTTGTTTACTGATGGATATGAAAATAGTTTTATGAACGAAAAGGTGCTATTTCAAAGCTTAGAAAAAACAATTAACCAATATAATAAAAGTGTTTTTTCTAGATGGATGCTATATAAAAATTATAAATGGGATTTAAGCAAGCTAAGTAAAGCTATATCAAAGGATGACATTAGTATAATATACATTTTTACAAAGGAATAAAATGCTATAATTTGTCGAATGAGATAAATGTCTAGTAATGGAATATATGGTTAATAATGTATATATATGATATAATTAAACAAAGTTGGAAGAATAAATAAATTACTAAAGTTAAGGAAGGAACAAGAATGAATTTTAAGGAATTGTTTGATAAATGTGTAGATTTTATAGATAGCAAAAGAAAATCTATAATTACCGTTTCATTATCAATACTAGGACTTATATTATTAATGATAGTGTTTTTTATAAGTAGTGAAGAATTAAGTATAGGCAAAGAGTCTGATGCATTATTAAAAAGTATAGAAAATAGAAAATACGAGTATGCAAGTCAATACTACAATAACACACTAAAAAAAGAATTTTCTGAAAGTAAAATGAGAAGATTCAATAAGTCAGTTTCCAAAAAGATAGATAAATTACTTCTTACTAATGGAGATAAGTATGTAAATGGACAGATAACTAAAGAACAGTACTTAGCATTAATAAATACAATAAATTCTCTAAATGGAATTGAATTAAATATTGAAAGAATTATAGAACAAGCCAAAAGGGTTAGTGAAATGTATCAAGAGGAAAATATAGATTATGATACAGCAATGTCATATATCAGTATATCATCTACTTTAAAGGCTATTGTAAACGAATTAGATGTATATAAACAGACAATAAAAGAATTATATGAATCTAGACAGTTATACAAAACAGCAACAGAACATCAAGAAAAGAAAAAATATTATGAAGCTATAAGTGAATATGACAAAATTTTAGAAGAAGATAAAAAATATTACGATTTAGCACAAAAAAGTAAAAAAGAATGTATTGAAGATATGTATGATTATTACTTAGAAAAGGCTGATGAATCTAATACTCAAGGAAATTATGAAGAGGCATTGCAATATATAGGTTATTTAAAACATTATTACTTTGATGATGAAAAAATAGTTTCATTAGAAAAAAAATATCAAAATAATTTATCTATTTATACTTTAACACCAGAAGATATTATAAATATCATTTCGAAAAAGAGTGGAATAAAGAAAAAAAATATATCTATAGATTCATACCAACAAATGATAAATCAAGAAAAATATTATTATGTTGAAGTGTTCGAACATGGTACATTAATAGATGAAATATTAATAGATGCAAAAACTAAATCAATTTATTCATATAAAGGTTCAAATAAGCAATATAAAACTACTTATTCAGATGGATATTTTAGAATATTAGAAGATGGTAAATTAGAATTTGCAATAAATGAAGAAAAAGCTAAATTTATATTAAAAAATAAACTAGAAGAAAAAGGTAATAAGTATAAAGATTTATACCCTGTATCTAAGGAAAAGGCAAGTAGATATATTGACAATCAAGAAAACCTAGATAAATTCTTAGGAGACGAAAAAGACTTATATTATTATGAAATAGTAAATAAAGGATGGTTCAAAGCGAAAGAAGTATATATTATAAATATGTATACAGAAAAAGTATACTTTATTTCTGAAGATAATATAAAAGAGTATTAAGATGTGTTACTTAACACATCTTAATACTCTTTTTCTTTAAAATTTATGTATTTGGAATAAAATGGTTTTATTAGAATGAACTTTAAAATTAGACTTTTTATTAGAAATCATATTATAATAGAAAATGTAACTAGATATAAAAGAAAAATAGTTTTTTATGTATTATAAAAGGATATATTAAAGTAATATCTAAATATATATAGTATATAGACAAATTTTAATGTAAGGAGAAACAAAAGAATGAGTAATATGAAAAAGAATATATATATTGGAATTGGCATAGTAAGTGTCATTGTAATATTATTCATAGGGATGACTATAACTAAGATAAATGGGCAAAAGATAGTTAAAAATACATATATAAATGGTATCAACGTTGGAGGGCTAACAAAAGAAGGTGCTAAAAGTGAATTAGAACAAAAGTATAGACTGAAGGATTTGGATATTTCATATTTAGATAAATCGTGGCAAGTTCCATATAAAGATATAGATCTTTCTTACGACTTAGATAGTACTGTAGAAAATGCATATAAATTAAATAAAGAAAATAATTTTATGGAAAATATATATAAGACTATCAAATCAGAACTTGGTCAAAAAAATAATTTAAACATAGCTATAGATTATAATAAAGATAAGTTAAAAAATCGTATAGAAAATATAGCAAGAGATATAGATGTAGATGTAAAAGATGCATCTATAAATATAAGTGGATCAAGTATAGAAATAAATGATTCAAACAGTGGCTTAAAAGTAAATGTTGAAGAAAGCTTAAAAAATATTGTAAGAGAGCTTGAAAAAGGAAATACAAAAGAAGAATTGGTAGTTACAAAAGTAGAGCCAAGTATAACAAGGGAGCAATTGCAGGAAGTAAACACACTACTTGGAAGTCATACGACAAAATTTGATTCATCTGTATCTGGGAGAAGTACAAATATAAAATTAGCAGCAAACAAATCAAGTGATGTATTATTAATGCCTGGAGAGAGTTTTTCTTATAATGAACATACAGGCATGAGAACTACAGCAAATGGGTATAAAAATGCACCAGTAATTGTACAAGGGGTTGTACAAGAAGGTGTAGGAGGAGGAGTCTGCCAGGTATCATCAACTCTTTACAATGCAGCATTATACTCAGGGGTAAGTTTTATTGAACTAAAAAATCATTCAATACCATCTACTTATGTATCAAAAGGAAGAGATGCAACTGTTACAGATTCGGGAATAGATTTTGTGTTTAAAAACACACTTGAACACCCTATATATGTAAAAAATTATGTATCAGGAAATACTGTTACATGTCAAATATATGGTAGTTCTAAAGATAAACAAAACATACAAATATCAACAAGTATAGATGGTGTATCTGAAGCACCTATAAAAAAAGTAGAAGACCCTACTATTTTAAAAGGTGAAGAAAAACAGTTAGAAAAAGGGAGAAACGGATATACAGTATCTACATACAGAATATATAAAGATGAAAATGGAAATGTTACAAAGAAGGAAAAAGTAGCAACATCATATTATCCTAAAAAACAAGGTGTTATAGCAGTGGGAACTATGGAAAAACCAGAAGAAAAGCCACCAACAGAAACTCCAAAGCCACCAGTAACAACGCCGCCGGCGACAACACCACCAGTAACACCACCACAACCAGATACTCCAAATCCTCCAGCAGAAGTACCACCGGCAGAAAATACACAACAGCCAAATCAAGAATAAGTAATTTATAAACATAAAATTGAAAATTTTTATATAATTTATATAAACTAATAAATAAAATAGCCTTTGTTAAAACAAAGGTTATTTTTATTTAATTAGGTGAGGAGGTTATTATGGAAAAATTTAAAGAAATAGATTATATATTAGAAAAGCAAAAAAAATATTTTAATTCTCAAGTTACTAAGAGCTCAGACTTTAGAGTAAGTCAGCTAGATAAATTATTAAATTCAATTAAAAAAAATGAGAAATGTATATTAAAAGCACTTAAAGATGATTTACAAAAATGTGAATTTGAAGCATATGAAACAGAAATTGGAATTGTAATATCAGAAATAAAAAGTGTAAGAAATAAAATTAAAAAATGGAGTAAACCTAAAAAAGTCAAAACACCGGCTCTAAATATAGGATCTAAAAGCTATATATACAATCAGCCATACGGGCTCTGTTTAATCATTGCACCTTGGAATTATCCCTTTCAACTTTGTATGTCACCATTAATTGGTTCTATTATAGGTGGTAACTGTTCTGTAATAAAACCATCTGAGTTAGCACCTAACACATCAAAAATAATAAAAAAAATAATAGATGAAAGCTTTAATGAAGAATATATATGGGTTGTAGAAGGTGAAATAGACACAAATCAGTATTTATTAAAAAAAGACTTTGATTATATATTTTTCACAGGAAGCCCAAAGGTTGGAAAAATAGTTATGGAATCAGCAGCAAAAAAATTAATACCGGTAACACTAGAATTAGGAGGGAAAAGTCCATGCATAGTTGATAAAAGTGCAGATTTAGACATAAGTGCAAAAAAAATTGTTTGGGGAAAATTTTTAAATGCTGGCCAAACATGTATAGCTCCAGACTATATTATAGCTCATAAAGAAATAAAATCTAAACTTATAGAAAATATCAAAAAATATATTATAAAATTTTATACAAATGAACCTTTAAGAAGCAACGATTACACAAGTATAATAAGTAAAAATCATTTTGAGAGGTTAATATCTTTAATTGAATATGAAAAAGTAATTTATGGTGGAAATATAGATGAAAATAATTTAAAAATAGAACCTACTATAATAAATAATGCTAATATGAATGATAAAGTAATGGGTGAAGAAATATTTGGTCCTATATTGCCTATTTTAGAATTTGAGAACTTTGATGATTTGATTAAAATTATAGAAAATCATAAAAATCCTCTAGCGCTTTATTTATTCACAAACAATAATAAATTTGAAGAAAGTATCATTAGTACAATATCCTTTGGAGGAGGATGTGTAAATGATACTATAATGCATATTACAAACCATAATATGCCATTTGGAGGGGTTGGTTATAGCGGTATAGGATCTTATCATGGTAAGAAAAGTTTTGAAACATTTTCTCATCAAAAAAGCGTTATGAAGTCGTCAAAAATAGATATTCCGATAAAATATCCTCCACATAGTAAAAAAGCAATTAAAGTTTTAAAAAAAGCATTTGAAATATTTTAAAAATAGGTAAATATATGGAAATAAATGTATAGTTTTGACTTAAAATATCAAATATGGTATCTTAGATATATATTTAAAATGGGAGGCGATTGTTATTTTAGGTAAAAATATCAAACAAGATATAGAAAATATGCCTAGAAAAAGCTTAGATACATCTTTGATAGCAGAAGATAAAAGTGATTTAACTTTTTTTAATATAGATGAAGAAGAAAGCAATGATACATTAAAGGCATTAAAAAAAAGCTATGTTACAACAAATTATAAAGAAGAAACTATACTAAATTTACAAAAAACATTAAATAGTGCATCAGATGATACAACGAAAGAGTTAAAAATAGAATCGTACAAAAGATATAATAATGCACTAGATTTAGCAGAAAAAAATTACATAACGAGTGCATGTAATATTGTTGAAAAAGCATTAGAAGTCAACCCTAAAGATGTTGATATTCTTAATCTAAAGGGATTACTTAAGTTATTAAAATGTGACTTTTCAAGAGCGTTTGAAAGTTTTTATACAGGTATGTGTTATGGAAACAATGAATTATCTAGAAAATATGTTGATATGCTATCATCAGATGATTTCAACGTATTTTTAAGAAGATATAATCATTCTATAAGATTTATAAATGAAGAATTAAATCACGAGTCTATACAAATATTAGATAATATTATAGATGAAAATCCAGAGCTTATAGAGCCATATGTTATATTATCATTGTTATATGATAAACTTGAAAATATAAAAAAGAGAGAAATTTATTTACATAAACTTAGAGAAATAGATAAAGATAATGAAATATTTGAAGAAAAAAAAGAAAGTGATACATCAGAATCTAAAGAAATATCAAAAAAAGAAGAAAAACCTAAAAAATCAAATAAAAAGAGTCCTTTACCATATGTAATTATAGGTTGTTTAGCTATAGGCATGGGAGCGTTTTATTTAAATACAAAAAATAAAATGAATAATCTTGAATCAGAGATTGATCACAAAGAACAAAAGTTAAGTGAAGCAGATAAAAAATTAGATGAAAAGACTCAGCAATTAGACAATACTAATAAGGAATTAGATAAAGCAAAAAATGAGGAGAAACAATCACCTAAAGAAGTGGTGGTAGTAGCAGATGAGCAAACACTTTATAATGAAGCCTTAAAATTAAAAAAAGAAGAAAAATATACTGATGCTATAAATAACTTTAAACATGTTATAGATAGAGGAAAATCACAAAAATTTATTTCTGAATCAATATACCAAGTAGCTCTTATAAGTGAAAAAACAGGGAATAAGGAAGAAGCTATAAAGTACTATAATAAGTATATAAATACTTATACATCTACGTCAGAGTACTATGATGATGCTTTTTATCAATTAGGTATGTTATATTACAACAATGGAGATTTGGAAAAAGCTAAGAAAACATTCTATGGAATGAGAAGTGAAGTTCCAGATAGTATGTATAATAACTCTAAAGTAAAAGATATTTTAAAAGAAAAATAAGCATATATATATAAAAGAGTATTACAATTATTTTGTAATGCTTTTTTTATGCAATAACTATAAAACTAGAAAATAAATTTTTACTATAATAGGAGGATTGAACATGATACTAGATATTCATGCAGATATATTTACAGATGTATTTAATAAAAAAATAAATGGTGAAAGTAATATAATCGAAAAATATCATTTAAATAAATTTAATAAAGGTGGAATAAATGGAGGAATATTTGTATTTTGGACAAAGCCTAATAGCAAATATGATAATTATGAAATATTTAAAAAAATGATGAAATATGCTAAAGATGAAGTTGAGATTTCAAAAGATTATTTATTTATAGCTAAAAATTATAAAGAGTATATAAATTCATTAGAGTCAGGAAAAATAACAGCCATGATGAATTTAGAAGGTCTTAGTGTACTAGAAGGTGACATTAGTAAGGTAGAAGAAATATATGACTATGGTATAAGATTTTCTTCGCTAACTTGGAATGAAGAAAATGAATTCGCATGTGGAATAAAGGTAAATAATGACTTTGGGATTAAAGAAAAAGGAAAAGAGTATATAAAATTAGCTTCAGAGCTTGGAATTGTAATAGATGTATCTCATGCAAGTGATAAAACCTTTTATGATATCTATAATAATACTAAAAAACCTATAATAGCAAGTCATTCTAACTGTAGAAAACTATGCAACGTAGGCAGAAACTTATTAGATGAACAGTTAAAGCTTATTAAAGATACTGGAGGGATAGTAGGTATAAATGCATATAGAGACTTTATACACGAAGAAAAGTCAAAAAAAGATTTGAAAAATCTAATTAATCATATAGATTATATGGTTGACTTAATAGGTATTGATTCAGTATGTTTTGGTTTTGATTACTGTGATTATATAGAAGATGATGTACAAGAAAATATTCATGCAAGAAAAGAAGTAACCATTGGATTAGAGAATGCATCTAAAACTCAAAATATAATTTATGAACTTAAAAGTAGAGGCTATAAAGATATAGATATAGAAAAAATTTCAAACAATAACTTTTTGAATTTTATAAAAGATAATGTAAACAAGTAAAGATAACAGTATTTTAAGAATAAGCATAGTATACCCTATAAAATAATAAACTGTAATGTTAGGATAAAATTATTTTTTATTGGGGGAGGCTAAGCATGATAAATAAAGATTTATTTCTTCCGATACTTAGAGATGGAAAGTATGGGTTTATTGATAAAGATAAAAATATTGTTGTAAAACCGAGGTTTAAATATGTTTCAGAAAGATTCAGAGATGGTTACTGTGTTATTACTTATATTAAAAAGATAAGAAAAAATGTAAGATGGGTATTTGGATATATTGATCAATTAGGAAATACAAATATAATGCTTCATTTGGAAAGTGCATCAGAATTTAACGAAGGATTAGCTAGAATAAAAGTAGATGGAAACTATGGGTATATAGATAAATCTCTTAAAGAAATAATAAAACCTAAATTTGATATGGCAGCAAATTTTAGAGATGGACTAGCAGGAATAAAGGTAAATAAAAAATGGGGATTTATTAATAAGGATGGAGAGATTGTAATACCTAATACATACACATATGTAAACCAATTTTTTGATGAACGGGCTTTAGTTGAAGTTAAGAATAAGTATGGATATATAAATAAATTAGGGGAGTTTATAGTATCTCCAAGATATGATATAGCAACAGATTTTTCAGAGGGATTAGCAGCAGTTAGAGTAGGCGATAAGTGGGGCTATATAGATAAATCTGGAGATTTAAAAATAGAGCTATTATTTGATAGAGCTAAGCCATTTTATGAAGGTTTAGCGGCTATATGCATAGATGAAAAATGGGGTTATATAAACAAAATAGGTGAAATAATTATTGATCCAATATTTGATTATGCCTGTAATTTTAAAGATGGATTGGCTAGATTTAATATAGGATATAATTCATTAACAAGAGGAATAAGCAGCCCTAAGGGTGGAATGTGGGGATTTTTAAATAAAGAAGGAGATATAGAAATAATTCCTATATTTGATTCTATATCAGATTTTGAAGATGGCTATGCTCAAGTAATAGATGGAAATAACAACAACTATATAGATAAATACGGAAAATTGATTTTATAAATTAATTTGAAAAAAAAATACCAAAGTAGTAATATAGATAAGGGGGAAAAGGGAGGATTAAACCTCCCTTTAACTTTTCATTAATATTTTAATCAGATTTTTCAAGGAGGAATAACAATGAAACTATTTAATCAGCTAGCTTTAATATTAGGTATATGGGCTGTAGGAGAATATATTAGCTCGCTAATACGAAGTATAGTTGTAATACCAGGAAGTATAGTGGGGATGATTTTATTATTTTTAATGCTACAATTCAAAATAATAAAACTTGAAGGGATAGAAAAGCTCAGTAATTTATTTTTAGACAATATGGCACTATTTTTTATACCTGCAGGAGTATCGTTAATAAAATCTTTAGATATAATAGCAAGTAATGTTTGGGTGCTAGTAATAACAATACTTATAAGTACAGTTATAGTTATGTATTTCACAGGCATTGTAGTCGAAAAAATGATAAAAAGTAAAGTTAAGGAGAGTTAATCATGTATGACATTTTAAAAACACCAATATTTGGAATCGTTGTAACAATTTTATTTTTTAATATAGGATTATATATACAGAGAAAAACGAAAAAAGCAATATTCAATCCATTATTAATAGCTATACTAGGAATTATACTATTTTTAGATATAACTAAAATACCTTATGAAAGTTATAAAATCGGAGGAGATAATATAAATTACTTTTTAGGGCCTGTTACAATAGTTCTTGCAGTTCCATTATATAAACAATTCGATTTATTTAAAAAACATTTATTAGAAATACTTATAGGCATAGGTTCAGGAGTTGTAGTATCCTTTATATCTGTAATGATAATTGGAAAATTTACAAATGCCAATATGGACATAATTAATTCATTAATTCCAAAGTCAATAACTACCCCAATGGGATTATCTTTAACAAATACAATTAATGGTATAGAATCTGTAACTGTAGTTGCTATAATTTTTACAGGAATACTAGGAGGTATATTGGCTCCAGTGGTATTTAAAATAGGTAAGATAAATCATCCAGTAGCAAAAGGGATTGCACTAGGAACATCAGCACATGCACTAGGAACATCAAAAGCATTAGAAATGGGAGAAGTAGAAGGTGCAATGAGTGGTTTATCCATAGGCATATCTGGAATAATAACAGTTATTTTAATACCTATAATAATAAATTTATTATAAAATTTAATTAAAATAAAAAATAAATTTACTAAGTAAAAATGAAATAAGTAAAATTGCTTATTCATAAATTGAAACTTTAAAATTATATATTTCATTTTAGTAATTCATGTATACAGTATGTAAAGCGTATAAGAAACTGAAAATACTATATAAGGTAGTGATAATATTAAAAATTAAGCAAATAATAAAGTAATAATTTATTGCAAGATTTAAAATATATTTATCATGCTATGATAGAATTTGATTTATTTAATCAGAAGTTAAATACTTTAAATTTACAATATATGTAAATTAAAAAATCTGCACTGGACATATAAAAAAAAGGTAATATAATATATGATGTATTAAATAATATATATTATAAAAATATTATTTAATCAAAATATCTATGTACATGACTACGTAGAAAAAGGTGAAGGGAGAAAGAAATGAGTAAAGTTAACACCGCCCTAGAAGACAATATATTTTTAAGATATATTGTCATAATAGCAGGAATGACAATTTCATCTATAGGGGTCAACGGTTTTTTAAGACCAGCACATCTATTAAGTGGAGGAGTGCCTGGTGCATCAGCAGCTATAAATTATATAACTGATATAAATATAGGTTTATTAACATTTATTATAAATATACCTATATTCATTTTAGGATTTATTTACCTAGAGAGAGAGTTTTGTATTACAAGTTTAATAAACATGATACTATTTTCTACATTATTAGGTATAACACAGGATGTAGGTCAATTTATACCAGTAAAAGATATATTACTTCAAAGTGTATATGGAGGTATACTATCAGGTATAGGATCAGGACTTGTATTTAAGACTAAAAGCTCACAAGGTGGAACGGATATAATAGCAGCAATATTAAAGATGAAAATTAATATTCCAGTAAAAGATACAATGCTTTTTATAAATATTTTAATAGTATCAATAGGTGGAGTACTATTTGGAATGCAATTGGCATTATATACTCTTATAGGAATGTTTTTAAGTTCTTCAGTAATGAATATTGTAAAGGATGCTATGAATAATCAAAAATCTGTAATGGTTATATCTAAAGAAAGTGAAGCCATAGCAAAAGAAATAATGCATGAATTGCATAGAGGTGTTACTTTTTTAGAGGCTGAGGGTGCTTATACTCATGAAAGAAAGAAACTTATATACTGTATAGTTTCGTCCAATGAAATACCAAAAATAAAAGAAATATCATTAAAATATGATAAAAAATCATTTATGTCAGTTAATGATGTAAATGAAGTTAAAGGAAGAGGATTTAAAGAAAAATTTTTATAAGATATGTATAAAACTTATAAATTTTATATATAATATATATTGAGAGGAGTGCGTATCCTCTCAAAACTCTAGAGTTTAAATTACATCGGTATTACTTATACATAATTATATGTGGGAGTAGTGAAGAAGAAGTTTGTATAGATTATAGTAAATGGAGCGGAAAGCTTAAGCTATTTAATGGAATTCGGATAATTTTATATGTGAAGTTAAAAGTAGGGTATACCAGGCGAGGGTGTAGCCTATTTTTAATTTTAAATAATATTAACTTAAAATTTCTTTTTTTATTAATTAAATAAGCATACTAAAATTATATTTTTAAATATATGTATAGAAAAGTAGAATGGATTTAATATATAATAAGTTTGAGGTAATAATAGTTGACTAGTGGTGATAGGAGAAGTACATTATGAGGTTATCTAAAGAACACATTGATATATATAACGAATACTTAAGATTTATAAATGAAGTAAATAAAGAAATTAAATCAGTTAAAAGCATACAAAAAAATACATTAAGAAAAGATGAAAAAGCAACAGAAGAAGAAATGTTAGCATTAGAAGAAGGTAAAATAATACAAGAGAATGAAGAAGTCAAAAAGAAAAAAATAAATAATAAAATATATAACTTTTCAAATGGTGATATATATATAGGAAAAATAGTAGATGGTAAAATGAATGGTAAAGGCATTTACACATTTACAGAAGGTATAGAATATTTAGGAGAATTTAAAAATGATATAAAGTCAGGTAAGGGAATGTGTACATTTCCAAGCGGAAATATATATATAGGATCTTTTGAAGATGATGTAATGAGTGGTATAGGTCAAATGAACTATAAAAGCCAAGATGAATACATAGGTAATTGGAAAGACGGTAAAAAATCTGGGATGGGAATATATAAATGGAATGATGGATGTGTATATGTAGGGGAGTTTAATAATAATAAAATGGAAGGCTATGGAAAATGTTATGCTTCCAACGGAGATTTAATATATGAAGGTGAATGGAAGAATAATTTAGTCCATGGTCAAGGTACATATATATGGGAAGAAGGTAAAAAGTACACAGGTGAATTTATGCACGGAAAAAGGCATGGAAAAGGAACTTTTTATTTGCAAAATGAATTAATATATGAAGGAACATGGGAGTTTGATAAACCTTGTATATTTAATATGAGTTTAGATGAAATATTTTCATTAAGATACTAGTAATTCATCTTAGCACAATGATTTTGACATAATACTTTTGGGTATAAACAAAAAGAGGTGAATTAGTATGAACTTTAAAAATATAGGAAAAAATGAGTTAAAAAAGATAATAGAAAACAAAGAGGATATTTTCTTATTAGATATAAGAACAAAAGAAGAATATGAAGAAGGTAACATAGATACATCAGTTAATATACCTCTACAAAATCTTTTATATGATATATATGATATAGAAGAATATAAAGATAAAAAAGTAGTTGTATACTGTAGAAGTGGACATAGAAGTATAACTGCTTGTAATATATTATCTATGTCAGGATTTACAGATTTATACAATTTAGAAAAAGGTATAATCGATTATAAGCTCTAGCAATTTGCTAGAGCTTTATAATATACTTGACAATATAATATGTATCAATTAGTATATTCTAAATAATTATATTATAAAAATGGAGGAGAAGATGGATAATACAGACACTAACAATGGTAAATATAAAAACTATTGTGATAAAAGTGGAGAAACTTTAAATTTCAATAAAAATAATAATTTTAAATTAGAAAAGTTAAAAGATAGTATTTGTAAAATATGTGAAGGTGAAAATAGCACAGGAAATAACTATTGTAAGTATTGTGGAGCTGATATGTATGAGATAAATGATAAAAGTCAGCTTGAAGGTATTAGAGAAAATAAAAAAAATATAAATTATATTTTAGAAAGATTTAATATAGGAAAAATCCTACTAACGTCTTCTTTATCATTAGGTATACTTTTAGTTATAGCATTTTTTATAAAAGGATTTATTAGTCTAGAATTTTCAGAGATAAGTTATATTATAAATCCATTGCATATAATAATGGCTTTAAATCTTGGAGTATTAGATGGATATTCATCAACTATGGTAGGATCAGGTTCTATAGAAGCTCATATAGGTATGTTAATATTGCTTATAGTACCTATAATTTCTATAATTATATCTAACTTTATATTTCTTAGGAAAGAAAATAAAGATTTAAACTCAGTAGTACGAAATTCTATAGGAGTTGGAATTAGTTATGGATTAATGTTAGCTATTATAAGTATATTTGCAACTGTTAAATCGAATCCAATGGATATGATAGACTATGGTTTAGCAATAAACTTTAGATATAGATTTTCAAGTCTATTAGTTAATGGATTTATTATAGGATTTATGACCACTTATATATTTTCATTCAAGAAAAAATACAGAAATAATAATATATATCTAAACATATTTAAAAGCGCTATAAATACAATAGCAATAGGATATGTTTCAGTATTTTTATTACTTTTAGTATTAAGTTTATCAGATGCGAGTTTCCTAAATGAAATTGGACTTTATGGGTATTTAGACAAATTTAATATAGGAGTAGTATTGTCTCAACTTACGACATATATTTGGGAGTTTTCAAACTTTATTCCTATTAGCATAAATAGTAATATTATATCTATATTTAATACAGGAATATTTTTTAATACTAAATTGATATTTTATTCTATGATTACTTTATCTTTATTAATAGTTTTAATATCAGGGTGCAATATTAAATATAAATATAAAGAAAATGGGAAAAAATCAATTTTAATATTTGCGATATCTTATTCAATTGTTATGGGTATATTGGCAATGTTTAGCTATATAACCTTAGGAGGAAATATATCTTTATTTGAGATGAATAATTATAATGCATCAATTTTTATGGGAACAAGCATCCCATCTACTATTTTAATATCTTTTATATATAGCTACGTTGTATCATGGATAGGGTACAAGTTAAATACATTTTAATAACTCTAGAAAGGAATATAGGATATGCAGGATAAAATAGAAAAAAATTTTTCGAAAGTTCAAGACAATCTTGAAAAAGGAAAAGAAAAAGTTGAACACCTAAAATCAAAATTAGATACAAAAAAAGTAATAAATGAAGCTGAGTTAAAGAAAACTAATTTATTACTAGAAATGGGAATTCTTACATTAAAAAAAATTAGATTAAATGAAATCAATGATTACAGTTTTAATGAATTATGTAATGAAATATTAGAACTAGATAAAATAATATATGAAAATAATTTAAATATAAATCAATTAGAAAAAGATAAAAGAGGAATCTTTTGTGAATGTGGGTATGTAGCAAATGTAAATGATAAATTCTGTGTTGAATGTGGTAGAAAGATTCAATCAGAGGATAGTCAAGTAGATTTTAAAATTTGTACACATTGTAATAATAAAATGGACGCAGATAGTAACTATTGTATATGCTGTGGTAATAAATTAGAGTTATAAAAAGGTGAATATATATTCACCTTTTTTAGGTTTTATAAATATAAAACTGAATGTGATATAATAATATATAGTTTATAAATATTAAGGTGATGAATGTGAAAAAAATTAGAGAATGTGATATTGATAAAATACATATATTTAAAAATATAAGTAACGCATCAATAAAGAGTGTTTTAGAGATAAGTTCTATTAGAAGATTGGAAAAAAAAGAAGTATTATTTCGTGAAAATGATAGCATAAGTAAAATATATTTTTTATTAGAAGGAAAAGTATCAATATTTAAAATAAGCGAAAATGGAGAACGAAAAATAATATTTATGCTAAAGGAAGGGGAAATGATAAATGAAGTTTTAATAGATAACAAAAGGAATTCAACAATTGGATGTGAAGCATTTGAAAAATCTCTGGTTTTAGAATGTGACATGAAAAAATTTTTAAATCTTATGGAAATGGATTTTATATTAACAAGAAATATATTATCATATTCTGAATTAAGAACTAGAAGATTATATAGACAACTTAAAAACTCTATATCTATTAAAATAGACAAAAAACTTGCAGCTAAACTATATAGAATAAGCAAAGAATTTGGAATAAGAAATGGAGAATGGACTCTTATAAATTTCAACTTAACAATAACCTATTTAGCAGATATGTTAGGATGTAAAAGAGAGACTTTATCAAGGTCTATGAAAATATTACAAGATAAAAAATTAGTTAAAGTAGATGGTAAAAAAATTTATACAAAGAAAGAAGAATTAGCTAAATATTTTAAAGGCAATTAGATTGTACTATGTGAATAAAAATAAATTTAATTATATATGATAAAATTAAATTTAAAGTCTTTTATTATATGAAGAATTATAGTTATAATAATTCTCTCTTAATTAATATGAAATGTAATTATTTCAATTAATTAAGAGAGAATTTTTTATATTGTGATAATAGTCACAGAAAACTAAATAAGCAAGTGTTAATATTTTATTAACAAAGATAGGGAAAAGGTGGTTAAGTCATGAAAAAAAAAATAAACTTAGCAAGCTTTAATGAAGGATTGAAATATTTAAGCAATGACTACAAAATACTTGCACCAGTATCAATGCCATATAAAGGTACATATTCGGATACTGATGTAGTAAGGTATCAAGAGGTAAGTAGCATAGAAGAAATGGAGCTTAATAGAAAATCAAACTTCTCACCAAAGGAAATAATTCTTCCAATAACACAGATATTATTCTACTTCACAGAAAAAGAATTTAAGGAAAGTGATATTGATAATAAGAAAACGATTATCTTCTTAAGAGCATGTGATATAAATGCAGTAAAAAGATTAGATCAAATATATTTAGAAAATGGAATAGAAGAAGATTATTATTATAAAAGACTTAGAGAAAAAGTAAAATTTGTTTTAGTTGGATGTAAGGAAAGCTTTAGAAATTGCTTTTGCGTAAGTATGGATTCAAATAAAACTGATAATTACTCTATGGCATTAAATTTAAGAGATAATGAAGTTTATTTAGATATAAAAGATAAAGATTTAGATATTTTTGAAGGAGAGTCTACTGATTTTTTAGTTGATTATGTTAAAGAAAACACAATATCTATAGAAATTCCAAAAGATTTAGATTCTAAAAAAATATCACAAAACCCTATGTGGGATGAATATGATGCAAGATGTATAGCTTGCGGAAGATGTAATTTTGTCTGTCCAACATGTTCATGCTTTACTATGCAAGATATTTTTTATAAAGAAAACGAAAATGTCGGAGAAAGAAGAAGGGTATGGGCTTCTTGTCAAGTAGATGGATATAGTGATATGGCAGGAGGGCATTCATTTAGAAATAAACATGGTCAAAGAATGAGGTTTAAAACAATGCATAAAATTTATGACTTTAACAAAAGATTTGGTAATCATATGTGTGTTGGATGTGGAAGATGTGATGATGCATGCCCACAATATATATCATTTTCAAGTTGTATAGAAAAAGTAAATGATGAAGTCAACAAGGAGGAAGCTTAATATGAACCAATATATACCAGTAGGAGCAGAAATAATAGATATAGTAAAGCATACGGAGATAGAATGGACATATAGAGTTAAATGTAGTACAGATGATGTTTTGCCAGGAAAATTTTATGAAGTATCTATACCTAAGTTTGGAGAAAGTCCAATATCAGTATCAGGATATGGAGATGATTATGTAGATTTTACTATAAGAAGCGTTGGTAAAGTTACTAATGAATTATTTAATTATAAAATTGGAGATAAATTCTTTATAAGAGGACCATATGGAAATGGTTTTGATGTAAGTATATATGAAGATAGAGAAATAGTAGTAGTTGCAGGAGGAAGTGGTCTTGCTCCAGTTAGAGGAATAGTTGAATATTTTTATAAAAATATAGATAAATGTAAAAGTTTTAAGTTAATAGTAGGGTTTAGATCTCCGTGGGATATTTTATTTAAAGAAGATTTAAAAAGATGGAGTGAAAAACTAGAAGTAATTATGACAGTTGATAAGGCTGAAAAAGATTATAAAGGTCATGTAGGACTAGTAACAAAGTATATAGCAAATCTTTCAATAGGTGATATTAATAATGCTAGTGCTATAGTAGTTGGTCCTCCGATGATGATGAAATTTACAGTAGAGGAATTTTTAAAGAGAAATTTAGCTGAAAATAATATTTGGGTTTCATATGAAAGAAAGATGTGTTGTGGAGTAGGAAAATGTGGACATTGTAAAATGGATGATACTTATATATGTATAGATGGACCAGTATTTGATTATTCTTATGCTAAAAATCTTATAGATTAGGGGGAATTTAATATGATAAGAGATATAAATACTAAAAAAGTAATGAAAAATGCTTTTAGAATAACTAAAAATAAATATGAAACTTCTCTTAGAGTTAGAATACCAGGTGGATGTGTAGACCCTGAAAGTCTAATGATAGTTTCTAAAGTTGCAAATGAATATGGAAATGGACAAATTCATATAACAACTAGGCAAGGATTTGAGATACTTGGTATAAGTATGGATGATATGGATGAGGTCAATAAACTTATTCAGCCAGTTATAGAAAAGATGAATATAAATCAGTATGAAAAAAATAAGGGATACCCTGCAGCAGGGACTAGAAATATAGCAGCATGTATAGGAAATAAAGTCTGTCCAAAGGCTCAATATAATACAACTGAATTTGCAGCTAGAATAGAAAAAGAAATATTTCCAAATGATTTTCACTTTAAAGTTGCACTAACAGGATGTCCAAATGATTGTATAAAAGCTAGAACACATGATTTTGGAATAATAGGAATGACACTACCGCATTATGAAAAAGATAGATGTGTATCATGTGGTGCATGTGTTAAAAAATGTAAAGTCTTATCAACAGGAGCTTTAAAATCAGAAAATTATAAAGTTATAAGAGATCATGATAAATGTATAGGATGTGGAGAATGTGTACTTAATTGTCCAACAGGAGCATGGTCAAGGGATAATAAAAAATATTATAGGTTAGCTATAATGGGTAGAACTGGTAAGAAAAATCCAAGACTTGCAGAGGATTTTTTAGTATGGGCTGATGAAGATAGTATAGTTAAGATAATACTTAACACATATAAATATGTAGATAAATATATAGATAGAAATGCTCCAGGAGGAAAAGAACATATAGGATATATAGTTGATAGAACTGGATTTATGGAATTTAAAAAATGGGCATTAGAAGGTGTCGAGTTTAAGGATATTACAAAAGTTAATGAAAATGTATATTGGAGTGGTGTTAGATACTAAATAAAACATTTTGGGGGGAAAATAAAAATGCATAAAGAAACATTAGAAAAATTGACTAATGCAGCAAGGAATAAGGTAAATTTATTAAATGGAAGTAAACTTAGATATACTGTGTCTGCTGCTTTTGCAGGACTTTATGTAGGATTAGGTGTAATATTAATTTTTACAGTTGGAGGTTTATTAACTCAAGTAAATTCTCCAATGACTAAAATAATGATGGGATTATCATTTGCAGTAGCACTTAGTTTAGTTATAATGACTGGGACAGAATTATTTACTGGAAATAATATGGTAATGGCAGCAGGAACTTTAAATAAAGGTGTAAGTGTTAAAGATACATCAAAAGTATGGATATATAGCTTTATAGGTAACTTAATAGGATCATTAATAGTAGCAGCTTTGTTTGTTGGAACAGGATTAATAGATAAAGGTCCAGTTATGGAGTTTTTCACAACAATAGCAGCAGCAAAGGCATCGGCTTCATTTACATCACTTTTCTTTAGAGGAGTTCTTTGTAATATATTAGTTTGTGTAGCTGTATTGTGTTCATTTAGGACTAATGATGATAGTGCTAAATTAATTATGATATTTTTATGTTTATTTACTTTTATAACTAGTGGATTTGAACATAGTATTGCAAATATGACTATATTTGGAGTTGCTTTATTTTCTCCAGCAATACAAAGTGTTGCTATATCAGGTGCAATATATAATTTAGCAGCAGTTACTCTTGGAAATATGGTTGGAGGAGCAATATTTATGGGTCTAGGGAGTTATATATTAGGAAATGAAAATAATAAAAATAAAAAGACAAAAGAAATAGTATAACATAAAAAAATAAAAGAGCCCTTAGGCTCTTTTATTTTTTTATGTTATAAATAGTCAGTGTAAAAATGATAAAATGAAAAAAACTTTCTAAATAGTAGAGTGATATTTATAATTAGTAATTGAAATAAACTTTCAAAACCATAGAAAAATAAATGATTTTAGCTTAAAATCATGAATAAAAGAGAAAAAAATAAATTTTTTTAAAAAAATAATGAAAATATGTTGCAGGGAAAATGATTTCATGTTATTATTCAATTATAGAAAAAAGAAAAATATTTTCAAAAAGGAAAGAGTTGGGTAATAAATGTTAGATATAGTAAAAGGCAAGTTAATAGTATCATGCCAAGCATTAGAAGATGAGCCATTACATAGCCCATTTATAATGGGTAGAATGGCAAAAGCTGCAATGGAGGGTGGTGCAGTTGCAATTCGCGCTCAAGGTGTTGAAGATATTATAGAAATAAAAGAAGTAACTTCATTACCAGTAGTAGGTATTATAAAAAGGAACTATGAAGATTCAGAAATCTTTATAACACCAACTAAAAAAGAAGTCGATGAACTTTTAACTACAGGGTGTGAAATGATAGCATTAGATGCTACTAATAGAAAAAGACCTAATGATGAAAGCTTAAAGGAATTAATAGATTATATAAAGTCAAAAGATGTATTGGTTATGGCGGATATATCAAATTATGAAGAAGGTATAAATGCATGTAAATGTGGAGCAGACTGTGTTTCAACAACATTATCAGGATATACTCCATATACTAAAAAAACTGATGGACCTGACTTAGAATTGATGGAAAAATTAGTAAAAGATTTATCAATACCAGTTATAGCAGAAGGAAAAGTTAATACACCTAATGATTTAAAAGATGCTTTTAGTAAAGGTGTACATTCAGCAGTTGTGGGATCTGCAATTACAAGGCCTCAACTTATAACAGAAAAATTTGTAAAAGCATTATAAAACGTTATAAAATAAGTAATAACTTAAATTAGTTTAATAAAAAAATATATATAAATTTTGGGAGGAACAGATATGAAAGGAATTTATTCAGCATTACTAGTATCATTTGATAAGGATGGAAACATAAACGAAAAAGGTTTAAGACAAATAATTAGACATAACATTGATGTGTGCAAAGTTGATGGCCTTTATGTAGGTGGATCTACAGGTGAAAACTTTATGTTATCGACTGATGAAAAGAAAAGAATATTTGAAATAGCTAAAGATGAAGCTAAAGATCAAATAAAATTAATAGCACAAGTTGGTTCTGTTAACTTAAAAGAAGCTGTTGAGCTTGCTAAATTTGCTACTGATTTAGGGTATGATTCACTAAGTGCGGTTACACCTTTCTATTATAAATTCGATTTTGCAGAAATAAAGCATTACTATGAAACAATAATAAACTCTGTAGATAACAAAATGATAATATATTCTATACCATTCTTAACTGGTGTAAACATGAGTTTAGATCAATTTGCTGAATTATTTGAAAATGAAAAAATAATAGGTGTTAAGTTTACAGCAGCAGATTTCTACTTATTAGAAAGAATGAGAAAGAGATTCCCTGATAAATTAATATTTGCTGGATTTGATGAAATGATGCTACCAGCCACTGTACTTGGAGTAGATGGTGCTATAGGTTCAACATTCAACGTAAATGGTTTAAGAGCTAGACAAATATTTGAGTTAGCTCAAGAAGGAAAAATAGAACAAGCTTTAGAAATACAACATGTTACTAATGACTTAATAACAGATATATTAGGAAATGGATTATATCAAACAATAAAAGCAATACTTGAAGAAGAAGGTGTAGAAGCAGGATTCTGTAGAAAACCTATGAAGGAAGCAACTGAGGAAATGAGAGCAAAAGCTAAAGAAATGCATAAGAAATACTTTCAAAATGAAGAAGCTTTATTAAAATTATAAAAACTAACTTAAAAGAAAAGAGAAGTATTTAAAATACTTCTCTTTATACAAAAATAAGAGGGGAGTTGTAAAATATGCAAGGTTTTACAATGATTGACTTTGGTATATTAGTAGTTTATTTATTAGCGGTATTATTTGCAGGACTTTTATTTTCAAAGAAAGACATGAAGGGAAAAGAGTTTTTCAAAGGTGATGGGACTATACCTTGGTGGGTAACATCAGTATCAATATTTGCAACACTTTTAAGTCCAATATCATTTTTGTCACTAGCAGGTAACTCATATGGTGGAACTTGGATATTATGGTTTGCACAACTAGGTATATTTATAGCAGTACCTTTAACAATAAAATTCTTCTTACCATTATATAGTAGATTAGATTTAGATACAGCTTACCAATACTTAGAAATAAGATACGATAGTAAAGGACTTAGAGTAATCGGTGCTTTAATGTTTATAATCTATCAAATCGGACGTATGTCTATTATAATGTATTTACCATCAGTAGTTTTAGCAGACCTTACAGGAATTTCAGTTAACGCATTAATAATTGTAATGGGTGTAATAGCAATAATATATTCATATACAGGTGGTTTAAAATCAGTTTTATGGACAGATTTTATACAAGGTATGGTTTTAATAGTAGGTGTTACTTGTACTTTATTCTTCTTAATAAGTAAAATAGATGGAGGATTTGGATCAGTAATGTCATCTCTTTCTGAAGGTGGAAAATTCTTAGCTGAAGGTGAAACTTTATTTGATCCAAACATATTAAAATCAAGTGTATTTATAATATTAGTTGGTGCTGGACTTAATACATTATCTTCATATGTATCAAGTCAAGATATAGTGCAAAGATTTACAACAACTACAGATTTAAAAGAACTAAAGAAAATGACTTATGGAAATGGTATATTATCAATAGTACTTGCTACAGTATTTTATTTAATAGGAACTTGTTTATTCGTATTCTATGGACAAAATCCAGAGTTAGCTCAAACAGCTCAACAAGACCAGATATTTGCATCATACATTGCATACCAATTACCAGTAGGGGTAACAGGAATATTACTTGCAGCAATATATGCAGCTAGTCAATCTACATTATCAACTGGGCTTAACTCAGTTGCAACAAGCTGGACATTAGATATTCAAACTATGATAAGTAAAGATATGAGTTTTGAAAAACAAACTCAAATAGCTAAATATATATCTTTAGGTGTAGGTATAGTGGCTATCGGTGTTGCTATAGTACTTGCAAATGGAGAAATAAAATCAGCTTACGAATGGTTTAATAGTTTTATGGGTCTAGTACTTGGAGTTTTAGCAGGAATATTCATACTTGGAGCATTCTGTAAAAAAGCAACTAGATTTGGAGCTTATGTAGGATTTACAGTTTCAGCTATATTAGTTGTTTACTTAAAATATAATGTTCCAGAAGTTACTTCTTGGGCCTATTCGCTAGTAACAATAACTACATCAGTAGTAGTAGGTCAAATAGCAAGTATTATTCAATTAAAAATGTCTAATAAAAAAGAAGAAACTAACAACGAAGCAACTATATATTTTGAAGGATAATATTAAGTAGGAGGAACTAAACATGATATTTGGAAATATAAAACACGAGAAAACGTATGCCAACTTAGATAAAGATTTACTTAGATGTTTAGATTATGCTAAAGAAAATGTATTATTAGACTATGAAAAAGGAAGCCACGTTATAGATGGAGATGATATTTTCGTAAATATAGTTGGATATGAGACTTGCGAAAAAGAAGATAGATTTTGGGAAGCTCATAAAAAATATATAGATGTTCATCTAATGCTTGATGGATGTGAGAGAATAGACTTAAACTTTATAGAAAATTTAGAACAAAAGCCTTATCAAGAAGAAGGTGACTTTCTTCCTCTTGAAGGAGAACCTAATAGTTATGTTGAACTTAGAAAAGGAGATTTCTTAGTTTGCTATCCAGAAGATGGACATATGACAGCTATAAAAGTTAACAATAAAGAAAATATAAAGAAAGCTATATTCAAGGTAATAGTGAGATAGTTAAAATGTACCTATAAAATATATTAAAAGGGAGAGTAGTTTTCTACTCTCCCTGATTTAGTATAAAAGCAATCAAATCCTATGTAAATTAAGGGGGGAAGGCATAATGGAAAAAATAGATGTATTTTTACTAATTGGTCAAAGTAATGCAAGGGGAGTGGGTAATCCAAAAGACAGTGAAATTCCAAATGAAAACTGTTTTGAATACCTAAAAAGCGGAGAGATTATAAAAATGAGATGTGTTTTGGAAAGTTCTGAAGGGGATGGAACTATAGCCCCTGCATTTTCAAATAATTGGAATAGCATGACAGGTAATAAAGTTTGCTTTATACATGAAGCTAAAGATGGATCAAGAATAAAAAATTGGAATCATGATGCAAATCAGTTTTTAAATGATGCTATAAAAAAATTTAATGAGGGATGTAAAAAAATAAGTGAAAAATATGAAATAGAAAATAAATATGTCATATGGATTCAGGGAGAAAGTGATGCAAAATATGGTAGTGATGCATTATACTATAAAGAGAACCTAAAATCTATAGCAAATAGATTAAAAGATGAATGCTATATAGATAAAATGTTTATAAGTTTAACAGGCTATTGGTTAGGTCACAAAGATTACTTTATTAGAACTAGAAGAATAGCAGCAGCCCAAGAAGCTGCATGCAAAGAATGTGAAATTTTATCACTTGGAAGTAAAAGAGCTATGACTTTCCATGATGAAAATTTAGTAATAGATGACGTTCATTATTCTCAGATTGGATTAAATATACTTGGAAGGGATTTAAGTAAAAATATATATAAATATCACACTACAAAAAAAGATTTAGAACTAGAAGATACTATAAACTTGGATGTAGAGAGAAATTATATTGAACAATTAGAAAATATAAGTAAAGTACTATAAAATAATTATGCATGGAGATTGACTATGAAAAAATTCGTTTGTATAGATGTAGGTGGAACTTCTATAAAATATGGGTTAGCACTGGAAGATGGAATAATAATAGATAAATCTAGTATGGATACTGAAGCACTTGAAAAAGGTGGATTTGGGATACTAGAGAAAATGAAGACAATCGTAAGAAAGTATATAAGTGACAATAATATAAGTGGAATATGTATATCTACAGCTGGAATGGTAGACCCTGAAGCTGGAAAAATATCTTATGCTTTAGAACATTTAATACCAAACTACACAGGTATGGAAATTAAAAAGGAAATAGAATGTGAATTTAATATAAGATGCGAAGTTGAAAATGATGTAAATTGTGCAGGACTGGGAGAAATGTGGATAGGAGCTGGAAAAGATAGTAAATCATCTATTTGCATGACTATCGGAACTGGTATAGGTGGATGCGTGATTTTAGATAACAAATTAATTCATGGGTTCAGTAATAGTGCCGGTGAAATTGGATACATGAATATAAATGGAGAGACATTCCAAGATTTAGCGTCAACAACAAGTTTAGTAAAGAGAATAGCAAAAGCAAAATCGTTAAATGAAAAAGATATAAATGGGAAAATAATATTTGATTTAGCAAAAAATAATGATGAAGATTGTTTAAATGAAATTGATAATATGATAAAATCATTATCAATAGGAATAGCAAATATTGCCTATTTAATAAATCCACAAGTTATAATATTAGGTGGAGGAATAATGGCACAAGAAGAGTTTTTAAAGCCTAAGATAGAGAAAGAACTTAAAAATACATTAATACCGAGTGTTTATAATAATACTAAAATCGAATTTGCAAAAATGCAAAATGATGCAGGAATGTTAGGAGCATTGTATAATTATTTACAAAAAGTGTATTAAGTTAGAAGGGTTTATATGAATATTTTAGAACAATTAGAGGTACCAGATTTTAAGGCTACAAAGTCGGATAAGTTACTTATAAGCTATATAAAAGAAAATTTATCAGATGTAGCTTATAAGCCGATTTCTCAAATTGCTAAAGAAAGCAATATTGGAGAATCTACAATAACAAGATTTGCAAGAAAAATGGGTTTTAGTAGTTTACAAGACTTTAAAGTTACATTAGCACAAGAGATTTCATCAAATAGCTATAAAAGAAATATAATAAACAGTAATATAGAAAATGATGAATCTGCTATTGATACTGCAAGAAAATTATTAAATTCTAACATTAATATTTTGGCAAATACTGTAGAAATAATAAATAGTGAAGATGTACAGAAATGTTCTCAGCTAATAATAAATGCAAAAAGAATATACTTTATAGGAATTGGTTATTCGGGTATAATTGCACAGGATTCAAACTATAAATTTATGAGAATTGGTTTAAACTGTACATGTTTTGATAGTAGTCATACAATGATAATGATGGCATCTATAATGGATGAAGGCGATTTAATTGTAGCAATATCTCACTCAGGAGAAACAGAGGAAATTATAAAAACAGTAAAATTAGCTAAAACCAATAAAGTAAACGTTATATCTATAACTGAAAATAAAGAGTCTGAGTTAAAGGACATATCAGATGTGAATTTAGGGTATATATCAGGAGAAACAGTTTTAGAGACCGGTTCTATATCATCTAAATTAGCTCAAATTTTTATGATAGATCTTATTTATACCCAAGTGGTAAAAGAAGAATTTAATGAATCATTAGAACGAAAAGTTAAAACTACTAATGCAATAAAGCTTTTTAATTTAGAGTAATCAAGATAAAATGATGCAAGTATAAGTATGCAAAGCTGTTTATTTATATTTACATCATTTTTTACTTATTAAAATTTTAAAATAAAGTAATAAAATATGTACACATCAAAAATATACAAATATTATAGTCTTTAATATTCGATAACATACGTATAAAAAAGTATAAAAAGGTATAAAAATAAATTATATATCGTATATTACCAAATTTTTATTTAATTTCCAATTATGATAATATTAATATTACAAACAATCGAGAAAAGGAGTGATTTAATGACCAAAAAGGTAGTAGTATCAAAGACCTTTTTATTTATTTTTATTTTAAGTTTTATAGTAATATTTAAAACAGTATTTGGAGAAGAAAATACACTTATAGGTGTTACGGTAATAACTGCAACATTAATGTTTTTAGAGAGGGATTTGACATCAACATTATTAAGTAATTTTTTCAAAATATTATCGATAAATTTAATATTAGGCTCATTAGCTTTTTTTGCATCTCAAAATATTTTGATTGGACTAATATGTAATTTTTTAGCATTATTTATGGTAGGTTACTTCTTTAATTATGAATTAAGAAAACCTATGTATGTACCATTTGGCCTTCAATATTTATTTATGGTTAGTACACCAATTAATCTAGAGCAACTGCCAATGAGATTTATGTCTTTAGTATTTGGTGCAGCCTTTGTAATACTTGTTCAGCTAATTTTAAATAAAAATAAGCTACAAAAACTAGGAGAAAAAAATATTTTATTAATATGTGATGAATTAAAATATAAAATAAAATTCTTAAAAGAAAATAAAAATACTAATACTTGTGATAAAAAAATAGAAGAGTTATCAAAAGAGTTAAAAAGGATAATTTATGATAATAGAAAAGAAGAATTTTATGTTACAGAAAAAGGTATTAATTTATTAAATATTTTATTTTCCCTAGAAAGGATAAGTTTAATACTTGATAGATATAATCTTAATGATCTTGGATTGGTTGAAAATACTTTAGATAATCTTATAGAAAATAAAAATAAAATATTAGACACAATAAATAATGAATTAAATGATATAAAAAGTTTAATAAAAAATGATACAGATTTAAATCTAGTACAAAAATTAGAGGATATTAAGGGGAAAAAAGATTTAGATGATTCGTACTTATATGAGATATATAATTTAGAAGAAAATATATATGAGAATATAAAACAATACAAAGTTAATAAAATAAAAACTGATACTAACAAAAAAATAGAAATACCACAAAGTTTTAAATCGATTTCAATACATAAGAGAAATTTCAATACTGAGTCTTTAAGATTTTCTTATGCTCTTAAGATAGGATTGTTAACGGCTATAGCAGGTTTTATAATGGATTACTTTAAGTTACAAGACGGAAGATGGATAATGTTTACTGTATTTTCTTTGACTCAAACATATTCAGAAAACTGCTTAACAAAGTCTGAACAGAGAGTAGAGGCTACTCTTATTGGTTCAGCTTTATTCTTTGTATTATTTACAATAATAAAAGATGAATCTATAAGAGGGCTAATTTTGATTTTAGCAGGATATATGAATTCATATCTAACTAACTATAAATATTTAATAATATGTGTTACAGTATCATCATTAGGTTCAGCCGCAATTGCATCTAGCCCGGATATACTAGTACTACATAGAGTAATGTATATAATAATAGGCGCTATTATATCATTGTTGGCAAATAGATATATACTTCCGTATGATGCTAAAAAAGGTCATAAAGACTTGATAAATATATATAAAAATACAACTAAAGAAATAGTAAAGGAAATAGCTTACTACGTAAAAGATAAGAATAATCATCATAGTATAAAAAATCTTTTATTAATACCAACATTAATAGAGGATAGGTTATTACTAGTTAATACAATGTTTAATGATAGAAAAGAAGAAGAATTTATTAAAACACAAAAAAGATTAATCAGTGATATGTATAACTTTTATATAAGTGTAAAGAAAGGTAAAATAGAAGATGGAAACCTTATTAATATGCTAGGCAATATAGATGATGTATCAAATTTTACAGTAGAAGAATATGAGGATTTTAGAGATAATATAATAAATCAAATGAAAAATATAAATTGTACAAATGATAAAATAGTATGTGAAAATTTAATATGTATATTAGATGAAACTATAAAGATAGATAGTAAACAGGAACTACAATTTGTATAATATAATAAAAAAATACCTAATAATTAGGTATTTTTTTATTATATTATACAAATATTTTGCGAATATTAAATAATGATAACTAAAATATATAGGAGGTATTTTAATGAAACTTAAAAAGATATTATGTTTAATAATGGTAGCGATGGTATCATCATTGGCATTAATAGGATGTACAGGGAATAAGGGCAATGATGATAAGAATAATAATAAGGTAAAAGTAACTATGATAACAGGGGTTGGGGGTATAAATGATAGATCATTTAACCAATCTTCTTGGGAAGGGCTTCAAAAGGCTAAGAAAGATTTAGGTGTAGAGGTAGGTTACATAGAATCTAATCAAGACTCTGAATATACTGCAAATATAGAAACTGCAGTAGATGATGGAAATGATTTAATAATAGGAGTTGGATTTAAGTTAAAAGATGCTATTTTATCAGCAGCTAAAAATTATCCAGATCAAAAGTTTGCAATAGTTGATGCTGATTATGAAGATAAAACTCCAAACAATGTAACTTGTATAACATTTAGTGAAGAACAAGCTGGATATGTGGTTGGATTAGTAGCTGGTAAAATGACAAAGACTAATAAAGTTGGGTTTATAGGTGGAATAAAAGGTGTAGTTATAAAAAGGTTTGAAGTAGGATACAAAGCTGGAGTGAAAGAAGCTAATCCAAATGCAAAAGTTATAGATCAATATGCAAATACATTTACAGATTCAGCTAAAGGTAAATCAATAGCACAGCAAATGTATGCAAATGGTGCAGATATAATATTCTCTGCAGCAGGAGATGTTGGTTTAGGTGCAATAGAAGTGGCCAAAGAACAAGGTAAATTTGCTATAGGTGTTGATAGAGACCAAAATGAGGTTGCGCCAAATACAGTAATAACTTCAGCTATGAAAAAAGTAAATGAAGGTGTTTATAATACTGTAAAAGATTTAAAAGAGGGTAAATTTGATGGTGGACAAGTGAAAGTGTATGGATTAGAAAATAATGCTGTAGGGCTAGCGCCAACTACAGAAAAAAATGTTCCAAAGGAAGTAATAGATTATGTAAATGAACAAGTTAAAAAAATTGTAAGTGGAGAAGTCGTAGTTCCAAAACAATAAAAATATATTTACACAATTCGACAAATATGATATTATGATTTTAATAAAATAAAAAGTACCTTTAATCCAGTTCAGAGAAGCTGGCAAGGTTTTCGGAAGAAAATAAAAGAAGTTTATTAAAATCATAGGATAATTTATATCTAAATTTATTTTAATAAACTATTTGTATGAAAACCTCTTGCTAAGCAAGAGGTTTTTTCTTTTATAGGTACTTGTAATAAAAGGAGATACATCATTATGAGTAAAAAACATCACGATCATGATTATTCACTAGAAGCAATACCTAGTAATTCAAAAAAAGGATTTATACCAATGTTAGTTGTTATGCTAGGATTTACATTTTTCTCAGCGAGTATGTTAGCAGGTGGAAATTTAGGAACTAGTCTTAGAATGGATCAATTTATAACAGCTGTAATTATAGGAAATACAATATTATGTGTATACACAGGTCTTTTAGCTTATATGGCAGGGGATACAGGACTTTCAACACACTTACTTGCAAGATATTCATTTGGTGAGAAAGGTTCATATCTTGTATCATTTTTAGTATCAGCTACACAAGTTGGATGGTTTGGAGTAGGTGTTGCAATGTTTGCTATACCAGTATCAAAGGTTACAGGTATAGATGTAGGAATACTAGTTTTAGTATCAGGTATATTAATGACAGCAACAGCATTCTTTGGAATGAAATCTCTTACAATATTAAGTATGATAGCAGTTCCATCAATAGCAATACTTGGAAGTATATCAGCAGGAAAAGCTATAGGAGATGTTGGAGGTATGACAGGATTACTAGCTATAGAGCCAACAGGAACTATGACAATGAGTGCAGCACTTGCTTCAGTTGTAGGAACTTTTATAAGCGGTGGTACATTAACAGCAGATTTTACAAGATTTTCTAAAAGTAAAAAAATAGCAGTATCAACAACGGTAATAGCATTTTTAATAGGTAACTCATTAATGTTAGCTTTTGGTGCAATAGGAGCAATGGTTACAGGACAATCAGATATTGCTGAAGTAATGTTTATGCAAGGTCTTATAATACCAGCAATAATAATATTAGGTTTAAATATATGGACAACTAATGATAATGCACTTTATGGTTCAGGACTTGGATTTTCAAATATAACTAAGCAACCTAAAAATAGAATGGTTATAATAAATGGAATAGTAGGTACATTACTTGCAATGTTCTTATACAACAACTTTATGGGATGGTTAAACTTACTAAATTCATTTATACCAGCAACAGGTGCAATAATAATAGCAGATTACTTTATATTGAATAAAGCTAAATACGTAGATTTTAAAATTGCAAAATTTAAAAATCTAAATATAAATGCAATAGTAGCATGGGTAGCAGGAGTTATAGGTGCTTATGCAATACCTGGAATAACACCTTTAAACTCAGTACTTACTGCAATAGTGACTTATGTTGCTTTAAGTAAAATAAATACTAAATCAAATGACATAGAAATAAAAAAAGCTGCATAATAGTTTAATCAGCAGTTAAATAACAATAAATTTATTAAATTGAAGTATCTTAGGAGGATAAATATGTTAATTAAAAATGCAAAATTAAGAAACAATAATGACTTAGTAGACATATTAATAGAAAATGGAGTAATAACTAAAATAGAAGCAAATATAGAAAAATCTAATGAAGAAGTCATAGATGCAAAAGGATTTTTAGTTATACCACCATTTATAGAACCACATGTTCACTTAGATACAACATTAACTGCTGGAGAACCAAGATGGAATGAAAGTGGAACTTTGTTTGAAGGAATAGAATGTTGGTCAGAGAGAAAAGAATTCTTAACAATAGAGGATGTAAAAACTAGAGCAAGAAAAGCCATAACATGGCAAGTTGCTAATGGGATACAATTTATAAGAACTCACGTTGATACAACAGACCCAAATTTAACGGCTATAAAAGCTATGGTAGAACTAAGAGAAGAGTTAAAGGATTATGTAACATTACAAATAGTTGCATTCCCACAAGAAGGTATACTATCGTTCCCTAATGGATTTCAATTATTAGAAGAAGCTTTAAAGCTTGGTGCAGATGTAATAGGGGCAATACCTCACTTTGAATTTACTAGAGAATATGGGGTAGAATCTATAGATAAAATATTTGAACTAGCTAAAAAATACAATGTTTTAATAGATGTACATTGTGATGAAATAGATGATGAACAATCAAGATTTGTAGAAGTACTGGCAACTAGAGCATATGAAAATAATATGGGTGAAAAAGTAACAGCAAGTCATACAACAGCTATGCATTCATATAATGGAGCTTACGCATATAAACTATTTAGACTTTTAAAAATGAGTAAAATTAATTTTATAGCAAATCCACTTGTAAATATACACCTTCAAGGTAGATTTGATACTTATCCTAAAAGAAGAGGTATAACAAGAGTTAAAGAAATGGTAGAATCAAATATAAATGTATGCTTTGGCCATGACGATATAATGGATCCATGGAATCCACTTGGAACAGGAAATATGTTGCAAGTTCTTCATATGGGACTTCATGTATGCCAAATGATGGGGTATGGGCAAATAAATGAGTCTATAGATTTAATAACTAATAATAGTGCAAAAACACTTCATATACAAGATAAATATGGAATAGAAGTAGGAAAGCCAGGTAACTTAATAGTATTACCTGCGGAAAACGGATTTGATGCTATAAGGAGACAAGTGCCAGTATATTATTCAATAAGAAAGGGTAAAGTAATAGCATATACTAGCTTAAGTGAAACTACAGTAACACTTGATAAAAAAGAAATTATAGATTTCAAAAAATAATGAATTAAAGAGATACTCAATTGAGTATCTCTTTAATTCATTAGGTGAAAAAAATTTCTATATATGATAAACTATAATAGTATAGAAATGAGTTTGGAGGTATAGTATGGGTGATGACGCAGAATCAAGAGAAAAAAAGTTATACGAAACATTTAGTATAACAATGGAACTAGAAAGGCCGATACTAAATGATGAAGTAGAAGAAGAAAATAAAACTAGAGAAAAAGATAATAAAAAAATAATAAACCATAAAAATATAAAAAATATAATGAGGTGGATTTTAGCAGGTTTAGTAATTGCTATAATAGGATTTTTTATATGGGCAAATAACTCATATAAACCACAAGCAATGGCACATTTAGCATTAGTAAGCGATGAAAGTGTAATAGTAAATAAGGATAAATTTATAACATTTACACCTACAAACACTAACCCTACAAAAGGATTTATATTTTATCCAGGGGCTAAGGTTAATCCAGAATCATATGCACCAATATGTAAAGATATAGCTAAAAAGGGGTATAAAGTTTTTATAGTTGAACCAACTCTTAATTTAGCGATACTTTCTCCTAACAAAGCAAAAGATGTAATTAAAGAAAATAGTGATATAAGCACTTGGGTGGTAGGAGGACACTCTTTAGGAGGAACTATTGCAGCTAAATTTGCTAGTAATAATAGAAACTTAGTAGACGGAGTAGTTCTTTTAGCATCATATCCTATGAATGATGATTTAAAATCTTTAAGTATGGATGTAATTTCAATATGGGGAAGTAAAGATGGTGTAGTAAACTTTAAATCTCTTATAGAGTCTAAGGAAAAATTACCATCAGATGCCACATTTGTTGAAATTGAAGGTGGAAATCATGCTCAATTTGGAGATTATGGTAAACAAAAAGGAGACAATGACGCTATAATAAATCAGGAAAAACAAATAGATATTACTTCTAAAAGTATAGTAAAATTTTTAGATAAAATAAAATAATAAAAAACTATGGATTATTATAATCCATAGTTTTTTTCTAGAATCTTTTATATACACCTAAGTCTCCAATTTTATCAGATTTTATATCATTTTTGAAAGCATCTATAAACCACATAATATCACTTTTTAATATGGTCTTAGATAATAGAAGAAATATAAAATAAAAAATAACAACAACGCCTATTTGTATAAATACTAAGGAGCTAAATCCAAGTAAATTAAATAAAAATTTTGTACAAAAGCTTGATAATGTTATACAAAATGTTGGTTTTATTATCCAGTCTAATAAAAGAAAATCAAGCTTAGTTACCTTTAAAAGTCTATTTATACTAAGTAAAGAGTTTAAAAGTGTTCCTGTAAATAAAACTATAATAAAACCATCAATACCTTTTTTAGGTATTAGAAATAAAATTAAAAATATTCTTATTCCCATATCAATGAAATTATACCTTAAAGTACTCATTTGTTGGTCTAGAGCATTTAAGCTACCATCAACAATTCTATCTAAATACATAAATGGTATAAGTGGAGCCAATATTCTTATCATATATCCAACTTCGTTATTATTATAAATTGTCATTCCTAATTCGTCAGAATAAATTATAAATAATCCAGAAGCGAATATAGCAATAAGTAATGTGAATTTAAAAACACGAGATATTATGGAATTTACCCTTAATCTTTGATTAAGTGCATTAGCTTCTGAAATTTCAGGTATTATAAGTGTTGAAAATGAAGCTAAAAATATGGAAGGAAAGTTAAGTAAAGGCATAACCATTCCCTTTATAAGTCCAAATATAGATAAAGATGCGGATGTTGAAGACCCATATAATCTAAGGGCATTTGGAATTAGTATATCTTCTACTGTTCTAAGACCTGTTTGTATATATGCACTTGACGCTATAGGTATCGCTATCTTAGATATCCCAAACAGACTACAACTATCACTCCTTGAAGCTATAGTTTTATTTATATTTTTCTTTTCAAATATGTACATTATATAGGAAAAAAGTGTTGAGATTATTACAGAAAGTGAATTAGCTGCAGTTACTAAAATACAAGTATAGTTTAAACCCTTTGGGAGAGTAATACTTATAAAAGAACATATTATAATCATCAAAGTTGAAATTTCTATAATATCTGATGTTACACTCTTTATAACTTTTCTCATTCCATAAAAATATCCATGAAAACATGCACCTACACCAAAAAAAGGTAATGATACTGATAATATTTTAAGAGGGATTATAGCCCTTTCATCTCCTATCCAAGAAGTAGCAATAAGTTCAGCATTATAAAATACTAAAAAGGTTGCTAAAGAACTAAAAAATAGAGAATAAATAATTGCATTTTTCATTATGCTTTTAATTTTTTTTACATTTTTTCTACCTAATTCTTCAGCTATAAGGCGAGTAGTAGTTACTCTAATTCCGGATATGGCTAAAGTAGCTGCCATCATATATATACTCATTAAAAGTTGATAAAGTCCCATTCCTTCAGTTCCGATTTTATTAGATAAATATACCCTAAACCCCATATTTATAAAACCTACAGCCATGGTAGTTGAGGTTAATATTAATGCATTTAGTATTAAATTTTTTCTTTTCATAATGTTTATCTCCTTATATTTTTAAACTTAAGCAAAGTAATTCGCCAATTGTGGTTTAAAGTAAATTTTTATTTTAAAGTATAAACTTATAAACAAGTACTATGTTCATATATATGTAAATTAATATTTAAATATTATATATATGAGAAATTATAATTTATTAAATAAAAATAGATAATACTAAAGATTATAGTAATGAAAAATAAATTTACATTCAAATTTTAAGGAGAAATATTATGAAAATAAGACTTGGATATGTAGCAATAGCTTTAAAATTAGGTAAAGTAACTTCTTCAAGTACACTAACTTATTCAAGGTATAATAAATTAAAAACAGAAGATGAAAAAATTAATAAACTTAAAGAAGTAACCTATTCAAATCTTAATGCTCTTGAAAAAATACTTAGATATAATATAGAAAATAATATACATTTTTACAGAATAACATCTAATTTAATACCGTTATCAACTCATCCAGAAGTTATGTGGGATTATAAAAAATATTTCAAAAAAGACTTTAAATATATAGGAAGAATAATTAAAGAAAGTAATATGAGAGTTGATTTTCACCCAGATCAATTCAATGTAATAAATAGTGATAAGGAAAATGTAGTAAAAAATACAATAAGAAATTTAAGTGAACAAGTAGATATATTTGAAGCATTAAATTATAAAGATGGGAAAATGGTTATTCATATTGGAGGAGGTTTAGGAGGTAAGGAAAAAGCAATAAAACGATTCATTGATAATATTGATAAGTTTCCCAATCGAATAAGGGAAAGAATTATATTAGAAAATGATGACAAGATATTTACAGCAAAGGATGTTTTAAATATTTGCAAAGCTATAAACTTACCAATGGTATTAGACGTTCATCATCATAATTGTAATAATGATGGAGAGTTTATAGGTGATTTACTTGTAGAAATATTTAATACATGGAAAGATGAAACGTTAGTTCCTAAAATTCACTTTTCAAGCCCCAGAGAATTTGAAAATGATAGAAAGCATTCGGATTATATAAATGCAATTGATTTTTCAAATTTTTTAGATATAGCTAAGGAGATGGCAAATAAAGATTTTGATGTAATGATAGAAGCAAAGCAAAAAGATTTAACTGTAGAAAAGTTAATAAATGATCTAAAAAAGTTAAGAAAAGATATTAAATTTATAGATGAAACTACATTAGAATTTTGATAAAGTGATACACTATATAATGGTATATACCAAATAGTGTATCATTAATTTGCGAAAATAAAAATAAATAAAAAAGGAAAAACGATTGCACGAGAAAAAATGAAGTGCTATAATGAAAACATAAGGCGATGCAAACGATTGCTTAAAAATTTAATTAGGGGGACGATAATATGGGATTAAAAAAAATTCTAAGTCTTTTAACAGTAACAGTATTAGTCGGAGCTAGTGTTGTTGGATGTAGCTCAAGTGGAGGAAGTACAGCTAAGGAGGGTGATAAAGTAGTTGTAGATATATTCCAATTTAAAGTGGAAGCGAAAGATGCACTAGAAAAAGCAGCTGAGGTTTATGAAGAGAAAAATCCTAATGTAGACATAAATATAGAGACTGTAGGCGGTGGAAACGACTACGGAGCAGCCCTTAGATCTAAATTTCAATCAGGCCAAGAACCAACTATATTTAATATAGGTGGACCTCAAGATGTTGAAGATTGGAACTCTAAAGTAGAGAATTTAAAAGACCAACCTTGGGTTAAAGAAGCTTTTGATGGTACATTAGGAGCAGTAACTAATGATGATGGAATATTCGGTATGCCATTTAATCAAGAAGGGTATGGATTTATATATAATAAAGAAGTATTTAAAAAAGCAGGAATTGATCCAACAACTTTAACTAGTTTTGAGGCTATAGAAAATGCAGCTAAAACTTTAGATTCTAAAAAAGATGAGTTAGGTATTGAAGCAGTATTTGCAGTACCAGGAAAAGAAAAATGGGTAACAGGTCTACATTTAATGAATGTTGCTTTATCTAATGAATTTAAAGATGGAACAGATGCATATAAGGCAAAAGAATTAGAATTTAAATATAATAAAGAACTAAAAGATCTATTTGATTTACAGACTACATATGCATTTAAGCCAGATGGAAAATTACCATCTATAAATAGTGTTGACTATGCTATGCAAGTAGAACAAAAATATTCAACTGGAAAAGTTGCAATGGTTCAAATGGGGAACTGGGCATATGGAGGAATAGAAGGAGTTAATGCTGATGTAGCGAAAAATTCAGGTATACTTCCAATGCCACTTAAAGGTGTAGTAGAAGACTCTATACCAGTAGGAGTTCCAATGTATTGGTCTATAAATAAAGATAAAGATAATGCTCAAAAAGATGCAGCTAAAGATTTTTTAAATTGGCTATATACTTCAGATGAAGGTAAAAAAATGATAATAAATGATTTTAATTTTATACCAGCATTTAAAGGATATGAATCTGATGAACTACAACCAAAAGATCCATTATCAGCAGATGTATTAAAATACTCTAATGAAGGTAAAACTATGCCTTGGGTATTTATGGGATACCCAAGTGGATGGGGAGAAAATGTAGTTGGAGCTGATTTACAAAAATATTTAGATGGAAGCATGACTTGGGAAGACTTAGTTAAGAATTCAAAAGCTACTTGGGCAGAAGAAAGAAAATAGCATTAAATAATATGATCTAGGTTATAGGAAAGTATTGGTATACTTTCCTATACTTTTAAACTTATAAAACTAAGGGGAGTGAAATATATGAGTGGCAAAGTTAAAAAAATTGGTAAAAATAAAAATAACCTAGCCTTTTGGGCATTTGTAGGACCTAGCTTATTTGCGTTTTTAGTTGTAATATTTATTCCACTAATAGTTGGTATATATTATTCATTTACAGATTGGAATGGAATTTCTAAAGATATAAATTTTGTAGGATTTGAAAATTATATAAAAGCATTTTCAGATGAAGGATTTAGAAATTCATTTTTCTTTACAGCTAAATTTACTGTAGCATCAGTAATTACTATAAATGCTATAGGATTTGCTTTAGCTCTTTTGGTAACAAGAGAATCGAAAATCAGTAATTTATTAAGAACAATATTTTTCATGCCTAACTTAATTGGTGGGTTAATTTTAGGATTTATATGGCAATTTATATTTGTTAATGTATTTAATTCAATAGGTCAAGCTTTAGGTCAAGAATGGATGATGGGTTGGCTGTCAAATTCAACAACAGGATTTTGGGGAATGGTAATTATAATGGCTTGGCAAATGTCAGGATACGTTATGGTTATATATGTAGCAGGACTTCAAAATGTTCCGCCTGAATTAAATGAAGCAGCTAAAATAGATGGAGCAAATATTTGGCAAAGAATAAGACTTATAACTTTCCCAATGATAAGACCTGCATTTACAATAAGCTTATTTTTAACATTATCAAATTCGTTTAAATTATTCGATCAAAACTTAGCACTTACAAATGGTGGACCAGGAAATGCAACTCAAATGCTTGCTCTTAATGTTTATCAAACTGCATTTTCATATAATAAGATGAATTTAGCTCAAGCAAAAGCTGTAATATTCTTTGTATTAGTTGCAATAATAACACTTGTGCAAGTTTATTTAACTAAGAAAGACGAGGTGGAGGCATAATGAAAAATAAATTTAGTAAAATAGGACTAGATATAGTAGGCATAATATTAGCTTTAGTATGTTTATCTCCATTTTATATAATAATCGTAAATTCTTTTAAAACGAAAGGTGAATTATTTGAAAGTACACTAGCGCTTCCATCAAGTTTGATGCTTGATAATTATACTAAATCTTGGGAGCAATTAGATTTTATAAAAGTCTTAGGCAATTCTTTACTTATAACAATAGTAAGTATAGTATTTATAATATTATTTGCATCTATGGCGGCGTGGATGTTACAAAGAACAAGTTCTAAATTAAGTAATATAATACTATTTTTATTTATATCATCAATGCTTGTAACTTTCCAATCAATAATGTTACCACTTATAAATATAATGGGAAAATTAAAACTTCTTAATGTTCCAGGGATAATATTTATGTATATTGGTTTTGGGTGCGCATCAGCAATATTTTTATATCATGGATTTGTAAAAGGAATACCGAAGGAATTAGATGAAGCAGCTTTAATAGATGGGTGTACCAAGTGGCAAACATTTAGATATATAATATTCCCATTACTTAAGCCAATATCTATAACTGTTGCAATACTAAATACAGTCTGGATATGGAATGATTTCTTATTACCATCATTAGTTATAAATACTCCAGGCACAAGAACAATACCACTTTCAATGTTTTTCTTCTTTGGACAATACACAAAACAATGGGATTTAGCTTTAGCCGGATTAGTTCTTACTATAATACCAGTGCTATTATTCTACTTCTTTGCTCAAAAACATATTATAAAAAGTGTTACATCAGGAAGTATAAAATAGAGTTGTAGTAAAACATACTAGTTTGAAAATATATAAGTTAGATATTTATAAATAATTTATCCATGAATAGACGTTTTAAATAAATGGATAGAGATGTATTTAGTAAGTATGATATAATTATAACTATAAATATTTTTAATTTATATTAAATATATTTAAAAAGAAAAAATTTATAAAACTGATATGAAAGTATTAAGTTATATATAAAATAAAATAGAAAGAATAATATAGAGGATAGTTGAGCATGATTAAAATTACTATAAAAGACGTAGCAAAGGAAGCTGGAGTAGCTACATCTACAGTATCGAGAGTGTTATCTGATAATCCTAGAATAAGTGATGAAACTAAAGAACGCGTTCATGAGGCAGTAAGGAAACTAAATTATAAGCCAAATCCTATTGCAAGAAGTTTAGCTAATAATAAGACTCGAATACTAGGAGTTGTGTTACCAAGTGAAGCTGATGATTTACTTACAAATCCATTTTTCATAAATGCTATGAAAGGAATGAGTTTATATGCACAAAGCAAAAACTACTATATAACTTATGCATTTAGTAAAAGTGATAAGACAGAAACTGAAAGTATAAAGGAAATAACAGCAGCTAATTTGGTGGAAGGAATTATTCTTTTAAGGGTAAATGAAAATGATGAAAGTATAAAATACTTAAAAAAAATAAATTTTCCATTTGTAGCTATAGGAAGACCTGAAAGTACTGAAGATGTTTTATGGGTAGATAATGATAACTTTCAAGCTATGTATAATGTAGTTAATAAACTTATAAAAAAAGGGCACAAGAAGATAGGGTTTATAGGGGCTATGAAAAGCCTAAACATGTCTAGAGATAGACTAAAAGGATATAAAATGGCTCTTGAAGTTAATGGAATAAATTATGATGAAAGTTTGGTTATACATAAGTTGCAATTTAATGAAAATGAAGGTTATAATGCAGCTAATTTATTAGTTAAAGAAAGAAAAGTAAGTGCAATAGTAGCAACAGATGATTTATTAGCATTTGGAGCAGGAAATATGCTTAAAGACAATAGTATAGATGATATTGCATTGGTAGGATTTAATAACAATCAGCTGGCTCAGTATCAAACTCCACCATTATCATCTGTACATATAAACGCAGACAAACTAGGATATTACGCAGCAAAATTACTAATAAAAAAATTAGAATCTAATATTAGTACTAATACTCACTATATTGTAAATACAGAGTTTATAGAAAGAGAATCATTTAAGTAAAAATGCAAAAGCATTATATAAATAACTTATTTAAATAGGTTATTTATATAAATGTAATTGCATTTTTTACTTAACTATGCAACCGATTGTCCAAAAAGGGGAGGGAAGCAAACATGATAGAAGCTTTTATATTTGATTTAGATGGCGTTATAACAGATACAGCTCATTTTCATTATCTAGCGTGGAAAGAGCTAGGGGATAGATTAGGAATAGATATAGATAAAAAGTTCAATGAAAGCCTAAAGGGAATAAGTAGAATGGAATCTTTGGAAAGAATATTAATTCATGGCAAAAAAGAGAATTATTTCGATAAGGAAGAAAAATTAATAATGGCAGATGATAAAAATAATTATTATGTATCTTTAATAGAAAATATAAATCCAAAAGATGTGTTGCCAGGAATAGTAGAGCTATTAGAAAGTATAAAATTAAATAACATAAAAATAGGTCTAGCATCTGCAAGTAAAAATGCTATAAAGGTACTAAATAATTTAAAACTTATAGATTACTTTGATTTTATATCTGATGCATCAAAATGTGAAAATAGTAAACCTGCGCCAGATATATTTTTAATGGCAGCAAAAGGATTAAGTGTAAATCCTAAAAATTGTATAGGAATTGAAGATGCAAGTGCTGGGATAGAATCAATAAATAAAGCAGGAATGTATTCTGTAGGAGTAGGAAATTTTGAGATATTAAAAAAGGCTAAGTATATTGTAAAAAGTACTGACGAATTAATCTTTGAAAAAATAGTTGAAAAATATAGTAAAGATTTATAGTTTTAGTAATTTATAAAGGGGGATTTTATGAGACGTTTATTTGATAATATAGATGAATGGAAAATAATTCAAAATAGTATAGAATTTAATGAAAATAGATTAGCAGAATCAATAATGAGTTTAGGTAATGGTTATATGGGCATGAGAGGTAACTACGAAGAAAGTTATTCAAAGGATAGTCACAGAGGTTCATATATAGCAGGAGTATGGTTCCCTGATAAAACTCGCGTTGGCTGGTGGAAAAACGGATATCCTAACTATTTTGGCAAAGTTTTAAATAGTGTAAATTATATAGGAATAGACATATTTGTAGATGGAGAAGTTTTAGACTTAGGTAAAGTAAAAGTTAAAGATTTTTATAGAGAATTAGATATGAAAAATGGAGTGTTAACTCGTAAATTTATTGCAGATATTTGTGGAAAAGAGATAGAAGTAAATGTCGTAAGATTTTTAAGTATAGCTAAAAAAGAAATGGCAGTTATAAAATATGATGTAAAAGCATTAAACTTTGATGGAGAGATAACATTTAGACCATATTTAGATTCAAATGTTAGAAATGAAGATTCAAACTATGATGAAGATTTTTGGGTTCATATATCATCAGATTCTAAAGAAAATTATGGAAGCTTAATAGCAAAAACTAAGGAAAATTTATTTAAAACAGAAGTATTTACTATAGGCGCTACTATGAATATAAGTGCTAATAAGAATAGCAAATTATTAAGCTGTATGAACAAAAAAGGTTATAGTGAAAATAGGTTAGTATTTGATATAAAAAGAGATGAAATAATATCAATTGAAAAATATGTAGCGATAACTACTACAAGAGATTATGAAGAGAATGAACTTTTAGATAAATGTAATAAAATACTATCTAAAGAGATAGATAAAGGCTATGGAGTATTAATTAAAGAACATAGTGACAAGTGGAATAAAAGGTGGGAAACTGCTGATATAAAAATATACGGAGATAAATCAGCTCAGCAAGGTATAAGGTATAATTTATTCCAATTATTTTCAACATATTATGGAGAAGATGCAAGACTTAATATAGGTCCAAAAGGATTTACAGGGGAAAAGTATGGAGGAGCTACTTATTGGGATACAGAGGCATATTGTTTACCAGTATATTTAGGAGTTGCCGATAAATCAGTATCTAGAAATCTTTTAGAGTATAGATATAATCAATTAGATCCAGCTAAAATACAAGCAAATAAATTAGGTTTGGATGGTGCTTTATATCCAATGGTTACATTTAATGGTGAAGAATGCCATAATGAGTGGGAAATAACTTTTGAAGAAATTCATCGAAATGGAAGCATTATATATGCAATATATAATTATACAAATTACACTGGTGACTATGAATATATAAAAGAAAAAGGTATAGATGTAATAGTTGAAGTTGCAAGATTTTGGGCAAGTAGAGTTCATCTATCAGCTAGAAAAGGATTATATATGATTCATGGGGTTACAGGGCCGAATGAATATGATAATAATGTAAATAATAACTGGTACACTAACTTTATTGCAAAGTGGTGTTTAGAATATGCGGTTAAAAATATAAAAAAATTAAAAGTAGAGTGTATGGAATCTGTAAAAAGAAATAATGTTACAGATAAAGAAGTTGAAAAGTGGTTAAATATAGCTAATAAAATGTATCTTCCTTATGATGAAGAATTAAATATAATTGTTCAACATGATGACTTTTTAGATAAAGAATTTATAAAGGTATCAAATTTACCTAAAGAAAATCTACCTTTAAATCAAAACTGGTCGTGGGATAAAATATTAAGATCTTGTTTTATAAAACAAGCAGATGTATTGCAAGGAATGTATTATTTTTCAGATGAGTTTAGTTTAGAGGAAAAGAAAAGAAACTTTGACTTCTATGAGCCATATACAGTACATGAGTCATCATTATCTTCATGTATATATTCTATAATAGCATCTGAAATAGATAATTTAGAGAAAGCTTATGAGCTATACTCAAGAACTGTAAGATTGGATTTAGATAATTATAACAATGATACTGAAGATGGTCTTCATATAACTTCTATGTCAGGAGCATGGTTATCTATAGTGCAAGGATTTGCAGGAATGCGAACATATAAAGAAACTTTAAGTTTTAACCCTAAACTTCCAGATAAGTGGCAAGGATATTCTTTTAATATTAATTATAGGGATAACAAGTTGAAGGTTTCTATAAATAAAGATTTAATAAGTATAGAAAATTTAGTTGGAAACCCTATAGAGGTAGTGATATATGGAAATAAGTATATAGTTAATGATAAATTAGAAGTTTAAACTAAGTTACTATAAAAGAACTGATTAGTGTATCTAATCAGTTTTTTATTTATTATGAATTAATAAAGACAATCGTTTGCATAAGTTTTTATTAAAATTATATAAAAATAATTAAAAATTAAAATTAAAGTTGAAAAAACTTGAAAATGTTTTCACCGGATGCTATAATCAATATATAAAAGAATAAAAATTAAGAAAATTTCTTATATTTTTTTGTTACATTATGCAATCGATTGCATAATGTAACACTTATAATAAAAAGAAAGGGTAGGGGGAATATGAGTAAAATAAAATTAGGATCATTTGATTTTTGGCAAAAGTTTGGAAAAGCCTTATTAGTAGTGATAGCTGTTATGCCAGCTGCAGGACTTATGGTTTCAATCGGAAAACTTATAGGAATGTCATCAGATATGCAATTAATAGCTACAATTGCTAGAGTAGTTGAAGACATAGGTTGGGGAATAATTGGAAACTTACACATCTTATTTGCAGTAGCAATAGGTGGATCTTGGGCAAAAGAACGTTCAGGAGGCGCATTTTCAGCTCTTATAGCATTTATATTAATAAATCGTATAACAGGATCAATATTTGGAGTAAATTTAGATATGTTAATAGATCCTTTAGCAACAGTAACTTCATTAACAGGAGCAGAACTTTTAGTTAAAGATTACTTTACATCAATACTAGGAGCTCCAGCACTTAATATGGGTGTATTTGTTGGTATAATTTCTGGATTTATGGGAGCGGTATTATATAATAAATTCTATAACTTTAGTAAATTACCTCAAGCATTAGCATTCTTTGATGGAAAACGTTTTGTACCTTTTGTTGTTATAATTGCTTCAGTAATAGCGTCAATAGTATTATCAATAATATGGCCATTTGTTCAAGGTGCTTTAAATGCTTTTGGTATGTGGATAGCTTCATCTAAAGATACAGCACCAGTACTTGCTCCATTTGTATATGGGACACTTGAAAGATTATTATTACCATTTGGACTTCATCATATGATAACAGTTCCAATGAATTATACAGAGTTAGGTGGAGTATATGAAATAATAACAGGTTCAGCAGCAGGAACTATGGTTGCAGGCCAAGATCCGTTATGGCTTGCTTGGATAACTGACTTAATAAATTTAAAAGATGCAGGAAATATAGCAGGATATAATAGTTTATTAACAACTATTACACCAGCTCGTTTTAAAGCAGGTCAAGTAATATTATCTACAGCATCACTTGCAGGTATATCTATTGCAATGTATAAGAATGTTGATAGTGATAAATTAAAAAAATATAAACCAATATTTTTATCAGCGCTTCTTGCATGCTTCTTAACAGGAGTTACAGAGCCAATAGAATTTATGTTTATGTTTATATCACCAGTATTATATGCGGTATATGCAATACTTACAGGTCTTGCATTTGCATTAGCAGATTTAATAAATTTAAGAGTACACTCATTTGGTTTTATAGAATTTTTAACTCGTACTCCAATGTTAATTAAAGCAGGATTGACTATGGATTTAGTAAACTTTGTATTATCTTGTATAGCATTCTTTGCTTTAAACTTTGTTACATTTAATTTCTTGATAAAGAAATTTGATATAGCAACACCAGGTCGTAATGGGAATTATATAGAAGATGGAGAAGAACAATCATCTTCTAAAACTACAGATAATAGTGAAAAAGATATGTTATCAGAAAAAATAATAAATCTACTTGGAGGATCAGATAATATTGAAGATGTAGATGCATGTATGACTCGTTTAAGGGTTACAGTTAAGGATACTTCTATAGTATGGAATGAAAAGCAATGGAAAGAAAATGGAGCATTAGGTCTTATAATTAAAGATAGAGGAGTTCAAGCTGTATATGGACCAAAAGCAGATGTATTAAAATCAAATATCCAAGATATATTGGGGGTATAAAATTGAAGCTTTTAACTTTAAATTGTCATTCATGGCAAGAAGATAAACAATTAGAAAAAATAAAATATATAGCAAAAAATGTAAATGAAAATGACTATGATGTTATAGCACTTCAAGAAGTAAGTCAGAAAAAAAGTTCAAAAGTAGTTTATGAAAATATAAAGGAAGATAATTTTGCTTTAGTATTACAGAAAGAACTTGAGAAACTTGGAAATTTCAATTACAACTTTTTCTGGGATATGTGTCATATAGGATATGATATATATGAGGAAGGGATTTGTCTTATAACAAAGCTTTCGATTCATAAAAAAGAAAGTTTTTTTATAACAAATAGTAATGATTATGAATTTTGGAAAACTAGAAAAATAGTTAAATTAAAATCAAATTATAAAGGTAAAGAAGTAAGTTTTTATTCATGTCATTTGGGGTGGTGGCATGATAAAGAAGAACCATTTATAAATCAGGCTAATAAATTACTTGAAAATATAAAAGAAGAAAATATAGCTTTTATTATGGGGGACTTTAATAATAATGCAAATATAAAAAATGAAGGCTATGATTATTTATGCAAAAATCTTATAGATACATACTATTTATCAATTGAAAAAGATGATGGTGTAACTGTTGAAGGTAATATAGCTGGATGGGATTATAATGATGAAAAATTGAGGCTAGATTTAATACTTAGCAATAAAAAAGTAGAAGTAGTAAGTTCTAATGTGATATTTAATAATATAAATAAAGATATAGTTTCAGACCATTATGGAGTAGAGATTGAGGTAAAAATATAATAAGTTTATAGGTATACTGTGGAGGACAAATAATGAAAAAAATATGGTGGAAAGAAGCTGTTGCATATCAAATATATCCAAGAAGCTTTAATGATTCAAATAATGATGGAATAGGTGATATAAGAGGAATAATTGAAAATTTAGACTATTTAAAGGATTTGGGTATAGATGTTATATGGGTATCTCCATTTTATAAATCGCCAAACGATGATAATGGATACGATATAAGTGATTATCAAGATATAATGGAAGAGTTTGGAACAATGAAAGATTTCGATAATCTTTTAAAAGAAGTACACAAAAGAAATATGAAGCTAATAATAGATTTAGTTATAAATCACACCAGTGATGAGCATCCATGGTTTATAGAATCAAAATCATCTAGAGATAGTAATAAAAGAGATTGGTATATTTGGAGAGATGGAAAGGATAATAAAGAACCAAATAACTGGGAAAGTATATTTAAAGGTTCTGCTTGGGAATATGATGAAAATACTAAACAATATTATCTTCATCTATTTACAAAGAAACAACCAGACTTGAACTGGGAAAATGAAGATATGAGACGTAGAATATATGATATGATGAACTGGTGGTTAGATAAAGGTATAGATGGTTTTAGAGTAGATGCTATAAGTCATATAAATAAAGAAAAAGATTTAAAAGATATGCCAAATCCTGATAATTTAGAATACGTACCATCATTTGATAAGCATATGAATGTAGAAGGAATACATAAATATCTTAAGGAATTAAAAGAAAATACTTTTGATAAATACGATATAATGACTGTTGGAGAAGCTAATGGAGTAAAAACAGAAGATGCTCATATGTGGGTAGGGGAAGAAGAAGGTAAGTTTAATATGGTATTTCAGTTTGAGCATATAGACCTTTGGAATAATAAAGTAGGAGAAAAACTTGACTTAGTAAAATTTAAAGAAGTTATAACTAGGTGGCAAGAGGGACTTTATAAAACTGGTTGGAATGCACTATTTATAGAAAATCATGACATAGCAAGATGTGTATCTTCACTTGGTGATGATAAAAACTACTGGTATGAAAGTTCTACTTCATTAGGATTGATGTATTTTATGTTACAAGGAACTCCATTTATATACCAAGGACAAGAGATTGGAATGACAAATGTAGCTTTTAACTCTATTGAAGATTATGATGATGTAAGAACTAAAAATTACTATTATATAGAACTTAATAATGGTAAAACTCATGAAGAACTTATAAAAGAAGTATGGGAAACTTCAAGAGATAATACTAGAACCCCGATGCAATGGGACGATAGTATAAATGCTGGATTTAGTAAAGTAAATCCATGGATGAAACTTAATCCTAATTATATAAATATTAATGTAGAGAATCAGTTAAATAATGAAAAATCAATACTATTTTTTTACAAGAATATGATAAAAATAAGAAAAAGTGATGAGTTATATGTATATGGTAAATACGATTTATTACTTAAAGAAGATGAAAATATTTATGCGTATACAAGGACTTTTAAAGATAGACAAGTTATTGTTATATGTAATATAAGTGATAAGATCTTAGAGTGTGATCTAAAAAACTTTAAATTAAATCACAAAAACTTAATACTATCAAACTATAATGTGGATAATCATATTGAATGTTGTAATATAAATTTAAGACCATATGAATGTAGAATGTATAGATTAAAATAAAAATACTAGATAATTATCTAGTATTTTTTTATAAGCAAATATAATAAATTTTATAGCTTTATTGTTGATTTGTTGGAGGTGTAAATACTTTTGTTGCAAGATCATCATCCATCATATATAAAGCAGCTGGATTTTCTTTAGACCTTTTTACTCTTTTTAATAGAGAACTAAAGTTATTTTCTTCTTCAACTTGTTCGTCTATAAACCATCTAAGAAGACTCATTGTAGAGTGTTCTCTTTCTTCAGAAGCTAAATCAGCAAGTTCATATATTCTACTTGTTACTAATTGTTCATGCTCATAACCTTTTTCAAATGCATCAATTATATCCTCGAATTTAGTGTTAGGTTTAGGAACAGCCTCTAATTCTACAACACCATTTTTTTGGAATACATAATCATAAAGTTTCATAGCGTGGAATAATTCCTCTTCAGCTTGAACTCTAAAGAAATTAGCGAAACCACTTAAATCAATAGACTCAGCATAAGCAGACATTGCTAAATAAGTGTAAGAAGAATAAAATTCAAAGTTAATTTGATCATTAAGTTTTTTTAATAATACCTCGCTTAGCATATGTATATCTCCTTTATAAAATATTTTTATTAGATATTAGTTTGCCCGAAATATATTTCATATATTTCAATAAAATTCTTTAATTGTGAAAACGTGTACAAGTTAAATATATCACTCGTGGTAAATTATGTAAATAAAGGTTGGTTATTTGTAACTATTTAGAGTAATCTAAGAAACTAATTAAAAAAGAAGTTTTTATAAATTTAATATTGAAGAAAATAAGCTATCATAATACTATAAAAATATATGCAGTAAAATCTTAGTAGTAGGCAACAATTTCTAAATAATTAGGAGGTAATATATGAGTAATTTAAATTGGGCAATAATAGGTCCTGGAATAGCGGCAACAGATTTTGCGAACGCTATAAATAACGTTAATAAAAGTATATATGCAGTTTTTGCAAGAAATATTGAAAAAGGAAAAGAGTTTGCTAATAAATATAATATTGAAAAGGTATATGACAATGTAGATAAAATGTTAGATGATGAAAATATTGATGTTGTATATATATCAACACCTCACTGTAACCATTATGAATTTATAACTAAAAGTTTAGAAAAAAACAAACATGTAATTTGTGAAAAAGCTATTACGGTAAATAATAGTCAATTAGAAAAAGTAGTCAATTTAGCAAAAGAAAAAAATTTAATACTTACTGAGGCAATGACAATTTATCATATGCCATTGTATAAAAAGCTACGTGATATAATCGATAGTGGTAGAATAGGGAAGTTAAAAATGATACAAGTATCTTTTGGAAGTTGTAAAGAATATGACGTTAATAATAGATTCTTTAGCAAAGAATTAGCAGGTGGAGCACTTTTAGATATAGGTACATATGCACTATCTTTTGCAAGGTTCTTTTTATCGAGTCAACCAAATGAAGTATTAACAACTGTTAAAGAATTTGAAACAGGAGTAGATGAACAATCAGGAATAATTTTAAAAAATGATAATGATGAAATGGCAGTTGTATCTCTTACAATGAGGTCTAAGATGCCTAAAAGATGTATAATAGCGGGAGAATTAGCATTTATAACGGTTGATAATTTTCCAAGAGCTTGTAGTGCCTTAATAACTTATACAGATGGTTCTAGCGAAAAAATAGAAGTAGGAGATACATCAAAAGCATTAGAGTATGAAGTAGAAAATATGAATAGTTACATATTAAATAAATTAAAGAATAAAAATTTAGAATTGTCTATTGACGTTATGAATTTAATGGATAATGTTAGAAATCAGTGGGAAATAAAATACCCATTTGAATAATAAAAACCTCATGTTTTAAGCATGAGGTTTTTATTAATTTAAGTAAAATTTACCAAGGTTTTGCCCAATCGCTATAATGGTACTCATCTTTCCATACTAAGTCAGTAGTTATATGAAAATCGCCATAGCTTTGAGTTGATTTATAATAAATATTTACCACTTCAAATTTAGAAGCTAAATCTTTATTAATTATTATCAAGTAATCATCAACTTTGAATACTTCATCTTTTTCAGTAGGATCATCCAGAGCTACATTAAATATAGGTCCATATCAAGCTATGCTTTTTAAGTATACTCTAATATTATTACTATCTACATTATAGTCTTTTATCATATTATCAAGAGCAACTTTTGCCATTTCAGTTATATTTATAATCATAATAAGCCTCCACTTAAATAGTATAAATTATATTATTGCCAGATATTTTACTATTTATAGTTTTGTATATCCTACATTAGCCAAGTTTAAAAGCTCTAATGCATATTCATCAACTCTATAATCATTTCTATAATAAATATGTTTTATACCAGATTGGATAAGAGCTTTTGTACAGTTTAAGCAAGGAAAATGAGTTACATATATACTGCACTCTTTAACTTTTATACCTTCCTTAGCACAGTAATATAGTGCATTTTGTTCAGCATGTATAGTTCTTATACAATGGCCATCTCTCATTTTATGCTCAGTATCGATACAGTGATCATCACCTGAAATACTACCATTATATCCAGTACTAACTATTCTATTGTCTGAGTTTACAATAACAGCTCCAACGAAAGCTCTATCACAAGTTCCTCTTTGTGCTATACTTTCGGCTATACCCATAAAATATTCTTCCCATGAACTTCTCATATAAATAAGCCTCCAAATTTCTATAGTATTATACATATTTATATTACTATAAATTAGGTATTATAAAAAGTGGATAAGTAATATTTCAAACTATGTTAGTATATAAAATATAAGTAATAAAAAAATAGTATAACTATTAAGGATGATGTTAATAAATACATAAAGTTGAAGAAAGGATGATATATATGGTAGAAATTAAAATATCTGATGAACTAAAGAAGAAATGTCCTCAAGTAGCAATAGGATGTATTGAGGCAAATGTTGATGTTTATGATGGTTGTGATAAATTATGGAAATTAATAGATGATAAATGTAGTACTATAAGAGAAAGTATTACACAAAGTGATATATTAAAAATAAAAAATATAGATGCATCTAGAAAAGCATATAAAAGTTTAGGGAAAGATCCAAGTAGGTATAGACTTTCATCGCAATCATTGGTTAAAAGAGTAGTAAAAGGTATGGAATTATATAAGGTAAATAATATAGTAGATATAAATAATTTAATATCACTTAAAAGCTTTTTTTCAGTAGGAACATATGATTTATATAAGGTAAGTGGTGTAATATATTTTAATGTAGGCTGCAATGAAGAACGTTATGATGGCATTGGTAGAGGATCAATTAATATAGAAAATCTACCTGTGTTTGAAGATGAAAAGGGGAAATTTGGAAGTACTACATCAGATTCAGTAAGAGCCATGACAACTAAAGATACTAAGCATATACTTATGAATATAATTTCCTTCAATGGATATGAAGAGCTAAATGATTATATAGAATACGGTATAAAATTATTAAAAAAATACTCTAATGCAACTATTTTAGACAGCAAGGTAATAAAATAAAAGGGTGAATCATTTCACCCTTTTATTTAAATCACTACTTGTAAAGACGTTAACAAAACAATTATAGATGTTACACAAATAGGTATAACAACAGATGTAACAAAAATATCTTTATAAGATTCCTTGTGTGTTAATCCACAAATAGCTAATGTTGTTATAACCGCTCCATTGTGAGGGAGTGTGTCTAATCCACCCGAAGAAAGTGAAGCTATTCTATGAAGTATCTCAGGTGATATATTTAAAGCCTGACTCATATTAATATAAGTTGGAGCTAAAGCATCAAGGGAGATACCAAGACCACCAGAGGCAGAAGCTGTAAGTCCGCAAATAAGGTTTACTGATAAGGCTTCAGATATTATTGGATTTGATGAAATTCCAAATACAAATGATTGAATAACTCCAAACACAGATAGAGATTTTATAACGCTACCATATCCAACTATTGCACTTGAATTAAGCAATGGCCTAAATGAATTTGATACTCCAGTGTCTAATACACTTTTCATATTTTTTATAGACTTTAAATTAGTTACTATTATAAATAAATCTGCTAGAACAATAGCTATAATTACACTCCATATACCAGAAACACTACTTAATGTTGTATTATATTTACTTAAATAACTTCCATCTATATTAGGGTAATACAATTTAGAAAAAATTAAATTAGTAATGAATATTATTAATATAGGAAGAATAGATAAAAATATATTTGGCAAATTATCTAAATTTCCTTTAATTATTTCTTCTTTATGATTTCCATAACCTTCATTATTAGACCTTGCAGATTTAGCTCGTTTTGTTAACCAAATCATACCAAGGCTCAGCATAAGAATACTTGCAAATATACCAATAATAGGAGCTGCAAAAGTGTCTGTTCCAAAATACTTCATAGGAATTACATTTTGGATTTCAGGTGAACCTGGAAGTGCCGTCATTGTAAAGGTAAAGGAACCTAATGCAATTGTTCCAGGAATAAGTCTTTTAGGAATGTCTGCTTCTTTAAATAACATACTTGCAATAGGATATAAAATAAATGCAACTACGAATAAAGATACACCTCCATATGTAAGTAAAGCTCCAGACAATACTACTGCTAAAATTGATTTATCTTTTCCTAGTTTTATAGTAATAAAGTGTGCAATTGATTTTGCATAACCTGATTCTTCCATTAATTTTGCAAAAATTGCTCCAGTCATAAATAATGGAAAATAATTTTTTATAAAGTTAGAAAAACCAACCATATAAACTTCTGTATAGTTAGCCATTAGATGACTATCAAATCCAGTTGTAACTAATATAGTAATTATTGCAATTATTGGTGCGGTAATAATAGTTGAGTATCCTTTATAAGCGAGATACATTATAATTGCTAATGAAAAAATTAAACCTAAGATGCTAATCATTTTATTATATTGTCAAAATAAATGACAAACTCCTTTCTTTTTAATGAATTAAAAATATATAAATTTTATTTATATATTACCCTAAGGATATTTATCTACACAGCTTAAGTATTAAAAATAAAAAATACTACAATTTACATATAAAATTTAATATGATAAAGTATAATAGTTAGATGGCTAATGATTAGCCATCTAACTATTATACTTTGGAGGTGTTACATATTAAAGAAGATAGAAGACATATAAATAATGGAACTCTACATGCTGCATTAATGAAGTTAATGAGAGCACATCGTAAAAATGCAAAAAATGAATTTTTAAAAATAGGGTTAACGCAAGGAAAGCCTAAAATACTAGATTTTCTTATAGATAATTCAGGCTGTAGCCAAAGAGAGTTAGCAAGTTATTGTAAAATAGAGCCTGCTACAGCTACAAGTATATTAGCTGGAATGGAAAAAGAAAATCTTATATATAGAGAAAGAAATCCAAAAGATAAAAGAATTTTAAATGTATATTTAACTGATAAGGGCAAAGAAGTTCAAAGAAGAGTTGATAAGATATTTATTGACTTAGATGATAAATGCTTTAAAGATTTTTCAGAAGAAGAAAAATCTCAAACAATATGTATTTTAAATAAGATTTATATCAACTTAGAAAAAGGAGATAAATAAATTGGTTAAGTTATTAAAATATTTAAGAGGTTCAGCGATAATTTGTGCAATTTTAGCACCTATTACAATGAGCCTAGAAGTAATAATGGATTTATTACAGCCCACTCTTATGGCAAATATTATTGATATAGGTGTTGCAAATGGAGATTTATCATATGTATTTAATATTGGATTGAAAATGATAATCACAGCTATTATAAGTTTTGTAGCTGGTATATCGTGTTCATTTTTTGCATCTATAGCAGCTATGAAAATGGGAGAAAATTTAAGACAAGGAATATTTGATAAAATACAGACACTTTCATTTTTAGAAATAGATAAATTTAAAACATCATCACTTATTACAAGACTTACAAATGATGTTACTCAAGTTCAAAATATGGTACTTATGGGACTTCGAATTATGGTAAGAGCACCGCTTCTAGCAATTGGTGGATTATTTATGGCAATAAGATTAAGCTCAAAATTATCTCTTATACTAGCAGCATCGATACCTATAATAATAGTATCTGTTGTTTTTATACTAAGAAAATCAATGCCTTTATTTAAGGTAGCTCAAGAAAAATTAGATAAGATAAATACCGTTATGCGTGAAAGTATATTAGGGGTTAGAGTCATTAAATCATTTACTATAGAAAAAAATCAAGAAAAGATATTTAATGAAGTTAATAGTGAATTAATGAATAATAGCATTAAATCTCAAAATATGAACCTAGTACTATGGCCCATTGCATCTTTAATAATGAATTTAACAGTTGTAGCTGTTTTATGGATTGGTGGGAATATGGTTAATACAGAAAGTCTTGAGGTTGGTAAAATTATGGCATTTATAAACTATTTAATGCAAATAATGAACTCAATAATTATGGTTATAGGTATAAGTTTAAACTTCTCAAGAGCAAAAGCATCATCAGATAGAATAAATGAAGTTTTAAATACAGAAAGTTCTATAAAAGATTCAAAAGATTCTGTTGAAATTAATAACTTTGATATAGAGTTTAAAGATGTTTGCTTTAAATATAATAAGCATAGTGAGCTAGTACTTGAAAATATATCATTTAAAGCAAAGCAGGGTGAAAAAATAGGAATAATAGGGTCTACAGGATGTGGTAAAAGTTCTTTTGTAAACTTAATTCCAAGACTTTACGATGTAACTAGTGGAGAAGTTTTAATTGGTGGAGTTAACGTTAAAAATATAAGACTAAAAGATCTTAGAGACAATATAGGTATAGTTTTACAAGATAGTATATTATTTTCAGGTACGATTGAAGATAACTTAAAGTTTGGAAATGAAAATGCAGATATGAAACTAATGGAATCATCTTCAAAAGATGCCCAAGCGTATGAATTTATAAAATCTAAGGAAGATACTTATAAGAGTATAGTAGAACAAAGAGGCAAAAACTTATCAGGAGGGCAAAAGCAACGTCTTTCTATAGCAAGAACTTTAATGAAAAATCCTAAAATACTTATAATGGATGATTCATCAAGTGCACTTGATATGGCAACGGAGGCTAAACTTCAAGATGCAATAAATTCTAGAATGAAGGAATTGACAGTTATTACAATAGCACAAAGAATATCTGGTGTTATGGAGGCTGATAAAATCATTGTATTAGATGACGGTAAAATATCTGATATGGGAACTCATGATGAATTATTAAAAAATAGTGAAATTTACAAAAGCATTGCAGTATCACAATTAGGTGAGGAGGTGACATCAATTGTCTAAGAGTAAAGTAAATCCTCTTGCAGGGAATAGGCATAATCAAAACTTTAGTGGTAAAAGAGAAAAACTTAAAAATCCAAAGGAAACAATAAATAGATTACTAAAGTACTTAGGTAATAAAAAAATAGCATTATTATCAATATTTATATTTTGTATAATAACTACTTTAGTCAGTATAGTAGGTACAAAATTAAATGGAGATATAATTGATAAATATATAGTAGTTGGAGATATTGATGGGCTTTTAAAAATATGCTTAGTTTTAATTGGAATGTATGTAATAGGTACAATAGCAACTTTTATTCAAAATAGACTAATGGTAAATATAGCTCAGAAAACATCAGCAGATATAAGAAGTGATTTATTTAAAAATATGCAAAACCTACCTTTAAGATATTTTGATACTAGCTCAAGCGGAGACTTAATGAGTAGACTTACTAATGATGTTGATAATATAAACACTACATTATCTCAAAGTATAGCTCAATTTTTCTCAGGTATAATAAATATATTTGGTATGCTTATAGCTATGCTTATGCTTAGTCCGAGTTTAACTTTAATAGGATTAATAACAACGCCTATAATGTTTTTAACAACTAGACTTATTATGAAAAATACACAACCATTTTTTATTAATCAACAAAATGAATTAGGTAAATTAAATGGGTATATAGAAGAAATGGTTTCTGGTCAAAAGGTAACACTATTGTTTTCACAAGAGAAAAAAGCTAAGGAAGAATTTTCAAAAATAAATTCAAACCTTACTAAAAGTGCAATATATGCACAGGCTTTATCTGGTTGCATGGGTCCGATTATGAATACAATTAGCAACTTTACATATTTAATATTAGCAGTTTCTGGAGGGTATTTTATATTATCAGGAATGGATTTAACTGTAGGTGTAGTGTTTACAATAATTCTTTATATGAGAAACTTTAATAGACCTATAAACGAGATGCTAAATATTGCAAATACAATACAATCTGCATTAGCTGGAGCTGAAAGAGTGTTTGAGGTTATTGATGAAGAGAAAGAAGAAGATAATAAAAATGCAATAGAAGTTAATGATTTATATGGAGACGTATGCTTAAAAGATGTAGACTTTTCATATCAAAAAGATAAAAAAATACTTAGAAAAATAAATTTAAAGGCATCAAAAGGCCAAACTGTAGCAATAGTAGGTCCAACTGGATCTGGGAAAACTACTATAATAAATTTACTAAATAAATTTTATAATATAGATAGCGGGAAAATTACTATTGACGGAGAAGATATTAAAAATATAAAGATGAGTAGTTTAAGAAGGTCGATATCAATAGTGCTCCAAGATACATTCTTATTCTCAACAAGTGTTCGTGAAAATATAAGATATGGAAATCTTAATGCAAATGACAAGGAAATCGAAGAAGCAGCAAAACTTGCTAATGCAGATCACTTTATAAGACAATTACCAGATGGATATGACACAGTCTTATCTGATAATGGGAGTAATTTATCTCAGGGACAACGTCAATTACTTTCAATTTCAAGAGCTATGCTTTCTAAGTCTTCAATACTAATACTTGATGAAGCTACATCATCAATTGATACTCGTACAGAATCTCATATTCAGGAAGCTATGGGTAACCTAATGGAAGGAAAAACTACATTTATAATAGCGCATAGATTAAGTACTATAAAAAATGCAGATATTATACTTGCAATAAAAGAAGGAGAAGTAATAGAGAGAGGAACCCATAATGAATTATTAGAAAATAATGGTTTCTATGCAAATCTTTATAATAGTCAGTTCAGAACAGGTCTTAGTATATAGATAACAAGATAAATAATACAGGTTAAAATAAGTTGTTACTAGATTTTAAATAGTGACAGCTTATTTTATATTAAAAGGGTTTTACAAAATGATTTAAAAGTTAAATAAAAAATAAATTATAATTGATTATAGGGTTTTAAAAAGTTGTTAAATAATAACATGATATATAATTATGATATAATATTAATTAACATATATTGTATTGGGGTATGAAAATAAAAAGAGAGATTAGAGGGGGCAAGTAATGAGTATTAATGAAACTATATTTGAATTTATTCCGTTCCCTGTGTGGATTAAAAATAGCTTAGGGGAGATAATTTACATAAATAAATATTTTGAAATTAACTTTAATTTATCGCTGGAAGACTTTTATAATAATATTTCAAATATTTATAAAAGAGATTTAGTTAGTTATATTAAATGTATAGATAAAGAACTTACAGATATAAAAAAAATAAATAACTCTTTATTTAAGCATATAGTATTTTGTGATAAATCAAAGGATAATAAATGTCATAACTGGGTAGGATTTTTAATAGATATATCAAATGCATATAATGAAGAACTTGAAAATCAGAGAAATATACTAAGGACTATAATTGATAATATACCTGAAATAGTTTTTTATAAAGATAACAAAAGTATATATAGAGGTGTAAATCGACACTGTGTAGATTTTTATGAAAATCTAGGTATAGATAATGTAATTGGAAAAACAGATTTAGAATTATATCTTGATAGGGACTTTGTAGAAACATGTGCAAAGCATGATAAGGTCGTTATAGAAACTAAAAAACAATTAATTATAGACGAAGAAGTTCCAACTGAAGATGGTGATATAAAAATTGTAGAGACTATAAAGACACCTGTAATTAATGATAGTGGAGATATATGGGGAATAGTTGGAGTTGTTAGAGATGTAACAGAAAGAAAATCAATAGAAAAAAAGCTTAGATATTTAAGTTATACAGACGTTCTTACAGGACTATATAATAGAGCTTATTTTGATGAAAAGATAGAAGAATTAATAAAAAATGGACAATTTCCAATAGGTATAATGATTGGAGATGTAAATGGACTTAAAATAATCAATGATACAATAGGTCACCTTGAAGGAGATGAGCTATTGAAAGAAATTTCAAAAAAATTAAAAGAAGTGTTTGATGAAAAAGGTTTTATTTTTAGGTGGGGTGGAGATGAATTTGTTATATTAATACCATCAACATCTAATAAAGAATGTGATAAGTTAATGGAAAGATTGAATTCTATCTGTAAAAACTATGAAGGTGATAAGTTTAAACTTAGTATGTCTATGGGATTTTCAATATTAAATAATGAAATTGATAAAGTAGATAAAGTGTTAGGGGATGCAGAGGATAAGCTTTATAGGCAAAAAATACTAAATAGAAAAAGCTTTAGAAGCTCTATACTACATTCATTAAAAGAAAGTCTTCAGTCAAAGAATGTAGAAACTGAGGAGCATACCGAAAGGGTAGCAAATTATGCAACTTTAATAGGTAAGCACTTGAAACTTGATAGTGCAACTATAGATGAATTATCTTTAGTAGGTAGATTACATGATATAGGAAAGATTGGTATACCAGAGCGATTATTACTTAAGCAAGATAAACTTACGGATAATGAATATGAAATCATGAAAACACATTCAGAAAAAGGGTATAGGTTAGCAATGCTACTACCGGAATTAAGTCATATATCTAGAAGTATACTAACGCATCATGAAAGATGGGATGGTCTAGGTTATCCGCTAGGACTTTTAGGAGAAGAGATCCCTCTTGTATCTAGGATAATAGCTGTCGCTGATTCATTTGATGTAATGACTACTAATAGAGTATATAGTGAGAAAAAAACTTTGAAAGAAGCTATAAATGAATTAAGAAAATGTTCAGGGAAGCAATTTGATAGTAATATTGTGGAAGCCTTTTGTTATTTAGTAGAAAGCGGAGAATTAAAAAAATAATACTACAAAAAACGACAAAAATAAATTTACTTTTTATATAAAAATATAATATAATTGATAAAGAAATTTAAATAGGAGGGTGTTATGAAAAGACTAAAATTAGCATTAGTAGTTATGTCTTTATTTTTAAGTATTTTAGGATTAGTGGGATGCTCTTCTAAAGAAAATAATACTAAAGATAAAAAACTAAAAATAACATTAGTTTTAGATAAAGGAGGAGTCAACGATGAATCCTTTAACCAGTCAGCATGGGCAGGAGCAAAAGAAGCTGAGAAAAAGTATGGAGTAGAGGTAAATTACATAGAGTCTAAAGAAGACAGTGAGTATAAAACAAATATTGAAACTGCTGTTGATCAAGGTACAGACTTAGTAATTGGGGTTGGATTTAAGCTGGCCGATGCAATAAAGGAAGCAGCTGGATATTATCCAAAGCAAAACTTTGCAATAATAGATGGAAGCTATGATAAAATACCATCAAATGTAAGATCGATACTTTTCAATGAACAAGAAGCTGGATATCTAGCAGGTTTGGTTGCTGCTAAAGTAAGCAAATCAGATAAGTTTGGGTTTATTGGAGGAATGGATATTCCATCAGTAAGTAATTTTGCTGTAGGATATGAAAAAGCATTAAAAGAGGTAAAGCCAGATGCTCAGTTAATAACTCAATATGCAAACTCATTTACCGATTCGGCAAAAGGAAAAGCTATATCAACTAAAATGTATACAAGTGGAATAGATATTATATTTACTGCAGGTGGAGGCGTTAATTCAGGAGTTTATGAATCAGGAAAAGAACTTAGTAAATTAGCTGTTGCTGTAGATCTTCCTCAAAATCGCATAGCTCCAGATACAATACTTACATCTGCTCTTAAAAATGTTGGTACAGGTGTAGAACTTACAATTAAAGATTTAGTAGATAATAAATTTAAAGGCGGAGAAGTTGCTATGTTTGATATTTCTAATGGTGGAGTTGGATATGAAAAAACTAACTTAATACCTCAAGATGTAGTTAACTTCGTAGAATCAAAAATTAAAAAATAATATATAAATAAAAACCGTATTATTAAATAATACGGTTTTTATTTATATATTTTGATTTTTTATAATAAATGATATAATTAAAATTATAAAAGGAGGTAGATTAAATGTTAAAGAAAATCGCAGTCTTAAAAGAAGTTGCATCTAAAATAGGTCGTAAAAAAGCCCAAGAACTATTATCAATGGTAGAGGGAAGTGAACCATTTGTTGCAGAAGTTAAAATAAAAACAAGTGGGATTGAGGCTAAAAAAGAAGAAATAACATTAAAAGAAAATCAAAAAATTATATTTGAATACATAGAAGACTAAAAAGAATTATTAAGATAAGTTATACTTAAAATTTTGATTGTTTTTTACATTATGAAAGCATCTTTTAACTAAGGTGCTTTTGTTATTTAAAATTATAATATTAACTATAATTAAATTTAAAAAACATTAATTAATTTAATATAGATTACATTAGTAGTAGCTGTATTGAGTATTTTAACTAGATTAGATACAACCTCTAATTTCTTTAAAAAGGAAAGAGAAGATTTACGAATATCTTTATTTGTTATGATTTTAATTGCTATTTATCTTATAGTTAGCCGATTTAAATTAAAATCTTCAAATTCAGAAAATTAGGCTTAAATTAAGTACTTAGACTAAATTAACTCATATTTTTACATATAATTCCAATATAAATTTACATATTTTTACATTTAAAAATAAAATTAAAAAATAAATACAATAATGGTAAAAAATTGTAACTTTTTTGTAACTTTTATGCAATTTTTATTTACAATAAACTCCTGTTATAGTAACCTATAAATAGGTAGATTTTGTCGATAGAGAAAATCTATGGTTATATTATTAATAAATGGGAGGAAGGTTGATGAATCAAAGAAGTATAACAAAAGCGATAGTATTAAGTTCAGCAGTTATGGCAATTGGTGTGACAAATTCATACGCGGCAGAAAAAGGAACAGTTAATGTCGACGTGTTAAATATAAGAAGTGGGGCAGGAACAAATCATTCAGTAATAACTAAATCATATAAAGGAAATATAGTTGAAATACTAGATCAGTCAAATGGATGGTATAAAGTAAAATTGTCAAATGGAACTATTGGTTGGGCAAGTGGGCAATATATAACAAAGGGCTCAGGTAGTAATTCAGGAGAGGTAGCAGTATCAGGATATGGTACAGTGACAACATCTACATTAAATGTTAGAAGTGGAGTAGGAACAAGTAATTCTATAATAGGAAAAGTACACAAAGGTGATAGAGTAGAATTACTTGCAAGCAAAAGTGGATGGTATAAAATAAGACTATCAAATGGAAGTACTGGATGGGCAAGTGGAGACTACATAACAAAAGGATCAAATAACTCAGGTAACAATTCAGGAGAAGTATCAGCATCAGGATATGGTACAGTGACAACATCAACGTTAAATGTTAGAAGTGGAGCAGGAACAAGCTACTCTATAGTAGGAAAAGTATACAAAGGCAATAAAGTAGAATTACTTGCAAGTAAAAATGGATGGTATAAAATAAAACTATCAAATGGAAGCACTGGATGGGCAAGTTCAGACTACATAACAAAAGGATCAGATAACTCAGGTAATAATTCAGGAGAAGTAGCAGTATCAGGATATGGTACAGTGACAACATCTACATTAAATGTTAGAAGTGGGGCAGGAACAAGCTACTCTGTAGTAGGAAAAGTATACAAAGGCAATAAAGTAGAATTACTTGCAAGCAAAAATGGATGGTATAAAATAAAACTATCAAATGGAAAAACAGGATGGGCAAGTGCAGACTACATAACAAAAGGTTCAGGCTCATCATCAAGTGAAGATACTACTAAACCTTCGGAGAATAAAAGAGAAGCTGTAGTTAATTTAGCTAAAGCTCAAATTGGCAAACCATATGTATGGGGAGCAGAAGGACCTGATTCATTTGACTGTTCAGGATTAATGTATTATGTATATAAAAATGGAGCGGGAAAGACTTTACCAAGAACATCAGTAGAACAATCTAAGGTTGGAACTACTGTAAGTAAATCAAATTTAAAACCAGGAGATTTAATTTTCTCTAGTACTAATGGAACTGGCAATGTCAGCCATGTAGGAATATATATTGGAAATGGTGAAATGATACATGCACCAAAGCCAGGATCAAATGTGCAAAAAGCTAATATAAATTCATCATACTGGAGTGGTGTACATTTATGGTCTAAGAGTGTATTATAATTTAACTAAAAATAAATTATAATACCATATAAAAAAGGCATGAAATAATAATTTTATTATTTCATGCTTTTTTTCTTATAAGTAAATACTAAGAAATAATATAAATGTGATAGCTATGTATTTTTTAGTTTATGATATAATGAATAGCTGATAAAAATTAAAAGGAGCAAAAGATGAACCATAAATTTATAGATTTTAAATTAAATAAAGAAATACTAAAAGCATTAAATAACTTAGGTTATAAAAGACCATCTAAGGTTCAAGAAGAAGTAATTCCAAGATTGTTAAATTGTGAAGATGTAGTGGTAAAGTCGAAAACGGGAAGTGGTAAAACCGCAAGTTTTGCTATACCAATATGTGAGAATATAGAGATAGATAATACTAATGTACAGGCCCTTGTAGTAGTTCCAACTAGAGAGTTAGCACTACAAGTTGGTGAAGAGATATTTAACATTGGTAGACTTAAAAAGATTAGATGTAGTGCTATATTTGGAAAGCAACCTATAAAAGAGCAAATTGCAAGTTTAAAACAAAGAGTTCATATTGTAGTAGCAACTCCTGGAAGAATAATAGATCATATTGAAAGAGGAACTATAAACTTAGATAATTTAAAATATTTAATAATAGATGAAGCGGACAAAATGTTAAATAAAGGATTTATAGATCAAATAGATACTATATTTAAAAATTCACCAAACAAAAAAGCTATTGGTCTTTTTTCTGCAACTATAGATAAGGATATAAAATATGTGTGTGATAAATATATGAAAAATTCATCTATGGTAGATATAGAAGATATAAAAATAATTAATAAAAAACAAATACATGAAGAAATTATAAAAATTGAAGAAAAGGAAAAATATGAAATTTTAAAAAAGCTTATATATTTAGAGAATCCAAAATCACTAATGATATTTTTAAATACAAGAGAAAGAGTTATGAAGTTATATAGCCAGATGAAAAAAGATAAATTTTTAGTAAGAGAACTTCATGGAGACATGTCTCAAGATAAGAGAATATATGTTATAAAAGATTTTAAAGAGGAAAAGTTTAATATATTAGTAAGTAGCGATGTAGCATCAAGAGGTATTCACATTGATGATATTTCCTTGGTAATAAACTATGATGTTCCAAAAGATAAGGAGAACTATGTTCATAGAATAGGTAGAACGGGAAGAAAAGATAAATTTGGAAAGGCTATAACTCTTGTATCAAATAAAGATGAAAAATATATAAATGAAATAATTGATTATATTGGATATGATATAGAAGAAAAAGAATATATGGAAGAAAAAGATGTTAAAAAAGGTAAAATAAAATTTGAAGAATATAAAATGCAATTATTAAAGAATAAGAAAATAAAAAAATCAGATATGAAAATTCATAGTGAAGTAACTACTCTATATCTAAATGCAGGGAAAAAGAAAAAAATAAGAGTTATAGATATAGTAGGAGCTATAAGCAATTTAGATGGTATAAAAGGTGATGATATAGGGGTTATAAAAGTAGAAGATTTATGTTCTTATGTTGATATATTAAATCATAAAGGAGAAGGTATATTAAAGAAATATAAAGAAATAAGCATAAAGAAAAAAATGGTAAAAATAAAAAGAGATAATCAAGGGAATTAATAAAATTAAAAGTCAGCTGGAGGTATGAAATGCTTAATAAAAAGGACTTTTTGAAAAGATACAACATAAGCGAAAATTTTTTAGTTAAAAATGATATAGATTGGGATACATTAGAACAAATATATGATGATTATAACCAGTATAGGAAAAGCTATGAAACACAAGCTGAATTAATTGGTAATATTTTAAGAGGACACAATAAAGTACACTCTGTTAAAACAAGAGTAAAAGATGGTGATCATCTAATTGAAAAGATTATAAGAAAAACTCAAGATAGAAAAAATAAATATGGTAACGACTTTAAATTTAATTTAGATAACTATAAAGAGGAAATTACAGATTTATTAGGTATAAGAGTAATTCATATATTTAAAGAGGATTGGGAAGAAATACATGATTTTATAAGTCGAATGTGGAATGTAAATGAAATAGTTGCAAATATAAGAGAGGGAGATAATACTAAAAAGTTTGAAGAATTAGGAATACATGTATGTTCTAGGTTATCAGGATACAGATCAGTTCACTATTTAGTAGAGTCTTACCCGACTACTAGCAAAATTATCGCAGAAATACAAGTTAGAACAATATTTGAAGAAGGGTATGGAGAAATAGATCATCAGCTAAGATATTCACTAAAAGAAATACCTGAGATACTTGAACAAAATTTGATGTTACTTAATAGAATAGCTGGAAGTTCTGATGAAATGGCATCTCTTATAAACATGTTAAGTAAAAGCTTTAAAGATATAGAATATGAATGTAGAAAAAGATTAGATGAAAAAGATAAAGAAATCTTAAAATTAAAAGTAGAAATATCTGAAATTAAGTCTATATCAGATGAAGAAAAGTATAGATTAATAAATCAGATAGAACATATAATTAAATAGTAAGAAATATAAAAATACTTATATCTAACAAAACTAGATATAAGTATTTTTATATTTATAAGAAGTTATAGTTTATTTTAAAATATAACAAATTTTATAAAATTTAAAAGGATAAAGGCTTCTTATGTAATATATAAACAGAGTAGATAAATATTAGAATTAAGAAAGTTATGTGCACATAAATAGATAAATAGTATTTTGGGGGGAAAGTAAATGAAAGAGGAGATATACTGTGAAGTTATTGAAAAAATAATAGAGAGTATAGATGAAGGGGTACACTTTATTGATAAAAATTACAAAACTATTATCTATAATGATTCTATGGCAAAATTAGAGCAAATGGATAAAGAAGAAGTACTTAAAAAGCCATTTACTGATATAGCAAGAACTATGGAGATAAAAAATAGCACATTACTAAAAGTTCTAAAGAGTAAAACATCTATAAAAAATAATGTGCAAATATATCTAAACAAAGATGGAAAAGAAATTACAACTATAAATACAACTATTCCTATAATAGTAGAAGATGAACTAGTGGGAGCACTTGAAATATCTAAAGATATGACACAAATTCAGACTCTATCAAAACAGATTTTGAAGCTTGAAGAAACTAAGGGTAATAATATAGAAAAGAATAAAAAAATATTTTATAAATTTGATGACTTTATTGGAGAAAGTGATTGTATAAAAAAATCTCTTAATATATCTAAAAAAGCATCGAAAAGTGATGCTACAGTTTTAATATATGGAGAAACTGGAACCGGAAAAGAACTTATAAGTCAATCTATTCACTATGATAGTAAAAGAGCGAAATATCCATTTATAGCACAAAATTGTGCAGCACTTCCAGAGAGTTTATTAGAAGGGATATTATTTGGAACAGTAAAAGGAGGATTTACTGGAGCAGTAGATAGACCAGGTTTATTTGAACAGGCAAATAAGGGAACTCTTTTATTAGATGAAATAAATTCAATGCCACTTCAACTTCAAGCAAAGTTACTTAGAGTTTTGCAAGAAGGATACGTAAGAAGGGTAGGAGGTACAAAAGATATACCTGTTGATGTTAGAGTTATTGCCACTACTAATGAAAATCCACAATATATATTAAATGAAGGTAAACTTAGAAAAGATTTATACTATAGGTTAAATGTTATATATATACAAATACCTCCATTAAGAGAAAGAGGAGAAGATATAATATTATTGGCTAATAAGTTTATAGAAAAATATAATCAAAAACTAGATAAAAGTGTAAAGGGCATAGTGGATAGAGGTAAAAAAATGCTTAGAAATCATTATTGGCAGGGGAATGTACGTGAACTTGAAAATACAATTTATTCAAGTATGAGCATGATGGATGAAGAAGAACTTTTAAGCGAAGACATTATAAATATAAATGAATATAAAACTAATACAGCTGAAAATATGTATGTAATAGATGTAGAAGCTAGACCATTAGATTGGATAGTGGCAGATATAGAAGAAAGATATATTAACGAAGCCTTAGATAAAAGTAATGATAATGTCACTAAAGCTGCTGCTATACTAGGACTTTGTAGACAGAATTTACAATATAAAATGAAAAAATACAATATAAAAAGAACGTAAATTAAATATTCTATGAAAGTAAAGACTTAAAGATAATAAGATCTATATACAGCGGTGGTAACACAGGAGATCTTGCAATTTATAAAATTTCAAAATCAGGTGAGGAGATATCATATGAAGAATTTGATATAACTCCGTACAACTTAGAACAACAGATGTATCTTCTGTTAGATTATAAATAATTAGTTTAAAGGATTATAAAGAGCAAAAAAATTTGCAGTTAATGCAAAATTTAATGCTCTTTTTTTATTTGTTTTTATTTATATTATAAATTTTATATAAACAATTTACAACTAATTAATTGTTAAATATTTAATTAGAAGTTAATAGCTGTAAATTATTAACTTTTAGAAAATTAATAATAAAAAATATCATATATGGCATGATGTTTGCTTTATTAAATAGTAGGTATTTTTATTATTTTAAATAAGGGGGAATTTTTAATGAGAAATGTTAGAGTTGGAATTTGGGGATTTGGAGCAATGGGAAGTGGAATGGCAAAAATGATTTTAAAGAAAATAGGAATAGAAATAGTTGCGGTATGTGATAGAAATGAACATCGATTAGGAAAAAGTATATATGAAGTATTAGGATGTGAAAGAGGAGAAAGAGCAGACGTTATAATAAATTCTAACCCAAATGAAGTATTTAGTGAAGAATGTGCAGATGTTGTATTAATAGCTACAGACTCATTTACAAAAGGTGCGTTTGACAAGATAAAGTTGGTATTAGAAAAGAAAATAAATGTTATATCTACTGCTGAAGAAATGGCATTTCCTAAGGCTCAAGAGCCAGAACTAGCAGAAAAGTTAGATAAAATAGCTAAAGAAAACGGAGTTTCAGTTCTTGGGACAGGAATAAATCCAGGATTTGTACTTGATTTATTAATTCTTGCACTTACAGGAACTTGTGAAGAAGTAGACTACATAAAGGCTGCCAGAGTTAATGATTTATCTCCATTTGGAAAGGCTGTAATGATAGAACAAGGTGTTGGTGTAACGAAAGAGGTATTTGATAAAGGCGTTGAAAATGAATCAATAGCAGGGCATGTAGGATTCCCTGAATCTGTAAATATGATAACTGAAGGTATAGGATGGAATTTAGAAAAAGTAGAACAAACTAGAGAACCAATAATGAGTAGTGTATATAGAAAATCTGAATATGCAGAAGTAGAAGCCGGAAATGTAGCAGGATGTAGACAATGCGGATATGGATACGTTAATGGAGAAATTAAAATAGAAATGGAACATCCACAACAAATACTACCTCACTTAGAAGGTCAGTCAACAGGAGATTATGTAAGTATAAAAGGTATACCAAATATAGATTTACAAATAACTCCAGAGATACCAGGTGGAATAGGAACTATTGCTATGTGTGTAAACTCTATACCTCATGTAATAAACGCAAAACCAGGATTAAAATCAATGTTAGATATTCCAGTTCCAAGAGCGATGATGGGAGATGTACGAAAGTTAGTGGAGCTAAAAGAATCAGCAGAAGCTTAAAACTTAATAATATTCGTGCTAGCTAGTAGTTTTATAAAATCTAGTTAGTACGAGTTAATATAAAGGAGAGTGATAGTATGGATGCTAAACGTGGAGACTGGGTTATAATCCACAATATAGTTTTAAATCCTTGCCAAAGAGCACCACAAGTACCAGAGGATACAAAATCTCATCCTCTTGAAATGTGGGTTAAAGGATTTATAGATAATGATGCAAACATAGGTGATTTGGTAAAAGTAGAAACTATTACAGGAAGATTAGTTGAAGGAAATTTATTACAAGTCAATCCTTATTATACTCATGATTATGGAAAGTGTATGCCAGAGTTACTTCAAATAGGAATTTGTGCAAGAGAAATATTATTTGGAGGTGACTTAAATGATGAAAGACAATAGTTACAAAGCGGTTATGAATAGAAAAAATGAAATTATGAAAAATGCAATAGGAATAGATTATGCTTTATTTGAAAATGATGGAATATCTTTTGATTATGAAAAGATGATGAGAGAAACGGGTTACTCTTTAGATGAAATAGAAAAAATTCAATCAAATCACGCAGTGGGGAATACTCCTATAATAGAGCTAAAAAATATAAGTTCTTTAGCTAGAAAAGTAGCACCAAAAGGAAAGGGAGCAAGAATATTTATAAAAGATGAAGCAGCTAACGCATCAGGAAGTTTTAAGGCAAGAAGGGCAGCAACTGCTGTATATCATGCTAAAAAAATGGGATATAAAGGTGTAATAGCAGCAACTAGTGGAAATTATGGAGCTGCAGTAGCATCTCAAGCAGCTATGCAAGGACTTAAATGTATAATTGTTCAAGAATGTTATGATAGTACAGGTATTGGACAACCAGAAATAATAGAAAAGGCCAGAAAATGTGAAGCTTATGGAGCGGAAGTTGTTCAGTTAACAGTAGGACCAGAGTTATTTTATACATTTTTATTAATGTTAGAAGAAACAGGGTACTTTAACGCGTCACTTTATTCTCCCTTTGGAATAGCAGGAGTAGAAACTTTAGGGTATGAAATATCTATGCAATTTAGAGAAAGAATAGGAAAAGATCCAGATGTAGTAGTTTGTACTAATGCAGGTGGAGGTAATTTGACAGGAACTGCAAGAGGTCTTATAAAAGCAGGTGCAATGGATACTAAAGTAGTCGGAGCTAGTGTTAATCTAAAAGGTCTTCATATGGCTAGTGATAGTCAATTTAACAAAAAATCTTTTACGACAGGTCATACTGGATTTGGAATTCCATTTTCTACTTGGCCAGATAGATCAGATGTACCAAGATCTGCTGCAAGACCACTTAGATATATGGATAGATATGTAACAGTAAATCAAGGAGAAGTATTTTATATGACCGAGCTTTTGGCACAGCTTGAAGGTTTAGAGAGAGGTCCAGCTGGTAATACATCTTTAACTGCTGCATTTTGTTTAGCTCAAGAACTAGATGAAGGTCAAGTTATAGTAGTTCAAGAAACAGAATATACGGGGGCAGGAAAACATATAAATCCACAGCTTACATTTGCTCATGAAAATGGAATAGAAATAAAATTTGGAAATCCACAGGAAGAAATATGTGGTCAGAATTTAATATTACCATCTCATCCAAATTTAATAAAAATAAATGAAATAAATATGGATAAAATAAGAAAATCTTATATAAAAAATGCAATAGAAAATAATAATGTAAAATATTTAAGTAAAGAGGATATAGAGTTTCTAGCCCAAGATAGTAAGTCTAGTGAAGAGTTCGTGAAAGAAGTTTCTAAAGAAATACTATGTAAAATTTAGGGGGATATATATGAAAAAGAGATTGGATGATTATAAAGATAGAAGAACTCATTTAGCTAATTTAAGTGATGAAGAGCTGCATGCAAGATTTTGGAGATTAGCAGAAGAAATAGTTGATCCTATGCTAGAATTAGGCAGAAAGAATACATCTCCATCAATAGAAAGATCAGTACTTTTAAGAATGGGATTTTCGTCACTTGAAGCTAAAGAAATAGTTAATCTAGTACTAGAAAAAGGACTTATAAGTAAGGGTGCGGGTCATATTGTCTATAAATTAGCAAAGGTTAAAAATATAAGTGTAAGAGATGCTGGAGTTAAATTAGCAAATGGAGAATGCTTAGATGAAATAGATAATCTATTTGGTAAGGAGGAAGCGTCATGTTAAAAGAAAATAAAAAGTTAGATATAGAGTATATATTAAATGATTTAGAAAATTATAGACCAAATAGAAAAGGTTGGACTTGGAGAGAAAATGAAAAAGACTTAGAAATGGGACCCTTTAAATATCAAGATTGCTCAACGCCCCTAGTTGAGAGTGTAGCTCTTCCATCAGCTAAATACTTTAATAATATAGATCCTCAGCCAAAATGTGTAATAACCACAGAAATAGCTTCTGGTAGATTTGAAGATGACATAAGAAGAATGAGAATGGCAGCTCATCATGGAGCGGATCACATAATGGTTATAAGAACTGCTGGTCAATCTCACTTTGATGGACTTATAGAAGGTACACCTCAAGGTATAGGTGGAGTTCCAATAACTAGAAAACAAGTTAGAGCACAAAGAAAAGCTCTTGATTTTATAGAAGAAGAAGTTGGAAGACCTATAAATTACCATTCTTATGTAAGTGGAGTTGCAGGACCTGAAGTTGCCGTAATGTTTGCAGAAGAAGGTATAAATGGAGCTCATCAAGACCCACAATATAATGTACTTTATAGAAATATAAATATGATAAGATCATTTGTTGACGCTTGTGAAGCGAAAAATATAATGGCATTTTCAAATATGGCTCAAATAGATGGAGCTCATAATGCTAATGCAACTGCAAGAGAAGCTTGGAAGGTTATGCCGGAACTTATGGTACAACATGCACTAAATTCAATTTTTTCACATAAAGTTGGTATAAAAAAAGATAATATATGCTTATCAACAGTTCCTCCAACAGCGCCACCTGCTCCATGTTTAACATTAGATCTTCCTTATGCAGTAGCGCTTAGAGAGTTATTTAATGAATATAAAATGAGAGCTCAAATGAATACTAAATATATGGACTCTTCAACTAGAGAAGCTACTGTAACTCATGTACTTAATTTATTAACATCAGTTTTAACAAGAGCGGATATACAGTCGACTATAACTCCTGATGAAGGAAGAAATGTACCTTGGCATATGTACAATATAGAAGCCTGTGATACTGCTAAGCAAGCTTTAGTTGGTATGGACGGATTAATGGATATGATAGAACTTAAAGAAACTGGTGCATTAAGAGATAAGTCTAGAGAGTTAAAAGAAAGAGCTGTTTTATACATGGAAGAAATTCTAGAAGTTGGTGGATATTTTGAAGCTGTTGAAAAAGGATTTTTTGTTGATTCAGGAAATTATCCAGAACGAAATGGTGATGGAATATCTAGAAAAATAAGGGAAGGAGTAGGAGCAGGAACAGTCTATGAAAGAGATGAAGATTACTTAGCACCAGTAACAGCTCACTTTGGATACAACAACATAGCTCAATATGATGAAACTTGTGTATTAAATCCTTCTAATTTAATAGATGGGTGTACATTTGAAGATCCAGATAAAATAATATATATAGATGAACTAGATGATATTGATAATGTAAATGTAAGACTTAAAGAAACTGAAGAATTTAGAAATTCTACTAAAATAAAACCAGAAATGGAATGGTGTGCAGATGGTACAGTAATGATTACTATGATGCTACCAACAGATAAAAGAACAGCTGAATTTGCAGCAATAGAATTTGCTAAGAATATGAATTTAGAAGAGGTTGAAGTTATAAGTAGAGAAGTAATGCATAGTGCTGAAGGAACTAGAGTTGAGTTAAAAGGAAAAGTTGGATTTAGCATAGATATAAATGATTTAGTAATACCAGAAGAACAAAAGATAATGACTGATGATGAAATAAGAGCAGATATAGAAAATATGCCTATGAAGATAGTTTGTGCAACAGTAGGTGAAGACGAACATTCTGTTGGGCTTAGAGAAATAATAGATATTAAGCATGGTGGTATAGAAAAATATGGTATAGAATGTAATTACCTTGGAACTTCAGTTCCAGTTGAAAAATTAGTAAATGCAGCAATAGAATTAAATGCTGATGCAATATTAGCATCAACAATAATAAGCCATGATGATATACATTATAAAAATATGAAAAAAATGCATGAATATTGTATAGAAAAAGGTATAAGAGATAAAGTCATAATAGCTTGTGGAGGAACACAAGTAACGCCTGAGATTGCAGTTGAACAAGGAATGGATGCTGGATTTGGAAGAAATGATAGAGGAGTAAATGTAGCGACATTTTTAGTTGAAAAAAGAAGAGAAAATCTTCAAAAGAAATTAGCTGAAAGTGAAAACAATTAAGATATGAAAATAGATGTATTAGTTGCTGAGATAGGATCTACAACAACAGTTGTAAATGCCATCGACGGTATAAACTCTGATAATCCTAAATTTATTGGTCAAGGCCAAGCTCCAACAACTGTATTTGAAGGCGGAGATGTTAGAAAGGGTTTAGAAGGTGCAATTTCTAGTTTATCTAAAAACTTAGGTGTAGAAAGTATAGAATATGATGATATGTTTGCGACATCTAGTGCTGCAGGTGGACTTAAGATGACTGTTCATGGGTTGGTCTATGACATGACGGCTAAAGCTGCAAAAGAGGCAGCACTAGGTGCAGGTGCAGTTATACATAAAGTAACTGCAGGTAAATTAAGAAGAACAGATATAAAAGAGATTAAGGAAATTAAGCCTAATATCATATTAATAGCGGGAGGAGTGGACTATGGTGAGCGTGATACCGCTATATATAATTCAGAACTTATTGCAGGTTTGAATTTAGGTGTTCCTGTAATTTATGCAGGAAATATTGAAAATGTAGAAGAGATAAAATTAATATTTGAAAATACAAATTATAAATTGTATATAGTTGACAATGTTTATCCTAAAATAGATTTACTAAACATAGAGCCTACTAGAGATGTTATTCAGAATGTATTTGAAGAACATATAACTAATGCACCTGGAATGCAACATGTAAAAGAAATGGTTAATGAACATATAACGCCAACACCAGGTGCTGTTATGGAATCTGCAAAACTTTTAAAAAACTATTTAGGAGATTTGATGGTTATAGATGTTGGAGGAGCTACAACTGATATACATTCTGTTACAGAAGGTAGTGAAGGTGTAAATAGAATATTAGTAAACCCAGAGCCTGTTGCAAAGAGAAGTGTTGAAGGTGATTTAGGTGTTTATGTAAATATGAGAAATATTGTTAATTTAATTGGTAAAGAAGAGCTAGAGAAAGAACTAAAAGATCTAGATGTAAATAAAATAATGAATAGTTACTTACCTATACCAAAGACACAAGATCAGATAAAATTTGTTGAAAGACTTACAAAAGAAGCAGTACTTAGAGCTACTAAAAGACATGCAGGGATTATTAGAAATATATATGGAACAAGTGGCAAAAGTAAAATAGCTGAAGGCAAGGATTTAAGTGAAGTTAAATATATTGTTGGCACAGGCGGTGCACTTACAAGGTTGCCGCAAAGAGTTGAAATTATGAAATCTATTAGAGAGTATAATAGAAATAAAGATTTATTATTCCCAAAGTCAAAAGCAAAAATATTAGTAGATAACGATTATATTATGGCATCTCTTGGAGTACTATCTAAAAAATATGAGGTAGCATCTTTAAAGCTTATGCTAAAAAGCTTGGATTTAGAGGAGGATAAATTATGTATCCAAGGTTAGAGATTAATATAGATAAGCTGAAACAAAATGTAGCTGTTGTATCAGATATTTGCAAAAACCATAATATGGATATGGCTATGGTTACTAAGTCATATTGTGCTATACCAGAGGTTGTAGAAGAAATAACTAAAGAAAATGTTGATTATATAGCAGATTCAAGGATTGAAAATTTAAGACATTTATCACATATAAATTTGCCTAAAATATTACTTAGAATACCAATGATTAGTGAAATTTGTGATGTTGTAAAATACTCAGATATTAGTTTTAATTCAGAAATTAAAACTATATATAAATTAAATGAAGAGGCAAAAAAGCAAAATATAATTCATAAAGTTGTTATAATGGTTGATTTGGGGGACTTAAGAGAAGGATACTTTAAAGAAGAAGAATTATTAAGTGCGGTAGAAGATATTTTGAAATTAAAAAATATAAAACTATATGGTCTAGCTACTAATTTGACATGTTACGGTGCAATAATACCATCTAATGATAATCTTGGGAGATTATCAAAATTAGCTAAAAAAATAGAAAATAAATATAATATAGTATTAAATTTTATATCTGGCGGAAATTCAAGTTCAATTTATTTAGCACAATCATTTGAAATGCCTTACGGTATAACAAATTTAAGGCTCGGAGAAGCTATAGCACTTGGACGTGAAACTGCATATGGTAAGATATTAGAAGGAGCCCATCAAGATGTATTTAAACTAGTATGCGAAATAGTTGAAAATAAAGAAAAACCATCTCTTCCAATTGGTCAAATTGGTGTAGATGCTTTTGGAAATAAGCCAGAGTATGAAGATAAAGGTATACTAAAAAGGGCGATTGTAGCTATTGGAAGACAGGACATAGATATAACATCTATTAGTCCAATAGATAAAGATATAGAAATATTAGGGGCTAGTTCGGACCATATGATACTTAATATGAGCGGATGTAGTAAAAAGTATGATATTGGTGATGCAGTTGATTTTAATGTTGAGTATGGGGGATTAGTAAGTGCAGCAACTAGTAAGTATGTGCATAAAAAGATAGTATATGATGAGTATAAAAAAGTAGAATTAGCGCATTAAGCAAAAAGGTTACCAAAAGATTTTTTGGTAACCTTTTTATATACAAAATATTACAATATAAAATATAAGTTATAATGTGGTATATTAATATATATAAAATAATTAAAGGCGTTTACAATATGGAAATAATGATTGTGGATGTTTTGATAGTGGTAACGATAGTTTTGGAGATTTTTAATAAATTTCTAAATATTAAATATGGCTATATAATATAATTTGCATAAATAAGAGTGCATAGAGGGGATGAAATAAGGAGGAATAATGAATTATATTTTATCAATTTTGGGGCATTGGATATTTTTAGTAGTAGGTCTTATATATATTTATACTAAAAGAGAAGAAGATGAAACGAACTTAGGGTGGAAGGTAATAGGCTTTTATTTGTTAGGATCATTTAATTTTAGCAGCGAAAACTTTAATCATTTAAGTTTTAATACACAGAGTGTTTCTATCATATTGCCAGTAGGATTTTGTTTTTATTATTTTATAATGAGAAATAGACCTAGATTGAATAAGATTACTAAAAAGAGAGCAGCTATATTTGGAGTTATAATGCTTTATGCAGGAGTGCTTAGTGGGGTAATTTATGAAAAAATAGAGAATAGAAATCATTCTATAATAACTAATAATAATAGTATTGATTATATAAAAAAAGATTGGAAAACTATAAAAGATAACTTAAACATAGATTATTCTGAGATGAAAGATTTCAATTTAGGATATAAAAAAGATGGTAGTATAGAAAACTTATATTATAGTGTATTAGGTAATGATAAACAATATCATATAAATTTTTATCCTGAAGATGGAAAGTATGATATATATGCTGACAAGATAAGGAATGAAAATGAAATGAACATGTTTATTGGCTCTGATGATAGAGTTAATCTAAACACTGATCAATTTATGGATATAATAGAAAATACAAAATTTGAAAAATATGAAGAAGCTGATAGTTATACTATTAAATATAGCAACCATATTTATACAGATACTTTAGAGGACAAAAAAGTGTATGAAATAAATTATGATGACTATTCTACAAAAGAACTTATTTCAAAAAATAATATATACAAATATAGCCCTATAGTATATGTACCTATGAAAAAAGTAAGTGAAGGTTCTTCTGATAGTATAAGCGTAGATCAATATTTAGTATACTATAATTATAGTGAAGAAGAACATAATGATATAGCTATGTATGAAGGTAAAGAGATTATAATAAAAGATATAAAAAAAGATATAAGCAAAGTTATTACAGATCCTTACGATGTAGGAGCTATAATAAAAAATATGAAAGATAGTAATTGGGTTGAAGTTAAAGATATAAATGTAAGTCTTGAACCTGATTTATTTATAAAAGATAATGAAGGTAATGTAATTGGATTATGTGAAAATGAAAGCTTTGCAAGACGAGATTTAGATGGTATTAGCGTATGGTATATTGTTCCATCTGAATTATATAAGGATATAAAATCATTTCTAGATTAAAATAAAAAGCTACTTAAAATTAAGTAGCTTTTTATTTTAGACATTATAGTTACAAGAATTAGCTAAGTGATCTAATTTGAATTTTGGATAAATAGGCTTAGATTTCCAAACAGAACTTTTAAGCATATATTCTTTATATTCTTCAGTATTTTCTTTAAAATATTTATTTATAGATAATTGAAGTATATCTTCTTTGTTACTAAAATTCATATAGTCTAAATAAGAATTTTTTATATCGGGATAGTTTATAATTAAGTTATTAAACTTGCTTTCTACAGTTCTTAAATCATCTAATAGTTTTTTAGTTCTTAAATCAATTTCTTCATTTAGATAGTTAAAATCGCTAGAACTATTAGTTAAATCAGACATAACTTTGTATTGAATATTTTTTATCTTTCTGTTTAATGCAATTGATAAAAAGAATAGCTCCCCTAATTGCTTTTCTCTTTCATTTTCACCTTTTAATAATAATCTAATTGATGATAGATCCTTTTGAGAGAATACTGTAAGCTGAGTACCTTTGTTAAATACCATCTTCAATGGATATTTTAGATCCTTAGAAGTTATTGTTTTTTTTAAAACTCCATTTTCAACTATAAAAAAATCTTCATTTTTATAGATTGCAAAATTTTGCCCATAATTATAATAAAGCGTTTTACAAGGAACAGCATCTCTAAATTCAAATGATATTAAATCTTCATTACTTTTTACAACTTCATCATCAATTAATATCGGATAATAAAAACATTCAAATCTCATTAGGTATCCCCCTAAACTTATTTAGTAATTTTTATCTATATAATAATTATAGCTATAAAAAATATTTTTTGTGGTATTACAGTAGTAATATTTAAAAATAAAATAATTAATATGAAATGCTTAAAAATACATCTAATTTAATATAGATTTAAGAGCGATATAATTTTTTTTATGGATGAGTGAGATTGAAAAAATGGGGTAATTATGATAAGGTACATATTAGTGAAAATTATACTCAAATAAGAACTGATTACTACGGGAGGATTAAAATTGAATATTTTTGTAAAAGACAAAGAATTTTATAAAAATGTAGCAGCTATAAGCATACCGATAGCTCTACAAGGTCTTATAAATGTTGGGGTAAGTATGACGGATACAATGATGCTTGGATCATTTGGTGAAATAACACTATCTGCTGCATCACTTGCAAACCAATTCTGTTTTATATTTTTAATAATAAACTTTGGATTAGGCGGAGGAGCAGGAGTTTTATCTGGACAGTTCTGGGGAAAAAAAGATACAAAATCTATAAATAAAGTATTATCAATACTTATAAAGGCTAGTGTGTTATTTGCACTGCTATTTTTATTTTTAGCACAAGTTTTTCCAGAAACTATAATGTCTATTTACACTAAAGAGACATCAGTTTCAAATCAAGGTATGATGTATTTAAAAATAGTATCACTTTCATTCATATTCCAGGGAATATCAACTACTGTGAATATATTATTTAGAACAGTTGGAAGTGTAAAAGTTGCATTATTTGCATCCATATCTTCATTTTTTGTAAATGTATTTTTAAACTGGGTTTTAATATTTGGTAATCTAGGTGCACCTGAACTTGGAATCCAAGGTGCTGCAATAGCAACATTAACAGCAAGAATAATAGAGTTTAGTGTTATAATGATATACTTATTTAAAATAGATAAAAAACTTAACTTTAAATTTAAGTATTTATTGCAATTAGATAAAGAATTACTTAAAAACTATATAAGAGTAGGTGGTCCAGTTTTAGTAAGTGACTTAATACTTGCAATAGGACTTAATATGGTTTCTGTAATAATGGGTAGAATTGGTTCTGACATGGTTGCAGCCAACAGTATATCAAGTGTTGTTTTACAATTTACTAATGTATTTTTAATGGGTGTATCTAATGCAAGTGGAGTTATAACAGGAAATACAATTGGTCAAGGTCAGCATAAGCTAGCTCAAGAAAGAGCTGTAACATTTTTAGCCATGTCTATAATATTAGGGATTAGCTCTGCATTCTTTATATTTATACTTAAAAATGTAATTATAGATTTTTATAATATAAGCAATAATACCAAACAAATGGCAATACAACTTATGAATTCTACTTCATTTTTAGTAGTGTTTATGTCAATATCATCACTTCTTACAAAAGGAGTACTTCGTGCAGGAGGAGATACAAAGTTTTTAATGATAGCTGATATATTATTTTTATGGACTGTATCAATACCACTTGGAGCAATAGCTGGATTAGTATTTAAATTGCCAGCAGGAATAGTGTTAATATGCTTAAAAATTGATGAAATTATAAAAGGGCTTTGGTGTGTAGGAAGGCTATTAAGTAAAAAGTGGATAAAAAGTGTTGATGAAGAAGAACAATGTAAATTAATTATAGAAGAGTTAATAATGCCAGAATAATTGAAGTTGCCCATTCTTATATATTTTATATAGGAATGGGCAATTTTATATTATAAATAATTAAATTTATATAATTCTAATTGAATAGATCGATTATATCCTTATCAGATAAAGTTTTTAGTAAACTACCGTTTGATAAATCTCCATTAATAAATTCATTAATAAGTTCATTTTTACTTTCCTGAAGTTTTACGATTTTTTCTTCAATAGTTCCTTTAGCAATAAGTTTTATAACTTCAACAACATTTTTTTGGCCATATCTATGTGCTCTATCACTTGCTTGGTTTTCAACGGATGGATTCCACCAAGGGTCAAAGTGAATTACCACATTAGCGCTTGTAAGATTAAGACCTGTTCCACCAGCTTTTAGTGAAATTAAAAATACTTTATTTTTATCAGTTTCATTAAATTCATTTACCAAAGATAACCTTTCTTTAGCAGGAGTAGATCCATCTATATAAGAGTATGTTATATTATTGTTACTAAGTTCATCTCCAAGATTTCTAAGTACAGATGTAAATTGTGAGAACAATAATATTTTATGTCCATTTTCTATATAATCGTTTAAAAGCTCGATTGTAGTTTCTATTTTTGAACTTTTGCTATTATAATCTTTAAGAAGTACTCTAGGATCAAGACAGAGTTGTCTTAATTTTGTTAAGTAAGAGAAGATTACTATCTTATCCTTTTTAACATCTTTATCAATCATTTTTTCTTGAATATCCTTAACATAAGCACCGTATATTTTCTTTTGATCTTTATTAAGTTCAACAAAGAATTTTTTCTCTATTTTATCAGGTAGCTCTCTCATAACTTCAGATTTTGTTCTTCTAAGTATAAATGGTTTTATAAGTTTTTTTAGATTATAAGTATTATCTTCATTATTAATAAATAGTTCATAAAATCTTTTTCGAGAATATAAATATCCAGGCATAATAAAATCAAATATTGACCAAAGCTCGAGTAAGTTATTTTCAATAGGAGTTCCTGTTAAGGCAAATCTTACTTTAGCATTTATACTTTTAACAGCTTCAGTACTTAATGCTACTGGATTTTTTATATTTTGTCCTTCATCAATAATACAATAATCAAATATTTTATTTAAATAGCTATCTAAATCGTTTCTTAATGTACCATAGGTAGTTATAATAACATCTACATTTTCTAAATTTTCTAAAGCTTTATCACGTTCTTTTTTATTTCCATGAATTAAAGAAACATTCATATCAGGTGCAAAGGTTTCAAATTCATTTTTCCAATTATAAATAAGTGATGTTGGAGTGATTATTAAACTTATTGGTGATTTATCTTTTTCTTCTTTTTTAGATAATAAAAATGCTATGGTCTGTATTGTTTTACCAAGACCCATTTCATCAGCTAAAATTCCCCCGAATTCATAATGATCAAGCGTTTTAAACCAATTAAGGCCACTAATTTGATAATCACGAAGGGTTGCATTTAAGGATTTTGGAATATCAAAATTTATATCATCAATATTTCTAAATCTATCACAAATATTTTCAAGATGTTCAGTACCTTTTACAAAGTCTAAATTTTTAGAACTCAATACATCATTTATGTATAAACCTTTACTAGCATGAACTCTTGTGTTTTCAATATCATTAATTAGGTCTAAGTTATCCATTAACTCAAAGAAATCTTTAGTTTCATTTTGAGCTAAATTAATAAAACTACCGTCCTTTAATTTATAGAATTTACTTTTTTCTTTAAAAGCAAGTAGTATATTTTTATATTCATCTTTATCAATGTCAGAAATACTAAAATCAAAATCTAAATAACCATCAATACCACTTCTAATGCTTGCTTGTATTGATGAGGAGTTATAGATTTTCTTAGATTTAAATTTATCAGAATAATATACCTCACCAATATCTTTTAAATTGTGAATTTCCTTATCTAAGAAATTAAATAAATGCAAATCACTTTCTTTAAATACATAAGTATCACTCTCTCTTACAAAACCAAAAGATATTAAAATATTAGCGATATCTTTTTCTTTGTCTTTATCTGGAAGAATAAACTTTTGACCGTTTTCATCATTATATACAAACTTTAAATCACAAATAGTATCAGAATGTTTAAAATCAAAATAGAATTCTACTTTAAAATCGCTTATTATATTATTTTTTATTTCTTCATCTAAAACTACATTGCCAGAGATTTGCTTTAATTTAGGAACAAGATGACCTAAAAGACCAACCATATCTTCTTTGTCAAATACTACAGTCTTAGTTTCATTTAGTATTTCATAGATTTTTTTATAATTTAGAGCACACTCATTATTTAATAAATAAATATCTTCTTCATACAAAATAACATCACCTTTACTCGTTAGGGGGATAGGTATATCATTTTGGGAAGAAAGAGCTATTTTATTATTTAGTTTCTTAAAATCAAAATTAATAGGAATTAAATTTTCATTTATTTTAGGTTTATAAATTTCTTCTTTATAATTAAAAGTGAAATCTTTATTTTTTAAGGTCTTAAGAAATCTTTTTAATCCACTTTCACCTAAATCTAATATTTTAGGATTAATAGTCGAATTTATATGTGGATGATAGTTGCAACCATATTCTTCTATAATATCGACTATTGGTTCATCTATATTTGAAAAATAATGATTAATAGGATCGTAAGTAAAGTTTTTACCGTAGTCTAGTGTAGAAGTAGATATTCTAGAGTTTGAAAAATCCTTTAAACTCTTTAATACATACATTTTATCAGTTCCTATTTTAAAATCAGCATGTACATTACCTTCATTTATAGTCAAATTAACTTCTAGATTGACTTGTTTTTTATAAGTGTCATTAAAAAACTCCAAAAGCTTTTTATCAGGTGTAGAAGGATATATTTTAGGAGGTTTTTCATCTTCGAACTTTGTAGTAATATTTCTAACAAGATCTTTTTTAGCCATTAAAATAGCTGAGATAGAAGTTGCAGCTAAATGTTTGCATATAAATAATTTAGTACCTGTGTTTTTTGATCTAAAATCTTCACAGGTACATCTTCCGCCGATTATTTTTAAATTTATAGGATCTATTGATAGTGTATTTGTATAAACTTCATTGTTAAATTCAGATTCTAAAACGCCTTCAAGAGTTATTATATTTTCATTTATATTAAAACTGACATGATCAACTAATTTTTTATTATAGTACCTTACACCCCTATTCCATCTAGGGATATCTGTATTTACTTTTATTAAATCTAGTAATTTATTATAGTCCAATTATTTCACCTTACTCTCATTTTGTATATAAAATATTATAGTCGATATTAAGTGCAATTACACAAAAATATTTTATCTATATTATATAAATATTTTTATAAGTAATAAAAATTGCCAAATTACAGGAACAATTAATAGGCTAAATCTAATACTATAATATTAGTGTACAGTCTAAAATTTATAATTATAAGTACAGTAAATAAACAAGATAAGTTATATATTAATACGAAAAATAGGGAGATGGAAATATGAAACTATTAATACTTGATAGCGGACATACTGAATATGTATCAGGAAAAGAAGCACCTGATAAATCTATGAAAGAATGGGAATTTAACAATGATATGCAATATAAGATTAAAGCTATAGCAGAAAAACAGGGGATAGAGGTATATTTAACTAATCCAAATCCAGATAAGAAAAATGAAATAGGTCTTACTAGAAGAGCTCAACGTGCAAATGATTATTGGATATCAAAAGGAAAGCCAGATGCATTATTTTTTAGTATTCATTCAAATGCTTATGATTCAAAATTTAATGCAGCAAGAGGAACTGAAACATATTATGCTTCTAACGCAAGCCAAAAATCTAAAGATGCAGCAAGAGATATACAAGATGAAGTATATAAAGCAATGAGATCAATAGATAGTGAAGCGAAAGACAGAGGAGTAAAAGTTGCTGACTTTACTGTAATCTACAAAGCTTTAATGCCATCAGTGCTTGAAGAATATGCTTTTTATACTAATAGAGATGATTTAAAAATATTAAAAAATAACAGAGATGAATTAGCAAAAGCGACAGTAAAAGGTATTTGTAAATATTTTGAAATATCATATAAAGAGGTAGGAGGAAACCCACCATCACAATCACAAACTCCCGGTTATGATGTGTATGAAAATTGTATAGTTTATAAGGGAGATGTAGATAAAAATATAGCTAATATTTTAGGTTGGGGATTAAAAGACTATATTATTGTACCAATGAATGAATATAAAGAAGGTTTAGGTAAAAAAGTCTTTGTGGTTGGTGCTGCCGCAAATGATATAGAGGGAGATGTTGAATTACAAGGAAATGATAGATGGGGAACTTTAAATGCAGTATTAAATTATTTAGGTAAGTAGAATTAAATAAATCAAATAAAAGCAGAGTAAAATAATTTTACACTGCTTTTTTATTATGTATATATATTAAACAATATTTGGGAAAACTTATGTTATAAGGAGTAGATGCCAAATGAATAACTTAGTATTAACTTTACTATCGATAAATAAAGTAGGAAAAAAGACTACTACTAATTTCATAGAAAAAATGCACAATATGCCTAAAAATGAAGCAGATATAGTAGATATGTTTGTAAATATGAAGATAGATAATAATCGGATTGTAGTACCAAAATTAGAAGAGGTAAAAATAGCAAGGGAAAAATCACAATGTATAATTAGAGAATCAAAAATAAAAAGTATTAAATTTGTAGACATATTAAGTAATAATTATCCGAGTCATTTAAGATATATACCTAATGCACCAGTGATATTATTTTATAAAGGAAATTATGAAAGTATTATAAATAAAGATTGTGTAGCTATCATTGGAAGTAGAAGTGCAGATGAAAAAGGATTAAAATCATCATATAGACTAGGAGGTATATTATCAAAGGAAAATTATAGTATAGTTAGTGGATTGGCTTTAGGATGTGATGAAATGGCGCATAAAGGATGTCTAGATGTGGGTGGAAGTACTATTGCAGTTATGCCTTGCGGTCTAGATAATGTATATCCCAAAGAAAATTATAACTTAGCAGAGAAAATTTTAAATAATAAAGGGTGTTTAATAAGCGAATATCCTGTTGGATATAAGTCTTTCAAAAATAGCTTTGTAGAAAGAGATAGAATACAAAGTGGATTAAGTTTAGCAACAATAGTAGCACAAAGTGATGTGAATTCGGGTACTATGCATACTGTAAATTTTACATTAGAACAAAATAGAATTTTAGCTTGTTTAGATATGAAATCTTCTTTAAATAGAAAAATAATAGATGAGAATAAAGGAGTTGTAATTGGAAATGACTACGATATAAGTGAGATTAATAAAAAAATAAAAGAATATAAAAATAATTATATAATAAGAAAACCTATTAATTAAATTTATTTTATGATATATTATACTTTGCATTTATGAGAATTATGTAATATTTTGTAGAAGATAAAAATTGCATAAACGAAAGGAAGTATAATATGGGACCTATAAGAATAAAACCGGAAGAATTTAAATTAATTAATTTTATAAATTACTATAAAGATAACTCTGAAGAATTACTTTTAGAATTTCCAAGCTCTATATCAAGAGTTTGTTTAATAGATAAAGACTATATGGATGTAATAACTTTTGATGAGGATTATGAAGGTTTAGAAGAAGCTAATGATTATATAAGATTATTATTAGATGAAGAATATTCACTTCATTTTACTATAGGGAAAACTTATGAAAGTTGTGAAAAAATAGAATTTATAGATGGAACAAAATATAGTATGAAACACTATGCACAAGATTTATATGAAGATTCTAACAGTATAAAAGATATAGGTGAACTGAATCTAGACTTAGACCATTTAGTAGGATTATTATTTGACTTTGCAGATGATGAAATAATTATTTCTGTTACAAACTTTGAACATGGAGGAGGAATAGGAACTCCAAGAACTCAAGAAGTTGAAGATAGTGGTGATTTAGAGGAAGTTATAAAAGCACTTATAGAAAGATTTAGCAAATAAAGTTTATATGCAAATATTATTTAACATAATAATATCTGTATCTATATAATTATCAAATACATAGGAGGATGAAATGGAAATATTAAATCAATTTTTAAAGAACTTATGTGGAGAATTTAATAATAATAGGCAGATTGAAGAAGAATTAAAGGTTGGAGAAGTAAAACATCCTAAAGCAAAGCATATAAATGCTATTTGTAACAATAAAATAAGTAACTTACCAAAAGATTTTAATGGATATTTTGTTATAGAAGAGAGTTATTATGATTTAGATAATAGAAAGAATATATTACCTCATTTATTTTTATTTACATTAAATGAATATAACAATGTAGTATTAATCTCATATGAATTACCAGAGGGAGTAAGTAAAGAAGATTTTAGAAATAATAATGATAATTTATTTATGGATTATAGTAAATTAATTAAATCTGAAAAATTTACACCAATGGTGTATAAAGAAGAAAATGGAGTATTTCATGGAGAAAGTGTAAGTGAATTTTCTCCAGGATTTACTTTTACATTAAAAGAGAGTACTGAAATCGACCGATTAATAGTTAGCGAAGTCTTTAGAAAGAATGGAAAAATTACTTTTGGATTTGTAGATCCTATAGTTTATGATAGAGTTAAATAATAATTTGCAAAAAAATTATAAAAAATGTTTTAATATTAAATTCTGGTGTATATATATAATGATAGCTTATACAATTAAAAACACAGGAGGAATTTAATATGATAAAAATATGTTCAATGTGCTCAGGAATAAGTATAGATGAGTTAAAAGCGCGTTTAGGTGGAGAAGTTGAAATAGAAGACGGATGTATATATGAATGTGGATCAGAGCTTACAGCATATTCAGGTGAAGAATTAATAACTGCTGATTCAGAAGATGAATTAATTGAAGCTCTTAAAAAAGCATAATTAGTAAATACTATTTTGAATACTTGCCATTTTTAGAATATGTATTATTTTATAAAAGGTATTACCATAAATTATGGTAATACCTTTTTAAATTATATAAATTTACATCATTCTTATTTATACTCTGCACCAGCATCAACTTTAGTAACTTGAACAGCTACCATTTCTTCATCGTTGCTGTTTGTTATTTCATGCCATTCATCACGTTTTATAAATAAAGTACATCCTACGCATACATCATGAGATTTATCTCCAACAGTCATTTTACCATGGCCTTTTAAGAAGAAAAATATTTGTTCTCCATTTGGATGTTTGTGCATTTTAAGTACTTGACCTGGTTTGAAGTAATAAACTTCAGATGTCATGTCTTCTCCTGCAAATACAGGTATTTTTGGAACTGCAGCATCATTATATTGAGCTAAAGATCCATCTAGTAAATGTTTATGATTAGATTCCATTATATAAATCTCCTTTTAAATTTATTGTAATATTAATTACCTTTTTAGTTTGCCTAAGAGATTAAATTTAATTCTAAGAAAAAATTATCAATTAAAAATTTTTTATAAAAATAGATTTATGCTATAATATATCAAAAACATGAAATAAAAATTAGTATTAATTTAGAAATGGAGTTCACTATGAAAAAGATATCAATAGTATTAGTTATACTTTGGATGGGGGTTATATTTTATTTTTCAAACCAACCTGCGACAGTATCTACAATTCAATCAAACAAAGTTATACATGCTTTAGATAAAATATCAGAAGATAGTGTATTAGGAAATATTTTACATATATTATATAAATCAAAAGGCGCATCTTTTATAATAAGAAAATCTGCACATATGATATCTTATGCAATGTTAGCTGTATTAAGCTTTATAATGGTATATGCTCATAAGTCACATATAAAAAAATCTTTTATTTATGGTTTTTTAATAACATTTTTATATTCAATAACTGATGAAATACATCAGTTATTTATTCCAGGTAGAGCAGGAATGATTCAAGATGTTTTAATTGATTCTTTAGGAGCAATTATTGGATTAAGTTTAATTACATTAATATATAAGTTAATTATAAGAAGAAATAAATAAAGTATAATGTCATAAACTATATAAAGTTTTAAATAGTTGGAGGAAGATTATGATGCTAGAAATTTATATTTTTTTGTTTCAGTAATATCAACTATAATGACAACTTCATCAATAGTTTATATTAAAGGTGCAATAGAGTACATGGTAAGTATTTTAAAATGTCTTGTTTGTAGCTATGAAAATAATATGAAATTATGTGTTGAGGTTTAAAAAAATAGCCTAGAATAAAAAATTCTAGGCTATTTTTTTATTTAAGTATAGATTATGATAATGTATTATAATAAAAATAAAATTTTAGGGTATATAAAATTATATTAAAGTAAATAAGAAGGGGCTTAATTGATTATGACAAATATTAACTCAAGAGCATTAAATATAATAAATATTCTTTTGAATTCAGATCAGCCAGTAAGTAGCATAGCGCTTAGTCAAGAAATCGGATGTTCTACTAAAACCATTCAAAGTGAAATAAAATTATTAAATAAAGAACTTAAAAATGCTCAGATTTTATCAATAAGAGGAGTTGGATATAAGTTAGAAGGTAGTGTTGAAGATATAAACATTAACAGTGATACTTATAATGATATAGACAGAGTTCATTATATAATAAAAACATTATTAATTCTAAGTTCAAAGGAAAGTAATGCTATAAGAATTGAAGATTTAGCAGATTTAATGTATGTAAGCACTTCTACTATTAAGAATGATTTAAAAGACGTTAAAAAAGTATTAGCTAAATATAATATTGAAATATTAACAAAACATAAGCAAGGAATATATATAGAGAGAATTGAGGAAAATATAATAAAGTGCATAATAGACTTATGCATAAAATCTGATAATGAACTTAATTTAAATGAATTTTTAAGTGATGAAGTAAAAAATAATATATTTATAATAAAAAAAATTGTATTAAATAACTTAAATAATGAGAAACTAATATTACTAGATACAGAATTTAAAAATATAATTAATCATATACTACTGTATTTAAGTAGAGGAAATTATAATAATGAAGGATTTATAAAAAACTACATAAATGATTATAAAAATAAGAGAAATCTAGTAATAAATAATGATAAAAATAAAGATATAATAAAAAATGCTATAAATGAGTTTTGTGAAAATTTAAAACTAGCAACATCTATTAATATAAAAGATGATGAGATATTTAAGGATTGTTTATACAATCATATAAATAGTTTATATAAAAAGATAAAGCTAGGAATAGAAAGTTATGATATAAAGACATTAGATATAAAAATAAAATATCCATTTGCATTTGAATTAGCAAAAATAGCCAAGAAAACTATAGAAAAAGATTTAGATATAGAAATAAATGAAAATGAAATAGCAAATATAGCTATACATGTAGGTGGTGCACTTGAAAGAGCATCATATAAGAATGAAAAAAAGACTTTTAAAACTATAATAGTATGCACTTCAGGTATAGGAACATCTATGCTTATAAAATCAAAGCTTGAAAATATATTTAGAGAAAAGCTTGAAATTTTAAAGATTATACCTGCTTATTTAGTAGATTATATAAATGCTATGGAAGTGGATTTTATAATATCAACGGTTCCTATAAACATTGAATCCATACCAGTTATAAACATATCTCCACTGCTAAGTGATAAAGAGATTAAAATTATTGAAAAATATATAGAAACAGAAAATATATATGTAGATATTAATGTTAAAAATATATTTGACAAAGAACTATTTTTTACAAATTTAGATTTTAAAAGTAAAGAAGACGTTATCGATTTTATGTCAAATAAATTAATAAAACTAGGTCATATAGATAGTGATATGAAAAATTCATTCTTTGAAAGAGAGAAAATAGCAACTACTGAAATTGGAAACATGGTAGCTATTCCACATGGTGCAAATGGAACAATATATAATAATAAAATAGCAATAGGAATACTTAAAAGTCCAATAAACTGGGAATTATCAAAAGTAAGGCTGGTTATAATTCTAGCAGTTAATCCTGAAACAGTTTTAGATTATGAAGAATTATTTTCTACTATATACAAAAGAGTCGATTCAATTGCAAAAGTTGTTAGTATATGTGAAAATGGAAGTTTCGAAAAGTTTGTAAATATGTTTAAGTAATAAAGATAAATTTCTCTTTTGATTAAGGGAAATTTTTTGACTTTCACGGAAAATGTTTTCTAAGTATTATAATAATATAATATTTCTTAAAAATTAAGAAAGAGGTGTAGCATATGATTTATACAGTGACATTAAACCCTGCAATAGATTATGTAATAATGTTAGATAATTTAAAAACAGGAAGTGTAAATAGAATAAGTAGGGAAAATGTATATCCTGGAGGAAAAGGAATAAATGTATCAGGTGTACTTAAAGAGTTAGGATATGAAAGTACAGCTCTAGGTTTTATAAGTGGATTTAGTGGAGCTTTTATAAAAGATGCTCTTAATGAAAAAGGACTTGAAACTGATTTTATAGATTTAGAAAATGGATTTACAAGAATAAATGTAAAAATAAAAAGTAATGAAGAAACAGAGATAAATGGACAAGGTCCTCATATAAATGATGAAAAGTTAAATCAACTATATGAAAAAATAGATAAATTAAATGAAGGTGACGTATTAGTTTTATCAGGAAGCATACCTAAAACACTTAATGAAAATTTATATGAGAATATAATGAAAAGATTAGAAAATAAATACGTTAAGGTAGTAGTTGATGCAACTAAAGATTTACTTTTAAATGTATTAAAACATAGACCATTTTTAATAAAGCCAAATAATCATGAATTAGAAGAAATGTTTAATGTAAAGCTAAAATCAAATGAAGATGTAGCACTTTATGCTAGAAAGTTAAAGGATATGGGTGCTAAAAATGTATTAGTATCTATGGGAAAAGATGGTGCAATACTAGTTACAGAAGAAAATAGAGTCTTTATAAGTAATGTTGCCAAAGGAAAAGTTATAAATTCAGTTGGAGCTGGAGACTCAATGGTAGCAGGATTCGTTTCTGGATATATAAGTACTAATAGTTATGAAGAAGCCTTAAAATTAGGTACAGCTTGTGGTAGTGCAACCGCATTTTGTAGTGACTTAGCTAAAAGAGAATTTATAGAAAGCCTTTTAAGTGAAATTATAGTAAAGGAGATAATAATATAATATGAAAATAACTGACTTAATTAATAAAAGTTGTGTCAAACTAGACTTGCCATGTGAAAATAAGTTAAAAACTATTGATACAATGGTTGATTTAATGAATAATGGAAACAACTTATCTAATAAAGAAGAATATAAAGAAGCAATAATTGCTCGTGAAAACTTAAGTACGACAGGAATAGGTGAAGGTGTAGCAATACCTCATGCTAAATCAAAAGCTGTAAAAAAGGCAGCGCTTGCAGCAGCAGTTTCTAAAGTTGGAGTTGATTATGAATCTTTTGACGGTAGTTTATCACATTTAATATTTATGATAGCTGCTCCAGAAGGTGCTAATGATACACATTTAGAAGTATTATCAAGATTATCTACTATACTTATGGATGAAGAATTTAGAAATAATTTAATAAATGCATCTTCAGTAGATGAGTTTATTAAATTAATAGATGATAAAGAAAGAGAAAAATTTGCTGATGAATATGTTGAAGAAGTAGTATCTAAAGAAGCAGGTTACCCAAAAGTACTTGCAGTTACGGCTTGTCCAACAGGGATTGCACATACATTTATGGCGGCAGAGAGCTTAAATAAAATGGGTGAGAAAAAAGGTGTTTCTATAAAAGTAGAGACAAATGGTTCAGCTGGGGCTAAAAATATATTAACACCTGAGGAAATAGAAAATGCAGAATGTATAATAGTAGCAGCTGATAAAAATGTTGAAATGGCAAGATTTAATGGTAAAAAGGTTATAATAACTAAGGTTGCTAATGGAATACACAAAGCAGATGAATTAATAGAGCGAGCATCAAAAGGTGATGCACCAATTTATAATCATAGTGGTTCAGGAGGGTCTACTTCTAGTTTTGATGAAGATGAAACAACATTTAGAAAAATATATAAGCATTTAATGAATGGTGTATCTAATATGCTACCATTTGTTGTAGCTGGTGGTATACTTATAGCACTTGCTTTCTTATTTGATGATTATACAATAGATCCTAAACACTTTGGATCAAATACACCGTTAGCAGCATACTTAAAAGGTATAGGTGATCTTGCATTTAGCTTTATGTTACCAATACTTGCAGGATATATTGCTTATTCTATAGGAGATAGACCAGCTTTTGTCTCAGGTTTTATAGGAGGAGTTATTGCAAGAGATGGTGGTTCAGGATTTTTAGGTGCTTTACTTGCAGGTTTTATAGCAGGATACTTAGTCTTAGGGCTTAAAAAATTATTCTCAGGTTTACCACAATCACTTGATGGCATAAAACCAGTTCTTATATTCCCATTGTTTGGTACACTATTAATATCTGTAATAATGACATTTATAGTAATACCTCCTGTGGCGGCAATTAATACTTCAATTCAAAACTTCTTAATGAGTTTAGGAGCTAGTTCTAAAATATTATTAGGTATATTAGTTGCAGCTATGATGGCAGCAGATATGGGTGGGCCAATAAATAAGGCAGCGTATGTATTTGGTATAGCAGCACTTGAATCAGGGCAATATGAAATAATGGCAGCTGTTATGGCTGGAGGTATGGTTCCTCCACTAGCAATAGGTTTAGCTACAACATTTTTTAAAAATAGATTTACAAAAGAAGAAAGAGAGTCAGGAAAAGTAAACTATGTTATGGGATTATCTTTTATAACAGAAGGTGCAATACCATTTGCAGCAGCTGATCCACTTCATGTATTACCAGCATGTATTGTAGGTTCAGGAGTTGCAGGAGCTTTAAGTATGATATTTAATGTAGGTCTTCGTGCACCACATGGTGGAATATTTGTAATACCAGTTGTATCAAATCCAGTAGGATATATAATAGCAATAATAGCAGGTTCAGTGGTTGGAATGTTACTTCTTGGAATACTTAAAAAACCAATAAATAAAAAAGCCTAATAAAAATATAATTTAGTGAAAGAGATATATTAAAATTATTTTAATATATCTCTTTTTTATTATATCTAAAACGTTTTAGAATAATTTGTAAAAAATAAAGGATTAAATATATATGTTTAAAATGAATATATATGGGAAATGTATTGATTATAGTATTTCTATTAATTAGATGAAAGTTTACCATATAAAGGTCATTTTAATTTATTACAAGTAATGAAAAAAGAATTTAGTGATGTAAAATTATTAATGTCAGTTGGTGGATGGGTAGGATCTAGAGGATTTTATACAATGATGGATACATTTGTTGAAAATCAAGCAAATATTTATCTAGATCCATAAGATAAAGAAACAGCTAATATGATAATGCCTGTTCTTGGAATGGACTGGTCATATAAGTATTATAAATATAGATATTAATTGTAATTATATGTTTATATTTAATATTTATGAGTTATGATACTATATATTTGGGATGAATTTTATATGAGGGAGAAGGATTTATGGAAAAATATTTAAAGATAGGGGTTATATCATTAGTAATTATAGCTTTAATATACCAGTTTATGGTTATATTAATAATGAACAAAAAAGTAGAAGATTTATCGAATACAACATTTGGAAATCATAGCCAGGCTATGGATTTAATTAATAATGTAAGTCTAAAGGTTCAAAGTACATTAAATGAAGAATTAGCTAAAACACATCTTACAAAAGATGTAAACTTTAAACTAGATAAAGTAGAAAATGATAAATATATACTAAATATAAGAGTAGATTTAAGTAGATTGAGTAATGATTCTAAAGTATATTTTATGTATAAAGAAGATAAATCAGATAAATGGACTGAGATTAGTTTAGCTGAAGATGGGAATTTATCATATACAGGAGTTATGGAGTATAATATAGGTTCAGAATATAAATATAAAGTAATAACAAAAGGTAGCATATCTGAAAGTGGAGATATAACTGATTTAGATAAATATGAGTTTATTCCATATCCTCCATCAATTAGTTATGGAGAAGATAATGATGTAGATGGAGAAAAATTAAGTATATATGTAAATTTAAATAATATGTATGTAGATAATGATGGAAATTATTATGAATCTAATAAAAAAGATGGAGGTAATCAAGAGATAAAATCTATGGATATAATACTTGGAATAGGTGAAAGTGAAAAAACTTATAAATGCGAATACTATGAAGAAAAACAAAATGATATAGATGGGACTACTTGGCAAGATAAAGGATACAAAGTAGAAATACCTAAAAAAGATTACAAAAATAAACTTAATTATATAAAGATGAAAATTACATATAAAAATAAAATAGTAGATATAAAAGATATAACAAGTGAAATAGAAGAATATATTAATTAAAATAAAACTAAAGCATAATACATGTTAAAATAGTAGTTACTTTTTAGTAACTACTATTTTTTATAGATTTAAAAATAATATAAAAAAATAATAATATATGCAACTAATTAAATAAAACGTACGTCTAATGATTGTAAAAGATAACAAAATGGAGGATAAAATGGAATTTTTAGTAAAAAAAGCGATGAAAGGAGATAGTGAAGCTTTTATAAGTTTGATTAATAAACACGAAATTTCTATGTATAAAGCGGCTAAAGCAATACTTCATAATGAAGAAGACATAGGTGATGCAATACAAGAAACAATAATATCCGCTTATAAAAGTATTCATACTCTAAAACAAACTACATATTTTAAAACCTGGATTACAAGAATTTTAATTAATAAGTGCAATGATATTATAAGAAACAATAAAAATATTATATTTATAGACAGTTATAAGGAAGAAGGCTATAGTGACCAAACACATGATAAATTAGAATTTGATGAAGCTTTTGAAAAATTAAATAAGGATTATAAATTAGTACTTAATCTATATTATGTCGAAGGATTTAATTCTAGAGAAATAAGTGAAATTTTAAATGAAAATGAAAACACAATAAAATCTAGAATTTCTAGGGGGAAAAAACAGCTTAAAAATTTTTTGCTAAATAATAAAGAAGGAGGGATTATAAATGCAAAATGATTTAGATAAATTAATAAAAGAAAACTTAAATAAAGAAGAATATATACCACAAAGCATAATAAATAAAAAAGAGGATGCATTTAATATGATAAAAGATATGGAAAAAGAAAATATAAAAGCTAAGAAAAAATATATAAATAAAAAAACAGCAGCTGCGGTAGCGATGGTTGTTATAGGAGGTTTAAGTTTCGGAAAACCAGTATTAGCGAATATTAATAAAGTATTATTTGAAGGAAGATATAGAGGAGTTCAAAGTGCAAAAGAAAATGGATATGAACAAAAAGCAGAAGGCGTATTTAGTGAAAGTAATGGAATAAGGTTAGAAGTAGTAGATTTAGTAGCTGACCCTACTATTATAAATATTAAATTTAAGTTAAGTTCAAAGGATACAAATGAATTAAAAAAGTTCAAAAATCCAGAAACTAAAAATAAAAGTATAATGAATCATTTTACTATAACTGATGATAAAGGAAGGATACTTCAAACATATGGAAAAGATGGTATAATGTCTCCTCCATTAACTGATGAAGATGGAAATGAATATCATTTGACTTCAGGTGCTGATGAAGATATAGATGTAAGCAGATTAAATGAAAATGAAGTATATTTTTGGTGTGTGTTTACTTCATCACAAGGTTCACTAGGCGATATAAAAGGACTTAGAATACAAACTAATAAGATATCAAACATAGAAGGGAATTGGGATTTAAAATTAGATTTTAATGATTTTATTATAAATAATAAAGAAGTAAGTTATGTAGCTAAAGATAAAAATGAAAAAGTAGAAATAATTGAAGCAAAAGGATTTGCAACTGGAATAAAGATAGATTTTGTGGTTAATGAGCCGATAGATGAACTTATAATGTTAAATGCAAAATTAGTAGATAAAAATGGTAAAGAATACAGAAGTGAAAGGCCAGGATGGATGGAGAGTAAAGATGGAAAAGATTATGTTTCTATCACTTTTGATGTTAGTCAATATGAAAAATTAGATGAATTTGATTTTATAATAGATGGATTAGATAATTCAAAAGTAACATTAGTAAAAAATAATAAATAAAAGAAGAAGGCTTGGGCCTTCTTTTTTTATTTATTAATATAGTATTACCTAAGAATTCTTGTTAATTATAGTTATAATATGAAGATAAAGTTACAATAATGTTGATAATATTGATTTTTTTATTTATAGAGTCTATACTTTCATACATATCATATTTGAAAGATATATGAAATTTATCTATAGCATTGAGGAGATTGGTTAAATTAGAAGTTAGAAATAAAAGCATATAAGTGATAGATAAATTCAACTTGATGATAATAACTCAAAACATAATGGTATAATTAGATATATGGGAAATTTAGGATTTAATTTAGAAGAGCAATTAAAAATTATTCTTATATTCGAAAAATTTTACTAAAATGTATACTACATAGAAGATAAGGAGACGATATATGAAGAAAATAGCTAGCATAATTACTTCAATTATGATAATAACAAGTGCAATAGGTCTAGTAGGTTGTGAATCTAAAGAGAATTTGAATATTAAAGTTAATAAAGATATAAAGAAAGAAAGTAGTATTGATTTAAATGAATTATCAAAATTTAAAGGTACAAAAATAGGTAACTCTTCTAAAATTTCAAATATTTTAGAGTATTTGCCGGGAAATAATTCAAAGGATGGTTTTAGTTTGCAAACAGACAAACAGCCTTATGAAATTACTGTTAATTATAAATTAGGTAATGAATATAAAGAAAATAATATAACAAATTTACTTTATACTAATTCAGTTATATTATTTGCATTAGTTGATAATCTTGATATAGTTAATATAAAGCTAGGAGAAGAACATGGTGTTATATACACTTACAATAGAAGTCAAATAGAAGAAGTTATAAAAACTGATTTAAGAAAATTACCACAAGATTTAAATTTGTGGAAGGATCTATTAAGCAAGGAAAGCTATGATAATATAGGAGAAGGACGTTTAAAAATAGGAAACCACACAAGTGTAATAGAAACTTCAGAGACTGATAAAAAAAAGATAGCTAAAAAGTTATTTGAAATCCTTTTAGCATACGATTATGGAAATATTAAAGTAGAATCTGGAGAATATATTAATATATTAAAAAATTATAAGGTAAAAAATGTTACTTTTAAAAGTGGTTTAGAGAATGGCGATTTTAGAGTTAGTATGAACTATGATATACAGTCAGTTGATGGATATGTTGACTACTTTACAACTGGAAACGGAATTAAGTCTAGTGATAATTGGGTTAAAGATAAGTTTGTTATAGTTGATATTGAAAAAATAGGAGAAAACCAATATAAATTAGCAGCTCAAAATACAAACTAAGTATAAAGGAGATATAAATATGGCAAATATTAAATTTGATATAGAGTATGAATATGGAGTTATTTCAGAATCATCAAAAGGATGGAAAAAGGAGCTAAACTTAGTTAGCTGGAATAATAATAAAGCTAAATATGATATAAGAGAATGGGATGAAGAACACGAGAAGATGGGTAAAGGATTAACTTTTACAGTTGATGAACTAAAAGCTCTTAAAGAAATATTAAATAGTATGGACATATAATTAGTAATATATTTATACAAAGTTTTAAATATTATAAAAAATAAATATTATATATCATTTATTTTTTATAATTGACACCTTATATTTATTAGATTACTATAACAAATAAATAAACTTATTTAGAGAGGTGGAGGGACTGGCCCTTTGAAACCCGGCAACCAGCATATTAAATATGCAATGGTGCTAAATCCTGCAGCACAAAGCTGAAAGATAAGTATAAATTCGCTAAAAAGCTTAAGTTTATACTTAAGCTTTTTTTAATTATTTTAATTATAAGTAAATTATAATTTATCTGTTTTGTTGATAAGTTACAATTTGATATCATCTAAACTTGAGCAATGGACCTGGTTTTTAGGTCGTTGGCGACATGAGCAAAGCGAATTTTTTATTAGAATCTAAAAATATAACAGGGGGTATTGTATGAATAAGAAAATAAGTGGAAATCCAGTAGCATTAGCACCATTAGCAGTTTTTATACTATTATTTGTATCCACAGCATTAATAACAGGAGATTTTTCTAAAATGCCTATTTTGGTTGGATTTTTTATATCAGTTGGTGTAGCAATATTAATAGATAATAAAAGAGATTTAAATACAAAGCTAGAAGTATTTACTAATGGAGCAGGAAATTCTAATGTTATGTTAATGTGTGTAATATTTTTATTAGCAGGTGCATTTGGTTCAGTTACAAAAGCTATGGGAGGAGTAGAATCAACAGTTAATTTTGGAATGTCAATATTGCCACCAAACCTTTTGGTAGTAGGAATGTTCTTAGTATCATGTTTTGTATCAACATCTATGGGAACATCAACAGGAACAGTAGTAGCTCTTGTACCTATTGCTGTAGGGATTTCAGATAAAACTTCAATAGGATTAACTCTTTGCTTAGGAGCTATAATCGGTGGAGCTATGTTTGGAGATAATTTATCGATGATATCGGATACAACTATAGCAGCAGCTAATACTCAAAATTGTAATATGAAAGATAAGTTTAAAACTAACTTTAAAATAGTACTTCCAGCAGCAATATTAACAGCTATTATATTTATAGTTATAGGTTCGGGAAGTGGAAATATAAGTGGAGATACATCTTATTCATTAATAAAAATAATTCCATATATTTTAGTTTTATTAATGGCATTATTAGGTGTAAATGTTTTTGTGGTTTTAACTAGTGGAATATTAATTAGTGGATTAATCGGAATTATAACTGAATCATTTAATATAGGGGGATTATTTGAAGTCAGTTTTGAAGGTATGGTAGGCATGCAAAATCTAGCTATGATATCAATAGTTATAGGAGGATTAGTGGAACTTATAAAGGTAAATGGCGGAATAGAGTGGTTACTTTCATTTACTAAAAGTAAAATAAAAAATAAAAAAGGTGCAGAATTTGGAATAGCAGCTCTTGTTAGTTTAGCAGATATCTGTACAGCTAATAATACTATATCTATAATTATGGTAGGACCTATTGCAAAAGAAATTTCTGATGAATTTGATATCGACCCTAGAAAAAGCGCTAGTTTATTAGATATATTTTCTAGTGCGTTTCAAGGAATAATACCATATGGAGGACAACTATTAGTTGCATCATCTCTTGCAGGAGTATCTCCATTTACTATTGTACCTTATATGTTTTATCCAATGCTTATGATAGTATGTGGGATTATATCTATTATATTTACAATTCCAGGGACAGAAAATATTAAATCAGATATTATTAATAATTAAATTTTATACAAATAAGTTATAATGCATAAAACGTGGAGGATACTAAAATGGAGTTTATAAAAGCAAAATCTATAATTTCTAATTATATAGAAAATAATCCTTGGTTTTCTATAAATTACAATATGAATATATATAAAGGGTGTCCACATGGATGTATTTATTGTGATTCTCGAAGTAGTTGTTATCAGATCATAGATTTTGATAGAGTTAGAATTAAAGAAAACTCAATAGAAATGATTAAAAAAGAATTAAAAGGTAAAAGAAAAAAAGGTGTTATAGGAACTGGAGCAATGAGTGATCCTTATAATCCATTTGAAGCAAAATATATGCTTACTAGAGACGCTTTAAAACTTATAAATGACTTTAAATTTGGAGTATCGATTGCAACTAAAAGTAATTTAATCACAAGAGATATAGAGATATTAAAAGAAATTCAAAAACATTCACCTGTTTTAGTAAAGATTACTATTACAACTTATGACGATAATTTATGTAAACAAATTGAACCACATGTTGTTACTTCATCGAAACGCTTTGAAGCAATAAAAAAACTAAGTGAAAATGGTATATTTACAGGAATATTATTAATGCCGATACTACCATTTATAAATGACAGTGAAGAAAATGTAAAGGAAATAGTAAGAAAAGCTTATGAATGTGGGGCTAAATTTATTTTTTCCTATGGTATGGGAGTAACTCTTAGACAAAATCAAAGAGAATATTATTATGATAAATTAAGAACTATATTTTCTAAAGATATAGTAAATAAGTATATTGAAATTTATGGAGATAGATATGAATACGAATCCATTAAATCTAAAAAATTAAGAGATTTATTTGAATTAGAGTGTAATAAATACAATATTTTATACAAAATGGAAGATATTATAGATAGCTATAAAAATAAATATGAAACGTGCCAACTTAATTGGTTCTAGGTATTAATTTAAAGAATTGCCTTTAAATGGTTTAATCATTTGAAGGCAATTCTTTTTTGATTATTTAATTATAAAGTAAATTTTATATCTTTTGTTATTAAGCTCGAATAATAAAATTTTACTAAGGCACATAATTACACAATGAATAATATATATATTATTAAAGGAGGTTGTTACATGAACAGAATAGAATTAAAAGAACTTACAAAAAGCCAACTTAAAGGACATTGGAAAACTCCAGTACTATTAACATTAGCATATTTAATAGTAACAATTATAGCTAGCTTATTTCAGGAAGAAGCACAGTCTTTACCAACTATCATAATAACATTTGTAGTGGTATGGGCAATTTCCGTATGGGCAACTATAGGATTACCTAATTTTTATTTAGAATTTTTGAAAAAGGATGGAAACGCTTTATTTAAAGATGTTTTAGTACCATCTAATAAATTACTAAAAGCATTAGGTTATACTGTTATAATAGGAATAATTTCAATGATAATAGGATTTATATCTGTATTTGCATCAACTGGGATAATTGCAGCCTCAGTATTTTATGGTGATGGAATAACAATTGCAAATGTAGTAGGAATAATTTTAATATGTTTAATGTATATAGCATTTATAATATTCACTTTTGCAGTAGCACAGGTACCTTATATTATAATTGAAAAAGATGGTTTAGGATTATTAGAAGCTATGAGCTTAAGTATAAAAATAATGAAAGGTAATAAGTGGAAATACTTTGTTCTACAGTTAAGCTTTTTAGGTTGGGGTATACTTTCAGTAATAACACTTGGAATAGGATTTTTATGGTTAATTCCGTATATGTCATTAGCTGATACTAATTTCTATAAAAATTTAGCTATAGAGAATGTAACTTTAGATTAATATATAAAAAAGCTATGTTATTTAACATAGCTTTTTTATATATTAATGAAGTGAATTTTTATTTTATAAAAAAATTATTGCAATTTTTTTTGTACTATTGTACTATTATATTAATACAATGAGGTGGTGGAAAAATGGAATGGGAAATAGATAATAATAAGCCGATATATATACAGTTAGTAGAACAACTAAAACTAAGTATAATATCAGGTGAATTACAAGTAGGTTCTAAACTAGATCCAGTAAGGCTCATGGCACAAGAAGCTGAAGTAAATCCAAACACTATGCAAAAAGCATTATCAGAACTTGAAAGAGAAGGATTAGTTTATAGTAAACGAACTAGTGGAAGGTTTGTAACTGATGATGAAGAAAAAATTAAAGACATGAGAGAAGAAGTAGCAAATTTAAGAATAAAAGAATTAAAAGATACTCTAGTAAAACTTGGATATAATAATGGAGAAATTATAGACCTTGTAACGGAGAATTTAAGGGAGGGAATATAGTGAATAGTATTGTAGAATTTAAGAATGTACACAAAAGCTATGGTAAAAAAGAAGTTTTAAAAGGTATAAATTTAAACTTGAAAAAAGGAAAGATAATAGGTCTTTTAGGACCAAATGGAAATGGTAAAAGTACTATGATAAAACTTATAAATGGATTATTAACACCAAATGATGGAATAGTTTTAGTAAATGGAATTGAACCATCTGTTGAAACTAAAAAAACAGTATCTTACCTTCCAGAAAGAACTTATCTTAATGATTGGATGAAGGTTACTGATATTATTAAATTCTTTGAAGATTTTTATGAAGACTTTGATGTTAATAAAGCTTATGATATGCTTGAAAGCTTAAATATTGATAAAAATGAAAAACTTAAGACTATGTCAAAAGGGACTAAAGAAAAAGTACAGTTAATATTAGTTATGTCAAGAAAGGCAAGTTTATATGTATTAGATGAGCCAATTGGCGGAGTTGATCCAGCAGCTAGAAGTTATATTCTTAAAACTATTTTAGCTAATTTCTGTGAGGATAGTACTTTATTAATTGCGACTCATTTAATTAGTGAAATTGAAAATATATGTGATGAAGTAATATTTATATATGATGGAAATATAGTACTTCAAGGGGATGTAGAAAGTATTAGAGAAGAAAAAGGTAAATCTATAGATGCCTTATTTAGGGAGGAATTTAAATGTTAGGAAAATTATTAAAATATGAACTTAAAGCTTATATAAGAATATTTATTCCAATATATATAGCAATAATAGCTATGTCATTTTTAAATAGACTTTTTGGTGGAAGTGAATTATTCCAAATGCAGTTTATAATGACAACAGTATTAATAGGACTTTTTGTAGCTTTATATGTATTAAGTATAATTATAGCAATACAAAGATTTAGAAAAAATCTTTTAGGGGATGAAGGTTATTTAATGTTTACTTTGCCAGTTAAGACTAGTAGTATTATAATTTCAAAATATTTAGCATCATTAATATTTACTATTTTAAGTGGTTTAGTAGCACTTTTATCTTTTATGATTATATTCAATGCAATGAATATTTCTGAAATAACTTTAGCTTTTAATGAAATTTGGAATGGATTATCAAGCCAACCAGAATTTAGAAGTTTAATTTTTATTATATCTGCAGGGTTATTTCTTGCATACTCAACATTTATTTTACAAATATATTTATCACTATCAGTAGGGCAGTTACCTAAGTTTAATAAACATAGAAATATAGTAGCACTTGCAACATTTTTTATAATTAATGTAATTATAGGGAATGTAAATAATTCAATAATTTCACATATGCCAATCGATTTTGATTATGAATCAGGTATTTCTCAAGTGAGCAAACTATCAGCAAATGGATCAAATTATATGTTTATAATTAGTATTATTATAATAGGTCTTTTATTTGCTGGTACAGTTTATATATTAAATAAAAAACTTAATTTAGAATAAATAAAATTATATATAGGAAAAAGTTGACAAAAGTCTTTGTAAAACTTATACTTATAAATCTATAAATTAAAATCATCATAAGGGAGAGGTTAATATCACTAGATTAGAATTAAAAAAATTATCAAAGAGTCAACTTAAAGGACATTGGAAAATACCAGTATTATTAACACTAGTAACAAGTGTAGTATTAATAGCACAAGAATTGATACAAAACAATATAGAATCCTTAATAGGAATCACAATAGGACTAGTAATTACGTATATATTAACATCAATAGTAACAGCTGGTTGTTCAAATTTCTATTTGAAATTTTTAGAAAAAGATGGAGACGCAGAATTTAAAGATTTTATCGTATCATCTAATAAAGTACTAAAAACATTAGGATATACTATGATAGTAGGAATAATAGCTTTAATATTAATTTTCATATGTGCTATAACTATATTTGCTTTTTCAATGAACTTTATTCCTGCTTTACTTGGACTAGTAGAGATGTCTATAGAAAGTATGACAGCAAGTTTAGTTTTACCTATTATTATAATAATTTTAGCTTTAATAATTTACAATATATTTGTATACGGAGTATCGCTTACACCTTATATAATAATTGAAAATGAAGACTTAGGTGTTTTTAAAGCTATGAAATTAAGTAAAAAGATAATGAAAGGTAATAAATGGAAGTTGTTTGTTTTATATATTAGTTTCCTAGGATGGGCTATACTTTCATTACTTACTTTAGGAATAGGGTTTTTATGGTTAGTGCCATACATAACATTATCTATGACTAATTTTTATAAAGATATAATTTCAGAGTAGCTTAAATATATATAGTTTAAGTGATTTTTAAATAATACTTGCAAGTTTGCAAGTATTATTTTGTTTTGGAAAAATTAGACTATTACTAAAGTAAGTGATAAAATATAATATAACAATGATATTATATATGTAATTTTATATTAATAGTTATGGGTATTAAGCCTTAGGGGGATGTAATGGTGAATATATATAAAGAAGCATTAGATGACGAAAATATAATAGATAAGCTATTTGAATATAGGAGAATATTAGATCCAGTCAGAAAATGTACTTTAGAAATTTCAAAGGACGATGTAAAATATAGTGCACATAAATGTTATGAATTTTGGGGAAAAAATTCTGAATGCAGCAATTGCATTTCAATGAGAGCTTATAATGAAAATAAATCATTTACTAAAGTAGAGTACTTAAAAGATCGGATATACTTTATAATGGCAACGCCTATAATAAAAAATAAAGAAAAATATATAGTTGAGGTTTTAAAAGATATAACTAATGATAATATAACAGGCTGTTTAATTAGTAAATCTATGGATCAAGCAGAAAAAGAAATTCAAAGACTTAATGATTTAGCTATAATAGATGAAGTTACAAATATTTATAACAGAAGGTATATAAATGAAAAAACACCATCAGATATAAATAATGCCATAGAAAATCAATATGACCTATCTTTAGCTATTATGGATATAGATGACTTTAAAATTATAAATGATACATATGGTCATATGTGTGGAGATTATATTTTGGAATCTGTATCAGATATTATTAAGATAAATATTAACTTATATGGATGGGTAGGACGATATGGTGGAGATGAGTTTGTAATAGTAATGAATAAGACATCAAAACTGGAGTGTTATGAAATTATTGAAAAAATAAGAAAAGATATAGAGAAAGCTCTATTTACTTATGAGGGAAAAAATATAAATGTAACTTGTAGTTTTGGTATTTCTGGTATAGATAAATGTATAAATAATTTTAATAAAATAATAAAAGATGCAGATTTCAAATTAATAAACGGTAAAAATGGTAAAAAGAATATAGTAATAATATAAAAAGTATGGCTTAGATTAAATTAACTAAGCCACTTTTTTTATTTCATAATTTTAATATCTCTATAATATTTATAATTTTTATTTGAAAAATTTTAATAATTACCAATAAAAATAATATTGGAAAAAGATGACAAAATATTATATATGAAGATGAAAAATGTGGTTATTACTTATATAATATTGAAAAAAGTAGTTTTGCTCGAGTATACTTATGATATACAAAAAACAAGACTGTATTTATAAAATTTCGATAAATTTAAAACAGTTAAAATAGTTTTGCAATTGTTTGGGAAAGGAGGAAAATTATGATAGTCAATAGAAGGGAGCTTAAATATCCTATAGGTGAAATAGACTATTACAAAGTTAATGAATTATTTAAAAAAGTTTTAACTCCAGATAAAAATAATAAAGAATATGGATATAGAATTAGGAGTTTATACTTTGATAGTATAAATAATTGTGATTATTTTTCTAAAATGGATGGAGAAGAAATAAGGAAAAAAATAAGGTTAAGAATATATGATACAAATACAGATACTGTAAAGCTTGAAATAAAAAGAAAACTAAATATAAGCCAAATTAAAGAAACAACAACAATAAGTAGAGAAGATGCGATAAAGCTTATAAACAAAGATTATAGTGTACTTTTAAAGTATGATAATCAAACTGCTCATTCAGCATATAACATTATGACAGTAGAACAATATCAGCCTGTCGTTTTAGTTGATTATAATAGAAGAGCGTATATACACAATGAAAATAATATAAGAGTTACTTTAGATAGTGATATTAGGTCCAATGAATTTGACTTTAATATGTTTAGTGAGGATGTAATAATGACACCGATAGTAGATTATTACAATGCACTTTTAGAAGTTAAGTTTGATGGAGAGCTATTTTGCTGGATATCTCAAGCATTAACTGATTTGGATACAACAAATCAATCTCTTAGCAAGTATTGTACTTCAAGACGATTTTTTGAAAATTATATGTTATAAAGGAGGCAAAAATGAAAGAAACATTATATAAATATTTAACTGCACCAAGTGGAGCTATAACAGCATTTGATGCAATAGAAATGATGAGTATAGCATTAATACTATCGATGGTAGTATTTTGGACATATAAAATAACTTTTAGTGGAGTAATGTATAATCGCAAGTTTAATGTATCATTAGTAATGTTAACTTTGGTTACTACGATGGTAATGATAGTTATAGGAAGTGATATAGCGTTATCTCTAGGTATGGTAGGTGCACTATCTATAGTTCGTTTTAGAACAGCTATTAAAGATCCAAGGGATACTGCATATATATTTTGGTGTATAGGAGTAGGTTTAAGTGTTGGTAGTGGAAACTATATGATAGCATCTATTGGATCTTTATTTTTATTTGGAGTTTTAGCTATGTTTAGTTTCAGTGGATTTGGTAAAGAAGAAAGATATATACTTATTATAAGAGGTAATAGAGAAAGAGAAGAGGATATAATGAGATGTGTTTTTAAAGCTTTTAAGGGAAGTCAGTTAAGAGCTAAAAACTCTGTTGGAAATAATATGGAAATAATATATCAAATAAAAATAAAAAATAATGAAGATAAAAATATAATAGATGAATTATATAAAATAGAAGGTGTAAGTACTGTAAATATAGTTGCTCAAAATGGAGAAACAATAGGTTAGGTGATAAATTATGAAAAAAGACATATTTAGGTCATTTATGGCACTGAGTTTTGTTTTTATAGCAATATTTAGTTCAGCCTATCTAAATAGTATAAAGGAAAAATCACGAGAAGAAGTTAAAAAAATTCAAAATAAAAATCTTAATAAAACCTATGAAAGCAGTCTAGAAAGTTCAGATTTTAACTTACCGATAGTTATAATAGATACAAATGGTAAGTTAGTTCCAAGAGAAGAAAAAATCCCTGTAAATATGCAAGTATATGATAATAAAGAAAAGTCAAATAAGCTATCAAATGATCCTAATATTGTAAGTAAAGCAAGTATAAAGATAAGAGGAAATAGTACTAGTAAATATCCTAAAAAACAATATAATATTGAACTTTTAACTAATAAAGGTAAAGAAAATGAAAAGAAAATGCTTGGTATGGCAAAAAGTTCAGATTGGGTATTAAATGGTCCATTTGCAGATAAATCGCTTATGAGAAATTATATAGCATTAAAAACATCTAGAAATATAATGGAATATGCACCAAATGTTAGATTTTGTGAAGTATTTTTAATTGATGACAATAGTACAGAAATAAAAGAAAAACACTATAAAGGTGTTTACGTTATGATTGAAAAAATAAAAAGAGGTGACAAGAGAGTAGATATAACTAAGTCTTTAAAAAATCTTAATGAAACTAGTTTTATACTTGCAAAAGATAGACAAAAAGAAGGAGATATTAAACTAAAAAGTTATGGTAAAGAAACATACCTTTATCATTATGGTCTTAATGTAGTATATCCTAAAAATAGTCTTACACCAGAAAAATACAAATATATAGAAAAGCATATTAGTGAATTTGAAAGAGTTTTATATTCAGATAAATTTAATGACCCAGTATTAGGGTATAACAAGTATATAGATATAGATTCTTTTGTAGATTATTATATAATAAATGAATTTTTCAAAAATACGGACGCAGGATTATTAAGTACTTATATATACAAAGACTATGAAGAAAAAATAAAAGCAGGACCAGTATGGGACTTTAATAAGTCATTAGGAAATCACAATGATGATATTGGTAAACCATATGACTATACAGCTTTCTTTATGAACCAAAGACCTTGGTTTGATAGATTAATGGAAGATATTAACTTTGCAAATAAAGTAGTAGATAGGTACAAATTACTTAGAAAAACATACCTTAGTGACGAATATTTACTTAACCTAATAGATGAAACAGTAAAATCATTAGGTGATGCAAGTAAGAGAAACTTTTATCAATGGCCAATGGATATGTCTAATCAAGCTGAAGTTTTTGAAGAGAACGGAGATGTGTCAGGAGAATATTCAGCTGATATAAGTAAATACAAAGAGTTCTTAAAAAAGAATGATCATTTACTAAAAGATGCTACAGGTAAAGCTACTTCTTATGATGAAGAGATTAACTTAATGAAAAACTTTATAGTTAAAAGGGGAAAATGGATGGATGAGAATATAGATAGTCTTAGAAAATGGGCAAATTAGCAGGAGTGATAACATGTGAAACGATTTTTAATAATTAGTACTATAATATTTATATTAATAGCAAACTTCATAGATGATATAGCTACAAATAGAATGGCAGGAATGGATGATACTTATTTTACAAAAATAAAAGGTGAAGAGATATATATAGCTAAGAATAATAAGTGGGAAAAGTTTGAAATAGTTGGAGTTAATTTAGATCCAGCTAAGCCAGGGGTGTTCCCAAGTGAAAATACTGTAAAAGAAGAAGAGTATCTTAGATGGATACAGTATATTTATGATATGGGAGCAAACTGTATAAAAGTTTCAAATCTTATGAGTCAACACTTTTATAATGCACTAGAGAAGTTTAACAAAGATAGAGAAAATCCAATTTACTTAGTTCAAGGAATATATTTTGATGAAACTTATTTAAAAGATGGATATGACCCTCAAGATAATAAACTGAAGGAAGTTTTTAAAACTAATATAAAGCTTATAATAGATTCAGTTCATGGAAATCCATATAATTTTGACAAGCCTGATATAGTTCAATTTTATAATACTGATATTTCTAAATATATAATTGGATACACTATAGGTATAGAATTTGCAAAACATGACCTTATATATACTGAGATTATGAATGAAAAAAAATCTTATAGTGGAAAGTTTTTATACACAGATGATAAAGCATCATCATTTGAATCATATATGGCACAAATGGGAGATTATTTAGCAGGATATGAATTAGAAATGTATAAAAAGCAAAGCCTTATAAGTTTTGTAGGATCTTCATCTTATCATATAGTAAGTAGTAGAGAAAATCCAAAAGGAGATAGTATATTATCAAAAGATAATAAAGAAGATGAGCTAAAGAAATATCTAAATCCAGAAAATATAAAAGCAAAGAGGAAGTTAAAAACAGGTGTATTTGCAACATACAATATATATCCATCATACTCTGAAGTTAGAGAGTATCAAAATAATATGGATTATTATTTTAAAAAGATAAAAGAATATCATAAAATACCAGTTGTAATTGGAGAGTTTGGGATACCTTCAGCTAGAGTTGCAGGTGACTTTAATATGGAAAACTCTTCAAAAGGGTATATAAATGAAAAAGAGCAGGGTCAAGCACTAGCAGATGTTTATGAATCTATAAAGAGGTCTAATTGTGCAGGAAGCTTTATATTTGAATTTCAAGATAGCTGGCATAATTCATCATGGAATACTAAAGAAAGTAAAATCTTAGATAAGTCAGCCTATTGGAGTGATGCTCAAACATATAGCCAAAACTTTGGGATTATGGCATTTGATCCAGGTAAAAAAGAAAGTGTGAGTTACCCGGATAATACTATAAGTGATTGGAAAGAAGAGGATGTTTTAAACAAAAATGGTAATATGAGTTTATCAATGAAAAGTGATGAAAAGTATTTATACTTAATGTTAAAATTTTCGAATAATCTAGACCTTGATAAGCAAGATTTATATATAGATTTAGATACAACACCAAAATCAGGTTCAAATAAAAGTTCTCAATTAAATTTAGAATTTGATAGGCCATCAGATTTTATAGTTAGTATAAAAGATAGGAATGATTCTAAAATATTAGTTCATGAGTACTATAATGGATTTAATTTCTATGAAAATAAAAAGAATAATCAAATAAGGCCTGATTTAATAAAACATACACCAGATATGGATGAATTTTCTCCGATATTTATAGAAACAAGACCTAAAATGTACGTAGAATCATTAGAAGGATTTGCAGATAAATTAGTTTATGAAACCGGTAAATTAGTGTATGGAAATGCTAATCCAAAAGATAAAGATTTTAACTCAGTATCGGATTTTTATATAGGAGAAAATTATATAGAGTTAAGAATTCCATGGGGGATTTTAAACTTTATGGACCCTTCAACAAAACAAATACAAAATGACTTTTATGAAGAATTTAAAACAAAGCCATTAATTATAAATGATATAAATGTAGGGGTAACTGTAAAGGAAGGAAATAAAACAGATAGACTGCATAGTGCTACTTATGATTTGTATGGTTGGATCATGCCAACATACCATGAAAGACTAAAAGAATCATATTATGTAATTAAGAATGAATTAATAAACAGTCAAAGAGGAAAATAATATGAAAAGTATTGCTAAGATATATATAATATTGAGTTTTTTTGTATATATAATTTCATGTTCAATTGTTTATATGATAGTAAAAGATATGCTTAACATACGATTTAATAAAAAAGTAGATAAATTAGAAGATACTTTTGGAAAAGAAGTTCTAAGACAACTAAATAATGTTAAATTAAATAAAGAGATATCTAAAATAGATATAAAATATATAAAAGAAAATTTAAATAAAAAAACATATATAAAAGTTTTTAATAATCATATATTTAAGTTTAATGAAAATGAAGAAAATCATAAATTTACTAAAATATATATGTCAAATTTTGAAGATGTAATATTAGGATATATAAAAAAGTGTAAAAGAAAAGATGATACAATAAAAAGTTATTATGCAGTATTATTAGGTGAGTATAAATTAAATAATTTTGAAGTGAATAACTTTTTATTTAATTGCATTAATACAAAATCTATTTATTTAAGGGTATCATCATTAAAATCTATATCTAAAATAGGTAATCTTAAAAACTTTATAGAAGCTTTAATATATATATCAGATGAAGATAAGTATATAAATAATAAAATTTTAATTGATATATTAGGTCAATTTGATGGAAATAAAAATCTATTAAATAAACAACTTATGAATAAGTTTGGTTCATTTAATGAAAATATACAAAAGACAATTGTAGAACACTTTAAAAATAATAAGATTATGTCAGTTAAAAATAATATGTTAGATATACTAAGAGACGAAAGTAGTGATAAAGAAGTACGAATAAGTGTAATAAAATATTTTTCTACTGTAAAATATGAAAATGCTAAAAATGAAGTTATAAAGATATTAAAAGAATATGACTGGGAGTATAGAGCAATTTGTTCAGCTACTTTAGGAAATTATAAAGATAAAGAAAGTATAGATGCTTTGCTTACAAGTATAGGAGATAAAAACTGGCATGTAAGATATAATTCAGCAATATCTTTATTAAGATTTGAAGAAGATTATATAATAGATATGGTACTTAGAAAGAATGATAAATATTCAAGGGATATACTTTTTTACGTAATGTTTATGAAAAATAAAATATCTTATGAAGAGTGCCTAGAAAGGTCAAGAAAGATAGAGGAAGATAGCGATGTTAAAGTTAGTTATTGATTATTTAAATATATTTTTTATGTATTATATATTAATATATGCAGGAGTATTTTTCATATCTACAATATTTTCAGTTTTAGAGTTAAATGAAGATAAACGAAAAAGAAAGTACTTAAATGCATTATCAATAAAAAGTGAAGATAACTATATACCAATATCTATACTAGTACCTGCATATAATGAAGAACAAACAGTTCTAGATTGTATAGATTCATTATTATACTTAGATTATCCAGAGTATGAAATAATAGTTATAGATGATGGCTCAAAAGATGCTACGTCTGAAATAATAATAGATAAGTTTAATTTAAAAAAAATATCAAGACCAATTAGAAGAGTAGTAAACTGTAAAAAAGAAGAATTTATATATGAAGAAACTATTAAAGACAATATAAAATTAACACTTGTTAAAAAAGAAAATGGAGGTAAGGCAGATTCGCTTAATATGGGTATAAACGTATCTAGGTATCCATTATTTGTATCTCTTGATGCAGACTCTATACTTCAAAGAGATTCACTAAGTAATATAGCTATACCTTTTATGGAAGATGATACAACTGTTGCAGTTGGAGGAAATATAAAAGTTTCTAATCAAGTTGTTTTAGACAAAGGCGAAGTTGTAAAAGCACTATCACCTAAAAGGTTGCTTGTAATATTTCAAACAATAGAATATTACAGAGTATTTTTAACAACAAGAGTTTGGTTTAATAGTTTTAATGGTAATTTGATAATATCAGGCGCATTTGGACTATTTAAAAAAAGTGCAGCTATAAATATTGGAGGGTATGATACAAAAACTATAGGAGAAGATATGGATCTTGTTGTTAAACTTCATTCTTTTTATAGGAAAAACCATCTTCCATACAATATAAAATATGCTCATAAGGCTATTTGTTGGTCTCAAGTTCCAGAGAAATTTAAAGATTTAAAAAATCAAAGAAGGCGTTGGCACATAGGCCTTATTACAAGTTTATTAAATCATAGATATATATTTTTAAACCCTAAATATGGAATAGTAGGAGTTTTTTCATTTTTATATTTTGTTGTATATGAATTATTTTCTTGTATAATAGACATATTTGGACTAGCTATAATTTTAATATCCTATTTTTCAGGATTATTAAATATGGAATTTTTATTTACATTTTTATTTGTTTATATATTATATGGAACTATAATATCTATAACATCTGTAATTCTTGAAAATTATATATTTAAGCATATATCAAGTGGATTTACGTTATTAAAGCTTATGTTATTTTCAGTATTTGAAAGCTTTGGATATAGGCAAATTTGTTCATGGTATAGATTGACAGGATTTATGGGATATAGAAAAAGAAAGAATCAATGGAATAAGATAAGCAGGAAAAAACAAAATAAAATTTATGATATTAAGGATATAATAGATAAAGAAGATGAAAATTTTGGATTAACTAGAGAAAATAATGTTAAATAATATATTATGAGGCATGGTTAAGTATTGATTTATATATAGATACAACAGTGGGAAAAAACACTACTTATATTAATATAAGTAGTGTTTTTTCGTAAAAATGCTTTATTTAATTTATTTTATATTTAAGTATAATCAAAAAAAATAAAAAAAAATTAACAAAAGAGTCGAATTTTCTGCTAATATAAAATAGTGAAAAAAGTAAGGAAAAGAACTATTATTTTGAGGAGGAGTAGACAGTGAAGATATTCATAAGTCTTATCGGAGGCTTAGGACTTTTCTTATATGGAATGAACATAATGGGAGAAGGACTGCAAAAATCAACAGGACCTAAATTAGAAAGAGCGATAGGGCTTCTAACTAGCAACGTAGTAATGGGAGTTTTAGTTGGTGCTGTTGTTACAGGTATTATACAAAGTAGTGGAGCTACTACTGTAATGGTAGTCGGATTTGTAAATGCAGGCATAATGAGTTTATATCAAGCTATAGGTGTTATAATGGGGGCAAATATTGGTACAACAGTAACTGCACAGTTAGTATCATTTGATGCAAGCATAATATCGTCAATAGCTCTTGGAATAGGTATTATATTATATATGGTAGGTTCGAAATCAAAGCCAAAACTTAAAAATATATCTGAAATATTAATAGGATTTGCTATATTATTTATAGGTATGCAATTTATGAAGGATGCTCTTGCGCCTTTATCTAAATATGAAGGTTTTAGAAATTTATTACAAGGTCTTGCAGACCATCAAATTTTAGCATTATTAGCAGGTTTTGCACTTACAACTTGTTTACAAAGTTCAAGTGCATCGATGGGGATATTAATAGCTTTAGCATCACAAGGCTTAATGCCATTAGCTGGAGCATTACCAATATTATATGGTGATAACATAGGTAGTTGTACAACTTCTTTAATATCAAGTATAGGTACTAATAAAAATGCAAAAAGAGCAGCGATTATGCATTTAATATTCAATTTAATAGGTACACTTTTATTTATGTTAGTGTTAAATAAACCTATAACTATGATAGTTCAAAATTTAGATCCATCAGATGTATCAAGACAAATAGCAAACTCACATACGTTATTTAATATAATTAATGTTTTAATATTATTACCATTTTCTAAGTACATAGTGAAATTAGTTATGAGGCTTATACCGGATAATGGAGATGAAGAATACGATGAAAAAACAACAAAGTATTTAGATGAAAGAATGTTAGAAACTCCATCTATAGCTCTTGGAAATATAGTAAAAGAAACATTAAGAATGGGAAATAAAGCAAAAGGAACATTAGAAACCTCAATAAAATCTGTGATAGAAAGTTCTGAAGAAGATGTGAAAAAAACATTTGAAAAAGAACGTATAGTAAATCAATTACAAAAGAAAGTTATAGATTATTTAGTTAAATTATCTACAAAATCATTAGATGATCAGTTAATAGTTCAAGTAGATTTTCTATTTAATACAGTAAATGACATAGAAAGAGTTAGTGATCATTCTGAAAATATAGCAGAATTAGCACAAGATCTTATAAATTCAAATTCTAATTTATCAAAAGAAGCTAAAGATGAGATAGTATGTATTTATGATAAAGTTTTAAAGGTATATACTTTAGCACTTCAATCTATGAAAGAATATGATAAAGTATTAGCACGTAAAGTATTGGAATTAGAAGAAGAAGTAGACTACATGGAAAAATCTTTTAGATCAAGCCATAGAAGTAGATTAAAGAAAAATCTATGTAGTATAGACTCTGGTATAGCATATATAGAGTTATTAAGTAACTTAGAAAGAATATCAGACCACTCAAAAAATATTGCAACAAGAGTTATACAAGGAAAATAAGAAATCAAACACTACTTATAATAATACAAGTAGTGTTTTTATTTTAAATTTAATAATTATTGATATATATTAATATAACCTAAAACATATTTGTAAATACATAGTATTTGGGTATATAATGTTTATATTATAAAATAGAAAGAAGGTTTTTAATATGGAAGAAATATACAGATTAATAGAAGAAAAAATAAAAGCAGCAGGTTATGAAGGTAATGTAAGTGGAAAAGATATTTACGATGAAATATGTGATCAAATAGAAGAAGCAGAAAATGGAAGTTATATATTTATGTCAAAGAGAGATGATGATGTTTTCTTTGAATATAAAATAGATGTTATGGATGATAACTTTAACTTATCTTATATAGATATAAATACACCACAAGGAAAAATTAAGGTAGATTTTGATAACTAGAAAATATATAAAAAGGTATAGATTATATAATCTATACCTTTTTATATAATAATAGATAAAATTAAATTTTAATTTTATCTATTATTATATACTAACAATAAATAAGCAGCTCCTGCACATAAATTAATATTACTATCTATTCTTCCGACTAATGAATTGTTTTTATAAACAAAACCATCGTTATCAACTTTACCTATAGGGCTATTTCTTTGAGTGTGGTCATGTATAAAGCCATCCTCATCAACTCTTCCTATAGGGAAATTATTATTATTATAAACTATATTTTTATCAACTTTTCCAATTGGACAATTGTGATAAATGTGGTTGTGAACTACATTATCGTCATCAATTCTTGCAACAGCTCTAGTATTAAATGGAAAATTTACTATATTAATCATATATAAGCACCTACCTTTATTAATTAATATTAAAATTTATTATTTTTAATAACTAAATCACTTGTAGAATACATAATACATGAAATTACAAAAATAAATAATAAAAAGCTCAAGTATATACTTGAGCTTTTTATTATTTATTTTTAGAAGTTTTTAATAAGTCATAATTTTTTAAAGATTTATTAACTATTACAATAAACCAGATTAAAGATATTCCTAAAATAGCATGTCCAAGGCCAGCTATGTGGCTAAGACCGGCAAAGTCAGAATTATTAACTTCTAAAATGCCTCTAAATGTTAAAGTAGAAAGTAAGTATATAAGTCCTATGTTGTAAGTTATAATCCATGATTTGAAATTTTTAACTTTAGAAATTTCAAAGTTCTTCTCAAGTAATAAGACTAATATAAAAAATACAAATCCTAGAACTAAAGTGTGAGCGTGAAGTAATCCTAAAGTTGTTGGGTCTGTGAAATTATTTAGTTTTGTAAACTCTCTGTAAAATACCCCTAATATTAATCCTAGTATTAAATAAAATGTTGATAATTTAAAATATTTTTGCATAATTTGCCCCCTAATAATTTATATTTTAATTTATACACAAATTATTAGGGGATTAAACAAAATTTATGCTTTTCTACTAAATCCTTCTCCCAGTACTTCATGAGCATTATTTATAATAATAAATGCCATAGGGTCAATTTCATTAACAAGTTTCTTTAGAATAACTTCCTCACGTCTAGAAACTACAACTAATAAAACATCTTTCTTATCATTAGAATATCCACCACGGCCCTCTAAAAAAGTAATTCCTCTTCCTAAACTATCCATAATAGAGTTTCCAATTATATTAGGCTTATCAGTAACGATAATAAAGGATTTTGAAAAATCAAATCCTTCAACAATAGCGTCAGATATTTTAACTGAAATATATAAAGATATTGTAGCATATAAAGCTGTTTCAATATTTTTAGAAACAATTCCAGCTAAAAGAATTACAGTACCATCGATTATAAACATAAATACTGAAATACTAATAGATGGAAATATCTTATTTAAAATAAGACAAGCAAGTTCAGTACCACCAGTTGAAGCATCTATTCTAAATAACATCCCAAGACTTATACCAAGTACAATTCCACCTGCAATAGCAGATAATAAAATATCATCAGTATTAAAAGTAGTAGTTAAAGGTTGTGTAAGTCCTAGGAAAAATGTAAGTAAAAGAATTCCTATTAAAGTTTTTATTGCATCAGATTTTCCGAGAATTTTAACACCGAATATAAATAAAGGTATATTAAAAACTAAATTTATAAGCCATAAAGGAGTATTAAAAAGACTTTTAAGTACAATTGCAAGACCTGTAAGTCCACCAGATGCTATTGTGTATGGTTCTAAGAACATATTAAGACCAACTGACATTATAAAGCAACCTAGGGATAGTATCATTAGTTCAAAAGTGTATGAAAAAAACTTATTTTTCATAACAACTTCACCCCCCATTAGGTATTAATTTTGCATTTTAAAAGTATTTTCTAAATAAAAAGAGATGGTATATACTTAAGAACTAAGGTGATTTAAAACTTAAGATGATAGGATAAATATAATAAATGAATTGTTTAGATAATACTAGACATTTTTAAAGCTAAATTATCATTTTTTTCATTATCTCTTATAAAAACTATAATTTTATTTTGAGTAGTAGTTAATTCAACAACTTCATTAGAATCTATAGATTTAACATTAAATGATTTTATATTAGTTCTAGGAATTTTTTCTACAGACCTAACTTCGGGCAAACCACCCCAAGCACAGTAATTTATGGCTTCTATATATAAATTTTCTTCAGTTAGAGTTAGTCTAAAATCACTTGCAACAGAACCTGCAACCCCTTCTGAAAATAAATTTGCTATAAAGTTTACTGCTACTTCAGAGTTTTTTACCGTTTTATAGCAGTTAATAGAGCATAAAATCCTTTCATTATTAAAATTACTTGTTTCCATTAAAGCACCTCCAATAAAATAAATAGCATACTTACTAAATATATTAAAATATAATTTGTTAATTATATTTTAATATATTTAGTAAGTTAATGATACTTATTTTCTTATTGATGATATCATTATATAAAAATATATAATATTTTTTTAGTTAATAAGCATGAAATTTAGATAATAAAAACAAAGTATACTATAATAAAGTATACTATATAGGAGGATAAATTATGAAGCATGAATGGAGAAAAAAGGAGAAGTTATATTATATTCCAAAGACTAAGGCAGAACTGGTAAATATCGAAAGTATGAAATTTATCCAAATAAAAGGAGAAGGCAATCCAAATGAAGAAGCTTTTTCTGAAGCAGTAGGAGTTTTGTACTCAGTTGCATATGCTATAAAAATGATGCCTAGAAATAATGTTGAAATACCTGGATATTTTGAGTATGTAGTTTATCCACTAGAAGGTTTATGGGATTTAAAAGAAGAGGCTAGGAATAAAGATAGTTTCGATAAAAGTGAACTAATTTATACTATAATGATAAGACAACCTGAATTTGTAACAGAGGATATATTTAAAGAAGCAATAAATATTGTTAAAAGGAAAAAGCCAAATAAATTGTTAGATAAAGTTGAGTTTTCAACTATAGAAGATGGTCTATGTGTTCAAATGATGCATATAGGGCCTTTTGATGAAGAAGAAAAGGCATTTAAAGTTATGAAAAAATATTGTGAAGAGAATAATTTAGCACTAAGAAGTAAGGTACATAGAGAAATATATATTTCAGATTTTAGAAAAACTGAACAATCAAAACTAAAGACAGTTCTTCGTTATATGGTTGAGAAAGGATAAATATACAAAATATAATCATATATCTAAGAATGATTAGTTCATATTTTTTTTGTTTAACCATATAAAATTAATAAAGGTTAATTTTATATGGAGGAGATATGTGTACTCTAGATATTAAAATAAAAGAAATGAAGAAGCATTTAATGGACAAAGACATAAGTAAAATTAAAAAGCTTAAATTAAGTACAAAGTATGATAATCTAGATTTAGAAAGCACAAATTTATTAAATGAATATGAATACTATATAAAATTAATAAAAAAAATAAAAAAGTATATAAAATCAAATAAAAGTAAATATATTATATTAGATATAAAAGAAGATAAAAATAAATTTTTAGTAGGAATATTAAATATTATTGATTTTAATTCAAAAGATATAGGAATACAAATGGATATAATCTTACTAACTGGAAGTTTAAATAAAGCTCATATGGACTGTACATGTTATAAGATAAATGATTATTCAATGCTTTATATAAATAATTTTAAATCAAGAATAAGCAATAGAGGATATGGAAGCATTCTACTTTCTAATTTAGATTTTAATATAAAAGAGATAAATAATGTTTTAAATAAGTATAATTTAAAAGAAATAAAGCTAGTAGAAGGCTTAGTAGTAGCTGACAAAAATATAATTGAAGAAAATGATTTAATAAATTTATATAAAAAATATGGATTTGAAGTAGATAAATACAACAGGATGCATAAAAATATAAAATAAAAATTGTTATCAAAGATTTAGATAAAAGTAAATTTTAATAATATAGGTTAACTCCTCCTAAGTAGTAAATTACTATAACGGTGGAGTTATTTTTCATAAATATAAATTTTTAATTTATAAAAGTATTATAATATAAAAGTAGAAATTTTTAAGGAGGCCTTGGATGAATATATTAGATAATCATGTGCACACACATTTTTCAAGTGATGCTAAAGATAATATGGAAGATGTAATAAAAAGAGCTATAAATATAGGGGTTAAACATTTAACATTTACAGACCATTTAGAGTATCGTGATACTGGATTTAGCTTAGACTGTAATGAGTACGTTAAGCAAATACAAAAATATAAAGAAAAATATAAAAAAGATATAGAAATATTAATAGGTATAGAAGTTGGGTATCAAAGTTATATAAAGGATAAAATAGAGGATGTATTAAATTCAAATCCTTTTGATTTTGTATTATGCTCAACTCATAGAGTAGATAAACAAAGATTAGTTCAATCGGAATTTTTTAATGGATTAAGTAAAGAGGAAGCCTATACAAAATACTTTGAAAGTATAATAAAAACTACTAAAGAATTTAACGACTATGATACCTATGGTCACTTAGACTATATAATAAGATATGGAAAGTATGAAGATAATAAAATAATTTATAATGATTATAAAGATGTATTAGATAATTTATTAAAAAGTATAATTGATTCAGGAAAAGGAATCGAAATAAATACATCTGGTTATAGATATAATTTAAATGCAACACATCCTAAAATTGATATATTAAAAAGATACAAAGAACTTGGTGGAAAAATAATTACTCTAGGATCTGATGCTCATAGAGCTGTTGATGTATGTAGAGACTTTGATATGTCTTATGCTATTTTAGAATCTCTAGGATTTAAATATGTATGTTTATATAGAGAAAGAAAGGCTGAGTTTTTAAATCTTAATAAAGATATTATATATAGCTTATAAATCGATATATTAAATTAAAATCGTATTGAGATAAATCATGAATTTATATTTTTTATATAAAACTATTTGTTAACTAATGTATATGTTCTATTTTTAATAAAAGTTTTATATTATAGTTATATAGAGCAAGTACACATATAAAAATAAAAGTTTTATAACATAATCAATAAAAAGACAAGGAGATTATTATGAATATACTTATAACAAACGACGATGGAATAAGAGCGGATGGGATAATAGAACTAGCTAAAGAACTATCAACTATAGGAAATGTTTATGTAGTGGCACCAGAAAGTCAAAAAAGTGCAACAGGACATGCTATAACAATACATAATCCAATAATGGTAAATGATGAATTTATAGATAAAAACATAAAAGCGTATTCAATATCTGGAACACCAGCAGATTGTGTTAAAGTTGGAATAGAAGCACTATTTAAAGATATTAATATAGATTTGGTCTTAAGTGGAATAAATAATGGTCCTAATTTAGGAACGGATGTAGTTTATTCTGGAACAGTATCAGCAGCAATAGAAGGTCTTATTCAAAATAAGCCATCAATAGCTGTATCTTATGATGATTTTAATATAGAAAAAGAAGTTTATAGAAAATCAGCTAAGTATGTAGTAACCTTAATAAACAGTATAAAAGATAAATTAGAACTTTTAGATGACTGTGTACTAAATATGAACATACCAAAGACTGAAGTAAAAGGATTTAAGGTAACTAAGTTAGGTGAAAGAAAGTATGATAATGTAATAGAAGATAGATTTAGTCCACGTGGAAAAAGATATGTATGGATAGGTGGAGATGTTAGAGACGAAGAACAAGATGAAGATAGTGATATCTATTCAGTTAAGAATGGATATATATCTATAACACCTGTAAATATAGAAATGACTAATTTAGGAAAGATGAACGTACTAAAAGAAATTAAATTATAGATTTTAAATTTGAGAGACTATATACATTGTTGAGCAATTTGTTCAATAGGTATATAGTTTTTTATTTTAATTATAATTTTTCAGTTGATATATTATATAACTAATAATAAAGTTGATTGATACATTTAAGAAATATATAATAAAACTTATAACTTAAGAAAATAGGTGATAAAGTGGACTTTAAAATAGTAAATGAAATATTAATTAAAAATACAGATAATCTAAGGTTAAGTAGAGGTAGTGACTACTTAAAAGATGGATATATAGATGAAGTAAATTATGAAAATCAAGAAGAAATTCTAAGTATATATGGACAAGTAAATTCAGAAAATCAAAATCGTACTTATACTAGTCATATAATTATGGACTTAGAAAATAAAAGTATAGTATCTGCAATGTGTGATTGCCAAGATTGTATATCAAGAACTACACCATACAAACCAGCCATATGTAAACATATAGTAGCAATAACTTTAGATGTTATAAACTCATTAAAAAAAGATATAATTAATAATCTTAAACAAAAGACTTCTATAGTAAAAAATAAACATAAACTATCTAGAAATATGGGTTTTATGAATAAAGACTTATTAAACTTTTTTAAAAGTAAACCTAAGGAAAAAGTAAACTTAGAAGTAAGTTTAGAAACTAATGGAGATGGAACTATAAGTGCAGATTTTAAAATAGGAATAGATAAAATGTATGTACTAAAAAACCTTAGAGAATTTGCATACTCAAGAGTAGAAGGAAATGAAATAATTTATGGAATAGATTTTTTATATGATCCTACTAGTAGCTATTTTTCTGAGGAAGATGAGAAGCTAGTTGAGATGATTGAAGAGTATGGTATAAATTTATCTAATTTATCTTCAAATATGAATTACAGATATATGAATATAAATGGAAATATGGTTAGAAGATTTATTGAAATACTTAAGTATAAGGATTTTGAATTTAAATATAAAAATATGTATCATACACCCAAAATAATAAATGGAGAACTTCCTATAAATATAGATTTTGAAATGGCAAATGATGAAATATTACTTAAAAGTAAAGACATCTTACCTACTCCATTATCTAAAAGAGGTGATGTAGTTTTTTATGATGGTGATATATATTTATTAAGCATAGAAAGTGGAATTTATTATAAAAAATTATATAAAGTACTAAATGAATATAAAGAAATAAGCTTTAAAAAAGATGAAGTAAGTGAAGTTCTTACTAATATGATTCCAAAACTAAAAGATATATCAAATAAGGTTTTAGTTGATCCAAAAATTGAAGAAAACATAAGTGAGGGGTTAGTAGTTAAGTATTACTTTGATTTAGAAGATTCAAATATAACTTGTGATTTAAAATTTGTATATGAAGGAGAAAATGAAGGTAAGTTTGTAATAAAAGAAATAGAAAAAGAAGAAGAGGCAATATATAGACTACACACTTATTATTTTGAAAAAGATAATGATAAGTATATATTTAGAGGTAATGACATTCAACTATATGATTTTTTAAGTAAAGAAATAGACAGACTTAAAAATATAGGTGAAGTATATTATTCAGATAAATTAAAAGAAAAGAAAGTATATAACTCTAGCTCAATAAAGGTAGGTTTAGGGGAAGAAGTTAATCATTATCTTGAATTTAAATTTGAAATTGAAGGTGTAAATGAAAATGAATATAAAGGCATAATAAATGCTTTTAAGATAAACAAGAGATTTTATAAGTTAGGAAATGGAAGCTTTGTAAATTTAGAAGATAGAGAAACTATAGAAATGTTTAAGTTAATGGAGAGTCTAGGCTTTACAAATACATTAGATGAAATGAAAATACATATAAGTAAGGCATTATTTATAGATAACTTAATATCAGAGAAGAAGTTGCATATTATAGAAGGGATAGATAATGCTAAAACTATTGTAGATAAATTTAGAAATATTAATAATATAAAATATGAACTTCCAAAAGACTTAAATGCTAACCTTCGTGACTATCAAGTAGAAGGATTTAATTGGTTTGAAACACTTGATTATTGTGGTTTTGGAGGAATACTTGCAGATGAAATGGGATTAGGTAAAACATTACAAACTATAACATTTTTATTATCAAAAAAAGGAAAGAAAAGTTTAGTAATAACTCCAACATCTCTTATACATAATTGGAAAAATGAAATTGATAAGTTTGCACCAAATCTAAAAGTAGGAATAGCACACTCTGTTAAAAAGGAAAGAGAAAATATAATAAAAAATATTAATGAATATGATGTTATATTAACTACTTATGGAGCACTTAGAAATGATTTAGAGTATTATGAGGATATTAATTTTGATTATTGTATTATAGATGAAGCTCAAAATATTAAAAATCCAACAGCAATAAGCACTGATGCTGTAAAGTCAATAAAAGCTAAAAATAGATTTGCACTTACAGGGACTCCGATAGAAAATAATTTACTTGAGCTTTGGTCAATATTTGATTTTGTAATGCCAGGACATTTATATGGTTTATCTAAATTTAATGCAATATTTATAAAAGATGAAAGTCAAATAGAAAATCTAAAAAGAATTATAAGACCGTTTATATTAAGAAGAACTAAAAAGCAAGTAATAAAAGAGTTACCAGATAAGATAGAAAGAAAGTATTTAGTAGAACTAAGTAAAGAACAAAGAAAAATATATGGTGTATATGTAGATGATATAAAAAGAAAACTTAAAGAAAAAGAAGAGATTAGAGATAAGATTACTATATTATCTTATTTAACTAAGCTAAGACAACTTTGCCTAGATCCGAGTGTAATAATAGAAGATTATAAAGGTAAAAGTGCTAAAATTGATGCTTGTTTAGAAATAATAAAAGAATATATAGAAATAGATAATAAGATATTAGTATTTTCTCAGTTTACAAGTGTGCTAAAAAACATAGGTAAAAAGCTATCTAAGAATAATATAGAATACTTTTATTTAGATGGACAAACTAAGGCTGAAGATAGAATAAAGCTTGTAGACGAATTTAATGAAAGTAAAGAAAAGAAAGTATTTTTAATTTCATTAAAAGCAGGAGGAACAGGACTTAACTTAACATCTGCCAACACTGTAATTCATTTTGACCCTTGGTGGAATCCATCAGTTGAAAATCAGGCAAGCGATAGAGCTCATAGATTTGGGCAAAGAGAAGTAGTTGAAGTTGTTAAACTTATAGCCAAAGGAACTATTGAGGAAAAAATTGTAATCTTACAGGAAAGTAAGAAGGAATTAATAGATAATATAATAGATGGGAATTTATCTGATGGAGGAGCTCTTAGAAGTTTATCAGATGAGGATATTTATAATTTATTTAAGTAAATATATAACCGGGGTGAAGTTATGAAAAAGATATATATAGAAAATTAGATGATGAAATTAGTGCATGAAAAAGTACTGTAAGTAGTTTTTACTTAAATCTACTTACAGTACCCTGTTTACTAACAAGATATATCTACATCTGACTCGTTGAGTACTTTAAAAAATGTTGTAAAATCATTGATTATCCCATTTTTACACATTTGATTTTTAATAAACAAATCAGAATTTTTATTAAATGGATCTATTGCTATTACTTTTCCTATTCCAGCTTTTTTTGCAGCTAAAAGTCCTGAATATGCATCTTCAATAACTAAACAATCCTCAGCTTTTAATTTAAGCTTGCCTGCAGCTATTAGGAATATATCAGGCTCTGGTTTACCTGGAAAGCTACCATTATCAAAGGTAACTTTGTCTAAATCAAACCAATTTCCTAGATTAAATACTTCAAAGTAAAAATCTACATTTTCTTTAACTGTTGCAGTTGCAATGGTCATAGGAATTCCTTGATATTTTAGTTCATTTAAAACATCGATTAAACCATGGGTTAGTTTAAGATCTTTTGGATATTTTAGACAAAGCTCACGATAATATGCTTCCTTCTCGAAAGATAACTTTTCAATTTCATCAGGTGTTAGCGAACTTGATATAAAGTGATTTAATATTTCTTTGTTAGTTCTACCATGTAAATTAATTAAAATATCTTCATCTGTCATAAATCCACTAGTGTATTTATTTACCATATAAATCCAAGCCTCTTCATGTAAATGTGAATCTTGAAACATTGTACCATTAAAATCAAAAATTATTCCCTTCATAACTATTCCCCTTTATATTTTTAGATTTTAATTATGTCTATCTGCTACTATTATGTCTACATATTGTTCATAGTGTTGTTTTACTTCTTTACTGATTGTATAATCTGTTATTAGATAATCTATATCATGTAGGTCGTAAAACACATAAAAATCATCTTTATTTAATTTTTTGTTGTCTGCAACTAAGTATTTTGTCCTTGAATTATTAAGTGCTATTCTTTGAGCTTCGCCTTCCTCCACATTATAAGTGGAAATATCTTCGTTATGAATTCCATTTGAACTTATAAAGGCCTTTGTGAAGTTTAAGTTTTTCAAAGTAGAATTTGCAATAGGTCCTACAAGTGCTCCTGTATTTTTTCTGAAATCACCACCTGTTAGTATTATATCAGCTGAAATAGATTGTTTTAGTATATCAAAGACAGGGTAGCTATTAGTAACTATTCGGATACGTCTATCTATTAGATGATGAGCTAATAATTCAATCGTAGTTCCAGGACCAAGAAAGACTGTATCTCCATCGTGTATATAGGAAGCTGCAACTTTTCCAATTTGTTCTTTCTCATCTATTTGAAGGTTTAGCTTTTCAGAGTGTGAGAGCTCTTGGTCTATGGCATAAGAAATACTTTGTGCTCCTCCGTGTATCCTAATTATTTTGCCTGATTTATCTAATTCATCTAAATATCTTCTTACAGTCATATCAGAAACATTTATGTCGTTTATTATTTCGTTAACTGTTACTATACCTTGATTATTTATTTTGTTTAATATTTTAACTAATCGTTCTCTTTTTAACATAATTTATCACTCACTAACTTTAAATATAATTTATTTATAACTTTAAACATAATTTATCACATAAATAAAACTAAGTCAATGTAAACAAACAAAAAACGAACAAAAAAGAGTAACTGTATTTTATTTTGATATAAATGTTTGAAGTGTAGTAATATAGCTAAAGTTTAGCTTATAATACAAAAAAATAAGATTCAAGAAAACGCTTGACTAAACGAAAATGTAGAGTTAAAATTAAAACAAAAGAAAACAAAAATAAAATATAAGTAAACAAAATAAAACAAGAATGATTAATTCTAGAGTTTAAAAGTTCAAGGTTAGAAAATCTTGTTTTTTTAATACAGTGCTTAAAAACTCTTAAGTTGTTAATTAAAAAATAGGGGGTATTACTTATGTTCAAAAAATTACCTGATGACTTTATATTTGGTGGTGCTACAGCGGCATACCAAGCAGAAGGATCTACAAAAAAAGGCGGGAAGGGAGCTGTTGCATGGGATGAATTTTTAGAAAAGCAAGGAAGATTTAGTCCAGATCCTGCAAGTGATTTTTATAATAAATTTGCAGATGATATAGAATTATGTGAAAAGTTTGGTGTCAATGGTATAAGGATATCTATAGCTTGGACTAGGATTTTTCCAACTGGAACTGGGGAAGTAAATAAAGAAGGAGTAGACTACTATCATAGAATTTTTGAAGAATGTAAAAAGAGAAACGTAATTCCATTTGTAACTCTACATCACTTTGATACTCCAAAAACTTTATTTGATGAAGGGGATTTTCTTAATAGAAATACTATAAGTGCTTTTGTAGATTACGCAGAATTCTGTTTTAAAGAGTTTAGCGAAGTGAGATACTGGGCTACATTTAATGAAATTTATCCAGTAGCTACAAATCAATACTTATTAGGAGTTTTTCCTCCATCAATAAAATTTGATTTTACTAAAATTATTCAATGCTTACATAATATGATGTTAGCTCATGCTATGACAGTTAATTTATTTAAGGAAAATGAATATCCTGGAGAGATTGGGGTTGTCCATTCTTTAGAAACTAAATATCCAAATAGTAATTCAAAAGAAGATAAAAGAGCTTGTTTTCTAGAGGATGCCTTATCAATAAGATTTTTATTAGATGCTACATACCTTGGATATTATTCTGATGAAACTATGGAAGCTATTGATTATATTTGCAAAAATAATAATGCAACTTATGATTTTAGAGATGAAGATTTTGAGATTATGAAAAAAGCATCTAATAGAAATGATTATCTAGGAATAAACCACTATCAATGCCATTTTGTTAAAGCATATGATGGTGAGAGTATGATCTATCATAATGGAACAGGTGATAAAGGAAGTTCGGTATATAGAGTTAAAGGTATAGGAGAACGTGTATATAAGGAAGGTTTAGCTAGGACTGATTGGGATTGGTTAATTTACCCTGAAGGTATGTATGATATCCTTATGAGAATTAAAAATGATTATCCTAATTACAATAAAATTTATATAACAGAAAATGGTATGGGATATAAGGATGAATTTGATAATGGAGTAATAATGGATAAACAACGTATAGACTATATAAAAGTTTATCTAGAAGCAATCAGTGATGCAATATCTGATGGAGTAGAGGTAAAAGGATACTTCCTTTGGTCTTTAATGGATTTATTTTCATGGACAAATGGATATAACAAGCGTTATGGTCTATTCTATGTAGATTTCGAAACTCAAAGACGATATCCGAAAGAATCTGCATATTGGTATAAGCGTGTTAGCGAAACTAAAACAATAATATAAAAATATTATACTTAATACTTATTAGGGGGAATTGATATGAACAAAGAAGAATTACAAATGCTTGGATTTGAGATAGTTGCTTATGCAGGAGATGCAAGGAGTTCATTAATGGAATTATTAAAAGAAGTTAGAAATGGCAAGTTTGATAATGTTGAGGCAAAACTAAAAGATGCAGATGAAAATCTTTCATTAGCTCATAATGCACAAACTAAAATGCTAGCACAAGAAGCTTCAGGAAAAAGCATGGATTTAGGTATAATATTTATTCATGGTCAAGATCACTTAATGACAACTCTTTTATTAAGGGATCTTGTTCAAGATTTTATTGAGCTTTATAAAAAAACAAAGTAAAAAGAATCTAATAGGGGGATTTTTCTATGAATTTTATAATAAAGCAAATTGAAAAGGGTAAACCGTTTTTTGAAAAGATTTCTAGAAATATATATCTATCAGCTATTAGAGATGGATTTTTGACAGCCATGCCAGTCATTTTATTTTCAAGTATATTTATATTAATTGCAGCAGTTCCAAATTCATTTGGATTTTATTGGCCGGATAATATTTCTAACTGGTTATGGAAGGTTTATGGATATTCAATGGGAGTAGTTGGCTTATTAGTTGCTGGAACTACAGCTAGATGTTTAACTGAGTCGATGAATAGAATTATGCCAAAGAATAAAGTTATAAACTCTACTTCAACTATGTTAGCATCAATAGTAGGATTTTTACTTTTAAGTGTAAATCAAATTGAAGGTGGTTTTTCTACTGAATACATGGGAACAAAGGGGCTTATGGCTGCATTTGTATCAGCATTTATTACGGTTAATATTTATAAGTTTTGCGTAAAAAAAGACATAACTATAAAAATGCCAAAAGAAGTTCCAGGAACAATTTCTCAAACATTTAAGGATGTTTTCCCTTTTGGTTTTTCTGTATTAGCAATGGTTTGTATTGACTTAGCTGTTAGAAGTACTGTAGGAACTTCTTTTGCAGAAGCTATTATAAATCTTTTGCAACCATTATTTACAGCAGCAGATGGATATTTAGGAATTTCAATAATTTGGGGAGCTATGGCATTTTTCTGGTTTGTTGGGGTTCATGGCCCATCAATAGTAGAGCCTGCAATAGCAGCTATTATATATGCAAATGTTGCGACTAACTTAGAATTATTCCAGGCAGGAGAACATGCATCAAATGTTTTAACAGTTGGATTAGGTAACTTTGTAGGAACAATGGGAGGAACAGGAGCTACTTTAATTGTACCTTTTATATTCTTATTATGTGCAAGGTCTAAACAGTTAAAAACAGTTGGTAAAGCTTCAGTAGTACCTGTATGCTTTGCAGTAAATGAACCTTTACTTTTCGCAGCTCCAATTATATTAAATCCATATTTCTTTGTACCATTTTTATTAACACCAATAGTAAATGTTTGTTTATTTAAATTCTTTGTAGATGTAATTGGAATGAATAGTTTTATGTATGTTCTACCATGGGCAACGCCAGCTCCAATGGGACTAATATTAGGCACAGGATTTAGTTTATGGGCAGTTGTATTAATGGCAGTTTTAATTATTGTAGACTTTATAATATACTTACCATTTTGTAGAGCGTATGATACACATCTCTTAGAAGTAGAATTAGAGAATATAAAATTAGAGAAAAAAGAAAATAAAAAGGCTGAAGTAGAAGCTAAAGCTGTTTTAAGTACTAGTGAAGTTGAAGCGGAAGTTGGTTCAAGTTTATCAGATAAAGTAGAAAAAAGTATAAATGTATTAGTTTTATGTGCAGGGGCAGGAACTAGTGCTATGTTGGCAAATGCTTTAGAAGAAGGTTCAAAAGAGTGTAATGTTCCTATAACCTCAGCAGCCGGAGCATATGGTTCACATTACGAAATTATGAAAGATTTTGATATGATAATTCTAGCACCACAAGTTGGTTCTTACTATGATGATATAAAGCAAGATACTGATCGTCTAGGAATTAAATTAGCAGCTACAAAAGGAGCAGAGTATATTAATTTAACAAGAGATCCTAAAAAGGCTGTTGATTTTGTAATAAGTCAAACAGGAAAGTAAAATAAGCTTAGTTATACAACAAATATTTAGTCATAACATAATAATAAAAGGGGGATGAAAGGGAATATGGGAAGAAAAATAATATCTTTTTTTATGCTTGTATGTCTTTCAGTATTTATGGTTGGACCTTATAAGGCACAGGCTGCTGGATTGCCATATGATAAACTAGATAAGTATGTTGATAAAGAGGGATTAAAGAAGGTTTATGACACAATATTCAATGAAAATCTTATCAAGCAAGATGTTAAGATAGTACCTGAAGATGAAGCTAAAGATCATCCAGTTGCTATGGTAAAGTTAGAGAATGGAAAGGTAGCTTATTATGTTAATGGTGAGCCATATTATCCATTAGCTATAGAAACGGGATGGTGGGATACTCGTGTAGATGACAATGGACAGATGAGTCCAAATCCAGCTGATGTAGGAGATAATTTTAAAGAAGTTACTGATGATGAATGGAATTTATATTTTTCAGATATGAAAAATATTGGTTTTAATACAGTTCAGCTGATGACATATTGGCGTGATTGGGAGCCTGTACAAGGACAATATGATTTTACTTTCTTAAATCATGTGACAGATCTTGCAGCTAAAAATGGTTTAAAGACAGAGCTTGTAATTTTCTTCCACAGTCAAACAGATAATATTCCAAGAGAAATGGATAATTTCTGGGGATATAATTTTGATAAACATAATATTGATGGTCGTGATTATGCATTATCTATGCAGTGGGGAAATAACTTTACATCTTCAGCAGATATTAGAGCTGATAGAGATGAGCATGGTGGAAATCATGCAGGAATTGAAAATTTCCTAGCGTATTGGCATCCAACTGTATTTGAAGGAATTACAAATGCTTTAGAAGCACTTGGGAAAAATTTTGTAAATTCACCTAATATTGTAGGATATCAAATTGGAAATGAAGAAGGATTTAATTTTTATGTTGATAGTGGAGACGATAAAAATCCATATTATAAAGAATTGAAAAAAATGTATAAGGTTGATCCGAAAAATGCTGGTAAAGATGATAACAAGTTCCGTGCAGAGACAATAAATAATCTATGGAAATGTTTTAGCAATTCTCTTCATAAAGGTGATCCTTATAAGCCGACTACTACAAATACTCAAAGTGGGTATACAGAACAAAATAATATTAGAGATGATAGATATTCTAATGATGGAACGACTATGGATTTTTACAAGAGTGTTGATATGATAGGAAGTATGTTCTATGGAAATGCTAGCTCATTATATAAAAATCTTGATACAGTTTATAATACTTATAAAAATGGAGATACAGAAAATACATATGCAACAGGATTCCCTATTTTATTTCCAACAGAAATCAGTGCAACGATGAATGATGGAAGTGTTACAAAACAGATTACAGCTCAGACAATAGCTAGAGGTGGTCAAGGAATAGGTTTATACTGTTATGGAGAACTATATAATAACTTTGAAGCAAATGGAACAAAATATCCAAAATCAGTTCTTGGAACAGTTGAAACAATGCTTAAAGTATTAAAAGATAACAAAGAGCTTATCCATTCAGGATTACCAGTTACAAAAGATATGACAACAAATATATTTATGGAAATAAAAGAAATAAGTAATGGTCAAGGAAATCAAGGGCAACCTACTTTAGATGTACTTGAAGGGGTAGATGCAAGGGCTCTTGGTGTACTTCACTTCCCTGGAAATTCAAACAGTGGAAATGGTTCAGCAGGAAGTACAAAGAGAACAGTAACTGTAACACTTTCTGCCAAAGAGTCAGGAAATTATAAAGTAACATTAGGTAAGACAGACGGTACTGTTGATGTTAAGATTGTTAATGTTAAAAATAAAAAAGGAGAAGCAGCATTTACAGTTGATACAACAGGTTTAGATGTTGTATATATTACTGCTGAAAGAGAGTTATAGGTCTATCCTTGAATCAATTATTAGACAAAGTAAATCAGGGTATTCTAATTGATAGATGATAAAAAATAATATAAGCTTTTAAATAGAAGAAAAAATCAAGCTTTTGCAGATTCATGCAAAGCTTGATTTTTTTATTATTCGGCAAATGCTTTTACTTCTTCATAGCACTTTAGATCTGTATAAAGCTCACCTTTGTATGGATTTAGTTTTGTTTTTCTTACTTTGTAGATCATATAAACAAATAATGCTACATTAGCAAGAAGTGCAATTAAACTTATAATAAATAATGCAGTTGGATTTTGTGTTGATTTAACAGCAAATTGTGATTCATCAATGAATGCAGGGTATGTCATTGCAAACATACACCAAAGAGCAAGGGTTTGTGCACGATGTTGTAACCAAGCACCTTTTTTAAGCGTAAAGGCAGCTACAGTTGGTGCGATTAGTAATGCAATACCACAGTACCAAGCATGATCACCTAAACAGTTATAAGTATATGCGAAGTTCCAAAGATCATAAGCAATAATCCAGAACCAGCACATATCTGGCCATAACATATCTTTGCTCTTATCTTTACTAATACAGATTCCTACCCAACCTGTGATTGTAATTATATTTAATATACCTGCAATACCATTTAAGTAGTTCCAAGAACCACTATACAACATTATTCCTTCAAATACTTCTTTTGTAAGACCTAGTGAACCAATTTGGAAATCACGAGAAACAGCCTCAAGAATATTAATTGCAAGAATTAATGGTGGAAAATATAAAACCCATTTATGACTAGTAGCATCTTTTAAATGACGTATTAGCCAAAAGCCGATACATCCGGCTAAAGCAGAATAAACTTTTGCGTAGTGAAACCAGTCATTCACACTAGTACCTTTAGTGGTATTAGGCCATACAAATAATGTAAGAATGATTGGTAATATTATAAATAGAAAAACCCCACCCCATTTATAACGTCGTCCAATTTCGTTTAATATAATTAATAAAATGAACACTAAAAATAACATAAGCCAATTGGTAATTGGTTGTGATTCAAATAAAAACATAATTTTACCTCCCAATTAAATATATAAAGTTATGAATCAGGATTATTGTAGCACTTTTAGTTAGAAATCGAAATATATTTGGGAGTTTTTGGTATTTACTAAAAAATATGAATTTTTAGATACTTTTAATATTTAGATTAAAATAAAAAAAGTCGCCTTATTAGCGACTCTTTCCATCTAGTTTTGAGTTTTGAAATTAGAAAGAACTAAGTTTAATTCAAATTCCATTCTAGATTTAAGATTATAACTTCCCTCATGAAGACACCAGTCAAATATAGTACCTCTAGATATTCTCATAATTATCATAGTCAAATCTAATGAAGAAATAGAGATATCCAATTCACCATCTTTTAGTGAATCTTCTACAATAGATTTAACTTCTAATGCTATATAACGGTCAGGTTTAGTAGAATACTTTCCTTCTATTGAAAGTAAATTTTTATATATTTCACTTACAAATACCCATCCAAGTTCCTCCATCATATTAGCACCTTCACCTAATAAAAATAATAATTTATCAAGATTTGAAGAAAAATTTCTTGTTTCAAGTCTATCCATTACTAGAATATCAACTTGTTCGTAAGCTGTATTAATTATTTCTGCCTTTGATTTGAAATGATGGTAAAAAGCTCCTGTTGAAATTTCTGCAGCTTGGCAGATATCTTGAATTTTCACACTGTCAAAGCCATTTAATTTAAAAAGTTCAGTTGCTACTTGTGTAATTCTAAGTTTGGTTGCAATAGCTTGTTTTTGTCTATTAGTTAATTTTTTCATGACAAATACCTTTCTATAGCACTGCAATGTCAATACAGTAAATTATATAATTATTTAGTATAGCATAAAAAAAGGAAATATATAATGAAAAGTTGTGAAAGAAAATAAATGAAAACTGTAAGTATATATTTACAAAATATGTTAAAACTGATATATTTTAATTACAGAATGAGATTCGGTGAAAATGATTCTGCAATTAAAAATGTTATAAAATTAACAAATAAGTTATGTGAAATTAAGCAAAATTAAATGATTGATTAGAAATATTAAGGGGGAATTTTATGGAAAAATATAAAGTTATTGAGATAAAGGAAAGCGTTTTTGAAAACAATGATAAACAAGCAGACTTGCTTAGAGAAGATTTAAAGAAGGATAATACTTTTTTATTAAATTTAATGTCTTCTCCAGGTTCAGGTAAGACTACAACGGTTTTAAGAACTATCGAGGCATTAAAAGATGAAATGAGAATAGGGGTTATGGAAGCTGATATAGATTCAGATGTTGATGCTAATACTGTTTCAAAAACAGGAGCAAAAGTAATACAGCTGCATACAGGTGGAATGTGTCATTTAGATGCGGATATGACCAAGCAAGGTTTAGTAGAACTTCAAACAGAGGATGTAGATTTTGTAATATTAGAAAATGTGGGGAATTTAGTATGTCCAGCAGAATTTGATACTGGTTCTTCAAAAAATGCTATGATACTTAGCATACCGGAAGGACATGATAAACCTCTTAAATATCCATTAATGTTTTCCATAGTGGATGTGGTTTTAATAAATAAAATTGATGCTATGGAGTATTTTGACTTTGATTTAGATTTAGTTAGAAGATATATTAAAAAATTGAATCCAAATATAAAAGTTATAGAGGTATCAGCTAAAACTGGTGAAGGTATGGATGAATGGGTTAATTGGATAAGAAAAGAAATAAAAGTATGGAATCAGTAATATAAGACTTAAATTTTGGGGGAGGATTATGATGGGAGTTAAAGAAAAAGTTCTTCAGTTTGCAAATCAAGTTAGTGGTAAGAAGCCAGGGTCTAGAGGATACTTTGATGAAAATGATGCACGTTATAAAATCTTAGAGCCAGTTGTAACAAATGAAATGGCAGAAGTTTTGCTTTGTATGAAGATTAGACAAAAAACAACGGCTGAGAAAGTGGCACCTTTATGTGGAAAAAGTGTTGGTAGGTGCACAGAGTTATTATTAGAATTATCAGAAATAGGGGTAGTTTTTGTTAATGAGATAGATGGTGTAGATACTTTCTGGTATGAAACTTGGGTACCAGGAATTATGGAGATGATGGTTAATAATAAGGAGCAGGCTAAAAAATATCCACAAATCCCTAAGGCATTTCATGATTATGGTGTGGAAAATGGACCAAGATCTACAGGAAGTTTTCCTCCAGGTGTGGGACTTATGCGTGTTATTCCAATAGAAACTGCCATAGATGGTGAAACAAGAAGAGCCTCATATGAGGAAATATCAAAATATCTATATGATAGTGATAAATTTTCTGTATCAGATTGTTCATGTCGTACAGCGAGAGAAAGTATGGGAGAAGGATGTGGTCATTTAAAAGAGGATATGTGTATTCAATTAGGTCATGCAGCAGAGTACTACATAAGAACAGGAAGAGGTAGAGAAATAACTAGAGAAGAAGCTTTTGAGATAATAAAAAGAGCTGAAGAAAATGGTTTAATGCACCAAATACCAAACTTAGATGGTTCAGGAAAAACTCATGCTATATGCAACTGTTGTGGATGTTCTTGTTTAGCACTAAAGGGAGGAAATATGTTTGCTAATATGGACATGGTACGTTCTAATTATGTATCTAAAGTAGATAAAGATAAGTGCGTTGCTTGTGGTGAATGTGTAGTAAATTGCCCAACTAATGCTTTGAAACTAGGACAAAAACTATGTTCCAACAAACCTATTGTAGATAAAATAGAAAGAAAAGAGACACCAAGAAATACTAATTGGGGACCAGATAAATGGAATGAGAATTATAGAACTAATAGAGAAGATGTGGTAGAAAGTGGAACAAGTCCATGTAAGAGCGCATGTCCTGCTCATATAGCTGTTCAAGGATATATTAAACTTGCATCACAAGGAAGATATAAAGAAGCTTTACAACTTATAAAGCAAGAAAATCCATTCCCGGCTATATGTGGTCGTATTTGTCCTAGAAAATGTGAATCAGCATGTACAAGAGGAGATATAGATTCACCAATTGCCATAGATGAAATCAAAAAGTTTATAGCTGAACAAGATTTAAAAGAAGAACATAGATTTATCCCTAAAAAAAGACATAATTATGGTAAGAAGATTGCAATAATAGGCGGTGGACCTGCTGGACTTTCATGTGCTTATTATTTATCAATAGATGGATATAAGGTAACAGTGTTTGAAAAGCAAAAAGATCTTGGTGGTATGTTAACTTTAGGGATTCCTTCTTTTAGATTGGAAAAAGAAGTAGTTAATGCTGAAATAGACATACTAAGACAAATGGGAGTAGAGTTTAAAACAGGTGTAGATGTAGGTAATGATATTACATTAGATGAATTGAGAAAAGAAGGGTACAAAGCTTTCTATTTAGCAATCGGTGCACAGGCTGGTAGAAGATTGAATATAGAAGGTGAAAATGCAAAAGGAGTTATTCCTGGAATAGAATTTGTACGTGATGTCAATTTAGGAAAAGATATAAAGCTAAATGGAAAAGTAGTAGTTATTGGTGGAGGTAATGTTGCTATAGATGTGGCAAGAAATGCAACAAGAGTAGGTGCAGATAGTGTAGATATGTTCTGCTTAGAAAATCGTGAACAAATGCCTGCACTAGAAGAAGAGATAGAAGAAGCGTTAGAAGAAGAAATAGTAATAAATAACTCTTGGGGACCAAATAAAATAATTATAGAAAATGAAAAAGTAGTAGGCGTAGAATTTAAAAAATGTATTTCTGTATTTGATGAAAATAAAAGATTCTCTCCAATATTTGATGAAACTAATTTAAAAGTAGTAGATGCTGATTACGTTTTAATTTCAGTGGGGCAAAGTATTGACTGGGGCAATTTACTTAAAGGTAGTAAGGTAGAGTTAAATCCTAACAATACAATAAAAGCTGATGGATTTACTTATCAAACAAATGAAGCTGATATATTTACTGGAGGAGACTCATATACTGGTCCTAGATTTGCCATAGATGCTATAGCAGCAGGTAAACAAGGAGCTATATCAATTCATCGTTTTGTTCAACCAGGACAAAGTTTAGTAAATGGACGTGACAGAAGAGATTATCATGAATTTGATAAGGAAAGCTTGCAATTAGAAGGATACGACAATATTCCAAGACAAAAACCACATCATAAATCTGATGTAGGGGCAGAAGAATCTTTTAAGGATACACGTCTTACTTTTACAGAGGAACAAGTAAAAAAAGAAACAGAAAGATGCTTAGGTTGTGGAGCTACTATTGTAGATGAATATATGTGCGTAGGTTGCGGTCAATGTACTACAAAATGTAAGTTTGATGCCATATCACTTGTTAGAAAATATGATGCAGAAGGTTTAGCTTATGAAGATATGAAACCCGCAATAGTTAAAACAATTATAAGACGAAAAGGTAGAATAATAACAAAGAAAGTTAAGGATGTATTTGTAAAATAAAAATATAATAGATACGAGGTGCATTATGGGAATTTTATATGAAAAAATGACCTTTGAAGGAGGGGGAATTTTCCTATTTGTATTACTTGCATTGATGGTATTCAATGAATTTGGAAGATCAACAAAATGGGCAGGGATACTATTGTTTATAATAGTACCTATATTTTTAACTATTTTTGTCTGGCCAACTACAGCAGCACCAGGCAATGAATATGGAACGGGAACTTGGTTTAACTGGGTGAAAACTTATTCAGCACTGGCTGGGTGTATTTGGTTTATGGCGCTTAGATATATTCCATCATTACAAAAGAAAAAATGGGCATTGGCTCTTCCAGCAGTGATTTTAGCATTAAATATATTTGAAGCTTCTATTAGGGACTTCCAAATTTTTACTTATGGATTAATTGATGGTGGAGTTGTAGATAATCTTTGGACAATATCTGGACCTTGGAATATTATGAATGGTATAGCAGGAATATTAAATATAATTACAATTTGTGGTTGTTATGGGATATTTATATCGAAAGATAAAACAAAGGATATGATATGGCCAGATATGATATGGACATGGATTATAGCTTATGATGTATGGAACTTTGCTTATACTTATAACTGTATATCAGATCACTCAATTTATTGTGGTGCGGCGTTACTACTTTCATGTACTATACCAACTTTCTTTATAAAAAGAGGTGCTTGGTTACAACATCGTGCTCAAACATTAGCTCTTTGGATTATGTTTGTTATGACTGTGCCACAATTTGCTGATAGAATAGCACCAGTTGCTACAACACATAACAAGAGTGCGTTCTTTGTGGTAAGTTTAATATCTTTAATTGTTAATGCAGCTTTAGCAGTTTATCAATTTAGTAAAATAAGAAAAAATAAACTTAATCCAATAAAGGATGAAATTTACACAGATACTAATGCTTATAGAGATGTACTTGCTGAAAACAAGTAGACGTAAAACAGGAGTAGGTGAAAATAGTGCACGAGCTAGGAGTAGTTATAGAGGTTGTAAAAACAGTGGAAAAGGTAGCATCAGAAAATAATTTAACAAAAATAGATAGCGTGGTATTGCAGATAGGAGAGTTATCTTCTATGATACCTAAATATATAGAAAGTTGTTTTCCAGTAGCAGTAGATAATACAAGTTTGCAAGATACGAAGCTGAAAATAGAAGTTATACCTGCAAATGGTATATGTAAAAGTTGCAATAAAGTATTTAATGTAAAGGAAAATAATGGTAAGTGTATTCATTGTAGCAGTAAAAGGTGGGATTTACTTAGTGGAAAAGAGTTTATAATTAAAGAAATAGTAGCCTATTAAATAAAATGTAGTTATTAAGTATAAAAACTTAGTAACTACATTTTTTATAGTGTATATTACTCTTGAGAATTATCCCCATCATTTAAATCTACAAATATATTTTTATTAGTCGTCTTTTGCTTTGAAAGATTAATTCCAAATATATTTATTCTAGCTTAATAAAATTTGTATCAGCTAGTTTTGAGTATAATGGTATCAAATAAAGAAAAAATCTCATAGGATATTACAAAAAGTAAATTTAGAGGTGAAGTATGGGAAAATATAAAAGACAACAACAAAATTCAGAAAAATACACCTTAGCTAATACTAACTTAAGGGAAGAAAAATCTACTTCTTCAAATATAATTACTGTAATACCTAGAGGGTCTAAGGTTCAAGTTATTGACGCTGAAGAAGATTGGTATGAAGTATCATATAATGGACAAAGAGGGTATGTATATAGTGATTACTTATCTAAAACAAAATATACATGGACAGATGTTACTTTAAGGTCTTATCCATCTGCTGAGTCAAATCCGGTAACTACAATTCCTCCAAAATCTATAGTACAAGTGTTATATGTAAATGGAGACTGGAGTAATGTTATGTATGATAATCAAGAAGGATATATATTTAGCTATTTTCTTTCTGATGATGGAAATCCACCGCAAGGATATGATTTTAAATACTTTTATACGGATATGACAAAGTTTGTAAACGACAATCAAATTAAAAGTCCAACTATAAATTTGATTACAACAGATTTAGAAAATAAGCTTACCTATGTATTTGAAAAAAACAATGATGGCTCATGGAATTTACTTCACAAGTGGTCATGTACAATAGGTAAACCTAGTACACCAACTATTAAGGGTACTTTTTATGTTAGTGGTAGAAAGCCTTACTTTGGTTCTGATACTTATAGAGTAAAATACGCTACTAGAATTAGAGGTGCCTATTATTATCATTCAATTTTATTTAACTCAGACGGGACTGAAATAATAGATGATAGATTGGGAATGGCTTTGAGTCATGGATGTGTTAGATTAGCTGTAGATAATGCTCAGTGGATTTATGATAATGTATTAGATAAAACTACTATAATTATAAATTAATTAAAAATGATAATAGCTATATTTAGTATGAAGAGAAGCTTAGCCTCTATAAAATTTTACTAAACATAGCTATTTTATATTTAAATTATTATTTTCCTACTTCATTTTGTCTTGCAAAGAAAAATAAATACTGTTGAACAAAACTTGATAAATCACCGAATTTATCGATTGCAAATAATCTAATTTTCTTTGCTGAATTGTTTTCGTTGTTAAAGTATATGTCTTCCATTATTCTTTTTATCCATATATCAACGGCAAATACATCGTACTTTTTCATTGATAGCATGGCAACACAATCTGCGACCTTTTCGCCAACACCACTTAGTTTTCTTAAACTTTCTAGACACGATTTAGTATCTAGTTTATTTAGGTTATATAAATCAATATCATTGTTATAAATAACTATTGATGTAGATTTTATATACTTATCTCTAAATCCAACCTTACATTCTCTAAGTTCATCTAATGAAAGAGAAGATAACTTGTCAGGAGTAGGAAATGAGTAGTATTTTTCTCCTTCGTATTCGCCTATATAATCTCCATAACTAGAACATAGGTTATCAACTATCTTTTCAAGCATTTGTATAGAGTTATTGGCAGATAGTATAAGTGTAATTAAAGTCTCCCATTCATCTTGATTAAGAATTCTAAGTCCAGATCCAAAATCTATAATATGAGATAAGTTAGGAGATATGTTTAAAATTTCTTCTTTTATTAGCGAATAATTAATATTAAGTCCAAAATAATGAACCCAAAAGTTTTTAACATCTTCTAAGTTAGTATTTTTTAAATAAAGAGTATCATCTATTTGAGAAACATTTACAATCTTATTTTTCACTACACAAGTATATGAGTTGTCCTTTTGTTTTTTCCATCTAACACTTTGACCACTGGAAAAGATATTATGTATATCAAAATCTTTAATATTTTCGATTACAATGTCACTTGAATTTTCGTAAATTCTCATATGAATGACCTCCTAAATAGTTAGTTAAATATAGCTATATAAATATAACACAAGCTAGTTAAGATTTAAAGTATAGAAAAAATGAATAAAAAAGAGAGTATTAATAAGAAAGATTATTCAAAAAACATATCGATATAATAGTCAATATGGTTTTTTATTTTATGTTAAAATAGGAATAGTAAATATATGAGCTAATGTAAATAGGAGGGAATATATGCAAATTTTAATTATAGAAGATGATATTGAATTAAGAGAAGAATTAAAAATTTTGTTAGAGGATAATGGATATAGTGCTATAATACTACATTCATTTGAAAATGTAAAAAAGGATATACTTAATATAAATCCAGATCTAGTACTTCTTGATATTAAAATACCACACATAAATGGACAACAAATACTAAAAGCAGTTCGAAAAGAATCAGATATACCAATTATTATGCTAACAAGTAAAAATACTGAAGTAGATGAAGTTCTTAGTATGAGTTATGGAGCAGATGATTACATAACAAAGCCTTATAGTCCTATATTATTATTACTTCGAATAGAGACATTATTAAAAAGAATAAATAAAAATAACAAAAATCTTACCTACAGACATGTAAAGATTAATCTGTTAAAAAGTACTATAGAATCAAAGGAACAAGAATTATTACTATCTAAAAATGAAATAACAATATTTTATTTCTTACTTATGAATAAGGGAGAAATTGTTACTAGAGATGAAATGATGAATTATTTATGGGGAAATGACAGGTTTATAGATGATAATACTCTTACAGTTAATATAAATAGATTAAGAAAAAAGCTAGAAGAAATAGAATTAAGCGGAGTAATTGAAACTAGAAGAGAACAAGGATATATACTTATATGAGATTAAAAGATTATTTAAATGATAAAATTGTACATATTTTAATGTATATAGCATTGATGACTTTTATATTATTCTTTCTATTTATGTTTAGAGTTCCAAATTCTTTAATAATATCAATAGTAATAGTAATGTTAATGTTTATAATATCAATTATTTTTTATGATTATTTTAGAAAAAGAAATTTTTATAATGATTTTATTGATAATTTAAACCAGCTAGATAAAAAATGTTTAATTACAGAAATATCTAAAAGACCTAATTTTATTGAAGGAAAGATTTTTTATGATTCTCTTTATGAAATAGATAAATCTATGTATGAAGAAATAGAAGTATATAAAAATAACATTAATGACTTTAAGGAATATATTGAAATGTGGATTCACGAAGTAAAACTACCAATAGCTAGTACGACCTTAATCTTACATAATAATAAGCCAGATTCAAATAAAAAAATAAAAGAACAAGTAAATAAAATTGAAAACTATGTAGAACAGGTGCTATATTTTGTTAGAAGCGAAAATTCAGAAAAAGACTATTTAATTAAGTCTTGCAATCTTGAGCAAATAATAAATAGTGTAATAAGGAAAAATAAAGATAGCTTACTTTTAAAACATATCTCAATAGAAATAAGTAATGTAGATAAAATTATTTTAAGTGACAGCAAATGGATAGAGTTTATTATAAATCAAATTGTCAGCAATAGTATAAAGTACTCAAAAGAAGAAAATGCAAAAATAAAGTTTAATACTAAAACCTTTGGAGATATTATTGCTTTAGAAATAAAAGACAATGGAATAGGTATAAGTGAAAAAGATATCTCAAAAGTATTTGATAAATCATTTACAGGAGAAAATGGAAGAAAAATTGCAAATTCAACAGGTATGGGACTGTACTTATCGAAAAAGCTATGCAATAAATTAGGTCACAATATACAAATAGAATCTAATAAAGACTGTTTTACAAAAGTATCAATTTACTTTAAAGATAATAAATATTACAGTGATGTAAGATAATGTAATATAATTCGATGTTAGTTATATTTCCTTTTTTATATAATTAAATAGTAAGAGTTAGTAAAATAATTATTTAGATAAGAAAGGATACAAAATATGGATAGTGTTTTAAAAATTGATGGAATTAGCAAGTATTATGGAAATAAATCAAATCTCACTAAGGCAATAGATAATATTTCTTTGGAAGTAGAAAAAGGAGAATTTGTTGCTATTATGGGTGCTAGTGGTTCTGGAAAAACTACATTACTTAATACTATTTCTACCATTGATAGAGTTACAAGTGGTCATATTTTTTTAGATGGTAAGGATATAACAAAATTAAAGGGAAATGAACTTAATAAATTTCGTAGAGAAGAATTAGGATTTATATTTCAAGACTTTAACTTATTAGATACATTAACTGGTTATGAAAATATAGCATTAGCACTACAAATTCAAAATATTAAAGCAGATGAAATAAAAGAATGTATTAATGAAATTTCTACTAAACTTGATATTTTACAGGTGTTAGATAAATATCCATACCAAATGTCAGGTGGTCAAAAGCAAAGAGTTGCTAGTGCTAGAGCAATAATCACAAATCCTAAGCTAGTATTAGCAGATGAGCCAACCGGTGCACTAGATTCTAGCAGTGCGAGAAAAGTGTTAGAAATATTTCAAGTCTTAAATCAAGAATTAAAATCAACTATATTAATGGTTACACATGATGCTTTTACTGCTAGCTATGCTTCTCGCGTAGTTTTTGTAAAAGATGGAAAAATATTTAATGAATTTATGAGGGGAAATGATAGTAGAAAAGAATTTTTTGAAAGAATACTTGATATTGTTTCATTGCTAGGAGGCGATGTGAATGATGTTATTTAAACTATCTTTCAAAAACATAAATAAAAGTTTTAGAGATTATGCTATTTACTTTTTTACCCTTATTATAGGAATTTCAATATTTTATATATTTAACTCAATAGAAAGTCAAACTGTAATGTTAAATTTATCTAAATCTACTAATAATGCAGTGGAAATGATTAATAGTGCATTGTCTGGTATAAGTGTATTTGTATCTTTTATTTTAGGTTTTTTAATTATCTATGCTAATAGATTTTTGATGAAAAGAAGAAATAAAGAATTTGGTATATATATGACATTGGGTATGGGAAAAGGAAGTATATCAAAAATAATTTTATTTGAAACTATCTTAATAGGTATAATTTCTTTAATTGTAGGATTAGTTTTAGGACTAGCATTATCACAAGTAATGTCAATAGTAGTAGCAAATATGTTTGAAGCAGATATGAATAAATTTAAATTTGTAGTTTCATATAGTGCTATTTTAAAAACATCTGTTTATTTTTGCATAATATATTTGATAGTAATGATATTTAATGTTATACAGGTCAGTAGATGTAAGTTAATTGACTTGATACAAGGAATAAATAAATCAGAACAAGTTAAAATTAAAAATCCATATATTTGTATATTAGTATTTATATTTGCAGTTTGTTTGTTATCTTATGCTTACTACAATGTAACTGTTGGCGCTAGCAACTTAGTTGAGTTTAGCAGTGTTTTAATGCAAATAATTTATGGAGCATTAGGTACATTTTTAGTATTTTGGTCTATTTCAGGACTTATTTTGAAAATAATAATGTCTATGGAGAATGTTTATTACAAAAATTTAAATAATTTTACCTTAAGACAAATTAGTAGCAAAATAAATACAACAGTAGTTTCGATGTCTATAATATGCTTAATGCTATTTTTAACAATATGTATTTTTTCTAGTTCAGTTTCCATGAATTCTACTCTTAAAAATAATTTAAAAGAATTAGCAAAAGTAGATATAACTATTAAAAAACTTGTAAATTTAGAAAAAGTAGATAATGAGGGAAATGAATATTCTAATAATCAAATAGAAAGTTCAAAGCAAAGTATTAATCAAACTTTAACTGATATGAATTTTGATGTAGATAAAAATTTTAAGGATATAGTTAAATTTAATACTTACTCTACTAAAGAGGTATCTTTAAAAGATACATTGGGTAATTATTATGAAGAAATAGGAAAAGATGATCCTTATTCTTATTTTGATACACCAGAGGACATTATAAAAATAAGTGATTATAATAAAATTGCAAAGTTGTATGGAAATACAACATACACTTTAAAAGATAATGAGTATATGATTATTTGTGATTATAAAAGTTCTATAGAAATGCGTAATCAAGGTTTAAAAGATAGCCCTTCTATAAATTTAAAGGGAAAAACTTACAAACCAAAATATGAAGAATGTAAAAATGGATTTATTACAATATCATCAGATCCAAGTAATATGGGTATAGTTTTAGTTCCAGATGATGCAGTAGATGAAAGTATGCATAGTCAAGAAATTTTAGCTGCAAATTACAAAGGGAATAGTAAAGTAGATAAACAAAATATTGAAGATGAAATATTTGATATAAAGAATGAGTTATACGATGAAAAATTAAATACCTATATTAATACCAAGATAGATATTTATAACGACAATATAGGAACTAGTGCAATGGCAACATTTATAGGTCTTTATATAGGAATAGTTTTCTTAATATCTAGTGCAGCTATCCTTGCGTTAAAGGAATTATCAGAAAGTGCGGATAACAAGGACAGGTATATGACTTTAAGAAGAATTGGCTTAGATGAAAAGATGATTAATAAATCTTTATTTATACAAATAGGAGTGTTCTTTGCTTTTCCATTAATACTTGCAGCTATTCACTCTATATTTGGAATACAAGTATGTAATATGATGTTAGAAACATTTGGTAAAGCAAAAATTCTTAAATCTATTATTATGACAGCTATATTTTTATTTGTAATATATGGTGGATACTTTATTATTACCTATCTATGTAGCAAAAATATAATCAAAGAACAACAATAGTTAGTTAATATAAGGACGTGATTTTATGGACAGAATATTAGGGTATTTTGTAATAGCTATAATTGGATTTTTAGGTGTATGTATTTTATATTCACCAGTATACTTTATTTTGAGAAAAAAGAAGATACCATTTATGAGACAGTTTAGTTGTTTATTGTTAGGTTTTAGTATTTTTATTATTTTAACAGTGACAATATTTTTAGGAGGAATAGATTTTAATCCACCATACCGATTTATAAATATTGTTCCATTTAAGTTTTTAATTGAAACCTATGATATGGGATATAAAGCAATGATGTCACAAGTAGTTGCTAATATTATAATGTTTATACCGATTGGGTTATTATTACCTATAGTATTAAAAAAATGTAGAGAGTTTAAGTATATATGCTTATACGCATTATTATTTACTTTTTTAATAGAATTTGTACAATATTTTATAGGCAGATCTTGCGATATTGACGATATTATTATGAATTTTATTGGTAGTGTATTAGGTTATGGTATCTATAAATTATTTGATAAAATAATTAAAAATAGTTAAGTTATTAAAAATAATATTTATTAGTTATGAAAAGATATTACCAAAATTATGGTGATATCTTTTTTTTACATAAAGTATAAATATCATAAAATTAAAATAGAAATATATTTATTATAATCTTGAATAAATTGATTTTTTAGTATATTCAGAAAAACATTATGAAAAAGATAGAATTAAAATAAAAAATATGTTAAAATAATTTTTAAATAAATAGGCAAAATTAGGGAAATCTAATGACGCAAAGCTATAGGGGCTAAGGTTTTATACTATGCCAGCCAGTTGCCAAAGAGTAAATATTCTTTGTATTTTAAGATATTGCGGACTGCTCTTTAGTGCAGTCTTTTTTGCTCTTAGGGTAAATTTTATTATAAAATTTATTTTAAAGGGAGATGAGCCATGAATAAAAAATTTATCATGACAGGATTATTAGTAACTATGTTAGCAACAAATGTTAATATCACAACAGTTTTTGCAAGTGATAGTAAAGTAAAAAAAGATAGTGTAGAAAATTTAAAGGTTTATAGAAAGACAAGTCTAAGTCCTAATCAGGACAACAAAAAATTCAATATACCTTTTCATGCCAGTGAACCACTAGGTATAGAAGTAATGGAAAAAACTGAAGTGGATATTTTCATCAAAGGTAAAGGTGTATCAGGTAGCGCAACATTATCTTTACATGATGTAAATAACTTAAGAGAATTAAAAACTATTAAAGTAGGAGAAAAAACTACTGTAGAAGTTCCTAGAAAAGGTCAATTATTTTTAGAAGTAGGAAATATTAAATATGATGGTAATGTAGATGATGATTTCTCTGTAGATGTAGTAATCACATTAGATGGTAGTGATTATAAAATTACACCTACTTATGATATGAGAAAAGAGAAATTATCTGATAAGGTCATTGTAGATGAGGATGAATTTGAAAACGCTATTTACTCTAATGAAAATAAAGAAGATGGAGCTTTATTTATAAGTGATAATGTAAGACTTTATGTTCCTAAATCAAAATACATACCAAAGAATATAGATGCTAGTGATACACTAGATACACATGAAAGAATTATATCAACATTTAATGAAACAGCAGGATTAAAAGAAGGTAACGATAAAGAAATAAATAGACCAAGAGAAAATTTTGTATTAGTTAGTGCAAGAAATGAACAAGTTGGATATATGTCTGCTGGAGGACAGATGTTAGATACTCTTCCTAAAAATATACATGAATATTTAAAAGACCCAAAAAAATCAGATACATGGGGAATGTATCATGAGTATGGACACATATATGAACAAGGTTGGGGATTTGTAGAGTATTGGAATAATATGTTTGCAAATACACTTAGAAGATTAGACTTTGAAAAACCTCAATGGGCTTGGATTTATGGTGATACAAAAAATAATTATGATGCTAAAACAGTAGTTCCTAGCTATGAAAAGTATTTAAAGTCTGGTTCTAAGGGAAGTATACACTCTATGTACTTCTTCTTAAGTTTCATAGACAACATAGATAGTGAATTTATGGCAAAGGCTGAAACTTATTATAGAGAAAATGGATACCCATATGGTGGATGGGATTATATAGCTTATTTTATTGCAAAAGAGTATAAATTAAATGTAATTCCATATATAGAAGCAACAGGAAATAGTATAACAAGAAAACAGGTAATAGATGATGTAATAAAGAATTCAACGTCAAGCTTTATATATATGTCAGATACAGAAAATTTTGATGAATATAAAAATATATCTATACCTCCAACATTAAAATCAGCATTTGATGGAAGTAATATAATATTATCAGGAATGAGTAATCCTAATTCAGAAATATTTATAAATGTAGATGGAGTAGAATATAAAACTACTACTGATGTAAATGGAAAATTTAGTTATGAATTAAGTGAATCTATATCTTTAAATAGTGATATAAAAGTAGCATCTAAAGAAAATGGCAAAGAAAAAAGTTTTTATAAAAAATTAAAAATAGAAGATTCAACAAATGAAATAATATTCAAAGGATATAAAGAGGAAACTTTTTTAACAGTAAAATTTGATGATGAAAATAAAGGTTTTAAAGCTACATCAAGTGGAAAAGTAGCAAACTCTTTCATAGGAGGTCAATATATTAAAATAGAGCACTATGATAAGCACGGAAATAAAAAAGCTACGTATACTTTAAATGGTGGGCAAAATGCTAATGAATTAGCTAAAAGACTAAATTCAGCTAAATACAGAGATGGAGATTATTTAAAATTAGATCATATTGAAAAAGGAAGACTAGCTATTAAAGGTAATGTAAAAAATGCTCCAGGATATATAAATGACAGTCTTACTAATGTTAATTTAAATAGTAGTTATTTTTATATTCAAAAGGGTAAGTTAAATTACTCAGATAAAAGGCTAGATTTAGGATTTAATAAAGATGACTTAGAAGATTTATTAAAAAATGTGAAAACACTTAAAGAACAAGATTATACAAAAACTACTTTGGCTAACATGATAGAAAAATCAAATGAAGCTAATGCTGTATATAACAACAATCAAGCAAGTGATGAAGAAATAAGTAATGCAACTATAAGCCTTAAAGAATCTATAGATAATTTAAGAAAAATAAATGAAGTAGTATTTAAAGGATACAATAATGAAACATTTTTGACATTAGACTTTGATACTGATGAAAATAGATTTATAGCAAAATCAAGTGGTAAAGTAGCAAATTCATATATGCATTCAAATGAATATGTAAGAATAGACCATTTTAACAAAAAAGGAGAGAAAAAAGGAAGTTATAAGATGCTAGCAAATCAAAATGCTAATGATGTTGCAAGTAAACTTAATAATTTAGTTTTTAAAGAAGATGATTATATAAAGTTATATCATGCAGAGAAAAACTTAAGATTAGTAATCAATGGATATATGGAAAATTCACCAAATAATTTAAGTAATGGTGTAGGAAACTTAGATTTAAATAATAGTTTATTCTATTTAACAGGAGAAAGTTTAATTTACTCAGATAAAAAATTGGATTTAAGTGCAAATACGGATGATTTAAAAGAAACAATATCAAAAGCGAATAAAATTGAAGAAAGTAAATATACAAATGGTACTTGGACAAACCTTAAAGAAAAAATAAAAGAAGGCCAAGTAGTAGTAAACACTGAAAATGTTGATGCAGAAGAAGTTGAAAGTGCCATAAATAATATAGAAAAAGCTATAAAGGACTTAAGAGAAATAAATGAGATACAGTTTAAAGGATATAACAATGAAATATTCTTAAAGTTAGGATTTGATACAGAAAATAAAAGATTTGTAGCAACATCAAGTGGAAAAGTAGCTAATACATATATGGGAAGTGCAGTATATACAATAATAGAACATTACAATAAAAAAGGTGAGTTACAAAATAAATACTCAATAAAAGGAAATGAAAATGCAAACAATGTAGCAGGAAAATTAAATCAAGTTAAATATAGAGAAGGAGATTATTTAAAGCTAAGTCATTCAGAAAAAAATAGACGATTGGCCGTGATTGGATATGTGGAAAATACACCACATGATTTAAGTAATGGAGTAGGTGAATTAAGTTTAAATAAAAGTATGTTTTATCTAGGAAGAGACAATATCTATTACTCAAATGAGAAATTAGATATATCAGCAGATAAAAACGAATTAATATTACAAATATCAAAAGCAAAAGAGATAAAAGGAAGTTTATATACAAAATTAACTTATGAAAAATTACAAGATGCAATAACAGAAGGAGAAAAAGTAATAGATGCGTCAAATGTATATGAAGAAGAAATTCAAGAAGTGATAAGTAAAATAAAATCTGCTATAGAAAATTTAAGAGAAATAAATGAGATACAGTTTAAAGGATATAACAATGAAATATTCTTAAAGTTAGGATTTGATACAGAAAATAAAAGATTTGTAGTAACATCAACTGGAAAAGTAGCTAATACATATATGGGAAGTGCAGTATATACAACAATAGAACATTACAATAAAAAAGGTGAGTTACAAAATAAATACTCAATAAAAGGAAATGAAAATGCAAACAGTATAGCAGAAAAATTAAATCAAGTTCAATATAGAGAAGGAGATTATTTAAAGCTAAGTCATTCAGAAAAAAATAGAAGATTAGTAATAAAAGGATATATAATAGATCAACCATCTGATTTAAGTGCTGGAGTAGGAGATTTAAATCTAGTTAAGAGTTTATTCTATATAGATGGAGAAAATCTAAGATATTCAAATACTCAACTAGACTTATCATCAGATAAATTAAAATTAGTTGAAAAATTAAAAAAAGCTAAAAAAATCTTAAATGAAGGATATACAAAATCATCATTTGAGAAGTTACAAAATGCAATATCATCAGGAGTGTTATTAATAGAAAAACCAAACCTATATGAAGAAGATATAACAGAAGCTATATCAAATATAGATAAAGCAATTAATGAATTAAGAGAAATAAATGAGATACAGTTTAAGGGATATAACAATGAAATATTCTTAAAGTTAGGATTTGATACAGAAAATAAAAGGTTTATAGCAATATCATCTGGAAAAATAGCTAATACATATATGGGTGGAGCTGTGTATACAACAATAGAGCATTACAATAAAGACAGAGAGCTGCAAGGTAAATACTTAGTAAAAGGTAATGAAGCAGCTGATAGTATAGCACAAAGGCTAAATAATGCTTCGTATAGTGATGGAGATTATTTAAAGTTATCTCATTCAGAAAAAAATAGGAGACTAGCAATAAAAGGATTTGTAGAAAATACACCACATGATTTAAGTTCTGGTGTGTTATCATTGGATTTAAGTAATAGTATGTTTAATTTAGGGGGAGAAAATTTAATTTATTCTCATATGCAATAAATTTACTTCGTATTTTACGAACTGATATTTCATTTATAAAATATGTAATGGCTATATTGAGATATTTATGTAAATATCTTAATATAGCTTTTTTATTATGATTATTAAAAAAGCTATTATTGGTTTTATATTATTTTTATGAGTAATTAAAGATACATTAATGTATTTAAAATAAATAAGTTAATATAAGTATTAAATAGATAAAGGGTCGAATTTAATTGATAAAAAAATATAAATATATTAATATTATACAATGTACAGTATTAATATATTTATATTTGATTAGGAGATGGTAAATATAAAGTTAGAAAAAAAGAGTATAACATATAAGTTATTCTTAGTTTTATTTGGGCTTTCAGTATCTGTTTCCATGATTTTAGGAGTATGGTTTATAAAGGATACAAATAGAACTGTAGAAAAAGAAATGTATAATATGAGCAATCAAACTTTAAATCAAATAAGCAATAATGTTTCTTTGTTATTAGCTAATGTGGAAAGTATAGCAAAAAGAATTTCTATAGACAGTAAGTTAATCGAAATATTATCAATTCCAAAAAAAGATTTAGATAAATATAAATTACACAATAAAGAAATGGACTCTTATGCAGAGGGGCTTTTAACCGATGAAGTTTGGAAATATGGAAATTTTAATATGAAACCAGAATTATATGTTATAGGCGAAAATGGATTAGTTTATGATACTTATTCAAAAACAAAATATAATCTTAATGATATAAAGCAAAATAACTGGTATGAGAAAATTGTTAAGGCCGATGGAAAAACAATATTGATAAATACATATAAAGATGAAAATGCAATTGGACCATATAAATGTATATTTAAGATGGGAAGATTGATAAAAGACTTGATAACAGGAGAAACTTTAGGTGTACTTATAATAGATATAAGTGAAACTATTTTATATGATAAATACTCAGAAGTACTGACAGAAGGAAGTTATATTTATATTATAGATGAATATGGAAGTATAATATCAACAAAAGATAAAAGATTAATAGGAACTAACTATATCAACGGAATTAAAATAAAAAAATCTTTAATTTATGAAGATGAACATAAAGTCGAAAGAGATAACGTCAAGTATATGCAAGTTACCTCTAATTTAAATGAATATGGATGGGCTATAGTTGAAGAAATTCCCTTAAGTGTTATAAGACAACCTATAGATGATTTAACTGAAAAGGCAATATTAGTTTTGCTTTTAGTAAGTATAGTATCGATTATAGTATCTTATAGATTATCCGTAAGTATAACTAGACCAATATTAAATATAAGAAATAATATGAATGAAGTTATGGAAGGTAATTTGAAAATACAAATTAAAGAGAATAGATATGATGAAATAGGACAACTAGAAAAATCTTTTAATGGTATGGTTAGATGGTTAGAAGAATCTATAGATGAGATTAAAAATAAAGAAGAACAAAAAAGAACTGCAGAATTAAGTTTCCTTCAGGCTCAAATAAATCCACATTTTTTATACAATACTTTAAGTGGTATAAGATTTTTAGTTTCAATGAATAAAATAGAAGAATCTGAAGAGATGCTTTATAGATTTACGAAATTACTTAGAAGTTTGTTACCTAAAGCAAGTGAGATGATAAGTCTAGAAGAAGAAATTGAAAATATAAAGAATTATACTGAACTACAAAAAATGAGGTATCCAGATTGTTTTGAAGTTATTTATGATATAGATTCCAATATAAATGATTTTAAAGTTCCATCATTTATATTACAGCCAATTGTAGAAAATGCAATTTTATATAGTATGGAAAAAGAAGATAATTTAGGTGAAATAAGTGTCTCTGGATATAGAAGCAAAGATGGTATAAGAATAGTAATAGAAGATAATGGAATTGGAATGTCTAGAAATAAGTTAGAAAGCATTTTAAGTAAAGAAGCAAGTATAAACAGAGTTGGGCTTATAAATGTCCAAGAAAGAGTTCAATTAAATTATGGATTAGAATATGGTTTAGAAATAGAAAGTGTAGAAGGAGAAGGAAGTAAAGTAACATTTATATTACCAAATTAGGGAGGTTAATATGTTAGATATATTAGTAGTAGAAGACGAAGCACCGATCAGAGATTGGGTAGTATATACAATTTCAAATATATCAAGTAACTTTAAAGTTTTGAAAAGTGCATGTAATGGAAAAGAAGCGTATGAATTAGCTGTTAAGTTAAAACCAGATGTAATAATTAGCGATATAAAGATGCCTATAATGGATGGAATAGAGTTAACAAAAAAAATAAAGGATGTAATGCCAGATGTTGTAGTAGTATTATTAACTAATTATGCAGAGTTTTCATATGCAAAGCAAGCAATTAGCTGTGGTGTATACGAATATTTAATAAAATCAGAGATAAGACCAAAGGAGTTAAAAGAGTTATTAGATCGTATAGATAGTAACATAAAAAATGATAAAGAAGAGGAAATATTAACAAATAAAAATAGTGATACTGAAGGTATTCAAAGTAAAAAGTACTCTAAAGCTATAGACAAGGCTATAGAATATATTAACTTGAATTATAAAGAACATATATCTTTAAGCATTATATCTAAATATGTTTATTTATCGCCAGAGTATTTTTCTCGTCTTTTTAAAGAAGAAGTTGGAGAAAATTTTATAACGTATTTAACTTTATATAGAATGAAAAAAGCAGAATATCTTATAAAAAACACAGATATGAAAATTGCTCAAATTTCAAATGAAGTAGGATATTCAAACTCAGGATATTTTTCTAAATCATATAAAAAATATAAAGGTGTATCTCCAGATGAAGATAGATACTAAAATTAATATATTTCACAAATATCAAAATTTTACATTAAAGGTAACTCTTTTAAGAAATATACATCAATATTATTGAGAGAGTTATCAATATAATCTATAGAAAGAAAACGTTTTATTTAATATAATCTTAGTAAAGTAGAAAGAAAAAATTTAAAAGCTGCTTTGCTATGATCAAACATAGGGGGCACAACATGTTAAAGCATTACAAAAAAATAGCTATGATAATTTTACTAACAATAGTAGCTGTCCTTATAATAATAAGTTCTAGTAAATATAATAAAGAAATGCAAAATGGTTTATTTACAAATACTACAGTTGGAAATAAAAAGGTGGCTATTATTTTTAGCACAGCAGGCTTAGGCGATAAGTCATTTAATGATCTATGCTATGATGGAGCATTAAAAGCTCAAGAAGAGTTAGGAGTTGAGTTTGATTATTCAGAACCTAAATCTGAAGATGATTATGAAAAAATTTGTAGAGAATATGCAAAAAGTCAAAATTATGAACTAATCATATCAATTGGATTAGATCATGAAAAATCTGTTAGTAAAGTTTCTAAAGAATTTTTAAATCAGAAATTTTCAATAATAGACTCTAAAATAGAATTACCAAATGTAAGCTCTACATATACAAATTGGCCTGAACAAATATTTTTAAATGGTGTTATGGCAGGGCTAATTACAAAATATGAAAATAAGAGTTTAGATAAAAGTAATTCATTAGGTGTAATATTAGGAAAAGATATGCAGCACCTTAGAGAAGGTACAATTGGATTTGAAGCAGGAGCTAAGTATGTAAATCCAGATATAGATGTAATAGTAGGTGTTGTAGATGATTTTGATAATCCAGCAAAAGCAAAAGAAATAGCACTTTCAATGTATAGTAAAGGTGTAAATTATATACAACATATAGCTGGAGAGTCTGGCCTTGGAGTTTTTGCTGCAGCTAAAGAAACAGATAAGTATGCATTTGGAATAGATGATAATCAAAATTTATTTGAACCAAATCATATAGTATCTACAGCAACAAGATATGCAAATGAAATTATATACAATGAAATTAAGTCCATTACAAATAATACTTGGAAAAATGGAGTACATCAATTTGGAATAAAGGAAAACGTTATAGGATATACAACAAAAGGTTCAAATGTTTCTGTATCACCAAAAATAATAGAAATAGTAGAAAAAATTAAAACTCAAATAATAGAAGATAAAATAAAAATACCTTCAAATGAAAAAGAGTTAGAAAAATGGAATAAAGAAAATCAATATAAAAATTAAACTATAAGGGAGAGAGTATCATGAGACTATACGATATTATAGCTAAAAAAAGAGATAAAAAGGAATTATCTAAAGAAGAAATTGAGTTTTTCATAGAAAAATACACTGATGGTAAAATACCTGATTATCAAGCATCAGCATTATTAATGGCTATATATTTAAATGGATTTACTAAAGAAGAAACTGCAAATCTTACAATGGCAATGGTAAATTCAGGAGATGTTGTAGATCTTAGTATGATAGAAGGCATAAAACTTGATAAGCACAGTACAGGAGGAGTTGGAGATAAAACATCTCTTATATTAGTACCAATGGTTGCAGCTGCAGGTGGAAAAGTAGCGAAGTTATCAGGTAGAGGATTAGGTCATACAGGAGGAACTCTTGATAAATTAGAATCAATCCCAGGATTTAATATATCAGTTGAAGAAGATAAATTTATAGATATGGTAAAAAATGCAGGACTAGTTATAGCAGGTCAAACTCAAAATTTAGTTCCAGCAGATAAAAAAATATATGCTTTAAGAGATGTTACTGCAACAGTAGATAGTATACCTCTAATAGCAGCAAGTATAATGAGTAAAAAAATAGCATCAGGTTCAGATGCAATAGTTTTAGATGTTAAGTATGGTGAAGGTGCATTTATGAAAACAGCACAAGATGCTGAAAAATTAGCAACTGCAATGGTTGATATAGGTAAGAGCGTAGGAAGAAATACATCAGCTGCAATAACTTTAAATGGAGAACCATTAGGTTATGCAATAGGAAATGCACTTGAATTAAAAGAAGTTATAGAAGTACTAAAGGGTGAAGGACCAGAAGACTTAAGAGAATTATGCTTACAATTAGGAGCTCAAATGCTTAAGCTTGGAAATATAGAACAAGATGTTGAAAAAGGAAGAGTTAAATTAGAATCTATATTAAAAAATAAAAGTGCATTATCTAAATTAAGAGAATTAGTAGTACTTCAAGGTGGAGATCCAAAAGTTATAGATAACCCTGAATTATTCACAATAGCACCTTTAACTCATAAAGTTAAAGCTACTAAAGAAGGATATGTATATGATTTAAATGCAGAAGGTGTTGGAGTATCATCATTACTTACAGGAGCTGGAAGACATACAAAAGATGATGATCTAGATTATGGAGCAGGTATAATACTTGAAAAGAAAATGGGTGACTATGTAAAAGTTGGAGATATATTAGCTACATTATATTCAAGTGATGAATCTAAATTTGAAAAAGCAGAAGAAGAATTACAAAGAGCTTACAATATACAAAATCAAAAACCAGAAAAGAGTCCAATAATACACAAAATAATAAGATAGTAAACAAAGAATATAAAGTACTTAAAATTTAAACATAACTAAAAATCTAAATCATGCATCTAAAAAGTTATAAATAAGGAGATAAGAATTATGGATAACAAAATAATTTTAAAAGCAGTAGATCATACTTTATTAAAGCAAACAGCAACATGGAATGATATAAAAATAATATGTGATGATGCAATTAAATATGAAGTAGCATCAGTTTGTATACCACCATCATTTGTAAAACAAGCTAAAGAATATGTAGGGAACAAAATGAAAGTTTGTACAGTTATAGGATTCCCTAATGGATATAATACAACAGCAGTAAAAGTATTTGAAACTAAGGATGCTATACAAAATGGTGCAGATGAAATAGATATGGTAATAAATTTAAGTATGTTAAAAGATAAAAAATACGATGAAATAACTAAAGAAATAAGACAAATAAAAGAAGCTTGTGGTGAAAATATATTAAAAGTTATAATAGAGACTTGCCTTTTAACAGAAGATGAAAAAATAAAAATGTGTAAGTGTGTAACTGATGCAAAGGCTGATTTTATAAAAACATCTACAGGATTTAGCACAGGTGGAGCAACTGCTGAAGATATAGTTTTATTTAAAGAGAATGTAGGCGAAAATGTTTCAATAAAAGCAGCTGGAGGAATAAAAGATTTAGATACGGCTAAGGATTTTATAGCTAAAGGATCTTCAAGACTTGGGACAAGTTCTATAATAAAAATAATCAATAATGAAGAAGTAGCGGGGTATTAAAATGAAAAAGTTTAATAGAGTATTTTTAACTGTATTAGACTCAGTAGGTATAGGTGCTCTAGAAGATGCAAATGATTATGGTGACTTAGGTGCTAATACTATTTGCAACATAGCTAAAGCAACAGGAGGGCTTAGCCTTCCTAACCTACAAAAAATGGGTCTAGGTAATATATCTAATATAGAAGGTGTTAATCCAACAGAGAGTCAAACTTCATATACGACTAAATGTAGAGAATTATCAAAAGGTAAAGATACAATAACAGGTCATTGGGAGATGGCAGGAATTCTTATAAAAGAACCTTTTAAAGTATTTACAGATACGGGTTTTCCAAAGGAACTTATAGATGAACTTGAAGAAAAAAGTGGTCATAAATTTATAGGAAATATTTCTGCATCAGGTACAGAAATAATAAAAAATTTAGGTGAAGAACATCTAAAAACTAAAAGTTTAATACTTTATACATCAGCAGATAGTGTTTTACAAATTGCTGCAAATGAAGAAATAATACCACTTGAAGAGCTATATAGAGTTTGTGAAGTAGCAAGAAAAATTACTTTAAAGGAAGAATACAAAGTAGCAAGAATAATAGCAAGACCATTTGTTGGAACTAATAAAGAAAACTTTACAAGAACTTCAAATAGAAAAGATTATGCTCTAAAACCACCAACTAAAACAATTTTAGATGCACTTTATGAGAATAATTTAGATGTAGTTGGAATTGGTAAGATAGGAGATATATACTCATATCAAGGAATAACAAAGAGTATAAAAACAAAGAGCAATGAAGATGGAATGAATAAAACTATAGAGATTGCAAGAGATGGATCTTATAAAGGTTTAATATTCTTAAACTTAGTAGATTTTGATGCATTATATGGACACAGAAGAGATAGTGAAGGATATAAGGGAGCATTAGAAGAATTTGATTCTCAATTAGGAACTCTTATCAAAGAACTTAAAGAAGAGGATCTTTTAATAATAACTGCAGATCATGGAAATGATCCTACATTTAAAGGAACTGATCATACTAGAGAATATGTTCCAGTATTAGTTTACAGTAAACAAATAGAAAAATGTAATCAAATGCCTATTTTAGAAAGTATGGCAGATATAGGAGTAACAATATTAGATAATTTTAATGACAATAATAAAGAATATGATTTTGAAATAGGAAAATCATTTTTACAAAATATAAAATAATTGAGGTGGACGATATGAATAACTTATTTGATAGAATAAATGAAAGTGCAGAGTATATAAAATCTAAAATAGATGTGGTACCAACAATAGGATTAATATTAGGATCGGGCTTAGGTGTTTTAGCAGATGAAATAGAAAATCCAGTAGAAATAAGCTATCATGATATACCAAATTTCCCAGTATCAACTGTAGAAGGTCATAAGGGACAACTAGTTATAGGTAAATTACAAGGTAAAAATGTAGTAGCTATGCAAGGAAGATTTCACTATTATGAAGGATATGCAATGCAAGAAACAACATTCCCAGTAAGAGTTATGAAAGCTTTAGGAGTGGAAACTGTATTTGTAACAAACGCTGCAGGTGGTGTTAATAAAGACTATACACCAGGAGATTTAATGATAATAAAAGATCATATAAACTTTGGAGGATATAATCCATTAATAGGAAAAAATGATGATAGATTAGGTGTTAGGTTCCCTGATATGTCAACAGCATACACTCCAGAGTATATAGAATTAACTAGAAAATGTGCAAAAGAATTAGGAATAGATGTAAAAGAAGGTGTTTATGCATTCTTTACAGGTCCAACATATGAAACACCAGCTGAAGTAAAAATGGCAAGAATAATGGGATCAGATGCAGTAGGAATGTCTACAGTTCCAGAAGTTATAGTTGCATCACATAGTGGACTTAAAGTAGTAGGTATATCTTGTATAACTAATATGGCATCGGGAATACTAGAACAACCACTAAATCATGAAGAAGTTATAGAAACAACTCAAAGAGTAAAACAACAGTTTTTAAATTTAGTAAAGAAAATAGTTAGTAAAATATAATAGTTAATCTAAAAGCAGAGGGTGATAAGATGACAATAATATTAAACATATTAGGAATAATAGTACTATTAGGTGTACTATACCTAACATCATCTAATAAAAAAGATGTTAATAAAAAAATGATATTAAAAGCAATTTTAATTCAGTTTGTAATAGCATTTTTATTAGTAAAGTTCCCGTTAGGCCAAATGGCTTTAGAAAAGGTATCTGATGGTGTAACTAGTATTTTAAATTACGGAGCACAAGGATTAACATTTATATTTGGTTCATTAGAAGATGCAGGTGCTCCAACAGGTTTTATATTTGGTATTCAGGTTTTAGGTAATATAATATTTATATCATCATTAGTAGCTGCATTATACTATCTTGGTATTCTTGGAGCAATAGTTAAAGTAATTGGTGGAATAGTAGGTAAAACTCTTGGAACTAGTAATGTAGAAAGTTTTGTTGCTGTTGCGAACGTATTTTTAGGTCAAACAGAGTCTCCAATACTTGTATCTAAGTATTTAGGGCGTATGACTGAAAGTGAAATAATGTTAGTTTTAATATCAGGAATGGGTAGTATGTCTGCAACTGTACTCATGGGATATACGGCAATGGGTATACCTATGAAGAATCTTTTAATAGCTGGAGCGCTAGTTCCATTAGGTAGTATAATAGTATCAAAAATGATACTTCCAGAAGTTGCTATTGATAGAGTTAGTGTTACTAACACTAAAGTAGAAAATGGTGATGTAGATGTTATAGCAAAAACTGAAATTGCTTCAACAACGGCTACAGAGGAAGTAAGTATGGATAATAAAGGTGACAATGCAAATCTTATATCTGCAATATCTCAAGGAGCTAATGAAGGTCTTCAAATGGCTTTAGGTATAGGAGCATCGCTAATTGCAATAATATCTTTAGTAGCACTTGTTAATGGTATATTAGGTATAGTTGGAGTATCATTAGAACAAATCTTATCATGGATATTTTCACCAATAGGATACTTAATGGGTCTTGGTAAAGAACATGCATTTACAGCAGGTCAATTACTTGGAAGTAAGTTAATATTAAATGAATTTGTTGCTTTTGGAGAATTAGGGAAGATATTAAATACATTAGATTATAGAACAGGTTTAATGCTATCAATATCTCTGGCAGGATTTGCAAATCTTGCTAGTATGGGTATATGTATATCAGGTATATCAGTATTCTGCCCAGAAAAAAGAGATATATTATCAAGATTAGCATTTAGAGGAATGTTAGGTGGATTCTGTGTAAGTTTATTAAGTTCTTTAATAGTAGGTTTAATAATAGCTATATAATATAAATTTACTACAATTAATAATTTAATTGATAACTATTTTGCCCACATATTCATTAGTTCTAATAAATATGTGGGCGAATTTGTTTAAAAATATATAAAAAATCGAAAACTAAAAAGGAGAAGCTATATGTATAATAATTTACAAAATCATGCTATAAATATAAGAAAAAATATAGTAAATATGGTAACTGAATCAAAATCAGGTCATCCAGGTGGATCATTATCGGCAGTAGAAATACTTACATATTTATATTTTAAAGAAATGAATATAAATAAGGAGAATCTAGATAGTAAAGAAAGAGATTATTTTGTACTTAGTAAAGGACATGCTGCTCCAGTATTATATTCAACATTAAGTGAAAAAGGGTTTATACCTAAAGAAGACTTAATGACTTTAAGAAAGTTAGGCTCTAAATTACAAGGACATCCAGATAGTAAAAAAATAAAAGCAGTAGATATAGCAACCGGTTCACTAGGACAAGGTATATCTAATGCAGTGGGACTTGCAATAGGAGCTAAAATAGATAAAGATAGTTCTAGAATATATTCATTATTAGGAGATGGAGAGTTACAAGAAGGACTAGTATGGGAAGCTTTTATGAGTGCAGCTCATTATAAATTAGATAATTTAGTGGCTTTTATAGATTATAATAAACTACAAATCGATGGAAATAACGATGATGTAATGGGAATTAAACCATTAGATAAGAAGTTTGAAAGCTTTGGATGGAATGTATTAGTTATAGATGGACATGACTTTAAAGAAATAGAATGTGCATTAAATAAAGCAAAAGAAACAAAAGGAAAGCCAACAGTAATAATAGCTAACACTATAAAAGGAAAAGGCGTATCATTTATGGAAAATAATGCAGGATGGCATGGAACTGCACCAAATATAGAGCAAAGAGACATGGCAATAAATGAATTAGAAGAAATGAGAAAGGGGTGCTTATAATGGGATTAGCAACAAGAGAAGCATATGGAAAGGCATTAGTTGAATTAGGAGCTGAAAATAAGGATATAGTTGTATTAGATGCAGACCTTTCAAAATCTACTAAAACAGCAGATTTTTCAAAAGCATATCCAGAAAGATTTATAAATGCAGGTATAGCAGAGCAAAATTTATTAGGTATGAGTGCAGGTTTAGCTAGATATGGTAAAATACCTTTTGCAAGTACATTTGCAGTATTCGCATCAGGAAGAGCTTTTGAAATAATAAGAAACTCAATATGTTACCCAAATGCTAATGTAAAGATAGCCGCAACTCATGCAGGAATAACAGTAGGAGAAGATGGTGGATCTCATCAATCAATAGAAGATATAGCAATAATGAATTCTCTTCCAAATATGAGTGTATTAGTTCCAGCTGATGCAAAAGAAACAAATGAAATAATAAAATATGCTGCAAATCATAATGGACCTGTTTACATAAGATTAGGAAGATTAAATAGTGAAGATATATTTGAAGATGACTATAAATTTGAATATGGTAAGGGCGTTTGTGTAAAGGATGGTAAAGACTGTACAATAGTAGCTACAGGTCTTATGACAGCTATAGCAAAGAAAGCTTGTGAATTACTAAAAGAGGAAAATATAGATGTTAGACTTATACATATGCCTACTATAAAGCCTATAGATAGAGAAATAATAGAGAAGGCTTCAAAAGAAACTAATTTTATATTAACTTGTGAAGAACATTCTGTTATAGGCGGATTAGGACAAATTGTGGCATCAGTTACATCAGAAACAGTACCTACTAAAGTAGTTAAATTAGGTGTTAATGATGTATTTGGAGAATCAGCAACTCCGAAAGAATTATTAGAAAAGCATGGATTAACTAGTGAAAACATAGTTAAGTTAATAAAAGAAAATTTAAATAAATAGGGGGAAATTAAGGATATGAAAATATTTATAGATACAGCAAATATAAGTGAAATAGTAGAAGCTAATAGTTGGGGAATAATAGATGGAGTTACTACAAATCCTTCTCTGATAGCTAAAGAAGGCAGAGATTTACAAGAGGTTATAAATGAAATATGCTCTATAGTAGATGGGCCAATAAGTGCAGAGGTTATAAGTTTAGAAGCTGATAAAATGGTTGAAGAAGCTCTAGAATTAGTTAAATTACATAAAAATATAGTTATAAAAATACCTATGTGTATAGAAGGATTAAAAGCTGTTAAAGTATTAACTGATAAAGGAATAAAAACTAATGTAACTTTAATATTCTCATCTCAGCAAGCATTACTTGCGGCAAAAGCAGGAGCTACATATGTAAGTCCTTTTGTAGGAAGAGTTGATGATATAGGAGCTAGAGGTGTTGAATTAATAACAGAAATTGCTAGCATATTTGAAGTTCACAATATGCAAACAGAAATAATATCAGCAAGTATAAGAAATCCTATACATGTATCAGAATGTGCATTAGCAGGATCAGATATTGCTACAATACCATTTAACGTATTAAAACAAATGGCTAAGCATCCTCTTACAGATATAGGAATAGAAAAGTTTTTAGCAGATTATAATAGAAAATAAAAATAGTGGGATATATTAAAAGTTTAATATATCCCATTATTTTTTATGATTTATTAAATTATATTATAAACTTATTTTTATTTATTTTATTAGTTTAAGATTTTATCATAAAATAAATAAAAATACTCTAGATTTATTGAGAACGTCCGTATATAAAAATAAGTAATAATATTTTGATAATTATAAAATTTATAATATAAGAGTTTATAATATAGGAGGCTGCTATGAGTTTTTCAGAAAATACAAGTCAAACAAAAATACTTTTGGAATCAGGAACTAATGAACTTGAAATTATGGAATTTACTATTTTAGGAGAACTGTTTGGTATAAATGTAGCAAAAGTTCGTGAGATTATGATGGTTCAAGATGTCAAAAAAATGCCAAATGCACATAATGTTGTAGAAGGAGTATTTCAATCAAGGGATGAAATTATTACGGTAATAGATTTGGGAAAATATTTAAATATTCCTAAATCTGAAAACTCAGGTAAGGACATATTTATAGTTACTTACTTTAATAAATTAAATGTTGCCTTTCATGTTGATTCAGTTGTTGGTATTAATCGAGTTTCTTGGAAAGATATAAATAAACCAGATAGAGTTATTTATGGTGGAGATGAAGGAGTTGCAACAGGTATTGCACAATATAGAGACAGACTTATAACTATTTTAGACTTTGAAAAAATAGTTGCAGAAATTAGCCCTGAATCTAGTATTCAATTTGAATCTTTAGATAAACTAGGTGAGCGTGAAAATAGTGATAAAACTATATTAATTGTAGAAGACTCAATGTTACTTTCTAAAATGATTGTTGAATGTCTACATAAAGCAGGATATAAAAATACTGTTAAAGTAGATAATGGGCAAGAAGCATGGGATTATTTAGAAGAATGTAAAATTTCAGGTGATCCAATTAAAAAGCATGTTTCATGTATAGTATCGGATATTGAAATGCCGTTAATGGACGGACATAGATTAACAAAACTTGTTAAAGAAGATAGTGTTCTTAAAGACATTCCATTAATATTATTCTCTTCTTTAATAAGTGAAGAAATACATATTAAAGGTAAAGCACTTGGAGCAGATGAACAAATAACTAAACCGGAAATAGCTAATCTTGTTAGCATTATAGATAGATTAACAGAGACAGTACAATAAGGTAATGATAACAAATTATATAGTAATTAAATATAAAAGTTAAATATAAAATGTATTAAAACTATAAAAAGGTATTAGCTAAAAAGTTAATACCTTTTTTGTTTAGGTGAAGTTTTAAGTTCTTCTAAAGCTATGTGGTATCCTATAGCAGCACCTGCATAACCTAGGACTTTTATTAAATCAAAAAATGCAATAATTCTAGATCCTTGTTTATTATTTGTATCAGATGTTTTAGGGTCGGAACCTATTACAAAAGTAGAATTGTCAAGTTGAAGTATAAAATTAGTTAGAGCATTATTTGTAAATATAATCATAGCAATTAAAAATATTATACTTACAGTTTCTGCTATTTCAGCAGCCTTAATTTCATCATCAAAGTCTAGATTATCTCCATCTGTATTAGATATTGATTGGAGTATAGCTCTTTCAGAATAATTGTATTCAATAAAGTTAAGAAAGCATCCAATCATAAAAAGTATAGTGGAAAATCTTCCATTTTGAATTACATTTAGTTCAATAGATGTTTCATCTAATTTCTTTTTTCTATTACTTTTTAATCTCGATCGATTCATGCTCTAACCTCCATAAAATTTAGAGAGTAATAGTCTATTAGTAAACATAAAACTGAAATGTATTATTAAATTTATTTTGTATAGTATCACTTAAATATATTTATTTATTTACTTTTTTATGCTTGAAATATGAACTTGATAAGTGTATTATTAATATAATAATGCGGAGGTGATTAGATAAAATGAAGTGTTAATCTTATTCAAAAAATTAAAGATAGTTTAAAAAGGTTTAAAAAGCATTTTTTAGATGCTTTATTAAAAGAGCCTAAAACTACTTTAGATTAAGAATAGGATTACATGTTATAGGAATCACCACGTAAAAATTGCTCAAAATAGCTTTATTTGAGTGTTTTTATATACTTATAATCATATCTTTCTTAATTTTAAAGTAGTTAACAATTACTTAAAATTAAGGAAGTTTTTTTATGCCTAAAACTTCCTTATGATAGGAGATGATTATTATAGCACAGATTAATATAAATAACTTAAGCTTTCAATATGATACCCATGGTGAAGAGATATTTAAAGATGTATCATTTTTAATAGATACAAATTGGAAACTAGGACTAATTGGCCGTAATGGAAGAGGAAAAACGACTTTTTTAAAACTTCTTATGGGAGAGTATGAATATAGTGGTCGTATTTCAAGTAACGTGAAATTTGAGTATTTTCCGATTGAAGTTGAAAATAAAAATCAGACAGCTTTAGAAGTTGTAAGACAAAGTATTGCACCTTTTAGTATTTGGGAAAAACAAATGGATGAATATATTAAAACTCCTGAAAAGATTGATATGTATGGAGAAGTTTTAGAAAAATTTATAGATAATGATGGTTATACAATTAATGAAATAATAGAAAAAGAAGCACGAAAAATTGGACTTAAACCGAATATTCTTAAAAGAAATTTTGAAACTTTAAGTAGTGGTGAACAAACCAAACTACTTTTAGTAAGCTTATTTTTAAGGAAAAATCATTTCCTTTTAATTGATGAGCCTACAAATCATTTAGATAGCGAAGGAAGAGAAATTGTAGGCAAGTATCTAGCTAGCAAAAAAGGGTTTATAATTGTATCTCATGATAGAAATTTTTTAGATAATATCATAGATCATGTACTTTCTATTAATAAATCTGATATAGAAATTCAAAAGGGGAACTTTTCAACATGGCAGCTTAACAAAGATAGACAAGATGAGTTTGAAAAAAATGAAAATGATAAGCTACAAAAAGATATTAAAAGACTTAGTGAAACTGCAAAGCAAAAATCATCATGGTCTAATAAATTAGAAGCTAGTAAGATAGGAAATGGACCATGTGATAGAGGATTTATTGGACATAAAGCAGCTAAAATGATGAAGCGTGCTAAGTGCATTGAAGCTAGACAAAACAAAGCAATTGAAGAAAAATCTAAGCTTTTAAAGAACTTAGATATAGCTGATAAACTAGATTTATCAATTTTAAAAAATGAAATAGACGATGTATTAGAAGTTGAAAATCTTAAGATAAACTATGAAGAAAAAGTAATTTTTGATTCTTTAAGTTTTGATGTAAAGCAAGGAGAAAGAGCTTGGCTTAAAGGTAAAAATGGATGTGGAAAGTCTAGCATAATAAAATTATTAATAGGTGAAGATATTTCTCATAGTGGATATATTAAAAAGACAGATAAAATATCATATATTTCCCAAGAAACATCTTTTTTAAAAGGTAGCTTAGATGATTTTATTAAAGAAGAAAAAATAAATAGTCAGCATTTAAAAAGTACACTACACAAGCTTGGATTTGAAAATATGCAATTTGAAAAAGATATAAAAGAGTGGAGTGAGGGACAAAAGAAAAAATTACTTATTTCTAAAAGTTTATGTGAAGAGGCAAAACTTTATATTTGGGATGAACCACTAAATTTCATAGATGTTATATCAAGAATTCAAATAGAAGAACTTATACTCGATAAAAAACCTACAATGCTATTTGTAGAACATGACAGTTATTTTGGAGAAAAAATAGCTACAAAAATAATAACACTTTAAATATTATATAAATTAAAAAATAAATTTATATAAAGTAAGTTAAAAAACTTAATGAAGAACATAATAAGATAAACAATATTTATGATAAAAAATGAAAGGAGACTGTCAAGGATAATAGCAATATAATATTAAAATATTATATTGCTTTGACAACTATAATTATGTTCAAGAAAAAAGTTGTTACACTTATTGCAATGTTTTTTATAGGAAGCACTATAATAGGTAATTGTTATGATAATAAACATGAAAAATTAATATTTGGTGGAGAGTATGTAAAAGAAGTTGAACTACCAAAAGAAAAGACAGTAGAAAATAGTGATGAGTATTATAGTTTAGAAAGATTTTTTAGGCCATCTAAATCTCCTATTTTAAATAATAAAATAGAAAAAACTTTTTATGATATATATGGGACAGATACGACTAATTATAAAATACCTAATAAATTTTTAAAAACACCCAAAGATACTATAATAAATTACTTTAGTGTTTTAAGAGAGGCGGCTAATCCTCTTGACGATACTAAAACAGGCTGTGGAAGTTTAGGAGATACTAAAGCACCCTATCCAATTGCCTATAAGTTTTTATCAGATTCTTATCAAAAGAGAGTTTCTTATGATGAGTATTTAAAGTCTTTTGAAAATACTTTACACATTAACTTAATAAAAGCAAATCAAGTAGGTCCAGATGAAAATAGACCTGACCTTATAAAATACTTTGTTGAACTTGAAATTATACAAGGTAGCAATGAAGCTAAAGGGCTTTTTGCTTATTATTATGGATATGTTTATCTGAAAAAAATAGATGGAGTTTATAAGATTGTTGATATGAAATACACTCCAGAAAACTATCTTTGTGCCCCTTATCATGGTTGGTCTTATGATGCTGAGTCATTTGTCCAAATTGAATACGGTGATTGGTGTCATTTAATAGATGGAGATGTTAAGGTAGAGGAAAATGGATATGAAAAAAGAGTTTATTTTAAAGATAAAAATTCAAATGAATACTATGTACTTTTTTATCAATTAACTAATGGTGTTGACGTTAAGATTTCTGATTATAAAAAGAATAAAAAAGGTAAATGGGAACAAGTATATATTAATCCTGAAAAATGTTTAGATAAAAAATAAAAATACATTATAAAAGCCAGCAATTTTGCTGGTTTTTTATTTTTTAATTTAAATTAAAATTCAAAATAAAGTTACAAAAAAGATAATAATTTATTTAATGTATAAAGTATACAAAAATATGTCCGTATAAGTAAACTAAAAAGCTACATTAATAATGTATAAAGTTTACAGCAATAATGTAGAAATATTATGACAAATTAAATTATAAGGAGACGTTTATATGTATATGAAGAATTTAAAAATAGGTAGAAAATTAAGAATATCTTTTATTATATTGTTAATACTTGCGGCAAGTACAAGTTTTTATACAATATCTAAATTAAAACAATCAGAAGAACTAAGCAGGGAGTTATTTACTGGACCTTATGTATCAACAACTGAATCTGTAAATATTCGTGAAAGTATAGTTGCTATTGGTAGAGATCTTGCTTATACAATACTTAGAGAGGATCATACTAAGTATAAACCTATACTTCAAAAGGATTTTGATGATATAAATGAAAGTATTAAATTAATTAGAAATTCTTTTGATACAGATGAAAAAGCTCTTACTGATCTAGAAAATGAAGTAGGAAAGCTAAAGCAAGAATTTGATAAAGCTTTTGCACTTGCAGAAAGTGGTGATTACAAAGGAACACTACAAATGGTAGAAGAAAATACTGTATATCGTGGTATATACGATAAGTGTGTAGAATATTCAAAGGTTCTTAATGAGCATGCAGAAAATGATGGAATTAAATTTAGTAAGGGAGTACAAGATACAGTATCAAAAGCAACTTTTGCTTCAATTGCTATTAGTGTATTTACTATAATATCAGGAGGAGTTATATGTTTATATATTACAAAGAGCTTAAAAAATCCAATTGAAGAGATAGAAGAAGCTGCAGAAAAAATGGCTGTTGGTGATTATGACATTGAAATTAGTTATGAGTCAGAAGATGAATTAGGCTCTTTAGCAGAAAGTATGAGAAAAATGAGTAACACAACTAAAGAAATTATAAATGATACAGCTCGTGTTTTAGGAGAAGTAGCATTAGGTAATTTCAATACACAACCACAAATAGAATACATAGGAATATTTAAAGAAATTGAAGATTCAGTAAATAAAATAACTCACGATTTAAGTGAAACAATGTCACAAATAAATGTTGCATCTGAAGAAGTTGAAGCAGCATCGGAACAAGTTGCAAGTGGATCACAAATGTTATCACAAGGTGCTACAGAACAAGCAAGTTCAATACAAGAATTATCTGCAACTATTATAGAAATATCTGATAAAATAAAAGATACTGCAGATAATGCTAAAAAAGCTAATAATTTAACAGTAAGCTCAGCTAGACAAGTTAAAGATGGAAATGAACAAATGGGACAAATGGTTAAAGCAATGGAAGAAATTTCGTTTGCTTCTAATGAAATAGGAAGAATTATAAAAACAATAGATGATATAGCATTCCAAACAAATATATTAGCATTAAATGCTGCTGTAGAGGCAGCTAGAGCAGGGGATGCTGGTAAAGGATTTGCTGTTGTTGCTGATGAGGTAAGAAACCTTGCTGCTAAATCAGCAGAAGCAGCTAAAAATACAGCTACATTAATTGAAAACTCAATAGGAGCAGTTAATAAGGGAACTGATATAGTAGATAGTACGGCAGAATCACTTCAAAAGATAATAAATACAACTAATAAAACAACTACATTAGTTGATGATATAGCTAAAGCATCTGAAGAACAAGCTAGTGCAATAGCTCAAGTTACATTAGGAGTAGAACAAATTTCAGAAGTAGTACAAACTAACTCTGCAACATCAGAAGAAAGTGCTGCTGCTAGTGAAGAATTAAGTGGACAAGCACAAATGCTAAAATCACTTATTGAAAACTTTGAGTTAAAAGATACAAATAAATCTAGAAAAAATATTAATTTTAATAGAGATGAAAATGATTATCTTGCAATGAATGAATATTAATATATAAATAATAAAAAGACATATACAAATTTTTGTATATGTCTTTTATATTATGTAAAAGTTACATTTTCTTTACTGAATCATAGTTAACGCCTTTAGTATCAACACTTATAGACTCAATAACAACATCATTAATAGGCTTATCCATAGGACCTTTTTCAACATTTTCGATAGTATGAACAATATCCATGCCATTTATAACTTTACCAAAAGTAGCATATTTTCCATTTAAGTGAGGAGAAGATTTAGTAACTATAAAGAATTGGCTACCAGCACTATTTTTACTTTGGCTTCTAGCCATAGACAATACACCTTCAGTGTGTTTTAAATCATTTCTAAATTTATTACTACTAAACTCACCTTTTATATTATAACCAGGTCCACCTAAACCGCTTCCCTCAGGATCTCCACCTTGAATCATAAAATTCTTTATAATTCTATGAAAAGTTAGGCCATTATAAAAACCACTATTAGATAGTTCTATAAAGTTATTTACTGTATTTGGAGCTATATGAGGATAAAGTTCAGCTTCAATAGTGCCAAAATCTTTAAATACTATAGTAGCTATAGGAAGATTTTCAGGAGGAGTTCTAACCTCATCTGCAATATTTCCATTTGAACCTGTTAGTTTTGATAGAAAATTTGAGAAAAATCCTTTGTTACTTTTTTCAGTCATTTATATTACCATCCTTTGTTAATTTATGGGTTTATTATATCACAGATAATTATAAATATTTATTATTTTAGTTTTATTTGAATAATATGATAAAATAATTATATTAATATAAATTAAAAACTTTTAAATATAAAATAAGGGGATAAATCTATGATTAAATTAAAGTATAATGGACATGCGAATATATCTTTAACTAAGAATGATATAACTGTATTAATAGACCCATTCTTTACAGATAATCCAGTAAATAAAGTTAATCCAAATGAAATAGATTGCGATTATATATTAGTATCTCATGCACACTTTGATCATATAGGAGATGCAATAGACATAGCAAAAAGAACTAATGCAACAATTATAAGTACAGCAGAAATTGCAGATATGGTTTCAAATCAAGGATGTAGAGCTCATGGTATGAATATAGGTGGAAAGTTTGATTTTGAATTTGGTTTTGTTAAAGTTACTCAAGCAATACATAGTGCAGGTATAGAAGGTGGATGTGCTTGTGGGTTTGTAATAAACTTCTATGGAAAAACTATATACTTTGCAGGAGATACAGCACTTTTCTTAGATATGCAACTTATAGGTAGTATGAATAATATAGATTATGCACTTTTACCAATAGGAGATAATTTTACTATGGGACCTAGGGAAGCAGTTGAAGCAGTAAAAATGTTAAATCCAAAAGTTGTTATTCCTATACATTATAATACTTGGGAACCTATATCTCAGTCACCTGTTAAGTTTAAAGAAGATGTTGAGAAAAATACGAATGCTAAAGTTGTAGTAGTTGATTTTGGAGAGAGTATAAAAATATAATAAAAAGGTTACTAAGAGTAACCTTTTTATTATATTTATTTCATTAAATGATCATTTTCCATTACAATAGGTCTAGGCATTTTTGCACCACCTGGTGATGTTGTTAATCTATCAAACATATAGCTTCTTAACTCTTCTTTGTTTTTAAACTTAGTAGCTTGGAAAGGCATACCTGGAGTATATTTTTCTATAAATAGTATCTCACTACCGTTTTTAACAGCAACACCAGTATGTCCAACGTATACATCTTTTAAGTCTTCATCTCTCATAAATCCACTTATTAAAGTTACATCTTTATTATCAGTAAACTTAATACCTCTTTTATTTAATTCTTTACTTATTAGCTTAGCCATTTCTTCATCACTACCAAATTTGCCAACTTTTATATTTGCAAATAAACTTTTAAATGTTTCAACTTTAGTGTCAACAATTTTAGTAGCTTTAGCAAGTTTATTTTCACTTAAAGCGTCAAGATCTTGACCTAATAGAGCTGTATCACCAGTAAACTTACCTTTAGAATCTACAAAATCTCTAAATAGAGTAAATGCTGATATTCTACAGTTTACATCTGAATATTTATTTGAATTTAACCATTTTTCTTGGAAATCATCTCCATTATATGGAACTTGTGATTTATCAGTTGTACTAAATCCTGAAGTATTAGTTAAATTTACTTTATATTGTTTATTGTAATCATCTACTAAATCAAAATATTGATTAACATATTCTGATTTAATATTATTTTTAGCTAATATTTTTTTTACATCATCTTGTGTTTTTTTATCAATTAAATTAGTATAATTTAATGATTTATAACTAGGTTTTTCTAATTTAACTTTAGCTTGTTGAGCTAATACTTCTTCACTCTCTACAAAAGGTTTTTTCTCTTCTTTAGATTCATTTTCTTTAGACTCTTTAGAATTATCTTTAGACTTATCTTCTTTAGATTTATCTTCTTTTTTATCTACTGATTGTGAAGTTTTTACAGGAGCTTTTTTATCATTAGATGAATCTGTAGGTGTACATCCTGTTAAAGCTATTGATGCAGTTAATACTACTGCTCCTGATAAAAATATACTTAATGCTGGTCTTTTCATATCTTATTTCTCCATTCTATTTTTGAATAATATTCTCTGTTGTTTTGTTTTTTTTAAGTATATAACACAGAGATATATGTTAGCAATATGTATAAGATTACAGTATTGTGTAAGGTGTAAATGACTTATAGATAAGTTGTAAATAAGTTGTAAAATAGAGAAATAGTATTGACTTTATTAGTTATAAATAGTAGTAAAAATACTTTTATATAAGCATGTAGTAGTTGGTTTTGGAGAGAGTATAAAAATATAATAAAAAGGTTACTAAAAGTAACCTTTTTATTATATTTATTTAATTAAATAATTATTTTCCATTAGAATATGTCTAGATATTTCGAACCACCTGGTGATGTTGTTAATTTATCAACTTTTATAGTTGTAAATAGGTTTTTGATCTTATTTAGAATTATCTTTTTTATCTACTAATTGCGAAGATTGTGTAGGAGATTTTTTATCTTTAGATGAACCTGTGGTTTACATCCTATTAAGGCCATTGATGCAGTTAGTACTACTGCTACTGATAAAAATATAGTTAATGCTTGTTTTTTCATATTCTGTTTCTCCATTTCTGTTTTGAAATTTTGTCTTTTGTTTTTTAAGTATATAACAGAGAGATATAGGTTATCAATATGTATAAGATTACAGTATTGTGTAAGATGTAAATGATTTGTAAATAAGTTGTAAAATAGAAAAATAATATTGACTTTATTAGTTATAAATATTATTTAAAATATTTTTAGATAAATCTATTAAATATCTTTCACAATTATTTAAATAAGAATCCTATTAAGTTTAAAGAAGATGTTGAGAAAAATATGAATGCTAAAGTTGTAGTAATTGGCTTTGGAGAGAGTATAAAAATATAATAAAAAGGTTACTAAAAGTAACCTTTTTATTATATTTATTTAATTAAATGATCATTTTAGATTTTAATAGGTTTAGGTATTGGTGCACCAACTTGTGATGTTGCTAATACTTTTGGTTTCTCTACAAAGGTTTTTGACCTTAGTTAGACTTATTTACTTTAGACTTATCATCTTTAGCTTTATCATCTTTTTTAGTTTCATTTACTTTTTTAGACTTATTATCTTTAGATTTATCATCTTTTTTAGTTTCATTTACTTTTTTAGACTTATCATCTTTAGCTTTGTCATCTTTTTTAGTTTCATTTACTTTAGACTTATCATCTTTAGCTTTATCATCTTTTTTAGTTTCATTTACTTTAGACTTATCGTCTTTAACTTTATCATCTTTTTTAGTTTCATTTACTTTAGACTTATCGTCTTTAGTTTTATCATCTTTTTTATCTATTGATTGTGAAGCGTTTGTAGGAGCTTTTTTGTCTTTAGATGAATCTGTAGGTGTACATCCTGTTAAAGCCATTGATGCAGTTAATACTACTGCTCCTGATAAAAATATACTTAATGCTTGTTTTTTCATATTTAATTTCTCCATTCTTTTGAATTATTTTGTTTTTTTTAGTATATAACAGAGAAATATAGGTTAGCAATAGGTATAAGATTACAGTATTGTGTTAGGTGTAAATGACTTATAGACAAGTTGTAAATAAGTTGTAAAATAGAGCAATAATCTTGATTTTGTTAGTTATAAATAGTATTATTCTAATGATATAGAACTTTAATTTACTATTAAAGCTTTATATTATTAAAAATATTTTTAGATAAATCTATTAAATATCTTTCACAATTATTCAAATAAGAATTTGTTAGATATAAAATAGCAACTGACCACTTAGAGTTAGAATCTTCAATATTAAATAAATCATATTTTTCAATTGATTTAGTAGTATTTATAACCATATCAGAAACGAAACATGCACCAAGTCCAGATGTAGCAAGTCTAAAAGCGGTACTAGTATTATCTGTTTCTAATAAAATTTTAGGATTAAATTCATGAGAATTAAACATACTATCCATAAAGTTTCTTATCCTATGTCCCTTTTTAGTTAATATAAGATTAATATCATTTAGTTTATTTATATCAATAATATTAGATTTATCATCTAAAAAATAAGATTCATTTAAATAACCTTTTTTACAAGCAAGCATAATTCTTTCTCTATACAATAATTCTTGAGTTATTCTTTTATCAGTAGTTGGAAGTGATGTAAATACTAAATCAACTTTACCTTCAACAAGATAACTTTCTAAATTTTTATCACCCTCTATAATTTTAATCTCGATTCCAGGATATTTTTTCATAAAATTAGGTAAAATTAGAGGCAATATAAAAGCACCTCTTAATGGTGTTATACCAATAGTAATCTTACCCTTTTTCATATTAGATATATCACTAAATTCCTTTTGAAGATTATTAGATAATCTAATAATTTCTTTTGCAGTTTGTATGTACTTTTCTCCAGCATAAGTAAGTGATATAGGAGTTGTAGTTCTATTAAAAATTTGAATTCCCAAATCATTTTCAAGATTTAATACTATTTGGCTTAGTGATGGCTGAGATATATATAATTTAGAGGCTGCTTTTGAAAAACTCTGTAATTCAGCGATTGTAATAATATAATTTAATTTTTTTAAGTTCATTTAAGTCTCCTCTTTATTAAAATACATATTTTATATAATTTTACCAAAAATAAATAGGTGTATAAAGTATTTACCTATAGGTATTTTCATATAGGGTATATAGATGAATATGTATTTTACTATATATATCTATTTGTATAAAATAAATAATGAAAAACATAAGTAAAATAATGATTGGAGATAATTTATGGAATATAAAATAGCATTAATAAAAGGTGATGGAATTGGACCTGAGATAACTGCACAAGCTGTAAAGGTATTAAATTCTATTTCAGATATATATGGATATAAATTTAAAATTGAAAATGTGGTTGGTGCAGGAGAAGCAGTAGATAAATATGGAGAACCTCTACCAGAAAAATCACTTAAATCTTGTATAGAAAGTGATGCCATTATAATTGGAAATTTAGGTGGAAGCAAATGGGACAATATTGAACTTGATAAAAAGCCAGTTAAAGCAATATTAAAATTAAGAGAAGCATTAAAAGTTAGCACTAACTTAAGACCAATATTTTTAAATAAAAATTTAATAGAGCTATCTCCTCTAAAAGCAGATATTATAAAAAATGGTATAGATATATTAGTAGTTAGAGACATAGCTGGAGGAATGCTGTGTGCAGATAAAAATTATGGAAGAGGAAAATATGGAAGGGAAGCAAGCGATTTAGAATATTACAATGAAGACATTATAAAAAAATCAGCTAATAGAGCATTTAAATCTGCACTTACAAGAAGAAATAAAGTTGCAAGCATTGATAAATCAAATGTATTAGCAAGTTCAAAACTTTGGAAAGAAGTTATAAATGAAAAATCAAAAGAGTACTCAGGTGTTAAAGTTACACACCACTTAGTAGACAGTGCTGCTATGGAAGTTATAATAAATCCTTCTAAATTTGATGTAATAGTAACATCAAATATGTTTGGAGATATATTAGCAGATGAGCTTAGTCAAATAACTGGAGCATCTTCTATGTTAGGATCAGCAGAAATAGATGAAAGTGGAAAAGGTATATTTACACCGAATCAGCTACATTATCCAGATGAAAGCATTATAGGTAAGGATGAAGCAAATCCTATAGGAATGATAATGTCATTAGCCCTTATGCTAAGATATTCATTTAACTTAGAAAAAGAAGCTAGCTTAATAGAAAAAGCAGTTGATGAGGTAATAGAAAATGGATACGTGACAAAAGATTTATATGTAGATGGGAAAAAAGTAGTGGGAACTGAGAAAATTGGTGATTTAATAGTAGATGGCTTATATAAACTAAGTGAATCTATATCTTAATAGTTTTTATATATTGAACAAAAAAATCCTATATAGATAGACACATTTTAAATGTATCTAGTATATAGGATTTTTTAATATAGATTTACTTTTACTAAGCTTCTTGTAACATACTATATTCACTATCGATTTCTCTGTACTTAGTTTTATTAATTAAAATATATTCTAAAAATAATATAATATTAAATATTACTATAACTACTAAACCATAAACTATAGGGTTTAGTTTAGCTCCTATACTAATAGGTGGTGAACTCATATACCCATAATTAGATATAAGTGCATTATTTATAACAAACATTAATACATGATAAATATTTGTAAAAATTGCAACGTTTCTTAAATCTGATTTTGACATACCTATCTTTTTTACAGATAATAAGTATATAGCCCCCCATAATAAAAACAAATGACCTACAAAATAAGAAAATTGAGTTAAATGAGGAAATGCAAAAGGGTCAAGTCCTGGGAATAATAAGGCTGATATTGAACCAAATATACCCCAATAAGATCCTATTTTCATAAGCATTTCTTTATTAAAAATCATTCCTATTCCTATAAAAATAATAGCTATACGACAGTGGTATAGAGGTAACCCTTCTGTAAATGTATTATATTTACCAGCAAAGTACCAAGAATATAAAAAGAGTTGTTGAAAAATTAAAATACTTCCTATAAACAACTCAAACTTTCTACTTTCAGTTTTTCTTATACTAATAAAAATGCTAATAACTAAGGCGATAGATAATATAAATAAGTGCAGTGGTCCAAAAGTTACAAAATTATTAGCACCAGTATTGGTTGTAAAAAAATTTAAAATATTTTCCATATAATGTCCTTTCTATAATTGTATTATTAAAACATATAAGATTAATTTATATGATGTAAAATACTGTTGTATTATATCATGATATGTATTATATCATGGTAAGTTAGATTTAGTACATTACAATAATGTAATAAATCTAACTTATATAAAAATGCAATGATTTGAAAAAATTGATAAATTATAGTATAATCTGAATCTGTATGTCTAATTTATTAAGATTATAAAAAGGAGAGTAAATATGGAGAAAATAAAGTTATTTAATCTAATTGAAAAAAGCTTTTTAGCTTTACGGAAAACAAATAAGAAAATATGGATAATAGGAGTGATAATAGCTGTATTTTCTGGGGGACTTGTGCTAGAGGAAAGCTTCAATTATGATACAGATTCAGATTTTGTTTATGAAGATAAATATCAAACTGAAGATGAAATATTAGAAAATGAATATGAGATTTTGGGGGCAATAGCTGTAGTTGGATTATTAGCAATATTAGCTTTTGTTGTGATTATGTTTGTAATAGGTACTTTGGTTTCTATAATAACATATTATTTATACAATAATGTATATGAAGTTTTATTTGATACTAATATAGAGAGAGCATCTTTAGGATTAGTTGTAAAAGTAAATTTAATAGTAGTATTAAAGATTTTATTAGGACTTATATTATTTATAGTACCAGGAATAATAATAGGATTAAAATATGCACCAGCAAATTATGTTTTATGTAAACATCCAGAATTATCATCAAAGGAAATTTTAAAGAAAACTAAAGAGCTTAGTAAAGGATTTAAATGGAAGATATTTATATTTAATTTATTTATTACTGTAATAAGTGCTGTGACAATATCTTTATGTTCACCAAATTTATTAGTAAATGGATATATTTTTATAGATATACTAAGTATGCTAATTACATTTGTTTTAACAACAATTACAGTAGTGTATACTGGATTATTTAATGTATATTTATTCGAAGATATAAAAAATCAAAAAGATAAATTATTTGTATAATAAATAATATATGAAAGTGCTACGGTATAGTAAATTTATGCCGTAGCACTTTTTTATTTAAGTTTTAATTAAAAAATAAGTTATTATTGTAAAATTTTTTTGTTTCTATGTTAGAAATTAAAATATTTTAACGTATGTTTATATGTAAGTACTTACAAGGAGGATAAATTTTGGAAGATAAAATAATTATTAAAAATATTAAAAGTAGAAAAGAAGAGGGAATAAAAATGTTAATTGATGTATACGGAGACTACATCAATACAATAGTTAGAAATAACTTAAAGACAATTTCAAATTATCAAGAAGAATGTATTAATGATATATTTTTGGCAATATGGCTAAATATCAAGAGTTTTGATATTAAAAAAAATACATTTAAAAATTGGATAGGGGTAGTATCTAAGCATAAAACTATTGATTATAAGCGAAAGTATCTAAATGAACTTAAATATGAAGATATACCAGAGAATATAAAAGTTATAGATGAAAATTTATTAGATCAAGAAATCAAAGATGGTATAGATGATTTATTAAAACATCTGAGTGAAAAGGATAAAAAGCTATTTATTAAAAGATATGTAGATGATATGGATGTAGAAACTATTGCAAAAGAGATGAATACAGAACCATTTAATATATACTCTAGAATTTCTAGAGGTAAAAAGAAATTACAAAATATATGCGCTAAAAGATAAAGGAGGATATTATGGATAACAAATATAAGGTATTTAACAATATGTCTATAGATGATAGTGATTATAAAGAGTATAGATTATCTGATGATGATAAGAAAAATATATTTGATAGTGTAAGTAAAGAAATAAAGAAAGAAAAAATAACAAAAAAACCTTTAAAGATAGCTATGATTGTTGCATCAGTATCAGTAGCGACTTTTACTACTGCTTATGGCTTAGATATAATAATTGACTATTTTAATTTTAATAAAGAATCTATGTATATACACGAAGAAAAAAATATTATAACTTATGGAAAACAAGTTAATTCTAGTTCAAGTGACAAAGGAATAGAGTTAATTATAGATAATGTAGCAGCAGATGATAGTTTTATAAATATAACTTATACTATTAAGAGTGATAAAAAGTTAACTGATATAGATAAATCGTATAGTGATCCATTTGTAGCAAAGCCATTTCTGTCTTTATTTATGGGAAAAGAAGAAATAATCCCTGATGGAAATATTGAAACTGAAGCAACCATTGTATCTGATAATGAGCTTAAAGGAATTCTTAGATATAGTTCAAGTAAATATAATATAAAAGATAATACAAAACTAGAACTTAGAACTGATGAGATATTTAATACACAAGGAAATTGGAGTATTAAATTTAGTATAGATAAAAAATCTTCGCAAGATAAAACTCATAAATATATTATAAATAAAAATAAAAGGATAGTTAAAACTTATGATTATAATAATAAAGATATAGATGTAAAATTTGATTTGAATATAGAAAATGTAGTATTAGCACCACTTGGAGATCAGATAACAATAACTGAAAAAGTAGATCCAATGTATGATAATTTTTATCCTTCTATATGTAATAGTTTTGCACTATTTGATGAAAATAATAAATCTTTAGATGTAATAGATAAAGGTTTTAGTCAATCTGCCTATCCTAATTCAACAACTCATCCATTTGAATTTATAAAGGCTGATAGAGATATAAAGTCAATGACTTTGGTTCCATTTGAATTTGATGAAAGTATTGAAAATAAAATGCTAAAATCAAAAAGTATTGAAAATTTACCTATAACTTTTGAAACTAGTAAATACGGTAAAGTTATCATAGAAGATATGAAAATAAAAGAAGATGAAATAAGTTATACATATTATAAAGATGGCGTAGTTCCGTGGACTGTTGACTTAAGCTTTATTGATGAAAGTGGAGAAAATTTATTGATGGAAGGTCTTAGAGAAGTATCTGTAGATAGAGAAAATGGAAGGTATACAGTGTATTACAAATTTAGCAGTAAGGAAGATAAAGATAAGGTAAGTAAAATAAAGTCTGTATCAATGTATAGCCATGATAATCTAAAATTATTATATGATCAACAAATAAAATTTGATTTGAATAAATAATACAAATTATAGTGTAACTAAATAAATAGAAATAGAGTAATAATGAAAGTATTACTCTATTTTACGTTCACAAAAACATATGTTTTTAATAGTACCATCTAAACTCAATATCATTCTCTAAATTATATTTGATTATCGAAATATTTCAATGCCAATAGCTCTAATAACTTTCTTAATCCAATGAAATACATCCCGTACGTCATAAGGCGATTCAATGTAATAGTTATGTTAAGATCATGATTAATTGATATAGTTTGCAAGATAGCTAATAATAATATCACTACATAGTGTGATTGATTTGCTACATCATTAGCTTTGTTCTTAATTAATTGCCAGCGTTCGTCATTTTTATAAACTTTTGCCTTTTTTGACTTCCACACATCAAGATAAATCATAATTCCAATACTTAGAATTATGAAAAATAAAAGAATAGGTTGTTCATTCATTACACTAATCCTCCTTGTATTCAAAAACATCATTTATTGAAACATCAAAAACATCTGCAATTTTGAAAGCTAACTCTAAAGATGGTGTGTATTTATATTTCTCAATTGATATAACAGCTTGACGAGAAATACCTACCTTTTCAGCTAAGTCAGCTTGTGTCCAATCACGCTCAGCTCTCAAAACTTTAATTCGATTCTGTATCAAGGTATTACCTCCTTTACAAAATGTAATCTATTGTTTACATTTTAAATTGTAATCACTTATTTACATTTTGTCAATTACAAAATACTTTTTATATTAATATGATAGGCTAATTTGTATTTTTTCATGAAAAACACAAGTTAGCCTATTTATCTAAAATATACCAAAACTTATAAATTAACAAAATATCTACTAAAATATTTGTTTTAGTGGACATGATGTTAGGTCCTAAGTTTTGCTATAATTAAATTAGGGGTGGATTTGATATGAAAGAAAAGTCGATATTATATATTTGCATTTCAATAATTGTTGGGTTTAGTATATTATCTATAAGTTTATTCTTAATAAATACGTATGGAAGCAAAGATGATACAAATAGATACAAAATGATAAGTCCTAGTCAAACGAATATAATAATTTTTGACTCTAAAACAGGAGATTATTGGAGGAAATTCATTGAGCCAAATGAAGGACCAACAGACTGGACAAAAGAGTCACCTGATTTTTTAGATAAGTAAAGAGAGTGTGAAGTAAATTGCACAGTTATTTCTATTGTTCAAAAAACATATTTTTTCGTGAACATTTTTAATCTATACAATAAAATATCTAAAAGTATCTATAATATAATTAAAACTGTACATGAAATTAAAATTACCTTTTCATGTACAGTTTTAATCTCTATTTATTTTTAAGATTATCAAGTTGCTTTTTCTTAGCAATATTAAAAATAACTTCTAATGATTGTAAAAAACTATCAAATTCATTTTTATCCATAGGCTCACCGTCAAACATTAAGGCATCACTATATTTAAAACTTAATAGAACTTCATCGATTGATTTTTTTACATCAGTAATATCTTTAGTAGATAAAAAAGTCTTATTATCAGTTCTAGCAAACAAATAATCTATAGAAACATTAAAATAATCAGCAAGGGTATTTAATGTTTCTCCCTTAGGTTCTCTAGAGCCATTTTCATACCTAGAAAGTGTAACCTTAGTGGTACCTAAATCTTTTGCCATTTGCTCAAGTGTTAATCCTTTTTCCTTTCTCAAGGACTTTAGTCTATTTGAAAAGATTTCCATTATTTCACCTACCTTAATTAAAATTATAACATAATTATACCAAGATGTACCAAAATACAAACTAAAAGCATCGAAAGCGAGAATTTGTAATTTTTTCTAACAAAAAAATATAAAATTTGATTGACGTGTAACCGAAATGGTAATAAAATGAACTTGAGAAATAAGTTACCAAAGTGGTTACAAATAAAAATAGGGGAGAAAAAAATGTCTTATAAAAGAAAACTAAAGGGAATAAGGGTAAGCAAAGGTTTTACACAAAAAGATTTGGCAATTCTTATAAATATGTCAAGATCAACTTATGCAAAAAAGGAAAATCAAAAGAGTACATTTTCAATAGAAGAGGCAATTGAAATATCTAAGGCTCTTGGTGTAAGTTTAGAGGCTATATTTTTAAATAATTAAAAATAAGGGGAGATTTTAATGTATGATTTAAAAATTTTCGAAAATGAAGAGTATGGGCAAATAAGTGTAATAGTTGAGGATAGTAAAGTATACTTTGAATCAACTAAAATAGCTAAGATTTTAGGGTACGCTAATCCTCATAAAGCAATAAGAAATCACTGTGAAAAAGAGGGGCTAACGATTTGTTCAGTAGAGGTTGTTACTGGCAAAAAGTTAGATGGAAGTGATGCTAAGCAAAGGGTAAATAAAAAATTTATAGATGAAGGTAATTTATATAGATTGATTTTAAAGTCAAAACTATCGTCAGCTAAGAAGTTTGAAGCTTGGGTTATAGATGAAATACTACCAAGTATAAGAAAATATGGAGCATACGTAGAAGATGAATTATTAGATGAAATTTTAAATAATCCAAAATTTTTAATTAAATTAGTATTAAATCTAAAAGATGAAAAAGAAAAAGTAAAAGTCTTAAATAAAAGGATAAAGGAATATGAACCTTATATAAAAATAGGTAAATTAGTAGGAGATTGTGAAGACTGCATAAGTATAGGAGCTTTTGCAAAACTTTTAAACACATTTGAAATCAATGTAGGAAGAAATAGATTGTTTGCTTGGTTTAGAAATAATGGATATCTTATGAATCAAGGAATAGAAAATCATCCAAAACAAAAATACATAGAACAAGGTCTATTTAAAACACGTCAATTTATAATAAACACAAACCATGGAAGTGAAATTAAAATAACTACTTATATAACAGGGAAAGGTCAAAAACATTTTATAGACCTTATAAAGGGGGATTTTGAATATGAAAATACTTACAAATATAATTAATAAAACTAAAAATGTTAAAGAATGTAACCTACCATTTGGAAGTAAAGAATTTGGAAGCTTTTTAAAAGAAACTTATAAAGAAAGTATTGATGAAACAATTTTATTAAATGAAGATTTATACTCTAACTTACTGGAGTATGATGAAATAATAGATAGCTTAAGTAAACTTGAATGCAAGAAGAAGATAATAGAACATAAACTTCAAAATGAAATGAAAGAATATGAAAATGCCTTTTGTATGGATAGAAAAATAACTTGGAAAAAGGTAACTAAAAATAGTATAGACAGTAAAAAGCTTAAAGAAGATCATCCAGATATAGTTAGTAATTATATAAAGGTAAGTAGCAATAGAGTTTTTAAAATTAAATAGGAGGAGCTATGGCAATATTTAGAAAGGTACATACAGAATTTTGGAGAGATCCTAAGGTATTAGAAGAGCTGACTCCAGAGGGTAAACTATTGTTTTTATATACATTAACAAACCCAAATACTACACAAATAGGAATTTATAAAATAACAAAAAAGCAGATGGCATTTGAACTTGGATTTTCAACTGAAAGTATAAATGCTCTGATGGACATATTTGAAAATAAGTACAAACTAATAAAATACAACAAAGAAACTAGAGAGCTAGCAATAAAACATTGGGGGAAATACAATCTAGATAGAGGAGGCAAGCCTATAATAGACTGTATTAAAAAGGAACTAAAATATGTAAAAGATAAATCACTTATACATTATGTGAGTGAGAATATAGAAAGGCAAGAATTAAAAGTACTCTTTGATAATGTATATAACGATACGTCATACGAATCGTCACCAAATTGTGTACAAGAAAAAGAAAAAGAAAAAGAAGAAGAAAAAGATAAAGATGAAGAAAAAGAATTAAATAAATTAAAAACTTTTAAAGATAGTATAAAAAACGGGGATGAAAAAAACTATGAAAGATTTACAAACAAGTATTCAAAGTCTGAATATGCCAAATCACCTAAAGGTGAAGATGAGCCAATTTATAAAAAGCCAAGTTCACAGCAACTTGAAAAAGTCAGAAGAATGTTACAAAGATGATGATTATAAAAGATATAACTGTAATAAATGTAGAGATTTAACTTTTATAATAAAAGATAATACAGCAATACCATGTGAGTGTAGGGGATTAATAGAAGCTAAAAATATACTTAAAAATAGTGGAATAAGTGAAGAATTTAGAAAAAAGACATTTGAAAATTACAACTATTCTTTTGATACACAAAGTCTAGATGCATTTTATAAAGCTAAAACTTATGTTAAAAATTTTAATGAAATAAAAAGTAAAAGAAATAATTCAATACTATTTATGGGACAAGTTGGTTCAGGCAAAACTCATTTATCAATGGCTATTGCTAATAATCTAATGGATAGCGGTATTGGTGTTATATACATGCCATTTAGAGATATTATAACTCAGATAAAGCAAAATATAATGGATGAGGAGTATTATAGAAAAACTATAAGTAGATATAAATTTGCGAAAGTTCTTCTAATTGATGATCTTTTTAAGGGAAGTATTAGTAAAAGTGATATTAATATAATGTTTGAGATAATAAATTATAGATACTTTAATAACTTAGCAATGATTATAAGTAGTGAAAAAAGATTTGATGAACTTATAGATATTGATGAGGCACTTGGAAGTAGAATAATAGAAATGAGTAAGGGATACCTAGTAGAACTAAAGGGTAGGAAGTTAAATTATAGACTTTACGGGTAAAAAAGGACTTAGAAAAATTTATATCTAAGTCCAAAACTAAACATTAGAGAAATGATTCGCCCGTACATGGATCAAGTGAAGGAAATTTGAGCAACGGATGTATCTGAAGCGGTAGCGAAGATATATCGTTGGCGACATGAGCGAAGCGAATTTTATTTTAGTTTTATTATGTTTTTAGATAGTTCATTTATACTTTCACTTAGTATTTGTAGTTTGCCTTCAATTCGAATTAGTAAGTACATACTAACTGCTATTGGAAAGCCTACTGAGGTTATAAGTGCTTGAAGTTCTAAGTTCATAATATCATCCTTTAAGCCACCGCGTGGGAGCTATCCTTTCTATAATTTTAGGCTATGCTTTTAAAGCATAGCCTAATGTATTAGTTTAAAACTAGGTCATATTCAGTTGTATCTGTAACTACAATTTTTGCATCAAGAACTGATGCTAACTGTGCACCGTTTGGAGCAAATATTCCTTTAGAAAGTACTGCCTCCATTGCTGTTTTTATTTCCTCTTCAGTTACATCTTCTCTTGGATCGTCTATTGATAAAGATACTTTTTTATCATCGTTAGTTTTAAAGGTCATTATTAACCTTTTGTTAGTTTCCATTATTTAACCCTCCTTTTAATTTTTATGCATCAAGTGATGTGTTATCTTGCTTTATAATATCTAGTATGCTGTGTTCTTGAAGACTCATTAAAGCGTCTACAACAAAGTAGATATCTTCAGCTGATGCATTAGGTTTTACATTTGAAAAGCTTTTGATTTTAGTTTTTGTTTTTCCATTTACCATTCCTAGGTCTAGTTTCACTTTTAATGTAGATGGATTTTTTGTTTCTATAACAGCCATTTAAATTACCTCCTTTTAAATTTTTTAGCCATGTGTGAGCGATATGAAATGGTTCGCCCATACATCTAAAGCGCAGAGAATTTTTGTAAGAAGTTTTATCTTCTTATAGGTTAAGTATAGAAGCTTTGAGTTAATAAAGATAATAAACTAATTTGTAAAAATAGGATAATCTTAGATGATATAATTTAAGTAAATATTGGGGGGATATGATGAGGGTTGATGATTTGATTTATGATGATGTTCCAGATAGTTTAAAGGATATATCTATGGTTATAGGTATGGATAATTTTATTGAGCTGATTAAGGTGGTTGGTGGTACTTCTGTTTATTTTCCAAGTGAGAATAATATGTTAAAGGCTGTTAGAAATAGAAGGATAAGAAAAGAGTTTAGTGGAGATTATAAAAAGATTTCAAGAATGTATGGAATAAGTGAAGTACAGTCTAGAAAGATTTTAAGAAGAGGTTGTAACAGTAACAAAAGCGATGAAAAGTTATAAAATTTAAATACTTTTTTATAGATAACGAAAAATATAAGTATAAAAAATAGATTGAGGTTTACAATTTTAATCATAAAGTTAAAGGTCATATCAAAAATGGATTATGTCCTTTTTATATTTAAATTAAAGTTCTTAATTTATAATAATTTAATTTTGTAAAAGAGTAGAAACAGATGCTAACGGGTTTACTTTTGAGGTGAAAAAGTTGTTTTATCAATAGAAATATCATACACTTTCACAAGTAAATTCACACATGTTTTCACAATAAAAAAACGCAATATATATCCCTTGAATAGAGATTGTATATTGCATTTTTTTAGTTCGTATTATATTAATATTGTTTATCAAAACTGACCTATAAATTGGAATTTGGTTATATATTGAAAACCTTAAATTTGTTAATTATCTAATTTATGCTTTCTATTTCCATTAATAATTCATAGATATTAAATTTTCTATTTCCTAGTATAGTTACCTCAATTTCTTTATTAGGATATACTGTTGACTCAAAGCTAACACCAGGGTCTCCACCAGCTATAAAATATTTATAAATACCATCATCTCTTTTTACTATATAAATACCATAACCATAGTATACGTCGGAATTAATATATACTTGTGGGGTCAATAATTCATTAGTAATATCCTTATTTAATAATTTATAATTTAATAATCCATCCCATAGCTTACTTATATCAGTAGCTGTTACAAAAACTCCACCATCTCCTCCGCCAACTATTGGGATCGAAAATATATTAGTTTTTAAAGTACCATCACTATTTTCTTCGTATCCATAAGCACAGTTTTTAGGTAACATGTCCATACTAAAATAACCGCTTGAATTCATTTCTAAAACATTAAAGATGTGTTCTTTTACAAAGTCAACAAATCTTATTCCACTTACTTTTTCAACTATATAAGCTAAGATTACATATCCTCCATTATTATATTGGTATTTTTCACCTGGCTTACAAATACTTTTTTGTCTTATAATAAGAGGAAGAAAATCTTTTGGTTCTTTCAGCATATACATAGGAGTACTTATTTCAGTAAAATCTACATAAAAATAATCTGGCAATCCTGAAGTATGTGTTAATAAATGCCTTACTGTTACATTTTGATCAAAATTATCACAATCTATATATTCTTTTAATAATGAGTCAAACCTAAGTTTTCCTTGTTCAACTAACTTACATATAGAAATTGCAGTTAATAACTTAGCTCCTGAAGCAATTCCAAACCTTGTATTAATATTATTTATCCTATCATTTGAAATATCAGCAAAGCCATAAGCCTTTTCAAATAATACCTCTTCAGCTCTATTTATTCTTATGACACCTGAAAATTCTTTCATATTATTAATTTTATCTTCTATTAATTTTATATTTAAATTTTTATCCATATAATTTCCCCCTTTTTAATCTTCTATAATTTCCAATAAAAAAAATCATTTGCTGCCAAATGATTTTTAGATGTACACAAAATAAACGTACTTATTTTTATTTAACTAAGCACATCCATGATATATAATCTAACTTTGGCAACACGATAAAACGCACCCTCAGTACGCCCAAAAACTATGTCATTCCAAAATAGATTACTTAATCATTTCAGCACCTCTTCCGTATTTAATATAATTATTATACTATAAAGCCCATATTATGTCTAAAGATTATTACAAATTGGAATTTACCAGTTTATTAAATATCCGTATTCTATATCACCTTTACAAATTCCTATTTATCTATATATCAATCAATCGGTATACCCCTACTTTTTTGTTATTAAAATTGTTCGTAATATATTAATATTATTCATTTAATTTACTCAATTAAACTCATTAATCTAATATCAATTCTTTTATGTATTCACTAAAATACTTACCACATTTTTCAACTTCTCCAAGAACTCTCTTAATTCCATACTCATGTTTAAACCAATTATCCTTAGAAATACCTTGAGTATTTATAGTACAAACATAAAACTTTACATGTGGAAATACAACACTATATGTCATTAATACTCTTCTTGCATGAAAAGACTGGCAAACTATAATTGCCTTCTTTATTTCAATATCAGTATTATCTATTGTTTTTTTGGAAAATAATGCATTTTCATATGTATTAGTTGACTCATCTTCCTTGAGAATTGCTTCAAGATGTACTCCGTTTTTTACAAGAACTTCCTTACAAAACTCCCATTCAGTTTCATAAAAACTATTATACTTAGTATCTTCTACATTTTTTATAGCAAATTTATTAATTTTACTATTATATTTACCTGATGGAAGCACCCACTTTGCCACCCCTCGTTTATGCAACTTTCAAGCCAAATCTGGTAATTAATATATTTCTAATATTAGTTCTAGTTACATATTTTATTGTCAAAGAAGTCAACTATTTGATTTGTCATAATCCTACCATTACAAATCCCAACAATAAGGATAATTCTTTTTTTATCAATAGCTGTTTCTATACATGCCTGTTCTTTTGAAATTTCTCTTTTCTTCTTATTGTGTTTACTTTTACATCTTTTTCTAGGAATCACAAGTTAAAAGAGAAATGAATGATAATAATAAAGATGCAATTATTGCAAGTTTAAAAAGAAAAATCAAAAGAATTGAAGAAGAAAATAAAGAACTTAAAGAACAACTTAAAGTTAATTATACTGACTTATATAAACAGTTATAATATAATTATATTATAACTGTTTACTTCGCAATTGTTATATAATGCGAAATAAATAAAATTATAATGGGGGTAAAAATATGTGGATAGTATTCGGAGGGATTGCTGTAGTATCTACTTTTATAAATCTTTATATGTATAAATCTGGAAAGAATTATAAACTTGCTATGGCTATAGGGTTATCATTTACGGCATTGACACTTTGTTCAGAATACACTATGGTATCTGAATGGGTAAAATTGAATGATTGGACGGCTTTATTAGATGTAGTTCCTTATATGGAAACTGCATTATGGATTTTGACTATTATGTCTATTATACTTAACATAGTACCTATACTTTTAGAAACAAAAAATAATCGCTAATTTAATATATTACGAACCGAAAAATCCATTTAATTATATATAATTATATATCAAATGGATTTTTTCATCTTAACATACTATACATATATAATATATTATAATCAAGTTTTTTTAACATTTATTAAAATTTACTCTTGATAACTTGATAAAACATTCATTAACTTCAACTATGACTTCAACTTTATCATTTTTTAATGATAAATTAATTACATCTGGTATTGTATGACGCATATAAAAAGATGTTTTAACACATATACATACTTCTTCTGCACATTTTCTTATAGAAAGTCCTAATATCATTAATTCGCAAATTCGCAGTATTTAAGCCGCTTATCTAAACTTAGTTTTGTATTAGAGAATGGAGAAAAAATGAACTCATCAAAGCTTGCACGACAATGCTTACAGATATATCTTTCTATAATAAAAACAAGTACAAAATTGGTATATAATGTGAAATAAAGATATTTTTGATATTGTATAAATCTAATAAATAAAAGGGGGGGGAGAAATAATGTTTTTTATAATATTCGTACTATTGGGAATGTTCTTTATTGGGGAAGGAATTTACTGTATTAAATCTAAAAAAGAAGTCGCTTTTGGTTTTTGGACAAATGGAAAAAAACCTCAAATAGAAGAAAAAAATATAAAAGCCTACAACAAAGCCTTGGGCAAATTATGGTGTGTATTTGGTTTTTTCTTTATATTATTAGGAACACCATTTTTATTGGGAGCAGAACAAAATTCTCCGCTTTTTATAATTTCAACGATAGGTAGTATTTTAGGAGTTATTATATTAATTGCTGTCTATACAATAAAAATTGAAGGAAAATATAGAAAGAAATAAGAATATATACCTCCAATTTGTAAGACAGTTTTTATAAAAAATATTAATATAATGCGAACAGAACAGTAGGAGTATATAAATCAATCGGTATACCCCTACTTTTTTGTTATTAAAATTGTTCGTAATATATTAATATTGTTCATTGAGCCTAATCATTAAGCTGAAAGTACTAATACATCTTATATACTTAAAACAACTCTTTTTTCTTATATAGTTTATATCCAAATATCACTATTGTAGTTAGTATGATATACGTAAATATCTCTACATATATTGTATTATTAATTTCTATCCCATTAATATAAATCATATTGTTTCTATTAAATATTCCACATATACAAACTAATAAAAATAATATATATTTTTGTTGCTTTGATTTGTGATATTTAATAATAGAGAGTAATGAAAATCCTAACAGTATCACAAACATTACCGTATCCCCTATTGAAAATGGCATAAGGTTCACCTCCTTATAAACATATTTATTCATTACTTAAAAGTTTAGTAAGAGAATTATAAGATTTTATAGCTAACTCGCATTATATAATAATTGCGAATTTAATTATATTATACAGAATATTCAATTATTTTCCAATTGCAAAATAGTTTTATTAATTTAAAGCACAGTTTCTTATTTGATCTAAATATAAAAATAATAGTAAAGGATTAATCAACTTTAATATATCCTCTTATTAATCTCTTTTTATATCTATTTTAGTATACTGTTTGTTTAATATCGTTTATTTTAATATAATTATAAATAAATAGGAATTTGAAGGAGTAAAAGATATGAAAAATGAAAATATAAGTTATTTGGGATTAGGACTATGCCTTGGTGTTACTTTAGGTTTAGTATTTAAAAATTTAGCTATTGGTTTATCAATGGGGTTACTTATTGGAGTAGTATTAGATAGTAACAAAAATAAAAATAAATAAAATTTCTAAAGTAGAGTATATCTAATAAAAATACCATTAAAATTCGTATAAATGGATTTTGATGGTATTTTTATTAGATATTTTTAGGTAATAGTATGTTATATATAAGTATATAATTTTCATAAAAAGTGGGGGTATTATGGAAAAGGGCTACGATGAATTTATAAAAATAGAAAATGAAATTTATAAAAATGCTAAAGTAAATATTCCTGATAATCTAAGCACAGGAAATATTCAATTAGATAGGGGAATTGATTGGATAAGTGAAAGTTCTAATACTATACTTGACTTTGGTTGTGGTAGTGGAAGTATGATGTTTTATTGTGCTATGCGGGGAGTTAGTAAACTAATTGGCATTGACTTATCTAATGAAGGAATTAAATTAGCTAAAGAAAGAGCAAATTTAATGAAACACGGAACATATAAATTTATATTAGGAAGTATTTCAGAAATAAATCAGATAAAAAGTGAATCAATTGATGCAGTAATTCTTTCAAATATAATTGATAATCTAAGACCAAATGATTCTATAGCAGTTTTAGAACAAGTTAAGCGTATATTAAAAGAAGGTGGCAAAGTTTTGATAAAACTTAATCCATATATAGAGCCAGAGAAGTTTAGCGATCTTAAACTAAAAGTTATAGAAGATGATCTTATTGATGATGGTATGCTTTTATGGAATCAGACAACAGACAAATGGAGAATTTTATTGACAGTGTACTTTAAAGAAAAAGACTTTATCCATGTATATTTTGATGAGTATAATATGTTCAATAGAATGTTTTTTATGATTAAGTAAATTAAATTTAATGTTCAAAAACATATGTTTTGACGAACATGCTTAACTACTCTATAACATATCTAAATGTATCTTTATACTATACTATATTTTATATTTCACTCCGAAAAAATGTTATCTTAGTCCATTTTTAACCTATTTTGCATTTTATTTTGTATAATTACTAACTAATCTTAGAAATTAAATAATTTTAAAATTTTTATACGTTAAGGCTGGACATCGTCTAAGGAGGTTAATAAATGAAAAAAAATATAGTAAGCATTTTAATTTTACTTATATATGCAACTCCCTTTGTATTTATATCAATGTATTTAGATTATACACAAAGGTCAATGTTAGGATATTTGATTATGATTTTAGCCTATATATTCTTATCATGTATACATAAACTTAATAATAACAAATATATTATTTTTTTAGGAAACTTTATATCATTTTTATTATCATATTTGTTAGCTAATAGAGTAACAAGTGGTGGATGGGGAGGATATTTTAAACCATTTTGGCCTAGTGATTTTGTAATTTTTATAACTATATTAAGTATATTACTACAATTATTTTTTAAAAACTTAGTAAATAAAATAAATAGTAAACAAAATAAATAGATTTATAATAAATTTTTTAGTAAGCCTATTAAATTTTACTTTAGGGATTAAGTTATGTATTTTACTAGATATATTTAAATAAGTTCTTAAAGACTAGTATTAGTTTTATTTTGATTACTTATCAATGGTATGATTTAATGGTCCACTCGTATAACAGAAAGGAGTAAATAAGTATGAAAAATAAAAAGTTTTACTTTGCAATCTTAATAGTTAGTATATTATTAATGGCACTTGTAATAGTCAGTAAATCCTATACATATATAACTGGAAAAATAATACTAGGATTTTCAACTGCATTTATAGTTTCATCTCTTATGAATATATTTGATTTGAATAAGCTCTAATTGGTCTAAATATGTAACAAGTCTTAAAATTTCTGACACATATTTCGAATAAAGTTAATGCCCTTAGAAGTAAAATAAATAGATTTTAAGGGCATTTTTACTAGTTATCTTTAAAAGTGTTTTAGAGAATAGTACTTATTTACCTTAATTATTATTAAGGTTATAATTTAATTAGATTTAACAATTGTTATATATTATGAATTTAGCTATTAATAATAAGGGGGGAAAGTTTTGGAGTGGATGATTTTGATTTGTTTTATTTGCATCATGTTTTATTCTTCATATCCAGGAAAAATAAAAAAACTTGAAAATAAAGTGAAAAAACTTGAAAGAAATCAGAAAGGGGATTGTGAGATGTCAAATATAATAAATTCACTTATAGGGAAAAAGTGTAAAATAAAAACAGAGGACGGATTACTTTTTGGTGGAAACGGAGAAGTAAATTTTTTAATATTAGAGGCTGATGATGAATGGATAAAACTTTCTTATATAGATAAAAAGCATGGTACAAAAATAAGAGTTATAAGAATTGATTCCATATCTAATATTGAGTTAATTTCAGAGTAATAATATAACTATATATAAGGAGAATATAATTATGGACATAATCAAATTTATAAATTCAAATGTAGATCCTTTTATTATGCAACTTTTAATAGTTCCATTTATATCAATTGGACTAGGTGTTTTTGTATCTAGAAAAACAAGAGTAGTTTTCTTAGCACCATTAATTACTTTTGTATTAAGTTTTATATACACTAAGTTCTTTTTAGGTTTACCATGGGAGAAGATACTTAGATTTGAATGGGAATTTATATTCTCTACTTTATCATTAATAATTGCTTTAATATTTGAATTCAAATCAAAGAAATACTAAAAGTTACAATTTATAAGATTAATTATAGATGTAACTAACGATACTTAAAATTTAATATTAGGGACTAAGTTATGTATTTAAAACAAATAAAATGCCCTTATAATTCAAATAAATGAATTTTAAGGGCATTTTTAAAACAAGTTTTTAGGGAGTAGTTAATTTTAATTACGTAATATATAATCGAATTGACAATTATATTATTTAACTATTATGTAAATAGAGATTTGTGGAGAAGATTAATTAAATAATAGGGGGTAAAAATGAATATTATATCTATTAAAAAGCAACCAGAGTATGCTTCGATCGCAATAAAATATTTTCAAGAAAAGTGGGCAAATGAAGACACTCTAAAAGTGTATGAAGATTGTATCAATAACTGTATAACAGCACAGGGATCACTTCCACAGTGGTATCTTCTTTACAGCAATGATGAAATTATTGGGGGTGCAGGTTTGATTACTAATGATTTTATCAGTAGAATGGATTTGTATCCTTGGATGTGTGCATTATATATTGAAGAAAAATATCGTGGAAATTCTTACGGTAAGCTGTTACTTAATGAGGCAAAGAAGGATGCAATAGATGCTGGCTTTAATAAACTATATTTATGTACTGATCACATAGGATATTATGAACGTTACGATTTTGATCACATAGGTATGGGGTATCACCCATGGGGAGATGAATCTCGTATCTATGCAACAACACTTAACAAAACAAAATAAGTATAACTATTAACTAAATAAATTTTTAGGCAATAGTATTTCTTAAATGTGGATAAATAGTTCTACTTTAGTATACATATGATAAATCCTATTTTATAATATAATTTTGTTATATATTGCTAGTATTTTAAAGGGGGAAATTTATAAATATGTTTAATTTTATTATAGATATTGTAGATGCTATAATAGATATATGGGAAACTTGGAGAGAAAAAGATGAAAAGATATTAAGTAAGTTAATTTGCACTATTATGACTTTAGGATTTCTTATTATAAGTGCAAAAATTTGGTTATAAACTAACAATAATAATACATATTCTGTTATATTATATGCCTATATCACAGCTTAGAAATAAGAATTGGGACTTTAACTTTGCGAAAACTGGTAACTATACTGGTTTTATAGTACTAATAACAATTTCTTTAGTAATGGTTATCGTAGAAAAAAATAAAGCTAACACTTAGTAAGATTACTTAGTGTTTTTCTATATTCAAAATAAGTATTTATATTAAAATAACAAGTCTTAAAATTTCACTTTAGAGACTAGTTTATGTATTTTACATAAAGTTAAAGCCCTTAAAATTCAAGTAAATGAATTTTAAGGGCTTTTTTACTAGATATCTTTAAATGTGTTTTTAGAGTATAATATATTAATTTTTATATTTAACTCCCAAATAAACTCATTTTAATCCATTTTTAATTATTTTTTTGAAAGTTTTTGTATAATTAACTCATGTCTAAATAAAGCAGTTTAATTTTTATAATTCCCTTTTATTACTTAACTATAAATATAGACAGATTTATATCATGTTTATGGGAGTTTGCAGGACGAAGGCAACAAATATTGAGATTTTAAGTATTTTGAAAATACAACAGTATATAATTTAAAATTGGTAGGTATATTATGATATTAAAAAAATTAAAAATCAAAAGAAGCTTAATAGTTTCATTATCAGCATTACTAATATGTTGTACTTTTACCAGTACATCATTTGTGGAAAAGAATTTAGATAGTAAAAATCAAAATAATTTAGATAGTGAAAATCAAAAAAATTTTTATAACGACAGTCTAAACGTACAAAATTTAGAAGATTTAAGTGTTGATCAATTAATAAAGATTAGGGATAAAGCTATTGATGAAAACTTGGAACCTCTTAGAGAATTTGGGGAAGATGATATTCAAAGACGTAAAGATGCAATTTTAGATCCTGATCTTGGACTGGTTGGACTGGTTGGATTTGTTGATAAAAGATATCCTAATTTAACCCAAAAAGAAAAATTAATAAAACAAATTGAAATTGTTGATCACCAAAACTACAGAAGTGACGTAATAGATCCATCAGGTAGTTTCATTGAAGGTGCAAATGAAATGTACCAAATTAGCCAATTTTTAAAAGAAAAAGGCAAAAATCCTAAGTACTATGAATCACATGATAGTTTAAAATTTCTAATTGATAATTTACAAGAACTATGTGACTTTGTTGATTACGATGAAAAAAATGTAGTGGAACGTATTGATCCTTCAATAAAACTATATATTTCAGAAAAAGAAAAAGCATCATTGAATAAGGAATTAGAAAAAGTATACTTAAAAGATAATTTAAGTGATAAAGTTAAAAGTGCATTAAAAGCATTACCAAAATAGTAAAAATCATTATGATGGTGAAGTTTATTCAATTTCATTGAAAACAAATTTTGCTAGTTATAGATAAAATGCCTTAGCTTATGCAAGAAAGCATGGATATAGAGACTGTGCCAATTTTGTTTCACAATGCTTGCGTACAGATGATGTAACGTTTTGGGAAAGTGGCACGTATAATATGTAATTGATTTTAATGCGTATTTTATAAATCATAAATAAGGTGGTGATATTTATTAATAAAAATAAAGTTCTCTTTATTACTTTATTGTCAATATTATTTTTATTAATTATAATATTTTTTAATAAAAATAATATGAACCAAAAAGATTTAAAATCTACAAATATAAACCAAAAAGATTTAAAATTTACAAATGTGAACCAAAAAGATTTAAAATCTATGAATATGAACCAATTAATAGATATTAGGAGTAAGTCAATTGATAAAAATATAGAACCTCTTAGAGAATTTGGGGAAGAACATATTCAAATACGTAAAGATGCAATTTTAGACCCTGAGGTTGGACTGGTTGGATTTGTTGATAAAAAATATTGCAATTTAACCCAAAAAGAAAAATTAATAAAACAAATTGAAATTGTTGACTACGAAAACAGCATAAATGATGTGATAGATCCATCAGGTAGTTTCCTTGAGGGTATAAATACAATATATCAAATCAGCCAATATTTACAAGAAAAAGGCAAAGATATTAAGTACTATGAATCATATGATAGTTTAAAATTTCTAATTGATAATTTACAAGAACTATGTGACTTTGTTGGTTCTGATATTTTAAAAGACGCCCTAGAGTCTGTTCAAAGCTCAATTGGATTGCAAAGTCAAGAACAACAGCAATCTTTGAGAGAGGATTTCAAAAAGGCTTGTCAAGATAATAATTTAAGTAAAAAAGCAAAAAAAGCAATAAAGTATATTGATTTAAACAAGTAACTAGTCATTAAATTTCACTTTAGGGACTAGAGTTATGCATTTTAAATAAAGTTAAAGCCCTTATAATCTATTTATTTGGATTTTAAGGGCATTATGTTTTTAGAGAACAATATTTTTTAATAATAACCACGAAAACATATGTTTTAGTGTTACTTTATAAAATAAACAATATACTATAATTTTATTGAGGTATGGTATTTATTTAAATAGAGATGGGAGAGATTTCAAGTGATGAAAAATAAATTTGCTATTATAGCTATATTAACTTTAATTGCTATAGGAATATTTTTTATAATTATGGATGTTTTAAAATTTGATAAAATAAGTGGTTATATTATATCAGGGTTAATATACGGCTTTATCTTGAATATTTTATATAAAAAGATTAAATTCAACTAAATAAATCTTGGAATAATCATAAGAAGGGCTATTATTATACAAAATAAACTTATTCTTTTTCTTATGCTGCTCATTCAGATGAAGGAAAAAGAACTAACTTGTTAGCAAAATTATAAGTATCTAATTCTCACGGAACAAAAAATAATGAAATAAAATATTACAAAGTTTTTGGTAAAGGATGATTTTATGAAAAAAGCAATTATTGTAGTTATGAGTATGGTAATATCATTAATATCTGTTGGATGTAATTCTTCTGATAATAATGATAAATATGTCCATACTTGGGATTATGAAACTAAAGAATATAAAAATATGAATAGTAGTGACTTAGTTAAACTAAGAGATAAATTAATTGATGAGGAATTAAAAGGATTAAAAAAAAGTGATTATGATCAACAAAAAAAAGCAATTTTAGGAAATGACCATTATCAATTAGTCGGATTTGCAAATTGCCTTTATAGTGATATGTCCCAAAAAGATAAATTAATAAAACAAATAAAATTGATTAAGTATTCAGATTCTTTTAATTATGGTATTGATCCAGCTGGAGAATTTATGAATCAGACTAATATAAATTATCAGTTAAATGAATTTTTTACAATTAACAAATTATGGAGTAAAGAAAATAAAGAAAAACAATATTTTAATCCAGATGTTTTAGCTGATAATTTTGAGAAGATATATGAATATACAGATTTAAATAAATATATGGTTTTTAATTTGATTTATTTCAGTTATGCAGGTGAAGAAATACCCATAGAAAAACAAGCTACTCTATTAAATAAATTAAAAAACATTAAGAATAAAAAGTTTGACGATAGATTAGTTAATAAAGAAATTGAAAAAAATTTATTTTTAAACAATATTACATTCATTAAAACAGAATTTGAATCAAGATTAAAGGAAGAGAATTTGAGTGAAATCGAAAAAGAAAATATAAAATCATCTTTAGAATTAATTAATCAAGAATTTAATTAAATATTAACCACAACAAAGGAGTATTAATAGCAATACTCCTTTAAATATGTTTTTAGGAAATAGTATTTATTAAAAATGATATCAATCACAACTATCTTAGCGAAGACTTGATAAAAATAGTTGTGATACAATTAAATTAATATTTATTGTAAATATTAATTTAATAAGAAGAGGTATTCTGATGAAAGAAATTTTATTTTTATATGGGCCAAATGGAATAGGAAAAACTACTATTTGTAAGGAAATTATTAAACAATTACCAAATTCAGCTTATGTTGATTCTGATTCATGTAGGATGATGAATCCATTTATTTTAAATGATGACACAATACCTACAATATCAAAGAATATTAGCGATTTACTAATTAATTATTTAAAATGTTCTACTATTAATACTGTAGTTTTTTCGTATGGATTTCATGGTCGAAGGAAAGAAGTATTTCAAAATGTTTTAATGGAAATTTCTAAATTGGAATATAACTTTATTCCGTTTTTACTTTGGTGTAGCGAAGAGGAAAATATTAATAGAATGAATATTGATAATAGAAGTTATGACCGTATTCAAAGAGCTTTAAATGAATCAAGAAAAGCTTTTGATGATGTGATTTATCCTAAAATAGATATAACTAATTTATCTGCTTATGAGGCTGCAAAAACTATAATTACTAAAGCAAAATAAGTTATATTGAGGTACATGAATTTATGGTGGAAAATGCATATCAATAAAAATTATTTTAAATAATAGCTACGAAAACATCTGTTATTGTGAACACACTCAAATTAAAAGTTCTGATATAATTTAGTTAGAAAATGTTTCAAGATGAATGATAAAAATGCTAGGGGGGGAATTATGTTTAAGATTATAGAAATACATGATATTGAGGTTAAGTCTAACGTTACTGATTGTATATTAAGAAAACTTCCTGAGTGGTTTGATATTGAAGAGGCTATAGTTGAATATGTAGAAGGTGTAAAAGATACTAAATTCTATGTAGCTTATGACTTAGAGAAACCTATTGGATTTATAAGTATAAAGCATAATAATGAGTATACATCAGAAATATATGTTATAGGAGTATTAAAAGAATATCAAGGTAAGCATATAGGAAAATCATTAGTTGAGGTTGCTAATAATACATTATCCAACATGGGTACTAAGTTTCTTCAGGTTAAAACACTAGGACCATCAAATTCAAATAAGTACTATGCAGATACAAGGAAATTCTATCAAAGTGTCGGTTTTTATCCATTGGAAGAAATAAAAGAACTTTGGGATGAAATAAATATATGTTTAATAATGATAAAAAATATTTAATTAAAAAGTAGTCATAAATTTTAATAAACTGTTAAATAAAACATATGATTTTATGTGCAGTTTTTTTATATTAAAACAATAAGTCTTAAAATTTTACTTTAGGGACTAGTTATGTATTTAAAACAAATATAAATCCTTTAAAATTCAAATAAATTGATTTTAAGGGATTTTTTACTAGATATCTTTAAATGTGTTTTTAGAGAATAGCATTTTCAGAAATGACCCTGAAAACATCTGTTTTAACTGATTTAAACGACTATTGTTAAAATCTAATTTTTATTATAATTAAGCTAAAAACTACTGTATAATGAGAAATAAAGATTATTTTAATATTTGAAGAAATTAAAAAATAAATAAGTTAGGATTAAGGAGATATTATGTCATATTTATTAAAAATTGAACAATATGAAAAATGCTATGATATAGGAGTTTTTGAAAGTGAAGAATCAATATACAAATTTATTGAAAGCATTCCTTTTGTAAAAAAAGAAGTTCTTTCAAATGATTATACAAATTATTTTTTTAACTTTGAAGATCTACCTGATTACTATGAAATAAATTATAATAATTATTTATATGTTATTTCAAAATTCTCATTTGTACCAGGCGAAGATGAGATATATTTTAGTTGGAGTGAAATTCATCTTTGGGATAAAAAAATAGGTCCAAAAGAAACTTTTATAGAAGGGGAAACAATAGTAGATGCCTATAGTTTTTCAAACAATGAAGTCAAAAATTATATAACAAAACGAGAAGAATTATATAAAGAAACAAAAAGATATTATAAAAGTAAAGGATTGAAAGTTAGAAGAAATGCCCTTGGATCTCAAGATGGAGAATATGTTGAACTTTTAAATGATTCTATACTTTATTTACTTGATCCTTGTGCAATAGAAATTTGGGATAAATCTAAAGATATAGAGGAATTTCTAGGTAAATATAAAAAATTTTTAGATGAAATTTAATTTTAGCTAGGACATTAACAATTGATAATCTTTTTAAAATTCAAAAATACCGTTTTATGTAAAATAGATAAGTAGTTTTAGGTATTTGAGATAAAGTTAAAGCCCTTAGAATCCAAATAAATTGATTCTAAGGGCATTTTTACTAGATATCTTTAAATGTGTTTTTAAAGAAGAGTTAAATAATAGGTAGCTAGTTATATTATTTATTGACAAATGAGCAACTAGTTACCTATTATTTATATATAGTATTAATTATATAAGGAGTGATTAACTTGAAAAATATTCAACATAGAGAGTATGTATTTGGTTCAATATTTGCACTTGCAAATCGACTACAAGTACTAGGGGATAAAATGGATGAAAAAATTACTGTTAAGCAGTGGTTTTTTATAGCAACGGTATCTATGATAAATTCAAATCCATCTATAAGTGAAATTTCAAAGCTTATAGGAACATCAAGACAAAATGTAAAAAAAATGGCATTACTATTGGAAAATCAAGGATTTTTAATAATTCAAGAGGATAAAAGCGATAAAAGAATATCTCGTATTAGTTTAACTCAAAAATGTTTTGAGTACTTTCAAGATAGGCAATCAATGGAGGAAGAATTTATGGAATCTTTGTTTTATGGATTTTCTCAAAAAAATATTGAGGATTTATCAAATGGAATTGCTTTACTTATAAATAATTTAGAAAAAATGGAGATTAAAAATGAGGATAAGGAGTAAAAGATCTATGAGAATATTTATTTGGGGAGTATTAGTCTTAATAGGGATTATTGTACTATACTTTAATATACCTATTTCAAAAGAAAGAACAGAGTTTAAAAAAATGGTAAAAGAAATAACTAAAGAAGAAAATAGCTTTGTGGGTGAATTTACTCAAAGAGATATAGAGAATTTACCAGAACCCGTACAAAAATACTTTAAGTATTGTGGATTTATTGGAAAACCTAAGATGTCATATATGAATGCTGTTTTTACAGATGTACCATTCTTACAAGGAAAAGATGGTAAGAAGTTATCAATTGATTATAATCAATATAATCTAGTTGAAAAACCATACCGTATAGCACATATAGATAGTTCACTATTTGGAGTACCATTTGAGGGGATAGAATATATATATAAAGACAATACTGCTAGAATGAAGGGTGTAGTAGCGAAGACATTTAGCATATTCGATGTTACTGGTAAAGAAATGAATCAGAGTGCATTGGTAACTTATCTTGCAGAATGCTTGATTGTACCAAATGCAGCATTACAAGACTTCATACAATGGGAATCAATCGATGATTTACATTCGAAGGCAACTATATCATATGGTGGGATAACAGCAAGTGGAATTTTTACATTTAATGAAAAAGGTGAAATGACTTCTTTTGAAACTGACGATAGGTGGGCTGACAAAGGTTATGGTAGTTATGAAAAAAGAAAGTGGTCTGCATTATGCAGTGAGTATAAAAATAATAATGGTATAATTCAACCAACTCATTTTAAAGCGGTATGGCACTATGACGATGGTGACTTGGTGTACTTTAATAGTGACAATATAAAAATTCAATTTAAATAATACCTACTGGTTTCTAAATTTACGTTTAGGGAGTGGTTATAAATAAAAAAGAATGAATACGCTGGAATCATTGCATTCTTATAAGTTCACTCTTTTTTATTTATACGTTTCTTCTGAAACTTTATTTATTAAATTTAGATAACTTTTTAATTTATTAAGCATACTTTAAATTAAGTTTATTTAATTTATTAAAATTATTTTTTAACTTCAGTTTTTATATAAATAAAAATCTCTATATTATACTTAAAACTATATAAACAAAACTTGTAGATATGCAAAATACATTACTAGTAGTACTCGTTAATTCTGTATTATCTGTTTATTATTCAACTTATTAAATATATAACTTTTCTTATTTTTTTAGTTGTCACAAATACTAAATCTATGACGTTATATAATATATGATATTAATGCATCTAAATTAAATGATTGGAAGGGACATGAATTTATGGTAGCAAATGCATATCAATAAAGATTATTATTAATGGAGATAAAATATGAAATTAAAAAAATATATAACAGTTACGGCTCTAATAGGGTTAGTTAGTATTGGTGGAGTTGCTATGGCTAATACAGAAAAAAGCACATACTCTTTAGCAGAAATGAAAATCAAAATAATGTCATCGTATAATAATTTAGTTGAAGAAGATGGGGTAGAAGTTGTTAAGGTTTCGTACTCTAAGGGTGGACACACTGAAACTTATATGGATCGTGTAAATGGAAAAGAGCAAGTTGATACATATGATACAGATGGAAGTTTCTTATCTAGAATTTTAACTACAGATTTTGGTAAAACATTCATTTCAATAGGCGGAGATATGCAAGAAGATGGAACACTCAAATATTCAGCTCACAAGACAACTACTAAGCATGAAATAGCTGAGATGAATAAAGATTTATTTAATGTTTCTACAATAGATACATATTTAAATGTAGAAACTGACGCACTTAGTAATAGTAAATGGAAACAAACTAAATCATCAGAAAAAGGAATTGAGAAGTTTACTAGTGAGTACGGAAATGTATATATCAATATTGAAACAGGAAAAATGACTAAAAGAGAAATGGTTAATACAAAAGGAGAAGTAGTACAAACTATAGAAGTTGATGTAATAAATCCAAAAAGTAGAGAAGCCTTACAACTTTTTAGTGTAAACTCTCCATATGCTACTGAAGAAATTACAAATAAAGTAAAGGATAATTTTTCAAACTAAACACTTTATAATTAAAGTTTCATAATAAACTAAGAAAAAAGAATGAATGCAAAGGAATTTAGTAATTTCAATACATTCACTCTTTTATATATCAAATTTTAAAAATATATTCTATTTAGTTTATAAATAAAGTTTTTTCGTATAAATATAATTATTTAAATTTATAATTATTTAAAGCAAGTCCTATTAATGATGAAAATCCTAACATAATAAATCCTAAAGTACTTGTATCTCCTGTCTTAGGATTTATTGTGTTTTGTGTGGATTCAATTGACTCTTCATTATCTTCAAGTAATGGTGGCTTAGTTTCTTCTAAGTTTGGTACGTTAGGAGTAGAATCATCTGTTCCTGGAGTTTCTGGCTTATCTGATTCTTGGCTATCACCAGGCAATGAAGGAGTATTTACTTCTATATCTGGTAAGTCAGGAGTAGAACCATCTGTTTCTGGAGTTTCTGGCTTATCTGATTCTTGGCTATCACCAGGCAATGAAGGAGTATTTACTTCTATATCTGGTAAGTCAGGAGTAGAATCACCTGTTTCTGGAGTTTCTGGCTTAATTGATTCTTGGCTATCTTCAGGCAATGAAGGAGTATTTTCTTCTGTACTTGGTAAGTCAGGAGTGGAATCACCTGTTTCTGGTTTACCTGATTCTCCACTATCTCCAGGTAAATCTGGAGTAGTACCTTCTTCTCCAGATAAGTCAGGTGTAGTGCCACCTATTTCTGGAGTTTCTGGTTTACCTGATTCTTCACTATCTCCAGGTAAAGTTGGCTTCTCAAAATTTCCATTTAATTTTATTTCTAGAGGAATCTCTTTTATTTTATCTGTTAAGTCACCTCTAACTAAATTTTGAAAAGGCTTGTTAGGATTAAATGGCATTCCCCCAGAATGATACTTATAAAAATAAAGTTTTACTATTTGATATTCATATTTTATTTTTAAATTTAAATCTTCAGATGGCTTATTTTTAGATACAATATAAAATTCTTGTCCAACTTTAATATCATTATCTAATATCTTATTAGTATTAGAATCTACTATTTTCATATCTTCAGGTAAGTTATCAAACTTTAAAATACCATTTTCACCGATTGTTGACAATTTAGATGTGCTCCAATAATCTTGTTTTTTTTCAAATTCAAAATTACCTATTAAATCAAGGTTACCTTGTTTAAATTTATCTATCTTAGAATGTCTCAATAGCTCATTATAATATAAGTCATCACTAGAATCTGATTTAATGTATTCATCTTTTCCATCATTTATATCCCATATTAATTTTTGAGTAATATATCTTGCTTTAAATTCTGTTAGTTTGTATTTGGCACATAATCCATATGTATCTAATGGGTATCCTGCAACTAATACTGCTGCTATTTTTTCTTTCTTCTCTTTACCATATTGATCTGTAGATTCATCGTTTGAATCTAAATAGCTTTCGATTCTTGTATAGTATGTTTTTTCTGTTTCATCACCTTCTTTTATCCCTGGAATATTATAGTCACGATTATAACAGTAAGCAATGTTTTCTTCACCATTTTTCCCATCAAGAACTCTAATATTATTTGACGATGCAAGACTGTATGCTTGATACAGCTTTTCCTCACTAGCGAAAACAACATTTAAATTTAATGCTACTAATAGCAAGATAATAATGCTTAATCGCTTACTTTCTTTTATTTTTACTTTCAATAGGCAACCTCCTTATAAAATTTTTAAACTAATTTTATTTATTAATTTAGTATATATAAATAAAATAAGGTATAAATATGACATATAACGTCTTATTTATACCTTTTTTATCAAAAAATATTAAATTTTCATTATTTTTCTAATATTAATATCTTTATTAATCTTATAATGTATGAAATTCCTATCATAATTTTCTTCTAAGATTTCTATATTATCAATTTCATTTATATTTATAAGTACATATTCATCTTCACAATAAGCGTACAGATATAAACTATCAGATTTTAATATGTAGCTGATAGGTTTTATTTTATAGGATCTTTTACCTATATAAACTTTAATTATACTTTTAGTTTCTAAAGCGTAATTTATTGATTCATTAGATTTTTCAAACATGTTCATTTTTTTCTCAACCAAGTCAATAACAAAATATTCAGCTACTTCATCATGGAATTCTTTTAATTTAATTGGATTTATTAAAAAAAGTTTTTTCAAAATGGATATTGATTCTATATTTTCACCTATATTTTCACCTATATATAATGATGTAATCATAGACTTATATTCTTGTTCAGTTAAGATAACCTTTGATATCATATAATTCTTATCTAAAAATATTCCACCATCACTTCCACGTTTACTTATGATAGGTATACCTAATATAGAAAGTTTATCTAATTCCCTATGTATTGTTCTTTTTGATATATTAAATTCTTCAGATAATTCTTTTACTGTTGTTTTATGTTTTTTCATTAAATATAATAAAATTTCTAATGCCCTCATTAGTACCTCCACCGTATTACTTTTATAGATAATAAATTAAGTATACTTAATTTTTTCTAAATAGTGTTATTTAAATTATAGATACTAATAAAATTTCAAAAAATCTACTGCTATAAAATGTCATTTAATAATTGTAACTAAAAAAGTTAATAATAATATTTATGTATCCGTACATTCTAACTATAATTTTTATTTTTCAGCATTAACAAAATAATCTTTACCGTCTATAAATCATACGTTTTTTCGTGATTTGTCAATATAATTAAGTTAAACAATTTCGTGATAAATAGTAAAAAATCGGTTATGTTATAATGTAGATATCAACTATTAAACGAATATAATCTAAATGAGGGGTAAATTGAAATGGGCAATAGAGTGAATGTTAAAAAGATGTATATTTTTATAAGTTTTGTAATTTTAATTATGGTTGTAATGGGTGTAAGATTTAAGATAGCACAACCTTCTACACCTATATTTAGATATAATGGTTCTATTTTTAGTGTTTCAAATGATGTTTATAAAGTGTCTTCAGAAAGAGATATAAGGGTATTAGATCTTATTGGAAAGACTATAGATAAAAAATCTTTGAAATATTTTTATAAATTTAATCCTAAAAAAGAATTCGAATCATATATGGTTGCAAGTTTCAGTGAAATTTATGGTATTAACGATAAACCATTGAGGGGTAAATTATCTGATACTTTACTTGTTAAGTTTGATTATGATGTAACTTATAAAGGAAAAGTTTACGAAAAGGGGAAATATTATATTGCTAATAGAACGGCTAAGTATAGCGATTATACTGTTTCACAATGATAAATCTAAAAAATAGTCCCAATATATCTTGGGACTATTTTTATTTATATTTAACTACATTTTCGGCTATTCCACTGTCTTGATATTACTTTTACTGAACCAGGGGTGATTGTTAGTGAACCACCTCCAGGGATTGAGAATGATGGCGAAACTGAAATAGTACTATGACCATATTCTGCATATAGTACTATATCTTTTCGAGTGTAATTATTATAAACAATTAAATGTGAACTTATCATATCTTCAATAGTAAGTGCTATTTTGTGAATTCATTTTAAATCTATAACCTAAGCCAAATACTTTTGGACCGTTATTTTCTACTTTTGTTGCAGTCATACCTATATCAAAAGCTACTGCCAGCTTTTGATATAGGTAAAAGTAGGGTGGAATTTAATAATGTCTAGTCACCCAATAAATAAACACTATATCTGTAAGAATAATAAGTGGTTGAGCACTATAATAAAAATTAAGCTTAAATTTTGCATTTGTTCTATTTTGAGGAGATGACAATCTTATATAATAAATAGGAAGAGTTAATGAACAAGATGCAGAAAGAGTTTGTGTTTAAACCTCCAAACCACTAAAGTTTCTTAAAATATCTACTTGATTTTCAACATACCTTATTTCTTTTAAATTAGAGTCGGCTAAATTTTTAAGTCGATTTAAATGTTTTGTATAACTATTTTTATAAATAGGTTATTTTTGGTAACCTAATTTTAATATATGCATTTTGTCGAGAAATGTAACCTATATTTAAAAATATTTTATAATAATATTTTTAAATATATTATAAATTAAAAATATTATTGTATGAAAATAAAATATTATTTAATTAATTTGATATAAAAGGTATTCAAAACAAAAGTTTCTATAAATCATTTGTTTTAGTGGATATATGAGAAAATATAAAATGTTATAATTAATTTAATAATTAATATACATAAAAATCATAGGCAAAAACAAATTTGATGATGTAGATTATAAAGAGTCAAGGGGAGATTTTGCTAAAACGGTGATTGAAAGGATTTCAAAATATATGGTTAAGTAAAGCAAATATCTAAACTCTGAAAGGGAGAAACTAATGCATATGAAGAATAATTCTAGTAAAAGTGTAATCAAAAAAATTAAAATTTTTATATTGAGACTTTTAAACATTATATTTGTACCTATATTTGGACTAATACCATTAGAAACCAAAATATTTATATATGATTTATTCCCAAATGATTTTTATAGGTTTATTGCAATAATTTTTATTGTAATATTTCTATTTGCATGGTTTATTACTATATCTCACATAATATATAAAATAGAGAACGCAGAGTAAGGTTTTAGATTTAGAAAATAAAACCATACATTTTACTGAATGATTTGTTGGAGGCTAAATAATCCAGTATTTAAAAATACTTAATTATTCATAAATTATTATCTAATCGAATAATTTATTAGTATAATTATTTAAATATTGGAGGTTATAGATGGGATATTATGTTAAGGTTGCGACAAATGTAAAAATATATGTAGAGGATCTTAATCCAGAAGGAAAAAAGACAATACTATTTATCCATGGTTGGCCTGGAAGCCATAAATTATTTGAATATCAGTTTAATGAACTTCCAAGTATGGGATATAGATGTATAGGAATAGATATAAGAGGGTTTGGAAAATCAGATAAACCATGGGACGGATATGATTATAACACATTGTCAGATGATGTTAGATATGTAATTGATGCATTAGGATTACAAGATATTACATTAGCAGGGCATTCAACTGGAGGAGCAATAGCTATTAGATATATGGCTAGACATAATAGCCATGGTGTATCAAAGCTTGCTCTTTTTGCAGCTGCTGCGCCAAGCTTGATAAAGCGTTCTAATTTTCCTTATGGATTGGAGAAAGAAACAGTTTTACAAATTATAGAAGGAACACATACAGACAGACCTAAAATGCTTCAGGATTTTGGAAATATATTTTTTTATCAGCATATAACAGGTCCATTCTCTGATTGGTTCTTCCAATTAGGATTACAGGCAGCTGGATGGTCAACTGCGGCTATTGCAAACACTTGGATAAATGAAGTATTGTTTTATGATTTAGGAACAATAAATGTTCCAACTTTAATTATTCATGGTATTCATGATAAGGTTGTTCCATTTGAACTTGGTCAAATACAACATAAAGGTATTAAAAATTCAAAGCTTATGCCATTTAATTTCAGTGGTCATGCATCATTTTATGATCAAAAAGATAAATTTAATGAAGAGTTAGCAAAGTTTGTTGATGAATAAAGTTTTTAAGTATAGATTGTTTATATAAAAATACAGGATAAATAGTGATATACTTAGCTATTTATCCTGTATTTATTATTTTATATTTAAAAACTTAAGATTTTTTATATTTCTTTTATTAATTCATGTACAGTAGGTACATCAGCGGGAGCCCACTTTAGCGAATCTAAATTTTCTCTTTTTAGCCATACAAGTTTAGAGTGTTCTTCATTTATAGGAGTTCCTTTTATTAGTTTACATCTTAAACTTGTAAGGTTTACTATAAATGTATCATATTCATGTGTGTTGTTATGATAAACATCTAAAGCTTTTATATCACATTTTAGCTCTTCTTGGATTTCTCTTTCTATTGCTTCTTGTAGAGACTCATTTTCTTCTACTTTACCACCAGGAAACTCCCATTGATTTGGAATTGACATTTTAGGAGACCTTAAAGCACATAGTATCTCATTATTTTCATTTTCTATGACAGCCGCAACGACCTTGATTTTTTTCTTCATTTAATTCACCCCATAGTTATCTTTCTAGATTTAATTATACTAGATGTTTAGATATTGATAAATATGTAATATAATTAATATAAATATCAAAATTAATCTGAAAATAAAATTAGGGTATATACTGTGCATGATAAAATTTTACATAATAAGAAAGGGAGATATAAATGGAAGAATTAATATTATTACAAGAACATATACCAAAATTGATACTAGCAGCTATTATTGGTGGGGGAATAGGAATTGAAAGATCAAATAGAGGTGAAGGAATAGTTGGATTTGGTACATTGTCAACACTAACTGTTGGATGTACATTATTGACTGTACTATCAGCCTATGGAATAGGAAATGAAGCAGATCCATCAAGACTTATATCAACAATAATTAGCTCTATAGGTTTTATCGGTGGTGGAGTTATATTTACTCAAAGAAATGAAAATGAAAAACTTGTAAGAGGTTTAACAACGGCAAGTATTATTTTTAGTTTGGCAGCTATAGGTGTCACTATCGGTCTTGGTTACTATGGATTAGCTGTAATTACTGCTGTACTGATAGAGATTAATATAATAATTTCTAAAATAATAAAGAAAAATCGAAATAATAGTGATAGCGAAGATATTGATGATTTTGAATAGTAACTATTTTAACTAAATATGTATTATATAAACACCTTAATGTTTAAGGTGTTTTTTTATTTTATAAATTAGCTTTAATAGAATTTTCAATTTATTATAAATATAAAAAAAATTATATAAATAAAAATTATAAAATACTATACTTGGTTGGAAAAAAATGGTATAATTTTTCATAAATAGGTGCAATTTTGCAACAGAATTAATTAAAGGGGGATAAAAATGAAAAAAATTATCAAAAGCTTTAAAATTCTAAGTATGTCAATTGTTTTAGCAGTATGTAATATCAGTGGTGTATTTGCAAGTAATTTAAACACAAGTAATCAACCTCAACAAACAACTGTATTTGATAGAAGTAATAATTCATGGAATGCAAAATATTTTAGAATACCCAGCGGGCAAACGTTATCAGACGGAACTATGTTAGCATTTTCAGATATTCGCTATAATGGAGCAGCAGATCATGCATTTATTGATATTGGAGCTGCTAGAAGTACTGATGGTGGAAAAACATGGGACTATAAAACAGTAATGGAAAATGACCGTGTTAATTCAACTTTTTCTCGTGTAATGGATTCAACAACAGTCGTTACAGATACAGGTAGAATTATATTAATTGCAGGATCATGGAATAAAAATGGTAACTGGGCAAGTAGCACAACTTCATTAAGAAGTGATTGGTCTGTTCAAATGACTTATTCTGATGATAATGGATTAACATGGTCTGATAAAATAGATTTAACAACAAACACTGAAAGAATAAAAAATCAACCAAGTAATACAATTGGCTGGTTAGGTGGTGTTGGATCTGGTATTACAATGCCTGATGGAACAATAGTTATGCCAGCGCAAATTGCATTAAGAGAAAATAATACTAACAATTATTATTCAACTATTATATATTCAAAAGATAATGGTGAAACATGGACTATGGGAAATAAAGTACCTAATTCAAGAACTTCTGAGAATATGGTAATTGAATTAGATGGAGCTTTAATCATGAGTACAAGACATGATTCAACTGGATATAGATCAGCATACATATCTCATGATTTAGGAAATACATGGCAAACTTATGAGCCTTTACATCGTAAAATTTCAACTGGTTCAGGAGCAGGTTGCCAAGGATCATTTATTAAAGTTACTGCTAAAGATGGTCATAGAATTGGATTAATTTCAGCACCTAAAAATACTGTAGGTCAATATGTTAGAGATAATATAACTGTTTATATGATTGATTTTGATGATTTATCTAAGGGTGTTAAGGAATTAGGTGTTCCTTATCCTGAAAATGGTAATAAAGAGGGTGGAGGATACTCTTCTTTATCTTTTAATAATGATAAATTAAGTATACTTTATGAAGCAGATGGAAATATAGTTCATAAAGATTTAACAGATTATTATTTATCAATCAATAATGATTCAGATAAAGATGTAACATATTTATCAGATATATCTTGGGAAAAAGCAACAACTTCTTATGGTACTATTAGAAGAGATATAGCACACGATGGTGCAACTAAATTAATATTAAAAGTAGATGATAATAATAAAATTACCTATGATAAAGGAGTAGGTATCCATGCTAATGGGGAAATAGTAATTGATTTAAAAGATAAAGGATATAATAAATTTGAAACTTCTGTAGGAGTATTACAAAATGAAAATAGTAGTGCTAAAAATTCAAGCTCTTTAAAGTACGAATTTTATTTAGACGATAAATTAGTTGCAAGTACAGATGTTATGAATTTTAATACTCCTAAAAAAGATATTTCCTTTAATATAACTAATGAATCAAAATTAAAGATAGTTGTAAATAATGGTGGAAATGGGAATTCAGGAGATTGGGGCGTACTTGGAGACGCGAAATTTATTAATAATTAATATTAAGGATTTAGACTATATATAAGAAATAGATAATACTAAAAATGAGTAGCAATTTATATTTTATAAACCGCTACTCATTTTTTATGTAAAAATTGATAGATTTAATGCATAATTTTTATTTATATAAATCAGATTCTTTTGTATAATTATAACTAAGATAGTGTTAATTTTAAAATAAAGAAAAGGTGAATTTATGAATAATAAAACTAAAAAAGATAAAAAAGATAAATTAAACCAAGAGCAATTAACATTTGATATTTGTGAAAGTAAAAAGGAAATTAAATATAATGCCCCTGTTAATATATATGATTGTATAGAAAAGTATAAGTATGTAGGAATAGATAATGGGAGAGAGTACTTATTTGAAAAAGATTGGTCACTTAATCAATGTGTAATATCATCAGATAGTGGAGAAGAAGTTGATTCATTAAAATTACCTTTATTAAGTGAAATATCAGCAGGTTCTCCAATATATATGAATGAAGAGTATGACGAATATTTCTATATTCCAAGGGACGTTATAAAAAGGGATAAAGATTTATTTATGCTTAAAGTAAAGGGAGACAGTATGATTGATGCAGGTATTGATGATGGGGATTATGTTGTTATAAGAAAAGATAATAATGTTAGCAAAAAAAGTATTGTTGCTGTAGAAGTAGATGGACATGCTACTCTTAAAAGGTTTGATGTACAGGGGAATAAGTTAATACTGATACCTGAAAATAAGAATTATGAAACTATAGTGGTAAATGTACATGAAGCTAGAATTATAGGGAGTGCTCTTGGAGTTATAAAATGTAATACAATTTAATTTATATAGTTATTTAGTGTATTTATATACACTATTTTTTTGTATTTATATAATGATTCTCATGTAATGGACTAAACAACTGTTGTTAAAAATACAGATAGAGTTATGCTTAACCTGATATTAATTTCTTTACGTGTTTTATTTTATAAAAATTAAGTTAGTGAAAAATAATTTGAAAATAAAACAAAATATACAAAATTTGACAAAAAATGCGAAAAAATGATGATATACTTCTAATGACTACAAATTAGGAGGATACAATGAGGAAAAACATGAAATCAAAAAAATTAATATCGTTAGCATCTGCAATATTTATGATAAGTGCTATATCAGTAGATGCTCATTCAGGTAGAACTGATTCAAGTGGAGGTCATAAGGACAACAAAAATAAATCAGGATTAGGAAGCTACCACTATCATTGTGGTGGACACCCAGCACATTTACATACAAACGGATGTCCATATAATGGCTCCAGCAATAATAGTTCTAGCAGTAGCAGTTCAAATAATAGTAGTAAATCTAGTAGTTCAGTATCTAGTGTAAATAATGAAGAGAAGATAAAACAAGATGTTAAAACTAAAGCATATAATGCAGGATATGAAGATGGATATAAAGGTAATACACAGTATATAGATTATTCAGGTAGTTATACTGATTTATATGAAGAAAAATATAATGAAGGCTTTTATATAGGAGAAAAAAATCTAAACAGTGAAAAAGAGTTAGCAAACAAAAAGGGGTATGATATAGGTATTAAAGGTGAGAATTCAGAGTCTAAATTATATGAAAATGAAGTATTACAGCAATCATTCGTTTTAGGATATAGTACAGGTATGTCTGAATACAAAGAGAAAAAATCAAATGAGTATACTAATTTAGGACTAGAAAATGGGAAAAAGGATATAGATAATTTTGATATTAATACTATAGAAGAAGAGTTTAGAGAAGTATACATAGAAAATTTTAACAAGGGTCAAGAAGAACTATTAAATCACTATAAGGAAAATGGATATAAATTTGCATTTACTCAAAAGGAATACAAGTCAGCAAATTATGATAAGGAAAAGTATAACAATTGGTATAAAGAAGGGTATGAATCGGGAGTTGAAAATTTAAAAAAACTTAAAGATACAGCATATAATGATGGATACGATGGTTCTTATAAAGTTCCAGAAGGTATGGGTGATGTAGAAGATATATACTCTAAATACAATTTGAAGGGGAAAGCAGATGCTAAAAAAGACAGCACAGAGAAATTGGCAGTAGGTGCAGGTGTAGTAGTAGCTGGAGTATTTGGATTTGGGTATTTTAAATCTAAGAAAAAGAAAGAATTATAGAGTATAAAAAAGTGTGTATTTTCCATGATTAGTAATAATTAAGATATTAAATATTATCATCTAAAATGGAGGCACACACTTTTTATGTTAGATATATAACAAGGGGTGTTGTAAAGAGGGATAAGGATTTATTTATGTTTAAACAATATGATTGATGCAGGTATTGATGATGGAGATTATGTTGTCATAAGAAAAGATAATAATGTTAGTAAAAAAGCATTATTTTAAAAGGTTTGATGTACAGGGAGAATAAGTTAATACTGATACCGGAAAATAAGAATTATGACCCTATAGTAGTAAGTTTACGTGAAGCTAGAATTATAGGGAGTATTCTTGGAGTTATAAAATGTAATAAAAATTAATTTATATAGTTATTTAGTGTATTTATATACACTATTTTTTGTTTATAAATTTATTTTCATATAATGAATTAAATAAATATTGTTATATATTCAAGTGGTCATAAAATTGGATTAACTTCAGTACCTAAAAATAAAGTAGGTGAATATGTTAGAGATAACATTAAAGATAAAAATAAGTAGAGATTTATATTTTATAAAAAAGCAACTTATTTTTTAGCAATAAGTTATCGTTTTAACATAATATAATTAGATATATTTTTTCTAATATAAGTTGATTCATACCAACTAACAGATTTGTCTAAGCTATTGAACAATTTACAAGTACATATATTAAAATTTATAAATAGGGAACAACAAGATTCGACAAAATAAAACGTAAATAGATTATATAATAAAAATGTATATAAATTTATCTATCTAATAATGACAAAAAATATAGAGATACATGCTGTTTATCTTGTTTTAAGGGATCTCAAATATATAAATACACATTATAATATAAATAGTGTATTTATATATAATTAATTTTTACTAAAAAAATAATAGATAAGCGCATTTAATAAAATATATTGATAAATAGATTATAAATTATTATTGGAAGGAAGTAACGGAGTGAGTATAGATATTTATAAGTTTTTAGAAAAAGATTATAGCGAACTATATAGTCTTAGTGTAGATATAAATAACCTTGTATTTACATCACCTCATAGTGTAATAGTAAAATCAAGAGTGTTTATTGAACAATTAAGCAAAGAAATAGCTAAGTTAGAAAAAATGGAAAACTTGAATGATTTAAATCTAGCACAAAGATTAACAGAGTTAAAGAGAAATCATATTATAGATGAAGAATTAGATAACTATTTCTTTGAAATAAGAAAAATCGGAAATCAAGCAGCGCATGAAGAAGTTGAAGAAGAAATAGTGTTTGCATTAAAAGTACATAAAAATATATATAAAGTTACAGGGTGGTTTATTGAAACATACATAGATTATAATTTCAAAACACCAATTTATAAAAATCCAAAACCTGTAACTAGTACTGAAGATAGTAATAACTCTAGTATGTTAATGAAATTAATGGGAAAGTTTGAAGATTTTATAAACAGTAATAAGAATAAAGAAGATGAAGTGGAAAAGATAGAAGATAAGGAATTACCAAAAGAGAATTTTGAAAATGATAATAATCAAATTGAAGAGGAGATAGCTATAACTAGAAGCAGTGAATGTCTTATAGAAGAATTATCTAGACTTAAAGAATCATCAAGAGAAGCGGTAGAAGGATTAAATTTATTTACAGAATTTAAAAAATACATGCATATTGATAGAAATGCACAAAGAGAATTAGAACAAATTATATTAGAAGCAGAAAAGCAAGATAATTCACAATTAATCCTAGTATGTGGTAGTGTTGGAGACGGTAAATCACATATTATTTCATACTTTAAAAATAGATATCCAGATATAATGAAGAAATTTACATTACATAATGATGCTACTGAAAGTTTAGAACCTAATAAAACATCTATGGATACATTAAATGACTTATTAGAAAATTTCACTGATGAAAAGATAGAGTCAAGTAACCAAAAGATAATATTAGCAATAAACTTAGGCACTTTAAATAATTTTATAGATTCTGAATATGGTGAAAATTTCGCAAAATTAAGACAATTTGTTAATGATAAGAAAATATTAGAAACAAGCATAGCTGACAATAGCTTTAATAATGACACTAACATTCAGTTTGTCAACTTTAGTGATTATAGTTTATATACACTAAAAGATGAAAAAGTAGAATCTGAATATATTAAATCACTTTTAAAGAAGATTACTGATAAATCAGAAATAAATGTTTTTTATCAATCTTATCGAAACAACTGTATAAACTGTAAAAATAAAGATAAGTGTCCTATAAAATCAAACTATGAGTTACTTAGTGAAGAAAAAACACAAGATGCTATAGTAGATTTACTTGTTCAATGTATTATAAAGAATAAAGTTATTATATCAACGAGGGCACTACTTAACTTTATGTATGATTTATTAATAGCTAGGACTTATATAGATGTACATTCACCAATGTTTAAAAATGATATAGCAAGACTTAAAAATGAGGAGTATATAAACTCATTAACACCAAACTTAATATTTGATCATGGCGAATTATCATTTATATTTAAAGCATTAAATACTTTAGATCCATTAAATGTTAGAAATAAAGAAGTTGATGATTTTATTATTAAATTTAATAACTCGGTAGAACTTATGGATTTCTTTAATGATTATATAGACTATCCAAAGGGATATATAAATAAACTTAATAGCATTGATTTCAATGACAAAGTAGATAAAAAGATTAAGAAGGAACTTCTAAAGCTATTTATCCGAAGTTATTACTTATGTGGAAAAGGAGATATATTTAATCTTAATGATGAAATATATGAGGACTTTATAAGATATGTTTATTACTGGAACAAAGGAGATAAGTCAAAGTTAAAAGGGATTTACTCAGATATAAAGCAAGGTATATTAAAATGGAACGGTGAAGCTGATAAAAATCAAATTAATATATTTATTGGGAAGAATCAAATAAAATACAAAGTGAGTGAAGAATTAGAATTAAAAGCTGATACGACTAACTTACCAATTAATAAAGAAAATAAGTTAGATAAATTCTTAACTACAATAGAAATTAAATATAAAGGTGAAGGATTAGATGAATCTTGTGGAGTAGATATTGATTTTCCTTTATATGAGCTTTTAATAAGAGTTGGAAATGGATATAGACCAAATAAAAAAGATAAAAATCATTTTATAAAGTTTATAGAATTTATGAATAAAGTTGAAAGTGCAGGTTCACAAAATAGTCAGTTAATTTTTACAGAAAAAAATAGAGATGAAAATAAAAAGTTCAGACTAGAATACGATGATGAGTTTGAAATTTATAGATTTATGGAGATTTAGATATGTGTGAAGTAAAAAGTTTTAATATAGATTTAGATGGTATAAAAGAAACATTTAAATTTAAAGAAATTGTAAAAGATGGAGAATTAGGTTTAGGTCATAGACAAGGTGTTAACTATAAGCTTTTGCCATATGCAGCAAATGAAAAAACTTTAGTATCTGAGTTTTCAGGGGTTGTAGGCGCTTTTTCTAGGCTTATATCAGATAAAAAGATTAATGGAGAATTTGAAGTAGAAGCTTTTATTGAAGAAGTAGCAGATCAAATTGGAGAATATGAAGGTGATATGTCTAGAGAGTCATTCAAAGATATAGTTAGAGCTATGTTTATAGATAATGGTAACTTAGTTGATTTTGATATAAAGACTATAAATTATATATCATCAACAAATTCCGATGAAAAGATAGCGAACTTCTTATACTCTGTTTTATTTGACGAAAGTATAAAAGGTGATGTTAGTAAACATTACGATAGAGATGTAGATAATATACTTTATAAATTAGTACTAAGATCATTACCAGAGTTAAAAGATAAAGTAGTTAATATAGGCGAATATAATTGCTACTTACCTTTTGTTAAAGAGCAATTTATAAAAGATTTTAAATTTATTCTTTCAAAAGAAGATTTATATAAAGATTCATTAAAGAGATTTTTAGAATATTATTATATGTTTTATGTATCTCAACTTGTAATGAAGCTTAATAACTTTGAAAATGTAGATTTAAGTAAACCTGATAAATTATACTATACATTAGATTGGGAGCGTACATCAAAAACTAGAATAGCATACCAATTTGGGTGGGAGAAAATAAAAAATAGCACAGGTTCATTATTTTCTCATGTGATAGTATTAGAAATGTTAAATCACAATGAAATAGAAGAGCAATTAGGATATAAAGAACTATCTAATTTATTTAATGAAGTTGATGAAGAGAACATCAATGATCAGATAGAAGAACTAATTGAGTCTTACAAAAACCAAATTAAAGATATCAGCTGGGATGGCTTTAAATATACAGATAAAGAGACAGAATCTAATGGATTTAACTCAGTATATAAGTTATTTAATGTAGTTAGATATCAATTTGAAATTTCTAAAAGAAGCAGAGCAAATGATGCATACAAAAATTGGTTTGTATGGTTTGTTCAAAAGAATTTCTCTAAAAGAAGAGGTCAGTTAGGATATAATTTAAACTTTACAGAAGATGATATTATATTAATGACAAAGATATGTATTAATAATAAAGAAAAACTTAAATTAAATACTTTATTTAAAGAATTTGAATCAAGAGGATTATTCTTTGACAGAGACTCAAAGATGAAAATAATACAATTATATGAAAAATTAAATTTACTAGAAAAGAAATCAGATAGTGGGGATGCGCAATATGTCAAATCAGTTTTATAATTATTTATCAAATAAGATAATTAATTTCTTTAAGCAAAATCCATTAGTACCTGGTTCGAAGTACAATATTCAGTTTGAAATAGAAGAACAGGTAAAGGCTTTGTATGAGAAATTACAAGAAAATAATTTATATAGAGAATATGAATATACAGATCCAAGTGGAGAGGTTAAATATAAATCATATCAGTTAAAATTTAATGAAGTATCATTAATTGTATCATCTACAATGGACAATGTTCAGCCAGATTTTTTAACTAGACTTAGAAATATGGTTGGTATGGAAGAAGGATATGAGAGAAAAGCTATATTATTTATCCATAATACTACATTAGATAGTATTATGGGTGGAACAGAATCATTTGCTAAAGAAGGGATGCCTTTTCATATAGATTCTATTCAAAAGTATATAAAGAAAAAACTAGCTATAGGTTCATTTACAGAAGTTGATAAAGCTATTATAGAGATGGACTTAGATAAAAAAAGGAATACTTTATTTACTGATAATAATTCTATATTTGAATATGAAGATGTTCTTGATATTTTATACAAAGGATATATAGAAAGATATCAATATAAAGATTTTGGACTTTTTTACGATGGACAGCTTAGTGATATTGAAGGTAAAGAACTAAAAAAGAGAATAAAAGATAATGCATCATACTTTACTAAAGTTGATGAAATTCATAATTATGGAAATCCAGAAACTCAGTTGGAAAAATATTTTGATGACAATGGAATTGCTAAATTAAAAAATAAAGATTGGATGGAGATAGAGTATAAAGTAGTACAAAAATCAGTTGAAAAGAAGAAAGAAACAAAACCATTAGAATACAAATCTAGTTCTCAAGAATGGGATAAAGAAGAAGGAACTTCTAAAGCTAAGTCAAGAGTCAGAAATATTATTGTATTTAATGAAGATAAAAAAGAAGAAGTTGATTTAGAATTTATCTTTGATAGAAGTTTAAAAAATGAATATATACAAAAAGTTGAAGGTGAAGCAGCAGCTAAAACATCAGGACATAAATTAAAAGTTACTATAAAAGATATAGAAGGTAAGTCAAACTTCTATAAGGTTATATATAAGGTAGACAATATTAAATTTGAATTCAAAATTGTAATGTTTAGATGTAGTCCTAAGTACTTTGAATCAATAAAATCTAGGTATTCATTAATAATTAAGAAAAAAGATAGTTATATATCAATTAATACTAATGAATCAAGTATAGTATTCAATGAATTTGTAGACAAAAGTACAACTTATGAAATAGATTCAAACAATGATGTAATAGATATAATAGAAGATGAAAGATTAACTATTAAAATTAGTGATAACTTTGAGTATGAAAATGATAGTGATTTAGCTAGATTTAATTTAAAAATTGGAAATGAGATAGTACCTTTAGGAATGGTTGGAACTAGTGAAAAAGTCACTCTAATTGAAGGATTTAAAGTTTGGAAGTTAAAAAGAGAAAAGTGCTATGATTTTAGATTAACAGGTGATAATAAGCTTCAACATGGTACAAAAGAGTATTTTGCTAGAGATGAGTTTAGAAGAAACTTAAATATAGAAAAACAGATTATAGATATGGATGGACTATGTTTTATGGAGAATAGTGAAGGTCTTGAAGTTTTAGATATAGACATAGATCCTCACGTAAAGAATCTATATAAAGATATATTAGAATACTATAGACGATCTAAGAAATTACCAAGTTTAGCATATTTAAATGATGATTTAAAATTATTATATAAAACTTTTATAAAATCATATATAGAGGGATTAAACAAAATAGAAGAAGGTTCTTATCTTACAAAACCTCAAAAGAATTTATTTAGAATTGGTACAATAAAAAGAAATATAGAAGATAGAGAGTTAATATTTACTTCGCTACATCCATTAAATATTGCATATCAGTTACATTTAAGCCATGGAATAGATTGTGAAGAAATGGATGAAGAAGTATTAAAGAAATTTACTTCAACATATCTTTTACCATATATAATGGATGAAGATGATAAACTATATATACCAATGGAACAACATCATTCTCCTGAATGGAAGTATTATGTTGATGAAAACTTACCCAGATACAAAAGTTCAAGAGATTTCGTTTCGAAATTAGTTACGGAAAAGATAGAAGAATTTATAGGACATTTTAAATATATGTTTGAAATGGCAAATAATGCACCTATTAGAATTAATTTAATTAATACAGGTGATAGTAAAGAAATATTACAAGGTATATTTAAATACTATATCAAAAAGATTAAAAGCAAAAATGTTGATGAAATATTACCAATAGATTTATTTATATATTCTGATAAGAATATAACTAATGCTTTTGAGGAAGTAGCATTTAATGAAAATATAGAATCATTAAAAGAGATATATAAATTAGATTTATCAGTAGATAGTATGTCAGAAGAAGATATATTAAATCTATATAGAGAAAAAGTACATTTTTATGCTAAGAATTTAGAAGAAGGTATGGAGTACTCACATATTACTTTCTTAGAAATGAATAATGATGTAAAAACTATTACTTCTAATATGGATGATATTCCATCGGGAGTTATATTAAATGGAAGTATATCAGGAGTTCCGTCTGTATTTTTAGGGGACTCTTATAGAACTGGATTTGGTACTAAGTACACTAATACTGAAACTATACTCATGAATGTAGCAACAAAACTAAATGCTTTAAATGCAGCATCTTCTGGAGAACCATTTAATAGTAATCAATGTAAAGCAATATCAATACCTAATAAAAATAAAACAACATTAGATGATATATATGATGCTAGTCATTGGGTTACTTTTATAGACCCTAAAGTAGATTTAAACTTCTTTAAGAATGATCCAGATGCAAAAGACTTACTAATAATACATTATAGTGATCAATATACAACAGCTGGAGGATATGATGCTATAACAGTGACTAGAAAGTCTGGACCATACCAAAGAGTTATTGAAGAGTTTTTAATCAAAAAAGGTATAGAAAATGCAAAAGAATACTCACCATCAGTAATAAATATGTTTAATGCTATTAATGGAGATTGGCTTTTAAGATTACTATCAAGTAAGTCACATTTCCCAAAAGAAAAAATAAGCATATTATCAGCAATAAAATTAGGATTAGCTCAGTTTAAAAATGAGAATATAATATGGATTCCTATATCACTTGAAGAAATACTAAGAGTATCAGGAGGATCTGGATTAAAGCAAAGTGAAGGTTTCTTATCTGCTAAGAACTTAGGTTTTGAAGGTGGAGTAAGTAGTGATGATATATTATTTGTTGGTATAGAAGAAATAAATGATAGGGTATTTGTTCACTATTATCCAGTAGAAGTTAAGATAGGAATAAATGATCCATCATATGTAAAAAAAGGGATTGAACAAGCTAAAGCTACTAAATCTATGTTTGATGAGACATTACTTCCAGATGAAAATGGGGAATTAAGCAGTACTCAAAAAGTATATAGAAACTTCTTAATGCAATTAGTAATAACAAGTGCAGAAAAGTTAAATTTATATAATGTTTGTACTGAAGAGGATTGGAGTAGCGTTGTTGATTCTGATTTAAGAAAAAAATTACTTAATGAAGAATATGAAATAAGTAATTCAATAGAAACTTATTTAGGTAAGGCGTCTGTAATTTCATTTAAAAAAGGAATGGCATACACTCATATAGGAATAGAAGATGAAGTAATGGTTATAGAAATGTCAGAAGATGATGGAATTAATTTTATAACTAAGAGTGTTGAAGAAATAGGAGAACATGTAGAAGCAATTAAGATTGAAGGTACAAATATAGATACTGATGGATTACCTCCAAAAGATAAAGTAATTGATGAAGATGGTGAAATTTTAGTAGATAAAACTTTAATAGCAGATGATACACTTGAATACGAAGTTAAAGTACCACAAGATTCAAGAGATTTACCAGAAACAGCAATATCATCTCATTTAGTTGAAGAAGATGATATTGAAGCTGAAGATAAAGAAAGAAATATGGAAATATTATTTGGAATTAATCAAAAGAATAATAAAGAAGTAATATGGTATCCAAATGATACTGATAAAGTATTCCATACTAACACAGGTATTATAGGTACTATGGGAACGGGTAAAACTCAGTTTACAAAATCTATGATTACTCAACTTTATAGAGAATCTAAAAATAATGTAGATGGAAAAGATGTAGGAATATTAATATTTGACTACAAAGGGGATTACAATAAATCTAAAACTGATTTTATTGAAGCTACAAATGCTAACGTATATGAGTTATATCATTTACCATTTAACCCTCTATCAGTTATAAAAGCTGTTAACTCTAAACCAATGTTACCACTTCATACGGCAAATAGCTTAAAGGTAACACTAGCAAAAGCTTTTGGACTTGGAATTAAGCAAGAAACATTATTAAGAGATTTAATAATGGAAGCTTATGAAAGTAAAGGTATAATAAAGCATAAACCAGATACATGGGAGAATCCAGCGCCAACATTAAAAGATGTATATGATATATATGTAAATAGAGATGATTTAAAAGAAGATAGCTTATATGCAGCTTTTAGTAACTTAATAGACTTTGAAATATTTGAACCAGATCCATTAAATACTAAGAGTTTATTTGAATTAATAGATGGAGTAACAGTAATAGATTTATCAGGGTATGATCCAGATATTCAAAATTTAGTAGTAGCTATTACATTAGATTTATTCTATTCACAAATGCAATCTTATGGACATAGTGGAGTGAATGGAAGTCTAAGACAGCTAAATAAGATGATATTAGTTGATGAAGCTGATAACTTCTTAAGTAAAGACTTTGAAACGTTGAAGAAAATACTTAAAGAAGGTAGAGAGTTTGGAGTAGGTACAATACTTTCAACTCAGTTATTAAGTCATTTCTCTACAGGAGAGAATAAGTATTCTGATTATATATTAACTTGGATAGTTCATAATGTAGCAGAGATAAGTACTAAGGATGCTAAGTATATATTCAATGCACAAGCTAAAGCTGATCAAGAGACTATATGTACTAAGATTAAAGGATTAAGTAAGCATTATAGTTTAGTTAAGATGGGAGATAGTGATAGACCTATATTTATGAAGGATAGAGCATTCTGGGAGCTAATCTAGTATAATATGCAATTAATATGATTTAGGTCAAATTATTGCTTGCAAAATATATATTAAAAATTGGATTATAGGGAATTAGATGATATTTATTTTTAATATCATCTAATGTTTAATTTTAGATAAATAAATTTATTGATATAAATAATTATAATATTAAAAATAAAGGAGTAATAAAATGGCATTCGAAGCGAAACCGGGTAGTATACTGAATTTATTTAGAGATACAGATGTTGAACAATATAGAATTCCTAAATATCAAAGAGCATATAGTTGGAAGGAAGAACAAGTAAAGGCTTTTTGTGAGGACTTGTATGATGCATATAAGTCTAAGGCTGAAGATTACTTTTTTGGAGCAGTAATAATGATTAAAGATTCAGAAAAGGAAAAGATAAGGAATGTAATAGATGGTCAGCAAAGGATAACTACATTTACAATGTTAATAGCGCAACTTAGAAATCTATGTGAAGAGATTATTGACAGCTTAGAGATAAATAATAAAGTTAAGACAAAGTATAAAAAGCAAATAAAACAATTAAGAGAGCAAATATCTGACTTATCTCAGTGCATTGAGTTTAATGAACTAAATAATAAAACTGTATATAAATTAGAGTTATCAAATACAGATAAAGCATTTTTTGAAGAATATATAAGAATATCAAATAAAAGAGAGATATTAAATATTTTAGAGCTTATAATAGAGTCTATTGAAGAAGAAAAAGAAATTTTAACAGATTTTGATGAGTTAGACGAATTAGTCTCAGAAAATAAAAAAATAAGAAGTAATGTTATAAGTGAAATACAAAATATAAAATATATTGATTTATATAACGAATTATCAAAAAATATTAATTTTAAGTATGATAAACATAAATTAAGAGAAGATTTGATATTAAAATTTTTAGACGAAAAACTTACTAAATATAATATAAAATTAAATGATTATATAAAAGATATGGAAATGGAAGTGGAAATAGAGGAACAAGAAAACTTAGATATATTTAGATCATTTAAATATGAAAATATAAAAATTACTTCTCATAAGAAAATAGTTGATGCATGGAATGTTATAGAAGATGAACTAATAAGGCCTATAATTAATATAGAAGATAGAAATGAACAAATAGAAGAGTTAATGAGTTTGATTAATACATTTATGAAAAAAACGCATATTGTTACTATAATATCTACAAATGAAGATTCTGCATATACGATGTTCCAAGTATTAAATGATAGAGGGAGAAGTTTAGGGATTGTAGACTTATTAAGACCGTATACATTACAATTGTTAGAGGGAAGTCAATACTCTGCTAAAGTAGCTAGTAGTTGGGATAAATTAGCTGAAAAAGATGATTGTGATAAATACTTGCAGGCATATATAGAATCCTATATAAAGGTGTCATCTAATGATAAAAAGATACATAATAAATACATAAGGAAATTTTTTGAAAAAAATATAAGCAAGATGGATGTATCAAAAAGAATAGATAATATTTTAAACACTTATGATATATATGAAAAAATTAAAAATGGTGAGTGGCCTTATGATTCGGATAAAACATCATCTTGGAATAAGAATAGATTAAAACAAATAATAAGTAGGTTAGGATATAGTAAGAGTGTACCATTATTACTTGCCGTATATGATGAAGGAACTGAAGATGATTTTATAAAGGTAATAGAGATAATTGAGCGTGTTGTTTTTAGATATATAACTATATGTGAAAAAAGGTCTACTAATTTAATCAATGTATACTATAAAACTATAGAAGATATAAGAAAGAGCAAAAACATAGATTTAAAAAAATTCGAAGTAAAAATGAAGGAACTTTTAAAAGAACAAGGATGTAGTATAGAAGATTTTAAAATAAAATTAGATGGAAAAAAATTGACTTACAGTAAAAGTAATAAAAAAATAATTCAATATTTTTTAACAACTATAGAATGCTACTATAATGACTACAATTATAATAAAGGTAATTCTAATATATTAAAAAATCCAACTAAAACAGTTTTAAATGATAATAATATATGGATAGAACATATATATTCACAAGAAGCTAGAGAAGATTATAAGGATGATTATTTAGATAGCATAGTTAATAAGATTGGAAATTTAGTTTTGTTAGAGGATAATAATAATAGAAAATTAGGTAATAAAAGTTTTGAAGAAAAGAAATCTGGCAAAAACTATGGATATGATAAAGAAAAGATGATAATAACAAATACATTAGTAGATTTACCTAAGTGGGAAAAAGATGAATATATAGAAAGAAGAAATCTATATATAGATATAGCAATTAGAGTATTTACACTAGATGGTGAATAAAGTATATAAAAAGACATTACTCGAATATTCAAGTAATGTCTTTTTATATTATTGTAACTATATACTCATATCTCCTTGAACAACTTGAGTAATAAAATGCTCTAAATTACTAGAGTAATTATACCTATTTTTAAGCATAACAGCACCACGATCTATATGAAGTTTAGCATGAGTAGGGAAGTACTCATCATCACTTAAATGCTTCCCAGCATGCTGTTCAAGTAAAGTCTTAAACAACACATCATATTGAGCTGTTATAGTTTGTCTATTAAGTTCAAGTCCATTATTATCTATTTCTTTATAATTTTCTATAGGTTCATCATTAGTCAAAGACATTGAAATTGCAAGTTTACAAAGTGCAAATGGCTTTAGATTCATTCTAGAACCTAGATCTTCAAATATTTCTTTTGTTTGCATTGATGTTTTAAGTCTAAATCCCATAATTACACCTCAAAAAAGTATCCTTTTGATTGGATAGTCTTTCTATTTTTATCATCGTACTCGATTAAGTACTCTCCATTTAACTTAGGTTTTATTTCTTTATATGCTTTTTCATCTATCTCAGTATTAGTAGATAATATTATAACTTGATCACTTATAGTAGATAAGTATTCGCTAGTTATATTATTTCTATGAGATTGATCTATTCTTGCGTAAGGAGTATCTATTATAAATGGTATTTCTATATCAGATGCTTTTAGTAAAGCCCAGTATAAGCAAAGTATATATATTTGTTTTTCTCCACTAGAGAATCCATTTATATCAACTTTAGTTCTTAATTCTATAAACATTCCTGTTGAATTAGTTTTTATTTCGTTTAGTAATTCATTTCTATTTAGTACTTTATATTCTTTAAGTAAATCTTCAAAGAATAGTTTACCGAATTTTTTCTCCATTTCATCATAACCTATATTTTCAATTAGGTTTTCAAGTTCAAGAGAGTTGTACATTTTATTTATATACAATGAAGCATTAAAGTCTTTATCTATGTCTATAAAATCTATAAAGTTATCTTTTTGAATTATCTTTTTGAATATATACATAAAGTTATCTTGTATTTCTTTAGTTTTATTTTCTGTTAAAGTATTTATTATATCTTCTAACATAAGTATAAGATCCGCTGACATATCAACGACTTTATTAGCTTGAAGTAGATCTATATATTTAGCTTTAGACTTATCTCTATATGAAGTAGTTTCATTTAATTTTATTTTTAATTTTTCTAACTCAGAAGATAAATTATGTTCATTTTCAGATATTTTACCAATTTCATTAGATAAGTTAGATATTTCTTTTATATACTTATTTAATGATTCATCTTCTAAGCTAGAGTTAAGCTTAGTCCTTATATCAGCTAATTCTAAAGATATTTGTCTATGCTCTTCAAATAAACCAAGTATTGAATTATTATCAAATCCAAGTATAGGGTCTATTAATGATAATAATGAATTGCTTTCATCAGATGATAACATATGAATCGGTTCAAAGTTAGCATCTACATCCTTAGGTGAAATATCATCTATTAAAGCTTCTGATACAGTTGAAGCTATTTCATCTATTGATGAATGACTGATTCTGCTTAAAAGTAAGTTCTTTATATATTCAGTATTTAGTTTATCTTTAAGTTGATTAAATATTAAGCTATTACTTTCTGATTTAACTTGTTTTTTTAGGTTACCTATTTTATCTCTTAATATTAAGAATGGAAGTATTTCATTACAAAAATCTTTTATACTTTGATTTATAATACTTCTTCTAGCTTCTAATTCTATTGTTCTTGAGTTAAGTGCTTGTCTTTCTTCAGCAAGAACTCCGCCTTTTTTTCTAAATTCTTTTTCACATTTAGTTTTTAGTGTTTGTAAGTTATCAATATTATTTTTTAGTTCAGTTAATTCACCTTTTAAAACATATTCTTTAGATGAAAGTTTATTAACTTCTTCATCTAATTTCATATATTCGTCTCTAGCAATTTCAATTTCATTATCACCATTTTTATTACTTCTAGTATTTGATACTATAGTACTTTTTAATACGTCAAAAGTATCAAAATTGCAAAGAGATAAAAGTGACTGTTTTAAGTGGATATTTGAGTTCTTACCTATAAAGAATTCTGATAGATGTTCTCCATCGAAGAAGAAAAACTCAAATATTTTAGGCGATATTATTGATGTAATATAGTTTTCAAAGTAGTTAAGTTCTTCAGCATCTAAAGGTATAGAAGAAAAGTTTTTATAAACAGAGAAGTTTTCTTCTAATTTTTTATCTTTAAATGTCCACTGTCTAACTAATGTATAAGTATTTTTTTCTGTATTTTCGTTAATCTCTAAATCTATAGATATATATGCATCTACAGTATCATTTTTAAGAGAGTTATTATTTATATTAGATTTTACTCTAGCTATATATGAAGAATTAAATCCTTGATATTTATAAGCCATAGGTCCATAGATACAAAGTTTTATGGCTTCAAATATTGTAGATTTACCGGCTCCATTTTTACCACCAACTAATATTATATTTTTATCATTAGTAGTTCTAAAATCAAAGCTAGTTTTATCTTCATAAGATCTAAAGTTTTTTAGTTCAAGTTTATTTATTTTCATTTTCTAGCTCCTTGATATTTTCTTCTTCGATCTTTTGAACAATGTCTTGATGAAGCCACTGTTGATTTAGTATTTTGTTCACAGCGGTTTTTAGTTTTGTATTATTACTAAAATGCTTATACTTATTAGTATCTATTATTAATTTACTAAATAAATCAGAGTTAATGTTATACTCTTCACATTTATCTTGAATTATATCTAAAGTATTATTATCAAATACAGGCTTTTTATATTCAGCCCAAGGTAAGTCTTTACCTGTAACTTCTTTATATATATTAATAAGAGTATTTGATGTTAGGTCTTCTTCATTATCCCATATTTCATCTATAGCTTTTAGTTCACCGAAGTTTATAAGTTCTAAATCAGGATAGAACTTTTGCATTTCAATTTGTGTTTTTAAAAGTCTCTTTAATATTTTTTGTCTAGCTTCAAAAGTAAATGGTCCGAACATTATCCTTCCATCTCTTTTAACAACAGAACCATTTCTTTTGTGTTTTTTACGATTTTCAGGTTTATCTCTTTCTTCTAATATCCATTTCCTAAATTCAACAAGAGGTATTAGTTCAGAGTGACCAGAGTCTATAAATCCATTTAGAGATTTATCTTCTTTTACAACGGTACATATCCAACAACCAAAACGGCTATTACCACAGCTACTTTTAGCACTGCTTTCATCAGCTATAAAAGGACATTCTCCGGAATCTCCAGAACCTTTTAAATACATATTAAATAGTTCCATAGAGTTAGCCCCCCATGATGTAGATGGAGAAGGGAAGCCATCTCCAAAGTCTAATAAGTTATCATTATTATGATATAATACATCCCATACATCAGCAGTAGTAAAGTTAACTATTGGCGCATAAACATATGCTAATTTATTTTTACCTCTTAAAGTCTCATGAGGAGTAAGTAGATATCCATCTATTTCTCTTTTTTCTATTCTAGACTTTCTAGCAGAACTTTCATCTTTACGAACACCAAGAAGTACTACTACGTCTTCTTTTTCTAATTTTTCTTTTATAAATTTATTAGAAGGTTTAATTTTTAATCTTTCTGTACACCAACGATATTGTATAGATTTAGGAGTAGGATACCCTTTACCAATTACATTAGCCCAAAAGCTATCAGTAAATGCTGGATAAACAACCTCTGCAACTATAGGTAAATCATTTTTATCTGCATATTCATTTATAAGTTTTATATTTTGATTTAAAAACTCAAGTATAATTGGATTTTCTATAAGAGTATCAGAAGAAACTACATAAACTGTTTTATGTCTTTTTTCTTTAGGTAATCTCATAAGCATCCTAAATGTAAGTTCTAAAACAGCAGATGAATCTTTTCCTCCACTATACCCGATAATCCAAGGTCTATTATCATTAAGATATACAGCTTCTATTTCGTCATATAGGTCTTCTAATTTATTAACATCTAAGTAATTAACAGCCATATATTTTTGTTCCTTTCAATAGAGTTTCAATATGACTTTATTATTAATGGACAAAAGATCCCACAATAAAATCATATCTTAATATTATAACATAAATTTATTATAAGATGGAATGTAATAATTAATGAGTTATCTTATAATGAGAAAATCTGTAGCAAATATTTACTTAAAATAATGTAAATTATAATCTATAATAGAAGAGATAAATTTTTATAGATTATTCAGATAATGTAAAATATAAAATAAATTTTAGAACTAAAGAATTTTATAAAAACAGATACGAAAAGAAATAAGGGACTAACGAAACGTTCAGTAGGAGTAAAAGGAGAAATTATGAACTGCATATTTTGTGAAATGAAAGAATACATACTAGAAAATGAATTAGCATACGCAATTTATGATAAATACCCAGTAGGAAAAGGACATATGCTATTCATACCTAAAAGACATGTTAAAGACTTTTTCGATATAACAAAAGAAGAAAGAGAAGCTATATTTGATTTAGTAGAAGAAGGAAAAAAGCTACTAGATAGTAAATATAGTCCAGACGCATACAACGTAGGAGTAAATTGTGGAGAATTTTCAGGACAAACTGTAATGCATGTTCATGTACACTTAATACCAAGATACATTGGAGACACGAATGCACCTCAAGGTGGGGTAAGAGGAGTAATACCTGAGAGAATGAAATATTAGGCAATAAGGTCAACTATAATATATAAATAACCTCCTTTACTATTAAGTATAAAGGGGGTTATTTATTACTAATATAATAAAAAACTTGACCTAAAGTTAACTCTAAGTGGTATAGTTTAAATGATTAAAAATATATAGAAGTTAAAGAAAATCTGGAGGCAATAATGAAAAAATTATGGAAGTACATTTTTAAATATAAACTTTTATTTTTTACAAGAATACTCACCATATCTATGGCAGCCCTATCTGTCATAGCCTTTGATTTTATTATGGGGTTTATAGTAGATATATTTGCAAGTGGAAGTAGTGAAAAGTTTGTATCTATTATTGTTATAAGTATTTTGCTTATAATAGTATTATTTTTAACTGAATATATAGACGGAAAAGTTATGTCATCTTATATAAAAAGCACAGTAAATTATATGAAAACTGATATATTTAATAAAATACTAAATAAAGATATGAAAGATTTCTCACTAGACAATAGTGGTAAATACATATCAATTCTTTACAATGATATAAAAATAATAGAAGATAGTTTATTAAATAATATCTTTCTTGTAATATCATCTTTTATATCTTTTATAATATCATTAGTATTTTTATTTTCTATTAGTCCATACATAGTAATATTTATTGCTGTATTTGGAACACTTGGATTTGTAATACCAAATGCTTTATCTAAGAAATTAGTAATAGAAAAAAATAATTACTCACAAAATTTAGAAGAAATAACTTCAGTTACTAAGGATTTATTTTCAGGATTTGAAGTAATAAAAGGGTTTAATATAGGAAGTAAGATTAATGAAATATTCAAAAACTCTTCTAATAATGTAGAAATGAGTAAGAGAAAGTGTTCTATACTTGAAGCTATAATAAGAGGCTTTTCACTTTCTTTTAGCGTTACAATATATTTAGGTGTTTTAATATTAGGTGGATACCTAATGTATAAAGGAGAGATAACTGTTGGTACGGCTATAATAATAATTCAATTAAGTACACATGTAGTAGGACCTGTTAAAGTAAGTATATCTTTAATCAATCAAATAAAATCAGTATCTCTTATCGCAGATAAAATTGATAATATAGTTAATGACCTAAATGAAGATGTTGAAAATGAAAAATTACCAATATTTGAAGAAGGTATTGAGGTTAATAATTTAAACTTTTCTTATACTGAAGATAGAAAAACTCTAAACAATATTAACTTAAATTTTGATAAAAATAAAAAGTATGCAATAGTAGGAGAGAGTGGATGTGGTAAAAGTACACTAATAAAGCTACTAATGAGATATTACAAAACTTATGATGGTGAGATATCAATAGATAACAAAAACATCCAAAATATATTTAGTAATGATTTATATAAAAATATGTCTATGATTCAGCAAAATGTATTTATGTTTGATGATACTATAAAAGAAAATATTAAATTATTTGCAGATTATAGTGATGATGAAGTTTTAAATATATGTAAAAGATCTGGTTTATCTAATTTAATAAAACAACTTCCAAAAGGAATTGATTCTTTAGTTGGAGAAAATGGAAATAAATTATCTGGAGGAGAAAAGCAAAGAATAGCTATTGCTCGTTCACTTATAAATAATACTAAGGTATTAATTTTAGATGAATCAACTTCTGCACTAGATAATGAAACAGCATATAATTTAGAAAACTCACTATTATCCATTGATGATTTGACGTTAATAGTAGTAACTCATAAGCTTATAAAAAATATTTTACTAAAATATGATGAAATAATTGTTATGAAAGATGGTTCGGTTATAGAAAAAGGTTCATTTAAAGAACTAATTGATATGAAGGGGTATTTTTATAGTTTATATTATCTACAAAGTGAAGAAGTAGATATATTAGATAAATAAATATATCTAAATAATTTATAAATGAGATACAACTTATATATTGAATAATTATAATTACATGGAAGAACGTTATATAAAACATTATTATAAAGCAAATTTTTAATATTTAAATTGGTTGAATAATCATTGTCAGAGTGTTAACATATACATTGTCTATATTAAACTTATGGTAAATATTATAATTAAGGGTTGAATTTACTGAATAAAAATCAGCTTACTTTGAGCAATGGAATCTATGATTAATTAGGGACATTTAAAGTTTAGTAAGTATTTATCACAAAAGATTTAATATAATTAAAAACTAAAACAAAAGGGAAATAAGTAATGAAAAGAAAAAACTTAAGGGGTGTAATTGGTTATAGTTTAGCGGTGTGCCTGATAACAATAAACTGCTCTTCATCATTTGTATTCGCACAAAAAGGTGTGAATATGGCACAGAGTCAGATAAGAATGGCAAGTACAGAAAAGGTGGAGTTAGATAATGGAATTGTATTGAATTCAAAAGAAATGGGACAAGGGGATGTAACCATTGTATTTGATACAGGTTATGGAAGTACATTAGATAATTTTACATATATGCAAGGGGAATTATCTAAGATAGCAAAAACGTTGACATATGATAGAGCAGGATTAGGTGAAAGTAGTGATACAGGAAATATGGCTCCTCTTAGTGATAATGAGAGAAAAACTCTTATAGATGGTGGCGTAATAGAATATAATGAAGCTGATTTTGATGGTACTACTAAGACAGCAAAAGATAAGGCGGAAAATCTATATAAATTATTACAAGCTAAAAATCTTCCAGAACCATATATTTTAGTAACACACTCTTTAGGTGGTCATACTGCTATAGAGTTTGCAAAAATGCATAAAGAAAAAGTAGATGGTATAGTGTTTATAGATTCAACTGGTAGAAGTGCTAATGGTGAAATGTATGATTTTTTCGAATCGTTTGTTCCGGGAATGGGAGACGAGCAATTATCTGTATATAATAAGTATGATGGAACATTAGATGAAGCTCTTATGGGTGAAAATCAAGTCAAAAATGATAAAAATGCACTAAGAGACATACCTTTACTTTATTTAGAATGTGACCCTTATGCAATGGCTCAAGGAGCTATGGGTGATGCTTTTGCTAAATTGAAAACTAAACAAATAAGCGATTTATTGTCAATGTCTGATGATACTAAGCATGTTCAAATAAAAGGAGCAACACATCAAGTACATATAGATAAACCAGAGGAAACATTAGCTAATGTAACAGAATTTATAAATCATTGTATAGAAAAAAATTAAATTATTTAATAAAAAATAGAGGCTTAGAATTATTAATTCTAAGCCTCTATTTTATTATTTCACGCTTTTATATAATAGTATTTTAAATTATTTAGCTTATGCTACTAAGATATATTAAAGACACAAATGCACCTAAAAGAGGAGTAAGAGGAGTAATACTTGAAAGAATGAAATACTAATAATATACTCTAAATAAATACCAAAATATAGCACACTATAGTTTTGAAATAAAATAAGGGGGAAAATATGATAGAACAAATAAACACACAACTAAATAATGTAAAAAACGAAGTAGCTAAAAAATATGTATTAGAAAAGAAATTAAATGACCTAAAAAAAGAATTACATAAAAGCGAAGAAGAACTAAACAAACTAGAAAATAACCTTAGAAGAGAAAAAAGAGATGTAGATAACCTAAAGACACTATCTTTATCAAACCTAGTGTCTACAGTAATGGGAAACAAAGCAGAAAAAATGGAAAAAGAAGAAAAAGAATACATAATGGCAAAAATTCAATATGATAGTTGCCAATCTAAAGTAAGCTCAATAAAATCCAACATAAACGATACAATAAAAATACTAAGTAGCTTAGCAAAATATGAAGAAGAATATGCCAACTTACTAAAAAAGAAAATAGAGCTAATCAATATATATGGAGATGAAAATACTAAAAACAAAATCATAGACCTAGAAGAAAAAATCGATAACTACCTAAAGGAAATCAAAGAAATAAATGAATCCATATCAGTTGGAAATAGCCTAATGGTAGAAATAGCACAAGCTAAAAAACTATTAAACTCTGCAAAAAATTGGAGTACATTTGATATACTTGGTGGAGATTTATTAAGCTCTATGGCTAAGCATAGTAAAATAGATGAAGCTCAAGCACATTTTTCTAGAATTTCAAATTTAACAAGATCTTTTAATAAAGAATTAAGAGATGTAAACATTAGTGGAGTTGGATTTTCATCTACAACAAAAACTTTTGATATATTCTTTGATAATATATTTAGTGACCTTTCAGTAGATAAACATATCAATGAATCTTATGACAAGGTATGTAACCTAGAAAGAAATGTAGAGAGTATACTAAAAAAGCTAAAAAGTGATAAGGAAAAGTTAAATATTGAAGTTACTGTTACAAGAAATGAATATGATGAATTTATAAAAAATATATAACACTAGATAATGCTTTATATAATAATGCAATAAAACTATGGATAAACTAATTGAGAATCAAAACACAAAAGGAAGTGACACCATGGATTTTAACCTTCACCAAAGTGCAAAAGAACAAATAGATAAGCTACTAATACAAGAACAAAAACAAGAAAAAGCTTTCAGGATATATATCCGTAGAGTCTCTGGTTGACGTGGTCCCGTTTGGGATATAGCTCTGGATGAGCCTACAGATAAAGATGAAGTATTTGAATGTGATGGATACAAAATATTTATGAGAAAAGAAATGGTACAAAAAATCAATAACGTTGAAATCTTTTATAAGTACGGAATAAGCAAAAGTGGGTTTAGAGTTTTAACAGACATGATGTGGAAACTAGAATACAAATATGAAGATTGGGCAAAATCAAATTTCAAGTAAAAAAAATGGTAATCCCCTTATCTAAGTAAATCTTAGATGGAGGGATTACCTTTTTTATATTAAAAGTCATATCTATATAAAAATACATTAAGATGAGTTTTTATATTATTAAGATATACATCTTTTTCATTAACTAATTTATATCCTTGACTATCATAAAATCCATAATTACATCTATCATCAGTATATAAATACAAAGACTCAACATTCATACTCTTCATATACTCATTTAAATATTTTACCAAAGTCTTTCCTACACCAAGACCTCTGCTTTCTTTACTTACAATAAATAAATTAATAGACCCTTGAAACTCATATTCAATACCATCTATAAGTTCTTTATAAGCAGATATAATCTTTGAAAACTCATTTAATTCCTTTATATTTTTCTCATTAGATAAAATTAAATCTACATCATCAACACTATCAAATAAATCTTTAGAATCACATTTTAAATTATTTTTATCAGATTTAGCACCACCTAATATAAATCCAATAACTTTACCATCTTTTTCACATATCTTACTAAATGAGCTTTCTAAAATACAACTTTGTAGATAACTACCTAATACAACATCTAATAAATTTTTATCTTCAATAAATTTATTAAACCCAAAGGCATCACCTATAAATTCTTTCATACAATTATAATCTTCTTTTACCATATTTCTGTAAACAACTTGACTCATAATATTTTCTCCTTCAAAACTATATTTAAATACCTTATAATAAATGTAAAGTGTGCTCTAAGGGGAGAGTCAATAAAAAAATAAAATATAGGATGTGATTAATATTAAGAATATATTTTCTATTGGTGAGGTTTCTAAAATTAAAAATATAACTGTAAAAGCATTGAGATATTATCATAAGGTAGGAATCCTTATTCCAAAATATATAGATGAAAATAGTGGATATAGGTATTATACGATTGATCAATTTATTTCTATAGATATTATAAAAGGTTGTAGAGAATTAGGGACAAGCATATCAGAATTACAAGAGATATTTAAAGAGTGTGATACTGATTTGTTATTAGAGTTTTTACAATTTAAAAAACAAGAAGCAAAAGATAATATATGTAAAATGGAACATATAATTAAAAATATTGATGATTTAAGCTTAACTATAAAATACTCAAAAGAAATTATAAAAGAAAGTGATATAAAAATTAAGTATTTTGATAAGCGTCATATAGTTATAATAAAATGTGAAGAAGCTGGTAATTTAAATGAGTTAATATATTATTCAGACTTAGATAAAATTATTAGTGATTATAATATAGAAACATCTATAGATAGAGGTATAATATATAAATTAAATTCATCAGAAGAAATAGAGCCACAGTATGTATTTGATGTAGTAAAAGATATTAGCAAAATAAAAGATAAAAGTAATATAAAGACATTGCCAAGTGGTGATTATATTACTTTAATTTATAATAAAGAAAATATGGATGAAAAAAGAAAAGAGTTATTAAATTATATAAAAAACAATAATATAAAAGTTGAAAATATAATTGAAACAGAAATATTTAATGATATATTCAATATTGATGATTTTAGTTGTCAAATTCAAATTCTTATAAAAGAGGAATAGTTTTAATTTTTTTATGGTTATGTTTTAAATAAGTGTTGAAAGTATATATTTTCTAATATATCAACAAGTTTCTTTTGGAGACACAAAATATTAGATTGTATAAGTTCTTTTTTAGGTACTGATCATGTTGATGGTGCAATAGAAGCAGAAGAAGTATTTTTTGCTGAGAGTTTCAAAGGTACAAGAACTGGTAATATGCCAAGAAAATCTCGTAAAAGAGGTAAAGAAATTAAAAAGAGAGGCTATCTAATGAGCAAGTTTGTGTTGCCACAGCGTTAGATAGGCAGGGTAATTTAATAATAGAGCCTTTATGTAAAGGTAGAATGACACATAAGGAGCTTGAGAGATTTTATAAAGGACATATAGGAGAAAGTTCTATATTATGTACAGATAGCCATAAGTCATATATTAAATTTGCTACAGACTTTAATTTAGACCACAAACGCATAAAAATAGATAAGCATAAAGAAGACATTTATCATATCCAACATGTAAATTCATTACATAGTAATTTAAAGAAATGGATGGGGGATTTAATGGTGTTGCAAGTAAATATATTTCAAACTATATGCAATGGTTTAAATGGCTAAAAATATTTGAAACAGATAAGGATTCTATTAAAACTAAGAACTTTATTATACAAAGTAATGTTGTATATAATTATACAAGGGTCCAAGATTTTAAAAATAGAACACCTATGTTTATAATTAACTAATCAAAAGAGGGGATAATGTTAAATGAAAAAAATTGGAGTTATTTTTAGTATTGTTTTATTAATGATAGGGGCGGTAGGTTGTACAGGTGTTGGAGATTATGATATAGAATTAATAAATGGATTTAAAGTAATAAGAACATCAGCAGACAAAATACATATTGGGTCACCTGAATATAGTTATGATGAATTGTTAATACCACTCCTTGATGATTATGACGAAGGCGAGTACGTAACACAAGTAGGTCATGACAATGATAGGTATATAATTGCAAAAACAAATTTAAATAATTACTATTTATTAGATACAAAAGAACCAATAGTAAATGGTCCATTCACAGAAGCAAAGTTTATACAAGTAAAAGAAAATGCAGAAATACCAGAGAGTGTTATTCTTAAAGATTTAGATACATATGAAAAGATAAAATAATAAAAAAATATATAGGGTTGATTTCAACCCTATATATTTTTTACTCAATATCAATATTTTGTTAAAACATAGCCTTTTTTATAAATTTTTTTAAAAAATTAGCACTCGATACTTGACACTGCTAACAAAATGATTAAAATAATAAATATAGAAAAAAATTATTAAAAATGAACTTAGGAGGAGATAAAATGGAAAATAAAAGAGGTAATATATCAATACATACAGAAAACATATTCCCTATAATAAAGAAATGGTTATACTCTGACAAAGATATATTTTTAAGAGAGCTTATAAGTAATGGATGCGATGCAATAAACAAGCATAAGAAATTAATTTCTTTAGGGGAAATATCAGACAATAAAGATAATGACTACAAAATAAATGTAATTATAGATAAAGAAAATCAAACGCTTATATTTGAAGACAATGGTATAGGTATGACTGAGGAAGAAGTAGAAAAGTATATAAATCAAGTTGCTTTTTCTGGAGCTGAAGATTTTGTAAATAAGTACAAAGAAAAAATAAGTGAAGAAAATGATATAATAGGTCACTTTGGATTAGGTTTCTATTCAGCATTTATGGTATCTAAGAAAGTTCAAATTGATACATTATCATATAAAGAAAATGCAAAAGCTGTAAGATGGATAAGTGAAGGACAAACTGAATATGAAATAAGTCCTAGTGATAATAAAACTACAAGAGGTACAACTATAACACTATACTTAGATGATGATAGTAAGGAATTTTTAGAAGAGTATACTGTAAGAAGTATAATTGATAAATACTGTTCATTCTTACCAGTTGATATATATATAAAAGTTAGTGGAAAAGAAGAAGAGGATTTAAAACCTATAAATGATACAAAGCCTTTATGGACAAAATCACCAAAAGATTGTACAGATGAGGAATATAAAGAGTTTTACAAAAAAGTATTTAAAACATTTGATGAACCATTATTCTGGATACACTTAAACGTAGATTATCCATTTAATTTAAAGGGTATATTATACTTCCCTAAATTAAAAAATGAGTTTGAGCTTATAGAAGGTAAAGTAAAATTATATAACAACCAAGTGTTTGTTGCAGATAATATAAAAGAAGTTATACCAGAGTTTTTATTACTACTTAAAGGAGTAATAGACTGCCCAGACTTACCATTAAATGTATCAAGAAGCTTCTTACAAAATGATAAAGATGTAAGTAAAATATCTAAGCATATAGTTAAGAAAGTTTCAGATAAATTAAAATCACTATACAAAAATGAAAAAGAAAACTATGAAAAATTCTGGGATGATATACAAGTATTTATAAAATTTGGATGCTTAAAAGACGAAGGATTCTACGATAGAATAAAAGATATTATATTATTTAAAAATATTGATGATAAATACTTAACACTTAATGAGTATTTAGAAAGCTGCAAAGAAAAACATGAAAACAAAGTATTTTATATAAGTGATGAAAATCAACAATCTCAATATATAAAATTATTTAAAGATTATGGATTAGATGCAATAACTTTAGATACTAGCATAGATAATCACTTTATATCATTTATTGAATACAAAAACCCACAAGTTAAATTTAAAAGAATAGATGCAGATTTATCAGATGTATTAAAAGATAAAAATGAAGATGAAAATAAAGAAGACAAAACTGCTATAGAAAATCTATTTAAAGATTTAGTTAAAGATAAAGTAAAAAATTACTCAGTAGAGAGTTTAAAGAGTGAAGATACTACAGCTATAATATTAGTATCAGAAGAATCAAGAAGAATGGCTGAAATGAAATCACAATTTGCAGGAATGGATTTTGGGATGAATTTTGAAGAAGAAAAGACTTTAGTTATAAATAACAACAGCCCAATAGTTAAAAAGTTAGTTGATTTAAAAGATGATGAAAGTAAAAAAGAACAATTATCTTTAATATGTAATCAAATAGTAGATGTAGCATTACTTTCAAATAAAGAATTAGATTCAAAAGGATTAGATGAGTTTATAAAAAGAAACAATAAACTTATAAGTATGGTAATGGATTTATAAAAACAAATATACTTAGAAAAATAAAAAGAGTGTATTACATTTAAGTAATACACTCTTTTTTATTTTAAAAATAAATGTAAAAATATGGAAAAATATGTAGGGAAAATTACAAAATATACCATTTTAAAATAAAAATATTTTATTTTAGATAAAAAATAATGAAAAACGCAATTTTCGACAATATATCACAAAATGATTATGATATATTACTTAATGACTAAAATTGAGGGAGGTATTTGATATGAGCTATCGTAAGGATGATTATGGGATAAATTATGTTAAGGAGGATGTTGAGCAGAGTTTTTTCAAAAAAAATATAAAAGTGATTATAGCAATTATAGTAGCATTTTCATTAGGTGCTATTGGAGGGTCATCTATTGGGGTAGATGAGAAAGAACATGATGCAGTTAAGTCTCAATTAGAAAATAAATCTAAAGAGTTAGAAACTGTAAATTCTAAAATATCAGAATTAGAAACTAAAGTTCAAGAAGCTAAGCCATATTTTGATATGGGTAGTGCTGAACAAGAAGCTATGAAAATAGAGGCAGCTAAAAAAGAAGAAGAAAATAAGAAAGAGCAAGAAAGAATAGCTGAAGAACAAAGATTAGCAGAATTAGAAGAAAAAACAAAAACATTAAAAAATGGAAATTTCATAGCAGGTAAAGACTTTGACCCAGGTACATATGATATAGTAGCCGTTTCAGGTGGAGGAAATGTAACTGGAGGAAGTATATTCAAAGGTGGAATAAATGCAATAATGGGACCAGCAGATGATGGATTCTATCAAAAGGAATATAAAAACATAGCATTTAAAGAAGGTGAAAGCTTAAAAGTAAGTAATGTTACTATAAAACTTATACCAGCTGAATAATATACAAAGTAGATAGTTTAATAAATAAAATAGTTGATTTTGGATTATTTTTAATACTTAATAAATATATACAAGGATTTAATGATTATGAAAGAGCATTTATAGGTCAAAGAAAATCTAAAGAAGAAAGTGATACAAACAATATGATACCATAATATTAAATTAATAAGAGGAATTAATCTAAACTATTGGAATATCAATGTTTGAGTTTATTTTAATATAATCAATTAAGAAATAATTAAAAATAGGGGTATATTTTTAAAAGAATAAGGTATATAATTATAAGTGTAGTAAATAAAAAGAAAGCCTTTTATAAAAGGTATGGAGAATTTTAAAATGAATAATGGAACAGTAAAATGGTTTAACAATGAAAAAGGATTTGGATTTATATCAGTAGAAGGTGGAGATGATGTATTCGCACATTTCTCAGCTATACAAACAGAAGGATTTAAGTCATTAGAAGAAGGTCAAAAAGTAAGCTTTAATATAGTTAAAGGTGCTAGAGGACCTCAAGCTGAAAACATAACTATATTATAATATAGATAAAAAAAGACCGAATGGTCTTTTTTTAATACATTTATAGAAAATATACTCTATATATGACATAAATATTAAATAAAAACATAAAAATTAGTTTTATCTTAAAATTAGAGATTTAAAATATAGATTAATTAGGAGGTATAAGTATGAAAGTGTTACAAAGAGGATTAAAAAAAGAAGATATAGTTAAAATTAAAAGATATAATAAATGGCATATAGTAACAGATAATGATGTAAGAATGCTTGTAAATGAAACTTCTAACACAGATAAAGACGATAACTCAAATAAAGTAGATTGGAAAAATAGCAAGGCATATATATTTATGGATAGTTTTGAATCTAGTAAAAAATTTTATGAAAAGAATAAAGAATTAGAATTAAAGTTATATATAAAAGCAGATATTGGAACTTTATACAATGAATATAAAGTAAATGATTGGAGTTTAACTGAAAGAGGAATAGAAGTAGATTTAGCATAAATAAAATAGATGAAAATATTAATACATATAAAACGTTAAGTATAAAATATACTTTATTTTTTATGCTTACATTTAAAATATAAAAAGAGCTTTTTTAATCAACTTAAGATTAAAAGAGCTCTTTTTATATTTTAAATTTCTTTAGATACACCCATGGAATAACTTCCTTGTGGGTTTAACATTATATTTATTTTCTTTAAATAATCAAGTATTAAAGGAACAGCAGCAGCAATCCAAGCCATTGGACCTGCTAAACAAATACCTGTATAACCTAAAAAAGCAGGTAAAGTAAAAGCAACTATAGTTCTAGCAACTAATTCAGCCACACCAGCCATCATAGGAACAAAAGTATAACCCATTCCTTGTAATGTATTTCTGTATATAAATATTAAACTAAGTGGTATAAAGAAAAATGCCACTATAGTAAGATATTTCTTAGCATAAGCTATAACATTTGGATCAGCATCTGATACGAACATGTTAATAAACATCTCACCAAAGAATATAAGTACAAGTGCAGCAACAATACCTATAATTATGTTAATAATAGTACACTTTTTAACACCTTCTTTAATACGTTCAATATTTCCAGCACCAAGGTTTTGTGCAGAGTAAGTAGCCATAGTAACACCAAATGTGATACTAGGTTGCATAACAAGTTGTTCAACTCTTGAAGCGGCAGTATGAGCTGCAACTACAGTTGAACCAAAGGCATTAACAGCACCTTGTAGTATTATTGCACCAATAGCTGTTATTGAGAATTGAAGAGCCATTGGAACTCCGATCTTTAAGTGTTGTTTAATATATTCATTTCCAAACTTAAAGTGTTTTTTCTTAATGTGTAGTATAGGGAATTTCTTTGCAGTATATATAAAACATAATAATCCTGAAACTCCTTGCGATATAACTGTAGCATAGGCAGCTCCAGAAACTCCCATTTTAAAATTAACGATAAATACTAAATCTAGTATTATATTTAAAATTGATGAAACTATTAAAAAGTATAATGGCGTTTTACTATCTCCAAGTGCACGTAAAATACCTGATATCATATTGTAGAAAAATGTTGCGAAAGTTCCAGCAAATATTATTGTAATATAAATTGCTGCATCGTTTATAATATCATTTGGAGTATTCATTAAACGAAGTAACGGTTTAGCTGCAAATACACTTATAATAGTAATTATAATTGCCATAATAGTTGATAGTACAATTGCACTAGCTACAGCCTTTTTTAATCCTTCTTCATCATTAGCACCAAATTTCTGAGAAACTAAAACAGAAAATCCAGACGCCAATCCTAAAACAAATCCGATTATTAAAAATGTCATTGAACCGGTGGATCCAACGGCAGCAAGTGCTTTTACCCCAAGAAAATTTCCAACAATAATTGTATCAACCATACTGTAAAACTGTTGAAATATATTACCTATTAACAAGGGTATAGAAAAAAATAAAATTAGTTTTACTGGATTACCAGTAGTCATGTCTTTAGTCATATTATCTCCTTTCATATAAATAAATTATATCCATCTCAATAGAATAACATTGTTTGTATATCTATACAACAATTTATGTGTTTCATATTAAAAATGTACGCCTAATATTAAATAAATATATTTTTTTATATTAAATATACCTCATAATTCGAACCAAATCGTATTTATTATAAAAAATAACATATATTAGTATATAAATACATAAATAAAATGCACTACTAATTGTTAAAAATAAAAAAGCAAAGGATTTATAAAAATAGCAATCATATTAAATAATATAAAAGGAGAATTTACTATGTTTAGTGTAAATCCAGTGGAATGGATCGGATACAGCGCATCAGTATTAATCGTAATATCCCTAATGATGACATCAATTATAAAGCTTAGAATAATAAACTCTTTAGGATGCTTTTTATTTGTTATATATGGAATGTATGTAAAAGCATATCCTGTTGCAATGTCTAATGCAGTCATTATTTTAATAAATATATATAATTTATATAATTTGAAAAAAGAAGATAATAAAAAATAAACTAATGACATCTATTTAATAGATATCATTAGTTTGTTACTCTAAATAGATTATATAGATTTTATATAAGTTTATATGTATAATAAGTAGATAAGACATAAATTTGAGGAGAACAAATGATAAAAAGAGAATTTGAAATAAATGATATAGCATACCTTGCTAAAGATAGAAGAATAAAGGTTCATGTAGATGGAAGTGATACTTATACTAAAAATATATCTTTAAAAGCTGGAGATGCTGTTAAAATACTAGACTTTTATGAAATAGACAAGTATGGATATTCATATGAAGCGGAATTTAAAAAAGATGGAACATCATATATTATAAGAAAGCACTTAAGTCAATCAGATTTAAGACCTAAAAAGTAATAATATAGTTTAATTCCAATATTTAATACATATACTACAATTATTAAAATAAAATAAGAAATTAGGTGATTTTAATGATATACATATATAATTGCTATGGAGGAACCCACTCATCTATTTTAGCAATGGCTTATCACTTAGAAATGCTGGATGAAACTCGAGAGCCGACTAAGGATGAAATCTTGAATTTACCGAACTTTAATAAGTTAGTATATGGAAATCGTGGAGAACTTTTTTATTATGGAAGTGATAAAGATGGAAATGAAGTATACGTTGTAGGTAGAGGACGTTCAAAGGTTTTAATTCCAGGATTATATAATTTAGCTTCCATGCTTCATAAACAAAAGCTATTAAATGAGAAAATTATATTTTCTAATACGTCGCCAACAGTCCCATTACCGATGACCTTTGGTGGACTATTTTCTAGATGGTTAAAAATTGATTCTATAGGAGTTCCCTTGCTGGTAAAGGGAGCAAAACAATCATACAAGGATGTTATAAAACTTGTAAATCACACAAAGAAGGAAGCAAAGGAAGATAAGTCAGAGGTTATTATTTTAGATAATAAGGAATTTAAGAAAAAATAAATTTTAATATTCTCTACTAGACTGAACTCATTAATAATAGATAAGTAAGTGGTTTTATGATTAACATACTATGCCAAGTTATGGTTTATTTAAATAACCAAGATGAAGGCACAGTAAAATATGAATTATAGTCTAGAATGTATGTAAAAATATTATGAGAAATGTATTAAATCTTGAATAATCAACAAATTAAAAATGGTCATGTTATTTATAAATAACATGGCTATTTTTAATTTAGTAGATAAAATTATCTTATTTTTTATTCCATATAAATTGTAATTTTGTAAGAAGATTTCCATTATTACTTTTAATATTATGAATAGTATTAATAGCTTTATTCTCACCATGAATTACTTGAGATGAAATATGTAATGTATCTCCATCAGTTGTTTCCTTTTTAAATAGCACTTTAATATTAAATAATTCATACTCATTTAAAATAGATCTTGGTAAAGTATCTATTGCCATTTCCATATACTTTACATTATTAACATGCCCATTAGAATCTATATCACTATATCTAACTGGATAGTCTTTTATATAGTCTTCTTTTTGAATTTTAGGAATATCATCTAAAGGAGGTACTACATCTAACTCTCCATTAAGTCCATATATTTCGCTTTGATCAGATGATATTCTCATAGGACGTCTTTTTTCAAAATCTATTAATATAGCTGTTGAAAAAGCTTCGCATAAAACCTTTCCTTCAGAGTTTTTTATAGTATTTTTTCTATAGCCATAGAACTTTTTTGAACCTAAGACCTTAGTGTCAACAGTTATTGTATCTCTAAATTTAGGGTATTCATATATAGTTATATCATACTTTAAAAGCACCCAAATGCATTGATTGTGAACAAAGCCTTCTTTAGTTTCTCCTAAATAATCAGACTGAGATATAACAACATCCCATAAGAAATCTACTAGAGATGAAAATTTGCATTTGTGCTCAGAATCAACATTAAAAATATTTATTTTATATTCTTTTTTAAAAATATCGTTCAATTACTTTTCCTCCTTTGATAAAGTTGGTATGTATTTTATATTAAATATTGTATCATAATTTAAAACTTTTCCAATTAGTATTACTTTTAACCTACCCTTTATAGAATATATAATCAAGAGTTTATGAGAAATTAAAATATATTAAGGTAATAAATTTATGATATATCTTAAATTAACATAATTTTCATATTTATTAATCTTTTATGAAAATTCATACATTGAGGTATCACGATTCCATTTATATATGAATATTATACATGAGAAAGGGGATGTTTAAGAAATGGCTTCAAAAAGGAATGATTATGATAGAAATCAGCAGTGCTTGTATGATGAATGCAAAAGGTTAATGAACTACCATACTTTTTTTACAATGAAGGATGGAACTACATTTGATGGAATAATTGAAAGCGTAGATAGAGATTATGTTATTGTATTGGTTGGGGAGGATGTAATAGATAAAGGTTGTGGAGAACAATATGATGAAAATAGACAATTTGGGCGTCCTAGAAGATTCAGACGCTTTAGACGTAGAGTTTTTCCACTTTCAGCTTTAGGTACACTAATATTATTATCTTTCCCTTTTAGAGAATAATACCTAATTATTATTTAACCTATCTAAAAACTCAATAACTACTACTCTTTAAGCAACACCATGAGTAATAAATTCTTGATTGAATTTACTGCTATTTTTTCAAGTGAAATTAAAGGTAAAAGTTTATTAAGATGACACATAAGGAGCTGAATATATTTCAGCTCTATTTCTGTGTGTAAGTTATTTTACAAATTTAGTAATCAAAAAATAATTATAGGATATACATATTTAATTATCCACTGATGATCTAATGCAATTTAATAGTTTTATGTCTAGTTATGGGAAATTTAAAAATAAACTGAACTGTGTTAGTTTATAATCCATATTGGAAAATATGATATAATAATATCCTAAGAGTTAATCAAATAAGATGTTTTAGAATAATGGGGGGATACATATGTCTCAAATGACTAAAAAATCATTTGCTGCTTCACTTAAAAAAATGTTAGCACAAAAACCGTTGGAAAAAATAAAAGTTATAGACATTACAGAAGATTGTGAAGTAAATAGACAGACATTTTATTATCATTTCAAAGATATTTATGATTTACTAGAGTGGGTTTATACAAATGAAGCAACAAGAGCTTTGGACGGTAAAAAGACATATGATACTTGGCAACAGGGATTTACACAAATATTTGACTATATATTAGAGAATAAATCTTTTGTATTAAACACATTTAACTCTGTAAGTAGAGAATATCTAGAACGTTACTTATATAATGAAACTCATTTACTTTTGATGGGAGTAGTAGAAGAAAAGGCAAAAGATATACCAGTTAGAGAAAAAGATAAGGAATTTATTGCAGATTTTTATAAGTATGCATTTGTAGGGCTTTTGCTTGACTGGATTAAAAAAGGAATGAAAGAAAAGCCTGTAGATATTATTAGTCGATTGAATACATTGATTTGTGGTAATATTGAAGAGGCTTTAGAGCAATATAGGACAGATAAATAAGTAGTATAAAAATAAATAGAGAATATAAATTAGACAAATATTATTATTTGTCTAATTTTTTTACACATTTATAGTTATGTTTAAAATTTTTACATAGTTTAAATATTGTCTATATAAGAAAATCTTAAATCGGAATATGATATTAATAAATAAATTACTAAAGCTTTTATAATAACCAAGCTTTAAAGTATAGGGGGATGATTTTATATGTATTATAGCAATGGGAATTATGAAGCATTTGCACGTCCACAAAAGCCTGAAGGAGTAGATAGAAAATCAGCATATTTAGTTGGAGCTGGTTTAGCATCTTTATCTGCAGCTTGTTTTTTAGTTCGTGATGGGCAAATGAAAGGTGAACATATTCATATCCTAGAAGAAATGGATATAGCAGGTGGTGCTTGTGATGGAATCAATGATGCTCAAAAGGGATATATTATTCGTGGGGGACGTGAAATGGAAAACCACTTTGAATGTTTATGGGATTTATTTAGATCAATACCTTCAATAGAGACAGAAGGTGTTTCTGTATTAGATGAATACTACTGGTTAAATAAAAAAGATCCAAATTATTCTTTAATGAGAGCTACAGTTAACCGTGGAGAAGATGCTCACACAGATGGTAAGTTTACATTAACAGATAAAGCATCTTTGGAAATAGTACGATTATTTATGTCAAGAGATGAAGATTTATATGATAAAAAAATTGAAGATGTATTTACAGAAGAATTCTTTGAATCAAACTTTTGGCTATACTGGAGAACTATGTTTGCTTTTGAAGAGTGGCATAGTGCCCTTGAAATGAAGCTTTATATTCAAAGATTTATCCATCATATTGGAGGACTTCCTGATTTTTCAGCTTTAAAATTTACAAAATATAATCAATATGAATCATTGATTTTACCAATGGTTAAATATCTAGAGTCTAATGGAGTTGACTTTCAGTATAATACAACTGTTACCAATGTGAAATTTGAAATAACAGAAGATAAAAAGGTAGCTAAACAAATTGTTTGTATTAAGGATGGAAAAGAAGAAACTATTGATTTAGTAGAAGATGACTTAGTGTTTGTTACAAATGGTAGTTGTACAGAAAACTCAACTCTTGGTGATGATAATCATGCGCCAACTTTAAATACTACTGAAGGCGGTTGCTGGAGACTTTGGAGAAATATAGCAGCACAAGATCCTTCTTTTGGTAGACCTGATAAATTCTGTACTAGCATAAATAAAACTAATTGGGAATCTGCTACTGTAACTACTTTAGATAATAGAATTCCGCCATATATAGAAAAAATATGTAAACGTAATCCATTTAGTGGAAAAGTTGTTACAGGAGGAATTATTACAGTTAAAGACTCATCTTGGCTAATGAGTTATACTTTAAATAGACAACCGCATTTTAAATATCAACCAGATAACCAACTTGTTGTATGGGTTTATGGATTATTTACTGATGTTGAGGGAGACTTTATAAAAAAACCAATGAGAGAGTGTACAGGGTATGAAATTACTCAAGAATGGCTGTATCACTTAGGAGTTCCAGTAGATGAAATTCCTGATATGGCAAAACATTCTGCTCATTGTATTCCTTGTATGATGCCATATATTACTTCATTCTTTATGCCAAGAACATCTGGGGATAGACCCAAAGTTGTACCAGAGAAAAGTGTTAACTTTGCATTTATTGGTCAATTTGCAGATACTGTTCGTGATACTGTATTTACAACAGAGTATTCTGTAAGAACAGCTATGGAGTCTGTATATACACTACTTGATATTGACCGTGGAGTTCCTGAGGTATTTGGATCTTGCTATGATATTAGAGTGTTGCTTGATTCAACTTCTAAGATGATGGATGGTAAAAAGCTGACAGATGTTAAACTACCATTAACAACTAAAGTTAAATTAAAATCAGCTATGAAAGAAATTTCAGGAACTATAGTTGAGGAATTATTAGAAAGATATAATTTAATATAATTCAATGTAAAAGATTTAGCTTATTAAATTAAGCTAAATCTTTTTTTATTACTTAGCAATTTAGGAACAGTATAACTTCAATTTAGTTGATATACTTTAATTATCACGTGATAGAAAGGGGAATATAAATTGAATTATAGTAAAGTGATATCACAATGTATTGAATTTATTGAAGAAAATATAAAAAGCGATTTGACCCCAGAATTAATAGCTAATGAATGTGGATATTCAACTTTTCATTTTTGTAGAATGTTTAATATTCATCAGGGCATAAGTTTGATGGAATATGTAAAGAAAAGACGGTTATCACTTGCAGCTACAAAGCTATTTGAGGGAGACAGAATAATAGATATAGCTTTGGATTATGGATTTGATACACATAATGGATTTTCAAAAGCGTTTAAAAAAGAGTATGGATTTAGCCCAACACAATATATAAAGCGTATGGAAGGCTATTTTTTCAAAGCATCAGTATATAAAATTGGAGGTTATATTATGGATCCTATTATTGTAAAAAAACCTGCATTTAAAGTAGCAGGATATGGAATAAAGACCAATATTTCTAATGGAAGTTATACTAAAGATGTTGCTTCATTTTGGAGTAATTATAATGGAGAAAATTTAGAAAGTAAAATGTATAAACTTTTAGAACCACCAAAGCATGGTGAAGTTGGACTATGCATACCATCTAACGATGAAAATGGAGATACTATATATCTTCTTGGTGTAATAGTTGATGATTTTGAAGGTGTTACAGATGATATGATGAGAGTAAATGTACCTGAAGCGACTTACGCAGTATTTACAACTTTACCAGTAGATACTACAAATGATTTAGAACAAAAGGAGTTTTCTAATACAATAAAGGAAACTTGGAAATATATATTTGAAGAGTGGTTTAAAGATAGCAAATATATATATGATGAAAGTAAAATGGATTTTGAGTTTTATGATGAGAGATGCCACTCAAGAAAAGATACTGTTATGGAGATTTATATTCCAGTATTGGAAAAGGAAACTGATAAATAAAAACACTTATCCTTTATTTATTGTAAAGAACTATATACAAATAAAGGATAAGTATGTATGTAAAAAAGCACTAATCTTGATGAGATGAAGTGCTTTTTTATTGTATATGTTTAAATTTCATTCCAAAAATAATACATTTTAATCCAATTTTTAAATATTTAAATATTTTTATGATATACTAAGTACTTATTTTAAATATAGTAACCAGGTTATTTGAGAAAATGTTAAAAAGAAAGGAAATTAATTATGAAAAAACTTAAATATATAGTACCTATAGCTATAATTTTAGTACTTTTAGGAATTTATTCTCATAATAATAAAAAAAGTAATTCAGATTATACTAAAAGTGCTAAAGAAGTTATGAAAACTTATATAAATGCTATGAATGCAAAAGACATAGATCTTATGAAGAAATGTATATATTCTAATAAAGAATATGATTCTGAATACACAAGTTTTGGAATTCCTAGAAAAGAAAGACTAGATAATATTGAACATATAGAATACATAAGTTCAGAGGAAGTCCCTTTCAGAGAGACTGAAGGTGCTTTTAAAAATGGTAAAATCATAAAATTTAAAGAAGGAAAAAGATTAGATGTTACATATAATATAAAATAGAAAATGAGCCAGAAGAATCTGGTAAAAATGATTTTATGTATTCTTTAGTTAAAGACAAAGATGGAAATTACAAAATAATAGAATCAGGTTACTAGTAATAAAAACCCCTTAAGGTATGTTTGTAGACCTTAAGGGGTTTTTCAAATGGTATAATGTAAATAAAAATGTAAGAATTCATTAAGAATTTGAAAAAAATATATTAAAAATTAATCTGTACTATATAAAGTAAGGAGGGGATGAAAATGTGGAAAAAGAAAATCAAACAAAAAAAGATTCAATTTATTTTAATAGCCATTATTTTAATGGTGTCATCATCTATATTTGCAATATCTATAAGCCTTACAAGTACAGTTGAAAAATATACAAATGAATACTACAAAGGAGAAAATATAAAAGATATTGTAGTTCAAACATACAACAAAGATATAATTTCAAAAATAGAATATTTTATAAGTGAAAAAGAGCCTAAAGAAAAGGATGTAAGATATTCAAGTGCCTTAACAGTAGATAGGCAAGTATTTTTAGGAAATAAAAATCTTGATTTAAGCATGGCAAGTTTGCTAACTTTTGAAAATAAAAAAAATCATCCTTGGGATGTAGTAATAACAGAAGGTGAAAAAAAATCTAAACCAAGTAAGGGAACTGTCTGGGTACCTAATATAATAGCAGATTCTAAGAATCTAAAAATAGGAGATAAATTAAGAGTAAAAGATGGTGATGAGTATAAGCACTTAATAATATCAGCTCTAGTAAATGAATCTTTAGTTCCAAACTCAATGGTTGGTACTACTAGTTTATATATAAACAAAGAAGACTATAAGACTTTTAGTAATCTTATAAAGTCTGAGTTTATCGGATATAACTCATCAAAAGAAGATGATGATGCAACTAAAGAATTAAGTACCTATTTAGGAGATTCCTTTGAAGGGCTTATGCTTGATAAATGGATAACTAATTTTGTAGCAAATTCTACAAGTATGATTACAGGTGGAATAGGAATGAGTATAGCATTTTTAATATTTATTGTATCAATAGTAGTAATAAGATTTGTTTTATGGAACAACATTTCAAAGGAGTATAAATCAATAGGAGTATACAAATCTCTAGGGTTTACTTCAAAGCAAATAAGGAGTATATACTTAAAAAGTTATGGAATAGTTGGTGTTGTAGCTATTACCATCGGAAGTTTTCTAAGTATAAGTTTTGTAAATTATATGGTAAAACTATCAGTTAAGTATATTGGTATATATGAAGGCCGTGTAAATAATCTTACATTTATACTATTAACAATAGCTATAATGAGTTTAATATTAATAGTAAATATGCACTTACTGCTTAGAAGAATAAATAAGATAAAACCAGTAGAAGCCTTTAGAGTGGGCGTAACCTCATCTAAAGCAAAGTTTAAAAAGTCAGTTATCAAAAATGCATCAGTACCATTTACTATGGCTATAAATGATATTTTCAAATATAAAAAACAAAATATGATTATAGTAATAGTACTTTCTCTTGTAGTGTATATATCAGCATTTATAGTTAGTGGAAACTATTCAATGGAAAATGTATCATATAACTCATGGAACGTGTTTGGAACAATACAAGGAGATATGGCACTAGATTTTCCAACAGGAGATGATTCTTATAATAAGGCATTAAAAGAATTAAAAAATGATTCGAGAATACTAGGAGTAAGAGAATGCTCATTTGATGTGGGCAAAGTTGTATACTTAGACGTAGATAAATACAATATAAAAAATGCTCAAGTTATTACTACATTAGTAGATAATTATGATAATGATGAAGACTTTAATGTATCAATAAAAGAAGGAAGAAATCCAAAATCGAAAAATGAAATTGCTTTAACAGACCAAATCTTAAAAGATGCTAACTTAGATGTTGGAGATTATATAAATGTAAAAGTATTAGGTGAAGAAAAAACACTATTAATAACAGGTAGCTATACAAGTATGATGTCAAATAACTACTCTACGAGAATGACTTTAGATATAGTGCCTAAGGATTTGAGAAATACCCTTGTTAATTTAAATCTTAACGCAACTTTAAAAGATAAAAATGATTATGAAAGTGTTAAAAAGGACTATAAGGAAAAGTACGACGTAGCAAGTATAGATATAGCTCCTAGCTTAGTTATTCAAGCTGCTATGTCAGTTGTTGATACAATTACTCCAGTAACTAAGATTATTCTTTGGGGAATACTGATGTTTAGCATTTTAAATATAGTAAACATTATAATGATGAATAATACTGATAACAGAAGAAATAATGCTATTATGAAATCCTTAGGATTTTCCAATAAATACATTATAAGTAGAACTCTATATAGAATTTTTATACTTACGGCTATATCATCAATAGTTGGATTTACATTAAACTTAGCTACATCAAAGAGTATATTTAAGATAGCCCTGTCAGGAATAGATGGATTAATGATTCCATATAATCAAGTTTTAATTACAATAATATTTATTTTAGCAACAATTATCTTAACAACAATAATATCAATGCTTAGTATAAAAAATATATCCACAATAGAGCTTATGGAAGAATAGGGGGAATAGTTATGGAAAGTATTATAAAAGCAAGAGGACTTTGCAAGTCATTTATTTTAGGTAAAACAGCAAATAATGTGTTAAAAAATATAAATTTAGATATATATGAAGGTGATTTTACTGTAATAATGGGAAGCTCAGGTTCTGGAAAATCAACACTTCTATATTCTATAAGTACTATGGATAATCCAAGTGCAGGTAGTGCCTGGCTTTTAGGAAAGGATATAACCAATTTAAGTGAAAAGGAAGCAACAGTTATTAGAAATAAAGATATATCATTTGTATTTCAGAGTATAAACCTACTTCATGATTTAACTGTAAAAGAAAATATTACTTACACAGGTTTTTTAAATAATAAGGATAAGAAAAGTGTAAATAAAAAAGCAGATGAGTTAATAAATAGATTAGAATTAAAAGATATAGAAAATAAATATCCTTCAGAAATATCAGGAGGACAACAGCAAAGAGTTGCAATTGCAAGATCTTTAATAAATAGTCCAAAGGTAATCTTTGGTGATGAGCCAACAGGAGCACTTAACTCTTCAACAGGTAAAAAGGTATTAGATATTCTTACAGAGTTAAATAATGAAGGTCAATCAATAGTAATGGTAACTCATGATTTAAAGGCAGCCGCAAGAGCAAGTAGATTGATTTATTTAAAAGATGGAAGAATTGACGGAGATTTAGATCTTGGAAAGTTCAATGAAAAAGATTTAGAAGGTAGAGAAGAAAAAATATTTGAATTTATAAGAGAAAGGGGTTGGTAATGGTATAATCAAAGTGGGGGTGGAAAAAGTGAGTGATAAAATTTTAGTAATTGAGGATGACATTGATTTAGGAAATTTAATAAAAGATTATTTAGAGATAAATGGATTTGAAGTAGTAATAGCGAATGATGGCCTAAAAGGTGTAGAATTAGCTAATGATCCTATGATGAAACTCATTATTTTAGATATTATGCTCCCACTTTTAGATGGTGTTGAAGTTTGCAAAAGAATTAGAACAATATCGAAAATGCCAATACTTATGCTATCGGCAAAAAGTGGAGAAATGGATAAAATACTAACCTTGGGAGTAGGAGCAGATGACTATATGACAAAGCCCTTTTCTCCTATGGAATTAGTAGCTAGAGTTAAAGCACATATAAGAAGGTATACTTCATTTTCAAGTGATAAGAAGTCGCACATAAAACAATTTGGAGATTTAATGATAGATTCTAAAGGCTACAAGGCCATATTAAATGGAAAGGAAGTATCATTTACTTCTAAAGAATTTCAAATATTAGATTTCTTTACATCTAATCCATCTCAAGTGTTTTCAAAGGCTCAGGTGTACGAAAATGTATGGGGATATAGTGAATACATGGATGAAAATACTATAGCTGTATACGTTAAAAGAATAAGAGAAAAACTTGGAGAATACGGAGAAAAATCAATTAAAACAATATGGGGAGTAGGATATAAGTGGGAAATATTAGAGTAAAAGATAAGTATCTTGGTAAGAAAATCAGTATACTTACAGGATTAATATGTCTTTTTATTATAGTTTCATTTATATACTCTATTATAATTTTAAAATATGATGGTAAGGAAGAAGGAAAGACTAATCTATTAAGAGTAGAAACTTCAACTCAAAGAGAAAAGATTAAAGAAATGTATAAAAATAATAATTTTAATATGGAAGAATCTTTTTATGATTATTGTGTTATAAACTTAAGAGGAGAAGTTATTTTCTCTACATTAAAAGATTTTAAAAAAGGAGATAAAGTAAACCTTGAAACTGATATAGGTTATGATAATTCCTTTAGCAAAAGAAATAAAGAGAGTAATTCAAATGAGCTAGTTAGATATAGTACTCCTTTAGTGAATAATAATGATCAAGAAGGAACAATAATCATAGATTTGCCAAGAGCAGTACTAGAAAATAGTGATAAGTATGAGAAGTTTATTCCCTTATGGATAATTTTATTTTTAATTGGGATTCTTACCTTTATGATAAATAAATTTGTAAAAGTAGATATAATAAATCCAATAAAAGAGATACATAAAAGTGCAAAAAACATACTTCGTGGCAACTATGACTGCAAGATAAAATATGATTATCATGGAGAAGTAGGAGAGTTTTGCCATGATTTTGAAGCTATGAGAGATGAAATAATAGTATCAAAAGAAAAGGAAGAAAGATTAAAGAGAAGTGAAAAAGAGTTATTAGCATGTATTTCTCATGATTTAAAAACACCTCTTTCTTCAATACTCGGATATGTTGAAGGTATAAGAGATGGTATTGTCCATGATGAAGAAGGTATAAAAAGGTACTCAAATATTATAATTAAAAAGTCAAATGAACTTTCAAAGTTAATAGATGATATACTAGAACAATCAAAGGCAGAATTAAATGAAATGATAATTGAGAGAAAAGAAATTTATTCTTATGATTATCTAACTGAAACTTTTATGGATTTGTCTATTGATGTGGCAAATAAGAATATGAAACTAAATGTCCTTGGAGATATACCAAACTCTTTAATTTCTATAGATGAGAAGAGGATGAACCAGGTTATAAGTAATATTATTTCAAATTCTATAAAGTATTCAGAATCAGGAAAAATAATAGATGTTTGGTTAGATGATGATATAAATAGTATTACTGTAAATATTAAAGATTATGGTGGTGGAATCAGTATTGGCGATATACCTTTTGTTTTTAATAAATTTTACAGAGGGGAAAAGTATAGAAACACAAATATATCAGGGTCAGGACTCGGTCTTTCTATATCGAAGTATATAGTTGAAAGTCATGGTGGTGTTATTAAGTGCTACTCATCACTTAAAGAAGGTACTACTATTAGTTTTACTATACCTAAAATATAGTTTATTACCTAAGAAATTACATTAATATGTAGTAGTAAATACTAGAAAAATATACTAGCATAAACTAGATAAAAGAGAGGGGAATTATTTTGATAAAGAATATATACGATGATAATCTATTTTTTCAAGAATACTCTAAAATAAGAGATAATGTAGATAGTTACAATGATCTTATAGAGCAACCAGCTATGAAGAAGCTTTTACCTGACTTAGCTGGTAAAAAAGTATTAGACCTAGGTTGTGGTAATGGAAATAATTGTGCAGATTTCATTAGAAGGGGAGCTAAAAGAGTTATAGGAGTAGATAGTTCTCTTAATATGTTAGACATTGCAATGATAAAAAACAGTCATCCAGATATCCAATATATAAAACTGGATATAAATGAAATCAGTAGCATAGATGAAAAGTTTGATTTAATATATAGTTCCCTAGTTTTTCATTATATAAAAGATTATAAGATTCTTATATCGAATATAAAAAAATTACTTAAGCCACAAGGGATATTATTATATTCCCAAGAACATCCTAATACAACTGCACCTAAGAATGGATGTATTTGGACTAAGGATGAAGACGGAAATAAGTTATATTCTCATTTATCTGACTATATGTACAGCGGTAAGCGTGAAGTTAAATGGCTTAGTACAAATGTAGAGAAATACCATAGATCAATATCTGAAATTATAAATATATTAATAGACGAAAAGTTTAGTATGGAAAAAATAATAGAACCTGTTCCAGATGAGTACGTATTGAATAAAAGGCCAGATATGATAGATGAATTTCATAGACCTACATCTATTATAATAAAAGCTCAAATAAATATATAATTTCAGCTTTTTCATACTAAAAAGGATGTAGATAAACTTATTTTACACAAGTCTATCTACATCCTTATTAAATTAAAGTATCTCCAATTAATACAAAATCACTATCATATTTTAAATGCTTATTAGATGTTAAATCACATATATAAGTTTCTATTCTTCCATCTTCAAGGTACTCTTTTTTATATATTACATACTTTGAATCAAATATTCCTGCAATAGATAATCTTTCATCTTCATTTAAGTTATTAATACAAAATACTTTTTCTTGCCTTTCATTTAGAAGTCCAAGTTGTTCTTCGTTTTTATATATATAATACAATTCTTTTGCTTTAAGAATGTCGATTATATTGTTATTAGTACTTATATTTTTAAAATTATTATTTATATCAAATAGTAAAATTTCAGGCGTATTTTTGTTATATAAAACAATGATACTATTTTTATATACTCCTAAAAGTTGAATAGATTCTTTATTACATTGTGACTCTACTAGAACCTTTTTCGAAATTACTTTATTATTTTTTATTTCTTCTATAAATTCAGATAGATTATATAAAGTCGCTCTATTAAATAAATTTATATTTTCTATATCACTTTCTAGTATTTCTAAAAGTTCATAAGCTTCGAAATTAGACTCATCAATAACTAAAAATATATTACCATTATAATTTATATAATATGGCCTATATATCGAATCAGAAAAATGTTTATTATCTATCCTATATTTATTATTTTCTAATACTAGATAGCTTTCACATATGTTAGTATCATCATTTTGTAATTTTATAAATATATTGTCATCGATAGAATAGATATCTGATAGATGATTATTTTCAATTGATTTTTCTTTATATATACAAATAAATTCTCCTTTATACATTTTATATATAAGCAATTCTTCATCTGATTGTTTACATTTATAAATAGTATTTGATATTTCATCACAGAAGAAAAATGTTTCTAAGTCTACTGAGTGCATTTTTTCTAATTTATCTGTTTTCACATTATAAGTATATAATATATTTTCGTCATTATGATAATTAATAGCGGAAATATAAAATTTATCCAAACCTTTCATTAGTATTTCTGAATTTATACAATCTTTAAATTTTAAGCCTAAAATATTTTTATCCATTTCAATTATCCCCTAAAAGTTATTCATATTTGTTGCAATATAAGTTAATTTCTTTGTTAAGTTCATCATACAAGATTGATGAATTATAATATCCTATTATAAATGTATTTATTATATATTAAATACTATAAAATAAACAACAATAACTTCTGTCATAGTTAGAATACTTTCATAATCTGATAAATTTCCAACGAGAACTACATTATTATAATTGGGGAGAATAAACTTTTCAATAGTTATAGACAGTAATTTATATTGCGCAAATCGTCATAAAATTACAAATTTGTCTTTAAAACCTATTATATTTACATTAAAATAATTAGATGATAAAATTAATATAAAATAAAATTATATATATATTTAAAATTAAAAAGGAGACAAAAATGAAGAAAGTATTAAAATTCTGCTTAGGATTAGTTTTATTTTCAGCAATAATAGCTTTAGGAATATTTGCAGCTTGGCTAATTGCATCAGTATTAGTAGTAAAATATTTATTTAAATTAAGAGGGAAGTATGAAAATCCTAAAGATTGTCTAAAAGAAGGTAAAAATATAATAGCAATATTAGCTGGAGCCATATTATTAATTGTAGTGCCTGTAAATTTTATTAAAACATCAAAAGAATATGACAAAGAACAAAAAATAAAACAAGAGCAACAGGCTATATTAGAACAAGAAAAAAAGATAGAATATGAAATAAAAAAGAAAGAAAAAGAGATAAAAAAAGAAAGAGCTAAGGTATTAAATGCTAAAGCTAGAGTTGAAAAAGAAATAAAAAGCGAAAAAGATTATAATAAAGTAATTGTATTAACAGAAGAAGAAATAGAAAAACACAATATAACAGAAGAAGAAATAGAAAAATTTAATGAAGATGTAAAAAATGCAATAATAAAGCTTAAAGATGATGAAATAGCAGCTCCATATGAAAAAACAGCAAGGAAATATGTTTCAGGGAATACAAGTTATGTTTCACCTAAATTAGGAAGTTCTAATTATAGTTTTAATGAAGATAAGTCAGTATGTACTATAACGGGAACGTATAGAAGTAAAAATTCATATGGATTGGATGTAAGAGGGCGTTATAGCATTGAATTTGATACATCTTCTGGAGAGATGATTAATGAGTTTATTGGAGATGAAAAAATAACAAATCAAAATATCAACAAGCAAAGTAAAAATGTAAATTAGTTATAATAAAATCTATATCTATAAGATAATATATCACCTATTTTGTTTTAAATTTATAAAACATAAATTTTATAAAATAATTAAAACGTTTTAATTAAAATGAATGTCTAATAAATAGAAAATATAAAAGGAGATAAAATATGAAAAAGACAATAAAACTAATAAGCATAATAGTAATTACACTATTTGCACTAAATGCATGCAACAAAGAAAACCCACAAAATGCTGTAAATGAATATGTAAGCTTAAATAAAGAAGGCAAATCAAAAAGTATAAATGAATATGCCCTAGATTTAATCTACCCTACACATAGACCTGAAGGTGGGGTGCCTAAAGAATTAATAAGCACAATAGATAACTTTATAGCGAACATAGATACTGAAATATTATCAGAAGAAATAAATAAAGATAATGCAAAAGTAGAGATACAAGTAAAAGGAGTAAACTTTGTTAAAGAGGGAATAAAGATAAATAAAGAAAGAGTAAATGCTATTAATAAAAGAACTTATAATCCAACAGAAGATATTACAATTACATTTAAAAAAGCAATAGAAAATGGAGAAATAGAAACTAGAAAAAGAATAATAAACTTAACTAAGGTAGATAAAGGGTGGCAAGTAAATAAAGAAGATATAAACAAAGTAATACTAGGTGTAGATAAAACTATGGAAATGAAATTATATTTATCTGAAGCGTCTCAAGGCGGGGAATTAGAAGCAAAAGAATTATCAATCGAAGATTCATTAAAATATGTAAAAAAAATTCTGGGAGATAATATAGAAGAAGTAAAGAGAGTATACGAAGAAGAAGTAGGTGTTGATGAAGTCACATATAAAGTAGACAAGCACTTGATTAATGTAAGATATATCTACCCATATAAAACTAAAGGAAATGAAACTTTAAATGAATATGATAAAACTAAAACTTATGGTATTTACTTTAGTTTAGAAAAATAAAAATTATACAACATTAAATTATGAAAAAAGAGTGAACTTTTAATTAGAAGTACACTCTTTTTATTAGTTTATATCTTATATATAAGAAAGATTATCTATTTTACTTATGTTTAATTTCAATATTCTAAAAAATAATTCAAAGTCATAATATATTTATAGTAATTAATAAAAATTAACCAATAAATAGGCAACCAATATTCAAACTACAATAGAGGTGAGTTAATGAATGCTAAAGATATAATAGAAAAACTATATCAGACTAATAATGCATCTAAAGAGGAATTACTATATCTAATAAATAATATCAATGACAATTCAAAAGAACTACTTATTCAAAAAGCAAATGAAATAAGACAAATACATTTTAAAAATAAAGTTTATATGAGAGGACTTATAGAAATTACAAGTTATTGCAAAAAAGACTGTATGTACTGTGGCCTTAGAAAGAGTAATAAAAACTTAAGTAGATATAGGTTAACTAAAGAAGAAATCCTAGAATGTGCAGAAAAAGGGGACAAACTAGGATACAAAACCTTTGTACTACAAGGAGGAGAAGACTCATATTTTAGCGATGAAAAAATAATAGAAATTGTAAAGGCTATAAAATCTAAATTTCCACAAAATGCAATAACTCTATCTTTAGGAGAAAGAAGCTATGAATCTTACAAAAAAATATTTGATGTCGGAGCAGATAGATATTTACTAAGGCATGAAAGTGCATCTAAAAAACTATACGAGGAGATACATCCAAAAGAATATTTTGAAAATAGAAGAAATTGTTTAAGAGATTTAAAAGAAATAGGCTATCAAGTAGGCGCTGGATTTATGGTTGGAATACCCAATCAAACTAATGAAGATTTAGTTAATGATTTATTATTTGTTAAAGAACTAAATCCAGCTATGTGTGGAATAGGACCATTTATACCGCATAAAGATACTCCATTTAGAAATTATAATCATGGAAGTTTAGAAAAAACCATAATAATGTTAGCAATAGTAAGGCTTTTACTTCCAAAGGTATTACTACCAGCAACTACAGCTTTATCTAGTATTAATCTAAATGGTAGAGAAATGGGGCTTAAGGCAGGGGGAAATGTCATTATGCCAAATCTATCTCCAATGGAAGTTAGAAAAAAGTACTCACTATATGATAATAAAGCATATATATTAGATGAAGATGCAGAGTATAGAAAAATAATAGAAGATAAAATAAAAAAATCTGGATTTGAATTAGAAGTTAGTAGAGGTGATAATCCAGACTGGGTAAAAAATCGACTTTGAGCAATGTATTGGCGAAAAGTTTTTAATTTATAGGGGGTATATTATGTTTATAAATCATGACTACATATACAGCATACTAGAAGAAACTCAAAATCCATCAAATGAAGAAATAAAAGAAGTTTTAGAAAAAGCTAAAAAAAGAATTGGTTTATCTTACAAAGAGATAGCAATACTACTTCAAACTGAGGATGAAAAAGATTTAGATGAAATTTATTCTTTAGCAGGAGAAATAAAAAAAGACATATATGGAAAAAGAATAGTAGTATTTGCTCCTTTATATGTAAGTGATCACTGTGTAAATAATTGTGTCTATTGTGGTTATAAAAGAGATAATAGTTTTAATAGAAGAAGACTTACAATGAAAGAAGTTGAAGAAGAAGTAAGAATACTAGAAAAAATGGGACATAAAAGGTTAGCATTAGAACTTGGAGAAGATCCGGTAAATGCTCCGATTGAATATGTTCTTGAATGTCTAGATACAATTTATAAAACGCAAAATGAAAACGGAGAAATAAGAAGAGTTAATGTAAATATAGCAGCTACTACAACTCAAAATTATAAATTGTTACAAGAAAAAGGTATCGGTACATATATATTATTCCAAGAAACTTATCATAAACCTACTTATGAAAAAATGCACCCAAAATCATTAAAAGGGGATTATGAATATCATTTAACTGCCTTTGATAGAGCGATGGAGGGTAGTATTGATGATGTTGGAGCAGGTGTTTTATTTGGATTATCTGATCCAAGATTTGAAGTTTTATCACTTATGATGCACAATGTTCATTTAGAGGAAAAATATGGAGTAGGTTTTCATACAATATCAGTTCCAAGACTTCAAGAAGCTAAGGGGGTAACACTAGAAAATTATCCAAATTTACTAACTGATAAAATGTTTAAAAAAGTTGTAACAATACTAAGACTGGCTCTACCTTTTACAGGTCTTATACTTTCAACTAGAGAAAGTGCTTCTATGAGAAGAGAACTGTTAAAATATGGAGTGTCTCAAATAAGTGCAGGCTCATCAACTGGAGTTGGTGGATATAAAGAAAGAGAAGAAGGAAAAGAAGTTAGGCAATTTAAAACTAATGATGAAAGAAGTCCAATAGAAATTTTAAAAGAATTATTAGATGATAAATATATACCAAGTTATTGTACAGCTTGTTATAGAAAAGGAAGAACTGGAGATAGATTTATGAGTTTAGCTAAATCTGGTAATATAAAGTACGTTTGTGAACCTAATGCACTTATGACATTATTAGAATTTACCTTAGATTATGGAGATGAGGAACTATATAATAAAGCTCAAAAGGTAATAAATGAAGAACTTGAAAATATACAAAGAGAAGACATTAAAAATCTTACTAAAGAAAGCATTGAAAAAATGAAAAAAGGGGAAAGAGACTTTTATTTATAAAAGGAGGGTACAATGAACTTTACTCCAAATGCAAATAGAAAGCATATAGGAATATATGGAAATACCAACAGTGGAAAATCATCATTGATGAATAAAATACTTAATCAAGATATATCTTTAGTATCAAATATTGAAGGAACAACTACAGATCCAGTACAAAAGGCAATGGAACTCATACCATTTGGTCCAGTACTTTTAATAGATACAGCAGGACTTGAGGATAAAAGTGAACTGGGAGAAATTAGGATAAGAAAGAGCTTTGAATTTTTAAAAAGATTAGATTTTGCCATATATGTAGTTGATGGTGAAAATGTAGATATAGATACTTATAAGACTTGGAAAAAAGAAGCTAATAAATACAATATATCACACATGGTCGTTATAAATAAATTAGATAAGTTAAGTAATAATAAAATTGAAAATATAAATAAATTATTTAACAGACCACTATTTATATCAGCTAAAGAAGATAGTAATATAGATAAATTAAAAGAAGATTTAATAAAATCTTTAGAACAAGATGAGAAAGAAAGACCAATACTTGGGGACGTACTACCTTATGGATCAAATGTGGTTTTAGTAGTTCCAATAGACTCAGAAGCACCAAAGGGAAGAATAATACTTCCTCAAGTCCAAGTTATAAGAGACTGTTTAGATAATGGAATAAAAACATATGTAGTAAGAGATACAGAACTTAGTGAGGCAATAAATGAATTAAACAATATTGATTTAGTTGTAACTGACTCACAAGCATTTAAAGAAGTAGAAAATATAATACCAAAAGATATGAAATTAACCAGCTTTTCAATATTATTTGCAAGAGAAAAAGGAGAGCTTAAAGATTTTTTTAAAGGAACAGAAAAATTAAAAGACTTAAAAGTAGGAGATAAAGTACTAATATGTGAAAGTTGTACTCACAATATATCTCATGAAGATATAGGAAGAGTAAAAATACCTAGAATGTTAGAAAAAATGGTAGATGGAGATTTAGACATTGAATACAAAGTCGGATATGACTTTAGAGAAGATGTTGAAAAATATGACCTTATAATTCACTGTGGTGCCTGTATGGTAAATAGAAAAAGTATAATAAATAAAATAAATATATGTAGAGAAAAAAATGTTTCCATAACTAACTATGGAATGGTAATAGCTTATTTTACTAATATACTAAATAGGTCAGTTGAAATATTTAAAGATGAAATAAATTAATAACTAGAGTTTTAGTAACCATCTTATGATAATATAAAAATATATTAAGTTAGAAAAAAGGCGTTATTTAATTAAGTATAATGTCTTTTTTATTTACAAAATATGTAAAAATAATTTTATATGATATTTAAACTTTAAATAAAAAAGTATGGGAATAAAAGGATATATAAAAAATCGCAATAAATTACAGGATTCGACAAAACAAAAATTATATAATAACAAAGCTAGCATAAATAAATTGACAGAAGAGGGGAATTAGGTAATATGAAATTAAAATTAAAAGCAATTGTTTTGACAATGGTATCATTAACAAGTTTAGGATTAATGGTAGGATGTTCATCAGAAAAATCATCAACAAATTCTAAGGAAACAGTTACAAAAACACAGGAAGAAAAATCACCTGTACTAGTAAAAGACATCGAATTTATAGAGTCAAAAATATTAGAGCCAGATTCAATTGGAGCTAGATATTTTCAAACTAAATTTAAGAATAATTCAAACAAGATAATAACAAGCATAAGTGTAGAGATTGAGCTAGATAATGGTGAAGTAGCATATTTATCGTCACACGATAGTTTAAAACCTGGAGATACAAGTTCAATAGTAGAATGTTTTGCATCAACAACAGGAAATTTAGAAGATATGAAAGCTAAAAAGATTAGTATAACGGCAATCAATGATGATAAGCAGTTATTTATAGATTATGATATTAAATTAGACAAGTATGATATATTAGAAAGTGATGAAAAAAGCACAGTTAAATCGCCAGTTCTAGTAAAAGATATAGAAATTGTAAATCCTACTATATTAGACCCAGATTCAATAGGAACAAGATATTTTAAGGCTCAGATTAAAAACAATTCAAAATTACCTGTAACTAGTTTTAGTATAGAACTTGAATTAGATAATGGAGAAGTAGCATATCTATCATCAAATGATACATTATTGCAAGGGGATACAAGTTCTAATATAGAATGTTTTGCTCCAACAACAGGAAATTTAGAAGATATGAAAGCTAAAACTATAAGTATAGTTGCACTTAATGAAAATAAAAAAGAAGTGTACATAAATTATGATGTAAAGCTAAATAAATATGACGTATTAGAAAGTTCAGAATAATAAATAAGGAGTAAAAAGATGAATAATAAATTAAAATTAATAATTATGATGATTGGTACAATATTTATGATAACTGGGTGTACAAGTGAAAGCCCAAGTGATGTGGTAGATAACTACTTTAATGAATTAAAAAAGGGTGAAAATGCAAAAGTTAGTGAACAATTTATAAACTCAGTAAATCAAGCTGAAAGTAATGAAACTAAAGAGTCAAAGGATATGATTGAAGCATTTAGTATATACATGTCAAAACTAGATGCAAAGGAATTATCTGAGAAAATAGATGGAGATAAGGCAAGTGTAGAGATAGAGCTAAGTGGATTAAGTTTAGGGAAAATAATGCTTGAAGTAATCCAAGGAAGTTTAGAAAATATGTTTAGTGCAGAAGAAAATACTAGTGAAAATATAGGTAAAGCTTTCTTAGATAAAACTAAATTAGCAAAATTAGAAACTAGGACAGGAGTTATAAATTTAGCCAAAATTGACGGAAAATGGAAGATAAATGAAGATCAAGATTTAACAACTTTAATATTTGGTAATATGGAATAATATAAAAATTTATTACTATATAAATAAAAACATTCTAGAGAATAAAAAATTTCTAGGATGTTTTTTATTTGTAAAACTATTTAAATAAAAATAAAGTATAATAAAAGAGAAGTATTAATAAATATGTAAGAAAATATATTATTTATAGTTAGTTAAAAAGATGCAAAATAGCACTATATAATTAACTGGGGGTATAATTATGAAGGAAGAGACCATTGGTATAATAATTCAAAAGTATGACGGCATGATACTTTTTGATTATATAATAGGTAAAATGGGAAAAGAAGATGAAAATATAGATGATACAATAAAAAGGGAAATTAAAGAAAAGTTAAATAGTAGTTTATATAGAAAAATAAAAAAATATGATCAAAAACTAAAATATAAAGATAAAGAAATAGACATGTATTTAGTAGAGATTGTAGGATATTATCCACAAATAGATGAAAAATTTAAATTTTTAGAAAGAAGTAAAATATTAGATGAACTTTATGAATCTAATTACAAAGATTTTATTAGAAAAAATATAATAAAATATGAAGAATATAATTGTAGCATACGTCCTTTACTTAATGTAGTAATAATTTTATTTATGTCAATTGCTTTAGCTATAGTAAATAAGGTATTAAAATTTGACCTACTTTTGATTGATTTAGCTATAGTAGCATTAACTTTTATAGTATTAAGAAAGTATGTAAATCCTATATTGATCAAATATTTGATTAAATTTGATATAAATCCTAAAGTTTTAGATTTGATAGTTGCTATAATTATTATTTTATGTATATCTAAATTAATAATATAAAAATATAGTATAATAAAATATAAACGTAAATCAAAAGGAGAAAATAATGAAATATACTCAAGAAGAAATAGATAAAATGAAATTAAAAATAATAGAAATATTAAAAGAAAAGGGCGAGATGAGATTTGGAAAAATTGCAAAGGTGTTAATACATGCAGGTATGGCAGAATCAAGTTTTATAGTACTTACAATACTTCAAAGTGGATGTAAAGACCATAAAGACTTTAAGGGAGAAGATCTATTTACAAGCCCTAAAACAGGAGTATGGAGATTATCAGAAAGTGAGTAAAAGTTATAAACTACCTACTGAACGAAATGTTAGGTGAGGGTAAAAATAGATGTGAGCTATCTCAAAATAGAGAATAGCTCATTTTTTATTGTTAAAGATTAAAATATTATTTTTAGAAAGTATGTTTTTTAGTATAATATCAATTAGATAGATTAGAAAAGATTTTTATAAAATAAGGGGAATGAATATGAATTTAAATTTATTAGGAATAGAAAATGATTTATTAAAAGACCTTAAAGAAATGAAAAAAGTACTTAATGTAAACTTTATTGAAGTGGGTGAAAATGTTCAAATAACAAAATTAGATAATAGTGATGAAAATGTTATACAAATAAGTAAAGGAATCATAAGATACAAAAATAAAAACCATCTATTTAGGGCAATTGGGCTATATATCCAATTAAATAATAAAGAAGAGTTCTTTTTAGAAGAAAAAGCTTACATTAATCATATAGGTCCAATGCTTGATGCATCTAGAAATGCAGTTTATAAAATAGAAAAGATAAAAGAATTAATGGTAAATATGGCTATTTTGGGACTAAACAGAATGATGTTATATACTGAAGATACTTATGAAATAGAAAACTACAAATATTTTGGATACCTAAGGGGAAGATACTCAAAAGAAGAATTAAAAGAAATAGATAACTATGGAGATAAATTAGGTATAGAAGTTATACCATGTATACAAACACTAGCTCATTTAAAGCAAACATTAAAATGGAGCTATGCAAATGAGATTAAGGACACAGAAGATGTTCTCCTAGTAGGAAAAGAGAAAACTTACAATTTTATAGAAGAAATGATAAAAAATATAAGAAAATGTTTCAAAAGTAAAAATATACATATAGGTATGGACGAAGCCTTTGATTTAGGAAGAGGTGAATTCCTTAATCAAAATGGGTATGTTAATCATTATGATATTATGATTGAGCATTTAAATAAAGTATGTGATATATGTAAAGATTATGACTTTAAGCCTATGATATGGGATGATATGTTTTTTAGAACTGGTTCACCAAATGGGTTTTATTACAACCAAGATACAGTAATAAGTGAAGAAGTAGCAAGTTCTATTCCAAGTGATTTATCCTTAGTGTATTGGGATTATTATCATAAAGACAAAAATATTTATAGGAGATTTTTTGACATAAGAAAAGTATTTAATAATAATCTTATATTTGCAGGAGGCATATGGAAATGGTCAGGTATTACACCGTGCTATGATCAAACATTTAAATCTAGTAATGAAGCTTTATCAGTTTGTAAAGAAAAAAATATACAAGAAGTAATAGTAACGGCTTGGGGAGATGATGGAGATGAAACTCCAATAGATACTATAATGCCTGGTCTTATTTTATTTGCTGAACATGCATACCATAAAACAGTAAATACTAAGTGGATAAATGAAAGATGCAAACTTATAACCAATCTAGATTTAGAAGATTTCTTTAGTTTGCAAGAGTTAGATAAAATTGAAATAGGGGATAAAGAAAATTTAAGGTTTGTAAATCCATCTAAATATTTATTATATCAAGATATACTTTTAGGAGCTTTTGATAAGCATATAGAAAATACAGATAAAATAAATAAACATTACAACAAATTAGGGATAAAATATTTAGAAATAGCAAATAAAAGTGAAAAATACTATTATATGTTTAAGATGTATTCTGATTTAGGAAATGTATTAGCTTTAAAATCTGATTTAGGCATTAAAATAAGAAAGGCTTATAATAGTAATGATTTAGATAAATTAGATTATATATTTAATAATACACTAGCAAATTTAAAAGAAAGTATAGAAAAACTACAGAATTCTTATAGACAACAGTGGTATGCAGATTGCAAAGGTCAAGGATTTGAAGTTATAGATATAAGACTAGGAGGAGTTAGATCAAGAGTAGATTCTACTATGTATAGACTTAAAGGTTATTTAAATAAAGAAATAGATAAAATTGAAGAACTAGAAGAAGAAATATTATATTTTAATGAAGAATTCACAAAAGACTCACATCAAATCAACATTAATAGATACAAAGATATAGCAACTCAAAATATAATAAGCTGGTAATTTAATTAAAGTATTTATCAAAAAATAAGGTATATTAATATACCTTATTTTTTATACAATAATGAAATATAAGTAAAAAAACATTGCATTATAACCGTACTAATAATATAATACAGTTATAAGCTGTACTACTGAACTAGTACGGTAATACGGAGGTGATTGCATGAACTTTAAAGCCAATGACAGAGAACCAGTTTATATCCAAATTATAAGATTCATAAAACAAAAGATTGTAAGAGGTGAATTAAACCCAGGAGATATTATACCTTCAAGAAGAGAAATGGCAGTAAGTATAAAGGTAAATCCAAATACAGTACAAAAATCATACAAGGAGATGGAAGAAATGGGGATTATAGATACAGTTAAAAGTTATCAAAGTAGCATAACTACTAACACAGAAATTATAAACAAGATAAAATATGATCTTATAGACGAATCTATGGAAGTTTTTATAGAAAATATGAAGGCGATAGATGTAGACAAGGAAGAAATTTTAAAAATAATAAATGATAGATACTAGGGGGAAGTATTGTGATAGAAATTAAAAATATATATAAAAAGTATAAAAAGGTTAAAGCCCTTGATGGTGTATCTTTTAATATACACGAAGGGAAAATAACTTGCTTACTTGGAATTAATGGGGTAGGAAAATCAACTACGTTAAAAGCTATAGCTGGTCTTATTAATATAGATAGTGGTGAAATACTTATAGATGGAGAAAAATTAAACCACAATATATACAATAAAATATCTTTTGTGCCAGATGTAGATAATCATTTTGCACAATTTACAATAAAAGAGAGCTTTGAATTTATGAAAGAGTTTTATAAAAATTGGGATGATAATAAAGCTTATGAAATGCTTGAATTGTTCGATTTAAGTGATGATAAAGAAATATCAAAACTTTCAAAAGGAAATATTGCAAGAGTTAAAATAATAATAGGATTTGCACAAAATGCAAAATATACCTTACTTGATGAACCTTTTTCAGGAATCGATATATTTAAAAGAGAAGAATTTTTAGGGGTAATGACAAAATACATAAGTGATGAACAAAGTATAGTACTAACTACTCATGAAATATCAGAAATTGAAATGTTAGCAGATGATGTAGTACTTATAGATGAGGGGAAAGTACAACTAATATTCAATGCAGAACAAACTCGTGAAGAAGAAGGGAAATCTATAATAGATAAAATGAGGGAGGTGTATCAAGGTGAGTAATATATTAACTTTATATAATATGGAATTCAAAAGAATATATAAATTATATTTTGGTTTAATAGCTGCATTATTATTAGGTAATGTAGTAAGTGTAGGCTTAGGTATCAATGATACTATGAGGCATATGAATAGAAATCAAATGATACCGGTAGATTTTAATATATTTAAAACTTATATAAATGAAGATTATGTGAAAGGATTTGTAATTAATCAAATACATGCTTTTAGCAGCGTTGTTCTTGGCATTGCAGTTTTAAGCTGTTTAATATATGCGCTTATTATATGGTATAGAGACTATTATTCAAGAAGTAAGACTATATGTGCATTACTTACATTGCCTCAAAAGAGATTTAACATTTATTTGGCAAAGCTTTTAACAATACTTGTTATGATTTATGGAATAATAGCTAGCCAAGTGTTATTTTGGTATATTGATACTATTATACTAAAAATAATTACAGGAGCTAATATAGATGGGTTTACAAATATATTTACAAATATGATGAATAATCCTTCGGGATTAAACTTAATATCACCATATATTATTGACTTCTTAATGATAAATATATTTGGAGTATTACTTTCAGTAGTAGTTATATTTACAGGAGTGCTTATTGAAAGGTCATATAAAAGAAAAGGAATAGCATTTGGAATATCATACATATTGTTATCATTAATAGTATATGGATACTTGATAATAAAGTACTCAAATTATACAGAACAAAGATTACAAATAAGTTTAATATATTTTTTAGTGCTATTTATTCTATCAATATATATATCTTACAAATTAATAAAATCAAAGGTAACTTTATAAGGGGGGGATAAAATATGAAAAAGAATTTGTCTAAAATAACTTTAGGAGTAGTAGTATCTTCCTTAATAGTGATAGGAATAATAGTATCCTTTAATGACACTAATATAAAAATAGAAGACGTAAAAGGAAGTAAAAGTGAGTTAGGAAATGCTTCTATAATATATCAAGAAGAAAAAGGTATATACAATACAAAAAATGCTGTAGTATCAAAAGATGGGATTAAAGTTAAAAAATTTTCAAAAGAATTACCTAGAGTAGATAAGTATTCTAAGCTAATAATGGATAATAAGGATTTTTTTGATTCTAATACAAATTCAAACTTAGTATATGAAGATAAAGAAAGTATTGGATATATAGACTATGTATCAAATAATTACTATTCAAATGAAGATGTTAGGTTTAATACTAAAATTACTGATAAAAACCTAAAAACTAATAAGATAACTGAATTTGATATAGAGATAATAAGTTCTTCTAAAGAAAATGTAGATGCAAATAGAAGTTGCCTAGTTACAAAGTATAAAAATGAAATATACTTATCAATGGGAATAACAAATGATATTAATTATAATAAAAATGGAGATATTATAGATAATGGAAATAGTAGTATATCTATTTATAAAATAGACTTAGAAAATCAAAAAGTGCAATTATTTGATGAAATAAAAATAAAAGAAAATGTAGATATATCAAATGGAGTGAGTTTTGTAAATAATAACAAAATCTATTTTATGGCTCAGACATATAAAGATTCAGGTGAACAGTATTTAATTTATTATGATTTAGAAAATAATAAGTTTGATTATATAAAAGACTCTATAAATATAAAAGAAAAAAATAATTCAAATGATAACGACAAAGCCTATAGTATAGATGATAATAAGTTAAATATAATTTATAATGATGTCACGACAGATAAAAAATCTACAATTATACACCAATATAGTATAGATTTAGAAAAAGAAGAAATTATAGAGAACGATAAAGTATACAAATTTGATAAAATAAATGAACAATTAGAATTAATTGAATTTAGATTAATAGACAATAAATTATACATACTATTAAATTCATACAAAGAAGAACAAGGTAACTTTTATACACCTAGAAAAGAAAATTCAAGTAATATTATAGTATTAGATGAAAAAACTAAAAAAGTATTATATATTGGACAATCAAAACAAGAAGAAAACTACCATACAACTAATTATATAGTAAAAAATGAAGAATTATAATAAAAAGTGCTATGAAGTTTCATAGCACTTTTTTGTTTAAAAGATAATTATGCTTGCAACTGAACAATACTTATAGAAGCTAAGGTTGCATTTTCTTCAGATATTGAAAATGTTTTTGAAGATGAAATTCTAAGAGCAGAACCAAAAGAATCAGTAACCGTAAATATTGCTTGACCAGACGCTATATATGGAACATTTGTATTTGTTTTAACAACTTTGCATACTGTACCAGGTATTGTTGAATTGTCTACTTGTAAACTTAAAGTAGTATTAACGGTTGAATTAGCCGGAAAGTATACATAATAGTCAAGCTTATAAACACCTTTAATCAAAAGTGAAATTATACCTGTATCATTTAATATTCTAGGACTACTAATTCCAGTAGGATCATCAAATTTTAATCCTCCACCTAAAGAAGTTGCATTTAAAGTATTACTTTGTGAGAAAAAGGCATATTGACCTACAAATTGAGGACCTTCAGGACCTTCAAACCCTCTAGGACCTTGAATACCAGGAAGACCTTGCTCACCTTGAGGACCAGTTGCCCCAGTAGGACCTTGAATACCAGGAAGACCTTGCTCACCTTGAGAACCAGTTGCTCCAGTAGGACCTTGAATACCTGGAAGACCTTGTTCACCTTGAGGACCGGTTGCCCCGGTAGGACCTTGAGGCCCAGCAAGACCTGGTTTGCCATTACCGATACCTGGTTCACCTTTAGGACCTTGAGGCCCAGCAGGACCTTGCTCGCCTTGAGGACCGGTTGCCCCAGTAGGACCGATAACACTTTGAGGTCCATTAGGACTTTGAGAGTCTATACAATTATAACAACAGTATTTGAAACAATATTCATTACAGTTACAGCAATTATGGCAACAATTTTTATTGCAATTATTTTTAGAATGAAAATTAAACATATTCGATATAAGCACCTCTTATATTAGTTTGAAATCTTAAAGTTAGAAAAATGAACTAACTGATATTAATATATTTAAAAAATAATAATAATGTTACCTTATAACATAAAATATCAAGAAAAAATAAAAATATAGATTAATATCTTTTAATTTAAAACTAAATTAAACTAAACTAATTATAAAAGAAAGTATTGTCAAAATATGAAATATATGGTATATTATATACAGTAAAGATTACGGAGAGGTGTCCGAGTGGTTTAAGGAGCTGGTCTTGAAAACCAGTGATGCTTAACGGCACCGTGGGTTCGAATCCCACCCTCTCCGCCAAATGCCCAGATAGCTCAGTCGGTAGAGCAGGGGACTGAAAATCCCCGTGTCGGTGGTTCGATTCCGCCTCTGGGCACCAATAAGTAAAGACACCTAAAAATAGGTGTCTTTTTTATTATATTAAGGAAAAGTATAAATTATATTGAATTTAATATAAATCAATAAGTAATAACTTAACAGGGGGATGCAAGATGAATACTTTGATAATTGGTAATGTATATGTAGATGTAATAATAAATGTAGACTCATTATCAAAAACAAATGATGATATTTTATGTAAAAAGCAAGTTATTTCCATGGGAGGATGCGCTTATAATGTAGCAACAATATTAAAAAACTTTGGGGTAGAACATGATTTAATATCTCCAGTTGGAGAAGGTATATATGCAAGTTTAATAAAAAAAGAACTTGTGGAAAATAATTATAAAATACACATAGAAGAAGATGGAGAAGATAATGGTTATTGCTTATGTTTAGTAGAAAATTATGGAGAAAGGACGTTTATAACTATAAAAGGAATGGAATATAGATATAAAATGAACTGGTTAGATAATATAGATAGTAGTAATTATAAAAATATATACATATCAGGTTATGAAATGGAAGGCCATAACGGGTGTATTATATCTAGTTGGTTAGAAAAACAAAGAAATAAAAATTTATTTTTTGGTCCAGGTCCAAGAATTAACTTTATAGAAAAAGAAATTTTAAATAAGATATTTAAATTAAATCCAATACTTCACCTTAATGAAGACGAAGCTGTAAAATTTACTAATGAAAAAGATGTACTAAGTGCGGCTAAATACTTGAATAATATAACTAATAATACTGTATTTATCACTCTTGGAGAAAATGGAGTGCTTTATTTTGATAAAGATAATTATAAATTTGTAGATGCTATAAAAACTGAAGTAACAAATACTATAGGAGCTGGAGATAGTCATATAGGAGCTATAATTTCATCATACTCTTTAGGATGTAGTTTTGAAGAATGTTGTCATATTGCAAATAAAGTATCTTCTAGAGTTGTTAACAGTGATAAAAGTAGATTGGAAAAAGATAAATTTAATAAAGATGAATATATATTAGATAATAAAGTTATAGTATAAAACTTTTATAAATATAAAAACACCTATCAAAGATAGGTGTTTTTTGGGCTAGCGTCGACTTATACCCGCTGGTACAAGTTTTCCCTAAAGCTATTATAATATATAATAAAATATATGTAAATATAAAAGTTAAAATTTATAAATAGATATGATAGAATTAAATTAATAATAAAGAATATTAATTTTAAGGGGAAAAATATGAAATATTATATGAAATCTAAATTATTTAAAATTAAAGAAGACTTTTGGATAAGGAATGAATATGAAGAAGATGCATTTTTTATAGATAAAAAGTTTTTATCTATAGGTCTACAATTTGATATTATGAAAAATAGTTCAATAATTTATAGCGTAAAGGAAAAATTGTTAACATTTATGAGTAATTACGAGATTCTTGAAAATAATAAAGTAGTAGCAGCTGTAGATCAAAAGCTAACTTTTTTTAAAGATAATATAAAAATAAATAGTAAGTATGGAGATTTGACTGTAAAAGGGGATATTTTTGGAATAGATTATGAGATATTTCAAGGGAATAAAGTTATAGCAACAGCAAGCAAAGAACTTTTTGCTTTTACTGATAATTATAGTGTTAACATAAACTTTGAAGATGAAGCATTTATATTATGTTTAGTTGTTATAATAGACAATATAAAAGATAAGAGGAAAAATAATCAATAGACTTAGTTTAAATAAAATAATACACAAAATAAGAAGTAAAATAATAAAAAAAGTAAATAATAACTATAGTATATAAATTTATAATTAAAGGAGAATAGTTATGGCAAATGTATTAAGTACAAATGAATTTATAGCAAATGTAGAAGGTGGAGACGGGGTATACGTAGTAGATTTTTTTGCTACTTGGTGTGGTCCATGTAAAATGCTAGCTCCAGTATTTGAAGAAGTAGCAAGCGATATGGGTGCTCAGATTGGTTTTGGTAAAGTGGATATAGACGAGAGCTTAGATATAGCAAGAAAATATAATGTAAGTACAGTTCCAACAATAATAATTTTTAAAGGTGGAGAACCTGTAGAAACAATGGTTGGATTTATGCCAAAAGAAAGTTTAATAACTAAATTAAAAGCATACGTATAATTATAAAAGTAAAAACTAGAGGAATTTCCTCTAGTTTTTTATTTTTATGCCAAAGTTATAAATTCAACACAAAAATTAAAAGCATATTTAACTAATAATTATTTTACATATAACTATTATTGTAACAAATAAAATGTACGCGCATAAAATGTATTAAAGGGTAGATTTATGTAATAAATTTTATTATATATTGGAGATGTGATAGATGGCACAAACACCTAGAGAACAAGGAAAAGTTGAAAAAACAATTAAAAAGGTTGTAGATCCAGTAGAACAGATAGGAAAAGAAGTAATAAATGGAGTAGGATCTGTTGCTAAAGAAGCTATAAAAGGTGGATATAATGTAGGTAAAGAAACTTTAAATACTGGTAAAGCTGTAGGTAAAGTGGTTAAAGATACTATTAAAAAATAGTTATAACTTTATATATTAATAAAAGGTGCATGTACTAATGGTACATGCACCCTTTATTAAATTATTAATTTTTATATAACCGGTATATAAGTTATGTTTCATATGCAAGTTGGTAATCAAGTGAAGTTACACCAATTGCAAAATTTGAAAAAAAGTACTTGTTATCATGTCCGTAGCTATTATTTAGAGCCTTTTTATTTATGAAAGATATAAAAGAAATAAATAGCATAACAATAAATAATATTATAATAGGTTTATATTTTTTAAAAAAAGGATGTAAATTTTCGAATTTATCCACTTGTTTATTTATTTTTAAGGACTTAAGTTTATTTTTTTTCTTTCTTTTAGAATAAGGAATAACCTTAGCAGAGTCACCTAAGTTTTTATTATTAAGTGGATGTTTTTTATTAAAATCATATCCAGAACTATCTTTTGGTTTAAATTCAATAGTATTATTAGTTTTGCTTTTCAACAGTATCCCCCTACCTTGTATAATATATTGTATATCTTGCTTAAAATGATATTTTAAATTTAAATAGATACCTCTTTAAGATAATAGTACTACTAATAAATAAAATATACAAGAAAAGGTATCATCTATAATATTACAAAATTAGTACTTTTTTTATATATATTGATATTAAATACTAGGAAATAAATTTTATGTAGAAAAAAATAAAAAAATGTAAAAGAAATATATTTTTTATATTGAAATCGAACGATTGTTTGGTGTATAATAAACTTATAAGAACGATTGTTTGAAAATGTAAATTAAAAATAATTTATAAAATATCTTATAAAAATAATTAATTAAAAGTGGAATAAATTAAAAATATAAAAATATAATATAATATAACTAACTTAAAAGGAGTGGGAACTGATGATAATTACACCTAGAAAAATACAAGATATAACGTTAGCAAATTTAAAAAATGGGGAAGTCACTTTAATGGAGTTAAATGAAATATATATAAAAATGGGATTTGCATTTGTTGGTAGCCAAGGAAAATTTACGAAAATGAAAAAGGAGATTAAACATTAATAAATGTATAAATTTAATATAAAACGATTGAGTAAAACCTAGCTTGGGTAAAATACGATACTAAGCTAGGTTTTTTCGTATTATATAGTAAAATAGCCATCTATAGCAATATCTTAATTTTGATGCAAGGATAATAAAAAAATAATAAAAGTATAAAAGGAGGAAATTATTATGAAGATTGTATCCTATAATATTCATAAAGGTATGGATGCAAATAATAAAATAACTTTAGGGAAAATTTCTAAGTATTTAAAAAATTTAGATGCAGATGTTATTTGCCTACAAGAAGTACTTTACCCTCAATTTGCAAAATTAAAATCAGATCTAAAAATGGATGGTGTATTTGCTGCTAACGTAATTAAGCCTGGAGTGATGTATGGTATATGTATATTTTCAAATAAAGAAATATATAATAATGAACATACTATACTAACTAGTAAAAACGAACAAAGAGGTTTTTTGAATGCAAACATATTTTCGGAGTATGGAAAGATGAATATTATAAATACTCACTTAGGGTTAGATAAATATGAAAGACAAACCCAAATAAATGAAATATTAAGTTATTTGTATAATGTGGAGGGTAAAAGTATTATATGTGGTGATTTTAATGAAAAAAATATAAGCTTAAGTAATTATAATGATATGGCAGTATATACAGGAAAGTATGATATATGTACTTTTTTTAAAACTGATGCAAGAATAGATTATATATTTATAGATAAAATAATTCTAATAGATGATTATGTCGTTGATAAGATAAAATTGTCAGACCACTATCCAATTATAGGGAAAATTTAAGGAAATTGTAACAATAAGGTTACATATGACATCAATATCTTGTTTAAAAAAATATATTAAAATATAATCTACTTAGTCTTAAAAATGAGGTGGGGTAATGATCAAAAAAGAAACTGAGAAAAACGTAAGTAAAAAAGCTAGTAATGAAATGAGAAAGCCTAAAAAATCAAAAAGGTCAAAGAAACATAAAAAGTCGAAACATAAAAATTTAATAATATCACTTGCTGCGACTGTTTTTATTTTAGGGTTTATGTTAGACCATTTCAACCAAACATATATATACAGTAATACTATAGCTAAAAATATTTCAATAGAAGGTGTTGATGTGTCAGACATGACAAAAGAAAAAGCTATTGAAAGTGTCCATGCAAGTAATGCTCCTAAAAGTATAAATTTAGTGCATAATGGACAAAAATATGAAATTTCAGCACAAGATATAAATTTAAAATATAGTGTAGAAAAAGCTGTAGATGAAGCTTTCAATTATACTAAAACGGACTCATATTTTGAAAATATAAAAAGATATTTTAATCTTAAGAAAAATAAGAAAAATTTAGAAACAAAGCCTTCTTATGATGAAGCACTTTTAAGTCAAGGGATTAAGAAAATATCAGATAAAATAAATGTAGATATGATAAATGCAAGTGTTAGCATATCTCATGGAGGAAGCATCAGTACGACTTCATCTCAAACAGGAAAAGAATTAGATATAGCATCAACTAAAGAAAGTATTTATAATATGCTTGAAAGTAAGAAACATGGTGATATAGAACTTAAAGTTGATATTAAGAAGCCGCACGTTACAACTGAAGATGCTCAAAGTGTAAATGCACTACTAGGACAATACACTACTAAATTTGGAAGTAGTCCAAATAGAGTTGCTAATATAAGTGTATCAGCTAGAAAAAGTAGTGACGTATTACTAATGCCAGGTGAAGAGTTTTCATATAATAATCTGACAGGAATGAGAACTAGATCAAATGGATACAAAGATGCACCAGTTATAGTAAATGGAGAGTTGCAAGAAGGTCTTGGTGGAGGGGTTTGCCAAGTTTCAACAACTTTATATAATGCAGTATTATACTCAGGAGTTAATGTAACATCTGTTAGAAATCATTCACTATTATCAACATATGCACCGATAGGCCAAGATGCTATGGTAAATGATGGAGGAACAGATTTTAGATTTAAAAATCCATATAAGCATCCTGTATATGTAAAAACTAGTGTAGGAAATGGAACAGTAACGTCTAAAATTTATGGTAATGTAAATGATAAAAAAAATATATCTATAAAAGTAGATGCATTTAAAGAAAATGGTAAAGATGCAGCTAAAACATACAGAGTGTATAAAGATGGAAGTGGTAAAACGATACAAACTGAGTATATAGCAAAGAGTGTATATAAAAAGCCTAAGAAATAATAAAAATACTGTATAAAAATGATTTTAAATATTATCACCTAAAATTGTGAGCTAGAATAAAATCAATATATATTCAATTATTTACTATTTAAATATATAGAAAAAAGAGATATAATAAATTCAAGTTTATTAAAAACATATACTAATTAAAGTAATCCTAACAAAAACCGTACATATAAAATATGTGCGGTTTTTTTACATATAAGGAAATTTTATATTATCTGGTTTATGGACAAATATAATTTCCAACTACTAAGATTAAAATTATTCGTAAACACAGTTTCTCAAGAAACGGACCTGGTTTGTCGGTTGTTTGAGCCACGTATGGGAGAATTACTTGAGCGATATGAGCAAAGTGAATTTTTTATTAAATTAAGAAAAATATAATACTACAATATATGGAAAAATATTACACGAATTGATATAATTATTCTTATAAAAGGATAGGAAAGGGGGGAGAAAAAGTTGAATTTTATAGGCAATAGATATGAGATAATAAATTGTGCAGGGGATATTGACCTTAACAAAATTTATAAAGCAAGAGATGCTTATGATAATAAAACTGTACTTATAAAGGTAATAGAACATAATCCTAATATATATGAAGATTTTGTGTCAAACTTAATAGATGAAAGTACAATGATTAAGCAAATACACTCACCCTATATATTAAAAATAATAGATGTTGGAATTCATTGCACAGAATTAACTACACTATATTATATAGTTAGTGAATACAGCGAAGGAATTGGTCTTGATGATTTAATATCTGGAAACTACCTACATTTAGAAGCAATTATAAATATATCAACACAAATTCTAAAAGCATTAGAAGTGACTCATACAAACCGTGTATATCATGGAGATTTGAATCCAGGAAATATAATAGTAGATGAAATGTATAATGTGAAAATATTTGGATTTGGAACAACTAAGGCTAATAATGGCGTAAATTTAAGAGTATGTGACGAAGTTAAATATTTATGCCCTCATCAATTATGTATCAACTATACAGATGAAGAAAGTGATTACTTTACTTTGGGACTTATTTTATTTGAATCTATATTTAAAAAATTACCATTTGGAGAAGCTAATAATGATGAGGAAATGCTTAGACTTATAGATAAAGGTATCGCATGGAATGAATTAAAAGCGATAAATGGAAACGATGAACTTATAAATGTTATAAAAAGACTTTTAAGCAGAGATAAAAAATACAATAATATTCAAGATATAATAATAGATTTAAGTTCTATAATGTACGAAAAGGCAGATATAGAAGAAGAAATTCAAGAAATTGAAGAATTTAATGAAGTTGATGCTAAAGATAAAAAGAGAAGAAGTACTAAATTATTATTAGCAGCTTCAATGGTTGCTCTTGTATCTGTAATGATACTTAGTGTTATATAAAACTATTAATAAAGAAAAATACTCATATTTCCATGAAATATGGGTATTTTAATATAAAGTTAAATTAAGGTTAAAATATTTTTGTAAAAAAGTTCTTGTATATTTCAAATTATAAAAATATAATAAAGAAGATTAAAATTATCAGCGAGGTGAGCTATATGAAAAACTTAAAAGAAGGTCTAATTAGTTTAAAAGAAGAACTATTAGGTCTATTAAACACAATGCTAGTATCAGAAAGAATAAATAGCCAAAGATGTGTTGCAAAAGATATTGATACAACAAAGACTATACTAAATCATAAAGATGAAAGTGAAGAATTCACTCAACATGACTTAGATACAATAGGAAAAGAATTACAATCATTAACAAAAGAAATAAAAGGAATAGCAAATACATTACTAGTATCAGAAAGAGTGAACAGTCAAAGATGTGTTGCAAAAGATGTAGACACAACAAAGACTATATTAGACAATAAGGATGAGAGTGAAGAATTTACTACAGAACAAATTAAAGAACTAGCAGATGAAGCTAAAGGAATTATAAATACAGTATTAGTATCAGAAAGAATAAATAGCCAAAGATGTGTTGCTAAAGATGTAGATACAACAAAAACTATATTAGATAATAAAGATGAGAGTAAAGAAGTTAATAAAAAGGATATAGATAGCTTAATAAAAGAATTAAAAGATATAGTTAACGTAATGTTAGTATCAGAAAGAATAAACAGCCAAAGATGTGTTGCTAAAGATGTGGATACTACAAAAACTATAATAGAAAATCATAAATAAAGATAAAAGGACTAATTTGATCTAAATTAGTCCTTTTTATATGTTGCTTTATGCAATTTTGTATACAATAAATAGTAAAAAATGGTATAATTTAGAGACGAATTAAATAAAGCAAAGGGTGAAATAATGAATAGGGGAACTAAGGGGATACTTGCTAGTATATTATTTTCATTATTGCTAATAGGTCTAAGGGTAGAAGATGTATCAGCTATAAATAATGAAGAAAATAGAAATTTTAAAAGAATAACAATAGGAGATGGATTATCTCAAACTACTATAAAATCTATACTCCAAGACAGTAATGGGTATATGTGGCTTGGAACAAGTGATGGATTAAATAAGTACAATGGTCATAAATTTGAAGTTTATAAATCTAAGAAAGATGAAGAAAATAGTCTTAGCGGAAATCAAGTAACAGACATAGCAGAGGATTTAGATGGTAATATTTGGGTGGCTACAACTAAGGGGTTAAATAAAATAAATAATGATAAAAGTAAAAGTATAACAAATTATTTATCTAATAAAAATGGATGCAATATATCTAATAATCAGATAAAAGATATATTAGTATCTAAAGAAGGGGATATATTAATAGCAACAGAAAATGGATTAAATAAATATGATAAAAAAAATGATAATTTTATTAGATTGTATGATTCTAAAGATGAAGACTACTCATTAAGTAATCAATTTATAAATTCAATAGCAGAAGATAATAATGGATATTATTGGGTTGGTACTAAAGAAGGGCTTAATAGAATAAGTAAAGATACTAATAAGATAGTTAAGTATTATTCAAATGATGAAGATGAAAACTCTATTAGTAGTAATTATATTTATAAGGTTTATATAGACGATTTAAATTTTTTATGGATAGGAACCTATTATGCTGGACTAAATAAGATTGATCTAAGCAATGGAAAAGTAGAAAAATTTATGGCATCAAAGGATACTAATAGCATCGCAGGAAATTATGTCAAAGATATATTAAGAGATAGTCGTAATATTGTATGGATTGCAACTGATCATGGACTTAGTAAACTTGATGAAAAAACTAACAATTTCACTACATATAGATCAAAAGGATATGATAATAGGAGCTTGTCTTCTAACGACGTCTTAAGTTTATATGAATCTAAAGTAGGTACTATTTGGATTGGTACATGGTCGGGAGCAAGCTTATTTAATCCAGATAATTTATTTAACCACTATAAAAATGATCCTCTTAATAAAAATTCTTTAAGTGAAAATATGATTTCAGGGATATATGAAGATAATGAAGAATTATTATGGATAGGAACAAACCATAATGGTATTAACATATTTGATAGAAAAAACAATGAAGTAACTAGGATAAATAATAATAGTGATATATCTATTAGTAATGATTTAGTAAGAGATATAACAGGAATAAATAATGAAATTTGGATAGCAACTGAATATGGATTGAATAAACTTGATAAAAACACAAACAAAATTACAGTATACAAAGAAGAAGATGGATTATCTAATAATGATGTAAGAAGTTTATATATAGATAGTGAAGAAACACTTTGGATTGGTACTAAGGACGGATTATGTAGCTTTGATAGAAAAAATAAATTCACTAACTATACAGAAATATTTAAACAAATTGGAGTAAATAAAGACTCAATTGCAGATATAGTTGAAGATAAGGATAAAACCATGTGGTTTGCAGGAGGAGTTGAAGGTGAATTAATAAAATACGACAAAGCTACAAAGAAAGTTAAAAGATATAACTTTGTTAGAACAAGCGAACAAAGTAATGATACAGTACTATCAGTTAATGCAGATAGTAAATGTAATATTTGGGTTGGAACTGATTATGGTTTAATTAAATTCAATAAAGAAAGTGAAGAAATTACTAGATATACAGAATATGATGGACTAGCTAATAATTTTGTATATGGAGTGATTTTAGATAAGTATGAAGATGTATGGGTAAGCACTAATTATGGTATTTCAAAATTTGATATTCATAAAGAGAAATTCATAAATTTTGATAGTACAGATGGTCTTCAATCTAATGAATTTAACCAGTATTCATATTATAAAAGTAAAAATGGTGAAATATTCTTTGGAGGAATAAATGGATTAACCAGCTTTGTACCAGAAACTTTAAAGGAAAAATATTTTACACCAGATGTTACTATAGAAGATATTAGTAGTAATGGTGAATTGCTATCATTAACAAGTGATATGAAATTAAGTTATGAGAATAATCAATTACAATTTAATTTTTTTGTTCCAGACTATAGAAATACAAGTAAAATACAATATGCATATAAATTATCTGGATTAGATAAAGACTGGGTTTTTTCAGAGAATAGAAATAATGCAAGCTATACTAATTTAGAACCGGGCAAATATACCTTTGAAGTAGTTGGAAGAAATTCTAGTGGGAAATGGAGCAATCCTTCTCAAATAAATATAGAAATAGAAAATCCATTATGGAAAACACCCATTGCATATATGGGTTACATATCTATTTTACTAGGTATAGTATTTATAGTATGGAATAGGGTCAAAATATTAGATGGACTAGTAAAACAAAGAACTATAGAATTAAATAAGAAACTAGCTGAAAATAAAGATCTTTATTTAAAATTATTAAAGCAGGAAAAATATAAGAATAATTATTTTGTAAACTTATCACATGAACTAAGAACACCTTTAAATGTTATAGTTTCAATTCGAAATCTTATAGAAAATTTAAACAAAAAAGAAGAACATATACCAAAGGAAAAAATAAGCCATCATATGAAAATTATGGATAAAAATTGCAATAGACTAATTAGCTTAATAGACAACATAATCCATACATCGAAAATAGAGTCAGGAAGTTACAAGTTAAATATAAAAAAATATGATATTATTTATTTAGTTGAAGAAGCTGTTCTTTCTATGAAGGACTATATTGAAGAAAAAGGAATTGAACTTATTATAGAACCTGATATAGAAGAAAAATATATAGAATGTGATAACTTAGAAATTGAAAGAACAATTATAAATCTTATATCGAATGCAATTAAGTTTACAAAACCTAAGGGTAAAATAGAAGTCAATATATGGGATTTAGGTAAAGCTGTAAGAATATCAGTTAAAGATACAGGGATAGGCATAGACCCTAAATATCATGAGTCAATATTTGATAGATTTACACAAGCTTATGAAGACACAACAGAAGAATATGGTGGAAATGGTTTAGGATTAACACTATCAAGACAAATAATAGAGCTTCATAGAGGGAAAATATATGTAGAAAGTGAATTAGGATTAGGTAGCGAATTTATAGTTATACTTCCTATAAAACAGAGTAAAGAATTTAAATTAAAAATAGAAAATATATAAAAGATGCTGTGAATTATTCACAGCATTTTTTTATTACTTAATTTATTTATTTTAGGATAAAACAATAATTTCAAACATATAATGAAATAATTTAGTATACAGTATTATATATTTAGAAATATAGAGGTGATTTATGAAAATAGAATGGTTTAAAGAGTATAGTAATTGTTTAAATAGGGATATGGAATTTAAAGTATATGGCCATGAAGGCAAACCTATTTTAGTATTTCCTGCTCAAGATGGTCGATATTATGATTTTGAAAATTTTAATATGGTAGATTCTGTTTCTGATTTAATAGAAAAAGGAAAGGTTCAATTATTTTGTTGTGACAGTATAGATTTAGAATCATGGTCTGCAAGTAGTAAAGATCCACAACATCGTATTTATATGCATGAGCAATGGTTTTACTATATAGTAAATGAATTGGTACCAAAAATCTTTGAAATTAGCTCTTGTGGTAGTAATGGATATTATTCAGATGGTATTATAACTACAGGATGTTCTTTAGGAGCAACACATGCAGTTAATTTTATGTTTAGAAGACCTGATATATTTAAAGGTACTATTGGATTAAGTGGTTATTATGATTCTGATATTTTCTTTGGTGATTACTGTGATGATTTAGTTTATAATAATTCACCGCGTAAGTACATTAATGCTATGAGATACGATCATTATTATATAGATATGTATAGAAAAAATAAGATAGTTTTATGCTGTGGTCAGGGTAATTGGGAAGAACTTATGATTTTAAGTATAAATAAAATGAAGAAGCTATTAGAAGATAAAAATATACCAGCATGGATTGATTTATGGGGAAATGATGTTAATCATGATTGGGATTGGTGGAGGATTCAATTTAAATATTTTTTAAAATATATGATTTAATATCTTAAGTAGACGGGATGAATTTTTTATTTAGGGGGGATTTTAATATGAGTACTATAGCTATCTCAAGGCCTATTGAGAATTTATTAAAAAGTGAAAGCAAATCGAAAAATATAAATGTTGTATTTATATCACCTCATTTTCCGCTATATTTTCATAACTTTTGTAGACACTTAAAGGAAAAGGGAGCTAATGTATTAGGAATTGGAGATGCTAATTATAATTCATTGGATAAAAATACAAAAGACTCTTTAACGGAATATTACAAAGTCGGCAATTTAGAAAATTTTGAAGAAGTATATAAAGCTTGTGAGTTTTTTTATTCAAAATATGGTGATATTGGGTGGATTGAATCTCAAAATGAATACTGGCTTGAAACAGAAGCCACTTTAAGAAGTAAATTTAATGTAGATACAGGTACTAAAATCGAGAGAATGGCTCCAATGAAATACAAATCAAAAATGAAGGAAGTTTATAAAAAGATAGGTATACCTGTTGCAAGGTATGATTTTGTAACAGAATATGATAAGGCAATAGCTTTTACTAAGGATGTAGGGTATCCAATTGTAGTAAAACCAGATAATGGTGTTGGTGCTGTATCTACCTATAAGCTTAAAAATGATGAAGAATTAGCATACTTTTTTGAAACTAAAGATGATAGTATTTTATATATAATGGAAGAGTTTATTTGTGGCCATGTAGAAACTTTTGACGGTATAACTGACTCTAATAAAAATATTTTAATAGCTTCAAGTCATATTATGCTAAATTTTATTATGGATTGTGTAAATGAATTAAGTGATACAGCCTTTTATAGTCAGCCTATTAAAGGAACTGATATTGAAGAAATAGGAACAAAAGTAGTTAAAGGATTCGATACAAGAAGTAGATTTTTTCATTTTGAATTTTTTAGATTAGATGAAGATAAAAAAGGATTAGGCAAAAAAGGAGATATAGTGGGTCTAGAAGTTAATATGAGAGCTCCAGGTGCATATATACCTGATATGATTAATTATACTTATGATGTAGATGTTTATTCAATTTGGGCAGAGATGTTAGTAAATGATAAAATTTTAGTAGATATAGATAGAAAATATTTTGTAGGATATGCAAGTAGAAGAAGTAGCATTAATTATAGGTACTCATTTGAAGATATTATTGATAGATATAAAAATGAAATATTATTAAATGTAGAAGTACCAAAAGTTTTATCAGCTGCAATGGGTAATCACGTTTTTTTATTTAGAAGCAAAGATAAAAAGAAGCTAATGGAAATTATGAGATTTGTATTAAGACGTAGTGATGGAGAAAGTCGGATATAATTTAAATTAAAGTTCAGAATGTACTAGATTGATAAATCTAATTTGTTCTGAACTATTTTTTTAGTAAATATCAACAAAAATAATATGCCTCATACTATATAGAAAGTGTAATAAAAAGTATTTATTAGAAAGTGGATTATTAAATACTTTTGCAGATAAAGGATGTGTCATAATGGTAAATATTTTACTTAGCTTATATAATTTTGATGAAGATTGGTGTTTTGATACATTTAAGGAATTAATTAAACCTAAATATAAAGTTTTAATAATTCCATTTTCATATCATGAAGATTGGTTAAATAATGAAAGTGACTGGAATCGTGCTTTTAATCCTAAAACCGGAACGCATTATAGAGATATTATTTCACCTTTTTTATCATATGATATACAAGAAAAGAATATAATATGGATAAATCAATTTATAGATGATAAAAACTATGCAAAGGATAAGGTAAAAAATAGCGACATAATATTTTTTACTGGCGGATATCCTGACAAAATGATGAAAAGGTTAAAAGAATTTGATTTAATCGATGTTTTAGAAAATTATAATGGAATTATGATTGGAAGTAGTGCTGGAGCTATGATTCAAATAAAAGAGTATCATATTACCAAAGATAATGACTATGATAAATTTTCTTATAATAAAGGATTGAATATAATAACAGATTTTGATATTGAAGTTCATTATGAAAATTCAGATATACAAAATATAAGTATAAGTAAGTGCTTAAAGGAAAAAATAAAAACCATTTACTCAATAGAAAATCAAGGATGTATAATGGTTTTAGATGGTACTGTTACTATGTTAGGGAAAGTAAAAAAATGGTCTTTAAATTAATTTTAAGCTTAAGATAGATTAAATATATATGAGTGTAACATAAATTATAAAAGATGAATAATTATGTCTAAAACACCTATTTTATGGTAAAAAAATAACAATAGGTGTTTTAAAATGTCTAAATATTAATTAATATAAATAAAAAATAATTAATATGTTGCACTAAATAAATTAATATGATACTCTATATAAAGTAATTAAATGATAACGATAAAAATATTTTAAAAAATAATATAGATAGTGTATTTGTTAGGAGGTAGACATGAAAAAAATATGTGTAATAGGTAGTCTTAATATGGATTTAGTAGTTAAAGTAGATACTATGCCTAAAGGTGGACAAACATTAATAGGAAGTAACTTCAAAGAAGTACCTGGCGGAAAAGGTGCTAATCAAGCAGTTGCTATGGCAAGATTAGGAGCTAATGTATCTATGATAGGAAAAGTTGGAGATGATAGTTTCGGTCAAACAATGATAAATGCACTTAAAAATGATAATGTAGATACAAGATACATAAATATAGAAAAAGGACCTACTGGTGTAGCTCTTATAACAGTAGATAAAAATGCAGAAAATTCAATAGTAGTTGCTCCAGGAGCTAACTATAAGGTAGATAAATCTTATATAGATAAAAACTTAGATGCTATTAAAAATAGTGATATAGTAGTTGTTCAACTTGAGACACCTCTTGATACTATAAAGTATGCACTTAAAAGAGCGAAAGAGCTTAACAAGTATACAATACTTAATCCAGCACCAGCTGTTAAATTAGAAGATGAATTAATAGAAAATGTTGATCTATTAACTCCTAATGAAACAGAGCTTGAAATAATAAGTGGAGTAGAAATAAATTCTGAAGATGATATATTAAAAGCTGCAAAGATAATGATTGAAAAAGGTGTTAAAGAACTTATAGTTACATTAGGTTCAAAAGGAAGTTTATATATAAATAAAGAAAAATCAATGTTTAAAAAAGCATATAAAGTAGATGCTGTAGATACAACTGCAGCAGGAGATAGTTACACAGGAGCGTTGTCAGTAGCATTTGCAAATGATAAACATGTTGAAGAAGCAATGGATTTTGCATCAAAAGTTGGAGCACTTAGTGTTATGAAAGAAGGAGCTCAAAGTTCTCTACCAACACTTAATGATGTATTAAACTTTAGGGGGTAGAAAAAATGAAAAGAACTAAACTTATAAATAGTGAATTATCATATACAATATCAAAAATGGGACATACTGATAGTTTAACTATCGGAGACTGTGGATTACCTATTCCTGAAAATGTATCTAGAATAGATTTAGCATTAACACATGGTGTACCATCATTTTTAGATACGTTAGATGTAGTACTTGAAGAATTATGCGTTGAAGAAATAGTAATAGCTAGTGAAATAGAAGATAAAAACAATGCTATATACAAAGAAATACTAAAAAGATTTGAAAATATAAAAGTAACTAAAGTAAGTCATGAAGAATTTAAAAATATGACAAAAGAGAGTAAGGCAGTAGTAAGAACTGGAGAATGTTCTCCATATGCAAATATAATATTAAAATCAGGTGTAGTATTCTAGACAAAATTATTATGAACATTAAGAGGTAATAAAATGAATAAACCGATTCTGAAAATGAACAATATAGTTAAAGAGTTCCCAGGTGTAAAAGCTTTAGATGGTGTAAATTTAGAGTTATATGAAGGTCGTGTAATGGCACTTATGGGAGAAAATGGAGCAGGAAAATCTACACTTATGAAAATATTAAGTGGAGTTTACAAAAAAGATGGTGGACAAATATTCTACAAAGGAATAGAAACGGATATAAAAGGTCCAAAAGATGCAGGTGAAAAGGGCATAGCTATAATACACCAAGAACTTAACTTAGTTAAAGATTTAAGTATAGGTGAAAATATATTCTTAGGTCGTGAGCCTAAAAGTGGATTTAGAATAGATTTTAATAAGCTTCATGCTGATGCAGATAAATTATTACAAAAATTAAATGTAGAAATAAGTTCAAAAGAATTAGTAGAAAACTTAAGTATAGCTCAAATGCAAATGGTAGAAATAGCAAAGGCATTATCACTAGATGCAAAAATAATAATAATGGATGAACCAACAGATGCTCTTACTGATAAAGAAACAAAAAGTTTATTTAATGTAATAAACGAGCTTAAAAATGAAGGTAAGGCAATAGTTTATATATCTCATAGATTAAAAGAAATATTTGAAATATGTGATGCTATAACAGTTCTTAGAGATGGAAAATACGTTGGATATGAAGAAGTATCAAACTTAGATGAAGATAAGATGATAGAAATGATGGTAGGAAGAAAACTTACAGACCAATTCCCAAGAGTGAAAACAAAAATGGGAGAGACAGTATTAGAAGTTAAAAATCTTACTAATGAATATATAAATAATATAAGCTTTGAAGTTAAAGCAGGAGAGATTTTAGGAATATCAGGTTTAATGGGGGCAGGAAGAACGGAACTTGCTAAAACTATATATGGTCACTTTAAAAAGACTAGTGGTCAAATATACAAGTACGGAAAATTAATAGATAATAAAAGTGCTAAAGATGCACTTAAAAATAGAATAGCATACGTTTCTGAAGATAGAAAAGGAGACGGGTTAATACTTGATTTATCAGTTAAAGAAAATATGTCTATATCATCTTTAGATAGAGTATCATCTTTATTTAAAATAAATAAATCTAAAGAACTTGAAAGAGTTAAAAATTATATAGATAGAATGAGAATAAAAACTCCAAGTGAAAATCAACTAATAAGAAATTTAAGTGGAGGAAATCAACAAAAGATTGCAATAGCAAAAGCTTTAATGACTCACCCTGATTTATTAATACTTGATGAACCTACTCGTGGGGTAGATGTTGGAGCTAAAAAAGAAATATATGATCTTATAAATGAATTTAAAGATAGTGGTAAAGCAGTAATAATGATAAGTTCTGAAATGCCAGAAATACTTGGACTTAGCGATAGAATAATGGTTTTAAGTCAAGGGGTAGTAACAGGAGAGTTTGACATAAAAGATGCGACTCAAGAATCAATATTAAAGTGTGCAGTAGAGGCTAAGGAGGCATAAAATTGACAGCTAAAGTAGAAAAACAAAATAAAAAGAGTATAGACATGAAGGAAATTTTAGTAAAATATAAAAGTTTAATAGGACTAGTATTATTAATAGCAGTCGTATCAATATTAAGTCCATCGTTTTTAAGTAGTAAAAATATATTTAATATACTTAGACAAACTTCTGTAAATGCAATAATAGCAGCGGGTATGACTTTTGTTATATTAACTGGAGGAATAGACCTTTCAGTAGGTTCAATTCTTGCAATAAGTGGAGCAGTATGTGCAAGTTTACTTGCTTCAGGGCAAAGTATAGTAGTAGGAATAATAGCAGCAATATTAGTTGGAGCTTTCGTTGGATTTTTAAATGGATTTGTAATAGCAAAAGGAAAATTACAACCTTTCATAGCAACATTAGCAACAATGACAATTTTAAGAGGTTTAACATTAGTATTTACAGATGGTAAACCAATAACTTTAGGAAGTAACGATTTAGCTATTAAATTTGGAAATATAGGTGGAGGTATGATATTTGGTATACCGACTCCAGCAATAATAATGTTAGTAGTATTTGTAGTTTGTGCATATGTCCTTAAAAGTACTAAAATGGGAAGATATACATATGCATTAGGTTCAAATGAAGAAGCAACAAAGTTATCAGGACTTAATACAGATAAAATAAAAATATGTGTATACACTATAAGTGGTATATTAGCTTCAATAGCTGGTATCATAATAACATCAAGATTATATTCAGCACAACCAACAGCAGGTACAGGTTATGAATTAGACGCAATAGCAGCAGTAGTTCTTGGAGGAACAAAGCTAGCTGGTGGTAAAGGTAAAATAAGTGGAACTATAATAGGGGCATTAATAATCGGAGTATTAAGTAATGCACTTAACATATTAGACGTATCATCATATTACCAAATGATGGTTAAAGGTATAGTTATATTAATAGCAGTACTTTTAGATAGAAAAAATAACTAGGAGGAAATGAAAATGAAAAAATTTCTTTCTATAATAATGGTACTAGTGTTAAGCTGTTTAACATTAGTAGGATGTAGACAAGTAGATAATGATACTAAAAAAATAGGACTTATAGTATCAACATTAAATAATCCATTTTTCGTAGATTTGAGAGATGGAGTTATAAAAAAAGCTAAAGAGTTAGGGTATGAAGTGGTAGTACTTGATTCACAAAATGACCCAGCTAAAGAAGTATCTAACATGGAAGATATAAGCGTTAAAAATGTAGATGTAGTTCTTTTAAATCCTGTAGATTCAGATTCAGCAGTAGCATCAGTTATGATTGCAAATAATTCAGATTTGCCGGTTGTAACAGTAGATAGAGCTTCAAATGGTGGAAAAGTAGTATCTCATATAGCATCAGATAATGTAGCTGGTGGAGATATGGCAGCTAAGTTTTTAATAGAAAAACTTGGTGGACAAGGAAATATAGTTGAACTTGAAGGTATAGCAGGATCTTCTGCAACTAGAGATAGAGGTAAGGGATTTGAAGATGGTATTAAAGGAAGTAGCTTTAATCTAGTATCAAAACAAAGTGCAGACTTTGATAGAACTAAAGGACTTTCAGTTATGGAAAATATAATACAATCTAAATCAGATATATCTGCAGTATTTGCACAAAATGATGAAATGGCACTAGGTGCTCAAAAAGCACTAGAAGGTGCAGGTATGAAAGACGTGTTAGTAGTTGGGTTTGATGCAACAGAGGATGCTGTTGATGCAGTTAAAAAAGGAAAAATGGCAGCAACAGTGGCACAACAACCAATACTAATAGGTGAAACAGCAGTTGAAGCAGTTCATAAATTATTAAGTAATGGAAAGATAGATGCTTATATACCGGTTGAATTAAAATTAATAACTAAGTAATAAAAAATGGTATTGTCAAAATTATTGGCAATGCCATTTTTTATTTAAATAAATTAAGTAATAATTATATTCTTAAAAAATTAAAAATATTCTAAAAAATATAAGGATGTTTAGAAAATAAAAAAATTTCCAAAAAAAGGTTTACAAATTAGTTACAATTAGATTACTATTATAAATATAAAAATTACAAAATAGTAACAAAAACTGAAAATTATAATGTTGGTATAAAAAAAGATAATTGGGAGGATTTTATGATAAAGAAAACAATGATAATTTGTATGCTTCTTTGTTCATTCATATTCGCTTTTAATACTCTAGATTCATATGCAGATAGTACAGGAGTAGTCACTACATCAAAGCTTAATGTAAGAAGTGGTCCATCGACTAAATATAAAGTAATAGGATCTTTATATAGAAATAATTCTGTGACAATATTAAGTAGTAGCAATGGATGGCATAAAGTAAGACTATCAAATAATAAAGAAGGATGGTCAAGTGGAAAATATATAAAAGTAGGGTCAAGTTCAAACAATACTAATTCCAATACAAGTAATACATCAACAGAAAATCAAAGTAAGTATGCTATGAATGTAGTTGCAACAGCATATACAGGATATAGTACAACATCAACAGGGCAAAAACCTGTATGGGGAACTATTGCGGTTGATCCTAAGGTAATACCTTATGGAACAAAGGTTTATATACCTTATTTTGATCAAGTATTTGTAGCAAATAATACTGGTGGAGCTATAAAAGGAAATAAAATAGATATATTTATGAATACAAGAAAAGAGTGTTACAACTGGGGAAGAAGAACTATAGAAATACAAGTACTTAAATAGTTTAACCTATTTAAAAATAAAAGGAGGGATTATCCCTCCTTTTATTATTTTTTAGATTTAGTAAGATATTTTTTGCTATTTACTATAAACATAAAAGCACTTAATATTATTCCAAATGATGATAATATTACAAATACTAACTGATTTGATTTCATAAAAATATCAAATGAAACCATACAAATACCCATAGCAGTTATTAATAAAATATCCCAGATCCTGTCCATGGAAATATATATTCCTCCCTTTAATTTACTTTATTTAAGTTTTTATAATAAACTTAAAAAGTATATATGATATATATTGAGATTATATGCTAATTATATGTTTATTGTTCTTTTTGGTATACTAAGTTTTATAGTTTTTTCAATTTCTTCTAGCATTCTTTCATTTTTTGGATCTATGAATAAACAAGTATAACCTTTTTCACCAGCTCTACCACATCTACCTATACGATGTACATATGACTCAACACTTTCAGGTATATCATAGTTATAAATATGACTAACACCACTAACATCAAGACCTCTAGCAGCAACATCAGTAGCTATTAGGTATTGAATATCAGCATTTCTGAATGATTTCATTATTCTTTCACGCTTAGATTGTTGTATATCACTGTGTAATTTAGCACAGTTAAATCCTCTTTGATAAAGACCTTCTTCTAGTTTATCAACTCTTGCTTTTGTTCTACAAAATATTATAGCCATAAATGGATTATCTTCATTTAGTACACTACATAATGCATCTTGTTTATGTCTGTCAGTAGTTTCAACTACCTCTTGAACTATATTATCAAGAGTTACATCGGCTTTAGCAACGGTAACTACTGAAGGGTCTTTCATATATCTATAAGCAAGTTTTTTAACTTGTGAATCCATAGTAGCAGAAAAACATAATATTTGGCGCTTTTTAGGTATAGCACTTATTATAGACTCTATATCATTTTTAAATCCCATAAAAAGCATTTCATCAGCTTCATCAAGGACTAGTGTTTTTAATTTGCTAAGATCAATAGTTTTTCTCATTATATGATCTATAAGTCTTCCTGGAGTAGCTATTACTAAATGAATATTACCCTTTAACTTTTTTAATTGAGAGCTTATGTCCTTACCACCATAAGCTGCTAGAATATTTACATTTTTACCTTCTTTAAGCTTCATAGCTTCTTCAGTTATTTGAATAGCAAGTTCTCTAGTTGGTGATATGATTAAAGCTTGTATATGATTATTGCTTAAATCAATATTTTCAAATATAGGTAGTAAAAAAGCTAAAGTTTTACCAGTACCAGTTTGAGCTTGAGCAATAACGTCATTTCCAGATTTAATAAGTTCAATACTTTGTTCTTGTACTGGTGTTGGATTTGTAATGCCGTTTCTATTTAAAATATTTACTATATTTTCATTAATTCCTAAATTATTAAAATTCATTTTTCTTACCTTTCATTTATGTGTATTTAATTAAATTATAAGATTGTAATCTATTAATAATATCATAATATTTAGATTAATACTAATATTTATGACCTGAAAATGAAATTTTTATCTGATTATGTCTGATAACTCTATATTAACATTAGAAAGGTTATCTCCAGATACAGTATTAAATTCTTCAATAATTTTAATAGGAATACTTACTTTAAACGTAGAGCCTTTATTTATCTTCGAATCTACAGATATAGTTCCTTCATGTAAATCTACAAATGACTTTACAATAGATAAACCTATACCACTACCTTCATTATATTTAGTAAAACTATCATCTATTTGAGTAAATTTATCAAATATCTTAGATAAGTTTTTATCATCTATTCCTATTCCAAAGTCCTTAACAATAAATATAAGTAATTTATCTTTAACAACTATATTAGCAAGTATCTTTGAGTTACTTTTAGAAAATTTAATAGCATTAGAAAGTAGGTTTAAAACGATTCTTTCTATTTTTTCTGAATCAACAGCCATTATTAATTCTTCGGTATTAGTGTCAAATACTATTTCTAACTCCTTAGATATAGCATAAGGAATAACTGATAATACTGTGTCTTCTATTAAAGTTATTACATCTATATTTTTTAAATTTAAATCACCAAAACCAGAATCTATTTTTGCAATATCAATTATATTGTTAATAAGTCTAATAAGTCTATTAGTATTTTGATCAATAATATCTAACGTATTATCGATATTATTATTAGTATTATTATTTATCTTCCTCAAAAGTTGATTAGAAGAAGATATAACTGCAACTGGAGTTCTAAGTTCATGGCTTATATTTGATATAAAATTACTTTTAGTATTGTTTGCATCTTCAGCAAGCTGTTTTGCACGCATTAATTCATCTTGATATTTTTTATGTCTTATTGATTTAATTAAAAGAGCTATAATTATTAATATAAATCCTAGTATAGTAAAGCTAACGGGAAGTATTAATCCTTTATACTTTATTAAAAATGGAGTAGGTTTGTTTATTATTGTCGACTCTTTTGGAATCGAATTTAAGGAAATATTATTTTTCTTTAAATTATCATAATTAAACATCCATATATTAGCTTCATTATTATTTATAAATTTTGGTAATGATATTTTATTACTTAAAATATCATTAATTAACTTAGCTGCTTCTTTACCTTGTTCATAATGGTTAATAACCTTACCACCTATCATATTTTTGTAAATATCATAACTTAAATTCGTAAAAATAGGAGCTTTAATATTTTCATTGATTACATCAATAGACTTTTCAACACTTATAGACTTTCCAGCTCCATCACGATAAGGATATAGGAAAAATACAATATCTTTATCAGAATTTAACTTTAATAGATCATTTAGAAAGTCATTATTAACTTCTGATGGCATAGGTAAATATTTAAAATTAAATTGTTTATATGAATCTTTAAAACTATAAAATTCATTTATTTCTTTTTTATATCTTTTTGCATCACCTGTAATTAAAACTAAGTTTCTTTTTTCTTTACTGTTTTTAGGATAAAGCGTATTTATTAAATCTAAATTCTCAGATATAGAAGGGGATTCAATTACACCTCCACTAATATTTAATTCTTTAGCTTTTTTTATATTACTTTCTTCACTTACCCCAAAGAAAACAATTGGTACATCATCAAATAAAGAGTCTTTATATTTCAAACCGAAATTTAAGGCCATATCGTCGCCTAAAATTATTGCATCAAATTTTTTATAATTCTTAATCTTAAACTTCAACAAATTATAAAATGTTTCTTCACTTTGTTCAGATTTAAACTTTTTCCCATCCATATATTCAATTTGTAAATCATATTTAGAGTTAAGTTCATCAGATAAACCTTTAATTTGATCATTAAAGCTAGTAAAACCTGGAGAATATGAACTAATAAATAATATACTTTTATCTTGTGCATTTATTTTTATAGGATAAAAAAATATATTACCAACTAAAAATATGAATGTAATAATTTTAAAAAATTTATTTTTCATGATGAGTGTCCTTTGTAGTTTTTATTTATTAAGTATTATTATAACAAATATCATAAAACCTATGATTAAACTTCTCTATGGTAAATAATGGAAAAATAAATGGTTATTAAAAATATAAGAATAGAAATAGAAATAATATTAAAACTATAAGTAAAAGTTATAGCATTGTAAATTTGGAGGAAGCAATGAGTTGTAAATGGAAATCAAATAGATGTGAAGATAGATGGTGTGAAAATAAAGCTGATGAAAGTGGTTATTGTATATTCCATAAACATAATAAAAATGATAAGGAAAATAAAGTCTTTATAGAAAAAATAAAAGAAGAAAAAATAAGCGATTTTAGTGGATTTATATTTGAAGATAAATTTGATATAAATGAAGTTATAGATTATGAATATGATGAATTAAAATTTATAGAAACTAAATTTTTAAAAGAAGTTATTTTTAGTGAATATGAGTTTAGAGGAAATGTATATTTTGAAAATATATACTTTAAAGAAAAAGTATCATTTAAAGATAGTATATTTGATAATAATTGTATCTTTTATAAAGTTGAATTCAGTAAAAAACATATAAATGAAAAAATATTTGAAAAGGTCAAATTTAGAGGCCAAAATCTTACTATAAATAAAGTTAAAAACCTTCCTAGGATGGATGGGATAAGCTTTAACGGATGTACAAAATTTATACTTAAAAATATTGACTATAAAAAAGAATCTTATTTAAATGGTAAAGTTAATTATAAAATAGCTAGAAATCAAGCACAAAAAATAGGTGATCATGAAAGAATAGGTCATTATTATTATAAAGAAAGAGCTTATGGTTCAAAAACTATGAAAGCATCAGACTACCCAAGTTATAGAGACTATATGTCAGAAAAGCTTTTTGATATTTTATCAAGATATACTATAGGTTATGGGGAGAGACCTTGGAACATATTTATCATAGCATTTCTTATAATAAGCATATTTGCATTTTTATATATGTTTACAGGAATAAAAAGTATAAGTAACAATGTGATTGGAGTAAATGTATATAATTTAAATGGATATAGCTTTTTAGAAATTATAAAGTTATATATAGATTTGTGGTATTTTAGCATGGTTACATTTAGTACTGTTGGATATGGTGATATGATTGTAACTAGTATATTTGGAAAAATACTAGTAAGCATTGAAGTTTTTTTAGGAGTCACAATTGGTGCAACGTGGGCATCTGTGGTAATAAAAAGAATGATAAGGTAAGTTAGTAAATTATTACACATATATTATCAACCTAAAAAGGAAAAAACTAATATATACTTATTAATTCAAGAAGGTGACAACTGTGAAAAAGAAAATTCAACAACTATTGATACTTTTCATAATCTTAGCGTGTACAACTCCTACAATAACATATGCTAAAGATAAAAATATTGATAAGTACTCAAAATCATCAATACTTATTGACCAAGATACAAATAGAGTTTTATATGAAAAAAATCCAGATGCAAAACTACCTTTAGCTAGTTTAAGTAAAATGATGACATTTTTACTAGCAATAGAAGCTATAGAAAATAAGGAAGTTAAAAAGACAGATATAATAACAGTAGATGCATCGATTGCTAAAGTTAGAGGATCAAGTTATCATTTAAAAGTAGGAGAAAAAGTACCTTTATATGAACTTATGAAAGGGCTTATGATAGTATCTGGAAATGACGCAGCAGTGGCAATTGCGAAACACATAGGTAAGGATGATAAAACATTTGTAGAAAGAATGAATAAAAAAGCAAGTGATATAGGAATGACAAATACACATTTTGTAAATTGTAATGGTCTTCCTATATATGATTTAAGTGATCCTAAAAAGCCACCTAAAGAAAATATATCAACTGCAAGAGATATAGCTACGCTTGGAAAATACATGTTTGACAATTATGAAAAAGAAGTAACGGCTATAACTGATATGTCTACTTATTCATATCCTGAAAGAGGATTTGTAAAAAATAATACAAATGCACTACTTAGAATGTTACCAGAAGTAGATGGTATTAAAACTGGATATACAGGAAATGCAGGGTATTGTTTATCTTTTTCGATGAAAGTAAATGAAACTGATAAAAATGAAAAAGAAAGAAGATTAATTGGTGTAACACTTGGTGCAAACCATAAAGATAAAAGGTTATCAGCATCGCTTTCTATGTTAAACTATGGAAAAGATAATTTTAATACTAAAAAGGTAGTTGAAAAAAATCAATTAATAGGTAAGAAATATATAAAAGGTTTAGAAGAATTAGAAGTATCATTAAAAGCAGACAAGGAACTTTACACTATTATAGGTAATGAAGAAAATTTAAATTGTCAGGTTACATTTAAGGAAGTAAGTTATCCTGTTAAAAAAGGAGACGTACTTGGAGTAATAAAATATTATACTGATGATGGAGAAATTTTAGGTAGTGTAAATATAGTAAGTGAAAATGATGTAAATCATGCATCTTTCAAAACAAAAATTAAAATGATATTTGCTGATTAGATAAAAAGAAAAATGTATATAATTTAGATAAAAAGAGTAAAAAATAAAAGAAATAAAAAATATTGTAATTTATAAATCTCTATGATATACTACTAGAGGTGAAAAAATTAAATAATCACACACGACAATGGGATCCTGAAAAGGTGCCTAAAATGGTTTTTTTGGGAGATGATCATGTCGGAGGTATAAAACCAAGGAGGTAGCAACATGTCAGTAATATCAATGAAACAATTATTAGAAGCTGGTGTTCATTTTGGACATCAAACTAGAAGATGGAACCCTAAAATGGCTAAATACATCTTCACAGAAAGAAACGGAATATACATCATAGACTTACAAAAAACTGTAAAGAAAGCTGAAGAAGCTTACAAGGCTATGAAAGAAGTAGCTGAAACTGGAAAGCCAGTTTTATTCGTAGGAACTAAGAAACAAGCTCAAGATGCTATAAAAGACGAAGCTGAAAGATGTGGAATGTTCTACGTAAATGAAAGATGGTTAGGTGGAATGTTAACAAACCACAATACTATACAAACAAGAATCAAAAAATTAAGAGAATTAGAAAAAATGGAAAACGAAGGTGTATTCAACGTTTTACCTAAAAAAGAAGTTATAAAATTAAGAGCTGAAAAAGAAAAATTAGAAAAATACTTAAATGGTATGAAGGATATGCCTGAATTACCAGGAGCTATGTTCGTAGTTGACCCAAGAAAAGAAAGCATAGCTATACAAGAAGCTCACAGATTAGGGATACAAGTATTCGGAATAGTTGATACTAACTGTGATCCAGAAGAATTAGATTACGCTATACCTGGAAATGATGATGCTATAAGAGCTGTTAAATTAATAACTGCTGCTATGGCAAATGCTATAATAGAAGGAAGACAAGGTGCTGAAGAAGAAGTATCTGAAGAAGAACAAGCATAATCAAAAAAATTACAACTAAATGGTAAGGGTCTAACCCTTACCATTAATAATATGTAGGAGGATACCAAAATGGCTATAACTGCACAAATGGTTAAAGAGTTAAGAGAAAGTACTGGCGCTGGAATGATGGACTGTAAAAAAGCTTTAGTAGAAGCTGAAGGAAACATGGAAAGAGCCGTAGATATATTAAGAGAAAAAGGTTTATCTAAAGCTGCTAAGAAGGCTGATAGAGTTGCTGCAGAAGGTCTAGTTTGTATAGAAATGAACGCTGACAACACTGTTGCATCAATGGTAGAAGTAAACTCAGAAACAGATTTCGTTGCTAAAAACGAAGATTTCAAAACTTTCGTTAAAGATGCTGCTGTAATGGCTTTATCTACATCTAACGAAGATGTTGCTGGATTATTAGCGGAAACTCATCCAGAAGGAATATCTTTACAAGAAGTTTTAAACAACAGAACTGCTAAAATAGGAGAAAAGTTAGACTTAAGAAGATTCGTTAAGTTAACTACTGAAGGGCAAGTTGCTGGATACATACATGGTGGTGGAAAAATAGGTGTCTTAGTTGAAATGGCAACTACTGCAAGAGATGCAGAAGTTGTAGCTATGGGAAGAGATATAGCAATGCAAGTTGCAGCTATGAATCCTAAGTACGTTTCAAGAAACGATGTAGATGCTGAATACATAGCTCACGAAACAGAAATATTAACTCAACAAGCTTTAAATGAAGGAAAGCCAGCTAACATAGTTGAGAAAATGATAAAAGGTAGATTAGAAAAGCAATTAAAAGAAGTTTGCTTATTAGAACAACCTTTCGTTAAAAATGGAGATTTAACAATAAAGCAATTAGTTGCAGAAACTGCTAAAAAAGTAGGAGCTGAAATCGAAGTTGTTAAAGTTGTTAGATTCGAAGTTGGAGAAGGTATAGAAAAGAAAGAAGAAAACTTTGCAGAAGAAGTTGCTAAGCAACTTAAGTAATTGTTAAAAGAGAACACTTAAGTGTTCTCTTTTTTTGAAAAATCAGGAAAAAAGATTAAGTAGGAGGATTTCTAATGAGTAAACCAGCATACAAAAGAGTATTATTAAAAATAAGTGGCGAAGCATTAGCAGGCGAAAAAGGATTCGGAATAAATAATGAGGTTGTTAATGAAATAGCTTTAGGGATAAAAGAGATACAAGAAAAAGGTGTTGAAGTAGCTATAGTTATAGGCGGAGGAAATTTTTGGAGAGGTAGAACTTCTGAAGGAATGGATAGAACTACTGCAGATTATATAGGTATGTTAGCTACAGTAATGAACTCTATGGCTATGCAAGATGCACTTGATAATATGGAAGTACCAAGTAGAGTACAAACTGCTATAGAAATGAGACAAATAGCAGAACCATATATAAGAAGAAGAGCTGTAAGACACTTAGAAAAAGAAAGAGTTGTTATATTTGGTGCAGGAACTGGAAATCCATACTTCTCAACTGATACAGCAGCAGCACTTAGAGCGGCTGAAATGGAAGCTGAAGTAATATTACTTGCGAAAAATGTTGATGCGGTATATGATAAAGATCCAAAAGTACATGCAGATGCAGTTAAGTTTGAAGAATTATCATATATGGAAGTTCTACAAAAAGAATTAAAGGTTATGGATACAACGGCTACATCTTTATGTATGGATAACCAAATTCCAATAAAGGTATTTGAATTATCTACAGAGAATATAATAAAGGCAGTAATGGGTGAAAAGATAGGTACAACTGTTAAATAATATATAGGTCTTGTCTAATTATATAAAAAGCAGTTATTATATAAATATAATAAACACAGGAGGGTATTAAAATGAAAGAATTACAAAAGCAATTAGAAGCTAAAATGGCTAAAACTATAGAAGCTTTAAAATATGACTACACAAGTATAAGAGCAGGGAGAGCTAATGCTCAAATGTTAGACAAAATAAGAGTTGACTACTATGGAACTCCAACTCCAGTTAATCAAGTAGGAGCTGTTTCTGTTCCAGAACCAAGAACTATAATGATAAGCCCTTGGGATAAATCAGCTATGGCTGAAATAGAAAAAGCTATAAGAAACTCTGATTTAGGATTAAACCCAACTAATGATGGTAACGTTATAAGACTATCAGTTCCAGCTTTAACAGAAGAAAGAAGAAAAGAATTAGCTAAGCAAGTTCACAAAGTAGCTGAAGAGTTTAAAGTTAGACTTAGAAATGAAAGAAGAGATGCTAACGATAAATTAAAGAAGATGGAAAAAGACGGGGAAATAACTGCTGATGAATTAAAGAAGGGCCAAGAAGAGGTTCAAAAAACTACAGATAAATTCATAAAAGAAATAGATGAAGTAGCTAAGTCAAAAGAAGCAGATATAATGGAGGTATAATATTGGAAAAATATTATAACCTTTTAGGCCTTCATGTAAATGATGTAGAAAGTCACTTTAAAAGTAAAAATATAAAATACACTATTAAAACTATCCAAGGTAAAAAAGACAAGGATAAATTAGTTATACCTAAAGTTATAAAAATATCACAACTAGATGATAGTGTAGAACTATTAATCACATATTTTTCTAACTCCTTAAATTAAGGAGTTAGAATTAATATTGGAGGCAAATATGAATAAAAAGAATACATATGACATAGACTTAAATAAAGTGCCTACTCATATAGCTATTATAATGGATGGAAATGGAAGATGGGCTAAAGCTAGATTTCTTCCTAGAACAGCAGGACATAAAGCTGGAGTAGAAACTATAAGAGAAGTTGTAAAAGAATGTTCAAGATTAGGTGTAAAACACTTAACGCTTTACGCTTTTTCAACAGAAAATTGGAAAAGACCTAAAATTGAAGTAGATACACTGATGAGCTTATTATCAACATATCTAAAAAATGAAATAAGAGAACTTCACAGTAATAATGTGAAGGTAACAGCAATAGGTGATGTAAGTCAATTACCAAAGAGTTGTGTAGAAGAATTAGAAAGATCTTATGAATTAACAAAGTATAATACTGGAGTTAACTTAAATTTAGCATTAAACTATGGAAGTAGATATGATATAAAAAATGCTATGGTAAATATAGCAAAAGATGTAAAATGTGGTAAAATAGATGTAACAGATATAGACGAAGATACTATAAAAAACTATTTGAGCACAAAGTCTATTCCAGACCCAGATTTAATCATTAGAACTAGTGGAGAAGAAAGATTAAGTAACTTCCTACTTTGGGAAGCTGCATATTCGGAATTCTACTTTACAGATATACACTGGCCAGCATTTAATGCGAGTGAACTTCAAAAGGCTATCTACGTATATCAAACTAGAGACAGAAGGTTTGGAGGACTAAAGTAAGGAGAATATTTTATGCTTACAAGGATTATTGGTGGATTAGCCCTAATACCGTTATTTTTATTTATTATAGTTGGAGGGATACCTTTATACATCGCGGAAGTAGCAATAGTTTGCATTGGACTTAATGAGTTTTATAAAGCATTCAAAAGTAAAGATATAAATCCATTATTTATTATAGGGTATATATTTGCAGCATATCTAGGTATAAAAAATACGTTTAATTTGCATATAGAATATACTTACGTAGTAGTATTTATACTTTTCTTAACAGGTATAGGATATCTTTTAAAATGTAAAAATAATATACTAGATATTGCAATTACTTTTTTAGGAATTTTTTATGTAGCAATATTTTTAGATTTTATAATACTTACAATAAATGATTTTGAATTTGGAAAGATTTTTGTATGGCTTATATTTATAATATCCTTTGCAACAGATACATTTGCATACTTCACTGGATACTTATTTGGAAGACACAAACTGATACCTAAAGTAAGCCCTAAAAAAACTGTTGAAGGAAGTATTGGTGGCATACTAGGAAGTGCATGCCTTTGTATTTTATTTGGATATATATTTAGTTTAAATTTATTTACTATGGCTGTAATAGGTAGTTTGGGCAGTATAGTTGCACAATGTGGGGACTTATTTGCATCTTCAATAAAGAGATATGTAGGTATAAAAGATTATGGAAAATTAATACCAGGTCATGGCGGTATATTAGATAGATTTGATAGTGTTATATTAGTAGCACCATATGTATATTATGCAATCGACTTTTTTATTAAGTAGCTTCAGTTTAACTGAAGCTTTAATTATATTCAAAACTATTTATTAAAATGAAAAAAACTTCATATAATATGAAAAGATACGTATTAGTGGTATAATATAACAGTAAATTAAAGCTTATATTTAAAGAAAGGAAATATTTCAAAATTAAGTAGAGTTAATATCTATTTACTTAGAAATAAGATAAGTGAATTTTATGAAAAAGATATCTATTTTAGGATCTACGGGATCTATAGGAAAACAAACTTTAGATGTAGTAAGAGCAAATAAAGATAAATTTGAAGTTGTTGCTATTTCTGCTAATAGTAGTGTAGATTTATTATTAGAACAAATAAAAGAATTTAAACCTAAATATGTTGCAGTATACGACGAAGTAAGCTGTATGAAATTAAAATCTATGATACCAAGTGATATAAATATAGAAATATTAAGTGGTATGGAAGGGTTAAAGGCTATATCATCATTAGATGAAATAGATGTATTATTAACTGCTATAGTTGGTATGATCGGATTACTTCCGACACTTTGCGCTATAAGAAATGGTAAAGATATAGCTCTTGCTAATAAAGAAACATTAGTGTGTGCAGGTAGCTTAGTTATGAGTGAAGCAAAAAAACATAATGTTAACATACTACCAGTAGATAGTGAACACAGTGCAATATTTCAATGCTTAAATGGAGAAAAAAATAAGGAAATAGAAAAAATTATACTTACAGCATCTGGTGGTCCTTTTAGAGGAAAGAAAAAACAAGATTTATTACATATAACTAAAAATGAAGCCCTAAAACATCCTAATTGGAGTATGGGGAGAAAAATAAGCATAGATTCATCTACACTTATGAATAAAGGACTTGAAGTTATAGAGGCTAAATGGCTATTTGGAGTAGATTACAATGATATAGATGTAGTAGTACATCCTCAAAGTATAATACATTCAATGGTTCAATTTATAGATAGTTCAGTTATGGCTCAACTTGGATGCCCTGATATGAGACTTCCAATACAATATGCATTAACTTATCCGGATAGATCGGTAAATGATTTTGAAAGATTAGATTTAGCAAAGTTAGCTACACTTACATTTGAAAATCCAGATTTAGAAACATTCCCATGTTTAAAGTTGGCATATGACACATTAAAAATGGGAGGAACATACTCAGCTGCATTAAATAGTGCAAATGAAGTACTAGTAAGTGAATTTTTAGAGGATAAAATTGGCTTTTATGACATACCATATTACATAGAGAAGACTTTAGAAGCTCATGATAGTATAGAAAACCCAACATTAGAGGAAATACTAGAAGTAGATAAATGGAGTAGAGATTTTGTTAAAAATTCTATACGTTAATAATATAGAATAAAGAAGTTAAAAATTTATATAAAGGATGGTGATGTTATGACTATAATAATAGCATTGTTATTATTTAGTTTAATTGTGTTTATTCATGAATTAGGACACTTCCTTCTTGCAAAAAGAGCTGGAATAACAATACATGAATTTGCAATAGGTATGGGACCTAAGTTATTTAGTATAAAAAGGGATGTAGAATACTCAGTAAGATTGCTACCATTAGGTGGATTTGTAAGTATGGAAGGTGAAGATGGAGAATCTAATGACCCTAACTCATTTGGAAATAAAAGTATACTTCAAAGAGCAAGTGTTATATTTGCAGGACCATTTTTCAATATAATACTTACAGTAATATTATTAATACCAGTAATAATATACATAGGAACGCCAATACCAAAGTTTGATAAAGTAATGCCTAATAGTCCTGCCCAAAAGGCTGGTATTGAAGTAGGAGACACAATAAAAAGTGTAAACGGAGAATCGATAAAATCTTGGGAACAATTAGTAAAGACTGTACATGATTCTAATGGAAAAGAATTAAAATTAGAAATAGATAGAGAAGGAAAAACTCAATCTGTAAACTTAACGCCTGCTAAAAATGAAAAAGGAAGTTATCAAATAGGTATAATGCCAGTTAATGAAAGAGATTACATAGGTGCAATACCAAAAGCATTTAAAATGACTGGTGATATGATAGTACAAATATTAACATTCTTTGGACAATTAATAACAGGAACAGTTCCTGGTGGAATAGGAAATTCAGTAGCAGGACCAATAGGAGTTTTCGGAATTGTTTCAAATGCCGCTAAAATGGGTATTATCAACCTTATAAATATAGCAGCATTAATAAGTTTAAACTTAGGTATATTTAATTTACTTCCAATACCAGCACTTGATGGTGGAAGACTTGTTATGATAGGACTTGAAGCCATAAGAGGTGGAAAAAAATTAGATCCTAACAAAGAAGGAATGTTACACTTAGCAGGATTTGCAGTATTAATGGCATTTATGATATTTGTAACATATAAAGATATAACTAGATTATTCTAAAAAGAGAAATAAAAAGTAGGTGACGACGTGAGTTACGAGAGAAGAAAAAGCAGAGAAGTTAGTGTAGGACGTTTGAAAATAGGAGGGAATAATCCTATAAGTATACAATCTATGACTAATACTGATACAAGAGATGCCAAAGCTACAATAGCTCAAATAAAAGCATTAGAGGAAGTTGGATGTGATGTTGTAAGAGTTGCAGTTCCAGATATGGAAGCAGCTAAAAATATAGGTGAAATTAAGTCTAATGTAAATATACCTGTAATAGCAGATATTCATTTTGATTATAGACTAGCACTTGAAGCTATAGACCAAGGTATAGACGGTGTTAGAATAAATCCAGGAAATATCGGTAGTATAGATAAAGTTAAAATGGTAGTTGAAAAGTGTAAAGAAAAAAATCTAAAAATTAGAATAGGTGTAAATGGTGGATCATTAGAAAAAGAATTACTTCAAAAATATGGTTCAGCAACGCCTAAAGCTCTAGTTGAAAGTGCATTAGGACATGTAAAAATACTAGAAGATTTAGATTTTAGAAATATAGTAATATCTCTTAAATCATCAGATATATATAAGACACTAGATGCTTATGAACTTATATCTAAAAAGGTAGACTATCCACTTCATATTGGTATAACTGAATCAGGCAGTGTTAAAAAAGGAACTATAAAATCTTCAATAGGAGTAGGAGCTCTTCTCCTTAAAGGAATAGGAGATACTGTAAGAATATCTCTTACAGGAGATCCTTGTGAAGAAGTAATAGTAGGTAAGGAAATACTAAGAAGCTTAGGATTATTAAATGATAAGATAAAAGTAGTATCTTGTCCTACTTGTGGAAGATGTAATATAGATTTAATAAGTGTAGTAAATGAAGTTGAAAAGAAAATAAATCATATGGATAAAAATATAACTGTTGCGATAATGGGTTGTGCAGTTAATGGACCTGGAGAAGCCAGAGAAGCTGATATTGGTATAGCTGGTGGAAAAGGTGAAGGTTTATTATTCAAAAAAGGTGAAATAGTTAGAAAAATAAAAGGTAATTCATTGGTAGATGAGTTATTAGAAGAGATAGATAAATATTAATAAAAAAGTACTTATATGAAAATATAAGTACTTTTTTATTGAAAATAACTTAGAAATATAATATATTCTGTACTTTTATGTAGACTAAATTTGCAAAAAATGATAAAATATACAAGCATTGTTTATGCGGGCGGGCGAGGGATATATTTTACGAGGGAAGAGGAATGAAACAAACACTTCAAAAAGATCAAATTAAAACAGATGTATTAGCAGGATGCACTACGTTTATAGCAAGCGTATATATAATCATGACTAATGCACTTATTTTATCAGACGCTGGAATAAGCCAAGATGCAGCTATGATAGCTACAATATTTACATGCAGTTTATCAACAATACTTATGGGCTTATTTTCAGACACACCACTTATAGTAGTACCTGGAATGGGTATAAATTCGCTATTTACTTATACAATAGTAAATTCTATGGGACTTAGTTGGCAAGATGCACTAGGTGCAGTATTTGTAAGTGGTATTATATTTACCATAATAGCAAGTACTAAATTAACACCAATACTTTTAAAATCAATACCAAGTAACTTAAAGCATGCTATAACAGTTGGAGTAGGATTTTTAATATTATTTATAGGACTTCAAAAAAGTGGTCTTGTTGTAACTAATGAAAATACTATGGTAGGACTTGGGAATGTAGCAAATAAAGAAACTTTGCTTAGTATAATTACTTTACTTATAATACTTATACTTCATATAAGAAATATAAATGGTAATTTACTTATAAGCATTATAATAGGTAGTGTATTATCATTAATAATGGGAGTAACTACTTTAAATAATGTAGATATGAGTATGTTTAATATGGGAGCTTTTAAGGACGTATTTTTAGGAATGTCATTTAAAAATATACTTACTATTCCATTTATAGTTGCTGTTTTTTCTATAACTATAGTTATTGTATTTGAAAATATGGGTATTTTATATGGACAAATGGAAGCTATTGGGAAAGTCGATGAGTTCCAAAAGCCATTTAAAATAGCTGGTATATCAAATATGATAGCAGGGATGCTTGGTACAAGCCCAACAATAGTTGCAGCAGAGAATTTTTCAGGTATAAGTGCTGGAGGAAAGAGCAAAGTTGCAGCATTTACTTCAGGAATATTATTTTTACTATCATTATTTTTAATTCCTATACTAAAGCTCATTCCAAATGGAGTTATAAGTAGTGTACTTATATTTATCGGGATATTAATGATTCAAACCTTCTTTGATATTGAAAAAGGTGATGTAATAGATACTATAGCTATGATACTTATAATTACTTTAATACCTTTTACTTACAATATAGTAAATGGTATAGCTTTAGGATTTATAGTTTATACACTATTAAGAATTGCATCAGGTAAAGGAAAAGAAATATCTCCTGCTATGTATATACTTACAGGATTATTTATATTAAGTTTTATAATGAACATATCTATGGGGATTGTTCATTAATAAAAAGACAATGATTCATGTCATTGTCTTTTTCATGATTAAATATAGCAATAATACCCGATTGAGTCTTAAGACGTTGGGGGTATCGAAAAAGTTTTAAAATATAAAAAATTTCTTGTTACAGTATTGTAAATTTTATCATGTAGACTTTTTTATTTAAAGTAATATAATAAAGATATGAGAAAACGACAAATTAATACAAGATAGGGGGTAATACTATGAGAAAACAAAATAAAATAAATTTTGGAACTCAAAAAAAGAAAAAAATCGACATGAAAAAGATTGCTATAGTGTCGATAGCTGCTGTAGTAATAGTATTTGTTGGTGCTAAAGGAATCGGAGCAACAACAGCTTTTATACAAGAACAAAGACAAGCAAAAATTGAGATGGAAAAGAAGGCAGAAGCAGAACGAATTCTTGCAGAGAAAAAACGTAAAGAAGAAGAAGAAAGAAAAAAAATGGTGATCGGTGTTAACCATAATGGTAAAAAAGATTCATACGATGCACTTGAAATAGCTGATAAGCTTAAATCAGGAAGTTACTCTAATAATGGAGAAAAAATAGTATTTTTAACATTTGATGATGGAACATCTACAACTGTAACACCAGAAATATTAAGAGTATTAGATGAAAACAATGTAAAAGCTACATTCTTTTTAACTGGTCAAAATATAGAGCGTGGTGGCCAAAAAGCAAAGGATCTTATAAAACAAGAATTTGAAAAAGGACATGCTATAGCAAACCATTCATATAGTCACAACTATAAAGTTTTATATCCTCAAAGAACATTAAATTTAGAAGCTTTTAATGCAGATTTTAAAAAGACTGATGATATACTTAAAAATGTATTAGGTCCACACTTCTCAACAAGAGTAATTAGATGTCCAGGAGGACATATGTCTTGGAAAGGAATGGATCCATTAGATTCATACTTAGCAGAAAATAAAATGGCTTCAATAGATTGGAATGCATTAAATGCTGATGCAGAAGGTAAGAAGAAGAATGCTCAAGAGTTAGCTGATTATGCAATAAAAACTTCACAAGGAAAAGAAATAGTAGTATTATTAATGCACGATACTTATGGAAAAGAGCAAACTGCGAAAGCTCTTCCTCAAATAATAAAACATTTTAAAGATAATGGATATGCTTTTAAAACTTTAGCATAACATAAAAAGGTTGCCTAAATTTAGGCAACCTTTTTTTAGCAACGGACCTGGTTTGTAGGTCGTTGGCGATATGAGCAAAGCGAATTTTTTATATTATAAACAATCCTATTTGAAGTAAAATTATAAATGGAATTCCAATTGTAAACTTAGGGTGTTTAGTCTTATGTCTAAAAGTATACATGCCTAAGAGACTTCCTAAAGAACCACCAATTATAGCCATTGAAATAAGTGTAGATTCACTAATTCTCCATTCGTTTTTTATTGCTTTTCTTTTATCTATGTACATAAAGTAAAAGCCTATAATATTAATTATAATAAAGTAAATATAAATTAAATTACCCATAAAACCTCCTGACAATAAAAATCAACTTAAATATAAGTATAGATTAAAAAATCAATTAATAACAGAATTTATTACAATATATAAATAAAAACTTTATAGGGGCTATATTAATTTGAAATATAGTGATATCATTTAAGTTATATAATCAGATAATATGAAATAAAAAATTAATTTATATAGGGGAAATGATTAGATATATAAATAAAAAATCATATAATATAAAAATAAGACAAAATGAAAGGGAGTATATAAATTGAAAAATACGAAAATAAAAAAAATAAAAGCTTTAGTTCAAACTGATTTTGTAGGTTTATATGATGTTGAATATAAAAATAAAAAAAATGAAGATAGGCATTGGATGGTAGCATCAAGAAAAAATGAAGAAGAGTTAAATGAAATTTATCTAGAAAATAAAGAAGATAAAATAGATGCAGTAGTTATTTGTGCACTTCATAAAAGTGAAAATAAATTAGTTATTATAAGGCAGTTTAGAGTGCCTATAAACGATTATATTTATGAACTACCTGCAGGACTTATTGATAATGATGAAGATATTGAAAGTACTGTAAGACGAGAATTAAAAGAAGAAACAGGCTTAGACCTTTTAAAAATAAATAATTTAACAAGTAAAGAAAAAGTTTATTTATCACCAGGTATGACAGATGAATCAGTAGCCTTTGTATATTGTACATGTGATGGTGAGATAAGTGATGAATTTTTAGAAGATGATGAAGAAATTGAAGCTATTTTAGTATCACAAAAAGAAGCTATGAATATATTAGAAAGTAAAGAGACTATAGATATTAAATCATATCTAATGCTTCAAATGTTTGTAGCTTTAGGGGATAAATTATTCAATTAATATTAATTTGTGAGTGTTAATTAAAATATAAAGAAAAAAGCCATATAAACTAATTATTATATAAATATAAAATTGGAGGGATATGATGGCTATAAATATTAAACTAGAAAATAATGAACAAATTATATCTAGAATAAGCTGCTGCCGTAAAATTACAAATATAGAAGTGGTAAATAGTTTTCTTTTAAATTTCTTTATATCTACAACTACTACACCAATGGTAGGGCAAATAGTTGATGATTATATATTAACACTTACAAATAAAAATATATATCTTGAAAGTATCTATTATTCTCCGTGGGAAGGGATTTATTCGGTTATGAATATATCTAAAATTCCACTAAAAAAAGTAGTAAGTTTTGATTTATATAAGGATAAGAAAGATGAATATGTAATAATTAAATCAAATGAAAATAAAGAATTAAAATTAATAATTAAAGATGACAAGTCTAAAGAAAAAGCTAAAGAAATAGAATGCTATATTAATAAAAATTAAAAGAGCTCTAGAAAAGTATTTTCTAAAGCTCTAGCCTCAGTGAATTATAAATAATAATTCTATAATATAATTCTATAAAGAAATAAGAAAACCTTTTTAAAAATTAATTTTAATTTAGAAAATAATAAAAAAAAAGATTGACTTTAAAAAAATCTTGTATTATTATTTATATAAATCAATAAAAATAGTTAGATTTTAAATGCATTGAAAAAGTAAAGTAGCATTTTGGAAAATCACAGAGAAGAAAACATTGGTGAGAGTTTTCTATTTAGAAAAAATGTGAAGTGCACTTTGGAGCAGAAGCTCGAATTAATAGTAGAGTTCTCCGGTATCACCCGTTACAGTGATTAGGCATGTTAGTGCTGGAATTTTCGAGCGTAGATATATTTTTTTATATCTAAATTAGAGTGGAACCGCGAGTCAACCTCGTCTCTATTATATTAGAGACGGGGTTTTTTTATTTATAATCTAAAAAATTAATTTAAGGAGTGATTTATATGATACACGAAAATGTACTAAGCTTAATAGGAAATACACCCATTATAAAATTAAATAATATAGAGAATAAAAATATTTATCTAAAGTTAGAAAGAACAAATCCTGGAGGTAGTGTAAAAGATAGAGCAGTTTATTATATGATAGAAGGATTAGAAAAAAGAAATGAATTAAAAAAAGGTGATGTATTAGTAGAAGCTACTAGTGGAAACACAGGTATAGCATTATCTATGATAGGAAAGTTAAAAGGATATGAAGTAATAATAGTAATGCCAGAAACGATGAGTGTAGAAAGAAGAGAACTAATGAAGGCATATGGAGCAAAACTTATATTGACAGATGGAAAACTTGGAATGAAAGGGTCAATACAAAAAGCTAAAGAGCTTATAGATGAAAATGAAAATTATAAAAGCTTAAGCCAGTTTGAAAATCAAGATAACACATATGCTCATTATAAAACAACAGCTAAGGAAATAATAAATGATATACCAGATGTAGATATATTTTTAAGTGGAGTTGGAACAGGAGGAACTTTAAGTGGAGTTGGAAAGTATTTAAAAGAAAAAAATCCAAATATAAAAATTATAGCAATAGAACCTAAAAAATCTCCTATTATATCACAAAACACATCTGGACCTCATAAAATACAAGGAATAGGAGCAGGCTTTGTTCCAATAAACTATGATGAAAAACTAGTCGATGAAGTAATATTAGTTGATGATGATGAAGCTTTTGAAGGAATGAAAATAGCAGCTGATAAAGAAGGTATCTTAGTTGGTATATCATCGGGAGCAAACATATATGCAGCTATAGAGGTATCTAAAAAATACCCAGATAAAAAAATAGTGACAATATCACCAGATGGAATAGAAAAATATATTTCAATAGGAATATTCAATTAAATTATATCAAAAAGGGTGATTGATAAATGTTTAGGAAAATAAATAAAGATATAGAGTATATAATGGAAAATGATCCAGCAGCAAGATCAAAGATAGAAGTATTTTTATTATATCCATCCATCCATGCAAGAATAATGCATATATTTTCACATTTTCTATATAAGCATAAATTATTTTTCACAGCTAGATTAATATCCCAAATAGCAAGATTTCTTACAGGTATAGAAATACATCCAGGAGCTACCTTAGGCGAAGGAATTTTAATAGACCATGGTATGGGTGTTGTTATTGGTGAAACAGCTGAGGTTGGAAATAGAGTGACAATATATCATGGTACAACATTAGGTGGTACAGGGAAAGACAAAGGTAAAAGACATCCAACAGTTTTAGATGATGTAATAATAGGATCTGGATCAAAAGTACTAGGGCCTATAACAATAGGTTCAAAAGTTAAAATTGGAGCAAACTCAGTAGTACTAAAAGATGTACCTAATGGAGCTACAGTAGTTGGAATTCCTGGAAAAGTTGTAAAGATAAAGGAAGATATAAAAATCACACTAAAATGATTTTAAGTGAAACGATAGATTAACATAAGATAAAGGAAGGTAATAATATGGACGCTACATTTTTTTCACAATTTATAATGATAACAAATATATTTACAATAGTTTCAATAATAGTACTAATAGGACTATTTTTTATAACACAAAAATTAAGTAAAAAAGTAAATTTCACAAAACTAATGATAATATCTACTTTATTAGGTATAGGATTAGGAGTAGTAATTCAATGGGTTGCAAAATTCCCCAAAGATCCAAGTACAGTAATATGGTTAACTGAAGTAAACAAGTGGTATGGACTTATAGGATACGGATTTATGGACATATTAAAAATGCTTGTAGTTCCAATTGTATTTGTATCAATAATAAGAGTTATTATGAACTTAAAAGAAGGCGAAGATATAAATAAGCTAACTGCAAGAACAATAATAATGTTACTTGGTACAACTGCAGTAGCAGCAATTATAGGAATTATCATAGGTAATTTATTTAAATTGGGGGTTGGACAACAAGTTGCAGTGGCAAGTGGAGAAATGAAAGAAATAACTCCCGTAGTAGATACACTAAGAAGTTTATTACCATCAAATCCAGTAAAAGTAATGGCTGATTCTAATATAGTAGCCGTAGTGATATTTGCAGCATTTATTGGTTTAGCTATAAAAAGATTAAATAAAAAATATTCAGATGTGATAAAACCTTTTGTAGATTTAATAGAAGCTTTTTATAAAATAATTGTTAGCGTATCTATAACTGTTATAAAATTTATGCCATACGCAGTCATAGCTCTTATGGCAAATACAATAGTAGGTCGTGGAATTAGCTCTATATTTGGTGTAATAGATTTTATAGTAGCTTTATATGTAAGTGTATTTATAATGTTTATAATACATTTAATTATAATAAGTTTAAATGGAATAAACCCTATAAAATATATAAAAAATGTTTCAAAACCTCTTATACTGGCATTCACATCAAGATCAAGTGTAGGTACACTTCCTGTAACAATAGAAGCTTTAACTGATAATGTTAAAATGGATGAGGGTATAGCAAGTTTTGTAGCTAGTTTAGGCTCTAATATGGGGATGAATGGATGTGCAGGTATTTATCCAGCATTAATGGCAGTAACTATTGCAAATATGTCAGGTACGCCTATGGATTTTAGTTTCTATGCAATGTTAATAATTGTAGTGACAATTAGTTCGCTAGGAATAGCTGGAATACCAGGAACAGCTGCTATGGCTGTATCAGTTGTAATATCAGGTATGGGAATGGGAGCATATTTCCCACTTGCAGGAGGTATATTAGCTATAGATCCTATATTAGATATGGGTCGTACTATGCTTAATGTAAATGGTAGTATGACATCAGCAGTGACTGTTGCAAATTCATTTAATAAAATAGATAAAAATAAAAAATAAGATATATCATTTATTAAATATTTAAATATAAAAGATAAACAACCTAAACAGGCTACTGATAATTATCACTAGCCTGTTTTTTAATATTAAAGCATTTAAGAACATTCCTAAGAAATATGAGTATAAAGTGTTGAACTTGTATTTAAAGTAATTATCATAAAAATAATAATTACTTTAAATATATGATTTTATATAGTATTATTTAACTATACAATAATATAGATGAGGTAGAATATGCATTTTACATATATAATAAGATGTAAGGATAATTCTTTATATACGGGATACACAAATAATATATTAAGAAGAATGAAAGAACATGAAACTGGTATAAATAGCAAATATACAAAAAGTAAAGGATTTGAAAAGCTAGAAGTATACTTTGCAAGTAATAGCAGAAGTAAAGCAATGAAGTTGGAAAGTTATATAAAAAAGCAATCTAGAAATAAAAAGCTAAAGATAATAGAAAGTCCAAATGAGTTTATAGAAGAACTTGAAAATAGTTCAGACTATTCACTTGGATCTGATATAATATAAATTAATAGATATAATAGCTAGGGGAGCCAATGGCTGAGAAGTAACAACTGACCCTTATACCTGATCTGGATAATGCCAGCGTAGGAAAGCTTATACATAAATATAATATATTATATATTTATAACTATGTAGTCAAGCTATACCTAAATTAGGTATAGCTTTTTTAAATTATAAGTAAATTATAATTTATCTGTTTCGTGGATAAGTTATAATTTACTATCATCTAAACTTGAGCAACGGACCTGGTCTTTAGGTCGTTTGAGCCACGTGTGGGCGAAACACTTGAGCGACATGAGCAAAGCAAATTTTTTATAACTAAGATAAGGGGGATATGTTTATGCAAAAATATAGAATACCAACACTTACAATAGCAGGTTCGGATTCATCAGGGGGAGCAGGTGTACAAGCCGATTTAAAAACATTTAGTGCAATAGGAACATATGGAATGAGTGTTATAACAGCAATAACAGCTCAAAATACGCAAGGCGTATTTGCAGTAGAAGAATTAAGTAATGATATAATAAGAAATCAAATTGAAACTGTATTTGACGATATAGTTCCCAAATCTGTAAAAATAGGAATGGTAAGTAGCCCTGAAATCATATTAGAAATAGCAAGAACTTTAAAAAAATACAATCCAAAATATTTGGTAGTGGATCCTGTTATGATATCTAAAAGTGGATATTCGTTGCTAAAAGCACAAGCACAAGAAAATTTAATAAAGTATTTAATTCCAATGGCATATATAATAACACCTAATACAGAAGAAGCTCAAGAAATAACAAAAATAGAAATAAAAAATACTAAAGATATGAAACTAGCAGGAGAGGAAATTTTAAAAATGGGACCTAAATATGTACTAATGAAAGGTGGGCATTTAGAAGGTGATGCAGTAGATATTTTAATAGGGAAAGATACATTTGAAGTCTACAAAAGTAAAAGGTTTGACAGAAAAAATACACATGGAACAGGATGTACATTATCTTCAGCAATTGCATCTTACCTAGCATTAGGATATGACATTAAAGACTCAGTTAAACTTAGTAAGGATTATATAACAAAGGCTATAGAAAATAGTTTTGATATAGGTCATGGAGTAGGACCAGTACATCATTTCTATAAATTTGATAAAGCTAGTGAGGTAGAGTATGTTTAATAAAGAGAAACTAAAAGAATATTTAAAATTATATTTAGTTACTGATTCGGAGATTTTAAAGAATAAGGATTTTTATGAAAGTATAGAAGATGCTATAAAAGGCGGAGTTAAAATAGTCCAATTAAGAGAAAAAAATGCATCAGGTAAAGAATTTTTAGAAAGGGCAATTAAGTTAAGAAAGTTAACTAAAAAATATGATGCCCTATTAATAATAAATGACAGATTAGATATAGCAATTCTCAGCGATGCAGATGGAGTTCACGTTGGTCAAAATGATATAGATGCTAGTCTGGCTAGAAAGTTATTAGATGAAGATAAAATTATAGGTGTATCAGCTAAAACAATAGAGCAAGCACAAAAGGCAAAGTTAGATGGTGCAGATTATATAGGTGTAGGCGCCATGTATAATACATCAACTAAATTAGATGCAAAATGTATTAAATTTAATACAGTCAAAGAAATAAGAAAAAATATAGATATACCAATAGTTTTAATTGGTGGAATAAGTATAGATAAAATTAAAGAATTAAAAGAATTAGGTAGCGATGGATATGCTATTGTGTCAGCTATATTAAAAAAAGACGATATATATTTAGAAACTAAGAGGTTTATTTCAATTATCTAGAACATGTACCAAAACTTATTGAAAATAAAAAAAGGAAGCTATATAGCTTCCTTTTTTTATTTTCAATATACAAAACTATTTTTTATAAGGTAATTTTTTAGAAGGTGGAAGATACTTTTCTTTAACTTGAGTAGGAATAGTACCAGCAGCACCAGTTGCTCCCTTAGGACCTGGTTTACCAGCAGTACCAGCAGCACCCTGAGGACCAGTAGGTCCTTGTGGGCCAGCCGGACCCATAGGACCAGTAGCACCTTGAGGTCCAGCCGGACCTTGAGGACCCATAGGACCAGTAGCACCTTGAGAACCAGCCGGACCTTGAGAACCCATAGGACCAGTAGTACCTTGAAGGCCAGGCATGCCGGCCATACCCATAGGACCCATCTCACCTTTAGCACCTTGTTTACCAGATTTTCCAGGAAGACCTTGAGGACCCATAGGACCCATAGCGCCAGGCTTACCAGGTTTACCGGCAGGACCTTGAGGACCTATAGGACCTTGTGGTCCTGGAACACCAACAGATGTTCCTACATTACATAATGGATTAACATAAATTTCTTTTCCAAAGTCTATATATTGTATTGAACTTATTTTTACATATATAGGACCTTTACCAGAGCAAGTTTTACCCATCACGGCAAATTGATTTACCTGACAAATACGTAGTCTTAATATACAATCACTATCTTCTAATTTTAACCCCACCATTTTCCCTATACAATCACATAATAAGCTATAAATTTGAAAATCTGAAAAATTTATAGGATATACAAACGTAGGACACATACCTTGATCCATAGTAGAACATCCACAAGACTTTTTACTTTTTATAGGTTTGCTATCACACTTAGATGATTTATCACAATGCTTATGTGTGCTAGAATAACAAGGCTTTGTACAATTATTGTTACACATCCAGTCTTTACTCATATACAACACTCCTGTTTAAAAATTTGTAGTATTACTACACAATATAGATATATGATTTAGATGGCAAAAATGGGACATAGAATATCAAATTAATCAATATTAGAATATTTATTATATAAAAAAATATAGAGTTAATTTAAATCAAAGATAGATAATAAGTAAAATATATACATATATAAGGAGAAAATTTCCATATTAAAAAATATATAATAATAATAAAGACAAGTTGGAAAGTGTTTTCTTAAAGGGTGTAGGGAGGAGAATATATGAGGAAAAGAGCAAAAATTTATAAGAAGTTATCTATAATTTTAGCAGGTGCAACTATTGTCAGTAATATGCCGATACAAGTATTTGCACAAGGTAATTTTACTCCACAAGTTATAAATCAACAAAATGTAGAAGAAATAACACCTATTAGTGAGACAAATAAGGCTTATATACAAAATTATGATAGGCCAGAAGGTATTACATGGACGAGTTTAAAAGATAGAGGAACAGTAGATGCAGAAAATGGATTTTTAAGTGTTACAAATAATGGCGATTATAGGTTTATAGAAAATGAATCTAATATTTTAGAAGATGGAGAGCTAGAATGTAGATTCCAAGTTAGTAAAGAAAACTCAGGAAGATTTGGGGTACTATTTAGAGCAGATGAATCAAAACATGCAGGTATCGCTTATGATAGTAAAGATACATGGGTAATTTTTAATGAAAGTACATATAAAACATTTAAAGGACCTGAAATTCAACCAGAAGACTGGGCTGTTTTAAAGGTAACATTTATAGGTAATAAACTTACTGTAAATATTAATGGTGAAAAGTACTTTGATGAAGTTGTAGACATAATATCAGTACAAGAAGGAAAAGTAGGATATAGAAGTTGGTATAATTCAAAAACTACTTCTGTAGATTATATAAAATATGGTCCAGTAGGAAGCTTAGGTGATGGACAAGCACCTGATATAAAAATTGAAAAGATAGAAGAAGTAAATGTTAAAACATTTAAAAGAATGAAACCAGAATTGCCTTCTAAAGTAAAGGTATCATACAATAATGGAGCAACAGGAAATGCAAACGTAGCTTGGGATTATATAGATCCAAAGTTATACTCAAAAGCAGGAACTTTTAAAGTAGAAGGAAGTATAGTAGGTACAGAATTAAAAGCTGTTGCCAATGTAGAAGTTAAAGAAGATGGCGTTATATATGAACCAGATTTTAATTTAGTAGATAATCAAGGATGGAAAACTACTCAAGGTGGAGGAAGTATATCTTATAACAATAACTCTGTAACTATTGGAATGAATGGTAAATCATTAGCAGTTGATGAAAAATCTCCAAATTTAAAAGATTTTACATATGAGACAGATTTTAAATACAACACAAATGATGGAAGAATAGGACTTACATTTAGACATTTATCAGATGCTCAATGGGGAGCTATTTGTTATGATAATGGAAGTTGGGTATGGAAAAATGGAGAAGGTCAATATGGATCATTTGGAGGAAGTTCAGTAAAACTTGAAAAAGACAAAACATATAGATTAAAACTAAAAGTACAAGATAGTAATGTATCATTATGGATAGGTAATGAACTTGTTGGATCACAATCTATATCTAATTTACCATCAAAAGCAGGTAAAATAGGCTTACATGGTTGGTTTGGAAATAAAAATGTAACACTATCTAATGTAAAAGTTGAGGAAATTTTACCACTTTTACCTCCAGAACTTGGAGAAACACAGGAACAGGTAATAGAATCAAGTACAATGAAAGTAGTATTAGATAATAATTTTCCAAGGGTATTAAGATATGAATGGAAAGAAGACGGATCTACTTTAATAGGGGAAAATGAGCAGCTATACATAATGGAAGTGAATGGAGAAAAATATATTCCTAAAGTTACATGTAAAACTTTAAATAATGAAACTATATATAATTTAGCTATTGAAGAAATTGGAGTTACAATAACTCTTAAGATGAATATTAATAATAATAAACTAAGAATGGAAGTAACTGATATAAAGGAATCAACTACAAAAGTTAAAACTATAAATTTCCCAAATCATAGCTTAGCATCAGTGCAAAGCAACCAAAATGGTAAAACAGCATCAGTTTTAACAACTGGAGACTGGAACAATATAATAGAAGAATTTAAAGATGTTAAAGATCTAGAAGCTTCATCAAAAGGAAAGACTTATGCATTTATAAATAATGATGACTTTGCAATAACTGTAAATAACAATGTTATAGAAGGTGGAAATAGAGTAGTTTTGTCAACTGAAAATAGAAATGGGTACAAAAAAACTGGAATAGGAAATGGAACATGGACTTACAGAGAAGAATTAAAAATGCCAGATGGATATAAAGCAGAAGAAGAGTTACCTTGGTCAGAAGTTATTATAACAAAAGATGCTAATAATGATAATATAGTAGATTGGCAAGATGCAGCTATTCACTACAGAAAAAATATGAAGATATCAAAAGGTGGAGAAGATATAAAAAATAATCTTTCATATATAGATATGAACATTGGTTATACACAAAATCCATTCTTAAGATCTTTAGATATGGTTAAAAAGATTTCTAATTATACAGATAATTTTGGTCAATTAGTCCTACATAAAGGATATCAGGCTGAAGGTCATGATGACTCTCATCCAGATTATGGTGGACATATAGGCATAAGACAAGGTGGAGTAAAAGATTTTAACACTTTAATTAATGAAGGAAAAAAATATAATGCTAAAATAGGAGTTCATATAAATGCTACAGAGTATGCAAGGGATGCATTTGAATATCCAAAAGAGTTAGTAAATGAAAATGCTCCAGGATGGGCATGGATGGACAAAACTTTCTATGTAGACCAAAGAAAAGATATAACAAGTGGAGAATTGTATAGAAGATTAGATATGTTAAAGAAAGATGCTCCAGATTTAGGATGGGTATATGTTGATGTCTATACAGGAAATGGATGGAATGCAAATAAATTAGCACAAAAGGTCCATGATCTAGACTATATGCTTGCAACAGAAATGAATGGACCACTAGAACAAGATGCAGTATGGACTCACTGGGGAGGCGATCCAGCTTACCCTAATAAAGGTAACGCAAGTAATATAATGAGATTTATAAAAAATGACACTCAAGATTCATTCTTAGCAAATCCATTATTGAAAGGTAATAAACACTTATTATCTGGAGGGTGGGGAGATAGACATGATGTAGAAGGAGAATTTGGTGTAGGAGTATTTTATAATCAAGTATTACCAACTAAGTATTTACAACATTTCCCTATAATGAAAATGAGTGATAAAGAGGTATTATTTGAAAATGGAGTAAAGGCTTTGGAAGAAGGGACAAATATAAATTATTATAGAGACGATAGATTAGTTGCAACTACACCTAAAAACTCAATAGGTGAAACTGGAATTGGGAAAACTCAATTATTTTTACCATGGGATCCAGTGAAAGAAGATGAAAAAATTTATCATTGGAATCCATTAGGAACAAAATCAGAGTGGAAACTCCCAGATAATTGGAAAAATTTAAATACAGTTAAACTTTATGAATTAAGTGACTTAGGAAAAACTTATGTTAAAGAAGTTAAAGTTGAAAATGGAAAAGTTACTCTTGATGTAAAGCAGGATACACCATATCTAGTTACAAAAGGCAAAACTAAAGAAAAAAGGGTAGATGATTGGGGATATGGATCAGAAATAAAAGATCCAGGATTTGACTCTCAATCTTGGAAGATTTGGAAAAAGGAATCTGATGCTAAAAATACTAATCATATACAAATTATAAATGAGTCAATTGAAAGAAGAAAAGGAAATGATATAGTTAAAATAAGTGGAAATAATGGCGCAGATGCTGAGATATCTCAAAAAATAAAAGGACTTGAAGAAGGTGCAACATACTCAGTATCAGCATGGGTTAAAAACGACGATAAGAGAAAAATAAGTCTAGAAGTTGAATGTGGGGATGTAGAAGTAGAAGCTGAAATAAATCAATCTTCTAAAAAAAGAGCAGGTCAAGCAGTTAAATTTAGAGAAGACACATTTACTAGAATGGAAGTTGAGTTTACAGTACCAAAAGGGAAAAAAGTAGCAGAAGTTTCTCTAGAAGTAGGAAAAGGAAGTAAAGATTCAAAAGTGTATGTAGATGATTTTAGAATATGGAAGCATCCAGGTCATACAAATAAGGATGGATATGTACTATATGAAGATTTTGAAAATGTAGATGAAGGTATAGGGCCGTTTTATTTAGAAGAAAATAGAGGGAATTCAAATAGAACTCATTTAGCAGAAAGAGATCTTTTAGAAAGACAATATAAACATTGGGTTCTTGATGGAAGATTTTCATTGAAAACAAATCAACAGCCAAATGAAAATGGTGAAATGATAGTAACTGAAGAAGCTACGCTAAAATTAGATAAAAATAAAACTTATGAACTTGGATTTATATACTCATTAGCAGATGCTAAACCTGGATATAGTATAAATATCAAATCGAAATCACAAGGGGTTTTAGTTAATATTCCTCTAGACACAACTAATGTATCAGGAGATAAGCTTACTAATGCAAAGGAAATAAGTCATAAGTTCACTACAGGAAATGTAGATGATTATTATATCTCAATAGATAAAAATTCTTTTGAAGGAAAACCTGTAGAGCTGATATTAGATAATTTATATATAAAAGAAAATAAGCAATCAATAAAAAACCCTAAGTTAAAGTATGTAAATTTAAATACTATAACTAATAACTTAAAAGTTGGTCAATCTGTTGAAATTTATACTAATGCATTAAAAGATAATGGAGAAAGTGTAAATTTAAAAGATGCTAAGGTTGAATATAATATTTCAAATAAAAGGGTTGCTTCAATAGAAAATGGAAAGATAATAGGCAATTCTAAGGGTAGCACAAAATTATCTGTTAAGGTAATTTTAGATGGAAAAACTATAACTTCAAATGAAGTTTTAATAAACGTAGAAAAGAAATAATATAAAAATGGTCTTTGCTTATAGCAAGGGCCATTTTTATTATAATAAACAAAAAATATATTTACAAAGTGTGTGTATTAATCGTATAATACACTTGAGAAGAAAAATTTCGGATAAAGTGTATTATGTAATTAATACATCTTATCAAAAATTTTTATATAAAGTGTATTAATTACATAATACACTAAAAAATTTTGAAATTAGTGTATTAATTGATTGATACACTGGTTTAGGAGGTAATATGAAGTTTGAATTAGATAATAAATCTCCTATATATCTGCAAATTATTAAATACATAAAACAGCAAATAGTAATAGGGGAATTGAATCCAGGCGATACAGTACCATCTAGAAGAGAGATGGCATTAGAATTAAATGTTAATTTAAATACAGTACAAAGAGCGTATAAGGAGATGGGAGATATGGGGATAATAAATACATTTAAAAATTACCAAAGTAATATAACTACTGATGAAAATATACTTAGAAATATAAAAATGGAATTAATAAATGAGTCGTTAGAAGTATTTATAGAAAATATGAAAGCTATAAAAGTAACAAAAGAAGAAGTGATTGAAATTATAAGCGAAAAATATTAAGAATTTAAGTTTGGAGGAGTAAAAATGATAGAGGTAAAAAAGGTTAGTAAAACTTACACTAAGGTGAAAAGTTTAAAAGTAAAAAAAATTAAGGCTTTAGATAATGTGAGTTTTAATATAGAAAAGGGGAAAATAACTGCATTACTTGGTATAAATGGAGTAGGTAAATCAACAACTTTGAAAGCTATAAGTGGACTTATTCAAATTGATAAGGGCGAAATTTTAATAGATGGAGAAAAGCTAAGCAATTCTACATATGACAAACTAGCATTTGTACCGGATATAAATACTCATTTTAGCGGAATAACAATAAAAGATAGCTTTGAGTTTATGGAAACTTTTTATAAAAACTGGAATGCAGATAAAGCAAATGACATGATAAACATGTTTAAGTTAGATATAAATTCTGTAATAGATGATTTATCTAAAGGGAGTGTAGCAAGAGTAAGAATAATACTAGGATTTTGCCAAGATGCAGATTATATACTTTTAGATGAACCATTTTCAGGAATAGATATTTTTAAAAGAGAAGAATTTTTAAGAGCAATAACAAAGTATATGAAAGAAGATCAAGCCATAGTTATAACAACTCATGAAATTGATGAAATAGAAGGATTAGTAGATGATGTAATACTACTTGAAGACGGAAAAGTAGTATCAATATTTAATGCCGAGGATATAAGAGAAAATGAAGGTAAATCCATAATAGATAAGATGAGGGAGGTTTATAAATATGAATAAGCTTCTTGCACTTACTAATATGGAGCTAAAAAGAAATAGTAAATTTTATTTAGTATACTTAAGTATTTTATCAGCTATAATGCTTGGATTAAATATAATTCAGATTAATAGATTTCAAGATAGATTTAGTATAGTTGAAAAAATTAAGGATAATTTTGATGGAATATTTTATGGAATCTCAATTATATATAATAACTCCTATCTACCTAATATTATGGGACTTAGCATAATAGGAATATTTATATATTCAATTTATACTTGGGTAAGAGAATATACTCAAAATAGTGTTTATACTTTGAAGATGATTCCGTGTAATAAGTTTAATCTCTACTTATCTAAAATGGTATCGAGTATAGTTATGATTTATGGAGTATTAATAACTCAAATTATAATACTTTTTATATCTAAAAATATATTTAATATAATGTTTAGGAATATAGGGATAATACCCACATCATTGTTTGAAGACTTATCATATTTATCTACTTATTATAATGTGCCTACAAATATGATAGATTTTATCATGATTTATGGCATAGGTTTAGTTTTAAAGCTATCCGTATTATTTACAGCAATAGTATTTATAATAAGCTTTAAAAATAAGAATAAAAGTTTTTTTATAATAACTATTGGATTATACGTAATTATTCTAAGTAAAATTATGATTTATAGAAATATAGGAGATTTTTATAGTAACTTAGGAGCTAAGTATATAGGAAATATAGGGGTAGATATTATATCAGGTACATTTTTTATAATATTACTTAGCTATATGTCCTATAAACTAATAAATAAAAAGTTTTATATTTAAGGGGGAAAAATGAATCTAAAATCAAAGCTACCAATAGTAGTTATAGTATTTACGTTTTTATTATTTTTAGTTTTATCGCTTAGAAATAATAATGATAAATTAACTATAAAAACTTTGAAAGGTAATATAAATGAAATAAATAATCTAGCAATAAGTTATGAAAATAATGAAGGCAGTAAATATATAATAAATCAATATACACTAGAAAAAGGAAATACAAGAAAACAAACTATACCAACAAAATACTATGGAGAAAAAAATAATAGTAAAGTATTTAATCTTATAGATGTTCTAAGCGGAAATGATAACATATCTAATATTGGATATGAGTACATAAGAACAAAAGAGAATTATACTACAGATATAAAGTTTATATATGATGAAATAATTAAAATAGATGAAAATACAATACTTCAAACTCAAGGAAAAGATAATGTTATATTTGACCAAAATATAAATAAAAAAAACATAAAAAGAAATACAATCGATTTAGATTTTAAAGATATATACATTTTTTCTGATATAAAAGTATTAGCTTCTAATAGATATAAGGAGGATCTATATATAATGAGTAATTACTGCAAGGAGTACTCATACAACAATATAATTGAAATTTCTAGACTGAATGTAAAAGAAAATAAGTTAGAGCTGGTTAAGAAAATAGAACTTATAGATGAGATAGATAAGAAGTATCCATTCTTAGAAATAAGTGTGGTAGATTCTACAAAGTATAAAAATAAGTTTTACTCAGTTGTAAATGTAAAAAATGGTGATGATTCGGTTATACAACAAGGTAAATTATATTTATTAGATTACGACTTAGATAAAAATACTTATAGTATTAATTCAATAAGTGAAAAAGAATATTTAAAAGTTATAGATAGTAGCTTTGATGAGGGGAAACTTAATTTAATTACATCTGATATAAATGAAAATATAGTAATAAGTGATATAAGTTATGATTTAATAAACAATAAGAAAACTTTTGAAAATGATATTTTAATAGAAAAAAATATAAATAAAGACCGAGGAAGAAGTATCCATGGAAGCTTAGTGGACAATGAAAAAATATATATTTATGTAAGTAATTTTTATTTTTCTGGATGGCAAGATAAAAACAAGCTATATGTTATAGATAGAAATAATCAAAACATATCATATGAAGGGAAAATAATACAAAATCCTAATAATTGGGCTACAGAATTTAAAGAAGTAGATAATCAAAATGAATAAACAAAATAATAAAATAATTTATGAAACTCAGATTTTGAATGGAGATGAAACTATACAATATCAAGTATTTTTAATTAAAAATTATTAAAGGAGGGATATACTATGGGGAAAATATTAAGTCTTTTCGATTTTGAATTTAAAAGAAATATAAGAAATTACCTTATCATAATTTTAACTTTTTGTGTTTTGTTAGTTGGAAAATTAGTAATGAATTTAAATAGTTATAATTATATAATGGATAAAATAATTAGAAAGATTAAAGTTTCAGAATTATACGTAAATAGTGTTGGTATTTTAAGTTTTGATAACTTAATAACCAATTCAGAGGTAATATTATTTTTAATAGGTCTTCTAGTTTGCATGTTATATTCAATAATAATATGGAACAAAGATTTTATAGGTAAAAATAAAAGCATCTATACTTTATATACGTTACCTCAAAATAAAATAAATATTTATATAAGTAAATTTATAAATATAATATGTCTGATTTATATGTATGTAATAAGCTTTGTTTTAACTTTATTTGCAGCATATAAGATAATGACTCCTATGATGAAAGGCAATGTAGAAAATTTTGGATTTGTACGATCTATAGTAGATAAGTTTTTTATTGTTTTACCATATAATTTTAATAGTTTTATATATAATTATGTAGTAATTGTAGTTAGTATAGTATCGATTTTGTTTATGGTTATATTATTTTTCAAATATATAAATATATCAAAAGTAAAACATTTAATTTTAAGTATATTAATGATTATTTATTTACTATTTATTTTTTATAAAGTTTATAACATATATATATATTCTCTACAATTAAATATATATATATGTTTGATAACTACTATTTTAAATATAGTTATAAGTTATAAGTTATTATATAAAACAGATTTATAGGAGGGTTATTATGAAAAGAGGTTTAATAAGAATCATAGGAATCTGTTTAAGTATGATTATTATGGTAGGGGTACTAAACTATTCATATGAAGATAAAATTATTTTAAAAGACATTAGTGGAGATAGAGATGCTATAGGGGATATAAGTTTTGTATATAATCCAGCGAGAAGTATAAACTATAATCAACTTCAATATCCAATTTATTATAATTTTTTCAATCCTAATCATGATGAAAATAGTATGTATGCTTATTTTATGCCGGAAAATAATAGAATTATTCCGAAATTAATAAATACATTAGGAACAGTTTCAGATGATAAAGAAATAGTAATAGATAAAGATAGAATGAAAACAGCAAAGTTAGATAATGACAATACAGATGCTATTTACTTAAATTACAATAAAAAATATAAAGAACTTTTATGTAATCCATATATAGATACAAGAAATTTATTTGAAGATAAAAATTATATAGGGGATGCATATATAAGTAATGATTTTGGAGATTCTAAAAATAAATATATAAAAATAGAAAAAATAAATAAGAAAAATAATAAATTAGAAAATATAAAAATACCTTTAAATAAAGATTTTAATATAAATAATGAAAATGGATCTGAAGATGTATACGCCAATTTTATATATAAAAATAATTTATACATGATACTAAGAAATTTCACTAATTCAGAAGAAGATAATAAAAGAGAAAATATATATATATTAAAAGTAGACATAAATTCAAAGAAGTATGAAGTAGTAAGAGAGTTAAGTATAAAAGAAGATGATTGGCTTAGTGGAATAAACTTTATAAATAAAGATAAAATATATATAGAAATTGATAGACAGAATGATGGAGATTCTTACAGTAATTTTATAATATATGATATAACTAAAAATGAATTAATGGAAAGTAAAGAATTTATGAGTTCTAAAAGTGAAAGTGGATATGATCTTTTCAAAGAGAGAATACATTATTATATAGAGAACGATAATTTAAATATAATAGTAAAGAATAAGGAAAATTATATTTCAAAACTTGTTTATTCATTGCCAAATCTAAATCTAATAAATGAAGAAAAATATAATTTTCAAATAAATTACAGTCAGGATTTTAATGATGAAGAGGGTGTAAAAAGGATTTATTATTTAGATGGAAAGATAATAACTATGTACCAAGATAAATTTAGAACATTAAGAAAAGATAAAAGTGGAAAACAATATGAAATTGTAGGCAATAAACCGGTGGATATAAAAATATTTGATACTAATATTAATAAAGTAGTTTATGAGGGCAAAATAATATCTTCAAATAGAAATATAGAAGACAAATTATCTATAGTTAGAAATTATTAAAAAAGACTTATATTATATAAGTCTTTTTATTATATATGATATGGAATTATTTAATATAAATGTTTCAAAAGTCTTTATAGAAATAAGAGGATAATATAAAATTTAATAAAATAACATATTTATATGAAATTATTATGAAAAAAAAATAAACTATATTGACACTAGAGCCACTTTAATGGTTATAATTATAATAACAAAGACGATGTAACATACAAGGAGGAAAAATGAAAGTAAACTGGAATAACAAGTATACTACAGTATCAGTATATTCGTTTATAGTAATCTGTTGTAGTATATTATTTTATAGTATATTATCTCAAATGAGTTCTTTTACAAGTAAGCTAAGCGAGATAATAGGTATACTGCAACCATTTATAATAGGTTTTGTAATGGCATACCTTTTAAACTTTATATTGGCATTTATTGAAGAAAAAATGGACAAGGTTGATAAATTAAAAAGCCTTAAGCACAAGTCAAAAAGAGGAATTAGTATAATTCTTACATATATAGCTGCATTTTTACTAATATATGTATTTATACAGTTTGTTCTTCCGCAATTAGTTGATAGCGTGTCAGGGCTTGTTAATGATATACCAACATATGTAACAAATTTAAGTACTGTATTAAATGATATTACAAAAAATATGAATGTAGACTCTGAATACATAGGAATGGCAGTTGAGAAATGGAATGAATTTGTAAATTATGTTATTAAAATAGCAACGAATTTAATTCCAATTTTAGGAAATACCTTAATGGTGGTAGCATCAAGTATATGGAATATAGTAATAGGACTGGTAGTATCTATTTATCTACTTATAGATAAAGAAAAATTCTGTGCACTAAGTAAAAAAATAACTTATGCAGTGTTTAATAAGCAACACGCAGAAGTTGCAGTTGAGTTAGCGCACAGAACTAATGACACTTTTGGTAAATTTTTAAGTGGAAAGATATTAGATTCAGTTATAATAGGTGTTTTAACATTTGTATTACTTACAATATTTAAAATGCCATATACCTTATTAATATCTGTGATTATAGGTATAACTAATATTATTCCATTCTTTGGGCCGTTCTTTGGTGCTATACCATCGGCTATAATAATACTATTTGTAGATCCAACAAAGGTAATATGGTTCTTAGTATTAATATTTATAATACAACAATTAGATGGAAATATTATAGGACCTAAGATATTAGGAGATTCTATAGGGATATCAGCATTTTGGATATTATTCTCACTACTTGTTGCAGGTAAGTTTTTAGGACTTGTTGGAATGATAATAGGAGTTCCATTATTTGCTATAATTTACTCGGTAATAAAAGATATTGTTGAAGGTAAATTAGCTAAAAAAGGATTGCCAAGAGATACGAAAGACTATAGTAGTAAGTAACAATTATGTAGATTTAAAATAACTTATAAAATGTAAAATATCAGATTTTAATGGTATTTTGTCTTTATATAGTTAATGATAAAAATAGAGGTGTATTTTATACCTCTATTTTTTATTCTTAAAATTATCTAAACAATAATAAAATTATTGCAAACGTATGCACAAGTGTATATAATTAAAATTGGAAACGATACCGAAAATGACTCCCAAAAATAATTTATAGTAAAGAGGGAATCTATTATGATTAAATCTAAAAAATCAGTAGCTATATTATTAGCTAGTGTATCTGTTTATTATCTAATAAAGATTTAATTAAAGAAGCACCAAAACCTATGGAACAAGTAGTTAAAACTGACAAATATAAGGGATCTTATACTTATAAAGATTGAAGATAGAAAGAGGAGTGAATATGAATATAAAAGATATTGCAAAATTAGCTGGTGTTGGAGTTAGTACAGTATCAAGAGTGCTGAATAAGCACCCAGATGTTAAAGACTCAACTAGAGAAAAAGTATTACAAGTAGTTAGAGATAGCAATTATATACCTAATAGTAGTGCTAGAGTTTTAAAACAAAATAATACTAAAAATATAGGTGTATTAGTTAAAGGCATGTTTAATCCATTCTTCTCGGAAATGATAAATATTATAGCTTGTAAAATAAATGATGTAGGATACACTATGATTCTTAAGCAAAATTACTCTGAAGAATATAGAGATATAGATATACTAAAAAGCTTTGTAAAAGACAAACGGTTACAAGGTGTAATTTGCCTAGGAGGAGAATTTCTAGATCTAAATAAAGATTATATAGAAGATATTGAAGTCCCAATAGTACTAACATCAGTAAATAATTATAATAAAGAATACACTGAAGGATATTCGTATATTTCAATAGATAATAAAAAAGCTGCATATGAAGCAACAGAATTTTTAATAAAAAATGGCCATAAAAATATTTGCCTAATGGTAGGGGATAACTATAGTGAACACGGTTTAAATAAAGAACGTTTACTAGGGTTTAAGAAAGCCTTAGAGCATTATAGTATACCTTATAATGATAGTAATTTATTAGAAGGTCACTATAGAAGTGATATATCCTATGAAGCCACTAAAAAATTACTTAAATATAACCCCAAAGTTAGTGCTATATTTGCCGTATCAGATACTATGGCAATAGGGTGTGCTAAAGCTATTGTTGACAGTAATAAAACAGTTGGAAAAGATGTATCTGTAATAGGTTTTGATGGTATGGAAATAAGTCAGTTTTATAATCCTCCAATAACGACTATAAAGCAACCTAAAGAAATTATGGCAAGTATTAGTCTAGAACTACTAAAAGATTTAATAGAAAAAAAACAAAGTCATAAGCATATTATACTAGATACAGAATTAATTAAAAGAGAGTCTTGTAATATATTAGATAAAGATTAATAAACAATAATAAAGGGGGAAATAACATGTTAGAGAAAAAATGGTGGCATAACTCAGTAGTTTATCAGATATATCCAAGAAGTTTTTGTGATAGTAATAATGATGGTATAGGTGATTTAAAAGGTATAATATCAAAACTGGATTATTTAAAAGAATTAGGTATAGATGTTATATGGTTATCTCCAGTTTATAAATCTCCAAATGATGATAATGGTTATGATATAAGCAATTATAAGGATATAATGGATGAATTTGGAACTATGAAAGATTTGGAGAATCTTTTACAAGAAGCTAAAGTTAGAAATATTAAAATAGTAATGGATTTAGTATTAAACCATACAAGTGATGAACATAGTTGGTTTATAGAAGCTATAGATAATCCTAAGAGTAAATATAGAGACTATTATATATTTAGAGAACCAGTTGATGGTAAAGAACCAAATGATTTAGAATCAATCTTTAGTGGAAGTGCATGGAAACTTGATGAAAAAAGTGGTCAATATTACCTTCATTTATTCTCTAAAAAGCAACCAGATTTAAATTGGGAAAATGAAGATATGAGAAATGAACTTTATGACATGATAAACTTCTGGCTAGATAAAGGTGTTGGCGGATTTAGATTAGATGTTATAGATTTAGTAGGAAAGCAGCCAGATAAAAAGATAACGGGAAATGGTCCTAAACTTCATGAATATATTCATGAAATGAATAATAAAACATTTGGAAAAAAAGATGTATTAACTGTAGGAGAGACATGGGGAGCAACTCCAGAAATTGCAAAATTATATAGTAATCCACCTAGAGAAGAGCTAAGTATGGTATTTCAATTTGAACATATAGGATTAGATGAAATACCGGGTAAAAGCAAGTGGGATTTAGCACCTCTTGATTTTATAAAACTAAAAGAAGTATTTAATAAATGGCAAACAGAGCTTAAAAATGAAGGATGGAATAGCTTATTTTGGAACAATCATGATTTACCACGTATAGTATCAAGATGGGGAAATGATAGTGAAGAATATAGAGAATTAAGTGCCAAAATGTTAGCAACAATACTTCATATGCAAATGGGGACACCATACATATATCAAGGTGAAGAATTAGGAATGACTAACGTTAAATTTGATAGCATAGATGATTATAGAGATATAGAACTTTTAAATATGTATCAAGAACGTTTATCTAGAGGATACAAAGAAGAAGATATAATGAAGTCTATATATGCTAAAGGAAGAGACAATGCAAGAACTCCTATGCACTGGGATGACAGTGAAAATGGAGGGTTTAGTAAAGCTAAACCGTGGATAAAAGTAAATCCAAATTATAAGTATATAAATGCAAAGAAAAATATAGAAGATAAAAATTCTGTATTTAACCACTATAAAAGATTAATACAAATAAGAAAAGAAGAAGAAACTGTTGTATATGGGAATTTTGAACTTTTATATAAAGATCATAAATCAATTTTTGCTTATATAAGAGAATTAAATAATGAAAAAATATTAGTAGTAGCGAACTTCGATGGTGATAATGAAGAATTTATACTAGATAAAAATATAGATTATAAAAATTGTGAAATTTTATTAAGCAACTACAAAGATTCTAATAATAATATAGAAAAAATTAATCTAAGAGCTTATGAAGCTATAATATATAAACTTTCGTAAAAATTATAAAGTTTGGGGGGACACAGGATGAAGAAGATATGGTGGAAAGAAGCAGTAGCATACCAAATATATCCTAGAAGTTTTATGGATAGTAACAATGATGGAATAGGGGATTTACAAGGAATAATACAAAAACTTGATTATGTAAAAGATTTAGGTATAGATGTAATATGGATTTGTCCAATGTATAAATCACCAAATGACGATAACGGATATGATATAAGTGATTATCATGAAATAATGGATGAATTCGGAACTATGAATGATTTTGACGAGTTACTAGATGAAGTTCATAAAAGAGATATGAAACTTATAATAGATTTAGTTATCAACCATACATCTGATGAACATGAGTGGTTTATAGAGTCAAAATTATCGAAAGATAATCCAAAAAGAGATTGGTATATCTGGAAGGATGGAAAAGAAAATAAAGAACCAAATAATTGGGAAAGTATATTTAAAGGATCTGCTTGGGGAAAAAACGAAGAAAGTGGGCAGTATTACTTACATTTATTTAGTAAAAAGCAACCAGATTTAAACTGGGAAAACAAAGAAGTAAGGTATGAATTATATAAAATGATAAACTGGTGGCTAGATAAAGGAATAGATGGATTTAGAATAGACGCTATAAGTCATATTAAAAAAGAAGAAGGGTTTAATGACATGTCAAATCCTAATAATTTAAAATATGTGCCTTCTTTTGAAAAGCATATGAATGTATTTGGAATTCAAAATTATTTACAAGAATTAAAAGATGAAACATTTTCTAAATACGATATAATGACAGTAGGAGAAGCTAACGGAGTAACTATAAATGATTGTTGCGAGTGGGTAGGAGAAAAAGATGGTAAGTTTAATATGGTATTTTCATTTGAACATTTATCACTTTGGAATCATGACAACAAAAAATCCTTTAACATAAGAAAATATAAAAAGGCAATGAGCAAATGGCAAGAAGCTCTATATAATAAAGGATGGAATGCTCTATTTATAGAAAATCATGACCAACCAAGAATAGTGTCAAATTGGGGAAATGATAGTACTTATTTAGCGGAAAGTGCTAAATCTTTAGGTATGTCATACTTTATGCAACAAGGAACACCATTTATATATCAAGGTCAAGAAATAGGAATGACAAATGTTGCCTTTGATAGTATAGACGATTATGATGATGTTGGAACTAAAAATGAGTATTATCACGATTTAGAAAATGGAATAAGCGAAAAAGATGCACTTAAAAAAGTTTGGATGTCTTCAAGAGAAAACTCAAGAACTCCAATGCAATGGAATAACTCAAAAAATGCAGGATTTAGTGATGCTGATAAAACATGGCTTGGTGTAAATCAAAACTATAAAGATATAAATGTAGAAAAACAAGAAAATGATGAAAACTCAGTTCTTAATTTCTACAAGAAAATGATAAAAATAAGAAAAGAAAATAAAGCTTTAATATATGGGAAAAATAACTTACTTATGATGCATGACGAAAGTATATATGCATATGAAAGAGTATTAGATGATGATAAGTTTGTTATAATATGTAACTTAACTGACAATGAAGCTTTATATTATCACGATGAAATAACCTTAAAATATAACGATTTAGTATTGTCAAATTATGAAGTTGAAATCCATAGTGATGTAAATGAGATAAAATTAAAGCCTTGGGAATGTAGAATGTATAAAGCAAAGTATCCTAAAAGAGAAAAAGAAAGACTATTAGATGGAGAACTTTATTTAGCATTTTATAAGGAATTATTTGATGAAAGACAATTTGCTAAAGAAGCTTTATATGACTTTAATCATATGAGACCAAGTAAAGTTGATGAAAGAATGGATATAATAAAATATTTATTTGGATCAACAGGCAAAAATATATTTATGGAACAGCCATTTATGTGTGATTATGGATATAATATGCACATAGGAGAAAATTTTTATTCAAATCATAACCTAATGGTTCTTGATTGCAATACTGTAAAAATAGGTGATAATGTTATGATAGGTCCAAATGTAAAGATATTTGCAGCGGGTCATCCAGTAGATGCAGAAGTTAGAACTAGTGGACTTGAATTTGCACAGGCTATGAGCATAGGAAATAACGTATGGATAGGTGGAGGTTCTATAATTAATCCAGGGGTTAATATAGGAGATAATGTTGTAGTAGCATCAGGAAGTGTAGTAACAAAGGATATTCCTGAAAATGTAATAGTTGGAGGTAATCCAGCTAAGATTATAAGAGAAATAACTGAAGAAGATAAGAAAAGATACTATAAAAATAAATTAATAAATAGAAGAGTATAAATTATTATAAATTGCAAAATTTTTTATTAAATTATACTTAAATTTAAAATACTAACAATTATTTAAAATTTTAAGTTGACAATTATAAATAAAACAATTACTATGTAACTATAAAAACTTAATAAATCTTCAGGGCAGGGTGAGATTCCCTACCGGCGGTAAAGCCCGCGAGCCTTAAAAGGCATGATTCGGTGAAATTCCGAAGCCGACAGTAAAGTCTGGATGAAAGAAGATGATATAAAAGATATAAGACTGTAATATTATACAGTATAATTATATTGATTTGACTGATATGCTCTGAAATATTTATATATTTCAGAGCTTTTTATTTATATGTAAAAGATAATTAAAATCTATAATAATCTTTATCAATATTTAAATAATAGATGTAACCATTTACCGGTCAAATAAACAAAATATATTGTATAAGTTTATGATATATTATCTAGCCCTAAGTTATTAACTTAGGGTTTTTATTTTGTAAATAAAAATTATATTTAATATTAACTATAAGTTTAGGAGGAGAAAATGGATAAATTTTATATGAATTTAGCCCTTGAATTAGCTAAAAAGGGCAAAGGAAGAGTTAATCCAAATCCTATGGTAGGAGCAGTTATAGTAAAAAATAATAAAATAATAGGGCAGGGATACCACGAAGAATATGGGAAAAGTCATGCAGAAATAAATGCTATAAATAGTACTAAAGAAAGTGTAGACGATTCAACTATGTATGTAACATTAGAGCCTTGTTCTCATTATGGAAAAACACCTCCTTGTGTAGAAAAAATAATAGAAAGTAAAATATCTAAAGTAGTTATAGCATCTCTAGATCCAAATCCATTAGTATCTGGAAAAGGAGTAATAAAACTTATTGATGCAGGTATAGAAGTAGTTTCAGGTATTTTAGATGAAGAAAATAAGAAGCTAAATGAAGTATTTATGAAGTATATAGTTAAAAAAATTCCTTTTGTAATAATGAAATCAGCAATGTCTTTAGATGGAAAAATATCAACAAGAACTGGAGAGTCAAAATGGATAAGCTCTGATGAGTCAAGAGAAAATGTACATAAGTTAAGAAATGAAGTAATGGGAATTTTAGTAGGTGTAAACACAATAATTCAAGATAATCCACAACTAACATGCAGATTAGAAAATGGAAAAACTCCAATAAAAATAGTAGTAGATAGTAATCTTAGAATTCCAATGGATTCAAAAGTTATAAAAGATGCTCATAACTATAGAACAATAATTATAACGACTTTATTGGCAAAAGAAAGTATAGTAAAAGAACTAGAAAATAAAGGGGTAGAAATTATAATAGCAGAGTCAAAAGATAATAGTGTTGATTTAAACGACATGGTGAAACAATTAGGGCAGTTAAATATAGATAGCATACTTCTAGAAGGAGGAGCTACGCTTAACTTTTCAGCTATAAAAGAGGGTATAGTAGATAAACTACAGGTTTATATAGCTCCAAAATTAATAGGAGGAAAATCATCTAAAACTCCTATAGGAGGCAATGGAATAGAAAAATTAAAAGATGCTTACCAAATTAGAGATATTAGCGTAAAAATGTTAAGTGAAGATATTTTAATAGAAGGATATTTATAAGAAAGTGGGGATGAAAATGTTTACAGGTATAGTTGAGGAGATTGGAACCATTGTAGGTATAAAAAAAAGAGAAAAATCAAGCAGACTTACTATTAAAGCTAAAAAAGTTTTGGAAAATACCAAGTTAGGAGATAGTATATGCACTAATGGAGTATGCCTTACAGTAGCAAATGCAAGTTTTAATTATTTTGAAGCAGACGTTATGAGTGAAACTTTAACTAAAAGTAATTTAGAGATACTAAAAATAGGAAGTAAAGTAAATTTAGAAAGAGCTCTAAGACTTGAGGATAGACTAGGTGGTCATATAGTAAGTGGACATATTGATGGAATAGGCCAAATAGTAGCAATAGATAGAGATGACAATGCTGTATGGCTATCTATAAAAGTGCCAGATAATATATTAAAATACATAGTTTATAAAGGATCAATATCAATAGATGGAATAAGTTTAACTGTAGCTTATGTAGACAATAACTTATTTAAAGTATCTATAATTCCACACACTGGAGAAAATACCATATTGCTTACTAAGAATATGGGGGAAACAGTAAATCTTGAGTGTGATGTAATTGGAAAGTATGTAGAAAAACTTTTAGGACTAGTTCCTAAAAATAAAAAATTAAAAGAAGATTTAATATCAATAGATTTTCTTAAAGAAAATGGATTTTACATATAAAAAAGTTTAAGGAGGTTTAAAATGTTTAAATTTAATAATATTGAAGAGGCCATTGAAGATATTAAAAATGGGAAAATAGTAATAGTAGTAGATGATCCTGATAGAGAAAATGAAGGAGATTTACTAATGGCAGCAGAAAAAGTAACTCCAGAATCTATAAATTTTATGGCAAAGTATGGTAGAGGACTTATATGTATGCCAATGGAAGAAGATAGATTAAAAGAACTGGATATATATCCTATGGTACAAAATAATACTGATAATCATGAAACTGCATTTACAGCAAGTATTGATTACATAGAAACTACAACAGGAATTTCAGCATATGAAAGAGCATTGACAATACAAAAAATTTTAGATAATAAATCAACATCAAAAAATTTTAGAAAACCAGGTCATATGTTTCCATTAATAGCTAAAAAAGGTGGAGTACTTGAAAGAAATGGACATACTGAAGCAGCTGTAGATTTATCAATACTTGCAGGACTAAAGCCAGGAGGGGTTATTTGTGAAATTATTAAAGATGATGGAACTATGGCTAGAACACCAGACTTAATGGAATTTGCGAAACATCATAATTTAAAGATAATAACAATAAAAGACCTAGTAGAGTACAGAAAACAAGCTGAAATAATTATTGAAAGAGCAGTAGAAACAAAAATGCCCACAAAATATGGTGACTTTAAGATATATGGATTTATAAATAAAATTAATAAAGAGCATCATGTAGCTTTAGTTAAAGGTAACATAGAAGATGGTAATCCAGTACTAGCGAGAGTACATTCTGAGTGTCTAACTGGTGATGTGCTAGGATCTAAAAGATGTGATTGTGGGCAACAGTATGATGAAGCAATGAAAAAAATAGCTGAAGAAGGAAGAGGCATATTATTATATATGAGGCAAGAAGGAAGGGGGATAGGCTTAATAAATAAATTGAAAGCTTATGCACTTCAAGATCAAGGCCTTGATACAGTAGAAGCTAATATAAAGTTAGGATTTAAAGCGGATATGAGAGAATATTCAAGTGCAGCACAAATTTTCAAAAACTTAGGAGTACAAAAAATTAAATTATTAACTAATAACCCAAGAAAAATTGAAGAATTATCATCTTTTAATATTGAAATAGTAGATAGATTACCTATACAGATCAATCATAACGAAGTAAATGAATTTTATCTAAATACTAAAAAAGATAAATTAGGACATATGTTAAATTATTAAATTTAAAATATACATAAAAGGAGAAAAAGGATGAAAATAATAGAAGGAAATTTAGTAGCAAAAGGAATAAGGATAGGTATAGTAGTAGGTAGATTTAATGAATTTATAGTTTCAAAATTACTAGATGGAGCATTAGATGGATTGAAAAGACATGGACTTGAGGAAGAAAATATAGAAATAGCTTGGGTACCAGGTGCATTTGAAATACCTCTGGTAGCAAAAAAGATGGCCAAAAGTAATAAATACGATGCAGTAATTTGCTTAGGGGCAGTTATTAAAGGGTCAACACCACACTTTGATTACGTTTGTGCAGAGTCATCTAAAGGGATTGCTTCCGTATCATTAAATACAGAAATACCAGTTATATTTGGAGTATTAACTACAGACTCAATAGAACAAGCAATTGAAAGAGCTGGAACTAAAGCTGGCAATAAAGGATATGATGCTGCGGTTAGTGCTATAGAAATGGCTAATCTTTTAAAAAACTTTAGCTAAGTAAATAAAAAATAGTAGTTATTGATAACTACTATTTTTTATTTACTTATTAATTTAATCTAGATAATTTTATTAATTATACTATATCATTTTTATAAATTAATATTCAGGGTAAAGTTTGTAGTAAGTTAAAAGTAACTCAACCATTTTGCCGTAGTTTTGAACTCCTTCTTCAATACCGTTAGATTTTAAATATGCATTGTTAAAATCATTTGAAACTTTTTCTACTTTACCTTCATACTTTTTCCAAAAGTTATTATTATTAATTAAATCTTTTTTAACATCACTAGATATGGTTTTATTAAGCTCTATAAGTGTATTAGAATCTACTTTACTAAGTGTTGATGCAGTATGATTTAGAGCAAGTATATATCCAGAATAATTAAAATCTATATCTGGGTGATTTATAGATGCTAAGTAGCCTATAAAATTAGCTTCATCTTCACTAGCATAACCCCTTTGATGGGCCATTTCATGAAGCGTGGTAGAAGGTATATACATATCAGGTACTGCTATATTAACGTTGGCATCTCCTGTAAATGGAAAATATATACCTGTTATACCTGTATAGCACATTAAGTTTGATGATATAACATATTTAGGATTAGAATAGCTACTATCGGCATTAGGAATTATATTGGATAATTTAATATATCCTAATTGAGCTCTAGACATTAGGCTCTTGTAATCAGAATTATTTTTCATAATGCCATTACTATCCTCTAAAACAAGTTTTCTAGTTTCATTAGTTTTTTCTATTAAAAATTTATATAAATTTATCAAGTCTTCATTATTATAATTTATTTGATATATATTTTTACATTTATCTAAGTTATATTTATTTATAAGAGTTGTAGAAAGAGGAAGTCTATTATAATTTAATCCCCATAAAACAATAAATAAAAAATAAGCTATAGATAAAATAGACAATAAGTTTAATAGAGAATTAACTAAAAAGCTTTTCAGTTTAACAGAGTTTTTAAATAATATATAAAGTAATTGTACTATAAAAATTAATAAAATAAAAATTATTAAATAAATGGTAATTTCATATGTAGAAAAAGGAAAAATTCCTGAAATTTTACTTAAAGTTTGTATCATAAACTTATTGATTGAAAGAGAATAATAAGTCTCTATTAATTCAGGATATTTTGAGGCTATATAGTTAAGTAATAAAGCTAATGGTAGCAACAGTAATGAAAAAAGTTTATATTTTTTGCTCATAATTCACCTCTTTAAATAGAATATAAATATTTGATAATGATATATACTATAAGTATAAAGCAATATATATTTTGATGAAATAGATTACCTATGATATAATGTAATAAATTTCAAATAATATACAATATGAAAGGATATATTATGAGTGATATAACTATAAAACTTAGTAGAGATAATTTTGATTTTAGATTTAAACAATATGAAGGAACATTTTTTCATGCTACTATAAATGAAGATAATGAAGTTATAAAGTATAAAATAACTAAAGATAAAGAAGGATTAGAGCTTAGAGAATTTGGGAATACTCATATGAAGGATAATGATATGTTATATATTCCACAAATAGAAGCTTACTTAGATTTAAAAACTGTAAAATAAGTAATTGCAATAATTTAAATAAATTATTTTATAAGATATATACGTTTTACCACCAATTTGCCACCGTTCATTAAAAATATGAATTTCGGTGGCGATTTTATTTTATGGCCGATTTAAATATACCGATTGTTTTATAGAAAAGCTCAAGAACATTCAGTTCAAGAGCTAAAAGATATATGTGATTAATTAAAATATTTTTCACATCTTTTATAAGATTCTAAAAAGCTGTTATATTCGAGAACGACCCATTGTAAATCATGGTTAATAGAATAAGCATTTATAAATTCATTATTAAGAGTTTCAAACTTATGTAAAACCTCTTCAAATTCTGGCCAATCACCTTTTTTATAATTGGCAAAATAGATTAAAGAAGCAGAGTTGATACAAGTAGATGCTTCGTTTAAGCAAAGCATTGCTGATTGAATCTTAAAATCTTCTTCGTGATTTAGAATATGATCTAATAAAATGTCATGAAATTTTTTAGTTAGATGAAATGCTTTTTTTATTTGTTCAAATAATAAAGGCTTAATTTTTTCGATTTGCATATTATGTCCACCTTTTAAATTAAATTTGGATTTATATTCCATAAAAGATTATAACATAAAATAATTAAATAAAAAAATAATTATAAAAACAGTAGTTAAAATATCTATAAAGTTGAAGATATTTATATACAGTATATAAAAAAGAAAAGATTATATATACGTATTGAAAATACAAAAAATGTATAAAAAGACAATTAACATAACAAAAAATATATTGAATCAGATAACTAAATAAAGTTAACTGATTCAATATATTTGAGGGAGTGAATATATAATTAAATATAGTCCCAGGACATGATAACAAATTATATTCTAAAATCGTTATAAGACTATTTAGCCTCATAATAATTTATATGAAAAATAATTAAATATGTTACAAATTGAATCTTATTAAAATATAAGTGATTCATAGAAATATAACTTATCAAAAATCAAACCAGCTAACAAATAATGCTAACTGGAATTTTAAAAGTAGGGAGATCAATCCTTACTTTATAACAGATATATACTGTACTTGATAACCTATACATAATATAACCGGATAAGTAAAAGTTATTCAAAATAATTTACATAAAAAGTAATTTGATAAACGTTATTTTTCGATACAGTGTATTAGCAAGCTATTAGATTAATGATGTATAAATAATTATTTATAAAAAGTTAGTCCCAGCTAACATTATAAGTTAGCTCGGGCTATCAGAGTTGAAGACAACTGTAGACGGTTTTAAATTTGAAAGTCTACTTGTATTATAATCATCTCGATAAAAAGAAATTAACAGAATATACTGATAATTAAAGAGATAAATAAATTTTAAAAAGTAGTACAATTAAATATATGCGTAGTGATATTAAATAGTGATTATAATGAAATGATTTAACTATAAAATGATTACCATTAAATATAAAAAGGTGGATAGAAGTATGTTTATAAGCTTAGAAAATATAAAAAGTGAAAGATTAATAGATGTTAGAAGTGAAGAAGAGCATAAAGCAATGCCTTTGTGTCAGTATAATGTACCAGTTATAAGTAAAAAAGAACATAATATTTTAAAAAAATATATATACTTTGCGATACCGATAATACTATGTGGATTGATAAAAAATAGAAGCGTAATAGAAAAACATTTAATAACTATTTCAGACAATAAAACAAAAAAAGTAGTAATAGGATGTTCTCAAGGTAGACTAAGAAGTCCTATAGTATGTATATATGCAAGGATACTAGGTATAAAATCATATGTACTCAAAAATGGAATCAAACAATATTATGTACCTAGAGAAAAAGGAATTAAAAGTTGGTTTAAACTTTAAAAAAATATATATAAATACTCCCCAAAATCCCTAATAAAAACATTAAACCAAGGATTCCACTTCCTGGTCAATATATAAGTAGTAGTTTAAGTAGATGAAACTTATACAACTTACAACAATAAATTAAATAATATTATTAAATATATATTTTACAAGTATTACAAAATATTACAAAATATTACAAAATATGAAAAATATTTACAAATAGGGTATTATATATTTTGTAGGAGGTATATAATAGTGCACTGCTCAGAAAAACTTTTAAATTTAACGTTAAGCATATTAAGTAACTGTGAAAAATTTCTAAATATATACATTAAAGGGGCTAAATGTATATGGTTATTTGTATCATTTTTAGCATTATGTATATCTATAAACGTATTAAAAAACATATTTAAAAACTTAAATTAGTTTATAAAGTAAATAAAAAATATTTTTTATAAATTTAAAGATATATTTAGCCCAGTAACTCCCCAGCTTTCTGGTTAACATGTAAGTAGGCGTTTTAGTAGGTATAATTCCTACAACTTACTCCAATAAATTAAATAACATTATTAAATAACCTAACCCTTTATGTTTAGGTTATTTTTATGTTCGAACAGCTTTAGAATAAAGCTAAAAATGTTTAGATGGAAATATGAATTAGCAAATCTTAAATTAATAAAAATAATGACTATTAAATATATCAGATAGACAAAATGCAAATTATTACAAAATATTACAATAAATTACAAATTATTACAGTGTGTTATAATTTGTGAAAATATCTTAAAAAAGTAGTATTGTATACTTTATAGGAGGTATAAAAATGGTTTACTCAGAAAAAATTTTAAATTTAATATTAAGTAATGGTGAAAAAATTATAAATAGAATTGTTAAATGGCCAAAATATATATGGTTACTTATATCGTTTTTAGCATTATGTATATCTATAAATGGATTAAAATATATACTTGAAAATTTAAATTAGCTTAAAAAGTAAATAAAAAATATTTTTTATAAATTTAAACATATATTTAAACCAGGGATCCCCTTCTGGTTAATATGTAAGTAATAGTATTGGTAAGTGCAACTCCTACAACTTACACAAATAAATTAAATAATATTATTAAATAGTCTAGCTTTGATGTTAGGCTATTTATATATACTCAAAAATAAAGTATAGCTTAATATGTATTGATGATGAAAAATTATAGATAAAAAATTAGATATATTTCACAAATAGAAGCTTACTTAGACTTAAAAGCTGTAACGTTAGTGATTTTAATAAAATATTTTAATGACTAGTGAGGATTACGTAATGTAGTTCTTTTTTTAGATTAAATTTATAAATTAATTGAAAATTAATTAAATTTTAAAAATAATATTAAGTTATTCTTATTTAATACGATAATATTAAATAGGTTTAAAATTATAGAATATATTGGGGGTAATTATGTTTAAATTAAGAAAAAATATGGTTATAATAGCAACAACAGGTATATTAATACTAGGAAATTCAGTCACTGCATTAGCTTATGAAAATTACCAAGGTAAGGATCGTTTAGAAATTAGTAGTGCAGATAAATTAAAAGGAAGGAAAGAAAGTGGACTTTATGTAGAAAGAGAAGACCCATACTTAGTTATAAATGTCGATGGAATAGATGAAAAAACTAAGGAATTACTTCTTATGGTACCATTTTTTGAATGGGGTGTAAAACCAGGAGAAACTATCAAATATGAAAAAATTATAGATTTAATACAAACTAGAGTTAATTATTCTGTTGGCGATAATATTTACAAGGTAAAAGGATTTGAAGATGGTACTCATCTTAAAGAAGGATACTCAGAAACTTTAGTTGAATTAGTAAATGGCAAAGATATTACATTTCCTATGGTTTCTAAAGATATAAAACAACCAAAGTATTCAATAGTTGGAAATATTTTATTAGAAAAATTACCTGAAGTAGAAAAACCTAAAGATATGATTGATAATATAGAAGTAATATATACGCCTGAATTTTTCCTTAAGTCTAATGATGATAGTGTAAGACAATTAAGTTTATTTCCAGATGTAGAGCTTGGAGAGTTAAATGCTGGTCATAAAATATCAGCAGATGAGTTAAAAAAATATGCACAAGATGAACTAGATAAGAAATTTGGAAAAGGGAAATACATTATAGAATCTAGAAGATTAGCTTTTTCTAGAAATATAACTCAAGGTAATATAAATACAGGTTATGAGTTATTATCTGAACTTGAATTGAATGAAGACTTTGAATATGAAGTTAAAAGTCAATATAAAGACATAGAAGCTGATAAATATCAAGATTTAATAGTAGATAAATTCTATGTAAGAGAAAAGGGTATTTCTAATGAAGTTGCTAAAAATGAAATTAATACAAATACTGAAAATTTAAATTTTATTTCTGATAATGACAAGCTTAATAACTATCAAGATGATGAAAATACATATTATATTGAGAATATAAATATATATAATGAAGAAATATTAAATATTTTAGAAAATATGGATAAAGAATTTAATAGATATTTCAACCAATACCCATTAAAAAATTCAAAGTAAATATAAATTATGTTTGATATTTAAATAGAAAACTTAGTAAATTACATTAAATTGCTATCAAATCTTTAAATTAAAATTTGATAGTATTTTTTATATAAATTTAAGGGGGGGAGAGATTTATGGATTTAATTATAAGGCCTATAAAAATAGAAGATTCTAAACAAGTATTAGAACTTAGAACAATGGAAGGTGTTATGGAAAATACATTAGCAATGCCTAACGAAAGAGATGAGAAAATTAGGGAAAAAACATTAAATCTTAGCATAAATGATTATATATTTGTAGCAGAAATAAAAGAAGATAATGATTATAAAATAGTTGGTATGGCAGCTCTTAATGTAGAAAGTTCTCCTAGGCTTAGACATAGTGCTAGCGTAGGTATAAGTGTACATACAAAATATCAAGGTAAGGGTATAGGCAAAAAATTATTAAATAAACTTTTAGATATAGCAGACAATTGGCTCATGTTAGTAAGAATAGAACTTGGTGTACTTTGTGATAATGATAAAGCAATAAATTTATATAAATCACTTGGATTTGTAGTGGAAGGAAAGAAAAAATATACGACAATTAGAAATGGTAGATATGTAGATGAATATATTATGGGAAGATACAATGAAAATTTAATTAATTAATAAAGAGACTATATTTATAATAGTCTCTTTAAATTTATAGCATAAATTACATACCAGTAAATATTTTATAAAATAATAAAACTACAAATGCAACTAGCGCAATTTTAAACACAAGACTTGTAATAGCTTTTATAGCTTTAAGAGATATACCTATAACAACTATAAGTAAAACTATTTTAAAAATTAAATCTATATCCATATAAATTCCTCCTATCTAACATACTAGTATTATTTCATATTTTATATATAAGATACCATAATAAGGAAAAAATTTAAATTATAAAATTATGTTTAAGTTAATAAGAACATACTTATTAATGGAATAGTTACTATAGAAAATAATGTTGTAAAAAATACAGCTTGAGAAGCAAGTGCTGTATTTGATTTATATTCACTAGCCATTATGGCTGTATTTGCAGCAGCAGGCATAGATGATATAACAATGGGAATAGCTAAAATCATACTATCTTCAACTTGCCCTTTAAATAAATAGTAGATAAGTAAAGGAAGTAATATAAGCCTGATAAGCGTTACAAAGTGAAGTTTTTTATTAGAAAAACAATCATAAGCAGAAGAAGCACAAAGCATACTACCTATAACTAACATAGAAAGTGGTGTAGTAATATTTCCTAGCATTTTGATTGGTTGATTTAAAAATATAGGTACTTTAACGCTAAATATAAAAAGTAATAGTCCTATAAATATGGATATTATAATTGGATTTATAAGCGATTTTATGGAAAATGAATAATCATTTTTATCTTTAGATAAAAGATGGCTACCAAGAGTTATTGTAAGTAAATTAAATGGTAAATTAAATATTGCAGTATAAAAAATAGCTTCACTTCCAAGTACAGCTTCAACCACAGGGTACCCCATAAACCCGACATTAGAAAATACTATTACGTATTGATAAATTCCTAAATTGTCATCGTATTTAAAAATAAATTTTAGGAGATAAGAAATTAAAAATGATATTAAATACATGACTACATAAATAATTAATAAGCTTATTATTTTACTAATCATATCAGAACTATAGTCTATTTGCATAGAAGATATTATTGTACAAGGTAGAAAAATCTTCATTATAAGAGAAGATAATTTTGACGTACAATGTTCATCTAATAAACTCTTTTTTCTTGCTACATATCCAACTAAAATTAATAAAAATAAAACTAAGACTTGCATAAAAATATTCCTAAAATTCATAAAATATCCCCCCTACATATAATAGTATACAGTTAATTTAATTATTAAGTCTATATATTTATGAAATAGTAAAGAACTGATATATAGCTAAATATATAAGCGTTCTTAAGGATTCAAATAGTTAATATTTAGATATTTAATAATATAAATTTTACAATTACTTTACAATTATGATAATACTACTTAACAAATAATTAATATAATTTATTTAAACTTTGAATTAGCAAAAGTAAATGAGGTTAAATGCTAATTTATATATCATCGATAATATGTGTTTTATAGTAACATGATTAATAAGAAATTATTATAAAAACTATTGCATGCTAAAAGAAATAGACAAAAAGTAAGTAAAAATATGAATATTAGCTGTGAAATTTTTAATACGATTCTTATTTATATACTTTACTATTAAGAATGGAGGATAAAATGAAAAAAATAAAAAGTAATTATAAATATTTACTCTTAATTGTACCTTTGATGATCTATTATTATTATTTTTGTTTGAAAATTATAATTTACAATGATTATAATTTAGAATATTTTATTATATCATTGTTACTGATGGTCTTTCCTTGGGTTATACGTGTATCTATGTTATTTACATTAAAAAGAAAATACTATAAATCTATACTATTTATATTAACATATACAATTGCATTTTCGTGTATATTATATTTTAAAATTGATATTTTAGAAAATAAAAAAATATATGATGGTACAAGTTTTAATATTATAAGTATAGAAGAACAAAAATAAAAAGATTAGAGTTAATAGATAGACTTTAAATATTTTAATTTTATATCTATATTTGTTTACTATTATTTTTGGATAACTTATAAGTGCATTTAATTAACTTTGTTTATAAAATATATGAATTTCAAAAAAACTTTTTAACACTCAGAAGCGTCTATATAATAACGGGGTATTTTTTATTATTTACAGTTACAAATAAATAAAAATATCTAAATAATTAAAACTAACATCTGAAAGGAGAAAAAATGCTTAAAAAGACTAAATATCTATTTATTTTTTTACTGAGTTTTATCACAGTAATTACATTTTCGCCATCTAAAATATATGCTTCTTTGATGATTGGCGGAGATAGTTTTGAAACAATCACTGAAGGAGGAGATGTATTTTACTTTTCCCTAAACCCTGTTATGAAAAAGTTAGGAGGAGTTGAATCTAAAGATTCAAAAAATAATACATTCAAATACACTATTTCATATAAGGATAAACAAGACTACATAACTTTTAATAAAACTAATTATCAAGTTAATGTAAATGGTACCTTGATAAAAGATAAATATTATGAAGAGAATAACCAAATATATGTGCCTATGGGTGTTTTTGAGAAAATGAATACCACTAATGTTGTAGAATCCAATCTTATGGATACATTTATTGTTACTCCACCTGAATATAAGTACAATGATGTAGCAACTTATAACTTAGGTGAAGATAAATATTTATTGAAAGATAAGATGTATAACATATTAGATGAGCAAGATAATTCAAAATATATGACATATAATAACACTGGTTCTATTTCTGTTCCTAATGGAAAAAAATTGCCTCTTGTAATTTTTCTACATGGTTCATATGCAGGAAATGGCATATCAACTTATTTTGATATTGGTTTTTCAGATAATATGAAAGCATTAGCAAATGAAGGATTTGTATCACTTGGAATGAATTTAACTCCGGTATATTCTTTAGATTCTATGGATTCTGATAAAGAAAAACTTTATGGAGCACAAAAAGATTTATTTAGTAAAATATTTAAAAAACATGTGCAGTCGCTTTTAGATAGTGTTAATAAAGATACTACTAATAATATATATGGTTTTGATATGAAAGATAAAATTGATTTTAATAACATTATTCTTGTTGGACATTCAAGAGGTGGGCAAAACATATTTTTAGGTTATGAAATATTAAAAGAAATGGGTCTTAATGTTAAGGGAAACATTTCAATAGCACCAGCAAACTACTGGCGAGATTTTAATAAGTATCCTGATATTCCTACTGGAATTATATTACCTCAACTTGATGGAGATGTTCATACATTAGAAGGACGTCAAATTTTTGATACAATGAGCTTACAAAAACGAGACAAAGACCTTCAACTACTATATTTATATTCTGCTAATCATAATAATTTTAATAGTACTATTTTTAAGCAAGATAATTCATTTGTTGATGATAAAGGAGATACACTAAAAGAACCTATGTCTGGCAATGAACAACGAGATTTTGCTAGTAAATATATTGTTGATTTTTCTAAATCCGCTATAGATAAAGGTAATCTATCTAAAATATCAGCTAGTAAGGATGGTACTTTATATAATAAAAAGGTCTTAATGAGTTTTATTAAGGGAAATAGTAATAAACTATTTGATGCAAATTCTGAATCTGATTTTAAAAATTTCTCTGGAAATTACAAAAAAATTATAGCAAGTAAAGACAAACAAAAGCATACTGCTGGAAATATAAGATTACCAGGATTATCAGACTATTATCCTCTTGTTTCACTTGATTTTAAAAATGCAAATGATAAAGTTAGCTATAAAATTTTAGAGAATAATGATTTCACAAAATTTAATACCCTTAGTTTTGAGATAATGCAAGATTCAACAAACCCCCTTAATAAAGGTATAAATCAGATAATCGATATAACACTTATTGATAAAAATGGTGCATCGCATACTATCTCTACACCACTAGATAGCTCTGCATTACAGTATCAACCAGGTAAAATGGCACTTATACCTGTTAAGGATGAATATGCTAAGACAATGTATTCAAATTTTACACCACTTTCAACACTTATGATTCCACTTACTGAATTTAAGGGAAAAATAGATTCTTCAAATATTTCTAAGGTTGAAATTTCACCATCTAAATCAGTTGGTCAAGGTAGCTTTGTACTACAAAGTATTTACTTATCTTCTATTAATGACCAAGAAGAAACAATAACACCTGAAAATGCGGTTTTAGGTGTAGGAAGTCTAAAATCAGTAGCTATATATATTTTTATTTTTTGTATAATATCTTCTCTTTTATTTATATGTTACAAAAAAACGAAGTAAGATTTTTAACATATTTATTTTTATTATTTTAATAAAAATAAATATGTTAAAACTACTACAATGGATGAAAATATATGTGATGAATGTAGAAAAATAAGGCTTAGTTTGAGCCTTATTTTTATTTCTATAAATAGTTGAAGTTATTAAATTTAAAATACGTAAATATAATCTTAATCATTCTGATTGAAATCTAACAGTATAAAAACTATCTATAATGGATTAAATGATAAAATTTACACAATACTGATAATTTTTTTATTGGAATCATAAAAATACTGTAACTGCAATATATAGAATATGTACATGCCCCTATACATAACATTATACTGTATGGTTATAATAGAATATAACAATTGCGTAATAAAACTATATAAATATTGCGTTAGACTTATTATTACAATATAATTACAATAGAAATATAATAAAGAATAAAATGAATTATGTTATATAATTAGATATATTAATGGATAAGTTGTAAAATAGATAGGGAGTATGATATGAAAAGTACGAAATTTTCAATAGGAAAAATAAAAAATTTATCAAATGACCCTAAAGTATATCATGTCAAAGGAACTGTGTATGAAAAGATGGGAAAACTAGATAATGCTATAGAATCATATAAAATAGCAGCTAGTGATAACTATGTAAAGTCTCAATATACTTTAGGAAATATATATTATGATAAAAGACAATATAATGAAGCTGAAAAATGGTACAATATGGCTTATAAAAATGGATATGATGAAGCAGCTTTTGATATAGGTAATATGTATTTTGAAGCAGGAGGATACGAATATGCTATTTATTGGTATGAAAAAGTAGCTAGTTTAGGTCATGTAAAAGCTCAAAATAATTTAGGAGTATCACATTTTAAGCTAAAAGATTATGCAAGAAGTGAAAAGTGGTTAAAAGAATGTTCTAATTCTAACTTTGGAAAGGCATGCTTTAATCTAGGTGTATTATACACTACTTTAGGAAGAGAAGATGAAGCTTTAGAGTATTACAAAAAAGGGTCAATACTTTTAGATGAAGATTGTAAATATAATTTAGCTGTGTTAAATCAAAGTGAAAAAGATATAAAAAGCGCGATAAGCCTATATAAGCATTTATACAAGGTAGGACATGTAAAAGGGTGCTTTAATATGGGGTTGATCATGGAAATAGAAGAGGATTTTGAAGAGGCTAAGAAATATTTCGCAAAAAGTGCAGATCAAGAAGATACTTTATCTCAACATAGATTAGCATATATTTATGATAGAGAAGAAGACCATGAGGAAGCTATAGAGTATTATGAAAAAGCAATAGAGAAAAATCATGCGTTATCTAAATATAGATTAGGTAATTTGTATAATAAAAGAAATGAAATAGAAAATGCAAGAATGTATTATAAAATGGCTACAGAAAATAATATGGTTGAAGCTAAGAATAATTTAGCCGGTCTTTATTTTGAAGAAGATGATTTTGATAATGCTATAAAGTATTATGAAGAAGCAATTATGGATGGATGTAGTTGTGCAATTGAAAATATAGGTGATCTTTATTTAAAAAATGGAGATATTGAAAGAGCCATTTCTTACTATTTAAGAAACTCTAATACTTTATCATGTCAAATTAAGCTAGCTAGACTATATGAAGATGATAACCATCTTGATGAAGCTATAGTTTGGTATGAAAAGGCTTTAGAAAATAAAGATGTAGAATCAGGTTATAAGTTAGGATGTATATATGAAGAACTAGATGATAGTGAAAATGCTAAAAAGTATTTTGAAATATCAAGTAAGCAAAATCATTTAAATTCAAAAATACATCTTGGAAGAATTTATTTTAATGGTGAAAACTATGAAGAAGCAAAGTCTATGTTTGAATCTCCTGCAAATGAAGATAATACATACGCCCAACATATGTTAGGTGTGATATACGATATTTATTATAAAGATTATATAAATTCTAAATATTGGTATGAAAAAGGTAGGACTAAACAATGTGTTGAATCTATATATAATTTAGGTCAGTTAAGCCTTAAGTTAAATGATTCCTCAGAAGCTGAAAAGTATTATAGTGAAGGATATAAACTGGGAAATAAAAAATGTGAGTATATGTTAGCTGGAATATATTATAAAAAAGGATTAGATATGTATTCTTCCTTAGCAGATGAAGGATACGATGGATGTATGGAGATAGTAAAAAGTATTCCAACTATTAATATAAACTTTGATGAAGTATTGATTGCACCATTTGAAATAGAGGAAGTAAGCATTGAAGAAGAAGAAGAGTGTGTACCAGACTACTTATTAGATATTAATGAAAACTTAGAAGATATGTTTGAAGGATTAATAATGGATATGATAATAGAAAAGTAATGTACATAAAAAAGGATGGTCAAATCATCCTTTTTTATGTACTCATAATTAAATATGTAATATAACAAAGATATAATCCAATTAAGGTTAGACTCTCATATTTACTTATATCATTTTTTCTATATGCAAATATAAATAGTATAACAGTGGATACAATCATAAATATAGCGTCAATGATTAATTTAGGCTCTACATTCATAGGTGATACAAATGCAGACATTCCAAGTACAAATAGAGTATTAAACATATTAGAACCAATAACACTACCAAGAGCTAAAGCACTTTCACCTTTTGTAGCAGCTGTAAGTGATGTAATAAACTCAGGTAGAGATGTACCAATAGCTACTATTGTAACAGAAATCAATTGACTACTAACACCGAAAGTACTTGCAATAGAAGAAGCAGAATCAACCACTATTTTACCTCCGAAGAGTATAGCTACAGTGCTTACTATTGTTAAAATTATAGATTTAAAAATAGATTTATTTTTATCAATGGCAATAGTATCCGAATCTATAGATATAGAAATTTCTTTATTCAATAAAGAAAAATTACCAGGGGTAAGAGATATACGCATTAAATAAAATAAAAACATAACAAATAATAATAATAATATAAATCCATCAAAATAACCCAGTGACATATCTAAAGATAAAAGTAACATTAAAGATGATGCAGTTAGGACTAATGGAAACTCTTTATGCAAAATAGATTCTTCAACGTATAAAGTTTTTATAAATGCAGTAGTACCTACTACCATTAATAAATTAAATATATTAGAACCAACTACATTTCCAATTGCCATGCTATTTTGATGGTTTAATGATGCAATAATGCTAACGGAAGCCTCAGGAGTACTAGTACCAAAAGCAACAATAGTAAGTCCTATAAAAATAGGAGAAACTTTAAGAACTTTTGCTATATTCGACGCACTATCAACCAAAGCATCAGCACCTTTTATTAATAAGACAAATCCTAGCACTAAAAAAATATAGTCCATAAATAATACCCCCAAAAACAATTATGTTATAAGCTAAAATGAATAGTACCATAAAAAAACCTCCAAAACAGATGTGAAATATCTGATTTGAAGGTATTCCATCAAGTATAAACTTGCTAATTACCATCATAGTGTAATTTATTAATGAAAATAAATTTATAATTTGATTTTATATTAAATTGCCTAAAAAATCAATATAAAATCTTATGCTGTCATAATTAAATAAGCCATATAAGCAACATATAATATCATTAATGTTAAACTTTCATATTTATTTACATTATTTTTTCTATAAGCAAAGAGGAAAGTTATTATTGTAGCGATAATCATAATTGCTCCGTCTATGAATAACTTAGGGTCAATAGTCATTGGAGATATAAGTGCTGATATACCAAGTACAAATAATATATTAAATATATTAGAACCTATAACATTACCTAAAGCTAAATCACTTTCTCCCTTTGTAGCAGCAACAATGGATGTAACAAATTCAGGAAGAGATGTACCAATAGCAACTACTGTAAGACCGATTAGATGGTCACTAATACCGAAGCTAGATGCTATATTTGATGCACAGTCAACAACTATTTTACCACCTAATATTATAGCTAATATTCCAACGACAGATAAAAATATAGACTTTGACATAGGAGAAGATTTTTGTTGTACCATAATGTCTCTATCTATAACTTCAATATCTAAAGAGGTTTCATCATCATTTAAAGATGAATTTCTAGATTTAAGAGCAGAAGATACTAAATAATATACAAATCCAGCAAATAGAATTAATAATATTGCACCATCCATACGGCTAAGTGTATAAGAAGATGGACCTGAAATAAATATATCAGCAGATAAAACAATTAATAATATAGATGTAATTAAAACAAATGGAAGTTCTCTAGATAAAATAGATTTTTCAACTAATAAAGTACTAATAAATCCAGAAGCTCCTACTACCATTAATAAGTTAAAAATATTTGATCCGATTACATTCCCAATAGCCATACCATTTTGACCATTTATTGATGCTGTAATGCTAACTGCAGCTTCAGGAGCACTAGTACCAAAAGCAACGATAGTAAGCCCTATAATAATAGGCGGAATTTTTAATATCTTTGCAATACTTGAAGAACCATCAACAAAAATATCAGCACCTTTCACAAGTAATATAAAACCAACAATTAAAAAAATATAGTTCATAAATCATACCTCCGAAAATTAAAATTAAAAAAACCTTCAAAACAAATATTAAACATTTGTTTTGAAGGTCTTGCTATCAAGTAAATTAACTTGTTAATCAACCGAGTGTTATACACTGAAATGACGATTGATTACACACTTTTGTGTAAGCTACTCCCCTTCAGGGAAAAATATAAATTTATATTAATTATTATATTTCAAAATGGAAAAAATTGCAACTAATATATAAAAATAATAAAATATTTATAATAACTTGTTTCTAGACATTAAAAATGTAATTACTAAGGCAATTAGCGTAGTAATAAGCATTACAATCCAAAATCCATTTGGGTCATTTCCATAAGGTATACCGCCAACATTCATACCGAAAAATCCTGATACGATAGTTGGGATAGAAAAGATTAGTGTAACAGAAGTTAAAAACTGCATTACATTATTTTGATTATTGCTTATAATTGCACTAAAAGCATCCATAATTCTACTTAGTATATCGCCATATATGGTAGCCATTTCTAAGGCCTGCTTATTTTCAACGATAACATCTTCAAGTAAATCTTCATCATCAGAATATTTTTTTATACTAGGGGTACGAACCATTTTATTTAAAACTAGCTCATTTGCCTTTAAAGAAGTAGAAAAGTATACTAATGATTTTTCAAGTTCTAAAAGTTGAATAAGTTCTTTATTTTTCATCGACTTATAAATTTCTTTTTCTATCACTGTTGTCATTCTATTTATTCTTCTTAAGTAATGAAGATAATAAGTAGCATTTTTGTGAAGAATTTGAAGTATGAAACGAGTTTTCTTAAAAGTAAAGAAATCTTTAACATGACCTACTATAAAGTCATTTAAAATCTTAGTTTGTGCAGTACAAACTGTTAAAATCGATTCGTTAACTATTATAATACCAAGAGGTATAGTAGAGTAGTGAGATGATTTTTCATCACTTTCATCTACTGGAATATCTATAAGTATAAGAGTATGATTGTCCTCAATATCTATTCTTGAACGTTCCTCTTCATCTAATGCTGATTTAATGCTTTCTATATCAATATCTAATAAAGTAGCAATTTCATTAATCTCACTTTGGTTTGGTTCAACAAGATTTATCCAACAGCCATTTTCAAAAGAACTAAGCTTTTCCAATTTATTTTCAATAGTCTTATAATATCTTATCATGGCAACACATCCTTTATTCAATTTTATATAAATCTCATCACTTAATATTATTCATTAAATAACTAATTTATATAATTGAAATAAAGAAATTAGTTTGATTTAAGATAATAATAAGTGATGTTTTAAACTTATTAGCCGCCAGGGACTAAAGTCCATTTTCCATCACTCTCCTATAATTTTTATTAGTAAGTTTTTAGGCCCAATGTTTTTAGGCCCTTTAAACATAATACCCTTTCCTTGGATATAAATCAATATCTGATCTATAGTTATTGCATTTTTTTTAAATTAATACCTTATTTATTAAGCTATTAACCCATTTTTTTATTATTTTAATAAATTAGATAAATATTATAAGAGATTTTATTAATAAATAGAATTATATATAAAAAACATTATCTAAAGCAAAAGTATTATTTCTATAGATTTTTTAGTAAAAGTTTTGGAAATCAAATATTATCTTGGATTAAACCATAAATAAATTAATATTATTATTAATTTTAGAAATAGTATTCTATTATATTTATCATTTTTACAGAATAGTTTAAATATATTTAAAAAATATAGTATTATATAATTAAGGAATAAATAATCTTGGGGGAGAAGAATATGAGATATAGAAAATTAGGTAAGACTAATGAAGAAGTGTCCATACTTGGATTTGGATGTATGAGATTTCCACAAATAGAGGGGAAAATAGATGAAAAAGAATCTACTAAAATGATAAGGCATGCTGTAGATAATGGGGTAAACTATATAGATACAGCGTATATATATCATGATGGAGAAAGTGAAGCATTTGTAGGTCGTGCTTTAAGCGAAGGATACAGAGACAAAGTTAAACTTGCAACTAAGCTTCCTACATGGCTTGTAAAGAGTAGAGAAGATATGGATAAATATTTAAATGAGCAGTTAGAAAGACTTCAAACTTCATATATTGATTTTTACCTAGTTCATAATTTAAATGTTGAAACTTACGAAACAATTAAAGAATATGGGCTATTTGAGTTTTTAGATAAGATAAAAAAAGAAAAGTTAGTAAAACATATAGGCTTTTCATTTCATGATACGATAGGTTTATATAAAGAAATAGTTGATGATTATGATTGGGATTTCACTCAAATACAATATAACTATATAGATGAAGATTACCAAGCTGGAACAGAAGGATTATTATATGCAGCTAGTAAAAACTTAGGTGTTGTAATAATGGAGCCTCTTCGTGGAGGAGCATTAGTAAACAACCTTTCAAAAGGAATAGAAGATATAATAGAAAATTCAAAGATTAAAAAAACACCAGCAGAGTGGGCATTTAAATTCTTATACAACAAAGAAGATATAGGAGTAGTTCTTAGTGGTATGTCAACAATGGAACAAGTAATTGATAATTTGAAAATAGCAGATACTCAAGGCATTGAAAACTCAATGTCACCAGAGGAAAAAGAAACTTTAGATAAATTAAGAGATGAATTTAAATCAAAAATAAAGGTAAATTGTACTGGATGTAAGTATTGTATTCCTTGCCCAGTAAATGTTAGCATACCGAACTGCTTTGAGCTTTTAAACAATGCATCTATGTTTGACAATGTTTCTGTATCTAAAGAAATATATAATAATATATTAGTAAAAGAAGGAAATGATGCATCTAGGTGCGTAGAGTGTGGAAAATGTGAAGTAAAATGTCCTCAGCATATAAAAATAAGAGAAGTACTTAAAGAAGTTGAAAATGTATTTAAGGCATAAATATAGTTAATATAGATAAAAGGAATACTTATTTTAAGTATTCCTTTTTTTATTTTTAGCCTTTAAATATAAACTATATAGGACCTTAGGATAGGAGTATTGCAAAAATTAAGGTCTAAATATTAAAGCTAAAATTAATATATCTATAATTTACATGTTAATTCCTTTATAACTTCATCAACAGAATACAATCTGTCAGCTCTATAAGCATTTTCTCCACAGAATAGTAGAGAATTATCAATATCACCTTTAACAGCATTTATAAGAGCTTGCGATATACAATAAGGTGTATTCTTTGGATTACAAGGAATTAAACAATCATAGCATTTTGTTATTTTTGGACGATTTACAGAAACTGTTTCTATAAATTTGTTTGTTATAGCTCGACCAGGCATACCAACTGGACTTGTTACGATATTTATATCATCTTTAGATGAGTTTATATATGTATTTTTAAAGTTTTCGTGAGCATCACATTCATAAGTAGTAACAAATCTAGTTCCTACTTGGACACCACTAGCACCAAGATTTATATATTTAGCTACATCATCTCCAGTATAAATTCCACCTGCAGCAACTACAGGTATTTCTTTGTTATATTTCTCACCATAAGTTTTAGCTACTTTAAGTATTTCTTCAAATTCTTTATCATAATCATCAACACTAATAGATTCTAGTTCAGATTTAGTGTATCCAAGGTGTCCACCTGCTTTAGGTCCTTCAACTACAATTAAATCAGCAGTAGTTTTTTCTTTTCTATCCCACATCTTTAAAATAACACTAGCAGCTTTAGAAGTAGAAACTATTGGAGCTATTTTAACTTTACTATTTTTTACAAATGAAGGAAGTTTAGTTGGAAGCCCCGCACCAGATATTATAAGATCTACTCCAGCTTCTATAGCTTGCTTTACATGTTCTTCATAATTATTCATAGCTACCATAAGATTCACACCTATAATTCCATCTAGGCAGCTTTCTTTTGCTTTAATTATATGTTTTTTTAAAGCTCTTAAATTTGCATTTAATGTATTTTTCTCGAAATCATCTTCGTCATAACCTACTTGAGCACCAGAGATCACACCGATTCCTCCAGCCTTAGCTACAGCAGCTGCTAGAGATGATCTAGATACACCAACACCCATTCCCCCTTGTATAACGGGAACTTTTGCTACTAAATCACCGATTATTAATGGTTTCATTATAATCACCTCCGTATAATGTTCAAGAACTAGATTATAATACTTAATATTATGACCTAGTGCTAATTTGATTATACTATAATTTTAAAAAAAATAATACATAAATTTTGAATAAATAGAAAATTTATTTTTAAATAAAAACTTAAATTAAAATAAAAAGATTACAATATCTTAACTAGCAATGAAATACAAAATAGGATTATAATGTATATAAATTGAAAATATAGTATAAAATTAAAAAGATATTATATTTAACATTAAAATAAGAAAAAATATATAATATTCAAATAAAATTCATAATTAGTTCACATAAGATGGATATAATATTATTAAAAGGAGGGATTAGAAAATGGCAATTGTACTAATAACAGCAGCATTAGTATTTGTTATGTATGGTCTTAGTTTACTATCATATATATCGGAAAGTCATATATTAGACGACGTAGCATCAGACAATTAATAAGCATAATATATAATTATTTTAATATAGATAAATACTAAAATAGATTATTTAAAAATCGTAATCTATAAAAAAGCAAACTTTAATAAAGTTTGCTTTTTTATGTTTTAAAGTTAATATTTAACAAACTTAACTATGTATTAACCTTAACATAATAATTATTTAACATATTATTCCTATAATTATAATTGAAAAAGGTATTATATTAATAATTACATAATTAGGGGGAAAATAATGAAAAGACCAAAGAAATTAGCAGTATTAGGATTATCAATATTACTTATAGGTTCATCATTGACAGGGTGTGGAGTAAAAACTGATGAAAGTAAAAATGTACAAAATGGCTCACCGCAAATAACACAGGCTACTTCAAAAAAGCCTAAGTATATATTTACATTTATAGGTGATGGAATGTCTTATACTCAAGTAAATGCAGCACAAGTATATAATGGAACAATAAAAAATAGTAATAAAGTTGAGGTTGAGAGATTGGAGTTTACTAAATTCCCAGTGGTAGGTAGTGCTACGACCCAAGATGCAACTTCATTTGCGCCGGACTCCGCATCAACAGCAACAGCGATTTCAAGTGGAATAAAAACCCATAGTGGCGTTATTGGATTAAAAGCAGATAAACAAACTAAGCCAGAGAGTATAACTGAAAAACTTAAAAAAGAAGGTTACAAAATAGGAGTAGTAAGTAGTGTATCACTAGATCATGCAACACCAGCGGCATTTTATGCTCATGCAGCATCAAGAAGTGATTACTATGATATAGCAACACAAATGGCTAATAGTGACTTTGATTATTTTGCAGGGGGATCATTAATAAGTCCAAAAGGAGAAGATGAAAAGCAAAAAGATATATTTGAAGTCATGAAGGAAAATGGTTATAAAGTAACTAACGATAAAAATAAAATAATGTCTCTAAATAGTGATTCAGGAAAAGTATATGCTATAAATCCAGAACTACAAGATTCATCAGCTATGTCATATAACTTAGATGCAAAAGAAGAAAGTTTAAAATTAGATGATTTTGTAAAAAAGGGAATAGATGTAATGGACAATGAAGATGGTTTTTTTATGATGGTTGAATCAGGTAAGATAGATTGGGCAGGGCATGCAAATGATGCTATGAGCAATATAAAAGATGTAGAAGTATTAAGTGATGCTGTTAATGTAGCTATAGAGTTTGCAAATAAACATCCAGAAGAAACTCTTATAATTGTAACAGGAGACCATGAAACAGGTGGGATGTCAATAGGTCAAGCTACTACGGGATATGATACTGCTTTTGATATACTAAAAAAACAAAAAATGTCTTATGTAGAATTTGATGAATTAATTAATAAATATAAAGAAAAAAAACATAAAGATAAAGCTAAATTAGAAGATCTATTACCTATAATAAAAGAAAACTTTGGGCTTATAATATCAACTGATAAAGATGCTAAGAAAGAAGAAAATGCAAATTTAGTTTTATCAGATTATGAGTACAAAAAATTAACTAAGGCATTTGAAGAAAGTATGAAAGATGAAGATTCAAGAGATAAAAGCACAGAAAGTGAAATTCTATATGGTGGATATGACCCACTATCAGTAACTTTAACTCATATAATAAATAATAAAGCAGGGATAGGATGGACATCATATTCGCATACAGGTGTACCAGTACCGGTATATGCAATGGGTGCAGGAGCAGATAAATTCTCAGGATCTTACGACAATACAGATATATTCAATAAATTAGTAGAGGTTTGTGGATTAAAATAATGATAAAACTATTTAAAAATAATAATATATTACATAATAAAAATATTATATTTTCTATAATATGTATAATTTCAATAGGTATATTACTACTTATACCAACCGGATTTGAAAAACAAATTTATACTAATGCTGAAGGTGTAAAGGCACAAGTATTAAGTACGGATGAATCAGCTATTTATGATACTGGATTAATAAAACAAGGAGATCAAATTTGTGAAGTAGAAATATTAAGCGGAGACTTCAAAGGGAAAAAAGTAAGAGCAGTAAATCTTCTAACGGGGTCACTTGAAACTGATAAAATATTTAATGCAGGGGATAAAGCATTTATATTACTCGAAAAATCAGAAGACGGAAATATAGTATTTGCAAATATGGTTGACCATTATAGATTAAATTTAGAAGTTATCCTAATTAGTTTGTTTGTTATTGTTCTTGTGATTTTTTCAGGAAGTACAGGAATAAGAACTGTAATATCTTTTGCATTCACATTAATTTGTATATTAAAGCTATTTGTGCCCATGCTACTTAAAGGTTATCATCCAATTTTATTAGCACTTGTTATAGGTATCTTAATATCAACAGTAACTTTAATTTTAGTGGGCGGATTTACTAAAAAGGCATATTGTGCAATACTTGGGTCTGTGTTTGCATCTTTGGTAACCTGTATTTTGGCAATAATCTTTGGTAATATATTTAAAATTCACGGTACAGTAATGCAATGGTCGGAGTCTTTATTATATTCAGGATTTCAAGATTTAAATTTAACATTAATATATCAATCAGGAATTTATTTATCATGTTCGGGAGCTATATTAGACCTGGCAATAGATATATCAGCATCAGTTGATGAATTAGTAGATAAAAACCCTAAATTAAGTAAAAAAGAAATATTATTATCGGGGATAACTATAGGTAAATCAATAGTTGGATCTCAAACAACAACACTATTATTGGCGTATATGGGTAGTTTTATTGGGGTTATGATGGTATATATGGCACAAGGAACGCCACTTTTAAGTATATTAAATACTAGATTTATATCATCAGAAATACTTCAGACTTTTGTTGGATGTATAGGACTTGTAATAGTTTCGCCATTGACAGCTACAATATGTAGTTATGTATATACTAAAAAAAGCGAAGAATTAGAATTAAAAAAATTATAAAATAGAAAAAAGTATAAAAAATAACCTATAAAATATAGTGATGTAAAAATACTGTATTTTATAGGTTATTTTTTATATATCATAATTGGATAATTCATATAGCTTTAATTTATATTAATAAAAATATAATTACTTACATGGATATTTTAGTTGACTTTTAATGTATAAATAGAATAAAATAAATCTAAAATGGAACAATGTTTCAAAAAAATAATGATTACATATGAATATAATTATTATTTTTATAATTTGCAAGTTGGGAAAACGATTGCTAAGGATGGGGTTATTAAAGGGAGGGAAATATGAATAAAAGCAGAGTAGAAAGAGGTATATACAAAAGCGTAGCAGCAATATTAATAGCAAATAATTTTGTAACAATAGCACCAATAAAGATTGATGCAGAAGAAAATTTTCAGAAAAATAAAAGCTTAATTCATAATATGAATATATCAAAAGATAGCTATATAGATATGAATGGAGACTTTGAAGATGTATTTAAGTCTACTAGCTTAGATAAAGATTTATGGGGAAATAATGTAAAACCTAGAAATTGGGAGATATCATCATACAGCTCATTTCCGGCTACAATGATGGGTGAAATAACAAATGACTCAAAAAATGGTAAAAATGCAGTTAAAATAAATTTAAATAAATCAATTGGATTTTTTAAGACAGTAACATCAACATCTCCTAAAATAGAAGCTGGTAAAAAATATGAAATAAGTCTTTGGTCGAAAAGTGAAAATTTAGTTAAAGATAACTGTAATCACGGAAATCATAGTCCTATATTAATTAAAGCAGAACAATTAGATATATCCAATAAAACTATTGAAACTACAAACTTAGCTAATATATCTGGAACAAATGGTTGGACTAATTATAGTACTACTATAGAAGCTAAGCCAGAAGCTCAAAGATTAAGGCTAGTTGTAGTATTTGATTCAGGGTTACATGGAGGAACTTCTGGAAACATAGTAATAGATAATTTTAAACTTAAAGAGATTACACCTAAACCAAATAGTATAAATTTAGATAGGGATAAGTTAAAAATTGCGCCAGGACATACAGGAAGACTAAATTATAATATAGATCCAATAGAAGCTAATAAAGAACCTATTATATGGGAAAGTAGTGATACAAGTGTTGTAGAGATAAAAGATGGAATATTCAAAGGTATAAAACCTGGAACTGCAGATATTACAGCTAAACTTAATAACTATGAAGATATAAAATCACAGTGTAGTGTCAAAGTGAGTGATTCTGTAGGAATAGAAAAAGTAGAATTTGAAAAGCAAAAAATAGATCTATATGAAGGGAAAAATTATATAGTAAAAGCTAAAACATATCCAGAGTATACAACGGAAGAATATTTTTTAGAGTCAAAAAATACAGATATAGCTAAAATAAAAGATGGAATAGTCAGTGCTATAAAACCTGGAATAACAAATATTATAGCTAAAAATATAAAAGGAGAAGAGATTGGTAGATTTGAATTAAATATAAAGGATTATAAAAATGATAAATATGACGAGTTATTATCTAAAATATACAAATCTTTAGTTCCAAATAATCTATTATCCGTAGATGATAAGGAAGATATGTTAGCTGTTAAAAAGATAGTAGATGTTGGTGAAAACTATTGGAAGAATATGAATAAAGATAAAGGCAAAGATTATCTTTGGAATGATTTAGATAGTACAACAAACTCTAATCATATAACAAAAAGCTTTGAAAGATTAAGAGAAATGGCAAAGGCATACTTGTTAGAGGGGTCTAGCTTAAAAAATAATCCTCAATTAATAAAAGACATTGAATATGGTTTAGAATGGTTAATGGAAAATAGATATAATAAAGGATATTACAATAACTGGTGGGATTGGCAAATAGGTATACCTCAAAGATTAACAGATACGCTAGTACTAATAAGGGATTATCTCACAACAGAAACTATTGAAAAATATACAGATATAATATCTTATTATGTTGCAAATGCAAGAGATCAATGGAGTCTTAAGCCTGAAACACATACACAAAGTGTAGGCGCAAATAGATTAGATATGTGTCAAGTTGTAATATATAAAAGCTTACTTGTAAAAAATGGAGATAAAATTCAAGAAGCAAGTAATGATTTATTACCGGAACTTAAATATGTAACTAATGGAGATGGTTTTTATGAAGATGGATCAATAATACAACATACAGCTATACCATATACAGGGACCTATGGATCTGTGTTGTTATCTGGGATAGGTAGGTTAAACTATATATTAGAAGGAACACAGTGGGCAATACCAAACGATAAAGTAAATATGGTATATGATGTAATAGAAAAATCTTTTGAACCTTTAATGTATAAAGGTTTAATTATGGATATGGTTAATGGGAGATCTATATCAAGATCTAAATGGCAAGATGTTAATAATGGTGAGTCAGTCATGAAAAGTATAGTAAAATATTTTATTCCAGCAGCAACTAATGAAGAAAGTAATAGACTTAAAGGGTCTATAAAATATTGGCTTGAGTCAAATGACTCTAAAAATATGGTTGAAACTACAAATGACTTAGAATTTAGAGCTATGATTAAAGAAATATTAAATGATAATATAATAAAACCAAGAGGAGAGTTAATAGGTCATTATAATTATGCCAATATGGATAGAGTAGTTCATAGAAGTTCTGGTTTTGTATATGGTATAAGTAAATATTCAGATAGAACATATATGTATGAAGCCATGAATAAAGAAAATTTAAAAGGATATCATACTGCAGATGGAATGACATATCTGTACAATGGCGATGTAGAACAATTTTCAAAAGGATTTTGGCCTACTGTAAACCCAAAAAGATTACCAGGAACTACTGTAGATACAGTAGCATTATATGATGAAGCTAGTGGATCAAAAGTAGTTAGTGATAAAGATTGGGTAGGTGGTAGTGTAATTGATGGTAAATATGGTGCTTCAGGAATGTATCTAGATAAAGTTAATCCAAAAGAAAAAGATGAAAATTATAAAATGGATTTAAAAGCTAAAAAATCTTGGTTTATGTTTGATGATGAAATAGTTGCTCTAGGTTCGGGTATAACAAGCAGTAAAAATAGAAATATTGAAACTATTATAGAAAATAGGAGATTATCAGAAAAAGGAGATGAAGTTTTTACAGTAGATGGAGAAACTTCAGTAAATAATATTGCTGATTCAAAATTAAAGGAAGATGCTAGATGGGCTCATATAAAAGGGAATAAAGAAAATACAGATATTGGATACTACTTTCCTAATAAAGCAAATATAAACATACTAAGAGAGCATAGAACTGGAAATTGGAATAATATAAATGGATCAGAAGCAGATAAAGTAGAAGAGAATAATTTCTTAACTATGTGGATTGATCATGGAATAAATCCACAAAATAAAGACTATTCATACGTATTGTTACCAAATAAATCTAAAGATGAAGTTAAAAAATATAATGAAAATCCAGATATTGAAGTATTAGAAAATAGTGAAGTAGTTCATGCAGTAAAAGAAAAGAAATTAAATATTACAGCAGTAAATCTATGGGAAGATAATCAAGGTATAGATTTTATACATTCAAATAAGAAAGCTTCTATTATGGTAAGAGAAAATAATGGAGAATTGACAGTTGTAGTATCAGATCCTACTATGAAGAATAAAGATACAATAAGAGTAGAAATAAATAAAAAAGTAAAAAATCTACTATCAAAAGATGAAAGAGTTAAGATAATAGATTCTTCAGATAAATTAATATTAGAAGTAAATGTAAAGAACTTAAATGGATCCACAGTTGAATCTAAATTTGATTTATTATAAAGGGTTATAAATTAGACATAATTAAAAAAGTGTGTAGTATTTACTACACACTTTTTATATAAATGATTATTTTCCTTGTCTTGACTTATTGTATCTTAATCTTTCGTTTTCGTTTAAGAATTTCTTTCTAAGTCTTATAGAGTCTGGAGTTATTTCAACTAATTCATCATCATCTATAAATTCTAAAGCTTCCTCTAGAGTGAATGTTCTAGCAGCTTGTAATTTAACAGCATCATCTGTACCAGAAGCACGAACGTTAGTTAATTTCTTGTTTTTACAAGGGTTAACTACCATATCATCTTTTCTAGAGTTCATACCGATTATCATACCTTCGTAAACTTCAACACCTGGATCAACGAACATTTGAGCTCTATCACTTAATGCATTAAGTGCGTAAGCCATAGTTGTTCCTGGTCCTTGAGATATTAAAACTCCGTTAGTTCTTCCTGGTATTTCACCTTTATGTTCTTCATATTTTTCGAATGATCTAACTAAAGTACCTTCTCCACGAGTATCATTTATGAATTCACTTCTGTATCCAAGTAGTCCTCTTGTAGGAGCGATAAATGTTATTTTAACATAATCTCCTTCGATTTCCATTGCTTCCATCATTGCTTTTCTTAAGTTTAATTTATTTATAACAGTTCCTGAGAAAACTTCTGGACAGTTAACTATAACTCTCTCCATAGGTTCCATTAATTTTCCTTCTTCTTTATGAAGTAAAACTTGAGGTTTAGATACTCCTATTTCGTATCCTTCACGTCTCATGTTTTCAAGAAGTATAGATAAGTGAAGCTCTCCACGTCCAGATACTCTGTATCCGTCAGTAGTATCCATTGGCTCAACTTTAAGACCAACGTTAACTTCTAATTCTTTATCTAATCTATCTTTTATATGTCTAGTAGTTACAAATTTACCACTCTTACCACAGAATGGAGAATCATTAACTAAGAAGTTCATAGATAGAGTAGGTTCTTCTATGTGTATCATTTCCATTGGTAATGGATTATCTGTGTTACATATAGTTTCACCGATAGATATATCAGTTATACCAGCTATAACAACTATATCACCAGAATAAGCTTCTGATTTTTCAACTTGGTTTAATCCTTCGTAAGCTGTAAGTTTAGATATTCTTCCTCTTGCTACAGAACCATCTTCTTTACATATAGAAACAGTTTCGCCTGACTTTACAGTTCCTTTGTAAACTCTACCTATACCTAATCTACCTACATAATCATCATATGCAAGAGCAGATATTTGAAGTTGTAAAGGTTCATCATCATAATTTGGGTAAGCTTCAACATGGTTTATAACTGTTTCGAATAATGGAGAAAGATCAGTACTTTCATCATCCATTTCTAATTTAGCTATACCTTGCTTAGCGACACCGTATATTATTGGGAACTCACATTGTTCATCATTTGCATTTAAGTCAACGAATAAGTCAAATACTTCATCAACAACTTCTTCAGCTCTTTGATCTTGCTTATCTATTTTGTTTATAAATAGTATTGGTCTTAAACCTGCTTCTAATGATTTTTGTAAAACGAATCTAGTTTGAGGCATTGGACCTTCACTAGCATCTACTAATAATATAACTGTATCAACAGTTTTTATAACACGTTCAACTTCAGATGAGAAGTCACTATGTCCTGGTGTATCTACTATATTTATTTTGTAATCCTTGTAGTTTATTGAACAGTTTTTAGAATATATTGTTATACCTCTTTCTGCTTCAAGGTCGTTACTATCCATTACACAGTCTTTTACTACTTCATTATCTCTAAATGTTCCAGATTGATGTAAGAAAGCATCAACTAAAGTTGATTTACCAGCATCAACATGGGCTATAACAGCTATATTTACAATTTTATGTTTTGATGACATCTTTATGTCTCCTTTCGGTTAAAATAACTTTATAAGTATATCATAGTCTATAACTGTATACAAGATACTAATGTATAGTTGAATTTTAATAAAATAAAATAGTATATATTTTTATCTATAGAAATAAAATATTATAGATAGTAAAAGACAAATAGGAAAATGTTTTATATAAGGGTTTTATTTGGATTTTAAAATAAAATCAATAGAATATATTAGAGATTATAAAATAAGTAATTTATGTTAAATAATTTTAAATTTTTTTAAAATTTGATAAATATTACATATGATATTAAAAAAATATAGTATAAATTTATATTATAAATTAGTTTTTAAAGGTAAATTCAACTATCAATAGAATATATAAATATAGATATAATTAAAGTTCTAAAGAAAGAGGAAGAATTTTATGGTTAAAGATTTTATTTTTAATGTTGTTATTTTGACAGTTATTATTTTTATAATAAAAGAAATTGTAAGCGTTATTTTTAAACTTAATATTGGTATAAATATAGTAATTCCAATTGCAATATCATTAGCTTGTATTTTAGGAACTAAAGAAAAAGAAATAAAAGAGTAGGGTTAAAATTGACTCTACTTTTTTATTTTATTGATTTAAAATATACTTAAAATAGATAGAATCTACACTACTAAATTGAATACATGTATGCTTAATTTAAGGAGGGATGAAATGATTGATACAAAAGAACGACAAGTATATAATTTATTGGAATCACTTAAAATAAAATACACTAGACATGAACATATTCCAGTATATACTGTTGGAGAAGCACAAGCATTAGATATAAAAATACCGGGTCAACAATGTAAAAATCTTTTTTTAAGAAATAAAAAGGGAAATAAGCACTATCTAGTAATTTTAGATGAAAATAAAAAAGCTGATTTAAAATATTTATCAAAACAAATAGAAAGTGATTCATTATCATTTGCATCAGAAGAAAGACTTTATAAATATTTAAGTCTTACCCCTGGGGCTGTAACACCATTTGGATTGATAAATGATATTAATAAAGAAGTAATAGTACTTGTAGATAATGATATCGTAGGGAAGTCAGTAATTAATTTTCATCCAAATGTAAACACAGCTACAATAAGTATTTCATATGATGGGTTTAATAAATTTATTAAATCTATGGGAAATAAATTATACTATGTAAATATTTAAAAACACCTTGAACTTTATCAAGGTGTTTTTAATTTTATTTAAATTGTTTTATCATTCTCATCTTTAATTTTTATAGCTATTTCAAATAATTTTGATAATACAAAACTTAAAAAACCTATAGCTATTGATATAAAAGTAACTATAATCATTGGAGCAATTGTTAATATATACAAATACATATCATAATAATATGTAATAAAGATCACGCATCCGTTAAATAATAATACTTCACTAAAAGCACATATAGAAATAGTTCTTAATGACTTAGGAGCATCTATAGAAAAAGGGTTATTATTAACAATAAGTTTACAAAGCTTCTTTAGATTAAATAAGGCTATCATATAAGGTAGTGCACATATGTATATACAAATGGTTATAGCCATTACTAAATTTTGATTCAGCATTGAAAAGGCACTTTTAAAGTATGCGATCATTGCTAATGGTGTAGCCAAAAGTACTAATAAAGTAAGAATAATTCCTATTGTTACAATTATATTTAATACTTTAGAACTAGCATTTTTTTTCATTTTAATTTACCTCAACTTTCTATTATTATATAATTTATTTTAGAATTAATTTTATTGAATGTCAATAAATAATTATTATAAAAAAACATATAAGACTTGCAAAACAATAAATTATTTGAAAATGTACTATATTTTAGAATTATTTATTGTTTTACAAGTGTAAATTTAAAAATGTTTAAATTATAAATTATGGGTATTTATATATTTAACAGAATAAAAAATTTTAGAAGTGAAAAGATAAATTTAAATAAAAATATTAGGAGGTACATATTAATGCAAGTTAAATTTCAAGGAGCACCACTAACATTAGAAGGAAATATAGTAAAAGTAGGAGATAAAGCACCAGATTTTATAGCAGTAGATAATGATTTAAAAGATTTTAAATTTAGTGATATAAAAGGTAAAATAGTTATTTTATCTGTTCCATCATTAGATACACCAGTTTGTGATATGGAAATAAGAAGATTTAATGAAGAAGCATCTAAGCTAGACGGAGTTAAAGTTTACGCTATATCAATGGACCTTCCGTTTGCTCAAAGTAGATGGTGTGCAGGTGCAAATATAAAAAATGTACAATCAATATCAGATTATAAGGATAGAGATTTTGGAAAAAACTATGGAGCTTATGTAAAAGAGTTAGGACTTTTAGCTAGAGCAGTATTTATAGTTGATGAAAATAATGATGTTATATATGCGGATTACTTAGAAGAAATGACTAGCGAACCAGATTATGACAAAGTATTAAGTATGTTAAAATAAATTAAATATTAATGGCTATAAGCTTATATGCTTGTAGCCATTTTTTATCTTAAACTATAACTATATAAAAAAATTTTAATATAAAATATGTTTTATCAAATTAGTTGTGGGTATATATTAAATACAATAAATTAACATAAGAAAATATGGAGGAAAAATCATGGCTAATTCAATAAAAGTATGTCCATACTGTTCAAATGTAGACGTAGATACATTAAAAGAAAAATTAGGAGAAGATAATGTTTCAACTGGATGCATAGGTGCTTGTAGAGCATATTCTAAAGAAGCAGTTGGTAAAATAAATGGAGTGCTTACAATAAAGCAAACTGAGAAAGATTTAATAGAAGCTTGTAAATAATATTAACTTAAATAAAAGCCTTATATAAATGGAATATATATTCTATTTATATAAGGCTTTTTTATATAAATATTCAATTTTAAAACTGCATAATATTTTATAGTTAGAAACAAAATGGTTATTGTAAGTTTAAATATGTACAGGAAATATAAAATAGTATAAAGCATAGTCAAATATGTCTTATACTAATTTATATTTATTTTTTCAGATTTAATAATGTATTTTCAAATAAATAAGAATTAATTTTATTTTTTATCTCACTAACAATTAAACAATCAGAACTATCAAGCAGAGGTTTAAGAACACCGTAAATTTCATTTGATGTAAGAGGGGACTTGATGATCCAAAGACTATTTAAATTATAATAATGAACATCTATAGAACATTTTTTTACATAATTGTCAATATTAAAAAAATGTACGTTAGATGTATTTAATTTACAAAGAATTAAATAAAATATAACAAAACACCCTTTCTTTTTACGTATTTCTCCACATTTTAAAGTATAACATAAAAAAATATGAAATTACATTTTTTTACAAAATATTACAAAAAAATATACATACTAATTAAACGTTGAATTTTAAATTCAAGTAGTAATGGTAATAGAGTCTAGAGTATGAGTTACATTTGAAATATATAAGATTGATTTAAATTGCATCAAATTTAAATGATTTTGCAATAAGAAAATATTAAGATATTAAAATATGGTATTAGAGATAGGATATATACATAGAACATTGTAAAAATAAATTTATTGTAAAGATTTTAATGGATAAAGATTTACTAAATAAGGAATTAAATAAAATTTAACACTTGAAAGAATAATTAGATGAAGAATTAAATTTAATTCCTGAAATAGCTAATATCATTGGCTAATTATTTATCTAATTTGGATAATATATCTTTTAACTCGGATAAAGAGTTATTTAAGGAATCTATACTTTCATTAAAGCCACTACTTGAATCAAGTTTAATTTCCACCTTACAGTTAGGGCATACAATTACACCACCAACATCAGAAAGCTTAAATGAGATGCTAGAATTACATTCAGGGCAAGCGGAATCTAAGGTATCATCTCTAAATAAAGAATTAAAGTCTAAAGACATAAAAGCACCACCTTTCAATAGTAATGGAATGATATTCCATAGAATTATTATATCAGAAAGAAATTATAAAAAGTGAGCATAAGCGACAATTTTAAGAAGATTTTTAAAGAAAAAATTAGATTTAAATGTAAGTGATAAGAAATGAATATGTAAATATAAAAATAAACACCATAAAAGATATATGAATCAGCTAATCCCACCACAAATTATCTGATTCATATATTTAGAGGAGCATGAACCTTATGAAATATATATAATTATAATGAGATTAACCTATCTCTTTAAATTTATATGAGAAATTAAAAGAATCTGTGATTGAGAAGAAAAAAGTTATAAAATAAAGAATTATCAGAAAAATAAGATGATAACTTATATAAAAAATATTACTGTAAAACTCTATAAAAGAGTATAACTATATTTAATGCGATAAAGAGAAAAATGCATGTTATAATAATTGATAATTAGCTAATAAAAAGGGATATAAAGTTCTATACCTTTTTATATAGAATAATAGAGTATAAACTTAATTTTAATAAATACAAAGTATTGGAAAAGTATTGAAAAAAATTAGACATAACAATATAATAAAAACAGAAAAAGTCTATAAAATGTAAAAGGGATGTGGAATATTGAACAGCACGCTATCATTAGAAAAAATAATAAACATAGAATCATTCCAAAAAATACAAGATGATATAGCAAAAGCTACGGGTATGGCTATAATAATGGTTAATTACGAAGGAAAACCTATAACAAGTCATAGTAATTGTACTAAATTTTGTTCTATGATTAGAAAAATAGAAAAATATTCATCCCTTTGTGAAAAATGTGATTCAAGAGGTGGATTAGAATCTGTAAGGATGAAAAATTCATATATATATGTATGCCATAAAGGCTTAGTAGACTTTGCCGCACCTATAATAGTGAGAGATCAATATTTAGGAGCAGTTATGGCAGGTCAGATTTTAGTTGAAAATTTTGAAAACGTTAAACTAGAAGAAATTGTACATGTAGATAAAGATTTTGAGAAACTAGATAATTGCTTAAAAAATGAACTAGAAAAAGAATATAAAAACTTACCTGTTGTAAGTATTGAAAAGATTAGATCAATAGCACAAATGATGTTTCACATTAGTAACTATATAGTAGAAGAAGCTCTTCTTAAAATGTTATTAAATGAAGATAACTATAAGCTAAGAGAAGAAAATAAGAAAAAAGTATTAGAAGAAAAAAATGTAGAGGATAGTGTTAATTTAAAAACTAACGAAAAAAATGAATTTGAGTTACCTATAATACAAGCTATTGAATATATTGATAATAATATAAATGAAAATATAACTTTAGATAAAATATCTTTTATTTGTAATTTAAGCCAATGCTATTTTAGTAAGTTATTTAAAAAGGAAACAGGGTTAACTTTTATCAATTATTTAAATTCTAGAAAAATATCTAAAGCAAAAGAATTGTTAGTAAATACAGATGAAACGGTCAATAATATAGCGATAAGCCTTGGATTTGAAGATTGTGGTTATTTTATAAGAGTATTTAAAAAAGCTGAAAAAATTACACCTAAAAAATATAGAGATTTGCATATTAAAAATAGTTCTATTTTAAAATAGAACTATTTTTTTTATAAGCAATTATCATGAAGACAAAATAATCCTATTTTTCTTATGAAAAAAGGTGAAAAAGTCATATATAAAAGCAAAATATTAAGATGGAATTAATGAAAAAACAAGTTAAAATTATAACAAGGAAAACGAATTTGTTAATCTAAGGGGGAAATAAAAAGTGAAATCAAAAAGATTTGAAGCTTTAGCTAAACGTCCAGTAAACCAAGATGGTATTATTGGAGAATGGGCAGATGAAGGATTAATTGCAATGAATAGTCCTAATGACCCTAAACCTTCTATAAAATTAGAACATGGTAAAGTTGTTGAATTAGATAGTAAAAAAAGAGAAGACTTTGATATGATAGATAGATTTATAGCAGATTACGCTATAAACTTAGAAAAAGCTGAAGAATATATGAATATGAATTCTTTAGAAATCGCAAAAAAATTAGTTGATATAAATGTAGGAAGAGAAGAAATAGTAAAAATAAGTACATCTATAACTCCTGCTAAAATAGTAGAAGTTGTATCGCACATGAATGTTGTTGAAATGATGATGGCAATGCAAAAAATGCGTGCTAGAAAAACTCCATCAAACCAATGTCACGTAACTAACCTTAAAGATAATCCAGTTCAAATAGCTGCTGATGCTGCTGAAGCTGGTATAAGAGGTTTTTCTGAACAAGAAACAACTGTTGCTATAACAAGATACGCACCATTTAATGCATTAGCAATACTTATAGGTTCTCAAGTTGGTCGTGGGGGAGTTTTAACTCAATGCTCTGTTGAAGAAGCAACTGAACTTGACTTAGGTATGAGAGGACTTACAAGTTATGCTGAAACAGTTTCTGTATATGGAACAGAATCAGTATTTACAGATGGTGATGATACTCCTTGGTCAAAAACATTCTTAGCATCAGCTTATGCTTCAAGAGGATTAAAAATGAGATATACATCAGGTACAGGTTCAGAAGCATTAATGGGATATGCTGAAGGAAAATCAATGCTTTACCTAGAGTCTAGATGTATATATATAACTAAAGGTGCAGGAGTTCAAGGACTTCAAAATGGTGCAGTTAGTTGTATAGGTATGACAGGTGCTGTTCCATCAGGAATAAGAGCAGTACTTGCTGAAAACTTAATAGCTTCTATGTTAGACATAGAAGTTGCTTCTGCAAATGACCAAACATTTTCTCATTCAGATATAAGAAGAACAGCTAGAACATTAATGCAAATGCTACCAGGAACAGACTTTATATTCTCAGGATACAGTGCAGTTCCAAACTACGATAACATGTTTGCTGGTTCAAACTTTGATGCTGAAGACTTTGATGATTACAATATACTTCAAAGAGACTTAATGGTAGATGGTGGTTTAAGACCAGTAAATGAAGAGGAAACAGTAGCAATAAGAAATAAAGCAGCAAGAGCTATACAAGCAGTATTTAAGGAATTAAGATTCCCAACAGTAACTGATGAAGAAGTAGAAGCTGCAACTTACGCTCATGGAAGTAAAGACATGCCAGAGAGAAATATAGTTGAAGACTTAAAAGCTGCTGAAGAAATGCTTAAAAACAGAATAACTGGATTAGATATAGTCAAAGCATTAAGCAAACACGGATTTGATGATGTTGCACAAAATATATTAAACATGTTAAAGCAAAGAGTTACAGGAGATTACTTACAAACATCAGCTATATTAGATGAAAAATTTGATGTTATAAGTGCTGTAAACGATGTAAATGATTACCAAGGTCCTGGAACAGGATATAGAATAAGCGAAGAAAGATGGAATGAAATAAAAAATATACCAAACGTAATAAAACCAGAAGATATAGATTAAGGGGCTGATATATATGAATAAGTTTGTAATGCCAATTCTTAAAATTGAAGAAATGGGAGAGGCGTGCGTTGGAAAAAGATCAGACGAAGTTGTTATAGGAATAGGACCTTCATTTTTAAAAGAACAAACTAAAACTATAGTTGGAATAAAACATGAGGAAGTTTTAAGAGAACTTATAGCAGGAATTGAAGAAGAAGGATTACATGCTCGTGTAGTTAGGGTTTTAAGAACTTCAGACGTTTCATTTATGGGAAATGACGCAGCAAAATATAGTGGATCAGGAATCGGAATAGGAATTCAATCGAAAGGAACAACAATAATTCACCAAAAGGATTTATTACCTTTAAATAATATAGAATTATTCCCACAAGCTCCATTACTAGACTTAGAAACATTTAGATTAATAGGGAAAAATGCAGCAAAATATGCAAAGGGAGAATCTCCAAATCCAGTACCTACAAGAAATGACCAAATGGCAAGACCTAAGTTTATGGCAATAGCTGCACTACTTCATATAAAAGAAACTAAGCACATTGTAGAAAATAACAAACCAGTTCAAATAGAAGTTAAATTTTAATTAGGAAAGGAGACACACCAATGCAATCAACTAAAATGACTGCTAAAGAATATCCTTTAGCAACTAAAATACCTGGTAGTATAAATACTCCAACAGGCAAAAAATTAAATGATATAACATTAGAAACTGTTATGTCAGGAGAAATAAAACCTGAAGATATAAGAATATCTAAAGAAACTTTAGAGATGCAAGCTCAAATAGCTGAAGGGATGGGCAGAGATGCAATAGCTAGAAACTTCAGAAGAGCAGGTGAACTTATAAGTGTTCCTGATGAAAGAATACTAGAAATATATAACGCATTAAGACCTTTTAGATCTACTAAAGAAGAGTTATTAGAAATAGCAGATGAACTTGAAAAAAAATACAATGCTAAAGTAAATGCAGAATTTATAAGAGAAGCTGCTCAAGTTTATGAAACTAGAAAAAAATTAAGAGTAGAATAAAAAGGATGTAAAATAATGAAAATAATAGCAGGTGTAGACATTGGAAATGCTACCACAGAAGTAGCTATAGCAAAAGTAAATGATAACAAAAAAGAGTTTATTTCAAGTGGTATAGTTCCAACTAGCGGAATAAAAGGAACTAAAGAAAATATAACTGGAGTTATTTCATCTTTAAAAATGGCACTTAAAAATGCAAATTTACAAATTAAAGATTTAGATTTAGTAAGAATAAACGAAGCTGCTCCGGTTATAGGTGATGTTGCGATGGAAACTATAACGGAAACAATAATAACTGAATCGACTATGATAGGTCATAATCCATCCACACCTGGTGGAGAAGGACTTGGAACGGGAAAAACTATAAACATAAAAGATTTAGAATTATTAGAAGGTGAAACTTTAAAAGAAAGTTATATTCCGTTAGTACTAAGTGATATGAATTTTTTAGAAGCAGCATTTAGAATAAATCATGCAATTGAAAATGGCATAAACATAACTGGTGCAATAGTACAAAGAGATGATGCTGTTTTAATTAATAATAGATTAAATAAAAGTATACCGATAGTAGATGAAGTAACACTACTAGAAAAAGTACCTTTAAACATGTTGTGTGCAGTAGAAGTTGCACGAACTGGAAAAGTTATAGATAAACTTTCAAATCCATATGGTATAGCAACTGTATTTGATTTAACGTCAGAAGAGACTAAAATGATAGTTCCTATATCTAGAGCACTAATAGGTAATAGATCAGCAGTAGTTATAAAAACTCCAAAAGGTGATGTAAAAGAAAAGAAGATACCAGCTGGAAAAGTAATTATTGAAGGTCAAAGAAGAAAAGAAATTGTTGATGTTGACCAAGGTGCAGAAGAAATAATGAACGCAGTAACTTTAAGCTTACCGATTGAAGATATAAAAGGAGAGTCCGGAACTAACGTAGGAGGTATGATTGAGAGAGTAAGGCAAGTAATGAGTAACCTTACAGATCAAAATATATCTGATATAAAAATTCAAGACTTACTAGCAGTAGACACATTTACACCACAAAATGTAAAGGGAGGTCTGGCTAAAGAATTTTCTATGGAGAATGCTGTAGGTATAGCAGTTATGGTTAAAGCTGATAAACTACAAATGCAAATGATAGCAAAAGAGCTAGAAAGTATTTTAGACATAAAAGTAGAAGTTGGAGGAGTTGAGGCTGACGTTGCAATAAAAGGTGCTTTAACAACTCCAGGAACTAGTGAACCTCTTGCAATATTAGATATGGGAGCTGGTTCAACAGATGCCTCAATAATTAATAAGCAAGGTGAAATAAAATCTATACACTTAGCAGGTGCTGGAAATATGGTAACTATGCTTATAAAATCAGAACTTGGTCTTGAGGATTTCTCAACAGCCGAAGATATAAAAAAATGCTCTCTAGCGAAAGTAGAATCTTTATTTAATATAAGGCATGAAGATGGTAGTGTAGAATTCTTTGAAAAACCACTAGACCCATCAGTATTTGCCAAGGTTGTAATTATAAAAGACAATGAGTTAATACCAATAGAAGGTCAAAACTCAGTAGAAAAAATAAAAAACATAAGAAGACAAGCAAAAGAAAAAGTATTTGTAACAAATTGTCTAAGAGCTCTTAGTATAGTTTCTCCTACTGGAAATATTAGAGATATAGAGTTTGTTGTATTAGTTGGGGGTTCGTCTCTTGACTTTGAAGTTCCACAGCTTATAACAGATTCACTAGCTCACTATGGAGTTGTTGCAGGTAGAGGAAATATAAGAGGAACAGAAGGTCCGAGAAATGCAGTAGCAACAGGTCTTATACTATCTTCTAACTAAGGAGTTTATTATGATTATAAAAAGCTATGATTTAGATACACCAAGTGTTTACGTATTTCATTGTAATGATATAGATATAGATGAATTCAAAGAAATTTTATGGGGAATAGAAGAAGAAGGTATTCCGTATAAAGTGGAATCTAAAGAAAAAGATACCTCTAATAATCTAAGTCACGAAGCATCTTTAAAGTCTAGATTAGGAATAGGAATAGGTATAAGTAAAGATAAGATATCTTTAACTACAAGTAAATTAGATAAAAATATTCCTTTAATTAGTATAGAACTTAATCATGACTACAGTAAGTTAAGAAATGTAGGAGCTAATGGAGCTAGATTAGTTAAAGGAATAGAACTAAAAAAAATATAATGAGGTGATATTACTATGAAAAAGCTAAATGAATACAAAGAATTAAGCTTAGAAATAGTTAAAGCAATGGCTAAGGCAGCAGAAAAAAAAGCATTAGAAATAAATGTACCTGTAGTATTCTCAGCAGTTGATAAAGGTGGAAATCTTATGTTAATGCATAGAATGGAAGATGCTTTTGTAACAAGTATAGATATATCAATAAATAAGGCATTTACAGCAGTTTGTCTAAAACAAGGATCCCATGAAATAGCGGATGCTGTTCAACCAGGGGCATCTTTATATGGACTTCAACTTACTAATAATGCAAGAATAGTACCATTTGGTGGAGGGTTGCCAATAGTAGTAGATAACCAAGTTGTTGGAGCAGTAGGTGTAAGTGGAGGAACTGTAGAGGAAGATATGTCAATAGCACAAGCTGCTGTTGATGCTTTTCATAAATAAAAAATAATATAAAAATTTGGAGGAATATAAAATGAGTAGAATGTATGATTATTTAGTACCAAGTGTAAACTTTATGGGACCTGGATGCTTAAAAGTTATTGGAGAAAGAGCTAAAATATTAGGTGGGAAAAAAGTCCTAATAGTTACAGATAAATTCTTAAGAAATCAAGAAAATGGAGCTGTAGAACAAACTATAAAATATCTAAAAGAAGCAGGTCTTGAAGTTGCTATATATGATGGGGTAGAGCCAAATCCAAAAGACACTAATGTAGCTGACGGTTTAAAAATATTTAAAGAAGAGAAATGTGATATGATAGTTACAGTAGGTGGAGGTTCACCTCATGACTGTGGTAAAGGTATAGGTATAGCTGCAACTCATGAAGGCGATTTATATGACTATGCAGGTATAGAAACTTTAACTAATGCATTACCACCAATAATAGCAGTAAATACTACAGCAGGAACTGCAAGTGAAGTTACTAGACATTGCGTTATAACTAATACAAAGACAAAAGTTAAATATGTTATAGTAAGTTGGAGAAACTTACCATTAGTATCTTTCAATGACCCAGAGTTAATGGTTGGAAAACCAGCAGGACTTACTGCAGCAACAGGAATGGATGCATTAACTCATGCAGTAGAAGCTTACGTTTCTAAAGATGCAAACCCAGTAACTGATGCATCTGCTATACAATCTATAAAATTAATAGCTAATAACCTAAGACAAGCAGTTGCTATGGGGGATAATATAGAAGCTAGAACAAACATGGCTTATGCATCATTATTAGCAGGTATGGCATTTAACAATGGTAACTTAGGATACGTTCATGCTATGGCTCATCAACTAGGTGGATTATATGATATGCCACATGGTGTTGCTAATGCAATGTTATTACCACATGTTTGCAAGTATAATGTAATATCTAATCCACAAAAATTTGCTGATATAGCTGAATTTATGGGTGAAAATATAGATGGATTATCAGTTCATGAAGCTGCTGAGAAAGCTATAGATGCTATGTTTAGATTATCTAAAGATATAGGTATACCAACTTCATTAAAAGAAATGGGTATAAAGGAAGACGATTTTGAATATATGGCTGAAATGGCACTTAAAGATGGAAATGCTTTTAGTAACCCAAGAAAAGGAAACGAAAAAGACATAGTAAACATATTTAAATCAGCATATTAATATAACTATCCCCCTTCAGAAATGAGGGGGGAATTTAATGGGGGAAATGTCATGAATTCAAGCTTTTTCGCAGAATTAATAGGAACAATGATATTAGTATTACTAGGAGACGGAGTTGTAGCCAATGTAATTCTTAAAAATACAAAAGGCTCAAATGGTGGAATAATAGCAATAACTTCTGGATGGGCTTTTGCAGTTGCAATACCAGTATTTATGTTTGGTAATGTAAGTGGAGCTCATTTTAATCCAGCAGTAACGTTAGCACTTGCGTCTATTGGAAAGTTTTCATGGTCAGATGTTCCTATGTATTTAATAGCACAATTTATAGGAGCATTTATAGGAGCTTTAATAGTATTAATTTCTTATTATGATCATTTTAAATTAACTGAAGATAAAAGTATTAAATTAGGAGTATTTTGTACAGCTCCAGAAGTAAGAAATTTAAAATTAAACTTTGCAACTGAATTTATAGGAACTTTTATATTAATGTTTGCAATATTGGGTATAGGAGCATATCCATTAGCAGATGGAATAAGTCCAATTGCAGTAGGTATAATAGTATGGGGTATAGGATTAAGTTTAGGAGGACCTACAGGATATGCTATAAATCCAGCTAGAGATTTAGGTCCTAGACTTGCACACTTTATACTGCCAGTTCCAAACAAAGGAGATTCTGATTGGCAATATGCTTTAATACCAGTTATAGCACCTATATGTGGAGCTATAGTTTCAGCATTTACTTATAGCATTATGTTTTAATAGTGTAATTACCATAAAAATAAACTGAATGGTAGTTAATAAAATCTTGCAAATAATATCAACTTTAAAAAAATCCCTATATAATTAGAATATAATTTCTAATTATATAGGGATTTTTTTTAATACTATAAAAAATAGGAATATGAATATACTTGCTAATTGCAATAAGAAAATAATGTATGTACAAAAATTTTATAAATGAGTGGTTTGAAATTGTACTAAAAAAGAAAAAAATAAAATAAACATAGAAAAACATTCAATAGAAAAGAAACTTATTGAATTATTGAAATTTGGTGATACAATCAACTTGAAACACTGTTAATAAATCTACTAAGCTAATCATAAGTTATTAAATATAGGTAAAAGTAGGGGGATCAAATTGGGAAAAAAATTAGTAGTAGAAGAATCTTGGTGTAAAAAGTGCGGAATTTGTATAGAATTCTGTCCTAAAAAAGTCTTGAATATGAATGATGAAAGTGTGTATATTGAGGATGAATCTAAATGCATTCTTTGTGGGTTGTGCGAATTAAGATGTCCAGATTATGCAATATACATTGAAAAAAATATTTAATTAAGAAGGTGAGAGTATGGGAACAAAAGTAAAGTTATTACAAGGTAATGAGGCTTGTGTTCACGGTGCAATACACGCAGGAATGAAATTTTTTGCAGGATATCCAATAACTCCATCAACAGAAATAGCAGAAATATCATCATTAATGTTACCAAGAGTTAAAGGAACATTTATTCAAATGGAGGATGAAATAGCATCTATGTCAGCAATAATAGGTGCATCTATAGCAGGTAAAAAATCTATGACAGCAACAAGTGGACCTGGTTTTTCACTAAAACAAGAAGCGATAGGATATGCATGTATAACAGAAACACCTTGTGTAGTAGTAAATGTTCAAAGAAGTGGACCTAGTACAGGATTACCAACTAGTCCATCACAAGGGGATTTGATGCAATCTAGATGGGGTACACATGGAGACCATTCACTAATAGTATTGTCTCCTACAACTGTATCGGATACGTATGAATTAACAGTTAGGGCATTTAATTTTGCAGAGAAATACAGAACGCCAGTAGTTTTACTTTTAGATGAAGTAATAGGTCATATGAGAGAGAAAGTAGATTTAAGTTCACTAGAAAAATTAGAGATAGTAGACAGAAAGAAAGCTAAATGTAACAAAGAAGAATTTAAAGCATTTGAAGTTACAGAAGATTTAATTCCAAGTATGGAGTCAATGGGTCATGGATTTAAGTTCCATGTAACAGGGCTTGTACATGATGAAACAGGATTCCCAACAAATAGCACGAAGGAGGCTGAAAAATTATTTACTAGATTATCTAACAAGATAGAAAATAATTTAGATGATATACTTTTATATGAAAAATATTTTACAGATGACTGTGAAATACTAATTGTAACTTTTGGATGTATGGTTAGATGCAGCAAAGATGCTGTTGATTGTTTGAGAGAAAAAGGAATAAAAGTAGGATTATTATCTATAAAAACAGTATGGCCTTTCCCAAATGAATTAGTAAGAGAATTAAGTAAAAAAGTAAATTATATATTTGTACCAGAAATGAACATGGGTCAAATGATTTTAGAAATAGAGAGAATAGTAAAAGACAATTGCCCTGTAATAGGAATTAATAAATTTAATGGAGAGATAATCACTCCAGAAGAAATAACTTCTAGTATAGAGGAGGTAATTGTATATGCCTAGTAAAATTATAGAAAATAATTTTAGAACAAATAGACTACCTCACATATGGTGTCCTGGATGTGGCCATGGTATATTAATGCACTCAATAGCAAGAGCAATAGAAGAATTAAATTTAGATAAAGATAATGTATGTATAGTTTCAGGGATAGGGTGTTCATCAAGAGCGAGTGGTTATTTTAATTATAATACAATACACACAACTCATGGAAGAGCACTTACATTTGCAACCGGTGTAAAGTTAGCTAATCCCAATCTTCATGTTATAGTTATAACTGGTGACGGTGATGCAACAGCAATAGGTGGAAATCATCTAATACATTCTTGTAGAAGAAATATTGATATTACAACAATAGTGTTTAATAATAATATTTACGGAATGACAGGAGGTCAATATTCGCCAACTACTCCAACGGATGACAAGGCAACAACAGCACCATATGGAAATATAGATAAACCATTTGATATTTGTGAATTATCATCAGCAGCAGGAGCTACATTTGTTGCTAGAGCAAGTGCATATCATGTTAATCAGATGTTGTCGTATACAAAAAAAGCTATAATGCATAATGGTTTTTCAGTTGTAGAAGCAGTTAGTTCTTGTCCAACATACTACGGTAGAAAAAATAAAAAAGGATCTGCAGTAGATTTAATAAGATTAATAAAAGAAAATAGTATAGTAACCAATGACACTAATAAAGCTAAAGAAGTAGATAAAATGCCAATAGGTATTTTTAAAGATATAACTTTACCAGAATATACTGAAGAATACCAAAAAGTAGTAGATAAATTTTAAGTATTATTAGGAGTGAATGTATATGAAAAAGGAAATTAGGTTAAGTGGTTCAGGAGGACAAGGCCTTATACTTGCAGGTGTAATTTTGGCAGAGGGAGCAATATTATCAAATTTAAATGCAGTACAATCACAATCATACGGTCCAGAAGCTAGGGGAGGAGCAAGTAAAGCAGAAGTAATAATAAGTGATAAAGACATAAATTTTCCAAAAATAATTAAATCAAATATACTAATTTCATTAACACAAAAATCTTTTAATGAATATTCAAAATATATAAAAGAGAATAGTATAGTAATAGTAGATTCATCTATAGAGCTAAATAATCAAATCAAAGCATCAATTCATAAAATCCCAATACTTCAAACAGCTAATGACATTTTGAAAAAACCGATGACAGCAAATATAATTACTTTAGGTGTATTAAGTAATTTAGTACCAGAAATAAATCCAGAACACATAAAAGTTGCAATTTTAAATAGAGTTCCCAAAGGTAGTGAAGATTTAAATATAAAAGCATTTGAAGAAGGAAAACGTTTCTTAAAGGAGGCGACAAATACTATTTAAATAGCTTATTGTAAATAAATTTATACGTAAGTAATAAATTAAATAAGTTAGTTGATAAAAGTTAACAGATTCTTAAATGATTTCATAAAATTTTACCTTTTATCTTAGTAATGTTCGGTACTTAGGTTTTGCAAGATTTATGAAATCAGTTTTTTGAAATATAAAATAAACTTTAAATCTTAATGCAATCAGCATTATGCGATAAACTTAGCTACTGTACTATGGGAGGATAGGATGGGATTTATAAGAGATAATGGAATGAATACATTAGAACTTGATTTGGTAGCTACTGTGGCACTGGCAACATTACTTCTTTTGTTAGGGAAAGTATTAAGAAAGAAAGTAAACATTTTAGATAAATTTTGTGTACCAACCCCAGTTATAGGAGGGTTACTATTTGCAATAATAATGCTATTTTTAAAAAATGGTCAAATAATTGAAGTATCAATGGATACAACATTACAAACACCTTTTATGCTAGCTTTCTTTGCAACTGTAGGCTTAGGAACAAATCTATCTCTAGTAAAAACTGGTGGGAAATTGTTACTAGTTTATTGGGGGTTAGCTGGATTTATATTCGTATTCCAAAACTTTATAGGCATATTTGTTGCAAAGATAACTAACATAAATCCATTAATAGGCATGATGTGCGGTGCTATATCTATGCAAGGTGGCCATGGAGGGGCGGCATCATTTGGAGCTACTATAGAAAGTTTAGGAGTAGAAGGTGCTTTAACTATTGGGGCAGCAGCAGCTACCTTTGGCGTAATACTAGGAGGACTTGTTGGAGGCCCTGTTTCTAGATACTTAATAAAAAAATATAAATTAAAACCAGTACAAGACCTAGGTGAATGTGATGAGAAAAGTTCTTCTGGTTATGAAGTTGCACTTGCTAAAGAATATAATGCTATTACTTCGAATATAATTATAAATCATATAAGTATAATAGCAATATGTATTACGGTAGGTAGTTTGATAAGTACTGTAATAACCAATTCAACAAGTGTAGTAGTACCTACTTATGTTGGATCGATGTTTATAGGTGTAGTATTGAGAACGCTTGGAGGAAAATTAAAACTAATAAAAGTAGACACATACTGTGTAGATTTAATTGGTGATGTATGTCTGTGCTTATTTTTAACAATGGCACTGATGACCATAAAGTTATGGGAACTTTCAGGACTTGCTGGGCCTATGATTATAATTATTTCTCTACAAGTTGTAGTACTTATAATATACGCGATATTTGTTGTATTTAGACTTATGGGAAAAGATTTTGATTCAGCTGTAATGGTAGCAGGTCTTTTAGGTCATGGATTAGGTGCTACTCCAAATGCATTAGCAAATATGAATTCAATAACATCTAAATTTGGCGATTCAGCCAAAGCATTATTGATAGTGCCTTTAGTAGGATCTTTTCTAGCAGACTTAATAGGAATTCCTATAAATATAGGCTTAATAAACATATTAAACTTTTTTGCCTAATTAAAATTAAATTTATATATAAAACATGCTATTGTATACATGCTTAAGGGGGATGAAATATGAAAGAATCATTTGAAAGATGGGAAGAAAATAAAGTTAATAAAAATTTAGCAAGATTTCCAGAAAGAAAAGAACAATTTAAATTTGATACAGACGAGGAAATAAAAAGATTATATACTCCGTTAGATGCTAGTATAGATTATGAAAATGATTTAGGATATCCAGGACAATTTCCATTTACAAGAGGTGTTCAACCTACTATGTATAGGGGGAAGTTATGGACGATGAGAATGTATGCAGGATTTGCTACTGCAGAAGAATCTAATCAAAGATATAAATACTTAATAGAACAAGGCTCTATGGGGTTGTCAGTAGCATTTGATCTACCAACACAAATGGGATATGACTCAAGTGATGAAATATCTGAAGGTGAAGTTGGTAAGGTTGGAGTTGCAATAGATTCTTTAGCTGATATGGAAATATTATTTGATGGAATACAATTAGATAAAGTATCTACATCAATGACTATAAATGCACCAGCAGCAGTACTTTTAGCAATGTATATAGCAGTAGCTGAAAAACAAGGAGTCTCGCCAGATAAATTAAGAGGGACTATACAAAATGATATATTAAAAGAATATGTAGCAAGGGGAACTTATATATTCCCTGTAAAGCCATCAATGAGACTTATAACAGATATATTTGATTACTGCTCTAGAGAGGTTCCAAAGTGGAACACAATAAGTATATCAGGATATCATATAAGAGAAGCTGGAGCTAATGCAGTTCAAGAGGTGGCATTTACTTTAGCAGATGGTATGGCGTATGTACAAGCAGCACTTGATGCAGGTCTTAATGTAGATGATTTTGCTCCTAGACTTTCTTTCTTCTTTAATGCACATAATAATTTACTAGAAGAAGTTGCTAAGTTTAGAGCAGCAAGAAGAATATGGGCAAAAATAATGAAAGATAAGTTCAAAGCGACTAATCCAAAGTCAATGTCATTAAAATTTCATACTCAAACTGCAGGGTGTACTTTAACAGCTCAACAACCGGAAAATAACATAGTAAGGGTAGCAATTCAAACACTAGCAGCAGTATTAGGTGGAACACAATCTTTACATACTAATTCTAAAGATGAGGCTTTAGCTCTTCCAACAGAAGATTCAGTAATGGTAGCTCTTAGAACTCAGCAAATAGTTGCCCATGAAAGTGGAGTAGCTGATACCATAGATCCACTTGCAGGATCATATTTAGTTGAAGGTTTAACTAACAAAATAGAAGAAGAAGCTATGAATATAATAAATAAAATAGAAGAACTAGGTGGAGCCCCACATGCAATAGAAAAAGGATATATACAACAAGAGATAATGGACAGTGCATACAAATATCAAAGAGAAATTGAAAGTAATGAAAAAGTAATAGTTGGAGTTAATAAATTCCAAATAGAAGAAGATGCTCCAAAAGGGTTATTAAGAGTTGACCCTATAGTTGGAGAAAGACAAAAAGAAAAGCTACAAGAACTGAGAGATAATAGAGATAATGATAAAGTTCAAAGAGCGCTACAAGATTTAAAAGTTGCTTGTGAAGGGGAGGAAAATGTAATGCCATATATATTAGAAGCAGTAAGAGCTTATGCAACACTAGGTGAGGTATGTGGTGTAATGAGAGAAGTATTTGGAGAGTACAAGCAAGCTGTTATGATATAAAATAAAAATGGTTATTTTAAGGTTTTAAAGATAGATTAAGGGGGAACAAAAATGAAACAGATAAGAGTTTTAGTTGCAAAACCAGGGTTAGATGGCCATGATAGAGGTGCAAAGGTCATAGCTCGTGCACTTAGAGATGCAGGGATGGAAGTTATATATACGGGCCTTAGACAAACTCCAGAACAAATAGTTCAAGCAGCAATTCAAGAGGACGTTGATGTAGTTGCAATGAGTATATTATCAGGAGCTCATAGTCACTTACTTCCAAAAGTTGTGGAACTTTTAAAATTAGAAGAAGCGTATGATGATATTTTAGTTATAGGTGGTGGAGTTATACCTGAGGAGGATATACCTTTCTTAAAGGAAAAAGGCATAAAAGAAATATTTACACCAGGAACACCAACTTCTGTAACAATAGATTTTATAAGGGAAAATGTTAAAAGTAAGTCAGCAAGTGCTTAGGAGTGATTTTATGGAAAATCTAATTAAAGCTCTTTTACAAGGGAATAAAAGGGCTTGTGCTAAACTTATTACAATGGTGGAAAATGAGGTTGAGGGATACGAAGAAGTTCTAAAATCAATTTATAAATATACTGGGGGCGCTTATGTTATAGGTATAACAGGACCTCCAGGAGCTGGTAAATCTACATTTACAGACAAATTAGCAAAGTTAATAAGGCAAGAAAATAAAAAAGTAGGCATTATAGCAATCGATCCAACTAGCCCTTTTACTAAAGGTGCCATTCTTGGAGATAGAATAAGAATGAATGACTTAAGTACAGATAAAGGAGTATTCATAAGGTCTATGGGAACTAGAGGAAGTCTAGGGGGACTTTCAAATGCTACTCAAGGGGCTATAAAAGTTTTAGATGCATATGGATGTGATTATATATTTATAGAAACAGTTGGAGTAGGTCAATCGGAAATTGATGTAGTAAAAACTGCTGATACAACTCTTATAGTAATGGTTCCAGGATTAGGTGATGATATACAAGCTATAAAAGCTGGAGTTATGGAGATTGCAGATGTATTTGTAATAAATAAAGCTGATAGAGAAGGAGCTAAAAGAACATCTCTAGAAATACAGATGATGATGGATTTTAAAAAAGATTGGGAATTTAGACCTCCTATAAATCTAGCTATAGCTGAAACTGGAGAAGGTGTAGAAGAAACTTATAAAAATATACTAAAACATCAAATGTTTCTAAAAAAAAGTGATAAATTAAATGAAAAAAGGCTTTCTAGAAATAAGACAGAAATAAAAGCATTAGTTCAAAGACGTATTTCGAATATAGTAAGAAATTTAGAATATAGCGAAGAAATGGATAAATTATTAGGTAAAACTATGACTAAGGAAATAGATCCTTATACAATAAGTGATATATTATTTGAAAAATTAAGAAACAATCAATATTAATTAGGGAGGCTTTTCATGGAAATATTAAGAGTTGATCATGTTGGGATAGCTGTAAATAACTTAGAGGAAACTTTGAAATTTTATGAGGATGTACTAGGTCTAAAATGTGAAGGAACAGAAACTGTAGAAGATCAAAAGGTTAAAGTTGCTTTTTTACCAGTTGGAGAAACAGAGCTTGAGCTATTAGAATCAACTACTGAAGATGGACCTATAGCGAAGTTTATAGCTAAAAATGGTGGGCGTGGTGGAATCCAACACGTTGCAGTAAGAGTTGATAATATAGAAAAAGCAATAAAAGAAGTTAGAGATAAAGGTTATAAGATGATAGATGAAGTACCAAGATACGGAGCAGGAAATGCCAAAATAGCATTTTGCCATCCAAAGGGAACTGATGGAATATTATTAGAATTAAGTGAGAGAAAATAACCGAAAATTAAATACTTGGGGGTGATTTTATGTCACAAGAAAAATTAAATTTACTTCGAGAAAAAAGAAGTAGGATAGAATCCGGTGGGGGTCAAAAAAGAATAGATAAACAACATGCATCAGGTAAATTAACAGCAAGAGAAAGATTAAATAAACTATTTGATGAGAGTACTTTTGTAGAATTAGATGCTTTTGTTAAACATAGATGCTCTAATTTTGGAATGGAGAAACAAGAGATACCAGGAGAAGGCGTTGTTACAGGTTATGGAAAAGTAGACGGAAGATTAGTTTGCGCATTTGCTCAAGATTTCACAGTATTAGGTGGATCATTAGGAGAAATGCATGCAAAGAAGATTGGTAAAGTAATGGATATGGCTGTAAAAGTAGGAGCACCAGTAGTAGGACTTAATGATTCAGGAGGAGCTAGAATTCAAGAAGCTGTTGATGCTCTTGCTGGATATGGAGAAATATTTTATAAAAATACTATCGCATCAGGGGTGGTTCCTCAAATATCAGCTATAATGGGACCTTGTGCAGGTGGAGCTGTTTACTCACCAGCCTTAACAGATTTTATATATATGGTAGATCAAACTAGTCAAATGTTTATAACAGGTCCACAAGTTATAAAAACTGTAACGGGAGAAGAAGTTAGTTCTGAAGAATTAGGAGGAGCAACAACTCATAATGCTACATCAGGAGTAGCACATTTTATGGCAGTTAATGATGAGGATTGTATAAATCAAATTAGAAAATTATTAAGTTTCTTGCCTTCAAACAATGCTGAAAAAGCACCAATAATTGAGAGTATAGATGATCCAAATAGATTAAATGAAGTTTTAAATAATATAATACCATATGGTTCAAATAAACCATATGATATGAAAGAAATTATATATGAAATAATTGATGATGGAGATTTTTATGAAGTTCAGCCATTATTTGCACAAAATATTATAACAGGATTTGCAAGAATAAACGGAGAAAGCATAGGTATAATTGCAAATCAACCTAAATTTATGGCGGGATCTTTAGATATAAATGCATCAGATAAAAGTGCAAGATTTATAAGAACTTGCGATGCCTTTAATATTCCTATAGTAAACTTTGTAGATGTACCAGGGTTCTTACCAGGAACTTCACAAGAATATGGTGGAATAATTCGTCATGGTGCAAAAATGCTTTATGCATATAGTGAAGCAACAGTACCTAAAATTACTGTTATAACTAGAAAAGCATATGGAGGATCTTATCTAGCTATGTGCTCAAAAGATTTAGGTGCTGATATGGTTTTTGCTTGGCCAACTGGAGAAGTTGCAGTTATGGGACCAAGTGGAGCAGCAAATATTATATTTAAAAATGATATAAAAAATTCAGATGACCCTAAAACAATGAGAAATATAAAAATAAAAGAATATACAGATGAATTTGCAACTCCATACAAAGCGGCTGAAAGAGGATATATTGATGATGTAATTGAACCAGAACTTACAAGAATAAGACTTGCAGATGCACTAGATACATTATCCTCTAAGCGTGAAGAGAGACCGCCTAAAAAACACGGAAATATACCTTTATAGGAAGGTGGGTAAATTATGAATATTAGCCAATTATTAGAGGCCCTAAAGGATCCATCAGCCATTTTAACTATAGGAGATAAGTTACTTGTTGGATTTAGTGTAGCATTACTTTCAATGAGTGTGGTATTTATAGTATTAGTTTTAATAGCAGTAATAATAAAGTTACTACAAATAGAAAAATCTAAACCAGAAGAGATAAAGGCAGCTAGTAGTCAATATTCACATATAGAGCTGGAAAATGATAAAACTGAAGATATGGGAGAACTAGTAGCTGCAATAACTGCAGCAATTGCAGCGGCAACTGGAAATAGTACTAATAATATATTAGTTAGAAAAATAGCAAGAAGTAATAACTCTAAGTCAAGTTGGGAAAGTATGTCAAATAAGAGTAGCAAGTAATGAACAGAAGGGGGAGTTAAAAATGATAAAAAAATATAATATAACAGTTAATGGAAATACTTACGATGTAGAGGTTGAAGAGTTAAAAAGTGAAGGAGTATCAGTCTCTAGAGAAAAAATAAAACCACAAAGTACACCTATACCACAGGTTTCAAAGTCTCTAGCACCAAAACCTCAAGTATCACCACAATCAGGTGGAGGTTCTGGTAGTGTTAATGCACCAATGCCAGGAACTATAAATGATGTTCGTGTTAAGGTTGGGGACAGTGTTAAAAAAGGACAAATACTATTAATACTGGAAGCCATGAAGATGGAAAATGAAATAATGGCAAGTTGTGATGGAACTATTTCAGGAATAAGTGTATCAAAAGGTGCATCAGTAAGTGCTGGGGATGTTTTAGTAACGATAGCATAGAAATTTAGAAAAGGGGGACTTACCCGTGGGAGAAGTTATAATTAATTTTATTCAATCAATGGGTATTGTTAATATGGACTGGAGACAATTAGTAATGATACTAATTGCTTGCATTTTATTATATTTAGCAATAGCAAAAGGTTTTGAACCTTTATTACTAGTGCCTATAGCTTTCGGTATGCTACTTTCAAATCTTCCACTTTCAGGAGTTATGAGTGGACCAATATCAACAATTGAGCCTGTGGGAGTAGCTAATGGAGTTATAGAAGCTGGGATTCACACTAAAACACCAGGAGGGCTACTGCATTACTTATTTCAAGGTGATGAACTTGGGATATTCCCTCCATTAATATTTTTAGGAGTTGGGGCTATGACGGACTTTGGCCCATTAATAGCTAATCCAAAGAATATATTACTTGGAGCAGCGGCACAATTTGGAATATTTTTTACTTTTATAGGAGCACTACTTCTTGGATTTACAGGACTAGAGGCAGCTTCAACAGCTATAATAGGTGGAGCAGATGGGCCAACAGCTATTTACTTAGCAACTAAATTAGCACCACACTTATTAGCACCTATTGCAGTTGCAGCTTATTCATATATGGCTTTAGTTCCAATAATTCAGCCTCCGATAATGAAAGCTTTAACTACAAAAGAAGAAAGAAATATAGTAATGACTCAAAGTAAAACGGTATCTAAGAAAATAAAAATAATTTTTCCTATAGTTGTTACTATAGTAGTTTCATTACTTTTACCAGCAGCAGCAACTTTAATAGGCATGCTTATGTTTGGTAATCTACTTAAAGAATGTACTGTTACAGATAGATTATCTGAAACTGCAACAAATGCCTTAATGAACATAGTTACAATATTCTTAGGACTATCAGTTGGAGCATCTGCTCAAGCTGAAATATTTTTAAGTACTCAAACTTTAAAAATATTTGCTCTTGGAGTTGTAGCATTTGGAATAGGTACAGCAGCGGGGGTACTATGTGCTAAGTTAATGAATAGATTCACTAAGGAAAAAATTAATCCACTTATAGGTGCAGCTGGAGTTTCTGCTGTTCCAATGGCAGCAAGAGTCGCCCATAAAGTTGCACAAGAAGAAAACCCAAGTAATTTCATATTAATGCATGCTATGGGTCCTAACGTTGCAGGTGTTATAGGCTCAGCAGTAGCAGCAGGAATACTTTTAAGTTTACTTGGATAGAAAATAGAATATAAAATATAAAAAATGCTAAGAAAATAATTTTCTTAGCATTTTTTATTATAATTTCAAACTGCTAGACCTGAGCAACGAGCCTGATTTGTAGGTCATTGAAAGTGCATTTTACATTTTATAATTTAAAAATAGTAATCTTTTCTTTATAAATTGCATATCATAAAGTACAAATGAAAGTTTTTAAAAAGAACTTGCAAAAATAAATTATGTAAACTATAATATTGTTAATAATAAAAAATAAGGAGGTACGACAAATGAATGAAAATACTAGCTTAGTATATTTTGGTTATGAAGGTGAATTAGATTATGATTATGCTCCTGACTATGAAGTTGAGTGAATTAATGAATATATAGAATAAAAAATTTCATATTTATTTTAAAAATGAATTAAATTTTAAAAATAAATCAAAACAAAATTAGATTAGATAATATATGTAGTATAAGGAGTATAAAATGTTAGTTGGAAAATGAAAGAGCTATTACCATTTCTATAAAGATAAGGTTATAGCTCTTTTATATTTCAATTTTTTAATCTTGATATAAATTTTTTAGAATATATTCCTTATGAAGTATCCAAGTATTATTTTCCCATTTATAAATACAGATATTATCAAAGTGGCAGTCAAAATCACAATCAATCTTATTTACATATTCCCATAGTTCATTAAATATTTTTTGAATTTTTTTAGAACTTATAGTAACATGAAAAACTTTATCCTTTCCATCTTTTTCACCAAAGTTTATATAAGGAATTTTTGATAGTTCATCAATTAGTTTATCGTGCAAAATTTTTCCTTCATAACTCATTAAAACTTTCATAAATATAACTCCATTATCAAAATGAGCATAACCTTTAATTTTATAAGATTCAGATAAATAATTATTGGAAAAACTATCTAAAATATTTTCTAAATCATCTATATTATCAGTTTCAAAAGGCGACTTAATAGTAAAGTGAGCAGGAAGTTTTGAAGACTTTGCTTTAAATTTATTAAAAACTTCCTTTCTTAAGTTATTATTAAAATTACCAGGATTACCCTTAACAACACTTACAATTACGTATCTCAATATGGTACCCTCCAAACTTTAAAATCATATAAATGTAATAGTTACAAATTGGTAAATTCATATAAATTTCATATAAATTTAAATTGCTTTATGCTATTATATATTATAATATAAACTAATTTAAAAATAATATGAAATTAAGTTTATATAAGAAAGATAACAAGATAAATTAATTATATATATGAATGGAGAGAATAAAATGAGTTTTTTTAAGAGATTAAAAAATGTAGTAAATGCAAAGGCTAATAAAGCTTTAGAAAAACACGAAGATCCAATAGAATTATTAGAATTATCAATAACTAAAAAGGAAAAATTACTTCAAGATGCTAAAAAGCAATGTGCAAACTTTATTGCATCAGTAGATAGCATAAGAGGAGAAAAGAAATTATTAGAAGAAAAAATAGCTAAGTATGAAGAAGCTACAAAAGCAGCTATATTAAAAGAAGACACTGATAAAGCTCAAAGCTTTGTAAAACAAAAGCTAGAATTTGAAGAAAAATTAACTCAAACTTTAGCTAGAATAAAAGACCAAGATGAGAAGATACAAGTTATAAAGAGTAAGATAGAAGAATTAGAAATAGAAATATCTAAGATGAAATCTAAAAAACAAGAGTTAGCTACTAGACTTGATGTTGCTGAAATAAACAATGAAATAAATGAAACATTAGCAGGTCTTAATGATGATAATGGTATAAACCTAGATGAGCTTGAAAAGAAAGTTTCTCAAAAAGAAAACTATGGTAAAGCATTAGAAGATTTAAAACCAAAAGATGAAGAGGCTTTACTTGATGAATATATAAATAATTCACCAGCAGTTGATTCAAAAGTAGCTGATGAGTTAGAAAGAATAAAAGAGCAAATGAAAAAGTAATTTTATATTAAAATAAAGGTAGATGGTTAAAAGCTATCTACCTTTAATAATATTGTGGTTTAAATTGTGAGGAGTGACTTTTTTATGGATGAAAGAATTAATCAAGAAAAAAATAAATACAATAAAATATATACAGATTTAGTATTTGCAAGTGATGACTTAAGACAGATGCTAGATGATAAAGAAATAAATAAAAGAAGCTTTATAAAGAAAGTGGATACACTAAAGTATTATATGAATTTTTTAGATAGTATTGAAAAAGAAAGTAAAGAAGATAAAGGGCTTTTTAAAAAATTATTTAAAGCTCAAAAAAACTCAAATGATGAAATAAATAAATACTTAACTCAAGATAAAAAAATGGATATAGAAAAATTAGATAAATGTAGCCAATGTAAATGTAGAAACTGTGTAAGTGTATGTCCTATGAATCAATGCTTTAACTGTAGAGATAAAGAATATGTAAGTGAATGTAACAAAGAAAATAATTTACTTACAAACAGCAAAGACACAGTGACTCTTTATCAAGGAGATGAAGAGTTTACATTTAATGTGGCAGGATATTTAGTTGAAAAGGATAGTGAAGGAAATTATCATAGATATGTTTACTTGATAGATAGTAAAGATTATGATAATCAGCATATATTAAAGTACTCTAAATTCAAGGGCGAAGAATATTATGAATCAGTCATAGTAGACGATACTCAAGATGAACTTATTAGAATTAATAATAAATTCATAGAAATGGGGTTAAGAGTATAATATGAAAAATAGTAAAAGAAAAATAGCTTGTTTACTAACGACATTTATATTTTTATTTGCTTATATAGCTACTACCTTTCATAGTATAGATGCATATGATCAGAGTTATAAAGAATACATAGTAGCGTCTTCATCAAGTTCAAAGCCAAAATCAGGAGGATTTAGTTCTGGAGGAAGTAAGAGTTTTTCAACAAAACCAAAATCAACTACTATAAAACCAGATTCTGGAGGATTTTCTTCTAGACCAAGTAATAGTAGTTCAAAATCAAACTCAAGTAATAGTGTAAAGCCAGACTCTGGAAGTTTTTCAACAAAACCTAAAAATAATGATAGTAGTAATTCAAATAAAAACTATAATGACAATGGAGGAAGTAGCTCATCACGTCCAATATTTGGAGGGTCAAATTATGGAGGATATTATGGCGGATATAGTCCATTTCATAGAATGTTCTATAGATTTGGTATGAGTTCATGGATAACAAAAGTTGTAGTAATAATAACTTTAGCTGTCGTAGCGTATATTATATTTGATTATATAAGAAGTAAAAGAAATTAATTATAAAACCTAGTATTTATGCTAGGTTTTTTATATACTTTATTATTTTATAGTTTAATAAGTGTATTAGATAGATAAAATATTATATAATTTAAAATATATAAACTGTAAAGGAAGATAATCTTATGAAAAAACATTTAGAAGAATATATAGATAAAATAAAAAAATTACCAATAAAAAATAAATACACAAAAGAAGAACTTTTAACTAATGATTTTCTAATAGAAAAAGAAAATAATGTTGAAATATACTATGCACCTCATAATGAATACATAAACCCTAAGGCTAAGGTATTTATAGTTGGCATAACTCCAGGATTTGAACAAATGAGTACTGCAATTTCTACTGCAAGAAGGTGTTTGAGTGAAAATATAGATGTAGAAAAAATTAAATATGAGTGTAAAAGAGATGGTAGATTTAGTGGAAGTTTAAGAAAAAACATAATAAGCATGTTAGATGAAGTAAAATTAAATGAAGGTTTAAATATAGTTAGTTGTAGTGAATTATTTGAAGATAAAGATTATTTACTACATACTATATCTCTTATTCCATACTCAGTATTTGTAAAAGGTAAAAATTATACAGGTCACACACCTAAGTTAATTAAAAGTGAGTTTTTAATGAAGTATGTATATGAAAACTTCATAGAAGATTTTAATAAGCTTAATGATGTGCTTATAATACCTTTAGGAAAAGCAGTAGAAGAAGTATTAAATGAGTTAGTAAGTGAAAATATAATAAAAGAAGGACAAATACTTAGAGGTTTTCCTCACCCATCAGGGGCTAATGGTCATAGATTAGTACAATTAGAGGAAAATAAAGAAATCATGATTAGTATTATAAATGATAAGTTTAAATAATATAAAAAATAAACTAAGGTAACATGATATAAATTTATTATGATAAGCTTTAACTTAAATTAAATGAAGAAATACAAAAAGTTAGGTTGACTACCTAGCTTTTTTATTTATTTTAGAAGTTAACTAAAAGGATAAAAATGAGAAAAATTACAAATAATATATGAGCTGTTAATTATAGATTATAAAAACTATTACTAAGTATACATTATTTAAATAATTAAATTTTTAAAATCACTGTTTTGTATTATACCTATACGGGGTATTTATAATATAAATACATATATCCTATGCTAAAAAAGAAAGGAGATTAATATGGATTCGAATAATAAAGTTAATGAAACATATAAAATAACAGGAATGACTTGCGCAGCTTGTGCAAAAGCAGTGGAGAGAGTAGTCAAAAAAATAGATGGAGTAGAAGCACAAAATGTAAATATTGCCACAGAAAAGCTTACAATAGAATATGACAATACTAAAGTAAGTTTTGATGATATAAAGCAATCAGTAGAAAAGGCTGGTTATGGAGTAGAAAAAGGAGAAGAAAATAAACATATAGACTTAAAAATTGAGGGAATGACTTGTGCAGCTTGTTCAAAAGCAGTAGAAAGGGTAGTTAAAAAATTAGATGGGATAGAAAGTATAAATGTTAATATAGCAACAGATAAAGCTAGTATAAGTTATAATCCATCTCAAGTAAAACTATCACAAATTAAGGAATCAATAAAAAATGCTGGGTATAAACCAGTTGAATATGAAAAAGAAAAGACAGTAGATGAGGATAAAATAAAAAAAGAAAAAGAAATGAAAACTTTATTTACAAAGTTTGTAATAGCAATAGTATTTGCAATACCTCTATTTTATATAGCAATGGGACCAATGATACCAAGTCCAATTGGACCATGGTCTCTACTAGAAATCATAAACCCTATAACGAATACTCTAAATTACGCATTAATTCAATTTGTATTAGTTCTTCCTGTAATGGGAGTTGGTAATAAGTTTTATATAAATGGTATAAAAGCTATTTTAGCTAAAAGTCCAAATATGGATTCATTGGTTGCTATAGGAACTCTTGCAGCATTTTTATATAGTTTATATACAACAGTCCAAATAGCAAACGGAACTGTATCAGCTATGCATCATCATCAATTATATTATGAGAGTGCAGGAATAATAATTGCATTAATATTACTTGGGAAATATTTAGAATCAAGATCTAAAGGTAAAACATCAGAAGCTATTAAAAAGCTTATGGGACTTCAACCTAAAACAGCTATAGTTATAGATAAAGGCGTAGAAGTAGAAACTCCAATAGAAGAAGTAGTGAAAGGAGATATAATATTAGTAAAACCAGGTAGTAAAATACCAGTAGATGGAATTGTTATAGAAGGAATCACTTCAGTAGATGAGTCTATGCTTACAGGAGAAAGTATCCCAGTAGAAAAAAACGTAGGAGATAAAGTAACTGGAGCAAGCATAAATAAAAATGGAAGTATTAAATTTAAGACAGAAAAAGTAGGTAGTGAAACAGCTTTATCTCAAATTATAAAATTAGTAGAAGATGCACAAGGTACAAAAGCACCAATTGCAAAGCTTGCTGATACCGTGTCAGGATATTTTGTACCTATTGTAATGGTAATAGCAGTAGTAACATCTCTTTTATGGTATTTCGTAGGAAATAAAGATATAGAATTTGTTCTTAGAATATTTATATCAGTTCTTGTAATAGCGTGTCCTTGTGCACTAGGTCTTGCAACACCAACTGCAATAATGGTCGGTACAGGTAAAGGTGCTGAAAATGGTATATTAATAAAAGGTGGAGAAGCCTTAGAATCTGCACATAAAATAGATATAGTAATATTTGATAAAACAGGAACAATAACAGAAGGAAAGCCAGTTGTCACAGATGTGGTTTTAAGCGAAGGTATTGATGAAGACTATTTTGTTAAGATAGCATCTAGTGCTGAAAAAGGATCGGAACATCCTCTAGGAGAGGCAATAGTAAAGTATGGAATAGATAAAAATATTGAATTTATGAAAGTTGAAGGCTTTAAAGCAATAACAGGTCATGGTATTGAAGTTAGCATAGATAATAAAGTTATTTTACTTGGAAACAAAAAACTGATGAATGATGAAAATATAAGTTTAATCAGTTTAGAAGAGAGATCTAATGATTTAGCAAGGAAAGGAAAAACACCTATGTATATTGCTATTGATAATAAATTAGCAGGAATAATAGCAGTAGCAGATGTGGTCAAAGAAAGTAGCAAAGCTGCTATTGATACTCTTCACAATATGGGGATAAAAGTAGCTATGGTAACAGGAGATAATAAAAAGACTGCAAATGCTATATCAAAACAAGTAGGAATTGATATGGTACTTTCTGAGGTTTTACCTCAAGATAAATCAAATGAGGTCGATAAATTTCAAAAACAAGGAAAATTTGTAGCTATGGTAGGAGATGGTATAAATGATGCACCAGCTTTAGCTAAAGCAGATATTGGTATAGCAATAGGAAGTGGAACTGATGTTGCCATGGAATCTGCAGATATAGTCTTAATGAAAAGTGACTTAATGGATGTTCCGACAGCTATAAAACTAAGCCATGAAACTATAAAAAATATTAAACAAAATTTATTTTGGGCATTTGGATATAATACTATTGGTATACCAATAGCAGCAGGTATTTTATATATATTTGGAGGTCCACTTTTAAATCCAATGTTTGCAGCAACTGCAATGAGTTTAAGTTCAGTTTCTGTAGTTAGTAATGCATTAAGACTTAAAAATTTTAAATCATTTAAATAAAACCCGTTTTAATCCACGTTTGGAGGAATTATTTTACTCATATCGCCATATGTTGCTTAAAATTTATAAAAATCTCTATAATATTATAGAGATTTTTTTATTTTATATAATTATAAATTAAAACTTAGTGTATACTTAAATAAGTAAAGAATAAGGATTTTCATATAAAATTCATAAGAATAATATAAAATTTAGCATATAAAAACAAATAAGGAGTTGATAATATGAATGCATCTATTTTAGTAGTAGAAGATGATTCGAGTATACAGGAATTAATTGTAGAATTTTTAAGCTCGGAAGGTTATAGTGTAGATTATGCAAATGACGGGTTAGAAGGAATACAAAAATTTAAACAAGGAAATTATGATTTAGTAATTTTAGATGTTATGATGCCAAACTTAGATGGATATTCAGTATGTAAAATGATTAGAAAATCATCTAATGTACCGATAATATTTTTAACCGCTTTAAATGATGAAACTGATCAAGTTAAAGGATTTGAATTAGAATGTGATGATTATATAACAAAGCCATTTTCATTTAATTTACTTATAAAAAGAGTAGAAGCAATTTTAAGAAGAAGTTCAAAGTCTATTAATGATAATTTTATAGTATTTGAAGATCTAAAATTAGATTTAAATACATATTCGGCTAATATTGAAGGAGAGAGTATTGAATTAACATTAAAAGAGTTTAATATACTAAAAACGCTAATAGAAAAATATCCTCAAGTTATAACTAGAGAGAATCTATTAGATAGTATATGGGGATATGATTATTATGGAGATACAAGAATAGTTGATGCACATATAAAAAATATAAGGAAAAAAATATCTTTACCATACATAAAAACTGTAAAAGGAATAGGATATACACTTGAGAAAGATATTTGATAAATGGGAAAATTTAAATATAAAGTATAAGTTATTTTCTATAACCACAATACTTTTAGTAGCGTTAGCCATAATTATATATTTAATTTTATATTTTTTATTACCATCATACTATCATAAATATAAGATAGATTTATTAGAAAGAAGTTCTAAATCCTTAGCAGAAACAGCAATTCATTACGATACAGCTTTTTTAGAGGAAAGACTTTACTATATGGGTAAAGATCAAAACTTGGCAATAATATTAAAAAATCAAAATGGAAAAATAATATATGGAAACAATGAGGTAATTTTCCTAAGATACAATAAATATATTTTAAGTAGTAAAAAAGATGAATATATGTTAACTATGCCTATATATACTAAAGACTCTATGAATCCATACACATTAGAAATAATAATGCCACTGCAACCTATAGATGAAGCTAGTGATGTAATTAGGAATCTTATGCCATATATTATTGGTGTAGCAATTTTAATAGGTATAATAGGTGCATATATATATTCTAATGTTATAACTAAACCTTTAATAGATATAATTGAAAGTGAAAGAGAAGCAGAAAATAGAAGAAAAGATTTTGTTGCTACTATATCTCATGAGCTAAAAACACCAATAACTATAATTAGTGGCCAATTAGAAGGTATGATGTATAATATAGGAAAATATAAAGATAGAGATGCATACCTTAAAAAATCATATGATTGTACACAAGAATTAAAGGAATTAGTAAATGAAATGATAGAAGTATCAAAGTGTGAAATTCTAGAAAAAGATTTAGAGTTAAGAAAAGTAAATTTAAGTGAATTACTACACAAGTTGGTTAAAAGACAATTATTTTTAATAGAAGAAAATAATATAAAAATAGATTTGAAAATTAAAGATAATGTTTTTATAGAATGCGATGAAGAAAGAATTACTAAAGCTATAAATAATATAATTAATAATGCTATAAAGTATTCTCCAAAGGGAGAAAGCCTTATAATTAGACTATATACAAAATCAAATAAAGTTAATAAGAGAAATAGTTTAAGAAAGGTATGTCTAGAAATTGAAAACACAGGGGTGAAAATAGAAGGAAAGTATTTAGGAGAGATATTTAAACCATTTTTCAGAGTAGAAAAATCCCGTTCAAGAAAAACAGGAGGAAGTGGTTTAGGGCTATATTTAGTAAGTCAAATATTTAATAGTCATGGTTTTTATCATTCACTAAAAAACAAAGAAAATGCAGTAGTATTTTATGCAGAATTTTAAAATATAAATTTCAAACACTATTCATAATAAACTCACAAAAAATTCATATAGAAAATGTATTATATAACTATAGAAAAGACTAGCTTAAAAACCATAATATAATACCCCGTTGTAATGATGGCCCTCCCTCACATCCTCATATTGAGTCATCATTACAACAAAATTTCCCCTTATAATAATCCAACTTATAGGGGGATTTTTTTATTATTTCTATTAACACAATAATCTACTATATATCCCATTATAATAACGCCAGGAATATCTATTAATAACCTAATTAATGTAAACTTATATCCTAAAGCGCCAAATTCAAATAATAAAGTTGAGAACTTAGTTACACACCAAGCATTTAAAAAGATAATAATATTAGAAAACTTAACACCTTTTTTTAGTAGTACAGCAGTAAAAGGGAAAGCTGCATACATAGGACCAGCAGCGAAAAAAGCTATTAAAAAAGATAAAAATATTCCTAAAACTCCAGAATCTTTACCCATATATTTCATAAAATATTCTCTAGGGATCCAAGCATCCATAAATCCAAGCAATATCATTACTGGAGGAAGGATAGAAAGCATTTGCAAAATACTAGATTTTACATTTTTAAAAATATTTATGCCTAAATTGTTGTTATAAAAATATATAATAATACAAATTAAAAATCCTATTAAAAAATATTTATATCGATTTAAAAGAAATTTTATATTCATTATTAAAATGCACCTCCAACGAAAAATGCAACAATAAATGCAAATAAAAAAGCAATAAGATTTCTAAAAAACGCAGCTTTTTTACCTATATATTCGGCTTCTAATGTAAATGTTAAAACACCAACCATAGTAAGTGTAGAAATCATAGCTGCAACTTGAGCATATCCTGCGCCACCTTTTAATAAAGAGTCTCCAGTTGAAAATGCAACAAAAGTTGGCATCATTGTAATTGAACCCATAATAGCTGATATTGTAGTACCTAAAATTCCTGAATCAGGGCCAATAAGATTAGAAATAGTACTTGGATTTACAATAGATAAAATTAAAGAAATAATAATTACTATAGAAAGAAACTGAGGCATTATATTTTCAAAAGATTTAAAGGAACTTTTAAGAGCTTTTTTAGTTTTATCTTTATCTTTTATAAAAGCAATAAGAAAAACTATAATACAAAGACCATACATAATATATGATGTCATAAAATCACTCCTTGTTTTATTAATATACTATACTATGATTTAGATATATAAAGAGTTAAACAAATAATTATGCGTTAATATTCAAACTATAAATTATAAATAATATATTGGGCAATATAATGATAGATACAAAAATTGTATCTATTATTATATTAAAAAGTATTAACATAGGAGGCATAGTTATGGAAAATATGAATGGTTTAAAAAGAGATGTGAAAGATACAGCTAAAAAAGCTAAGTATATGGCAAAAGAAGTTGCTGAAGATGTTAAAGATAATTTCGAAGGTGCAATGCATATCATGGAATCAAAAAAAGATGAAATGATGGATAGATTTGAACAAAAGAAATTTGCAGCACAAATAAAACAGCAAATGAAAAAAGAAAATAAATAAACTTATAAGGCGAGAAAGTTAATTTCTCGTCTTTTTTATTAAATAATACTTAGAGGATTGTACCGATACAATGATATTTTTAAAAGGAAAACATAAAATACTATATAAAATACATGGTATTAATAGTAATATAATATAAAAATATAGAATTAGATACTACAATTTAATTAGGAGGGAGAAAAATTTGAGTAGATTAAATGATAGAATAAATAATAGAAGTAAGAAAACTAGATATATGGTTACAGCCGCATTATTTGCAGCATTTATATGTTTGACTACAGCATATATACTACATATACCAATTGGGGGTAAGGGATATGTACATATAGGAGATGCATTCATATACTTAGGTGCAACATTATTACCAATGCCCTATGCAATTTTTTGTGCTGCAATAGGAGCGGCTATGGCTGATTTAATAACAGGATATGCTATATATATAATACCTACATTAATTATAAAATCAATATTAGTATTATTTTTAACATCTAAAACTAATAAAATAATAAATACAAGAAATCTATTAGGATCATTTATAGCAGGTTTTGTAGGATGGATATTATATATGATTGCAGATGGAATAATATATGGAAGTTTTACAAGCGCATTTGTGTTTTCATTAATAGGATTAGTACAGCCTATAGGAAGTTTTATAGTATTTATATTAATCGGATTAGCGCTTGATAAATTAGATATAAAGAAAAAATACTTTAACTAAAATCAATTTAATATGGGGGAATTAACATGAATATTTTATACACAATAGAAGACAGTCTTTATATAAATATAACAAATCTTTGTCCATGTAAATGTACATTTTGTATAAGAGATGAGGGCGATGAAGTAGCAAGTAGTGGAAGTTTATGGATGGATCATGAACCAAGTATAGAAGAGGTAAAGGATGCTTTTAAAAATTATAATATAGATGAATTTAAAGAAATTGTATTTTGTGGTTATGGAGAACCGTTAGTTAGAATAAACGAGGTTGTTGAAATTGCCAAATTTATAAAAAATAAAAGTAACATAAAAGTAAGAGTAAATACAAATGGGCTTAGTGATTTAATTCATAAAAAAGATACTGCAATTATGTTAAGTGATGCTATAGATTCTGTATCAATAAGTTTAAATGCTCCAGATAAAAAATCATATAATGAAGTTACTAGACCAGCATTTGGAGAAAAATCTTTTGATGCAATGCTTAAATTTGCTAGTGATTGCAAAAAATACATAAAAGAAGTTAAATTTTCTGTAGTTGATAGTATACCTAAAGAACAAATAGAAAAGTCATATGATATAGCAAATAGTCTAGGGATAGAGCTAAGAGTTAGACACAAAGAATAAGTAGCTAAAATATATATTTGGAAATTATAATTGTATAACATAAAAAATGAACTCAAGTTGAGTTCATTTTTTATGTTAAGAGATATAATATTTTATAATTAAAACTCTAAATTTAAAGAGATTAATCTTCTTTTCAATTCATCAATAACTTTAATTTCATCCTCAACTGTATCTGCATTAAAAGTAGCTGAAAATCTTAAAAATCCACCACAATCATCCCAAGAAATTGTAGATATAAGGGCCGTAGATAGGATATAAAGAGAAGCGTCATCTGCATTTTTAAATATAATACCGCTTTTTACCCCTTTAGGCATAGGAACGTATACATAAAACCCACCTTTAGGTTTTTTTGCATCAAAACCGACTTCTCTTAGTGCTTTTACTAATAAATCTAATCTTCTAGAGTATCTAATAACATTTTCATCTACTAAACTATAATTGTCTAATGCATAAGCACCAGCTAATTGAATTGCCCTAAATTGTCCTGAATCTGCATGTGATTTCATAGTTGAATAAAGCTTAATAACATTTTTATTTCCAACTAAGAAAGCAAGCCTCCAACCTGTCATATTAAAAGCTTTAGAAAGTGAGTGAATCTCAACACAAGTATCCATTGCACCATCAATACTAAAAATACTAAATGGTTTATAATTATCATAAACTAAATTACCATATGCAGCATCGCATACAATTAAAATATTATTTTTCTTAGCAAAGTCAACAATGTACTTATAAAATTCATAAGTAGCAACTTGTCCAGTGGGATTATTAGGATAATTTAGATATAACATTTTAGATCTTTTTAATACATCACAAGGTATATCTTCTAAAATAGGATAAAAATCATTATATTCACAAAGGGGAAGGGTATAAACTTCTCCACCTAAAAATCTTGTATAGCTTGCTAAAGTTGGGTAGCTTGGTACAGGTACTAATGATATATCACCTGGATTTATAAAGCACATAGGTAAAATTGATAGTATAGACTTAGAACCGATACCATGCATAATATTATCAGAAGTTAACCCATCTATATTATAAACATTATGCATATATCTGCAAGCGGATTCTTGAAATTCAACAATTCCATTATCAGCATAATATCTATTTTCAGGTTTTCTTGCTTCAAAATTTAAAATATCAACTATAGATTCATCAGCCATTCTATCAGGTTCTCCTACACTCATATCAATAAGATTTATATTAGGATTACTTAATTTAGCTTCTTTAGTTAATTTTTTGATTTTTTCAAACTTGTACAATTTTTTGTTGCCAGTAAAAAATGATGAACCACCTAATCTGTCAGAAACTAAGTTGTCTAAAAATGTCATTACATTCCCTCCAAAATATTTGTATAATATATCATATTTAAAATAGCAATATTTAGATACAAATTATTTGAAAAAAATAAAAATACATAAAATTAATTGAAAATTGTATGAATATAAAGTTAAAAATAAAACGAACATAAATAAACAAAAATATTGACAATAAAATGTACAAACGTTATTATAAAAATATAAAAATGAACATGAATGAACAAAATGAACAAAATAAACAAAAATGAAAGCAGGTAATATATGTTTCAGTTAAATAGACATAAAAAGATACATGACTACTTATTAGATAACAAAAAAGCTACTGTAAGTGAATTAGCCAAAATTTGTGAAGTAACATCGATGACTATAAGAAGAGACTTAGACAAGATGGAAAACGATGGTCTAATAACAAGAGTTTTTGGTGGAGCTGTTATTGAATCAAATATAGTTACAGAAGTTTCATACGAAGAAAAAGAAAAAGCATGTATAGAAGAAAAAGTAGGCATTGCAAAAGAAGCAGCAGATTTAGTTTCTGATGGATCTATCGTAATACTGGATTCGGGGACTACATGCATGGAAATTGCTAAGAATTTAATAGACAAAAAAGATTTAAAGGTTGTAACAACAGATATATTAATAGCAGCCTATCTTATGAAATATAAAAATATTGATGTTTACTGTGCAGGCGGAAGAATACAAATGGAAGTTGGAAGCTGCATAGATGATAATACTGTTCAATTTTTAAATAATATAAATGCAGATGTATGTTTTTTAGGAGCTAGTGCAATAAATTCATCCTTATGTTTATCTACATTTACTATGGATAAAGTAAAAGTCAAAAAAGCTATATTAAACTCATCAGAATATAAAATTCTAGTAACTGACGATTCTAAGTTTAACAAAAATAGTTTTGCTAAGATTTGTAACTTAAAAGAATTTGATTTAGTAATAACAAACAAAAACATAAATGAACAATTAAAAGCAAATTTGAAAGAAAACGAAGTTAATATAAAATTAGTTTAGTCATATTGGGGGAAAAATATGAAGTTATATATAATAGCAGATGATCTGACAGGAGCAAATGCAACAAGTGTACTATTAGCTAAAGAAGGGTTTAAATGTTCTACATTTATAGATGCTAACTTAATAAATAAAGAAAATGCTAATAAGTATGATATTGTAGCGGTAAGTACAGATAGTAGAGGTATAAAACCTAATGAAGCTTATGAGAAGGTAAGTTATGAAGTAAATAGAGTAAAGCATAATAACCCAATGTATACAAAAAGAATTGACAGTACATTAAGAGGTAATATTGGTTCAGAAATTGATGCAATATTAGATAATACAAAAGACTCAATAGCCATAGTAGTACCATCATATCCAGACTCTGGAAGAATAGCTATAGGAGGATTTTTATTAGTAAACTCTATACCACTTGAAAAAACATTAGTTGCAAGAGACCCTAAATGTCCAATAACTAATTCAAGAGTAAGTGACATAATTAAAAATCAAACTAAATATAAAATTAGTTCAATAGAAATAAATGAAGTTTTAAGAGGGGAAACTTATTTAGGTCAAAAGATTAAACAATTAGCAGATCAAGGCAGTAAAATAATCGTAGTAGATGCAGTAACTAATGAAGATATAGAAATAATAGCAAAAGCATCTAAACTATCAAATTTAAACATAATTTCAGTAGATCCAGGTCCATATACTAAATGTTTAATGAATGAATTTTGTGGAGAATCTATTGTAGAACAAGGAAAGAAAGTTTTCTTTGCAATCGGAAGTGTTTCAAAAACTACGATAAGTCAAATAGAACATTTGGCAGTAAGTAAGTCTCCAAGTCTTATAAAAGTAGATCCATTAAAACTTATAGATGATAAATTAAAAAATGAAGAAATAAAAAGAGTCATAGAAATAGTAAAAGAAAAATTAAAATATGCTACATCAAATATACTAGGAGTTGTTACAACAACAAGAGAAGATGAAGTACTTGATTTAAGTAGTTTATCAAAAGAATTAAATTTAGATGAAGAATCAATTTCAGTTAAAATAAATGAAGGATTAGCATTAATTACTGAATTATCTCTACAAATATCGAACTCATCAATAGGCGCATTATACACTAGTGGTGGAGATGTAACTATGGAAGTTATGAAAAGACTTCAGGTAGAAGGTATTGATATAAAAGATGAAGTAATACCATTAGCAGTATATGGAAGGTTTATCGGTGGAAAATATCCTAATATGCCAGCAATAACAAAAGGTGGGCTTATAGGTGATAAGGAGACACTATCAATGTGTATAGATTATCTTCTAACTAAAATATCAACACAATATTACGTAAAATAAAAATTAAAAATTGGGAGGAATAAAAATGAACAAGCCATATATAGGAGTGCCTTTAGGAGATCCAGCAGGAATAGGGCCAGAAATAGTAGTAAAGTCAATAGCTAAAGAAAGTACAAACTCATATTGTAATCCAGTTATAGTTGGAGATAAGAAAGTAATAGAAAGGGCAATTAAAGTATGTGACTTGGATTTAGATATAAAAGTTATAAAAGATGTTAAAGAAGGTGTTTATAATAACAAAACTCTTAATTTAATAGATTTAGATAATATAAATATGGATAAATTTGAGTACGGAATAGTTAGTGGAATGTGTGGAAGAGCGGCATTTGAATACATAGAAAAAGTAATAGACATGGCAATGAAAAAAGAAGTTGATGCTATAGCTACAACACCAATAAATAAAGAATCATTTAAAGCGGGAGAAGTACCATATATTGGGCATACAGAAGTTTTAGAGGATTTAACGAATACTTACAATCCACTTACAATGTTTCAGGTACATAACTTAAGAGTATTCTTCTTAAGTAGACACGTATCACTTAGAAAAGCGTGCGACTTAGTAACAGAAGAAAATATGTATGAATTTATAGTAAGATCAAAAGATGCTTTAAAAGAATTAGGAATAGAAAATCCTAAAATAGCAGTAGCTGGACTTAATCCTCATTGTGGAGAGCATGGATTATTTGGAGATGAAGAAAGAGGAATAGAAAATGCAATAAAAAGAGCTAAAGAAGAAGGAATAAACGTAATAGGCCCTATAGGAGCGGATTCAGTATTTTTCTTTGGACTTCAAGGAAATTATGATGCAGTATTATCTCTTTATCATGACCAAGGTCATATAGCTACTAAAACGGTAGATTTCCATAGAACAATATCAATAACTAATAACATGCCGTTTTTAAGAACGTCAGTAGATCATGGAACAGCTTTTGATATAGCAGGTAAAAATATAGCTAACGAAATAAGTTTAGAAGAAGCTATAAGACTTGCATCAGAATATGCACCTAATTTTAATAAATAATAAATTAAACTTAATTAAATAGTTTGCATAAGTAATAAGTTACACCTTATGCAAACTAAATTTAATAATAGGGGGAAATATCAGCATGGAAGATGTAATAATATCAGGACCTAAAATTTTATTAGGCTTAGGATTAGGGATTACACTTTTAATATTCATGATGTTAAAAACGAAGATACATCCATTTTTAGCAATGATAGTATCAGCATCAGTAACAGGTATTGTAGGTGGAATGCCAGCAGTAGAAGTAGTAAATAGCATAACTAAAGGTTTTGGAAATACTTTAGGTAGTATAGGAATTATAATTGGTTTTGGTGTAATGATGGGAGAAATATTTGAAGTATCTGGAGCAGCGAAAAAGATGGCCCAAATATTTGTTAAAAAATTAGGTAAAGGAAGAGAAGAATTAGCATTATCTATAACAGGATTTTTAGTATCAATTCCAATATTCTGTGATTCAGGATTTGTTATCTTATCACCTCTTGCAAAGTCTATATCTAGAAGTACCGGGAAATCGGTTATTTCGCTTGGACTAGCACTAGCGTTAGGATTAGTTATAACTCATTCATTAGTTCCTCCTACTCCAGGGCCAGTAGGCGTTGCAGGTATATATGGAGCAAATGTAGGAACAGTTTTATTGCTAGGAATAATATGTGCAATACCAATGACTTTAGTAGGCTTAGCTTATGCAAAATATTTAGGCAAAAAAATGTATAGAATACCTTCAGAAGATGGAGAAAGTTATACAACTGAATATAATTCAAATGAAATAGCAACAACATTAATTGATGAAGATGAAAATTTACCATCTGCATCAATGGCATTTATGCCTATATTTGTGCCAATAATATTGATACTTATAAATACTGTGGCAACTCAAATGAGTTACAATGGAGAAATAATGGAATATATAAAATTCTTTGGTTCACCAGTAATAGCAGTTTCAATAGGTCTATTAATTTCAATATATGGACTTGGATCAAAATATGATAAAAAAGAAATAACAACGATAATGGAAAAAGGTATAAAATCTGCAGGTGTAATAATGTTAGTTACAGGATCAGGTGGAGCTTTAGGTATGATAATAAGAGACAGTGGAGCAGGAGATTACATAGCAGGATTAATAGCACAAACGCCACTTCCAGCAGTAGTAATACCATTTGCTATAGCATCGATAGTAAGAATTATTCAAGGAAGTGGAACTGTTGCAATGACAACAGCGGCATCAGTAACAGCTCCAATGATGGCAACACTTGGAATAAGTCCAGAACTAGCGGTACTATCAGCTTGTATAGGTTCATTAGTATTCTCTCACTTTAATGATTCATACTTCTGGGTTGTAAATAGAACTTTAGGAGTGACAGAAGTTAAAGAACAAATAAGAGTTTATTCAGTAGCTAGTACAATAGTGTGGGCTGTAGGATTTGTAGAATTAATGATACTAAGTATATTTATATAATAAAAACCTTACTAAGAGAAATCTTAGTAGGGTTTTTAAATTTATATCATAAAATTATTTATTTCCAAATTCTTTTCATATTAAAAAGTTCCTGAATATATCCCCATAATGAAACGGGAGACATTAATAATTGATAACCTAATAAAAAGATTATAAACGCAAAAATATTTTTCCTTACAACTAATTCTAGTTCATCGAATACTTTTTTCTTTTGATAAAAAAATAAAGTAAGAAAACTTAGTGCAGTAATAGGAAGAACTAATATTAGTGCAGGTCCAACTATATAAAATTTACCAAATAAAGCTAATACGCATCCTGGAATGAAAAAGAATGTATATGAAAAATCCATATAAGGTATAAGTAAATCTATAGATGTTAGAAACTTATAATATATATTAGGCTGTTTCCAAGGCTTAACCATTCTTAATCCTTCAATCATACCTCTAGCCCATCTGGAACGTTGACGTATAAAATGAATTAATTTCGTTGGAGCATCTGTAAAAGCAATAGCAAGAGGTTCAAAATATACTCTATAATTTTTAGATAACATATTCCAAGTAAGAACTATATCTTCGCCTATAGCATCAGACCAACCACCAAGGCTTTTTACGATTGTAGTTTTATAGATACTAAATGCACCTTGAGCAACTAAAGTACCTTGAAACATTCCTTGCATACGTTTAATAGAAGATATACTTAAAAAATAATCCCACTCTTGTAATTTAGTAAGTAAGTTATCTCTGCTATTTCTAACAAGTACACTTCCGGCAACTGCTGCTATATCACTAGGTGCACTATTAACTCTAGAAACTAAGTGTTTTATAGCTTTTTTATGAAGCAGTGTATCTGCATCAAGAGTGATTACATATTTACTAGTAGTGTTTTTTAATCCTGTATTTAAAGCATTAAATTTACCTGGATTAGGTTCATCTATACATGATATATTCATATTTAATTCTTTTTTTGCTCTATAGACCTCTTTTACAGTCATATCATTAGAATTGTTGTTTATAACTAACGTATTTATTATTCCATCATATTCTTGATTTTTTATATATTTAAGTGTATTAAATATACCTTCTTCTTCATTGTAAGCTGCAACTAATATAGTAATTTCATCTATTGGATTTTTAACTTTAAAATTTGGTTGCCTATCTAGCAATAAACTAGAAATTAAAAATGAGTTCATAAAACCAGGAACATAAGCAATTCCACCTATTATAAATAGACCTATAAATATATTTGTTAAGAAAGATAAATCTTTAACCCATGGAATGGATAAATATATAGAAAATGATATCCATAAAATAGCACAAATTAGACTTATAAAAAACTTAGTTCTAATGGATATATACCTTTTTTTCTTCTTACTTTCCCTGGGCAATACTTCTTCTATGGCTAATAATTCAGACGATGACAAATGTGTATTCCCCCTTTGTATAGATATATTTTAAAATATAATATAAAATTATATTATACTATTATAAAATAAATTAATTGTATTTCTATACATTTCATACAAATACAATTAATTACCTTAAATGTAAAAAATTAAATATATATTTAATTAATATATTTTTATTTATTTAAAATATTGATAAATCAACAAATTAATATATAATATAAGATATGATTATATATCTTGATATAGGGTAGTATAAGTATTAAGACTAATGATAAGGAGTAAAAAATTATGGGATGCTGTAATAGTGGTGGAGGTTGTTGTAGTAGTGGCAAAGGTTGTTGCAAAACTAAACAAAACCAAATAAGCCAAGAAGAATATAATGAACTAAAAGAGTACTTACAAGAAGAAATAAAGAACTATAGATTAGTTGATTACATAAATGATGAAAATGAACACTGCGTTTGTGTAGAAGTTGAGTTTGAAGAGTATGTGTTAGAACTTGAAAATATAGATAAAAATAATGTAAATTTAGATTATATCATTGATGTAATAATAAGAAATCACATGAAGTAAAACTAAAAAGATTTTAGTAAATAGTACCATATACATTAAGTATATGGTACTATTTTTATATTATCTAAAATTAATCAAAAGGATTAAGTTAAATTAAGTATATTTGGGAGTTAAAAAATGATAAAAAAATATGAACACAATTCTTTCTATAATGAAAAAAAAGATTCAGATACGATTATAATATTTATACATGGAATATTAGAAAGTCCAAATCAATTTAGACCATTTGCAAAACTTGCCTTGAGAAAAGGTTATTCTATATCGGCTATACTTTTAGACGGTCATGGTAAAAGTGGAGAAAATTTTGCAAATAGTAGTTTAAAAAAATGGGTCAAATGTGTAGATGAAGAAATACTAAAATGGAAAGAAAAATATAAAAATATTATACTAGTAGGCCATTCTATGGGAGCTACATTATCTATATTATCTTATTTAGAACATAGAGAGAGTATAAAATCAATAGTATCTATTTCAACACCAATGCATGTTAGAGTAAAATTAAATATTGCAATAAGTAGTTTAAAGATAGCCCTAGGTAAAATAGATGAAAAAGATATGCTTACAAACCATGCGTATAATGCTTTTAGTGTAGAGAGATGTTCATTTTTAACATATTTAAGATGGTTACCTAGATATATAGATTTATTTAATTTAATAATAAGATCAAGAAATAGTTTAAAAAAAGTTGAAGTGCCAATGTTGGTTATACATACAATGAAAGATGAACTTGTAAGTCATAGAAGTTTAAAAGTATTTGAAAAGAGATTAAATAGTCAAAATAAAATAATTTGTCTACAAAATTCAGGTCACTTTTATTATGACGAAAAAGACTTAGGTTATTTATGCAATGAATTTGAGTCTTTTTTAGATAAATGACAAGCTATTAAAGAGGGAGGACATAATGTTTAAGGTTTGTGAGGAATGCAATGATGAATTAAGTTTTAAGGAAGGATATATAGTTTACATAAAAAATGGTTACTTAGGATATAGGTGTAAGAAATGCGGAAGTTTCTATGATATATATTGGCCATCTTTTTATATTTATGGACTTATATTTATAATAATCAATGGATTATCTTTTGCGTACATAGAAAACTTATATATAAATATAATAATTTCAACAATAGGAATATGGGCTGCACCTATATTTATAAAATATAAAATAGATAAAAATTTAAAAGAATAATAAAGGGAGTATTTTTTAATGAATGAAAGTAATAAAAAGATAATTAAGTGGATTGGATTAGGATTTGCAATTTTACTAATACTGTTTGTATTTATGAAAATTAATAAAGAAGATAATAAAGAAAGTATAGAAACTCCAAAAGATAAAATTGAATCTAATCATAGTAATATACAAAATAAATCTATAAAAAATACTATAGAATTTGTAAGTTCTTTATATGGTTTAGAAGTAGAGGAGCTTAAAGTCATAAATAGCCCAGTAGGTTTTAAAGGAAATGTTTTAGTTCCAAAAGAAACAGTTAATAATGGATTAAATTACATAATGGATAACATTGTAAAAAATAAAAAATTAGAAAATGTAAAAATATCATTAGGAAAAGACATAGCGACAATTAATGTTACTTATAAAGTTAATGATAAAATAAAAACTCCAGTTGAAATGACAATCAAACCTGTAATAAATAAAAATAAAGATTTACAAATTGAAATAAAAGAAGTTAAATTTTTAGATATAAAAGTATTTAAATGGCTTGTAGATTTTAGTACTAATAAATTTATAAAGGAATGGATACCTAAAGATAATGAATTTAAAGTTGAATTTAATAATGGAAATATAATAATTTATAAAAATAATTTTAAAGGTACTACTTTTAATGATATAAGTATTAAATCCGATAATTTAAATATTAACCTTACTTTTGATTTAGAAAAAATAATGATAAATATGGAAAGTAAATATAAGAACAAATAGCTTAAATTTTATTGCTATAAAATTAAAAAGCTATGTATTGATTATATGACCAGTACATAGCTTTTATAATTAATATTTATTTAAATGTATTTTGCTTTCATCGAATTTATCAATAAATTCGTTTTTTTCTTCATAAGAATAGCCAAGGGCAATTATACAAAATGGTACTATATGTTCAGGTAAATTTAATATTTCGCTTATATAATCCATTCTAACTTTTTTCGGAAAACATCCAATCCATCCAGCACAGACATCTTGATTTACTGCTTCTAGCAACATATTTTCCATACAAGCCGATAAGTCTAACATCCATCTACCTACTTTAAAAAACTTATTTCTATTTCCAAGTAAAACTATACAATTTTTAGTGTTTTTTAATTGTTTAGCTGCATGATGAACTTTAGATAGAGAATCTAGTGTTTGTCTATCGTTTACTATTACAAACTCCCAAGGTCTAGAATCTTTAGATGAAGGAGCTTGCATACCTGATTTTATTATCTCTATAATCTTATCTTGTTCAACCTCAATCCCATTGAACTTTCTTATATTACGTCTATTTTTTATTACATCTAACATATAAGTACCCCCTTAATTAATTTATAATAATTTTATACCATAAAAATTAAAAATTAGACATAAAATAATTTGAAAATTGTTAAATTTATTTCTTTACATAGAAATAGTAATCGTTTACTATATTGGTATAGGGAAGTTTAGTAGCAAATTATTTTAAATAATTATTATGAAAAGGAGATATATATGGGGAATATAAAAACGAGCCAGATTAATTATCAAAATTTCGGAAAATGTTTGCATATAAGTAATGAAATAATTGAACTTGTAGTTCCACTTGAATTAGGACCTAGAATTATAAGATATTCATTTATTAATGAAGAAAATATGTTGTTTGAAGATATAGATAGATTAGTTACTGAAGATTTAAGTAACTACAGTGAATATACAGATAATAAATGGTACTTATATGGAGGCCATAGATTATGGATTAGCCCAGAATATATGCCAAGAAGCTATTATCCAGAAAATAGTAAAATAACTTATGAAGAAATTGAAAATGGTGTAAAAATAATTGGAAATATTGAAGAGTACAACAATATTCAAAAAATATTAAATATTGTTTTAGATAAAAATTCATCTAAGGTGAATATAAGTAATGAAATAATTAATTTAGATGAAAAAGAAAAAACTATAGCTCCATGGGCTATAACAACTCTTTGTAAAAATGGAGTTTCTATTACTCCGATAAGTAATAAAAAAACTACATTTACTCCAAATAGAGTACTTGCATACTGGCCATATACAAAATTTAACGATGAAAGAATGAGTTTTATAGATGATAGATATTTAAAGATAACTCAAGATACTAATAATTCTGATGCCTTTAAAATAGGAATAAATAACACTGATAGATGGTCAGCTCATATAGTAGAGGAAAATATTTTTTTAAAAACTTTTGATGATATATATACAGAAGTCTCAGATTACTCTGATTATGGAGCAAACTTTGAGATATATACAAAAGAGCTATTTTTAGAGTTAGAAAGTTTAGGAAAATTAAAAACCATATCTAAGGGTGAAAAAGTAGTCTTAAATGAAAATTGGTATTTAGTTAAAAGTGATAACAATAATCTAGTAGAAAAGGTAGAAGAACAAATAAAAAATATAGAAATTTAAATATATCAGGGGGAATAGATATGTTAGATAAATTAAAGGTTGATTTTAAGAATATATTTGAAAAAGAGTGTGAGGATTTATTTTTTTCACCGGGAAGGGTTAATTTAATAGGAGAACATACTGATTATAATGGAGGACATGTATTTCCTTGTGCATTATCTTTTGGAACCTATGGAGTAAGCAGTAAAAGAGATGATAAAAAAATTAGAATGTATTCTTTAAACTTTGAAAATATTGGAGTTGTAGAATTCGATTTAGATAATATTGTTTATGATGAAATAGATGATTGGGTAAATTATCCAAAAGGGGTAGTTAAAGTACTTAAAAATAATGGATATGATATAGATTGCGGACTGGATATATTAGTATATGGAAATATACCAAATGGTGCAGGTCTTTCATCATCAGCTTCACTTGAACTTTTAATGGGAGAAATATGTAAGTACTACAATAACTTAAATATAGATATGATAGACATTGTTAAACTATGCCAAGAAGCAGAAAATAAGTTCATAGGTGTTAATTGTGGTATAATGGATCAATTTGCTATAGGTATGGGTAAAGATAAGTGTGCAATACTACTTGATTGCAATAACTTAAATTATAGATATAGTCAAATAAATATGGATGGGTACTCAATAGTAATAGGAAATACTAATAAAAGAAGAGGATTGGCAGATTCTAAATATAATGAAAGAAGAGCTGAATGTGAAAGAGCACTTAAAAATCTTAAATCTAAATTAAATATAAATTCATTAGGTGAATTAAGTGAAGAAGAATTCGAAGCTAATAAGAGTTTAATAGAAAATGAAATAGACAGAAAAAGAGCCAAGCATGCAGTATATGAAAACCAAAGAACTTTAAAAGCAGTTAAAGCACTAGAAGAAAATAATTTATATTTATTCGGTCAATTAATGGTTAGTTCTCATGTTTCATTAAGAGATGATTATGAAGTAACAGGAAAAGAACTTGATACATTAGTAAGCTTAGCTCTTAAGCAAGAAGGAATAATAGGTTCTCGTATGACTGGAGCTGGATTTGGTGGATGTACAGTAAGTATAGTTCAAGATGAATGTGTTGGAGATTTTATAGAAAATATATCAAAAGAATATGAAAAAGAAATAGGATATGCACCAACATTTTATGTTGCGAATATATCAAATGGAACTAGAAAAATAGGGTAAAGGGGGATAAAAGATGTCAATATTAGTATTAGGTGGAGCAGGATATATAGGAAGTCACACATCACATCAACTTATAAAAAATGGTGAAGACGTAATAATAGTTGATAACTTACAAACAGGTCATATGGATGCACTTCATAAAGATGCAAAATTCTATAAAGGGGATATAAGAGATAGAGAATTTTTAGATAAGGTATTTAGTGAAAATAATATAGAGGCAGTAATACACTTTGCAGCAAACTCTTTAGTTGGAGTAAGTATGACAGAGCCTTTAACATATTATGATAATAATGTTTACGGAACTCAAGTAGTTCTTGAAACTATGGTAAAGTATAATGTAGATAAAATAGTATTTTCATCAACAGCAGCGGTATATGGTGAGCCAAAACAAATACCAATACTTGAGGATGATGAAACTAACCCAACAAATACTTATGGTGAAACTAAGCTAGCTATGGAAAAAATGATGAAATGGACAAATAAATCTTATGGTACTAGATATGTATCACTTAGGTATTTTAATGTAGCAGGTGCAATAGATGGAGGATATATAGGTGAAGATCATACTCCAGAGACTCATCTAATACCACTTATACTTCAAGTACCACTTAAAAAGAGAGATTACATAACAGTATTCGGTGAAGATTATGATACTCATGATGGTAGCTGTATAAGAGACTATATACATGTAATAGATTTAGCTGATGCACATATAAAGGCACTTAATTATTTAAGAGAAGGAAATGAAAGTAATATATTTAATTTAGGCAGTGGTAATGGATTTACTGTAAAAGAAATGATAGAGGCTGCAATTGATGCTACTAAGGAAGAAATAAAAGTAGTAATTGGAGAAAGGCGTGCTGGAGATCCTGCAAAACTTGTTGCATCTAGCCAAAAGGCAAAAGAGATTTTAGGATGGACACCAGAATTTGATGATGTTAAGAAAATGATAGGAGATGCTTGGAATTGGCATAAAAGTCATCCAAATGGGTTTGAAAAATAGGGGGATAAATTATGAACATAAATTATGAGATAAATAGACTTATAAATTTTGGTATTCAAAAGAATTTAATAGATAAGTTAGATGCAGTATATGCATCTAACTTAATACTAGAATTATTAAACTTAGATGAGTTTGAAGAAGTTTATATTAATGAATTTTTAGATACTGCAACTCCAATACTAGAAAATATTTTAGATTATGCAGTTGAAAAAAGCATGATAGAAGATACAACAGCACAAAGAGATTTATTTGATACTAAATTAATGAATATGTTAATGCCAAGACCATCAGAAGTTATAAAAACTTTCAATAAAAAATATAAAAGTGATAAAAAAGAAGCCACATATTATTACTACAATCTAAGTATTGCCTCAAACTACATAAGAAAAGATAGAACAGATAAAAATATAGTATGGAAAACATCTACAGAATATGGTAATTTAGATTTAACTATAAATTTGTCAAAACCAGAAAAAGACCCAAGGGATATAGCAAAAGCTAAACTTATGAAATCAACTTCATATCCAAAATGTTTATTATGCAAAGAAAATGAAGGTTTCAGTGGAAATATAAATCATCCAGCTAGGCAAAATCATAGAATAATACCTATGGAATTTGCAGGGGAAAATTGGTTTTTACAATACTCACCTTATGTTTATTATAACGAACATTGCATAATACTTAATGATAAACATACTCCTATGAAGATATGTAAAAAGACATTTGAAAATTTATTAGGATTTGTAGATAAATTACCTCATTATTTTGCAGGATCTAATGCAGACTTACCAATAGTTGGTGGATCTATACTTTCTCATGACCATTACCAAGGAGGTAATTATACTTTTGCAATGGAAACTGCATCGATTGAAGAAAGTTTTGAAATAAAAGGATTTGGAAATACAAAACTATCTCGTGTAAAATGGCCTATGTCTGTAATTAGACTAAGTGGTAATTGTAAAGAAGAAATTATAGATTTAGCAGACTGTATATTAAATACATGGAGAACTTACTCTGATTTAGATGTAGACATAATTTGTGAAAGTAATGGTGAACATCACAATACGATAACTCCAATAGCTAGAAAAAATGGAAGTTTATATGAATTAGATTTAGTTCTTAGGAATAATAGAACGAGTGAAAGACATCCTCTAGGAATATTCCACCCACATAGTGAAGTTCATCATATAAAGAAAGAAAATATAGGACTTATCGAAGTTATGGGATTAGCGGTACTTCCAGCAAGACTTAAGGATGAACTAAGTGAAATATCTAAACTTTTAATTGAAGGTGTTAGTGATATAAATAACAATGAAGAGTTAAAACATCACGCCAATTGGTACAAATATATATTAAAAGAATATAAAAATATAACTAAAGATAATGTAGATAAAATAGTTAAAGATGAAGTTGGTAAAAAATTTGCACAAGTTTTAGAACATGCGGGAGTATTTAAAAGGGATGAAAAAGGTATAAAGGCATTTAATAAATTTATAAAAATATTGTAAGGATAAGATAATATGAAAAATACTATAGTAGATGTGGCAAAAGCTGCCAATGTTTCTGTTGCAACTGTATCTAGGGTAATAAACGGAAATTATCCAGTAAAACAAGAAACAAAAGAAACAGTATTAAAAGTAATAGAAGAACTTAATTATACACCAAATACTCAAGCTAGAGATCTTATAAAGCAGCAATCAAGCACTATAGGTGTAGTAGTCCCAAGTATAAGCAATATGTTTTTTACAGATGTTGTAAATGGAATAGAAAGCTATTTCGATAACTCTAAGTATTCAATATTTTTATGTACAACAAATCACGATAAAGAAAAAGAACTTACAAGAGTAAATGAACTTATGGCAAGAAATGTAGCAGGGATAATATTAGTTGACCCGAATGTAGAAAATTCTAAGTCAAATTTTTTTGACAATATAGCTAAAAATATTCCTATAGTATCTGTAAATGGGAATATAAATAGTCAATACATTTCATCAGTATCTAATGATGAAGAAAATGGAGCAAAAGCAGCTATAAGTCATTTAATAGAAAATAATCATAAGGATATACTTTTTATAAGAGGGGAAAATAGTTATTCTTATGACGTAAAAGAAAAAGCATATAAAGAAATTATGAGTGAAATTTCAAATTTAAAAAAAGAATATATAATAAATATTGGTCAAGGAAATGGTAGAGAAACTGTAAACAAGACTATGGAAGAAGCTATAAAAATATTAAGTAAAAATAAAGAAATAAGTGCAGTATTTGCTTGCAATGATCTTATGGGTATCGGGATAATAAATGCATGTAAAAAGCTTAATAAAAAAATTCCAAGTGAATTATCAGTAATTGGATATGATAATATAGAACTTAGTGAAATGGTAGAACCAAAGCTAAGTACAGTTGACCAGAATATGTTTTTGCTAGGAAAAAATGCAGGAATGCTTCTTAGTGAAAAAATAGAAAATAATAATAAGTATAGTAAAAGAACTATATTAAATAATAAGCTAATTATAAGAAATACATAAAAAGATGCACTTTAGTGTATCTTTTTATTTTTTTAATAAGATGATAAAATAGTAAATATTATAGAACTTATTACAGTAATATATTTAAAAATATTCTTATTTTATATATAATGAAATTATAAAGATAAATTATAAAATATAAATCGAGTAAAATATATTAATATTAGGAAGGAATTTATTATAATAAGGGAATAAAAATATGGATATAAACATTTTAGTGCAAAATTTCATTGAAGAATATGGATTAATAAGTATATTTATTATTGTTATGTTAGAATATGCAAATCTACCATTGCCTAGTGAGGTTGTTTTACCATTTGTAGGGATAATGGTATCTAAAGGTAATATAGGATTTGAAATTGCTGTAATAATATCTATAATAGGAGGGTTAGTTGGTAGTATTACAAATTATTTATTAGGATTGTATTTTGGAAAATCAGTAATAAAATATTTACTAGAAAATCATCCAAAAACGAAAGAATCTATTAAATCATCTACATGGTGGATAAAAAAATATGGAAAATTATCAGTTATGCTTGCAAGAGTAGTTCCATTAGCTAGAACATTTATTTCTATACCTGCTGGTATGACCAAAATGAATATAGGATCATTTCTATTATATTCATCAATTGGTATAAGCATATGGAATATTGTACTTATATATTTAGGCTATGTGTTAGGAGGAAACTTACATCAGATAACACATATAATGAAAAATTACTCAATAATAATGATTATTTTGATGGCAATAGGAATAGCTACTTATTATATGGTAAAAAAGAATAGACATAAAAGATAAATTCATAAAAATTTAGGAGAAAAGCATGATACCTAAAAGAGTAAAACAATTTTATATGAATGTAACAGATGTTATGAAAAATGAAGACTATAATTACGTTACTGAAATATTAAATAAAGAAGAATTAAGTTTATTTACAAAACTATTAAAATCAGAACAGAAACATTGTGTTAGAATAGCGAAAGATATTGAATATATTATAGATAATAAAGATATTGATAATATTGAGATTATAAATAATAAAAATAGGCTAATAAAAGCAGCCCTGCTTCATGATATAGGTAAAACTAGAAAGAAATTAAATGTAATTGATAAATCTATAATAGTAATTTTAAATAAATTAACTAAGGGCGAATTGATAAAATTTGAGAAATCTAAAAAGGTTCAATGTTATTATAAACATAGTGAGTACAGTTATGAAATATTAAAAGATATGATTGATGATAATTTAATATTAGATGTAGCGAGAAATCATCATAAAGAAAATGTTAATGAAATAGTCAATTTCTTTAAAATGATAGATGACAAAAATTAAATAAGTATATTAAGATTAGTTAAAATAAAAAGAGATATCTAAAGATATCTCTTTTTATTTTAATATTTTATAAAAACTATTTTTTATTTGGTTTTGTATTAGATTTAGGTTTAGGATTATCTTTCTTTTTATCAAAAGTAGCAGGAACTAATTTACCTTCTTTTAAATCCATCGGTTTAATATCGATCTTGAAGTTTCTCTTATAGTCTCTAACCGTAGATAAATTTTGATTTGTAACTATAGATATTGTATCACCTTTTCTATTTCCTCTAGCAGTTCTACCAGATCTATGGATATACTCATTTTTACTGGCAGGGAAATCTAAGTTAAATACATGAGTTATATCAACTATATCTAATCCTCTAGCAGATAAATCTGTAGAAACTAATACTTTAGATTTACCTATTTTAAATGAGTTTAGAGCATTTTTTCTATCTTCTTTAGTCATTCTACCGAATATACCAACAGCTTTGTAGTTATGATGATTTAATTTAGAAGTTATAATTTCTATACTATCTTCGTCATTAACAAATATTATAGCTCTCTTTGGAGAAGTAGCAGCTAATGCTTTTCTAAGTAAAGTAAATTTATCTCTTCTATCTCCATATAAATACATATGGTTTATATTAGAATTTATAGGAAGTTCTTGTTTTGTTTTTAAAACTTCAGGTTCTTTCATTAATGAATTACAAATATCTATTGTATTTTCATTTAAACTAGCAGAAAATCCTAAAAGCTGTCTATCTCTTAAAGTAGTTTTTACTATATCTTTAACAACAGATGTATTGCTTCCACTAAGTAAGCTATCAACTTCGTCTAAAATTATTGTTTTTATTGTATGTGCTTTTAATTTCTTTTGTTTTATTAAATCTAAAACTCTACCACAAGTTCCAACAACTATATGTGGCTTTATAGCTTTTATATTCTTTATTTGTTTTTGTATATTTACTTCACCTATTATAGTAAATGATGTTACATCTACATTTGAGTTTGTTGCAAGTATCTTTGCTTGTTCTGCTATTTGCATAACTAGCTCATGAGTAGGTGCAAGAACTAACACTTGAGTTTCTCTCTTTGTAGTATCTATTTTTTCAAACATAGGTAGTAAATAAGCTAAAGTTTTTCCACTTCCCGTTTGTGCATTTATTAATAAATCTTTATTTTCTAATATTTTTTCTATACTAAGCCCTTGAACTTCAGTTGGAGAAGTTATATTTTGCTTTTTTAGTCCATCGATTAAATTGTTGCTTAAGTTTAAATCTTTAAATGTAGTCATTTTTTACTCCTTTATTGTTTTTTCCATATCTAATTATACACTTATTACAAGAAAATTTATACATAACAATATAAAAAGTTGTAACAAAAATAATTTAATGAGAATAAATTGAAATTATATTGAAATTATAATGTATTTTTTATACAATAAATGTAATTATTTGGATTGAAAGTATTTAATAAGGGTATTATATTAATAAATAATTAACAATTTATAAAAAAATATGACAAAAAATGATTTATATTAATAAATAACATTAGATATGGAAAAATTATTTAAAACAAAGAGTTAACGAGGAGAGTTAAAATAATGAAGAAAAATAAAGTAGTTATAGTTGGGACAGGTATGGTAGGTATGAGTTATGCATACTCAATGGTAAATCAGGGAACTTGTGAAGAATTAGTTTTGATAGATTTAGATAAAAAACGTGCCCAAGGGGAAGCAATAGACTTAAACCATGGTCTTAGTTTTGCTCCAAGAAAAATGAAAATATATGCAGGTGATTACAGTGATTGTAAAGATGCATATGTAATATGTATAACAGCAGGCGCTATACAAAATGAAGATGAAACTAGACTGGATTTATTACAAAAAAATACTAAAATAATGGAATCTATAATAGGTGAAATAAAAAAATCTGGATTTGAAGGAATACTATTAATAGCAACAAATCCAGTTGATATAATGACTTATGTAGCTCAAAAATTATCAGGATATGAAAAATCAAAAGTAATAGGATCAGGAACTACTCTAGATTCAGCAAGACTTAGATATACATTGGGAGAAAGATTAGATGTAAATCCAAAAGATATAAATGCATTTGTAATGGGTGAACATGGAGATTCACAGTTTGTAGCATGGAGTTATGCATTATGTGGTGTTCAACCAATATATCAAATAGCATCTAGAAATGATAGTAAAATAGATTTTGATGATTTAGAAGAAATAGAAGATGAAGTTAGAAATATCGCGTATAAAATAATAGAATGTAAAAAATCGACATATTATGGAATAGGTATGGCTTTAACTAAAATAACTACTGCAATACTTGAAAATGAAAATAGTATTTTAACAGTTTCATCTTATTTAGAAGGTCACTATGGACATGAAGATGTTTATATATCAGTACCAAGTATAGTAAATAAAGATGGTGTTAGAGAGGTTATCCATTTACCACTTGAAAAAACAGAAAAAGAAAAATTAGATAATTCTATATCTATAATGAAGGAAAATATAGAAAAATTAGATTTAAAATAAACTAATAAAAAACAAATAAAAACCACTTAGAATATAAATCTAAGTGGTTTTTATTTGTTTCAATCTTAGTTTTCATTTCAAACTATAAAATATTTTACAACTGTAACCTATGTTACGTAAATTATTTTATAGGTATTATATTATATATTTAATCTAATATTAACAATGTAAGACAAATATAAATTTAATAATTAATTATAAGGAGGCTTGTTATGAGCTTATATTTAGGTAAAATACATTATTGGTTATTTGGTAAAATACTATGGTTTGAAGGTTTAGAAGATGAAATAATAAAAGTCGCTAAAAGTGAAGGATTAGATATAGATAAATTAAGTAAAGAAATAAACTTAAAATTTGGTGAAAAACTACCAAATAAACCATTAGAAGAAATTATAGAACATGGCAACATACATGGATGGTTACAAGAAAAAATTCATTCAGCAGAAGGTAGGATGGCAACTTGGATAAGCGAAATACTTAAAAATAATAAAAATTCAATTACTAAAATAGAAAAAGTATATATTGACCAAGGGATAAAAGCAGGTAAAGAAGCAATAAACCAAAATATAGATTTAAGTGATGCAAGTAAAATATATAATAAAATAAACGACTATATTTTAGATGGAATGCCTTGTGATAGAGTTGATGAAGTTATAACTTCAACAGAAGATAGGGTAGAGTGGAAGAAAAGACTATGTGTTCACAAAGATATATGGAACGATGCAGGTGTAGATGTTAGCTTATTCTATGAATTAAGAAATTTATGGATAAAATCTTTTGTAAACACAATTAGTAATGATTTTGTATATAAAGAAGAAGAAAACGGGGTAAAAATAATAGAAAGAAATTAAAAATAGAGTTTAAGGAGATGTTATGGAGACTATAAATTTAATGATAGAAGAACATAAATATGTAACTCGTATGCTTAAAGTTATAAGAAGATTATGTTTTAATTTAATGGAAAATAAAGATATAGATTATAAAGACTTTGAAGATATTATTTATTTTATAAAAAACTATGCAGATGAGCATCATCATAAAAAAGAAGAAAACATACTTTTCAAAGTAATGATTGAAAATTTAGGAGAACTAGCAGAAAAAGTAGTTAAACATGGTATGATGGTGGAACATGACTATGGAAGACTTTATGTAAAAAACTTAGAAGAAGCACTTAATAAACTAATAAATGGAGATAATGAATCTAAACTAGATGTAATAGCAAATGCAATATCTTATACACATTTATTAGAAAGACACATTGACAAAGAAGATAGAGTTGTATTTACATTTGCTAAAAATAAACTTAGTAAAGAATTATTAGATAAATTAGACATAGAGTGTATAGTTTATGAAAATGCAAACAAGGAAAATAAAGATAAGTGCCTAAAAATATTAAATGATTTAGAATATAAATTATTTTAATAAGAAGATATAAATATGAAAATTATATATTATTTTTATGGACTCTAATTTTAGAGTTCATTTTTATTTATTTGATTTGCATATTAGTAAATCCCTATAGTATAATATAACTTATATTATACTATAGGGAGAATAAAATATGAAACTAGCACAAGCACTTATGCTTAGAGCAGATTATCAAAATAAAATTCATGAATTAAAAAATCGTATAATTAACAATGTAAAAGTTCAAGAAGGTGAAGATGTTGCAGAGAATCCTATTAAACTTCTTGAAGAATTAAATAAAACTGTAGATGAGCTAGAACAATTAATAAAAAGAATAAACAGCACAAATTCTAATACTATATTTGAAAAAGATATAACTTTATCAGATGTTATTTGTACAAGAGATAGTATAAAGAGGAAAAGAAATATATTAGTTTCTGTATTAGATGAAGCTACAATAAGACATGATAGATACAGTCAATCAGAAGTAAAGTTTGTAACTACAGTAAAAATACCTAAATTGCAAAAAGAGCTTGACTCATTAGCAAAAGAATACAGAGAATTAGATATAAAAATACAAGAAAAAAATTGGACAACAGAATTAAAATAAAACAAAAGTAGGTAGCTTATCTAAAGGTGAACATTAACCCTAGAAACGGGGAAAAGTTTCTATATTTGACTTATCGTAGTATTAAAGGCGATACAAAACAATTAATATTTAGCCTAATACAATTGACAGTAAGTCCTAAAAGAATTTTTGGGCATAACAATATTACATATAATAACTTATTACCGAGTGTTAATTTAGAATAAGCGAGGGTGGATAGGGGATATTTTAGACATAGTACTTACTATGTTTTTTTATTTGTAAAAATAAACAAACAGGTACAAATTAAGATAAAATGCAATACTATAAGTGTTTAAAAATTAATCAAGGTTAGTTTTATCGTTGGTATATTTTTATTTGAAATTATGATAAAATTAAAAGTAGGTAATAGGAGTTTGTATAAATATTAGTATGTATATAATTAAATTATAAGGAAGGTGATTAAAATCTCTCATATAAATGCAAAAAATGCATACAAAAGTTTAGAAGAAAGAATAAATAAGTTTCCGCAAGGTGCACCACCTTCAGAGACTTTATATAAGATATTAAGTGTGTTATTTACAGAGAAAGAAGCTGAATTAGTAGCACAACTTCCAATAAAACCATTTAGAGTAAAAGCAGCATCAAAAATATGGAGTGTAAGTGAAAGCGAAGCATATAAAATATTAGATAATTTAGCGAAGAAGGCTTTATTACTTGATATAGAAGATAAAAAAGGTAAAAAATACATAATGCCACCACCAATGGCAGGTTTTTTTGAGTTTGCTATGATGAGAACAAGGAAAGATATAGATCAAAAACTTCTTGCAGAGCTTTACTATCAATATATGAATGTAGAAGAAGACTTTATAAAAGACTTATTTTACTCAACAGAGACTAAACTAGGAAGAACTTTTGTACAAGAAGAAGTTTTAACTAATGATAATGAAGTAACAATACTAGATTATGAAAGAGCAACACATATAATAGAAGAAGCTAGCCATATTGGAATAAGTATGTGTTATTGTAGACATAGAATGGAACATGTAGGAAAGGCTTGTGATGCTCCTATGGATATATGCATGACTTTTAATAATGTAGCAAATTCTTTAATAAATAATAAGTTTGCAAGAAGAATAGATGCATCAGAGTGTAAAGAATTACTTCATCAAGCTTATGAAAATAATCTAGTTCAATGTGGGGAAAATGTAAGAGATGGAGTAACATTTATATGTAACTGTTGTGGATGTTGTTGTGAAGCTTTAGTTGCGGCTAAAAGATTTGGTAATTTACATCCTGTACAAACAACAAGCTTTATACCTAATATAAATAATGAAAGTTGTGTAAGCTGTGGTAAATGTATAAAAGTATGTCCAGTAGATGCAATAAGTATAGCTAAAGATAATGATAAAATTTACATAAAAGTAGATGAAAATAGATGTTTAGGTTGTGGAGTATGTGTTAGAAATTGCTTTAAAAATAGTATAATGTTAAGAAAAAGACCAGAAAAAATAATTACACCAGCAAATTCAGTACATAGATCAGTTCTTATGGCAATAGAAAAAGGTCAATTGCAAAACCTTATATTCGATAATAACGCATTAACTAGCCATAGAGCTATGGGTGCTATATTATCTGCAATTTTAGAATTAGAACCATCTAAAAGAGCCTTAGCTAATGAACAATTAAAGTCGAACTACTTGGATAGGTTATTAAGTATAAAAATTAAACATTAATAAAATTTATTATAAAAAAGATCCTATATGGGTCTTTTTTTTATACAAAAATTAAGTTATTATTAGATAAAATGAGTAAATAATTTAAGATGTAAGTAAGGATGTGTTTAAATGAATGTACAAAAATATGATCAGGATAATCCAAGATTAGTTAATTCTATTGTATGTGCAATAGATATATTAGGTTTTTCGCAAATGATAGTAGATTCTTGTGAAGATGGATATGGAAATAGTCTACTTAGAGAAATTAACTACTTAATAAATAAAAACAAGCAGTGCATTATTCCAAATAAATATAGCCATGGTAAGATAAAAATATTTACTGATAATATGGTTGTTGCTTATCCGATAACCGGTGATGGAGAAGAAGAATTAGATGAGATACTAGAAAATGTATCTGAATATCAATTTAACTTAGCTTTAGAAGGATTGTTTGTAAGAGGTGGAATAAGTGTAGGGAATTTTTATATAAATGATGATATAGTTTTTGGGCCGGCACTTTTAGATGCTCATAATACAGAAAGTAAACTTGCTTGTTATCCAAGAATTATTTTAGATGATAAAACTGTAAAAAAATTACAGAAATATATAAATTACTATGATGTTGCACCACAAAATAATATGATACTTATAGATAATGATGGACAGTGGTTTTTAAATTATTTAAATACAATATTTAAATACTATACAGAATGTAATAACGAATATGAGTTTGAAAGAATACAACTTGAACTTTTAATTAGACATAGAGATAAAATAGAAGAAATGTTACTAATACATAAAAAAAATACAAAAGTTTGGGACAAATATGTATGGACAGCGAACTATCATAATTATTTTTGTGATTTATATTTCCCAGATGAAAAGAATCTAAAAATATCTAGGAAAAGTTTACTTTCATGGCCTAGAGAAATAAATAATGATGATATTTAAATAAAATCTTCGTAGATGATACTTTTCATCTATGGGGATTTTTTTATTAACTAAAAATTAATTCTAATGAAAAAAAATTGCATGAAAATAAGTATAATCAATGTTTTAGTAATTGTTTTTATATTGAAATGACTTTTAATTATAAAAACTATATATAATACGAAAAAAAATTTCAGAAATAAAAAGGAAAGTAGTGTAAAAGGTAGAACCATATTTATATAGAAATATACTCATCTAAATTACTATAAAAAAATACACAGGAGGATTTTAAAATGAATAGGAAAACGATTGCAATTAGTATGGCAGTAGCTTTAATTATAGGAAACAGTTCATCTGTAGTTTTAGCTACAGATAAAGGTAAAGACTCTATAGTTTCAATAGCTGAAAGTAGCAATACAAAAAATAGAAATGCAATAGTAGAAGAAGAAATTTTACAATCTAAAATGACAGCTACTCATACATCTGCTCAACCAGGGGAAGGAGCAGATAAAGTTTTAGATGGGAATTCAGATACAATGTGGCATACACCATGGGATAAAAGTGCAAAACTTCCTCAAGGAATAACAGTGAACTTAGGAGAAAAAGCATTAGTTAGTACTATAAAAGTTAGCCCAAGAAAATCTCAAAATAATGGGATTATAACAAAATATGAAATTCATGCTATAAATGATGGAAAAGAAACTCTTATATCAAGTGGAAGATGGTCAGAGGATAACACCACAAAAATAGTAACTTTAGATAAGGCAGTAGAAGCAGATGAAATAAAAATTACTGCATTAGAAGGAGTAGGAGGATTTGCATCTGTATCTGAAGTTAATATATATAAACAATCTAAGGAAGCTAATAAAATAAAATCATATGAAAATATAAGAATAGCTTCAAATTCTCAAGCTGTAGATATATCAGATAAAATAGATGAATTAAAAAATTTAGAAGAAGGAACTATTGTAGCTAGATTTAAGGGAAGTAATAAGAATTTAGCTAGTTTAATAGGTATATCAAATAAAAATAGAGATTACTCACATTTTCATCTGTATAAATCAGGAGCTAAAGTGGGTGTTGAAATAAGAAATGAAAGTACAGGATTAAATAAACACATTTTTGGAGATGCCGTTTTAAATGAAGGATTTAATACAATTGCATTTAAAGTAGAAAAAGATAAATCTTACACTTTATATTTAAATGGAAAATTAATTAAAAAAGAAAATGCTAATGATACTAAATTTTTAAGTGATATAGTTGGAATAAACTCTGCTTTTATAGGTAAAACACCAAGATTAACTGGAAATCAATACCCATTTAATGGAGATATAGATTTTATAGATATATATAGTGAATCAATTTCAGATAATTACCTTGTTAAAAAGACTTCTGAAACTAATATACCTTCAGAAGATGACTATCTTCCTGAAAATGCATATAAATCTGAAAAACAAGATTTATTTAAGCCAGGAGATTTAAATTCAAATGCTTATAGAATACCAGCACTATATACTACTAAAGCAGGTACAGTTTTAGCATCAATAGATGCTAGAAAACCACATGGAGGGGATGCACCAAATAATATAGATACTGCAATAAGAAGAAGCGAAGATGGTGGAAAAACTTGGGAAGAATCTAAAATAATATTAGATTATCCGGATAAGGCATCAGCAATAGATACTGCAATAGTTCAAGATAATGAAACTGGAAGGATATTCTTATTAGTAACTCATTTTGCGTCAGGATATGGTTTTCATGAAGCTAAACCAGGAAGTGGATATAAAGAAATAGATGGTCAAAGATACTTATTACTGCGTGATGCAAATAATAATGAATACACAGTGAGAGAAGAAGGGAAAGTGTATGATAATAAGGGTATCGTAACTGAGTATACTCTTGATGAAGATCAGAATTTATATAGAAATAGTAATAAAGTAGATAATGTATTAACTAGTACAAGTCCATTAAAAGTAATGGGAACAAGCTTCCTATCATTAATATATAGTGATGATGATGGGAAGACTTGGAGTAGGCCAATGGATCTTAATAAAGATGTTAAAGCAGATTGGATGAAATTTTTAGGTACAGGCCCAGGTAGAGGTCATCAAATAGAAAATGGAAAATATGCAGGAAGACTTGTATTCCCAGTATATCTAACTAATGCAGCAGGATTCCAATCAAGTGCTGTTATATATAGTGATGATAAGGGGAAAACATGGGAAATAGGTGAAACTGCAACAGATGGAAGAGATATGGGAAATGGTCAAGTTGGTAATGCTCAAACTCAAACAAGAGGAAATCAATTAACAGAGTGCCAAGTTGTAGAAATGCCAAATGGTCAACTAAAATTGTTTATGAGAAATGACCCAGGTAGATATGTAAGGATAGCTACAAGTTTTGATGGTGGAGCTACATGGGAAGATGATATAGTTGAAGAAACTAATATAAGAGAACCATATTGCCAATTAAGTGTAATAAATTATAGTCAAAAAATAGATGGAAAAGATGCATTAATATTTTCAAATCCAGATGCAGAACCAAGAAATAGAATTGATGGTACAGTAAGAATAGGTTTAATATCAGAAAATGGAACTTATGAAAATGGAGAACCTAAATACGATATTAAGTGGAAATACAAAAAATTAGTTAAGCCAGGATACTTTGCATATTCTTGCTTAACGGAGCTTTCAAATGGAAATATAGGACTATTCTATGAAGGAACTGATGTTAGAGAAATGTCTTATACTGAAATGAATTTAGATTATTTAAAATTCAATTTAGAAAAAGATACAAAACCAGCAAAATTAGAGAAAGTATATATTGTAGATCAAAAGGAGTCTTATAAACCAGGAGACGAATTAAAAGTAAACTTAAAGTTTAACCAAAATGTAAGTATAATGGGAGATAGAAACATAACAGTTAAACTTGGTAATAAAGAAGTAGAATTTAATATGATAGGTTATAATAGTGCTAATGAGGCTACTTTCGTAGGTGCTATACCAAGTGATATTGAAGTTGGAAATTATACTTTAATTGTAAAACCTAATCAAAGCATGGAAATAATAAATGTACTTAATAAGATAACAACAATAAATCAAGAGGTAGAAATATCACCAAGTATAGATATTAAAAAATAAATTTAAATTAGAAGTATTAAAGGGGCTGTCTCAAATTATAGACTAGCCCTTTTTTGCAGCTTAGTCTTAAACGTTTGTATTAGTAATAAATAAGACATATACTATTTGTAAATAAAAGAGATTATAAAGGTGATTTTATTAGAAAATGAAGAAAGATTAATTCGTTATTATTATTAGCGATAGTAATAGTTTTTCTTCAATACATATTATACAATTATAATAAAGTACTTAAAATACCTGTATTTATAAGAACGACTATTCATTATATAAGTTTACTAGGGATGTTTATAGCAAGCTCAAAAATATTTAATTGGTTTGACTTGTCTAATATAAAAGTAATAAATGATATATGCGATAAACAAAATAGGAGGGATTAGAGTGAATATAATAGAAACGAAAAACTTAACTAAAAGTTATGGTAAAAATAGAGGTATACAAAATATTAATATTTCAGTTAAAGAAGGTGAAATATTTGGTTTTATAGGTCCTAATGGTGCAGGGAAATCAACCACTATAAAAACTTTATTAAATTTCATATATCCAAGTAGTGGAAATGCTAGTATTTTTAATATGGATATAGTTAAAGATAGTGATAAAATAAAAGAGTATATAGGATACGTTCCTAGTGAAGTTAGATATTATGATGATATTAAAGTTAAAGATATGATTGAATATTCACAAAGTTTTTATCCTAATATAAACAAGAAAGATACAGATAAAATTTGCAATGAATTAGAATTAGATATGAATAAAAAAATGAGAGAATTAAGCTTAGGAAATAAAAAGAAAGTATCTATTGCTCAAGCTTTAATTCATAATCCAAAACTTTTAATACTAGATGAACCAACAAATGGTCTAGATCCATTAATGCAAAAAAGGCTTTTTAACTTGTTAATGAAGGAAAAAGAAAAGGGAAATACCGTGTTTTTATCATCTCATAATTTAGTAGAAGTTCAAAATTTATGTGATAGAGTTGCTGTAATAAAAGATGGATATATTGTAGATATACTTGAAATAGAAAAAGCTACAAATAAACTTAAACTAAAAGTAACTTTAAAGAGTGAAGAGATTAAAGAATGCGATATATTAAAATTATCAGACAAGATTTTAAACAAAGAAAACAATCTATATACATTTATATATTCAAAAGAAATAGATACACTTGTAAAAGAAATTAGCAGATATAAAGTAGAGGAATTATTAATAGAAAAAGAAAATCTTGAAGATGTATTTTTAAATTATTATGAAAATGAGGAGATGTAGAGGAGTATGAATATATTTAAATTTGAATTTAAACGACTATTAAAATCATGCATTATCTGGTCGATTGTTTGTAGTGGTCTAATTATATTATTTATGTCGATTTTTCCTAGCATGGAAAGTAGTGGTATGAAAGAACTTGTAATTGATAAAATGAGTGCGCTTCCAATAGATTTACTAAAGGCACTAAATATTGAGGCAACTGATTTTACAAATATATTTGACTATTTAAGCTATGCAATTCAATATATTGCAATGGCAAGTGCTATATATGGTGCTATTTTAGGTGTTAACGCTCTTATAAGAGAAGAAAGTGAAGGTACGATTGAGTTTTTATATTCAAAACCTATAAAAAGAAGTAAAATAATTACATATAAGTTATGTTCAATAGTAGCTATATATTTTATATATATTATTATTACATGCGTCCTTACTATAGGAATTTCGTATATTGTAAAGCCTCATAATATTAAAGGTATAGATTTAATTATTAATATTAAATTATTATTTAGCGCAATATTACTGCTTGGGTATATATTTATGGCAGTAGGTTTATTAATATCATCATTAATAAAGTCTGATAAAAGTTCAATATCTATTGCTATTTCAATATTCTTTATTACTTATTTTTTAGGAATGGTAGGGAGACTAAAGGATAGTTTTGAATGGTTTAAGTATTTATCACCATTTGATTATTATGTACCAAGCGATATTTTAAAAAATGGATTTGACACTATTTTTGTTATAATCGGAATTTTTATAATAATGGTATCTATAGCATTAAGTTATATTGTTTACAGTAAAAAAGATATGAAAATATAGAAATATTTTAGATCAAATAATATAAAAAATCATCCTAATATATAATTATATTAGGATGATTTTTTGTATTATTTGATATTTTCTAGACTTTTTAAATCTAATAATTTGATTTTACCTCGAGATATTTCTAACAAATTGTCTTTTTCAAACTTTTTTAGTATACGAGAAACAGCTTCTCTAGCAGAACCTAAATTATTAGCTATATTTTCATGCGTTGCATAAATTACATCTGAATTAGTAAGATTATGTTCAATTATTAAAAAATTAGCAACTCTATTTTCTAAACTAAAAAATATAGTTTTTTCAATTAAAGATAGGGTTTCTGAAAGTTTATCTTGAGTTAAATTAAGTAAAAAGCTTAATACATAATTATTGGTTTCAGATAGTTTTTTTATAAAAGTACTATCTATAACAATTGCCAAGGAATCTAATTCTGCCTCAAGATTTATATCATAAGTTATATTTTTAAAAACACATGAAGCAGATAATACACACACATCTCTATCTAATAGTTTAAATAAAGTTATCTCTCTACCTGATTGAGAAGATATAAATATTCTAAATTGGCCATAAATGTTTATTAATATACCTGTACATGAAGAATTCTTACCATAAATAAGTTCTCCTTTTTGATACTTAACTATTGTACTTTTATCAATTAATTTTTTAATTTCATCTGAATTTAATTTATCAAAGAATGGTAAATTTTCTTGCAAGAGAGATTTTTTATCTATATCAGCCATAATATTTCCTCCTTTAGGGTTATAACAAACCAAAATACTAACTAGCAATTATTAATCCAATATTGAATGAAAAATTGTATTACTATAAATAATATACCATTTATAAGTAATACACTAAAGTATATATTAAATGAAGTTGAATTATTTGGAAATATAAATAGTATTATATTTATATAATATATGAAAAAATATAGTATTTTATATAAATAATAGGGGGTATAAATAAGAATATAGAAATTTAATAAGTGTAGAAGCTTATATAGTTAGTAGAAAATATAAAAAAGTTATATATAATGTCAAAATATTACATATAACTTTTTTTATATAATTATGCAGCTTTATCTATGCTATTTTGATTTTTATTAATCATATAGTTATAAACTGGGATACCGATAAGAGTTATTAAAACTCCTCCTAAAGACATCATAGTACTTTTTACTCCAGCAAGGAATAATTGATCTATGACTACGAATAATCCACTTGCTATTGCAATTGCAGGAATTACTGGGTATAGTGGAACTTTATACGGTCTATGTAAATTAGGATGAGTTTTTCTAAGTTTTATTACACCTATAAATGTTAATACATAAAATGACCATATAGCAAACATAGATAAATCACTTAGTAAGTTAAATTGTCCGGATAATGCATATAATGCAGCAAGTGAAGCCATAACCATTGTTGAGTTAGCTGGAACATCATATTTATTTAATTTACCTAAAAATGCTGGTAAAGTTTTTTGTTGAGATAATGTATAAGCGATTCTTGGACCAGTTAATAAATATCCATTAATACATCCAAATACAGATATTAATATACCCATAGTTATCAATTTACCACCCATTTTACCAAATATCACTTCTGCAACAGCAGCAGCAGGTGATGCAAAGTTAGCAAGTTCGTTTGCTGGTAATACCCAAAGATAAGCTAAGTTTATAACTAAGTAAACTGCCATAACTAATGTTAATCCGCCTATTATAGCTTTTGGTAAGTCTTTTCCTGGATCTTTCATTTCTCCAGCTATAGCTCCAACATTTATCCAACCATCATAGGCGAATAATATTGCTACTAATAATTGTCCTATTATACTTGTTGGTTTAAGATTTTCTGCAACAAGGGGAGTCATTATTGGATTATTTCCTCCACCTTTTATAAAACCGAATATCATTATTAGTATAAGAGGTATTAATTTACAAACTGTTGAAATAGTTTGAATAGATCCACTTGTCTTAGAACCTAAAGTATTTAGTCCTCCTACTAATAAAATTACTCCTACAGTCATTGGAATTACTAAATTTTGATTTCCAAGCAAAATAGCAGATTGTTGCCCGAACATAACTGATATGGCAGCTATTGTTGCTGGGAAAAATAATACAGATTGCATCCAACCTGTTAAAAATCCTAATTTTTTACCATATATTTCTTCTATATATACCATCATTCCACCTGTTTTCGGTATTGCAGCTGAAATTTCTGCAGCAGTAAGCCCTGCAGTTATTGTCATAACTCCGGCCAATATCCATGCTATAATACCAAGACCTGGTGCTCCACCAGTTAATTCATATACTGCTTGTGGCTTAAAAAATACACCACCACCGATAACCATACCAACAACTGTTGATAGTGCAGCAGCAAATCCAAGATTTTTTTGAAGGTTTTTATTTCCCATAGTTTTGAATCCTTTCTTATTAAGTTTTACTAAAATTATTTTTGGCGCAAGAACCATTATAACTTTTTTTAAAATTAATACAACATTTTATTTTAAAATAAATTAAATTTTCGACAAAGATTTCAAATGATTGCTATTAAAATTATTAATGGTTAAAAATGTAAGTAATATAAAATTATAACATAAATAAAATTTTAGTAAATAATTTATTTAAATAACTTAATTTAAAATTAATCTTGTATCTTATATATTAATAATTAAGTAAATATAGAAATTAACTAATTTATATAATAAAATAAAGAAAAGTAATTAAATAATACTTAAATTCATAACATTAAAATTTATATAAAAAACTATAAATATTATTTAATTTATAAATAAAGAATATGAGGTGAAAAATGAATAAAACAATAGGGGTGCTAGCTCATGTAGATGCAGGGAAAACAACCTTTTGCGAGCAAGTATTATACCATACTAATAGTATTAGAAGTAGAGGAAGAGTTGATTCTAAAAATACATTTTTAGACAACCATAATATAGAAAGACAAAGAGGAATTACAATATTTTCAGAACAAGGAGTTTTTAAATATAATAACTCAAAGTACTTTATTATAGATACACCTGGACATATAGATTTTTCTCCAGACATGGAAAGATCTATATGTATAATGGATTATGCAGTAGTGATAATAAGTGCTGTTGAAAAAATTCAATCACATACTAAAACAGTATTTAGATTATTAAAAAAGTATAAAGTACCTACAATATTTTTTGTAAACAAAGTAGACAGAGAAGGTGCAAATGTAGATGAAGTAATAAATGATATACAAAATAGCTTAACAATCGATGTAATAGATATAAATGAAAACTTTATATTAAATAAGAATAAAGCTGATATGAATAAAGAACTTATAGAATTTATAGCAGAAAGGGATGATAATCTTTTTGAAATGTATTTATATGATAACTATGAGCATGATTTATGGTTAGAAAATTTTAAAGAAATGATAAAAAATAATAAAATTTACCCACTGCTAAAAGGATCAGCACTCAATGATATAGGTATATTAGAATTTATAGAAAAATTGGATTTTTTAACGTATACATCATATAAATATAGCGATAAATTTATAGGCAAAGTATATAAGGTAAAACATGATGAAAATAAAAATAGAGTAACTTATATAAAAGCCTTACAAGGTAAGCTACAAGTTAAGAATGAAGTCTCGTATAAAAACAAAGAAGAAATAATAAATGAAAAAATAAATACTATAAGAATTTATAATTCAAATAAATTTGATGTAGTAAATGAAGTAAGTGCTGGAGATATTTTTACAGTATCAGGACTTACAAATATAAATTCAGGAGATTACCTAGTAGAATTAAATACCAATATAAAATATATAAACAAATTATATAATAATCAAAATAAATTTGAAATAACGCCTGCACTAAAATCAAAGGTTATATTTGACAGTTATTTAAATATAAAAGATGTATTAAATGCTCTTGCTTTATTAAACTTAGAGGAGCCTGCTTTAAATGTATTATGGGATGAACAACTTAAAGAAATACATATACATGTAATGGGGAAAATTCAATTAGAGATATTAAAAGAAATAGTTAGGGATAGATTTAATATAGAAGTTGAATTTGGACCATGTGAAATTTTATATAAAGAAACTATAAAAGATAAATCAATAGGGTATGGTCATTTTGAGCCATTAGGGCATTATGCAGAAGTACATTTATTAATAGAGCCAGGACCTAGAAATTCTAAAATGATTTTTGAAAGTAAAGCTCATATTGATGACATAAGTATAGGGCATCAAAATCTTATAAAAACTCACATATTTGAAAAAGAGCATAGGGGAATACTTGCAGGATATAATCTTACAGATTTAAAAATAACACTTATTACAGGTAGAGCTCATAATAAACATACTAGCGGTGGTGACTTTAGGCAAGCAACGCTTAGAGCTTTAAGACAAGGATTAGAATGTAGTGAAAATATTATCCTTGAACCATACTATAAATTTAAAATAGAAGTAGATTTAAACTATATTGGACGGGTACTGTCAGATATATCTAAAATGAATGGGCAATTTGAACCACCTATTATGACTTACAATATTGCAATAGTAGAAGGAAGGGGACCTGTCGCAACATTTATGGATTATAGCTTAGAACTTATAACTTTTAGTAAAGGTAGTGGAAGTATCAGTTTTATATATGATGGATATGATGTATGTCATAATAGTGAAGAAGTAATAGAAAGAAAAAACTATGATAAAGATGCAGATAGTGAGTATACTTCAAATTCAATATTTTGTTCAAAAGGTCAAGCATATATTATACAGGGTAGTGATGTTAAAGAAAATATGCATTGTTTAAAATAAAAAGCTACTAAAATTAGTAGCTTTTTATTTTATTTATATCATACAATAGATTTAATCTAATACATTATACAGTATAGTATTAGCAATTGATAACAGTATAGAAGCACCTATTGCACTTATAAAACCATATAGGTTAACTCCAGGAACTATCATAAATGCTAGTTTTAAAACAACTGCATTAATAACTAGAGAAAACAATCCCAAAGTTAAAAAAGTTATAGGAAGTGAAAAAAATTGTATTAATGGCTTGATTGTTAAGTTAAGTAAACCAAATATTAATGTTAATATTAATAATGATTTAAAAGAACTTATATACATACTATCCATTAAGTGTGATACTAGATATAAAGATATAGCATTAACTACAATAAATAATGATACTTTTTTCATTTTTTAATCCCCTTTCAATTGTAATATAATTTTATTATATAGCTATAAAATTATATTTTATACTAAGGTGAAAAATTATACAAAATAAAAATAAATAGCCTTAATTAATAAAAAATGTAGATACTATATAGTATCTACATTTTTTATTAATTAAACTTATGAACATTAATAGCAGATGGACCTTTATCAGCTTGAACTATGTCAAATGTAACTAGTTGACCCTGATGTAAATCTTTATTATGCCCATCTTCTTTTATATGAGAATAATGAACAAAAATATCTTCCCCATCATCTGATGATATAAAACCATATCCCCTTTCCAAGTCAAACCATTTAACTGTTCCGTTATAATTAGCCATAAAATAAGGCTCCTTTCAAATCTATATTAAAAATATTAATGTATTTTCTATCATAGTATTTGTATATATGCAAAGATTAATAATAGTAAAATTATGAGAATATATTATATTTATAACTAAAATAATAAGTAGGTGTTTTAATTGTATATAGAACTTATAGATTGTGTAAATAATTATATAAAAAATAATAAAGATTTTACTATAGCTATAGATGAAAATGGTAAGCTTGACAATCCAAAATATGGGTATATAATAAGTATAACTCCTTTAATAAATATAGGTATGGACACCAATCAAATAATTGAATATGTTTTCTTTAACAGATGTATAAAGATAAATGGTAGAAATCATAAATTATATATAGGAGGATGGTTTGATAAAGGAAAGCTAAATTTAGATATATCAGTAGTTAGTAAATCTAAAAATGATGCTATTCAAATAGGAAATTATTGTAACCAAAAGGCAATATATGATTTAGATAAAAAAGAAATTATAAATATAAAACATTAATGAGGTGATATTATGAAAATATATACAAAAACAGGGGATAAAGGACAAACGTCACTATACGATGGAAGTAGGGTAGATAAAGATAGCATAAGGGTAGAATCTTATGGTACTTTAGATGAATTAAACTCATACATAGGGCTTTGTATAAATCATGCAAGACAAAAAGATAAAAAGGTATTATTTGAAATACAAAAAGAACTATTTTCTGTTTCAGCTGAACTAGCTACTCAAAATAAAAATAAATTAAAAAAATTAGTGTCAGAAGAAGATATAAAGACATTAGAAAACATAATAGATGAATATACAAACAAGACAGAAGATATAAATGCATTTATAATACCAGGAACAAGTTTAGTTTCAGCAAATCTACATGTTGCAAGAACTATATGCAGAAGAGCAGAAAGAAGAATAATAACTCTTAGCAAAGTAGAAGAAATAAATCCACTTTTAATAAAATATGTAAATAGATTATCTGATACTTTATATGCTATAGCAAGATATAATGAAGAAAAATTGATTCCTATGGAATTTTAGAAATAACAATTTATCAATAAACTAAAAACACCATTTACAATTGTAAATGGTGTTTTTTATAAAATAATAACAGGAATATATCAATATCTATATTTTATTATATTAAAAAAGATAAAATATATTACAAATATAAATTTTTGAAAAATAAAAAATATGTTAAAATATGTTATATATTATAAAAATATAGTTAAGAGGGAAATTTAGAATGGGAAACAAAAAGAATGAGTTAATAGATCCATTATTAAAAAGCGGAAAAATATTTAAACTTAAATGTGAAAAATGTAAATCTATATCTGTGCAAATAAGTAAAGAAGAAAAGCCAGATTCTATATGTTTTGAATGTGGAGGTAAATGTGTAGTACTATAGGTGTATAACAAATTAATTGTTTAAAATTAAAATAATAAGAAAGCACTTAATTCTTGGTAGATAATTCAAGAAATTAAGTGCTTTTATATTTTTTTAATTAAGACCTTGACCATTACAACTTAAAATATATCCATTAAAGCCATTAGCCGTTATTGATTTAGGTATAAACATGAATCTTATTGTATTGTTATTTTTTCTAGCTTCAACTTTTAAAATTTGATAACTATAATGGTATAATAAAAATAAAAAAATTATATTTATTAAAACTCTAAAGTAATAATATAAAAAATGTAAATAAATACATTTACAATTATTTTAAAATAAACTATAATTAAGACATAATTAATCGGTTAAAGAGGAGTGATATATATGAAAAATTTATTTAGAATATTCAATAAATCTAATATATGTTGCTCTGACTCAAAATATAAAACTATATAATTATATAGGATTATATTTTAATAAAAATACCCTGGAGCACTAGAAGTGTTTCAGGGTGTTTTTATGCTATAAATAACCGAAATAAGGAGGTGTAAAAATGAATACTAGAGTAGGTATATTTTATATAAGATTAAGAGGATAGCGCACGGATTGTGGCTAAATTAGAAAAAATAAAATTTATACAATATATAAACGTATAAAAATAGTCATAATCCCGTCCTATTTATAAATTAAATAGTAAATAAAAGGAGATTATGTATATGAAAGTAAAAGGAATATTAGTAGGGGTTAATATAAATAATAAAAATAATTTTGATGAATCAATGATTGAACTTGAAAATTTAGCTTTAGCATGTGATATAGAATCGGTAGGATCAATTGTTCAAAATTCAAAACAAGTTAATCCAACCTATTATATAGGAAGTGGAAAGATTGACGAATTATCAAATATAATAGAAACTTTAGAAGCTGAAGTAGTAATATTTAATAATGAATTGTCTTCATCTCAATTAAGAAATATTGAGTCAAAATTAAAGTGTCAAGTTTTAGATAGAACATCTTTAATACTAGATATTTTTGCACAAAGAGCAAAAACTAGAGAAGCTAAACTACAAGTAGAAGTAGCAAGACTTAAGTATTTACTACCAAGACTAATTGGAGCAAATGAAAATTTAGGTCGTCAAAGTGGAGGGGTAGGAACTAAAAATAAAGGAGTAGGGGAAACTAAATTAGAGCTTGACCGTAGAAAAATTGAGGATAAAATAGCAGTTTTGAATAAAGAACTTGAAACTTTAAAGCATCAAAGAAATATACAGAGAAATAAAAGAAATAAATCTAATATCCCAAGTATAGCATTAGTAGGATATACCAATGCAGGGAAGTCATCAGTTATGAATGAATTAATAAATAGATTTAAAGATAATGATGATAAAAAAGTTTTTGAAAAAGACATGTTATTTGCAACACTAGAAACTTATGTAAGACATATAAAGCTTCCTGATAATAAGGAGTTTTTATTGTCAGACACAGTTGGATTTGTAAGTGATTTACCTCATGATTTAGTTAAGGCATTTAGATCTACACTAGAAGAAGTTTGTGAGGCTGACCTATTAATTCATGTAATTGATATTTCTAACCCTAATTATGAAAGCCATATTGATGTTACTAATGAAACATTAAAGCAAATAGGTGCAGAGCATATACCTGTAATCTATGCTTACAATAAAGTAGATTTAATGAAATTATATATACCTTCTGATAGAGGTATATATATATCAGCTAAATCTGGTATAGGAATAGAAGAATTGATAGAGAGTATATGCAAAAAAGTATTTAAAGATTATATAACGTGTAAGGTATTAATCCCTTATAATGAGGGGGAAATAGTAGCTTACTTAAATGAATATACGAGTATAATCAATACAAATTATACAGATGAGGGAACTATATTAAATATTGAATGTAGTAAGCAAGACTATGATAGATATAAAAACTATCTAATATTAAATTAAATATATAATGAAATAAATTACTTATAAATATTATTGTAATTTATTTAAATTTTAAAAAGGTACTAAAATAACTTTATATTTTAGTACCTTTTTTCTGAGTTAGATTGTAATAATAAAAACATATATACATATTACAGTTTGATTATTTTGTTATTTATAATATATAGTGATTTTTAGAATACATCAATAATAGATTATAAAAACAAGGTCAAAATAAAAGTGAATATAAAAGTATAATTTCGAAAGTTATAATGATACCCTAAATTTACAATGTCTTGTATATTGAAATAATTCTAAAAATATTTACGTTTAAAAATAATTGACAAAATACATATTAAAAGTTATTATGTTAATACATTAATGCCGTTAAACTATTACAAAAAAGGTGGGTAAGTATAAAGATGAAAAATAATATTAATTTAATAGGTCAATTTAGAACTGATTGGATAAGATATAGCGATTATGAAATAAAAAGTGATGAAAATGGATCAGATTACATAGTTCCAAAAGAAAATTCAATATTTACCATTTATAATCCATTTGATAAGTCAAATGATTTGATTTTTGATTTAATAAAAATTGGAGACAACGCATTAGATAAAGAAATTGATAAAGATGTTATAAATGATATGATATTAAATTTTGTAAAAGAGTATGGATTATTAGGAATAATAACATCTAGTGTTTATAATAGAAATATTATAGGAGAATCAAAAGTATTACTTACAGATAATAATCATTTAAAAACTAATGAAAAAATAATGGATGAAGATAAGTACCTTAGCTTATTTACACCTTTTGCAAATGAAGATGAAGTTTATTTAAGAAAATTAGGAAAGCATATGACATTATTTAAAGCAGAAGACTCACCTAAATTTTATGGTAAAAGACCACTTGTATTAGATTTAGTATTTTCTAGATTTTACTGTGAAAAATTAGAATGGATAATAGATTTTGCTAAAACTATTGCAACCCATATAAATCAAATATTAATTTATAAAAATATAAACTTGACAGAAAGTGTAACAATAATGGCTGGTAAATTTAAAGCTGAGAAAATTGGAATGACAATTGGTGTTTTAGATAATCCGTATATAGAGTGGGATTTTGACTCTTTAAAAACAGCGATAGAAATAATTTACTCATTTGCAGTTACAGATAAAAATAATACAATAAAGCGTTGTGAACATTGTAAGAATGTATTTATAGCAAAAAGTGAAAAAGAAAAGTACTGTAGCCCGTCGTGTAGAAATTGTTATAACGTAACTAAAAGTAGAAATAAGAAAAAGAACATAAATGAAAGTATAAATAATGAGGAGAATGAAAAGATGAAAGAAAATAAAAAGAGTAGAAAAGAAGCTATCCTTGAATATAAAGAACGTAGTATATCAGGGGGAGTGTATAAAATAACTAATGTAGTTAATGAAAAATATCTTTTAGTAAATGATATAGATTTAAAAAGTGCTGAGAATAGATTTAATTTTTTTAAGAAAACAGGTTCTGGAACACATATGAAAGTGGAAAAGGATGTAAAAGAATTTGGTGCAGATAAATTTACTTTTGAAATCTTAGAAGAAATAGATATGAAAGAGGGACAAAGTACGAAAGAGTTTAAAGAGGACTTAAAAATGTTAGAAGAAATATGGAAGGAAAAATTTGATCCAGAAAAATCTTATTAAAAAAATATATAATTAAAGAATAACAATGTATATTGAAGTATGTATTAATGTATGAAATAATATACCAAGGGGTGATATTATGACTAAAGAATACTATTGTCCAAACTGCAGAAAAAAACTACAAACTATAGATGGTTGAGGAAGTACAAGTTATTTTTGCATGGAATGCAATACATTAATTTCTAGAAAGAAAATATTAACTAAAGAACAATTAAATGAAAATAAAAGTAACGAAAAATAATATAAAAGAGTATCAATTTTAAAGATACTCTTTTATATTATCTAAAAATATTTATTCTAGCCGTTAACATATATTTTTATATTAATAATTAATGGGTATATTACTATATTATAAGATATTTAATAAAATGTGGAGGCTATTATGAAAGAAGACGATAGAATATGTGGATGCTTTAATGTAACTGTAAAAGATATAAAAGATGCCAAATTAAAGGGATGCATGAGTGTAGACGACGTAAGAAGAGAAACTAAATTTGGAGAAGCTTGTGGTAGATGTAAAAGTAAAGCAGAATTAACCGTATTAAAAGTACTCTTAAACAGATTATATATAAAATAATTAATAAAGTATAAAAGTTACTTGAAGTTAAAATTTAATTTTTATTGTAGGCAAATTCGACATAAAGTATTAAAATAGAAATATAGGATAATATAGGATTAAAGGAGAACATAATGCAAATTCATTTTTTAAGCAAAGATAAAATATCTGTACAACCTACAAAACTTGTAGAAATATTAATTCAAAGTAATGGATATACAAACTTTCATGAAAATATAGTAAAAAATAACATAGAATACAGTGATCAAAAAACACATGAGATATCAAATGGTGGATTTATAGATTTTAATCAACATTTATATGAAAATATAAATGAAATGAATTCTATAAGTACAGGAATATATCTAGAAAAATCTTTAATAACATTTAGAATTTTCATATGGGGAGCAAAAGGAGAAGGATTTGAGATATTCAAACATGTATTACGTGGAGAAGAGATAAATAATTTAAAAACAATTGAAGATTTAAAAGAATATATATATATCCATATAAATGAATTAGAACAAGGAATAATAAAAACTTATGGTGAAGATACTAATAAAGCTTTTGAGCAATTTGGCTTAGCGATAGAAAGTAGAAAATTACCACTTCAAAGTATACTTCAATATTTAAGTATAGAAAATAATATAAAAGATTTTAAATAGGAAAAAGGAAATAGTTAAAACTATTTCCTTTTTTATTGTACCCACTATTGCTTCATAACACATATTATATAGTAAATAGTAAGTAATATAAGGGAGGGATAACAATGGATAATAACTATAGACCTTGCATAAATAATCCACTGTATATATATAGACAAAGCATAAGTAAAGAAAGTGAGTTCTTTAAATATAATATAAGCTATCCTATTTTAATACCATTTGCAACTTATTTTAATACATCATTTTATAATATCGAAATTATTAATAGAATAAATCAAACTATATATAATGATATTATGAAATATAAAAATGAGATAAAGAGACAATCTAAGGAATACGAAAAAGAGTATATAAATGTATTGTCAAAATCTAAAGAAGAGTATATTAAATATCAATATGAATTAATTGTAGATTATAAAGTAACATATAATATAAGCCATACAATAAGTATTCCCATACAAAAGTATGAGTTTACTGGAGGAGCTCATGGTATGACTTATTTAGATTCGTATAACTATGACTTAAGAGATGGTAAACGATTAAAATTATCAGACATGTTTAAAAAAGGTATAGACTATAAAGAAATAGTAGATACATTTATAAAAGAAAATATAAATAAAAATAAAGAACTATATTTTCAGGATGAAGGTAAATTCGCTGGAATTAGTGATAATCAACAGTTTTATATAGAAAATGACGGACTAGTAGTATATTTTAGTTTATATGAGATAGCTCCATACTATGTAGGAATACCGAAATTTAAATTAACATTTGATGAGTTTGGTAAATATTTTAATAACAAGTATATCTGCAAAAGCTAAGATAAAACTATGATATAATAACATTTAGATAATAAATTGCAAGGAGACATTCTATGAGCTACAAATTTGAAGCAACAATACAAAAACATGATGGAAAAGATGCTACTTATATAGAGATACCTTTTGATGTAGAAAAAGAATTTAAGGCTAAAAGAGTAAAAGTAAAAGCTAAATTTGATGGATTTGAATATAGAGGGTCTATTGTAAAGATGGGACTTCCATGTTATATGATAGGTTTAACTAAAGAAGTAAGAAAAAATATAGGCAAAGAAGTAGGAGATTCTGTATTTGTTGAAATAGAAAAAGATGAAGAGATTCGAGCAATAGAATTACCAAATGACTTTAAAGATGGACTTGAAAAAAATGAAAAAGCACTTGAATTTTATAATTCGTTATCATATTCTTGTAAACGTAAGTATTTACAATGGATAACTAGTGCTAAAAAAATTGAAACTAGAGAAAAAAGAATACATGAAGCTGTTATAAAATTAGAAGAAAAAATAAAGATAAAATAAGTGATATAAAAAGAGTATGTTTGTGGAAAAACATACTTTTTTATACAATTTTTTTATTTATAAAATTTCAATTGTCAACTTTAGATAAGATTATGCATATTTATACATTAGAACATATATTCAAAGAATTGAGGGATATGCATGACTAAAAAAAGTAGTAAAAATAATGCTAATAATAAATTAAAACAAAATAAAAAAACAAATTTTAAAGGTAAAAATGCGACTAAAAAATCTAACAGCAACTTAACTGAACAGTTAAAGAAAAAATTATTAGAAAAATTACTAGAAAAAATTTAAGTGAAATTATGACTTATATTTAAAATAAATAGTAATAAAAAATAGAGCATATAATGTATGTTCTATTTTTTATTACTATTTACTAAAAAAAATATTATAATAATATTATATAAAAAATAAAAGGAGAATAAATATGTATAAATGTTGTATATTTGATTTAGATGGTACATTAGTTGATTCAATTAAAGCAATTTCATACACTACAAATCTTACGCTTAAAAAATATAATTTAGGACCAATAGGTGAAGACAGATACAAACATCTAGTTGGAGATGGATATAAAGTATTAATTGAAAGGGCATTAAAGGAATGTGGAGACACTAAGTTAGTAAATTATGAAGATGCATTGATTACTTATATGAAATATTTTGAAGTTCATTGTCTACATGAAGTTAAGGCTTATGATGGAATTAAAGATATGTTAAATTACATAAAAGAAAATAATCTTAAAATAGCAGTACTTTCTAATAAACCTCACGAAAGAACTATTGAAAATGTAGAGAAAATATTTGGTGAAGAATACTTTGATATAGTAGCTGGAGAACAAGAAGGAATTAGGAGAAAGCCTGATAAAGAAGGCGTTATAAAGATTCTTGATAACCTAGGTATAAATAGAAGTGAGTGCTTATACATTGGTGATACAGATACAGATATGAAAACAGGAATAAGAGCAGGCGTTGATACTATAGGAGTAACTTGGGGATTTAGAGATAGAGAAGAGTTAGAGGAATTTAATCCAAAGTACATAGTTAACCATCCAAGTGAAATTACTAGTATTATAAAACTTTAGATATAATAAAAAAGTACTTATCTTTTAGAAGAAAGTACTTTTTTATTTGATAACTATTTGAATTTCTTCGTGAATTACTTAATTATACTATCAGAAAGTATATCAGCAAAATTAATCATATGTTCTTTACCTTTATCATATCTTTCAATTGCACCCTTCCAATTCAATCTAGATAGAGTTTGGTTTGTAATAAACCGTAAATGTTTATGCAATATATCTTTTAAAGTTTGATTTGAACAATTCGGATTAGCAAAACTTAAAAAATTAGATTATAATAGTAAATTATTTTACTTAATTGAAAATGATTATTATTTACAATTAATAAAAAATAAGTTATTATTATATTAAATTAAAAAATAAAACAATATAGCATAAAGTTATGCTAAAAGAGTATAAATGGAGGTAGTAAAATGGAAAATATTGTTTTTGCCTTTGTGTTGACTATTATTGCGGGGTTATCTACAGGAATAGGAAGTTGTATTGCATTTTTCTCAAAAAAAACAAATACTAAGTTTTTATCAATTAGCCTAGGTTTTTCAGCTGGTGTAATGATTTATGTATCTATGATAGAAATATTTGCAAAAGCAAAGGATTCTCTTGTTGTTCCTTTTGGAGATAAGTTGGGAACAGGTATAACTATTTTAGGTTTTTTTGGAGGAATTCTTTCAATTGCTTTAATAGATAAATTAATCCCAAAAGAGAGCAATCCTCATGAAATAAAAAATATTTCGCAGGTAGAAAATTTAACTATATCAGAAAACAGGTTAATGAGAACCGGTATTTTTACAGCTATTGCAATAGGAATTCATAACTTTCCAGAAGGGTTAGCTACATTTATATCTGCATTACAAGATCCAACGATAGCTATTCCTATTGTTGTAGCTATTGCAATACATAATATCCCAGAAGGAATTTCTGTATCTGTACCTATTTATTATGCAACAGGAGATAAGAAAAAAGCATTTATGTATTCTTTCGTCTCAGGTCTTGCTGAACCTATTGGAGCATTAGTTGGATATTTATTATTGATGCCTATTATGAATGATGTTGTATTTGGAATATTGTTTGCAGGTGTTGCAGGTATTATGGTATTTATATCTTTAGACGAGTTGTTACCATTATCTAGAGAGTATGGAGAAGATCATCTTTCTATTTATGGATTGGTAGCTGGTATGGCTGTTATGGCAGTAAGTTTATTACTATTTATGAAGTAGTTTATAAAAACTTTTATCTGTTTTGTAAAGTATTTATTTAAGCTACCAGTTATAGTATTTATCTTATCAAAATTAGTTTAATTTCTAATTTTAATGAAAGTAGAAAAATACTGTGATATAATTTTATGAGAAGTGATAATTTATATCATATGAAAATTATTATACAAAGGAGAATAAGATGGATAATATAAATAAATTTCAAAGTTTTATAATTTTGATAATGGTCGCAATAGGTATTATACTAGGTCAAATTAATATATTCCAAAGATACGCAGAGTATTTAATAATGCCTGCATTAATGATAATGCTATTTTTGGTTTTCATACAAATACCATTAAAAGAAGTAGGAAAATCTTTTAAGAACGTTAAATTTACAATAGCATCTGTAGTTATGAATTTTATTTGGACTCCAATTATTGTATTTATTTTAGGTAGGTTATTTTTAAACAATCAACCAGAAACTTTAATAGGATTTGTTATGCTTATGGTAACTCCATGCACTGATTGGTATTTAATATTTACAGGTATTTCAAAAGGTAATGTTGCCTTAGGATCATCTGTTTTACCACTTAATTTAGTACTTCAATTAGTGTTATTGCCACTTTATATTTTTATAATAGGAGGAACTAGTGTAAGTATAAATATTGTAAGTTTAGCTAAAGGAGTTATATATAGCTTATTAGTACCACTTACATTAGCTATTATATTTAGGAAGGTTGCTATAAGTAAAATAGGAATTGAAAAATTTGAAGATAAGTTGACTTGCAAAGCGTGTGATTATCAAGGATATTTTTTAAACTTAGCGATAGTAGCAATGTTTGCATCACAAGGTAAGGTACTTTTAGAAAATCTTCAAATTTTATTAATACTATTAGTTCCTATATTATTATTTTTCTTAATAAATTTCATAGCAGGAAGATTTGTTGGAAAAATAATAAATTTAACTTATGAGGATAATGTATCATTAAACTTGACTACACTAGCTAGAAATTCTCCAATAGCACTTGCAATAGCAGTAGCAACATTTCCTGATAAGCCATTAATATCGTTAGCGCTTATAATTGGACCATTGATAGAACTTCCTATGCTATTTTTAATATCTAAAGTATTACTAAATATAAGAGAAAAAGAGCAGGTGGCATAGATTTAAATTTATATAAGTTTTATACAAATAAATAATATAATTTAGAAAAAGGCCATAGTCTCTATATAGAATCTATGGCCTTTTTTAGCTTATGAAAAGTTTATAGAATTAAAATTATACCTTAGCTTTATTAAATTCTATTTTAGTACTTAAAATAAAACCTAAAAATCCTCCTATTATAGCAGGTACTACCCAGTTGAATCCAAGACTTGAAAAAGGTAGCTTATGAATAAAGTCTATATTTAAACCTAAGTTTAAGCTATCAATAACTGTAAGTAAGCTAGTTAAAAGAGTTGCATAAGCTGCACCTTTGTAAATCTCATCTTTATTCAAAAGATTTTTTAAGAAACTCATTATAACTAGAACCAATGATATTGGATAAATAACTGTAAGTATAGGAATTGAAATAGAAATTATTTTATCAACTCCGAAGTTTGAAACTATTGTACTAAATGCACAGATAAAAACAACGATGTACTCATATTTTAACTTTTTATTAGTAATATATTCAAAGTATTTACCAGTAACAGAAGTTAATCCAATTGATGTAGTAAGGCATGCAAAAGCAACAACTACAGCAAGTATTAATGATCCAGTATTTCCTAGAAGCATATTTGAAATATTAACTAATAAAGTTGTTTGTGATATATTTGAATCATATATATTAGAAGCAGTAGCACCTAAGTATGCTAATCCACTATATACTAGTATAAGCCCTGCAGCTGCTAATAAAGCTGCTTTTATAGTAAGTTTTATGCTAGAAGTATTATTGTATCCTTTATCTAAAAATGATGACATTACAAGAGCTACAACTCCACCTACTCCAAGTGCACCCATAGTTTGGTAACCTTGAGTAATTCCATGTGAGAATAAGCTATTATTATTTATATTAGTATTTAAATTTCCAATAGGTGAGGCAATTCCTTTTATTATTAAGATAGCTAGGGTGATTAGTAATACAGGTGTTAAAAATTTCCCTATGATATCCATTACTTTAGTGGGTCTTATAGTTAATAAAAGTGTCAATGTAAAAAATAATACTGAGAAAATAATTGGATTAATAGAGCTAAATAATGGCTGTATACTCATTTCAAAAGTTGTAGCAGCTGTTCTTGGAACAACTAAAATAGGTCCAAGACAAAGCATCATTATAACTTCTAAACTAAATCCAAACTTCTTACCAGCTTTTTGAACAACTGCTTGGTAAGATCCAGCTTTTGCAACTGATATAATTGAAAGTATTATAATCCCAACATCAGCAAATAAGAAACCCAAGAAACTGATTAACCATTGACTACCCGAGGTTACTCCTATGTAGGGGGGGAAAATTAAGTTTCCAGCTCCAAATAATAGTGAAAATAATGCAAAACCAACAATAATTATATCTTTAAATTTTTTCATAGTCTTTCCTCTTTTCTTTATTTTTAATATAAAAAAGCCACATAGTACATTCACTATGTGGCTTTTAAAGGCCTAGGATTATAAAAACCACATAGTGTCTATCTATGTGGCAATTTGCATAACAAATTAATTTTAGCCATCATAGATACAAACAATTTAGTTTGTATCCATGATTTATATATTCATCATAAATACAAACTTAACTATAATAGCTAAAATAAAATATATTAAGTTTTGATATATTAGTCAAGTTCATATTTTTTATCATCTTAAAACTCCTTATTTTTTTAATACAGATTTAATTTTTATTTGTTAAAACCTATTATATATAGTAAATCTTTAAAATGCAAGACAAATTTTCAAAAAAAGTTAACTTAATTATACTTTTATAGTGTGTATATATTAACTATTCACTAATGATCTTAAGGGTTTGAGCAGTCCCTTGTACAGGAGAGGTTTCTTTTACAGAGCCTTTAAATGTTACTTCAACAATAAAACCTAACTCTAATTCAGAAAAATCAAATGAATTATCCATATCATATTTTTGAATCTTTGTATCTTTAGTTATATTAACGTATGCCTCATCGTAATTTGTATCATCTTCTAATTTACCTTCTACAAGTAGCGTTGAATTATCTTCATCTATATTTATAGACGTTACTTTTCCTCTTATATCAATTTTTCCTTGGTTATTATCAGAAGAACAACCAACTGTAAATAGTGATATTATGGACAAAAGTAGTAAAATTTTTTTCATTTTTAAATCCCCCAAATAAATTAATTAAAACTCTTAATAATAGTATATTGTTATTTACAATAAGACATGTACACTTTTTATATATGAATTTCAGGCGGTAATAAATCTATAACAAATTTGATGATTAATTTAATAAATTTATGGAGAACATATATGAATGAATAAATATAATAAAAAATATTAAAAATAACATTAAATATTGCACAATAAAAAACTAAAGAGTATAATCTTTTTAAGAAAAACGAAAACTAAATAGATACTGTAGAGGTCGCGGTACTTATGAGTACTAATAATGAGGTAAGCACAATGATTTATTAGAAAAGGAATTATCGCCGAAGGATATAACCTATGCTTTAAAGTTATATACCTGGGGATGTATAAAATATATGCATCACTGTCACAAATTTAATTTGTGTTGAGCTACATTTGAGGAATCATAATAGTGGTTTATTATTTATGATATTTATATCCCTTAAGTGTAACTTAAGGGATTTTTTATATATTAAGGGAGGTAATATAATGAAACTTCATGGAAGTATGTCTGTAAGAAATAATCAATTATATATAGGAAATGTAAGTTGCAGTGAACTTAGAGAAAAATATTTAACTCCGCTTTATGTATTTGATGAAGAGTTAGCAAGAGATAACTGCAAAAAATTTGTAAAGTATTTTAGAGTGGAAGAAGATGAAAATAGAGTGGCTTATGCAGGTAAGGCATTTTTACCAATATATATGTGTAATCTTATAAATGAGGAGAAGATGTATCTAGATGTAGTATCAGGAGGAGAGTTGTATACTGCACACAAAGCAAATTTTCCAATGGAGAAAATATTATTTCATGGAAGTAATAAAACGATGGATGAAGTAGAAATGGGAATAAACTTAGGTGTAGGAAGATTTGTGGTAGATAATTTTTATGAACTTGATTTAATAGAAAAGATTTGTAATAGAGAAAATAAAAAACAGAAAATATATTTTAGAATAACTCCTGGGATAGAGGCTCATACACATAATTATATAAAAACGGGTCAGATAGATTCTAAATTTGGATTTGTACTTGAAAATGGGGATTTAGATAGAGCAATAGAAGAAGTAAAAAAATATAAAAATATAGAACTAGTAGGCATTCATGCTCATATAGGGTCTCAAATATTTGATATAGATCCTTACTTAGATGAAGTGGTAATAATGATGAATTTAGTAAAAAGTATAAAAGAAAAATTCAATATAGAAATAAATGAAGTTGACTTAGGTGGCGGAATGGGTGTCTATTATACCAAAAAAGATAATGTCAAAACGATAAAAGAATATTGTGAAGCTATAATTAGTAAGGCAAAAGAAGTCTGTAGAGATATAGGAATAAAAGTTCCGATACTTGTAATAGAACCTGGAAGATCAGTAGTTGCAAATGCCGGAAGTACACTTTATACAGTAGGTTCCATAAAAAGCATAAAAAATGTTAGAACTTATGTAAGTGTAGATGGAGGGATGACAGATAATATAAGACCATCTCTATATAAAGCTAAATACGAGTGCTCTATTGCAAGTAAAATGGATCATAATGAAGTGAATAAAGTTACAATAGCAGGTAAATGTTGTGAAAGTGGAGATATATTAATAAAAGATGTAAATATAATGGATATAGAAACTTCAGATATATTAGTAGTATCTTCAACAGGAGCTTATGGTTATTCAATGGCGTCAAATTATAATAAAATGCCTAAACCAGCAGTAGTATCAGTATCAAATGGAAACTCTAGATTAATATGTAAAAGACAAAGTTATGAAGAACTTTTAGAATTAGAGATGCAATTAGAGCTAACATATTAAATAAAACTTATATATTAAACTTATAATAAAGTAGATTATAAATATTATTTACGATTTATAGTCTACTTTATTTTTTTATAATATTTAAATATAATTTATTATTACTATCAATACTAAAAATATGACTAGGTAAATTTCAATAAATAATTAAAATAAACATAAAAAAATCAATATAACTAAATAAAATATAAATACTTTATTTTTAAATTATGCTATAATCTAAAATGAAACAATATATGACAAAAAACGACTGCGAAGCTAAAAAATAACATATATTCAGACTTAATAAAAAAATACAAAGGAGATTAATTTATGCTACAAATAGCAGATTTGATTAACACTATAATACAATCAGTTTTATTAGCATATATTCCTTACTATTGTGTCAAAAAAGATGGACTAATCCAAGGTAAAGCAAATCACATAAGGTTAGCAATAAATATAATTGCAATGTTTTTATCTATATCTACATTGACCCGTATAATGGGAGGAACATCTTTATCAATTATATCTATGAATATATCATGTATGGTGATATTAACTTGTTTTTATATTAAAAACTATGAAAAAATAATAATTGCATATGTAATAACTTACTTTCTATTTCAAGCAACATCTATTGTATTTGGGAATATACAATGGTCATATGTGCAAAGTTTGGTCTCGATAAATAATAAAGAAATTTCTACAATAGTAGTTATGTATATACCAATGATGCTAATAGAATTTTTAATTTTATTATATGTTGATAAATTATACAATATATACCAATTTATAAGTAAAAAAAGATATGGATTTGATATTTCTATTATAGTAACTTTTTCTCTTGATACTATACTGTCTCTTTCACTAATAATTCATGGAAATGATAGTATATTTTTCAAAAATCTATTTATAATTTTTTTATTATTACTTTTAGTATTTTTACTATTATATTTTGTTAATACAAAAAATAAAATGGATGAAATAAGTAAACTAAATAAAGCCTTACAGAATAAGAATAATGAATTAAAAAAGGTTAAGCATGACTATGGATCTCAAATTTCATATGTAAATGGGCTTTATATAATGGAACAATATGAGAGATTAGGTGGTGTTTTAAGAGATATTATAAATGGGAATAACTCTATTTCGGATAATTTAAAAGTATTATCCAATTCAGAATCTATTATATCAGTTATTGTAAACTCAATAACAACAAATAACATAAATGTAATTGTAGAAGAAGAGTACAATGTATCAAAAATTGATATTTCAGAGTACGATCTTCAAAGAATAATTTCTAATATAATTAGTAATGCAGTTACTGCTATGGGTGAAAATGGTTTAATAGTTATAAAAACTTATAAAATATTTGGAAATGTGTATATAAACATTAAAAATAATGGTCCTAAGATAAATGATGAAATTATAAATAAGATATTTGAACCAGGATTTACAACTAAAAAAAGTAGTGAAAATGGTTTTGGACTGGCTATAGTAAAAGAGTTAGTTGAAAAAAATAATGGAGAACTAAGTGTATCAAGTAATAATGATTTTACAGAGTTTAAAATAATATTTAAAGAATAAAAAGTAGATAGGGATTTTCCTATCTATTTTTTATGTTCAAAGTATTAAATTTTATAAAAAGTAAATGGGAAGATAAAGTATTAAAAAATATATTTGCATCAAAGGGAGTTTATGAATCATTAATTTATATAAATATTTTGATAAATTTAGTATATTAAATAGTTAATATTATATCAATTAAGTAAAATTATAATTTTTATTAAAAAAAGTTACAAATTTACATTATATATTAAATATAAACGTATGTTAATGGAAAATTATGGATTGAAAATTAATTAATAATATGTTAGCATATAGAAAAAGTAACCAAAACTTATAAGAGATGGGGGATTGACTATGACTTTAAATGGAACAAAAACAGCTGAAAACTTAATGAAATCTTTTGCAGGTGAAACACAAGCAAGAACAAGATATACTTATTACTCAAGTATAGCGAAAAAAGAGGGGTATGTTCAGATTGCTAATATATTTATGGAAACAGCAGAACAGGAAAAGGAACATGCTAAAAGATTCTATAAATTTTTAAAAGAAGATTTTAAGGATGAATCTATAGAAATAAATGCTTCATATCCAGTATCTTTTCATCAAGAAACAGCTAAAAATTTAAAAGCTGCAGCTGATGGTGAACATGAAGAATGGGAAGTTGACTATCCTAATTTTGCAAAGGTAGCTAAAGAAGAAGGATTCCCTGAGATATCAGCGGCATTTGAAAAAATAGGAGAAGTTGAAAAAAGGCATGAAAGAAGATATAGAAAGTTATTAAATAATATAGAAAATAATTCTGTATTTAAAAAAGATGAAGTAGTATTATGGAAATGTAATAACTGCGGATATATACATGAAGGTGAAGAAGCTCCAAAAACATGTCCAGCGTGCATACATCCACAAGGATATTTTGAAGTGTTTATAGAAAATTATTAAAAAATAAATTAAATATATAAGTAGCTCTAATTATTAGAGCTACTTTTTATTTAAATTTATAATTAAATATTAAATATATAAGTAGCTGTTTTAATAGTAAAAATGAATATTAAATTGCATCATTGAAAAATAATTATGCAATTGTTTCATTTTACAAAAAAATGAATTGACGATTTATTATAAAAATTATATAATATTTATATAGAAAATATTTTAATATATATATTATTTTAAAAGGTTTCATATCTTAAAGTATCTAAATTACTAGTTAGTTTTATCTTACTTATTCAATTACTATGTATTTCATAATTATTTCTAAGTGAATTTTAAAAAAATATCAAATCAATTAAAAAAATCAAGTGTGAGAAAATGAAAGATTAAGTAATTATAAATTCAAAATATAATTATTTAATATATAGAATTAAAAAGTTAATATATAAAATTAGATATACTGACATAAGTAATATTATCTATAAAAATTTAATAGACATGGAGGAGATAATATGATTGAATTAATGCTTGTAAGTGGGTTAGTTTTATTAATTTGTATAACATCGAGTAAGGTATTATATAAATTTGGAGTACCTATATTACTAATTTTTATTTTGCTAGGAATGTTATTTGGATCTGATGGAATGGTTGGAATTTACTTTGACAACTATGAACTAACGAGACAATTATGTTCTATAGGACTAGTATTTATAATGTTTTTTGGAGGGTTTGGAACTAATTGGAAAATGGCAAAGCCTGTTGCAATACCGTCTATACTTATGTCATCATTAGGAGTAATAATTACAGCAGGTTTAACTGGACTATTTTGTAATATGATAATTGGAACTAGTTTACTAGAAGGTTTACTTATAGGAGCGATTGTAGCATCAACAGATGCAGCATCTGTATTTGCTGTATTGCGTTCTCAGAAACTAAATTTAAAGGGATCTTTAGCATCATTGTTAGAAGTTGAAAGTGGAAGTAATGACCCGATAGCTTATATGTTAACATTAATTGTATTAACACTAATGAACAACTCAGGTTCAGAGCTTATAGTTCCTATGGTAATAAAGCAGATAGTTTTCGGATTAGCAATAGGATCTGTATTAGCTAAAGTATCTGTTTATATTTTAAGAAATTCAAAATTTGAAATAGAAGGGTTTTATACTATATTTATTACAGCTATTGCCATGCTTTCTTATGCAATTAGTGAGTATGTTGGAGGTAATGGATACTTAAGTGTTTACATGGCCGGTATTATTATAGGTAATAGTAAAATACCTCATAAAAAGAGTTTAGTTCATTTTTTTGATGGAATATCATGGATTATGCAAATAATGCTGTTCTTTATGTTAGGACTTTTATCATTCCCTTCTAAATTACCAAGTGTGATTGGAATAGCCATAGCAATATCTATATTTATGATAGTTGTTGCAAGACCATTATCAACATTTATAGTTTTAGGACGATTTAATTTTTCAAATAAGGAAAAATTATTTATTTCTTGGGTAGGATTAAGAGGAGCTGCATCAATAGTTTTTGCAATTTATGCTGTGACTCAAGGTGTAATTATAGAAAATGACATATTCCATATAATATTCTTTATAGCATTAATATCAGTAGGAATACAGGGCACTTTAATTCCTGCTGTAGCTAAAAAGCTAGATTTAGTTGATAATAGTACAACTGTATTGAAGACATTTAACGATTATGATGGTGAAATTAGTAGCAAACTTATAGAGGTAAATGTATCTGAAGAGAGCAAATGGGCAAATAAAAGTATAATGGATTCTAATATACCGGAAGACATACTAATAGTTATGATAAAACGACAAGATAAAGTATTAATACCTAAAGGATCAACAATTATAAAAGGTGGAGACATCTTAGTATTAAGTGGTGATAAAATAGAAGATTTACTATAAAGATAATTATAAAAACCGTATCTAATTATAGGATACGGTTTTTTATGTAGTTTATTTTGAGATTATAAAAATTAATATTAAGGGAAAAATGGCGTAATTCGCTTTAATAATGAAGATATAATAGAGGAATGTAATGGAATATATAAAGAGAAAATATAATTTATGTATTGTATTTACATTTTCTCAAAGAATAGAAAATTACTTATTAATAAATAGAATATATTAAAGTTTTTCATAATATAAAAATAATAAGGGATTAACTTAAAGGAGGATTAGATGATAATATACGAATATAAATGTGTTATGGTTTTAGGTGCTGGAGAAAAAACTACAGAAACATTAAATGAATATGGGAAAAGTGGATGGGAATTAGTTTGTGTATGCAATGCATGGCATTACTTTAAAAGACCCGTTAATTAAAAAATGAGTCAATAAGTATTTAATACTTATTGGCTCATTTTTATTTTAGTAACTGAAAGTTTATCTTCTATAAGAGACTATAATACCGCAAGCTAATCTTGGACCAGCATTACCTGAGGGTTGTGAAGTGAAATCATCAATACCTTCATGAAGTATAAAAGCTTTCCCTATAGAATCTGATACTGTGAATTTATCAGTGTAAACAGATAAAATACCAATACCATTTGCAGATAATATAGGAGGTAAGTCTCCTACATGCATAGGATGAGTTTGATTAGTTGGATTCCAATGACTACCAGATGCTAAAAAAGGATCTGTAGCAGTTCCAATACTACAATCACCATGTTCATGGATATGGAAGCCATGAAAACTAGTAGGATTTCCCGAAGAAGTAGTGGTAGGTATTCCTGTTATATATGCTTTTATATACACTCCATTTTGTAGTTGGTATAAAAAGATATCACCTTTAATGCAAGGTGCTAGTGGTCCTCCTTTTAACTTTGCATATGCATCTGGTTCGCCAGGGTCATATGAAGAAAAAATTTCACTAATATTATACTTAGGACACGATTTATCCATAAAAGCAACTCCTTTAACACAATTTTCATAAAATATATACAGTTTATTCTATGTTATGTGAATATATAATGTGACTTAACATGAGTAGCATACTTATATTAGCTAATGTATTATTTATTAAAATAAACACAAAAAAGACAGGCTCCGTTGCCTGTCTTTAACATATAAAAATATAAAGATAAGTAAAAAATATTAGTGGGATATTAAAATTATAACCATACTTTAGATAACTATACACTAATTATAAAAATATAAAATAATTACAAAAACTACAAATAGGGTATATTCTATTATTAGGAAGGTGATAGAATTGAAATATAATAGAATAAAAATAACTTTTAAAAATGGTTTTGAAAGAATAATCGAAAAAGATAGCATTAGAAATTTCAACTCATTAGTTGAATGGGCAAATATGTTTAATAATAATGAAGAAGTTAGTCTATTAACTATGTCAGGTAGAGATTTAGGTAGTTCTTTTTCAATAGATAAAAATAATGTTAAATATATTGAGTTTATATAATGTTATTAAAATTTCTAATAATAACTATTTAAAATAAGCATAATAAATTACTATAAGAAACCTAACTATGATTTAAAATTATGATATAATAATTATATAGTATACAAATGTTATATTAATATTTTGCCCAAGACTATTTTTGTTGATGAATTAATAATAAAAAAGCTACTAAATATAATTTAGTAGCTTTTTTATTGAGCAAAATAGTATTCCCATCATAGTTGAAAAAATCACTTTATAAGTTAATTGATTTCAAATCTCCTTTAGGCGAATTTAAAGAAAAAACATTTATAAGTCTTCTCTTAAGCAATATTTATTATTATTAATGCTATTAAGAAAATATTAAAAATATAAATACTATTTAATAGTGCATTACAAAATTAAATGTAGCATATTTATGTATAAAAGTTTATAAAAATAGAAAAAACGTATAAAAACTTTAAATTAATTAAATTTTAATGAAATTTAGCATAAAAATATATATACTATAATAGTACATAAATTGGGGCAGAGAGGAAAATTAATACATGAATCATATACTAAATGAGGTAAGCGACTATATTTTAGTTGTCAATTATCAAGGGGAGATACAATACTGCAATGATAAATTATTGCTAAGATTAAATTACAACAAAGATGATATATATAATTTTAGTATAAATAATATTTTGTTGACTGAAGACTTTAATATAAAAGACTTATTAAGAAATAAAAATAAAGGGAAGATAGAATTAAAGTTATATTCAAAATCTAAAAATATAATAAATTTAAGTTCAAAAGTAATCTTAGATATATATAATAATAAAGAATCAATTTTTATCGTAGCTAAAGAGTTAACTGATAAATATTATACAAAAGAAGACTTAGAAAATTTATTAGATGAAGTTCCTTTTATGACTTGGATTAAAGATATAAAAGGGCGGTATATATATGCAAATAAAAGCTACTTAGAATATACAAAACAAGAAAAACATAAAATACAAGGTAAGTATGATCGGGATATTTGGGATTATAAAAGAGCTTTGGTATATGAACAAGAAGATAAGTTAATATTACAATCAAGAAAACCTATATTATATGAAGAAAAAATACTTTCAGATAAACGAAACGAGTATTTTGAAATATTTAAATCACAGATAATTGGCGTAAATGGAAGCACAAAATATTTAATAGGAACATCTAAAAATATTACAGTAAGAAAAAATTTAGAATTAGATATATCTAAGGGTCATAATGATATGTCTGCCTTATATGGCATATTGAATAAAAATAATAAAAATACTAACTTATATAAGATGCTACAAGATATGATGAAAGATTTATCTAGACATCTAGAAGTAGACGGTATGGTATTACTATTAAATGATGCTAAAAGAGAGTTAATGGTACCGATAGTTAAACTTGGAATTGGAAATATTACATTTGAAAATCAAAATAATATAAAATTTTCAAAGGATGAACTTAATAAGTACATAAAAGAAGAAAATCAAGAAGGCATATGTCATATAAATAATAGATACAAAGTATTTAATAAAGAAAAATTAATAAACAATGGTATTGAATATACAGGTGTATATAATATTACAACAGATGAAGAATTTATTGGCATTTTATCTATTTCTTATAAAAATAAAAACTTACCTATGAATAACTTAGATAGTTTTATGAAAACCATAGCTATGGAAATTGGTATACTTATAAAAAAATACAGATTGTCAGGAGAAGTTAAAAAAGAGCTTGAAAAAAGAAGAGATGTAGAAAATGAGCTAGAATTATTTTTAAAAACAGCAACTGATATTATGGGGATAGTTAATAAGGATGGTTGGATAAAAAAGGTAAATTATCAATGGTCAAAAACTCTTGGATGGAGTTGTGAAGAATTATTATCAATGAATATGGCTAGCTTGATTCATATAGATGACTTAGATGCGGGAATGAATGTTTCAAAAGCCAAGAATAGGGAAGAAATAATTCGTCTAAACCAAAGATGTTTATGCAAAGACGGTGAATATAAATGGTTAGAGTTTAGTAGCATATTGATAGGAGAAACAGAAGAGTTTGTTGTTACAGCTAGAGATATCACAGAAGAAAAAATAAGAGAAGAAGAAAGGAAATCTCTTGAAGAAGCAATACATTTAGAAAGCATTAAAAATGAATTTTTCGCTAATATTTCTCATGAATTTAAAACACCAATAAATATTATACTTGGAACTATGCAATTACTAAATAAGAAGATAGATAAAAATGAAATATACTCTAAAAAAAATGTAAATTTAAATAAATATGTTAACTCAATAAAACAAAATTCATATAGATTACTAAGGCTTGTAAATAATTTAATTGATATGACAAGAATAGATACAGGTTTTTATAAATTACAGCTTAGTAATTATAATATAGTACAAATAATAGAAGATATATCAATGTCTGTGATAAATTATACAGAAAATAAGCATATAAATATTATTTTTGATACAGATAGAGAAGAAACAGTAATAGCATGTGATCCAGATAAGATTGAACGTATTGTGCTAAATATCTTATCTAATGCAGTTAAGTACACTGATAAAAATGGGGAAATTATAGTGGATATAAAGCATAAAGATAACAAAGTTATTGTATCAATAAAAGATAATGGAGTTGGTATATCAAATGAAAAACTCGGATTGATATTTGAACGATTTGGACAAGTTAATCACTCTTTAACAAGACGATGTGAAGGTAGTGGTATAGGACTATCACTTACAAAATCTTTGATAGAAATGCATAAAGGCGAAATATATGTAAATAGTGAAGAAGGTGTAGGTTCAGAATTTATCTTTGAACTTCCAATAGTAACAGTAGAAGAAGAACATAAAACAATACCTGATGGAAATTATTCAGATTTTCAGATTGAAAAATGTAATATAGAATTTTCAGATATATATTCTTTATAAAAATACCTTGTAGGGCAGATGTTTTATTAGATATCTACTCTACAAGGTATTTCTTAAAATGATATAAAAAAATATATTTTATAAAAACTATCTAATTATAGTAAATATCATATATACAATATATAATATTACTAATACAACTCCTTGTTTCTTAACAAGAGAGTTATTTTTTTTCATGAATAAGTATAAAAGAACTGTTATAATAGTCATAAAAATAACATCTATTAAAGCTAATGTACTCATAGTAATAGGATTTATTACTGCTGCTAAACCTAAAACTAAAAGTATATTAAATAAATTAGAACCTATAACATTTCCTATAGCTATTTCAGTTTCTCCTTTTTTTATAGCTACGATAGATGTAACAAATTCAGGTAATGAAGTACCTACAGCAACTATAGTAAGACCTACTAAGTTTTGGCTCATACCAAATGAAGTTGCTATAGTGGTTGCAGAATTTACAACTATATCTCCACCAAGAACTATTCCTATAATACCGAATGAGCAAACTAATATAGTTTTAGGCATAGAGAAGGATTCTTCTATGGATGTATCTATGGCAACAGCAGTTTCGCCATTATTATCTATAGAATTATTATTGCTACTTCTAAGCCCTGATTTGACAGTGTTTATTAAGAAAAACGCAAATACGATTAAAAGTATAAGACCATCTATTCTACCTAAATTTAAATTGAATCCTAAAAACACTAATATTAAACTTACTAATATTAAAAATGGAGTATCTTTTTTTATAGTATCTTCTTGTACAGGTAACTTAGCTATTATAGAAGAAACACCTAAAACTATAAGTATATTGAAGAAATTAGATCCTACAACATTAGCTATACTCATATCATTTTGACCAGCTAAAGAAGATCCAACACTTACGGCAGCCTCTGGAGCACTTGTTCCCATTGCAACAATAGTTAACCCTATAACCATAGGAGGTACATGGAACTTTTTAGCTATAGACGCCGCTCCTTCTACGAATATATCTGCTCCTTTTATAAGAAACATAAAACCGATAATTAAAAACAAAAATGGCATTAAAACCCTCCTTATGATATATCAAATATTCATTTTAGCATACAAACTAGTATACCATAGAGAATATGTATAATAAAATAATAAAATTAAAATTATTTCTTTTATTTATATAAAATAAGAAAAAAATAATATATCCTATATAATAGATAGTTTTTGATATAAAAATAAAATAACTAAGGAGATTTAGATGTATAAAGGAAAGGTTATTTTATTACAGGAGAAAGTAATAGTATAAGAAGAAGTATAGTAAAAGCTTATGCTAAACAAAATGCATAAGTAATAGCAATAGATATAACTGAGCATAAATTTGAAGAAAATAGTATAAATAGAGCTAATATAATTGTATATGGAGGTATGACAAAAAAATGATATATGCTGAACACTAAATAAGAAGACAGGTCATTGCCTGTCTTCTTATTTAGTATATTAGAGATGAGAAAATTTATATAAAATCATTATGGATGATATTCAAATTTTATCCAATAATTAAGTTATTATACATTATAAAAAATATTTACAATAAAATTACAGAAGGTATTTCTTTGAAATTATAGAAAAGTATTTGAATAAGATTTTATAGCTAGTTATTTAGTACAACAATTTGATAGGAGGGGGAACGAATTGAAAGAAAAAGATATTGATCAAGAATCAAATGAGAAAGATAAGTTACAAATGTCAAAGAAAAAGATATTAATAATTACATTACTATCAGTATTATTTATAAGTATTTTAATAAAAAAAATAGGTATTATATTTAGTGAAGAGGATTTAAGTTATAAAAAAGAGAGTATACAAAACATAGGAAGCAATAAATTAATAAATCAAATTACTGGAAAGTATATAGTTAATGATACAAAGGATGATATTGTTATAACGTATTTTAAAAAAGATAAAATAATTAATTATATATTTAATGAAGAATTTCCAATAGATGATATTTTAGATAAAAAAGAAAATAAAGATACAATATTTTATGAAGTAAAATCTTTGTATTATGATGAAATTATTTATCATACATATACAATTAAGGTTTTAGATGATAAAATAAAATATATATATGAAGATGGAAGTGAATCTATGGAGTATAGACTTTTAAATAAAAATCAAGTGACAAAAGAGATTAATAAAATACATGAAGAAAAGAGAAATAATAAAAAAATACTAGATGAGTTAGAACAGTGGCTAGATATAAAAAAAGAGGATATAGATAAAATTTAATAAAATATAAAACCCCTAAATTATATCGCAAATTTAGGGGTTTTATATTTTATTAAATTCCTAGTAGATATAAAAACTAAAATAAACGTAACAAATATTACAGATTTTATAAACCAGATACTGTATAATACTTTTAATATAAATTAAAAAAGGAGTAACTAATGACTAAATATAGCAGATTACAAAAAAATATAAGTGGAAAAAAAAGATATACAATTAATCCATATATAGAAGCTGGATTTATTACACCAGATAATCTTATAAAGATATGTGAAATAGCTAAAAAATATGGTGGAGGATTACGAATTAATTCAACTCAAAGCATATCTATAATAAATTTAAAAGAAGAAGATTTAGATCTAATTTGGAAAGAATTAGATATGAATCCAGTAATTAGGAGCAAATATTCATTAAAAAATATTGAAATTTGTTCTTCAAATTTTTGTAGAATGTCAAAATATTCAAGCATAGGATTAGGAATGAAGATAACTAGACAATTTTATGGACTTGAACTTCCTGGTAAAACTAAAATAGGAGTATCTGGGTGTAAAAACTCATGTATAAGCGCTTACTCTAAAGATATAGGTGTAGTAGCTGATGGAAATGGAAATTTATTTATAACAGTTGGAGGCATTACTGGTTTAAATCCAAGACCAGCAGATATATTAGTTGAAAATATAAATGAAGAAGAAGTATTAGAGATGATAAAAAAAGTTTTAAGCTACTATAATAGCTATGGCAAAAGAGGAGAAAAACTTGGAAATTTGATAGATAGAGTAGGCATAGAAAAGTTTAAAAAAGAATTGCTATAAAAGATAGTTATCAAAAAAATACAACTACATTTAAAATATAAAATTATTTTAAATTTAAATGTAAAAAATGTCGAAAAATGGTAAAAAATAGTGGAATTTTCAGAAAAAAAGATGAAAAAAGTACGTACATATGCTAATATAATTTATAAGTGGGATATATAGAGGGAGGGATTTATATAAGTTTAGAAGAATCAATATTAGTTCATATTCCAGAAATAATATCTATATATTTATTTATGAATTATATTTTAGGAAATATGGTAACAAAAAGAGAATCCATTAAGATAGCTATAGTATATTGTTTAATTTTTTTAGTAATTTCAAACATTATAGATATGGGAGATATTAAATTATTAAGGATACTATTAATGCTATTAGTATTTTATTTATATACAAAACCAAAATTGACACATTGTATAATGGCATACAGCATAGTAGTAGGGATTAAATTTTTATCAGAATTATTAATTTTAATAATTATAAAAATGATGGGATTAAATTTTCGTATTCTAATAGAACATGACGTGGTTAGACTTTTAATATTTAGCATGCCAACGGTATTATTACTAGTGATTTGTTTTATTGGAGATAGGAAAAATATTAATATATCCGATAAAATAACTAATAAAAATATAGATATAAATAAGTTTATTAGAAATATTATAATAGTATTAAGCTATGGAGTAATCGTCTTAGTGTCTATAGGTGTATTTTATGTAAATAAAGTAATAAAAGTAGGACAAACAAATGAAAATATATTACAAATAATAATTATAGTGTTTTGTATTGTATCATTGACTTGTTCAATCATATCTATAATAACTATAAATAAAAATAAACAATTAAAAAAAATAGAAAATAATCTTATTACAAAGAACATACAACAAATGGAAGAAACAGTAAACCTGTTAAGAACTCAGAAACATGATTATATGAATCACTTACAAGTAATATTAATGCAAGTATCTAAGGGTAATAATGAATCTGCAAGGGATTATATATTAAGTATGTCAAATAATATAGGAAACAATGATGTATACTATAATACAGGAAATGACTATATAGATGCAGCTTTAAATATAAAAAAATCTCGTGCTATAAAATATAATATTGAACTAACGGCATGCGTAGATAGCTCATTAGAAGATATAGAGCTATTAGAGTCAGAATTGAATGCAATTATTTTGAATATACTAGACAATTCAATTGAAGAACTTAAAAATAGCAAGAAAGAATATAAATATGTACACTTAGATATATATAAAGAAGATAAATACCATAACATATCAGTTAAAAATAATGGCAGAAAAATTGAAGATACAAACAAAATATTTGAAATGGGATATTCATCTAAAGGAAATAATAGAGGATATGGCCTATATGCAATAAAAAAATTATTAAAATCATATAATTGCAATATTGAAGTATATAGTGATGAAGAAGAAACTGAATTTGCTATACAGGTTCCTATAAGAACTTAATTATTATATATTTAAGTTAAAGTCTATAAATAGATACTTAAAAAGTATCTATTTATAGACTTTTTATTATATTAGAATGTTTATAAAAAATATGCTTTACATATTAAATAGAATAAAAAAATTAATATTCCAAATAATACTAATGCAAGTAATTAGTAGAATAATTTATATCTTTAGGAGGTATGGATATGGAATATCCAATGTTTTGTTACCAATGCGAACAAACTGTAGGTGGTAAGGGATGTACTAAGATTGGTGTTTGTGGGAAAACACCAGAAATAGCTAATCTGCAAGATTTACTTATATATCAAGTAAAAGGAATAAGTTGTTATGCAAAAGAAATTATAGAAAAAGGGGAAAATATAGACAAAGATATAGTTAGATTTGTAGAAAATTCTTTATTTACAACACTAACAAATGTTAACTTTGATGCAGACGTACATGTAGAGTTACTAAGAGAATCTCAAAAGATAAAAGAATCATTAAGAAGTAAAGTAGGAAGCATTAAAAATACTACGGATCATGCCACATATAATTTAAGTGAAACTAAAGCAGAAATGCTTAAAGACTCTAAAAAATCTAGTATAATGTATGATCAAGATTTAGATGCAGATATACGTTCTTTAAGACAGACTATAGTATATTGCTTAAAAGGAATAAGTGCATATGGGCATCAAGCAAGAGAATTAGGATACTTTAGTGATCAAGTAGATAATTTTTATTTTAGAGCTCTTGAAGCTACCACAGATGATACATTAACATTAGAAGATTTAATAAGATGGACTATGAGAGCTGGAGATATGAGTGTAGCTGTTATGCAGAAATTAGATGAAGCAAATACTACAGTATATAAAAATCCATCACCTCATAAAGTAAATGTACATATTAAAAAAGGTCCATTTATAATAGTTTCAGGTCATGATTTGAAAGACCTTGAAATGATACTTAAACAAACTGAAGGTAAGGGCATAAATATATATACTCATGGAGAAATGATACCTTGCCATGGATATCCAGAGTTGAAAAAATATTCTCATCTTGTAGGTAATTTTGGTGGTGCATGGCAAGACCAACAAAAAGAATTTGATAACATACCAGGGTGTATACTTATGACTACTAACTGTCTTATGAGACCAAGGGATTCTTATAAAGATAGAATATTTAGTACAAATGTAGTTGGATGGGATGGAGTTAAATTTATAGGCAAAGACTCAGAAGGAAAAAAGGACTTTAGTGAAATAATAAATAAAACATTGGAATTAGGTGGATTTGAAAAAGATGAAGAACCGCATGAAATACTGGTTGGGTTTGGACATCATGCTACTTTAAGTAATTCAGAAACTATAGTTAATGCAGTAAAAGATGGAAAAATAAGACACTTCTTCTTAATAGGTGGATGTGATGGAGCAAGACCAGGTAGAAATTATTATACTGAATTTGCTCAAAAAGTACCTAAGGATTGCATAATATTAACTCTAGCATGTGGAAAATATAGATTCAATAAATTGAATTTTGGAGAAGTTGCAGGTCTTCCAAGATTGTTAGATGTAGGACAATGTAATGATGCTTACTCAGCAGTAAGAATTGCTACAGCACTTGCTGATGCTTTTGATACTGACGTAAATGGATTACCATTATCTATAATTTTATCTTGGTATGAGCAAAAAGCTGTAGCAGACTTATTAGCATTATTATCTTTAGGGATAAAAAACATTTTTCTTGGACCGTCATTACCTGCTTTCTTAAGTCCAAATGTACTTCAATACTTAATAGATACATTTAACTTAAAAGTTATAAGCACACCTGATGATGATTTAAAAACTTGCTTACAACAAGGTATATAAATTGAAACCTTATAATTAAATTAATTTTAATATATAAAAAGTACTAGTATTATACTAGTACTTTTTATATATTAAAATTTGAAAAAAATATTTATATATTATAAAATAAAGGTAAAAATGAAAGAGGCAAAATATGAAAAAAGACTGTTATATTATATTTAGTATAATTGCTTTTAATATATTTTTGGTAATTGAATGGGGATTAAGCTTATCATCAATAATTCTTATATTTGGTATGTGGAGTATTTATGGAGTAAAAATATTTAAAGAGGTAGCGTATAATAAAAATATTAAATTGATAAATATATTATATAAAATTTATAAAACCATTATAATAATATTTGTATCAACATTTCTAATAATAGAGAGTGCAATTCTTATAAATATTAATCAAAATAAAAATGTAAAATCATATAAAAATATAGAATACTTAGTAGTTTTAGGTGCCGCTATAAATGGAAAAGAAGTATCAAAAACCTTGAAGGTAAGACTAGATAAAGCTCTTGAGTATTATAATAAAAATAAAGAAATTAAAATCATAGTATCGGGTGGTCAAGGTAAGGATGAAGTTATATCTGAAGCTGAGGCAATGTATAGATATTTAATAGATAAAGGCGCAGATTCAAAAAAAATTATTAAAGAAGATAAATCAACTACAACTTTTGAAAATATAGTATATAGCAAGCAAATATTAAAAGGAAAAACTAAAGAAAAAATACTTATTGTTACTAATGACTATCATTTGCTTAGGTCAAGAATTATAGCATATATATTAGGTTTAGAAAATGAAGGACTATCATCACCAAGCTCATTATCAGGGTGTCTTTACTATACAGTTAGAGAATACCCAGCTATGATAATATATGTAATAAAATCTATGATATTTAGGATATCTAATTGTATTTAAATTTGTAAAAAGTAAATAAGTGTAGCTATATTATAATAAGTGTGATATTATATACTTAAGTAATAAGAAGAAAGTGTAATATCGCGGAGTGGAGCAGTTGGCAGCTCGTTGGGCTCATAACCCAAAGGTCGTAGGTTCGAGTCCTGCCTCCGCAACCAATATAAGCATAAATATAACTCTTATATCCATTGATATAAGAGTTTTTTAATTAACGGAGGAAAAAATGTCTGCAAATGAAAAAATAAATGGTAAGTTCAACTATAACAATATACAAAAATTAAATAAAAATTTTATGTATAAAGATTTAAAAAGAAGTAATTGTTATAATAGTGATTTCTCGGGATCAAATTTTAATTATACAAGCTTTAGAGGAGCTCATTTTAAATCATGCAATTTCTATGGATGTAGTTTTAAATCAGCAGAGTTTGTTGCAACAAATTTTAAAAAGAGTAAGTTTAAAAAGGCAAAATTTGAAGATGTAGTATTTGATTGTGCTAATTTAGATGGAGTAGATTTTAAGGGTGCTGAATTTAAAAATACTATATTCTTATGTACAGATATAAGTAAAGCTATAAATTTAAACATATCTAACTCAGATGTTATAGTATTTGATGAAATACCAGAATTAAACATAAATGAAAATCTTGAAAATGCAATTAAATCAGCTATGAATAATAAGTTTATAAAGAATTCAAGAGTATTAGATACAAAGGATGGAAGTATAAGTCCAATAAGTGCAATGATTTTATTACAAAACTTCGATGAAAATACATTAATAAGAGGATTAAACTTTATTGAGGCAAATCTAGATAGAGATTTCTGTACATTAAGTTATGTAATAAGAGCTATAGAAAATTATAAAAAAGAAGAACTTATATAATAAATAAAAAATACCACCAATATTTAAATATTAGTGGTATTTTTTATTTATTATCCATATTTAGAAATAATTAAATATTAATTGGAAAACTTAATATTAAATTAGAGTAATATAAGGAGATTTAGATGAAAAGTATATTAATAGCTCAAAAATCTAAAATAATGCCTAAACAAGTAATAGAAGAAATAAATAAATTTGAAAATATAGTTAAAAGCCCCTATAGTGACACTTACTACAATACATTTGATATATCTTGGACTCATAAACCAGAAGGAAGCTTAAGAATATCTGACCATTGGAACTTTAAGTCTAGAGGAGAGATTCATTGTCAACTAGACTACATAGAAGGATATTGGATATTAGGAAAATACATAAATGGAAAATATCATATGCTAAAGAGATTTGGCGAAAGTATAGATGGATATAAATCAAAATTCGATAAAGACATGCTAGTGTAGATTTTTTTACCAGTTGGATAAAAATCGAGATACAAATTTTGACACAGAGTTTGTATGCTGACTTTTACATTTCATTATTGAATAGATGGATCTTTAGTTTATTTAATGTATACATTACTTCGATAAATAATATAATAAATTTTAAAATTTTATACAAAAAATTATTTATTTATCATATATATATATTTATCATATATATATATTTATCTTCATATGCTTTATTAAATAGAAGATAAAGGTGGTCTATAAATGTTTAATAATTTAATATGTGAAAAAAGATAACATTTGTATTATCAAAATAGACAGATAAAAATACTTAAATTCATTAAATGAAGAATTGTTAAGTGAGTTAGATAAAGCAATAGATATACTTAAATAAAAGGAAGAACTTTATGTGGGCATAATAATTGGACAAGGTAGGGTATTTGTAGAAGGTGATGATATATCAGCAATGAAAACATGAGCGTTGAAGAAGCTAGAAAGTTCTCTAAGAAAGGAAGTGATATATTTAGAAATATAGAAAATTTAGATAAGCCAATAATAGCAGATATGAATGGTTTTGTGTTAGGTGGAGGTTGTGAACTTGCTATGAGTAGAATTGCAAGCTTAAAAGTCAAATTTAATAGGGGGTATTTTATGAAAGTAATGGTCATAGGAAGCGGAACTATGGGTAGTGGTATTGCTCAAGTCTTAGCATCTAATAATAATGAAGTAATTATTAGAAGTTTGCATATTGAAAGCATAGAAAAGGCAGTAAATGCTATAACACTAAATTTAGAAAAAAGTGTTGCGAAAGAAAAACTAACAGAAGAAGAAAAATTAAAAATATTATCAAATATTACAATAACAACAGATATAAATAAGGCAAGAGATTGTGATTTGGTAATAGAGGCAATAGTTGAAAATATAGATGAAAAAAAAGATATCTTTAGAGAACTAGATAATATATGTAAAAAAGAAACAATACTAGCAACAAACACATCTTCATTATCAATAACAGACATATCAATTAGTACAAAAAGACCCGATAAAGTAATCGGAATGCATTTTTCCAATCCAGCTCCAGTTATGAAATTAGTAGAAATAATTGACGGTATGTTCACTTCAAAAGAAACTCATAATACTATCTTTGACCTATCTAATCAAATACAAAAACTCCTGTAACAGTAAATGAAGCACCAGGATTTATAGTGAATAGAATATTAGTGCCTATGATTAATGAAGCAATAGGTATATTTGCAGACAAAGTAGCAACAGCTTCTGATATAGATCAGGCTATGAAATTAGGTGCAAACCATCCTATAGGACCTTTAGCTTTGGGAGACCTTATAGGTTTAGATGTATGTTTAAATATAATGGAAGTTTTATACAATGAATTTGGAGATTCAAAGTATAGACCTCACCCATTACTTAAAAAAATGGTAAGAGCTAAACTTTTAGGAAGAAAAACTAACAAGGGATTTTATGAGTATAAATAAGAATTATTAAAGCAAATGTATATAGTCTTTGCACAAAATGAAACGTTACCTATTGCACATGGAATAGACGGATAAGAAAGATTAAAATATAAATAAAGCAGTAAAAGAATTAATAAATAGACTAAAAAATAAGTAATTTCAAAGCTAGGGGAGATATGTATATGAAATGTACTTTAAGAATGAGAATGGGATTAAATGATGCACATTACGGTGGTAATTTAGTAGATGGAGCTAAAATACTTCAATTATTTGGAGATGTAGCCACTGAATTATTAATAAGAAATGATGGAGATGAAGGATTATTTAAATCTTATGATGAGGTAGAGTTTATTGCTCCAGTTTATGCAGGGGATTATATAGAAGCAATAGGAGAAATAATTGGTTTTGGAACAACTTCAAGAAAAATGAAATTTGAAGCTAGAAAAGTGGTTATAACAAGAACAGATATAAATGAATCAGCAGCAGATTATTTATTAGAACCAGTAGTTGTATGCAAAGCAAGTGGTACTTGTGTAGTACCTAAATATAAACAAAGATTTTAGGAATAATCCAGAAATAGAAGTGTTTGATAAGGGCATAATAGATCGTATTTTGACTTTGATATAGGAGTAAATAATATTTTTGAAGTAAAGTATACCAGAAATTTTAAATTTTATAGTTTCTGGTATTTTACATTTTTTGGTATATGAAAGACTCAATTTGAAGTGGTAACATCAAGTATTCTTCTAAGTTGAAATGTTAGCGTTGGATTTTATAGCTTGAAATAGAAATAGTTATACCTAATGAAGTTAGAGTCTAATATATGGAGATTCTAGAATAATTTATGAACTTTCAAAAGCATTAAGGTATGAAGTAGGGTTTGAACCAGGAAAATTTGGCGAAGGTGTAGTATGTTTTGCAATAATTGAAATGTTCAATAGAAGTATGTAATAAAAATAGAAAAATATAAATATAATTAATTAACAGAAGATATTAAATATTCTGTTAATTAAAATTAGGGGGAAGTAATTTGGATACAAAACCAAAAACCAAAAGGAAAGCAACTTTATGTGAAGCATTAATACCAATAATATTTTTAATTGCAGTATTAGCTTATTCACTAGTTAAATTAGGTGCAGACCCTCATATTCCATTAATATTAGGAGCTGTTGTAGCAGCAATTATAGGCATTACTAGATTAGGATTTACATGGAGAGAAATGGAAGAAGGAGTTTTAGATACTATAAAAATGGCGATGCAAGCTATATTAATCCTTATGATAGTTGGAGCGCTAATAGGAACTTGGATATTAAGTGGTACAGTTCCTGCAATGATTTATTGGGGATTAAAGATATTATCTCCAGGAATATTCTTAGTTGCTACTACATTAATATGTGCAATAGTATCTTTAGCTACTGGTTCATCATGGACTACAGCAGGTACAGTGGGCATAGCCTTAATTGGAATAGGTCAAGGTCTTGGAATGCCTGCTCCTCTTGTAGCAGGGGCGATAATATCTGGAGCATATTTTGGAGATAAAATGTCTCCACTTTCAGACACTACCAATTTAGCACCAGCTATGGCAGGTGCAACATTATTTGAACATATAAAACATATGATTTATACTACAGGGCCTGCTTTATTAATAGCACTTGTTTTATATGGAGTAATAGGAATGAAATATTCAGGTAAAGAGTTAGATTTGACTCAAATAGAAGTTATTAGAAATGCTTTAGAAGGAGCATTTAATACTTTATCTCCAATATTATTAATACCTCCAGTTATAGTTATACTTATGGTTGTGTTTAAAATGCCTGCTATACCAGGTCTTGTAATAGGTACTTTATTAGGAGGACTGTTTGCTGCAGTATTCCAAGGTGCAGATTTAAAATCAATAATAAATGCGGCTCATTATGGATTTGAATCAACAACTGGAATTTCAGAAGTTGATGCGCTTTTAACTCGTGGAGGACTAGATAGTATGATGTGGACAGTTTCTCTTATACTATGTGCTTTAACTCTTGGAGGAATCCTTGAAAAAACAGGAATGTTAGAAGCTATAGCTAATGCACTTTTAACATTCGCAAAAGGGACTTTTGGTCTTGTATTTGTTACAATATTTTCTTGTTTGTTTACTAACTTAGTTACAGGAGAACAATATTTATCTATAGTTTTACCAGGTAGGATGTACAAAGATGAGTATAGAAAAAGGGGATTACATCCTAAAAATTTATCAAGAGCATTAGAAGATAGTGGTACACTTTTATCACCACTTATTCCATGGAATACATGTGGTGCTTATATGTGGGTTACATTAGGAATTCATCCATTTGCATACTTACCATTTGCATTTTTAAATTTAATAAATCCATTAGTATCATTATTCTATGCGGCTACAGGAATAACGATGGAAAAGTTACCGCCTGAAGAAGTAAAAGATACTAATATATAATATATTTAATTAGAAATACTAAAAGACCTGATTTTTAAATCAGGTCTTTTAGTATTTCTAATTAAATACAGATGGATATAATACCATTTGAATACCTAATATTAACATTATTAAGTTTAGAAGCAAATTTAAGGTATTTAAATTATTTTTATTTTTTAATGATATATATATTTCACAGGTATCGCAAATAGAAAAGAGTATAAAGCCTAATCCACCAATTTTAGAACTTAAATCACAGCATATGTAAAAAAGAAGTAAGGTTATAGAAAGTACTGGTAAAAATGAGTTTATTATCTTTGCCAAATAGGTATTTTTCATTAAATCACTTCCTATTATTAGATATATGCTAATTTAAAAAAAATAAAACCTCCTAAATGAAGGTTCTAATCTATTAATCCTTTAACTTCTTGAGGCGTTAGTCTTCTCCATTTACCTGGTGCTATACCATTTAATGTTAAATCCATTATCCTAACACGTTTTAGTTTTTGAACTTCATAATTGAAAGCTTCACACATTCTACGTATTTGCCTGTTATACCCTTGAGTTAATACTATTTTAAATGTACAATTATTTAATTTAGTAACAGAACATTTTTTAGTAATTACATATTTTTTATTAACTGGATTAAATATTCGAACTCCATTTGACATGTTATTTATAAACTCTGGTGTAATATTTTTATTAACTGTTACAACATATTCTTTTTCATGGTTATTTTCAGAACGTAATATTTTATTTACTATATCACCGTCATTTGTTAGTATAATTAATCCTTCTGATGGTTTATCAAGTCTTCCAACAGGGAAAATCCTCTCAGGATAGTTTATATAATCAATAATATTTCCTTTTATATGCCTTTCTGTTGTGCAGGTTATACCTACTGGTTTATTAAGGGCGATATAAACATCGTTTTTCTTTTGATGTAATATTTTTCCATTAACTTTTACAACATCTCCTGGATTTACTACTTGCCCTATTTGTGCCATTTTTCCATTTATTAAAACTTTTTTACTTTGAATTAATTTATCTGCTTCTCTTCTAGAACATATTCCAGTCGAGCTAATATAGTTATTTAATCTCATAAATTTCTCCTTAATAATACTATATAATAACTTATTTAAGTATATTATAGTTAATAATCTTAATCAAGGGGTGTAATAATAAGAACTTTTGGTGAAGATATGCATATATTGTTGTATAAGGGGTGATAATACGATGAATTATAGAGAATTATTTGAAGGAATAGAAACTCCTGTAAAACTTCAAAATGGATCATATATAGTTCCTATAAACTTTGATAATGGAGCAACAACGCCTCCTTTAAAAAGCGTAATAAATACTATTTTAGAAGATATAAAGTATTATGGACCAATAGCAAGAGGACTTGGTCAAAAAGGAGATATATGCACACAAAAATTTGAAAATGCAAGAGAAGAAGTATTAAAGTTTTTTAATCTTAAAGGAAATAATACCCATACTGTAGTATTTACAAAGTCAGATACAGAAAGTTTAAATATACTTTCTGATATATTGACGAAAGATAAAGATATAAAAGTTATGACCACGAGAATGGAGCATCATGCAAATGACTTACCATGGAGATATTCATCAAGTGTAGTATATATAGAGGTAGATGCATTTGGTAGAATTAATATAGATGATATAGAGAAAAAATTTATAGAAAATAATGGTAAAATAAAATATGTAGCAATAACAGCAGCATCAAATGTAACTGGATATGTTAATCCTATAAATCATATAGCTAAAATATGTCATAAACATGATGCTAAAATAATAGTAGATGCAGCTCAACTTGTAGCCCATCAAGAAATAAATATGAAGGGTGAAACTGATGACGAACAAATTGATTTTTTAACATTCTCAGCTCATAAAGCATATGCACCTTTTGGAAGTGGAGCACTAGTTGGACTTGTAGAAGATTTATCTACTGTAGATCCATTTTTAAAAGGTGGAGGATGTGTAAAAGGAGTATTTGATGATAATGTACTTTGGGGCTTACCTCCACAACTTCATGAAGCAGGTACTCAAAACTTTTTAGGTGTTATGGGAATGGTTCAGGCACTAAAAGATTTAAAAGAAATTGGATTTAATAATATATCTAAACATGAATCTGATATAAAAAATTATATTATAAAAGAAATGAATAAAATCAATAATCTTATAGTCTATGGAGATAATGTAAATACTCAAGATAGATTAGGGGTAATATCTTTTAATGTTAAAGATATGGACTATGAAAAAGTAGCTCAGAAAATGGCAAAAGATATGGGTATAGCACTAAGATGTGGAAAATTCTGTGCTCATCCTTATGTATATAGATTATTAAATGTAAGCGACATGAATGCTTATATTGATGTATCTAGTGATTTGGAAAATTTAGGAATGATAAGAGCCAGTTTAGGTCTTTATAATACTATAGAAGAAGCGAATATATTCTTAAATGCCCTAGAGTATATAGCAAAAAGTAAATAAATATATAAAAAACATCTATATAATATAGATGTTTTTTATATCAAATGTAAGAAATGTGAAGTTTTTTAGGATAAATACGAAAAAATTGGCGCATATTTTATATTTTTACATAGTATATACATTAAGAGATAAAAATACTCTTAATATATACTAAAAGGGTGAAGAGATATGAGATATTCAAATAAAAATAAATGTAATAAAAAATGTGAATGTAATAAAATATTTAAAAATAATTGTGGATGCAACAATAACAATAATATAAATAATGAAGATTGCTCTAATTGCAATAAATTTAAAGAGTTAGCTAGAGAAAAATGTGAAAAAGCTGATTGTATAAGCAACAAAGCAAATAGAATAGCACAACAAGCAAAACAAGCTGAAGAAAGAGCGGAATGTCTAAGACAGCAAGCTATAGAAGAATGCGCAAGAGCTAATAGACTTTGGGATGAATATAAAGAATTATCTAATGAAGGTATGTGCTTAATGCAAGGAGCTCAAGAATGTTTAGCTAAAGCGGCTGAATGTTATCAAGAATGTTATGAGGATGATTTTGGGTGCGATATGGCAAACTTTGGAGTTAATTCAAATGATATCTGGGATTGTAATTGTGACTGTGGGTGTCATAAGCACTGTTAATACAAAATAAAAAAGAAGATAATTAAATATCTTCTTTTTATTTTGTATATATGTGCGTATCTATTATAAAAATCAAGATATGTAATATTTATTTATAAGTCGAGTCTTAGGGTTGTTATTTAACTTTCTTAAAATATCATAAATAGTAATTACTATGTATGTAGACAAAATCGATATTACAGAAGACATTAATATAGAAGACTTAGCTATATTTATAAGTGTAAAATCATTTATAAAAGCTATTTCAGAGACAAATATAGACATAGTAAATCCTATACCTGCAATTAATGAAACTAAAAATACAGCAAACCAACTTATATTAGATGGTTTTTCAGTAATTCCAGTCAAGTCTCCTAGATAACTAAAGATCATAATACCTAGGGGCTTACCAACACAAAGTCCTAATATTATACCTTTGTATAAAGTAGAAGCAGTTGAAGTAGACAAATCTATATTATAAGCTAAGGATATACCTGTATTTGCAAATGCAAACAGTGGTATAATTAGTAGACTATTTATAGGCACTAATAATCTCTGAAGTTTTTCAAGCGAACTAATTCCATTAGAATGTGATGTAGGTATAGTTATAGCTAATAATACTCCACTTATAGTGCAATGAACTCCACTTAGATATATAAAATACCATAGGCAAAGACCAGATAATAAGTAATATGTAATACTTTGAATATTAAATAATTTATTAGCAATTACCAATGTCATAAATACTAAAATAGCTAAAGATAAATAATGAGTATTAATATCAATAGAATAAACAATTCCTATTGCAAGTATTGATATTAAGTCATCAACTACAGCTAGAGAAAGTAAAAATACTTTAAGTGACGGATTTAACTTTTTAGAAAAAATTAAAAATACACCTACAGCAAAAGCAATATCTGTAGAGATTGGAATGCAAAATCCTCCTAAAAAGGGAGTATCTTTATTAAAAAAAATAAATATTAAAGCCGGAACAACAACACCACCAATAGATGCTATAATAGGGAAAGATGCTTCTTTGAAAGAAGATAAGCTGCCATGTAGTATTTCATGTTTTATTTCAAGTCCTGCAACCAAAAAGAAAATAGCCATTAAAAAATCATTTATAAACATATGTAGTGAAAATCCTTTAAACAAATAAGTATTTTCAAAAATATCTTTATACAATAATTTTAATGGACTATTGTACATTACAAGTGCTAGTATTGTAGATAGTATTAAAAGCAAGCTTGTAAATAACTCTAATTTTATAGGTTTCCTATAAGTTCTTAGTAATCTCAATTTATCACCAACTAACTATATGTATTTATAAAATTTATGATTTTAAAATATTAAAAATGCGTAAAATTTTGATATATAAATTAGTTTTTACTTAATTTAAAACTAATTGCTCAATAAAAAATGTCTACATTTATATAAAGATTTTTATTTCTTAATAAAAATCTTTAGAAAATCTTTAGATTTATATTAAGAAATCTTTAAGTTTTTAATGTTAATATTAAATTATATAAATATTATAAAATATTCTATTTCCTTACAGTTATGTTATTTAGATGCTAATATCAATACATAAGAATATATAAATATAACAATAAAGTAAGAAAGGGAAATTATAAAAAATTTTATGTTAATATTAAAATGTTAAGGTTTATGAAAGGAATTTAAGAAACTTTATATGATACAATTTTAATGTAAAATTACAAGATTATGATTTAGGAGCGGTTGATATGAAAAAAATTAATAGTAAAAAGACTTTACTGTATTTAAAAATAGCCTTTGTTGTAGCTATTTTATTTATAGTATTTAAGGAATTTAAAAATATAGTAACAGATTTTAATATGGACACTTTTGTAATGTATGCTGATAAATTATCTATTGTCAATATATTAATAATTATAGCATTAGGAATGATATCATTTTTACCACTTAGTTTTTATGACTTTGTACTTAAAAAAAGAGTAGGAATAAACTTGGATAATAAAAGATTATATAAATTTTCTTTTATAGCAAGTTCTGTATCAAGTATAGTTGGATTTGGTGGAACATCTGCACTTGCTTTAAAAAGCTATTTTTATAAAGATCATGTAAAAGATAATAAACTATTAGTAAAAGAAATTTCTAAGGTAGTAGCACTTAATTTATCAGGATTCTCAATGATATGTTTTCTTTATGTTATATCTAATTTACTAGAATTTAAAGAGTTAAGTCTAGTAAAAGTTTTAACTATGTTAATTGGGTGTTACTTACCTGTTTTGTCTATATATCTAATAAGAAGCTATATAAAAGGAAATGATGATGATAAAATAGATGTTATTGATAGTTTTAAAATAATAGGAATATCATTATCAGAATGGGTAACTACAATAATATTAATCTATTCGATAATACTTATATTAGGTGAACCAATACCTTTTATGAAATTTTTCCCTATATTTGTAGCTGCAATAGTAGTAGCTATTTTAAGTATGTCACCAGGAGGAGTAGGAACATTTGATTTAACTTTATTAGTTGGATTAGAAGGTTTAGGAGTTTCATCAGAAAAAGTATTGTTAGCAGTGTTTTTATATAGAATAAGTTATTACATAATTCCTGTAAGCATCGGAGCTGTGTTATACTTATCAGAATTATGGAATAAAGTAGACGGAAGAATAAGAAGTATCGTATCAGAATCTTTATCTACAGTAGCTCATTTTGGATTAAGACTTTTAGTTTTATCATCAGGGGTAGTGTTATTAGTATCAGAAGCTATGCCAAGTACTATTGAAAGAATACACATTATAAATAAAATATTCAACTTTAAAATAATGCATATGTCAGGAGACATAGCGATTATAATTGGTTTTTTATTAATTACCATATCTAGTTTAATAACTTATAAATCTAAGAAGGTATATAATATAACAATGGTATTAGTTTTACTTGGAAGTATATTTGCACTAATAAAAGGATTTGATTATGAAGAAACTCTATACTTAATAACTGTAGGTGTTATTCTTAAATGTAGCAAAAGACAATTTTATAGAGAAGGATTTATATTAAGATGGGGTAAAGTTATAAAAGACACACTAGCCTTATTATTTTTCCAAGCATTTTATTTATTTATAGCGTATGCAAATATATCTGGTAAAATAAAAAAAATACCTCTATTAAATATAGATATACAACATGCAAGCCCACGTGTTTATAAAATGATAATGATAAGTATTACTGGATTTGTAATCTCACTAATATTTATGGGTATTTTATATTATACAAATAAATCTAAGAACTTTCCTAAATTAACGCTAGGTGAGTGTGAGGATAAATTAGATTATATACTTGATACTTATAATGGAGCTCAACTTACACATTATATATATTTAAATGATAAATATATATATGTAAATGATAGTACAGATGTTTTAATACAATATCAAATATATGCAAATAAAGTTGTAGTATTAGGAAACCCAATAGGAAATAAAGAAAGCTTTTTTGAAACAATACAAACATTTTATGAGTTATGTGATAGATACGGTTATACACCAGTATTCTGTTCTATAGACGAAACTATGATACCTTACTTACATGAAACAGGGTATGAATTTATGAAGCTAGGGGAAGATGCGGGAGTAGATTTAAATAAGTTCACATTAGAAGGCAGAAAAATGAAAAGTGTAAGAAATGCACTGTCAAGAGTTGAGAAAGAAGGATATACTTTTGATATAATATATCCACCATTTAGTGAAGAATTTATAAAAGATATAAAATCCATATCAGATGAATGGTTAGGGGATAGAAAAGAAAAAGGATTCTCTGTAGGATTCTTTGATGAAGAATATTTAAACCGTGAACCAATAGCTATAATAAAAGATAAAGATAATAATATACAAGGATTTGCTAATTTAATGCCTATGTATGATAATCGTACAACTTTATCTATAGATTTAATGCGTTTTTCAGAAAGTACATGCAACGGAGTAATGGACTTTATATTTGTAAATTTATTCCAATGGGGAAGAGAAAATGGATATTCTAAATTTAATATGGGATTAGCTCCATTATCTAATGTAGGTGTATCAAAATACTCATTCTTAAGTGAAAAAATAGCAGCTCAAGTATATGCACATGGTCAAAGATTTTATTCTTTCCAAGGGTTAAAGAAATTTAAAGAAAAATATTGTGATTCTTGGGATGGACGATATATGGCATATAAGAGAAAAACATCTCTTGTATTTACAATGATTCAAGTAATATTATTATTTGGTAAAGGTAAAGACAATCAACAAGAAAATAAAATTAATGATAATAAATATGCTAGAATTAACCAAAGTATTTAAAATACTTTATTTCTAATAAAAGCCTGAGTTCAACTCAGGCTTTTATATTTTATAAAATTAAAAATAAGAAATTTTATTAAGTACATGAATTATTATCTAATAAAAATCATAATATTAAACCAATAATAATTAGATTGTTATGCTAAATATTGGAAGGGGTGATTTAGTGTTTAGAAATAATAAAAAAATAAAGCAGTGCAGAAAAGAAGGCGCTTCATATTTATGTAAAAAAGAAATTTGTAATTTAAACAAAGATTCTATACAATTATTAAAAAATGATCTTATCCAAGCAAGAGATTTACTATCTGATGAAATTAAAAAGTATAAAGATGATATTAAGTTGCCTACATATGGGCTATTTGTATGTGATGATGGTATGATAATAGGAAAGCCTACAAAAAGAGGAGATATTAAGGTATTATTTTTTAATCCTGTATTTACAGATAAGGGTGAAGTTGTAACATCTCAAAAATTAGAAAACTATATAGACGACAAAAAACATAAAATTAAACATAAAAAGGCTGATCAGAAATTGGTAGAAGGTGTACATAAAGTATTAGAATCGATATCTTCAAAAAGTTCAGAATCTCCAAAAGTATATACGATAGACAACATATATGATTTTAATTTAGAAGAAACATCAAAAAATACTATATATGCTTTTAAAAAAATAAAAAATAAAGCAGATGATGATATAAGTAATATTGGCATTGTGTATAATACATGTGATGAATGGATGGTAAGCTTTTTTAAAGCCGACAAATTAAATAATAAAGGACAATTTGTGGAAGCACAGATTTTAAGGAATTATTTAAAAATATAGAGATTAGTAAAAGTCTAGGTATTATATCTAGGCTTTTTTATTTTGTAAATATAAAATGACATAAAAATAAAAAATATGGTATTATTTAGTATATAATGTTATATATTGGGAGGTAAATATGAATAAAAAAATAATAGCTATTATAATAGTATTAGTAATAACTACTGTTGTAGCAAGTGGATTTGCACTATTTAATTATGATAGATATAATACAGTGTTAAGAAAGAATACAAATTTAAATTCAAAAATTTCTGAATTAACTAATCAAAGCAAAGAAAATGAAAAATTAAACAAAGAATCAGAAGGAAATATATCTAAGTTAAAAGAAACAATTACAACATTAGAAAATAAAGTTTCAGAATTAGAAGGTCATGGAGCAAAATTAAAGGAAACTATCTCGAATTCAGAGCAAAACTATAAGCAACTACAATCTAAATATGATGTTTTAGTTGAAAAAATAAAAGGAATAAGTAATTTAGCAAATTAGTATTAATAAAAGCTATGTGATTAATCACATAGCTTTTATTAATACTAATTAAATGTCTACTATACGCTATTTAAAATGTCGAAAAATGAATAAATTGTAATAAACTTGTAACAAAAATGTAGTAAATTATAGGTATAATAAACATATGCAGGAGGAATATATTATGAAAATAAAAAAAATTATACCTATAATAATATTATTAATTATGGTAATAGCTGGGAGCTTAAAATATTTTTCTTTAAAGGAAATAGATAAAAACAATATAGATGTATTTAAATACATAGATTGTGTTGACAAAGTTAGTGAGAATAAAATACAAGTAAACTGGAAATATGTTGCGTCTATAATAGGTGTAATAAATGATAATAATTTTAAAAATGTAAGTAACTCTGATATAGAAAAAGTATCACAGTTGTTTATAGAAGAAAAAAACGGTAGTTATAAGTTAAAAAAATTAGAAAATGTTTTAGATGGTTTAGAATTTGACAATAAAGAAAAATCTAGAGTAAATGATTATATAAATGATTTAGTAAGCTATGGTGTAAAACCATCTAGCTTAAATCCAAATTCTGATAATATTAAATTTATAAATGATATAAAACAAGATGCTATAGACAATTATAAAGTTTATAAAATACTACCATCAATAACAGTAGCTCAAGCAATACTTGAATCAAGTTGGGGGAAATCAAAATTATCAAAAGACTTTAATAATTTATTTGGTATAAAGGCAGATAAATACTGGAATGGAGAGTATGTAACTTTAGAAACTAAAGAGCATGTAGATACTACTATAAATGATAAGTTTCGAAAATATAATGATAAAAAGCAATCTATAGCAGATCACGCAAAATTTTTATCAGAAAATAAAAGATATAAAGCTAATGGTGTATTTAATGCTAACACATATATATATCAAGCACAAGCTTTAGAAAATGCAGGATATAGTACTGTAGCTAACGAAAAAGGTGAATTAACGTATGCAGATATGTTGATAAATTTAATCAAACAATATAACTTACAGTTAATTGATAGTGAGGTACAAAGTTAAAACATATAGTAATATGTTACTAAAAAGCTTATATTAAAGCAAACTTATTGATAATATATGATGGAAATGAAAAAACTATATATACTCCAGATGCAAAATAATAAGAATTAACTAAAAACTACTAGAACATAATAGTCTAGTAGTTTTTTAGTATAATTAAATATAGGGAAACTACCCTGTATAACTATTTTATATTAAGAAATTATGATATAATAAAATTTTGATAAGCGTAAAAAATAAATACATAGTATTTAGGAGGACATTATGGCAAATACATTTTATATAGTAAGACATGGACAAACTAATTGGAATATATTAGGTAAAACTCAAGGTCATGGAAATTCAGATTTAACAGAAAAAGGTGAAGAACAAGCAAAAGAATTATCAGAAGCTATGATAAACTATCCAATAGATTATATATATAGCAGTGATTTAGGAAGAGCTGTACAAACGGCTCAAATAGTTGGAGATAAATTAGGAATTAAGGTTAACCAGACACCAGCACTTAGAGAAATGGGATTTGGTGTTTGGGAAGGCCTTTTAATAGAAGAAATCAAAAAAAATCATTCAATTACTTATGATATATGGAGAAATCAACCTCATTTAGTAGATATAGAAGGTGGAGAAACTTTACATATAATAAAAGAGAGAACTGATAATTTTATAAAAGAAATAAATGAAAAGTATGATAATAAACATATATTACTTGTAAGTCATTCCGTTACAGTAAGAACAATGCTTTTATCATTTTTAGGATCTTCTATGGAAAACATATATAGAATAAAACAAGATAATACGGCACTAAATATAGTTGAATTTAGAGATTATGGTCCTGTTATAATAAAAATGAATGATACTAGCCATATAAAAAATAATGAAAAAATAAATAATTCAGCACTAGAGTAGGAGTAAGCTTATGTCAAATGTAATAGTAGTTGGAGGTGGCTCATCAGGTATGATGGCAGCACTTACAGCTTCAAAACAAAATCACAATGTTACATTAATAGAGAGAAATGAGGAGCTAGGAAAAAAGCTTTTAGTTACTGGCGGAGGAAGATGTAATATCACAAATAATAGGGATATAGAAGATTTTTTCGATAAAATAGTAACTAATAAAAAGTTTTTATACAGTAGTTTCTATACTTTTACTAATAGAGATTTATTAGACTATTTTAAATGTAATAATTTAGAGTATAAGGTAGAAGATTTTAATGATCATAAAGTATATACAAAATCAGATAAATCAGTCGAAGTAATAGAAACATTCAAAAATGATTTAATTAAAAATAAAGTAAAAATACTTTATAATAAGAAAGTTACAGATCTTATAGTAAAAGAAGATACTATATATGGTGTAGTTTTAGAAAATGGAGATAAATTGTATTGTGATAAGGTAATTATTTCAACTGGAGGTAAAAGTCATTCTCACACAGGTTCTGATGGTATGATGTATGATATCTTAAAAAAATATAACCATACTATTAATAAAATATATCCAGCACTATCTCCACTTACTATAAAAGAAGGATGGATTAAAAATTTACAAGGGGTATCTATGCAAAAAGTTGAAATTTCATGCAAGATTAAAAAGAAAAAAATATCAATCATAGGCGATATGATATTTACGCACTTTGGGCTTAGTGGACCTTGTGTTCTTATAACATCATCTTATATAAATAAGGCATTAGAAAATGATGAACTTCAAATAAATATAGATTTTTTACCTAATATGGGTATTGATGAAATATCTAATATCATAAGGGAAAATCCTAATAAAAATATATTAAATAACTTAAAATCAATATTGCCACAAAACTTTTTAAAAGAGATATTAGGTCTACTTAATTTATCAGATAAAAAAGCTAATGAATTAAATAAAGCTGATGAACAAAAGATAATAGAATATATAAAAAGTATGACACTTACATGTAATGGAACAAAAGGCATAAAAGTTGCTCAGGTTACAAGTGGAGGTGTAAGTGTTAAAGAAATAAATTCTTCAACAATGGAGTCTAAATTAATAAGAAATCTATTCTTTACAGGGGAAGTAATAGATGTAGATGCACAAACGGGTGGATATAATTTACAAATAGCATTTTCTACGGGGTATCTTGCTGGAATAAGTGTGTAGGTGATTATATGAAAGTATTAGCAATAAGAGGAGCTACAACAGTAGAAGCTAATAATAAAGAACAAATTTTAAAACAAAGCGCAATTTTAGTGGAAAGAATTATAGAAAAAAATGAATTAGATGTAGAGGATATAATAAGTATGTGCTTTACAATGACAAGAGACTTAGATAAGGTATATCCTGCAGTAGCAGTAAGAGAATTATTAAATATTACAGATATACCTCTTCTTAACTTTGAAGAAAAATATATAGTAGGAAGTTTGCCTATGTGTATTAGGGTATTAATGCATATAAATAGTAATAAATCTAAAAGAGATATAAAACATATATATTTAAATAAAGCAAAAGATTTAAGAAGTGATATAACTGATTAGTTTATATCACTTCTTAAAAGAAATAGGAGAGATCAAAATGAGCAATTTAGTAATAGCAGTAGATGGGCCAGCAGGAGCAGGCAAAAGTACAATAGCAAAGATAATAGCAGAAAAGTTAAATATAAATTACATAGACACAGGAGCTATGTACAGAGCAATAACATATAAATGTCTTGAAGAAAATATAGATATAAATAATGAAGATGAAGTAACAAAGATAGCTAAATATACAGAAATAGATTTTAAAGATAATAATATATATTTAGATGGACAAATACTAACTGATGAAATAAGAACTATTGAAGTTAGTAATAATGTATCTAATGTAGCTAAAATTAAAGAAGTTAGATACTTAATGGTTGACGTTCAAAGAGAAATAGGAAAGAGAAATTCTGTAATATTAGATGGAAGAGATATAGGTTCATATGTATTCCCTAATGCAGATTATAAATTTTTCCTAGTAGCAACACCAGAAGAAAGAGGAAAAAGACGTCATATAGAGTTAATAAAAAAAGGATATGATATAACTTTAGACGAAATAATAGAAGATATAATAAGAAGAGATGAGATAGATTCAAATAGAGAATTTGCACCACTAGTTAAAGCAGAAGATGCAATAGAAATAGATACAACTGGAAAGAGTATAAATGATGTAGTAGATTCTGTTCTTTCTAAAATAAATGTTTAATAGAAGAGGGAGATAAATTTTGAGTTTTTATAAATTTGCAATAAATATTTTTAGATGTTTTTCTAAAGTATTTTTTAAATACGAAGTAATTGGAGAAGAAAATATTCCAAATGAAGGTAATATAATTATAGCAGCTAATCATAAATCTAATCTTGACCCCATATTTTTAGCTGCATCAATAAGAAATAGAGAAGTAGCAGCAATTGCTAAAAAGGAACTTTTTGAGATTAAACCGCTTGGATTTATATTAAAAAAATTAAATGTCATACCAATAAATAGAGAAAAGCCAGATGTATCTACAATAAAAAATATTTTAAGGTCTATTAAAGATGGGTATGTATTAGGTATATTCCCAGAGGGAACACGAATCAAAGGACCAGGATTTGGAGAAGCTAAAGCAGGTCTATCTGTATTTGCTATAAAAGGTAAGGCAAGTGTTGTTCCGATATCTATAATATCTAATTATAAGATATTTAATAGAGTAACTATATATATAGATAAGCCTATATCTTTTGATGATTACTATAAACAAAAACTTACTACAGAAGACAATGAAAGATTAGCACAAAATGTGTTAGAAGTAATAAAAGAAAATTACTATATACATTCAAAATAATTAATAAAACCAAATTCTAAGTTTAATATATAAGAAGTTATAACTAGGGAGATATAAATATGAATGTTAAAATAGCTAAAGAGTCAGGGTTTTGCTTTGGAGTCAAAAGAGCAATGAAAATGGCCTGGGATGAACTTGAAAAAAGTGAAGATGGAATATACGCGCTAGGACCTCTTATTCATAATAAACAAGCAGTTGAAAGATATGAAGAAAAAGGACTTAAAACTATTAATGATATAAACGATGTTCCACTTAATAATAATATGATAATTAGATCTCATGGAGTATCTGAATCGGTTTACAACGAATCAAAAGATAGAGGAATAAATATAATTGATACTACTTGTCCTTTTGTTACTAAAATACATAAAATAGTAAAAAAATACTATAAGAAGGGATATAATATTATTGTTATAGGTGATAGAAAACATCCAGAAGTTATTGGAATAAATGGATGGTGCGAAAATTCTGCAATAGTCATAAAAAACCTAGAAGAGTTAAATAAAATGACTTTTGATAAATCTAAACAATACTGTGTAGTGGCACAAACAACTATAAATTTAGATTTATATAAACAAATAATAGATATACTTTCAAAAGAGATTGAAGGCGTATTATTTAATAATACAATATGTTCAGCAACTAAGGTTAGACAAGAAGCAGCAAAGGAACTATCTAAAGAGGTAGATTGTATGATAGTTATAGGAGGTAAGCATAGTTCTAATACTCAAAAGTTAGTTAATATATGTAAAGAAGTTGTTCCGACCTTTGCAATAGAAACTAAAGAGGACTTAAGTAAAGGAATGTTAAAAGAATTCAAAAATATAGGTATTACAGCAGGAGCGTCTACTCCAAATTGGATAATCGAAGATGTTGTAAGTTTTATAGAGTCTATATAAAAAGTATGCGCCTATAGGTGCATACTTTTTATATGCTGTATTTACATAAAAATTACTAAATAAGAATATATACAAGTTTATAGTTCATAATCTAAAATAAGGTATATAATTAAGTTATTTATGCTATAAATCAGTTAGGAATAAATTTATTTTTAAAAATGTATTGACAATGATAATGATTATCAAATATAATTATTGAGTAACAAAAAGGAGGTTAAGTCATGGAGATATTTATGTCATCAGCTGAAGAAGCATTTTTACACGTCGGATCTATGATTGGTTTTTTTATAGTATTATTTGGATATATAAATTATAAAACTAATGAAAACTTTACATATATCATAACTAAAAATAAAAAGTTACAGCCATTAATCGGAGCACTAATAGGGGCTATACCAGGTTGTGGTGGTAGTTTAGCTATAATTCCATTATACATACAAGGAAAACTTAGTTTTGGAGCTATAGTAGCAAGTTTGATAGCAAGTATGGGAGATGCGGCATTTATATTAATTTCAGCGAATTTTAAAGTTTATTTAATAGTAACTATAGTTGGGTTAATTACAGGAATTTTAACAGGATATATAGTTGATATATTTAATCTTGAAATCAAATTAAATCTTAGAAAAAAACAAGTATCAACATTAACTAGAGGGACTTCGTGTGCTTGTAATCATGGTTTATCTAATAATCGAGAAAATGTTAAGAATCAAAATAGTAAAATATATAAATTTGCATATCTAATGACTCATAAAGTGGGATATAAGATATATCTATTAATTCTTTTAGTAGGGTTTGCATTTATGACTATAGCCCATTCAGGAATTGAAAATGAAATTATACATTCTATCCATGAGCTTGAAGAGGTTTTAGCAGTATTAGGTATATTATCATCTATAATTTATACTATGTGTTTTAAAGTTGTATCTAATAACTATAATATAGATAAAGATGATAGATCATCACTTAAAAATATATTAATAAATGGCGTAGCTGAGATATCATTTATAATCACATGGATATTTATAGCATATCTTGGATATGATTTTGTAGTAATGTTAGTAGGCGGAGAAGAATACATTGCTAATCTTGTTTTATATACAGGAATAGGAAGTGTATTTATAGGTGCATTACTTGGATTAATACCAGGATGTGGAGTTCAAATACTGCTTATGTCTTTTTATTTAAAAGGGAACCTACCATTAGGTGCTGTAATTGCAAACTCTATATCTCAGGATGGAGATGCGTTATTTCCTATTATAGCATTAGATAAAAAATCAGCACTTTGGGCGAGCATAATAACAACAATTCCGGCTATATTAGTTGGTATTATCGTTTATATAATTACAGTATAATAATAAAAGGCTAATAGTTAACTATTAGCCTTTTATTATTTAAAACTAAATATTATAAAACTTACCGTATATGTATAAATATTTATATACTATTTAGCTCTTTACTTATTTTACATAAAATAGTACATAATGTATTAATTTCATTACCTATTAAAATTTTTTGATTTAATTGACAGTCATTACAACCATCTACGCAATTAGTTCCACTTATCATATCGTTCTTTCCCCCCCACTCTTTTAAAATCTCAACAAATTCATTAATATCCATCTCTAATTCCTCCAAAATATATTTTCTATATTATTATATAATCAAGATATATCAAAGTCTCTAGGTATATATTGGCAGAGTAAAATATATAACAACTTGATTACTTTTAATTAAAGATTTACAATATAATATACAGACCGATTATGAATTTTAGCATAGAAAGGAAACACAATGGACGAATATTATTATGAAAATTTACTAAATATAAAAACTACAGGAGATCAAAAGTGGAATAAAAATAACATACATTATCATCCTTATGAACCAACACTATATTCTTCACTTGAATGCTTATTTGAAAAATATACATTAAAAAGTAATGATCATGTAGTTGATTTTGGATGTGGTAAAGGCAGGCTTAATTTTTATATAAACTACTTTTACAAATCAAATGTTACAGGAATTGAAATGAATGAAATATTTTATTATGAAGCTCTAGAAAATAAAGCTAATTACATGAAGAAAAATAAAAAAAGCTTATATAAAGTAAATTTTGAATGCTGTCTAGCTCAAGATTACAAAATAAAATCATATGATAACAAATTTTATTTTTTTAATCCATTCTCTGTACAAATATTTACAAAAGTTGTTGAAAATATTTTAATTTCATTTGAAGAAAATCCTAGAAATATAGAAATTATTTTATATTATCCATCACAAGACTATATATACTATTTAGAGTACCTAAGCCCATTTATATTATCTGAAGATATTATATTGCAAAAACTAAATAAAAAAGATGAGCGTGAAAGATTTGTTATTTATAAATTGAGTTACTAAAACCTGAATTGTTTCAAAAACAATTCAGGTTTTTTATTTATAACTCAATAAAATGCAGACTCTATAGAAAACTTTGGAAAAATAAGAATAATAGAGCTATTACTAGGAAAAATTAATTATATGAATATAACAATGGTTTAGATAGATAAGGAGTAAATAATGGCTGATAAAAAACAAACTATAATACAAAGTTCACTAGGTTCAGTATTTTCTGCATTTAGTGAAGATGAACTAAAAAAAATAACAGAAGATAAAAAACGAATAATCGCTATATCTGGAAAAATTAATAATCCTGGAATAATAGAGGTTCCAGAAGGAGCAACACTAGTTGATATAATAAATCTTGCTGGAGGGCTATTAAATGATAGAGGATTTAAAGCTGCTCAGCTAGGTATACCATTTGGAGGATTTTTAAGTGAAGACAGTCTAGATAAAACACTGGACTTTAAATTATTTCCTAAGGGAACAAGCAGAACGATAATTATTTTATCAGAAGAAGATTGTATAGTTCAGTACGCTAAATTTTATATAGATTTTTTACTTGGGAAACTTCAGGACAAATCATTTGAAAGTTACTCTATTGTAAAAACGGAAATAATTAGAATGTGGAAGATATTAGATAGAATAAGTAAGGGAAGAGGAAATATGCGTGATGTGTATCTCTTAAGAGAACTTGCTAGTAGTGTTAAATATAGATTAAGCCAAAGTCATAACATAATGGAAGAAATAATTGATAGATTCTATGGCGAAATAGAAGAACATATAGAAGAAAATAGATGCTATTCATCACAATGTAATCATCTTATAAAATTAACTATAACAGATAAATGTATTGGATGTGGTTCATGTAAAAGAGCTTGCCCTGTAGATTGTATTGAGGGTGAACTTAAAAAACATCATCATATAGATTACACTAGGTGTACTCATTGTGGACAATGCTTAGCAGCTTGTCCTGTTAATGCAATAACCGCAGGAGATAATACATTTAAATTCCTTAGAGATTTAGCAACTCCAAATAAAGTTGTGATTACTCAAATGGCTCCTGCTGTAAGAGTAGCGATAGGTGAAGCTTTTGGATTTGAACCTGGAAGTAATGTAGAAAATAAAATTGCTGCAGCCTTAAGAAAATTAGGAGTAGATTATGTATTTGATACAACATGGGCAGCTGATTTGACAATAATGGAAGAAGCAGCAGAGCTTCAAGAAAGGCTTGAAAAGTACTTTGCAGGAGACCCTAATGTAAAGTTACCAATACTAACATCTTGTTGCCCTGCATGGGTTAAATTTATAGAACAAAACTATGGAGATATGTTAGATGTTCCATCATCAGCGAAATCACCAATGCAGATGTTTGCAACAGTTGCAAAAGATTTATGGGGAAAAGAGCATGGGCTTGCAAGAGATCAAATTACATCAGTTGCAATTATGCCCTGTATTGCAAAAAAATATGAAGCATCAAGACCAGAGTTTTCAAGAGGCCTTAATTATGATGTAGATTATGTGATTACAACTAGTGAACTTATAAAGATATTCAAAGATTCTGGTATAGATTTACAAGAGATTGCAGGTGAAGAAATTGATCAAGTTCTAGGAGAATATACAGGTGCAGGTGTTATATTTGGTAGAACAGGCGGTGTTATAGAAGCTGCTACAAGAACAGCTATAGAAAAAATGACAGGACAAAGATTGGATAATATAGAATTTGATTGTCTTAGGGGATGGGATAGCTTTAGAGCTTGTGAACTTGAGGTAGGAGATATAAAACTTAGGATAGGAGTTACTTATGGACTTAGAGAAGCCGGAAAAATGTTAGATAAAATAAGATCTGGAGAAGAATTTTTCCATGCTATAGAAATAATGGCTTGCACTGGTGGATGTGTCGGTGGTGGTGGACAACCTAAAGCTAGAAAAAGACAGGAAGTTTTAGAAAAAAGGGCAGAAGGTTTAAACTCAATAGATAGATCATTACCACTGAGAAGATCAAATGAAAATCCTGCAGTATTGGCAATATATGATAAGTATTTAGACCATCCATTAAGTCATAAAGCACATGAACTTTTGCATACTAAATACTTTGTAAAAGTAAAAAAATAAAATGATTAAATAAAAGTGTAAAAATCAGTATGATATAATATACTGATTTTTACACTTTTATCAAAATATCAAAAATTCGAGTAGATATAAATAAAAATAATAAGTATAATTTATTAAATTAAAATAAATACTAAATAATTGAAAAATATAACTCTATTTATGTTTTAAAATTATTTAATACGGGTATAAATAACTTGTGTTAATAATTTATCAAATATTGGAGGTAACTATTATGAAAATTGTTGTTGTAGGATGTACACATGCAGGAACTGCTGCAGTTGTTAATATGAAAGAACTTTATCCAGAAAGTAAAATTACTATTTATGAAAAAAATGATAATATATCTTTTCTATCTTGTGGTATAGCGCTAAATGTTGCAAACGTTGTTACAGAAACTGAAAAATTATTTTACAATTCACCAGAGAACTTATCAGCTTCTGGTATAGTAACCAATATGAAGCACGAAGTTTTAGATATAGACTTCGATAATAAAGTTATTTTAGTTAAGAATTTATTAACTGGTGAAGAATTTAAAGATGATTACGATAAATTAGTTCTTACTTTAGGTTCATGGCCAATAGTTCCAAAATTTGAAGGTGGTCAATTAGAAAATATTGTGTTGTGTAAAAACTATGATCATGCTCAAGTTATAAATAAAAAATGTAAAGATGCTAAAAATGTTGTAGTTATAGGTGCAGGATATATTGGTGTAGAACTTGCAGAGGCATTTGAAATACAAGGTAAAAATGTTACATTAATAGATGCTGAAAATAGAATAATGGCAAAGTACTTAGATAAAGAATTTACTGATAAAGCAGAGGCTGAATTTACTAAAAAAGACGTTAAATTAGTACTTGGACAAAAGGTGTCTAAATTTGAAGGTATTGATAATAAAGTATCAAAAGTTGTTACAGATAAAGAGGAATTTGAAGCAGACTTAGTAGTACTATGTATAGGATTTGCACCTAGTACTAAATTAGTTAAAGGAAAGCTAGATACTTTACCTAATGGAGCTATAATAATAGACGATTATATGAGAACAAGTAAAAAGGATGTATTTGCAGCTGGAGATTGCTGTGTAGTTAACTTTAACCCAGCGAATGAAAAAAGATATATCCCTTTAGCAACTAATGCAGTAAGAATGGGTACACTAGTTGCCAAAAATTTAATAAATCCTACTTTAAAATATATGGGAACTCAAGGAACATCAGGTATTAAAATATATGATTTATGTATAGCTTCAACTGGACTTACAGAAGAAGTCGCTAAAAATACAACAGATTTAAATGTAGGCTCAGTAATAGCTAGTGATAACTATAGACCAGAATTTATGCCAACATTTGAAGAGGCTACTATCAAATTAGTATTTGATAAAGATACTAGAAGAGTAATTGGTGGACAGATAATATCTAAAATAGATTTAACTCAAATTATGAATACATTATCAGTAGCGATACAAAATAATATGACTATAGAAGAATTAGCTATGACAGACTTTTTCTTCCAACCCCATTTTAATAAACCATGGAGTTTATTAAATATAGCTGCTTTAAAAGCTTTATAAAAATAAAAAACTCGAATGATTATAATATAATTATTCGAGTTTTTTATTTTATAATTTTAAAATTAAACTATATATAATAGATAATAGTTTTAATTAGTAATATAATTAAATTATAGGAATACATTACTAATATAAAGTTTAAAGATATTGGCAAAATAAAATATAAGGGTCAATAAAAAAGACATGGGTTTTAAAATTCATGTCTTAAATTTTATAAACTGCTTTATATAAATTATATAGAATACATTAAGAGAGGTATATAATATGAGTAATTTTAGATTTTTTAAATTTAAAAATAAGCTACTTAATATTCATAGAACTATAATATATAGCTATATAAAGGACCCTAAGATAAAAGGTGATATAGTTAAATATGGGAAAAGTCGCAGACAATATTATAAGGTATATAATCCAAATGGTTTAAATAATATTACTATATTTTTTATTCATGGAGGAGGATGGTGGCATGGAAATCCCTCTTTATACAGTTCTGTAGGAAAATATTTTTATAAGATGGGATATTCTTCAGTTATAGTTGGATATAGATTAGCACCATTTTATAGATACCCTTCTCAAATAGAAGATGTATTTACTGCATTAAAACATTATACAGAAAATACTGTGGGTGGTAATATTATAGTGTCAGGATATTCAGCAGGGGGAGAATTATCTTCTCATTTAGTATTTGATACTGATAGACAGAAAAAATATAATATAGATAGTAATAATTTAAAAGGATTTATATCTATATCTGGTGTACTAGATTTTCTTAAATGTAAATCATCTTATTCAAAGTTTTTAATTAAAAATTATATTTATGAAAAAGAAGTTAAAGATACCAATCCGATAAACTTATTAGATAAAGAGGTTCATATACCGATTATGTGCATACATGGAGATAGCGATAGTCTTATAGACTTAGAAAATTCTATATCCTTCGTAAATAAGGTACAAAATTTAGATGAAAATACTACATTAAAAATAATAAAAAAAGCTGAACACGAAGACACTATCGATATTATTAGAGGAAATGGAAATAAATACTCTAAATATATATTGGATTTTATAGAAAATGTAGAGACTTTAAAACAAAACGACAATTAAATCATAAAAACTTAGTAAAGTACATAAATTATTTTACTAAGTTTTTATAATTTAAATATATAATGATTATTTTGGAAAGAATAGTAAGTAATGAAAGGATAATTAAATGAATCAAATAAATAAAAATTATTTTGTAGACAATCTTAAAGTACTGCTAATATTTTTAGTAGTATTTGGACACCTAATAGAGCGTTATATAAATACCAATGATACACTAATGGGAATGTATATGTTTATATATACATTCCATATGCCTTTGTTTATATTTATATCTGGCTTTCTTTCTAAAAATATACATAAAAGTAAAAAAATTTTCTTCAATAATTTATTAGTTCCATATATAGTTCTTAATGTTATATGGTACACCCTAGCTTACTTATATACCGGAGAAAAAAAAATACCAATAATATATCCTGGATGGACATTATGGTTTTTACTTAGTTTATTTTTCTGGAGAATATCTCTTAAATATTTAATCAAAATAAAATATATACTTCCTATAAGTTTTGCACTTGGTATAATAGTCGGATTAATCCCAAACGGATCTGTTCTATCTTTCTCAAGAACTATATTTTTCTTACCGTTTTTTTTATTAGGATATTATTGTGATTCTAATAAATTAGAAAAGCTAAATAAAATAAATGTATGGACTGCTTTACTTGGTGTAATTTTGTTTATTGTATTAGGTCTTTATATTGCAGACAAAAATATTTTAGATTATAGATTTTTATATGGATCTTATTCGTATAAGGAACTTAACATGAATATTTGGATAGGTATGGCTTATAGAATATTACTTTATATGAGTAGTATAGCCTTGAGTTCATTTATATGTATATTAACACCTACTATAAAAACATTTTATAGCAATTTAGCAAAATCTACGATGTATGTATATGTATTTCATATATATGTTGTATTAATTATTTTTTATTTAATACCAACATGGGATGAAAGTATTTTAACAAAGTGTGTAATATTATTTAGTCCATTGTTTGTTACTTACTTATTATCTAGCAAAATATTTGCAAATATTTATAAGTTTATATTTTCTTATTTTCATAAATTAATAAAATAAAGTTTTAAATTAGAAAATATTAGTTATATAAAAAAGTAATAAAAGGACGCTAAATAGTGTCTTTTTATTATTTCAAAAACTATTTATTTATAGACTTTATATTTTTAAGTGACTCCATTGAGAAGAATCACATTTTACTTAATTAAATAAAGTTAAGTTTTAAAAAACTTAATTTTATAAAAGTATTAAGATACATATAGGTAGCGATATATAGATATTTCAAAAACATAAGTTTATGAAATATTTTTTATAATAAATTTAATAGAAATAGGATTTTAAATCATAATTATAAAATATAATCATGAATTTCTAATATAGATTTAGTATATACTATTAAATGTAGGGGTGATAATATGTATGTATTAAACTTAGATACAAGAGAAAAAATCGAAAAATTTGATAAATATTTTTATAATACAAAAGATTCTTATGTAATGCTTAGCACTCCTAATGAGCTTAAATTATTAAAAAATATACTAAACATAGATGAAATAACTTTTAAAGACTGTCTTACATTTGATGAAAATATAAAATTAGATTTATTTGATGATTATGATTTTTTAAGTGTAAATACTTTTAATTTAGATGAAAATGATTCTATGATAGAAGAAATAAATATTTATACTTCGGATAACTATATACTAGTAGTATCTCAAGAAGAACACTATATATATTGTTTTGTAAAAACCCTTATTTTAAATAATATAAAACTAGATGATGCACCACCAATTGTAAGCTTATTTAAAATAAATTATTTAATATTTAAAAATATTATAGTTCATGAGTTTGAAAATCTAGAGAAAATAGAGGATATGATACTTGAAATAGAAGATGCTATGATGGATGGAAAAAAAGATGATTATATAACTCAAATAAATTATGTTCGATCAATAACTAGATCAGTAGTTAAAAATACTAGGCCTCTTTTATATATAGGAGATAGAATTATAAAAGAAAACATAAGATATTTAAAATATTCAGATGTAAAAAAATATAATCTTGAGAACTTGCAAGGGTTAGATTTTGGAATAGACAAATTATATGCATTTGCATTATCAACAAGAGAATTAGCAGATAAGCTTTTAGATATTCACTCTTCACAAGTTGCTGAAAAAACTAATAATCTAATTACTAAGCTTACAATTTTAACTGCTATAGCGGCACCTCTTACTATAATTACAGGAATTTATGGTATGAACTTTAAGTATATGCCTGAACTTGAACTTTTATATGGTTATCCTCTAGTATTAGGTATTATGGTATGTATTATAGTGATAGGTATTCTTATTTTTAAATTTAATAAATTATTATAAAGGTATTTACTTAAGTAAATACCTTTTATGTATATCTATATTTATTTTAAGAGATAATCATAGTATAATCTTTTAAAATAAGGAGGACAAACATTAAATTGAATAATATAGATATTTTATTTACAGAAGCTATGACGCCTAATAAATTCATGAGATTATGTCCAAATATTGGACATACATTAATTATAGATATTACTAAAGAAGATATTTTATCAGAAGATATGTCAGATATATATTCATGGATAAATACTTTATTAAGAGTTGAACATGCAAAACAGTGTAGAGTTAATCTATGTATACACGGATATGATAATGATAATAGGGAAGCTTATGAAATACCTGAAGTAGTTGACTATATAAAATATTTATTTAATAGAAGACCCGAATTATATTTTTTCTTAGATCTAGCTTCAAAGCGATTTGTTGTTATATGCTATGCTTCAAAAGGATATGGTTTAACTAATTCTATTCAAAAAGAAATAATACTAGATAAAAATAAAGTATTAGAATTTATAAAAAATATTACTACTAAAATAAGTATTAATAATAAATTTAACTATAGCGATGAATTATATTTATTATCAGATTTAAAATCCATAATATTATTAAAATAAAGTATATAATGAAGTAATTCTATTTATTAATACTGTAATTTATATAAATATAATTATACTATCTAAATTATGGTATTATATTATTATAATTTAGAAAGGATAATTGAATATGGAAAAATTATATTATACAAATCAATACATAAGAGAATTTAGTGCAGAAATAGAAGAAATATTAGAAATAAAAGATAAATATCATGTCCTGTTAGATAAAACAGCTTTTTTTCCAGGCGGAGGAGGTCAGTTTTGTGATTTAGGAATGATCGATGTTCATAGCGTATTAGATGTTTACGAAAAGGATAATAAAGTTTATCATATTTTAGATAAAAAACCTATAAAAATACATAAAGTAAAATGCAAAATAGATTGGGATAGAAGAGAAGATGGAATGCACCAACATTTTGGACAACATGTATTATCTGGAAGTTTTTATAAGTTATTTAATGCTAATACAAGTGCTTTTCATTTGGGGAAAGATGTAAGCACAGTAGATATTAATGGCCACCTAACTGAGGAACAAATAAAAGCTGCAGAGCTATATGCTAATGAGGTGATAAGCCAAGATATTAAAGTAGAAACATTGATACCATCTAGAAAAGAACTTAAAAAAATATGGATAAGAAGAGATTTACCTGAAACAGCTGATGAAATAAGAATTATTAAAATAGGAGATTTAGATTCTAATGCTTGTTGTGGTGTTCATCCAAAATCAACCCTAGACCTTAAAATGATAAAAATAAAAAGATGGGAAAAAAATAAAGGAGCTACTAGAATAGAATTTTTAGCAGGCAAGAGAGCTATTAACTATTCCTTACAAAGAGATAGTTACTTAACTGATATATGCAGATATTTAAGTTCAAATGAAGATGAGTCTATAAATAGTATAAAAAAATTAAAAGAAAAAATTGAAGAAAGTATAAACTCTAATAGAAAACTTGAAGAAGCTTTAGCTAACTATGAAATTCAAGATATGATAAAATCTAGTAAAAATATAAAAAATATATCTGTAGTTAACAAAATTTATACTAATGAAAACTTAAAATATGTATCTAAAGTAGCTACAAAAATAACAGAAGAAGAAAATACAATCGCTCTCATTGCATTAAAGAACGATGATAAAGTAAATGTAGTTTTTGCAGCAGCTAAAAACTTAACAAATATAAATATGAATAATTTATTAAAAGATGCTCTTACCTTAGTAGATGGAAGAGGAGGAGGAACCCCTTATCTAGCTCAAGGAGGAGGAAAGAATAATGGTAATTTAGAGTCTGCTTTAGATTATGCATTTTCTAAGTTAGAAAAATCTATATAGATACTTATAATAATAAAAATAGCTTATACAAAGAATAGTGAATTAATTTAAGTTTACTAATTTTATGTAGGCTATTTTTTACTATATAATTAATTTTACCTTTTTGTTCATAAAAACTACATGCTAACTTTTCACAAAAGAAAACAATGCTAATTATTTATAAATAACAATAACTTACAATAGAAAAGTTTACATAATTTTATTATTTTAAACTAATTATTAGGATTATAATTAATTTCTTTTAAAATTGATTTAAATCAATTTTAAGCGATTTTATGTTTTTATAATGGAATAATATTATAAAAATTCTTTATACGCCTTAAAACTAAAATTTTTACATTAATATTTTTAAAGTTTTTTAAAATTTCAAATATTATGATACAATTATAAATACAAAAATAGTGGAGGGAAGAATGTTTATAAATACTGATGACAATGTAAAATTATATGTAAATGAAAAGGGTAGTGGAATTCCTTGTATTTATATACATGGAGGTCCTGGTTCTTGGAGTAAAGATTTTGAATTATTTTGTGGAATGCATTTAGAAAAAATATTAAGAATGATATACATAGATCAAAGAGGATGTGGAAGATCTGGAGGAGATGAAGGTACAAGTTATTCTATTGATAATTTAGTAAAAGATATTGAAATAATAAGAAAAAAATTAAATCTTGATAAAGTTATTTTATTATCGCATTCTTTTGGAGGTATAATAGCTGTAAATTATGCTTATAAATATCCTCAATATATAAAAGGTCTTATATTATTAAATTCAACCCTTAATTTAGAGGATTCTCTTTTTAGTCAAATTGAATACGGATGTAATTTACTGAATTATGATTTGAATAAATATGCAGGTTATTCTGTAATAAGAAATTGGCAAAAAGTAGCATCTGAGCTTATTCGAAAGGATCTATATTATAAACTTCAATATAAAGAATATAAAAACTTCTCAAGAATGAAAAAAATAGATGAAGATTTTATAAATTGTTCTATGTCGAAGCAAGCTTTTTATAATAAAGAGTACTTTAAAAATTATTATAATATTACTTCTGATATAAAAGTAAAGACTCTTATAATTTATGGAGATGAAGATTATGCAATGGGAGTCAATCATTATCTTAACTTTAAATTTGAAAATTATATATTAAAAAATATAAAAGGTAAACATACGCCTTATTTAGAAGATACTTTTGAAGTAGTGCAAATTATTAATAGATTTATATTAAAATTATAAATCTATACCCATGTAGCCAGTGTTAACATAATTAAATTATTTTAACACTGGCTACATGGGTATATAAAATATAAATTATTTTAAAATTTATAATTATGTATATTATTATTTTGTGGTTTTATTAATTTACTTATTTATTACAAACTCAAATTTATGTTTGAAGTATTTTAGTTTACATAATTTAATTATAGAAACCATTTTTGTATTATATTTAGCTTTTATCCATGTAAATGGTTATTTACGTCTTTAAGAAGATTGTATATTATTTAGGTTTAATTATTCGAGAACATAAATAAAACCTCTTAAAATTCAATTTAAGAGGCCGGTTTTTTCTAATTTTATCCCAATTTAAATAATTCTTCTGATATTTTATTACTCGCTTCAGAATCCATTTCTTTAAGTGCATGAGCATAAATATTTAAAGTTGTATTAATATTTGAATGTCCAACTCTTTCTGATATCACCTTGATGGGTACTTTAGAATTTATAAGTAAAGTTACATGCGAATGTCTAAGATCGTGAAATCTTATATGTTCTAAATTATTTTTATTTAGAAAACGATTGAATTTCTTACTCATAACATCTTGGGCTATCGGTTGCTCATTTTTATCAAAGAATAATAAGTTTGAAAAATTTTTAATTTCTCCTCTTAATTTAGCTTCTAATTGTTTCTTTTTATGTTCTTTTAATAATACCATTATTTCATTTGGTACTGAAATTGTTCTTTCTGAACTTTCGGTCTTGGGATTTTTTAAAATAACTGAACCATTATTTCTTACAGTAATCTTGTTTATGGTTATAGTATTTTCGCTAAAATCTATATTGTCCCATGTAAGACCTAATATTTCTGATATTCTGAGTCCTAACCCGCTGGCTAAGAATATGTGTAGTTCTAATGGTGTCCCTTTGCAAATTTTAAGTAATTTAATCATATTTTCTTTATTATATATGTTGTTTTTAAATTTTCTAATTCTAGGAATTTCTATACAATCTACTACATTTTCTCTTATTAACCTTAATCGGTAGGCTTTTTTAAGTGCTAAATTCAAAATATTTATATGTATTTTTATAGTCTGTGGTGTTAGTACTCCTACTAAATCATCAACATAATTTTGTATATGTATAGGTTTTAGATCTTCTAATTTATAGTTTCCTAGCATGGGTATTAGGTATTTTTTGCAAATTCTAAGGTAGCAATTATAAGTTGTTATTGATAAATTAATTTTATATTTTTCTAAAAAGTCAATTAAAAAAGATTCAACATTTATGGTATTTGGTAGAGTTAGTTCATCATTAAAAATGCTATCTTTTAACTCGTTTAATTTCTTAGAAGCGTCTCTTTTTTTCCCAAAAGATCCCATATTCTTTTGCACTTTTTTACCGTTTTCTTTATCTTTATATTCTAAATAAACTATATAATTTTTACTTCTTTTTCTTATAAATGCGAAACTCATTATATTCCTCCAATATATTACAATTATATATTTATTATATCATAATTATATAAATAAAAAATAAAAATATCTGACATAATACTGACATGAATTATAAATTTCTACATAAATACGTTGAAAATACTAGATTTTATATTTTTGGCATAAAAGTATATATTTTATGTCTTTTACGAACCGTTGTTAATTGTATAGCATAAATTATATAGATAATATATATACAATTTATTAAAGGGGACATAAGTATGTATGACTCTAAATATAGTAATATGAAAATATTAGAAACGAAACGATGTATTTTAAGACCAGCAACATTAAATGACTCTAAAGATTTATTTAATTATTATAAAGAAGATATTGTTGTAAAATATCTTCCATTTAAAAAACACAAAAGCATAAAAGATACAGAAAGATTTATAAAACTTTTTTTCTTTAAAAATTATAATGAAGGTAAAATAGGACACTATGTAATTGTTTTAAAAAGAGAAAATAGAGTAATAGGTAATGTTGGATTTAATAATATATATCCAAATTCAAAAGAAGGCGAAATAGGGATATGCATAAATCCAAATTATTGGGGTGAAAATTTATCTACAGAGCTAGCGTTTGAAATGTTGAGATACGGCTTTGAAGATTTAAATTTAAATAAAATTATAGCTATTACATTTGAAGATAATAAATACTCTAGAAAACCATTAGAAATTTTAGGATTCAATTACATCGGGAAATTTAGAAAAAAATTCCCTTCTAACAAATTCGGAACATATACCGTCTGCCACAGATTCCAAATGCTTAAAAGTGATTATATAAAAAAGGGATGATTCTATTTGTGTGAAAAAAATAATGATAATTGGATAAGTAAAAATCTAAAGCATGCTATAGCTAAATCATGTAATAAAGAACCATATCAAATAACTAAAGATTATTTAAGAACATTAAGAGAAATAGATTTATCAGATAAAGGAATATATGATTTAACAGGAATACAATACGCTATTAATTTAAACAATCTTAGTTTAAATAAAAATGAAATTGTAGATGCTAATTTATTAACTGCATTGACTAGATTAAGCAACTTGGAACTTAGTGAAAATAGAATAGAAGATATTTCCTTTCTAAATAGCTTAAAAAGGCTTAAAAGCATAGGGCTAGATAGTAATAATATATCTAAAGTTCCAAATCTTGAAAATTTAAGATATTTAAATTTGATAAATATATCAGATAATAAAATAAGTGATTTATCTTTTATAGAAAATTTAGATCGCAAAAATGTAAAAGTAATAGCTAGTGAACAATTAATTTTATTAGATGCTATATCAATAGACTTTGGAGAAGATATTACTTTTACAACTCCAATACGATGGGATAAAGAAACAGATGTGTTATTTGATAATATACAAATTACAGGTAAATACGATAATATAAAAACAGATAAAAGACCTTCTTTACTATATTCTATATCTAAGATTATAGTAAAGAATATTTGCTCAGATTGTTTAATAAAGGCTGAATTCTATCATGAAGTATCATTTTTAAAATCAGGAACTTTAAGCGGGATAATAATTCAACCTATATTAATTAAGAATAAATAAAAAAGTGGCTTAAGCCACTTTTTTATTTAAGCACTACCATTTTTCAAGTCTTTAAATCCTTCTCCTAGTACTTCATGTACAGTACTGACTATTATAAAAGCATTCGGATCCGTAGCTTTAACCAATTTTTTTAGATATACTTCTTGATTTCTAGATATAATAACAAGTAAAACTTGTTTTTTATCATCAGTATATCCACCTCTACCATCAAGTATAGTTAAACCCCTGTCTAATTCATTAGTTATAACTTCTCTTAATTCATCAGATTTATTAGAAATTATCATAAATTCTTTAGAAAAATCGAAACCTTCCATTATAGCATCTGCAACTTTAACTATTACATAAAGTGATATCGCAGAGTATAACGCAGTTTCTATATTTTTATTTGCAATACCCGAAGATATAACTACGACTCCATCTAAACACATCATAAATTTAGTTGCCTTTATACCAGGAAATTTTTTACTTAATATTAAAGCTATTAAGTCAGTTCCTCCTGTAGAACCATCAACCCTAAATACAATACCAATACCTAATCCTACTAAAATTGCACCTGATATAGAAGATAATAAAAGATCATTTGTTGGTAAAATTTCAGACAAAGATGAAGTTATATTTATTATAAAAGAAAATAACACTGTTCCAATTAATGTTTTTATAGAATTTTTACTTCCAAGTATCTTAAAAGCTAATACTACTAAAGGAATACCTATAATTAACATTATATTAGATACAGATATACCTGTAACCTTATTAAGTACTACAGACATACCACTAAGGCCTCCAGGAGCAATCGTATAAGGTTTTAAAAACATATTAATACCAATGCTCATAGATATACATCCCACTAATAAACCAAGACATTCTGTCAAAATAGTCGAAAGTTTAGTTTCGCCTTTTTTCATATTTTATCATACCCTCCCTAAGTTGTTATAACTTGCATAAGCTCATCACAGAATAATATTATAGCATAAAAATATTATATAAACTAAAAAAATAAGTTAGTTATATTAAAACTAATTATGTTTACAATATAAGTAACGAGGGTAAAATATGAATACATTAAAAATAGATATAATAGTAGTAATTAAATAGTAATTATATACATTTTATGATAAATTTAGTATTATTAGTAAAAATCAATTGATTATATATATCATTAAAGTATATAATATATATGAATTTAACAAAATTTGAAAGGGAGCGATTAGTATGAAAATCACATTACCAGAAACAGCGATTAATACTTTAAAAGATATTTTAAAGGACAACCAAGGTAAACCTACAGGAATAAGAATTTACTTTGCAGGTAATGGATGTAGCGGCCCATCATTTGGTATAGCTTTAGATGAGCAAAAGGCTGACGATTTAGAATATGATATTGAAGGTTTACATTTTATAATGAGTAATGAAGACTATACTACATATGGAGATATAGTTATAGAAGATACTGGTTATGGATTTATGGTTAGATCTGAAAATATCCAACCTGGTGGAGGATGCGGCGGCGGATGCTCTGGATGCGGGCACTAAATTTATTAATTCACAATTAAATAAGCTTTAGAATTTATCTAAAGCTTATTTAATATAAATATATAACTTGAAAGGAAATGATTAAATGAAGGTTACTTTACCACAAACAGCTATTGATACGCTAAAAGATATCTTAAAAGATAATCAAGATAGACCTAAGAATATAAGAGTTTATTTCGCAGGTATCGGCTGAGGCGGTCCATCATTTGGAATTGCTCTGGATGAGCAAAAGGCTGACGATTTAGAATATGATATTGAAGGTTTACATTTTATAATGAGTAATGAAGACTATACTAAATATGGAAATATAGTTATAGAAGATACTGGTTATGGATTTAAAGTAGGACCAGAAAATATGCAAGATGACGGAGGATGCGGCGGAGGATGCTCTGGCTGTGGACAATAAAAAATAAAGAGTGTTAGCTTAAAGCTAATACTCTTTATTTTTTTTCTAAAGTTAGGTATAATTATACTTTAATAAATTATAAGGAGTACTAATATGAGAAGACGAAAAATAAAAGGTGCAGATGAGAAGCTATTAAGTTATAAAGATTACGTTCTTAGGGATGATATAGATAAACTTAAGGGAAAATGGAATTTTAAGTTTAATAATAATAATCCAATATATGTAGAATTTGGTACTGGGCGTGGAAAATTTATAACTACTCTCGCTAAGCAAAATCCGGATGTAAATTATATAGCTTTTGAAATAAAGGAAGAAGTTCTTATAAAAGGTGTAGAAAAAGCTAAGGAATTGGGTTTAAATAATATTTTATTTGCTTGGGCTAATGTATCTAATATATTAGATTACTTTGAAGAAGATGAATTAAGTAGAGTATATGTTAACTTCTGTGATCCATGGCCAAAAACTAGATGGGCTAAGAGAAGACTAACTCATACTAATTTTTTAAATAAATATAAGATCTTGCTTAAAGATGATGGAGAACTTCATTTTAAGACGGACAACGAAGGATTGTTTGAATTCAGTTTAAATGAAATATCATCTAACGACTGGATTTTAAAAAATATATCTTTAAATTTAGCTAATAGTGATTTTGAAAATGTTACGACTGAATATGAAGATAAGTTTATGTCTTATGGAATGAAAATATTCAGGTGTGAAGCTAAAATTCGTAAATAATAAAAGGTTGTGATAATTCACAACCTTTTATTATTTACAAATTTATTAAAATATACCGTTTTTTCTTTTTGTAACATATATTCCTATTAGAACTACTAATGAATATAATGAATATAACATTATTTTTATAATTTCTGTACTAACTCCAAATAGTTTTATTGACTCACTTGATTCCGGCACTATAACTATTAATGCGGATATTAAAATAAGTATTGGATTTATAACTATTTGCTTATCAGTTCTTAAAATCATTATTTTACCAACCCAAACTATAGATAAAATAAAAAATAAAATTTTAAGCACAAATTCTATGGTGTCTAACATAATCAAAGCTCCCCTTCAGTGGATTTAATATAATTATTTCCAGATTAATCATATTTAATCAATTATAAAATAAAAACTTAATTGCTACAAATTAAATTATAATTCTTTTTATAAAAAAAATAAATAGGATTGTATTAAAATGGTAACTTATAGATTAAGTTTTGAATAAATTATTCTAAAATGTATATATTATTAATATAAATAGTATATTATCTAATATTAAAAAAGGGTTTTATATAGATTTATATAATTCTATAAATAATAAATTATTAAAAGGGAGATTGATATGTGCTTATATAACTATAATAATAAAATACAAACGAGTCATCCTGTAACTAACGAGGAATATGAATTGCTTAATAAAATATATCAATGTATAGCATCTAATGATAATGAAAACGCTAAACTATTAACTTCTCAATTAATAGATTTACAATCTTCAAAAGAAAGTATAGATACGTTACAAGATGCTATTAATAATTTACATTAAAAAAGCTTCTATAATAAGAAGCTTTTTTAATGTAAATTATTAATTTAAAAGAAATATTTGGACCTTAAGTTGCATAAGAATGTTATATATATACTTTAGGGGTGATACGATGAATTTAAGGTTCACAAATTGGTATACACAAGCATTAGGTGCAACTCTCGGAATAATTGCCTGTGTATATGCATATTTAAATGGTTTTATGTTTGTATATGGTAATATAGGTAATTATTTTGATTTTCTAGGGTTTGATGGTATTATTTCTAGTTATACCTTAACTCCTTTATGCATCCTAACTTTAGTACTAGCTATTATAAAAGCTTATAAGCCAAATAAAAAAATTTTTAATATTCAACTAGAGAATATAAATATATTTTTTATTGTTGCTACAGTAATAGTAGGATTTATGGGTGCTAAAATATACTTTGCTATACCGGCTATACTCATAACTTTTAATTTATTTAGCTATAAATTTGAGGGTAAAATTTTTAAGGTTGAAAGTTTAGAAGATGATTTAACTGAAGAAAATGGCGATTTCGACGAGCAAGAACAAATGTTCGCGGTAGATAAAATAGTCATTTCAGATGAACGTAATGATTTATCCATTAATTTAGAAACTAATGTTGAAAGCAAAGCAATTGAAAGAAATATTAGACTAGCTATAGCAAAGAAAGAAATGGCTATAGATTTATTAGATAAGAATGCTAATATTGATTTTATTACAGAAATAACAGGGTTAAAAGTAAATGAAATAGAAGAAATTAGAAAAGAAATTAGAAATTAAGTTGAAATTTGAAAATTTAATATCTATAATTATCTCAAAGATATTAAAGTAATTCGTTTTGGTTATCGCATCAATAGCTTTGTTAGTTGAGTTACTTTATAAAAGTGTTGATGAAATTATCAACACTTTTTTATTGTAGAAATACATAATGCAGGGGAGTGGGAAATTTTGTTTACAAAATCATTTTTTGTGATATAATATTAGTACCAGGTAATAATACAAGGGGGTAACATAAATGAATATAAATGAAATTAAAGATTTATTAAAAATTATAGACCAAACTAATTTAGAATATGTGAAACTTGAAAATGGTGAATTAAAACTTGAAGTATCAAAACAAGTTAATTCTATAAATCAAAATTCTTTATGTGTAAAAAAAGACTTTAAAGAAGATATAACACCTAAAATATATGAAAATATTAATAGGAACATTGATAATGATAATTTAGTCACAATAGAAGCTCCTTTGATGGGAACTTATTATTCATCTCCAAGCCCTGAATCAGATAACTTCGTAAAGGTAGGAGATATGGTACATGAAGGTGATACTTTATGTATTCTTGAAGCTATGAAACTTATGAATGAAATTACAAGTGATATAGATGGTGAAATAGTAGAAGTTTTAGCAAGAAATGAAGAATTAGTGGAGTATAACCAACCTCTATTTAAAATAAAACCATTATAGGTAGGAGGTATTTAATATGATAAAGAAGATACTAGTAGCAAATAGAGGAGATATAGCTGTTAGAATAATTAGAACCTGTAAAGAACTAGATATAAAAACAGTAGCTATATACTCTGATGTTGACAAAGATTGTTTTCATAGATATATAGCAGATGAATCTATATGCATAGGACCAAATAATATAAGTAAAAGTTATAACAACATAGATAACATAATATATCTTGCTCTTAAACTTAATTGTGATGCAATACATCCAGGATTTGGTTTTTTATCTGAAAATGCAGAGTTTGCTAAAAAATGCAAAGATAATGGAATTACATTAATAGGTCCTAAAACAGATCAAATGATTTTAATGGGTGATAAATCTAAAGCTCGTGAAACTATGATGGAGCTAGACATACCTGTTGTTCCTGGATCAGATGGAGTTTTAAAAAGTAAAGAAGAAGCTTTATCTTTTGCTAATAAAATTGGTTATCCAGTTATAATAAAAGCGTCTAACGGTGGTGGTGGAAAGGGTATGAGAATCGTTACTTGTGAAGAAGAGTTATTTACAAGCTTTGATATGGCAAGTTCTGAAGCTTTAGCAGCTTTTTCAAGCAGTGATCTATATATGGAAAAATTTATAGAAAACCCTAGACATATAGAGGTACAAGTATTTGGAGATGCTTTTGGAAATGTCATACATTTAGGCGGAAGAGATTGTTCTATGCAAAGACGTAATCAAAAAGTTTTAGAAGAGTCTCTTAGTGACTACTTAAATGAAGATGAAAAGAAACATTTATATAAAACAGCTGTAAATATTGTAAAAGGAATAGGTTATTTAGGAGCTGGAACAATCGAGTTTATAGTAGATAAAAATAAAAAGTTTTACTTTATAGAAATGAACACAAGAATACAAGTTGAGCATCCAGTTACAGAGATGATCACAGGAATAGATCTTATAGGACTCCAAATTTTAATTGCAAATAATCAAGCAATACCTTTTAAACAAAATGATATTATGTTTAGAGGTCATGCTATTGAGTGTAGAATCAATGCTGAAAATCCATATTTAGATTTTAAGCCTTGCCCAGGTAAAATAGAATCAGTAAACATACCTGGAGGTTTTGGAGTTAGATTTGATACATTTATATACACAGGATATACAATACCACCTATTTATGATTCTATGATAGGAAAGCTTATATGCTGGGCTGAGGATAGAGAACAGTGCATAAAAAAAATGAATAGAGCTTTAGATGAAATAATAATAGAAGGTATAGATACAAATATAGAGTTTCAAAAAACGCTTATAAGTTGCACTAAATTTAAAGAAGATACACACCATACTAAATTTATAGAAAAAGAATTTATATTAGAAGCAGCTATTACAGTATAAATTAAATGTATAGATTTTTAAATTATATACATTTCTAAAGGGAGTTAATAAATTATGATAAAGAAGTTTTTGTCGCCAAAAGAATCTAAATACGTTACAGTTCCTTTAAATAATAATTTTAAAGAAAATAGCGTAGATGATAGATTTTGGATTTATTGTAAAGGATGTAATGATCATGTATTTAAAAAAGATATAGAAGAAAATTTAAATATATGTCCAAAGTGCTCAAGACATTATAAGTTTAAAGCTCGTGATAGAGTAAATCTATTATCAGATAAGGGAAGCTTTAATGAATTTCAATTTGATGTAGATATTCAAGATCCATTAAAATTTCCAAAGTATATAGATAAGTTAAGCTTATACAAAGAAAAAACCAAAGAAGATGAAGCGGTTATTTGTGGAGTTTGTGAAATTAATAAAATTAAAAGTGTAATATGTGTAATGAATCCTGATTTTATGATGGGAAGTATGGGGTCTATAGTTGGAGATAAGATTACATATTCTATAGAGTATGCAGCTGATAATAACTTGCCTATAATTATTTGTAGTGCATCAGGAGGTGCTAGAATGCAAGAAGGCATGGTTTCTCTTATACAGATGGTAAAAACATCTCAAGCTCTTTCTAAATTAGAAAAAAAATCTTTACCGTATATCTCTGTACTAACAGACCCTACTACAGGAGGTGTTACAGCAAGTTTTGCAATGCTTGGAGATATTATAATTTCAGAACCAAATACTTTAATTGGTTTCGCAGGTCCAAGAGTAATAGAACAAACTATAAATCAAAAACTTCCAGAAGGTTTTCAAACATCTGAGTTTTTATTAGAACATGGTTTTATTGATATGATAGTAAATAGAGTAGAGATGAAAGAAACAATATATAAAATTTTATCGCTACATTTATAATATAAGATATTAAAATCTACCTTGATAAGGAGGAAATAAGTTGCCTACATTAACTCTTGATGTAAAAGATAAGATTTATAATCTAGAAGAAGATATAAAAAAACTTAGATTTATATCCAAATCTAATGATATAGATTTAAGTGATAAAATAAAAAGCTTAGAAGATAAATTACTTAAAATTAAAAGTGAAATTAAAGCAGAACTTTCACCATATGAAAAAGTAGTTTTAAGTAGAGATATTAAAAGACCTACTACAAAAGACTACATTAATAATATTTGTTCTGACTTTTTTGAACTTCATGGAGATAGATTATACAAAGATGATCCATCTATTATTGCTGGAATTGGTAAGATAGATAGATTTAATGTTACCATAGTAGGTCATCAAAAAGGAAATGACGTTAAAGAAAATATAAAAAGAAACTTTGGAATGCCACATCCAGAAGGATATCGAAAAGCACTTAGACTTATGAAACAAGCTGAAAAATTTAATAGGCCTATTATAACTTTCATAGATACACCAGGAGCATTTTGTGGTTTAGAAGCTGAGAAACGTGGTCAAGGTGAAGCAATTGCTAAAAATTTACTTGAGATGAGTAAATTGTCTGTTCCAATAATTTGTTTTGTTATTGGAGAAGGGGGAAGTGGAGGAGCTTTAGGAATCGGAGTAGGTAATGAAGTCTGTATGTTAGAACATTCAGTTTATTCTGTAATATCTCCTGAAGGTTTATCTAGCATTCTATTTAAAGATGCATCTAAATCAAAAGAGGCAAGTGAAGTAATGAAGCTTACTAGTAAAGACTTGTATGACCTTGAAATAATTGATAAAATCATTAAAGAGCCTTTTACTGGAGCTCAGGATAGTGTAGAGTCTGTATCAAAAGATATAAAGAAATTTATCATAGATAGATTGAATCACTATGAAAAGCTTAGTAAAGAAGAAATAATAGAATTAAGATATAATAAGTTTAGAAAAATAGGAAAATGCCTATAATAAAATATAAAAGCACAAGGGAATTTAAAGTAGCATCTTAAATTCTTTTTGTGCTTTTATATTTTTAATAAATTTAACTAAATATTAACATTAATAGTTTACATCCTATTGGTTAATCTAAATATAAGATAACATTATAATAGGAGGGTATTTTATGCAATTAAGAAGAGCCGCAGAAATAGTTAACTCAAAAGATGAGGATGTTATAGTTTATTATAAACAAAATCCAGTAACTATAGAAAGTGTTGATAATAACATAGGTACAGCTTATGTAAAATCTTTACATGGAGATACTAGATTTGAAGTTGATTTAGAACAATTAAGTGAAATATATAAATAGTTCTAACTTATAATATAGTTAAAAAATATTAGAAATCAGAATAAAATGTCAAAATATACCTAATATCTAAATATGCATGCATGAATCATATATTAGGTATATTTTTTATATTTATAATATCTAAATATGCATGCATATAGCAAATAAAGTAGTAGTAGTAAACTCATAATAAATATTTCTATATATAGCTATTTTAATTCAAAATTTAACTAGTCTTTAAATGTATATTTAGGGTATAGTTAGTGTTAATTTAAATATATAACTAAATTTATATGATATTTATTCGATTTTTTATACAATGACAATAAACTATGTGCATTACTCTTTTTGCTCATAGAAATAAATTGATACGTTTATATTATATCCAAAGCATTTTTTATACTCATTGTATATGATTCATGTCACTTTACTTAATTCTACAAATTTTATTTTTATTCTTATAAAACTATAGCTTTACATCTTGTACTACGTATTTTATCTTATGGATATTTGAACTGTGCCAATATTTATACATCTTAATTTAACTCGTTGTACTACTTAACTTTTACAAGAATAAATCTAGCAAATTAGTCATCTAAGATCATTATCACTAATTTTAGATGACTAATTTGTTGAAATTCAAGTAATTATTATATCCAGTAAGCCGAAAATTTAACGTATTAATTTAATTGTAGAGCTTATGATAAATATTAGCTATATCTTGAACATTCATATGAACATAATTATTTCCTAAAAGTCTTTGTTGAGTTTCAATTACGCTTTGTGCAAATGTATATATTTCTTTTTCTCTCATGCCATATTCCTTTAAACCTTTTTTAACAATTAAATTGCTTAATAAGTTTTCTAAAGCTTCATATACATCTTCACCAGGTTTTACTTCTAAAAGTTTCGAAAGTAATTCATTTAAATTTCCTATTTTACCTGTAGGTTTTTTACCATTATAGTATCTGAACACTTCTATAAAAAATTGATAGTTTGCTTCACCATGAGGTACATGATACTTTCCTCCTAGTGGATAAGAAAGAGCATGCACTGCTCCAACTCCTGCATTACCAAAAGCAATTCCTGCATAGTTACTAGCTATTAAAAAGTCTTCTATTATCTCTTCTCTATAATCTTTACCATTTGCTATAACCTTTTTATAGCCCTCTATTATCATTTTAATTGCCTCTATGCTAAACATGTCTGTAAAGCTGTTTGCTTTTGGTGAAACATAAGCTTCTATGGCATGAATTAATGCATCTATGGAGCTATACATAAAGAAATCATAAGGTAATCTCTTAACAAGATCTGGAATAAGCACAGCATAATCTGGATATAATTCCGGTATAGCAAGTCCCATCTTTGTTCCTTTACACTTTATTTCTACAATTGATATATTGGTAACCTCACTACCTGTACCACATGTTGTAGGTACTATTATAAGTTCCTTATTTTTTACTGCAGGTATTACTTTTTCAAAAAGTGCACAAGAAGAATCAACATCTTTAAGTGATAATATTTTTGATACATCAATAATTGAGCCTCCTCCAATCCCTACTACTCTCTTCACATTTTTTGGAGATATATATTTAATTATTTCATCAATTATATCATCTGAAGGTTCTTTTAAATTATAATCTTCTTGAAAAATATACTCACTAGCAATGTTTAAATCTTTTAAGAAAAACTCATACAAAAACTTGTTTGTGAATATTAAGTCTCCACTGCCTACCTTAAATTCCTCAATAAAAGCTTTACAATTATTAAACTTAAAAATTTGAGGTTTTAATTCTATCATTTTCATTGGAATTCCTCCTTAATTTAAAGCTTTTGCCAATGTTTCTTCATTTCTCCAGATTTCTTCATCTGTTGGGGCTTTTGCTTTTGCATTATAAAAACCTACTCTTGATACATTAATTAAATGTTTATAATCTAAGTTTTCAGAAATACTGTTATTACCCCATGAACCACAGCCTAGTGTAGTAGTTGGAGCAAATCCATTGTATAAAGTTCCGCCAGCTGAAGTTGATGATGGTTGATTTACAACAAGTCTGCTTACTGTTAGATTAGCTGCAGCATATTTAATATTATCTTTATTATTTGAGTGAATAGCACAAGAATGGCCCTTTCCTTCTACATTTAAATTAGATTGAGCTATTTCTACCGCTTCATCAAAGTTTTCATATTCAAATGCAATCATTACTGGGCACATTTTTTCTTTACATAATACATCTTTAAATCCCTTAGCTCTTGCTTTCAATATAATAACCTTAGTATCCTTTGGAATATCTACCCCTGCTAAATTAGCAATAAATTGTACACTTTGACCAACTATCTTACCATTAATAGATCCACCTATAAAAATTACTTTTGCAAATTTTTCTATAGTTTCTTCATCTGATACATAGAAAGCTCCATTTTTCTTAAATTCTTCTATAGTTAGTTCATAAATTTCCTTAGGTATTATAGCACTTTGTTCTCCAGAGCAGATAATTCCATTATCAAAAGTTCTTCCAGTAACTATTTTTGTTACAGCTTCTTTAATATCAATATTTCTATCGATTATACACTGCACATTTCCAGCTCCGACTCCATAAGCGGGTTTTCCACTACTATAAGCTGATTTAACCATACCCATACCACCAGTAGCTACTACTACATCAGCAGATTTCATAAGTTCTAAACTTAAATCAATAGATGGTTCCTCTATAATTTGAATTAAATTTTCCGGTGCTCCAAATCTTGCAATAGCTTCGTTAAATAAGTCTACTACATATTTGCTACATTTTTTTGATCTTGGATGAGGCGAAATAATAATAGAATTGCCTCCTTTTAATGCAAACATAGCATTGCACATTGGAGTAACAATAGGATTTGTGCATGGTGTTATAGCACCAATTACCCCCTTAGGTTTAGCAACTTTAATAATTCCATGTTCCTTATCTTCTTCTAATATTCCTATTGATTTTTTATCTTTCAAATTATTCCAAATAACTTTTGATTTTCCTTTGTTTTTAGCAACTTTATCTTCAAAAACTCCCATTCTTGTTTCCTCAACTGCCATTTTAGCTAATTCTTCTGCTCTATCATATACAATCTTACCAAGCTCCATTACTATTTCATCTACTTGCTCTTGAGTAAACTTACTATACTCTTTTTGTGCTTCCTTTGACTTTTTTACTAATTCATCAATATATGCTTTTGTCTCCATATAAACACCTCCCACACCTTATATATCTATACTTACTTTACAACTCAAAATCAGTTATGAGCTTTAGAATATATATAACAATCAAATTTATTATTAAATCTCTTTTCCCACTCTTCTATAAGTTCTTCTCTAAACTTGGGATGAGCTATATTAATAAGTGCTCTTGCTCTGTCTTTTAAAGATTTTCCTCTAAGCTCTGCTATACCATATTCTGTAGCTACATAATGAACATCATTTCTAGATGTAGTTACTGCTGCTCCATTGTCTAAGAATGGAACTATCCTTGACAATGTTCCTCTTGATGCTGTAGAAGGTATAGCAATTATTGATTTTCCACCTTTTGACATGTTAGCCCCTCTTATAAAGTCTACTTGACCGCCAACACCACTAAACTGCTTAAGACCAATAGATTCTGAAGCTATTTGACCCATTAAATCTATTTGAATACAAGAGTTTATTGATATCATATTATCATTTTTACTTATTACAACAGGGTTATTTACATAGTCTACTGGAAACATTTCTACCATCGGATTATCATTGACAAAATCGTATAGTTTTTTTGTACCCATTAAAAAAGTTACTATCATTTTATTTTTATGTAGATTTTTTCTTCTATTTGTAATTACTCCCGCTTCAACTAACTCAACTACTCCATCTGATATCATTTCAGAATGGATACCTAAATCTTTTTTATCTTTTAAAAATAGAAGTACAGCATCTGGTATAGCACCTATTCCTAATTGAAGTGTTGCTCCATCTTCTATAAGTGTTGCACAGTTTTCACCTATCGCTTTTTCTATTTCTCCTATTTTAGAAGGTTTAAGCTCTATAATGTCATAATCAACCTCAACTATATAGTCAATATCTTTTATATGTATAAAGGAATCACCTAATGTTCTTGGCATTTTAGGGTTAATCTCTGCTATTACAATATCTGCACATTCAGCTGCTGATTTAGTATAATCATTGGATATTCCAAAGCTGCAGTACCCATTATTATCTGGAGGTGAAGCTTGAATTATAGCTACATCCACCTTTAAGTATTCCTCTTTAAAAAGTCTTGGAACTTCAGAAAAATGGCAAGGAGTAAATTCCGCCCTTCCTTCTAGTACTGCCTCTCTAGTTGATGATCCCACAAATAAAGAATTGTGTTTAAAGTTAAGCTTTTTATCCTTTTTAACATACTCACCAGAACCCATACCAATCATATGAACTATTTCTATATTAGAATAACTTTCACTTTCATTAACCATTACTTCTATGACTTTTTTTGGCTCTCCTGCTGCATGACCAATAACAATTCTACTGTTACTTTTTATCTTTTTCGCAGCACCTTCTGTTGATATTAATTTTTCTTTATATAAAACCTTCCAGTTCATTATTTCACCCCTTGAATTCTAGGATCTTATAGTATTATTAGTTCTCTGCTTTAGCTAACTCTTTTATATTAGCTATATTTTTAGCAAGCTCTTTTTTCTTATTTAGATCGCTTTGTCTTGAAATCATAATTCTTTGAGCCTGAGGTGAACCTGCTCCATGCATAGATTCAGTTCTATATCCAACAGCAGCAGTTCCTAAAGTAATATTTTCTATAAGTCTTAAAATTCTCATTCTATCTTCAGTAGGAACATAATCAACACCTTTTAAATATTTGTCAATATAAGGCCCTATTTTAGGATCTTTGAAATCTTTTTCAGAAGGCATAGTTACCATAATACCACCAGCGATATCTTCTGCTAACCTAGCAATTTCATATGGCATTCTTGTTATATTTTGCTTACAAACGTTTGCAAGAAGTAGATCTATTTGGTAATTACCTGATTTTGTTTTACATCCTTCACATGAACAAGCGATACCACAACTGTATAGTGTTTCATTTAAATGAGTCATTTCAATAAGTTTATCTTTTATATGTGAAGCTCTAGCTGCCCCATTATAATCAGCAGCTACTGCTGATGCTCCAATAAGTACATCACCAACACCAACTTTACAACCACCATAGCTTTGTCTATGGTATCCTGCAAATCTCTCTACTAAAATACCAGAAAACTCAACTTCACCATTTAGAAATATTCTTTCATTTGGAACAAATACATCTTCAAAAATAGTTAATGTTTCATGTCCTCCAAATGTTGAGTTACCCACATCTATATCTGCACCTTCTTCAAGTTTTCTAGTGTCACAAGATTGGCGCCCATATATGCTAAATATTCCTTCAGTATCAGTTGGTAAAGCAAAAGATATTGCCCAATCCTTGTCATCAGGTCCCATAGCTATAGTCGGCATAACAAGAATTTCATGAGAGTTAACCATTCCAGTTTGATGGGCCTTAGCACCTCTTACTACAACGCCATCATCTTTTCTTTCAACTACTCTTAGGAATAAATCTAGATCAGATTGTTTATTTGGAGGCAACCCTCTATCTCCTTTTGGATCTGTCATTGCTCCATCTACTACCAAATCATTTTCTTGAACGTATATCATATACTTTTTAAATCTTTCATGATAATCAGTTCCACAACCCTCATCTATTTCAAAGGTTGTACTGTAAACTGCATTAAATGCATCCATTCCTACACAACGTTGAAAGCATGAACCAGTTTTTTGACCACATAAACGCTGCATTTTAACCTTATTGATTAGATCTTCAGTACTTTGATGAATGTGACAAAATCTATTTACTCTTTTACCTGTAAGATTCGAAATTGCTGTCATCACATTTTCATACTGTGAGTCTTGAGCTAATTCATAAGTCATAGCTACAGAATTAAGTGATGGACGAATTATAGGATGATCTACAGGATTTTCTATTAATTCTCCAAATAAATATACCTTTTGTTTTACCTCTCTAAGACTTTCTATATATTGTTCTTTTGTCATTAATGACATAAAACCCCTCCTATATATAGTGTATATTTTGAAATACTCCTCTATTTTACTTGATTTATATAGTCTATAATTTTTCATATAACTTGTCTCTAAGAATTTATAATTCTTATTTATTTTTTTATTTTTATCTTTATCCATAATAATATATTTTGATTACTAATTTGCTCATATTAAGATAACTCATTTGGATAGTTAGCATTTTTTACATTTATATTTTAATGAACTTTAAATTTCTCATGGCAATTCACCACTAACCAAACTCTCCATAACTGGTTCAATCCAAATATTATTTGTCTGCAATTTCAGAAATTTCCTTGTTGCCTGCATCATCGTGTTCCTCAAATTCAGACCCTAGTAATTTTGAAAATACTACAGTAACAATTAGTAAAATAATAATTTTTTCATGTTTGCATCACTGCGCTCATTTCCATTTTAAAAAATGAAACTATAAGGAATATTGCACTTAAAATAATGACATTTTTTCATTTATCATCTCCTTTGAACTTTTATTCCTAGCCAGTACTAATTAAAATAAAACTATAAATTAAACAAGTGTTGTGAAAATTGTAAAAAATGTACTCTGTAAACCGCTTAAAAATTAAATTCTGGATATTATAACTCTATTGATATTTATGTAATGTGAAAAAATAATGAAATTGTATTAGGTGATTTGACTCGTGGTAAATGATGTGATAGGTTTGAATTGACAACTCATAGAAGAGTATCTTTTCAAAATAATAAATTCTTTTAATTTACGCATTGGAAATGTTTTCAAGATATGCTTAATTATATAAAATTAGCACGTAAATGTTAAGATAAAGCCATCCCTATCACTCGTAGAGTTATGCTTTAAAATATAGGCAGGTCTTCTGACTCAAGAATCATCACTTATGTGCGCCTTCCCTGTTTCCTAGTGGCATATCACACATAAATTCCTCTAATACAGCTACGGGATAGTTCAGGACTTTCACCTGATTCCCTTTTAATTAATCAACAATAAATATTGATTAAACCTCTATTTTTTATTATTTAATTTTTTTGTTCTTTCATATACATTTTTATGCTATTAGCGTATCACTATTTATATAATAAATCAACAAAAATGAAAAAATCCCTTCAAAAATATGAAATATTGAATTTACTTCATAATTTCTCTAGCGTATGGTTGAAATCCTAAAGCGTAACATCCATAAGTTTGATTTAAATAGATTTTTTAATTAGCTTACACTTATATCAGTATTTAAGGAATAGTTGAAGTCAAAAAAATACTATGTTATATTTAAAATATTAAAGTTAATATTTGGAGGATTTTAAATGTCAGAAAATAAAACTATAAAAATACATAATAAATCAGATAAGCCAGATAATATTGTTCTTAAAAATAATAAAGTTATTGAAAAGTGTATACAAGTAGAAAATCATCTTCCTAAGTTTATGAAAGACTACTGTATTTACTTAAAAGGATCGGTATCTGTTACCACTAGACTAGCCTACTTAGAAGATATTCAATTCTTTTGTTCTTATTTAGTAGAAACCAAGGAAGCTACAGATGCCAATGAAATAAAAGATATTACTATTGAAGATTTTAATCGAATAAAAGCACGAGATATAAACTTATTTTTAGGCGATTATTGTACTAGATATTATAAATATACTGAAAAAAACACTCATATCTATGAAAATAATAATAGATCTTTAGCACGTAAAAAGTCATCGCTGTCTACTATATTTAAATTTCTTTATAGAAATGATCAGTTAGATAATAATATCACTGATGGCTTTAATCCTATTAAGCTTCCAAAGCCTCAACCTGATGCTATAAAACGACTTGAAATTGATGAAGTTGCGAAGATGTTAGATGCTGTTGAAAGTGGCGAAGGTTTAACAGATAAAGAAAAGGTATACTGGAAAAAGACTAAGCTTAGAGATAAAGCTATATTAGCTTTATTTGTTACTTATGGGTTAAGACTTAATGAGCTTCGTGAGCTTAATATTTCATCATTTAATTTTTCTAGAGGTGAATTTAAAATTTATAGAAAAAGAGGTAAAGAAGTTTTAATGCCTATTAACCATACATGTGAATTAGTTGTTAAAGATTATATATATAACGAACGACCTCAAAGTGAAATTCTTAGTGAGGAAAATAAAGACGCTCTATTCTTATCATTACAAAATAAACGCCTTAATCCAAAGGCTATTAGACAATTAGTAAAAAAGTATACATCTATTTCTATGGATACATCAAGAGATAGCGGTTATAGCCCTCATAAGCTTCGTGCTACAGCTGCAACTAGCTTAATTCAAAATGGATTTTCTATTTATGATGTTCAAAATTTACTTGACCATGATAATGTAACTACTACTCAACTATATGCTGCTCATAAAAAACATGTTAAACGTGATATAGTAAATAATTTTGAATGGATTGATGATAATGATTAAAATACTAATGAAATAGATATAAAAATTGAAGATAACATATAATATTTCAATTCCGAGAACAAACGTTTGTATAAAAAAACTTATTGTGCTACAATATAGGTATATTATATTAATAAGGTATTCATCTACTCTTATTAAACTACATTAAGTTTAGAAAGGAGTGATTTTATGTATTTAGATTTAAGTAGCAAACAAGTGGCTATATTAGAATTTATTAAAGAACAAATAGCGCTAAAAGGTTATCCGCCTTCAGTTCGTGAAATGTGCGTTGCAGTTGGTCTTAAATCAACGTCAACAGTTCACTCTCATATGAATAAATTAGAAAAATTAGGATATATAAGACGTGATCCAACTAAGCCAAGGGCTATAGAGGTGCTAGACACTAATAAATCAGATTCTGAAAATGGCCTTAACCAAGAAATACTTCATTTACCTTTAGTAGGACAAGTAACAGCAGGTACTCCAATATTAGCTAGACAGAATATAGAAGAGTACATTCCTCTTCCAGTGAATTTAGTTAAAGGAACTGATAACTTTGTATTAAAAGTTAAAGGCGATAGTATGATAAATGCAGGTATATTAAATGGTGACTATGTCGTAGTTGATAAAAAATCTACTGCATCTAATTCTCAAATAGTAGTAGCACTTATACATAATGAATACGCTACTGTTAAAAGATTCTTTAAAGAAGATAATGTAATAAAACTTAAGCCTGAAAATGATTTTATGGAGCCTATGATCTTAAATTCTAAAGATGTTGAGTTAGTAGGTATCGTAACAGGTGTGTTTAGAGTAATATAAAAAAGATATGGATATCCATATCTTTTTTATATTATGTATTCCTATAACTATTTAAAAAGCGTAAACATATAGCTTAACATAAAAGCTGATATTCCAGCAAATATAAAAGTACTCCCTGTATGTTTAGATTTTTCTAAATCGTCTCTTTGTTTATTTGTTAAATTTTCTTTCTTTATAGAAACTTTATATGAAGTTCTTAAAATAATTCCTAATACTATAAAAAATATTGCTAAAATCTTTAACATAGTAATCTTCCCCTATTTCTAAAGTTCATAATTGTTTATGTATTTTACGATTAATAAGAACTTTAAGTATCATTAAGCTAATTCTAAAGCAATCTCCATCATTTTAGTAAATGCTACTTGTCTATCATGAGCTGAACATTCTTCTCCTGTAAATGGACAATCTGATATTGTAAGTATAGCTAAAGCATTAACTCCTGCTCTAGCAGCATTCATATAAAGACCTGCTGCTTCCATTTCTACACAAAGTACTCCCATTTTTTGCCACTTACCAAGCCCACCTTCTAGCCCTCTATCTGAATAAAATACGTCGTTTGAAAGTATATTACCTACAGTCACTTTCGTTCCTTGTTCTTTAGCTACATCTATTGCTTTTTGCATTAGTTCATAACTTGCTATCGGAGCATAAGTTCCTGGTAAATCAAATTGAGCTGCATAATTTGAGTCTGTACAAGCACCCATTCCAATTACTACATCATGTAAATTTAAATCTGTACTTATGGCTCCTGCTGAACCTATTCTTACTAAATTTTTAACTCCATAAAAATGTATAAGCTCATATGAATATATTCCGATTGAAGGTATTCCCATTCCTGAACCTTGAACAGATATTTTCTTTCCTTTGTAATATCCAGTATATCCAAACATACCTCTTACTGTATTATATTGAACCACATCTTCTAAAAATGTTTCTGCTATAAACTTAGCTCTTAATGGATCTCCTGGTAATAGCACAGTTTCTGCTATATCTCCTATTTTTGCATTATTATGTGGTGTTGGTGTAGCCATATTTTGTTCCTCCTTAATTTGTAAAAAATCATATAATATCACTAGATATTATGCCACATAAAATAAATTTTTAATAAAACTTTATTTTATGTGGAAATTTTTTGTTTCTATGATAGTATACTATAAATATATGTAGATTTTCAAAATATATTTTCCCAAAACTAAACTTTACATCCTAAAAATTGTATTAGCAAAATATATTATAAACTTACTTTATTTTGGGATTTGGAGGGGATTTCTTGACCAATAATTATAAGCGGACTAAAGATACTCAATTAATTGCTTTGTTAGTACTAATACCAATGCTAATATTTAGTTTTTATCTTTCTGTAAAATTTAAAAATAACACAATGAATGAAGATACTGTACAATCTATTCAATATAATAAAAAATAAAAGGTGGTTATTAACCACCTTTTATTTTTTATTAATTATTAACTTTTATTTCATATTTTATTTCTACTCTTCTTGATGCATCTTTATTTACACTACCATCCTTATTTTTTACAAGTTCAGCCTCAGACCTTCCTATCGCTTCTATGTCTTTCATAACTTTATCTTTATACTTATAATCTCCTATTTCATCACTAACAATGAACTTTGCAACGCTAAACGCACGTTTTTGAGATAAATCTAAATTATATAAATAACTCCCTACATCGTCTGTATGGCCTTTTATAACTATTTTAGATATATTATCCCCATAATCTTTATAAATTGTTTCTATGTACTTTGGAATAAATATTTTTAGCATTTCTTTCGCTTCAGGTTTTAACTCTGATTTATCTACATCAAACATAGTTTTTTCACCAAATGTTATTTGGCCAGTTGTCTTATCTACATCCACAGGTATTCCATTTGCTTTTAGAGTTTCCTCTACTGATGTGCCCACATTTTTTGCTAACTCTTTTTCAACAGATCCTGCAATTGATTCAGAACTAAATAGCATAAGCATAACAACCATTAATACAGTTGAAATCATATCTGTGAAAGTAGGCCAAAAACTACTTTTTTCAAATTCTCTATTTATAGTCCTCCTATATTTATTTACCATTTCTATCATCTCCAATTAACTTTCTTCTAAACTTATTGTATGATTTTTTAGATGTTGATGTTTTACTTGGGTATTTGTTTGAAGATTTTATTATTTCATTTGATTCATTTGTTTTTTCCATATCGTAAATTTCTTCACCCGAGTATTTTTTATAATTATCATTTTGCATAGCGTTAATTGTCGAAGCTTCTTTGTAGATGTCTATATAGTCAAATATCATATTTAATTTTTGTTCAATGTCTTGAGAAGATATAGCAATTACAGAAGCTAAGTGTTTTACTGTCGTATCTAAATTTACTTGTTCTTCATTAAGATCTCCTTGATTTTTTATTATTTTATTTTCATGTTCTACTAATTTATTAAGTAAGTCTTGAGCGCTTCTTTCATATAGTGCAAAGTTTGCTGATAAAGTTCTTAAATAGTCTTTCATTTTAAGTTGATTTACATTTGATTCAGAAATATTTTTAGAAGTTTCTTTTATATCTAATAATATTTCTTTATTTATTTCACTTTGATTGTCATAAGTATCAAATAATTTCGTAAATTTCATATTCATTATACTAAATTGTTTGTCTAGCTTTCTAACGTTTTGATCAAATATTTTGATAGAGTTTTGAGAACCATCTAATAATTCTTTCAAAGTTTCTATTCCCTTTATAAATTTACTATTAAATTCAGTTAAATCTTTTGATATTTGATCAAATCTTTCTATTGATTTTATTGATATACTTATTTCCTTTATAGAGCTTTTTACATCTTCTATTTTATTATCTATGTCTTGTGATTTTTGATGGGTAATCTCTGATGTTAGTAAATTTTCCATTTTTAACATTAATTGAATTAGTATATGCTCACAATCATGATATCCTATTATTAAGTTTAGTATAATTGAGCATACTATACCAAATATACTTGTTATAAATGCAGTTTGCATACTGCTTATAGTCTCAGGAAGGGAATTTATTATGTCACTAGTATTAATACTTAAAAGCATCATAGAAAGCCCTATAAATGTACCCAACACTCCTAATAAAATGCATGTAGATGAAGCGTTTTTTATTCGCTTTATTTTATCTAATACAAACCTATTTTTAAATTTTAAGCTTGCACAGATCTCTTCAATAAATGAAGCTATGTTTATATCTGCATGTGAGTTTTCTAATATGTATAAAGAATATTTATTTTTTATATCCGAATATAATAAACTTATCTTATAATTTTCATTAAGCCTTATAAGATCTTCGCTTATAAAGTTATATAAGTTTTTATTTAGTATTATATTTATTACTGAATACAATACAATTATTATTAAAAATGCTATAGTTATAGAATTAATGATTATATTATTCAATTTTATACCACTCCCCTTTTTATTATTTATACATATAATTTATATGTTTAATATAATATTAAAATACAAAAAAATATGAAGTAACCTAAAATTTCACAGTTACTTCATATTACTATATTTACTTACCTACATTTATTAAGTTATGGGTTTTATCTATAAAAGTTTCTAGATAACTAAGATAATATTTTTATTGTAGGGAGTTTTTTATAGTGTACTAAATAATATGATAAATATATGCATAGTGTTACTTATATATTATTATAAATTAAAATGTTTCTTAATATAAATTAAAACTATTTAAATCTCAATGATTTATAAAAAAAATTTTCAAAGTGCCACTTTTTACCACTAAGAACATTTGTTCTGTTGTATGATAATATGCCACTTTCTTAATTTTTTAATCTATATTTTTATAGAAAATTTATAAGTTATTAATATTTTAATAAGCTACTTAAAAAATGACTAAATTTTTATATGTATACATTAATCTTACTTGTAAATTAGAACTATTATAAATATTTTTTAATAATATATAGTATAATAGAGGAGGTGCTCTGTAAATGGTATTATTCTCAGTTTTAACACTATTTATTGTTATTTTTTCTATTTTAATAGTTCCTGGAATAGTGGGTATTCTTTTTACTCTATATGGATTATATCTAATCATTAAAGGAAACAAAAAAGATTGTATAAAAAGTTTGAAGACCGGGTTAATTTTAATACTAATTGGTATAATTTCGTTTATAGCTTTTAGATTTGATGTAAGACTTGAAATAGAACATTCCAACAATCAACTAATTGAAGAATATAATATTACTATATAATAAATAAAATCCAGTACTAAATTTAGTACTGGATTTTATTTATATCTTATTAAAATATGCCTTACTACCTTTAGTGTCCATTTCAACTATTAATTTAGAAGGTATTCTTTCCTTTAACTCATTAACATGAGATATTACACCTATTATTCTACCATTATCCTGAAGTTCCATTAGTGTATCAATTGCATTATCTAATGATTCAGAATCAAGAGTACCGAAACCTTCATCTATAAACATTGTATCTAACCTAATTCCTCCAGAATTATGTTGAACAGTATCGGAAAGTCCAAGTGCTAGAGCTAACGATGCCTTAAAGCTTTCTCCTCCAGATAAGGTATTAACTGGTCTTGACTTACAAGTATGACTATCATATACATCAAGGTCCAACCCTTTTCTTCCTCCACCTTTATTTTCCTCTCTTCTTAATAAGTAATATCTCTTTGAAGTCATTGACTGTAACCTTTTATTAGCTTCTATTATTACATCTTCAAAGTAACTAGACAGCACAAAAGTTTCAAACGATACTTTATTTTGACTACTTCCATTTGCAAGTTTAGATAAATCTGCAACTAGTTTATATTGATCTTCTTTTTCTTTAATGGAATTATAATCTTTTTTAATTTTAATTAATATCTTTTCATTATCTACTATATTTAAGTTTAATTCTTTAATTTTACTATCTAAAGCTTCTTTATTAGTTTCTAATACATTTAATTCGTCTTTTAAATTATCTAAATTAACAATTGTTAAACCTACTAATTCCTTAGATAGGTTTTCTACTGTTCTTATAGATACAGTTAACTCTTCATTATACTTATTTATTTCTTTATCTAAGTTGTCAATTATATTTTCATCTATTTTAGATAAATTGTATTCTTCTAAGCTAGAGAAGTTTTCTTTAACTAAATTTTCAAATTTTGATTTAAGTAATTCTAATTTAGATAAAGTATTATCTAAATTATTTTTTAAATTGTCTAAACCACTCTGTATTGTTATTTTTTTCTTAGATATTTCATCATAGTTATTTCTTACTGATTTTATATACGCTTCTATATCATTTAGTTCTTTGCTTAAAGTATTTATATCTAAATTTAAGATTTCTAAACTATGATATTTTTGAGGAACTCTTTTTAATATTTCATTGTATGAATTTTGCTCACCTATTAAAGTATCACTTATTTTTTTTACTTCCAATTCTATTTTTACAAGTTCCTCTTTGCGTGTTTTTAATTTTTCTTTCTTATCATTTAGGTCTTTTATTTCTTTTTCCAACAAGATAATATTGGCTTCTAAAGTTTTCAACTTAGTATTTGTTTCATCTATTTTTAACTTTATTTCTTTTCCTTTCGGTAACACTGTGTTTGTATAATCTAAAACTTTATCATCATTGGTAAATATTTTTTCATTTACAAGTTCTATAAACATTTCTTTTATATATGTTTTCAATCCAATTAATTTAGATTGTAAATCGTTTTTATTTTTAGTTAAAATCTCTTTTTCTTTTTCTTTAGAATTTATATAATTTTTAAATTCATCTAAGTCTTTTTTAGTGGGTATATCCTCATTAGCAGTCCTTTTGTTAGGATGAGATGTTGATCCACATACAGGACATTCACATCCTTCTTTAAGATGCTTAGCTAGCCTTATAGCTTCCCCGTTTATAAATAGATCTATCTTTACCTGTTCTTGCTCTTTTAGTTTATTTATTTCTTTTTCTAAATTTTCTTCTTTTATAGTTTCTTTATCAAGTTCAGAATAATAAGCATTATAATCCTTAGCATAGTTATATAAATTTAAAAGCTTATCTCTAAGGATAGCATAGTTTTTATTAATATTCTCAAGTTCTATCTTTTCTTGCTTGCATTTAAAAAGTTCTTCTTGTTTATTTATAAATGTATCAATTTCTTTTTCTAAATTTTCACATTCAAATTTATAAGAATTTTGCTTTTTTTCTATTTCTTCTTTATTTTTCGTTAACTTAGATATGCTATTAGCCTTTAAATCTATATCATTAACATCTTTTATATAGTTCATTAAATTATTTAAATCTATATTAATCTTTTCTTTTTCTTTCTGTTTCTCTTCTATTTGATTATACATTTGAGTTATTTTATCTAATTCAACTAAACACCTATCTAATTCTTCTTGTGTTATCTTTATAGTATTTTCAAGTTTCTTTTTTTCTTCATCTTCTTTTAAATAATTTTCTTCATGAACTAGTATATCTAAAGCTTTTTTATATTTTTTTAGACTTTCACATTTAATTTTAAATTCATTTTCTTTTTGTTTTAAATTATTTAATCTGATTTCTTCAGCTTCTTTAGCATTAAATTTATCATTTATTACTGTTGATTTATTTATTTTATCATTTTTATTTTTAATATCTAAGTTTAAATCTTCTATAATTTTTACATTTTCATTTTTTACTAGTTTTTCTTCTTCTATATATTCAGATAGCTTATCTATAATTTTTGAATGAAGTTCATCATTTTTAATCATATTATAAAGTTCAGAATCTTGACTACACTTTACTACCTTTAGTATAGAGTTTATATCATTTCTTATATGTTCAACATCTTTACTAAGAACGGTAGTTTCTTCAGAGAGTCTTTCTTGAACTTTTTTATATATATCTGTTCCAAATATTTTTCTAAGTATCTCTTCTTTTACAGAAGTGTTTGCATATAAAAATTCTCTAAAATCTCCTTGAGGTATCATGACTATTTTTCTAAACTGTTCTACATTTAATCCTATTACAGACAATACCTTTTCATTTACATCTTTATCTTTTGTAAGTGGTGCATTATCACTATCTAATGCTTTAAATTCTACACTAGCGCTATCTTCAACTTCTTTATTTCCTCTTTTACTTTTTCTTTTTTGCTTAGGGCTTCTTTTTATAAAGTATTCTTTATTTCTAACTGAGAAAGTAAATTCAACTTCTGTCTTATCCCCATCAATTCCTACAAAATCACTTCTAAGTTGCTCTCCATTTCTTTTATTGCCGCTAGTTTGACCATATAGTGCATAGCATATAGCATCAAATATAGTAGTTTTACCACTTCCTGTAGGTCCTGTTATAACAAATATGTTTTGATTTTTTAAATCTTCCTTAAAATTTAAAGTAGTAGTTTTTGCATATGGTCCAAAAGCTGTTATTTTTAAAGATACAGGTTTCATATTAAAACTCTTCCCCCTTTACATCCTTTATAACTTTGTTTACTATTTTCATACCTTCTTCACTTAAATCATCTTTCATATGATATCTATAAAAATCACTAAATAGCTCATCCATTGATTTGGATTGTCTTTCACTTGATGTAAGAGGCGATTGAGTCATATTACCTATTATTCTTTTTATTTCAAGTAACATAACATTTGGGTACACTTGTCTAAGTTTTGACATAGGTTCTATAAGTTCCCCTTGATCTGTTAATATAATTCTTATATAATCATTTTTTATACTTTCATCTATATTCTCTAATAAATCTTCTAAATTACCTTCTAATGTTTTCATATCTCTTATTGGAGTCAATGGTAATAATTCACACTTTATTTCTTTATTTTTATCTATATCTATCATAGTTATTGATTTATCATAGTTTTCCTCAGAGAATGAGTATTTTAAAAGTGAACCTGAATATCTTATTCTATTTCCGCCTATACCTTGACATCTATGTAAATGTCCTAAGGCTACATAATCAAAATTATTAAATAAGCTTGACTCAACATACTCTTTTCCTCCTATAACCAACATTTTTTCTGAGTCACTAGTTTCAGGATTTTCTCCACCTGTGACATACGCATGCGTTATAAGAATATTTCTTTCATTAATATTTATCTCTTTATCTATATCATGTATTATAGCTTTCATAGCATCATTTAAGGATTTAATATCTTTGTTATCTAATTCATCACGTACTACAGCATAATCCGCAAAAGGAACTAAATAGAAGTTTACATGTCCATGCTCATCTTTTAATGATATTTTTTTTATATCTCTCCTAAAATTCCCCTCTATATATAGACCTGTCTTTTCAAATATTTCTTTACCAAATCCGATCAAATCTGCTCCATCATGGTTACCTGCAATAGCGAGTATTGGAGTTTTTAGTTCTAGCAATACATCCCTTAAAAACTCATTAAACAAAGATATAGCCTTAGCAGGAGGCACACTCCTATCATATATATCTCCAGCAAGTATTAAAACATCTGGTTTATATTCTTTTATCTTATCTTTTACTTGCTTTAATACAAATTCTTGATCTTCTATCATAGAAAATCCATTTACTACTTTTCCTATATGTAAATCTCCTAAATGGAATAATTTCATTATTTCACCTCATTATATTTTTATAGTACATATTTTATCATATGCTCTTTAAAAATTCACTTTTATCCTACATCTTGTATTAAAAATATAAATAATTAGTATTAAATAACAAAATAATAGTATTATTTATATTATGCTATAATTTAATAAGCAATTATTTGAGTTGGAGGTATATTATGGAATTAACAAAAGAAGAATTAATGATAGCAAAGGGCCATGGATTTTTACCACTTAAAGATGGAGTTCATTTTTCATGTAGAGTAATAATACCTGCAGGTCATATAACAAAAGAACAGTCTAATAAAATAAGTGAAATATGCGATAAGTATGGTAAATCTTACTACACACTTACCCAAAGGCTAGATATTGAAATACCATTTATAAAATATGAAGATATAGAATCTGTAAAAAATGAACTTAAAAGCATCGGACTTGAAAATGGTGGTACAGGTAAAAGAGTAAGACCAATACATACATGTAAAGGAACTGTCTGTAAATTTGGATTAATAGATACTGAAAAAATCACTAATGAAATGCATAAAAGATTTTATAAAGGGTATTATGACACAGTCCTTCCAAATAAAATAAGATTAGGAGTTGGTGGATGTAAAAATAGTTGTCCAAAAGCTCAACTTTCGTGTATTGGAGTTATAGGCAAAAAACTAAATCAAGTGATAATAACCATTGGTGGTACATTTGGTACGAGCAAGATTATAGGTAAAGAACTTAAAGGTGTTTATACTCCAGAAGAAGCTTTAGATATAGTTGAAAGAGGTATAATTTTTTATAAAAATAATGGCATTGATGGTGAAAGATTTTTCAAAATGGTTGACAGACTTGGATTTGATACAGTACAAGATGCTATGCTTAACAAATAACTCCTTATTTTTGACATGGTTTATTCTAATTTATAAGAAAAATAGGATGGCAAATAACCATCCTATTTTTACTATTTTATATTAATCATTATTCTATCATCTTCTCCGGTAATAATAATTGTGCATCCACTATAAATATCTCCTGAGATTATCTTTTTAGCAATCATTGTTTCTAGAGTATTTCCTATATATCTTTTAAGTGGTCTAGCGCCATATACAGGGTCATATCCTTCTCTAGCCATTATATCTTTTGCAGAATCAGTAACTTCTATATTTATATTTTTATCTCTTAATCTATTTTCTAAATCTTTCATAAATATATCTATTATACGTTTTATACCTTCTTTATCTAAAGGTTTAAACATTATAATATCATCTACTCTATTTAAGAACTCTGGTTTAAATTTATATTTCATTTCTCCCATTACAAGTTCTTTAGTTTCTTCTGTGATGTTTTCTCCAGCTTCTAGTAAATAGTGGCTTCCTATATTAGATGTCATTATTATAAGGGTATTTTTAAAATCTACTGTTTTGCCTTTATTATCAGTAAGTCTTCCATCATCTAATATTTGTAAAAATAAGTTAAATACATCTTCATGAGCTTTTTCTATTTCATCAAATAAAATAACTGAGTATGGATTTCTTCTTACTGCTTCCGTAAGTTGCCCTCCTTCTTCATATCCAACATATCCTGGAGGAGGTCCTATAAGTCTAGATACTGCGTGTTTTTCCATATACTCAGACATATCTATTCTTATTATATTTTCTTCACTATCAAATAAATTACGAGCTAAAGTTTTTGCAAGTTCTGTTTTACCAACTCCTGTTGGACCTAAGAATATAAATGAACCAATTGGTTTTTTCTCATCTTTAAGACCTGCACGAGCACGGATAACTGCATTTGAAACTGCTGTAACAGCTTCATCTTGACCTATAACTCTTTTATGAAGTTCATCCTCTAATTTAAGTAACTTTTCTCGTTCTCCTTCTACTAGTTTAGTAACTGGAATACCAGTCCATTTTGCAACGATTTGAGATATTTCATTTTCAGTTACTTCTTCTTTAAGTAAAGCATTATCATAGCTATTTTGCATTTTTTCTTCATGATGTTTTATTTGTTCTTCTAATTTTGGTATAATCCCATATTTAACTTCAGCTGCTTTATTAAAATCATATTCTCGTTCATATTTCTCAACATTTCCTTTTGCTTCATCAAGTTGTGATTTTAAATCTCTTATTTCTAGTATTTGACTCTTTTCTTTCTCGTATTTAGCGGTCATCTCGTCGTTTTTCGATTTAAGTTCTGATATTTCTTTAGTTATTATATCAAGTCTTTGTCTACTTTTTTCATCATTTTCTTTAAGTAAAGCTTCTCTTTCAGTTTCAAGTGTAAATAACTTTCTTCTAACTATATCAAGTTCTGTAGGTAGAGAATCTATTTCACTTCTTATCATAGCTCCAGCTTCATCTATTAAATCTATTGCCTTGTCAGGTAAAAATCTATCCTGAATATATCTATCAGAAAGTTTTGCAGCAGCAACTATTGCGCTGTCATGAATTCTTATTCCATGATGGATTTCGAATCTTTCCTTAAGTCCACGAAGTATAGATACTGTATCAGAAACGCTAGGTTCTTCTGCTATAACAGGTTGGAAACGTCTTTCTAATGCCTTGTCTTTTTCTATATACTGTCTATATTCGTCAAATGTAGTAGCACCAATACAGTTAAGTTCTCCACGTGCAAGCATAGGTTTTATTAAATTTCCTGCATCCATAGCACCTTCTGTCTTTCCTGCACCTACTATAGTGTGAATTTCATCTATAAACAGTATTATCTTACCATCTGAACTTTGTACTTCTTTAAGCACTGCTTTTAGTCTTTCTTCAAATTCACCTCTATACTTTGCCCCGGCAATTAAAGAACCCATATCTAAAGAAAATATTATTTTATCCTTAAGACCTTCTGGAACATCTCCTCTTATTATTCTCTCAGCTAAACCTTCAACAATGGCTGTTTTACCAACGCCTGGCTCACCTATTAAAACTGGATTATTTTTAGTTCTTCTTGATAAAATTCTTATTACTCTTCTTATTTCTTCATCTCTTCCTATTACAGGATCTAGTTTATGTTTTTTAGCAAGTTCAACTAAGTTGGTACCATAACGAGCTAAAGCCTCGTAAGTACCTTCCGGATCTTGAGTCTCGACTCTTTGACTTCCTCGAACTTGTGATAGTACTTTTAAAAAATCACTTTTATTTATATTGTATTGTTTTAATATTTTTCCGATAGATGTACTCGTTTCCATATCTATAATTGCAAGCATTACATGTTCAACACTTATGTATGCATCTTTAAATTCTTTAGATATTTCCTCGGCTTTTATTAAAACTTCATTTATTCTTCTTGTAGCGACAACTCCTTGAGAACTTATACCTTCTCCATGTATTTGAGGAAATTTACTTAGTTCTGAGTCGATACTTGACTTTAATGATTCAACTGATATATTCATTTTTTCTAGTATATTTGGTATAAGACCATCTTCTTGATTAACAAGAGCACTAAAAAGATGAATAACATCAACTTGTTGATTATGATTTTTCACAGCGATGCTATAAGCATCATTTAAGCTTTTTTGAACTCTTACAGTCATTTTTTCTATATCCATAAAAATACCTCCCTTTAAATTATGTCCCAAGAAATAATTATTACATATATATAGCATATGAATTTTTCTTGATTCTTAATATTTTTAATAATGTTTTAAACTACAATTTACACTATGAAAACATAAATCCATATAATATATTATATTTTTTAGTAGTTATTTTTATAATTTTGTTTTATTTTATAAAAAATTATATACCTTTAAATTATTTTGTCAATAGTAAATTTATTGTATAAATTTTGGTATTTCATCTTTAGGTATTTCACCTTCTATAGATAAGCAATAATGTCTTATAGGTTTTAGATTATTATCTAATTCATATATTAAAGGTGTCCCAGTTGGAATATTTAGATTTGCAATTCCATCACTACTCATATTGTCTAAATACTTAACTAAAGCTCTTAGTGTGTTTCCATGAGCTGATATTATAATTTTTTTATTATTTTTCAAATTAGGTACTATTAAATTATTCCATTCTTCAAGAACTCTCTTTTCTGTATCCTCTAAGTTTTCAGTAAGAGGAATTTGTTCTGTACTAAGATTAGCATATTTAACTTCATTTCCTGGATACCTTTTATCTTCTCGTGTTATTGGAGGAGGAGCTATATTTACAGATCTTCTCCAATTATACACTTGATTTTCACCATATAACTTTGCTGTTTCTTCTTTATTTAATCCTTGTAACGCTCCATAATGTCTTTCATTAAATTTCCAACACTTATGAACTGGTATCCACATAAGGTCCATTTCATGTAATACAATCCACAGGGTTCTTATAGATCTTTTAAGAACTGATGTATAAGCTATGTCAAATGTAAAGCCATGTTCTTTAAGAATTTTTCCAGCCTTTCTAGCTTCAATTAATCCATTTTCAGATAAATCTACATCACTCCATCCTGTAAATCTATTTTCTAGATTCCATAAGCTTTGACCATGCCTTATTAAAACTATTTTTTTCAATACAACATCTCCTTCCCTAATAATCTTAATGATTTTATTATGATTTGTTTGTGCAATTTATATTCAAAAAGGATTTATACAATATATATTGCATAAATCCTTTTTAAATTATATCTATTTATAACAATCATTTAATAAATACAAAAATACAGCTCCTAAAATTATGTTTACTTGACTAGATTTTCTATTTCCTGTTTTACACCAATTAGCAAAGTGCTCACAATTATTTAAAATAATATTAAAATTTTGTGAACCTATTTTACTTTTAGCTCTTTTTACTACTTCGTCTGAAGAATAGTTTTTATTTTTAATTTGTTTAACCTTATAAGTTTCTTTACCATTTAGAAATCTCTCGATATCTGTAACTCTTACATACATTTTTCTTAAGAGTAAATCATCCTGTTTACCATCATAATGTATTATACAATCATCACTTAAATATATTCCAAAATGTTTATATAAAAGATGATTGACATATATGATATCTCCATAATTTGCTTTGGGCATTCATTTTACCTCCTTGGTTAAAGAGTAAACTTAATATATAGTATGTATTTTGAGTAAAGATTTGTCCAAATAAAAATAATTTTCAGAAATAGTAAAAGTGTGCTACAAAATATAAATATCATAGCACACCTTTATATTATCTTATTCTTGAATATATTTTAAGAGTTAATAATCCTAATGTAAACAATACAGCACATAATCCTAATATAAACCCTATAAAAGGTATATAAATTAATAATTTGACTACACATATACCAATTATGAGTTGCAAAAATGAATTATAATTTTTTAATATAAATTTTCCAATTATTATACCTACAATGATATGAGATAAATATATTAATAATATATATAACATTAACAGCAGTAATGAAATTGGAATTCCTATTATGCTTATGCAAAGCAATAAAAATAATATAGGAAAAGCTATAAATACACATAAACCAATTAGCATACACTTTCCAAAATCTAGTGATATACCTTCAATACAATTATTAAAATAATTTTTAAACAAAATAAATAATAAAAAGCCTATAACTATCGAACTCACAAAGCTTGTTACTATAGGTATAATTCTAAATGAATAATTACTTTCCTTAGTTAATACTTTTTCATAATGTACATTTTCTAAATTATGTTTACCATAAACAGTAGCTTCATTAGGTGATTTTATATTAATTTTTCCTAATAACTTAGCATCTTTACCTATAGTTATATTTTCTCACTCAACGTTTAAGTCATTATTAACAGTACCATCTATAATAACGTCTTTAGCTGTTGTAGATAGTTCATTTGTTTGACCTTGAAATTTAAAGTCTTTTGAAGCTGCATAGATAGCATTACTTTTGGTATTCTTACTTATATTAATATTTTGTGCCGCAACGGTAATATTTTTAGTATTATCAACATTAATATAAAGGTCTTGACCTGCTAATCGAATATTACCTTTTACCTCTTTTGAATTAACAGCTATTTGTTGACCTGCAGATATAATATCTCCTCCAACTATGCTATTTAGAGATATATCCTTAGCAAATGCATAAATATCTCCATAAACTTCATCATTGTTACTTATACTATCTCTAAATAAAAATAAATTAGATGAATTGTTTTTATCTTGCGCATATACATTTAACGAAAATATAAACATAATCATTATTACCAAAATAGATATATATCTTTTTTTCAAAATATCCCCCCTTTTTTTATTATAAATTAATATATGCTATTAGAATAAAATAGATATATTTAGATTAAATTTATTGTCTTGTATTAAATTTATATTGTTAAAATTATTAAAAATTCAATAAATATAAAAAACATCAAGCTTTCTAAAGCTGGATGGTTTTAATTTATATATATTTTATAAATTTTAAGTAACTAATTAAACTGATTTTAATAATATAATAATAGTTATGACAATATAGGGGGTGTCTGAATGTTAGAATCTTTACTTTTAGTATGTTCATTATGTATAGATACATTTGTAGCAAGTATCGCTTATGGCACAGACAAAATAAAGATACCTTTTTCTTCAGCTATGATAATAAATATTGTTTGTTCTTTATTCTTAGCTTTTTCTTTGTTTTTGGGGTCTATATTTAAAGATTTTTTAAATCCAAGTGTCGCTACTTCAGTAAGCTTTTGTCTTTTATTTTTACTTGGTGTTTATAGATTATTTGAATCTTTTTTTAAAAAATATATTCAAAAATATTCAAATATTGGGGTTCCACTAACTTTTAAAGTATTTGACTTTAAATTTGTACTTGAGATTTATGCTGATGAAATAAAAGCAGATTATGATAAGTCTAAAGTTCTAAATTGTAAGGAGGCATTTTACTTAGCAGTTGCCTTATCACTTGATAGTTTAGCAGTTGGTTTCGGTAGCAGTCTTGGAAGTGTTAACTATGTTGAGGTTGTAATTTTATCTTTAGTTATAGGTTTATGTGCCTTATTACTTGGTAGCTATTTAGGTTCAAAATTTGCACAAAAAGCTAACGTAAATTTATCTTGGTTATCCGGTGCTATACTTATATTATTAGCTATTATAAGAGTAGTGTAAATAACTTAAGTTATGCATGTATAATAAAGAAAGTCTAGGAAAATATCCTAGACTTTTTATAATATATAGTTATACTTCATATCCAATCATTAAAAGTATGTCTTCTAATTTCTCTATATTTTCCTTATTACAACTTTCATGAAGATGTATGCATTTTTTTAAACTACTCTGACCATTTAATAGTTTATTTGCAAAAGACATACATGTAGCTTCACCACACTTTTTACAATTTAATTTTGGTAACAGCTTATATAGCTCTATTGGGCTTGGAAGTTTATTCATTTCATATGATGGTTCTATATAATCTTTATCATTATATATTTTATTAATCATATTTTTAAGATAATCCATCATTTCATAAGCATCCGTTTCATTTATTAGCTTAGTTATTGTTAAGCTTTCTTTAAATATAGTTATTATTTTACCTTCATAAGTAAATGTTACATTTTGAGCTTTATTATTATATAAACATGATTTAATATAAGAATTTATATATGGAAATAACTCGGAAATTTCCCTTGATAAATCTGCTTTTATCCTAATTCTTGATGTATGTGTTGTACAAGGTTGTATGAATCTCAAGTCTATGGATTCTAAGTACATATTGTCCCCCCTTAATGTGTTAATTCTTAGAAATCTCTTTTAACGCTTTTATAAGTGTGTCTATTTCTTCTTTTTCATTGAAGTATCCGATTCCTATTCTAATAGTTCCCCTAGACTTTGTTCCTATTAGCTCATGAGCATTTGGTGAACAGTGAAGTCCTGATCTTACCATAATACTATATTTAGTATCCAATTCATAAGCTACTTCTTCAGGGATTTTATCTTTTATATTAAAAGATATTACACCTATTATTTTTTCACTATCTTTAGGTCCGTAAATTTCGATATTATCTATATTATTGAGGTTTTTTAGTGTATACTCTATAAGTTCTTTTTCTTTATTATGTATATTTTTAATTCCTTCTTTATTTATAAATTTTATAGCTTCTCCAAGTCCAACTAGCCCACTTACATTTAAAGTTCCAGTTTCTAATTTATTTGGATAATAATTAGGTTGATATTCGTAGGCTGAGTCTCCACCTGTTCCACCTGATTTTAAAGGATTTATATTACCATCCCAGTTTATAATTAATCCACCTGTCCCCATTGGTCCAAGTAAACATTTATGACCTGTAAATGCTAATAAATCTATATTATCATTTTGAATATCTATAGGATAAGCTCCTGCTGTTTGAGCTGTATCTACTAAAAAAGGTATTTTATATTTTCTTGCCACGCTTCCTATTTCTTTTATCGGTTGGAGAGTTCCAAGTACATTAGATGCATGATTAAATATTATTAATTTTGTATTTTCTTGTATAGCATTTTCTATATCTTCAGGATTAGATAATCCTTCTTTATTAGCTTTAACCTTACTTATACTTATATTTCTATCTCTTTCTAATGTTTTTAAACATCTCCATACTGCATTATGTTCTAATGAACTTGTTATAACATGATCACCTTCATTTAAAATGCCCTTTATTGCAAGATTTAGCGACTCTGTAATGTTAGATGTAAATATTACATTTTTAGGATTGTCAAAATTAAATAAAGATGCTATTGATTTTCTAGTCTCATAAATTAATCTATCTGATTGAATGGCTCTTTTATAAGAACCTCTACCTGATGTAGTTCCATTATTTATCATAAATTCATAAATTGATTTTGGAACACTCTCAGGTTTTATCATAGACGTAGCAGCGTTATCTAAATATATTTGCATAAAAATTCCCCCTATACCCCTATAAATCATATATTATAAATATTTAAATTTAATTTCATTTTCCAATACTTAATTTAATTATAGCATATTAAAACTTCTCAATGTATTTTACAAAATAAAAAGGATATCTATTATAACTATACTTATTTTATTTTCTTTAAATTCATAGTAATTATATTTAAAGTTTTTGAAATAGTTAACATATGGATATCTTTCATATTTTTCTATATATTAAATAAAAATTTAAAGTAAATAATATATAAGGTTAAAGATTTATATATTATTTCAAAGAGAAAGAAGGATTTATTATGTCTAATATAAATGGTGTTGTTAAATGGTATAATCCTAAAAAAGGATATGGATTTATATGTGCAGATAATGGTGAAGATGTTTTTATTCATTATTCTAATATAAATGAAAATAATAATAAAAATTTAAATGAAGGCGAAGAAGTTAACTTTGAAATGGTATCAGCAGATAGAGGACTTTGTGCTTTTAATGTTAAGAGAGTTTGACAAAAATAAAAGGTATTTTAATACCTTTTATTTTTGTAATAATTATCTCTACTAGGAGTTTATAGAGTAGCTATACTACTTTAACATTTAACATATTAAAAGAATTTATAAAAATTCTATGTGAAATTTAATTCATTTATAGGAACTACATTTTACAAATTTCAAATACTATTTTATAATTTGTAATATACATAAAATTATATAAATTAAGTTATATATTAAGAAAGGATAGTAATATGAATAAAAAAACAGCTATAGTCACAGGTTCTTCTCGTGGTATAGGACGTGCAATTGCAATTTTATTTGCAGAATCTGGGTATAATGTAGTAATAAATTATAGTAAGTCTGAAAAAGAAGCTATGGAACTTTATACTGATTTAAAAAATAAAGGTCTATCTGTTAAGTTATTTAAAGCAGATGTATCTAAAAAACATGAAGTGAACTTACTAGTAAACTATTGCATTGGTGAATTTGGTCGTATTGATGTTTTAGTTAATAATGCAGGAATAAGTCAAGACAAATTATTCACTGATATAACTGATGAAGACTGGACAAATATGATGAATGTTAACTTAAATGGTGTTTTTTATTGTACTCAAAAAGCGCTTCAGTACATGATACCTGAAATGAGCGGTAAAATAATAAATATTTCTTCAATATGGGGAATGGTGGGTGGATCTTATGAGGTTCATTATTCAACTTCAAAAGCTGCAATAATTGGTATGACAAAAGCTCTTGCTAAAGAACTTGGCCCTTCTAACATTCAAGTTAATTGTATAGCTCCAGGAGTTATACAAACTGATATGATAAACAATGTTAGCGATGAAATTTTAGACGTGCTAAAAGATGAAACTCCTTTAATGAGACTTGGTACTCCTGAAGATATTGCAAACGTAGCTCTTTTCTTAGCTGATGATAAATCTAACTTTATAACAGGTCAGATAATTAGTCCAAATGGTGGATTTGTAATTTAAAATTAAAAGCTTATAAATAGTTAAAACTATTTATAAGCTTTTAATTTTATTAATTATAAATATAATTTTTTATATGTTTTAAGAAAATCATTTGCTAAGCTATCTACTTTTCCATTCCAATTTTTGCCTTTACCTTCATCTGGGCAATAATTTATCTGTACCGAGTCAACGGATACACCATTATAATACACAGCTCCTTTTGTTAGATAATTTTTAGATAAATGTTTTGCAGTCTGTATTATAGAATCATATTGGCTATTGAACAAACGTCCTTCTGAATTGTCACTGTAAACCTCATATCCAGTTAAATTATTATCTTCTACAGCTCTTCTTGATGTTGCAAATCCACTTTCTAAAGCTACTATAGCAGCCATAGCAAAAGCATTAACTCCATATTTATTTTCTGCATCTACTAAGGCTTTTGATAAATGAGCCATAGTACTTGCACCATTGTAAGTTAACAGAACTGATTTTAATTCTTGTTCTGTTATACCACTAATGGCTGTAATATTTTCTCTTAGATATGTAATATTTTCTTTTCTTAATTTTTCTATTTTTTTTAACTCTAAATCTTTTTGTTTTATTTTTCTTTCTTTTTCTAATTTACTTTGTTCTTTTAATTTTTCAGAATCCGAATTTTCATATTTTATTGATTTTACAACTGTATTTACTTTTTTATTAATAACGCTCATTGAGCTTAAATTAAAATTATCTTCTATGTTACTTACTGATGATGAATTAAAACTTAACATCATAGATGATAAACATATTAAGCTAACTACTCTTTTACTCAATCTCATGTTATTTATCCCCTTTTGAAAAAATATAAAGTATATTATATAATTCACTAAATTATTTCATATTCCCTTCATATAATTTATCGTTGAAATTTCAAAGAAAATTCGAATTCCATTAAAATACTTATTATGACTTTTATTTTTTATCTTTTAGGATAGTTATTTTTAAAATTAGTTAAATTTCTCTTTTATTCGATTTTTTTATTTGTCGTATATTACTATATTTTTTTGTACTCTTTTTAAGCAATTATTTTATAATTATCTAAAAAATTGTACAGTTTGATTACTTGCATCTAATTTACATTTAATTCCAAAAGGTATTGTTATCATAGGCATACAATGACCAGATTTTAAATTATATATACAAGGCTTATTATATTTTTCTACTCTATCCTTTAGTATTTCTTCTATTGTAAATTCATCATCATCATCTTTTTGACAGTCACAAAAATCACCAAATATTATTCCTTCGCAATCATCAAACTTACCTGCAAGACCTAACTGTGTCAACATCCTATCTATTTTATAAATTGACTCTCCTATTTCTTCTATAAATATTATTTTTCCTTTTGTATTTACTTCATACTTACTACCAATTGTTGACACTAATAAAGATAAATTTCCTCCTATTAATTTTCCTTCACAACTACCATTTGATATAGTAATTATTTTTTCATTTCTAGGATTTGATATTTCTAATTTGTGACTCATATTTATACTATCTAATAAGGATTTATATGTAAATGAATCCCACTCTAAAACACTTCCAGCCATTACACCATGTATAGTTGCTAAGTTAGCCTTTTGATTAAATGCTACATGGAGTGCTGTTATATCAGAAAAACCTACGAAAAATTTCGGATTTGATCTTATAATATCATAATCTATCATATCTAATATTCTAGGAGTCCCATACCCACCTCTTATACAAATTATTCCTGATACTTCTTTATCTAAAAACATATCTTCTATATCTTTAGCTCTTATTTTATCTTCTCCTGATAAATATCCTTTATATCTTCTTATTAAACTTTTCCCAAATTTAACCTTATACCCTAAATCTTTAAATCCTATTTCGATTTCTTCTAAACTATACTTACTAAATGGACTAGATGGAGCTATTATACCTATAGTGTCTCCTATTTTTAACCCCTTTGGAAATATCATATATTCATCTCCTTTTACATAAACATAATATTAGTTACTATAACGGCTATTATTATTCCTACTGCATCTGCTATAAGTCCTGCTGGTAATGCATGTCTAGTTTTCTTTATTCCTACTGCCCCAAAATAAACTGCTAATACATAAAAAGTTGTTTCTGTACATCCATTTATAACTGAAGCCATTCTACCTATAAGTGAATCTGGTCCATGAACTGTAAATAACTCATTCATAATACCTGATGCCCCACCACCAGATAAAGGTCTCATCATAGCCATTGGTAATACTTCTGAAGGCATACCTATTTTATTTGTAATAGGTGCAAACAAATCAGTTATTAAATCCATCGCACCTGATGCTCTAAATACTCCTATAGCCACTAACATTCCTACTAAAAATGGTATTATTGTTATTGCAGTTGTAAACCCATCCTTTGCCCCTTCTGTAAATGCTTCATATACCTTGACTTTTTTTACAAGAGCGTATATAGGTATACTTACCATAAAAAATGGTATAGCATACAATGATATTCCATTTATAATATTCTCAAACATTTATACTCCCCCTAAAATAATTTAACCTTACATATTCTCTATTTTTTTAGATTTATTATTTTTAGAAAATTTCTCAAATATTTTTACAACTATCACTGCCGCTATTGCAGAAATTAATGTTGCAACTAATGTAGGCCCTATTATTTCAGATGGGTTAGCTGATCCCGCTGCAGCTCTATATGCTATAACACTTGAAGATACTAATGTTACAGATGCTGTATTTATAGCTAAAAACATACACATTGCATTTGTAGCAGTGTCTTTTTCTTCATTTAGTGTTTGTAATTCTTTCATCGCTTTTATCCCTAGTGGTGTGGCAGCATTTCCAAGCCCTAATATATTTGCTGCAAAATTCATAACCATAGCTCCCATAGCTGGGTGATCTTGAGGCACCTCTGGAAATAACTTTTTCATTATTGGTCTTAACCACTTACCTATAAGTTGAACCAAACCAGCTTCTTCAGCTATTTTCATAAGCCCTAGCCATAAAGCCATAACTCCTATTAATCCTATAGATAATTCTACTGCAGTTTCTGCATTCGATATGGCGGCATCAGTTACTGCTTGCGTATTACCTGTAAAAACTCCTATTATCACCCCTCCTACTAATAAAGCAAACCATACATAATTTAACACTAGAACTCCCCCTTCTAATATTTTAAATATTAGTTATTTTCTATGTAATCTACTATTTTGTAAACTTTATTGTTTTTCAAGTAAACTCTTGGGACTCTTCTTGAAACTAAAGATAGTATTTCGTTTCTATTTGTTTGAGCAAACTTAGATACATCTAATAACTTTGGTCCATCATTTCCATAAAATATCACTTCATCGTTTTCCTTTACATTTTCTATGTTACTTAAATCAATCATACACTGATCCATACACATTTTTCCTATTATATTCGCTTTATAACCATTTACGCTTACAAAACCTTGGTTTGACAATAATCTCGGTATTCCATCACTATATCCACAAGGAATAGTTCCTATTTTTATATCTTTAGGTGCTATAAATGTATAATCATAACTTATACCTTGTCCTCTTTTTATATTTCTTATTTGAGTTATCTTGCTTTTAAATGTCATTGCTGGTTTTAGTTGCATATTAGTTTTTCTGCTGTTATAACCATAAAGGCTAGATCCTACTCTGACCATATCCATATTTAAATTTTTATATTCAACCATACCTATGCTATCGCATATATGCTTTATAGGTATATTTATATCTTTTATACTATCTAGACATTTTTTAAATATCTCATACTGAGCATAATCGCTTTTTATATCCTTTAGGGCTAAGTGTGAAAATATGCCTTCTATATATATATTTGGTAATCTATAAATATCGTGTATTATATTAGATATATTGTTATCTATATCAAGTCCAAGTCTATTAAATCCTGTATTTATTTTTATATGTACTTTAGCTATTTTATTTAAATCTATGGCAGCTTCTGATATTAATTTAGCATACGAATGTGAAAATATAGTTATAATTATATCCTTCTTTATAGCTAACTTTATAAAATCACTTGGTATATCTCCCATTACTAACATTTTTGAATTTATATTTTCATTTCTAAGTTCTATAGCTTCATTTAATCCAGCTACACATATATAATCTACATTTTCTTCTTCTAACAATTTAGCTACTTCTACAGCTCCATGACCATATGCATTAGCTTTTAAGACAGCGCCTATTTTTACATTTTTATTGATACTTTCTTTTATTTGTATGTAATTATGCTTTATGTAATCTAGATTAATTTCTACCCATGTAGGTCTTAATAATCTCAATCTTATGCCTCCTTTATTAAAGCTAAATTATATTTATAATTTAGTTCTATATATGTTCCATATTTCTTATTATTAATATATAGTTAAAATCCTTATATATTCCATATTTTTGCTTATATTACCTATTTTTAGTTTTTTATGGTTTATATATTTTTAATTTAATATTAAAATTTATGGAGGAATTAGTATGAAAATTTATCTAAGTGCTGATATAGAAGGAACTTGTGGAATTGTAGACTGGGATGAAACTAAATTAGATAGTAATGTAGGAAGCTATCATAGAGATCAGATGACAAAAGAAGTTAATGCGGCTTGCATAGGAGCAAATTTTGCTAATGCTACTAATATTTTAGTTAAAGATGCACATGATAGTGCTAGAAGTATAAATCCATTATCACTTCCTGAAAATGTTAGTATACTAAGAGGATGGACTAGAGATCCTCTTGTAATGATGGCTGGTATTAATAAAAGTTTTGATGCTTGCATTTTTATTGGCTATCATAGTGGATCTAGTCAAAATGGAAACCCCCTATCTCACACTATGCATTGTGACTATGACTATATAAAAATAAACGGAAATATAGTAAGTGAATTTACTATAAACTCATATACTGCCGCTTATTTTGGAGTACCTATAGTTTTTGTCAGTGGTGATGAAATGCTTTGTAATGAAGCAAATAAAATCAATCCAAATATTATTACTGTACCAGTATCAAAAGGCATTGGAAATGCATCTATATCTATTCATCCTAATTTGGCATTAAATAAAATAAAAGACGGTGTTAAAAATGCATTAACAGGAGATTTATCTAGACATATAATAAAGTTACCTGATAAATTTGAGATAGAAATAAAGTTTAGACAACATTATAAAGCCTATAAATCTTCTTTTTATCCTGGTGTAAAACAGATTAATTCTCAAACTATACAATTTAAAACTGATGATTACTATGAATTTTTAAGAATGTTTTTCTTTTTATAAAAATAGACACTATACCATATGGTATAGTGTCTATTTTTATAATTTATAATACATTCATAGTTACTATTGGCTTTCTTAATATATAATCTTTATCAAGCTTTATATCTAATTTCATTTTTACTATTTGCTTTGCACGAGGTGCAGATTCTATTGGTTCTCCATTTTCATCGTACATTTCTTCAATAGTACTAAACATAGTTTCTTTATAAGGTCCTATTATTTCTATTTTATCTCCAACATACATTTTATTTCTTTGTTCTACTGTATGAAGTCCGCTCTCTTCATCATAATTTTTTACAATACCTATAAAATCATAATTTCTTATATATGATGCAGATTTGTAATTATGAGCATTAGAATCTGGTCTATCTAAATAGAATCCTGTGCTATAATCTCTATGACTTCCTTTTTTTAATTCTTCTAGCCACATAGGATTAAATTTCCAATTCTCAGGGTCTGCATAGTATGCATCTATTGCCATTCTATAAGCCCTAACTGTTGTAGCTACGTAGTAAGAAGTTTTCATTCTACCTTCTATTTTAAGGCTCGTTATACCACTTTCAAATATCTCTGGTATATACTCTATCATACATAAATCTTTTGAGTTAAAGAAGAATTCTGGATCTATTCCTTCAACTACTGGTTCATATTCTCTTGGCACTTTTTCTTCTACTAATGTATACTTCCATCTACATGATTGTGCACATGAACCTCTATTTGCGTCTCTTCCTGTTGTATAATTACTTATTACACACTTTCCAGAATATGACATACACATAGCTCCATGTACAAATGATTCTATATCCATATCTTTTGGACAATTATCACTTATTTCTTTTATTTCCTTAAATGATAATTCCCTTGCCGTAACAATTCTTTTAGCTCCTAGATTATACCAAAAATTTGCTGCATCTGCATTTGTTGTACTCGCTTGAGTACTTATGTGTATTTCCATATTTGGAACTATTTTTTTTACCATAGTAAATACACCCGGGTCACTTACTATAACTGCATCAACACCTATTTCTTGAAGGTCTAATAAATATTCTTCAATTTGAAGAAATTCGTCATTTCTTGGTATTATATTCATAGTAACAAAGACTTGCTTATTACGCTCATGAGCAAATCTTACGCCTTCTGCCATTTCTTCTTTAGTGAAATTTTTAGCAGCAGACCTCATTCCAAATATTTCTCCACCTATATACACTGCATCAGCTCCATAAGTAAAAGCTATCTTTAATCTTTCTAAATCACCTGCTGGTGCTAATAATTCTACTTTTCTCATTTTGTCTCCTTGTTTATCTGTATTTTAATAGTCTTTAAGACTCAATAAATATATAAAATATTTTACCCAAATAGAATTTCATCAAACTTTTATTATATATTGATGTTTTATATTTAGGATGATTTTCACCTTGATAATTATATCATATATTTACAAATATCTAATTGTATTTTTTATATTCTTTTATAATATACCTATTTCTTTTACTAATATTTCGCTCTTGTATATGTAAACTTATCTTTAAATAATATAAAAAGCTAGAGTATATCCTCTAGCTTTTGTATTATTATCTATTTTGCTTTATTTCTTTTTGAATCTGCTTTAAGACTTTTTTAGACCCTCTTTTTATATCTTTTTCAAGTTTTCTATCTTTATAATCAATGAATAAGCTATCCATATCATATCCCTGTGGATATAATTGGTCTGCTTTTATATGAAGCTTAATCTTTTTTACATTCACTTCTAAAAATGTATCTTTATATAATACTTCTACATTATTAAATTTATCAACTGGCTTATAAATTATTGCAAAATCATCTTTATCTAATAATTTCACACTATCACCTATATTATATATAGGAATTTCCTTTATGATTTCTTCTTTATTTTCTTTTGATATCATTATTTTATTTTCTTTAACTAAATCAAAATTATAATTCTTGTCACTTATATAATTTTTAGCTCTATTTAATACTTTATCTTTTATACCCATCTTTTTAGATATAAATAATGCATTACTATCTTCACTACTTCCAATAGTTAGTTTATAAAGAGGCTCTAATGTATTTTTATTAAACATCATTCCAGCATTTTCAAAATGAGGATGCAAAGATGCAAACTTTTTAATTTCGCCATAATGAGTTGATGCTACCGTTATACACCCCATTTGATAAAACTCTTCAAGTATTGAAATAGCAAGTCCAGCTCCTTCATTTGGCTCAGTTCCACTTCCTATCTCGTCAAATATTAAAAGAGTCGATTTATTACTATCGTTCATAATATCTGCAATGTTTTTTATATGAGAAGAAAATGTACTTAATGAATTTTCTATACTTTGATTATCTCCAATATCTACAAATATATTTTCAAAGATACTCATTTCAGTCCCTTCTTTTGCGCATATATCAAGGCCCAAACTAGTCATAAGACTTAACAGTCCTACTGTTTTTAATGCAATAGTTTTTCCACCTGCATTAGGACCTGTTATTACTAAAGATCTATAATCTTTTCCTATTTCAAAATTAAGAGGTATAACATTACCTTTTAAAAGTGGGTGTTTTCCATCTATTATTTTAATATATCCTATATCATTTACCTTTGGTGTAATTGCTTTGTTATTTAGACTATATTTAGCTTTAGCAAAAACCATATCATATTCTGATATTATCTCTATATTTAACTTTATCATCATTATTTTCTCAAATATAAGTTCTGTTAAATATGATAAAATTTTATATTCTTCTATAACTTCTTCACTCTTTAATGAAATAAGTTCTAAACTAAATTTTGAAACAGTAGAAGGCTCTATGAATACAGTACTTCCTTTTGATGAAGTATCAAGAATTGCTCCATCAACTTCATTTTTATACGAAGATTTAATAGGTATTACATATCTATCATCTCTTTTACTTATTATAAATTCTTGTATATATTTTTTATTTGAACTTGATGTTAAAAACTTATTAAGCCTATCTTTTATCTTTGCCTCAAAAGATTCTATATTTCTCCTGATTTTTTTTAACTCTTTAGATGCACTAGAATCTACTTTGTTATTTTTTATAGAGTAATTTATCTCATTTTCAATAGTTTCACACTCTGTTATATTTAAAGCATAAGAACTTAATGTAGGTGAATAAAACTCTTTATTTGCCATAAATGATTTTATTTTTGAGCAACCTCTTAAAAAATCTTCTATATGAACTAATTCACCAGGTTCTAGTATCATTCCCTTCTCAACTTTATCGATAATTGGCGTTATATTAAATAATCCTTCCAAAGGTATATGGTTACTATTTTCTAATATCTTTCTACTTTCTTCATTTTCCTTTAATCTTCTTTTTACTACATTTATATTTTTACTTGGACTTAGTTTGTCTATAAGTTCTTTTCCAAGGGAACTTACGCAGTATATTTTTATTAGCTCTTTTAACTCGTTTAATTGTAATTTTTCAAATGTATTTTGATTCATTTTTATTCTCCTTTATTTATAAATGTGCAGTTTTTATAATTTACACATCTTAATAAATAAGGAATTTTTTATTTCATAAACTCCTTATTTATTAAGAAGTCTACCTACGAGCTCAGCATAATTAGTTTTTTTCATAAAACACACTCCTATTTTATATTTCAAATCTTTATATATTATTTCATAGTTTTAAAACTAGTTCAATAAAAATATTTGAATTATTAATCTTTTTATATTTGACCATAAAACTTTCTATTAAATTTTATTAATTGTAGTATAATAGTATTAACATTTTTATACAATAATAGATGTAATTTAATAGAAAAAGGTGAATTTATGGATTTATTACAATTTGATGATTTAAGTTTATTTAAAAGTATTGCTCTTGATGAAGAAACTTTAATGATGCACAGTAAATGTGGAAAGTATAGTTTTTATATCAACTTTAAGGATGAAATTAGAGGTGTTGATTATTATGAATTAGCTATAGCCACAGAAGATTCAATTGGTTTTATAAATAAATCAGGAAATGCTAGTATTATAAAAAAAGTAGTACTAGATACACTAGCTAACAAAAAAGGTGATAACTTAGTAGATGATAAAAAAAAATCTATACCTAGTAAAGTTTCTAAATCTGTCAAATCTAACGCTAAACAAAATAACTCTATATATAATAAAAAAAGAAGGAATAAGTAGTATTCCTTCTTTTTTTATTATATATCTATGTACTTTTAAGTTTTTAATTATGGTATTATACTAATAATACCATTTCTTAATATAATACTTACTACGATAAAGGAGAAATAATGAATAATTTTGAATGGAATTTTGAGACTAAAATAATATTTGGTAAAGATAATGAAAGTAATATTGGTGATGAATGCATAAAATATGGAAATAAAATATTGATTGTAAGAAGTAATGGTAATCATGTTGAATCGTCTGGACTTATGAACAAAGTTAAAAAATCCTTAACTAATAATAACATAGAGTTTTTTGAATTATCTGGTATAGTTCCAAATCCTACAATAGACAAAGTAAGGGAAGGAGTTAAAATTTGTTTAGATAAAAATATAGATTTAGTTCTTGCAATTGGTGGCGGTAGTATTATAGATACCGCTAAAGCTATATCTGCAGGTGTTTATTATAGTGGCGATGTTTGGGATTTATTTACTCAAAATATACAAATAGATAAAGTACTTCCCTTAGGGGTAATACCAACCATAGCTGCATCTGGAAGTGAAGGTAGTATTGGTGCTGTAATCACTAATCCTGAAACTAACTCTAAGTTTGATATTTTAAGTCCATTACTTAGGCCAAAGTTTGCTATATTAAATCCAGAATTAACATTAACTTTACCTAAGTATCATACCTTCTGTGGTGTAGTAGATATATTATCTCATGCTATTGAAAGATATTTTACTAATACAGAAAGTGTTGAACTTACTGATAGGCTAGGTGAAGCTCTTATGAAAACTGTTATTAATAATGGATTAATTTTAGTAAATGATTCAACTAACTATAATGCTAGATCTGAAATAATGTGGTCATCAACATTAGCTCACAATGGTTTATTAGATACTGGTAGAAATAGCTGCTGGGCTTCCCATATGATAGCTACTGAATTAAGTGCTCATTACAATGCAATTCATGGAGCAACTTTATCAGTTATAATACCCGCTTGGATGGAGTACATTTATAAATATGATTTAAAACGTTTTGCTACTTTTGCTAGTGAAGTATTTAAAGTTAAGTATGATGAAAATAATCTAGAATCAACTGCAAAACAAGGTATTTATGAAATAAAAGAATTCTTTAGAAAATTAAATATGCCTACAACTATGAAAGAACTTGGCATAAATGATGATTCATTATTTGATAAAATGTCTATTCAAGCTACACGTTTTGGAAATATAGGATGTATCAAATCATTAGATTCTAATGATGTAAAAAATATATTTAATATTGCTTATAAATAAAAATAGGAAGTAGCTACTTCCTATTTTTATTTATAAATTTATATTGTTTTTTTATAAATCCAGCTTCTTCACTAGTCATTACTTTAGTTGAAAAACATATTGGACATATTATATCTTCTTTTTCGTAATTTATAGTATAAATACTACCGCATGTAGCACATCTAAAAGTACAAAGCGTTGTAATTATATCCTCAGGCCTTATTTCCTTTTCATCTTTTACAATAATGGAAGTTCCATTTATTAAAGCCTCAGTTATTTTTTTCCTAGCAGATTTTAATAATCCTTCAAACTCTTTTGAACTTATATTCATTTCTTTTGAACTATTTTTATCATTTAAATCTTTTACATCTTTTAATGTTAGTGCCTTTAATTCTAATGGACTTATTTCTATACCCTTTAAGTCCTTTTCATCTAGTTCACTTGAAACAAAATAATTTAATACTTTTGTTTCCATAATATATTCCCCCTAAATAATTACTTATCTAATAATAGTATATGTTAAATATAAAAGGAATTGATAAAGTTATCAATTCCTTTTATATTTAGTCTATTTCAAGTTTTACATTATATTCATTTAACCAGGTATCTAATTGAACTAAATATGCCATTACTTATGGATCTGTCATTAATTGTCCAAACCAAGGTTTTGTAAATGATTCTCCATCTGTGTTTATAATATTTTCAATTCCATTTTTATCTATTATTTCTAATATTCTTGCATTTTTATTGATTATTATATTTTTAAAACTTGTCCAGTATAAATTAAGTTTGGATTTGGTATATCATTTAATATAACTAATCCATTAACTGTCATATTAAATTTTTTAGCTATGCCGCTTAGAGTATCTCCTGATTTTACCACATATATGCCTCTAAAATTATTATCCTTTGGTGATTGTCCTGAACATAGTATTTTTAAAGCTTGTCCTGGATAGATTAGGTTTGGATTTGATATCCCATTTAGTTTAACTAGTTCATCAACTGTTGTATTAAACATTCTAGCTATAAAAGTTAAGTTATCGCCAGATTGAACTATATAAGTTTTAAGATATTGTTTTGAAGATGATGCTGAATATTTTTTCTCTGATTTTGTAGGTATTTTTATAACTTGTCCTGGATAGATTAGGTTTGGATTTGGTATATCATTTAAATTTACTAATTCATTAACGGTAGTCTCAAATTTTTTAGCTATTGAAGTCAATGTATTTCCTATCTGAACTATATAAGTTTGATTAAATACCTCTTTTTTTATGGTTGTAGGTATAGAACTATATATTTTTAAGGTTTGACCTGGGTATATTAAATTAGGATTTGAAATATTATTTATTAATGCTATTTTCTCATATGTTGTATTAAATTTTTGAGCTATACCACTTAATGTATTTCCTGGCTGAACTACATAGTATATAACATGACTACTATTAGAACTAGGTTTTATATCTCCTGGTAAGTTTGAGCTACTATCTAATAGTATTTCATTTTTAAAATTATCCAAGTCTGTATTTGCACTTATACCAGGTACATTTCCTGTATCTGAATACTGCCATCCTGCGTAGTTATTTCTCCATATTGGATTGCTAGAAGGGTAGTCTACTCCGTACTCTGCAACCCATAGTGGATAATTTTCAAGGCCAAATTCTGGATTTAGCTTTGTTTGTGCAAAATTTGTATACGTGTATATAGCTACATCTAAACCGCTTATATTCTTTACTTCTTCTAAAAACTCTATTGCTTGGTTTGATAATTCATAGTTGCTTAATCCACCAGTTTCTTCTAAATCTAAAACTAATCTAGCATCGGGAGTTAATCCACTTAATGCATTTACAAAGTATTGTGCTTGTTCATTTGGAGTTGGTGAAAATCCTGGATTAAAAAAATGATAAAATCCTACCTTAAGACCATTTTCCTTAGCTCCATTATAAAATTCATGAAGGTATGGATCTATATAATAAGTTCCTTCAGTGGCTTGGATATATACTATCTCAACTCCGCTACTAGCTACCTGAGAAAAATCTATATTTCCTGACCAGTTACTTATATCTATACCCTTTATTGTATTTAATTCTGACATTATATTTTACTCCTTTCTATATAGTTAAGTAGATAAATTACTACTTTGTATTATTATATTGTTTTTTGTCTAAAAATGTTCTTTGCCTTAAATTTACTCATAAAAAATAGCCTTCCGATACACTGTATAGAAGGCTCTCTTATCTAAATATTTAATTTTAATAATTTATCCTTTTATTTCTGCTAACTCTTTTTCAAATTCTTCATCTTCTTTTGCCCACTCTAAAGATCTTTGTACTGCTCTTTTCCATCCTTTATATAAGACTTTTCTTTTATTCTCACTCATATTAGGAGTGAATTCTTGGTCTATAATCCATGAATTTTTTATATCATCTTTGTTTTCATAAAAACCTACTGCAAGTCCTGCTAAATATGCAGCTCCTAAAGCAGTTGTTTCAACAATTTTAGGTCTATTTATATTTACATCTAATATGTCTGATTGGAACTGCATTAGGAAGTCATTAGCGCTTGCTCCACCATCAACTTTAAGACCTTTTAGTTTTATACCTGAATCTTCTTGCATTGCTTCTAATATATCTTTTACTTGATATGCTATTGATTCTAAAGTAGCTCTTACTAAATGTTCTCTATTAGCTCCACGAGTAAGACCCATTACAGAACCTCTAGCGTACATATCCCAATAAGGAGCTCCAAGACCTGCAAATGCTGGAACAACATATACACCATTAGTATCTTCTACAGATTTAGCATAAAATTCACTTTGTTTTGCATTATATAGTATTTTAAGCTCATCTCTTAACCATTGTATAGCTGCTCCTCCTATAAAGATACTTCCTTCTAAAGCGTATTCAACTTTTCCATCTACTCCCCACGCTATAGTAGTTAATAGTCCATTTTTAGATTCAACCATTTTTTCACCGGTATTCATTAACATGAAACATCCTGTTCCATAAGTATTTTTAGCGCTACCTTCTTCAAAACATGTTTGCCCAAATAATGCTGATTGTTGATCTCCTGCACATCCAGATATAGGAATTTGAGCTCCTGCAAGCATTGCTTCATCAGTATATCCATATAAACAACTTGAAGGTTTAACTTCTGGAAGCATTGATTTTGGTATACCTAATAATTCAAGTATCTCATCATCCCATTTTAATTCTTTTATATTATAAAGCATAGTTCTAGCAGCATTTGAATAGTCCGTTACATGTACCTTTCCACGAGTTAAATTCCATATTAGCCAAGTATCTATAGTACCAAATAGTAAATCACCATTCTCTGCTTTTTCTCTAGCACCTTCTACATTATCTAATATCCATTTTATTTTTGTTCCTGAAAAATATGCATCTATTAAAAGACCTGTTTTTTCTTTTATTTTACTATCATAGCCATCTTTTTTTAATTTATCGCATATTGCTGAAGTTCTTCTGCATTGCCATACTATTGCATTATACACTGGTTTACCTGTGTGTTTATCCCAAACTACAGTAGTTTCTCTTTGATTTGTTATACCAATAGCAGCTACTTCCTCCGGTCTTATAGAATTAGTTTCTATAACTTCTCTCATTACGCCACTTTGGCTTCCCCATATTTCCATTGCATTATGCTCTACCCAACCTGGCTTTGGATAGTATTGAGTAAACTCCTTTTGAGATGATGATACTATATTTCCTTCTTTATCAAATAAAATAGCTCTTGAACTAGTCGTACCTTGATCTAGAGACATTATATATTTCTTTTCCATTTTTATTCCTCCAATTTTGTTATTTAAAGTTTAACTATGTTTAAATTTAATTATATTTTCCAATTTATTATTATAATTTTAATATATATTAATAAATTTTACTAATTTATTTTGCTTTTTGTGTTATTTCTTCTGCTTCCATGTATCTTTTTATACCTTTATCAAATACAAAACCTGCAAATAATCCACCTATTATAGGTCCTACTATAGGAACCCAGAAGTACATATTTTGACCTAATGCATTAGTTCCCCATCCTGCTATTATTGCAAATAGCTTCGGACCAAAATCTCTAGCTGGATTCATAGCAAACCCTGTTAAAACTCCAAAACTTGCACCTATTATAGCAATAGTTAATCCTATCATTACTGGAGCTAAATTAGCTAGTGGCTTATTACTATTTCTAGACTCTCCTACTGCTAATATTACCATTACTAAAAACATAGTTATTATAATTTCTGTAAGTAAAGCTGTGAATATGCTTATTTCTGAATGAGGATATGTAGAAAAGATTCCTGCTGTAGCTAAACCATCTATACTTGATCTAGCTATATTATTTGATGCTTCAAAAGATAAAAATAAATTTTTAAATAATAAATATACTGTAGCTGCTCCTAAAAAACATCCCGCTATTTGAGATATTATATAAGGTATAACCTTTTTCTTTGGAAAATCTCTGTAAACCATTAAAGCAATTGTAACTGCTGGGTTTATATGAGTTCCTGATACTGCTCCTGTAACATAGATTGCCATAGTAACTGCTAAACCCCAAATAATACTTATTTCCCATTGAGAAATACTTGCTCCGCTTAGTACAAGTGATGCAACACTTCCGCATCCTATAAAAATTAGTATCCATGAACCAATAAACTCTGAAATGCATTCTCCTGTCAATGTCTTTTTCATTTTAACTTCCCCCTTAATTTTTAATATCATTAAAATGAAGTGGACAAAAAAACAGAGAGAGCCTATATTTTCAATAGTACGGCTCTCTCTTCTCTCGCCCAGTGTTAAGTTAATTAAATATTATCATGAAAACATTTTCCAGTCAATCGAAAACATCGTTAGATAAATATCAAACATATTTTTTTGTTTTAAATCTAAAACTATGGGTAATTAAAATTACCAAATTTCTATTTTGCTTGTTGATACTGCCATCGCTCCACAAGATAATACTTTAATTATCTCTTCTTTTTCATCTATAAGCCCTCCACATATTATAGGTATATTTGGATATTCTTTACTCATTTTTTTTATGACCTTTGGTAATATCCCAGGCATAATTTCTATAGCTTGTGGCTTTACTTTTTTTAAGCTTTCAATTGCATTTTCTAAAGATATAGAATCTATAAAGAAAAATCTTTGAACCACGTTTAAATTTAATTCTATAGCTCTTTTAACGATATTTGTTTTCGTTGTTATTATACCATCTAAATTTAATTCATTTTTTACATAATCTACTATTACCGGGCTAGATGATACTCCTGTTATCATATCTATATGAACAAAAACCTTTTTACCATGTTTTTGTAAATATTTAACCTTTTTTCTAAGTGTAAGTATATCTCCATTTAGCAAAAATACAATGTCACAATCTGATGCTATAACTTGCTCTATCTCAGTATCATTTTTTATAGCTCCTATTATAGGATTTACTTCTAATAATTCTCTCATTTCGTCCCCCTAAAATCTCATACTACTAAATATATTTTTATATAGTTTATATTTTTCTTATACTATGAAATATATCACAATATATATAAAAAAACAGTATACACATTATATAATAATTAATTAATTTTTATAACCAATAAAAATAGCCTACAAGTTATTATATGTAAGCTATTTTTAAAACTATAATTTTACCATTTTAATACTTGCTTTTTAGCCGCTCTAGTCTCATCTATTCTTCTAACTATTGTATCGTGAGGAGCAGCCTTTAAAATTTCTGGTTGTTCCTTAATTTCTTTTGAAATTTCAATCATTGCATCTATAAATTTATCTAAAGTTTCTAGACTTTCTGTCTCAGTTGGTTCTATCATTATTGCACTATCTACTATAATTGGGAAATAAACTGTAGGTGGATGATATCCATAATCTAATAGCCTTTTTGCAACATCCATAGTCGTTACTTCTCCCATATTTTTTCCACTTAGCACAAATTCATGTTTACATACAGTATCAAAAGGTAAAGTGTAATACTTCTTTAATTTCTCTTTTAAATAGTTTGCATTTAAAACAGCTACTTCACTTGCTAATTTTAATCCTTCTGCCCCCATACTTAATATATAAGAATAAGCTTTTAATATAACACCAAAATTTCCATAGTAGTTCTTTATCTTACCTATAGATTTTTCTTTATTATAGTTTAGTGTATATCCATTATCATTTTTTTCAATTATTGGTACTGGTAAAAATGGTATAAGATCCTTTTTTACTCCTACTGGCCCGCTTCCAGGCCCTCCGCCTCCATGAGGTGTCGAAAATGTCTTATGAAGATTTAAATGAACAACATCAAACCCCATGTCTGAAGGTCTAGTGATTCCCATAATAGCATTCATATTTGCACCATCATAATATAGCAGGCCTCCCGCTTCATGTACTAAATCTGCAATTTCAGATATATTTTTTTCAAATATCCCCAATGTACTTGGGTTTGTAAGCATAAGTGCACATACTTCATCATCTAATACTTCTTTTAAAGCTTTTATATCTACACATCCATTTTCATCAGATTTTATTTGAACTATTTTACATCCGCATAGATTTGCACTAGCTGGATTTGTTCCATGTGCTGAATCAGGTACTATTATTTTATTTCTTTTAAAATCTCCTCTATTTTCATGATATGCGTTTATAAGCATAAGCCCTGTTAATTCTCCATGTGATCCTGCTGCAGGTTGTAATGTTATATCATCCATTCCAGTTATTTCTTTTATCATATTTGAAAAGTCATACATTATTTTAAGTGATCCTTGCGTTGTCTTTTCATTTTGGTATGGATGTATATTTGTAAATCCTTCTAAGGAGGCTACATCTTCATTTATTTTAGGATTATATTTCATAGTACAAGAACCTAATGGATAAAATCCAGTATCAACTCCGAAATTTTTATTAGACAAAAGTGTAAAATGTCTCATCACATCTACTTCACTAACTTCAGGAAGTTTAGGTATAGTTTTTCTTTTTAATTTATCTGAAATTAAAGTATCATCTTCCTTAATATCTAATGGCGGAAGTGAGTAGGCACACCTTCCTTCTTTTGAGATTTCTATTAATAAATTATTATAATCTTTCATTTATATAGCCCCCATAGTTTGAAATTTTACTTCACTATTATCAAAGCTCATGTTAGATATGGTATTAACTAAATTATCAATTTCTTCTTTACTTCTTTTTTCTGTGACACAGTATAAAGAACAATTTTTAAGTTCATTATATTTATTTCCTAAGTTATATCCTCCAATTATGTTTTCTTTTATAAGACTCTCATTGATTAAGTCTGTATTATATTTTGATTTAAGCACAAACTCATTAAAAAATTCTCCTGTAAATACCTTTTTATACTTGCCAGTTTTTATTAATTCATTGTAAGTATAGTTAGACTTTTGAATACATTGATTTGCTACTTCTTTTAACCCTTTATATCCCATAGTTGCCATATACACAGTTGCAGCAAGTGCATTTAATGCTTGATTTGAACAAATATTAGATGTAGCTTTTTCTCTTCTTATATGTTGTTCTCTAGCTTGAAGAGTTAATACGTATACTCTTTTACCTTCTAAATCAACAGTTTCTCCAACTATTCTTCCTGGTAATTTTCTTACATTTTTAGATTTAGTACTTATAAAACCTAAATATGGACCTCCAAAATTTAGAGGATTGCCTAATGGTTGAGCTTCCCCAACAGCTATATCTGCACCAATTTCTCCAGGAGATTTTAAGACACCTAAAGATATTGGGTTTACGTTCATAACAAGCATTGCTTTATTTTCATGTGTTATAGTTTCTATTTCATCCATTTCTTCTATTATTCCAAAGAAGTTCGGGTTTTGAATTAACACACATGCACTTTCTTTGTCTATATTGATTTTTAAGCTATCTGTATCTGTTCTTCCACTTACTTTATCATAATCTATTTCAACTACTTCAATTTCATTAAATCTCATATATGTTTTTATAACTTCCATAATTTCTGGATTTATAGCTTTAGATACTAATATTTTTTTCTTATTTTTAGAACTATTTACAGCCATCAAACAACCTTCCACACTTGCAGTTGCTCCATCATACATAGATGCATTGGATATATCCATTCCTGTAAGTTCAGATATCATAGATTGAAATTCAAATATTACTTGTAATGTGCCTTGGCTTATTTCCCCTTGGTATGGTGTATAGGCTGTATAAAATTCTGATCTTGATGTTACATGTTTTATTAATGCTGGTATATAATGGTCATATGCACCAGCTCCTAAAAAACAAGTCATCTCCTCTGTTGTTATATTTTCTTTAGATAAAGTTTTTAGTTTTTTAATTATTTCCATCTCACTCTTTGAATTTTCTAAGTGTAATTTTCTATTTAGTTTTAATTCATCTGGTATATCATCAAATAAGTTGTCTATAGATTTTACCCCTATCTCATTTAGCATTTTTGATTTGTCATCTTCTGTAAGTGGTATATATTTAAACATAATTTACCCCCATAATAATTTTAATATCAATTTAAATAATCTTAATACTTCTCTTTATGCATGAGTTAATGTTGGTTTAATATAAAATTTTTTATTTATAATTTTTGCTTTTGCTTTCTTATTTCTAATTATTATATTTATTTCTTTTCCTATTTCAGCGTAATTAAAATCTATAAGAGCTAATCCTATACATTTATTTAAGGTTGGTGATTTATATCCAGTTGTAACATATCCTATTATTTTATCTTCAATACTAACTTCATAACCATGTCTTGCTATGTTTTTTCCTATTATTTCAAAACCTACAAGCTTTCTTTCTAATCCATTTTCTTTTTGTTTTGCTAATTCTTCTTTTCCTATAAAATTATCTTTATTTAATTTAACAAAAAATGAAAGTCCTGCTTCAATCGGTGTAATTTTATCACTTAATTCATTTCCGTAAAGAGGTAAGCATGCTTCAAATCTTAGAGTATCTCTACATCCAAGTCCACAAGGTTTTATGTTATTTTTTTCACCTATTTCTAATAGTTTTACCCAAACGCTTTCTACATCTTCATTTTTACAATATATTTCAAACCCATCTTCCCCTGTGTATCCAGTTCTTGATATTAAAGCATTAACTCCATTAACATTTATATTATTTCTAAAGTGAAATGGTTTAATTTCGTCTAAGTTTTCATTACATATTTCTTGAAGTATTTCTTGAGATAAAGGTCCTTGAATTGCAATTTCTGAAACTTTATTAGATATGTTTATAATGTCTACATTGTAACATTTTTTGTTATCGTTCATCCAATTAAAATCTTTTTCTATATTACTTGCATTTATAACTAAATAATAGTAATTTTCATTAAATTTATAAACTAATAAATCGTCAACTACTCCTCCATGAGGATAACACATAAAGGTATACATGGCTTGATTATTTTCTAATTTACAAACATCATTTGTTACTAAATTTTGAATATATTCTTTTGCATCCTCTCCTTTAATTTCAACTTCTCCCATGTGTGACACATCAAATATACCTGAATGGTTTCTTACAGCTTCATGTTCTTTTTTTAATCCTTCATATTCTATTGGCATAAACCATCCTGCAAAATCTACCATCTTTGCCCCTAAAGATTCATGCTGACCTGCTAAATGCGTTTTCTTTAAATTTTCCATACTTTAAATCTCCCTTTAAAATATAAATTACTTCAACATAAAAAAGGATATAGGTATATTAAGTAATATTCCTATATCCTCTGTTTCTTGTACCTGAAAGTTTTAATACTCGGTATTATTGCTTCTTCGGTGCCTTATATTTAATATAAGGTCTTTCCAGAGATCCATCGGTTAACGATATCTTTGCCTGAAAGTTTCTTTGAAAAATTGGAAGTTTTCCAAATTGCTTCTTCGGCTCTTTAATCAAAAAGTATCTCTCGTTAACGTCACTTGGCAAGTATTTTATTTTATATTTCAATTGTAGTAGTATGCTTTACTAGTGTCAACAAATATAAATAGTTATTTTTGATTTTTATATTTTATCTAAATAATCTCCATATCCTTCTTCATCCATTTTATCTAGAGGAATGAATTTAAGTGATGCAGAGTTTATACAGTATCTAAGACCACCTAATTCTTTTGGTCCATCATCAAATACATGACCTAAATGAGAATCCGATTTATTACTTCTTACCTCTACCCTATACATTCCGTGAGAAAAATCAAATTTTTCATCTATAAATTTATCATCAACAGGTTTTGAAAAACTTGGCCATCCACAACCCGAATCGAATTTATCTTTAGATGAAAATAGCACTTCTCCGCTTATAATATCTACATATATTCCTTTTTCATTATTATCATAGTACTCATTTTGAAATGGTGGTTCTGTTTTATCATTTTGTGTTACTTCAAATTGGATAGGAGTTAAAATTTTTTTTAAATCATTCTTATTATATTTACTCTCAGACCAATTGTTCTTTATAAAGTCATATCTTCCAGAACCTTTATAGTACATATCATAATGAAGCGGATTTTTTTTATAATAATTTTGATGATAATCCTCAGCCTCATAAAATGCACTGGCTGGAACTATTTGAGTTGCAATTTTTTTATTAAATTTATTACTTTTTTCTAAACTTTCTTTAGATTTAATGGCAAGTTCTTTTTGAGTATCATCATGATAGAATATTACTGTTTTATACTTATGTCCTCTATCATTAAATTGCCCATGCTCATCTGTTGGATCTATTTGTTTCCAAAATATATTTAAAAGTTCATTATAGCTTATTAAAGATTCATCATATGTAATTTGAATAGCTTCTATATGACCTGTAGTATCTGTGCAAACCTGTTCATATGTTGGTTTTTTTGTATGTCCTCCAGTGTATCCAGATACAACTTTTAATACTCCATCATATTTGTCAAATGGCTTTACCATACACCAAAAACATCCACCTGAAAATGTAGCAAGTTTATTCATAATATCAACTCCTTCAAGAATTTTATATTTTATTTATTCCCTAAAGAAGTGTGTATTAATCTATTATTAATTTTAATAAATCACTAGGAGTTTCTAAATTTATATCTGCATTTATATCCATATGATTTTTAGCTCCCCAAAGTGCAAGGCCAAAATCCATGTTGCATGACTTTGCACAATTGTAATCAGATAATGAATCTCCTATATATATAGCTTCCTCTGGATTAATTTTTAGTTTTTGTATTACTTTTTCAAGAGGTTCTGGATGTGGTTTATGATTTATTGTATCATCTTCTAATATTACTATACTCATATATTCATGTAGTCCTGTTGGCATAAAGTCTATATCATATTGAGCTCTATTTTTAGAGCTAACAATCCCACAAAGTATATTATTTGAATAAATATCTTTTATTACGCAATCTATATTAGTAAATAATGTTGCTCCTTCTTCATATTCATTTACATACTTTACCCATTTATCATATGAAGATTCTATATCTTCAAAACCCAATGTCTCTAATGTTTTTTTCCCCGGTAGTGCTAAAGCAAACAGTAAGTCTTCATAATTCATATCTATATTTTTCTCTTCTTTTATTAATCTCTTAAGTGGAATCAAATTCATTTTTTCTGTATTTAATATTGTTCCGTCTATATCAAATATAATACTTTTATATCTTTTCATGTTAAATCCCCCATTTAAAATTTCCTATTATAAAATATAAAAACTATTTTATATAATATATTGTATATCAATATAATTTATAATTCTATACATTGTAGTTTTACATTTTTTATTTCTTAAATAAATTATATCTAGAAAGTTTTATTCTAAGTTCCTCACCTTGTTTTACAGTTATTATTTTATCTCTTACCATATTATCTAGTGTCGCTAGTTTAAGAGCTCTTTTTTGTCTTTCGCATTTTTCTGATGGAGATTCTATTTCATCACTTATCATTTGTTGTCTTAAATAATTTCCTATATTTGATACGTCTTTATTGCTAAGAATATCTTTTTTTCTTAATTCTTCAATACATGATTTCCATATAAATTGTGCATTTTCAACTTTCTTCCTCTCAGCCGTATATTGATACTCCATTATAGGTTCTTTTGCATTTGTTATGCATAAATTAAAATTAGAAATAAATATTGTACATATTAATATAAGTATAAATTTCTTTTTCATAATTATACCTCCATAAATAATATCATTAAATCTATTATGTGTAATTGTCATAATAGTCATTCTTTGATAATTATCTTTATAGATTTTTAAATTTAAATATTTATGATATAATGAGTCCATAAATTAACAAAAGGATGGTATAACAAAATGGTAAACAAAATAAAGAAAATATTTTTATGTGCTTTACTTACCACATCGGTAGCATTAGTCGGATGTTCTAAAAAAGTTCCTATGGTAGATGATGTTAGAACACCTCCAAAAGAACTTCCTATCGCAACAATTACTATAAAAGATTACGGAACTATTGAAGCAGAACTTTATCCTCATATTGCTCCTAATACAGTAAATAACTTTATTTATTTAGCTAATAGTAGATTTTATAATGGACTTACATTACATAGAATAGTTAAAGATTTTGTACTTCAAGGTGGATGCCCTGAAGGGACAGGAATGGGCGGCCCTGGATATAGTATAAAGGGAGAATTTACAAATAATAATTTTAAAAATGATTTAAAACATACTGAAGGTGTTTTATCTATGGCTAGAAGTCAAAATAATGATAGTGCTGGAAGCCAGTTTTTTATAGTTACTAAAAATTCACCTAACTTAGATGGTAGTTATGCTGGTTTTGGTAAGGTTATAAATGGTATGGATATTGTAAAAAAACTTGAAAATATTGAAGTTGGCAATAATGATAAACCTGAAAAAGATATTATAATAGAATCTATAAAAGTAGATACTAAAGGTATTGATTACAAAGAACCTGAAAAATTAAATTAATATAAAAATACTGTAGTAACTAATAGTTACTACAGTATTTTTATATTAATGCCTTTAGCCATTGCTTAGTTTTTTCATCTGCAAATGTTGCTTCTACAGTATATAAATAAATATCTTTATATCTATCTTTAACTTCTAAGTTATTAAACATTAAATCTATCTCATTACTTAAATCTATATTTGATACAGTTCTATTGTCCGTATTTATAGTTGTTTTTATATCATCTTTGAAAAAATTATAAAATGGATATTCTTCTATGCTCTCAATTGCTTTTGTTTGGATATTACTTGTAGGGCACATCTCAAGTATAATTCCTTTTTCTTTTACTAAGTCATAAGCTTCTCTCATATCTTTTATTCTTACCCCATGTCCAATTCTTGTTGCCCCTAATATATTAATTGCATCAATTACATTTTTTGCACTAGCAGCCTCTCCAGCATGTACTGTAATATTAAATCCATATTCCCTTGCTAAATCTGTAACTTTTTTAAATTCATTTGCAAATCCCTCTTTTTCAGGTCCGCATAAATCTATAGCTACAACACCTTTATTTAAAAACTTAAGTCCTGCATTTACAACTTCTATTCCATCTTCTTCACTCATTATTCTCATGCATCCTAGAATCAAATTGCCTTTTATATCATAGATATCTTCCGCCTTTTTAATTCCATATAATACACTTTGTATTATGTCATCTATACTAAGTCCATTTTCCCTATGAAGTTGAGGTGCAAATCTAACCTCTATATACTTAATGTTTTCTTTTGCTGCATCTTCTAGCAATTCAAATGCAATTCTTTCTAGTGCATAACTTGATTGCATAACATCATTAGGAAGTTCAAACCTTTTTAGGTATTCATTAAGTGAAGTACATTCCTTTGGTACTTGTATTATTTCTTTAATTATACCTCTATCAAATGAAGGTATTTTTATATTTTCTTTTTTTGCTATATCTATTATTGTATCAGCTCTGACACTTCCATCTAAATGACAATGTAGATCTATTTTTGGTAATTTTTTTATCATAAGTTTGTCCACCTTTTATTTAAATATTATTAGTTGATTTTTACTTTATTATGATTTTTTGTATAAAAAAAATTCCCGACTACAAAGAAGTATTGTGCAATTTACATACAATACCTCTTCGTAATCAAGAATTATCGGTTCTTGGTAGAGACCCCTAAACCATATTATTAGGGTTATACGAATTATTCTAAAGTACTGTATTTTCAATACTTTAGGTAATATTTGATTTCAAATTGTCAGTTTATAGTCAGTTAAAAAATAATCCACAGAAAAACACGAAGTTATCAACGGTATTATCCGTAACGACTTTTAATTATGCTTGGAACTCTCTAGGCATTTTTATTATTATATAATACATTAAAATTAATTACAAGTTTTAAATTTTATCATATAAAAATTAAATTTTCTATTAGAAGATACAACTTTTAATAGTTCCTTTACATACATTTATATTAACTAGTTTCTATTCTGTTATTTGCTTGTATTCTTTCTATTTCTTTTATACTTTAATTGACTTTCTACTTTCAAACTAATTGCATTTGGTCTACCTATTATGTATACATTCTCTACATTTTTAAGTCTAGATAGTGTTTCATTTGGTACTGTATCTTTCTTATCTAAAAGTATTGGTGCATTTACTGCTCCATATAATCCACTATCGCTTAGCCCATCTGCTAGACTTTTATCTGAATTTACTAATATAGCAATTGTATAATCCTGATTATCTGCTATCTTTGTAGCTGTTTCGTATATATTTACCACATTTTATTTCGGATACATTTGATATGCCGTATCAATACTCGATGCATAACCTGATGCTAATGATAATGTTAACCCCCATGATAATAATTTCTTAGATATTTTCATTTATTCCCTGCTAATATTTTAAATATCAAGATACAGTATATAATATTACATATGTTTAATTTTGTAATTAATTGTCTGTTTTTTTTATTTTTCTACACAAAAATAAGATATCTAATAAAAAAGCTACCTTTAAATAATTTTAAATCTATATACTACTATCTAATTAATTTATTGTAATGTATATTGTCCTATTATAGTTTTCCCATCTTTTTTGTAAACAGGAATTACTCTAGGTCCTTCTTTTTCCCTCTTTTCCATGTAAACAATAGCTTCTTCTGGGTTATTAGGCTGGTTAGCTTCATCATATAAGTCAGATTTTCTTACATATCCTTCTACATCATTGTCTCCTAATACTTCCATTAAATCCGGTTCTTCAAACTCTCCATCCCCTTTGTCGATATAAGTTCCATAAGTTTCCTTATTTTCATTTACTTTGAAATATCCTCGAATAGTATCAAGCGTAATACTTTGCCCATTTTTGTTAATAACATTACTCGATTCAGAATTACTAATTAAATTCATGTTTTTATCTAGACTTATACCAAAAAAATCTAAAATTAATATTAAAGAAAAAAATCCTGAAATTAATGCTAGAGCAAAAGTTATTCTTGTAAATAATTTTAGTTTCATTACTCCCCCTTATTTTTTTAATTATACTTACATATATAACGTTGATATTCTAAAATTTGTGACATAATTTTTGTTTTTATGGAAATAAATCTTTTAAGATGGGCTATTTTGATAGAATTAATGTTAGATACTATGATACTTATCATAGTATCTATAGTTTGTATATATTTAATTTTGAATAATTATATATAATATTAAAATTAATGCGTTAAAATATAGCTTATTTTATTATTTATAATAAAGTTAATGTTCTTAAAATCAAAGTAAATTGACTTTTAAACCAAAAAATATGGTAATGCCAAAAGAATAAGCATAATGGCTGCTGCTATTATACTAAAAACAATTCTAAGAGATTTATTTTCAACTTTGCTAAATCCATCATAAAAGTCTTTAAAGTTATCTACAAAAACCCAACCTACTGCTAGTATCATAAGTAGCAATATTAATATTGCATATAAATAAACTTTCAATAAAATCTAACCTCCTTATAAAATATTACTAATTTAATAATACTTTATCCTTGCTATCTGTAAAAATTAATTTAAAATATAAAGAAACAAATTTGTTGCCGAATGTATGAATGATTATTCAGTATGTAAAATATAGTAAAATAAAAAAGATGTTATTAAAGCCATATTTTTAACAATTTATTAATTTACTTAAAATTTTATAGATTAAGAATTTCTAACTATATTATTTTAACGATATTTTGAATTAGTCGCCAAGACTAACTATCTTACTATTACTTTCTAAAGCGCTATTGCACATTAATATCATTGAGTTTGCAAATTCAATGAATCTTCTTTTATCTACATCATAATTTTTAAACTCACCTTTAGAATCTAAATAATCTATAATATCATTTTTTAGTAGTGCTTCAGATGCTACCAATAATAATTCAATTTCATCATATATAAATATTTTATCTCCGTAAGGATCTAAATCTATAAAAACGTCAACTGAACTTCCAAAAGCATCTTTATTTTTAAAGATTAACTGATCCATATCGTCATCAAGTATAGCAAATTTCTTCTTTCTAAAAGCACAATCAATATTATCTGCAATAGTAAAATACATTCCCATAAAAATCCTCCTGAAATAAAAAAGTATGGTCATCCTATGTTATTCAACATGTTAACATTAATAATTTAAATAAACTATATATTGTGCTCCAATGGTTATTTTTTGTGTGCTAATGGTAGTATATTGATAAAATCTAACTAAATATAAAATTGTTTTACATTTTAAATAGTAAAGATTATACAACTATTTAAAATGTATCAAGTAAATTATTTTCAGCTATAGTTGCTTCATTTAGGTTTAACATTCAGAAGAATGGACACTCTTAAAAATAAGAGGTGTAAATATGGAATTGTTGAATATAATATTGAAGAGTTTTAGTAAATTAGTTCTAATCATAGAGATAGCATTATTTGTAATTTTATTAACATTATATTTTAGTTTATAAAAAGGTAGCCGTTGGGTGGCTACCTTCTATACGGTTTAGACCGAAAACTACTAACATATCCTTGTTAGGTAGGGTTGATAATTAATCTCTTAATATAATTATTATAACATATTTATTTTTCTATAAATTCTAAGCATTTTCTAACTGTATCATATCTATCATTTCCAGCTATAGTTGTATACTTTTCCTCTGTTTTCATTTTTTCAAGTTCTATTTTTGCTGGACCACCTACAACAAATAGGTTATATCCTTCCCAAGGAATATGATTCTTTACATTTTTAACTATACAATCTTCTTTACTCCAGCTTAATATTTCTGCTGCAACTTTATCTATATCATTTCCATATAAAATACAATTCTTATATTTTTTAGTTTGCGTCATTGATTTTAACTCCTTATCTACTCTATTTATAAATTCTTGATGATTGGTTGTGCTTGGACAATTTTTACCACTCCAATATTTATGAGGCTTTAATTTATCTATACCTAGATTAAACTGTTTTAATAGTTGAGCGCATATTTTTACTGCATTCTCTTCTGCTTTCTTAAACTTAATATTATTAGCACCTAATTTATTGTAGCAAATTTCTACACTTATACTTTTTCTATTGCCTGTACCATTACCATCTCCTGCATTCCAAGTATTTCTATCAAATGGAATGCCTTGTATAGCCTCTAAATCATCTACAGCAACATGAAAAGATACTTGATTATTATTATTTATCATATAGCTCACTTCATTTTTTGCAGGAGCATCGTTGTCTGTGTTATGAAAAGTTACATATTCTGGATTCATTGTGTATGGGCACTTTATACTATATTTGTTAGGATTAACTAAATTTTGTTTTATTTCCATTAATACCACCTCCTAGTGTTATTAAATATGACTTATTTTTACAAATTGTTACATATTTTTCTAATTCTTCTGAATTTTCTAATTTTTCTTCTGCTTTTAATTCCACTCTATTTATATCTGCCTTCAAATCTGTTGCTATTACTTTTACACTTACTGCTAATTGTTCATTTGTTGCTAGTAGTTTTGGATTATTTTATCTTCTCTTTATCTGTTTGCTTTATCTTTATTGTTAAGGTATAATCCAAGAGCTACACAACAAGCTATTGGATTATACCTACACTTTGTACTAATGTTGTAAAATCCATATTTTTTATCCTCCTAAATTTTTGTATAAAAAAAGAACTATGCTATGTAGTCCTCGTTAGTTATTTCTTTATATTCTTCAGTTGTTATCATCTTTACTACTACATCCTCATTATTATATAAGCTTTCCTTATACCAAGCTTTAATAGTATTCTTCCACATAATTACATATCGCCTTTCATTTTAGATACTTCTAAAGTTATGTTAGCTAGATTTTTATTTAAAGTATTTTACAAATAATATTACTAACTCTATGCCAACTTCTATCCCTTCCTCTGGAATTTCAAGTTCAAACTCAAAGTCGCCTTGCCATAGAGCTATTTCTTCTTTTTTAAAAAATTGAATTAAAAAGTTTTTCATATTACCTTCAGGCTTTTGGAAAATTCACATCTTGTACAATACATTTAACTTTTCTTGCTAAAGCATTGTTTGTATAAATTAATTCGGCATCTAACTTAGTATTAAGTATTTTACTTAAATAAACTCTCTTTCTATCTAAATCAACTTTGTTATCAGTTATTATATCTCCTGTTATTGGTAGTACTTATTTAACATTAAAGTTACGAGTACTAGAATTATTTACTGTACTATTAACTGTTTTGCTGCTAGGAACAACTATAGATTTAGTTACCGATTGTGCTGCATTAATACTAGCCCAGATAGAATCGATAATGCTATTAATTGCATCTATCGATGGCACTTAAATCCTTCTATTAACCTTCTAAATAAATCTTCATAGTATAATGGCTGAGCTTTCTTAGGGATTATACCGTTAACATTTAATATTAATCCACCTACTTTGTTGCATAAAAAAAGCATTCCTATTAACTGAATGCTTTTTATCTATATTTGAATTTATTATATTTACTTATTTTAAGTTAAATTGAGCCTTCATTTGTAATTTATCATTAGTAAATGTAAAGTTTGCATTTGAGCCATCTTTATTTATATACGAATAAATTACAGATTTTATATTCGCCATTTTAGTCTCAGAAGATATTTCTCCCTCACCTAGAATATTTTTTACTTCCTCATAGCTCATACCCTCTTTTACCTTTTCATATTTTTCTAAAGTTATATCAGAGTCAGCCTTTTTTAATCCGACTTGAGCTTTTCCTGCAACAACACCATTTTGAATAGTTACATTCATGTTTGATATTCCATCCCCATTCCATGTATAAATAGCAGTTTTTATTCCACTAACTTCTGATGATGTTTGCTCCTCACCTTCTCCTATTAAAGCAATTACATCTTTATGTGACTGACCCATTTCGATTTTCATGAAATTATCATAATTTACTTTGTTTTTCTCTTTTTTACTATCTTCTACATTTTTGCTTTCTTCAATACTTTCTATGTTACTAGCTTGATTGGAAGTTTCTGGACTTTCATCAGCTCCTGAACCTGCAAAACCTGCTATAATAATAACTGCAATAATCCAAAACCATGCCTTTTTATAAAATGGCTTCTTTATTTTTTCTTTTCTCCCCATTATTTTATCCCCCCAAGTAAGTATATTTCAATTAATATTTTACCATATATTATATCTTTTACAATAGCTTACTAATATCTTCACCTTTTAATAAAGCCTCTTAAATGGCACTAACCTTTTCTTTTTCATTTTTACTTACAGGCATCTCATGTTCTTTTTTCATTCTTATTATAGAAATCCTTTTACTCTTTAGTCATCAAGTTGTCAGTTTCAACTGTAAATTTAGCAATTGTCAGTTAAATTATAGTCGATTTAGTATTTAGTGTATATCTCTGAAGTATAGTTATATGCTCATCTATAAAAATCAAATCAACTAATTTCTATTATTCTAACCATATCATTAGGGTTATACGAATTATTTATCTTTATAAAATTTACACTCTTTTCTTTAATATGCCAACATATAAAATAAATAATTACTGATTACTGATTATATATAAATAAATTGAACTATTAATATTCTATATATAATCTTTATTTGTTCGGCATGCACTAGTTAATTGATTGAAATTAATATTATATTTTACGACATTATTCGAAAATTTAGTTTTAATATAAAATAAACGGATATAAATATTAATATCTTTAGCAATGAAAGGGTGATTAGATGTTTGAAAATTTAAGAGATTTTGATAAAGAAATATATGAAAGTATGAAAAAAGAATTAGAAAGACAAGAAAGAAACATAGAGTTAATAGCTTCAGAGAATATAGTTTCCGTTCCTGTTATGGAGGCTATGGGCAGTCATTTAACAAATAAATATGCTGAAGGTTATTCTGGTAAAAGATATTATGGTGGATGTGAACATATAGATGAAATAGAAACTATAGCAATAGAAAGACTTAAGAAATTATTTAATGCGGAGCATGCAAATGTACAACCACATTCTGGCGCGAACGCTAATATGGGAGTGTATTTTGCTATCTTAAATCCAGGAGATAAAGTCATGGGAATGAATTTATCTCAAGGAGGACACTTAACTCACGGATCTCCTGTAAATATATCAGGTAAATATTTTAATTTCTATGAGTATGGAGTTAATAAAAATGATGGATTAATCAATTACGATGAGGTAAGAAAATTAGCTCATCAAGTTAATCCTAAATTAATAGTTGCAGGAGCAAGTGCCTATTCTAGAGAAATAGATTTTAAGAAGTTTAAAGAAATAGCAGATGAAGTTGGAGCATTACTTATGGTAGATATGGCTCATATAGCTGGACTTGTTGCAACGGGACTTCATCAAAATCCATGCGAATTTGCGGATTTTGTTACATCAACAACGCATAAAACATTAAGGGGTCCACGTGGTGGGTTTATACTATGTAAAAAGGAATATGCTAATTTAATAGATAAATCAATATTTCCCGGGATACAAGGTGGCCCACTTGAGCATATAATAGCTTCAAAAGCTGTAGCTTTTAAAGAAGCTTTAAGTTATGAATTTAAAAATTATCAAAACCAAGTAGTTAAAAATGCTAAATCTTTATCGAATGAGTTAATAAATAGAAAATTTGATGTGATTAGTGGAGGAACTGATAATCATCTTATACTTATAGATTTAACTAATAAAAATATAACAGGGAAAGAAGCAGAAAAAATGCTAGATGAAGCTTATTTAACAGTTAACAAAAATACAATTCCATTTGATCCTAATGGACCATTTATAACTAGTGGTATAAGAATAGGAACTCCATCAGTTACTACTAGAGGAATGGATGAAAAAGATATGCTTATAATAGCAGAAGCTATAGACTTGTGTATAACTCAAAGAAATGTAAACCTAGCTAAGGATTTAGTTCTTAAATTAACTAAAAAATATCCTATATATAAAGAGTATAAATTAATGAAATAATAAAAAAAGGATAGCAAAACTTTAAAGTTTTGCTATCCTTTTATATATATTGATATAAATTTTATATGATTTTATTATCATTTTTATCTCCATTGTATTATCGGTTAGCTATCATTATTAATATATTCAAATAAGTAAAATTACTTTATAATAAAATTATTATAATATGAATCATTTCTATGAAAATGGTTATAATATATATAAGCTTTCAGGTTTAAAGCCATCTCCAATTGTCTTCCGCATCTAATTGTTCCAGCTAACATATTTGTTAGCTGGATTTAATCATTTTTTGAAAAAACGGATAAAGAAGCAAGTAATACTCTAAGTAATATGTTATTTAAATAATAAAGAACGACTGTCAGTTTTAAACTGACAAATATAAACTAAACATTAAGTCTATATTTATAAATTGTCAGTTTAACTGTCAGTCGCTATTTTATATTACAGTATTTTAGTTTCCACTAAATGCATTTAAACAGTCGCTAAATACTGATATATTCTAGTAACGTATCTTATATGAGTAAGCTATTCTACTCATAAACAGAATACCTTTCCCAAATTTTTTCTAAATCATCAAAGCATTCTTTTATATCTTCTTTTTCCTTCATTCCAACTGAAATTATAAGAGCATTAGCTACACTTAAAGCGGGAACTAATGAATCAACAAATGATGCCATATTACTTTTTACTAAAAGTGTATTGTCAGCAAGCGATGCTACTGGTGCAAATAAACTATCTGTTAATGATATTATATGTGCTCCTTTTTCTTTTGCATAGTTTACTATTTGATAAGATTTTTTAGAATATCTTGGGAAACTTATGGCAAGTACTACATCCCCTTCTCCAACTCTTACTACCTGTTCAAATGCATCTCCCATATCCATTCTAATTATTTGAACATTATCAAGAATTATATTTAAATAAAACCCTAGGTACTGAGCAATTGCAAAGGACGTTCTCATACCTAATATATATATTTTTTTTGCTTTTAATAACTGTGTCGATGATTCTTCAAAAGCTTTTTTATCAATTTCTTCTAACGTAGTTCTTATATTATCTATGTCACTTTTTAATACTTTATTAAGTATGACTGAATCATCATTATATTCTTTAGCCATTTCGACTCTCTGTACTGTAGTTAATTTATTTTTTATAAGCTCTTGAAGTGCAGCTTGCAACTTTGGATACCCAGAGTAACCTAAAGTGTTTGCAAATCTTACAACTGTAGATTCACTAACCCCAACTGTGTCACCTAATTTACAGGCTGTCATAAATGCAACCTTGTCATAATTTGCTAATATATATTTAGCTATAAGTTTTTGCCCTTTACTAAATCTCGGATATTGAGATTGTATACTAGATATCAATTGCTTACTATCTTTTAAGCTTTTCGTATCGTCCATAAATTTCTCCTTTTATTAATATAACTATTTAATATTACTATTTTTTAAAAGACTAATTCCTTTTTTAAAAGCAGTTATATTTAATTTTTCTGTTCCTTTTGGGACTCTTTTTATTATTGATTTTTTGATATTTTCTTTATCTATCTCTTTTATTATTCCACTAATTACCCCCAGTGCCACCATGCTAGCTGATATATTGCTTCCAACGGCTTCTTTCGAAGACTCTATTGCAGGAATTTTGTAAAATTTAGTATTGTCTCTATATTTTACCCCTATACTGCTATCAGCTATTATTATATCATCTTTATCTATATCTTTTAAGTACTCATTTAAAGATTTTTCTGTCAAACATACTAAAATATTCAGATTTATAATTTTAGGAAAGTTTATTTCTTCATTATTTATAATTACTTCTGATTTGATGAACCTAGCTCTTGCCTCTTGTCCATATGATTGAATTTGAATAACATTTAATTTAGATATAATTGCACCTTCAGCAAGTATTATATTAATAAGTTATTATACTCATCCGTATATTTAGGTAAGGTTGTATCTTTAAAAACACTTACATATGTATTATTATCTATTTTTTATTATTTATTTTATCTTTATGATTTATATTAATACCCTTATTTTTTAAAGTATTCATTCAAAAAAGCCATGCTTAAAGCATGGCTTTTAATACTCTTTTTTCTTTTCTATTAAAACTAATTGAGGAGGATTGTTTATTTGATTTATGAAACCACATTCTAATACATTGAATTCACTTTGGTCTAGGGATTTAACAAATTCATATACACTATTTTTTTCTTCCATTCCTCCAGGATGTCCTGTATAAATTGCAATACTTACTACTCCATGAGGTTTTAATAGGCTTAAGCTATGCTTAATAGCTTTTATTGTTGTATTTGGCTTTGTTATAATCATATGCTCGCACCTTGGTAAATATCCCAAATTGAATAAAACACATGAAACTTTCCTTTCAATATATTTGTCCATATTTTCATGGCCATCTAATATTAGTTTTACTCTATCTTGTAGGTTTTCTTTTACTAATTTCTTTTGTGTAGATTTAATTGCATCTTTTTGTATATCAAAACTATATACAAAACCATTCTCTCCAACTTTTTGTGCTAGATACTTTGTATCATATCCATTTCCCATAGTGGCATCTACTACAATATCTCCTTCTTTTATTACTTGTTCTAAATATAATTTATTTATATCTGTGACTTTAGTTAAATATTTAGCTTTTATCATAATACACCTCTATTTTATTGCTTTTAAATAATCTATTTCTTCAGAAGTTAAGTGTCTATATTTTCCGATTTCAGTTCCTTTTAGAGTAATTTTACCCATAGCAGCTCTTTTTAGTCTTTGAACTGGATGGCCTATTGATTTGCACATTTTTCTAACTTGTCTATTTCTTCCTTCATGTATTTTTATTTCACATATAGAATAATTTTTTTCTTCATTTTTATCTATTATTCTTATTTTTGCAGGAGCAGTTTTATAATCTTCTATATATAAACCTTCTTCAAACTGTTTCATTTTTTCACTTGAAGGTATACCTTTAACTCTTGCTATATAAGTCTTTGCAACTTCATGTTTTGGGTGAGTTAATTTGTAAGTTAAATCACCATCATTAGTAAGAATTAAAAGACCACTAGTTTCGTAATCAAGTCTTCCTATTGGATAAATTCTTTCTTTAATATCAGATACTAAATCTAATACACTCGGTCTATCGAATTGGTCTTTTACAGTTGTAATATAACCTTCTGGTTTGTTTAAAACTATATAAATATAATTTTCATTAATTCCAATTGTTATATTATCTATTTCTACTAGGTCATTTTTTTCATCTATATTAAATGACAACTCCTCAACAACTTTACCATTAACTTTTACTCTTTTTTCAAGTATTATTTCCTCAGCTTTTCTTCTTGATGCAACACCACAAGATGCTATATATTTATTAATTCTCATAATTCCACCTTCTTCTATAAGTAATTTGTTTTTATAAATTGATTTAACTTCTAACCTTTTTATTTTATATCTATCCAGAGTATCTGTAAACGATAATTTTATATAAATTTATTAAATTTTCTTTACTAGCTAAATAAAAAAGAACTCTATAAAAGAGTCCTTTGTATTATTCTTCATTAAAAAATATATTCATATCATAATTAGATATGTAGTCTCCAATATCACATAAGTTACTATGTAAATGATGGTATGCTTTTGGATAATTTTGATTTATGTAAGCTTCACTTAACCCTTGCTTATAAATTTTATATAAATAGTTTTCTTTAATATATTTATCTACAGAATCTTTGCTATAGTAAGAATACTCAGCTTTCAAAAATTTTCTTAATTCTCTAAGTATTTGCATGGCTTCTATTTTATTACCTTCTGAATATAACTTAATACCTTCATCAGCCTTTTTTGCATAGTATTTAGCACGTTGACTCATTTCTTCTTTTGTTATCGTTCTCTTATCAAATTCTAAAACTATATTCTCCATCTAAGCTTCCCTCCTCAAGATTTATAATACTATTTTTTTGAGGATTTTTTTAGTATTTATACAAAAAATTCATAAAAATTTCATTTTAGATTATATAGACTAATTTTTTTATTTAGGCTTAGCTTTAATAATTTTTTAAAATTACTATTTCAAAATAATAAAATATTTAATATATAAATTGGAAATAATATACTACATTACAACTGTAAATCATATAAATATTAACAATTACTTTACTTAATATTAGCAGATTTATTTGTTAATAGATTTTATATAATCATTTAGATTAATCAACATTATAAATAGGAGGTATTATGATTTCAAAAGAAAATATAAAATATTGTATATTCATAGCTTTTATATCAATTCTGATTTATAAAGCAATTGATGCTCCCATGAAATTTATTTCTGGAATTAGTGGTTTTATATCATTTTTTAGCCCTTTTTTACTAGGAATACTATTTTCATTGTTAATAAATCCTATGATGATGTTTTTTGAAAAAAATCTAAAATCACATAGACTATTAAGTATACTTATATCATATATAATAGTTTTTCTTTTAATTATTATAGGTTTTAAGCTTATAATTCCATCTATAATTGATGCACTAAATACTTTAATACAGGAAATACCTAATTATATAAATATGTTAAATGATTTTTTAAATAGGCATATGTCTGAGACAAAGGTATTAGAAATGGCTATCCCTCATATTCAAAATAATTTAAATGCTATACTTCAAAAGCTACTTGATATGTTTTCACGAATATCTTCAGATTTAATAGTTTATATATTTACTATAACATCTGTATTATTCAATATAGTAATGGGAGTAATTTTATCTATATATATGTTATATGATAAAGAGAAAATTGGAAGAGGATTAAAAAAAATCCTTTATGCTTCAGTACCTAAAGTAAGAGCTGATGAAACAGTAGAGTTTTTTAAAATATCTAATGATATTTTTTATAACTATATAATAGGAAAAATAATAGATTCTCTTATAATTGGTGTCCTTGCATTTATCGGATTTAAATTTATATTAAAAATTGAAAATGTTTTATTTTTATCTTTTATAATATTCTTAACTAATATAATACCTTATTTTGGACCATTTATTGGTGCCGTACCTCCAATTCTTATGACTTTAGTGTACGATCCTGTAAAAGCTTTTTGGGTTTTTGTCTTCGTACTAATACTTCAACAACTAGACGGAAATTTTATCGGTCCCAAAGTTATGGGTGATCAAATTGGACTCAGCGCTCTTTGGATAATTTCAGCAGTCTTAATTGGAGGATCATTATTTGGTCTTGTTGGAGTATTCTTAGGAGTTCCACTAGCTGCTGTTATAAAAATTTCAATAGATAAATATATTAATAAAAGAATTGATTTTAAAGATTCAAACTAATATATTTAGTACAATAAAAAAGTTATCTCAAATGAGATAACTTTTTTATTGTACTTGTGAGCTTTGTTGCGCATCTTGATTTTGTGGTGTTTCTTGAACTGAAGGCTTTTCTTGGACTACTGTTTCAGGTTTAGACTCTGGTTTACTTTCCTCAGGCTTAGATTCTGGCTTTTCTTCAGTTTTTTCTTCAGTAATTGCTTCTTTTTTAGGTTCTTCTCTTTTAATAGAGTTAAGCGCATCTCTTTCTACCCTACGCTTATCTTTCTTTGAAGTTAATTTAGCATTTTCTTTTCTTTCTTCTTGTTCTTGTTTATATTGTTCATTTAACTTTTCAAGTTCTTTTTTTAAGTTCGAAGCTTCACTTTTTATAGTTGAAGAACCACCCTTTATTTTTTCTAAAAATTCAAGTTCTTTTATTGCTTTTTTATAATTACCTTGTTCTTTATATTTATCTGTATTTTCCATTCTCATAGCTTGCATATACATGGCTCTTGCATTTTCATCAGCACTATCAACTTCTAATGCTTGTGATAAGAATTCTCTTGCATCACTATATTTATGCTTTTCTAAAGCATTTTTTCCTTGTTCAACTAGATTATTTTCATCTTCACTTGAACATCCAGTTAAAAATATTGATAATAGTGCTACAAGTAAAATTATTTTTTGTTTCATCAAATCCCTCCTCATTATCTAATATAAATTTTATCATAATTATCCTTTTTATAGGAGAAAATATCAAAAATAGTATATAAAAAACATATTTTGTCTTTTTATATACTATTTTTTTAAACTTTAATATTAAATATTTGAGATATGATATTTTAATTTTCTTCCAATACATTTAATTTTTTAGCTACAATATTTGTAGTACTTGCTTGTAGTAATAATGTTATTATTATTGTCATAAATACAGTTGCTGAAATAATTTCATAACCTGGAACTTTCATCGACACTATAATTCCTGATAAAGCTGCTGGTATTACTCCCGTTTCTCTAACCCACATCATAAATATTTTTTCATTTCTAGTCCAATTAGCTTCTTTATCAAATGCTGTACAAATTAAAACTACTAAAGGTCTTGCTATAAATATAAGTATTAATACTATTAAAATTGAGCCTAAGCCATATTTTAGTAAAGAGCTTACATCTAAATGTGTACCTAAAATTATAAATATAGCCATTCTTGCAATAGTGGATATATTCTCTCTAAAATATACTCCTGATATATAATTTTCATCAGGTATCCATAACCCAAATCGTTTTTTATTTCCTGCTATAAGACCTGCAATAAAGACTGACATATATCCACTCCCACCAAATCTTTCTGATATCTCGTAGGCAAATATAACCATAATTACTGATATTATTGGAGCATAATCATTAAAAATACCATATTTTTTATCTGAAGATAAGCCTATACCTATAAGCGCTACTCCTGTTCCTACTAATACGCCAATTACTATCATAGATATTAATTGAAATGTTGTCTCTAATAAACCCATTTGTTTAGATAATGTTATACCTGTAAGAATAGAAGTAAATAGTATTGCTCCAAATGCATCATTAAACGCTGATTCACTTATTATTGTTTGTTTTAACTTATTTTTAATTGGTACTTGCTTAAAAACTGGAATTAAACTGGCTGGATCTGTTGATGCGATTGTCGCTCCTAAAAGAAAACTAACTCCTATTGGTAAATTCAATATATAATAAGAACTTAAGCCTATTATACCTGCACTTATAAATACACCTAATGATGATAAAAGACCTACTGTTATTTTTACTTTATTTAATACTTTAAGTTTCACTTCTCTACCACCTTCATAAAGTATAAATGCAGACCCAAATGTTAAAATTATTTCATTTACTACAGGAAAAGATTCTATGTTAACTATATTAAAAAAGGTTGGTCCAAATGCTATTCCACAAATCAAAAATATAACTACATCTGGTAATTTTAATTTTTCACCTATCCATCCTCCTATTACACCAATTACAGATATAGATGCCATTATTAAAAGTAGTTCATTTGAACTTACTGCTGCTGTATTCATTTCTCCCATTTTTGAACCTCTTTTCTATTTTTAATATTTATTATTATGATTTGCATTTTTATAAAATTTAAATAGTAAATTTAAAAATATATAAGATTAAGAATAAAAAAATAAGCCTATTTAAAAATAGGCTTATTTTTTTATATATGTCTAAACAATTTATTTAAATTTAAATCTAAACACTCTATATTAAAGAGTTCTTTTTTGGGTAATATAGTTTCTATATTGGATGATGTAACTATTAAAACCTTTGGGGTTTCGAAAAATGGTATTGTAGAATTCATAATTTTCTCTTCTAAATTTTCATATTTAGATATATCCACTTCTCCATCTAAGTCTATATCTACAAGTATTTGTTTTTGTTCTCCATAATGGTTTATATATTCTATAAATAAATCATATTTTCTATTATCGACTGAAACGTTTCTATAAAATCTTTTTAAATTGTATCCACCCATATCAATTTTAATAGCTAATTCACTTCCTATAACTGCTTTCAATAATTCTTCACCACTATACATTTTACTTCCGTTTAGATAATATATATAAGAGTTATCTCTATATCCTGGATAATTTATATTACATGGATATTTTCTAAGTGTATATTCATTGCACATTTTTCTCAATGTTTTTTTAAACGGCTTTCTTCCATATTTTCTCCTTGTCCCAAAAACTTTTCCAACTTGGTTTTCCGTCATACATCTAACCCTACTTATTAAAATTAATATCTCCTTCTCAATTCCTATCATTTTGTCTAGTCTCCTTGAAGTTATTTAGTGTATCAAGTCGTAATACTATTATATTAAGATAGGATTATAAAATTTACATTTTTTACATAAAAAAATCGCATGTTACATGCGATTTTTCTTTAATATCTATTGTGCTAATTTTTCTTCTGCATTTTTTTCAGTTGGTGTAGCATTATTTTTATTTTTAGTATCTATATTACCAATATTTAGGTTATCAAATTTTATTATATCTACTAATCCTTTTTCACCTTTTTGGAAAGATATTTTTACTTTATCCCCAACATTAGTAAGTGGTATTTCTGTAGATATTTTAGATGTTGCATTAAATATAATATTTTCATTTGAATTTACTGTCATATAGTAATATGTATTTCCACTCTTAACATCTGGACTAATTCTTACAACTGTGCCTTCTAAATCTTGTGTAGTTGTATCATCTTCAAGTTTTATACTATTACCTTTTGATGATAATGCTTCTCTATAGCTTCTAAGAGCTTCTTCTTTTGTTTCTCCTAGACCAAGTACACTAAAATCTTCAACAGATATAAACGCTACCATCTTAACAAGTCCTGCTTTATCTTTTAATGATGATACATATGTAGGAGTTCCTAATATATTATACATTACAGGGAATGTAGCCTCATAATTTTTCTCTTGAACTTTACCTTCTGCAGATCTCATAGCTGCTGTTTCTGTAGCTCCTGGTTGTTTATATAACTTAGCTTCTTTAGTTCGACTATCAACTAACATAAATCCTATCGTTGATTCATCTCCTCCTGAAGACGTTATGCCTGTATACCAGTATGCTCTATTATCATTTCCATAAATTAAAGAGGTTCCTTCTGTTGGAACTAAAACACCTTCTTCTGATATTACTGAATTTAAAAATCCTTTAATATATAATCCCCAGTCATTTATTTGGTTAACAACAAAGTCTTGTGGCTGTATTCTATCAATCCATTCTGGGGTATTTTTTATATTATATTTTTTTATTTCTCCTGTTTCAGCATCAACAGTTGCTACTCCTGTAGCATCAGAACCACCATATCCTACGCTATGTTCATATAGTGTTGTTACCCAATATGGTCTACCTTCATCATTTATTTCTAAAGTAAAGTCACTCATACCTATATTCATAAGACCATTTACATACATATGTCTATGTAAATCTTGAAGTAAATAAGCCTCTGGTTGATATACTATTTTTATAGGCTTTCCATCAATTTCTTGAACTAATCTAACATCCTGAGGGTTACTTGCAGATACCATTACGTATCCATTTGTACCATCTAATGATGTTATCCATTTAATTATATCCCTATGTACTAGCGGTGCTACCCAGTATAAATTTCCTTTTACACTTTGAATATGGAAAGTTCCAAGTTTTGAAACACTACCTATAGCAGGAACCTCTCCAAGCTTTTTATCCCCTAACTTCATAGCCATAGCTTCATCTACAAGACGTATATCCTTTACACTTACAGGACTTACATCTTCTGCAAACTTGCTTTCTTCAACTTTACCTATTAAATTTCTATATGCTTTTGCATGTAATATAGGAGATGATGTTATAAATGGAGCTGCTATACTGTAAATTATTAGTACGATTGCTATTGTAAAATTATACTTAGCAATTTTAGATGTTTTCTCCCCTCTATCTAACATCATATCTAATACTCCTGCTACAGCAAAGAATATTATAAGTACCGAAAATAATGATATAAAATCTAGTCTAAGTACTGGCAATTTAACGAATGCGTAAATGGCTACAACTATTAACGCTATTCCATATGTTTGCAAAACTTTTTTCATTTAATACTCCTTTCAAAGTAAATAGTAATTAATACTATTATATCCATATTCTACAAAAAAATAAATATATATTTGCATAGTGTAGATGTTTAAACAATATAGCTTATTAATAATTTAAAATGTCATCTTTTGTCGTAATCCACAGTTTTATCTTTATGTATCATAGCAAACTCTTGCATAATCTCCCATCTTTCTTTAATATGCATTAATACAATATAATCATTAACTTTAGATAAACATTATTTTTTATTTTATCTATGATTCAAGTTTTTGCATCAAAAAAGAAGATATCTCAGTTGATTGAATATCTTCTTTTATGTATTGTTGATAGCTAATATCTTAATATGTTTATCTATAAAGTTTAAGCATCTTCTAATAGTATCAAACCTATTAGTTAATATAACTAATTTATACTTTTCATCTGTTTTTATTCTATTTAACTCTATTTTATCAGGTCTAGCTAAAGTGAATAAATTAGTAGCTTCCTAAATGACATTATATTTTGCATTTTAAATAAATCTATATTTACTAAAAATAAATTATCTATCTAGAATAAAACTTTTAGCTAATGCTAATGATTCACGTGTATAGAATAGTGGAACTAAATATGATACAGTTTTACTCGAATATACATTTATATTATCATATCCATTTCTTTTAGCTAGCATATTGCTCCTTAAAGCATGAAAATCAGTTGTAACTATTTTTACAGTATTTTTATCTATATTTTTTCTACTATGTTCTTCAATTTTTTCTTTAGAATATTTAAAGTTTTCATAGGTATTTGTTGATTTATCTTCTTTAATTATTTTATCACTAGGCACTCCATTTTTTATTAGATATCTCTTCATCGCTTCAGATTCTGATATTGTTTCATCTAACCCTTGCCCCCCTGATACAAGTACATATGACTTACTACCTGATTCGTTTATATATTTTAAAGCAGCGTCTAATCTATGTTTTAAAGTCAGACTAACACGATCACCGTTATTTAAACCTGCCCCTAATATCATTATATAGTCTGTACTTTCCTCATTATTTTTCGGGTAACCAATTATCATAACCTCAGAAAATATGAATATAATAAATCCTACTGATACCAATATCACTAATATTTTATTTACTTTAATAAAATATTTATTTGATTTAAGTTTTATTTTTAAAAAGTGATATATAATTAATAATATACCTAAAAATCCTAGCATTTCGCTAAATGCTATGATTCTATTACTAATTATATTAACCATTATGCAGTAAAAAAATATAGCTATCCCTATAATTAAATCTATGTACTTTCTCAAAATAATTTTAACCTCCCTGCAATTTCATGAATTTTACTACATTTTAATCATTAAAATATTATAATTCAAAAAGTTGATGAACTATATAATAAATAATTTTTATTCACTTCAATAATTTACCATAAATATGTATTTTTTTATAGAAAATGGATTGAAATTAGATTTAAATGGATTGAAACAATGATTTTCATACTGAAACCATTTTCCAAATTAAATAATATATAATTAACAATTATTATACCAAAAGGTACGTTACGTCATAGTCAGTATATAATATAATTTTTAAAAAAGTTATATTATATACAAAAACAACATACATAAATAACATACATATTTTTACAATATAAAATAACATATAAATTTAAGGAGGTATTTTTTATGTTTGATATGTTCAAACAACTAATAGATTGGTTGTGGCTTTATCCGATTTTAATTATATTAGTCGGAGGTGGCATAATAATGTCATTTACATTAAATTTTTTCCAAATAACTAAGTTACCATTTATACTAAAAGAAACATTTGGAAAAATATTTAAAAAAGGTGATGGAAATGGAACAATAACTCCATTCCAAGCAGCAACATCTGCATTAGCATCTACAATAGGAGCTGCTAATATAGTTGGAGTTCCTCTAGCTATAGCTACGGGTGGACCTGGTGCAATATTTTGGATGTGGATCATAGCTATATTTGGTTGTGCTCTTAAGTATTCTGAGATTATATTGGGTATAAAGTATAGAGTCAAAAATAATGAGGGTGAGTATGTAGGTGGCCCTATGTATTACCTTAAAAATGGAGCAAAATTACCTTTGCTTGGATCATTATTTGCATTTTTCCTAATGCTTGAAATAGCTCCGTCAATAGCTACTCAATCAGCTTCAATTGTACAAACTGCGTCAACTATAAATATAAACCCTATTGTAACAGGGATTACAGTTGTTCTTATAGTTGGATTAGTTGTATATGGAGGGATTAAAAGGATATCAAAAGTTACAGAGAAATTAGTACCTATTATGGCAGTTGCATATTTCTTAATAGCACTGATAGTTATATTAGCAAATTATAAAAGTATACCAAATACATTTGCTCTAATATTTAAAGGAGCATTTACTCCTACAGCAGCATTTGGTGGATTTGCAGGTTCTGTTTTAGCATCAACAATAAGAGCTGGTGCTGCTAGAGGTGCTTATTCAAATGAAGCAGGTATGGGTACATCAACAATAGCTCACTCAGCCGCAGTCACTGATTTTCCTGCTAGACAGGCATTATGGGGAGTATTTGAAATTATAGTAGATACGTTTTGTATATGTACTATAACAGCATTTTTAGTTTTAACTACAGGTATATGGTCAACTGTTGGAGCTGACAAAGCAGCCGCTATGCCATCTATTGCAGTACAAAGTGTATTTGGAACTAAATTTGGTGGAGGATTTTTAACTATATGTATGTTGATGTTTGTTCTATCAACTTTAATAGTTGTAATTTTCTATGGGGAAAAACAAGCAGAATATCTATTTGGATTAAAGGCATCTAAAATAGCAAGAATTGTGTATCTATGTTTTATAATGATAGGAGCTTTATGCAAATTTGATAATATAGTAGTTTTATTAGATGCTACATTAGCGTGTGTTATAGCAACAAATATGATAGGAGTAATAAAACTTAGAAAAGAAGTTAAAGAAGAATCTGACAAATTTTTTAAAAGTCAAAACATTAAATCAAATTAGTTATACAAAATAATAAACAAGTTAACTCATTTTAGAGATTAATCTTTACTATGAATTAGAGTGTATGAAAAATAAAGTGTGTATTCTTCCCCAAATACGATAATTAAATTAAGTTATTTGAAGGAAGATTCATACTTTATTTTATAGTTCTTTTAACATAAAAATAACTTAGCAATTGAAACCATATTATTTATATGGAATTAGCTAAATTTTCTTTAAATTCATTCCACTCTTTGTTATTATTATCTATTAATCGTGCTGGGCATAATTTTCCTGATGCATCTTTATGCATAATTACTCTATCTACAGGTATATTGTATTTTTCCATTAATTCTTTTACTAAATATACACAATTCTCTTTTACCATTTCCCATCCTTCAGATCCTTTTTTGTCATTGACACATAATTCTATACCTATTGTTGTATGATTAGTTTTGTCTCCTAAGATGTTACCTCTATCCCCTACATGATGTGCCGAATAATTATCTTGTAATGCATGTATTATTTTAGTTTTATCTACAATGTAATGTATAGAAACATGTCTATTATTATCTTGGAAGTATTTTCTATGACTATCAGCTCCTGCTTTTGGACTTTCGTTTGCAGTATCATGAATTACTATATACTTTTGACTATTATTAGCTTTGCTAAAATTTGTAGTATTAGTTATATAATCTTCATATACTGTTGTACCATTACCAAGAGTAATATTACCTAAAATTTTATTAGATGTTAAATTATCTAAGCTCCCTTCTAAATAAATATATTTATTAGAAAGTATTATAGCAACTAATAATCCAATTATTAATAATGCTTTACCTATTTTTTTCATTTAATAATATCTCCTTATATTGTAATATCAAGTCGTCACTTATATACAAATATTATCATACTTTTAAGAAATATCGCTTTTTTTGAATTATTAAATATCTTTTAATATAAAAAAGTAATGATTTTAATCTTACTACTCTCTTGATTTATAATATATACCAATTATAAACTGGAGATTAAGTATAAATAAAATTATATACTATTTAAAATTCCACTCACTATAAAACTCATCTAAGAAGATTTCCATAAATTTATGTCTTTTATTTGCAATCTCTTTAGCTGAGTCTGTATTCATTAAGCCTTTTAATTTTAATAACTTTTCATAAAAATGGTTTATAGTATAATTTTCTTTATTCTTTACCTCCTCTAGTGATGAAAATTTCATAGGCTTAACTAAAGGATTGTATAATGGCCTATTTTTATAACCTCCATATGTAAAGGTTCTAGCTATTCCAATTGCCCCAATCGCATCTAATCTATCAGCATCTTGAACAACTTTTCCCTCTATGGTATTTTGAGTCGAGTCAACAACACCACCTTTATATGACATTGTTTTTATTATATTAGTTATTTTTTTAATATAGTCTTGTGAAACATCTAATCCTTTAAGAAATTCCTCTATTAAACTTGTAGATGTTTCGTTAGTATTTGAAAATTTCCAATCTTCTATATCATGAAGTAAAGAGCTTAGCTCTACTATAAAACTATCTGCACCTTCTTTATCAGCTAAAAATTTTGATAAATTATATACTCTCTCTATATGAAACCAATCATGTCCACTACCTTCATTATATAATTTTTCTTTTACAAATTCTTTTGTTTTTTCTATGATAAAATTTCGGTCCATTTTTCCTCCTATTTTACAAACCTATAATTTAAAATTATTTATTTAGTTTAGTTAATGAACAATATATAACAATTGTTAATTTAATTATAACATAATAGATAATTTACAAAAAAATAAATACCTCTTCTAATTGTAAGAGGTATTTTTCTAAGCTTTTGCAATTTTTGACACATATGAATGTTCTTCTGTAGAGTATCTTGATAATAAACCTTCATATTCTAAATTTAAACTATTTAAGTCATAAAAATCATTCGGTCTTATTTCATACGAATTTTTATCACAAATATGTATTCCACTTTTTTGCAACATATCTGCTACAAAATGAGAACAGACATATTTATATTCTCTTTCTCTTGGTTTATTTATAGATAAATATACGAGCGCCCTAACATCATAATCATATTTTTTTCTATTTCTGCTTACTTCCATTATATTATCATATAACTTATTATATTGTGCGTCTGTTACATCTAATGAGTACACCCTACACATAGTATTTTTTCTAATAGCATATAATCCTTGATTTATATTCTCTTCAACAAATCCTGCAAATAATGGCGTTTTAGGATTTAGCCTTCCAAATGAATACATCGGTGCTAAATCTTGATTTAAGGCTATTGATACGTGTGCGTATGGGGTTTTACTTATATTTCTTATAAGATATGATAAGAATGTTCCAGTATAAGTCGTTATTATATATATCTGCTTCATAACCTTCCCCCCTTAATATTTATAAACTTAAGTATAACTATAATAGTTTAACACAAAGAATTAAATATTTCAAATTTTATAATTATACTGGTTACTTTTATTTATCTTTTTCATATGTTTCATGTATTCTGTTGTTTACATTGTTTCCAATAATCCATGATATAGCAATGCTTATTGAAAATACTATTATTTTAATTGGACTTGAGAAAAATGCTCCAACATCTTCTCCTACATAGCTTATTAGTAAAAACATAACAAATTTTCCAAATATCATTCCAGAAGCAAAACTCTTAAAATCTAACTGTACCAAGCCAGATGCTATGGTTATTAAAAAGTCTGGTATAAATGGACAAGAATACGATACAAATATACTGGTAAATCCTTGCTTTCTTATCCATGTTATTATTTCGTTTACTTTCTTGTTGTGCTTATATTTTTTAAATATATTATGTTTTGAAAATTTGCTTGCTAAAAAATATAATAAGATAGATGCTAAACTAGATCCTACCCAAGATACAAAAAATCCTAGCCACATCCCTAGTATAAAAACATTGGCTACTACTATTGCTACTAGGGGAAGTACTGGAATAAATGTTTCTACACTAATTATAATAAATCCTGCTATTATCGCTAATACCTTGTAATCTGACAGTGAATATAATATTTGTTCCATCTATGCACCTACTTTAATATCATTTGTATATAAAATTACTGCTTAACATTAATATTGTATTTAGATATAAAATCAATAAGATTATTTGCTTGAATTTCTAAATCTATTAATATATCTTTTTCAGTTATTTCAACTTTATTAAGAGTCGTTGGATAAATATCATTTTTATCTATTATGATCGTATTATTTTTTACTTCAAAAGGTATCTTTTCTCTATATTTTTTCAAACTTTCTTTTAATATTTTATCACTTATATTTATTTTACCTAGCTTTGCATCAGTAAGCACGATATTTAACTTATTTTCAACAACTTCTGGGATTAAATTTACTTCTAATTGACTATCTATGAATCCTAAAACTTTATATGGATACATAATTTTAACTTTACTATTATTTATATCTACATTAGCATGTTTGAAATCTTCTACATTATATTCATTCATAATAGTATAAATTATATTTTGAAACTCATCACTTGATATAGATACTTTTCCTTTTAATCTAAGAGGATTCTTAACTAATTGAAACTCATCTATAGAAGCATTTTGTAACAAGTCTTGTTCAGTAATAATCTTATTATTAGTATTTTGCGTGACTCTTTCTTTTGGTATTAATACGTAATATGTACCTCCTGTAATTATTATTAAAATAACCAATATAGATATCAGTATTTTTGCACCTTTTTTCATAATTTCTCCTCTCTTTATATATTAATAATATAGTGTGTTATATCCATATTATTGATATATAAGGTAAATATTATTAGTATATAATTATATTTCTTATATTTAATTATACAGTATATGTTAAAAATAGATTTTACTATTTTATTTTTATGGTCATAAAATATTTTAACTTTGATAATAATGATGAATATAAACATTTTATGTAAATTAGATTTAAATTAAAGCATTTATATCTTTATTTTTTTCCAATATTAGATTAAAATGAATATTATGGATTATAGTATCTTTATGTACTATATAAAAATTAATTAATTGAGAGGTATTATAATATGTCAAATGAAACTAATTCATCTAACTTTATAAAAAACATTATTATAAATGATTTAGAAACTAAAAAACATGATAGTATCATAACTCGTTTCCCACCGGAACCAAATGGATACTTACATATAGGACATGCAAAGAGTATTTGTCTTAACTTCGGTCTTGCTAATGAATTTAACGGAAAAGTTAATTTAAGATTCGATGATACAAACCCAGTTAAAGAAGATGTAGAATATGTAAATTCTATAAAAGAAGATGTTCAGTGGTTAGGCTTTGATTGGAATAACTTATATTTTGCATCTAATTACTTTGATGAAATGTATAAAAGAGCATTACTTTTAATAAAAAAAGGGAAAGCTTACGTATGTGATTTAACTCCAGATGAAATGAGAGAATATCGTGGAACTTTAACTCAACCCGGAAAAGAAAGTCCATATAGAAATAGATCTATAGAAGAAAACTTAGAGCTATTTGAAAAAATGAAAAACGGAGAATTTAAAGATGGAGAAAAAGTTTTAAGAGCTAAAATTGATATGTCATCTCCAAACATTAACTTTAGAGATCCAATAATATATAGAATTTCTCACTCAACTCATCATAATACAGGTGATAAATGGTGTATATATCCAATGTATGCATTCGCTCATCCATTAGAAGATGCAATAGAAGGAATAACTCATTCTTTATGTTCTTTAGAATTTGAAGATCAAAGACCACTTTATGATTGGTTTGTTTCTGAATGTGAAATGGAATCTACTCCAAGACAAATAGAATTTGCTAGACTTAATCTTACAAATACTGTTATGAGTAAAAGAAAATTAAAGCAACTTGTTGATGAAGGTGTTACTGATGGATGGGATGACCCACGTATGCCTACAATAGCAGGTCTTAGACGTAGAGGATATACTTCTGAAGCTATACGTAAGTTCTGTGCTGAAATAGGTGTATCTAAAGCTGACTCAACTGTTGACAGCCAAATGTTAGATTTCTTTGTAAGAGAAGATTTACAATCTAAATCACCTCTTGCAATGGGAGTAGTAAAACCATTAAAGTTAATTATAACAAACTATCCTGAAGGTCAAACTGAAATGATAGAGTTAGAAAATAACGCTAAAGATGAAACTATGGGAACTAGAACAGTTCCATTTGGTAGAGAGTTATACATAGAGCAAGATGACTTTATGGAAGAGCCTGTAAAGAAATACTTCAGGTTATTCCCAGGAAATGAAGTACGTTTAAAAGGAGCTTACTTTGTAAAATGTAACGATGTTATAAAAGATGAAAATGGAAATGTAGTTGAAATTCACTGTACTTACGACCCTGAAACTAAGAGTGGTTCAGGATTTACAGGTCGTAAGGTAAAAGCAACAATTCACTGGGTTGAAGCTAATAGTGCGGTTCCTTGTGAATTTAGATTATTCGAACCTTTAATACTAGATGATGCTCCTGAAAATGAAGGTAAGCACTTCTTAGAACAAATAAATCCAACTTCAATAGAAGTGTTACAAGGATTTGCAGAACCAACTCAACTTGAAACTGCAAATGCTTTTGATAAATTCCAATTTGTAAGAAATGGATTCTTCAGTGTAGATAACAAATATACTACTGATGAAAAGCTAGTATTTAATAGAGTCGTACCTTTAAAGAGTTCTTTTAAACCTGGCAAATAAAACTTAATTATAAATAAATAGAGAACAATAATTATTGTTCTCTATTCTTTAACAAATCCTAATATTTCTATTCCATCTTTAATACATTCAATATCAAGTGGAAAATCCGGTCCTTTTTCTCCATCTATATCTGTTATTAATCCATCTTCACACTCAATAGTTAATTTTTTTGTTTTAAAATATAATAGCTCATTTTCATTTAAGTGATCTAAGTGTTCTCCTCTTAGAACACTTATTAAAACTGGAATAGATTTTGGAATAGGCATACCTTTAAAAATTATAACATCTAAATATCCATCATCTATTTCTGCCTTATAAGCTAGATTTATATTTCCTGCTGTTTTTCCATTAAAAATTAGCATCAGATACATATCTCCATTATAGCTTAATTCTTCAGAGTGTACTTTTATATTAAATTTTCTCAAATAAAGTGCTTCTTCTATACCTTTTATATAGTATGATACTTTTCCTATGTAATTTTTTAAATCCTGATTTATTCTTTGAGACACATCAGTAAACATTCCTGCACTTGCTACATTTATAAAATATTTATCATTTATTTTACCTATATCTATTTTTTTAGGTTCTGATTTTATAATATTTTCTATAGCTTCTTTAATATTATTTGGAATTTTAAGCGCATTTGCAAAATCATTAGCTGTCCCAGTTGGTAATATACCTATAGGTAAATTTATATTACATTCTTTAATAGCATTTAATACCATATCTATAGTACCATCTCCACCGGCTAATAATAAATGGTCGTAAGTATCATCCATTTCATCAAATGCTTTACTTATAGGTTCTTCTATATTTAATCTATAGGGCATAAGTAGATAATTATTTTCTTGATATACTTTTATAATATCATCTAATTGATTATTAATCCTTTTCTCTCCTGAATTTGGGTTATATATTAGTTTTACTTTTTTCATTTTTCCTCCTTACGTTAATATAGCAAAGCATTTATATATTATATTAATATTATTTAAGTTTTATTTATTATAATATACAATGGCTAAATGCATACACAAGGACTCTTTGTTATTAATATCCAAAACTTTCATTTAGAAATATTACATGTATTCTATTAGCGGTTCTTTGCTTTTTTATAATAGCATATTCACAACATATTCTCTCTGGACTTGAACAATCCATACAATGTCCAACTGTCTTACAAGGTGTTTTGGTACCTATTCTTTTTGCATTTGCTGGTGCACTGATTTCTTCATTTCTTCTTATAGCATCATCCATATCTTTTACTATTTTATTTACTCCTGCTATTACTATCACTTTATCTGGACCATAAAGCATCGCTGCTATTCTATTTCCATTTCCATCAACATTATAAAGTTCTCCATTTTCAGTAATTGCATTTGTGCTAGTGAAATATGCATCTGCTGAAAATGTTTTTCTATACATTTCTTTTAAATCTTTAGCTGTAAGACCTTCTTCGTATCTGTCTAAGAATTCATACTTTCCATTTCTTAAAAAATCTATGATTCCTGTTTCAAATAAACTCATAGATCCACCACATCCTATTAAGTCCCCATCATTAATTAATTCTTGTATTTTATCTAAAAGTTCGTCTTTATTGTTAACTAAATATCCATTCATATTATTACGTTCTAAAGCTTTTATAGTTCTTTCTATCTTTTTTTCATTAACCCATACTACATTTTGATCCATAATATCTTTCCCTTCTAAAACAATTAATATTTAATAAATTTTGTATATACTTCCATTTTAACATACTTCTTTTACTGTATAGTTATATATTTTAATTTTAAATAAAAAAGCACTAGTATTAACTAGTGCTCTTTGGGGAGGTTAAATTAAAATAATTGTGAAGTTTTTTGACTATTTATTATCTAAGATAGTTCTAGTCGTATCTATATCTTTCGCCATACATCTTTGGCTGTTAATTCTCTCATTTACTAATAAGTAATTTGATATTCCTTTTAAAGTTTTTGCTATTTTTCTTAATACTATCATCTATTTTGCCTCTTTCCCTATTGATTATTTCTTGTTTGTTTTCTATAAGTACATTGTATACAATATACTGTATAAAGTCAATAACTAAATAATATTATTTTTTATGAAAATGTTTTTATTTTAAAACAATTATAATAATTAATACCACCTATATAGTTTATATAAGTGGTATTAATTATTTTGTATTATTATATATATTTTTCCATTCTTATATCACTTTGCCATTTTCCATTGTAATATACAAAATTTTCATTTTTTCCTATTTCTATATACCCCATGTTTTTATAAAAATTAATTGCTCTTTTGTTATATTCAAACACTCCTAATTCAATTCTTTGTTGATTAAGTTTTTTTGCTTTATTTTCTAAAAATTTCATTGCAATTTTTGATATTCCACTTCCATGATAACTAATGTCACCTATACATATTCCTATCCAACAAGATCTATTTATATCTTTTTTAAACATATTAAAATTAGTGTCTATGCTTATATATCCTACTTTTTTATCATCAACGGATATAATATATATGTATTTATATGGATTATAAACTATACTATCTATTAAATCTTTTAATGTTATATCTTTTATTTCCCCTTCTATAAAATTAGGCCTAATTAAATACTTTATATCATCTTGATTATCCCAATTTGCTATTAATTCAAAATCAGTAATATCTTTTTTATATAATCTTTTAAATTTAATTACCATATAATTACCCTTCCCATAAAAGTTGCTTACTTAGCTTTATTTAAAATTGTATCACAAAAGCCTTTAGATTTTTACAATCTAAAGGCTTTTGTTTTGAAATTTATTTTTCACTATTATTTTTTAATTCAACTTGCTTTTTTATTATACTTAATTGTCTTTTAGTTTCATCTATTTTATATTGTATTGCGTCGAGCTTTGACTGTATAGACATTTTATCTTTTTCTGTTTCAGCATTTTCCATTAATTCTTTTGTTTGGATTTGTAATTTTTCTAACATATCAATTTTTTTATTCATTTTATTGTATACAATATCTGGATTTTTATATAAATTTTCCTTTTTGTTATCAAAAAAACATATCATTTTATACCATATAAAACTTATAAATATATTTACAATTAAGTCCAATATCATTAAATTCATTTTCTTTGTAATGACTATAGCTACTAAAAATGAAACTAAATTAAACAAAAATAAATTATTTAATATCTTTTTATTTTCTTTTTCTTTAGATACATCCTTATACCTCATAAACTTATATGGTATAACTATAGTTATTATAGGTGCCAAAAAAGCCACATTTGCCTCTAAAGCTGCAAATACTACACTAAAAACTATTAGAAGACGTGTTGCTCTACTTACTGCATATGACTCTACCATTATAACAATCTCCTTTAGTTAAACTGTTGATTTTTCAATACTTTGTAAATAATATCATACTATATCTTAAATAAATATTCAAGCTTATTTTCCAGTAATATACATACCTTTATGTAAATAAACATACCTTTATATAAATAAAAAGATATGTTTATAAACATATCTTTTTATTTATATATCTATTTGTTATTTTTGCCTTTGTTAAAATTATTTTGATACATTTCTGGTGCTTTCTTATTAGTAGAAGTCCATTGATTATTATTTTCATCTTTTTCTTTGACTCCTGCTTTGCTAGTCAGTGTAGTATTAGCTCCTGCCCACTGATTGTTACTTTCGCATTTACTTTCTTTCTTCATAACATATCACCTCGAAATAATATTTTATAATTATTTTAACCAAGTATATATTTTTTATTTAGATAAGATTTCAATGCCATCTTCAGTTACTAATATCATATGCTCCCATTGAGCAGATAGTTTCCCATCATATGTATATGCAGTCCATTCATTTTCTGCATCTATGTAAAGCTCGTAGTCTCCTTGATTTATCATAGGCTCTATAGTAAATACCATTCCAGGTACTAAAATCATACCTTCATCTTTTTTTCCTACATGAAATACAAATGGGTCTTCATGGAATTGTAGCCCTATCCCATGACCTCCAAAGTCTCTTACTACTGAGTATCCATTTTTTTCAGCGTGCTCTTGTATAGCTGCTCCTATAGCTCCTAGATGCCCCCAAGGCTTAACAGCTTCTATTCCTTTATATAAACATTCTTTAGTTACTTCAACTAATTTCTTAGCTTCTTCACTTACATTCCCTATCATAAACATTCTAGACGCATCTGAATAGTATCCATTGTATATTGTTGATACATCTACATTTATTATATCTCCATCTTTAAGAACTACATCTTTACTTGGTATACCATGACATATTTGAGAGTTTATTGATGTACATAAACTCTTTGGAAATCCTCCATATCCAAGTGGTGCTGGTATTGCACCTTGAGATATTGAAAAGTCATGTACTATTTTATCAATATCATCAGTAGTCATACCTTCTTTTATTTCTTTTGCTACTAAATCTAATACTGCATTATTTATTTTTGCACTTTCTTTTATTTTTTCTATTTGCTCTTTCGTTTTTATAATATCATGGCTTGGAACTATGTATCCTTTTCCTTTTAATGTTTCTAATTTTTCATCAAATTCCATGTGGCATTTTTTATATTTTGCATTACTGCCACACCAGCATTCATCATTTCTATTTAATTTCATTTTAGCATCTCCTTACTATATAAAGTATATAATCATATTAAAATATAAATATATACTGTAATTTATATTTTTAACATTTATTGTGAAATAAATTTATATGTTATAATCTACTATACCATTTTAAATTAATATTAGTAACAATTTTTTTAAATTATATAAAAAAACTCCTCAAAGCAATATTATTTAAATTATTACTTTAAGGAGTTTTTTAAATTTTATAATTAACTATTTTCTTTTTTTCTTAATTGAAGTTACTGCTAACCCAGCAGCTGCAGCGCCTCCTAATACTACATATCCGATTATACTAGTATCTCCTGTTTTAGGATTATCTGTACTATTTGTTGTAGAGTTATTATTTGAACCTGGTTTATTAGTTTCAGGCTTATTAGTTCCTGGTTTATTTTCTTCTGGTTTTTCATTAGTTCCTGGAACTACATATGATAAATCATAGCTATATTTAACTAATTTATCTCCTATATTTTCTCCCGCTTTTATTTGAGGATGTTTACCTAAATATTTAGCACCATTTTCATGAGATGTAAATATCACTTTAGCATCTGTATCAACAGATTTAAATTTCCAGTTATTATCTACTGTTGGTTCTAATTTACCAGCAGCTTCTATATAATCAGCTACTGCTTGTCTATTTTCATAAGTTCCACTATATACTATTTCTTGTTTTCCATTCCATGGGAATCCATTTCCACCAGCTCTATAATTATTAGTAGCTATTAAGAAATCTTGTTCTAAGTTTATAGGTTTTCCGTTGTAAGTTAAGTTCACTATTCTTTGTGAATTAGCATTTATTACATTTCCATCTTTATCATACTTTGGCTTTTGAGTTACATCTATTTCATAATTAACTCCATCTATTACGTCAAAGTTAAAAGTAGGGAAATCTCTATTTATTAAATCTTGTTCTTCTTTAGAGTTAGTATCTATTGTATTAAACATTACTGCACTTAGTTCTAACCACTCTTTTATATCTTTACCTTTTAACTTTATAACAGTTAAAGTATTATCGTATTTATATAAGTTAGAAAGATCTTTTAATGCAAGTCCTCCTGCTTTTATATCAACATAATTTCCTGCACTACTTCCTGCTTTAAATGGTGCTCCTGCTGATAATAATGGTAAATCTTTATATTTAACTAAAGATTCTTCTCCATCTTTTATGCTTTTTTCAACAAATTTTCTTTGAGCATCAGTTACTATTTGTACAGATGCATCATCAGCTACTAGTGTAAAGAAACTATTTAAATCTTTAGTTATTTCTCCAGATGGAGTATTTACATAGTTTTCTGTTGCATCGTGGTACTCTTTAACTTTTTGAACTAAAACTTCATCATTAGGTACATCTTTAGCACTTACAGTATCTATTTTTGATGTAGCATCATTTATTTTATATTCTATCTTACCATTATTTTCTTCTAAATCTATTTTTAGTTCGGCTACCCCTAATTCTCTACCGCTATTTAACGGCTGTATATATTGAACTATATCACCATTTGCTTTTTTAACTTCTTTTTTAAATGATTTGTGAACATGTCCACCTATTACTAGATCTACACCTTCAACATTCGCTATGTCATATCCAGCATTTTCTTTATTTTTTACATTAGGAGTATTCTCGTCTCCATACCCTGTATGAGCAAGCACTAATACTATATCCGCACCTTCAGCTTTCATTTGAGGAACATATTTTTTAATACTTTCAGTCATATCATTAACATTTATTTTTCCCCTTAATAATAATGCATCCCAATTCATTACTTGAGGAGGAACAACACCTGTTATACCTATTTTAAGTGTTCTTTCTTCTCCATTTGAATCTATTACTTTTTCTTCTACTATTTTATATGGATTAAATACAGGCTTTCCAGTTTTAGCATCATTTACATTTGCACAAACTGTAGCCATTCTCTTATTATCATTTGTTATTTGCTTTATAAAATCTAAACCATAGTTAAGTTCGTGATTACCTATAGTTGTAGCATCAAATCCAACTTCTTCTAATGCTTTATATACTGGGTATTGAGTGCCTGGCTTAACAGGCTTTTTCTTAGCAAAGAAGTTAGCTAAAGGAGTTCCTTCTATCGTATCTCCATTATCTACTACTAAGGCATTATCTATTTCTTTATCATCTTTTTTCTTATCTACTTTTTCTTTATATTGATTTATAAGAGTTGAAACTTTTACTAAACCAGAGTTATTAGTTGTTCCTCCTGTGTAGTAATCATAATTCATTAAATTTGCATGTAAATCACTTATAGCCATTATAGAAAAGTCTACTGATGCCTTCTTTTTTACATCTTTTATTTCTTCTTTATTTACTTCATTTTTGCTTTCCTCTGAAGCTTCTGGCTTAGCTTCATTTATTATAACTTCTTCTGCATTTTCCTTATTAGATTCTTCTTTTGAAGTTTCTCCAACCTCTTCACTTGAAGTATCACTATTTTCTACTTTTTCAATGGTTTGTTGTACTTCACTTAATTGGTTAATTACATTTTCAATCGCAAATATAGGTTGTATGTTTTGACCAATTATTGTTGCTGCAATAGCAAGTGCTGCTATTTTCTTTCCATTTTTTTTAATCATATAATTCTCCCTTAAATAATATTTAAACACGTATTTAATTCAATGTTTTTAAATTATATTTCGTGTTCCCTCATATTTATCATTAATTATATCATAATCATTTTAAATTAAAAACATTTTTTCGTTTTAAATCGACTTTTTTTATTTTATCCATTATAAAACTTTATTTTTATCAGGCATATATGTACTTTAATTATCTTTGTATAATTAAATTTTTTTATTAGTAAGATATAAAATGCGTATAACTTTATGTCATACGCATTTTATATCTTAACTATAATTATTATTAAATAAAAAGTAAAAATACTAGCCACCATAATGGATTTATTTTGCAACAACCAGGTCTTCTTTTTTTGCATACACATGGGCTATTATTTGAATAATTAAACCCATGATTATAACAATTATAGCAATGATTATTACAAAATTCATTATGATTAAGCTTGCATTTAGATCTATTTCGTCTGCTACGATATTTTAAAGATTGTTGTTTTTTATAATTATATGAAATATTATTTTTTGAATTATTATTCATTGTCAAAAACTCCTTTTTTTATACATACTATGAAAAATAAATACATTTGTTTCCTTTTTGATTCTTGTAAAATAAGCTATATTGTTGTAATAATTTAATATATAATAAAAATATATACTTTTAAGGGGGATTTTTATGAACAAATTACAAAATGATTATTTGATAATCGAATCTAAAAAATCTGGTGCTGAACTTACTAGAATTTATTCTAAAAAGCAAAGTAAGGATATTTTATGGTCTGGTGATAGTAAATATTGGGGAAGACAATCACCTGTCTTATTTCCTATTGTAGGAAAACTTATTGATAATAAAACAACTATCGAAGGTAATACATACTCTATGAGTCAACATGGATTTGCAAGAGATTTAGATTTTGAAGTTTTAGATTCTACTGAGAATTTTATATCTTATATTTTAAAATCTAATAGTGACACTAAAAAAATGTATCCATATTCATTTGAATTAGTTATAAAATATACATTAATACAATCAAGTGTAAATATAGAATGGACTGTAAAAAATACAGATTCTAAAGATATCTACTTTTCAATAGGAGCTCATCCGGCTTTTAATGTTCCTATGAGTAATAATGAATCTTTGAAAGATTATTATCTTGAGTTTAAGCATAGAAATAATGTAACTAAAATCGAATTAAACGGACCTTTCTCCGGTAAATCTATTAATTTAGGTAGTATAGAAAGACTTGAATTGACTCCTGATTTATTTAAAAATGATGCGCTAATATATACTAATATAGATGAAATTTCTATACACTCTAATAATAGTAGTGATTTTATTAAAGTAGATTTTAAAAATTTCCCATTAGTTGGTATATGGACACCTTATTATAAGAATAACAACTCTACTGCACCGTTCTTATGTATAGAGCCGTGGCATGGACTAGCTGATAATATAAATTCTAATATCCAATATAAGGATAAAGAATATATAAACAAATTAAATGTTGGAGAAACTTTTAAAAGTTCATATTCTATATCTATTGGATAAATTTAAAGACGGAGTAAGTTATTATTGTAGTTTAAATGATTCTTTAGGTAAAAAAATAAAAACCTAATTTTATGAATTAATATAATATCAATAAAAATCCTAGACTATATATGATTATAGCCTAGGATTTTTATTGATATTATATTAAATTTTTATTTAAACAAATCTAAATTTTATCATTATTTATTTTATCTTCTAGTTCTTTTATTCTATTTTCTAATTCAATAATTCTATTGTCCCCTTTATTCTTATTTTTAACTCTAGATGTAATAAAATATATACCATATATGATTAATACTGATATAGCTAATAAAATTATTGTGTTAAATATTTGAAATATGAGTTCATAGGTAATACCCACTAATGGTTCTTCCTTCATAAATCTACTCACCCCTAGTTTTAAATTATATATTTCATATTAAAACATATCAACTAACAATAATTTACATTATAATCATTATTATGTACTTTTTATGGTTTTTATAGGCAACTAATTAATATATTATTGCCTTAATACAAAATATGATTACCTACCTTATTTAACATACACTTCAAAATATGGTATATTATTAATGCTATCTAGTAAAAATAGGGTGGAATATAAGTATGAAATTTGCATCTAAAATATTAACTGTAATATTAATTAGATACATATAAAAATACCTCCTATATTTGAAAAAGCAGAACATAGACGTTATTCATCTTATCGAATATAGAAGGTATTACAAAACCTTAATTATTAAGTTTTAATTTATTATACATACAATAATCTAAAAATTATTTTTTAGAATCTCCATACATTTCTTTTAATTGCTTTTGTATATCCTTATTCTCTAAATACTCATCAAGAGTAGTTTTTCTATCCATTATTCCACCAGGAGTTATCTCTATTATTCTATTTGCAAGAGTTTGTATCATCTCGTGGTCATGAGAATTGAAGATTAAAACTCCAGAGAACTTTTCTAAACCTTTGTTTACAGAAGTTATAGATTCTAAGTCTAAGTGGTTAGTAGGATCATCTAATACTAATACGTTAGCGTTTGATAACATTAACTTAGATAACATACATCTAACTTTTTCTCCTCCAGATAATACTTGAGCTTGTTTTAAAGCTTCTTCTCCAGAGAATAACATTCTACCTAAGAATCCTCTTATGAAACTTTCACTCTTTTCTTCTGAGTATTGTCTTAACCAGTCAACTAATGAGTATTCAACTCCATCAAAGAATTGGTTATGATTTTTAGGAAGATAAGATTGAGAAGTTGTTACTCCCCACTTAAATGTACCACTATCAGCAGTATCTTCTCCCATTATTATGTTGAATAAAGTAGTTATAGCTATTTCATCTCCCATAAATGCTACTTTATCTTCTCTATCTAATCTGAAAGATACATTATCTAAAACTTTAACTCCGTCTACAGTTTTAGTTAATCCTTCAACTTCTAATACCTCATTTCCGATTTCTCTTTCAGGAGTAAATCCTACATATGGGTATTTTCTTCTTGATGGTTGTATATCTTCTAATTCTATTTTATCTAATTGTTTCTTTCTAGATGTTGCTTGTTTTGCTTTAGAAGCATTTGAACTGAATCTTGCGATGAACTCTTTAAGTTGAGCTATCTTTTCTTCAGCTTTTTTGTTTTGATCTTTAGCTAATTGTAATGCTAATTGGCTTGACTCATACCAGAAGTCATAGTTACCAACATACATTTGTATTTTACCAAAGTCAACGTCAACTATATTTGTACATATTTGGTTTAAGAAATGTCTATCATGCGATACTATTATAACGATAGAATCTTCTAAATCCATTATGAAATTATTTAACCAGTTTATTGATTGGAAGTCTAAGTGGTTTGTAGGTTCATCCATTACTAGTATTTCAGGCTTACCGAATAATGTTTGTGCAAGTAACACTTTAACCTTTTCTCCACCTGTTAATTCTTTCATTTGCTTGTAATGCATTTCTTTGTCTATACCAAGACCCATTAATACTCTTTCTGCATTTGTTTCTGCATCCCATCCGTCAAGTTCAGCAAACTCACCTTCAAGTTCAGCAGCTTTTATACCATCTTCTTCAGAGAAGTCTTCTTTCATGTATAATGCCTCTTTTTCTTGCATTATTGAGTAAAGTCTTTCATGTCCCATTATAACAACATTTAAAACTGTATCTTCTTCATATTTGAAGTGGTCCTGTCTAAGTACTGACATTCTTTCTTTATCTGTTATAGATACACTTCCTGTATTTGGTTCTATATCTCCAGCTAATATTTTTAGGAAAGTTGATTTTCCTGCTCCATTAGCACCTATTATCCCGTAGCAGTTTCCTTTAGTGAATTTTAAGTTAACATCTTTAAATAACTCTTTCTCACCAAATCTAAGTCCAATATTTGTAACTTGTAACATTCGCGTTATTTCCTTTCTTATCTTGAGTTTTAATTTTTCCATTATTCAACATCATCTATGATATAACAAATACTTATTTTAGTCAACCAATCTGGGCACTAAAATAACTATATTTTAGCAAAATTACATGCAGGATAAGTGCATACTTCACAGTTCATACAAAGACCACCATGACCGTATAATGCAATATCTGCTTTTGTTAATTTTTCGTCTATTAATATCCTTGGTAAGATTACATCAAATACTGTAGTTTTATTATACATTGCACATCCTGGTATTCCCATTATAGGTACTTCTCCATAATATGCTAGTAAAAACATAGCTCCTGGAAGTATTGGTGAACCATATGTTACTAAATCAGCTCCAGTTTCTTTTATAGCTGTTGGAGTAACATCATCTGGGTCTACACTCATTCCTCCTGTGCAACATATCAGTTCTGCTCCTTGATCTATAAAATCCTTTATAGCTTCTTTAATTATTTCTTTATCATCTGGACATATAGTTTGTCCTAGTATTTCACAATTATATTTACTAACTTTATTTTTTATAACAGGTCCAAACTTATCTACTATTCTCTTATAATATACTTCATTACCAGTTGTAACTATACCTACCTTTTTAGGTTTAAATGGTACTACACTTACAATCTTTTTATCCTTAACTAAGTTTTTAGCTTCTTGTAATTTTTCTTCTTCTATTAAAAGAGGTATTACTCTTGTTCCTGCTACTTTAGTTCCCTTTTTAACTTCGAAATTATTATGAAGTGTTGCCATCATAATATCATCAATACAATTTAGTTTAAATAAAGTATCAACATCTATTTTTAGCATACCATCAATAGATGCTATAAAATCAATTTTACCTTCTTTTATTTCACTAAAATCTAAATTTTCTCCAGCTGATATCTCCTTCAAAAATATAGCACCATCATTTTCATGTACCATACCTTCAGTTTTTTCCCATACATATAGATTATCTTTCCCTAAAGATAATAATACTGGTATATCTTCTTCTCTAACAATATGCCCCTTTTTAAAGGCCCTACCCTTGAATTCTCCTGGTATTATTTTAGTAATATCATGACATAGTATTTGTCCCACTGCATCCACTGTTTTTATTTGTCTCATTTTACACACCTCTAAATTTTTCATAATCTACTTTATTGTCAATGTCAATTAACATATTTTCACTTACATCTATATAATTTATTTTTGAAGATTTATTAACTACTTTTTTGCCTTTTTCATCATCTTCTAATTTTAATAATTCATCTTTTTTATTATATGGAAATATTACTGGATTACCTTTTTTATTTCCGTATTTTGGTATTATTATATAGTTTTTATCTTCATTAAATTTATCTATTATTTTATTTATATAAAAACTTTCAATAAATGGTTGATCTCCAACAAAAAACATATATCCATCACATTTTGAAGAATTTAAAATACCTAGCTTTATAGATTCACTTTGACCTATATAAGCATTTTTATTATATATGCTTTTAAATTTATATTTTTTACTTAAACTTAATATATCTTCATATTGACTTACAACTATTACTTCATTAAAACAACATTTACTTATTTCTATAAATGCATATTCTATCATAGGTATTCCCTTAAAATCTAATAATAGCTTATTCTCACCCATTCGCTTTGATAAACCTGATGCCATTATTATAGCATTTATCATGTATTTTACCTCTCTCTTAATATTTAAATATATTCTCTTTTATACTACCATAAAAAATACTTATATCAATATTTTCATTATTTATTATATCTATCAATTCTTTTGCTAAATATTCATAATAAATATTTTCTACTTTATTAATGAAAAGTATTTTTTTACCTTTTGCATATTTAAATAGTCCATTAGGATTTAGTACTATATTTTTAATATCAAATATATTAATAATCCCCTCTGATTTATATGTTATTTTTTTGAATTCATTTAATCTATGAATATTTTCTTCATTTATATCCATTCCTAGAGATGTTATATCTATTATCCCTATTGTTTGAGTAGTATTTGTATATACGACTGGCTCTAATTTATTCCAACCTTTAAGTTTCTTTCTCTTAGACCCATCTCCTTCTATAAATGTAATATCAAATCTAGGAGTTATTAAATCAAGTTCTTTAAAATCTAAACCTATTATTTTATTTTCTTCATTTATACGCTTACCGTAAACTACAATATTATTTGAGACGTGTATTGGCGAATTAGTTGAGCAAATATCTAGTAAATTTTTATTATCAGTAAGATATATGTCTTTATAACATTCATCTGTTGGTGCATATATTTTAGTAGTTGTAGTTAACAAAACTTTAAATTTATCCTTATAATATTTTGCAAAATAGTTAATAAAAGATGTTTTTCCTCCAGCTCCTACAACTGTTATAATTTCGCCTTTTTTTATATCTAACATTTTTCCTAAAATCATACACTCACCTCTACTGATACACTACAACACCTAAACTAATCTAGTCAAGTTATTATATTTAATAATAAAAAATAAGGCTAACCTCTATTTTGAGATAGCCTCATTTTTATAATCTAATTTACTAGTTTTGTGATGCCCAGTCAGCTGGATAAGTTACATATATAAATCTTGCATAATCCTTAACAGAAAATTGTATACTACTTCCTTTAGGTATAAGTATTAGCTCTCCAGCAGATGCTGATACAGTTCTTCCGTCTATTACTATATCTAATGTTCCTTCTATAACATAATCTATTTCATCATAGTTTAAAGTCCAGTCAAATGTTGTTTCTTTCATTTCCATTACTCCACAACCTAATCTTGGGCTTTCTTCTAAATTGAATAAGTCTTTTGTGTAAACTACATCATTAGGATTTCCTGTATCTAGTCTATTTGACTCGTCTACTTTTACAGTTGGTAATTTTATAGAAGTTATTCCACTTACATCTTTATTTCTTATAAAATCAACACTATCTTTGCTTCCATTTATTTTTTCTTCTAGTATTTGTCTTACTAATTGTTCTAACATTCCTTTGTCTATGTTTTTCATATCCATTTTAAGCATTCTCCTTTTTAAGTGTTTTATTTGCTAAAGCCATAGCTACTATTACAGCAGTTATTCCTCCAACTAGTTTTGCAACTATCATAGGAGTCATCATTTCTGAATTAAATCCAGCTGTAAATCCTAGATGATCTCCAAATACGAAAGCTGCTGATACAGAAAATGCAACGTTTATTATCTTTCCTCTATTATCCATATCTTTCATCATACCAAACATAGGTATGCAGTTAGCTAAACTTGCAACTAATCCAGCTGCTGATGTATCATTCATTCCTAATAATTTTCCTAAAGCCATTAAAGGTTTATTAAATACTTTTGTTATAACAAATACTAGAGGGAATGCTCCTGCTAAAACAATTGCTATCTCTCCAACCGTTGCTATACCTTCATTAATTGGTTTCATACCTGGTATTACAACTATTCCTGTTAAAGCTTCAACTATTCCTGCTGCAAGTCCTAAAGTTATAACTATAACAACACCTTTACCAAAGTAAGTGAATCCTTTTATCATAGCATTTTCGAACTTTAATAGTCCAATTACTATTATTACTGCAAAGATTATTATTGGTACTAAGTTTCTAACGATCATCATTACATCAAATCCGGCAACTAATCCCCCTACAAAAGCTCCTATTGGTATAGTTATTATACCTGCAAGTATACCCGTTGCTAAGAACTTTTGGTCTTCTTTCTCGATTATTCCAAGTGCCACTGGTATTATAAATACTATAGTAGGTCCCATCATAGCTCCTACTATAAGTCCACCAAATAAACCTGCATTAGGATCTTTTGCAAGTTCCATTGCAAGTGGTGCTCCACCCATGTCGTTTGCTAATATAGAACCTGCAAACATGGCAGGGTCTGCACCTAGCATATCAAATAAAGGAACTACTACAGGTCTAAGTACATCTGCTAATACTGGAGCTAAGCATATAACTCCAACCATAGCTACTGCAAGTGAACCCATAGCCATAATACCTTCTTCAAATTGTTCTCCTAGCCCAAATTTATTTCCGATACATTTGTCTATAGCACCTAATACCATAAATGCTACCATTATATACATTATAATTTCATTTATACTCATGGCTATTACCTCCCTATTAAATTTTTTCTTATCTTTTCATCTACAGATGGTATTACTGATGTACATACTATGTCTTTAACTTTTAATATATTTTTAGCTTCATCTATTCCATAATTTATGCTACTTAGACTTCCCGATACTATATATACAAGCTTTCCACCTATTGCAAAAGAAAGTTGTAGTTTTATAAGATTCACATCACTACTTTTTAAAGTTTTATCTAATGCTTTTAACCCAGCGCATACTTTATTAGTCTCCATAATTCCTATGGAGCTAATATTTTCAGTATGTTTATATTTATTTTTAAGTCCATCTATTATACCCTCATGTACAGCATTTATAACAAAACTATCTACCATAAATCCACCTGTAATACTTATTCCATAGTCTATAGCTGTATTAACTTCGCCAGTATCTCCGCTTATGATTATAATAAATTTCCCAGGACATATACTTTTTAAATATAAAACCTCAACAGAGGCTTTTTTTACTATTTCATTAGATACTTCAAAACCTTTTGCAATGCTTCTAAACTCTATAGCACCAATGCTTTTACTCATCACAAACCTCTAGCGAATCAATAACACCAATTATTGTTGCATCAACTGGAACAGACTTATGCTCTAAAGATTCTCTAGCTGCAGATCCTTTAGTTATTAATACTAAGTCTCCATTACCAGCACCAGCATTATCTGCTGCAACTAAAAATCCATCCTTATAAGTTACCTTATCTTTTAAAAGCTTAACTACTAAAAGTTTTTGTCCACATAGCTTTTCATCTTTTCTTGTTGCCCATACATTACCAACTACTTTTCCAATTTCCATAAGAATATCTCCTTTATAGCCTATCTACTTTTAAATGATGTATTCTTATAAAATCATTAGCAAGTGGAGTAACTATACTTTTTTTCCCTACTAAAATTTTGCTAACTCCATTCATTTGTGGCTTTCTTAAGTCGGATTCTGATATAAGCTTTTTATTTCTTAAATCAAGAACTTCATCCATAGCCTCTATAGCTTTATCTATTATAGTCTCATTTGAATTATTAACTTCTTCTTTATAAGTGATTTTATTTTCATCTAATATGTTGAATACGTCTTTTATAACCTTTACACCAAACTTTTTAAGTTCTTGTTCAAAAGCTATATATTTATTGTATAGTGCTTTTGGTGCACTAGATTTATATCGCTTATATTCAAGTCCGTCTTCCATTATATAAACTTTTTTACCCATCATAAGCATTTTAAGTATGAATCTTTCTTCATTAGATGTAGAATTTCCAATAGATAAGTTAGAAATACCTCTTAAGCAAAGTCTAGATACTATAACTATATCTGATTCTTTAATGCTATAATCATAACTTAAAACTTCAAAATTATCCTTTAGTGAGTTAAATCTATTTTCATCTTTTTCCCAAAGAACTACACACTTAGGTAAATTTTTAGCTTCACTTACTTTAGAGTCATTAATCTTTTTATATATTTCATCAACTATAAGATCTATCAGCTTATTATAATCCATAAATAGCACCTGCCTTATAGGTTATTTTTTATTATTCTAGCTAAACACCCTTTAGAAAAACCGCAAGCGTTTGCTTCATCATAGTCAATATGCATAAATGTTTCAAAACTTTCATTTACTCTGATAATAACATCATCAAATATTAGTGGTCTTTGTCCAAATACTTTAACTTGAACTACTTCATTATCAGAAACATTAAACTTCTTAGCATCATCTGGTGTCATATGAACATGTCTTTTAGCTGCCATAAGCCCTTTTTCTAAAGTTATACTTCCTTTGTCAGTAGATACTGTTACTCCTAAAGTATTAGTTAAATCTCCACTTTGCTTTATAGGTGCCTTTAGACCTAATGAAGAACAATCTGTTAAAGATACTTCGACTTGAGTTTCTTTTCTTTCAGGTCCAAGTACTATAACATTTTTTAACTCTCCCTTAGGTCCACTTATTGTAACTCTTTCAGCACAAGCATATTGACCAGGTTGAGATAAATCTTTTAATTTTGTCAGGTTGTAACCTTCTCCAAATAAAGCATTTATGTCTTTTCTACTTAAGTGTATATGTCTACCTGATGCTTCAACTTCTATAAAAGCTTCTTTTTTTACTCGATTAACAACTTCGTCTACGATGCTTTCTAATAAATCTTCCATGATATCCTCCAACTATTTATACTTATTTGTCCTAATTTTGTAAATCATGATCCAAAATACTGAGGATAATCTATTTAACGCTTTAATTAAATCTTCTCTTTCAACTTGACCATATTCACCTTTAAAAGCTTCATATGCAGCAAGTTCTGCTTCTCTTGTAAGACTTCTTATACTATTTATAGCAACTACCATCTCTCCCATTTCGTAACTTGGGAATTCATGACCTATGCCAAAGTACTTTTTAGGATAATGAGATTGTTCTCTAAGTTCTTGAGGTGTTAATCCTAAAAGTTTAAAGTCATCTAACTTTTCTTCTAAAACTTCACATCTCATTATATTTCTTACAAAATCTAAAACCTCTTGGAGATCTTTGAGCAACTTGTTCATATCATTTTTTTGACATAAGATTTGAGTTTCTAAAACCTTTGATTCTAGAGAGTCTATCTTACCTCTTAAAACTATTGTTTTATGATCTTTAAAAACAAGTAAGTTTCCTCTTAAAGAAGTCATATGTTCAGGCTTTTCATCTAAATTAGCTCCAAATACTGTAACATATTTATATTTTTTTTCTTTTTCAGTTTCTTTTATAGCTTCTTTTTCATTAGCTTTTTGAATTTCATCTAAAGAATCAACATACTTTAATACAATATTTCTATCTTTTAAATAAGATTTTGCTGAAGGAGTTATTATTCGCCCTTTTTGTACATAAAACTCAGTTAATTCTTTTCCACCTACTTGTTTTCTAACTTCACTTTCTGTTAAAACAGCCATATCCTCACACCTCCAATCAGATGTATAAAATGTGCTACCTAAATCGGTAGCACATATTTACTTTATATTTTGTTTCTACTTTTCGCTATATTTTGGTAATATAGCGTCTACTTCAAAGTGTGGTCTTGGTATAACGTGTACTGATACTAATTCTCCAACTCTTTCAGCTGCTGCTGCTCCTGCATCTGTAGCTGCTTTAACTGCACCAACATCTCCTCTTACCATTACTGTAACTAATCCTCCACCAACTTGTTCTTTTCCTACTAATTGAACGTTAGCTGCTTTAACCATAGCGTCTGCTGCTTCTATTGCTCCTACTAATCCTTTAGTTTCTATCATTCCTAATGCGTTTGCGTTTGCCATAATAATTACCTCCAAAATTTATATTTTATAATTTATTTTAATTTTTTGTTTAAACAATTTTAACTATCTTAATTCTTGTATAATTCTTTTAACTAACATATCTATTAATTCTTCTTTACCACTTAAATCTATGTTTAAGTTTGAAGTTTGTGGTTTACTTCCTCTTAATTCTTCTATTTCTTTAACTCCATAAGCAACTTTTTTAATATTTATTAAATCAAGTGCCCCTATATTATTTGATGTTGAACTTCCACCTATTGCTCCACAACCTAATGTTAAAGCTGGTATCATATTAGTTGAACCACCTATTCCACCAAGTGCTGAAGGAGTATTTACAAGTACTCTTGATACTGGCATGTGTAGTGCAAATGTTTTTACTAATTCTTCATTATTTGCATGCATTGAGAAAGTATGTCCTGCACCTTCATTTAGTAATATTTCTCTACATCTAGTCATTACCGCATCTATATTTTCTTCAACATAGAAAGCTAATATTGGTGTAAGCTTTTCTCTTGAATACGCTACATCATGACCTACTTTAGTTTCCCTAGCAACTAGTACTCTAGCTGAACTTGGAACATTTGTTAAGTCAGCTAACTTGCATATAGTATCTACACTTTTACCAACTATTTGTGGGTTCATAGTACCATTAGCTCTCATTATGAATTTTGATAATTTTTTGCTTTCTTCTTCATTTAAAAGATAAGCTCCTTGTGATTTTAATTCATGTACAACAGTATTTTCCATAGATTTTTCTACTACTATAGATTGTTCTGATGCACATATAGTTCCATTATCAAAAGTTTTAGAATCTAATATTCTTTTAACTGCTAAAGCTACATCAGCAGTTTTGTCTATGAAAGCTGGTCCATTTCCAGGTCCAACCCCTATAGCTGGAGTTCCTGAAGAGTAAGCAGCTTTAACCATTGCTTCTCCACCAGTTGCTAATATTAATGAAGTATCTTTATGCTTCATTAATTCATTAGTTCCTTGAATACTAGGTGTAGTTATACATCCTATAGCTTCAGCTGGACAACCTTCTTTAACTGCTGCTTTTCTTATTATATCTACAGTTTCAAGTATACATTTTTTTGCATTTGGATGTGGCGAGAAAACTATAGCATTTCCAGCTTTTAAAGATATCATTGCTTTATATATTACAGTTGATGTTGGGTTTGTTGAAGGTATAAGACCTGCCACAACTCCAACTGGTGTTGCTATTTCTATTATTTTATTTTCTTTATCTTCACCGATTATTCCAACAGTCTTTGTATCTTTTAGGTTTTCATAAACCATCTTAGATGCGAAAACATTTTTTACTATTTTATCTTCCCATTTACCAAATCCTGTTTCTTCATTTGCCATTTTAGCTAATTTTTCAGCATTTTCATATCCTGCATCAGCTATAGCCTTTACTATTTTATCTATTTGTTCTTGACTCATAGATTGAAGTTTTTGTTGTGCAACTTTAGCACTTTTAACAAGAGTTCTAACCTCTTGTATAGATACTAAATCTTTATCTAGAAGTGTCATTTTTATTCATCCTCTCTATAAAACTTATCAACTAGAGATATTAAATCTTCTTTCTTTAAAGAGTTTAATTCTTTATAAGTCATCTTTGATCCTAATGACTTTGCTAAGTTTTTCAGTTCCTTAACGCTAAGTTTTGATAAATTAGGTCTTACCTTTTTATCACTACTAACTTCAGGTAATTCTTTTTTAACCTCTATAGTTTCTTTAATTCCTTCTATTTTTTCTATATTTTCATTCTTTGAAATTTCTACTTTTTCTTTATTTTCTATTTGAGTATTTTCTTCAATAGATGTTTCTTTCATTTCCACTTGAGTTTCTTTTTTAACAATCTCTTCTTGAACTTCTACTTGAGTATTTTCCTCAAAAACTGCTTCTTCTTTTTTGAAGATAGTTTCATATACATCATTGTGTAGTCTTGGTATAACATGAGTTGCTCTTAGAGTACCTATTCTGTCTACAGCGTCTGAAGCTGCTTCAACAGCTGATTTTACCGCTCCAACATCTCCTGTTACTTCAATTGTTACAATTCCTTGTCCAACCTTTTGTATTCCAACAACTTTTACACTTGCAGATTTTAAACAAACATCTAAAGCTTCTATGGCAGCAACATAACCAATTGTTTCAACTAATCCTAAAGCATTAATCATTTATTAACCTTAAAATCCTGTTGGGTTATCTGCTACAGCTTTGACCGCTTCTGCAAAAGCATCACATGCTGCCTTACAAGCTGATTGAGAACCTGTAAGTAATGCTCCTCCAAAGTTTGTTTCAGTAGGAGGTTCAAATAGTTCACACATCTCTACATCTGCTGCTTTAAGTGCTGCATCTAAAGCATACATCGCTTCAAGTGGTGGTGCTACTAAGTAAGCTAATGCTTCACCTTCTCTTATTCCAGCTACTTTAGAAAGATATGTTCCTGTTCTTGATACACAATGTGCATAGTATGCTATTGAGTCATCATCATTAGCACTTATGAAAGTTGATCCATATTCCATGAAATCTAAAACTGCATTTAATCCACTTCTTACCTCTGCTGGGCTTGGTCCTGCTATTATACCTAAAACTTCACCAGCAAGTTTAGTTGAAGCATTTGCAGCTCCAGCATACATTGACTTAGCGTAAACTACATCTACTTCAGCTGCCTTTGTAGCTTCATCAAGTGCAGTGTATGTTACATCATCACAATCAGCTGTTATTAAACCTAAACTTTTGTGATGTGATTGTAAATCTAATTTTTTAGCCATTTCTGGACTTATATTTGAAATTATCTTAACTCCTAATACATTAGGGCGTATCGCATCATTTTTCATATTTTAATTTCCTCCTATGTGAATTATTTAAGATCTATACCTGAAGCTTTTTTCTCTAACATAGTTTTTATTAAATCAGCTATATGTGCTCCAGCTTCAACTGCTGTAGTTCCACCTTTGTGTATGTTTGATATAACTGTTCTTTTAGCCTCTGCCATTCCTATAAATGGTTTATATGCAATGTATGCTGACATTGATTCAGCAGTTACAAGACCTGGTCTTTCTCCAACTAACATACATATAACTTCACTTTTTAATTCTTCACCTAAGTGGTCCATAGCTCCAACTCTACAATGTTTAACAAATAATATTTCACTAGAATCTATTCCATACATTTTTAAACCTTGCTTTATAGATGGTACTATATCTTTTAAGTTAGCTTCTATTGCTGCTGAACTTAACCCATCACCAGCCATTAATAATACTTTTTGGTTAGTACCGAATTTAGATTTTATTTTATCTATAGTTTCTTTTGAGAATCTTCTTCCAAGATCTGGTCTTGTTAAATACTCATCTTTATGAGTACATAAAGTTTCTACCTCAAATAAGTTATTTTCTTTTATAAATTCTTCAGATACATATGAGAAAACTGAATCTTGAGCCGCTGCATGGTCTGCTCTTACTCTTAAAGCAGTAGCTGTTTTATATCTAGCACCACATCTTCCTGTTCCTATTCTCGCAGGAGTTTTAGCTTTCATATCTAAGTACGCTTCTCTATCCTTTGGGTTTTCAACTAATAATTGCTTTTTTATATCTACTTCTGTTATATCATCTATAAAAGCGTTTTTATCAACCATAGTTTCACTAACTTTATTTGCAACCTCTTTTATAGCGTCTGTATCAACTTGACCAACCATTTGGCCAACTAATTGTTCTACTAATGCTTTTAAATCCTTTTCATTCATAACTTAGACCTCCTATCCTAATAATATAGATGCATCTCCAGCTTTTTCTATTAATTTTCCATCTTTACTGAATTCCATCTTTTCTAACCATTCATCAAACTCTTTTATTGCAGTTAATCCAAACATCTCTCTAAGTGATGCTGTTTCATGATATCCTGTTGTTTGGTAGTTAAGCATTACGTCATCTCCATGAGGTATTCCCATAAAGTATGTGCATCCTGCTGCAGTTAATAAAATAGCTAAGTTTTCTATATCATTTTGATCTGCCTTCATATGGTTTGTATAACAAGCATCAACACCCATTGGTAATCCGCTTAATTTACCCATAAAGTGGTCTTCAAGGCCAGCTCTCATAACTTCCTTTGCATCATATAGGTATTCAGGTCCTATAAATCCAACAACTGTATTAACTAAGAATGGACTAAAACGTTTTGCAAATCCATAACATCTAGCTTCCATAGTAACCTGGTCTATTCCGTGATGTGCTTCTGATGAAAGTTCTGAACCTTGACCAGTTTCAAAGTACATTACGTTTGGACCTGTGCAAGTTCCTTGCTTTAATACTAATTGTCTAGCTTCTTCAATAGTCGCTGCATTAAATCCGAAAGCTTCGTTTCCTTTTTCAGAACCAGCTATAGATTGGAATATAAGGTCTGTTGGAGCACCTTTTCTTACAGCTTCCATTTGAGTTGTAACGTGTGCAAGTACACATATTTGAGTTGGTATATCAAATTTCTTTTTAACTTCATCAAATCTCTTAAGCACCTTTGTTACACTCTCAACTGAGTCATCAACTGGATTTAATCCAAGTACAGCATCTCCTATACCATAAGTTAAACCTTCTAAAAGTGATGCTAATATTCCATCTGGATCATCTGTTGGATGGTTTGGTTGAAGTCTTGCAGATAAAGTTCCTGGTTCTCCTATTGTTGTATTACAATGAGCTTTTACTATTATCTTTTTAGCTGCATAAACTAAGTCCATATTTGACATTAATTTTGCAACTGCTGCTATCATCTCAGAAGTTAAACCTCTAGAAATTCTTGCTATATCAGCGCTTGTAGTATTAGAATCTAATAACCACTCTCTTAAGTCCGATACTGTCCAGTCTTTTATTTCTTCATATATCTTTTCATTTAAATCATCTAATATTATTCTTGTTACCTCATCTATTTCATAAGGAACTGCTGGGTTATTTTTTATATCCTCTAACTTTATGTTAGATAAAACAACTTTAGCCGCTACTCTTTCCTCTGAAGAGTTTGCTGCAACACCAGCTAATTTATCTCCTGACTTTTCTTCATTAGCCTTGGCCATTACATCATATAATCCATTAAACTGATAAGTATGTCCAAATAATTTTGTTTGTAAAATCATCTGTTTTCCTCCTTTTATTAATTAAAAACCAGTGTTTTTATTACTACTGGTAATACTTGTCCATCTGCTATTGGCTTACCAATATCTATGTAGTCTCCATTTTCAACTTTAACACTATCAAGACATATTACATGCTTTTTAAAGTCTAATTTCGAATACATACTTTGTCCTAAAACTTTAGCCATATCTTTTTCTACAATAACTATGAAAGGTAAATCATTTTCTATAAGTTCTTTCATTCCATTGACTAAGCCCTCTGCATAAGTTTGTATATCTAAAAAGCTTGGATTAGATTTTCCTTCAATTCCAATCACAACTTTTTGAAGATCATTTTCTAATTTAAACCAGTTAAGTTTATTTTTTATAGCTTCACTTATATGCTTGCTATCTCCAGCTTCATCATCTTTTGATAATTTTAAGACTGGTAAGTTTTTAAGTGGAAAAGCTTCACTAGTGTAAGTTATTGTACTTCCACTAACCTCTGTTGTGTGAGAACCAGCTCCTACAACTGTAGCTCTTATAGTTTCCATTGATCTTACAATTTCAAGTTTTTTAAACTCTTCACAATTTTTAATTGCTTGTCCAAGTAAAACTCCTATATCACCATACTTAAAGTAATCATCAATTTCTCCATCATAGTAAACATAATCAGCAACTCCACCAGAAAAAGATATACACTTTATAGGTTCATCTAATTTGATATTTTTGTTTGTAACTATATAATCAAATAATTCACTTTGATTTCTTAAACCAACACTTTCAAGTAATAAATCAACCATAATATCAACTATTGGACTAATATTTTCTAGAGTAGCTATACTTCCAACACTTAGATTGAATTTATTATCTTTTATAATTCTTTCAATCTTTGGTGATATATAAGTTATTTTTCTAGTACTCTTGTCTATTTTTATAAGCCTTCCACCTATATCTAAGCATCCAGTATCACAAACTTCACCTCTTTTAAAAAGTGCTAAATTTGTTGTACCTCCTCCTATATCTAGGTTTACAACAGTTGTTGAATGTTCCTTTGAGTAAATATGAGCTCCAGCACCTTTTCCAGAAATTATACTTTCTAAATCAGGTCCAGCTGTAGCTACTACAAAATCTCCTGCAAAACCACTTAAACTATGAAGTACATCGTTTGCATTTTCTTTTCTTGCAGTTTCACCAGTTATAATAACTGCACCAGTTTGAATATCATCTTTGTTGATATTAGCTTTTTTATACTCAAGTTCTACTATTTCTTTTATTTTCTCTCTATTAATTTCAGTATTTGAAATCAACGGAGTAAAATAAACTTCACTTTTGTAAATCATTTCTTTATCAACAATACTTATTCTAGGTACTGAAAAACTTGATGCCATATTTTCAACTATTAGTTTTGAAAATATAAGCTGTGTGGTACTTGTTCCAATATCAATACCAACACTTAATAACTCTTCTCTCATTTATTTCACCTCCATACTCAAAGTATGTCTTAAACAAGCAAAGAGGCTTAAAGCTATAATAAATATAAGTATAAATTTACCTAATTTATTAATAACCTTAAGCCCCTTTGCTCAATTAACACTACTACTTTGTAGATTTAGTTATTAGTTTTATATATTAATTTGTAGATGGTATTTTTATTGAAATTTTTGTTCCTCTTTCATTTGAATCTCTTTCGATATTTCCTTTTAATACTTGTTTTATATAGCTATCAATTATATAGGTTCCCAAACTTTCTTCATTTACATATTTTTCTTGAAATCCTATTCCATCATCAATAACAACTATACTTTTATAATCATTTTCTTTATTTACTGCTATTTTTATATTTCCATGTTCTCGTCCTTCAAAAGCATGGTCATAACAATTTTGTATAACTTCATTCATAACTAATAATAATGCAGTTGCCTTTTCACCATTTATTTTGAAATCTTCTCCTTCTATGCAAATATTTATCTCTTTATTGTCACAATAGCCACCTTGGATATTGCTTACTAATAGATTCATTGCACTTAGTATAGAGATATTATTATTAACTTCTTTTGATAATAAATGATGTGTTGATAATATTGCAAATACTCTATTTGTTATATTATCTAAACAATTTTTAACTTCTTCATTATTAGATATTCTACTTTGCTTTCTAAGAAGCGATATTATAGTTTGAAGATTATTTTTAACTCTATGATGAGCTTCTCTTACTGCTACTGATTTAAGAACAAGCTCTTCTTCGACTATTAATACTGCTATAACTTTATCATTTAAGTTTATAGGTTGTATAGTTTGGCTTACAACCTTACATTCTTGTGTCAGAGCTTTTATATTCCTTGTTGTAATACCTGTGTTCAGCGTTTCTATTACTCCTGGTTCATTTTCATTTAAAGCTCTTTTACCTATAACGATTTCTTTATATAGAGATTTATTTTTAGGCTTAGCATGAGATACAACAAAAGCTTCATTTTTATCTTTACTTAATACATCTATAAAAACATCACTGTTATATAAGTTTGCCATTAAGTCTAAAGATTTTGAAACTTCTATAATTTTTTCAATTTCACATCCACTTAAATGTGTATGTTCTCTACATATCTCTCTTATCATTTTATTCATCATATCCAATGATAATCATTTTAGCTATTTCAACCATGGTTGTTCTTTTATCCATGCTAAGTTTTCTTATCCTATTATAAGCCTCATCTTCTATTATATTAAACTCTTTTATAAGTATTCCTTTTGCTCTTTCAATTATCTTTCTTTCAGTTAGCTTAGAGTTGACTTTTTCTAAGTCTTTTTTCATTTTTTCAAATTCATCTACTTTTGATAAACACATTTCTATTGTAGGTATTAATATCTTTTCACTAGCTGGCTTTACTAAATATCCAAAAGCTCCAATATTTTTAGCCTTTTGGATATGGTCCTCGTCTTCAAAAGAAGTTAGTAACAGTACTCCACCTGCTAAATTTTCTTTAGATATTATTTTACCTGCTTTTATACCGTCTAAAATTGGCATATCTATATCCATAATCACTAAATCAGGATTATATTTTTTGCACATTTCAACAGCTTCGAATCCATCGCAAGCTTCTCCTATTATGTTGTATCCTCTATCTTCTAGTGTATCTTTTATGTCCATTCTTATAAGTGGTTCATCATCAACTAACAGTATTTTCTTCTCCATAACATTTCCCTCGCTTAAAATATATTTGTAAATACTTAATAGTATTTACAAATATATTTTTTAATTGTATAACATATCTAAAAAATTATGTTTACTATTAAAGTTCACTTAAGTATTCAAGTAGTTCATCTAGTCCTATATTTTCTATAGTATCTACTTTAAATATTTTACTAGCTCCAGCTAATTCTAATCTTTCTTGAGCTAAGTTTATTTGTTCTTCACTATTAGCTTTACTAATTTTAGTTATAACTCCAATCACCTCTTTACAAAAGATACTGGAAAAACCTGGTGCTATATAGTTTTCTTCTTGTGTACAATCATATACTATTGCTATAACTTTTGCATCTACTGATGTAGTTATTAAAGCATTGTATAATGATCTGTTTTCCATATACTCTCCTGGAGTATCTATTGCATTGTTATAAAGTTCTACTGATTGAGTTTTCTTATATTTAATTTCTAGTTGATCTAATTTTTGACATAAAGTAGTTTTACCACTGCCTGTCTTTCCCATAAAAATTATATTTTTCATTATTATGTCCTCGTTATTTTAGTAGATGTAAAGTTTAACATATCTCCTAAAACTTGTAACACTTCATCAAGTGCAGATTCTACAGAACTTACATCTCCTGTAACAACTAAAGATCCACTAAATCTGTCTATAAAACCTAATGATACGCCTGATGCTTTTGTTGCAACATCTGCTGCTATTATTGATGCTTCACTCGGCGTTATTGTTAAAATACCAATTGCATCTTTTTTGTCAATAACAAGTCCTAATTTCTTATATATATCTTCATTAGGATTAGCTATAATATGAGCAAGTGTAACTTGTTTACCTGGAACATATTCTTGAATGACTCTTTGTTTAGTATCTTCTGCCAATTTATACCCTGCTTTCTTTAATAACTTTTTATAACTAAATAGAGGCTTCCAAAAGACATATAAATACATATCTTCAAGAAGCCTCATTGCTTTCAAATAAGTTATCACGCCTTTGTGATACTTTTATTATAATTTTTTGTTTTATATTTGTCAATATATAATTACAATTTTATAAAAACATTTTCCTTTATTGAATGAATTTGACGATTTTAGAATGTTTTTGACGCTTTGTATTACTTGATTTTATTTAATATGTCTATTATATCTTTTTCTGTAACTTGCTTTGGATTTGTAATAGTACATGCATCTTTTATTGCTAAAACAGCTATATCATCTTCAACACTACTTACATCTGATACATTCACATTACACTGACTTAGATTTTGTGGCATATTCATTTCTTTTTGCATTTTCTTTATTTCATTGATTAAGCTTTTTACACCTATTCTTGCATTAGAATTATTTAATCCTAATAACTCAGCTATTTGAGCATACTTTTGAGCAGTCTCAGAGTACTTAGCATTACTATATCCTTCTATCCCAGCATTAAATTCTATTACATGTGGTAATAATATTGAGTTTGTTCTACCATGAGGTACATGAAGCTTACCTCCTATTGCATGAGCTATAGAGTGATTTATACCAAGTGACGCTTGATTAAATGCAAGTCCTGCTAAGCATGATGCATTATGCATTTTTTCTCTAGCACATAAGTCGTTTCCATCTTTATAAGCTTTAGTTAAATATTCAAACACAAGTTTTATAGCTTTTTCAGCAAGTGCATCTGAAAAATCATTTGCATCTGTTGAGACATATGCCTCAATTGCATGAGTAAGAACATCCATACCTGTATCCGCGGTTATAAAGTTAGGTACTGTTTTTACTAATTCAGGGTCCAATATTGCTATATTTGGAATAAGTTCAACTGAAACTAATGGATACTTAGCCCCTTTTTGTTTATCTGTTATTACAGAAAAAGATGTTACTTCAGAACCTGTACCACTTGTTGTTGGAATAGCTATAAATTCTACGTCAGATACTTTTAGTATTCTTTTAGAGAAGTCCATTATAGCCTTTGAAGCATCTATAGCTGATCCTCCTCCTAAAGCTATAATAACATCTGGCGTTACTCTATTAAACACTTCTACTCCACTTACAATAGTTTCTATTGGTGGATCCGGAACTATATCACTAAAAACTTCATATGAAGAGTTTACAAGATGTACTAGTATTTTATCTATTGTATTTGACTTAACCATAAATGGATCTGTTATTACTAATATTTTTTTCCCTTTTATTTCTTCAAGATACTTTAATGAATCTTTTCCAAATTTTATTTTTGTCTTAACTTCAAAATTATACATTTTTATCTCTCCCTTTATCAATATTTATTTATAAGTTTTAAAATTAATAAACAAAAAGCTCCATAGACATAAGTCTATGGAGCTTCTTTGCTCTTTCAACACCACTTTGTGTTAATATTTTTAATATACTATTTACGTAAAATATTGTCAATATACTATTTATTTTTATTCTCCATGTATATCTTTTATTTTATCTCTGTCAAGCATAACATTTTTACTTCCATATGCCGCTTTACTAAACATTGTTTCTGCTTCTTGCAAATCTATACCTTTTATAGTCATATTTTCTGGTTTTACTTCCCCAAGTTTATCCTTATATAATCCATATATATAACAAACTGCTTGAGGTAAAAAACCTAATAATCTAGATCCTATCGCATCTGCTGCTAAAGGATCTGTTGATGCTATTATAAGTCCTTGTGTATCTACAGCCATTCCATTAGAAGGTCCTGTTCCAATCATAGCTTTGTCACAACTTACTATTGCTAAATCAATTGGTATTTTATTCATTATAGCTCTTATAAATCCATGTAAATCTTCATGTATTCCTGTTTGTTTTTTAGGATAACCATGAATTTCGGCTGGTGGCCATCCCATAGCTATATTTTTTAAACTTGCAGTTACAGTTGCTTCTTCATGTTGTTTTAACTGAGTAAATGAAATTATAACATCAGCTTCATTTATTACTTTATTTATAGGTGTTGATTTTATTATTTCATGATTTAAATTTAAATCTATATAAGGCCCATAATTTAAATCTATAAATTCTACTTCCTCTTCTTTTATAACTTTATCATAACCTACTTTTTCCATTACATCTGTAGTTTTGCATCCACCTGAACCTGTTGCTATGTATATTTTTGAAGGATTTTTCTCTTTTACATATTGTATTAATGTTTTTAATGTTTTAGGTCCAACTGTTGCTGCTGATTTTGGACCATTATCATTAACCCAATTAGGAGTTATTACGACTTTGTCTCCTTCATTTATTATTTTATCTATTGGTAGTAAGTCTAGTGCTTTTTTTAAAGAATTACTTTCTGTCATTGCTTTTGTTATAGCTACTATTGGTTCTTGTACTTTTCTATTCCTTATCATAAGTTTCTCCTTATTAATAATTTATATATTAAATTATTAACATGTAGCTTTATAATATTCTTAAATATAAAGATTAATATACAAAATTATTTCTAACTCAAATAAAAAGCCGTAATTTAATTACGGCTTTTTATTATTTTTCATCATATGGAGGCGCTTCTTTGTGAAACGGAACTGATGATTGCTTTTGTATTTTTTTAGAAACTCTTTCACCATCAGCTATTTCTTTAGCTATTTCTAAAGGTGTATTTGCATGGTTAACTAAATCTCTTAAAGATGTATTTTCATCTGTACATCTTTTAGTAGTATTCTTTTGCATATAATCATCCTTTCATACTTTTTATATTATAATTTCACAAAATACGACTTCTTATTCTATATATATAATTTTTTAATAAATAAAAAAGAGATACACTCAATAAATTTAATGTATCTCTTTTTTATTTAGTTGTATATTAAGCCAACTTTTATTTTTCCTTGTAAATTATCCTTTAAGTTCATTGAGAATATTGATTCATAAGTATCCTCACAAGAGTCTTGTATTAAAGTTAATAAATTATTTAAACTAATCATATCTTCTGGTTTAAAATCATTTGATCCCATTTCTAAAAGTATAATACCTTTTTTGCCTGTAAGTTCTTCTCCACTTTGATTCATATTATCAAATAAATTTTTAACTATTTCTTCATGAGATTTAGTACTTTCAAATTCATTATATGAATATTTTATTCCTTTATCTGAGGCTAAAACTTCTTTAAGATCTGTTAAATCTATATTTATCATGCAAGTATCTAATATAGAATCTAGCATCATATTTATTAAGCATAGTAAATTATCTATATTTTCATCACATATATTAATTTCTCTATCTATATTAAATTCATCTTTATTTATTTTATCTGCTGAATTTAATCCAATAGATAGTACTCTTCTTTCACCAGCCATATATCCAATAGCTTTTACTATTTCACATGCTTTTTTATTTTCAATTGAATAAGTCAAAAATAATACATCTACCCCATCTAAAAGAGTTCTTACATATTCTTTGTCTACATCTTGATTTATATTTATTTTTTCTAAATCAATATTTTTATTCAATTTATTAGTTATAGAATCTAGGGTATTTATACCTTCTTGACCTATTCCTATTATTTTAGAGCTTTGTGCTTCTTTCATAATTTCTCCTTAACGATTAACTATTAAATTTTGTTATAATAAACTCTTTAATTTATTACCATATTTTTTCTCTATCATATTAAATAAAGGAACACCTATTATAGTTATTACCACAAATTGTCCAAATCCTACCTGTAACATAGAAAGTATTAATGGGAATCCAAGGAATTTATTTAACATTATACCTATTATTATAGCATTTACTATAGTTGGCCACAATGATGCTATTAATAAATGTACTTTTTTATCTTTCATAGTTTTTCCTGTTAAGTAAACTAAATACGTACTTATAAATGTTGCTAATGTTCCAAATATTATATCAGGTACACCATATGGGCCTATGACATTAGCTAAAAAACATCCAATAGTTAACGCTAATATATACTCTTTACCAAGTAAAGGTAATAAAACCATTACTTCTGCCATTCTAAATTGTATAGGTCCATAGCTTATACCACTTAACGCTAATGTAATTACTGCGTATAATGCAGCTACTAGTCCTAAAGTTGTTAATTTCTTTGTATTTTGTCTCATTTTAAATCTCCTACTAAATTATTTTTTAGCCTAATTTACTAGCAAAAAAATAAAACCGTAATGTGTATCTACGGTTTTTTGTACAATAATTATAACATTGTATAAATGTTTTTTACCGTAGTTTTATTTATAGACAGGAGGCTTACGAACTGTCTTATTAAGTTTACTAAGATAGTATATACCATAATATTTATAAATTCAAACTATTTTTTAATTTATAGTAACATTTTTAATGTTATATTCATATTGTAAAATATTACTACATAACGATTGGAGGTATTATGCCTAAAATTAAGAGTATACATAGAGGCTATGATATAGAAAAATGCTGCAATGGGTTGGCTAATCAATATTTAGTATTAGTAACTATATTTGCAGCTATAATTTCACAAGAAATTGAAAATGATGAAGATTTAGGTATATTAGGCTCCTTTTTAGTTTCTTTAGGTGAAGAATTAGCCTTATCTTCTGAAATACGGATAGCGTGTAGGGAAAAATTAGAAAATCAAAATTCTTCCGATGAAATAGTAGAAGATGTATTTGATAGATGTAGTAGCAATCCTAAGAAAAAAGTAAAAAAAATAAAGAGAAAATATATAAAAAGAAAGAATAAACCAACAAATAATTAAGTACTTCAAAATAAAAAGCTTAAATTATTAATATATTTATGTTTAAAAACCTATGATATGTGGTATATTTTAAGATATAATATTTATATAGAGTAGGTGATATTATGAAATTTTCAAAACAAAGGGAATTAATTTTAAATACTGTATTAGAAAACCGAGTACACCCTACTGCCGACTTTATTTACACATATCTAAAAAAAGATAACCCTAATTTAAGTTTAGGAACTGTTTATAGAAATTTAGCTCAATTAGTAGAACATGGATTTATAAGAAAAGTTAGCATACCTGGGTATCCTGATAAATTTGATGGAAACCTTGATAGTCATTATCACCTTATATGCGAAAAATGTGGTGAAATTTATGATTTAGATTCAAAAGTTTTAGATAATCTAAATATAACACTATCAAATGAACTCGGAGTTGATGTAACATCATCAAATATAACACTTAAAGGAATTTGTAATAACTGTAAAAAAATTAAATCTTAGTCATATAAAAAATAGGAACTTATATAAGTTCCTATTTTTTGCTTTTAGTCTTCTCTTGCAGTTTTTTGGTCATTATGATGGTTATGTCTAGTAACCATAGTTTTAGTACTATATTTCGCTTCACCCTGAGAAGCTATTTTTGCATTAACTTCTGTATTGTTTGGGCCATTAATTCCTAATTCTTTTGCAAATTCTAATTTAGTTTTTTGGTAATCTTCCATTTTTCTTGTACTTGGTCTTTTTCTATGAGTCACAATGCCACATCCTTTTTGATTTTATTTCTTTCTTATTATTTCACATTTTTAATTTTAAAATTCTTATTATTTTTATATAGATTTTTCAAAATATTTAGATATCAATAAATAAATGTAGTATAATTTTAGTATATAATTAATTTAAATAATAATAAATTGGGGGAATTAGATGAAAGATTTGACTACCGGTGATGAGGGAAAATCCATATTTTTATTTACAATGCCAATGTTAATTGGTAGTTTATTTCAACAATTATATAATACCGCTGATAGTATAATTGTTGGTCAATTTATTGGAAAAGATGCTATGGCTGCAGTGTCTGGTGCTAATCCTATAATGTTTTTACTTACATCTTTACTTTTAGGGGTAAGTCTTGGTTTTTCTATATTAATATCTCAATATTACGGCTCTAAAGATATTAAAAATGTTAAAGCTACTATTGATACTACATATATTTTCGTATTCATAACTTCTATTATAATAACTATAATTGGTATTACATGTGCTGGTATTTTATTGAAATTTATGAATACTCCTGATGCAGTATATGAACAGTCTAGGCTATACTTAATAGTAATATTTTTAGGAACATTATTTTCAGCTGGCTATAACTCAGTTAGTGCAATATTAAGAGGACTTGGAGATTCAACTACTCCTCTTTACTTTTTAATAATAGCTACTGTTTTAAATATTTTGTTAGATATATTATTTATTATTAAATTTAACATGGGTGTTGAAGGAGTAGCACTTGCTACAATAATAGCTCAAGGTGTATCTTTTATAACCAGTGTTATTTATCTTAATAAAAAGCATAAGGTATTAAAATTTAGAATTAAAGGAATAGTTTATAATCATAGTATATTTAAAACTGGTCTAAGACTAGGAATACCTAGTGGTATTCAACAAATGCTATTTTCATTTGGAAATATAGCTCTACAGTCTTTAGTTAATGGTTATGGTACATCTGCTATGGCAGCTTTTGGAGCAAGTTCTAGAGTTGAAACATTTATTTCTTTACCTATTATGAATTTAGGTGCTGCTATTTCTACATTTGTTGCACAAAATATGGGTGCTGGCGAAATGAATAGAGTAAAAAATGGTGTACGTTCATCTTTAAAAATGTCTTTAGGAATATCAATATTCGTAATTATTATATTTGTTGTATTTAAAGAAAACTTAATATCTTTATTTAATTCTGATGCTGATGTAGTATCTATAGGTTCTTCTTATTTAATGATTACTGGACCATTTTTTGTTTTTATATGTACATCATTTATACTTTCAAGCGCTATAAAGGGTGCTGGTGATTCTCTGTTCGCAATGATAAGTTCTATAGTATCTCTATGGATAGCTAGAATACCTGCTGCTTACTTGTTTTCTAAAATATTTGGTGTTAATGGTATTTGGATTGGTATCCCTGTTGGATGGATTATTGGTTTTATAATTACTGTAATTTATTATAAAAAAGGTAAGTGGAAATCAAAATCAGTAGTAAATCACAAAGTTGGTACAACTGACGAATTTTGTGATAGTAACTTTACTACTCCCGAAATTGCTAGCACTAATTATGAATCAGATTAAAAATCCAATATACTTCCTTAAAAAAGCTACCGAATAAATATTCAGTAGCTTTTTTAACTTTACATATTATTCATTTTCATAAATATCTTTTCTGGTGTTATAGGAAGTTTATTTACTCTAACCCCCACTGCATTATATATTGCATCTTGTATTGCTGGTGCGGGGCTGTTAACAACAACTTCTCCTATTGACTTAGCTCCAAATGGTCCTGTTGGTTCATGAGTCTCTACAAAATCAACTCTTATTTTACCAACATCACATCTAGCAGGTATTTTATATTGCATAAATGTATTAGTATCCATTTGTCCATTTTCTGTGTATCTAACTTCTTCAAATAAAGCAAGTCCTATTCCCTGAACTATTCCACCTTCTGTTTGTATAGTTGCTAAGTTTTTATTTATAACAGTACCACAGTCAACTACTGCTACATAATCTATTATTTCAACATTTCCAGTTTCTTTATCTGTTTCAGTTTCAACAAATCCTGCTATAAACGGCGGAGGTGAAACTGGACTACCATGAGATGCAAACCCTATTAATTGGTTTTTATTAGGTCCAACTGTAAAATCAGTAGCAATCTCAAATACAGATATACTTTTATCCTGGCATACAACTTTATCTCCATCAAATTCAACGAATTCTTTTTCTACTTCAAGCTTTTCTGCACCTACTGTAATTATCTTATCCCTTAACTGTTGACATGCTTTAACTACAGCCATCCCAGTTACATAAGTTGTAGATGATGCATATGAACCTGGATCGTAAGGCACTATATCAGTATCCGCAGATACTACAGTTATTTTATCCATTGAAACTTCAAGTATATCACACGCCATTTGTGCAAGTATTGTATCGCTTCCTGTTCCCATATCTGTTGAACCTACATATAATGTATAGTTTCCATCATCATTTAATTTAACTTCAACTGATGATGTATCTATATTTGCAATACCAGACCCTTGCATAGTAAGTGCCATACCAACACTTCTTACTTTTCCATTTCTTAAGTCTTTAGATGGATATTTTTCATTCCATCCTATCATTTCTTTTCCTTTTTTAATACAAGCTTCTAAATCAACTGAGTTTATTGCCTTATTATAAGCAAAAGCAGTTTCGCCTTCTTTTACTATGTTTTTAAGTCTTAGTTCAGTTGGATCCATATTTAATTTATTAGCTAGCATATTTACTGTTGATTCAACTGCAAAACAACCTTGAGTAGCTCCATATCCTCTAAATGCTCCAGCTGGCATTTTATTAGTATAAACTACGTAACCTTTAAATCTTGATGCTTCTAATTTATTGTATAAAGGCATTGTTTTTTCTCCAACTAATCCAAATGTTGTTGAAGCATGTTCTCCATATGCCCCTGTATCTGAAAGTGCATCTATATCTATAACTTTTATTACACCATCTTTTGTAGCACCTATTTTTACATTTAATTTCATGGCATGTCTACTATTTGAACAGTTAAAGGTCTCATGTCTATCATAAATTAATTTAGCAGGCTTTTTAGTTTTTAAAGTAACTAGTGCACTAAATATTTCTACACATGCAGTTTGCTTACCACCAAAACCTCCACCTATTCTAGGCTTGATAACTCTTATTTTACTAGATGGCATATTTAAAGCACGTGATAAATGTCTTCTTACATGAAAAGGTATTTGAGTTGAACTAACTACCACTAACCTTCCCATATGGTCTAAGTAGTTATATGCTCTATATGTTTCCATCATAGCCTGTGCCTGCGCTTGTGTGTAGTAAGTTTCTTCAACTACTACATCACAAGATTTTATTACTTCTTCTATATTACCTTTTTCATATTTATGAGTTGAAACTATGTTTCTTTCTCTTTGCATTCCTATATCAAAATTGCAATGGCGCTCTTCTTCATGTACTATAACTTTATTATCTATAGCAGTTTCAAAATCTATAACTGCATCTAAAACTTCATATTCTACTTTTATCATTTTAAGCGCTTTATTCGCGCTTTTTTCATCTATTGCAGCCACTATTGCTACTTCATCCCCTACATATCTAACTCTATCTTCAAGTATTAATCTATCATATGGAGATGGTTCTGGATATGATTGACCAGCTAGAGTAAATCTAGTACCTGGAACATCTTTATATGTTAATACGCATTCTACGCCAGGAACTAATAATGCTCTTTTTGTATCTATATTCTTTATTTTTGCATTAGCATAAGGACTTCTAAGTATTTTTACTATTAAAGCATCCTTAGATGATAAATCATCAGTATAAACTGGTTTCCCCGTTGCGATTGCTAAACCATCAGTTTTTGGTACACTTTTTCCTATTAAACTCATATTACTTTACCCCCAGATAAGTTTTGATTGCTCTTAGCTGACCCATATACCCTGTACATCTACATAGATTTCCAGTTAAATAATGTATTATATCTTCTTCTGTTGGATTTTCTAATTCTTCCTTCATTGCAAGAACAGTCATTATAAATCCTGGTGAACAGAATCCACATTGTTCTGCACCTTCACTTACTAATATCTTAGCAAATTCTTCTGCTTCTTTTTCTAACCCTTCTATTGTTACTATTTCTTTATTTAAAGCTCTAACTGTCAAAGTTGCACAAGATAGCGTTGGCTTTTTGTCTATCCATATAGAACAAAGTCCACAACACCCTGTATCACATCCTCTTTTAACACTTAAGTTACCTAATTTTCTAAGTGTATCAACAAGATATTCATCACAATCTATATCAACTTTTCTTTTTTTTCCATTTACTTTAAGTTCTACTAACACTTAGATTACCTCCATTATTGCTCTTTTTATAAGCACCTTAGCCATAGCATATCTATATTCTTTAGATGCTCTCATATTAGATCCAAATATTAATTCATCTACTGCAATTTGAGCTGATTTTTCTATGTTTTCTTCAGTTAATTTATTAGATGATAAAAATTCACTAGCACCATTTGCAACTACTGCCCTTTGTGGTCTAGCCCCAACACATATTTTAAATATATCATCTATTTTTGAAACAGATACGTTTACTAATGGATAATCACTTTTAGCATTTCTTAAAGATTTATATGAGGCTTTTTTATTATTTTTCTTTATATAAACTTTAGTTAATAAGTCTTTTTCATATTCTTTATTTAAAAACTCATCTAAAGATATTCTTCCACCTTTATATAACTCCACTTCCGTATCTAAAGAAAGTAATGCTACTATTAAATCAGAGAATCCATATTTAGAAAATACAGTCCCTCCTATAGTAACTACATTTCTAAATTGAACACCTATTATATCGGCTACAGAATTTGCTACTATGTCTCCAAAATTATTTTTTATTATAGAACTTGTTTCTAGACTTCTAAGAGTTGTCATAGCACCAATTTCTATATATTCTTCATCTTCTTTTATGTAATCTAATCCTAGGCTAGATAATTCTATACCTGTACCTATTCTTTTTTTCCCCATTCTTAAAAATCCACTACCACCTATTAGTTGATTATTTTTTCTTTTAGTTAGCAATGAGTATGCTTCTTCTACTGTAGTTGGCTGTGCAATATCTATAAGCGTAAACATACTTTCCTCCCTTAATGTATTTATTTTAAACACATATAATTATATCATATCTTGTATTATTTCCTAGATGAAATGCGAATAATAACTAACATTTTTATTATTTTTGTATTTTATGTACGTATTTTTGTTGTTTTTTAATGGATTTTATCTACTCGGAATTTGTAAATTATAAAAATGCAGAATCATCTACATTTTTATAATTTATAAATAAAGCCTTGTATCTAATTTTCTTTCATATTCAGACCAATTATCTTTTTCGCAACTTTCCTTAAGTTGATTTATTTTATTTAAAGTTGCGTCTATACTATCTGCATAGTTTAATATAAATGACTCTTCCATATTTGCAGCTTTTGGAGAACCATATTCTATTTTTCCATGATGTTGAGTTATACAACCCTTAACTCTTCTTATAAAATCTTCACTAAATACATTACCACATTCCCTTAATGCTCTATCTATCATTTGAACACCGATTACAATATGCCCTTCTAATTCACCTTCTAATGTATACTTAAAGGGTCCTTCATAGAAAAGCTCATGTATTTTACCTATATCATGAAGTTTTGCACTTAAAATCGCTATTTCTGGTCGCCTACAATGATAAATTTCGCAAAATATTTGAGTTAAATGCATTACATGAAGAGTATGTTCTGCTAAACCACCTATATAATTATGATGCATAGATACTCCACCTATGCACTTTTTAAATTTTGCTAGAAACTCTTCATCTTTAAAAAAATAATCATTTAATTTAACTGCTTGAGGTGATGTAATATACTCTTTACTTATTTCTTCTATCTCATCCATAATATCTTCTATTGGCATTTTAGAAGTTGGAAGATAGTCCTCTAGCTTATAGTCTGTTATTATTTTATAATTTGAAACATCAACTATATATTCATTATTATCTTCTATTTCTATTACTTGTCCTATATCTAACTTTCCTTTATTTGCAAGCTTTGCTTTTATATATCCATTTTTATCACTCAATGAATATACGGTTTTATTTCCATCCTTATATAAACGTTTCATTATCATAAGAGTTCTTTTTGTTTTATTACTCATAGCATATACTCCATTTCATCTTATTTAGATTTAGTATGTGCTAAATTTGTAATTTTAAAATCTACTATTTACTTATCTTGCTGTAATTTTTGTAAAAGTTCTAATGCTTTTTCTTTAGTAGTAAGTGTAAGTTTAGCATCATCTGTCAAACTTTCGCCTACATATTTTTTATTTACAAAGTCTGCTCCATTTTTTATCTTAATAAAATATGGTTTTTTAGCGTTAGATTTTGTAATTGTAGTATATGATATAATATCTTTTTCATTATCATAATTCCATACTTGTATTGATGTAGATATACCTTGAAGTGTTTCAAATTCAGAAATTATATGTACAGATTCTACTTCCCCATTTATTAATTTTTTCATCTCATCTTTACATAATCCCATAATAGTTCCCCCTATTTTTATGACTATATAAAATAATTATATCACTACTTATACTTAATATTAATTAAATAAAGTTTATCTTTTTTCCTTTCCAATTCTCTTATATTTAAATTATTAAATCTATAATTTATATAATTCATGATATAATGTTTCTTAAATTAAAAAAATCTTTATTATCTTTATTTGAAGGGAAGTAATTAATATGTATAAAATAAATAATAAATCAGAGCTACAAACTGCTCTTAAGAATAAAAAAAGTCATATTATAATTAATGATGAGAAAATTATTAAAACTTTAAAACCTCTTAATAATATTGTTATAAGTGACTCTAATAGAAATAGATGTAAATATACTTTAGAAAAATCTCTTGATGGTGCTGCATTTTTAAGCTCAATAGGATTTGCCCCTATGATTTCTGAATTGTCAGGTGTTAATTTTTTAAGTGCTATGGGTATAATATCTAGCATTGGTCTTCATGAAACTTTGACTATATTTTCTGAGTATAGTATTAAGTATAAAGTTAATGAAATTATACTATCTAGGATATAATTCCTCTATAGTTGACTTTAAATAGTTACTCAACCTTAAATCAATTTTAACTTTATATGTCAAAATTGTAATATAAATTTAAGTTATATTTAAGGATTTTTGTCTAAAATCCGTGTATAATATCTTTATAAAACAAATAGATATAAAAATAAGTTACACATGACATAGATTAAAGGAGTATCTATTATGAAAAAATCAATTAAGATTTTAGCACTATCAATAGCATCTCTAATGATACTTTTATGCGTATCGGTAGGGGGCACTGTTATAGATGGCTACAATAAATATAAAGAAGTAATAAGCTCTATAAGTTTAGAGGAAAAAGTAAATGAAATTAAAAGTGATAAGGACTACACATCCATTGAAAAAATAGATAAAGATTTTTTAGATGGAATTGTATCAGTTGAAGACCATAGATTTTATAAACATGGTGGTCTAGATTTTATATCAATTTTAAGAGCAACAATAAATAATGTTGTTGAAGGTAAAATAGTTCAAGGTGGAAGCACTATAACTCAGCAACTAGCAAAAAATATCTACTTAGATTCAGACAAAAACCTTTCTAGAAAAATATCAGAAGTATTTTTAGCTAATGACCTTGAAAAAAGTTATTCTAAAGATGAAATACTTGAAATGTATGTAAATATCATAAATTATGGTGATAATTATATAGGTATAAAAGAAGCTAGTGAAGGTTACTTTGGCACTGAGCCTAATAATTTAGATTTAAATGAAGCATCTATTTTAGCAGGGCTTCCTCAATCTCCAAATGGATACGCTTTAAGTAGTCATTATAATAAAGCTATGGCTCGTCAAAAAGTTGTACTAGAGGCAATGAATAAAAATGATGTTTTGGAGCACAGTAATGAATACTATGTATTAGGCGATGTTGATTATAGAATATAAATTAAGTAATTTATATAATAAAAACTACTGATAATAAAATCAGTAGTTTTTTATTTGTCATATTTTATATTATTTTTATCTATTTTATTAAATGAATTTGCAACAGTCACTGCTGATGTCATACTACCATTTACATTAAGCATAGTACGACCCATATCTAATATAGGGTCTATAGCTAATATACCTCCTGCAAGTGGGAAATATGCTCCCATTCCCATACCTGATATTACAACTGATACAGCCATAGAAGCTGTTCCTGGTATTCCAGCTATTCCTAGCGAACTAATTGTCACTACAATTATTAACATTGCATAGAAACTAAAGTCCATAGGCGTACCCGACATATTTGCAATAGTTACTGCCATTAATGATGGATAAATACCTGCACATCCATTCATCCCCATATTAGAACCTAAACTAGTTACAAAACTTGCTATACCTTCATCTACCTTAACATTATCAGTTAGAGCTTCTATAGTTACAGGAAGTGTACCTACACTTGATCTTGATGTAAATGCCAGTATAAGAGGTTTTGAAACATTTTTTATATATTTTATAGGATTCATACCATTTAAACTTATTATAATTAAATGTATTATAAACATTATAAATACACTTATATATAAAGCTATTATAAAGTCTATTACACCAAATATAGAACTAATTCCACGACCTACTATTGTATTTGCCATAAGAGCTATAACTGCGTATGGCATAAACTTTATAACAGTTATAGATACACTAACAATTATTTTATAAAAAGCTTCTATTAAATCTACAAAAGGCTTTATTACATCCGAATATTTTTTATTTAATCTTTTTATAGCTAAACCAATAAATGCTGCAAATATTACTACTGCTACTATATTAGCATCAGCCATTGCTTTTACTGGATTTGATGGTAATAAACTTCTTAGTGTATCTACTACTGGAGTTATCTCTTTCATCTCATCACTAGCTACTGCTACTTGTTGCCCAACTCCTAATTTAAATAAATTACCTATAATAATTCCGATAATTGCTGCTACTGCTGTTGTACCAAGTAACATTATTATTGTTCTTAAAGTCAATTTATTTATATCTTCGCCTTCTTTTAAATTCATAATAACTCTTATTATCGATACAAATACAAGTGGTACTACAAGCATTTTTAATATATCCATAAATCCGTATCCTATAAGTCCATACCACTTGTTTACTTCATTTAACCATGTTATAGTACTTGGATCTTTAGGAAATCTTGCTATACACTGAATTACCACCCCTAGTCCTATACCTAATAAAGTTGATATTATCATCAACTTTGTGAAATTTACCTTTTTACTTAACTTTTTAGTTATAAAGAATAGTCCTATTAATATTACTATTGAAACTAATGTTAATATATTTGTTACCATAAGAAATTGTGAAAAAAATGTTGAGTTCATATTGCTTCCTCCTTTCATAATGTCTAATTTATATATTTTATTCTTCTTTACTTTGAATAAATGATGTTATAAAACCTAAAGCTGATATGATTATTGATACATATAATAAATTATTATTTTCATCAATAGGACATGTTCCTGGGGGCATACTTTTTCTGCTATAATATAGCACATATAAACTATACAGGGATAATAATATCCCTGTATTCATTAAATAATTACTAAGCTTTTTTATATTTATCTTCATAAAATCACCTTTATCTAAAGCTTTCTATAAGTTGTTTCATAGTTTCTTTATTCATTGCTCCTGGGACATATTGAGTTATATATCCTTCTTTATCTATTATAAATGTTGATGGGAATGCATTTATTCCATATTGGTAGACTAAACTTCCACCATCATCAAATGCTACTGGGAAAGTATGACCTTCTTTAGTTAAGAAGCTTTTTATATGTTCTTGACTACCTTCATTTCCTAAATTCGGAGATGCTACTCCAAGTATTACAACATCATCATTATTTTTATTGTACTCTTTATATAATTCTTCTATATATGGCATTTCTTCTCTACAAGGAGGACACCATGTAGCCCAGAAATTTAAAAATATAGTTTTTCCTTTATAATCACTTAATTTATGTTCTTTTCCATATTGGTCATATAAATTGAAATCTAAAGCTTTTACTTTCTCACTATTTTCTTTATCATTTTGATTTTGGTTGTTTTCAACTTTACTTTTATTTGATGCATTGAAATGATTAATAGTTCCATCAAATCCATTTGCAAACATAACTAACCCTGATACTATAAGTATAACTCCACCAATTTTTTTAATTACATCCATATAGTTTTTTATTTTATCTATTGTTTTGAACAATTTATTATAAAATAATGATACTAGTATAAAAGGTAGTATAAAGCCTATAGTATAAACTGCTATAAGTAAATTTGACGTAGCTACACTATTAGAACTTGATGACATTATAAGCACAGATGCAAGTATCGGTCCTATACATGGCGTCCATCCAAAGCTAAATGTAAATCCTAATAAAAATGATGAAATAGGATTCATTTCCTTAGCTTTCATATTAAATCTTTTTTCTCTATTTAATAAAGATGATTTGATAAGACCCATATAAAACATACCCATAAAGACTATAACAAGACCACCAATTGACATTATTATATCCTTATTAGTATTAAAAAATGAGCTTAAAGCATTTACTGATGATCCTAATATAAAGAATGTAGTTGATATACCTAATGTAAAGAATAAGGTATTTTTAAACAGTAAACTACTTGTAAATCTAGTACGTTCATCTTTTAAATTGTTTATACTACTGTTTGATAGCATACTTAAGTATATTGGTAGTATAGGCAATATACACGGCGAGAAAAAGGATAATATTCCTTCTAAAAACACCACAACTAAGTTTATTTTTTCCATTATATACTCCTCTAAATTATTAATTTAATACTATACTTCTTTTATCATCGCTGATGATAATATATCATTAAGAGATTCTGTCATAGTTGGGTGTGCATATATTCTATCTCTTAAATAAGTGTATTTAACGTCTAAATCTATTGCTAATTGTATAAGATGAATCATTTCACTAGATTCATGGGCAATCATAGTAGCACCTAAAACTTTTTCACTATCTTTATCTATTACTATTTTTATAAAACCCTCAGTTTTTCCTATTTGCTTAGCTCTTGGTATAGCTTCTGTAGCCATTTTTGCCACTAATACATTGTAACCTTTTTCTTTAGCTTCTTTTATATTTAATCCCACCCTAGAGAATGCTGGGTCTATAAACAGTGCACTTGGAACATTCTTTCTATCACTAGTTTTTCTACTTTTATCTCCAAATAATTGGTCAATTATTACACGATAATCATCTAATGATATATAAGTAAATTGTGGTCCACCGTTTATATCACCTAATGCCCATATATTTTTTACATTTGTTTCTAATACATCATTTACTTTTATAAATCCTCTAGTGTCTAACTTTATACCCGCATTTTCTAACTTTAATCCTTCAGTATTTGCTTTTCTACCTGTAGCCACTAAAACTATATCGCTTGATAACTCTTTTTCTTCACCATTTTGTATATATACTAACTTAGCTAATTTATTTTCTTCTATTATTTCTTTTATAGATACTTCATTTATAAATCTTACATTTCTTTTTTGTAATATATTTATTATTTCATTAGTATCTTCTTCATCTTCTTTAGGTAATATAGTGCTATGAGTATTTATAACAGTTACTTGACTTCCAAATGAACTATATATGCCTGCAAACTCTAAACCTATAAAGCCTGCACCTATTATAGTCATTTTTTTAGGTAATTCTTTTAAATTCATTATAGTTTCATTTGTATGAACTATATTAGAATTTTCGATTCCTGCTATATTCGGGATAAATGGTTTTGATCCTGTATTTATAAATATTTTTTTCCCTTCTAATAAAAGAGTTTCTCCATCTATCGTGTTAACTTCAACAGTTCTTTCATCTACAAATGAACCTTGTCCTGTGAATATAGTTATATTTTCATTTGAATTTAATTTATTATAATTAGCATTTCTTAATTTAGTAATTAAAGTTTCTTTTTTGTTTATTGATTCTTCATATTTAACTTTCATTTTATCATATTCATTTATATTTTCTCTTCTTATTATACTAGCTTCATTTTCTAAAATCTTAGTAGGTATACATGCTTGATTTATACAAGTTCCTCCATACATTTTTGAAGACCTTTCTATTAAAGCTACTTTTTGTCCCCTATTAGCTAAGTCTCCAGCTAATGTTTTTCCACCTTTTCCAAATCCTATTATTATGGCATCAAATTTCTTTGTCATATTAATCAACCCTTCCTTACTATATAATATTTCGTATTTATCTTATACATATAATATAGCAAGGAAGGGTCTTGGTCTCAATTAGGCACTTTTTTGTAACTACCCTTAGTATTCAATTTTTTATTTACCACAAGCAAGGTTACTATTGCTCCAATAAATCATTGTCTCCATAATAGGAAGTAATGCTAATCCTGATTCACTCAGGTAATAAGTAGATTCCACAGCATTATTGCTTATTTTTTTATCATTAACTACAATGTCATTATTTATTAATAATTCAAGTTGTTGTGTTAGCATCTTTTTACTACATCCTTCAAGGCTTCTTTGTAACTCTCCAAATCTAACTTTTTTATTTTGAAGCTCCCATATTATTCCTGCAACCCATTTTTTCCCTAATATACTAGATAAAGCTTCCACTGGACAATCATATATTATTTCATCTATACTATACATGTTTTGCATTTTATATCCTCCCATTTAATTAACTTTGTCATTTATTAATTTTTTATATTATACCATTTGTAAGTTAGTTTTCAAATAAAAAACTCATTAGCAAAGTGCCAATGAGTTTTTGTTAATTATATTAAGCGTTTACAGCCATTTTATTTTTAATCCTTTTTTTATCTAAGTATGAAATAGCACTAGATACTGCAGTTTGACCTTGCCCTGCTGATTTTAAATATTGATATGGCTTACCAGCACAATCTCCTGCCACATATAAACCTTCAATATTAGTCTTCATGTCTTTATCACATTTTATATGAGGTTCTTCAACTTCTAATCCTGGAACCATATATTTTGGAGAAACACTATCTTTTATTATAAAAATACCATCTATATCTAGTTCACTATTTTTTAATACTAATTTATTAGCTAATTTATCTCCCTTTATTTCTACTGGTCTATCTTCCATTATATTTATACTGTCATTAAGCTTACTTTCTAATTTATACATAGGTATATAAGTAACACTTTTTGCTATTTCACTTAAAAAGTTTGCTTCTTCTTCTGCTTCATGATTATGTCCTATTATTGCAACATCTTTATTTCTATATAGCATTGCGTCACATGTTGCACAGTATCCTACACCTTTTCCTAAAAATTCTTCTTCACCTTTTAACATTTTTCCATACTCTACACCAGTTGCTAATACAACTGTAGTCGCTTCATACATATCATCACCACAAGTTATTGCAAAGTACTCACCCATACTGTATATATTGTTAACTCTTTTTTCAGTTATTTCTATACCCATCTCATCTATATGCTCTTTAAATTTATTTTTTAAGTTTAATCCACTTATATTATTAATACCTAAGTAGTTATCTATTGATGGCGCTTTTACAAGCTTTGCACTTATATTGTCATTTCCAAATACAATTATGTTTTTATTTCTAATTTTTGCATTTACTGCTGCTGCAAGTCCTGCAGGACCACTACCAACTATTGCTATATCATATCTCATAATTTCACCTATTGTCTAATTACATTAATTAGCCTTTCTTTAGTTAATTTATATATTGACTATAACAATTGTCTTTATATCCAACAATTAGGCACTTATTAGTAACCTAATTTATATAAATAAAAAAGAGCATAGATATATGCTCTTTTTTATTTATAACACTGTTATTGTGTATTTTTCAGTAAATTTTATTGGATGATATGAAAGCTTTGCTTTTCTAAGACCTTCTATTCCTAAATCTTCTTCTCTATTTATAAGCTTAGCTTCATTAAATTCATTAACTATAAATTGTTGATTAATATATTGATATAAACCTCTAATATCTTGATTGGCTTTTTCAATGTGTATTAATGCCATATCATCAGTCAGTATTTCACCTATAGAAAATGATTGTAATTTATTATCAATATATATTCCTCCAACTTTTATTTTATCTTTTAAATATTTATAGTTTTTAAATATTTTGTCTATAGCTTTTTTTTCAGTTTCTAATTCTTTATCTATTTCTTTATTATCCATCCAACTATCTAATAATTCTATACATTCATTAAAATTACTTTCGTTTAATGATTTATATTCAATATTATCATACTCTTTTAAAAAATAATTTAAGTGGTTTCTTTTCTTTTGATTTTTCTTTCCGACTAAAGTTCTTAAACTTTCACCTTCATAAACATAATCAAAATTATCCCTATCTTCCATATAATTAAATTTATTTGGATATTCACTTTCTATATAATCTATAAAATCTTTTGTTATTGCTTTTAAAATTAGTTTTTTATTATTCTCTTTAAAATAATTGAGTATAAAATGCATAGCATACTCTATATTATCTTTAGATACAAGTGGTTGTATGAAGAAAAATTTTCCCTCATACTCTCCAGATATTATTATAAATTTTTCTTCTTGGTAGTATTTTATATTATATAAGTCTTTCCACATATATAAAGTCGTAAAACAATATTCACAGGCTTCATAATCTACTAAATCAAAATATTTATCAATTATTTTTTTCGACTCTATATCTATTAATTTAAACATGTTTCCTCCATCTATATTATCCTTTTAGCTCCAACATATGCCTTTTGCCAATAAGATGCGTTTATATCTACTTTTTTTACTACACCTTTAGAATTAGGGGCATGTATCATTTTACCTTCTCCTACATAGATTCCAACATGAGTTACTCTTCCACTTCCATCTGTACTAGAAAAAATTAAATCTCCAGGTTGTAAATTCGATTGACTTACAGATTTTCCTGCTTTATATTGATCTCTTGATACTCTCGGTGTTTTTATTCCATGTTGACCATATACATAATGAACTAGCCCAGAACAGTCAAAACTATTTGGTCCTTCTGCTCCCCATACATATGGCTTTCCTAATTGTTCATGAGCTTTTTTTACTATTGCTTGTACTTTATTTAATTGAGGTTTTGATTCATTATCAGATTCCGCTGGTTTATTATTGCTTTCTACTTTATATAAATTTATATAATCAGAACTTGCCCATCCTACCTGTCCATTTGATAATTTTACTTTGTACCATCCATTACTTTTTTCTAATAGATTAACAACTTGCCCGTTACTTAGTTTAGTAATTATCGAAGAATTCGTTGAGGCTTCTTTTCTTAAGTTTAACTTTGAACTAACATTTACTTTACCTTTTTGTCCAGACAAACTTACTGAGTTATTCTGTACTGTGTCATTCGAGTTTGAATTAGTTTGTGATATTTTTATATAATTAGAACTTGCCCATCCTAATTTTCCATTTGATAACTTTACCTTATGCCACCCATTATTATTTTCTATAATACTTACTTTTTCAGACTTTTTTGCTTTATATATTACATTGTAATCTGTGCTAGGTCCAGTTCTTATATTTAAAACACTTGTGTTTACTATTCCTTCTTGATTATTAGCATATGTATAAGGTATTGATATAGCAGTACCCACTATTGCCAGGCCTGCTGAAATCTTTATATTTTTACTTATCATGGTCCTTCTCCTTATGTCTATTTTGTGTCTATTAACAATATATCAAATTAGATGCTATTATTTAATAAGTTACTTTTTAGTAACTAGCATATATAAAATAAAAAAACTCATTTATTTAAATGAGTTTTTTTATTTTATAAGTATGATTCTATTTTGTTTTTTAAGTTTTCTTTAGGTATAAATCCTACTAGTCTATCCATTTCTTTTCCTTCTTTAAATACTATTACTGTTGGTACTGTACTTACTTGGAATCTTTCTGCTAATTCCATACTTTGATCTATGTCAACTTTTAAAAAGTCTGCTTCATTTTCCATATCATTTCCTAATGATTCAAATACTGGCGATAACATTTTACATGGTCCACACCAAGTTGCAAAGAAGTCTACTACTACTATCCCATTTTTATCTTCTACTCTATTTGAAAACTCATTTGTTTTTATTATTTGTGCCATAATGATCACTCTCCTATAGTTTTTGATTTATTTTTCTCTCTATAATTAGATTACTACTATATATATCTCTATTCAACTAGGCACTTTTTTGTAACTAGTTAAATTACATTTTATCTTATAAGTATGACTCTACTTTGTTTTTTAAGTTTTCTTTAGGTATAAATCCTACTAATCTATCCATTTCTTTTCCTTCTTTAAATACTATTACTGTTGGTACTGTAGTTACTTGGAATTTTTCTGCTAATTCCATACTTTGATCTATATCAACTTTTAAAAAGTCTGCTTCATTTTCCATATCATTTCCTAATGATTCAAATACTGGTGATAACATTTTGCATGGTCCACACCAAGTTGCAAAGAAGTCTACTACTACTATCCCATCTTTATTTTCAACTCTATTTAAAAATTCATTTGTTTTTATTATTTGTGCCATAAGGTTCACTCTCCTATAATTTTTAATTTATTCTTCTTTATGTAATAATATTAATACTGTATGTTTTCTTATGCAATTAGGTACTTTTTTGTAACTATCTAACACATTATTTTAAGTTTTATATTATTCCAAAATCATAATATCTTATTTTTATACTTATACCCCTTATAGACTATATTAATTATTTTTTTATTATTTATATATGTCCTAATATATTGTATAAAAATAAGTCTGAACTTAAACTCAGACCTATTTTGTATGTAATCTTTATATAATTTTAAAATAGTCTTCTATAAATACCTGCAAGTTCCTCTTCTGAAAATTGAACATATCCTTGACTAAGTAATCTTTGTTGATTTTCAACAATACTTGCTGCAAAGCTTTCTATATCTTCTTCTTTCATTCCATACTCTCTTAAATTCTTTCTAGTTATAATCTTATCTAATAATTCTTCAATTTTTTCATATACTTCATGAACATCACAATCTAATATATTGCTTAAAAGATCATTTAGTATTTTTATCTTTCCATTTGGATTTTTAGAATTGTATTCTTTAAATACAGCTATAAAGAATAAATAATTAGCTTCACCATGAGGCACATGATAACATCCACTTAAAGGATAACTCATAGCATGTACTGCTCCATTACTAGCATTACTAAATGCTATTCCTGCTAAATTACTTGCTGTAAGAAATTGGTCAAGGATTGAGAATCGTGCATCTTTACCATTTTTTGCAATTTTTTTGAATCCTTCTAAAATCATTTCCATTGCTTGTTTGCTAAATACTTCAGTATACATATTTGCTTTTGGTGACATAAATGATTCTATTGCATGAATAAGTGCATCAATTGCACTTGTAGCGAAAAATTTATATGGAAGGTCCGTTAAAAGTTCCGGAATAAGAACAGCATAATCTGGATATAGCTCGTCTATAGCTAGACCGAATTTAGAATTTAATTTTGTCATCTCTGTAACACTTATATTTGAAACTTCTGATCCTGCTCCACATGTAGTTGGAATCGCTATTAATTGTCTTACTTTTTGAAGAGGAATTCTTTTATTAAAAATATCATCAGCAGATTTTCCATCTTTTAATACAAGTATTTTTGCCATATCAATTACTGCACCGCCACCAATTGCAATAATTCTTTTACAGTTACTTTTATTAAAATCTTCAAGTAAACTGTCCATCATTATATCTGTAGGCTCTCCGGCTCCATATTTATTTTTATATATTACAGTTGCTTTTATATCTAATAAACCAAAGTATTTTTCATAAAGTCTCTTACTCACAAGTATAAAATCATCTTCTCCTATTTGAAATTCTTCTACAAATTCTTTTGTACTACTAAATTTTTGTACATTTGTTTTTTCCATAAATAATTTCATTGTTATTCTCCTTATATATTACTATTTACTTATTTAAAATTTGAGGATTATTATTTAGTAATTTATAGCTATTATTTTTATTAATAACATAACCATTTTATCATAATTTACAAAATATTACTTCTGGCTTTTTAATAAAGTAAAGTAATTAAAAATATGGTAGAGATTTTTCTCTACCATATTTTTATTGATATTATTCTTGACCACCATATCTTCTAAGCAGTTCTTTTTCTCCCATTTCAACTAACTTTCTGCTCATAGCTCCACCAACGCGCCCACCTATTTGACCATTTTGTTGAGCAGTTTTACTTGCTCCATTTATATTATTCATATCCATTCCTATTTCATTTGCTATTTCTAGCTTCATTTGATTTAAGGCTTGTTTTGCATTTGGATTTGCTGGTTTATTTGACATAAATAACCTCCTAAAGTTTATGAAATTTAATGTTTTAAATTTCTATTATAATTTGCTTATATGATATGTATTTTATACTATATTTACTTTTGTAAATTTTGCTATTAAACTTTAAATTATAAAAGACATATAGTACTAAATACATATTATCATTTTAACTTTATCTATAAGAAGTTTTTAGTGCCTGTAGTAATACTTTAGGGTCTTTTTTATAAGGTGTCACTGGACATATTTTCTTATCCGCTACATTAAATAAAGTGTATATAGCAATCTTTGCTGCACGAACAGAATACTCCTCCGTAAATACCATATCTTCTGGAATCTCAACAAATTGACTAATCATAGCAAAGTTAGTTGATCCTTTTGGCACAACGTTTGGACGATCACTCATTTTGCGAGGTTGGAATTGTGCATCTATATAAGGCATCATACATGGAATAACATTTATAACATCTTCCATAATCTCTTCAATTTTATCTTCCATGTGCAAATGATATAATAATTCTATTAGCATTTCTTTACCACTACATTCGCGCATTGGTTTCTTTACATAGTCACCTACCTTATCTGTATATAACCCATATCCCCAGAAAATTGTCGTATCCATAGTTTGATTTTTAAAATGTGGTTGTGCTGCAACCACTATACTCATTAACCAACTTGAATCTTTAAATGTCATTAATGCTCCACTTCCTGGAATATTAGTTGAGAATTTTTCTATTAATTTTAGCAATTTATTACCTTTGCAAGTAACTGTGAAACTTTCCCAATTTGTTTGATCTGGATTACCAAAGAATGGTTCTGGATTTCCTAAACCTGGTTTCTTCTTAGCTACCTTTGACCATAATTCACCAGATATTGGCTTATTAGGATTATACTCTGCTGGCGTATTAAAATCTCCTAATGTAGCACTATCTGTCATACAAGCATTTGTCATAATACAAACATCTCCTGGATTTAATTCAATAACTTTTTTCCCATTTTCGTCTTCTATATGAATTTTAGTTACTGTAATTTCATCTCCTTCTTTAAAGTCTAAATCTGTTACAGTAGCATTTATACTTAAATCAACTCCAAATTCATCTAAATATTCTTTTAACGGAAGTATTACTGATTCGTATTGATTATAAGGAGTACGTGTAACCCCTTCTAATGTTTCTATACGAGAAAATTCAAATATCATACGTTCCATATAACGTTTGAATTCAAATAAGCTTGACCATTTTTGAAACGCAAAGGTTGTTTGCCACATATACCAAAAGTTTGTTGTAAAGAAATGTGGTGTATGTTTAAACCATTGTTCTATAGTCATATCATCTAATTTTTCTTCTGCAGTAATCATTAATTTTCCAAGAGCCATACGGTCTGCATTATTAAATCCCATACTAGTTACATCTTGTATAACTCCATCTTTATCAACTAGTCTAGCTTGTGCACGCGTTGGATGTAAATGATCAAAATTAAGAATTTCTTCTGTAACACTCATACCTGGTGAATCTATTGATGGAATGCTTGAAAATAGTTCCCAGAAATTTTCATATGTCTCTTCATTTAGCATTCTACCACCACGGCATATAAATCCATTGGTAACATCTCCTGCACCATCATTACTACCACCTAGTATTTTCATTCCTTCTATAATATGTATATTTTCACCTTTAAAATTACAATCCCTTATAAGATATGCTGCTCCTGCTAGAGAAGCTAGACCTCCTCCTACAAAGTAAACTTGTTTGTCATTATTGTTTTGAAATGGAATCGACCTTACTATTATTTTATGTTTTTCTTTAAATTTTTTAACTCCTATTATAGCTAGTGTGGCTATTCCTGCGATTGAACCTACACCTAATAATACATTTTTAGTATTTTTATTTAACTTTTTACCCATAAATTAATCCTCTCCTCTCTATTTTAGTTAGATTACTTACTTTTATTGTAGTTTATGTCACTCTAGTTATATATATACGATATTTAATATTTTTCATTTAAAAATATTAAACACACTTAATTTTTTTAATAGCTAATATTTCCAATAAAAAATCGTACCTATTAAGATACGATTTTTATTATATAAATTAATTTTATTAAGTTTTAATTATAGTATTTTATTATGCTTCTTTTTTAGTTCTAAAACATAATGAGTAAATAAGAACTACTGCAAAACATATTACCGGTACTAAAAATGATGAACGAACAGCTGCTTCTGCACCTGTAAAAGATGGAACTATATTAGATAAAGCACCATTGTCTATAAATTTTCCCATAATAGGTGTTATAACTGCTCCTCCAAGTATTGCCATTATAAGTCCTGCAGCACCAACTTTAACTTCTTCACCTAAATCTTTAAGTGCTATACCATAAATTGTTGGGAACATTAATGACATACAAGCTGATATTCCAACTAAGCACCACACTGATTGATATGTTGGTAAGTATATTGTTCCTAAACTACAAGCTATACCACCTATTGCAAACACCGCCATCATTATAGCTGGGTCTATGTATTTCATTAAGGCTGTGCATATCCAACGACATATTATAAATGATATTATTGCTATAAGATAGTACTCTGCTGCCGCTGCTTCATCAAGTCCTAGTGTAGTCATTACATATTTTATAGTCCAAGTCCAAACAGCTATTTGAACTCCAACATAGAAAAATTGAGCTATTACGCCAAATGTATAACGTGGTATTTTAATAAGTTTTTTTATTGAATGTACTATGTGAAGTTCTGCTGAAGTATCTTTTTCCAAATCTTTATTTTTCTTGAAGAAACACCAAATTACTATAGCTATTATAACTAATCCTACATATGGTACACATACCCATAATAACTCATTACTACGTATTGTACTTAAAGCTTCTGGACTCATTGCAATACGTTCTTCATAAGTTGCAGAATTTAAATTTCCTAATATTAAGTATTTAGCTAATATAATACCCGTTAAAGAACCTAAGGGGTTAAACGCTTGAGCTAGATTTAGGCGACGAACACTAGTCTCTTCATCCCCTAATGAAATTACATATGGATTACAAGTAGTTTCTAATATAGAAAGACCTCCCGCTAAAACAAACACTGATGCTAAGAATAAATTAAAATTTTGTAACATTGCTGCTGGTATATATCCTATAGCTCCAATTATATATAATCCAAGGCCTACTAACACACCATGTCTGTATGAATATTTCTTTATTAAAATTGCCGCTGGTAATGCAAGTACTGCATATGATCCGTAAAATGCTACTTGAGTAAGTGAAGCATCCGCCGCTTCTAGCATAAATATTTTTCCAAAGGCTGGTACAAGATTATCAGTCATATTATTTAATAATCCCCAAAGTACAAAACATGATATAAGCATTATAAAATGAATTCTGTATTTTTTCGGAACGACAGAAATATTGTCTACACTTTTAGCTTTACCTTCCATAAATTTTCCCCCTATACATTTATAAAGTTTTAATCTAGCAGTGATGGATAAATTTTACTCATCAATCACTGCTAAAGCTTACTTACACTTATTTATTTTTCTATAGCGTTTAAATCCTGGGTGTCTACCTGTAACTCCATATCCATTTCTCATACCTATTAATCTATTGATATTATCTTTTGATATTTCTTTTTCTCCTCCTAGTAAGTGTGCTGTTAAGCTTATCTTTGCAAATAATTCTAATGTCTCCATTCTATAGTAAGCAGTTATTAAATCTGAACCAACAGTTAATGCTCCGTGGTTAGATAATAGTAAAACATCATGTTCCTCTAAATATGGAGCTATAGCATCTGGAACTTCATGTGTAGATGGAGTTCCATATGGAGTAACTGGTATAGACCCAATTGCTATTACTGTTTCAATCATTGTGTATCTATCCATATCAAGTTGAGCTACTGCAAATCCAGTTGCTGTTGGAGGATGAGCATGAACTACTGCTCCTACATCTTCTCTTTCCTGATAACATCTTAAATGCATTTTTATTTCTGAAGAAGGTTTTGCTCCTTCCTCTCCATCAAGAACATCCCCATTAGCATCTATATGAACTAATTTTTCTGGAGTTATAAAACTTTTACTTATTCCAGTAGGTGTTGCTAAAAAAGTTCCATCTTCTAATTTTACAGTTACATTTCCATCATTTGCTGCAACCCATCCTAATTGCCACATCTTATGACATACATCACACATTTGTTCTCTAACTTCCATATATTCTAAATTCTTTGTACATTCCATAATATTTGCCTCCCTAATTTAGCTATTATTCTACTACTACACCTTTTTGTAATATAACGTTTGCGTAAAGTGCTTTTTCTCCAGTTGCTATTATTGCATAAACATCTTTTGCTTCATCATAGAATTTAAAACGATCTATTGTTCCAATAGCTTCATTTCCTCTATTATCGTATTTGCTTATAATGGTTTTATATTCATCCCATATAGGTGTTTTGACTGTATCTCCTGGCATAACTTCCATTAATTTAACTGGCCTTTCTATGTAAGTATCTAGTGGAAATACTTTAAGTATTGATTCTAATAATTTTGGTATTTCGTGTCCATCACAACGAACTACTTTACAATCTTTTCCTATACTTTCAGTAGGAAAATTCCCATCAGCTATTACTATTTGATCACTGTGACCCATTTCACATAATATCTTTAATAATTCTGGTGATAGTATTTGTGGCACTCCTTTTAACATTTAGCTACCTCCTTAGATTTAATAACATCTTTAAACTTTTCATAAAAAACATTCCATGAATTAAAATCTTTTGGCATGTAGTAAGATATCTTTTGAGAGTTTCTTATTATTTCACGAGCTTTACCTAAATTTTCAATTTCTCCACTTGCCATTAATTGTATTGCTATATTTCCTAGTACAGTAGCTTCAATAGGACCTGCAAAAACTTTACAGTTACATGAGTTTGCTGTCATTTGGCATAGTAATTTACTTTGAGTTCCTCCACCTACAATATACATATCTTGATATTCTTTTTTGGTGCAATCTTTTATTTCTTCTAATGAGTATCTATATTTCATTGCTAAACTTTCATTTATGCATCTGACAATTTCACCTTCATTTTCTGGTACTTCTTGATTAGTTTTTAAACAGTAATCTTTTATTCTTTGAGGAATATTTCCAGATGGTACAAATACTGGGTCATCTGGATCTATAAAGCATTTAAAAGATTTAGATTCTTTTGCCATATCTTCTAGCTCTGTAAAACTATATTCTTTTCCTTCTCTTTCCCATTGCCTTTTACTTTCTTGTATTAACCAAAGACCTATAATATTTTTCAAGAAAGATGACTTATCTCCATAAGCTCCTTCATTCGTTATATTATAATATCTTGATTTTTCATTAATAATCGGTTCATCAATTTCGCTTCCAAGTAAGGACCATGTTCCACAGCTTAAAAATATAAAATCTTTTTCTTTTGCTGGAACAGAAACTAATGCACTTTGTGTATCATGCCCTGCTACTGCAATTACATCTAACATATCTATTTTAAGTTCTTCACTTATATCCTCTGATATTTTTCCTATTACAGTTCCACTTGGCACTATTTTTGTAAATAGCTTTTTAGGTAATCCCAAAGAATCTATTACTTCATGGGACCAGCTTCTATTTTTTGCATCAAATAATTGAGTTGTTGATGCAATTGAGCTTTCTGTTACTTTTTTACCTGTTAATAAATAGTTAAATAAATCAGGCATTAGGAGCATCACATCTGCACTTTGCAGCAGATGTAATCTTTTTTCTTTTAATGATAATAACTGAAATACTGTATTTATCTCCATAAATTGATTTCCCGTTATATCATAAAATCTATCTTTAGATATTTTTTCAAAACTTTTCTCTATCATTCCAGATGTTCTTCCATCTCTGTAATGAATTGGATTTTCAAGTAGTTGACCATATTCATCAAGTAGTGTAAAATCAACTCCCCAAGTATCTATACCTAAGCTATCAATTTTACCAAATTGTTTTGATTTTACTAGGCTTTGCTTTATTTCAAAGAAAAGTCTAAGTACATCCCAGTACATTGTTCCATTTAAAATTACAGGGTCATTTGAAAATCTATGAATTTCTTTTATATCTATTTTGGTCCCATCAAATACACCAAGCATGGCTCTTCCACTAGATGCACCAAAATCAAAAGCTAAGACTTGTTTTTTATTTTCCATAGTATCACCTGCTAAATTTTTTATTTATACATTGGCCCATAAGCTTTGCAAGCTCTATAATCTTGACCTTCTTTATCCATTCCAAATGCATTCCAACAAGATGGTCTAAATACTTTTTCCTCTTCTATATTGTGCATACTTACTGGTATTCTTAATATAGAACATAAAGTGATTATATCTGCCCCTATATGACCATAGCTTATTGCTCCGTGGTTAGCTCCCCAATTATTCATTACATCATAAGCTGATTTAAATGCACCTTTTCCTGTAAGTCTTGGCGCAAACCAAGTACAAGGCCAAGTATAGTCAGTTCTCTTCCATAATTTATCTGATACTTCATGTGGAAGATTTACAGTGTATCCTTCAACTAATTGAACAACAGGTCCAAGTCCCTTGACTAAATTTAAACGGATCATAGTTACTGGCATTTCAGCTTCTGTTAAGAATCTCGAAGAATATCCACCGCCTTTGAAATATCCGTTATTTGCAGGATTCCAAGTAGTTGATTTAAGTATATTTTCTTGATCTTCTTTAGTTACATCATACCAAGCTTTCATTACTCCATTTCCATTTTCATCTTTTGCTTGACCACAAGCATCAAGACAAGATGCTCCTGAGTTTATTAAATGTATAAATCCATCAGATTCTTTAGCTACACCTTCTAGTTCATATCCTGTAGCGTTCTTAACTGCATCTGGACTCCAATAAGTACGCACATCAGAAAATATTTGCGCAGTATTAGTTAATAATTTTCCAAATAACATACTTATACCATTTAATACATCATTTTCAGTAGCTAATATATAAGGTTCTCTAACTCCATCCCAGTCAAATGAAGTGTTAAGTAATGCTTCTGGGAAGTCACAGTTTGGATAAAAATCAGTCCACTGTCTTTGACCTTGGAAACCTGCCACTATTGCATTGTGCCCTAACCTTTCTTCTTCACATCCATCTGGTAAGTTTTCATTTCCATTCATTAAGTCTTTTATTATACACATCATTTTAACTACAAATTCCCAGTCTTCATCTTTTTGCTCTCTGCTTTTTTGAACATAATCAGGGTTAGTGTCAAACCCTTCTATACACTTTTCTTTAGTCCATTTTAAAGCTCTTTCAAATTCAGCTTTATCATATATGTCTTCACTCATTCTTCTTATTACTTCTGTTTCATCAACTGATTCTACTCTCATTCCTAAGTATTCTTCCATAAATGCTGAATCTATTATAGAACCACCTATACCCATACATATCGAACCTATTTGTAAATAAGATTTCCCCCTCATAGAGGCTGCTGCCACTGCGGCTCTACCAAATCTTAATAATTTCTCTTTAACATCTTCCGGGATATCAGTTGCATCTGCATCTTGTACATCATGTCCATATATTCCAAATGCAGGAAGACCTTTTTGAGCATGCGTTGCTAAAACTGATGCAAGGTAAACTGCTCCTGGTCTTTCAGTTCCATTAAATCCCCATACTCCTTTTATAGTCATAGGGTTCATATCCATTGTTTCTGAACCATAGCACCAACATGGAGTAACTGTAAGAGTTATATCTACGCCCTCTCTTCTAAATTTATCTGCGCAAGCTGCTGATTCCGGAACTCTACCTATTGTAGTATCTGCTATAACAACTTTTACAGACTCTCCATTAGAATATTTTAAATTTTCTTCAAATAATTTAGCTGCTGATTTTGCCATATTCATTGTTTGTTCTTCAAGTGAACCACGTACATCTAATACTCCTTTTCTAGCATCAATTGTTGGTCTTATCCCTATTACTGGATATTCTCCTACTAATCTGCTCTTTGCCATAATAATTCCTCCCCCAATTTATTTAATTTATTTTTATTTGATTTTACACATAATTGGTTAATTTCTTCATACTTAACTTTCTTAATTAAATTATACACTTTATAATAAACGTTTTCTTGCGATATAATAGTCAGAAAATATAATAATATTCACTTTTTTATAAATAGGAGGTAGTACTTTGAAATATTTTGATTATAAAGAGAATAAACAACATGGTACTTTTGATTTTCCAATAGAATTTTATCATGTTACTCCAAGCCATCCTAGATATAACATGCCATACCATTGGCATACTGAGTATGAAATAATAAGAATTTTAGAAGGAGAATTTTTGCTAGTTACTAATGATGAGAAAATATTAGCACAAAAAGGAGATGTAGTTTTTATACATGATGGCATTTTTCATGGAGGTACACCTAAAGATTGTATTTATGAATGTATCGTATTTGATATGAAGTTACTTTTAAAACAAAATAATGCATGTACAAAACAAATACAAGATATTATAAATCAAAAAAAAATAGTTCTCCCTAAACTTCCTACTGATATATGTAACTTGAAAGTATGCTTAGGTAATTTATTTGAATCAATGAAATCAAAAAAAATTGGCCATGAATTTATTACTCAAGGGTCCTTATACCACTTATTAGGAATTATTTTAGAGCATGAATTATACATAAGTAAAAACAAAGATACTAAAAAAAATCAGGAAAGAGTTCTACAATTTAAAAAGGTGGTATCTTTAATAGAAGATAAATATTGGGCACCTTTATCTCTTGAAGATTTATCTAAAGAAGCATGTATGACTCCAAAATATTTTTGCAGATTTTTTTATGAAATGACCAATAAAACACCCATTGAGTATTTAAATTATTACCGTATTGAAAGTGCTTGTGAACAACTTATAACTACTGACTCGCCTATTACAGAAATTGGGCTTAACTGTGGATTTAATGATGTAAGTTATTTTATTAAAACCTTTAAAAAATATAAAGGAACTACACCTAAAAAATATTTAAAATATTTACTATCTAATAACATTAAAGAAGATCGCCCTTATGGTTACTTTTAATAATTTTTATATTTAAATATATTAATTCATTATAAGATAACTACTGTATTTACAGCATGTTATTACATATAAAAAATTAAAATAAGTACCTTAGATAAACTCATATCACAGGTACTTATTTTAATTTTTTATATTAAGAATCTATTTTTTATTACCTATACCTTGGGGAAAACTAAATATATTACATGGATCATATTTATATTTTATATACTCCAATCTAAAAACATTATTTCCATAGTACTCAAATTTATAATCATAAAGCTTATCATAAGGAAAGTTAACATAAGATCCATTAGTTAAATTATATATATATGGATAATTATTATATACCCACCTATAATTATCTTGTTTATAATAATTATTTTCAAACACTGATTGTAGCAACAGTATATACTTAGCATCTCTATAGTAAAATGCTGTATTATATTTACCAACTTGAGATACTTTACCTCCTAATCCATACATATTGACTGATGTTAAAATAGAACCTTCAGGTCTTTTAGTATTTATAATAGATACTATTTGTTTTATCTCATCTATAGAAAAATCTCTCTCTACAAATCTACCTGTAGATTTAAAATATTCATATTTAGGATATATTTCACCCACTTCATTTACAGCCTCCAAAAAAGTTATATATTTTAGGCTAATATTAGATCCTTGTATTTGATAAAATGGTTGCAATAGTCTTTGAGTTTCGTATAGATTTTTATAGCAAATTCCTATTGCATAAACATACATTCCGCTATCTAAAGTATTATATATTCCTGCTCTCATATTTATATCATTATCAACTTTACTAATCCACCTTTGCCATGTGTCAAAAAATATACATTGAGTGTTTATACTAGCTTTGGGGTAATAAATTTCAAACAATGTGACATTTCCTACTTTATTTGGTAATTTAAAGGTCATTGATACTACAACTCCATAGTTACCTCCACCAGCACCTCTAACTGCCCAAAATAAGTCTTGATTTATATATTCATTTGCAACTAATAAATCTCCATTATAATTCATTAATTCTATCTCTACAAGACTGTCACATCCGAGACCTAATTTTCTAGAAGATAAGCCCCATCCTCCTCCAAGACTATATCCGCTAACTGCAACTGTTGGACAAGTTCCTCCTGGAAATGGGTATCCTTGACTAGAAACATAGTTATATAATTGTGAATTAGTTACACCTCCACCTATTTTAACAGTATTATTCACATAATTTATTTTCATGCTATTCATTCTACTTATATTTATAACTAATACATTATTTCCCGTTGAGTATCCTTCATAATTATGTCCTCCTGATTGTACCCTAATAGGAACGCATCTACTTTTAGCCCAAAGTATAGCATCACTTACATCTTGATAATTTTCACAATATACTATAGCTATTGGGTACTTTTGTATTGATCTATTCCACACTTGTCTTAAATAATCATAATCATAGCTATCTCTAGTAATAATTTCACCATTTAAACCAAAGAAACACATATTTTCCAATTAAATCACCTACTATAAATATTTTTGTTTCATAATATTTTATGTAGTATTTTGTCTAATTGTTATACTTATAATAAAAATACCTCTAGGTATCAATTAGATATCTAGAGGTATTTTTATTAACTTATTTTTACATTATTTAGAATAAATACACTGTGGCTATATTAAAGACTTATATAAATTTACTATATCTTCAACACATGTATCTTTTGGATTTCCTGGTCTACACGCATCTGCATATGCAGACTCTGCTAAAAAATTAATATCTTCTTCTTTGATTATTTCTTTTAAATTATGAGGTATTCCAACATCACTAGAAAGTTTCTTAACTGCATCTATTGCAGCCTTTCTATATTCTTCAATACTCATATTTTCGGTTCCTTCAACTCCCATAGCTGATGCAATGTACTTATACTTATCTCCAGTTGCCTCAGCATTATATTTCATAACTGTAGGAAGTAATATCGCATTTGCTACACCATGAGGTGTATCATATAATGCACCTAAAGGATGTGCCATAGAGTGAACTATTCCTAAACCAACATTTGAGAATCCCATACCTGCTATATATTGACCAAGTGCCATTCCTTCTCTGCCTTCTCTAGTATTTTCAACTGCGCCTCTTAAACTTTTAGCTATTATCTCTATAGCCTTTATATGAAACATATCAGTCATTTCCCAAGCAGCAGCCGTTGTAAATCCTTCGATTGCATGAGTTAGAGCATCCATTCCTGTAGCAGCTGTAAGACCTTTGGGCATACTTTCCATCATCTCTGGATCAATTATTGCCACTACTGGTATATCATGAGTATCTACACATACAAATTTTCTATTTTTCTCAACATCTGTTATTACATAGTTTATAGTAACTTCTGCTGCTGTACCTGCTGTTGTTGGAACTGCTATTATTGGTACACATTTATTTTTAGTAAGAGCAACACCTTCTAGACTTCTTACATCTTCAAATTCAGGATTATTTATAATTATAGCTATAGCTTTTGCAGTGTCCATAGAAGACCCACCACCAATAGCTATAACATAATCTGCTCCTGAATTTTTATAAGCCTTAATACCTGATTGTACATTTTCTATTGTCGGGTTTGCTTTTATATCAGAGTATATTTCGTATGTAAGATTAGCTTCATCTAATATAGATGTAACTTTTTTTGATACATCAAATTTAATTAAATCTGGGTCAGTACATATAAACGCTTTATTTAAACGTCTACCTTTTACCTCACTCACTATTTCTTTTATAGCTCCTGATCCATGATAAGATGTTTCATTTAAAACTATTCTATTTATCATAATAAAAATCCCCTTTATTAATATACTTTATATTATATATATTAAATAAAAGGGATTTTTTTTTCTATAAATATAGTAGAATAAAATATGACTATTTTCACTTTTGTAATATTTTACATAATACCTATGCAAAATATATTATTTGCCACTAACTTTTTTAACATCCTTCTTTCTATATTGCTTCCAATTTTTATTATTTTTGTTAGAAATATTTTTTTTATTACTAGTAGTGCTTTTCTTATTGTTATTTCTATCATTATCTTTCTTTTTATCATTTGTTGAAACATCATTTGCGCTTGCACTTTGAGAATGGTCTTTTATCACTCTTATTTTTTTCTTTATAAGCTTTTCTATTGACTTATGAAGATCTCTTTCTTCCATAGAACAAAACGAAATAGCTACTCCACTTTTACCAGCTCTTCCTGTTCTACCTATTCTATGAACATAAGTTTCAGAAACTTCTGGTAAATCATAGTTTATTACATGAGATAGTTCATCTATATCAATTCCTCTTGCTGCTATATCTGTTGCTACTAATACTCTTATTTTACCTTCTTTAAAATTATTTAAAGCAAGTTGTCTAGCATTTTGAGACTTGTTCCCATGAATAGCAGATGATTGTATACCAGAGTTTATAAGTTGTGTTGTAATTTTATTCGCTCCATGCTTTGTTCTGGAAAATACTAATACAGATTCCATAGATTTATCTTTTAATAAGTCTATAAGTAAATCTTTCTTTTGCTTTTTACCTACAAAGTATATACTTTGGTCAACAGTTTCAGTAGTAGATGATACTGGTGCAACTTCTACTTTTTTAGGTTTTTTAAATATAGAATCTGCTAGTTTTGATATTTCTTTTGGCATAGTTGCTGAGAAAAATATATTTTGACGCTTAGTCGGCATGTGCTTTATTATTCTTTTTACATCATGAATCATACCCATATCAAGCATACTATCTGCTTCATCAAGTACAAAGTATTTTACATTTCTTAAATCTATAAACTTTTGATTATATAAATCAAGCATTCTACCCGGAGTAGCTATTAATACATCTACCCCTTCTTTTAATGCCTTTGTTTGAGGATTTTGAGATACTCCACCAAAAATAACTAGGTTCTTTATATTCATATACTTTGAGTAAATTTCAAAGTTTTCCTCTATTTGTATGGCAAGTTCTCTAGTAGGTGCTAATATTACTGCTTTTATCCCTTTTGATGAATTTTTATCTTTATATATATTTTGTAATATTGGAATAGCAAAAGATGCTGTTTTTCCTGTACCTGTTTGAGCACATCCAAGTAAGTCATGTCCTTGTAATAAATATGGTATAGACTTTTCTTGTATTGGTGTTGGTTTTTTATATCCCTCTTCTTCTAATGCCTTTTTAATAGGCTCTATTATATCTAAATCTTTAAATAGCATTGTTTCTCCTTTAAGCTTTATATTTAATTTTATCTTATTTTTATTATATAAAAAAAGAGACTTCAAATATATGTAAAGCTAAACATATAAGTCCCCTTAATACATTATACAATATAATCTTTAAAATTAATACAAAAAAATCGTATCTGTTAAGATACGATTTTTTATTAATTTAATCCCTTTAGAAGTAGTTTATATGCCCTATATTTAGCTTTTTCAATTTTTTCTTTATCTTCTTCTTTGTTAATACACATAGTATTTCCAAATCCCATAGCTACACTTTCAAATACCATAATTTGATATTCTTTATCTTCTTGTTCTTTAATTATATTTTCTGATACCCCAAGTGACACTATATCTTCTATTGTTCCTTTTAACAAATTATATCTGCTATTAATATATTCTTTATTATTTTCTAGGATTTCTTTAAACTCATGATGGCTTAAATTAGAAAATAATATATTTGTAGCAGAGCTGTAATCTCTTGCACCTTTTGCAACTATATCTAAAGCAATATAACATTTATTTTTAAAACCATCTTTTTCATTAATCTTTTCTAAAGTTTCAGATAGTTCTATATTCATATTATAGAGTAATGCTTTTTCTAAAATTTCTTCTTTAGATTTAAAGTAATCGTAAATAGTGCCTTTACCAATACCAGCTTCCTTTGCAATATCAGCTACTTTAACTGTATGAAGTTTAATACCTTCATGCATAAGCTTAGTTACTGCATTGAAAATCAGTATTTCTTTTTCAGAGTGAGTGTTATTTTCCACTACATATCCTCCTCATCTATTATGATTGGTTTTAACTCTTTACGATTAAGTATATCATACATAATCGGAACTACAAATAGTGTTAAAATTGTTGCATAGCTAAGCCCTCCAATTGTAACTATTGCCATTGGCTGAATCATATCAGCTCCTGTTCCTATTCCTAGTGCTAAAGTTGAAAGCCCAAGTATTGTTGTAAGTGCTGTCATAAGTATTGGTCTTATTCTTGTTCTTCCTGTTACTATTAATGCTTTTTTCTTATCCATTCCAGTAAGTCTTAACTGATTTACATAATCAACAAATACTATACCATTGTTAACTACTATACCTGCAAGCATTAAAAAACCTAACATGGATATCATACTTAGTTCAAAATTTGTTATTAAAAGTCCTAAAAATCCTCCTGTAAATGCAAGTGGAATTGTAAATAATACTATAAATGGAGATAATAATGATTGGAATTGTGCTACCATTATTAAGTATATAAATACTATGGCTAATGTAATCATTTTAATTAAATCACCAAAAGCGCTATCCATAGATTCTTTTTCTCCACCCATTTCTATACTATATCCATTAGGCAAATTATACTCTTTTAATTTTAAGTCAACTTCTTTACTTATTAATCCAATATTATGTTTTTTATCTATTGATGCAGTTATTTCTATATTTCTTACCTGTCTTTCATGCTTTATAGATTCAAGACTTTCTACTTCTTTAATTGTAGCTATGTCACTTAATTTAATTTCAACTTCTTTATTCTCTTTCCCAGTTTTTATTTTATATCCTGATAAGCTCTCTCTACTTAATGTATCTTTTTTATCATCTACTACAATTACTGAATATTCATCTGAACCAACATTTAATGTAGTTGCAGTGTTCTCATTTTTTAATGCCTTTGATACTTCTTGGTAAACTTGAGCTACTGTCAGACCATACGCCATAGCCTTTTCTTTATCTACAGTAATTTTTGTTTCTTTATTTCCATCTCCTAAAGCATTATCTATTTCAGTTGTACCTTCTGTTTTTTCTAAAATATCAGTTACATCTTTAACTATATCTTTTAGTTTATCTAAATCATTTCCTTTTACTGTTACTTGGATTCCTGAGCCGCCTAATGCTGACATATCCATATTTGAAGAATTAACTTTTATATCTGCTTTTAAGTCTGATGTTTCTTTAGTTATTATATCTGCTACTTCTTGGCTTGATAATTTCTTACCCTCTTTTAATAAAACATAGAAAGATACACTATTTTTACCTCCTCCAAACATAGAAAATTCTCCATTACTTTGAAGTGCTCCAACTGTATCTACATCTTCAATTTTTGTAATCCTATCAATTATAACTTCACTCATATCTCTTGTATCTTGTGCTTTTGACCCTTTTGGCATTTCTAAAGTAACCGATAATTGTGTACTATCACTTTCAGGCATTAATATAGTTCCTTTAGATATAATTAAAACTGCACTTCCTATAAGTAAAACTAAAGATCCTATTAGTACTATAAATTTATGTTTAAGGCTTATTTTAAGTAATTTTTCATATAAATTTACAAACTTATCAAATAATTTATGTTCTTTTTGAATATTTGATTTAAGCATTGTTGATGACATTGATGGAACTAATGTAAGTGCCACTATTAAGCTTGCTATTAATGAACATGCAATTGTAAGACCCATATCTGTAAATAGCTGACGAGATAATCCTTGTGTAAATACTATTGGTAAGAATACACATACTGTTGTTAGTGTTGATGCAAATATTGCTCCTGCAACTTGATTTGCTCCTTTTACTGAAGCTTTTACAGCATTCATACCTTCATTTCTTAATCTATATATATTTTCAATTACTACTATACTATTATCAACAAGCATTCCAACGCCAAGTGCTAATCCTGACAGAGATATAATGTTCATTGTTACGTTACTAAAATACATCATAGTAATTGCAAATAGTACACTTATTGGAATACTAAATGCTATTATTATTGTTGGTCTAATACTTTTTAAGAATACAAATAGTATAACTACTGAAAGCAATCCACCTAATACAAGATTACTTAAAACTGATTTAATAACTATATCAATATATACACCTTGGTCTTGTAGGGGAGTTATATGCATATCTTTATTTTCACTTGTAAGTTTTTTTATATTTTCATTAATTCTCTTGGAAACTTCTGATGTAGATGATGTACTTTGCTTTTGGAAAGATAGTATTATTCCATCATTACCATTAATTTTTGCATACATTTTATCTGCATTATCAGTAAGGGTAACATTGGCTACATCTTCAACTTTTATTTCTCCTACTCCATCAATATTAAGTAGTACTAATTTATTTAAATCTTCTATATTTGAAACTTTATCTCCTATTTTAACTATGTATTGCTCTTCATTTTCACTAATATAACCTGCTGGCATTGAAAAGTTTTGAGCTGCTAGTATTTGGCTTAAATTTTCTTTTGTTATGTTCTTTCCTAAATCTGCATTTTTATAAGCTTCTTCCTGTGCTTTTTCAAGTTCTTTAGATGACTTTTCAAGCTCTGCTTCACTAGTTGCAAGTGTAGCTGATGCTTTATTTAGTTCTGAGTTTAAGGTAGCTTTACCAGCTTCTAATTGTTTCTCTTTATCATTTAATTCTTTTAGTTGTTTTTCTAAAGATGACTTTTGAGAATTAATTTCGTTTAGTTTTTCATCAAAAACTTTAATTCCGGATTCAAGCTGTAATAAAGCTTCTTTTTGTTTATCACTTATTTCTATTTTATTTTCTTCTTGCTTCTTAATTATTTCTTCTAATGAATTCTTTTGACTTATTAACTGATTCTTTTGATTTTCTAATTCTTTTTGTGCAGTAGGTAATTGGCTAAGCGCACTTTGAAGTTTTACCTTACCTTCCTGTATTGCACTACTTCCACTTGAAAGTTCTTGATTTTTATCTTTACTTTGTTGTTCTAATTGAACTTTACCATCAGCTATTTTTTTCTTTGCACTATTTAATTCAGCTTTAGATGATGCCATTTTTGAATCAATAGAGTTCTTTAACTTATTGTTAAGATTTTCAATTTTGCTATCATCTAGAGTTATTTTTATACTTTCTTCTAATAATCCTGTTGCATCAACTGAAGCTACCCCATCTATTCTTTCAAAAGTTGGTATTACATCTGACTTTACTATACTAGATATTTCTTTTATATCTTGATTATTTATATCCACGCTTGCTACCATTATAGGCATCATATCTGGATTCATTTTCATAAGTGTAGGTGTACCTACTTCATCAGATAATTGTGATTTTACTAAGTCTATTTTTCCACTTAAATCAATCATTGCACTATCCATATTCATACCCTGATTAAATTCAAGCATAATCATACTTGAATTTTCACTCGATACACTATTAATATCCTCGATACCATTAGTTGTTGCTAAAACTTTTTCTAATGGTTTTGTTACTGATTCTTCTACTTTTTCAGGACTTGCTCCCGGATATGTTGTCATTACAATAACATATGGCAAATCTATTTTAGGTAATAAATCTGTTGTCATTCCTGTAAAAGATACTGCTCCTAAAATAATAACTAGTATTACTGATACAAAAACTGTAAAAGGCCTTTTTACGCTAAATTTTGAAAACATATAAAATTCTCCCTAATAATTTTTCCGACCGACCAGTCGGTCGCTAATTTAAAGTGTATCATTTACTTATATATTACTCAATAATTTTTATTTATATTTATTACATTTTAAGATTGTTATTTAAATTTCTAACTAATATAGATTAATCACTATCACATATTTATATAAACAGTATTAGTATAGTTATTAGGGGGTGTTTTTATGAAAAAGGGATATGTATATATAGCTTTATCTACTTTTTTATTTAGTACTATGGAGATTGCGCTAAAGACAGTGGGATCTAGTTTTAACCCAATACAATTATCTATGACTCGTTTTTTAGTAGGAGGCATAGTTTTACTTCCTTTTGCTTTGAAATCTCTAAAAGAAAAATCAGTTTCTTTAAATTTATCTGATTTAAAATATTTTTCATTTTTAGGATTTATGTGTGTAGTTGTAAGTATGACTTTTTATCAACTTGCGGTATCTACAAGTAAAGCTTCCGTAGTTGCTGTATTATTTAGTTGTAACCCTGTTTTTGTAATGTTTTTTGCATATATATTATTAAAAGAAGATATTCATAAAAATAATATTTTATCCTTAATTTTAGAGATTTTAGGAATTTTAATTATAATAAATCCTCTTCATACAAACTTAAATCTAAATGGAGTGTTATTAACTTTATTATCTGCTATAACTTTTGCTATTTACGGGGTTTTAGGTAAAAAGAAATGCATAAAATTTGGTGGACTTGCTGTTACTTGCTTTAGTTTTATATTTGGTAGTTTAGAAATGATAATTCTTTCTCTCTTAACTAAATTTGACTTTGTTTCAAGCTTACTTAATTCTAATAGTTTAGGAGTATTTTCAAATATTCCATTCTTTACAGGGTACACATTAAGTAATACCCTTTATGTAATTTACATTTTTGTATTTATTACAGGGGTTGGTTATGCTCTTTATTTTAAAGCTATGGAAGAAACTTCTGCTAATACAGCATCATTAGTATTTTTCTTTAAACCTGTTTTATCTCCTATACTTGCATTTTTACTTATACATGAATCTATCCCTTTTAATATGATTCTTGGAATTATATTTATTATTTTAGGATCTATAGCTTCACTTTTTCCATCAATTTTAAATAATAAACACAATGATAAAAATAAAGCTATAGAAGAAAGTTAACTTTAAAATAGATACCTGTAAAATAAATTTTAATACGCTTATTTTACAGGTAGTTTATATTTATTTAATTTAATAAATCAAATAAAGTTATCTCTGGCTCAGGTGCAAAGTCTTCTAATCTTTTCTTCGCTAAATTAATATACCAAGACTTATCTAGTTTAGAAGGTATTTTCATATCCATTATATTATCATTTACTATAAATACCCTATCTGGTGTATTCCCTATTTTCTCAGGATTTTTAAAATCTTCTTTAACTTTCATTATACAAGGATCGCTTGCTAATTTACTTGCAAATACTCTTATTACTTTTAAGTTTATCTTCTCCTGTCCATATAAAGCATGTTTATAAGCACCAGTTATTTTGATACACTTTTGAAAGTCTATTAGACTATTACAATTTAATATAGTATCTTCTATACTTACATTATTAATCAAATATTCTTTTAATGCTTTATTAACGATTGGTAAATCATTATCTAGTAAACTTAATTTTTTAACATAGGCTCCCTTACTCTTTACTCTTTTATCTTTTTGTATAAATATATAATTATTAACATCCTTTTGAATAACTTTTTCTATCATATCATGGTCTAAGTCCATTTTTGTTCTACTACACCAATCTTCACAAATCTTTAAATATTTATCTACATCTTCTTTACTATTGAATCTAAACATAACACCATCTGTATTTCCCTGTATAAACTCTGCATTATCTTCAAATTCAAGTTCAACTTTTTCAATTAAGTCAAGTAATAATAATTGACCGTTTACACATATTGCATTTCCAACTTGAGGATCGTATAAATCATTATTTCTATCTTTTGATGCTCCAAAAACTGAGTTTAAGACTATTTTTAATGGATACTCTTTAGGGTCTTTATTTTTTTTAAGCTCTATTCTAGTATCTCTTATTTGTTTATATTTTTCAGGTTTTGATACATTCCTACTTAATAGATTATAGTTAATTATTATTGATGGATAAAATGAACTTACATCACTGTTTACAATAAATCCATCTTTATTATATTTTTTTCTAGCAGAATGAAGTCCACCCCAACCAAAATCTGTTTCTACATTATATACATTTATTTTTAGACCTTTTTTATAATCTCTATTATTAAAATCCTCATACCATTTTTTTACAAAATCATACTTACTAAATTCTAATGTATCTATTATATTAAAATCAAATTCATCGTTTCTTTCAAAATTTGGTCTTTTAGCCCCTAGTATTGAACTACTTAATTGAGCTTTTGATTTATTAAAAAAGCTTTCTTCTAAGTTAAAATAATTTATTAATGCTTCTTGAGCTTCATATTCATGTTTTAATTCATTAAAAACCTTTAATGTCATTCTAACATCATGTAGGCAATAACTTGTTAATTCTTCTATTTCTTCTTTGCTTGGATAAGTTTTTAGATCAAAAGATACACTACTTTCTACTATACTCTCACCCATAAATAACTCTAGCTCTTTAAGACTTTTAAATCCATCTCCTAATTCAAAGAAGAATAGTTCCTGGCTATTTAAAGATCTATCTATCTGCCATCCTGAAAGTTTTTCTTTAATAATTTTATCTGATACCATACAAGGGTTTAGATTAGCCAGTAAAGCCTTCATGATCCATTGATCATACCCTCTTATATTGTACCCTAGCCATATATTATTTCTATTTTTATTAAACACTCTTAAGAATTCATTTCTATCATTAACTATTGTATGTTCTAATCCACTTTTTACATCTTTCATACAGCACATCCAGAAGTTAGCATTTGATAGAACTTCAAAGTCTATTACTATTAGCCTTTTATTCATAATGCACATCCTTTTATGTTTTCTTATTTGTTTACAATATAATAATACCCCATAGTATAAGTTATTAACTAGGGGGTATTTTTTATATTTTTAAGTTTTCACAGTTTAATACATCACTTACAATATCTTTATAAAAATCACGCTCATGACATACTAAAATCAAACTTCCTTTATACTCTTTTAATGCCTTTTTTAATTCATTCTTTGCATCTATATCTAAATGATTTGTCGGTTCATCTAAAATTAATATATTACTTGGTTTATTTATAAGCTTACACAGCCTAATTTTTGATTGTTCTCCACCGCTTAATATGTTTACTTTGCTATCTATATGCTCGTTAGTTAGTCCACATCTAGCTAGCATACTTCTAATTTCATATCTATTACATTTATAAAATTCATTCCATATTTCTTCTAAAGCAGTATTATCATTTTCTATTTTTGTTTCTTGTTCAAAATATCCTATTTCTTGATACTCTCCAATTTTTACTTCTCCACTTATAGGCTTATTAATTCCCATTAAACTTTTTAATAATGTTGTTTTTCCTATTCCATTTGAACCAATTATAGCAATCTTTTGCCCTCTTTCCATTTTTATATTTATAGGCTTACTTAAAGGTTTATCGTATCCTATAACTAAATCTCTTGTCTCAAATATAACCTTTCCTGATTCCTTAGACTCTACAAATTTAAATTTTGGATTTGGCTTATGTTTGGATATTTCTATTCTATCAATTTTATCTAATCTTTTCTGTCTAGATTTTGCCATTTTACTTGTTGATGCTCTGCATTTATTTTTTGCAATATATTCTTCAAGCTTTAAAATTTCTTCTACTTGTCTATTGTATGCTGCCCTTAATTGAAGTTTATTTGTTTCATATACCTTTATGAAACTTTCATAATCACCAACATATCTTGTTAGTGATTTACTTTCAAGATGACATATTACATTTACAACACTATTTAAGAAATCTAAATCGTGAGATATTAATATAAAAGCTTTTTCATAATTTTGTAAATATTTTTTTAACCATTCTATATGATTTTCATCTAAATAGTTTGTAGGTTCATCTAACAATAGTATGTCTGGCTTTTCTAAAAGTAATTTTGCTAATAATACCTTAGTCCTTTGACCTCCACTTAACTTTGAAACATCTTTGTCTAATCCAATATCTCTAAGACCTAAACCAAGTGCAACTGATTCTACTTTTGAATCTATACTATAAAATTCATTATTAATTAAAAAATCTTGTAATTCAGTAGTTTTTTCAATTGTTTTATTCATTTGTTCTATATCCATAAAAGACATTTGATTATACATATTATTAAGTTCAGTTTCAATACAAAATAAATCAGAAAATGCTTCCTTTAGAGTATCCCTTATAGATTTTCCTTCTTTTAGGTTAGTGTGTTGATCTAGATATCCAACACTTATTTTGCTATTCCAATGTATATTTCCGCTATCAGGTATTACTTTATCGGTAATTATATTCATAAAAGTTGATTTACCTTCCCCATTTGCTCCAACAAGCCCTACATGTTCTCCTTTTAATAATCTAAATGATACACCTTTAAATATTTCTCTATCCCCAAACCCATGGCTCATATTTTCAACTGTTAAAATACTCATTTTCATTCCTCATTTCTTGCTTTGACTTTTCATGTTTAAATCATATCATTTAAGAATATAATATCCAAGTTTACAAATATTTCTGTAGTAATATAGACTCTAAATATAGTATCCTCATAAATAAAAAGTATCTCAATAATTATAAAATTAACTTGAGACACTTTTTATTTATACTATTTGTTTTTCTTATCTAATAATTCTTCTAATACTATGTTCAGTAAGGTAGTAATAATTTACTAAATCCTAAACATATAAAAATACCCATATCCTTTGGATATAGATATTTATGGATTTCAATTATTTACTTTTATTTTCTAAATTCTTTCTTCTGTTATCTAATGGGTTTAGATTTATATGATAAACTCTCTCATCTTCACCTGGCTTCATTATAACATCTGCCATGTGAACCTTACCATTTGGAGTATGAGCTATTACTTGAGGTTGCTTAGAACCCTTGTGGCAAATCCATGTATATCTCTTATTTATTACTCTATCTAAATCTTTAAATGATACTAAAGCTTTTTCTTGAATTTTACCATATTTGTCTCTTAATATTACAGCTATAGTTTCATCGTCTATAACTTCATATGCATTTTTTTCTTTTGTATCAACAAGTTCTAAGTTACATTTTCTATTGTCTAATGTATCTCCATTTATATGTCTGATTGGAGCTGATGCTTGCGTATCTAATATTACTGATTGAAGATTTCTCTTAGTACTTTTTATTTTCTTATTCTCTTTAGTTATAGTTAAGTTTTGAACTAAGTAGCTATTAAAGTCTTTGTGCCACTCAGCAAACCAAATTCCCATTGCTTGTACTTTTTCTAAATCTTCAGTATCTATTTTAGCCACAAGTTCAGTATTATTTTTTTTAAGTATTGTTATAAGGGTAACTGAACCTTGAGTTTCATACTTATTTTCTGTTGTTTTATAATTATTTATGACAAACACCTCTTTCTTTAATTCATGTTATTTAAGTGTACCAGAATTAAGCAATAAAAGCTAATAAGTTTTCCATGAATTTCAATGTGGGAGACGATTCACAGTATAAATTGGACATAATCCAACTTAGATTTTTAGCATTGATTTTATATAACTAGGTGATTGTAAAAAATGGTAAAATATATCTAACTCTATTTTAAACCATATAAGTTTTATGGTAAAATTGTCATTATTATATTTATCTATAGGAGGTTTATGCTTGAATAAAATTAATGCACTTAAAGTAATAAAATTATCCCTTGGAAGTTCCCTTGCTATATTTATTGCTTGGTTATTAAACTTAGAATACTCAATGGTTGCTGGAGTTATAGTCTTACTTACAGTAAAAAATACTAAAAAAGAAACTCTTAAAGGTACTATCGGAAAGGTTTATGGTTTTCTTTTATGCACTATTTTTTCCTACTTATGTTTTAATATTTTAGGATACCATTTGACTTCATTTTCAATATTTATATTTATAATTATATTTCTTTGTTTCTTGTTAAAAATCCAAGATGTTATTGCTATGTGTGTAGTTATTGCATCCCATTACTTCCTTCAAGGAGAAATATCTGCTAGATGGATTTTAAACGAAGCTGGAATATTTGTAATAGGTGCTGGAATAGGCGTCATAATAAATATGTATATTCCAACAAATATAAATAAAATATATGAGGGTCAAAAAAAGTTACAAGAAGAAGTAAGCACTGTACTTATAGATATTGCAGATCTTATTGTAAATCCTAAAAATGAAAATAGATATAATAAGGATTTACATACCTTAAACTTACTTATTGATAGTAGTATTTCCGAAGCTTATGATAATATTAACAATAGTTTATTAAGTGACACTAGATTTTTCTTAGACCATATGGATATTATAAAAAGCCAACGAGATATCTTAGAAAACTTGTATAGTCATGTATCACAATTAAGTTGTGCACCGCCACAAGCTCATATTCTGTCTGCTTTTATACATAAAATAGGTCATACTGCATTTGAAGCTGAAACTGTAAATTTACTTCTTGAAGAATTGGATAGACTAATGCTAAATATGAAAAATCAACCACTACCTATAAACAGAATGGAATTTGAGAATAGAGCTATTTTGTTTTTGTGCTTAACTGAATTGAAGCAATTTTTAACTAACCGTAAATGTGCTCAGATGCTTAGAGACAATAATTTTTATAAATAAATTTCTTGACTCTTATTTGATAGTATTATGCTATATAACTTTTCCACCTAGGGATTATTGAAAAAAACGTAGTTTTTTCTAATTATTAATATAGACTTTTAGTATAATGATAGTATAAATAAAAAGTGCCTCAATATTATAATATTGAGGCACTTTTTATTTATACTATTTGTTTTTCTTGCCTAATAATTCTTCTAATACTATTTTCAGTAAGGTAGTAGTGCTTAGTAAGTTCTTTAACAGATATACCTTCTTTATATTTGTTAAAAATCTCTACATTTCTTTTCTTTAAATCATTCTTAGTTCCACTACTTTCTCCCCAAGATTTTTTATTACTAGACTTTCTAGGTATATATAAATATCCACCATCTATATATTCTTGAATTAATTCAATAACATCTTCAGGTAATATATTTTGTGCTTTTTCATATTTCATAATTCTCGCTCCTATCTACTTTTTAGTTCGTAAATAATGAAGCAAAGACTGCACAAAAAAACTTAACCGAATTTAATTTCGGCTCCGAACAAAGTTTAGTTCTGTATATGTATTACAGTCTTTGCACGGAGCCAGAAACAATAACTAGCACTGGTTTATTTTGCATAAATAGCCTCCTTTATATTAATAGTTTATATTATTTTAATAATTTATATTTTTATATTATGCTTAAAGCATATCACAAAAATTATATCATCTATACTTCTAGAACGCAAAGGTCATAAACAATTCTGTATTAAAATTAACCATACTAATAATTATTTTTTATATCTCATTGTATACTCCATAAAGTTAGAATCTTCATTTTCTTGTTCTAAAATTACTTCAAATCCTTTTTTCTTATAAAATTCAACTGATTCTTTATTATCTTTATAAACAGCTAAATCTAACTGTATGTATTTATCTAATGCAAATTCTATTAATTTACTTCCTATACCTAAGCCTTGTTTATTAATATCTACAAACAATGCTCCTATAAATTTCTTTTCTATAATACTTATAAATCCATATATATTATTATCTTCTTCATATACAAAAACTTCAGACATAGGTATATATACATCCTTAACTACGCTATAATTATTTATCCAGTAACTTTCCTCTATAAAATCATGCGCTTTTATAGTTGAATCTATCCATATATCCATAATAACTTCTATATCTCTATTTTCTAATTTTCTAATCATTTTTATATCTCCTATAATAAAATTTTTATCTGTTGCTTTTTATAAAACAAACATAAACTCAACTCCGATTACTTTTATAAAATTCTTTATAGCGCTCATTATACACTATTTAAAGGTTATAACCCATAAAAAAACTATAGCTTAAAATAGCTATAGTTTTTTATTTATATATAGTTTAAATACTAATATTGGTAATCTGATCTTGACCTTTGTAGTAAGTATTTGCTAAGTTTTTTGTCATGCTTACTTATAAGTTCTTTTAAATCATTAACATAGTTTTTTTCTGCAATAAATTCCTCGTTTATAACATTTTCTATATCTTTTAGTCCTAATTCTTTAGATTTATTAGCTAAAGAATTAACTAAGTCTAATGAATTTTTCTCATGTTCTAAAAGTTTATATAAGCTTTTAACTATATCATCACTAACCATTCCATTAAGTAAAGCATATCTACCTGCACTCCTTATTTTATCCATTGCCATTTCTTCTAGGCTTGTAGCTGTGTCCTCATAATTTTCATTTTTACATATATTACTAAGTGCTGATAGTGTTGCTGCGTAATAAATTTCATTATTAAGTACTTCATTTATAGAATCTTCTAGTTTTGTATTTTTTGCTTTTCCTATAAGATTTATATTTTGCATAATTATCTCCTTTATTTATACATCTTTTTAATATGGTTAAAAATAAAATTAATTTTTATTTATTTTTTACTACTTCTCCTAGTATATGTGCATTTTATTATAAAAATTAATTATTTTTTATTTTAATGACTATACTTAATGTATAAATTTTATTATAGAGATATTTTGTCGTCTTTATCTAGTTCTTCTAAAACTCCAAGTTTTTTAGCAACTAATTTAGTCGTACTTCCTTGTATAATAAGTGTAACTAGTACTGTCATAAATACTACTGAAGATATTATTTCATATCCAGGTACTTTCATAGCTGTTATTATACCGCAAAGTGCTGCTGGTATAACTCCAGTCTCTCTAACCCACATCATAAATAATATTTCTTTTTTATTCCATTTTGCTTTTCTATCAAATAATACACATACTAAAACACATATTGGTCTTGCTATAAACATTAAACCTAATACAACAATTAATGATGGTATAAAGTATTTTATAAGCATGGGAATATTAACTTGGCTTCCTAAAATAATAAATATTGACATACGACAAATTGTCCCTAAAGTTTCTGCAACATTACAATCTGCATCGTATGATGTTTGTGACAGCCATATTTTAAAGTTTTTCTTATTACCTGTTATTATACCTACTATAAAACATGCCATATATCCACTTCCGCCAAATTTAGTTGCAACTTCATATGCTATTATTACAGATAATATAGATATAATTGGAGCAAAGTCTTTAAAAATTCCATAAGGTTCATCATTAACTAGTTTTAAAAGAACTATACCAGTTACTACACCTACTAAAACTCCAACTACAACCATTATACCTAGCTCATATAAATTTTCTGTTAAAGAGAATTTTCCAGACAGTATTATAGCAATTACAGCTGATGTAAGTATCGCTCCTGTTGCATCATTAAAAGCTGATTCACTTATAACTGTCTGTTTTACTTTATCTTTTATTTTTACTTGATTGAAAATTGGAACTAAAGTTGCTGGATCTGTTGATGCTATTATTGATCCGATTAATAAAGCAGTCATTGATGATATCCCAAAACTTACTCCAGCTATTTGACCTACTATAAATGCTGATATTAATACCCCTATTGTGGATAATAAAAATACACTTATCTTTACATTCTTAAGCACCTTCAAGCTAATTTCTTTTCCACCTAAATATAGTATAAATGCCGAACCAAAAGTTAATATTAGTTGATTTTCAACTTCATATTGACTTATGTCGAAAAACTTTAAAACGGAAGGTCCAACCAGGATACCTGCTATTAGAAAAAGTACTACATCCGGTACTTTTAAAACCTCACTTAATTTAGAACAAATTATTCCTGTAACTGCTACTATCGCAAAAATTACTAGTAAGTTATTACTAGCAATTGTTTGTATAGAAGATTCCATGTAAACATCCCCTTTTTAATTAGTTTAACTTTATCTACCTATTATATTAATAGGGGATGTAATCGGTGAATGAATTCAATGTTAAATAAATTTAACATTGTCTATAAAAAATCTCCCAATTTTATGGGAGATTTTTTTACTTCTTATTTGTAATTTTAATATCTATATGTTCAATATTTTTTATATATTCTTTTATTCTTAATCTAAGTTCTTCTTTAATATCTTCATAACCTCTATGATCTATTAAATTTACTTTTTCTAATGGATCTTTCTCTAAATCGTAAAGATAGCATTCTTCATATTCTAAGCTATAGCTATCTTCATAAGGGTGTTTATTTGGATCTATTATGCAATATTTGTATTTTTTAGTTCTAAGAGCTCTACCTACATAGCTTTCACTTATTTGTATAAATACATCATCTCTATTTGTTTTGTCATGAACTAGATCAAGTAAAGATACACCTACCATAAACTCAGGTTTACTTCCCATTGCTATATCTATTATAGTCTTAGGTATATCTATTAAACTTGATAATTCATGGATTACTTTTCCACCTTCAAATCCTGGACCATAAGCTACTAATGGAACCCTTATAGTATTTTCATAAAAACTTCTCTTATAATCGTCTGCTCCACCTTTAGGTAAGTTTTTATTTTTAGTTTTAAAGTGGCAACCATGGTCACTTGTATAAATTACCACTGTATCTTTATCTATATCTAAATCTTTAAGCTTTTCTCTTATTCTTCCTAGATTATTATCTAATGATTTACAGCATCCTAAATAATCTGGATAATTTTCCTTATAATCACCTTCTATAGATTTTAAATCTTGTGGAAGGATATATTCTTTAAATTTATCCTTTGATCCTTCTGGTCCTTCATATGTTTTTCTATCATTTTGATGATGTGGCTCTATATGTGATAAGAATAATAAAAATGGCTTTTCTTTATTTCTATTTTCTAGATAATCTAGAGCAAAATCAGTTATTTTATCAGCTCTATAACCTTCAAATTCTATCTTCTCCATATCTTTATTAAAGACATATCCATCATATCCATGAGATGTAAATTCTAGTACATCTGATGCCATCCAATAATCCTTATATCCACCTCTTTTATTTTCTGGAACTGGAGAAGTTGAAAAATCACATTCATCTTTAGTTGATGCAAGATGCCACTTCCCTACATATGCAGTTTCATAACCTTCTTCACTTAATAATTTTGCTATTGTAGTTTCATCTTCTTTAAGTCCTATATCATTTATAAAACATTCTGTTTGCGTTGCATATTTTCCTGTTTGCATACAACTTCTAGCTGGACCACATACAGGTTGACAAGTAAAAGCATTTTCAAATTTTACTCCTTCACTTGCCATATAATCAAGATTAGGCGTTATATCTAATTTTTGCCCATAACATCCAACTGTATCAAATCTTTGCTGGTCTGAAAAAAATACTATTATATTTGACTTTTTCATATTTATCCCTTAAGACCTCCAACATTAACTGCTTCTGTAAGCTTCTTATTAAGTAATGCATACACTATTACTGTTGGTATAATTACTATTACCATACCTGCAAATAATGCACCCCAATCAGTAGAGAATCTTTGAACTTCCATTAAGTTTTGAAGACCAACTGGTAACGTCTTTTTAGTATCATCTGTAAGTAGTGTAAATGCCATTGCATACTCATTCCAAAACCCCATAAAGTTAAATATTAAAACTGTAAGTACTCCTGGTTTTATCATTGGAAGTACAACATGTCTTATAGTTTGAAGTCTTGTGCATCCATCTATTACAGCAGCTTCTTCATATTCTTTTGAAACTCCTTTTATAAATCCTGTTAAGATAAATATTGCAAAAGGTAATTGAATCACTGAGTATATTAAACTTAATGCTGTTAGGTTATTTAGTAAATTAAGTTTTGCTACTAGTAAAAATAATGGTACTAATATATACGTTGGTTGTATAAATAAACCTAATGTCATAGCAAGCATTATAAGCTCTGCTCCAAAGAATTTGAATCTAGCTAAACAATACGAACAAGGAACTGCTAGTAACATCAAAAATACTGTAGATACTAGTGTTACATATACTGAGTTAAAAAAATATCCTGACATATTTGCTTTATTCCAAGCACTTATGTAATTTGTCATATTATATGCTCCTGGAAGAGCCCATGGATCAGCAAAGAATTCTTGTGATGTTTTAAATGATTGCATTACTGTCCAAAGTAGAGGAACTAATACCATAAATAAAAATGAAATTAATATTATTCTAAGAACTGCTCCTGTAAATACATTTTTTACTGTAAATTTATTATCTCTAACCAATGTTTGTCCCCTCCTTTATAATTCAATTACTTCTTTTTCTGTAATCTTTTTAACTATTAAAGCAAGTGCTATCGCTATAACAAATACTACCACTGATATTGCCATAGCATATCCGTAATTTGCATTCATAAATGCTTGAGTATCCATCTGATTTAATAATGTTGATGATGCATTATCAGGTCCACCCTTTGTCATTACTTTTACAAATATGAAACTTAAATTAAATGCACCTGTTATAAAGAATGTAATTGTAACCCTCACTACTTCCCATATTAATGGAAGAGTTATTATAAAGAATTGTTTTATTTTACTTGCTCCATCAAGTGTTGCTGCCTCATATAAATCTTGAGGTATTCTATTTATTCCTGATATATACATTACCATGTAATAACCTGTGGCTTGCCATACCATTGTAAATACTAATGCCCATAATACTGTATTACTTTCTCCAAGCCAAGTTCTCTTTAACATTCCCATTCCTATAAAGTCTAAGAATGAGTTCAATATACCTAAATTAAAGTCATATATATACATAAATAACATACCGATAACTACCATAGATAATACATTTGGTAAAAAGAATACTAAGCGGTATAACGTTTTCTCCCATTCGAATATTTTTCCTTGTGTAAGTATTACTGCAAAGAATAGTGCAAGCAACATAGTAATTATTGGAAATAATCCTAATATAAAGAACGTATTTCCTAATGACTTCCAAAATACCGGGTCATTAAATAATGTTACAAAGTTTTCAAATCCTATAAATGTAGGATTACTACTAAGTCCAGTAGATCTATAAAATGACATTTTAGCTGCATTTAACATAGGATATATTTTAAATAATAAAAACAATAAAACAGTTGGTGCTACACAACACAATATAAATAAATTTTGGCTTCTTTGTTTTTTACTTTTTCCTAATATTTTACTAAATTTAGGCTCTTTATTTTGTGGCTTTTTTGGTGTTACTGTTTTTGCGTCCACATATATTCCCCCTCTTATAAGTTAATTAATTTTCTATACTATAATAGTAGTCCCATTTATTCTCTATTAAAATAGATTAATCTTACCCCTATATAGAAAATTTTTACATTTATAAGCTAAAGTGCTTTAAATAAACATTTTCCTAAATATGTATTCTTTGTCCTATAGGACATACTTTACTTGTTTTTTAAATAAAATTTGAGCTAATTGTAATTATTTGCTTGAGTTTATTAATGGTATATAGATATAATTTAAATATACTAAAATTGGATTTTTTAGGGGGTGATAATTTCGTGTTCAATAAAACAACTAGTCCTAGTTTTAAATACTTTGGTAGTATTACTTATAAAGAATTAGATTTAAATACTTCAACTTATTATAAATTTAGTAATAAAAATATTAAAAATTTTAAGCTTATAACTGACGATGATACAATAATTAGTGTTTCAAAAGGTGTTGTCATGATTTTAGTGTCACTTGATATTAGTAGTATGAAATCTTTTATAATAAATAGAAATATCACTATAAAAAAAGGTGTATATTTTAATTTTATTTCTATATCAGATGAAGCAGAAATTTTAATTTCATCACGTTGTAATGAATTTCCATTGGTTGATTTAGAAGAGGAGTATACATATTCGTCTATATCTTCATCTTTAAATATAAATGAAATATATACTAAGTTTTATCAAGAGAAAGGCATTAATTATAACTTTCCTGGTGAAACTCATCCCTACTGGGAACTAACCTACGTTGATAAAGGTGTATTATCAACTACTGTAGATGGTAAAGATTATGAACTAAAACAAGGAGATTTAATTTTCTATGCCCCACTACAGTTTCATACTCAGTCTACATTAGACAAAAATAGTAGTTCTTATTTAACAATTAATTTTAATATGGATTTTAATCATCATGAGTTGTTGTGTAATAAGGTATTTAATCTTCAAAGAGAATCTTATTCTGTAGTTAGTAATCTTATAAAAGAGCTATCTAATGATAGTATATATTCTAATGATTTAGCCCTTTGTTATTTAAAGCAGCTTATAATACAAACTCTTAGATTAGAAAATTCCTATTCTCAATCAAGGCCTACTACTCATATGCAACAAACTTATGAAAATCAATTATTAAATGATATTATTAAATTTATATATGATAATATTGATTCAAAAATATCTATTGATACTTTGTGCACTCATTTTTGTATAAGTACTTCTATGCTTCATTCTTTATTTAAAAAGAATATGAATAATACTGTAAAAAATTATATAAATGAACTAAAACTTAATAAAAGTAAAGAACTTATTAAAAGCTCTACATATACACTTAGTGAAATTTCAGAAATTCTTGGATTTTCATCAATACATTATTTTTCTAAGAAATTTAAATCAAGCTTTGGAGTTTCACCTACTGAGTACTCAAAATCTATTTATGAATAATAAAAAGAGGAGTAAGCTTTTTAATAAAACTTACTCCTCTTTTTATTATATTATACAGTTTGTGACACTATATCTTTACTTAAATTTCCTATTATACCTTCATTTATTACATTTTCGCCTAATTTATATGCTAGTAAGCACGCCCCTTCATCTGGACCTAGTACAGGTTTCATAAGTTTTACATTATACTCTTTTAATTCTTCTTTTAATGGGTTTAATATTATTTCATCACTTTTAAATACTCCACCTGAGTATGATACTAATACTTCATTCTCAAAGTCCAATTCATTTATTATCATTTTTACTAATAAACCTAGTTCATAAGCTGCATCTTCAAATATTTTTATGGCATTTTTATCTCCTGCCTTAGCACTTTCACAACAAATACTTGAAAACTCAGCTATCTTTGTTCTATCTTTCTTTAAAGTATTTATTGCATAATCAATTATATCAAAATCATCACTTAAGTTTAATGTTTCTCTTATATTATTATAAAGATCCCCTCTTTCAATTCTCTTATCTGATTCTTTTGAAAATAACTCTAAAGTTTTTTTACCTATCCAATAGGCAGATCCTTCATCTCCTACGTAATCTCCCCATCCACCACATCTAGTGAAGTTTCCTTTAGAATCTTTCCCCAGTGCAATTGATCCTGTTCCACTTACAATATTTATCCCATATTTTCCAGCAAGAGATCCACAAAGTCCTACTTCAACATCATTTCCAACTTTAAATTTTATATCTTCAAATAAATTTTCAACTATTTTATCAAGTTTTGATTTAACACTTTTTACTTCTCCATACCCTGGAATTCCTAAAAATATTGCATCTATATCTTTTCTATCTATATCTAAACTTGATATTAATAAATCAAAACCTTCTTTTAAAACATTTTCTACACCTTCAAAACCAATTTGTTCATAGTGTGTTGTTCCTGTAATATATTGACCTAACTTTAATCCATCTTTATTTATTAATGTAAAACTTGTCTTAGTTCCTCCACCATCAATGCCTATATAATACATAAAATTCCCCCTATTTATAAAAATCTTTTGTATTAATTTAAAATCACTATAATATAATTTTAGCAAATATAATACATATGTTTATTAAGACTTTATGTACTATATTTGCTACTTTATAAACTATTTTTACTTGAATCACATATCGATGACTTATTTTTATACATTGAATCCACTATTTTTATATTTATTTATTTTTATAGAACTTTTAAAATTTTTAATATCATCTAGTTCTATATTTCCAGTTTCCATATAAAGTGCATTAGACATTCCACATGCATTAGCTAATTTTAAGCATTTTTCTAAGTCATAATTTTTAATTACTCCATATGCAAATCCTGCTATTGATGAATCTCCACTTCCAACTGGATTTAATGCATCTATTTTTGGTATTTCAACTTCATATACACTATCCTTATTTAAAAGAATCATTCCATCTTTGCCCATAGATACACATACATTTTCTATACCTCTATCTATTAAATTTCTAGCTGCATTTATTGCATCTTCCTTAGAGTTTATTTTTGATTTAGTTAAATATTCTAGTTCATATTGATTTGGTTTTACTAAATATATATTATAATCAATGGCTAGCTCTAAAGACTGCCCACTGGTATCTAATATAAACTTTATGCCTTTAGCATTGCATAATTTACCAATCTTTGAATAATATTCTTTAGGTAAACCATCTAATAGGCTTCCTGATGCAACTAATACCTTTGTATCTTTTAAAACTTCTTCTAATTTATCTTCAAATATCTTTATGTCTTTCTCATTAACTGTAGGCCCTTTTTCTAAAACTTCTGTGCTTACTCCATTTTTATCTATAATATTTAAACAGATTCTAGTTTCTCCATCTATTTTTGTAAACTCATTTTTAAGACCTATTTTTTCTATTTCACTTTCTATATAATTTCCATTAAATCCACCTAAAAAACCAAGACAAGTTGGTATTTCCCCTAATTTTTTTACAACTTTAGCAACATTTAAACCTTTTCCTCCAGCAGTAGGATTTACAAAATTAGCCCTTTGTACAGACCCAATTTCAAATGTATCTAATTTATATAGTCTATCTATTGATGGATTAAATGTTATTATTGTAAGCATAAGCTTTGTTCTCACTCTTACACATTTTTATTTTTTCAACTACTACATCATACATAGCCTTTTTAGCTGGAACTAAATATTGTCTTGGGTCTGATGCCCCTGGATTTTCTTTAAAATATTCTCTTATAGCACTAGAGAATGGTATTTTAAGTTCTGTTGCTATATTTACTTTACATATTCCAAGATCTGTTGCCTTTTGCACTGCTTCATAAGGAACACCTGATGCTCCATGAAGTACTAAAGGTACATCTACCATAGATCTTATTTTCTCTAATCTATCAAAATCTAATTTTGGTTCACTTTTATATAATCCATGAGCAGTTCCTATTGCTACGGCTAGTGAATCAACTCCTGTTAATTTTACAAACTCTACTGCTTCATTGGGATCAGTAAGATAAGAGTCTTTTTCATCTACTACTAAATCATCTTCAATTCCACCTAATTTACCTAATTCCGCTTCAACTGTTGCACCATATTTATGAGCAAAGTCTACTATATCTTTAACTATTTCAACGTTTTTATTAAACTCATACTTAGATGCATCTATCATAACCGACTTGCATCCAAGTGTTATTATTCTTTTTATATCTTCTACATTCTCATGATGATCTAGATGAAACGTTACAGGTATATCATTTATTTCACTTGCTTTTTCTATTATTGCTAATAAATAATTTTCATTAGCATATTTTACAGTTGATGGAGTTGCTGCTAGTATTACTGGTGATTTTAAATCACTTGCAGCTTGTAGTACTACTTGTATAGTTTCTAGATTGTGTATATTAAAGGCTGGAATAGAATATCCATCTTCTTGTGCCTTAAGTAACATTTGTTTTGTTGATATTAAACTCATTTTTAAATCCCCCTGTGTGTTATAATTTTTTAGCAATGGACCTTTTTTATAGATCATTTGAATAACTTGATTAAATGCTAATAACTAATTTTATTTATCTAATTCATGTAATATTACCCCTTGAACTACCCTATTTACTTCACCTGTTGGGCATGGATTATCTGGCGTTATTCCTAAGTTAACTGACTTTAAGAATGATAATAATTGTCCAAACATTATCTGTTGAAGTGGAAGTAATGCTTCATTTTTAACACTATAATTTATTTTTTCTAAATCAAAGTTATAATTTGATTTATTTAGTATTTCCTTATCAATATTTGATCCAACAACTACTACTTTGTCTTCTTTTCTATGATGTATCATTTCTTTAGTTAAATCTAAATCATACTTTCTAGTATATTCATCATTTGATATATAAATAATAGTAACTGTACTATCATCTATCACTGACTTTGGACCATGTCTAAATCCAAGTGGTGTATCGTAATTTGCATTAACAATTCCTGCTGTTAATTCAAGTACTTTAAGGGCACTTTCTCTTGCTATACCTTTAGAAGTTCCTGAACCTAGATATACTATTCTTTCAAACTTTTCACTTACTAGTTCATTTACTTTATTAGCATTTTCTTCTAAAAATTTATCTACTGAAGATGCTAATAATTCAACATCCTTTGCATAATTTTCTATATTATCTATATTAAATACTGCCATAGCACTCATAACCATTGTTGTAAAACTACTTGTCATTGCAAATCCTAAATCATTAGTTTGAGATGGCATTAAAAGTAATAAACTTTTTTCATCTTCTCTTGTATTTTTAGCAAGTTTTCCTTCTTCATTGCAAGTTATTACTACTTGATATATGTCATCTACTAATTGATTTGCTAATTCTACTGCAAACACACTTTCAGGAGAATTTCCAGATCTTGCAAAAGAGACTAAAAGTGTTGGTATATCTTTTATAAAATAGTTTTTAGGACTTGCAACTAAATCAGTTGTAGCTATTGCTTCTACTCTCTTATTTATAATACTTGTTAAGTATGGTTCACAAGTTTCACCTGCAAATGCTGAAGTTCCAGCACCTGTTAATATTATTCTAAAATTATCTTTTGCCATAAATTTATCCATAAATGACTTTATTGCATCTTTATTATCTACTAAATTTTTTACAGCCTCTCTCCATGCATCTGGTTGTTGTACTATTTCTTTAGCTGTATTTAAACCTTTGCATTCCTCTAATTTTTCAACTTCTATACCTAATAATTTTTCTATTACTTTTTCCATTAATGTCTGCCCCCTTATTAACCTTTATACTCCTATTGTATATTTTTGTAATGGATATGTATTTGCAATTTTGTTCTTACGTTTTGTTTTTTTGTATTAAATAGATTTTGGTATTATTTGTATGTTATAGTCTAATTAGAATGTTTTATTGGGGAGGATTTTATGAACATGACAATACTAATTAAGCCTAGCTCAAGTAGTTGTAATATTGACTGTAACTATTGTTTTTACAAGGATTCATCTAAAAATAGAGATGTTTTCAGCCATAGTTTTATGAATGAAAGTACATTGAAAAAGATTATTGAAAGTTCATTAAATAAAGATATAAAAACTTGTAATTTTATGTTTCAGGGAGGCGAACCCACATTAGTAGGTCTTGATTTTTATAAAAAAGTAATTTTACTTCAAGAAGAGTTTAATACTAAAAATATTAAAATAATAAATTCAATACAAACAAATGGAATAAATATAGATGAAAATTATGCTAAATTTTTTAAAGAAAATAACTTTTTGGTTGGAGTTTCTTTAGATGGACCTAAAGATATTCATGACTTATATAGAGTTGATTATAATAAAGATGGTACTTTTGATAAAGTAATCAATGGTATTGATTTATTAAAAAAATATAATGTTGATTTTAATATATTGTGCGTTGTGACTAAACAAAGTTCAAAACATATTAATGAAATTTACTCTTTTTATAAGGATAATGATTTCAAATACCTTCAGTTTATACCTTGTATTAAAGATTTTAAATACAATGAGTCAAAAAAATCAGCTTCCGATTATTATTTGGATAGCAATAACTATTTTGAGTTTTTGAATAAACTTTTTAATTTATGGTTTGAAGATATTAAAAACGGTGAGTTTATTGAAATTAGAAACTTTATGGATTATATAAACGTGTTAAAAGGATATAACCCTACCAGCTGTGGTATGGGCGGATTTTGTAGTTTACATACTGTAATAGAATCTAATGGTGATATTTATCCTTGTGACTTTTATTGTATTGATAAATGGATGCTTGGTAACATTAATGAAAATTCCTTAAAAGATATTAGGTTTTCTAATAAAGCTAAAGATTTCTTTGAAAGGTCTTTATATATTCACGACAAATGTAGAGCTTGCAAATACTTTAAGCTTTGTGGTGGAGGTTGTAGACGTAATTTAGAGCCTTTTATAAATGGTATTCCTTCATTTAACTATCAATGTGATAGCACTATACATTTTTTAGATAATAATATAAACAAACTTATTTGCATTTCTAAACTTATTTAATAAAAAAACTGTATCATCTGTTTATGATACAGTTTTTTATAACTTTTGATATTATTATATTTATATAGTAAATTTATTTTAAACTATTTGAAATCTCCGTAAATATTACACCCAATCCATAAGCTCCTGCATCTGGATAACCTAAACTTCTATCTCCTACAGTTCCTGCACGCCCCATACGAGCCACTATTTGTTCTGTTGACTTAGCTCCTTTAACAGAAGCCTCAGCTGATTTTTCGAAAGCTTCTTTAAAACTATGATTTTCTTTTGAACTATTTACTAAAGAATCAGCACAAGGAACTAATGCATCTATTAAAGTTTTATCTCCTACTACTGCTCCACGTCCAAAAGATCTTTCTCCTGTAGCTTGAATTCCACTAACAGCTGCTTGCATCATATCTGCAAAATCCGATAATGTTAACTCATTATTTTCTCCAACTTCTTTTCCTGCCGCTCTAAATGCAGATCCCCATATTGGCCCTGATGCTCCTCCACAATACTCCATTATTACCATTGAACAAGTATTTAAAAACTTACCTATATTCATATCATCTTCTGAAAGTATATCTTTCCATTCTCTCTTTAACTGTTTAAATCCTTTAGCCACACTCATTCCAAAGTCCCCATCACCTGCATGAGAATCTAATTCACAAAATGGAACTTCATTTTCAATAATGACTTCACTCATTTTATCTATTATATATATCATATTGTTTAGAGTTATTTTATTATCTATTATATTTGAATATTTTTCATCTGTTTCTACTTTATAAGATAATAAGTCTTGTTCATTATCTTCTGTATTTATATCTATATATTCTACTTCTTCAACTGGACCAGATACTTTAAATGCAGGAGTATCACTTTCTTCAGATAATAACTGCTTTAGTTGTTCATCCAACTTCATAATTGATACAGATGCTCCCTCCATATCAATACTTGTCATATAATTTCCAACAAATGTTCTACAAATTTTAATATTTCTTTGAGATAATTCACGAGCTACAGAATTATTAAATAAATATAGTTCTTGTAAAGGTGTTCCTCCAAATCCGTTTATTAATAAAGCAATCTCTTCTTGATTTTCATCATTTATATTCATATCTTTTAATATGGAATCAACTATTCTTTTTGCTAACTCATCAGCTGTAGCCATTTTTTCTCTTTTTATTCCTGGCTCACCATGTATACCTACTCCAAATTCTATTTCATCCTCACCTATATCAAATGTTGGTGTACCTTTTGCTGGCACTGTACAAGATGTAAGCCCAAATCCTAAACTTCTAACATTAGCTATAGCCTTTTGTGCTACTTCCTTCACTTCTTCTAATGACATGCCTTGTTCTGCAGCTGCTCCAGCAATTTTATGTACTAACACAGTACCTGCTACTCCACGACGACCTACAGTATATAAACTATCCTCAACTGCAATATCATCATCTACTTTAACATAATCAACCTTTATACCATCTTCACTTGCTAAGTGAGCAGCATTTTTAAAGTTCATCATATCTCCACTATAGTTTTTTATAATTAAAAGTGTACCATTTTCACTAGCTGTTTCTTTTATCGCTTGATAAATCTGTATTTGTGATGGAGATGCAAATACATCTCCACAAACAGCAGCATCTAACATCCCTTTTCCTATAAAGCCTACATGTGCTGGTTCATGACCACTTCCTCCACCACTGATTAAACTAACTTTATTTTTATTTATCTCTTTTTTCTTCATTACTTTATATTTTTTCACAAACTCTAATTCTGGATGTGCCATAGCTATACCATTGCACATCTCCATTACTACAGTTTCTGGTTTATTAATTATTTTTTTCATACTTTACACCTCTATAATGTATATTTAATTTCTATGATTTTTTGCTTTATAATTTTTACCTAACTGATCTGCTGTAATAATTGCTGCAGCAACTGCTTCAACACTTATTGGGAATGGCATAGAGTATATTGATTCTTCTGGTATACAAGCTTTCTTTGATACTTCCATAAGTTCTTCATCTGTAATACTATCTACTCCTATATCTGATAAACAAACTGGTAATCCTATTTCTAAGCAGAAGTTTAGTACTTCATTGATTTCACTTTCTGGTGCATTTTCAAGTACTAATTGAGCTATTGTACCGAAAGCTACTTTTTCACCATGGAAATACTTGTGCGTTCCTTCTAAGATAGTTAATCCATCATGTATTGCATGAGCTCCAGCTAGGCCTCCACTTTCAAATCCAAGACCTGATAAAAGAATATTTGTTTCTATAATATTTTCTAAAGCTTGCGTTACTAAATTACAATCTGATGCTACTTTTGCTTTTAGTCCATCATTTAAAAGAGTTTCATAACATAATTTAGCAAGTGCTAATGCTGTATTAGTACCTTTTGCTTCACCACACATCCCTTCTCTAAATCCACAAGGTAGACCTGCGTTAACATTAGAGTACGAATTTGATGTAGCTCTTGCTTCAAAGTATGTAGATAGTGCATCCCCCATTCCTGAAACTAAGAAACGAGTTGGTGCTTTTGCTATAACTGTTGTATCTATAAGTACTACACTTGGACTTTGTTTAAAGTATGCATAATCATCAAAAGATCCATCTGGTGTATATAATACTGCTGAGTGACTTGTTGGAGCATCTGTTGCAGCTATTGTTGGAACAATTATTAATGCATCACCTTCTGCAACACATTTTGCTGTATCAATAGCTTTACCTCCACCAAGACCTATAGTACAAGCACATCCATTTTCTTTAGCTATTTTTTGTAACCTTGCTACCTCTTGTCTTGAACATTCTCCTTTAAATCCACTCTCTACAAATTTAATTTCGAATTTTTCAGACGTTGAATCTAGTTTATCCTTAACACGTTCTACATCATCTGGATGAGCTATTAATAAAGCTGATTCTCCATATGTTTTTACAAAATATCCTAAGTTTAGTAATTCGTCTTCCCCTTGTACGTATTTCATTGGACAAATAAATGCTTTTCTCATGTAAAATTCCCCCACCTATATTTATTTTTTATTTTCTATTTCTTATTTTTAATTATAGTATCGTTTTCCCATTTTTACATCAGACTAATATGTCATGATATTACAATTTAAAATCGTAATATTATGATATAAAATTATAATATTGTAATTTTTTTACTTATTGTTAAGCTCTTAACCATTTTAAGCATTTTTCATCTATAAATATAGTAAATATATATCTCAACAATAAAAAGCACTATATACAAATTTAATAAATTTGAATATAGTGCTTTTTATTTATTTAACTGATTAATCTCTATTTTAGTTCCTCTACTTATTCTTATAATACTTCCTATAAACAGAAGGCGTAACCCCTTCATATTTTCTAAATATCTTTATAAAATAACCTGCCTCGTTGAATCCAAGTTCTTCACTAATTTGATTAACAGATATATCCGTTTCTTCAAGCATACTTTTGGACCACTCAATTTTTAATCTAGATATATAGTTAGAAAAATTATCTCCCATTTCTTTTGAAAATAATCTACTAAAATAGCTTGGGCTTATATGACAAATCTTAGCCATCTTTTCTACGGATACATTTTCACTTTTATTTTCATAAATATAATCTATTGCCGGTTTTATTGTAGAACTTATCCTACTCATTTTTTCATTATCATAAGTTTTCCCGTCTGTATAAGCATCTATCATAACATTTGATATCTCTCTCTTTACATTTTCAATATTTTGTATACTATACCCTGAAAATATATTTGAGTCTACTTTAGTTTCATTTTTTATTGAGTTTTGATACATTTCTAATAGCAAGTTTTTATCTAATGCTTCTTCAATCAAGTAAGAAGATAATGAAAATAGCATATTTGCAATATTTTTCACTTCATCATAAGATAATACTGGTAATGCATCATAATGCACCTTTAGATCATTAAGAGTTTCCTCTGCCAAAGATTTATGTGATGTTGTCACTATCTTTTCCAATAGTTCAGTGGCATTATAATCAGACAATTTTACCTGGCCTGCCATAATTGCACCTATATATCTACCATCTATAATAATAGGTATAGCAACATCTACTATATTATAATGACATAAATATATATATGGTTCGTTTAAGCGTACAGCCTCTAACCCACCCCTTGAATCACATTTTTGACAGTATTTTGCCATCTGGCTGTTAGCTCTTACTGACTCACAGAACTTATGACATTCACTATGCTTACTAACTGGGTTCCCCTTATAATCAACCGTAATTATCGCCATCTTTGTAACTAGTGCAAGAGAATCTTGTAATTTTTGCCACTTATTAAAATCTATTATTTTGTCTAAATTTAAATTATCCTTTTTCACTTTTAACAGCTCCTCTGAGTCTACTATGCTTATGTATAAAATTATATCAATTGAAAGATAATCTGTCTAATTACTATTAATTTATATACATTTTTATTTATTAATGTTATAATAATAATCCTTTTATTATTATCCTTATTTTTGAGTATAATATAAAGGGATTATATTATAGAAAGTGTTAGGTGAAATTAATGATAGACGCAAAATTATTAGTTGAAAAAGCTTATGAAGCTCAAAGCTTTGCTTATACTCCATATTCTGATTTTAATGTTGGAGCAGCATTACTTGGTACAAACGGAAAGATATATTTAGGTTGTAATATAGAAAATGCAGCTTTTACACCGACTAACTGTGCAGAAAGAACAGCATTTTTTAAGGCTGTTTCAGAAGGTCAACGTACATTCTCTGCAATTGCTATAGTTGGAAATAAAAATGGGGCTGAAGAAACTGAATATTGTGCACCATGTGGAGTATGTAGACAGGTAATAGCAGAGTTTTGTGATCCTAAAACATTTAAAATTTATCTTGCTAAAAATAAAGATGAATTTAAAGAATATACTTTAGAAGAACTTCTTCCATTAGGATTTACTAACAAAGATTTAAAATAATATAAAAAATAAGTTATCTCAAATAATATTATTTGAGATAACTTATTTTTTATCTATTTAAAGTTTATTTTTTACATTATTCTATTAATTGTTTTTCTTTTTTTAATTTTTCTAAATTCTTTTTATATATAAACATAATACGACCAATTAAACATGATACTATAAAAGATATAGCTGCAAAACCTAAGTTAATATATATATTTTGATTTACCATAGCTTGTATACCCATAATTAAGTTAGAAAACATAGCTATTATATTTATAAAGAATACAATTAAAAATAGCTGTAAAATTCTATTGTAATGCTTTATTCTAGAATCTAAGTCTGAGTATAAATCAAAAGGACCTTCACATGATTTTTTCCTAAAATAAACCCATCTCATATATGAACAAATATATTCTACACCTGCGTCTTCTAAAAATTCTATATAAGACTTACTCTCAGGATGGTTTGGTAAATTTTCTAATAGTTCTATCCTGTAAATATATTCTCCTGGTTTGCATTTTTCGAAAAAATAAGTACCTAAAGTATAATTTTTTAACATCATTCCTTTAGTCGCCATATCATTTATCCAATTTTCTTCTTTTTCATAAGAACAATAAAGCTTGTGTATTTTTTGTAACACATCTATTCCCCCTTCAATATATCTTTACCAGTTTGAAGTAATTCTTCAAGTCTTCTCATTTCTTCTTTTAAAGTTTCAATTCCATCTTTGGTAATAATGTACTCTTTTTTTCTACTTCTAGTTTCTGTAGAAACAGATTTTATCCACTTTTTTTCTACTAATGTATTTAATGCACCATATAAAGTACCTGCACCTAAATTAACTCTATTATTGCTAACTTCTGTTATATACTGCATAATTCCATACCCGTGTCTAGGTTCACACAAGGCTAGAAGTATATAGTAAGTGGCTTCTGTCAAAGCCCCTCGTTGAAAGCTTTCTCCCATTATTATACCTCCTTTATAATATTACGTTAAACATTATATCACTTGACGATATATCGTCTGACGTAATATAAGTATATCGCCAACCGTAATACTTGTCAACTTGTTATTTAATAAAAAATGACCTATAAATAGGTCATTTTAATTCATTATATTAAGTTAAGTCTTAATTTTAAAATATTAATCTTCAAGTCTATATCCTACTTTAAAAACTGTCTTTATATGATCTTTTAAGCATAACTTTTCTCTAATTCTCTGAACATGAATATCTACAGTTCTACTTTCTCCTATATATGCAAATCCCCAAACTCTATCTAGTATCTGCTCTCTAGCTAAAGCTATGTTTCTATTTTGAAGAAATAAAAACAATAAATCATATTCCTTAGCTGTTAAATAAATTTCTTTATTATCTACCTTGACGATTCTCTGATTAGTATATACTTGCAAATGTTTGAATTTAATTACATCCTCATTTTTATTATATCTTCTTAAAGCCACTTCAATTCTTGCTAGAAGCTCCATTGTATCAAAAGGCTTTACTATATAATCATCAGCTCCTAATCTTAAGCCCTTGACTCTATCTAAAACAGATTCCTTCGCTGTTACAAAAATTACTGGAACTTCAGACGTTTTAATTTGCTCAATTAATGAGAATCCATCTATCCCTGGTATCATAACATCCAGTAGTATTAAGTCTACAGATTCACTTTCTAAAAATTTTTTGGCTACCAAACCATCTTCTGCACTAAATACCTCATAGCCGACCATTTCTAAATTAATCGTTATCAAATCTCTAATAGCATCTTCATCTTCTACTACTAATATTTTCATCTATACTCCTCCTGAAATACTTTTATCTTCATATGTCGCAATTGATTTACTTATAGAGTCAATACTAATCTTAAATATATTATTTTCATCATGTTTATTTATAAATTTAAAATTTTTATTTCTCTGTAGCTCCCCGTTTTTATTATAATTACGTTCCATATTATATTGATCTAAATCTATACCTAGCTCATTAGTTAACTTTTTTGTAATCAATAAAACTTCTTTATCATCTAAATCAATTGGATATATATCATTTGATTTATTTTCACGTGGTGTTATATATATTGAAAGTATATTTCCTGATACTGAATCTATTGAACATGTATAAGTTTTTGATAAATCTTTTTTATTCCACCCTATTTGCCATATATAGCTACTTTGTTCTGTAAAATTTTTGTACAAACTTACATATTGATTCATATCAGAAGCAGTTAAATCAATATTTAAACCATATTTAAATGTTTTTACTGCTATATTTATGGCTTGTTGCCTTGACACTAATTTATTATTTTCATTCTGATTTCCATCATAATTAGATAAATCACTTTGACTATACAGCAAATCTTCTTTAAAAGAATATTTTACTTTAGACATAAAAACTAAAATTATAATAAATACAAAAATCATCAATATTAATACTTTTCTTTTCATTAAGATTTATTCTCCTTGCTAAATTTAAGAATAACTTCCGTTCCTAAATCTACTTTACTATTTATATTAAAAATAATGTTATGGACTTTACATATCTCATAGCATATAGATAGACCTAAACCTACTCCATTATTTTTTCTACTTCTAGCTTTGTCTACCATATAAAAAGGTTCTAAAATTTTATCTATATCTTCTTCTGGTATACCTATCCCATTATCTTTTATTTTTAAAATATAAGATTTATCATCTTTAATATATTTTCCAGATACACTAATATTATCATCTTTATTAGATGCTTTTATTGAGTTATCTATAATATTTGTTAGTAATACTATAATTAATTGTTTATCTGCATATATGTACTCATCTTCTATATCAATTTTTAGATCAATATTATTTGTTTCAAATTTATATCTTAATGAACTGTATGTATTTATTATACACTCTTTTATTGAGATTTTTTCTTCATTTATTTTTTCTTCCCTAATTAATATCAATTTAAGTAAAGTTGAATTTAATACTTCCAATCTTTTTGCTTCTGAATTAATATATGTAAGTGATTTTATCTTAGTGCTTTCACTTACTTTTCCCTTTAATAATAATTCTGAGTATCCTATTATTGATGTAATAGGCGTTTTTATTTCATGATTTAAACTATCTATAAATCTTTGTTTTGACTCATTCATATATTTTAACTCTTCAATATTATTTTCAATTACATCTATCATAATGTTAAAATTATTTTCTAAAACTCCTATCTCATCATTATTTTTATTTCCCATAACCCTTTTAGTATAATCTCCATTAGCTATATCTTTAGATGTTTTACTAAGCCTTACTATTGGATCCGTTAATTTCTTTGAAATAATATACATTCCTATAGCTAAAATTATAGATATTACTATATCTAAAGCTAAGAAAAATTTATAATTATTAATTTTTTGTATGTATAAATATTCAATATTTGTTGATAATATAAATTTAAAATCAGTATTCTTTAAATTTATAATAGAACTTACAAATAAATATTTCTTATTGTTAACAGTTCTTATTAGAAATGACCTTTCATTCTTTTTAGCATGAATTATTTCTTTTCTAACTTCATCTATTTTTATATTTGAGTTTGACATAATAAGCTTGTTATCTTTAGAATATATCTCAATATTAGGTTTTACCATATTATAATCTATGGAGTACCCATTTATAATAATTTCTAACCAGTTTTTATTGCTTACTGAATTCTCAATATCAATATCAGAGTCAACTAAATAATCTGTATTTGAATATATAATTGCTTCTATATTTAAATATCTATCTATTGTAGACTTTATTACAGTTTCCAAACTATCACTATGTATTTTTTCTATTAATATTATTCCTGCTCCATTAAATAGTATCAAAAATAACATAACTGAATATGAAAATATCTTCTTCCAAAACTTCATTTTTATCACCATTTATTCTAATAAATTATAGAATACTTTCTTATAATCTAAGATATAATTTATACTTTATTATACCTTAGACTAACGTTATTATGTGATTTAATTAAAAATTATCCAAGAGTTTTAAATTCATATCCATTATCTTTAAAGTACTTTATTATTTCTGGTAAAGCTTTTGCTGTTTCTTCTTTTCCATAAGTATCATGCATTAATAAAACTACCATCTCTTTATTTTTTGATGTCTTTTTTGCATGTTCTACTAACTCTTGTGCATTTTTCTTTTTACCTTCTGCATCTGCATTTAATGCATTCCAGTCAATAGACACTCTATCACTTTCATTTAAATGTACATCCAATTTATCAGTACCTTTCCAAGACATATGTCCACCTGGAAGTCTAAGTACTCTAGTTGAGAAAGTTTCTCCTAGTATACTTTTTAGTATATCGTCATTCTTTTTAAAATCTTCTTTAAAAGATTCTAAATTCACTATTCTGTTAGGATATAACTTTTTATAATCATGACTATATGAATGATTAGCTATAGCATGTCCCTTACTATATTCTTCCTTGATAAGTTTTCTTGACTTTTCCCCTCCATTTTCTACTGTTTTACCTGTAATAAAAAATGTTGCCTTTACATTATTTTCGTCTAATGTTTTTAAAATTTTCGGTGTAACACTATTAGATGCTCCATCATCAAAAGTTAAAAACACTACTTTTTTACCATCATTAGATGAATCCCATTTACTAAGTTTTTCTCCTATTTTTTTTGCATCATAAATGTGTTTTTGTCCTTCTATATTAGTATTTTTATATTTGATTTCTTCTTTTGGCTTTTGTATATTCTTTGATTGTACATTATTTACTTTTATATTTTCTTTTTCGGATTTTTGTAAATTACTTACTCCTAAACTAGATACCAGTACTGCTGATACCCCCACAATTGCAGCCACTTTCTTATAATTCATTCTTCTCACTTAATTCTCCTCCAATGTCATTTTAGTAGTTTTATAGTTGAATATTTCTCTCTCCTACTTACAAAATATATATTAATGGCTGCAAATATTTTTTTTGTAATATAATTGTTTCAAAGTTGTAAAATATGTAATTTTTTATCATTTTTTAAGTTTTTATGTCTTATTCAATCGCATAATATATAATTTAAACACTATAAAATTCAAATCAAATCTATTGAATAATAAAAAAACTACTTAAATATTTATTAAGTAGTTTTTTTATTTAAAATTAATTTATCTAATTTGTAAGATTGATAATTTATTAATCAAATATTTTATTCGCTATTTTGCTAATAAATCCATTTTGCTTCCAATAAATTGTATCCTGAAGAAAGTATGGATTATCAGTAATTATACTATCTACATCCAAATCTATCATTTTTTCCATTATATCCTGATTATTAATAGTCCATGCAAAAACTTTTTTGCCTGCTTTGTGTATATTATCAATAATTTCTTGATTTACAAAAGTTGACTCAATTCCATATATATTAACGTAATCCCAATTATAAAAATTTCCGTATGCAATCGCTGTTAAATAACAAGTCGTAATATTCGAATCTAGTTTTTTTACTTTTTTCAATACATTTTTATCCATAGACGCTATAATACATTGGTTTTCTATTTGATATTTCTTTATTAAATCTATAACTGTTTTCTCTATATCACCTTTTTCATGTCCATGAATTTTTATTTCTATTACTAATTTTATTTTTCCTCTAGTATATTTTATTACATCTTCAAGAGTTGGTATTTTTTCACCCTTATACGAGTAATCAAAATAACTTCCTGCATCATAGTTTTTAACCTCTTTATAATTTACATCCCATACATTTTTATCTATTCCCGTAGTTCTTTTAAAGTTTGAGTCATGAATTATAATAAGTTCTCCATCTTTAGTTTCTTGAACATCAATTTCTGCATATTCCGCTTGACTATTAAAAGCTTCATTAAATGCAACTAAAGTATTTTCAGGAGCAAAAGTTCCCCCAACTCTATGTGATACTGCTGTAGTATTATAAAAAAACTCAGTATTATATAATCTATTACTATTAATAGAAAATGCCCTTGATTCCATGTGTATAAGTAAAACAATAATTATTATTTTTAATATACTTTTGTCTCTTAATTTTTTATTTATTTTTCTACTATATTTATAAAATTCAACTTCACTATATTCATAATAAAAGGATGAAATGAGACCAATACTAATTGTAAATGATACAATTGATGAAATAAATATTGCATAATTTCTAAACATAATTGATCTACTTATAAATATCTGTTTTAAATGACTAGCATCAGTAAAGTACTTTGTCCACAATCCTATAAATATAATTGCTGCATAATAAATAATAAAACTTATTATGGCAATCAATATAAATAATCTTACAGAGTATATAAGTATCTTAATCTTTTTTCCTTTTGTAAGATTATTACTTTTTTTTCTTGCTTCTTTAAAGCTATCTGTTTTTAATGTAATTTCATGAATGCTAAAAATCCATCTAATAACTAAAACATATAAAATCAGCATTGATATTATATATATTATACTTAAAATTTCATTAGATACTATATAATCTAATATATATTCCGGTATTTTTATACTACTTATAAATCCTGAAGTTAAAGTTAAATTAGTTAATGGTATTATTAATAGTACAAAAACTATAAGTAATATATTTTTAGGGTAAAATATTTTTATAGATTTTTGTATTGATATTTTAATTAATTCAAATAATCCTATATTATCAAGTTTAGAGGATTTATCAAAACAAATAACTACAGATGTAAACTCAAAAAACATATAAAAAGCTAGTACTACAATTGATAAAAACATTAGAATTATCGATATAGGATTAGTTAATATTTTTACTATATTATCTGTACTTAAATATATCATACCTGAATTTTTAAGTGAACTATTAACTATGTACCTAATAAATGGCAATACAATTATCAATGCTAATCCTTTATGAAATAATTCAAATAGAATTAATGTAGAAAAATTGTATCTCATTAATAATATAAATTTATTTAAAATTTTCTTATACATAGATGCTCCTTTATATTTTTTGTTTATTATATATTAACCTATTAGCTTATTTTTATAAAAACTTAGCATCTTTATATAAATCTCCTGCTAATTGGGTTAAAAGTTCTTTATTAATAACTCTATATCCAATATCATCTTTTTCTAGTACTCCTTTTTTACACAATCCATTAAAAGTTCTTAATAAGTGTCTATAACTACTTCCTAAAAGTTCAGCTATATTAATCAAATTTTCATCAAAATTTATATATTCTTTAGAATTTGAATGTCTCATTGGAACTGATAACTCATTAATATAACTAGCTAATCTATTTTCAAGTGGATAAAGTAGATTTATAGAGCTATTCATACTTATTACAAAGAGTTTTTCTGCCAAACTCTCACAAGTAAATTTTAAAAATTTACTATCTGTTGTTAATTCTTCTCTAGCTTTTTCCATAGGTACAACTAAAGCGTAGCAATCACTTAATGCTTGTATTGAGCCTGATGCTGCTTGATTTTTTACAATCTCTATATCCCCAATTACTTTAAGAGGTGTATAAAAACTTAAAAGTAATGTTCTTCCATTAGGTAATGTCTTAAATAGCTTAGCTTTTCCTTCTACAAGAAATATAAAATATGGCATATCTTCCCCTTCTCTACATAGATATTCATTTCTTTCAAACTTAAACAACTTTATATTTTCTTTCATATCTTTATCAAAGAATTGGTTCATATTTAGTTCATTGTAATAACTCTCTATAACAAATAAATCTTCTATCTTTTTCACTCTAATTTATCCTTCCAATTTCTATTTTTTCTATTATCTTTTCTATTTTATACATATATGTGACATATGTCATTATTTTTATTAATTATTTATGGTATTTTATTAATTATTATAGGAAAAGAGGGATTGATAATGAATTATATTATTTCAGTTTTTACAGGAGCATTGCTAGCTTTAATGGTTTCTTTAAATGGTACTGTTGGCAAAGCTTCAGGTAATTATGCTTCTAGTGTCATAATACATATTATAGGGCTTGTTGGAATTATAATCGTGCTCATTGCAACAAAATCAAAAATTAAAAATCTTAAGGGTATACCTTTTTATATGTTTACAGGTGGGCTTATAGGCGTTTTAACAGTTATATTTAGTAATATAAGTTTTGCTAAGTTAGGTGTTTCACTAACTATATCCCTTGGATTATTTGGTCAATTAATTACATCTATAATTATAGATCACTTTGGATACTTTAATTTACCAGTAAATAAATTTAATAAAAAGAAAATAATAGGGTTTGTCATCATTATATTAGGTATATTTGTGATGACTATACAATAAGGAGAATATTATGATTTATATAATTATTGCAGTTTTATCAGGAATTACAATTGTCGCTTCTAGGTCTGTTAATTCCGTTTTAGCTGATAAAATAGGCATGTATCAAAGTACATTTTTTAACTATATTTTAGGTCTTATAGGCTCACTTTTACTGCTGTTTATAAGTGGAGAAACTTTTAAACTTTTTAGTGCTCAGTCTTATAGTGCTCCATGGTTTTATTATACTGGAGGACTTGTAGGAGTTATATCTGTTACTTTATCTTCTTATTTAACTTCTAAAGTTACATCTTTTTATTTAACTCTTTTAATATTTATTGGACAACTTTTTACAGGAATTTTAATAGACTATATAGCTAGTGGGTACCTTTCTATTTACCAATTAATTGGAGGTATTTTAGTAATAATTGGACTTGGATATAATCTATTTATAGATAATATAAAATAAAAACCGTATCAATTTTATGATACGGTTTTTATTTTATATACTTATAAGTTATATTTCTTTGGCGGTTCTACAGAAAAATCTGAAATTACTTCTTTAGTGTATTCAAGATAAAGCACCTCAAATTCAGCATTTTCATCACTTTGATATATTAACTTTTAGTTTCTTTTTTATGTATTAATAAAACTTTATTTATTTTTTTCTTGCAGATATTAATAGCATCATTGGACGTCTTAATTCATCTGACATTTCAGGTATTTCTTTTAACATTGATTCTTCTGGTATAGGTTCTACTATCCCTGTAACTTCAAAATCTGACTGTATTAAAGTATTCATATAAGTAGTCATTGTCTTGTGGTACTTTACGACTTCTTCACCTAAGAATATTGATTTACGTATATCTTCAGTAAAATAATTATCTACTGGCCAATGGATTATATTACTATTTTCATCATAATGCCAATCTTGTTTTCCTTGAGCTGTAAATATTGGATGTTCTACTGAAAATACAAAATCTCCACCACTTGTAAGGCAGTTATATACCTTATCACATATATCTTTAAATGATCTTATATAGTGAAATGCTAGTGAACTTATTACAACATCAAATGAATCTTTAGGATAATCTATATCTTCTATTGACATTTTAATATACTCAATAGCTTTATCTGAATTAATTTTTTTAGCTTCTTCTAACATATTTTCTGATAAGTCTATTCCCACTGCTGACTTTGCTCCGTTTTCAATTGCATATTTGCAGTGCCATCCAAAACCACACCCTAAATCTAGGACTCTTTTTCCTAAAAATTTTGGTAGCATTTTTTTAAGTTCATGCCATTCTCCAGCACCAGCAAGTCCATTAATCGATCGATTCATTTGCTTATATTGGTAAAAAAAATTATCATTATCATATTTATTTTCTTTCATCTTAATTTCTCCTTTAAGCATTTTTTAGATATTTATTTTATAAATTTATTGTATCATAGCTTTTTTTATAATTTATGTTAAAGAATATTTCTGTAATGTTTTTAGCATTATGAACTCAATATCATATATTAGTTAGGTTTTATTAAAAATATTGTTTAAAAGCTAAAAGTATTAACTTTTAGCTAATTCTTTAATATCTTTAATCGGTTAAAGCTACCTATATTATGGTAAAATAATAATATATAATAAAGTTTTAATTTACGGAGGATATATATGGAACTAATTTTCATAGTTGAAGATGAAGAAAAACTTAGAAATGAAGTACTTACTCTTCTAGAGAGAAATGGTTATAAATGTTCTACTAGTGATGATTATAAAAATATAATACAAACTGTTCTTAATTTACATCCTGATTTAGTTCTTCTTGATCTTAATTTACCTGTATATGATGGTTTTTACATTTGTAGAGAAATAAGAAAACAATCAGAAATACCTATTATAGTGGTTACAAGTAGTAAAAGTGATCTTGATGAGCTTGATGTTTTAAACTTAGGTGCAGATGATTTTATTAATAAGCCATTTAATTCTAGAATACTTTTAGCACGTATAGCATCTGTACTAAAAAGAACTTCTGGCAAAAGTAAGCCTTTAATAGTTACACATAATGGTGCTGTACTCGATGTATTAAAAAGCAAAGTATCTTATAATAACCAGAGTGTGGAACTTACTAAAAATGAACTTGGAATACTTAAAATACTAATGGATAATAAAGGAAATATAATTCCTAGAAACGAAATTATAAGCAGCTTATGGGATATGGCCGAATTCGTTGAAGATAGCACTCTTACTGTAAATATAAATAGGCTTAGAAAAAAACTTGAAGATATAGGTCTTGATGATTATTTAATAACTAAGAGAGGACAAGGTTATATGGTATGACAATATCCCAGTATTTAAAAGGCAAAGGCTTAAGTATTTTTATAATAATTATTACATTTATAATTGCATTCATTTTTTTAAATCTTATTGGCTTAAACCTCTATTATATTGTTTATATTGAGATGATATTTGGTGTTAATCTAATTACAATAAGCTATTTGGATTTTATAAAAAAGAAAAAATATTTCGATGAACTCTTCCAAAGTTTTGATAATTTAGAAGAAAAATCTTATATTACAGAAGTAATGAATAAACCAAACTTCATAGAAGGCGCACTTCTTCATAAGGCTTTAAATATTGAAGGCAAGTATATAAATGACATGAATATGAGTTATAACAATAGATTTAAAGAATATAGACAGTATATTGAAACTTGGGTTCATGAAGTTAAGACACCTATTTCTACTTCTAAATTATTGATAGAAAATAATAAAAATATAACTACTTTAAGTATAGAAGAAGAAATCAATAAAATAGATGACTATATAGAACAAGTATTATATGTGTCAAAAAGTGATACAGTGGAAAAAGATTACCATATAAAAAAAATCTATTTAAAAGATGTTGTAATGAATATAATAAAGAAAAAGTCAAAAGAAATAATAAATGCAAATATAAGGCCTATTATGCATGATTTAGATTTTTATATTCTATCTGATTCTAAATGGGTAGAATTTATAATATGTCAATTGCTAAGTAACTCTATTAAGTATAAAGATGATAAACCTATAATTGAAATTTATAGCGAAAAAGATTGTAACAAAATAAGCCTATACATAAAAGATAATGGAATTGGTATACCACCTGAAGATTTTTCTAGAGTTTTTGAAAAAGGGTTTACTGGTTCTAACGGTAGAAAAAGATCTAGTTCAACTGGGATTGGCTTATTCCTATGTAAAAAGTTATGCAATAAGCTAGAAGTCGATATTGAAATATTGCCTGATACTATAGAAGGTACAACAATAAAATTAACTTTTTTAGAGGCTAGATAGTAGCCTCTTTTTTATATAAAGAATCATATACTAATAAAATTTTATAACTTCTATATTATTTAAATGGTCATAATATTACAAAAGTGTTATGTCCATGTTATGTAAAACTGTGGATGATATATTTTTATAATGATACTATTATATCAGCAAATGGAGGTACGAATTATGAATAAAATATTAAGAGTAAATAACATAGAAAAATTCTACAGAAACAAAGGAAGCCTTACTAAGGCTGTTGATAATATAAGTTTTGATGTTGAAGATGGTGAATATATAGGAATAATGGGTGCTTCAGGAAGCGGAAAAACCACTTTATTAAACTGTATAGCAACTATAGATAATATAACCGCTGGTAGTATTTATATAGGTAATGATAATATAACTACTATGAATGAAAATGAATTATCTAAGTTTCGTAGAGAAAAACTTGGATTTATATTCCAAGATTTTAATCTATTAGATACACTTAGTGCACGTGATAATATTGCTTTAGCACTGTCTATATCAGGTGTTAATTATAATGAAATTGATTCTAGAATAATTAAAATAGCCTCTAAACTGGGAATTAATGAAATACTTAATAAATACCCATATGAAATGTCTGGTGGACAAAAACAAAGAGTTGCTTGTGCAAGAGCAATAGTTACAAATCCATCACTAATACTTGCAGATGAGCCAACTGGTGCTTTGGATTCTAAATCAGCTAGAATGTTTTTAGAAAACCTTGAAGTTTTAAATGAGGAACTTAACGCTACTATTTTAATGGTAACTCACGATGCATTTACTGCTAGCTACTGCAAAAGAATACTATTTATAAAAGATGGTAAAATATTCAATGAATTAGTCCGCGGAAATGATACTCGTAAAGAATTCTTTGATAAAATAATCAAGGTAATCTCAATTCTTGGAGGTGACAATCAACATGTCTTCTAGGAAAGAAAGAAAAAATAAATGTAAAAAGTATATATCTAATATTTCAAATGAATCATTTAAACAATTAGCTAAAAATAATGTAAAAAAGAGTATGAAGGATTACATGATCTATTTTTTAACCCTTTCATTTGGAGCAACTCTTTTATACACATTTAATTCTATAGATAATAATTTATCTCTTCTTAATGGAAATGGCTTACTTGATCCATATGTATATATGTCAAGAGGTATATTAACTGTATTCTCTGTAATTATATGTATAATATTTGCATTTTTAATAACCTATTCTAATAATTTTCTTATGAAAAAACGTAAAAGAGAATTTGGGATATACACAAGTCTTGGAATGGATAAAAGAGATATAAATAAATTAATGTTTAAAGAAACTACTATTATTGGTTCTCTTTCTTTAGCCCTTGGGTTAATATTTGGTATATTTGTTTCACAAGGACTTAGTATTATTACATTTAAGATGTTAAACCTTGATTCTTCAACATTCAGGTTTTCAATTTCAATAAGTTCACTTATAAAAACTATAATTTTATTTGGATTATCCTTATGTGTAGTCAATAAATTAAATAAAAAAACTATAAAAAAATATAAATTAATCGATTTGATAAATGCAAACAAGAAGAATGAATCTTCTATTTCTAAGAGTAGTTTTTCGGGTATATCAATATTTATTTTATCTATAGTTCTTATGATTGGATCATATTTTGTATTATTTCAAGATAGAATTAATGTATTTATGATTTGTATATCCATATCTTTAATTGTATTAGCTACTTACTTATTCTTCATTTCTGTATCTGACTTTGTTGTTAAGCAAATAAAAAAGCGTAAAAAAATATACTATAACAACTTAAATATGTTTGGAATTAGTCAAATGAGTAGCCGTATTAAAACAATGAGTTTTTCAGTTACTATAATTTGTTTAATAATTTTTTCAGCTTTAATTATTATTCCTTTTGGTATGGATACTGCAAACTATCTTTACAAAGATTTAGGTAAAGATTCCCCTTATTCTGCAACTATACGTAGATATAGCAATGATGACTATGATAATCCTAAACTTAGCAATGATAAATCATTGGCTAATAAAAAATATACTTCACTTAAAGATGATTTAATCAAGAGTAATTTCCCATTTGATAAGTTAGTAAAAAGCTATAGTGAGGTTAAAGTATATAAATTAAAAAATATAACATTTGCTAAACTACTACCTAAAAGATCTAGTGATAATTATCCAATATCAATAGTCAGCATAAGCGATTATAATAATGCTAGAAAACAGCAAGGATTAAATCCTATACCTTTAGAAAAAAATGGATTTGTAATAAATAGCTCTTCTAGTGGATTTAAAAATTCATTTGAAGATTTAATTAAAAATAATAAAAATTTAAGTTTAAATATTAATGGATATAACCTTAATCTATCTCAAGATAAATTATATAGTATAAATTACTATGACAAGTCTGTAATGCTCGATTCTGGTACTATAATAGTTCAAGATGAGGTGTTAGATAACCTATATCCTACAACTACTTATCTAAATTGTAACTATATTGAACTAAACAATGACTATGATAGAAAATTCTTGGATGCATACTATAATTTCCATGATACCTATAATGATTATGATTTATCGTTCAATTCAAAGTTAGTTATAGATGGAGAAAAAATTGCACTTAATACTTCATTCTCATTTATAGCAATATATCTTGGTGTAGTATTGTTAATATCTGCTGGGGCTATACTTGCTCTTCAACAGATTTCAGAATCTACTATTAATAAAGAGAGATTTGATATATTAAGAAGACTTGGAGTTAACGAAAGTGATTTAAAAAAGGCTATCTTTATGCAAGCTTTTATTTTTTTCATGATTCCACTAGGTCTAGCTATACTTCACTCTCTATTCTTTTCTAAATTTCTATATAGTTTAATTATTGAATTATCAAGTGTTGGAATAACTAAAAATATATTTATAACTTTAGTAATAGTAGCTATAGTTTATGGTTCTTATTTCTTTGCAAGTTATTATGAAAGCTTAGATATTATAAATAATAAAGAAAATATATAAAATAAAAGGATACTTAATTAAGTATCCTTTTATTTTATATATTTTCTTTTTCCAATATTAATTGATACTGATATTATACCTACTGATAATAAAGTAATGCATGATATTATAATTAGATTATTTTCATAATATATTCCTTTTTCTATTGAAGATGTAAGTTCTATAATCCATTTTGTTATTGATAAATTACTTATAAATTTCAAAGCTTCTGTCATTTTATCTATTGGCAAAAATGCTCCTCCAAATAAAGACATTATAAGAGCTATTGAAGATGCTAATAAACTAGCTTGTAATTCACTCTTTGATAAAACAGTAATTAAAGTTGCTATGCTTGATGTAACAATTGATATTACTATACCTATTATAATAAACTCTCCTGTACCAATTCCAATATTTAATTTTAACAAATATAATAATAATGTTGATATTAAAACTTGCATAATAGTATTTAGTAGATTATATATATAGTTACCTAGTATATAACTAGATAATTTATTAGGTGATGTAGAGTATCTATTTAATATGCCATCTTCTTTATCTTTTATTAAAATAGTAGCTGTTGTAATACAAGTTATCATTAAGGTAAGAAATATAAATCCACTACCCCTTTGAGCTTCACTTAAATTACCTTTTTCTAGTATATTAAGTAAATCCTTAATTTTATTTGTGTTTCCAATATTGATAACTTCATCTACAACTTTTTCTATACTTACTTTCATATTTTTGTCTAAACAATAAACCTCAAATTTATTATTTTCTTTAAATTCAACAACGCCTAAATATTTTGCTAAAATCATATCAGTGTTAATAGTTTTCTTATTAGCTGTACTAACTTTTATTCTATCTATATCTTTAATACTCTCTTCAAAGTAATTGCTTTTATTTGAATTTTCTATAATTCCTATATTAATAGATGGCTTCATTAAGCTATTTACACCTATAGCTAAAACTATTGATATTAAAGGTAATAAAATCATTAGTATTAATTTTTTCTTGTTTTTTAAACTTCTTAAAAATTCATTTTTCGCAACTAATAGCGATATCATCATATAAACGCCTCCTTTTTAAATGCTTTAATTGATGCTATTGTAAATATAATTCCTAATATAGCTGTTATTACTACAGAGATTATATATATACTCATGGTATTATCATTTAACATCATAAAAATCCCTCTATTTACCCATGTTAAAGGTGATATATAGCTTATAGATTCAAATATTTTTCCTAGTGAACCGATTGGAAAAAAACTTCCCCCTAAAACTGCCATAATTAAAATTGGAGTACTTACTATATTTTTAATAGTCATAAAATCTTTACTACATAATCCTATAAAAGTTCCTAATGCAGATGACATATACCCTAAACTTATAACTAAAACATATATTTCTAAAAATCTACCTCTAAAATCAACCTTAAACACTAAACTACAAATAATAAGTAAAATGAAGTTGTATATTGATATAGATATTGTAGATGGAACTATTTTTGAAAACACTATAGATGTTTTACTAATAGGAGCTATAATAAACCTTTCTCCACATTTATATAAACTTTCTTCTCTTGCAATATATATAAGAGTTATCGATGATAAAAATGTGCAAAATGGAATAGTTACCATAGAGTAATAGTAATATGAAGTTATACCTTCTTCTCCTGAGTAATAATTGGTTGCCATATATCCTAATATTACAATTAACATTAATGGAAAGATTACTCCATATCCTATTAAAAATGAATCTTTTATTCTTCTTTTCATACCTAAGTTAAATAATACTTTAAACTCGTTCATGACCTGCCCCCTAATCTCTTAGTTCTTTACCTGTAAGATATAAAAATATTTCTTCTAAATTATTTAAACCTTTTTCTTTGTACTTAGCTTTTATTTCTTCTTTATCTCCACTTTCAATAATACTTCCATTATCAATTACAATAATTCTTGAACATATAGATTCAACTTCTTCCATGTAGTGTGAAGTATATATTACTGTTGTTCCTTCTTCTTTTAAACTTTTAGTTACTTCTAAAATATTATTTCTTGATTGTGGATCAATACCTACTGTTGGTTCATCCATTATCAGTATCTTAGGTTTATGAGCTATTGAACAAGCTATATTAAGTCTTCTTTTCATACCACCTGAAAAAGAATCTGGATAATCATTTTTTCTATCATATAGCCCTACCAATTCTAGTATTTCTTTTACTCTAACCTTTAATATTTCTCCCTTTAATCCATATAAGGATCCAAAGAATTTAATATTTTCATATGCAGTTAGATCATTAAATAAAGCTATATCTTGAGGTACAAATCCTAATGACTTTTTAAAATTATTATCATCTTCACTTACTTCTCTTCCTTCAAACAATACATGACCTGAATCTTTATCTAGTATAGTTGTTATCATACTTATTGTTGTACTTTTACCTGCTCCATTTGGACCTAAAAATCCTAAGATTTCCCCCTCTCTTAATTTAAAACTAAGTCCATTAACTACTTGCTTTTCTCCAAATTTCTTTTTAAGTGATTTAATTTCTAAAATTGTATTCATCTTTTATCCTCCATTTTATATAAAATATTTTATATACAATATTGTATATAGCTTTTAAAATAAAATTACAGTAATACTTACTGTAATTTTATTTATGTTGGCTCATTAAATTCATAAGTTCTTCTAAAGCTTCTTTTGACCTTTCTGGATTATTTAATATAATATCTCTAAGTTCTTCTATTCTTTCTTGGTTTAATTTTTTATCTATATTGTTTTGTTCTTCAACCTCACCAAAATCAATATTCTTAATCATAAGTTCTTGGCTTTGACTATATTTTATATATTCATCATACTCATTAATTACTGCCTTATGCCATCTTATAGAGTCTTTGATACCACTTACTGTCATTTCAAAAGATATTCTTTCAACATCTAAAGTTGAATTATTTATTTTTATATTTTCCCAATATTCCCAGTATTCTAGAGTTTCTTCAAGATTTTTGATATGCTTATTTATAATCTTAATGGCAGCTTCTTTATCTAATCTATTAAAGGTTATAGGTATAATAAATTTATCTGTTCCAATTGGCATAAGGGGTTTATCTAATTCTTGCTTTATCGTGTTTTTAAGTTCAAGTTTTCCTTTTTCAGTTATTTTATATATTTTTCTCACTTTAGAACCATGTGTTTCTTCTTTATATAATTCAACTTCACCGTTTTTTTCCATCTTACTTAATGCATAGTATATAGACCCTGATTTCACCTTCGCCCATACATCAAGTCCTGTTGCTTGGATAAATTTTTGGATTTCATATCCATGAGTTGATTTTATATTTAGGTAATATAAAATAATTAATTTTACCATGATTATCTCCTTGTTATTAAACTCATTTTTCTCTTGTTAAGATTATTATATATACAATATTGTATATAGTCAATAAGTTTTTATACAACGTTGTATATATTTAAACAAAGTAATTTTTACTTTCTAAGTTTACATATAGTTTTACGAGCTTTTGAAAACTTTATATAGAGTAAATTAATTAATTTTAAAAAGTTAAAAATAAAGACTAACATTATGCTAGTCTTTAAAAATCTATTTATTAACTATAAAATGAGTATGCTCTGTAGAATCTCTATACTCTTTCATCTCACAAGTCTTTTTACATAACTCTATTAAGTTTTTATAGCAATTTGATTCCTCATTTCCCATCCTTCTCACTTCATGATGAATACCAGATGCAAAACTTTCCGCTCCAAAATATGTTACTATATTTAAACCCGAGTCTTTAATTTCATTAATAGCTCCTGATGGATTTGCTATATACACTTCTGTAAATGCTTCTTCTTTGCTCCAAGGTTTATTTAACATTAGTTTTTCTATATTTTTAATATTAGCATATTCAAAACTACATTCATGTAATGATGATTTAATAATGCCAAGACCATTTAGATAAGCAATTAAAGCCATTCCATCTTCCTTTAATATTCTTTTTATATTTTTTAATATATTTTTTCTTAATTTATTATCCTGAACATGATACATCGGTCCCATAACCAATACTACGTCAAATGAATTATCTTCAAATATATATAAATCACTACAATCTCCACATATATAGTCATTAGCTTTCATCTTTTCTTGTTCAATCTTTTCTCTTGCTACCTTTAATTCTTCTTGAGAAACATCATATAAAGTTACTTCATAACCCTTTTTTAATAATTCTATTGAATACCTTCCTGGTCCACATCCCATATCTAGTACCTTGCCTGATTTTTTAAAGTATTTATCTATCATGTATAAAGTTGTTTGAAACTCAATATAACTGTATAAATCTGATAATCTACTCCATTCTACTAATGCATTTTTATTATAATGATCTTTAACAATTTCAATCATTAGCATTCCCCCTAATGTATATATTTTTTATAATTGTATACGTGATTAACTTGTAAGTCTATATTTTTTATAATTTATTTTTATTCACATCCCAAACTAAAATACCAAGGTTCTTTTCACTATTTTCAATAAACATATTATTTTTTAAGTTATCTGTAACAAAACATTCTAACTTATCCATAACTTTTTCATCTATATCAATATATTTTTTATATCTTTTTATTAATTTACTTATCGCTTTTTCTTTATCCATTTTATATATCCAATTACAAGGAGTATAAAATACAATTGGTCTATAATTATTAAAATATAATATATTAAAAGGATATATTATATTACTTATATCATTTTTATCTATATTTTTACCTAAAATTTCATAATCACATTTATCTAATATATTATTATTTTTCATTCCATCTGTACCTATATAGCAGCAATATCCTTTAGACGATCCATTCATTTTAAATAATGCATCTGAACTATAACATCCAGGATTTAAACTACAAAGTATAAAATCATATTTTTTATACATATTATTATCTTTCAAATCTAAACTGTTCCAATCATCTTTAATTATATTTATATTGTTTATACCTTGAAATTTTATCTTTTCTTTTAATACTTCAAGCATCCCATCTGAATAATCTAGCGCATCTACATTTTTACAAACACCACTTAAGGCTATAGAATATGCTCCAGTACCACAACCTAAATCCAAAACTGTACTATCTTCATTTATATATCCACTATTTTCAAGAGTTTCTATTACTTCATCTATTCTTTCACTTCCTACTGATTCATCATAGTCTTTTGATGAGTTATTCCATATATTTATATTTTCTTTTGTAGTATTTTTGTTTAGTGTATAGTTTTTTCCTACTTCATTCCATTTCTTTTCCCAATAATTTAACTCATTCATATATTCCCCTCCTATAATTATGTAAATATAAATTTTTATACAAAAAAGGTCAGATGACTAAGTCTTCTGACCTTTTATAAATATCTTCTGATATTACAATTTTCTATTACAATATAATTGTAATATATCATATAGTATCTTTCAATATTAATAAAAAAGTCCGTATCACTAATGTGATACAGACTTTTTAGACACGTCAAAATTTATTTTTTAAATCAATTCAAAATCATTTTAATTATTATAGCTCTCTCCTACTACCAATGTTGCTCATACCATATGATTACTCCTCCTTACAACTTAGTTTACTGTGTATAGTGATATTTTTAACTATTAAAATTTCATACATATATAGCCTATTAATAAACTTACAAATAAATGATTATAAATTAAATATTTAATCTTATCTATAAGATTTTATAATTTTTTTAATAAAATAAATTTTATGGATTAATCCTAAATTTAATTAAGTGTAACCTATTTATCGCTTTAGTTGTGGTAAAATATTTATGATATAAATTTTAAATAAGAAGGGTTTAATATGGAAAAAGTAGGATTAATTTTAGAGGGTGGCGGTATGAGGGGTATATATACTGCTGGAGTATTAGATTTTTTTATCGAAAAAAATATAGAAGTAGATACTGTAATTGGAGTTTCTGCGGGGAGTTGCCATGCTGCATCTTATTTATCTAAACAATTTAAACGAGCATTTAATGTAACTGTTGATTATTTAGATGATAAGAACTATTTAAGCTTACGTAATTTTATAAAAACAGGCTCTATATTTGGTATGGATTTTATGTTTAATAAAATTCCAAATGAATTAAACATTTTTGATTATGATGCTTTTAGTAAGTCTAAATCGAAGTTTATTGCAGTAACCACCAATTGTGAAACTGGGGAGCCTGAGTACTTTGAGTTAAAGGATTTGAATAAGGATATTATTTATTTACAGGCTTCTTGTTCTATTCCAATGTTTGCAAATATCGTAGAAGTTGATAATTACAAGTTGGTAGATGGTGGTGTTTCCGATTCTATTCCAATAGAGTATTCTATAAATAATTGTTGCAAGAGAAATATCGTTGTATTAACAAGGGATGAAAATTACATAAAGGGTAAGGTTAAGTTTTCTAATATTATAAAAAGAAAGTATAGAAAGTATCCTAAGCTTATAGATGCTATTGAAAGTAGACACCTTAATTATAATAAAAGCTTAGATTTAGTAAAGGAATTGTCTGAAGATGGTAATGCTCTTGTAATTAGACCTAAGAAACCTGTTAAGGTTAGTCAGGTTGAAAAGGATAAAACTAAGCTCATTACTTTATATAATGATGGTTATAACGATGCAAAAGAAGCTTATGAAGATATATTAAATTTTATTAAAAAGATCACTTACTAAAATATAAAAGGATTACTAATGTTAAGTTTCCACTTAATATTACTAATCCTTTTATATTTTATTTATTTTTCTTTTTTTCCATTTACTCCATGCACTGCTCCAATCAATTTCATCAACTATCATTTCTATACTTGTAAGATCCCCTCCAATATGACTTCCACTGATAAGATACTCCGCACTTACATTATAAAGTTGACTTAGTAATTTTACCTTAACTAATTCAGGAACAGTTTGGTAAGTTTCCCATTTGCTTACAGTTTGTCTGGATACACTTAGTTTTTCAGCAACATCTTCTTGAGATAAAAAATATCAGCTTTTATAAAATATCCAAATACAATAAAAAATATAAATAATATAATTTATAAAACTAATCAAACAGAAAAGTACAAAAGAACTTCTCATATAGTTGGTAATTGGTAAAAAATAACTAAAAAAATGTGGTGGTTTTAGAACCACCACATTTTTTTAGTTATTTAATAAATTAAAATATATACCTACAGTTTTACTTAAGTCATATTCATCAACCTGGTTTCCATCTTCTTTATAAGGGTGCATGTACCTTACTTCAATTTCATAGTCTTCATACTCATATATTTTTTGAGTTACTCCAACTTCTTTTTCAAACTTGTTGCTAATTTCCTTGACATTTTCAGGAATAACCTTTTTAGCATAATCAATAGACTCATCCATAGATAACTCTTTAGGATTTGATTCACTACTATAAGAGCTTTCCTTAAACTTGTCTTTTAATTCTTGAATATTTTTATTTTCTTTTTCTGCATTTTTATCATTAGATTTTTCAACCTTAGTTGTTGAATTCCCATTTTCTAAATTTTTAGCTTTATCTTTTTCACTAGTACATCCAGTCATTCCTAATACTAATACAGCTATTAATATATAATTTTTTAACCCCAATGTTTTATCCCTACCCTTTCTAATATTCTTTTTATAGTATTTATAAATTCATGATCAGGTATAATTAAACTTATACGTTAACTTAAAATAATCTACAGTATATTAACATACTTAGCTTATATATCATCACCTCTATCCCACTATTTATAATACTTTATTAAGTATACTATAGACCAATATAGTTTTACATAGCAATGTTTTCCATGTCAAATGATATTATTGAAAAATAAACCCTAAACTATATAATTAAAAATAGTTCTTAAATCCACGATAAAAAAATAAGAAATATATTTTTTAAATAAAAAAGCATTACCATTTTATAATGATAATGCTTTTTTATTTAAAACTTTATTTAATTTGTAATTCTTCTATAAAGTAATTTAACTGCCACATTACAGACTTTATTTCTTCTTCACTCTTATTTCCATCTTCTATGCAATCTTTAGCTAATTTTTTACCAGCTTCAAAATTACTCCATCTTGCCTCAATATGAGTTGTTGCTCCCATCATATCTTTAGTAATAGTTTGGGTATGTTCTAACATTTTTCTAAGTTCTTTTATTTCTTCACTTTCAATACCTTCTCCATTAGGATTTGCAAAATGAAGTTTCGCTCCTCCCCAAGACGCATGGTCTGAACCGATTCCATTTTTACCATCAGTTACTACAAGTTTTAACTCTTTAGCTCCATTTATACCAACTTCTACATATTTTTGAGAATCTCTAGAGTTCATAACTCCGCTATCAAATTTCTTAGTTCCATCTACATAAACTTCAAAGCTTACTGAAGCAACTGTTCCAAACATTTGTCTATCTACACCTACATATGAACTAAAGTATGCGTAGTCTTTATCAGTTAAATCATATGTTATAGTTGAAGTTGCATGTGCTCCTATACCTTTTTCATATACTACTTCTGCTCCATTTTCATCTGTTAATCTTAAAGCTTTATCACTCATTGATTTATCTTTATTTGGAGTTTTGTAACTATTTTGAGTAGATTTCCAATCATAATCACTTAAGTACTTATAATCTTGCATGTTTACTACTGCTATAGTTCTAGTTTTACTTATTTCGTTACCATCACTGTCTGTAACTTTATATGTTATCGGATATTTTCCTGGTTTATTAAAATTAACTTTACCAGTTACTTCAACTTTTGAAGTTATATCTCCATCCTCTGCATCTAGTGCAACATAATTTTCATTTAAGTCTATTTTTTCACCTAATTTAGTTGCAACTGATTTTGGTATAACTAGTTTTGGCTTAGAGTTTGTAGTGTATAACTTAGTATCTGCCCATGAAGCAAAATCTCCAAGTCCTCCATCTCCTGCATCATTTGCTACTAATTTTAATTCTTTTACTCCGCTTACAGGTATATTTACAAATTCAGCTTTACTATCTTTTCTTATTGTATCTGAAGTATATACTTCTTTTCCGTCTGCAAATATCTTAAATATTATACTTGTTCTATTGTCATTATAGTTTTTGTCTGTACCTAGATATGTTGTAAAATGAGTGTAATCTCCATCTAAGTTATACACTATTTCTGCATTTGTGGCTGCTCCTATACCTTTATTAAACTCTTTTATTTGTCCATTTACATTAAGCTTTATTTTATTACTTGTATTTACTGCAAAATCTTTGTTTACATTTTTCCATCCAGATACTGCTGATTTCCAGCTAATATCACTTATGTATTTATCTTCACTATAAACTACGACTTTTCTTTCCTTTGTTACTATATTTTTATCACTATCTGTTACTTTATAAGTTATAGTATATTTTCCAGTTTTACTTGTAGTAAATCCATTGCTATTAACTTCAACTTTATTAGCTATATTTCCATCTTCTTGATCATTTGCAACTACACCTGACATTAAATCAAATTCACTATTTAATTTTACAAAAGTATTTTCTTCAACTTTTAAAGTTGGGAATTTAGCTTTTATTATTTCTTCAGCTTTATTTAAATCACTTTCAAACAATTTAAATGCAGGATGATTTTTAACCTCTTCTCTTAAAGCTGCTACTTTTTCTAATGTATTATATTTTTCTGTTATCTCAGTTTTACTATTATCAGTAAATAAATCATTACTTACTTTATCTGATAAAGTATCTTTTTTATAAAATGATACTTCACTTAAACTTGCCCAACCTTGATTAGCTTCAATGAATTTGAATTTAACTCTTCTTACATTATTCTTAGATATTTTAAATTCTACAATATCAGTATTACTTCCAGTATATTCACCTTTTCCTGACAATACAAAGTCGTCTCCTTGTGCCTCATCTGAAACATATATTTCAAATTTTCTAGCAAATCCTTTACCACCAGCATCTCTTCTAGCAGAATATGCCATTTTATCTATATCAGAATTTTGCCCTAAGTCAAATATAACTTCATTATTAAATGAGCTACTATTTGCTTTTCCTGTTTCCCAATGAGTATTTATGTTATTATCTATAGCCTTTGATATAACACTGCTACCATAATTTCCACCATTGTTACTTACAGATTTTACTGGTAATTTAAATTCTTTATTGTACTTAGCTAAATTATCAAATTGACTAAACTTAGATTTATTAACTGATAATTCTTCATATACCGTTATATATGATTTTTTCTCTACTGAGTTTTTATCACTATCAGTTACTTTATATACAACTTCAAATCTTCCAGTTTGTCCTTCTTTATAATTGTTAGATATTATTTCTATCTTCGAAGTCAAGTTTCCATCTTCAGCATCTTTTGCTATAATACCGCCCATAATGTCTACTTTATCTCCTAATTTATAAACCTTATCTTTAGCAGTTATAACTGGCTTTGAATTATTAGTAGTTAGTTTTGGATTAGCTATTATACCATGGTCTGAACTATTTCCATTTCCACCATCATGTATTTCTATAACTAATTCTTTTACATCTTTAACATCTACGTTTATATTTATCATATTGTCTACATGTTTTAAAACTGGTGTAGTAGCTAATGTTTTTCCATCTCCTACTATTTTAAATGTTATACTAGATTTATCTTGTGCTTGTAAGCCCATATCTACTCCAAGCAAAGCTTCAAATTTATCATAATCTTTACCAGATAAGTCATAGACTATTTTACCATTTGCATGTATTCCAAATCCTTTTTCAAATGTCTTTATGTCTCCATTTACTCTGCCTTTTATATTAGTATTTCTTCTTGGAGTACCATATTGAGTCTCTACAGATTTCCACTGAACATCTGATAAATAATCATAATTACTTACTACTTCAACTGCTACAACCTTTTCTGTAGTTATACCTGCATCTTCTAAAGTATATCTGACTTTATATAAACCTTTTTTAGCAGTATTTACGTTACTTTCAAATTTAACCTTAGAAGTTAAATCTTGTCCATTGTTACTATTTCCCTTAACATAATCCATAGGGTTAAATTCTTCATTTAATCTTAGAATTAATTTATCTTGTTGAACTTTTATACTTGGTGAGAATGAGTTTATAGCAACTTTATTTCCTGTTCCTAAGTTAAGGTCATAAGGTACAACTTCGTACTTAGAATTTTTGCTATGGTCTGCACTAGTATCTATAAAGCTATTGTTTGAAGTAAATCCTATTATTTCACCATCTTTGATTACTTCAAATCCTAGTAAATCTGATTTAGCATTATCTTTTACATTAAATGTTATCTTCGTTTTATTTTCAACTTGATTTAATGAAACTTCTAATACATTCTTATCAACAAATCCTTTTCCTTTATAATCAAATTTATTATCATTTAAATACCAAATTTTCTTACTTAGCTTTGGATACTTACTAGTTTCTTGTCTAGTCTCTTCGTTTACTTCAAATCCATGTCTTGCAAAATATCCACTTAAATCTTCTCCAATTGCTTCAGATGAGAATTTAATTAAGTATTGCATTTTTACATTAGTAGGATTTTCTTCCCCAAGGCTTACATTTCTTTCTCTGTATAATCTATTTAATTGTCCCCAATAACCTGGCTTGTACATTTCTAATTGCCAGTAAACTGCTAGATTCTCGAAGAATCCACCTTCAGTATATTTATTAGAACTTTCACTTAATACATTTTTGTAAACATGAGAGTCATATGGTATTCTCTTATCTAATTTATTATAGTATCCAGACATATACATAGGTAGCATATTGTTTGTTACTTCACCAAATACTCTTGCTCCTACATCCATTCTATGTCCTATTTCATGAGTTAACCCCCAAGATCCGCCTCTATCTTCAAAAGGAACTAATAAACTCGCCATCACATCACCTTGGACACCTATATGTCCTGATGCTGCATACATATATCCAAATGGTTGAGCAAGTCTTACATTATCTCTTATATATTTAGGATCATTTTTTATGCTACTTCCATCTAAAGCATAGTATTTAAATAATTCTTTCATATGAGTATTATAAGATTTTATAGTATCTAAAGGATTTACACCTTGCTCTATGTAAGCTTGATATGCACCTGTTGCAGTACCTGTCCAGAATATGTGGTCACTTACAAATTCAAATGTATCTATTACTTCTCTGTCCAATACATTAGGGTTTTTCTTTTTATCTTCATCAATTTTCTTTTTATATTCTATTAAGGACTTTTTAAATTCTTCTATATTAGTATCTTTTGTTACAAATGGGAATTTTTGTCCTCCAACAAATCTTATTACTGGTGCCTTAGGCTGTTGCTCAGGTGTATAAGGATTTACAATATATATTGGTCCACCTTTAGTTACATCATGCTTGTACCAATCATCTTTTGGTATTTCTGGTACCGTTATAACATTTTTGCCTGGATGAAGACTTAAAGTTCTTCCCCAAGTTGACCAACTTCCCTCTTGTTGTGAGAAGAATATTTGAGGTAGAGGTTTATTAGGATCTGCATCTACATAAACAGTTAATTTTTCGCCTGGCTTTGCTAATACTCCTGTTGGTTGATTGTTATTTCCAAATCCAAATTTTAAATTCTTGTCTGCATGTTGTACCATATCTCCATGTTGTTCTGCTACAACTACTTTTGTAGTTTCTAAGTTTCCTTGAACTATGTCTTTTGCAGTATTTATATCTACTTTAAATAATTCTTCTAATGGATGTCCTTTTACTTCATTTTCTAGAGCACTTAATTTTTCTAATGTGTTGAAGTTTTCTGCTACTTCATTCATTAATCCATTTGTAAATAAAGATTTCATTTTATCATAAACTTTGTCTTCTTTATATAACCTTAAGTCTCCAATTGAAGCCCAGCTGTCTTGAACATTATCAAATACAAACTTTAATCTTTTTACTTTCGTTGGATTAAATTGTACTTCTAATAAATCACTTGTGACTGTATACTCTCCAGTAGTTATCTTACTAAAGTTATCTCCCTTTGTTGTTGGTGAAACATATATACTAAAGTTTTTAGCAAATCCTTTACCACCATTTCTACTTTTATATACTAATCTATTTAAAACTTGAGCTTCTTTTAAAGTTAAGTTTACTTCATTTTTAAATGAATCAGAGTTTGGTCTTCCTGTTTCCCAATGTGTATTTATATCTTCATCAACTGCAAATTTTAATGCTGATCCCCCGTATTGACCGCCGTTATTCGATATATTTGCTATTTTTTCACTACCTATTCTAAACGCTTTATCATACTCATTTATATGAGACGTGTAAAAAGGTGTAAATTTACTTATAATTGCATTAGTAGATGTTACTTCCCCTTGTTGTACTAATTCTATAGCATTTAGTAAATTTTCTTTATAATCTTCATAAAATGGATGACTTTTAGCTTCTTCTTCTAATGCTTTTATTTTTTCAACAGTATTAAATTCATCTCCAATTTGACTCATCGCAGAATCTTTAAATAGTCTATCCATTTTTTCGCTTAATTTATCTTGAGTGTATAACCCAAACTCAGCTGCACAAGCCCAGTTTTCATATCCTTTTTTAAATACAAATTTAACCCTTTTAAACTCTGTTGGATTAAATCTTATTTCAATAGAATTTTGAGTTATTTGTGATGTTCCACTAGATACTAAGTCAAAAGTGTCACCTTTAGATGTTGTTGAAGCGTATATATCGAATGCTTCAGCAAATCCTCTATTTGAACCACGAGGTGCAGTATATACTATTCTATTTAATTTAGTTAATTCACTTAATTCCATTACAACTTCATTTGTAAAACTTGAAGAATTTTGCTTAGCAGAATGCCATTTAGTCTGTGGATTTCCATCTATTGCTCTAGATATTGCATTTTCTGCATAACTTCCACCATTAGCAGTTATCGATACTATCTTATTAGAAGGTAGTTTGTAAATTTCATTATATGCTGGAAGTAAGTCACTGTTTATATCTTTAAACTTAGATACTTTTGCATCAGTATAACTAACTTCTTTTTTATCAACAATTAACTTAGCATTATCTATATCTTCTTTAAAATCCTCGTATAGTGGATGATTTTTAACGTCTGATTCTAAAGCAATTATTTTTTCTATACTATTAAATTCTTCACTAACTTGATTCTTAGAGCTATTTGTAAATAAGCTTTTCATTTTATCACTTATTTCATCTGCTTTATAAAACATAAATTCTGATGCTGATGCCCACTCTTGATTAGCTTTTTTAAATTTGAATTTTATTCTTTTAAATTCAGTTGAATTGAACTTAATCTCTACTATATCTCCGCTAGATCCTTTATACTCTCCACTAGTTACTAGTTTAAAGTCATCGCCTTCATTTGTAAGAGAAGTATATATTTCAACTTCTTGAGCAAAACCTTTACCTTTTGCCGATACTTGTCTTGCCGCATATACGATTCTGTTTAAGTTAGTTACTTCATTTAACCCAACTACTACTTCATTTGTGAATTCTGAGCTATTTGGTTTTCCAGTTTCCCAGTGTGTCTTTAGATTTCCATCTATAGATTTCTCAATGTTGTCACTTCCATATTTCCCACCATTGTTAGTTATAGATGTTATGTTTGAGTTGTCCATTTTGAATACTTCATTATAAGCATTTAATTTATCATTATTATATAAATCAAATTTACTTATAGTAGCTTTCTTAACTTCATTTTCAGATGAAATTTCTAATTTTGAAGTGTTGCTGTTCGGTATCTCACTTGCTAAAACTTCTATTGTTGTAGCTGAGAAATTAGTGATTATCGCTGCCATAGTTACGGCTGCTATTTTTTTTCTGTGCATATTTTACCTCCTGATTAGTTTTATAACCCTCAGAAGTACATTAAAAAAGCTACTCAAAAAGAGTAGCCTTGTATATTACCTAATAAATTTAATATTTTCACAATAAACAAAAGTAATAATATTAATTAACTAAGCTTAAAAACAAAAAGTATAATGTACTCTTTGGCAACTGGCTGACATAGTTATAAACCTTAGTCCCTATAGCTTTGCGTCCCCAGATTTCCCTAGGTTTGCCTATTTAATTTTATTTTAAAATTATTTTCATTATTATTATACATTTTTTTCCATCATTTGCATAGTATAAATTTTCATTTAATTTTGATTAATCAGACTTAATCGATTTTTTATCAACTTTTAGAATTCTTAGCTTCTATATCTGATTATAAATTCTAGTTTCTTTAAAATTAATAATTTATAATATTATTTTTTCATAATTTTTCTTGAAATATATAAAATATTATAATTGCAGTAATTAATGTAAAAATAGATGTAATTAAATTTGAATCTACTGAAACATAAAATACATAAAAACAAGCATTGTCTATTGCATGAAGAAGTATACACAACCAAATACTTTTTGTTTTATAAAATAACGGAGTCATTATAAATGATGTAGCAATACAACTTATAGCAAATGGTATAAACATAAGTTTTTGTTGATGTGAACCTACAACAAACCACATTGGAATATGCCAAATTGACCAAACAAATCCAAGTACTAAAGTAGCTATAGTTGGAGAAAATCTTTCTAGAAGCCTCGGTAATAGAAATCCACGCCATCCAATTTCTTCAAGTCCTCCTCCAATAATTGCAAAAGGTACAATAAAAATAATTAAGCTAAGTGGATATCGTAGCATCAATAAATTGTTGCCTTGAGTTTTAAAAGCTATATATGCAGATGCCCATAATATAATTGGAGCAAAAATAGTGTATAAATACATAATCGGCTTTTGTTTTATATTTATTATAGATTTTAAAAATAATTTAAATTCATTAGTTTTATTATAGTATCTTTTAAATGTAATAAATGCTGCAATAGAAGGTGAATATCCTGCAATACCATAAATTATCATAAAAATAGGTGTCCCGAAAGTTAATATATTAAATTGTGTTGTTATTATCGATATTGTATAAAAAATCATACTTATGGTGATTAATGAAATCGTGTAAAACTTCAATTCCTTATTCATATATTACCCTCCTTATCTACCTATATTTTTTGTACTATATATAAATTTATTATGCCACTACTATTAATATTACTTGCATAAAAATAAAGCCTATTATATTTAATTATTGTAGGCTTTATAATAATCTCAAATTTGTATATTTTAAATTAATTTATGATAATTTTTTAAACTCTTTTACTATTTTAGCTGAGTTAACGTTGACTTAAAATAACGTAATATTTATAGATTGTAAAGATAGGTTTTACATAAAAAAGCTATGACTTCATGGTCATAGCTTTTTACTTATAGCTATTTTAGTAATATCTAATTTCTTTTTTTAACCATATCTAAAAAATACTTATGAACTCTTAAATCATCAGTTAATTCAGGATGAAAAGATGTAACTAGCATATTATTTTCTTTTGCTGCTACTATCTTTCCATTAACTTTTGATAGTACTTCTACTTTAGCACCTACATTTTTAATATAAGGCGCTCTTATAAATACCATAGGAATATTATCTCCTATGTAATTTACTTTTTCTTCTGTATTAAAACTTCCTAATTGTCTTCCATATCCATTTCTTACAACCTCTATATCCATTGTACCAATATGTACATCATCATTTTTAATCTCTTTAGCAAGTAAAATCATACCTGCACAAGTTCCCCATACAGGAGTTTTACTTAAAATTTTTTCTTTTAATGTAACATGTAAATCAAGTGTTTTAAGTAATTTTCCTATTGCTGTACTTTCCCCACCAGGTATAATAATCCCATCAATATTTTCAAAATCTTCTTTATTTCTAATCTCTATAGATTCTGTACCTAATTTTTTTAACATATTTATATGCTCTCTATAAGCACCTTGCATTGCTAATACCCCTATATTCATATTACCATCCTCTAACTGCTAACTTTTCTTCATTTGCTAAGCTACTTACAGATATTCCACTCATAGCATCACCTAAATCTTCTGATATCTCAGCTAGTTTTTTAGGATTATTGTAATGTGTAACTGCCTTAACTATAGCCTCTGCTCTCTTCTCAGGATCATCTGATTTAAATACACCAGATCCTACAAATACACCATCGCATCCAAGTTGCATCATTAAAGCTGCATCTGCTGGAGTCGCAATTCCTCCTGCTGCAAAGTTAACTACTGGCAATTTACCATTTTCGTGAACATATTTTATTAAATCATATGGAGCACCCATTTCCTTAGAAATATTCATAAGCTCTTCTTCTCCCATAGATACCACTTTTCTTATATCGGATATCATAGTTCTCATATGTGTAACTGCTTCAACTACATCTCCTGTTCCAGCTTCACCTTTAGTTCTTATCATTGCACAACCTTCACCTATTCTTCTTAGAGCTTCTCCTAAATTTCTAGCTCCACATACAAAAGGAACATTAAACTTAGATTTATCAATATGATATATATTATCTGCTGGAGTTAATACTTCACTCTCATCTATAAAATCTACTTCTAAAGCTTCAAGTATTTGTGCTTCTACAAAATGTCCTATTCTAACCTTTGCCATTACTGGTATACTTACCGCTTCTTGAATTTCTTTAATCATTTTAGGGTCTGACATTCTTGCTACCCCACCATCTTTTCTTATATCTGATGGGACTCTTTCTAAAGCCATTACTGAACAAGCTCCTGCTTTCTCTGCTATTATTGCTTCAGCTGGATTTGTAACATCCATTATTACTCCACCCTTTAACATTTGTGCTAAATTTTTATTTAATCCATATCTACTATTCATACAAAATTCCCCCTACCTTTAAATTTTTACTTTAACAATAAAAATAGTAGTACAATTTATACGTATTATCAATTAATATCTTCTGAAATACTTGTTTAAACTCAATTGTATCCATACATTTTTTTTCAATACAATGTATCTAGAAAATACTTAAAAAGCAATTTTGACATTGAAGATATAGAAACTTATAAAGTAGAAATGCTATCAACTGTTGAATGTAGTATAGATATGGGAAATACAAGTGATGAAGTTAAAGGTTATGCTAAAAAAGTAACTAAAACTGTACATAATGATGGTATAGCTTTCGGCATTGAAAATTTCATATTATAAAAAATTCACTTTGCTCATGTCACCAACAACCTACAAATCAGCTCAGTTTCTCAAAATCATAAGCACTCTAGTTATAAACCATTTATCTAGAGTGTTTTATTTTTATTGATATTAATTATCATTTTTATTTACAAATAATTATTAATATGCTATTATCTAATTAAGTTAAATAATATTTACGGAGGTAGATTGATATGAATAAAGTTAATATAATATATTGGAGTGGCACAGGAAACACTGAAACAATGGCTCAATCTATATTTTCAGGTTGTAATGATGATGCTAAGTTATTAAGTGTTGATAAAGCTACTCTAAATGATATAGATGAAGCTGATGTATTATTTTTAGGTTGCCCTGCAATGGGAGATGAAGTTTTAGAAGAAGGTGAAATGGAACCTTTTATGGAAAGTATCTCTTCTTTAGATAATAAAAAAGTAATACTATTTGGATCTTATGGTTGGGGAGATGGCCAATGGATGAGAGACTGGGAAGAAAGAATTACAAGCTTAGGAGCTAATATAGTTGAAGAAAGCGTAATTGCAAATTATGACCCAGAGGCTTCAATATTAGATTCACTTAGATCTTTAGGTGAAAAATATTCTAAATAAAATTCGCTACACTCATGTAAACAACGACCTGCAAATTAGGTCCATTGATCAAATTTAGTAGTTAAAATTCTTTCTGTTGTATTTAATTATTTATTTACAACTTAAAATTTAAATATTATTGTATACACATTTAAGATCCCCTAGTAATCATTTTGATTTCTAGGGGATCTTATTTAATTTAAATATATATTTAATTAACTCATAAGTATTTTTAAAAACTTTTCTCTATTATTTAAAAAATCTTGAGTAATTTGATAATTCTCGCTTTCTTCATAATTTACAGTAGTTATCTTTTCTTCTTTTATTTCATATATTACTGAATTTGGATAAGCCATAAGTATTGGCGAATGAGTTGCTATTATAAATTGACATCCTTCATTAACAAGTTCATTTAATCTAGTTAATACTGCCATTTGCCTTGCTGGAGATAAAGCTGCTTCTGGTTCATCAAGAATATAAATTCCATTTCTTGAAAACTTGTTTAGAAAAATAGATAAAAATGATTCTCCATGAGATTGCTTATGTAAGGATACTCCTCCATATGCGTTTATAATCGGCATACCCATAGTCTCTTTATCTAGTTCATCTATATTAGATGCAACATTGTATAAGGATTCTGCTCTTAGAAAAAATCCTTGCCTAGGCTTTTTAAATCCTTTTGATAGTGTTATGTATTTATGTAAGTCTGAATGACTATCACAAGTTGAAAAGTTAAAGTTTTTGCTACCACCTTCTGGATTAAATCCGTAAGATACTGCTATTGCTTCTAATAGTGTGGATTTTCCACTCCCATTTTCTCCAACTAAGAATGTAACTTTAGGATGAAATTCTAATTTGTCTAAATTTTTTATAATTGGTAGACAAAATGGATACTTATTTATATTATCTATTTTATCTTTGTTTAATTTTACATATCTAATGTATTGTTTAATATTTATCTCTTCCAATAGTAATCACTCCTTGCAAACTTAGTATAACACGTTATTGATTTTAATTAATATTATTCATAAGCTATAAAAGTAAACTTACTTAAAACCATAAGATTAACACCCTAAAAATTTATTTAAATCTCTTTGGCTTCTCTACTCTCATAGCTATTATATAACCACATTCTGTGCATATATATGCTATTATATTTGAGCTCAGTCCAAATGAATCCATTGGCTGCATACTTCCATAACCTTTTTGTATTCCTCTCTCTATTTCATCGCAACCACAATTTGGACATTTATCAATGTTTATCATATATTCATTCTCCTTAATTATAATATTTGTATTTTATAGTATAATTTATCTATTTTTAAAGTTTCTTCTTTAACTTTTTCTAATTCATTTTAGGTAATTGTCATAATTAATTACTATATTTTCTATCTTAGCATAATTTAATTTCTTAGATTTACTAATAAACTATCAAATTAACTTTAACTTTTCAATACATTGTGCTTAAAATGCCGTTTTTTGTACCTAAATAGGTATAATTTCATAAAATTAGTATAATATTATGAAAAGTATAATAAGATATCTAAAATACTTTTTCTAGGATTTATTTCATCATTAAGTATAGAGGTAGTTCAGCTATTTGTAGGATATAATGTATCTGATATAGATGATATTATTTTTAATACTACTGGTGCAATGTTAGGTCTATTATGTTATAAGTTATTAAAAAAAGTAGTTAAAAAGACTAAACTTAATAATACTTTAGAAAGTATAAATGATTCTTATACAGAAAACATATTTAACAAAAGTATAAAAGTCCTATCTATGATAAGTATATTGATATTTAGTGTGTATACTTATTATGTTTATGATCAAACAGGGTCTGATAAATTATCTAATGAAGAATTAGCCATAGAAATTTTCAAAGATAATAGTGGCAAATTTATTGATTCTAAAGATTTAGAAGATAAGAAATTTTATCTTTTCAAAAACGAAGACGGATTAGCTACGCAAGCCTTAGTTAAATATGGTAAATCTAGATATGCAAATTCATATGAAGGCTATGGGTATTATACTGGAAATGATGTGGGCTATACTATAGATTTTATGTCTAAATTAGAACCATCAACAGATAAAATTACTTATAGTGTTATTGTTTACGGTAAAAATAGCAATGCTTCTAAATTGGTTATTACTTTAGGTAAAAAAGATTATAAAATTGACCTAAAAATCAACGATTATTTCTTAGCCGTATATCCAGAGTATTTAGAAATAGCTGAAAATACAATAAATAATATTCATAATGGTGTAAATAGCGAAGATTTTACAATTAAATTTTTAGATAGTAATGAAAATATTGTAAAAGATATGAAATTTAGCAATGAATGATAAATAAAAATGACTGTATTTATACAATACAGTCGTTTTTATTTATTCGGTTTGTTATTTTTGTATTTCTACATTATTTTTTATGTATTCTAAAGAGTTAACTTTATTTATATTATTAATATTTATACTATAATTTTCTTTAGATGAACTTGAACTAATATAAATTTCTTTGTATTTATAATCAGTTTCTTTAAGTGCATTTATTATTTCATAGGCACCCTTTGAAAATTCATCATAATTATTATAAAGATATTCTTCACTACTTATCTTATTTATATCTTTATATAAACATAAGTCTAATAACTCTATTTCTTTCTTTGAATAGTTTTTCTCTAAATCGTAATCTATATCATATTTTTCTCCTGTACTTATATACATAACTTCTATATTTTCTTTTTTAAAATTAGTTTTTGAAATTATCTTATTTATTAACTTTGATTCAACATTTTGATCTATTTTATCACTTTGATATCCATCTAATATATTTTTACTGCATAAATTATAAGATAAATAATAAACTTTTCCATCCTTTTTATCCTTAATACTATACGTATAATATAATTCTGGAAATGTATAACAATTAAAGTCTTTTAAAATAAACTTCCCTTTATAATTTTTATTAACATATTCTTCAAGTACAGACTTAGATTTTAAGTAAGTTATAGGATCTCTCTTTAACCCCATATAAAAGAAAACACTGATTATCATAAATAATACAACTGATATTATTATACTTAATCTTTTTAATCTATTTTCTTCATGTATATATTCATTTACATATTTTCCTGAATAAGCAATTAAGGCTAGCCAAGGTATACCCATTATTATTAAAACTATATTATATCCTAATTCTGGCATAAATAATTTAGTAACTAAAATACTAATAGACCCTATTATTATTATACTTAGTACTTCTTTATATATAAGAACCAGTAAAAATGGAATTATGACAGGTATTGGAAATGTTCCAAGAAATTTAGACGAATAAAATATTATAGATCCTATCATAGAAAAAATTACTATTATTATATACTTTATTATACTATTTGGTTTAATCATTACTTTTTCAGACATACTTTACAATCCTCCTTCTACTATGGTTAGGATTTAATTTTACAAACCATAAAAGTTACCCCAGTATATTAGTCCATACTTTGTTATAATCCAGTTTTTCAATTCACTATAAGTAGATTTTTCAACAGGAGGGTTTATTAGAGTATATATCATTTGATTTTTTCCTATTTTCTTCTTATAAGGCTTATCTGATATTTTAAGGTTTACTGCAGTAATTGGATTTCCTGTTCTTGCAATTGCAAACCTTAATGCTCCAGTAGGAGTTCCTATAACATATACTATAGTTAATATTATTATAATAGATGCTATATTTTCTGATTTAATTTTCATCTTATCCTCCCCCAATATTACTTCATATTTTATTGCTATTACTAATTGAATAGTAAAATATTTTTTTATTCTAAACTTATCTCTAATTTTCCATCTTCATCAATTTTATTAATAACTGCATAAACTTGTCCACTATATCCGTTTTCCAAATATCCAACTAAGCATTCATCATGTATATTACCCTTTTTATCTTTATATATTAAGAATATTGAATTTTCTCCTTGAATTTGTTTAGTATCTACTTTTTCTTTCCAAGATTTATTTGGATCTATTTTAGAAATTGTTTTTATTACTCCACCAACTTTATACCTTAATTCTAAATCAATAATAGTTGAATCAGTTGTATTTGTAATAGATAATTTGTATCCATCGTTAATATTTTTAATCAAAGCCAACGCTATAAGTACTGCTACTATTGTAGTTACACTTACTATAATTTTACTTATTTTACTCATCTCCTGCCCCCTAAGTACTATATATAATATTTATATCATTTAAATTTAGCACCTATAAAAACCAATCAAATATTAAACTGTAATTTATCATTATAATGTCATAGTAATATGCCTTATTTCTTGTAGTTATATCGCATCCTGATTTTTTCCTATAAATCTTAATTTTATATTCTCATCTAAGCATAAGTTTTCTACATTCACAGTTTATTAGTTCTCCTCTTTGCTTATGATAATTTCTTGATTCCACTACTAAACTACCAGATGAACCTTAATTTTGCAATACATTATGCCTGAAAGGCCATTTTTTGTACCTAAATGGGTATAATTTTATAAAATCCTTTAACACGTTTAACTCCATTGTATATATCACCTACTTTATATTTAGTGCTCTATAATACAAGATTTAATTTTAAAACTGTATTAGTTTCTAAATTTCACTTTATGAATTTGTATTATTTAGAATAAAAGTGTCCATGAAAACAGCTATTTTGTAGACCTTTTATTAAACTTTAAATTTAGATATAATTAAGTTAAAGACTGTAATATAATATAAATAAGAATTTGAGGTGAAAATGTTATGGACAAATATACAAAAGAAGAATTGTTAGAGGCACTACAAGTTGTATCTTCAACTATCAGTAACTGTGAAAAAATACATCCCAAATTTGCGGAGGGTACCTCTCATCACACACTTCTTAAGAACAGGATAAAAGCATTGTATATTTCAAAATCATTGATAACAGGTGAAAATATTTCGGACAAATATACAAAAGAAGAATTGTTAGAGGCGCTACGACCTGTATCTTCAGTTATCAGCAAATGTGAAAAAGCGCAGCTAAAATTCGTAGAGGGTACCTCTCATCACACCCGCTTCAAGAATATAATAAAAGCAATGTATGTTTCAAAATCATTGATAACAAATGAAATTACTGAAAGAGGTTAATTTCCAGTTTTCTGTGTGGTAAATTGGCGAACATACTGAATATTTTTGACAATACCGTTAAAGGGAGGGATAAATATGAAAAAAAGAAATGCTATCCCATGGAAAGTTATAATTGTGATTGTGATTTTAGCCTTTGTACTTTTCCCAAAGAACTTATCATCAAGAGCTAATTTAGATAACTTGCCGAAAAATAATTTAACTATTGAAGTAATCCATAGAAATAATATACTTGAAGGTGGTACTGTAACATCAACAACAGATATAACAAGAATTGGGAAATTAGAAAACTTTTTAAAACAATATAAAAGTATACCAGTATTATTGCTAAAAAATAAGCTAGAAGAAAAACTCGATGATGAGGAAAGCTATGTTATAAATTTTAAAAATGGTAAAGAGTTTTTAACTACAATAGTCTTATACAAGAAGAATTTTAAGGTCTATAAGAATTTTAAGGTGATACCAGGTATTGATACTGTACGTATATATAATGTTATTGAAGAGAATATAGATTTTAATTTTTTAGAACAATTTGTTAAATCTATGAATTAATAAATAAAAGAATAAAAAGAGTAAGTTATGGCTACTCATATAAATTTAATAGTCATAACTTACTCTTTTTATTTAGATAAATTTTAGAATTATAATTATACACCATAGACAGTTTTCACTGTACCTCACAATAATTTCATATATATTCAGTCACTAGGGAGATAAGTCTGAGCTGTTGGGAGCGACCCTAGGCTTCTTACCCCAGTACAAAGTACGATACTCCTACATGAGAATGATTACTCATAAATTTCACCTAACTTTCAGAAATATAATCTATATTCTATCGATATTGTCCTAAGGCTACTTTAACATAGTTCTTGTGTTATACACAGATTTCTCTGCTTCAAGACAAATGGTTTTGTTTGGTATTTCCAATGTCATATAAGGTACCACGCTTATACCCCGTTGGATTATTCCTCACTGAGTCGTCTATTGCAGCCACCACAAGGCTATTACTTTTATATGCACTAAAGTTTGGCAAACTGACTTATTCTTTTGGCTTTTACCATTCATTATGATTTTCACAAATCATAAGAGGATGGAATTTTCAAAGTATCCTTATAAATCCCTCCCGGCACCGTCAGCTCTCAGCAGGTTGTCACCCCTCTTAACTGAGTTTCTATGATACATAACTATAATTCCAAAATATACTAAAGATAGTATATACTAACAAAATATTATATGCAAGTATATTTTAATCAGATATTGATTGTTTTTTCTTTCGATAAACAAAAGGTGAAACTCCAGTTTGTAACTTGAACTTTTCAATATAATAGCTAGCACTTCCAAATCCACATTGGTAAGCTATATTAGTAATAGACTCATTTGTTGTAATTAATAAATTTTCACTGACTATTAATCTATAATTAGTAATATATTCAAAAATAGAACAATTCATATGTTTTTTAAATTCTCTACAACATGCACTATTAGATAAATTAACTTGGCCCGATATATCTTTTAAGTTGATCTTTTCCATATAATGATTATGAATATAATTAATGATTTTTTTTAATCTAGAACTATCGTTAATATTTTTATCGTCATGGTATAATATGAGGCAATTTTTTATTAAACTATTCCATATATTCAAAAGTGATATAAGTATTTGTAATTCAAACCCAGAATTTTTCTTTGTATACTCTTTATGAATCTCTAACAAATCTTTTAAAATATCAGATTTCCACTTAGTATCACTTTTTAAGATACAATACTTAACCATTGAGTTGCCTACATATGGTCGTACATATTTTATATTTATTATACTTCCTGTAAAACCATAAATTAAATTTGGATGAAAATCAAAACAAATAAAAGAACTATCAATGTCTTTATAGTTCTTTGCACTATGTAGCTGCTGCGAGTTAATAAATAGCCCCTCTCCTTCAGATAAAATTACTATATCTCCTTCAATGTTAAAGCTCACAGTTCCTTTTGTAACAATACAAAATTGAAGTTCCTCATGCCAATGCCAATCAATAAAACCCAATACATTTTTGTTAATTTGAGTTGAATATATAGCAAGTGGAAACTCAAAAGATCCATGTTTAGTTGTTTCTTTTTGATTTTCATCAATAATTATATTATGAATTTGCATAATATTCTCCTTTATTAAAAGTTAGATTATAAGCCTTATATCAATATAGTTATATTTATAGCTTATATTTTTGTATAAATACATTTTCAATATCAATATAATTATACTATCAATTAAATAAATTTTACATAGAAAGGAAATAAATTTTATGAATGATTCTTTAAGGGCAAAAGGTCTATTTCTAGTAATGTTTGCTACATTACTTTGGGGAGTTTCTGGAGTGGTAGCTCAATATTTATTTCAAAGTAAGAACTTTACACCAGAGTGGCTTGTTGTTATAAGAATGTTTTTTTCTGGAGCAATTATTTTAATTTTTTCTTTACTTAAAGGTGATAAAAATGTAATTGAAATATGGAAAGACAAAGAAAATATTATAAAGATTTTAATATTTTCTTTACTTGGAATGCTTGGAGTTCAATATTCTTATTTTGCAGCTATACACCATGGAAATGCTGCTACTGCAACAATACTTCAATATTTATCACCAATTATTATCACAATCTATTTAGCTCTTTATAATAAAAAGCTCCCAACATTAAAACAAATATCTTGCGTAATTATGGCAATCTTAGGAACTTTTTTAATCATTACAAAAGGAAATTTAAACAGTTTGGCAATATCAAAACCGGCTATTTTCTGGGGAGTGCTATCTGCTTTTGCATGTGCTATATACACACTACAGCCTTCATCTTTATTAAAAAGATATGGTTCCTTATGTGTGGTCGGTTGGGGAATGCTTATTGGAGGAATTGCTTTTAGTTTTATACAGTCACCTTTTGATGTTGTAGGAAACTGGTCATTTGAGTCAGTTTTGGCTATTGTATTTGTAGTATTATTTGGAACTTTAACAGCTTTTTACTGCTATTTAGAAAGTCTAAAATATATTGAACCATATGAGGCTAGCGTATTTACTTGTGTAGAACCATTGTCAGCATCTATTCTTTCAATAATATTTTTAAATGTAACTTTTAATCTAATACAGTGGATAGGAACATTATGTATAATTATTACAATTACTATGCTTTCACTTACTAAGAAAGAAAATAGTTCAATGAATAAAGAATATGATGAAAATATTACTAGTTAAATTTTACTCTAGTTACTAGTTAGTATATTTGTAACAAAATTAATGCCATTACAATTCATTTATTTGAATTATAATGGCATTGATTTTATTCTACCCAACTCTTGTTCCATTAGGTGCTGCTTTTTCAGGTTGTGCTAACACAGGAATAATACCATCAGCATATCCAATATCAAAAAGCATCCCTTCTGAAACTTCACCTGCCATTTTCTTTGGAGCTAAATTAACTATAAATAACGCCTGTTGGCCTTCAATTTCTTTAGGATTATCTCTTTCACCTTTCATTCCTACTAATATAGTTCTTGTAAATTCCCCAAAATCAACAGATAGTTTAACTAACTTGTCTGATTTTTCAACATCCTCAACTAATTTAATTGTTCCAACTCTAATATCAATCTTATCAATTACGTCCATATTGATATTCGCTTTAACTGGAGCATCCATACCAATTCCTCCTTTTTAACTTATTTTAACTAATTATAGTATAGGAAGAAATATTAATTATCCATTATTTAATAAATCTGCAACATTAATAGTTAGTATCCTATTAATAACACTTATAATACTAGATAAGTACTATACATATACACGCCAATGATACTAATTGAAATAAATTTAATAGTATACTAAAATTATATTATTAATATAAACTTGTAAATTATAATGAGTTTTCTAGGGTTGAGCAGTTTTATAACTCTATTTCACTAAATATTGAATTAGTAGATAAAAAAAGAATAGAAGACTTTGAGAATGCTTTAAAAGATTTATCTAAATTAGTACAAGATAATTTAGGTGGAACATGTAGTATATCTATTCTTGATATTAGCAATAAAGAGATAGTAATAAAATAATTTTAGTTATAAAGATATTTAAATGTTGTTTTTTAAATATAATTACTGATTAAATAAAAGGAGCCTAGATTATGAAAAACTATATTAATACTAACATTCCTAATTTCAAAATTAGATTTGCAACGAAAGAAGATAATAAATTAATACTTACATTTATTAAAGAATTAGCAGATTATGAAAATCTATTAAATGAAGTAGTTGCAACAGAAGAAATATTATATGAATCTTTATTTGTTAAAAAACAGGCTGAAGTAATAATAGGTGAATATAATAATGAGCCAGTTGGATTTGCATTATTCTTCCATAACTTCTCTACTTTCTTAGGTAAAGCTAATTTATACTTAGAAGACTTATATGTAAGACCGAGCATAAGAGGTATTGGAGCTGGAAAAGCATTACTTTCAGCTTTAGGAAAAATAGCTATAGATAGAGGCTGTGGTAGATTAGATTGGTGGTGTCTTGATTGGAATAAATCTTCTATAGAATTCTATAAAAAAATGGGAGCAATTCCTATGGATGAATGGACTGTTTATAGAGTCGAGAACCAAGTTCTTATCGATTTAGCTAATGGTCTGAATGAGTAACTATTTTATTTTCAATATAAACTATTAATTTAATATCCCTTAAATTTCATTTTTATAGTTAAAGCCCTTAAAATCCAAATAAATGGATTCTAAGGGCTTTTTATTATATATCTTTAAATAAAAAAACTCTAAGCTTTATTAATTTTCATATTTATATTTTAACTGTATTTTCAGTAAATTATCTAATTTTTTATGTTTTAATCCTAAAATAATACATTTCAATCCATTTTTTATCTATTTAAAGATTTTTATGCTATATTAGTCCTCGATTGAAAAATATATTTACAAATTTGTAGTAAAAGAAATCAAACTTTCTATACTATTGCCAATCCTCCATTTGAAGCGCAAACACAAACACCGTTAGAAAATTGGGTTCTATCAAAATATGGACTATTCTATTGAGGAGAATATTTTGGATGGTAAGAAGTTTCTATTATTTAATATAAAGGGGTGAAACTTTTATGACATTAAGAAAAAAACTTCAAAAACTAGCATCATATATTTCTACAATACTTACAATCCTTTTAGGGGTAAGATTATTTGTATTTCCTATATTTGAAATTTCAAATATTTTAATATTTAATTTAAGTTTATTTATACTACTTCTACTAGTGGGAATTTTATATCAATATGAGTTTTGTTGCGCATATAAAAATCGCACATATAAAAATATTGAAAAAAATACAACAGGTAAATTCTTAATAGCTTCAATATCTGTAATTATGTGGCTTTTTATTTTTGTGGCATTTTACATGGAGCTTTACCGATTCTTATAGGGGTAACGTCGGGAAAATGCAGATTTACTATGTGGCCGATTTACGCACATATCTTGGTTTCCTGTAAGGGAGGTTAATAAATGAAAAAAACCATAATAAGTATTTTAATATTATTGGGTTTAATCCTTGGCAGTTTCTTTGTAATAAGATGGAGAGCATATCATTATATTTATAAATATTTAGAGATGCATAATATTACAAAAAACGAAATAATAGAGGTAGATAAACGATGGTATCTTTTAACTTTAAGTAGCGGAGATTTCGGATTAGATTGTAAAATAAAAGGAAAACCTCAAAATAATATCTACGCTATTTTTTGTAACGGAATAGATAAAAAAGTAAAAGTATCTATAAACTATTCAGATGGTGGTTTTAAAGAAAATGTAGATTTAAATAAAGAATAAAATTTAATAAATATTATTGAATTTTAATAATCCTTAAAATTTTACTTTAGGGACTATAGAGTTACATATTTTACATAAAGTTAATGCCCTTAGAATCAAAATAAATAGATTTTAAGGGCTTTTTTACTATATATCTTCAAATGTATGTTTAAGAACTAGTTAAAATTATCTAAACTTATTATAAAATTTTCATTTGATAGTATTGTTGAAGCTACTTGATCTAGGTCTAAATTAGTATTATCTAAAAAATATTGATTTGGAATATTAGAAGTTTTAAACTCACTTCTAAGAACTTTTACTCTTTCTTCCATTTGACAGTCTATTTCTCTTAATTTATCTCTTTTTAAATTTGTAACTTCATCTGACCATAAGACAGCATAATGAACTTCATAACCTAAATCTAATATTGGTTTTGATATTATTTTTGCATCATCCCAAAATATAACCCAGTCGCTAATAACATTGTATCCTTGGCTTAAAAAGTTTTTACTTAAATCTATAATGTTTTTTAATACTAAACCCTTAGCACTTTGAGATTCTCATGGCTTTTCATATCCAGATACAGGCATATGACTTATTATATCTCCACTTATGTAAGCGCTTTTATTAAAATTACTTGCTAGAATATCAGCCGTTGTTGATTTACCAACACCAGCAGGTCCAGAAAGTATTATTATTTTTTCTTTCAATTATTTCCCCCCCTTTTTGTAACTATTCTATAGTTAATATTAGAGTATTAACTAAAAAAATAATATAGTTTTAGATAAATATATTTATTAATTAGTAGTTAAATTTTATTCTACCCAACTCTTGTTCCATTAGGTACTGCTTTTTCAGGCTGTGCTAACACAGGAATAATACCATCGGCATATCCAATATCAAAAAGCATCCCTTCTGAAACTTCCCCTGCCAATTACTATATTTACATCTTTTAAGTAAAAATACCGTCAGTGGCACTAGTTAATGACATCACTAAAGTAGTTGCAATACATAGAGTATTTTTAGTAGTGTCCTAATTCAGATTAAGTCACTTTAATATAAAATACACTCCTAAGCGTTGGTAATACTTATATTAAATAAACTTTGGTGACTTTTTTCGAAAATGTACTCTGAAGGCCTAATCATTTAAAAACGCTTCTACCTTATTTTTATCATCAAACTCAAATATTAATTTATTTGGATGGTTTTTTCCTGGATAATCATTATATACAATAACTGCTCTATAAGTAACGCGATTTTTGTCTTCTGATATTTTATATCCTTCTGATGAGAGAGTCTGCTCATCATCTAAATATACCTTAAGTAATTCATCTAAATTCAAGCTATAATCTGAGTACTTTTCCTTTGGAACTTCTATGTCAAATACAATGTTTGATGAACTTATTCCAACATTAGTTACATTATAAATATTTGATGTATTTTTCGGTTTTATATTCTTTATAGTATCATTTGTGTTTACTCTTAATTTAAATTTCCATTCCCCGTTAATATATGAGTTTTTAGAATGTATTCCTATTGAGCTTATATTTAAATCTAAATCTATATATTTAGGAATATTCTTATTACCTTGATGTAAGCCGTATTTTTTTATTCCAACGTAAGTATAATTATCCTTAAAATATCCTCCAGAACTCGATGCAGTTACCATCTCGATTCCTTTAGTTTTTATTCTTTTAACTCCATCAAAATCAAGAAACCCACTATCTTCTCCATAAGGTTTAAATTGTTCATTTCTTGGCAATTTTTCCTCACTTTTTATTGTATAAGTAAGATATATGCTATATCCATCACTTGAAGCCTCATCTATAGTTAGACTTACGCCATTAGAAGTTTTAGTATCTCCTATGCCCTGTATTTTATTAGGTTTTTCATACCCTAAATTTAACTTATTATTTAGTTCTTTAAATAAGTCATGAACTATAGGAACAGATTCTGCTAATGATGGATTTAATGTTCCTACACCTAATGCCCCTGCACAGATAATACATACACTTGCTGCCACAATAAATCCTTTTTTATGCCCCTTTCTTTTTTTATCTCTATCAGCTCTTTCTATAGCTGAATTTGTAATACTACTTAAATTACTTGGTATTTTTATTTCATCAAATTTACTCATATTATTTTCCCTCCACTATTATATTGTAAAGTTTTTTTCTTCCACGCCTTAAGTATGTTTTAACAGTGTTCTCATTGCATTCAAGTACTTTAGCTATCTCGTTTATAGGCATGTCTTGAAAGTATTGAAGTATTATTGGAGTTTTATATTTTTCATCCAACTTATCAATTGCATCGTATAAGTCAATTTTATCTTCTATTGCTTCATAACTTACATCTGCTATTTTTTCCGAGTAAATGTCAATGTCCATGTGATTAATATTTTTTTTGATTTTAGTATTAAAATTATTTATTAATATCTTTGTAATCCACGTTTTAAAATACTTAGGTTCTTTTAATTTTTTTATATTTAAAAATGCTTTATATACTGTATCTTGATATATATCAAGTGCATCATGTTCATCCTTTGTATATAAAAAAGCCATTTTATATAAATATTCTTGCTCTTGATTCATTAATTTTTCAAATGATTCTTTATCTCCATTTATTGCCCTTTCTTCTAAACTGAGTTCTTTTCTCTTGTTTATAAATGGCAATCTTTTTATTGATAATAGATTAGTCATGCCAATCCTCCTTATGGTTTTTACCTTGGTTAGACTTTATTCTTATGCAAAAAGTTTCAAATAATAATATTTTTTGTTAATTATAAAAAAATAAACTAGTTGATAGGGACTAGTTGAATTACAGATAAATAACTGGCATTATTTAATAAAAGAGGTGAACAAGTATGAGTTTTAATTATAATAAAGCTGCAATAATAATGTTATTTCCAACATTATTATTTTTAAATTTACTAGCATTTAATAGTTCTATTCTGTTATCAACAATACTCTTTATAATATCTTTTATTGCTTTTAAATTAAGAAAATCAAAACACATTAAATTAAGTTTAATTACTTTATGTTTTTTATTTTGCATAAAGTTAATATCCTTAAAATTTAAATCAATGAATTTTAAGGATATTTTTATCATTGATCTTTGAACGAGTTTTTTAAGGAGTAGTCAACTTAAAATAGTTCTTTTTTCTTATATAATTTATATCCAAGTATTATTATTGTAACTAAAATTATAAATCTAAATATCTCAATATATATTGTATTATTAATTTCTGTTCCATTAATAGAAATCATATGATTTCTATTAAATATTCCATAGATACAAACTAGTAAAAATAATAGCTATTTCTTAACTTTTACTTTAGGTACTAGTTACATTTTTAGAATAAAGTTAAAGCCCTTAGAGTCCAAATAAATGGATTCTAAGGGCTTTTTTACTAGATACCTTTAAATAAGTTTTTAGCGATTAGTTTGATTACTTAAATTCCCCGGGATTCTCTGCTAAAAACTCTATATGTCCACATGTTGCACATACATAACATAAAACATCACTTATCTTTTCACCTCTAAAGGTACCTTTTTTTCTGGCACTTATGTATGGTTTTACTCCAACTACTACAGCCCTAAAATCAACCATCTTCATTTCAATTTTACATTTCTGGCATTCCATAAAATTTATTTCCCCCCCTTTTAATCTTTATGGTATCTATCTCATTGATAAAAGAAAAGTAAATTTATTAACTAACCTTAAAATTTACGTTTCGGAAATAGTTTAAATTAATCTAGTATTTTCAACACTTTAAATATATTTATTTTATTATCTAAATTTATGTTAATAAAATTATAATCAGCTATGTTTAAATATATAAATTTGAATCTACTCAATTCCAACGTATAAATTTAATAGAAAAATAGCTATAAAAGTAATCCCCATTACTTTAATTAATAGTATAAGCTATCTTTTCCTATATCTATCAATAATTTCTTTCGTCGCAAGTTTTAATTTACCTTCTTCCATTATATAAATCCTATCACAAAGTTGTTGTATATCCTCAAAATTATGACTTGTTAATAATATAGTTCTACCTTCATCTTTAAGGGACTTTATAATATTTTTTATATCTTCATATGTTTTATAATCTAATGCATTAAAAGGCTCATCTAAAACTAAAATGTCTTGATCTTCCATTATAGCTTGAGCAATTCCCAACTTTTGCTTCATACCAAGAGAATAATCTTGAACCTTCGCTTTATTATTTGGATTTAGACCGACTTTTTCCATTGTATATTTTATTTTTTTGTTATCTATTTTATTATTTATATCAGCCAAAAACTTTAAATTTTTAAAACCATTAAATATGCTTATATATCCTGGTTCATTAATGAAAACACCTACATTTTCAGGAAAATCTATTTTTTCACCTAGTCTTAAACCTCTAATAAATGTAGCTCCATTATCTGGTGACACAAATCCACATATTGATTTAAATAAAACTGATTTACCACTACCGTTAGCCCCTATAATACCAATAGTTTCCCCCTTATTTATTTCTAGATTTATATTATTTAAAATAGTTATACCATTGTATGACTTAGTTACATTTTCTAATTTTATTGCAACATTCATGTTAATTCACTCCTTTAAGTTTATTTAATTATTAACTTTTTGTATTTTGAATTTAGATAAATAATCGTTATTGTAATTAATATTAGTAGCTCTAAGATAACATCTTTTAAATTTAGACCATAATTTATTCCGTACTCATCTAATATAAATTGGTATCTTACTAAGCTCGAAATTCCAAAAGGTATATAATAAATCAATTTAGATAAAATTACACTGATTAAATTAAATAGTATTAAACTAAAAAATGAGAAAGTTATATTATTAGTAAAGCTATAAACTAAAAATAAAATAAGAAATTCAAATACTATACTCAGTAACTTTGTAATAAATACTGTAAAAAGTAAATTATAAAAACCATCTTCAAAGTTTATTCCAAGCAATATACCTATAGAAATAGGTATTAATATATTTAATATTGTGTATAAAAATATAAATTTTAACGAAACAGTAATTATAGACTTAAACCATGTTAAGCTACTTTTTAACCTTATATTTAAAAATAGTGTTCTATCGTTACATTCCCGTTCAATAAACACACTTAATAAATATATAGGTGTTAAATTTAATACAAGCATTTCTAATATAATAAGTGGATTAAGTTCTCCAATAAAAGAACCTGAAAAAACATTTATTAAGTATTCATTTACTGATAGATTGTCCTCTGAAGATACTAATTTCCACATGCTCATTATTATTAATACAAATATAATTGACATTATATTGGATTTATTAAATAAAGACTTACTATGATATCTATAAAGACCCCTATTGTTTGAAGTCTTTTTTATAAGGTTGTTATCAAATATACAATTTATATTTAAGGCAATACCCTTATTCCAATAATCTTTATTTATTTTGCAAAGCATTAAAATAAATAAAATTTCTATTATTAAATTCAGTATAATCCCAAAACCAAAAATAAAGCTATGATGAAAAATTATGTAAGTGTTAATAAATAAAAAAGATATAAATTTTAAGCTAGTTATTTTAATGCTAATAGCAGAAAGTAAATAAACAAATATAATTATTTTTATAGATGTTCTTTTACTAAAATAGCGACTTATAGTACATATAAGTAAGCTAGTCATAAAAAATCCTAAAACCATATAAATAGTCATATACAAAACAATCTCACTTGGATTTGCAAATTTACTAGAATAAAAATATAAAACACTATACAACGTAGAGTTTATATTGTTAAAACTATTATCATTTCTTAATCCAATTGACATAATTGCTATTATTAAAACTTGAGATAAGACAAATAATATTGAAAATATCCCATAAGCATATATTTTTGATTTGAAGTAGTTCCAATATGTTTTACTTCTAATTAGTGCATATTTATAATCATCATCTAGACCAGAAATAATCATTAATAAAAACATAGGAATCATAAAGTATATTGTATAGTAGTGATTAGATAATGCTTCTAATATAAATTGTTGCGAAGATAAATTGCAGTTTATCCTAGTGTCTAGATTAAAAATAATTAAAACTAGCCATAGAAATATTAATTTTTTAGATAAAAGTTTATTAATTTCTAATTTGTATAAAGAATTCATAATATCACCTATAAATTATATACTTTCGCTTTTTTCCATTTAAAGCTTATCAAAAGTATGATTATAAATAGAATAGATATAGCAGGTCCTACTAATAAATTAAATATATTAGTATCAGTCATACAATTAACATAAAACGACACAATTAATCTTTGTTTATGAAAACCTAATGTAGCCATTATAAAATTATCTAAAGTAACGTAAATAAATGGTCCTGTAAGAATTACAAATATATTATCTAAGTAAATAGAAAATATAAATCCCATAGTAGCTATAATCATTGCTAAAAATCCATCCCATAAACAATGAATAAATACGTATAAATAAGTATGATTTATTAAAAACTCCTCCATAAATAAATTCGTGTGAAAAAGAGGCTCATAAGATGCTGGTGTATGTACATTGTTTAAAAATAATAATGATACTAATCCACCTATAAACATAGGTATAAATACAATAAAAAAGGCGCTTAATACACAAACAATCCATTTTGAAAGTATATACTGTTTTTTAGATACTCTAGTAACTGTATATAGTAAAAAGTTGTTTTTCCTTTCATAATACATAACCCAACAAGTAGGACATACAACTAAAATTGGAAATATTACAGCTATATAATCAATTGATACATTCCAAAACTCAAAACTTTGTTGTACGTAGTACTCATTTGATACTCTCATAACATTAGCCAAAAACAACAAGGTAGTAATTATTAATGTTGTAATTACTGGTTTAAATACTTTTTTTATTTCTAATTTAATTAAATTTATCAAATTAATCACACTCCTTAGGTCAATTAGTTTATAACTATAGTATAAGCATAAAAAATTCTTATTCAATGAAATAGCCATAAAAGAAGGTTTTAAAGATATGTAATTTTTTTATACCCTTAAAACCTCTTTTTGTTCTCAAATTATTTACTTTTTAATAATAGTATGGTAATGACACACCTATTGTAATATAGTTATTATCGTTTATGGTAGAGTTATAAAACAATACATTTCCTTTATTATTTTGGACGATACTCTTTACGTTATATAGTCCATATCCTCTTGATTTTTTTGATTTCGTAGAATATCCTAATTCAAACATTTTCCTAAATTCTAAATTAGAAATATACTTATAAGGATTTCTTAATAAGACTTCTAAACTATCATTATTTTTATTTATATCTAAATATATAACATCATTATAAACACTTGCTTCAATAGCATTATCTATTAATATTCCCAATATTTCAATCAGCTCATATTCCTCAATAGGAATTTTATCTAATTTAGTGATTATATTAACATCTAATGTTATATTTCTTAAATTAGCTAGTTTAAGCTTAGAATAAATAAATCCGGCTATAACCTTATTATCGATAACCATAATCTTCTTAATTCCATAATCTATTTTTATACTATCACTATACGAACCAAGTTTTTTCTTAGCCTCATCTAAATTTTGTGAGGTTTCAAGAATACTATAAATAGCTAATATTTTATTATCAAATTCATGTTGCTTAGACCTTACTTCATCTATTAAGTCATCTATTACTGGAACATATTTTTCAATAGTATCAAGTCTTCTCTTTTGAATTAGCTTTTCTCTTTGAACTATTACTGTAGCGAAATTAATAAATAAAATAATAAGTAAAAATACTAAAACGAAAACGATATTTTTTAATAAGGCAGCTGTATTAAAATTATAAAATGATACTAATGATATTAAAAATATAAAAGAATTAACAACCACAATTTTAAATATATATTGACTGCTTATTAAATACTCTCTAAATTTGTAAAGAGGTAATTTAAGAAAAATTAATGTGAAGTATAAGATAAAGATCATCAAAATCCTATATCCATATTCATAAACACTTGTGTTAGTTAAACCAATATATTTAAATATAGATATTATGATTAACCTAAGAAAAATAAAATTTACAATAGAAACCAATGTAAGATAAAAGGTTTCACTATTGCTAGATTTAAATAAATAGCTATTTAAAATCATAAATCCAAGCACTAAAAATAATACACCTGCAATAGAATTTACAGGGAATAAATCATAATTTGCATAGGTAAAGAAAAGTTTACTTTGACTTAAACCATCAACAGGTGTACTGTTAATTCTAGCTATTATATATATAACTGTAGTAAGTAAAATCCAAAGCAAGTTTTTATTATTCTTATTTATATTTTTATTAATTAGATAATTATATATAAGAAATGTAGATAAACTATCAAGTAATGCTTGGGCTATTAATCTATAAAACATTATACTCAAACTTCTTTCCTATAGGTATATTGTCAGAAGTACTAAGATTAATTATCTTATTTGCCCTATCAATCTTTTCTATATAATTTTTATTAACTATATAGCTTTTATGACACTGAATAAAATCTGTATCATTTATAAGCTCAAGTATTGATTTTAATGAATATCCAGATATTACTTCACTACCTTTATTTAAATGAATTTCTAGTTTTTTACCAAAAGATTCGATATATATAATGTCTTTTAAATCATATTCAAATATAAATAGCTTCTGTGTAATTTTTAACTTCTTACTTTTAGGATTTAAGTGCTTTTTATATTCTATTACATCCTTAAGCGTTTTTAGTAGCTCATCTTTTGTAAAAGGTTTCGTTAAAAAACTATAACTTTTTATCTCTCTATATGCATAAAGTTCTTCATTCGCTAAAGCTGTTATAAATACTATAGGTGTATATTTATATGTATCTATTGACCTTATTTGTTTAGCTAATAAGGTTCCCTTATAATCATTTAATTGTATATCTAATAAAAATATATCTATATGATTAACATTTGCATAATCAAGAGCATCTTTTGCATTGTCAAATATAGTAGATTTTGCATTAGGATAAATGTCATTAATAGTTTGATAAATTAAATTACTTATATTGCTTTCATCTTCGACTATAACTATATTCAAATAATATGCCCCCTCTTTTAGATTTTATTTTTTAATTATTTAATAATAATATAATAAATAATCAAATTAATATCCTTAAATTTAATTTTACCTATTTAAATTTATATCTGATTGTAATGAATATCTATAATTCATAAAAAATAAGACTTAAACTAAGCCTTATTTTTATTATTTGGGCAATGTTAGCTATATCCTAGTTTTTGTAATATTTTGTATATGCTAAGATATAGTTATTTAACTTACATTGTGAATTAAAACTAAATAGTAATTAAAATTTAATTACTATTTAGTTTTTCTATAAATTGTACTAGTTCTTTAGAATTAATGGTATAAAATTTCTGCGCAACACCATCCATATTGAAACTATCATCATCTCTAAGTTTATTTATTTGTAAAATTAAGTACACTTTCTCACTATTTATTTTAATTAACTCTATACTTCTTTTATACTCCATTTGAGTACCATCTTTATTCTCTCTAATATTCCCATCTAAAAATATTAGCATACCACCCATACTCGGAAATGGTGATTCTTTGGCACTAGACTTTTTTAATTTCGAATTAGATAATACTTTACTCAAATAATTAATATCTTCTTCTGATATATGGTAGTTATGAGAATTTAAATCTTTATCATAGTTCAACACTCTCACTATATTATCTTTAGAAAATACAAAACAGTCTTTTAAAATGTAATAATCTCTTACTTTAAAGTATCCTATTATAAAACAAATTACAGTTAGTACTATAAATATATTTTTATTTTTCTTAATTTTATCCATTATACCCTCTCTTTATATCAAGTCTTATACTCGCAATTTATAATAATTTTGAATTTTTGTTATCCTTTAATTAATATAATACTATTTTTATTGTCATAAACCAATAAAATTTAGTTACAGTTTTTAATAGTTAATTGAAATCTATAACTAAGATTTAACAATATTTATTAAGCTGCATTTCACTAATTTCATACTTTCTCGAAAGTTCTCTAAAATATATAATGTCAATGTTTTGAAGAACGCACTTTCGGTTATATTATCTGAACCTATATTTTGTAGTTTTAGTTATATTAATACAATTTAAACAATAAAAATCATTTAATTATAAATTCATTTAATAGCTAAATTATTTCTAAATTATTGATATTTTTACAAAAAATATATAGTATAAAAGAAAAAAGAAGTTTTTGGGGGTATTTAATGAAAAAATATATTTATTTATTATATTGCATTTTATTTTTATCACTATTAATATTCGGGTATAAAAGTATCAAATCTATAGACAGTCAATCTATAGAAATAGTTAATACGGCAAATAATCAAGGAATTGATGGCGTATCTGAAGAAGCTAAAAAAATAGCAAAGGAACAAGACTATTCTATAAAAGTTGAAACTAAAGAGTATGTAATGAATGGAGATGCTGAAGTTTCTAAATTAATGAAAAAAGCTTGTATTAAAGGTGGCTATTCACCTAAGAATTTTAAAAAGATTAAAGGTGAACTTAAGACATTTGATTATGAATTAGAGGAAAGGTCAAAATTTGAAGATGATATGATTTACTTATCTTTATTGGTTGACAGTGAAGAAAGTGTAATAGGATCATTTTTAAGTTATGCTGGTGCTGAGCATATACAATCATATAAACCAGTAAATTTTAAGGATGATTTTAAATAGAAAAATATAGTTTTTATTTTAGCCTTTTAATATATTTATTTATTGGTATATATTATAATAATATAATAACCTAGTTTAACTTAGGAGGTAGTTTATGGAATGTAAACGTTTGTATGTTATGGCTCAATATGACGAAGAAACTGAAATAAGATTAAATAAAATAAAAAAATCACTTTTAGATGCTGGTATTACAGGAAACCTAGCTTCTGATTTTCCAAATCATATTACATTAGGGTCATTTGAACTTGATAAAGAATCTGAATTAAAAAATAAGATAAGAAAAATTTGTAAAAGTACTAAAAAAATACCTATTTCATTTGATAATATAGGATTATTTGGAATGAAAGTGCTTTTTATAGCTCCATCTGTTACATATGAACTACTAAATTTACAAGAACCATTTAATCATAGCTATCCTGATAATTTTAATTGGGTTGCCCATACTACAATGATTCTTGATGAGCCAGATATAATACAAAAAGCACTACCAATTGTTGCTGAAAATTTCTCTTCTTTTTCAGGTTATATTGAAAGCGTTGTCTTGTATGAATATTCCCCCTCAAGATTTATATTAAAAGAAAATCTAATATAAGATTCTTGCAAAATAAAAATACCCTCCATAATTTGGAGGGCATTCTTATTTTAAAACACATCTCTACATCTAAATAAATATCACTAATTTGATAAAATTTTACCATCACTAATAGTTATAATGTTATCGGCACTCTTAGCTATTTCATCGTTGTGAGTTATCATAACTAATGTTTGTTTATATTCATTAACACAAAATTTTAATATATCCATTACTTCTTTAGTCGTTTTACTATCTAAATTTCCAGTGGGCTCATCTGCAAATATAACTGATGGTTTATTAGCAAGCGCTCTTGCAATTGCTACTCTCTGTTGCTGTCCTCCTGATAATTCATTTGGGAATTTCTTTATTTGAGATTTAAGCCCTAATTTACTTATTAAATCTTCTACGTGCTCTTTATCTACTTTTTTACCACTAATTGAAACAGGAAGTATTATATTGTCATAAACATTTATAACTGGTATTAAGTTAAAACTTTGAAATATAAAACCAAATTCTTCTCTTCTTATTTTAGAAAGTTTATCGTCATTTAAAGTATATAAATCTAAATCATTCATAAATACTTTGCCAGAAGTTGGTTTATCAAGCCCTGCCATACAATGAAGTAATGTACTCTTTCCAGAACCACTTTTTCCAATTATCGCTGTAAATTTATGAGGTTGTATTTTTAAATTTATATTATCAATGGCTCTAACTTCACTGTCACCCTTGCCGTATATTTTTCTTAAATCTATAGTTTTTAAAGTTTTCATAAACTAACCTCCCAATGTAATTTCTTAATGTATAAATATTACTTATATAAGTAATTAATCGTTATCTTTTATTCCTTCAATAATACTCATCTTTTTCAAGTCTCTACTACTTGTAGCTATTGCTATTAAACATACAGTCACTGATATAATAAAAAATATTATTGATTCTTTAACTGGAAATGTAAAAGGCATAAAATGCTCTATTCCATAGTTTTTATAAGCATTATTATTCCAGTTTACAAATTTAATTAAGTTTATCATTGCTGGAACTAAAGCGATTATAAAACTTAATATTGCATATGTTAATGCTTCATAAGCAATCATTTTCTTCATATCTCTTACACTCAATCCTATTGCTCTAAATGTTGAAATTTCTTTTTTTCTTATAAGTAAATTTGTTTTTATTGTACAGAAAATATTAATTCCTGCTATTATTAAAACTAATATTATCACTGATAACTGTGTTTTAATATACTCAACTTCAAAACTTTTTTGCATCTCATTAAAATTAAACTTACTTTCAAATTGAGATAAGTGAATACTATTAGAAACTTCTTCTACTTTTTTATTTACAGTTTTATCATATGAATTTTTTAAGTTTATACCTAATTTATTGTATTTTCTCTCTCCAACAATATGTTTAGAAAGACTATTAGCTGTTACAATCTCAAAATTACGGTTTAAATCTCCATCTCCCTTAGACATCCAGTCAGATTTTAAAATTGCACATACTCTTACTTTGCTTTCTTTATATTCAGTATTTGTGTTTTCTGTAATTGGAACTTTTATTGTTATAATGTCCCCTATCTTTAAATCAGGAAAAACTTTTTTAAATTTATTTGTCCCAGATTCATCGTAAAAATAATTATATACTGCTACATTTGGCACCCCTTCATCTAATGATCCAATCTCATATATATGCCCTTCTTGTAAGAAGTTTTTAAGTGTATCTTTTATATAATCTGGTCCAAATAATTTTAGATTCATTTCATATTCCATTTTGTCTTTTTCTTGGATTCCTTTGCTCTTTGCAAAATCTTTATCCATTTCATTCTTTTTATAATCTAATAATCCACTTTCTATTTGTATTGGAGTTACACTTTTTACACCATCTACATTTTTTAGCTTATTTACATCACTCTCTGAATACTCTACATTATCTATATCTGAATTTACTCCAAATTGTATTGTTATATCATATCTTTTTTGCATATCCGCAATTTTATCATTTACCTCATCTTGCATACTTGAAAATGTAGTTAAAAATACATATCCTCCTAGTGCAATTGATATCATAGATATAAGGGCTCTACTTTTATTCCTTCCAATGTTTTTAAGTCCCATAAATCCAGAAAATCCAAATATTTTACTTAAAAGTTTGTCTACTCTGTAACTTCCTCTACAACCTTTTAACTTATCATTTTTCTTTGTAGCTTCAATAGATGATATATTACCTACCTTGAAAATAGGTATAATACAAGAAGCAAAAACAGAAAATGCACCTGTTATTATAGCTTTCATAATATTTGCATTACTTATATATAATTTTGGCTTTATTACTGCCTCTTGATATATAAAAGGATTAGATATATTAACTGCTATATACGAAGATATACAACCGATTATTAATCCTACTGCTATACCTAAAGCCATTATAACCAATGCCTGGTATATTATCATGCTTCTAACATTTTTCTTACTAGAACCTATTAATCTAAGTAATCCCATTTCCTTTATTGTTTCATTTAATGTAATATTAAAAATATTGAATACAAAAATTGCTGCTGTAATTATAATTAGAGTCTCTCTTTTATAAGTATCTGGATTATCCTTATCTATTTGTTTATTCATTAATTGTCGTACAAGAGGCATATTTGGTAAATAACTAACTTCCCCTAAATTGTGTTTTGCCATAATTTTATTAGCTTGTCCATCAATATTTTTCCAGCCACCCTTTAGACTTAATATACTATTATAACTAATTGCATCCTGTGGTATTACGTTATTTTTCCCATCATTTTTGTAAGTAAATGCTTCAAAAGGTATATTAATATCATAAAAATCATAAAATCCCTTTGGTTTTTCTACAACTCCTACTAGTTTAAATTTTTTCTCTACAGTATAAATTTTATTATTTCCTTCATTATCTTTATATTCCTTTTTTACTGTAAAATCTAGAGTAGAGTTTAATTTATCTGCTATATTCATAGCTTCTAATGCTTCTTTTCCCATTACTATTTCATTATTATCCTTTGGAAGTCTACCTTTTATTAATTTAGAAGACTTATCAGTTATATAATCTTTATCTGCCGATTTTAGTGGAAAAGAATTCCCTCGTTTATCTATAATATTACCTAAATTTTGTACTGTAGTAATTTTTGATACATCCTTCTCACTCTCTAATTTTTCAACGCCTTCAGGATTTAAATCATTAAATTCTACATGATATCCACCATAAAGTTTATTTATTACTCCTACATTATTTTTATTTTGAGAATCTTTTATAACACTAGTTCCAAATATTAAGACTACACCTAATGCAACCCCTAATATTAAAAGTAATGTTCTCATTTTATTTTTTCTTAAATATGCTAGTGACATTTTAAAATATATTCCCATAAAATCTCCTCCTTTTTATAATTTATTTATCTAAGTGAATTGGCGGATGTTTTACATTTTTAAGTTCCTTAACATCTGTCAGTTCATTACCATTACTTAAGTCATATATTTGCAATAAAACTTTATTTATATATAAAGAATAGTAATCATCGCTATAAAAATATTGATATTCATATTGAGGATCATCTTTATAAGATACCTTGTAAAGGATACCATTGTAACTTGCTTTCTTTGCTTTTTCTTTTGTGATATTACTTATATCATCTTTTGAAACTCCCTGTTCTACCATATATTTATTAATACGTTTTTCAGCTTCATTCCAAGGTTTAAAGTAATTATCATATACAAAAAATCCTGTAAATCCTATAATTAGTGCTAATAAAATAGCTATATTTTTTCTCATATAAACCTCCTTATTTTAATAAAAGTTGATAAGTTTTCTGATACACTAAGACTTTGAAATATCAAAGTCATAATTACATCTTAATTGTAAAGTTTTAATATATTTTTTAGATTTATTAACTTGAACAACTTGAATCGGTATAGCATCCTTATAAGGAAGTTCTACAAGACCCTCTTTCTTATTAAATGTTTTTTTAACTGCATCAAAGAACTCTTTCTCTGTTAATTTAGTGTTAGTTAATGACTTAAATATGTTGTATATAGCTTTAACATATTTATCATTTTCAGATAGTTCCATATCTTCAGGATATTCTTTGACCCAAAGAATATCTAGTGTAGCCTTACCCTTTTTATCATTTTCGAACATAGAGTAATATAGACTTTGAATATATTGATCAGGAAGATTTTCGAAACCTCCTAGAGATAACACGAAACTACCATCTGGGTTTGAGTGGGCAACCCTAAGTCCACTATCTATTATAGCTTTTGAGATTTTTTTAGATAAATCTTGTTTAACCTCATACACTCCTTCTCGAGTGTTAATTTTTTTTGAGTAATCTTCAAAGAGCTTAATAGATTCATCTTCTTCAGTTGCTTGAGTTTTAGTTTCAATTGAGCTTTTTGATGAATTCTCAGAATGTGTACATCCTACCATTAAACCTACACTTAAACTTGTAGCTAATATCATAGCTAATATAGATTTTTTTACTTTCATATACCTTTCCTCCATTGTATTTATACTTCTCACGTATTTATTAATTATTTACCATAGCTCTTTAGTATGTGACTAATTCTTATAATAAAAAAATAAGGACGTTACCTTCTGTTAAAAGATAACATCCTTATTTTTTAGTATCAATATATATGCCCCAAATAGTAGGTTAATCGACCCAACTATCAGTATTTTTAATCTATCTTCTTATTAATCATCTCTTTAATCATTCCTTCAAACCCAAAACTATTGTACATAAACATGATTATATCTGAATTAATATTTGTTATTATATCTTCATATGTCATATCAATATTTTCAATGTATCTAGGGTCTACTATTTGAACTTCTTTAAATATATCAGCTAGTAACCATGTCATTGGTGCTTGATATGAATCTCTAAATATTAATACTTTCTTGTCAGTCAGTGAGTTTCTATTCTTTATTTTTAATATATTACAATTAGTCCCTCTCATATATGCTCCACCATAGTCCCAACTATTTTTATTTCTTAATGTAGCCATTATTTTCTCTTCATCTAATTTATGTCCCTTACTTCCATCTGTAATAAAATACTCTAATTTACTTCCCTTTTTATATACATAGTTTGCAAATTCTTTATCTTTAACTATAAAGTTTAACTTTCTATTATAGCTACCTATAAATTCTTTATCTTTGATAACTTTAACCTTATATTTACTCATATACTCACTAACTTCATTACTTGATAAATCTAAGTCCATATTATTAATTATAAATTCAAAGCCTTCAAATGCTCCTATTCCATTCCAATGGTGGTCTGTTTTGAAATAAAAATTCTCTCTTTCTTTCTCTGAAAAATCAGATAAAAAATATCTATCTATATCTATAAATGAAATATAATTTTTATCTAACTTTGAAGCTAATGAATCCTTATTTAAATCTATATTATTTTTATTTTCTACAAAGCTAGGATAAAGATGTTTTAACATATTTGTTTTATGAGTCATTGATACAAAATAAGTATCTTTTCCTTGTGATGTAGCAAGTTTACTTAAATCATTTATTTCATTTGCATATAACTTCATCTTATTGTCCGGTATAATTTTAGAAAACTTACCTAATAACCAGTTATTTCCAGTCAAATAATAGTTGCCTACAATAAATCTATCTTTCTCACCTTTGTCCAACTTATTTACATAATTCTCATTGAATACAGATGCTTCATCTATAAGACTATTTTTGAGTTGATTTGAAAAAACTCCAAAGCTAACTATAATTAATATAGATATTATACCTATGTACTTTAGTATATACTTTTTCATAGCACTGTCTCCTTTAACTCATGATAATATATTGATGAAGTTATATTTCCCTCATAACAAAAAAATAAAAGCCATAAGTTGAATATACATAAAACTTACGGCTTTTACCTTACTTTATTCCTTTATCTATCATAGTTTTAATCATAGAACCAAATCCAGAACTATTATACATAAACATAACTATATCTGAATTACTTTCTTCTATTATTTCTTTATATGTCTTGTCTATTTTATCTATATTTCTTGGATCAGCTATTTCAACTTCTCTAAATAAATCTGCAAATAACCATGTAGTTGGAGCTTGATATGAATCCCTAAATATTAATATCTTTTTATCAACTAGTGCATCTTCATTTTTAATATTTAATATATTAGTTTGTGCTCCTCTAATATATGCCCCGCCATAATCCCATTCTTTGTCATTTCTTGATGTAGCAATAATATCTTCTTCTTTTTTCTTTTTACCATTTATCTCATATGTATACTTTGTATTATCTATATAAGCATAATTAGCATATTCTTCTTCTTTAACTATCATATCTAAATTTCTATTATAACTACCTATAAAATTTTTACTTTTTACAGTCGTTATTTTGTATCTATTAAAATGGTTATTTAATTCATCCTGAGATACCCCTAAATCTATTCTTGAAGCCATCATTTTAAAGTTTTCAAAAGCTCCTATGCCTGTCCAATGATGGTCTGTTTTAAAGTATAAACGTTCTAGTTCATCTTGGCTAAAATTATTTAACATATACTCATCCATGTCAATATATGTTACTATATCAGACTCTAACCTTCTCCTAAACTCATTTTTATTTATATCTATATTTTCTATAGTATCTACATATTTAGGATATAGATGTTTTAAAATATTTGTCTTGTGAGGCATCATAGTAAAGTATACATCTCTATCTAAACTTAAACTTATCTCAGATAACTTATTAATTGCATTTGAGTAATCATTTAACTGCTTTTCACTCAAAAGCTTTGAAAACATTCCTAAAATCCAATTATTATCAACTAAATAGTAATTACCAACTTTTGTTTTGTTTAATTTAACTTCAGATTTTTTATTTATACTTATCATTTCATCCCTAAGTACAAATTGATCATTATAGTAGCTTTCAAACTTAGATGTAAATTCACCTTCTTTAATATCTTTTAATACTGGCTTTTTTTCAAGATTTCTATTCTCTACAATACTATACTTTTTCTCTGGAGTTATAATATTAAGAATTAAAAAACCAAAAACTATACTCAAAAATGGTATTATTATATACCTAGCTTTCTTTTTATTCATAAAACTTCCCCTTTAAATCTAAAATCTAAAATATAAAAATGGGTTGTAACTCGAACTACATAGCATTGTTATAGCAATAAACATATATATACCTAGCGATAATCCATGCATTAAATATGCTATATCATTATTTAAGGCTTTTTTATTAACTTTTAAAATTAATCTTTTTAACACTTTTATAATAGGTGTAGATAATATTATAGATCCAAGTATAATGTACCAGTAATCAATTAAGTAAGCATTAAACGCGTTATTAACTATAGTATTAGAATTAACTCTAAACATAACTTTTAAAAACTCAAATGCATATGTTATATTGTCAGCTCTAAAGAATACCCATCCTATAACTACAATTAAAAGTAAATATATATGTCTAAATACTCTAGGAATTTTATAAAGTACTTTCTCTAAAAATGCTTTTTCTAAAGCTATAAATACTCCAAAATATAGACCCCATATTATAAATGTCCAACTAGCTCCATGCCACATACCAGTTAAAAACCAAACTATAAATAAATTTCTATACATCTTAAGTTTTGATACTCTACTTCCACCTAATGGTATATATACATAATCCCTAAACCAGCTACCTAAAGAAATATGCCACCTTCTCCAAAACTCTGAAACTGTTTGTGATATATATGGATAATTAAAGTTTTCGAGAAACTCAAATCCAAACATCTTACCTAACCCTATAGCCATATCACTATACCCACCAAAATCAAAATATATTTGAAGTGTATAACAAATTATACCTAACCATGCTTCTAGTATTGAAATATTTGACAAATCACTTGAAAACACACCATCTGCTATACTAGATAATTGATTTGATAATATAACTTTTTTAGCTAGTCCACAAACAAACCTATTTACACCATCTGCAAATTTTTCTATTGAATGTTCTCTTTTATTTATTTGTGTAGCTATAGTCTGGTATCTAACAATTGGTCCTGCTACTAATTGTGGAAATAGTGTAACATAAGCTCCAAAATCTAATATACTCTTTTGTGCCTTAGCATCTCCTCTGTAAATATCTATAGTATATGACATTGTTTGGAAAGTATAAAATGAAATCCCTATCGGTAAAGGTAAATTCAATAATCCTATATCTAAATTAAAAATAATATTAATATTTTCAATTAAAAAGTCGCTATACTTGAAAAAACATAATACAAATAAATTTATAATTGCTGAAGATATAACTACCCTCAGTGCTTTTTTCCTTTTTCCTAGCTCAATGAATCTTTCAACTTTCAATCCATGTATATAATCAACAACTGTTGAAAATAACATTAAAAACACGTATACTGGTTCTCCCCATGCATAAAAAAACAAACTTACTAATACTAATATGCTATTTCTTACTTTTTTATTTGATATATAATAAAATATTAAAGTACACGGTAAAAATAAAAATAAAAACATCAAACTACTAAATACCATTTTTTTATATGTCAACAAATTTAAGTTGTTAACACGTCTCCTTCCCTATATTTTCATAATAATATATATTGATTTAGTACAGTTTCCTTAAATATAAAAAATAAGGGTATTGTCTTTTGTTATTAAAAAGATAACACCCTTATTTTTTAGTATCAATATATATGCCCCAACTAGTAGGTTAATCGACCCAACTGTCAGTATTTGGATTAAGTGGTATGTATATGTTTAGTGTAAATTTGTCCTTTTGGTCTTCAAATAATATTTCTCCATCATATTTTTCTAAAGATGATTTAATACTTTGAATTCCTATTCCATGTATAAATTTATCCATTTTGTCTGTTAATAATCTATTTTTATTAATCCTAATACTATTAACTTTACTATTTTCACATTTAAGTACAAAATATTGTCTATTTATAGTACCTTTAATTCTAATATATTTATTAATATTTTCATCATGTATTTTATCACTCGCTTCTATTGCATTATCTAAAATATTAGCAAATATACTGGATACATCTATTGGTTTTATAAAATTAACTTTTGAAAAGTTTATATCACAAATAAATTTAATTCCCTTTTTTTTACATAGTTCACTCTTTTCATTGATTATAATATCTAATATCATGTTTCCTGTATTATAAGTTGATTTGAAGTCTTTAATTTCATCTTTTAAATTATTTACATATTCATTAACTTCTTTACTATTATTTTTAAGATTATCTATAGTACAAATATGGTTATTTATATCATGATAAAGTTTTTTAACTTTCATATGAGATTCTTGAATACTTAAGTAATAAGAATATTGCATATCTAATTTGTTTTTTATTAATTCATTTTGAGATTTTAATTTGTTCTCTTTTACTATTTGTCTAAATAATAATATCAAAACTATACTACTAGCTCCTACTAACTTTGGAGTTAGAAGAAAAGAAAATACAAACTGTTCTGAATATAAGACTCCAAATCTCTGCATTTTGTAAAATATATAATTTCCAACTATACTAATTGAATTAACAACTAAAGCAAATAATAAGTATATATAGTTTCTTTTTTCGCTATCAAGTAATTGTAAACGATTATTAAAAAATCTAAATACAAGATAGATAAATAAAATAAACAGATTAACACATATCTCAACTTTTAAATTTTCAAAATCAGATACTAAAAGAGCTTTTTCGGATGATATAACATTGCCTGTAATTACAAAAAATAAAATTCTATCTAATAAATACTTTTTAATCAAGTCGTAATATACATTAAATAAACAAAAGAAAATTATATATTTAACATATCCTATCTTATAAAAATAATTATAGTATACTACCCAAGCAATAAATATTATGGCATCAACTAGGTAATTGCTATTATTACCATTAATTTGAGATATATTAGACAGTCTAGCTATAGTATAAATTAATAACAATAAAATATAAAATACAATTTGTTCGTTTTCTTTGCCTTCTTTTTTATAAGTTAATATCCCTTTTAGTATAATAAAACGTGTAAGTATTGATAAAGCTAATATAAAATTAGACATCAAATTTAACATATTGAATCACCAATAAATCTTAAGAATTTCTCCTTAACTTCTTTATGTCTATATCTACTAACAGGTATTTCTTCTCCACATTCCAATACTATAGTATTTGACTTTATATTTTCTACATAACTTAGATTAACTAAAAAGCTTTTATGGCATCTTACAAATTTATCTTGTTTTAAGTCTTTTTCTATTTTTTCTAGACTATATCTCACATCAAAACTCTTATTGATTGTGTGTATTAACATATTCTTTTTTTGAACTTCTACATACTTTATTTCATCTGAGTAAATCTTGTATGTATTAGACTTGTTCTTTATTATAATATGATTATTTTTATTTTCAGTCTCATTAATACAAGTTAGCACATGTTGTTTTAATTCTTCTAATTCTATAGGTTTTAGCAAATATCTATAAGCTCTTACCTCGTATCCTTCTTGTACATAATCTATTAAAGAAGTTATAAATATTATTTCTATTTTATTATCTACTTCTCTAATCTTTCTTGCAGTATCCATTCCATTTATTCTCCCCATTTGTATATCAAGAAGTAATATATCTATGTCTTTTAAGTTACATTCAAGTAACTCTTCTCCAGAGATATATTTTTGTATCTCATATTCTATATTTATGTTTTTTAATATATTATTAAGATAATCTTCTATTAAGAGCTGTGTTTCTTTTTCATCTTCACAAATTGCTATTTTAATCATAAGCCCCCCCCCCTAAACTCTTCTTATTATAATCCAATATTGAAAGTTTTTTTGTTGATATATTTAAATATTTATTTTTATATCTTATACTTTAGGATAACATTTTTTTATTATTTTTATCAATACTCAAGTCTAAATACGGTAAAGTCCTAAATTTAACTTTTTTGCTTTGTTAGGTTTAGTAATTACTTTCCAAGTCATATCTGTAATTATTACTAATATGTGTTTCATGTTAATTTTATCTATATATATGATTAGTTTAAACTGAATTAATAAAAAATAAGAAAGGTCAAACTTTGTTTTTATTAAGTTTGACCTTTCTTTAATTAATAATCTTAATTTTGATTTATTATTTTATCCTCAGTTATTATACTTGTCACTTCATCTAAATTAGCAAACTTATATAGTCCATCATAGTTAAACTTCTCTTTTTCCATTACTAAATATCTTTTATTAGAGCATTCAATTATAGTTTTTTTTGTATTTCCATCTTCTAAATTAAGTGTAGTTATATATCCTGTTTCTAAGTTAATTCCACATACTCCTATAAACGCTTTATCAAAAGTAAATTTTCTTATGTATCTATCAGCAGCTGAACCTACTATTGCACCTATCTCTTTGTTAAATTCTCCTCCAATACAAATTACTTTTATATTCTTATTACTTCTTAATTCTAATACAATTTCTATCATGTTTGTTACTACTGTAATTTCTTTATTTATTTTGTTTAATTCTTTTGCAATCTCTAGACTATTAGTCGATATATCTAAAAATATTATATCTCCATTATCTATTAGCGTAATTGCTTTTAGTGCTATAGCTTTTTTCTCTTGCATATTAATATCTTTTCTTTTATCAACGTTTTTTATCTCATTAAAATCTCTTTGTGCAATAGCACCTCCATATACTCTTTTTAGGTGCCCTCTAGACTCTAGCTCTTTTAAGTCTTTTCTAATACAGTCTTGCGTAACTTCAAACAAGTCGGATAAATCTTTAACCTTTACTCTCCCACTTGATTTGATTATTTCTATAATTTTTTCGTATCTCTCTTCTAAAAACAAATTTTTCACCTCTTATTTTTATTCCAAATTTCTTATTTATTATTATTTTTTATTATTGTTTTTTATTATTTTATATTGATTTATATGTATTACCATATTATACTATAGATATAATAATTAGTATATAAGGTAGCGTTATAAGCCAAACTTAGCGTGATACTTTATATAACAAAAGCACTAATTTTTTAATTAGTGCTTTTTTATATTTTGCATTAGACATCTACTTATGACATTTTTTATAAAAATCAAAATTCTATGTAACGAAATATATTTTTTTAGGATATATGTTTGAAGGAGGTGATATTATGCATGAAATGGATGGAATATACAAGAAGTATGCACAGATGGTTTTTAGGTATTTGATGAGTCTTTGTAATGAAGAACAATTGGCAGAAGAACTTACCCAGGAAACATTTTACCGTGCTATAAAATCTTCAAATAAATATAATGGTACTTGCAAAATATCTACTTGGTTATGTCAAATTGCAAAGCATATATGGTATCAAGAACTTGATAAAAGAAATAGAAAGAGAACATATGAGTTAAATGATGAAATTCCATCTACAAATGCAAATGTAGAAGAGTCCATTTGTTTAAAAGAAAACAAAATGGAACTCATGAAACAAATTTATAAGTTAGAACAAACTTCAAAAGAAGTTGTTATACTTCGCATTACAGGGGCATTTTCATTTAAGGAAATTGGAGAAATATTTAATAAAAACGAAAATTGGGCAAGAGTTACATTTTATAGAGCTAAGCAAAAAATAGGAAAAGGAGAATCTATATGAAATGTGAAATTATAAAAGATCTTTTACCAAGTTATATTGATGAACTTACAAGTAATGAGAGTAATCTGGTAATTGAAGAGCATGTAAAAAATTGTAAAAATTGCAAAGATGAACTCGATAAGATGAAGGAAGATATAAGTGAAGAATTAGTGAAAATAAATAAAGAAGATATCAAACCTTTGAAGAAATTAAATAAAAGAGTTTTAAAATCTGTTATCGCAACCATATTAATCGGAATAACTTTGCTAAGCTCATATTTTTATTTCTTTGGATTTGGTTGGAAGGTAAATCCTAATGATTTAAAAGTAACATATCATAAAAAGGAAGATGCTATATATTTTGATTTTAAGCTAACCAATGGTAGAGTTCTTAATGCGTGGACTGATGCTAAAGACCCTTATACAATTTCATTTACTGAATGTTTTGGTAGTGTATTAGATGATAGAGGAGTTCATCCAAATGAATTTTCTTATGAAGTACATTTCAAAAATGAAAAAGGTAAGGTTATTAAATTTAAAGATAAAGATGTTTTAAAATTAAAACTCAAAGATAAAGTAAAAGAAATTAATTTAAAGCAAGTTTCAGAAGAACTCAAGTTAAACTAATCATTAAAATATTAATATTTAAAGTAAAATTAATGCCCTTATCATCCATTTATTTAGATTTTGAGGGTATTTTTACTAGAGTAATTAAAATTCTCCTACCTATTCAGAAAAATATATTTTTTCACATAGTTTTAAACCTCTAATAAATTTTCATAGTTACATTTTAACTGTATTTTCAGTAAATTATTTATTTATATTTTAATCCTAAAAACGTGCATAAGAATATTTCAGCTGGTAAGAGACTTATATTGATTCTAATATACGAAAATATTTAAAATTATATCTATAAGGATAAAATAAAGAACTAATAAAATTTTAAACTAAATATAAAAATGATTAACTTGTTGTAATTTACATTAATAAGCAATATACTTTGATATATAAATTAAGGTATTTATATATTATAGTAAGGGGGAATCTATAATGAATAAAATTGCTTTTATAGGTGGTTTACTCATTGATGGTATTGGAAAAGATCCTATTAAAGACTCTTTGGTATTAGTAGTAGACAAAAAGATTGAATACACTGGTCCTAAAAAGGATTTTGAAAAAGATTACATAAAGGTTGATATATCAGGAAAAACAATTATGCCTGGTCTTATAGATAGTCATCTACACTTCTCTGGCAATCTCACAGACGATGATAGTGACTGGATTTTAGAAGATTCTATTCAAAAAACAGTTGTTGCAGTCCAACAAGCTCATGAATGCCTTGAACATGGTCTAACTACTGTTGGTGAAATTTCACGTTCAGGTTTACATATTCGTAATATGATTGAGTCAGGTATTATGCAAGGGCCTCGTATAGTAGGTACTGGTTTAGGATTTTCACGTACTTGTGGTCATGGTGATTCTCACAAAGTTCCTTTATGGTATAATGAACAATCTCATCCATGGGCTGAACGTGTTGATGGACCATGGGAACTTCGAAGAGCTGTTAGAAGAAGATTAAGAGAAAATCCTGATGCTATAAAAATTTGGTCAACAGGTGGTGGTATCTGGAGATGGGATAAAAAACTTGACCAGCACTATACACTTGAAGAAATTCAAGCTGTTGTTGATGAATGTAATATGGTAGGTATCCCTGTATGGTCACATGCTGAAGGTTATGGTGGTGCACTTGATTCAGCTAAATCTGGTGTTCATCTAATTATTCATGGCCAAACACTTAGTGATGAATGCTTAAATATAATGGCTCAAAAAAATATTTACTTCTGCCCTACTATTCAATTTCTTAATGAATGGTTCAAAACATATGCTCCACCGTATATTCCAGATGTGCATGATCAATACCCAGGTGATACTGTCGCTGAAAAGGAATTAAATCGTGTTTATGCTAATCTTAGAAAAGCTAAGGAAAAAGGAATAGGATTAACTATTGGTTCTGACTCATTCTGCTCAAGCTTAACACCCTACGGTATAACTGCTATTGGAGAAATGTATTCATTCGTTGAAAAAGCTAACATTTCACCTATGGATACAATAATGGCTGCTACTAAAGTAGGGGCTGAAATGCTTAAAGTAGGTGATATTACAGGTACTTTGGAAAAAGGTAAATTTGCTGATCTTCTAGTTATAAATGGAAATCCTTTAGAAAATATTCGTGCAATAGCTGTTGAAAATATGGATATTATAATGAAAGAAGGAACTATTATAAAGAACTCTTTTATAAAAAGTACTTTCTAATATAAATAAAAATAGTCTTAGTAAGCATTATCACTTGCCAAGACTATTTTATTTGATATAACTTGTTTAGACTAATTATTTACACCCCTATTTTTATTAAACTTATATAGATGAATTTCAGTTAAAGCTATAGGTCCAAGTAAAATTAATATTTCTGCTATGTAATAAGCTACACTTGGAAGTTTCAAATCCATTAAATTAGTTAATCCGATAAAACTCATAGAAAATATTAGAGATATTGTACAAGTCTTATAAATATATGTATTTGCTTCTTCCCAAGTTTCTTTATCTTTCATCGCAGAACCAATTTTATAACCCGCATGTATATTAGGATATTGCTTGTAGTCATCATGTAAATATTTACAAATCGCACCCACAAAATACATAATTATCCCCAAACAAATTACTACCATTCCCATTTTCCTCCCCTATAATCAGATTGATAATATAATAACTTCGAACTTATCTTTATTATAGCATTCACCCAATATACACACTATATTTTTAACCTTTTTGTTACTTTTTATTTTCTTTAATACATTGATATTACTTTAATACACAAGTTTTTCACATATTTTGAGGTATTATAATCTCCTTGTAATTAAAAAGTGACTTTTTTCTCAAGCACAATTTGATAGCAATATGCAGCATATACACCCGAAGCTGAAAATCCCGTATTTTCATTTGCTGGAATAATAACTTGCTTTAATCTCCATCCATTTTTAGATTCTTTATGAATGATACTTTTACATTCTTCAAAAGTATCACCAGATTTAACTTTAAACCCTTTCTTTAATGGCACTTCTATAAATTTATACTCATACATATAAATTTCCCCCTAACTATAGATCTATTAATCAAAATTCAAAAATAAATAGTTCTTCAATCGAAATATTTAATTCCTTTGAAATTCTAACTGCTAATTCAAGTGAAGGATTATACTTAGCATTTTCTAAACGAGCAATAGTTTCTCTTCTAACATTAACCTTAATGGCTAATTCTTCTTGTGTTAATTCATTAAATTGGCGGTATTTTTTTAAATTGCTAGTAAACTTTGTCATAGTGTTTATGATTTCATATCAAATCTATAAGTTAAAAATGCCCATAGATTGGCAGATACGGCAAAAGTTAATGCTACTATTAATAATAGTGTTCTGCAAAGTATCTCAAAAGTTAAATTTGGTTGTAAAAAACTTAATACACTTAATATAAATGCTATTGCAAAACATACGCTAAAAGCTATTGCACCAGCTTTATATTTATTATACTTTAAACGCTCATCCTCAAATTGACCCAATTTAGACCACCAAAAATTAGAAAAATATCCCCAAGAAGCAAACCACAATAAATCAGCAGGATCCCCATTTATTCCTGAAAATCCTCTAAATCCAAAAAAACCGAATAACCCAAATAGAAATAAATATTTGCTTGACTTTATTTTTCCCATAAATAACCTACCCCTTCACGTGATATATTTGTATCCTTTTGTGATAAATATATTACGCCAAAGTCAATTCTAGAACTAAAAAGTTATTAATCTTTAATAATATTTTTAGTCTCCTTGTAATTAAGGAATAACCTATAAAATAGCACATTCATAAACTATAAATATTAGCTTCAAAAATGTGCTTTTTATTTCATATTCAGTTTTAATAGTATTCTATATACTTTTATGTATCCCTTTACCTAATTAAATATGTATATAAAAAGTTATGTTTTTTCGAGAACTTAAAATTATTTAAGTATTAATCTCAATATATATAAATTATTCTCTTTATTTCCCATATTTATAGTTGTTGATTTTACATGTTGATATCCTAATGAATCCCAAAATTTTCTTCCTTTAATATTTACTTCTACTACTCCTATTTGTTGAAAGTAGAAGTAAACCTATCATCCAAGTTCCATTGCTAGGATAGTTTTTAAATATATCCACCATACCAATTATCAAAACAGTTAAGTAATAGAACATGTAGTTAAATAATACTAAAAAATAGTCCCTATGACTATTAGGACTATTTTTTAGTATTATTTAACTTCTTCTGCTATAACATCAAAGTTAGTTCCATTTAAACAAATACTATATCTCTTCTTTTCTATAACTTCAAACTTTTCTATATTATTTTTTATCTCTTTAATATTATCTTCAAACTCTTTTAATAATCTATGAGACTCATAAATATCAACTTCTTTAAAACGTATCTTATCTCCTGGCTTTAACTGTGACAACTTACATAAATCAATACTTATAACATTTCCGATTTTAGTGTATCCACCAACAGTTTGCCTATCTGCCATCATTATTATAGGTTTACCATGACCAGGAACTTGTATTGCACCAAAGGCTATACCATCAGAAACTATATCTGCACCATTTAAATGCTTTATAGCTTCACCTTCTAGCCTATACCCCATTCTATCGCATTCATTGCTAAGAATATATTCATTTGAAAAAAGCTTTAAAATTTCTTCCTCATCAAACATATTATCTTGAGGTCCTCTTATAACTCTAAGCTCTACGTTATTTTCATAATTTTTTATATAATCCTTTTTAAGAGTAAAAATGTATTTTCCTTCACCTTTTCCTAGCTTAATATAATCATTTTCTTTTAAAGCTCTTCCTTTAAAACCACCTATCTTAGCCTTTGTATAAGTAGACTTACTTTCCATTACTAAAGGAATATCAATTCCACCTTCAAAAGCTATATAAGCTCTACACCCTTCACTAGCTCCACTAAAGGATAATGTTTCTCCTTTATTAACAACATAACTTCTCCACATATCCAATTTAACACTATTTAACATTGGACCTAAATTTCCGCCAGTTATAGCAATAACAGTTTTTTCATCAAATGTTATAGTCGGTCCCATAACAAGAGTTTCTATGCAAGCTTCATCTTCTTTATTTCCAACTAAAATATTAGCAACTCTCAAAGAAAATTCATCCATACTACCTGATGCTGATACTCCGTATTGTTGATATCCAATTCTTGCACCCCCTTGGATAAGACTTAAAAGTCCTTTGTTTTTAACAGTAAATCCCATTAAATTTCACCTCCAACTTTAGAAGCTATATTATCAAACTCTTCCTTAGTTATAGGTTCAAATTTCACATAATCTCCTGCACTTAAAAGTATGGGACTTTCATTTGTAGGGTCGTATAATTTTATTGGCGTTCTTCCAATCAACTGCCATCCACCAGGACTATCTATTGGATAAACCCCTGTTTGCTTACCTGCAATTCCAACAGAACCTGCTGAAATTTTCACTCTAGGATTTTCAAGCCTTGGAGTTTCTATTCTTTCATCCATTCCCCCTAAATATGTAAATCCTGGAGTAAATCCTAGCATATATACTAAATATTCTCTTTCACTGTGAATTTTTATGACTTCTTCTATTGATATGTTATTATGATTTGCTACTGTTTCTATGTCTTCTCCGTATTCCCCTCCATAAAGAACAGGTATTTTTACAACATTTTTATCAATCTTATCTACTGATTCTAAATTCTTCTCCAAAGATTTAATAGAATTTATAAACTCATCAAAGTTAACTTTTAATGGGTTATAATTTATCATAAGAGATCTATAAGTTGGTACCATCTCATAAATTGCATCCATCAAAGGTGAATTTTCAATAGTTTTCATTAACTGAATAACCTTTTTATTTATAGATTCATCTATAAAATCTCCAAACTCAACTACTATAGACTTATCTCCTGCTAGTAAATACTTACTTTCCATGATTATCCCCCTAAACAAATAACTTAGTAATATCTTTTAAAGAAATTATTCCACCAACAGCAGTTACTATAACTACTATTATTCCTAAAATAAGTAACCACTTGGGATGTTTATAATTTCCAACTATCGATTCTTTTTTAGAAGCTATTAATATAACTCCTAAAGTTATTGGCAGTATTAATCCATTTAAAGATCCTGCTAGAACTAATAGACTAGCAGGCTTTCCTACTAATGCCATTATTAAAGTAGATGCAAATATAAAAATGATTATAAATTTATTTTCATTTTTCTCTATAAATGGATGTAGAGTTTTTATAAATGAAACTGAAGTATAAGCTGCTCCTATTACAGAAGTAATGCTTGCACACCACAATACTAGCCCAAAGAATTTATATCCTATATTTCCTGCACCATACTTAAATGCTGATGCTGCTGGATTTTTGGGGTCTAGAGTAAGTCCTTTTGAAACAACTGCAAATATAGCCAAAAACAAAAATATTCTGACTATAGTAGCTACACTTATTCCTAAGATTGATGATTTAGTTATATCTTTTAAATTTTCTTCTCCAGTTATTCCTGCATCAATTAATCTGTGTCCACCTGCAAAAGTAATATATCCTCCAACACTTCCTCCTAAAAGAGTTATTATAGGAAATATTAAATTAGATGGATTTTCTGGTATAAAAGTTCCCTTTGCAACTGATACAATATCTGGCTTATTTATTACTGCAACATAACCTACTACTATGATAACTACAATAGCCAAAAGTCTTGTCAATTTATCTATAACTGGTCCTGACTCTTTTATTAAAAATATAGCTATTGATATATATATCATCAGCTGTTATATAAACTAAAAATGTCACTTGGGGGATTTCACGTTGCGTAATGAATTAAATGATTTAAATAAAAGATTGAAAGAATGGAAATGGCTTATACTTTTAATATTTTTAGTTATTACAGTTTCTAAAGATTTTATTATAGATATTATATGTAAAAGTACTTACAATATTATTATTTTTTCTATTATATTTTTATTTGGTGCTTATTTAGAATATTGTCTTATTAAAAATATCAAAAGTTCTAAAGATTTCGAATTTAAAATTCTAGAAAAAAATTTTATAATTACTTCTATTTTAATTTTTATTACAATGATTTACATTGCAGTTTTATTAACAATCTAGTTGTTAAAATATATTTCAATTTAAAATAACTCTATCTTAGTTTTTTGTAATGTTAAATATGCTAAGATAGAGTTATTTCATAATTTATTCACTTTAATTTGATTTGATCTGCCCTACAAATTTAGATTTATAAGGCTCTCATTATTTTAAAATTCATTTTCTTTTAATTGATTTTATACTTTCCTAATATAGTTTCACCATCATTACTATAAACTTTTATAGTATTTTTATAAAATGGATTCCATCTAAGTATTGATTCCTTATATTGCATAGCAAGTGCTTCTTCTGGGTTCTGTGGTTGATTTTTTTCATTATATAAATCCGACTTCTTTACATATCCTTTTACATTATTTAATCCTATAACTGCCATCAAATCAGGTTCAATAGTTTTTCCATCTTCGTCAATTATATAAGTTCCGTAAGTTTCTCCTTTTTTATTTATCTTAATTTCATTGACTGAGTATGTGTCTAATCCAATTTGAGGTCTAGTTAAATTCTCTATTCCCAAAAATGTCAATCCCCAAACAATTATTAACCCCCATATGTATCTTTTTCTCAACATTATTATTCCTCACTTATTCTAGCATTCCCTGTATTTAATTATAATAAAACCTACTTCCTAACATGTAATTATCATTTCAGAGTAAAATAGCCTAACTGATAAATTCTTATTTATCTATAATACTATACAAACAATCTTTACTTCACAATATATTTTACTTTAAAATGAATTAACTTTCAATATAGCGCTATATTATTTTGTGACTATAATAAGTAGTTCTTAAATAAATAAAAATAAAGGATATACTATTGCTCTACCCTTTATTTTTATTTATTATATTAGTACCTTTGATAATATTATTGAAATTATATAGTTATTTTAATTATTCTTTATTAAATCTATTTTTACTTGTTGGTCGTATCTTAATTTTAAGTCATTACCTGTAAATGTAGACACTTTCTTTATTTTTGATACATCATCAGAGTCTTTTTGAAGATAGTGTATAACAGTATATCTTCCTGTGTGTCTATCTAGTGATTCTTCTATCCTACTACTTATACTTATTTCATTTCCATTTTCATCAAAGAACCAAAAGTTTGGATAATAAGGAACTACTCCATCTTTGTAAAAAGTATACCTTATTTCCTTATCACTTATTTTTAAATCTTCTAATACTAGATTTCCATATTTACTAGTTTTAAATACTATCGGTAAATTATCAATGCTTTTAGGTTCTAGCATATGATTTTCTACACTATCATCAAACTCTATTGGTACTAATGTTAATGATTTTGTATCTTTATTAGCTTTTAAAAATTCATGTGATGCTGTAATCTCTCCATTTGCATTAGGTCCAAAACCACCTTTATCAACTACATCTAAAGATTTATTATTTTCATCAAATAATGCAAATGAATTACCTATCATAGGTCTCCAGTCTCCAAAGACTTTATTAGACTTTTCTTTTATATTTATTTTACTTGCAAAAGGTGATATACTTACCTTTTTAATATCTAATTTATGTTCTACATCTACTTTCTTGCCATTGTAGTCATAACTTAAATTTACATTCACTCTCTTATTTATATCATAATTGTAAGTATGTTCTTTAGAATCTGTTTTATCTGCACTAACTTTTATACTCCAATTACCTTCTTCTTTAAAGATCTCATTAACTTTAATTTCAATTTCTGAATTATCCTTTATATATTGATTACTTACATCAACTTTTCTCATTCCCTTTAATTCTTTATCAGATACAAAAGTTGCTTCATGTTCAACTAACCCATACGGTGTTATATTTTCACCATTCATAAATACATCTGGTATTGGATTTGCAACATATGGATCTTTATACGATTCATCTATATTTTTTATGTTTTCATTACTTTTTACAGTGTAAAAAATATTTATGTAATTATCATCAATAGATATATTATCAACTGTAAATTCTATATTTTTATCTTTCACACTTTTATTTACTACACTACCAAAGACAGTAAAGTCTTTTTCATCTGGTTTATATATAGAATTTTTATTATGATTAAAGTACTCTATAATATTTTCTATAGCAAATACTGTTGTAATAGTTAGCGCTGATATTGTTGCTACTAATATCGCTACTTTAAATGGTCTTTTCTTCTTAGATTTTGGGTTATCTATATTTTCTAAAATATCATTTATACTATTATCAACATTATCCGGTATTTCAAAAACTTCACTTTCTGCTAAATGTTTAATTTTTCTATCAAAGCTATCCATAAGTTATACCTCCTCTTTTAGTAAAACTTTTAACTTTTCTTTAGCTCTATATAATCTTGATTTTACAGTCCCCTCAGATATTTCTAGCACTTTGCTAATATCTTTTATACTCATATCTTCATAGTAAAATAAGACTATTACCGAACTAAATTCTTCACTTAAATCACCAACTATTTCTCTAAGGCTAGAATACCTTTTATCTGTATACACTAGATTTAAACTGTTTATATTATCAACTAACTCTAATCTAGAATTTTTTCTTATTAAGTTATAAGATTCATTTGAAACTATCCTCATTATCCAAGGTTTAAAGCTTTCTTTATCTCTTAACTTATCCTTATTTTTATAGGCTTTAAGTATTGCTTCACTTATAGCATCTTCTACTTCTGTATCATTTTTTAATATGCTTTTTGCAAATCTATATAAAGATACTTTATTATCCTGTATTAAATCTACAAACTCTTCTTTTGTTATTTCTTTCTTTTTTATATTTATTATTTTTCTACTAATATTGGCGCCAATACTAAACACTTCATCACCTCCTACATATATAAGACCATTTGCAATTGTCAAAGGTTCCCGAATTAATAAATTTTTACAATATAAAAATCCAAGCTATCTATAACTTGGATTTAAACTCATTTTAATCTATATATTATTTTATCATACTTATTTGTGCTTTTTATTTTTTCTGGTTATACCAGGCAACTGCATTTTTTTCTAATTCTTTTACAAATGAATCTTTTCCCAAGCAATATGATTCAATATCATATGAGTATTTATTTGCCAACTCTTGCTTTAATTCTCCATATTCATGTGCTTTTTCAGGGTGAGTTCTTAAATAATCTCTAACTGCAAGATGCCTTTTTATATTATGAGTATCACTTACCTCAAATATATGTATATGATGTGTTCTATTTTCTAAACCTTTTCTAAAGAATCGTCTACCTTTGATTCCATACTCCCCCATAGGCTCATATCCTAAGTTTTCAAATTCATGATTATACTTATCTACTTTTTCAATATTATTTACAACTGGCATAATATCAATGATATGTTTAGCCTTTAAATTTTTAACTGAAGTACTTCCAATATGATGAATTTCTACTAATTCATCTTTAAGTATTTCTTTTATACTATCTGCTTCTTTTTGAAATAAAAAAGGCCACTCTGGATTGTAATCAACTACTACTATATTCATATTTACTCCCCCTTTTTATTATTTTATAACTCATAAATATTTTAAATCTACTTACTATATTTGTATATTAAAAAGTAACTAATTTACTAATTATAAGTCTAGTTTTATATTAATCCAATCTTTTTTTAGTAAATCCATATAAATCACATTACTAAATTCTCCATATCTACTATCAAAATATGCTTCTCTTATTACACCAATTTTTTTGAATCCAAATTTTTCGTATAAGCTTTGCGCTCTTTTATTATCTTCCATAGTAGTTAATTCAATTTTATTTAAGTTTAGAAATTTAAACATAAAATCAATAAAATGGATATAATGAATCCTTCCCCTTTCCATTTCCTTGTTCATCTAATTCACAAATTTTTATACCTAATTCAGCCTTTTGATTTCTAGCATCATAATCACAGTAATTAACTTCCCCAATAGGTTTTAAATCTTCTTTATTACAGACGATAAATCTTTTACTTATTGGAAATAGTTGACTGCATTCAAATTCATTAATAATACTCTTTTTTATACTCTCTTTACTTTGGAGTACTCCAAATTTATGTGTTGCATGTTCCATTAACTTTCCGTTATTCCACCAATTATATAGATGGTCCTCATCTCCAATTTGTAGTGGCCTTACTATTATGTTTTTTCCCTCTATCATATTGTATTTCCCCTTTTAAACTTATAGTTTATTTAAATATTAATATATAAATTGTCTATATGCTAGCAATAAAATATATTCTTCTAGACTATTTGTTCTACTTAAAATATCATAAAGTGATGGTATTTTATAAAAAATATTATAATAGTAATCTACATAAGAAAACTAAAATAAAAAAATGTATCACAACTTTGAATTCTTCTTTAGCAAATGAAATACCTAACTTAGATGGCTTTTTTGAAAATATGAGTTTTACTATGAAAGAAAAAGATAAATATACTACATATGCACAAGGAGTTAACTTAACTAAAACTGTAAATGGTGTAAGTGTAACTATTAATGAAATAGTCTGTGATGGACATAAAATATATTTTACTTATACTATAAAATCAAAAAATAAATTACCTCGTCAAAGAGAAGAAGGCTTTTCTAAAGACCGTTTACTATTAGATATGAAAGTAAATGTAAAAAATGGAACTGCAACTGAAGTTGGAGGTTCAACAAAGGGCTATTTAGATGATTCTACGTATGAAGGAATGACTACGTATGACTTAACATTTAAGGGTAAAAAAGCACCTAAAGTAATAAATTTAAATCTTTTAATAAATAATATCTATACAAATAAACCTTATTCTGAAACAGTATCTGAAAATATAGAAGGTCCTTTCAACTTTAAATTAAAAGTTTCACCTAATACATGGAGCAAAGTTATAAATGTAAATGAAACAAAAAATGGATTTACAGTTGACTCATTAGAAGTAAGCCCTTATAGTGTAACTGTTAATGTGCGATTCCCAAAGGAATTTATACTAGATAATGATAAATTCAAAGATCCATATATAAAGTTAGAATACATGTATGCCTCAGGTTTTGGTGGTAAAAGCTATGAAGATGATATAAATACTAAGGAATATAAGATAAAAAATGGTATGGTTTATGATAGTATCGTAACCGATAATCATTATGGAATAGGATATTATAATACAACTCAGTATATAATAGTTAAATTTTTAGATTTAAAAGATAAATCAGAAGATAATATTACTGAGTTTAAAGTTTATATAAATAACGATAATACTAATAATTAAATACTCTCTTTAAGAACGGCATTTAATTATTAAGTTGATATGTGAATAAAAGTAGATAAAACTTGTTATATTACTAATTAAGCCAGCAAATATTTTGCTGGCTTATATTTACTTATCTTTCAAGTTAGTATTTCTTATTATCAATTTTAAAGAATAATATACAGTTAAAATTACGCCTATAGATGATAATACGTTGCTACAAGTTAGAAGAATTTCTCCTATTCTATATAGTCCAAATTGATAAAGTCCACCTACTAGTGCATCTTGAAATATTGGTGCTGAAAGTAGCGCAATAATAACGCTACCTAAAATACAATATACTAATTTAATATCATTTCCCAAAATAACACCCCTCTAAATCTTAATTTATTTAATAATTAGTTATCATTATATAACAACTGTTCATTTCTATATAGTTTATATATATACTTATATTATAACCTAAGAGCAATAATAATATATTAAACGTCAACAATAGCCTTTTATTGAAATTAAGAGTTATTTTTTATAATCTATTCATTAATATTAGAACTATATTCCCATGTCTTACCTTTATCATCACTTACAAAATAAATAGTTTTATTATTATCTCTAAGCTTAACAGGTAAAACCCCTTTACCATTTTTAAACTTAGGTGTAAGAGGTGTTGCATAATCAGAGACATATTCATAAGGAAGATGTATCTCTAACTTTTCCCAAGTAACTCCAGCATTATCAGTTCTATATACTGTAGGATTATTTTCACTTTCATATCTAAATCCAATAAATCCTATCTTATCATCTAAAAATCCAATTCCTGTAACTACACGAGAATAAACTTCATTGGTATTACCTATTTCATTCCATGATTTTCCCCCATCTTTAGTTACGTATATATAATTATACTGCTTACCCATAGCTGTATCAGTAGTCATTGCACAATATCCTACATCATTTGAGCTAAATCCTATAAATAACTCTCCACCTTGATATGAATTTTCTAAAGTTACTTTATTCCAAGATTTGCCTTTGTCATCGCTAATAGTTATTAATATATCTGATTCATTTGTAGATATAAATGCTGTTTTCTTATGTGATACATAATAAGTATTTTCCTTTAGGTACATATTATTCTTATCCTTTGAACAATTTGATAGTGCATATTCATTTGGAATAGGCACATCTACCCAAATTTTCTTTTTGTCATAGCTTAATTTTATGCCATCCCACTCTATTGAGTAATATATCCCTGCTACTTTTTTAAACTCTAATGAATCTAGTTCTTCTTTTGTTTTATTTAATAATTCCTTGTCTTTATCTTTATTTGAGTAATTTACTGATTTTAATCCGTCTATAGTAACGCTATTACCTTCATCAATTACCTTATACTCATCCTTATCCATTTTTTTAATTCTTATTGTACGTTCTGTTGAAGTGTAGTCCTTCTCACCATTTACATCAATGTCAATTTCAAAATATACTTGCCCTACAAACTCATTTTTATCTCCTGCTATTATTTTTGTTTCTGTGGCTTTATATGTAGCATTCATATTATCTTTAGCATAAGATTCTTTGCCTTCTTTTACGTATTCTTCAAAGAATTTATTAGTAATATCAATTAGTTTATTCATTTGACTCTTTTTGTAATTAGAATATAAAGGAATTGATACTAATATTACAGCAAATATAATTAACCCAATTATTATAAATTTTTTCTTATTATTCATTTTTACATCCTCTTATCTAAAATTTTCCTTTCTTAAGTTAAACTTTTTTAATTAATTTAAGAAATTCATTTTTCTCTGACTCACTATTAAATGCACTACATGGTATTATGTATACAGGATTTAATTTTTGAATATATAAAATAATTCTTCCATCTTTCTCATCCACATTATCAATAGCTTTAGTTTTATATTCTGAGTAACTTTTTTCACTTTTACATATAAGATTCCCATCGGAAATTTCAAGTGATTTTTCTCCTAACATTGATGGGTTTAACTCTATAAGTTTATCTAATGTATTACTTACACTTTTTTTAATGATTTTTTTTAGTAAAAAATGAAATATTGTATAAATAATAATTAGTATTACTATTACACTAATATATGGTTTGTTATCTATATTATAAAATGTAGACATTTCATATAGAAAATAAAAAAATAGTCCCATAAGAATAAGCATTCCAAAACCCATCTGTATTGATTTTACTAATAGAGAGCTTTTATACAAACTTTCATATCCCTTTTCATAATCTTCACGTGTATTTTCATAATTTATAACCATTGTCTTCTCTCCCTATATTTTTTTAGATAATTTACATCTAATATTTTTGATATCTATATTTTATAGACTAAATATAGATTTATGTTTTTTGATATTATTTATTCAGCTACTTTATAGATACCTTTTATTATTAGACCTTTATTTTATATAAAACGTTTTAAAAAATTTATTTTTTATTTATAAATTTTAAAAATAAAAACTGGGCATAGGTAGGTTTCCCCTACTCATACCCAGTTTTATTTTATCTATCTTTATATAAGCACATATTTAACTGCTTAATTTATTATGTTTTAGTGTAATAATAGCAGAAGTAATAATTAGAATTATACTTAAAATCCACGGTTTAAGTTCAAAATTATTAAATAATAGATTAGCTCCTGCTAGTATAAATAAACTGTACTTAATTAAAAATAATATTGAGTTTTTTGAAAAACTTTTTATATAAATTATTCTTAAGCATAAATAGACCATTCTAATACCTAAAAAACATAATAAAACTCCTAAAAAATCTTGTATTAAATAATAATAATGAAATTCCATATAAAATTACTCCTTATCTTACAACACTTAAAAATAACATATACTTACACTATTTTAGATAGCTGTATTTTTTAATTCTTGTTCTTCATAAGTTTTCATTGTAATTCCAGTAACACCGTATATAAATGATATTATTGGAGTTATCCAATTTAAGAAACAATATGGTATAAACTCAAATGGGCTAACTCCCAACGTCTGGCTAGTAAATATTGCATTAGAGTTCCATGGTATTAACGCTCCACCTAGTGTAGCCGTATCTTCTATTATTCTAGATAAGTTTTCTGGTTTTAATTTAAATTCTTTATATAAAGGAGACATTACAGTTCCAACAAATACAGATGTAAACATCATAGAAGAACTAAAAGCATTCGCAAAATAACTTGCAACAAATGTAGATCCAACTAACTTAGCTCTAGAATTACCAATTCTATCTATCATAGGTTTTAATAACACTTCTAAGAATCCTGTTTTTTGTAGTATTCCAGCTACTATAAAGACTATAAATACTAATAGTACCGTTTCAGCCATACTCATTATTCCCCCACGATTTAATAACTTATCTGCATAAGTAATTCCAGTTTCTATAGAGTAACCATTAAGAGCATAGTTTAATAAATCTCCAACTTTTTGACCTTCTTGAACTACTGCTATAAAACCTCCAAGAGCAGCAGATGATAATATAGAAACTATAGGTGGTTTTTGAAGTAATAATAATACAAGTAAAAATATTATAGGAATTAAAGATACAAATCCAATATTAAATGTAGAACTTAATACTTCTTTTATTTGATTTATTTGATTATAATCTATGGAATTGTTAGCATATTTTAATCCTATAACTGTATATAAAACTATACATATTAGATAAGCTGGAACAGTTGTAAACATCATATGCTTCATATGTGTCATTACATCAGTTTTACAAATAGCAGCAGCTAGATTTGTAGAGTCTGATAATGGAGACATCTTATCTCCAAAGAATGCACCAGATATTATAGCACCAGCTGTAAGACCAGCAGGAATTCCCATACTATTACCAATGCTCATTAATGCTATACCAGAAGTTCCTAAAGTACCCCAAGAAGTTCCTGTAGCTAATGATGTAAGAGAACATAATATTAATGCTGTAAGTAAAAAGTACTTAGGCGTTATTATTGTAAGACCACTATAAACTATTGTTGGTATTGTACCACCAGCAATCCAAGTAGCAATTAAAACTCCAACAGAAAGTATAATTATATTAGATTGGAAAGCACTCTTTCCAACTTCAAATCCAAATTCTTCTATTTCACTGTTAGTGTATCCTAATCTCATAGCAGCAGGCACTACTATTAACCAAGATAATAAAAACATTGTAGTTATAGATGCTTTAAATACAACCATACCAACTGTAGTTAAAGTTATAATAGCAATCATTACTAACATTGCAAATTTAAATGTAGGTTTTCTTTTTTCTATATTTTCACTCATGATTTTATTTCCTTTCGATTTTTAATATATTTATTTTAAAATAGCTTTTTTAATTCTTTCTAAAGCTTCTTTAACCATTGATCTAGGGCAAGCTAGATTTATTCTTTGGTAATTGTAACCTCCAACTCCAAAAGATGAACCATTGTTTAAAGCAACCTTACCTTTTTCAACTAAAACTTTATTAAGTTCATTCTCGTTTAATCCTAATTCACTAAAGTCTACCCATAATAAATAAGTTCCTTCAGGTTTTTTAACTTTAAGAGAAGGCATATTATCTTTGATGTATTTTATAGCAAAGTCCATATTTCCCTCTAAGTATTCAAGTAGTTCTTCTAGCCAATCTTCACCATGATTGTATGCAGCTTCTGTTACAACTAAACTAAATGCATTGTTTCTTCTTATATCAATTCTAGCAAATGCAAAATCTAATGCTTTATAATCATCTTTATTCGGAAGTATTACATATGACATTTGTAAACCTGCTATATTAAATGTCTTAGTAGGTGCCATACAAGTAATACTATTTTGAGCAAATTCTTCACTTATTGAAGCAAAAGGTGTATGATTATAACCTTTAAAAATTATATCGCTGTGTATTTCATCTGAAATAACTTTTACATTATGCTTAATACAAATATCACCTAATCTTTTTAGTTCTTCTTTTGTCCAAACCCTTCCAACTGGATTGTGAGGATTGCAAAGGATAAATAATTTAACATCTTTGATTTTAGACTCGATATCTTCATAGTCCATAACATAACTTCCATCTTCTAATTTTTTTAACGGGCTTATAACTAGTTCTCTTTCGTTATCCTTTACAACACTATTAAAAGGACTATATACAGGTTCTTGAATCATTACTTTGTCGTTTTTACTAGTCATTTCTTGAATTATTAAACTTATAGTTGGTATAACACCAGGGCTATAAATTAACCATTCACTTTTTATATTCCAGTTAAATCTTTTTAAAATCCAATTTACAATTGACTCATTATAAGAATTTGGTCTAGTTGTATAACCATAAATTCCTTGTTCTAATCTTTCTCTAAGGGCATCTATTACACAAGGTGCTGTTTTAAAATCCATATCAGCAACCCACATAGGTAAAATTTCATTAGTCCCATATTTTTTATCCATCTCTGACCATTTTGCTGAAAAGTTATTACTTCTGTCTATTACCTCATTAAATTTATATTTCATAAGTCTATTACCTCCTATATCATCAACTTTAAAATTAGTTTTTTAAATACAAAAAAACCCCGTCTCTAATTTAATAGAGACGAGGTATACTCGCGGTTCCACTCTAATTTAGATATAAAAAATATATCTACGCTCGAAAATTCCAGCACTAACATGCCTAATCACTATAACGGGTGATCCCGGAGAACTCTACTGTTAATTCGAGCTTCTGCTCCAAAGTGCACTTCACATTTCTTCTAAATAGAAAACTCTCACCAATGTTTTCCTCTCTGTGATTTTCCAAAACGCTACTTTACTTTTTCAATGCATTTATAACATACTAATTTGGTATGAATTTATATAAATAATAATATGATATATTTTAAAAGTCAATCATTTTTTAAATATTTTTTTAATGAAAAATTTAATTAAGTTACTCTGATTGTTATATAACCATGGTATTTCAACGACTACATTAGAAAATACGATATAAAAAATAATACTTAGAATTCATCAAAATTATTTTTAACTAATTATAAATCTATTATAATTTTTATAAGCTAATATTAAAATACATGAAAAATTATATTTTAAATTAATCTCTAGGTTTTTATCATAATTTTAAAATATATTTTTAGAGCATAGTAATTACTTTGTAATGAGTACTTTCATTTAATTACTATGTCTACTATACTTTTAATATATTATTTAAAAGGGGATTATTTAATGAATATATGGGAAAGTAATAGATTAATTTTAAGAACTTGGGCAATATCTGACTTAGATGATTTACATGAAATTATGTCTAACAAATCAGTTGCACATCTAGCTGGATTTAATGCAAGGACTAATTTGAATGATAGCTTTGAAACTTTAAAAAAATTTGTCAAAGAGCCAGCAAATTCAATATGGGCAATTGAACTTAAAGAAATAAGTAAAGTAATAGGATGGATTGAACTGCATGAACCAGTAGAAGGAATATGTGAAGGTTCCAAAGAAATAGGGTTTGTTTTATCTCAAGCCTATTGGGGTCAAGGATTTATGCCTGAAGCAATTAAAATACTTCTTATTTTCGCATTTAATAAAGAAAAGCTAGATTGTGTTATATGTTCTCATTTTGAAAATAATATTCAGTCTAAAAAAGTAATTGAAAAGTGTGGATTTGAGTACAATATTAAACATAACGATAAGATTTATTATAGCTTGAAAAATACAAGATAAAATATATAAATAAATTAAGTATCATAGAAATCAAAGTCTATGATACTTAATTATATCTATGAAACTATTTTAAATTTTTTATATAATCATAACAATCGTCTATTCCATCTAAATAATTTTCATAATTCTGATTTATCTCTATATCTGGTTTAATTCCTCCAACATGCCCTTCTTTATAATTTCTACTGCTACTAGGATGTTTAATAATTAGCTTAGAATTTGGTAATGTTATAAACTCACCTTCAGTACCAAACATATTTACATTTCCACCTGTTTCCTCACCAACTACAGTTGCACCTAATTCACTTTGTAATTTAAATGCTAAAATCACAGCTGCTGAACCTGTTTTTTTACCTGTTACAACAAATATATCTTCACCTTTTAAATTAATTTTATATTTTAATTCATGTATAAGAAAATCAACAAGTGACAACTTTCCTCCTAGATTATCTCTTAAATCTATAACAAGCTTTTCAAATTTATTATTATTTATCTTATCTATAAGTTTATAGTGAAAGTCATAGTAATTTGGGTAATTAGATGCATTTTCTTTATCAATATTAGGTCCTTGGTTTGTAAAAATTTTATTATATTTAAAATATAGCAAATTATCTTCCTTAAACTCTTTAAACCAGTAAAAATCATTTTGTTCCTTTATTTTTTCACTTATTTTAGATTTTTTATTATTTAGGTTTATATAATTTACGTCTTCATTTTTTATAGCTTTTACTATTATTTCTTCTTTTTTATCATTTTCAAATACATATTGCGCTTCATCACTATCAACTATTTCTAAAAATTTTAGGTATTCATATGTTGGCATATACTCTTTTGCTCTTTCCTTTGCAAATTGATCATTATCGTAACTCATAATAGTTGAAACCTTTTTTATTACTTCATCTGTAGGTATACCATTTATAGATAATAATTTATATCCTAATACATCTTTATACTGGCTATCACACTTTATAGCCCTTAATCCATCATCAAAGTATTCAAATCTAATTGGAAATTCAAAAATTTCCCCAATAGTTATTTTTTCCTTACCTATAGGTGTTAGTAAATTTAATATATCTGTGCTTGTGTGCCCATCATTTATTGAGGATATAATCTGTGCTATTCTTAAAGAAATGCTAATATCTGATAGTCTTTTGACCTCTGATTTGAGTTTTCTTAGATTTTTATTCCATGTTTCCTCTGTGATGTATCTAAATAAATCCGGATGTCTTAGCCTTATATTTTCATCCATATAGTCTATGTCTCCTATCCATTTTTTATTTTCTAGTGTTTTCTCTCTACCAATGGATGTGCTACATCCAGATAAAATAATTGCTGAGAATATAAAAATAATTATTATTATTTTTTTCATAAATATCCTCCACATAACTCTTTTAATTACTAATCTTTAGTCATAAAATAAAGTATTTACTCTAAAAATTCTAATGGATTTCTAAAATTCCTGCACATGAAGAAATTTGTGTATATGTTGAATGAATGCCTTTATTAAATAATTGTGGTACAATTTTTTCTTCAACCATGTATATTTCATCTTCATCCCATTTATTGCTATTTATATCTTTGCAATTAATTAATTCATCTTCTGTCTTAAATGCAATATCAGCAATTATTATTTTACCATTTTCATTTAATAAATCTTTTAACTTACTTACAAACTCAACTTTTTTATCATTATCCAAATGATGAATTGCATAAGAGGATATAATATAATCAAATCTTTCTTTTTCTAGTTGAGAAGGTATACCTAAGCTAAAATCCCATTTTATAAATTTTCCATTAGGCATTTTTTTCTGTGCAATATCAATCATACCTTGTGAAAAATCTATACCGTAAATATTTGCTCCATCTGAATATAATTTATTTGTTAGTAATCCAGTTCCAAACCCTATATCAAATAATTTAATGTCTTCTTTACTTTTAATTAAATTGTATACATAATTTAACACATTATAATATCCATCAAATGGATATTCATTAGAACTTTTTTCAACACTTTCATCATACTCTTTTGACCATATGTCAAACCCTTTGTTATCTAGCATTTTATCCCCTCACTTTTTAAGTTTACTCCCTATGTATAAGCCGTGCATGCTATATCCTATAATACTTCTATCTTCACAAGTATCTAAATGATATTTAATCCATAAATTAAACTCATTATCATCAAATCGATTAACTTCATTTCTAAGTAAATCAGATACTCCATCAGTACCTAAATGATGCAACTTTTCCATTGAATTAGAGCTCATTAGAGCTTCAATTTCATCATAATTTGAAAAATAAAATACATCTCTTGAATCCCCAAATTCACAACCATGTTCTACTACTCTTTTAAGTTCTATATCATTTACATTATCTTTGCTTCGGTTCACCATCTTTATAAATTGAGAAAGTCTATTCGTATATGATACAGCTAATATACCTTTAGGTTTTAATATTCTTACACACTCTTTTATGCAAGTATCTCTATCCTGTTTGCTTGTAAGATGATACAAAGGTCCTAAACACAAAATTACATCAAATGTATTATCATTAAACATACTTAAATCTAATACATTTCCTTGAAGTATCTCTATATTACTGTCACTAGAACTAGATTTATTTTTCATTATTTCTATATGCTTTTCACATAACTCTAAAGCTGTTACATTAATCCCTTTTTCGCTATAGTAAAAAGAATATCTACCAGTACCTGCTCCAACTTCTAATATCTTGTTATCATTTTTAATATACTTATCTAAATAATTAACTGTTGTAATAAACTCAACATTATGAGCCTTATCTTTTATTAATCTGCTATCTTCATCGTAGTCTTCGTAATACTTATTTAATTCTTCAAAAATATTTATAACTACCACTAGCCTTTTAATTTATTAATTAAATAATAGTATATAATATAGTATTTATGCTATAAAAATAAGATGTTAATTATTCAATATCTTTTGAAAACATTTCAATTTAACATAATTAAAAATAGTTGCACATCTTTTATAGTTGTTATATATTATATATAACAACTATAAAAATAAATTCTAAAGGGGATATGAGTATGTTGGATAAAAAAATATTAAATAAAAATGACTTAAAAGTAAGTTTTATATTTATGATTTTTGCAGGATTAGGGGGGTTATTGACAGGATTATATCAACTTCCACTTTTAAGCCCTGAGCAACTTCAGGGAATGTCTAAGGAAATTTTCATAAGTATATTTACAATTCAAAGTGCCATATTATATGGACTTATTTTAGGATTCTTAGGATTAAAACTATCTAGAGCAACAAACTTAAACAAAGGCTTATTACAAACTATATTCACTGAGAAAAAGTATAAATTTAACTTAGGTAGTGCTAAACTAGCAATATTATTTGGATTTATAAATGCAGCAGTAATCACTTTATCTGAAAAGTTCGTATTTGCTAAATTAATTCCAGAGATAGCTAACTCAACTTCTACATTTTCACCTTTATATTTATTATCTGGAATAGTGTATGGTGGGATAGTTGAAGAAATCATGCTAAGATTATTCTTTATGTCACTAGTTACTTTTATATTATATAAAATATTTGCAAGAAAAAAAGATAAGCAAGATATCCCACAAAGTTTTTACTGGATTTCTATAATAATATCAAGTTTAGTATTTGGACTAGGGCATTTACCTGCAGCTTATTTAAGCTTTAATGTAACGTCTATTGTACTTTTTAGAATTATATTTATGAATGCTTTTGCAGGAATATTATTTGGATATGTATATTGGAAAAAAGGCTTGGAGTATTCTATTATATCTCATATGTTTTCGCATATATTTATGCAATTATTATTTTTACCTATACTATTTTAAATTAAAAATGACCTATTTAAAACTGTACATAAAAATATGTTTTCATGTACAGTTTTTATTATATTCTCAATATTTATAGTTTAATAAAGAAGTAACTTCTCCTAAATAATATATATTTAACACATGAAGGGCTCTTGTTAGGCAAGTGTAAAATAGTAATCTTTCATCTTCACTGTTATAATTTTTATTACTTGCATCATAAATAAGAACTACGTCAAATTCAAGACCTTTAGCTAGATATGAAGGTATCACTAATACACCATTTTTATAATCATCATCATCTTTTGTTATAGATACTACATCAATATCATTTTCTTTTAACAAGCTATATACACCTTTAGCTTCACGTGCGGTTTTTGTAATAATAGCAACAGATTTATAATTCTTTTCCTTGTAAGTTTTTATATCTTCAATAAGCTTTTTATTCATATAATATTTATCTGTAAAACCAATAACATTAGGCTCTTCACCATGTCTTTCAACATATTCATCACTTACATTTTCATTTAAAATATTTCTTGAAAATTTAGTAATTTCCATTGTTGAACGATAACTTTTTGTTAGGTTTATTATGCAAGTATCATCCTTTGATATATTATAAATATTATTATAATTTCCAACATTCATAAATGGATTAATTGATTGATTTATATCTCCTAATATAGTCATATTGGCAGATTTAAAAAGCTGATAAAATATTTCATATTGTAGTGGTGTGTAGTCTTGTGCCTCATCTATAATCACATACTTAATTTGTGACGTATTTAAGATATCCCCAAGTGCCCCTTTTAAGTATAAAAATGCAACCTGATCTTCATAATAAATAATCTTTGCATTTAAGTTATCTATTGTATAAGTCTTTATATGGTCTATAAAATTCTTATCATATTCAATATTTATTTTATTTGAAATTGTACTTAAATTCTTAAATAGATCTTTATAAATCTCAATTAAATTAAACTCTGTCATTTTTGAAATTTTATCATAAGTGTCCTTTAGATTTTGCTTTACAATAGAAGTGCTTTTCTCCACCATTTCTTCTTTATCTATAAACTCTCCAGATTCATCAAGTTCTTGATATAATTCATCAATCCAAGCTTTTTCATATGGCTCAACAATAAACATTATTCTTGATTTTATTTTTTGAAGTCTTCTCTTAACTGGTAAATTTGAATAATCATTTATAAATAGATTTTGTATATCTTTTGATGAAATTATTAATTTACCTTTTACAATAATATCTTCAAAATCTCTAGATATTGTTTCTAAGTCATTTATATATTGTTTTAGAATATTCATAAACTCTAATGATGTTTTAAACTTTATATTTTTAATCCTATCTTGATATGTTAATTTTTCATTAGAATCAAGTATATATTCCATCATTTGAGAAGAAGTCTCTTTTTTAAATTCGTTACCTAACTCTTTATGCATGTAATCTTTAAATGTTGTTTGATACATATTATCCTCACCAAGTTGAGGTAATACATTTGAAATATAGTCATTAAAAATATTATTTGGAGAAAATATTATTATATTTTGAGGTGTTATCCTATTTTTATGTTTATATAGTAAATATGCAATTCTATGAAGTGCTACAGAAGTTTTACCACTTCCAGCGGCTCCTTGAACAATTAAATGCTTACAATCTTCATTACGAATTACTTGATTTTGCTCTCTTTGAATAGTTGTAACTATACCTTTCATTTTATCATCAGAGTTTTTACTCAAAATTTCTTGTAGCATTTCATCATCAATACTTAGGTTACTGTCAAACATATACTCAATTTTTTCGTTGTTGATTTTATATTGTCGTTTACCAGTAATTTCTCCAGAGATTCTACCTTCTGGACATTCATAGCTTGCAAGGCCTATTTCATAGTCATAAAACATACTCGAAATAGACGCTCTCCAGTCATACACAAGAAAATCATAATCTTCATCAATAAGATTTGATAACCCAATATAACACTTTTGAGTAAAATCTTCATTTTCTTCAACAAAGTCAATTCGACCAAAATAAGGAGATTCGAGCATTTTTTCATACTTTGCTTCAAGTTTTTTAGTAAATTCATGGCTTCTTTTCTGATTTTTCATAGTATCCATAAATGACATGAAGTCTGAAAGTTGGTCTAATCCATTTTCTATAGAAATAGATCCTAAGTCATTCCATAGTTCTCTTTGTGTTTCTCGAGCCTCTTTTTCTAACTTATCTTTAGCATTACGTTTTTCATCAAGTTGTCTTTTAGCTTCTTTAAGAACTTTTTGCAACCACTCATTTTCGAGATTCCATTCATAATTATTTAGACTCATAGTATATCCTCCTTTATTATATAAATTAACTTGTTTAATTCACTCTATCAATTATATAGAAATGGAGATATATTCCTAGTCTTAAAAAAAGAATCTATTTATGGTATAATTACAGTGGGAGAGAAATAATACATTTTTTATTGAACACTAAAAGCAGGAGCATATGCTCCTGCTTATATCTATTACTATTATATACACTAAGTTCTATATAATTTATTAGATAGATTGTACTTTTATTAAACTATTTTATTTTAAAACGGATATCTTCCTTAAACTTCTTACGACCAGGGTTGCCTTCTACCCTCCAAATTTGATTATTTTTCAAATCATAAACTACTGACCAAACAGTATCAGCATTAGTTTTTCTATCATATTGACACATAAACCCATACTTACCACCAAGTAAATTCATAGCAAAATCTAGACCATACTTATCTTTATTCTTAGCTAAGGCATTTTTAGTTGTTTCATATCTCTCACCAGAACGCCAATCGTCTATTTGAGTGTTTTTATAGTCTTCCATTTCAGTAGTGTTAAAATTATTAGCAGTTGCTACAAAATCTTCTCCAACTTTTGGTGTTATCACTACCACTTTTTCACAGTTACATTCAACTACCGCTATATGGCCATTTTTATCAGCAAGTGTAATAGTTTGTTGTGAGGCTATTGGTAGAGTTTTTATGGCTGTAATTGCCTCTTGCGTAGTTTTGCATTTTTCAAGAATATATCTAACTAATAATCCTGCGTTAAATCCTGGTTTTCTTAATTTTGGATATATAAAAGTTAAACCTACTGCTAAACCTTCTTCATTTACTCCATCTTCCATTTGAACAAAGGCTGTTGTATTTCCATTAAATGAGTAAACATTATCTAAGTTGTAAAGACAGTTCATATATAGTTGTTCTAGACTTACTAAAAAATCACTGTTTCTGCCAAATAAAATTTGCTCTTTGTTATTTATGGCAAAACAAGTACATTTATTATCAAATTCAAAACAATACATAGAAAATAACATTCCACATAAGTATTCAAAGGAAGTTTCATTTCCATGGGCGATTCCTTTAACTTCTTGAACTATCTCAGGATAATATTTTTCAAATATCTCTTTACATTCTTTTCCAAATTGGATTTTTGTTTCTTCTATATCATAAGTGGGACAGTCGCTTAGTGTCTTTCCATTTTTATTTAGTAAAGCTCCCCACTTATATCCTGCTTCATAGTGGGTTCCTTTAAATCTTCCATGATACATAATTTGATTCTCCTATTTTCTGTATTAGGCTCCGGAACCTAAATTCATTATATTTGAATAAAATTTTATATTCAACGATTATATAAAATTGATAACATTTATCAATTTTATATAATCTAAACCCGTTGAAATTACTATATTTTATATTTATAAAATTATAATTTAAGTTTTAAATGTTACAATTAATTGTAGTAAAACAAGGATCAATAAATTTATTTAATACCTATTTACTAATTGTTTATCTAAATTATATTAAAACTATTTTAATTGTTATCATATTTGAAATTCTCAATATTAGTATTTTCAAGAGATTATAATATGACTAAATAAATCAAATAATAAAAATGACTATAATTTTTATTATAGTCATTTTATTATTTATTATATATCTATTATTTTAAATCTCTATTACCATCTAATGTATTATGAGTTTCAGGACCTGCACCTGCTCTTGTTACATATCTTTTATTACCATTACTATCAATTTCAACTATTGTTTCTGTATCTGTATTTGTATTTTCAGCCTCTGAATAAAGAAGTTGTCTACCTAAATCTTTTAAATCTTCCATAAGTGATTTATCTTCCATTTGTTTATCTCCTTTATTTTTTATTGTTCTCTTTAATTTATATTAGATACCTTGCAATATTTTCAATTAAATTTAAGATATCCAATATTTTATTATTAACGCTAAAAAAGGCAAATTTCTCCGCATTTCTTTAGATTTTTTCTTATACTATTCTTCCTTTAATTCTATAAAAACATATTTAAATATTATATTTTCCTTGCGATTAAAAAAGGCACATTACATTATAATGTTCCTTTAACTATTTTTTAATTAAAAACAAATTTATCAATCGCTACTCCAAGTACTATTCCTATATTATAACTTATTAAATCCTCCCATAAAAAACCATATCCTAGTACTAATCCTCCAAGAGTAGTTGCTCGTATATTATTTATCCAATCAGCTTGATATAACTGACTCACCTCTATAGAAAAAGAAAAAATAATTGCTACTAAAAAACTCTTTAAATTAGTTAGTTTTAAAAATAAAAACTTAAATCCGTAATAAACCATCATAGCCCAAAACATGTCACCTACAAATGGAGCAATACTTTTGGGAAATATAAACATAAATTTTCTTGATAATAAGCCCATAAACATTACTGATATGGTAATTATAAAATATGTAATCCTCTTTTTCAAAATATCACCACCTTAGAGCTTTTATTTAATCTATCCATTATCCTTCTACTAGAATTTTTAAATATGTATTTAATATAACATTTAGTTTACTATGACTATAATTAAGATTATAATTAAACTGTATTTCAAAATATTAATTTATTATAACTTAAATAGAGGTGATCTATATTCAAGCAATTAAAAACGCAATTATAATATTATTACATTTCATATTCTTTGTTGTATTATTCTATTTTCTTTCAGCCGATTATATAGTATCTATTACTTTTATAGGATTAGCATTACTAGGAGCTAATGTTTTGAGAATGAAAAATGAATGATTGATAATAAAGTATCAAATCATTCATCTAAAAATTTCATTATTCGCTAACTTAGATGTAAACATATATAACATCTTTTAAAATATAAACTAAATATTTTACTAATATTTAGTTTATATTTTTCTTTTCTCAATTATATATAACAAAAGATATAATCCATAAGTGATAAATTTAAATATATAGTATCTCTCTCCTTTAGACCATTTTTTTGGCTATTTCACTTATTTCCTTTACTAAATTAATATCAATAATTTTCACCATATTTTCATCAAAGAAAACATCTTTATAGCTCTTACATCCCACTGCAAAAGGTACACCTAATTTTCTAAATAAATATATTGTTGCGTCTTCATCATACAATTTATCAAAACTACTGTCTATTATAGATATTATTTGTTTTAACTCTTCTATAGTTATAATAGATTTAATTAAATAACTTTCTATTATATTTAGTATTAATAATTCTTTTTTTCCAACCTCATCCGTTTTATATACTTGTTCAAATATATTTTTAGTATTTTCACATACTACATTCTTTGATACAAGGCTTTCTATATCAAATTTTTTATCGCTCTCTTTCTTAGCAAACATATTTGCCATATCATCTAAAGATATGTCATCTTTCATTGATAATATATATTCTATTCTTTCTAAAACTTTTTCTTTAGGTAAAAATGTTTCTTGACCTGTAAAGGTAGATTTTTTTATAAACCATTCTTCAGGTATAATGTTTTTTCTTTTCCATCTATATAATTGTCCATAAGAGATATTAGTAACTTCTAGTAATTCCTTTTTAGATATTAAATTTTTTTCCATAATTCCTCCTACTTAAATCCTGCTACTGCTTACTACAGTAGAATCAGATGATACTTCTAATACGTCGTTATATTCTACATTATCAATTCTACATTTATTATTCAACTTAATTTCTTTGCCTCTTATGTTTTTTACATTAGATTTTTCTAAACTTATTCTGTCTCCCTCTATTAAGTTACAACTTAAAGTTCCTATTCTATCAAATAAAGTAACAGGCTTAAAAATCCCTTTATGCTTTTTTGTAACTTCTATAGTACTAGCTCCAATTTCATTGCAATTACATCTTCCTCTTGGAGCTATAATTACGTCTTCTGCATTTAATAAGCCATTACAAATAATCTTTCCATATATATTTATAATTTCTGATTCTATATTTTTGTCTACTTTTAAGTCCCCATAAGATTTTATATACTTAGAATTTATATTTTCTTTGCATCTTAGTGCGCCTTTTATTGTAACATTGTTACACTCTATATTATAAAAAGACTCCACTTCTCCAATTACCACTAAATCATTTATTTTACAAGTTCCTTTTACAACTAAGTCACCTACTACCTTAAGACTATCACAAATTAAATTTCCATCTATCCTAGTGCTACCTATTACTTTAAAATCCTTACAATTTAGAGTACCTTTTATAGTAGCATCTGAAATTACTTTTAAACTTTCAAACTCTAAATTACCATCAAAACTACAATCTCCAACTATTTTTACTTTATTTGCTTTTATATTACCTACCGATTCGCCACTTCCTATAATCTTTATATTGTTATACTCACCTTCAGAGATAAATCCATCACCTAATAACTTTATATTTGATTTCTCCATTTTTTCCTCCTATATTTTATTTACATTATCAACTTTTGATAATTCATTTATATCAATACTTTCACTATATTCTATTGTGTTTATTTTACAGTTTTCACCTATAACTATGTTTTTACCTCTTACTATATCAACCTCGCAGTCTGATAACTTTATATTGTCACCTTCAATTACTTTAATATATGCTTTGTTGTTTTTAATTTTTTTAGGTACAAATACTTTAAATATATTCTTAGAGTTTTCTTCACCATATATTTCAATATTAGTTGCACCTATTTCACCAATTTTTGATTCTCCTACTGCAAATAAATAAAAATCTTCACAATTTATAAGACCATCACATCTAATATTACCTTCTATGTCTATTTTCTCGCTTTCAATATCTTCTTTTACCTTTATACAACCTTCTCCTGAAATATTTTGAGATTTTATATTTTTTTCAATGGTTGCAACTCCCGATACATTTATATTTCGTGCTTCTAATGATTCACTACTCTTTAGTACTCCTGATACTATAAACTCTTCACAATGTATATTTTTTTCAATAGTTGCAACTCCCGAGACATCAAATTTATTGCATTTTAAATCTCCATCAATTGAATAAACACCTGATATATTTATATCTTCAAATTTTCCGCCACCACTTCGTCCTACTCCGTCTAATCTTATAGAGTGTAATTTATTATTCATATTAACTCCTTTCATAACAATGTTTTATTTAATATATTTATAGTAGCAAAACATTGTTACACTGTCAAGAATAATAAGCATATAAAAAAGTTGCCTCTTAAAATGATTATTAAATCACTTTGAGGCAACTCCTTTTAAATCAAAGCTAGATATATTTATCTAAATAATACTATCTACATCTACAGCATCTGCAACAACATCCACATCTTCTGCAGATTCTAAAACGGAAAAATAATCTATTACAACCTCTGCAACGACAAAGCATATTATCATCTCCTTGTATTAAGCGATTTTACTCGCTTAATACAAGCTATGTAATTAAACGAAAAATGTCACTCTTTTACAAAATAATTCTTTTTGTACGTTTTTCTTAAAATTAATAATTATTCGACTCTATATAATATTCTCTTTTTAATAAAGATAATACTTCTACATCTTTAGGAAAGTAATCTTGTATAATATAGTCTCTTAATATACCCTCTTTTTTAAATCCTGACTTTTCAAGTAATTTAATAGATGCTTTATTTTCCAAAAATACTACTGCGCTAATTCTATTTATATCTAATTGCTCAAACCCAAATTTTATTACTTCACTTATAGCTTCTGTCGTGAATCCTTGATTCCAATAATACTGGTTTAGATCATATCCTATCTCTGCTCTTTTATTTTTTGTATCTAGTAAATCATATCCTATAGTTCCAATTAATTTATTATTATTTTTGTGTACCATTGCCCATCTCATACCTCTACTATCATTATAATCGTATTCTAGATTAGCAATTATTTCATATGATTCTCTTATACTATTTAATGGTTCTCTACCTAAGTTTCTAGTTACTGTATAATTTGATAGGTATTCAAACATATCAACTGCATCATATTGACTTATTTGTCTTAGATATAATCTAGCCGTTTCTAGTAATTGAAATTCCATTTAATCACCTCTTTTGATTCTATCGTTCATCTTGTGCAATATATTTAATATAAATGACATGCTTTATCAATACTTAAATATATTAATAAAAGATTTTAGTACATCCCTAAAATATATGATAATATAAATTATATATGTATTTATTAGGGAGATTGTACAATGAACAATGTAGTAATTAAAGGGGAATACAGTAATCATACTATATCTATCTCTGACGATACGTCAAATTTAGTATTTCAATCTTCTAAGAATAATATGGATCTTTCTAAAGATATGGTAAGCCGTTATGAAGTAAAGTATATCGGATACAAGAGAAACATTACAGATGTTGTAGTTAGAACTATTCTAGGATTTTTATTTATGGTTATATTAGGCCTATTAGCTGGGTTTACAGCCATCAAGTCAGATATATATTATCGCGTAGTTTATGTTGAATTTAATGATGAAATAAAAGTTTGATTAAAATTGATAATAAAAACTTTGAAATGTTAGTATTAAGCTTATTTTAGTTATTATGATATCTTCTAACTAAGGTCCATAGCATAATTAAAAATACAAACTAAAGACTATATTCTAAGGGTATGAGTTTTATAATTTTATAATCTATATATTTTTTATTGTTATATTTTTTAAGGTAAATTATTTTATATAAGTAAGAACCATCTCTTAATATTTACATATGATATATAGAACAATATTTATATCATAAAAAGGGGAATCAGCAATGGAAAGAAATTATTGGCAAGAGTATTGGGACAATTATTATAAGTTTATGGCTGTATATATTAGAGAGTTACAAAATGCATATCCTAATGCGGATATTACAAATGAATACGTAGAAGTTGCTAACTTATTTGCGCCTTCTATGCCTTTTGAAGATTACGAAAATTATGATGAATTTGACGATGATGATAACTATTCAGAAGAGGATAATGACCCTCCTTTTATATCACCTAGTGGTGGGCAATCTCCTACTCCTTTTATATCACCTGGTGGTGGGCAATCTCCTACTCCTTTTATATCACCTGGTGGTGGTCAATTTACTATAAATAACTGTAGGAGAATGGCAATAGTTAGGATAGAAATGAGAAGAGGTTTTAATCCTTCTAATTTCTTCTTGATAGTAGATAGAGCTGATCGTAGGAGTATTCAAGGATTTAGAATAGCTTGCGAATCTGGTAGAGTTAGATTTATACCAATGGCTGTAGAATATAGAAATATTAACCTTATAGAATGCGCATTTTAGATTAAATTTAATAAGAGTTATCTCAAGTATTATATATAATACTTGAGATAACTCTTTTTTATTTTTTACAGCAAGTAAGTCAGATATAGACTATCATGTTGTTTCTGTTGACTTTAAGGACAACAATAAAAGTCTAATTAAAAATTGATAATAAGAACTTTAAAATATTAATGTCTAGATTATTTAGATATATAATTATAAATACAGGTTATGTTAGCTAACTTTGTAATAATCTATAAATAGTTTTCAATTTATTAAAATTATATTTGATAATAGTTTTTCAAATATTGTGTAATTTTTTTTCTTATTTCTTTATGTTTACATTCATTATACAATTTTTCAGAATCAAACCAGTTAGATTCATCATATAACCATACTGGCTTTTTCTTCCTTTCTTCACTTTCCCATTCATATCGTGGAAATACATGTCCATGTAAGAATTTATCAGTATTACCCAAAACATCATAATTAATTCTAATCGGATTACATACTTCAATAATTGCATCCCCCAATATACTCAGATCAACTAAAAAAGTCTCTCTTTCCTTTAAAGATAAATCATTCAAAGAAAACACATTTTTTTTAGGTAATAATACGCAATATCCAGGTAGAAATTGTGTATCTCCAAAAACAGCAAATCCACCATTAGTCTCAATCATTAACATTGGATTTGTTCCATTTTTAGCTGATTCAATTCTATTTTTTTGCCACTCTTTCATTATATCCCCCCCCATAAATATCTAGTTTATTATCTCTTTTTCCAATAAACTTGCTTTAAATTATATCCGATTTCTAGCTTATTTTTTTCATAGTCAAAATGATGTAGTGCTATAGATCCAATCAATTCATTACTATCTTTTCTTACGATTCCCAATCTTATAAGCCATCTATTATCAAATCCCTTCATAATTACAATAAAACTTCTTTAATTTATCTATATTAAACTATTAAATCACTTTATATAACTGCTTTAATTTATGCTCCATCTTACCTATTATTACTCCTGGCATTAAAAATGAAAGTATCATAATAATAATTTGACTTTTTATAATAGTTAAAAACAATATTCCGATTAATATATAATATAATCCAAGCATTTTAAGTTGTTTTCTTTTTATTTTTATATATTCACTTTTATCTTCTATAAAAAATCTTCGCTCATCTAAAGACATAATCTTATCTGATAAAAATTTAGATAATAGTGCACCTACTCCACCCATAAGTATCATTGCTAAGTAGCTCATTAGTATTACTGAATCTTTAATCATATCCACCTCTAATCATATTATAATCTATAGTAATTGTATCCTTTATATAAATAAAAATCTATAAATTCAAAAAATTCATTAATTATAATCTTCAAAACAATAATAATATATCTATAATCTTTTTAATAAACTCCAATTTTAAATTTTAACAAACTAATATATAATTAATATATAAATAACGAAGGGAAAATAGTTTTATGGATTTTGTTTCAATAGATTTTGAGACAAGCAATGCATTTCGTGCATCAGCTTGTTCTTTAGGTATTACAGTTGTAAAAAATAGTAAGATAGTTGAAGAAAAATATTGGTTAATTAAGCCTGATCCTTTTATATTTGATAATAGAAATATACAAGTTCATGGTATTAGAGAAGCCGATGTTATCAACGAAAAAGAATTTGATGAATTGTGGCCACAAATAAAACCATACTTGGAAGGACAATTAGTAATTGCTCATAATGCTTCATTTGATATATCAGTACTTAGAAATACTTTAGATAAATACTCTATAGAATATCCTGTATTTGACTACGCTTGTACCTTAGTATCTTCTAGAATATTATATAATTATTTAAATAACTTTAAACTTAGTACTGTAAATAAGCACTTAGGATATAAATTTAAACACCATCATGCCTCAGAAGATGCTAGCGCATGTGCTAATATTTTGCTTGAAATATCAAAAGAATTAAGCTTAGATAATATATATGATATATCAAAGCTAGTAGGATTTAAATTAGGTTCACTTGGTAAAAACTCATATACTCCATGCAGTAAACTTCATATTGGTATGACTTCATCTAAATCAAGCACTTATAATGGAAATGAGGTTAATCCACTATTTAACTCAGATTCAGATTATTTTAAAGGTAAAGTTATTTCTTTTACAGGTTCTCTAAGCTGTATGGAAAGGCATGAGGCTAAACTTCTAATTTCTTCTCTAGGTGGTATAGCTAAAGATTCAGTTACAAGAAAAACTGATATATTAATTACTAATACACCTAATATAGACAAACTTGATTCATCTCAAATGTCATCAAAATTAAGAACAGCAGTTAGATATAATAACGTATATAATCAAAATATCATATTTTTAAATGAGGAAGAATTAGAAAGTATATTAATGGGTTATCCAGCTTGCGAAACTAATTAATATCATTTTTATAAAGTATTGTAACACCTCAATCATATTCTTTAAAAAATAAACTACACTTAAGACAAATATTTTTAAGTATATAAGCCTTAAGTGTAGTTTTTATTACAATATTTAATTACTAATATTAATCATAAAGGCTATATTCTAATGTTAGAATATAGCCTTTTTATTTCTCCATTAACTACCATTTTCCAGTTTCTAAGAATGCTTTAGCTCTATTATCAGCTTTTTGAACTATATCCTTATCATATTCCATAAAACCTAATAGTTTTATAGCATTTCTAGTTTGAGCTCTTCCCTTATGAAGTTTATAATCAAACTCTATATCATTATCAGTTATAGTTTCTTCAAAATGATAATTATCAAATTTATCTTCTAGTAAATGAGTTAATTCTATATCATGAGTTGCTGCAAAACAAACAGTATTACTTTTTTCTAAATGTGAAAGAACTTCAGCTGATGATGCTATTCTCTCTACTGTATTAGTTCCCCTTAATATTTCATCTACAAAACATAAACAAGGTATATCATCATTTACACTATCTATTATTCTTTTTAAAGATTTTATTTCAACTATATAGTAACTCTCACTGCTAAATATATCATCCTTTAGGGCCATTGAAGTATATATATTAAAGAACGAAGAACTATACTCCCTAGCGCAAGATGTAAATATTGTTTGAGATAATATTGCATTTATTGCTACAGTCTTTATAAATGTTGATTTACCAGATGCATTAGAACCTGTAAGAAGTACACTTTTATTAAACATACCACTGTTTGCAATAGGATTTTTTATTAGTGGATGGTATATATCTACAAATTCTATTTTATTTTCTTCTTTACACGTACTTTTGATTAAATTTGGTTTAGAGTAATAATCTAAACTATCTCTAAATGATGCAACACCTATTAATGCATCAACAGCCCCTACATAATCATATATTACTTTAAAATCTTTAGAATTTTTTATAACAGTATTTTTGACTTTCTCATAGTTTTTTAATTCTTTTAAAGTTATCATGTTAATATATTCACTAAGTACATTAACATCCGAATTAATTATTTTAGAGCTTCCATCTATTGATTTATTTCTAATTTTTTTAACCTTTTCTAATCTAGCAGATATGTCGTCTAAATTTTCATCAATATCAGCTATATTTAATTCTTTTATCTTACTTGCAGCTCTTACTACTGATATTATGTAAGTAAAACCGTCTATATTGTAGTTATATTGTTTATCATTATAACTAATCCATATATTAACTCCTATACTTGCTATAAGTAAAATTAAAAAATATCCATTTAAAAGTGATAATAATATACTTATCCAAGGAATATATGAAAGAATTTTATATCTGAATAATTTACTCTTACTATCATCCATTTCATTAAATAAGCAGTTTGTAGTATATAGTTCTTTACTTTCCCCAAGTTTTCCTAGTATATATTGTATCTCTCTTCTTTTTTCTTCATTATTTCTAAAGTATTCTATAACTTTATCTCTTTTTAATAAAGCTTCTTTATCATATAATGGACATCTAAGGATAGTATACAATACATCACGACCTGCACTACTTTGAGTATTATTTATTGTCTTATATATATCATCCATACTTAAATCATTCCAAGTTATATCATCTACACACTCGTTTATCTTTTTATTCTCAAAATAACTTGAAACACTTACCATTTTATATTTAATATCTTCTAAATCTATTTCTTTTCCATAATTGTTTAATATATTTTGTTTTATGAATTTCATTTTGTTCATGTAATCAAATAGAGAAAATGAAACTCCTAGTAAAAATATAAATCCCATTCCTAGTAAAAAATTGATTATATCTCTCATTGTGTCTCCCTCTTTATAACAAATTCATGCCTATTACAGCTATATCAGCAACAAGCATAATTATTAAAGCTATCATATTTATGCCTAATTCACTTCTTTCCTTTCCTATGTTAAATATTAAAATTTGAAGTATCGGTATCATAGCTAATACAATTATCTTTGACATTGTGTGTGGTTTATTTATCTGAACAAATATTTGATTTGGTAATATAAAAAATGCCCCTATGTTAATAACTACGGTCATAATTATAATTACTTTACTTATCAAATTTGATTTTTTATCATCAATAAATAACATAGTTCCCCCTTGTTTTAAATTTTATTTTTCTCACTTAATACTTCTAATTCCTCAATAATCGCTTTAAATTCTTTATTCTCTTTAAAATTACTAAATCCTTCTTTTAAAGATATTATCAAATGCTCATATAAATTAGTTTTCATTTTTATTGCTTTCTCTTCCATCTTATCAAAATACCATATATCATTAATTTTCATACGATTATTAATATTTACATCCCTTAGGTAATCAAGCATTTTTCTTAAAGATTTAATAGAGTTTTCACTATCTTTCTTTTTCATATACATATGAGCTAATTGAGAATATATTGTATGCGTCATATTCATTTCTGGAGTTAATTTTTCAATACCTAAAGCTAATTCATAGTAATTTTTTGCTTTTTCAAAATCTATATCTTCTTCATCCATATCATCTTTATAATTGTAATCTGACATTGCCAGTGACATACAAGAAGTTTTAGCTTCAATTAAGGCATTGTATAAAATTTCTTGCATTAGTTTTTTAGATTCTTCTACCTTACCTTGACTAAGATATATAATTGACAACATACCATTAGGGTCATATGTTGGCTTATATATTTCTTTCAAAACTTCTTCTGCTTTATCTGGTTGATTCATTAACATATATTGGCTACTCAATTGTATAAGAGAACCTTCTTTCTCTTTCATATCCTTTGTATTATCAACTATATCCAATAGTATTTCTATAGTTCTAGATATTATATTATTATACTTATCTTTATCATCTGCACTTCTTACAGCAGCTAAAGTGTATATGGCACTTAAATTAAACTTTAATTCATAATTAGATGGATATTTTCTTATATACTTTTCACATAAATTTATACTTTCATCTATCTTTTCTTGTGATATTAAATCTTCACATTCTTTAAATATTTCTTCAATTTCTTCTTTACTTAATTCATTTTTATAGTTTAATAATTCATCTATTGTAACTTCAAAATAATTTGCAAGTATAGGCAATACTGTTATATCTGGATAACTTGTACCACTTTCCCATTTAGATACTGCAGGTGTTGATACCCCTATTAAATTTGCTAATTGTTCCTGAGTTATATTTTTATTTTTTCTTAAAAACTTTATTACTTCCCCTATTTTTAACTTTTCCATTAGTTTACTCCTTTAATATGATATATTTATAGTATAAGTTAAATAAGTTCTATTAACAATGGATAGGTAGTTAACTTTTGATTAATAAATTTAACTGCAAGTTAATTTATAATTTTTATATAATATCTTAAATCTTTTCTCAGAAAATGTATTTCTATAGAGTTTATATTATATAAAGTATCCTAATAAAAATAATGAGAGGTGATTATTTATGTATAGTCTCATCATATTCATGGTAATATTTATTCCATGTTTTATATTTTATAATTTCTGGTGTATTAAGAATAAGAAAATATCAGTTTGGATAAGTGATGTTAAACTTATAGATGATAATAAACTTGAATCTAGTAAAGATGATTATTTTAACTTTCAATTTAAAAGTAGTTTAATTACATGCTTACTTATGGTTTTATTTATTCTAGGTGCATCTGTTTTAAATATTAAAAATCCGTATCTTCTTTTAATATTACTAGTATTTCATTTTTCAAATTTTATAACAAAACACCTTGCGATAAAAAAAGAATATCTTACTGAAATTTAACCTATTTAAAAGTTTTATAAAATATACTTTAATAAAGGCTATAGTCTCAAATAGGACTATAGCCTTTATTAAAGTATATTTTATTTTAAATTTATGTAAAATACGTATTCAAGAAATCCTTTATCATATGAAATAGTTTTTAAGCTATACTTAAATATCCCTTCTTTTTTTTCTGTTAAAAATTGATTTCTTTCTTTAAATTTTACATTTGATGAATTATTTTTATCTTCTTCAATAGATAAATTATACTCATGAGGCTCTTCATTAAATATTATATTAACAGATGAACTTGGCTTTAAATTTAAAGTATTGTCCTTAGATTGTTTTCTATTTATAGAAAATATAGAAGTTTTATTTTCATAATCATAAGTACTCGGTTTAAGAACAATAGATTCATTATTGTATTTAACAGTTACAGTAGGTAATTTTGATGCATCTTTATAATTATAAAAGATCATCATTAAAGCAAATGCAAGTAAAATTACCACAAATATTATCAGTTTATTTCTTTTGGACATTTTGTTCTCCTTTTATTTTTATTAACTACTATTTTAACAGAAAAGAGTTAAATGTAAAAATATGTAAATTAACATTTTAAATTTTTATCTGTAGATATATATGTTATATTTTTACTTGTACTAATGATTTTAATATTATAGCTACTAATTATAAAAACATTAAATCTTGAAAATAAAAAACTAAAGGCTATGGTCATATAGACCGTGGCCTTTAATTTTTAAATATTTAAAAATTAAATGAACCATTTTGCATATATATACATCTAATTAATGTAAGGCAAAGAAGTAGCGCTACAATTTGCATGGAAAGGTAGGAAGTTAGTTGAATAAAAATACATTTATAGAAAACGTTCTTAAAGCTGAACGTACTTTATATCATGTGTCTAAATCAATTTTGGTTTATGATCAGGACTGTGAGGATGCTGTTCAGGGGGCAATTTTAAAAGCTTATGACAAATTACATACATTAAAAGAAGAAAAATATTTTAAGACATGGTTAATTAGAATATTAATAAACGAATGTTATAGCTTAAAGCGCAGAGAATACCCAAAGTTATCTTATGAAGAATGCTTTGAGTTTGTAAAGGTTGATGACAAAAAAGATTATAGCGAATTATATTTAGCTATTAAAAAATTACCTGAGCGCATTCGTATTACAATTGTTCTTTATTATGTAGAGGGATATTCAGTAGAAGAAATTAAGCAGATTTTAAAAATACCTTCTGGAACTGTAAAAAGTAGGTTAGCAAAGGGACGAAAGTTATTAAAAATAAAATTGGAAAATATGGAGGTAATTTATGAATAATTATAATTGGAATAATACCTTTCCAGATACACCTAAAAGTTTTAAAAATAAGGTAAGTGATACATTAAATAACTTACCAGATCAAGAGGAGAATGGTGAAATGGGAAATATAAAAATATATAAAAATGGAACTTTAAAGAAAAAAGTTATAATTGCATTAGCAGCTACTTTTGTATTAGGAACAACTGCATTTGCAGCAGGAAAGTTATTCTCTACTGTAGGAATTTCAAGTAATATACCAACTTATACTACAATACCTAAAGTGGAGCAAATAAATAATGATTTTGGATTTAATCCAAAATTAGTTGATAAATTTGAAAATGGATATATATTTGAAAATGGCTATACTTCAAATAATGAAGGATTTGATGAACAAGGTAATTCTGTAGGAAAAACAAAATCTCTTCATTTTGCATATGAAAAAGGTAATAATAAATTAAACCTTTATATGGAAGGTAAGATGTTAGGTGAAAGATCTAAAGATGAAGTTGTTGTTGATACTTATAATAATATAGATTTATATTATCATTCATATGCTAATAAGCTTGTTCCAGAGGATTATGAAATGACAGAACAAGATAAAAAGGATGAGGCATCTGGTAAATATGTATTTAGTTTTGGATCTGAAGATGTTGAAGTTTCTAAGGTTCAATCTTTAAACTGGGAACAAGATGGAGTATACTACTCTTTTTTAGTAACAGATTCTGACTTATCACAAGATGAATTAGTTAAAATGTCACATCAGATTATTAATTCAAAATAAAACTTAGCTTAACTAATTAACTTTTTAAAGTATAAATTTTTAATTCAAATTTAATAAAAATAAATAAAAGAACTTATTTAAGTTCTTTTATTTATTTTTTGCTTTGCTAGCTTGCTTAGTTATTTATTGAACTAGCTTAAATCAATGTGCTTTACTTTCAAATTCAATAAATCTACTTTGTAATTTTAAAGTACGTTGATATTATATAATTACCACTTCAGAATTATATAATATATAAAATTAATTTTAATTGGGAGGGATTATAATGCAAATCTTAGGACGTGATATTTTAATAAGCATGGCTATTATGATTATGATACTAATAATAAATGCCAAACAAAAAAATAGAAGGGAAATTTCTTTATATAATACAGGGATTATGTTGTTTTCTTTTTCTATGGTTATTATATTTTCCTTAACGGGTATATCTCCAATGAGTGGATTTCATCTTGACATAAGAATTAATGAAATATCTTTTATTCCATTTGAAGGTATTATTGAAATGTTACGAGGTGGAATAACTACACATTCCTTTATTAATATTATTGGAAATATTGCAATGTTTATGCCAATTGGTTTTTTGCTGCCGTTGATATACACTAAAGTAAATTCTTGTAAAAAAGTAGTAGTTATTGGATTTTGCACCTCACTGCTTATTGAATTATCACAATTATTTTTAACTAGAGGAACTGATGTTGATGATTTGATACTTAATACTTTAGGAGCAACGTTAGGATACTTGGCATTTACTGTTTTTAAAAGTATATTTAATATATTTACTGAAAAAATTATTACGGAATCAAAGACTATACAAAATAAATTTATTTTACTATCAGGAATATTAATTCCATATATTGTAATTATCATATGTGGTTTCTATGATAGATATACATTTTAATTTAATCAAATCTTAAAATATCTGAATCTTATTGTCTGCATTCATTGTAACTAAGAATTACTTTGATAAAATTAATGTTCCTGATAAATACTTAATACCTTAAGCTGGAGACATGACTATGCTAGATTAACCTAAATTATTTTTTAATTCTTTATTGAAAATTAATAATAGAAATAAAAAAGCTACTACTTACTAGTTTAGCTAATAATTCTGCTTTATTTAAAAGAGCTTATACTAAATGTATAAGCTCTTTATATATTAATTTATATTTTATTAAATTTACCTTTTTTATCTAAAAAATATATAATGGCTATTCCAGCTAATAATACAATAGTAGCCCCTAGCCCTGCTTCTGGTCCAAAAGAACCTCCAGATATAAAATCTTTTCCAATTAAGTTAAAATCAAGTAAGCTTCCAACTTCAACATTTAATCCACTTACTTCAAATCCAAATAGATTACCTTGTGCAAAGTTCCACGCACTATGCATTCCACAAACAGCCCATAAATCATTAGTTTTTATAACATATAGCCCGTAAAATAATCCAACTAATATTATATTTATAATAGCAATGTAATTAACATTCGGATTACCTAGATGTAATAATCCAAATAGAGTTGAAGATATAATAAGTCCTAAAGCTATATTGTATCTAGCTCCTAAAACATTCATAAGCCAACCTCTTGTAACTACTTCTTCAGTTCCACCTTGTATTATCCAACCTATCAATACTATTAATACTGGTAAAATCGCAGAAATTCCTACTGGCTGGTTAGGTTGTTTTTCAACAGTTACACAGCCTAATAAAAATAGTATTGATACTACTATCCCCATCATAACCAAACCTATAATAAATCCTAAAGCATACTTTTTAAACGCATTGTTTTTATGAAAACCAATTGAAGATATTTTTCTTTTTTCTATCTTTGCGACTCTGAAAAAAACTAATAATGATATAAATGCAAAGCTTATAAGCGTAATTAATAAGTATAGTAATTCTGGATTTAACCTAAAGTATGAAATCTTACCTAACCCCAAAAATATTGGTAGTATTCCAATTCCACCAATAAGTGACCCTCCATACATAAATATTAATGCTAGTACTATAGCCCAAATAACATTCGGTAATTTTTTACTTTTCCTCGCTTCATCAACAAGAGTTTCTTTTTCCCTAAACATTAAATACCCCCTTTTTTATCACTAAAATTTATATATTTAAATTCTTATTGCAGCATAAGTTCTATTAAAACATTTTAGTATTTTACTTAATTATATTGTAAAAATTGAAGCACATTATAAGTATCATACAATATATAAAAAGCTTTTTAACATCTTCCCTTTTCATACGTCTAGAAAAATCACTTCCTAAAAAACCTCCAAGTATTCCTCCAATTATCATATAAACTACAACTTCTAAACTATATACTAAAAATCCTTCATTAAGTAAAATAGTTATAAGCTTTGAACCTTGTGAGAAAAATATTATAAATATAGAATGAATAGCAGATGATTTTGCATCCATACCTAATATGTACATAAGCACAATTACATTAAGCGGTCCTCCACCTATCCCTAAGAAAGACGCAATAATTCCTAATATTAATCCTACTATAAAGCATATGCTAACACTCTCTATTTTAAATCCCTTTATTTTACCTTCCTTACTATAAAGAATGATTACTGCAAGCATTAGTAAAAATAAAATTACAGATTGTATCTTTTGTGCTAATCCATCATTATTTAATATATTTAAAAATACTTGAAATGCACTTTTTCCTATTACTCCACCTAATATAGAGCCTATTGCTAGACTAATAGTTCTTTTTCCATCTAATTTAACTTTATTTTTTATACTTTTTCCTAGAGATACAACAGACATAGAAAAAACAGTAAAAGTAGATAAAACACCGATACTTGCAATATCATAATTACCTAAAATATCAAGAACTGGCTTTATTATAACTCCACCACCAAGACCTGATATCGCCCCTACTGTTGTTGATATTAAACCAACTAAAAAATATATTAACGAATTCATGTTTCTCCCCCCTAATATAAAACCACTCTCTCAATATAATTACTTAGCTAATTCTTCCAAAATACATACTTATTTTAATTTTAGCATATAAAAATACACCCATCTAGCTTAATAGTAAAATGGGTGTATTTTATATAATTTTTATGGTTCAATAAGACCATATTTAATTTTAATCCTATCAATCTTTTCTATCATTGGCTGAGAAATTATAAGTAAAAAGAATACTGTAGCTATTGCATGGACTAAATCAAAAGGAAATCCCGATACATAAGTAGCTACAAGTGCCTCGAATGTAAAACTTGATGAAAACATTAATAATGCAGCTATATTAATTAATCCTCCATATATCAGTAGTGTTGAAAGTCCACCATATATACATAGTTGAAATATATCCTTTTTAAGTCTTCCTTTTTTAAATAAAATTCCTGCTAAAAATCCAATTATTCCAAAGCAAAACATCTGCCAAGGTGTCCACGGTCCTTGTCCAAAGAAAAAATTTGATACAAAACCTGAAACTGCTCCAACTAAAAAACCAGATTCTGCTCCCAAACACACTCCTGAAATAATTACAATAGCAACCACAGGCTTGAACTGTGGTAACATAAAAAATGCAGCTCTTCCCGCCACAGCGATTGCTGATAATACTGCAATTATAATTAGCTCTCTAGCTTGTGGCTTTCTATTTTCAAAAACCATAAAAAATGGAATCATAGTATATATAATAATTAAAAAACTTATAAAATAATATTTTCTATCATTTAAGAAAAATATACCGAAAAATATAGTTGCTGGTATAACTATCAAAATAAGTATTGTAGCTATAATTGTTCTTTTGCTTAACTTATTACTGTTTCTTTCACTTGATTTTGATTCATCTTGCATAAATTTATCACATCCTCACAAGTTACAGCATTTTCAAAAACTTGCCTACACATTCTATTTGCAACAGTTGTGTAGAAACTATTTCCTGAGAAAAATTTCTTTGGCGTATTTATCGTAACTATATTTCCATTAAAAAATAGAGCACATCTATGTGCATAACTAGCACAAAATTCAATATCATGTGATACCATAACTATAGTTACACCGGATAATAATAATTTCTCTATGATTTTAGAAAGTTTTATTTTGAAACTAGCATCAATACCTTTAGTAGGCTCATCTAATATTAAAAGTTTTGGTTCTAATAGTAATACCTTTGCTAATGCAGCCCTTTGTTGCTCTCCTCCACTTAGATCATATGGATGCATAGAAAGTAAATTTTCTATTTCCACAATTCTTGCTATATTTTCCACTTTTTCTTTTTTTTCATTTTTGCTTAATTTTTTTCTAGAAAGAATTTCATATAAATCTAGTTCTACAGTCTTCTTTACAAATAATGATTGTGGATTTTGAGGAAGTACAGCTATATTATTATTAAAAATTTCTTTATTACTTAATTTTCTTATATCCTTTCCAAATATCTCAATTTTTCCTCTATAAGGTTTATTGATTCCATTTATAAGAGATACTGTTGTACTTTTTCCAGTGCCATTCCCTCCTACAATACAATAAAATTCACCTACATTTATATCTAATGATAAATCCTTTATAATATCTTGAGAGTTTTTATCATATTTAAACCATATATCCTTCATTCTAATTGCATATTCATTACTTAAATTAATATCTTTTTCTTCTACTGCTGTACAAGTTATCTCGCTATTTTGTAGAAACTCATTTATCCATTGTCTACCCTCTTTTACATTTGTAGGATATTCTAAAGAATTATTTACTTGAGATGCTATTTTAATAGGAGATGGCATTGCTGTAAATATTTCATGATTTAGTTTTCTTATTTTTTCTCCAACAATTTTTGGACTTTCTTTTGCTATAATTTCTCCATCATCCATTACCACTATTTTATCTGCCATAGTAAATACTTCCTCTAAATCATGCTCTGTCATAATTATGGTTATTCCCAACTCTGTATTGATTTTTTTTATTGTCTGTAAAAAGTCACTGGCTGCAATTGGATCTAATTGAGATGTTGGTTCATCTAATATTAAAACTGATGGTTGCATAGCCATTATAGATGCCAAATTTAAAAGTTGTTTTTGGCCACCAGATAACTCTGTTACATTTTTCATAAACCACGTTTGTATACCAAAGAAGCTAGCCATTTCTGCAACTCTAAGCCTTATAGTTTTATTATCATAGCCTAAACTTTCAAGACCAAAGGCTAATTCGTGCCAAACCTTATCCGTTACAATTTGATTTTCTGGACTTTGCAGTACATAACCAATTTCTGATGCTTGAGTTCTGGTATCTACTTTATTCAAAGGCTTTAATTTAAAATATATTTCACCATCTCTTTTTCCATGAGGAGTAAGTACAGTTTTTAAATGCCTTAATAAAGTACTCTTTCCGCATCCTGACTTTCCACATATAACTACAAATTCACCTTGATTTATAGTCAAATCAATATTTTTAAGTGCCTCTTTTTCTTTTAAAGGATATGTAAATGTTAATCCTCTAATTGTAAATGCTTCCATTTTATCTCCTCCTTAATGTCAAAAAATACTGGTACTAAGCATAGGCATAAATAAGATAAATAAACTACTACAGAAAAAGTTGTAATAGGATTTGATTTTATAGCTGGGAAAAATACTACTGTATTCTCACCTCTTAATGAACCTATAAATATTATAATTGTAAGTATTACCATAGTAATAAATGTAATCTTATCTCTATTATCAAACCTAAAATTAGAAAAGCTGGTTCTTCCTTTTAGACCATATCCCCTAGATTTCATAGAATCTGCCGTTTCTATAGCATTTTCTAAAGCCCACGTTGTCATTATTGATAATATTTTTATTCCATTCCTTGCCTTTTGTATTATATTTCCGTTTGTAACATCTCTTCCTATACATTTTTGTGCATTAGAGATTTCCTTTATTTGTGCCTTATATTTTGGCACAAATCTTAGTACCATAGAAATAATAAGAGATAACCCTGGTATTACTCTTCCAAATAAATATATAAACTTGTCTGAGCTCATCACGGCATTATAACAGGAAAACCATAAAATCACAGATATAAACATAACTGCAGCAGCTAATCCATATACAATTGATTCTAAAGTTAACGGATTTCCATTTTTAAAATATGTTAGTATAGTAACTCCAGCATGACTAAAAGCCGGATTTATTAATGCTGAAAATATTAAAAGTGGTATCATATAAAGAATATTAAATTTAACTGCCTTTATACCATTTAAACTTACCGAATAAATAAATGAACTTATAAAAGAAATAACTAAAAATACTGGATGCATAAAAAACATGCTAAATAAAATTACTGTTGTAAAGTAATAAAAATTTACTATAGCGTGAAATGATTTAAATGAATTTGACATTTACTTCTTTCCTCCCATCCACTCACATCCAACATCTCTACCTAAATCACAGGTATAAACCCACTCTATTACATCACTATCTTTTAATTGGTATCTACTGCACCCGTAATTTGGATACCATCCATTTACCTTATACATCCACCCACTTAATTCTCCTCCATCAAACTCATATAAATTATTAATTCCTTCTATATAATTACTGTTGTATATAGGTGTCATTGAAAATTCCATATGAATTTTTCGCTCTTGAACTTCACGTAAAAGCACATCAAATACTGATTCATTTTTATAGAATTTAACCTTCTTAGTAGCATATATAACCCCATCATCAGGTATCATATCTCCTTTTCCATTGGAAATAGCTACTTTTCTATTTTCTGGCTTTAACAATGTGTCACACCTAATAGATAATGTACAATAACCTGCCACCTTACTTTTATCTACTTTATTACCAGCTTCATTCCATTCTATAGGTTTAGGTTTTCCTTCTGGAATTGGATCTGTTAGATATTTATCTTTGCCTCCTTCATTAGGTGTTCCTTTCTCTGTGTTTATTCCTAATTGCTCTTTAAGTAGTGAGCTCTCTTCTTTTTTTTCAGATTGTGATTTTTTTGATTGTGATGTTTCAGATTGTGCTGTTTCACTCTTACCATTTTTTTCATCCTTATCTATAGCTTCTTGTTTAGGGTCGCTAGCTACTATGTAAAACTCTCCTAACCTATCTTTTACGCTAAAATTTACTATTGTATTATCTGAGGTTTCTACTGTTGTACCATATACTTTTTTTACGGTATTTTCTTGTTCATCATATTTATATATATCAGCTGATGAACATTTCCATTTTTTATTTAATGTTATTGATAAGGCCGTTTTTGATTTTAGTTCTTTAGATTCATTAAAACTAAATCCTTGAACAAGCTCTGATTTACTTTGTTTTTTTACTTCGTCTAAATTCTTATTAGTAGGATTTATCAGTAAATTTATATCTTCTGGCTCTTTTATATCACTTCCTATAAACATCCATTGATAAGTGAATTCATCATTTTTTCCATTAAACATAGCCATTTCTTTACTTTCCATTAATTGTGCAAATATAGAAGCGTCTACAATACCACTTTTAGGTATGTCATTATTTAATGATATCTTACTATCTTTTATAACCTCTTTTGAACCACAAGCCATTAGTGATGAGATTAGAATTATAGTTAATAGGCTTGTTAATATTTTTTTTACTTTCCTCTTCACAATAAATTCCTCCAGTACCTAATCTTGAACTACTAATTCACAGTCATTAATCTTTAAAGTATTTCTTGAACTCGAAAGACTAGTGTTGTCTTTGTCTCCATTAATTGTTGCGAATACGACATCTTTAATATTCAAAGGATATGTTTCGCCTGGTTTTACCCCTTCTTTTAACTTAAATCCCAATCGTATAACTACATTTTTTGATTTGTTATCAAAACCATCTTTATTGTAAGCAAATCTTCCCGCTGTCTTATCTAGGTACATTGTGTTAATTTGACCATTCATATTAGAAGCTTCTGTATCATATTCCCAATATGGAACACTGAAGTCTTTTCCATTAGATGATTTATCTCCATAGGCTTGCATTGTACCTTTTTTAACTCTTGTAAATTCTAATTTATCCTTATCAAAGTAAATAGAAATACTTGCCGCTGGATATATGTTAGATGGTAATGACGATAAGACAACATCTACGTCGAATTCTTCTTTATTATTGACATCTATTTTATTTGGCGGTATAAGATTAATAGATGGTACTTCTAAAACATTTGACTCTGTCTCACTTGAAATCATCCCCTTATTCTTATCTTTATATGCTTGTGTTACTATAGTTAAGATTACTACTAAAGTTGTAATAATTACTAACAACCCTATAATTTTTTGTTTTTTAGAAGCATTCAATATCCTTTTTATCATGAGTCTCACCTCTTTATCTACTTTAAATTAAGACTTTATATGTTATTAAGCACGTTACATTCTTTTTGCTTTATATATCTTTCCATGATTCCAATCACATCTAAGTTATCTATTTTAGAGTCTCCGTTGTTATCCATAGAAAGTATCTCCTTATTACTTGGTACATCTATTTTCTCCAATACTGTTGAAATAGTATTTAATGCATCTTGAGCATTTACAATATTATCTCCATTAACATCCCCAAATGTGATATTTTCTGAGGTTGTATTCTTATTGAATTTGTATTTAGTTATGTCATTTAACTCTTCTAATTTTTCATCTTTATCAAATATACCTATATACGTTGCTACTTGATACTTATTTGATAATTCATTAGAATAATACATTAAAGTATTATTCTTAAATACAACTTGTGGAATAGCTCTTTCATTTGCAAATTGAACAATTACTGCCTTTTTTCCACTTAGAATCAAGTTATCTTCTTCTCCTGAATATAGTACCTTTGCAATAGCAGGAGCTCTGTTTTTGCTTATACTTTTACTTGTATTTTTATTTGTTGAATCTTTATTTATTAATGGTTTATTTGTTGATTGTATAGGATTTTTATTTATTGTTGGGCTGTTTATATTTTCCTCTTTATTTTCTGTTTTAGAGTCTTCTATTTCACCTGTATTTAAAGTTGATTTAGCATCTGTCATATCATAAAGCTTATTTTTACCTTTAACAAATCTATCGTATGCTACAATTGCATACATACCTTGATCAGTTGCCATAGCATCTAATTCTTTATCTAAAACGTGTTTAAATCCTCCACTTTCTATATAAAAATCCATTATTGAACTAATAGTCCATTTACCTTCAGATTTTATAAATCGCTCATCTTTAGCAGGGTCTATTCCAAGTGCTGTAAGGGCTACTATTACTTGGGCCACACTTTCACTATTTGTTGTTCCCCAGCTAGAGTACCCTCCTGTTTCTAATTGCAAGTTCGATAAAACGTTAAGAGCTCTATCTATATATGGCTTTACCTTTTCTTTATTCTTATATTTCGCTAAAGATTGAAGTGCCATAGCAGTTATATCAGGATCTGGAATATCTCCTGTAAGTGCCCATCCCCCAGCTTCACTAGTTCCTTTTTTTATTTCTCTATCTAATATGTAATCAATAAGCATTTCTCTAGTAGTCTGAACTTTAACGTCTTTTGCAATCGGTATTTCATAATTATTTGTATCTAAGGCTATAAGAGCAAATATTGGCCCATTTATACCTTGCTTTATTACTTTATTAAAGTCTGCAAGTTTCTCTAAAAGATTATATCCACCTACATTTCTAACATCCTTACCTATAGAAGTTAAACCTAATATAACTCTTGAGTATTCTGTATATTTAACTTTATGTAAATTTCCATCACACTCTTTTAATGTTTTAACAACATTATCATAGTATTTATCATAGTAACTATTTGGAACTTTATATCCCGCTCTTGCTAATGAAAGTATAGTCCATTCCCCACTCAGTGTACCTACAGTCGGATTATGAGTATTTTTATACATTAATGCTCCTGTTTTATCTATGGCCATTTCTATATTTGTACTTGGGCTAACTAATGTCTTAGCAAGTAACTCTGGCGCATAAATAAAACATAAACTAATCGTAAGAACTACTGTAAATAACGTCTTTATTAGCTTATTTTTATTTTTCAAAATTCTACTCCCCCTTATATCTTATTTTTATATTTTTCATAACTTAAGGTAAATTTCTTTAATCTAAAATATTAATATTGATTAATATTTTAGATTAAAGAAATTTACCTTTCTGGTACTAATTTTAGCACCAGAAAGATACTGTTTATTTTAATATAATGCTTTTATTTCTTTAAATGTAGAGTAACTATTTGATGAATTATTTGGTAGTTATTTATCACCTTTAAACATAGAATCTAATTCGTGCCATAAACTTTTATTTGAATTAACTTCACCCATCGCTATTAAAGATTGTTGTGTAGCCATTAAGTTTGAACCTTGTCCTATTAAATATTCATATGATCCAGATGCTGTTCCTTCTTGTATCTGAAATTTCATAAGCGCATCTACTATATTTCTCCATTTAGGTTCATTTAAATTTTCTCCTACACTCATAAGCCCTGTCATTGCCATTGCTGTTGAATTTGAATTTTCTTTATTATATGCTTCAAACGTCCCATTTTCTTTTTGTATAGTATTTAAACATTCTACTGCTTTTTCTATACTTGCATCTGCTTTTTCATTTCCTTTAAAAAATGATAGTGATATTAATGCCATACCTGTCATATCTGGATCTGCCTGATTTCCAAAGAATGCAAATCCACCATTATTTAGTTGGTTTGATATTAATGAATCTAATGCTTTTTCTCTATCATAATATTCATCAGTTACTTCTAGAGCTATCATCCCCCAAATTTGAGAATTCACTCCTCCTGGTAAGTTTCCATTTTTATCTTGCTTGTCTGCTAATATTTTGCTCAAGTTTACTTTTTTATCAGTATAACTATTTGGATTTTCTCCTCTTGAAACTAATCCTAATAAGTATCCTGCATCACTTGTTACTGATGTATTTGTAGTTATTATATTTGATGTCCATTCAGGCAGCTTATATGATGATTTTATTATATCTTCTCCTGCTGATGTAAGAGCTAACATATCCCACCAAGATAATACATGATTTAATCCTTTATAGTAATTTACTGTATTTTCTACAGATTTATCTATTTTATCTACATATAGTACTTTTGGTATTTCACTAAATTCATCTGTCATATTATAAAGACTGTTTTTACCTTCTACAAATCTATTATATGCAACAAGTGCGTATGCTCCTTGATCTGTAGCCATTGCGTTGACAGTTCCATCTAGTGTGTGTTTAAATCCTCCACCTTCTACGTAAAATTCCATTATCGCAGGTATTACCCAGTTTCCATCACCTTTTATAAATCTAGAATCTGTTTTAGGGTCTATTCCAAGAGCAGTAAGAGCTACTATTACTTGTGCTATACTCTCAGAGTTTAGACTTCCCCAACTATCATATCCACCATTTGCAAGTTGGATATTAGATAATATATCAAGTGCTCTATCTATATAAGGCTTTACCTTTTCTTGGTCTTTATATTTTGCTAATGATTGAAGTGCCATAGCTGTTATATCTGGATCTGGTGTATTTCCACTAAGAGCCCATCCACCTATTGTTCCATCATCTTGAGTTATTTCTTTACTTAATATATATTCAATAAGATTATCTCTTGTAGTTTGTTTTTTAACACCCTCAACAGTTGGTATTTCATAGTTGTTTGTATCTAATGCTATAAGAGCAAATATTGGTCCATTTATTCCTTGTCTTATTACTTTATTAAAATCTGCAAGTTTTTCTAAAAGATTATATCCTCCAACATTAGTAACATCTTTACCTATAGATGTTAATCCTAATATAACTCTTGAGTATTCTGTATATTTTACGCTGTGTAAATTACCATTTTTCGCTGTTAATTCATTGACTACATTTTCGTAATATTTATCATAATACTCTTTTGGCACATTATATCCACTTCTTGCTAGTGAAAGTATTGTCCATTCTCCGCCTATAGTACCTATCTTAGGATCTGGAGTATTTTTATACATATATTCTCCAGTTTTATTTATGGCATCTTTAATAGATACACTAGGTAAAACCACATCTATGTTACTTTGTAAAATCTGTGCAAAAGACATTGGTATATTCCCTAAGAATATACTCAATGAAAGAACCATAGAAATTACTATTTTTAAAAATCTATTTTTCTTTTTCACTTTATTATCCCCCTTGATACAGTCTATTTTAAAGCTTCCTTAAGCTCTTTTAATGCTACATCTACTTTACTTTGAGCTATATCTACAACTTCAAGTACTTTATATGCATTATCATAAGCATCTTTCACTTCTTTTTTATCTAACAACTCAGCTTTATTAGGTGCACTATTTATTTCAGCTACTTCTCTAGTCAGGCTATCTTTGTTTGCTATTTTAACAAAAGGCTCTCCTGCTCCAAATCCATCTCCACCGATGTCAGCCCCATATCCATAAGTAGTAAATTGCCATCTTATTACATCTCCGTCTTTTGGAATACAACCAGATGCTCCAACATTTGGGAAACTATTATTTACAGCATACATCCATCCTGACATAAACGTATAATCAAATTCTCCTAACCAGTTTGCCTCTTCTCTTTCTCCTATTTCTCCACATTTATCAAGTATATACTGTGGTACATTAGGAGTCCTTGTATCATTATCTTTTACTTTAGATAAATAAAATGAAGATTCAATATCTCCCATATTTTTATAATTTCCAGACCCCAACAATCGCGTTAGTATGTCTGCATTATTGTCACCTTCATAAAAAGGAACTTTGACTGGATCTTTTATGTACCCTAACCCTAAGGTAAATTTTTCAACAGATACAATTACATGTCCCTTAGGTTCGGTATTCATTTTTGCTTCTTGTGCAAAAGAGATCGGTATACTTCCTAGGAATATACTTAATGAAATCACCATAGAAAGTACTGATTTTAGAAATATATTTTTCTTTTTCACTACTTTTTCCTCCTTATCTAATCTTCTATATCCTATTTCTTATATAAACCTTTTATATCTTCAAATGCTTTTTCACATCCTCCTCCAATTTGTGTCATTTTTTTAACTTCTTTATTTTTTAGAACATTTTTTTGATACTCACTTAGACTATTTCCTACAATAACAACTGGTGAATTTTCTTTTGCAGCTAATACACCAACTGATAATGCATCTATTAATTGATCTTGCTTAATACTTCCATTTTTACATACAAACATATTGTCTAATTTACTACTTGTATAGAATTTCTCTATTATCTTAGCATTAGTTTCATTTCTGTCTAATCCACCAATTCTTTCACTATTTGGTAGTTTACTTTCTATTTCAGTTGATATAACTCCCGTTTGCCCTATTATATATGTTTTTTGTATATTATTATCTTTAATAAATTGATCATATATGTTTGTCCCTTTGTTCGGCATAAGAACTATTGGCATATTTTTATTAGCCGCTACTGCTGCTATTGAAGTTGCATCTGAAAGTCCTTTTTCTCCATTTACTACTGCTATTTCAGATACATTAGATATCTTTTTAGCTATTTCTAATGATGTTTCAAATCTTGTACTTCCTGATATTCTATCTACTTTTATTCCCATTTTTTCTAATTCGCTTTTGACAGCTTTAGATACAACGTTTTCTCCACCTATTATAAAAGCATTTTTAGCTTGTAATCTTTCTAATTCTGCTTTTGTTTCTTTATTTAATTTATCTGTATTTGTCAATAAAATAGGTGCATCTTTTTGTTTTGCAAATGGTGTAGCAGCTAGTGCATCTGGTAATTTATCTCCATTTACTATTACTACGTTATTGGCACTATCCCATCCACTCTTTGATACCTTAACTGCTGTTTCATATCTTGTATTTCCAATTATTTTTTCTTCTTTTACTTCCTCAGGCTTAACCTCTGGTGGGTTTGGTCTTACTGGTGGTTTTATGTCTGGAGTAACTGGTGGTTCTGGATCTGCATTTAAAGCATCATTAAGTTGTTCTAACGAATTATTTACTTCTATTTGAGATGAATCTACTTTTTCAAGAACTTTATATGCCTTATCATATGCATTTTTAACTTGAGTATTTGAAAGAATTTTAGATTTATCTGATGAACTGTTTATTTCTGCTACTTCTTTTGTAAGTAAGTCTTTATTAGCTATATCAACATATGGTTTTCCTGCTCCAAATCCATTTGCACCAATATCCATTCCATATCCATATGTAGTGAATTGCCATCTTATAACATCTCCATCTTTAGGCCAACATACAGAACTTCCATAGTTTGGGAACCAGTTATTTACACAATACATCCACCCTGACATATTGGTATAATCAAATTCACCTAAAAATTCTGGTTCTGATCTTTCATATTCAACACTGTTACCATCCTTTTCTATTTCATCTAGTATGTATTTAGGTATATTTGTTTTTTCAGATCCATCAAAACCATCTTTTACACTTGCTAAATAAAATCCTGTTTCTACAGTTCCTGAAGTATCTCCTATACTACCAGTATTTGTGTAATTATCTTTGCCACCTAATAATTTATCTATTAAATGTGCTACACTCTGTCCCTCATAAAATGGCACTTTAACTGGATCTTTTATGTACCCTTGACCTAAAGTAAATTTCTCTACAGATATAGTCACATATCCCTTCGGAGAATCTGCAAAAGATATCGGTATACTTACTAAACATATAGCTATTGTCATTAATAATGTAGTTATTTTTTTAGCTATCTTATTTCTCACTTCCTTCTCCCCCCTCATTTAATTGCTTTATTTTCCTAATTAAATTTATAGAACTATCTCCTCCTCTTATTTTAAATAATCTTTTAAATTACTAGTTATTAATCAGCATATAGCTACTATTTTTTTAACTATTGCATAAAAAAATAGATATTTATTACAAATATCTATCTAGAAAGGGCTATTCTAATGTAGTATATAAACAAAATACTACATTTTCTAAAATCTCTCCCCAGAAAGATATATTTGGTATAGGTAGGTCTCCTGGCTTACGATTCATCCTCTTTAGCACCTTCCCGTTTTTCACAGTGGTATTGCTAATTCGTCATCGAATACAGTTACTGGGGCAGCTTTGGCATCTAACCAAATTCCCTATTAAGTAATAATTACACCTTTACCATTTATACTTACTTTTTATTTTGAATAATTTATTGAATTAATAACTTATAATTTTTTTAGTTAATCTATGTAAAACATACTTTTAAAAATTTTTCTATACTATTATTATATATCTGTGAATTGTTTTAATTGTGTCATAATTGCGTTGTAATTGTGTCATAAATAGTACATTTTATAAAATATTACAAAATATACTAAAGTATTTATCTAAAACTGACTTAGTACTCGCTATAATTCATATAAATAAACGAAAAAAGAGAGCTATTTAATTTATTAAATAGCTCTCTTTTTAATTTATTTATCACATATATATCTCCAGATATATTTTTATTAAGATGTTGCAAGCTTATATCCAACTCCATATATTGATTTAATTTTCCAACTTAAATCATATTGTTTAAGCTTTTTCCTAAGTCTTTTAATTTGAGTATCTACAACTCTAGTATCTCCAAGATAGTCATACCCCCAAACTTCAGATAATATATGCTCTCTATTTAATATATTATCTGGATTAGAAACAAGCATATGAAGTATTTTTATTTCCTTTGGTGTAATTTTTACTAACTCTCCTTTTATGTATACCTCATAGCTATCTATATTAATTTCAAGATCTTTATATTTTATATAATTGCTTGTTTTTTTTATATTTTCTGTTCTCCTTAACACTGCCTTTATTCGTGTTACAACTTCTCTTTCTGAAAATGGCTTTGCAATATAATCATCTGCTCCTAATTCTAAACCAATTATCCTATCTATCGTTTCTGATTTCTCACTAAGTATAATAATTGGTACATTACTATTTTTACGAATCTCTCTGCACACATCAGTACCTGACATATTTTGCATCATCAAGTCTAATAATATTAAATTAGGCTTAATCATATTTGCTTTGTATAATGTTTCTGCTCCATCATATGCAGATACATAGTTCATCCCCTCTAATTTTAAATATTTTCCCATTGTGTCATGCACTGACTCTTGAGCATCACATATCAAAATTGATATATTTGACACTTTATTTCACACTCCCCACTTTGTAAAATTGACTTTTTATATATATAAAGAAGTTCTTTTATCTGGGGGATAAAACATTTTATAAAATTAATTACTCCTAAATTAATTTAATAAAAGTTTAAAAACTCAACCATATTGGCTGAGTTTTCTTTATATCATTAATGCATTTATCTCATATTTGATAATAAGAATATTCCCCATCCCCGAAGAACTTCTTTGATATTATAGGCAGGTATCCTGGCTTAGCTTCATCCTACTAGTTTACCTTCCCATAAAAATCTTACAGTGGTTTTAAACGTTCGTCCACATTACAGTAGCGGGTGCTGCAAAGGCTTTGACCTTTTTCCCTTTATGCTATATTAAAGCACCTATAATATTTTAAGTTGTTATCTATAATACTATACTACCTTTAGTATTTTTTCAACATATATAAACATTTTCTTATAAGACACATGTACTATATTATATATTTATACCTTTTTAATATTTTATTTCACAAAATATTTCATATTACTAACTGTTAATTAACATTAAAATATATTAGAAAAACTGTACAAATTATTTTTGTACAGTTTTTCTAACTTAATATGTTTATTTAATATTCATCCAGATAAGTTCACCAGGATTTAGTGTTAAAGTTTCAACTACTTCTCCTTTTACATATACATCTGTAATTTGTGTTTCAAAAGAGTTATTTATAACAGCCATCTTTGAAACTTCAGTAAACGCTGCACACTCTGTATTTATATTACTTACATAATATTCTTTCATATTATCTTCCATATTCTTAACCCAATAAATACTTCTTAAAAGTAATCTACAGTTTTCTGGAGTATATGGAAGTCCTGACATATAAACTGCTCTACCTTTTCCATAAGTATTAGTAGATAAAGCTATATCTCCTTTATGAATAGATAGTATTTCTACGCTATCTCTCTTTTTAAATACTCCTTCTTTACCTTCACCAAAGTTAAATTTATCATTTATTTCATCTATTATAAAGTGATTTTTAGTTTCTTCATGATACTTTCTATATGATAATCCATAAGTTAATTCTCTATCTACTCCAAGTACATCAAATAATTGGAAGTACTTACCTTGCTTTTGATAAGCAGTAGGTTCACCCACTCCTATAAATCCTCCGCCTTCATATACCCATTTTCTTAAAGTAGTTATTATCTGTTCATCTATCCAGTTTTCTCCACCACTCCAAGCAGTCATAGCATCTCCAGCATTTATTATTACTCCAATATCACTTGGTACTCCATTTCTTATATCTTCAAAGTTTATAAACTCAACATCTACTGGCATTCCACTTAAGCACTCTATTACTCCAACATATGAATATATTTCTTTATACCAAAGAGCGTGAGCTACTTGGTTTGTTTGCCAACTTCTCATTTTTCCAAAACAGTTAAGTATAGCTACTTTAAATGGTGCAGTGTGAGCTTTTGTTTCTTTTATATTATCATGAATTATTCTAAATTCTTCACATATTCTTTCTACTTCTTCAACAAATTCAGGAAACTTAAGTGCTAATCCTAAATATCCACCATAACCTATTCTATCAAGTGGTTTTCTAAGTATTGCACGTCTTGCCTGAGTCCAGTTTTCCCTAGCTTCTCCTACTGGGTCTCCACCTTCTCTAAATACATCTGGGAAGAAATATGGTAAAAATCTACCTTCTGTATATTTAACCCCTGGAATATCTGATATCATTCTCATAGTAGTACCATTACCAACTGAACCTACTACTGCATCAAGACCTATTGATTCAAAATATTTTCCATATGGCTCTGTACCTATCCAGTTATCACCTAAAAACATCATGGCTTCTTTTTTAGCGTCATGTGCTATATCTACAAACTCTTTAGCATGAGTTGCTACAAACTTTGATTGAAAATCTACAAAATCTAAATATTCTTTAGACGGTATTCTAAATGGTGAATTATAGTATCCTTCGTCTATAATATCTTCAGCTTTTAGTCTATATCCCTTTTCTTTTTCAAATTCATCTAAACACTCTTTACTAAGAGATGATGAGTATCCAAACCAATCAACAAACTTTTCCTTTGCCATATCATTGTATATTAATGTAAAGTGGTAAAAGAAAGTTGTAAATCTTACTACATCTATTTCTGGGTTTTCTTCTATCCAATCTTTAAGATAACTTTTCATATGTTCAAATGTTTCTTTATGTCTTCCGTCATACGGCATTTCATGAGCTTTATCTCCCCAGTTATTAGTTATATGGTTATACATTTGAGTTGGGTCCCATATTTGATATACTAAAAAACTTACTGTATATTCATGAAAAAGTATAACTTCTTTTACTATTACATATTCAGTTTCATGATTATATTCCCATTTATCACTGCCTAACTTTTCACCAGTAGTTCTATCTATAACTTCCCACAAAGTTTTAATATCATCTTTTGTGTTTGGTTTAAATTGTTCTTTATAAAAACCTTTCATTATATCTATTGAAAGAGTTGATTCTGTTGCTATTTGAGGCTCACTTACAACATATAATTGTTGAAGTTGGTCCATATGGTCTTTTGCCCACTTTTGATCATTTCTTGTTGGTAGATATGTTGAGTACATTTTTAAATTTAATCTTTGTAAATCACTTGATAACTTTGTACCATCACAATCTCTAATTGCATCTGCTCCCCACTTTTGTATCACTTCTTTCATTAATTCATCGATTCCTACATCTGTTGGTATTGTTACTCTTCCCTTACCTGCCATTTGTCCTTACCCCCCATTTTTGTATTAGTATGTATTAATTTTCATTTTTCTATTAAAATTTACATAAGTAAAATTAGTTATATAAACTTTAATAGAAAAATTATTATTGTTTAATGTATTCAAAATGTATCTATATTTTATAAAAAAAGGCTGCAGCTAAGCAGCCTTTTTTATTTCACTTTCTATAGTGAATTATTTACTCATTGCACTTATTACTTTTTCATTTGATTTCTTTAATCCATCAATCCAGCCTTGCGAACTTACTTCTCCGTTAAATACAGCTCCTGCTTTGCCAAATACTTCTTCTCTCATATTTATTTCAGTACTTTCTACAGTTTTCCAAGCTTCAACTATTGGCTTTACTCCACTTTCAAATACTGTTAAACAATTGTAGTTTGATTCTGGTAAATATTGTTTCGCTATATTTAGAGCATCTTTAGTTGGAACTACAGCTTGATTTAATTTAGCATTAGCTTCTACCATTTCATCGCTGTATAAGAATCTCATGAATTCTTTAGATGTTTCTATGTTATCAGAATTTTTTGGTATATACATTTCTTCTATCATTGTAGATACAAATTGATCTGAACCTTCTTTAGCAGCTGGTGGTGCCATAAATCCCCATTCCCATCCTTTTTGAATAGCATCTTTCATTTCACCTTCATACCAGTTACCATTAGGACAGAATAGTGCTTCACCTTTTAAGTGAGCAGTTTGAGCTTGAATATGGTTCATAGCTACTGTTCCTTTTAATAAATCTCCATCTTTTCCTATTTTTTCTATATTAGCAAGTGCCTCTTTAACTTCTGGCTTATCCCAAGCACCTTCTTTAAAATTAAATATATCTTCTACTGCACTTTCACCAGCATATGATGCTATTGCTGGCCATACTATTGCTTCTAAGTATCCTGGGCTTTGACCTTGGTATGTAAATAAAGCTACACCTTCAGCCTTAGCTTTTTTGCCTAATTCAAAGAATTGGTCCCAAGTTTTTGGAACTTCCCATCCTTTTTCTGCAAATAAAGCTTTATTATACCAAAGACCTGTTACATTATAATAAAGTGGTGCAAGGTAAACTTTGCCATCTTCATATGGAGCACAAGATGGCTTATCTAAGAATCCTTCCATCATCTTATCTTTTATTGGCTTATCTTCACCTGGTGCAGGTTTTTCAAATACATCTGTTAAATCAGCTAAGTTTTTATCTTTTATTAAAGCTTTAGCAACACTTTGCGCATTTTGAGCACTATGGTATATAAAATCCGGAGAATTTCCACTTGCTATTTGTGGTCTTATTACATCTCCTATATTTGGACTTGCATTTAATACAACATCAACATCTGGATATTTTTCCTCAAATTTCTTTTCTGCTTCTTCCCAAAATGCCGTACCAAATCCCCCTTCAAATACTGCTACATCAAGTTTCCCCTCAATTTTTCCTGAAGCTGCTTCTCCTTTAGCACCTTCATCTTTTTTATCTCCCTCTGTAGATGAACAACCAACTAGTGATCCCATAACCATAACTGTAACTGCTAATAATGATCCTACTTTTTTAAATGGATGCTTCATAATACCCCTCCTAGCTTTTTTATAAGAAATCTTCATTTGAAATCGTTTTCTTGATATAATTGTAAATCATTTAATTTTATATCAAAATATAAAATTTTTACATTAATATGGATAATTATTACAATTTATTGTACTTTTCTCTATACTCACTAGGTGTTATATTAAAAAATTTAGTGAACAATCTACTAAAGTATAATTGATCTTGAATTCCAACATTTATTGCTACATCCTTTACTCTCATATCACTTTGTTTTAAAAGTTCTTTTGCTTTTTCTAGTCTTTTAATTTTTATATAATCTGATATAGTCATATCTAATTCATCTTTAAATATTCTACTTAAGTATGATTCATTCATGTTTACAAGCTTTGCTAATAATTCTAGGGATAATTTCTTAGATAAATTATGATTTATATATTCAACTATTTTTTTAACTTCTCTTCTACATTTAGCTACTTTTGAATTTATTTTATAGTCATCTTCTTCTCTTTGTTCCTCTATTAATTTTAAGGATTCTTCAATATTGCTACATTTTTTATGTATAACTTTTTCAAACTCCATATCTAAATATTGAGCTACATTCCTTGTTATATTTGATATTAGTAAATTTATATCATCACTTTCTTTATTCGCCTTTATGAAAACTACATATTCGTTTCTTTTTATATTTATTAATGATATAAATTTGGAGTTTATATAATTAGCACAAGAACTTATTATATTTGATATAAAAGCATTTAGCTTTTTTTCTTTTTCTACATTTTCAATATCTGTACTCAAAGCTCTAAGATATATAAATGTGTAATTAGTTAAGTATTTATTTTCTAAATTTTTTTCTAACTCTACACTTTTATCTCCTTTAAGATACTTTTCTAAATACTCATCAACTTTAAGCTTTTCACTAGATATTTCAACAATATTACTATCTTTTATAAGCTTATTACTTTCCTTTAGTTCTTCTCTAGCTTTATTTAAAACACCTAGTAATTCATCTTTATTTATAGTTACTTTTAAAAGATACTCAAAAGCTCCATTTTTCATAGCTTCTTTTACAGAACTAAAATCATCAAAATTGCTAAGTACTATTATTTTTCCATTAAATTTCTTATTTTTTAATTCCTTAATTAAAGCATTTCCATCCATTTTAGGCATTTTTAAATCTGTAATTACTATATCAATATTTTCTTTTTCTATAATATTAAGAGCTTCTATTCCGTCTTTTGCTAAACTTACTAAAGTCATTTCTTCTTCTTCCCAATTTATTATAGAACTTAAAAATGTTCTTGTTATATATTCATCCTCAACTATTAGTACCCTCATTATTTTATCCCCCTATTATTTTAGGAATAACTATTTTAGTTATAGTTCCATTTTGATATTTTGATGTAATCTCAAAAATATAAACGCCTTCATAATATAAATTTAATCTTTCTTTTATATTTTTAACCCCTATTCCTGCAAACTTATCTATATTAAAGTTTCCTTCTTCTAAACGTTCTTCCTCTATGCCTATTCCGTTATCTATTATCTCAAAATGTATAAATTCTCCACCATCATATAAATTTATTTTTATATCATTGGTATCATTAGCTTCTTCAAATCCGTGTAGTATACAATTTTCAACTATTGGCTGGAGTATAAATTTAAGTATTTTTTCTTCTAATATACTTTCATCTATAAAATATTCGATATTAAATGAATCTCCATATCTAATCTTTTGTATTGTAATATAATTTTTTACATTTTCTATTTCCTGATTTACACTTATAAATTCATCTTTATTAAGTATTATACTTCTTAGTAGTTTTGCTAATGCTTCAAGACCACTTCCTACAGTATTGTCATTATTCATAATAGCTACATATCTTAAGCTTCCTAATGTATTAAATAGAAAATGAGGGTTTATTTGAGCTTGTAGCATACGAAGTGTAACTTCTCTTTTCTCTTTTTCTCTTAATTTAACAGTATGTATAAGAACTTTAAGTTTTCTAGACATTTCATTATATTTTTGCATTATAAATGATATCTCATCATTTCCGCTAATTATCATCTCTTTTCCTATCGTACTTTCCTCTACGTTATTCATTGTATAAACTATCTCATTTATAGGCTTTGTTATAGATTTATGTATAATTATTGCAATGAAAATAGATAATGCTAACATAGCTATAGCTACAAGTGCATAAGTTATGTAAATGTCAGTACAACTTGAATATATAAAGCTGTATGGTATTATACCCAATAAATCCCATGATGCATAGCTAATGCCTTTACTAGTTATTATAAATTTTTTACCGTTTATCTTGCCTATACTTGTATTACTATCGATTTCTTTTATTATTTCTATATTATCTAAATTTCTTTTTTCTATATATTGTAAATAATCCTGTTCATATAAATTTTCACTTTTATTTATAACTAATTCTTCATTGTTTGTAACTACAATATTGTTATTTTCATCTACTATAACGCCTCCACCATTAAAATTAATATTATAGTCTTTAAACATTTCTAAAATAACTTTTTCCTTAAGAGCCAAAAATATATACCCATAAGTCTTTTTACCTATTTTAATTGGCTTTGTTATTGATATATAGTTACCTTCTGCATTTGTTACTGATGTCCAGTTTATTATATTTTTACTTTTTATTGCCTTTGATATTTCATCTAATTTTGTTTCATGTTTTATATAACTAAATCCTTCGTTATATACTACATTAAAATCTTCATTTAAAAGTGTAAAATCAGCAACATCTGATATATATGTAGTTCTAGAACGTAGTATCTTAGATAATTCATTATTAAATCTATCTCTTTCTTTTACAGTAAGATTGTTGTATCCTTTCATATCATTTAATAATGTAGAACTCCATATAATTTCATTTGTTATAGAGTCAAACTTACTTATGTAATTGATTATAGAATCTGTTATTAACTTCGAGGTTACTTTGTCATTTGATATTATATTGTTTTTGATTAAGTTTACTGATGTTGTATTTACCACTAAGAATATTAAAATCACTGGTACTATAGATATTATTAGAAATGATATTAAAAGCCTTTTATTTATTGTAGTTTGTCTTAACCTTTTTACTAAATATCTTGACAAATTTCCTTTTGCTGATGTGATTTTTCCCTTCATAACTTCCCCCCTTAAATACATTATATATTATTGTGTATTTATGATGCCACACTTCCCATAAAATAATATCACTATTATATACAAGCTTTCTACAGGTCTAAAATAAATATAATGTAATTGCAATAAAAAATGCGTATTTAAAATAATTTTAATATTTTAAATACGCCATTTTATTCTTTTTACTTTTAAAGTCTAACCATTTGCTATTTCTAAATTGAAATTTTCAATTATACTAGAAAGTACTTCTTCACTGCCTCTCATACCTTCATATTTACTTATTATAAAGTTTTTATCAATATTATAATTTAGTAAATCTCCATGTCTAAGAACATAAGACATATGACCTATATTTAACATACCTAAATCCATAGTTGAATCTCCAATTACAGAGAATTTTTCTATTTCCAAATAATTAACTAAATAATCAATAGCATTTTCTTTAGATATATCCTTTGGTAAAAAATAAATCTTTCTTCCACTTACATAAAAAGTCCAGTTTTTTGATCCCAAAGTTGAAGTATATTCTTCTATCATACTAACTTTAAACTCATTCCAATCAACAACTATATAAAAGAATAATTTCTCAGCAATCTTGAAATTAGTGATTCCAGGTAATCTTGTGTATTTCTCAAAATCACTTACCATTTTTTCAATAGGGCATGCTTTTTGTAGTATCTTATCAACTTCTTTATTCCATTTATCAAATCTTTTATTGTCTTTTAGGATAGTTCCTCCATTAGATGTTATAGCCCACTCAAACTCAATATTTTTACTAGGAAAATCTATCCTTTGAAACTGTGCAACAGTTCTAGTAGTAGTCGGTATAAATAATCCTTCCTCTTGAATCTTCTTTATATATTTTATAGTATCAAGAGATATAAAAGATATCTCTTTACCATTGTATATCTCAATATTTTCATGTTCTCTGTCAGTGTCTAAAAACTTATTTGAATAAATAACACTTCTATCTAAATCAGAAAAAACTATCATTTAAATATCCCTCATATTCTTAATAATCCCACAACAACTATAGCCCTTTAAATCCATTTCTTCAACTTCAACATTCTTTTCCTTAGCCAAAATAAATATATGTCTTAGACTTTCATCATTAATATTTCTAACTAGGATTTTATTTGGGACTCTTCTAAGTAACACTCTTGTAGTCTCTCCTACACCTGGCTTTATAAAGTTTATATCTTCAACATCATAATTTTCCTTAATCCTTGAAACATCATTGTCACCATCTTTAGTAATAACATCACCATTCCAGTTTTTAAGTTCTTTGTTTATCTTTTCATATTGACTTTCAAAACAACTATCTATTGTATTTATGTAGTTTATAGACTCATCACAATCTCTCAGATGTTCATAAAACTTAGCACCATGAAAATCATCTTTGCCAATTAAATCATCTCTTAAAACAGTTCTACTAACTAATCCTGATACTGTTGAATTTAAACAAGCACTAGGTATTAAAAAGTCATCCCTAACTCCGTAAAGTGCTGAATACCCAGCAGGGTCTGCAAGCACTGCAAGAGTTGAGTCAAATTTTTTATTAAATATAGCTTCTAGTTTTATACATGCCTTGTCTAATTCTTTTGATATAGTACCCTTACCAGTCCATCCATCGACAAACTGTAACTTAGAATTTGGGTGATTGTTTACTATATACTTAATGGCATTAATATCAATCCCCTTATCTCTTATTATAGAAATAGTATAGTGAGGTAAATCTAGATTATATCTATTTTTTAAATACCTCTTTGCAAGTATTCCAATAGGAATACCTGCTCTTGCAAGGGATACAATAACTACATCTTCTCCGTTTTTCTTAATAATCTTTTCAGACATTACGCCTATTGCATAAGCTAATTCTTCTTTATTACTTTCTAGCTTTTCTTTGTATAATTTTAAGTACTCTTCACTTACTTCATATTCTATAGGTATCATTTCTGAGTAATGACTCCCATTTTGTATTTTAACTTCACGCTCTTTATTTCCCTCTTCAACTATTAATGAAGATATATCTTTTAATAAAAATACTACATCATCTTTAGAATACGTCCCAAAATTTTTCAACTGTCAATCTCCTCCAAATAAAAAATTCGCTTCGCTTAAGCCACTGCGTGGGCGCTACACTTCATGTCGCCAACGTCTGTTCGGCAAGCTCACATCCCGTTGCTCAATCCTAGCGTATAAAAATACCTTAATACTAAAAAATGTTATACAGACGAGCAACTAACTATATTTAACTTATTTATAGAAGTATGTTTAAAAGTATTAATAATATCATTAAACTCATTTTCATCTTTCTTTGACTCAACAAATAAGAAACACTCTGAATAATTTTTCTTATCTAAATTATAAACATAGTTTTTTATCCCTTTATTATAAAAACTTTCAATCTCGAACTTAGAATTTATAGGATATTCATCTTTTTCTATCTCAATAATAGGGCTTCTAGTAGTAGAGTGATAATATACTCTACCTTTGCTCTCCTTTGCAAATAGCATTGGTATATACATAAACTCTTCAGTACCTAAATACAGTACATCAGAGTTTTTATTTTCTATTTTTAATTTGTAACTTTCTCTCTTAACAACTTGTACAAGCTTTTCTTGCTCTTTTTTATTTATACCAAATCTTCCAGTGTACTTAATATATTTATTATCATTAATATAAGCATCCATATCTAAATTAATAAAGTTCACTTTTATTTCTCTATTAATATCTTTAAGCTCTGTATCCTCATTTAAAACAGGAATGCTATCAATTACAAAATCAAATTTTCCCTTAAATAAGTAAACAAAATCAATCTTGCAATCTAGTTCTTCTTCAACACACTTAATTCTTTCAATATTTACATCATCTACCCAGTTAAGTATTGAACATATAGTATATCTTTTCTTAGGATACATGCTTTGTATCTTTCTAATAATGTTTACACATGTTTTAGCAGTAGTTATTTCATCATCAACTAAAAATACTTCATCTCCATTTTTTAATGTCTCTAGATTTTCAAAATACAAATTATGGTCTGTTGCATGAGAATGTTCTTCTAAAAACTCTAAGCTTTTATAACCATCAACTATTTCCCTTGTTGTATGTATAAATTCATAATCACCTTCTAAATAATTAAACACACTATGACCTATAGCTGTTCCAGTTTCAGCAAATGATATTACCGTACCATTATTTCCATTTATATTTTTCTTTTTATAAGCTTTTACTATTAACCTACCTGCACCATCCATATCATCAGCCTTACAAGCAAGATGCTTACCTAACACCTTAGACACAAATAAAAACCTTCTTTTAGGATTATTTCTTACAGCGATTTCTAAATAATCCTCAATGTTTAAGTCTAGTGGATTATCTGTTATATTTATGTCACAATTAAATTTTAAACAACTCATCGTATTCTACCCCTTCATTTAATACTCCATATATTTGTGATAATATCATTATTTTTTTAGCCCATAATAAATGAGGATTTATTTCATTCATTCTTCCACCACAAGCACCTTTGTTAACTCCAAACTTTCCACCTACACTACTTAATATTGTTTCAGCATCAATGTAATCTTCATACTTTACGGTACACAAAGCTTGTACTAGTGGAATTTGATTTGGATGTATAACAGTTTTTCCTACAAGTCCGTGAAATTTATCTAATAATATTTCCTTTAAATATTTATTTTTTATTTCTTCATTTTCCATATCAAATAATTCAGACACTCCCCCGCTTATTGGGATATCTAGTTCATCTCTATTTAAATAATTTATTACATCTGTTATAAATGATGAACAAATTAAATTATCATATATAGAAAAATACTTGCTTCTTCTTATACTATACATTCCAAGTATATCGGTTACACCTATCCTTATATTTAAAATTCTTTCTTTATGATTAAGAAGGGTATTATATAATTTCTTAAAACTTTTTTCCTTAGTCTCATTGTATATAAATTCCCTACTTTCTATTATTGGAATTACATATAGACTTTTAATATTAGTTGAATCTAATACTTCTATACAACCTTCAACTAAGTTTGCATTTGCCTTTGGAATTAATATACCTGTTAGTACTTCTTTATTTTCTACAATAATATCCTTAATTTTAATTAACTGTTCAACATTTCTTATTCTAATAAATATTAATGGTGTAGTCTTAAATCCTCTTATTTTATTACTACTTAAGTTTTCTAATATTAATTTAAGATTATATATAGCTTCTTTTTCCCCATTTATCCCAATAGCGTCTTCAAGACATATAGCTAAAGGTCTTACACCTCTTACTTGCCCTGTAATACTTTTGTAAATCATGTTATACTGTGTAGCTGGAACATATAAAAAAGCCCCTAGAGCATATTTTAATATGTCAACTTCAGTGTTATTGTCAAACTCAATAGGCTTTTTAAAAAAGATTTTATCTATTTCGTTTTTATTTATATAATCAAAATATCTCAATTTGTCCTCCCCATAGTAAAATTAAAGGACTAACTTAATAAAATTAGCCCTTTATCTTACTATTTGTTATAAATTATAGCTGTATTTAAACTTTCTAATCTCTTTGTATTATCCTTTATTGCATCTCTATTAGTAGATTCTATTCTCATAGTCTCATCTATTCCAGTTTTTATAGTATTGTACATTTTTTCTAATGTTTCTATTTGAACCGAACTAGAACCCGCCATTTTTGCTATTTGAGCACTTTGTGTAGACACATTTTGCGCATTCCTAAGTAAAAGTTCATTAGTTTTATCATCAAGAGCCTTCAAAGATTTAGCTTGTAATTCTTGTTTTTTAAGTAATATTGCTTGAGATAAGCATTGCTTAAATACAGGAAGAGTTACTACAAATGCACTATTAATCTTTCTTACTAGCCCAAAATTATTGTGTTGCATTCCTTTAAGCATTGGTATTGTTTGTATAGCAATATTTTCTGCTATTTTTAAATCATATACTCTTTGATTTAACATATCATAAATTTTTAATAAATCTTGATATTCTACCATATCCATCTGATCTGTACTAGTCTCAGCCTTATTCTTAAAATGTGGAAGTATTTCATTTTCCATCTCCTCAAGGGCCATTTCACCTGCTACGATATACTTTTGTAATTCATTGTAAAAATCAAAGTTTTCACTTATCATGGCACCTATTTGCTTGTTAGATATATTAATATCTCTTTCATACTTTTCAAGCTCTATTTGAACTTTTTCAACTTCTCCACCAAGAGTATCATATTTTTGGAACATTAATTCTATAGCATTATTAGCTTTTTTAAATATTTTTTGTATGAGAGTAGGTTCTTTAGCTTCTTGGAAATCATCTAAGTCAAATTTATCCATAATTTTAGTTAATTGTACAAGCATTTTAGAGTTTTCTTCATTTCTATTCATTTTAATAGTATTAAGTAAGCTATCTGAAACTCTTGCAATACCTTCTGATGCAGCACGGCCAAATTGAAGTATAGTATCAGGATTATCTACTTCAATAAGAGAAGTAAGTGCTTCAACTTCTCTATCTTTTCTAAGTTCAATTTTTTTATTGTTTGTATATTCGACTATATCAAAGTTTTCTTGATTTGCCTGTAAATTATTATCTACAACCTCTACTATATTTTTATCTTTTGAAAGTCCACTCATGCTTATCCCCATTTAAATCCGCTCCTTTTTGAAAATAATTTCTTAAATAATGATTCATCTTCTTGTAGTGAAGATAATTTAAAGTCGTAAACCATTTTATCAAGTCTGTGTATATCTACAAGCTGATTATTTATTACATTTTCAATACAGTTTTCTCCACCAGGAGTAAGTATAACTATATCAAAACCAATCTTACTAAGTAACATCATTAAAAACACAATTTCTTTGTAAAAAACTAAGCTTTTTCCTAAATAAATAATTAGCTTAGGATTTAAAAGAGAATAATCAAAGTTATTTATCATATGGACAAATCTTCTATTCATATATAAAACTGAGTACATACCTTTTATTCTATCTTCTCGATTTAACCCATCTAGAAACATTTCACTCATTATGACTTCTTCAATTTTATCTAAAATCATATTTTGATGATTTACATTTAGCGTCGATATAGAATAATTTTTATCATCTAATATTGCTTTTTTATCTATTTTACCTTCTGAGTTAAGTACAAAAGATAAACTAAAAGCTTCTTTGGTAAATTCTTTTGTGAAGTTATTTATATTACCATCATACTCAATGAAAAATGCTTCATCACAACCTTTTAATAAATTAATAAAGTTAGTATATTCTTTTGTATCATTATAGACACCATTAATTTTCGAAAAAAATACTGGTGCTTGGACTATATTTTTATCAAAGTTAAATCCCGGTCTTAGCTTTAATGGTTGTTTCCAATAAATAGATATTTCATCAATCGTAGAACTCAGAAGTAAACTCTTTATAGACCTATCTTGTAGTTGCCAAGGTTTTATAAAGCCAGAGTCATTTAATAGCTCATCGCTTATTCTCTTAGAAGCTTCAGCTCCTATTGTAAAGGCTTTTTTTATTGACGATTTTTCAACCTTTTCACCAAGTTCTACTCTTTCTTCAAAGCTTAATATATTATCTATTATTGTATTGTTTATAAACTCTACATTATATTTTTCTTTTTTTAAGATATCTATATTACTATCACTATTAGGATTCAGATATAAAACATCAAATCCAGCTAAATTTAATATTAGTAATAGATAAATTTCATGTTTTTTTATTTCTCCATAAAAAATAATTTTTGGAGCTTCAGATTTATTTATATTAAGCTTACCTATATATATTTTTATCCAAGCCATAATTTTCACAATAAAATTTTGCTTAATTCTATCATTGGTAAACTCATGATTTTCTTCTTTTAAAATAAAATCAAATGCTTTTTTTATTCTATTGTTTATTTCTTTATCATTTACAATACTTATATTTAGATCAAATATACTTCCCCTATAATTTGATAAGCTATTTTTAAAGTGATTTATCATATCAAAATCACTAGGATTAGCAAGACTTTGTGAAAATAAAACAATATCCATTCTTTCATCTATAAAAGAATTTGCTTTAAAAATTTCTAAATTATATAAATCTTCACTTACTACTCCAATATTAGCAATAAAGTAACTTGTATATCCTTTTGAAGGTGTATAGTTTCCTCTATCAGATTGGCTGGAGAATATTTTTTCAAATACTACTGAATCACTCATTTATCCTCCCAAATTTAACCCTATATATTTTTTAGGGATGCCTCAAAATATTCCCTATTTTGAGACCTCCCCATTGATTTAAAATTATTTTATCCTTCTTGTTTAGATAATTCTAATTCTCTTTCCTTGTCTTTACGAGAGAATGTTCTTATTATTAATTTAACTATTTCATTTACTATAACTACACTTGATGCTACTAGTAATACTTTTATCCATAGTGTAACTTCTAGAGGCACTGAGTTAAAGAAATCTTTAAATACTTGTGTAAATATTATTTGAGCTATACCTGTTATAGCTATAATCTTTAACGCTAAAGTATTTTTAAAGAAGTTTGGTATTATACTATCAGCATTAAATTCTCTACAGTTAAATGAATTAAATAATGCACTGAATGCAAATAAGGCAAACATTACTGTTTCTTGTTGATCTGGTGCTGCATTTAATACATTAAATGTAGATTGTATCATTAAGATAGCTGTAATAAATAATGCATTTAATCCTATAGTAAATGTCATAGACTTAGAGATTATATTTGCATTTCTATTTACTGGCTTTCTATTTAATACGTGATTTCTAACTGGCTCTAGACCTAATGCTAATGCTGGTGGCCCATCCATTATTATGTTTACCCATAATAATTGTATTGTTGTAAATGGCATTTCTTGACCCATAACTTGAGATATTATGGCAACTAAGAATGCTATTACATTTACCGTTAATTGGAATTGAACGAATCTTTGGAAGTTATCATATATTCCTCTACCCCATTGTATTCCTTTTACTATTGTTGAGAAACTATCATCAGTTAAGATAATATCTGCTGCGTTTTTAGATACTTCTGTACCAGATATACCCATCGCTATACCAACATCAGCTTTTGATAATGCTGGAGCATCATTGATACCGTCTCCTGTAACTGCAACTACTTCACCATCAGTTTGAAGAGCTTGTACTATTCTCATCTTACTATCTGGCTTACTTCTAGCAACTATTGATATAGTTTGAATTTCTTTTCTTAATTCTTCATCTGTTAATGTATCAATAAAAGATGCCTCAACAGCTCTCATGTTATTTTTCAGTAATCCTAGTTCTTCTCCTATAGCTCTAGCTGTATTTATATTATCTCCTGTAAGCATTTTTACAGAAACACCAGCTTTATTTGCAATAGATACTGACTCTATAACATCAGGTCTTAGTGGGTCTCTTATTCCAACAAATCCACTAAATACTAAGTTATTTTCTTCAGCATCAATATCAATAGCTTCTGCTTCAATTGTTAAAGCGGCTTCACTTTCTTCACCACTTAATGAAATCTCTTTATAAGCAAATCCTAAAGTTCTCATTGATTTAACTTGTAACTTTTCAATTTCAGATAGTATTTCATTTTTAATTGAATCTGTTATAGGAACTATGCCATCAGATTTTTGTACATGTGAGCAAAGTTCAAGAAGTACTTCTGGTGCACCTTTTGATAAAAGTACGTATTCATTATTTTTCTCTATTACAGAAGTCATTCTCTTAGTATTAGAAGTAAATTGATTTTGAGCAACTATATTTGATTCTTTTCTTATAGATCTATAATCTATTTCTTTATTGTAAAGTAATAATGCGCACTCTGTTGCGCTACCTAAATATTTAACTTCACCATCATGATGTTCTATATCCGCTGTAGAGTTTATCATACAATTTTCTTTAAAATAACTATTTGTATTTCCTACACTATCTTCTAGGTATCTACCATCTATATATGCAACTTCTACGGTCATTCTATTTTGCGTTAATGTACCAGTTTTATCTGAACATATAACAGATACAGAACCTATAGTTTCACAAGCTTCTTTTTTAGTTACTAAAGCATTAATTTTAGCCATTTTTTGCATTGTTATAGCTAAAGTCATGTTTATCATAGTTGGAAGCCCTTCTGGCACTGCCGCAACTATTAATGCAACACACACTGTAAATGCTGTTTTTGCCGGTCCTATAGAGTTTAAGAATGGCATAATACCAGACATATCTAAGTTTAAAACATTCTTACTTACCATTTGAAAAATCATAAATAAAAATAATAATCCAGCTATTGCTGAAGATATCTTAGCTATAGTTCCACCAAGCTTCCCAAGCTTTGCTTGAAGAGGAGTTTCTTCGTCTGATCCTGTTAAGTGCCCAGCTATTTCCCCCATTTCTGTACTATCACCTATTGAAGTTACTACCATAGTACCTCTACCATAAGCTACCAATGTTCCACCAAATACCATATTTATTTGCTTAGCTGGTATTGGCTCTTGTACTATAAGCTTACCTTTAGATTCTACTTCTTCCATAGGTATTATGATGTCTGCTTTTTTAGATACATCATCAGACTCACCTGTTAACATATCTTCTCTTACTTTTAGATTTATGCATTCTATAAGTCTACCATCTGCTGGAACCATATCTCCCGTTTCAATATAAACTATATCTCCTGGGACTAATTCATTTTTAGATACTTGATGAACTTCTCCATCTCTTAGTACCTTTACTTCTATATTTTCAGTTAGTTTAGATAAAGCATCTGCTGCTTTTTTAGATTTACCTTCAGTAACCATACCTATACCTATACCTACTGCTATGGCACACACTATACCGATTGCATCATGTGTTTCTCCTATTACTGCACTTATAACAGCTGCTGCTATTAATATAAGTATCATAGGTTCACTTAGGTTCTCTTTTAAATCATCCCAAAAGCTTCCTTCTTCTCTTGGAGTAAATTCATTTAATCCATATTTCTCTCTTCTAGCCTTTACTTCACTACTTGAAAGACCTTTTTCATTATCAACGCCTAAGTTTTTTAAGACGTCTTCTTGATCTACATTATAATACTTCATTTTTATACCCCATATGCACATTCTATTCTGGCTAAGTTTTGTGTTATATCCTTAAGGCCAGTATCATTACTTCCTTGACCTATAGCTGAGAATTTCCATGTATCATTGTGCCTATATATAGTTCCAACTATAAGAGAAGTCTTCTCTGAATAATCATCAGTTAAATTGTATTTTGCGATTTCTTTTCTATTATCTTGATCTATCACCCTAATATATGCATTTTTTATCATACCAAAATGTTGCTTTCTAGACACACAGCTATATATATTTACTACAAACAATAATTTATGTACAGTAGAAGGCACCTTATCTAAATTAACTAGTATTTGTTCATCATCTCCATCTCCATCTCCAGTTAAGTTGTCACCTGTATGTATTACTGATTTACAAACACTTTGTAGATTTCCAAAATAAACCAAATCTTTTGAACTATGCATTTGTCCTTTTTCATTTAACATAAATACTGATGCATCACAATCTATATTTGATCCTGCTCCACCAAGTAATGATTTTAATAATCCTCCTCCGCTTTGTGCTACTGGATCCCAACCTAATCCTACTATTATAGAGCTTAGACCTGGATTAGATTTTTTTAAATCTATTTTTTGTCCTTTTTGTAAGCTTATTGACATAATAATCTCCCCCTAATTGTTAAACACTTAATCCATAATTTTTACAAAGAGCTTCTAATCCACCTTCAAATCCAGCTCCTACCGCACTAAATTTCCACTCTCCATTATATCTATATATTTCGCATACAGTTATTGCAGTTTCTATACTAAATTCTTCTCCAAGGTCATATCTTAATACTTCTTGTTCATTGTCAGCATTTAATACTCTAACATAAGAGTTATTTACTTGACCAAAGTTTTGTCTTCTATCTGAAGCTTCATAAATAGTAACAGTTACAGCTATCTTTTCTATATGATTTGGTATTTTGTCTAATGACACTAATATTTCTTCATCATCTCCATCACCTTCACCAGTTCTATTGTCACCTAAATGCTCAACTGATTCTGATATATGTTTTAAGTTATTGTAGAATATAAAGTCTTCATCTCTTTCAACTCTTCCTGATTTACCTACCATAAATACGCTAACATCTAAATCGTAGTCATATCCACTATCAAATGAATTAGTGTCCCATCCTAGTCCTAGTTTAAGATTTTTTAGTCCTGGATTCCCCTTTGTTAAGTCTATTTTTTGACCTTTTTTTAAAGTTATAGCCATAATAATTTCTCCTATATATAATTTATAATCTTATATGTTTATACCAAAGTTGTTACATAAAGCAGCTAGTCCACCTTCAAATCCAGATCCTAATGCATTAAATTTCCATTCTCCATTATGTCTGTATATTTCAGCTACTACTACTGCAGTTTCTATACTAAAGTCTTCCCCTAATTCGAAGTTAATTAATTCTTCATTTTTGTCAACATCTACTACCCTTATATATGAGTTGCTTACTTGACCAAAATTTTGCCTTCTTTCTTGAGCTTCATGTATCGTTACTGTAAAAGCAACTTTGCTTATATTGCTTGGTATTAATGATAAATCAACTTGTATTTGCTCATCATCACCATCTCCTGCTCCAGTTCTATTATCACCTAAATGTTTTACAGACCCTGAAGTATGACTTGCATTATTATAGAATACGAAGTCTAAATCACTAATAACTTTTCCATTTTCTCCTATTAAAAATGCAGCTGTATCTAAATCAAAATCAAATCCACCATCATACTTGTTAGTGTCCCAACCAAGTCCTATTAATACATGCTTTAATCCAGGATTTCCCTTTGTTAAATCTACTTTTTGACCTTTAGCTAATGTTATGCCCATAATTTACATCACCCCTTGAAATTCTTTTTATTTTAAAATCTTTTTATTTTAACTTAATTATATTATAACATGATTTATTTCTTTTTTTTATTCCTTTTTTTTCTAACCTTTAACAATCTTCTTACTATTTATTTTTTAAATATAAAAAGTTTCTTATATAATAAATTTCCCACCTTTTTAAGAGGCAATATCCTCCTTCAAAATTATGTGATTTTTAACCTGTATTTGATTTATTTAGTTATTTTTGTAATAAAAAAATCCTTTCAATTTTAATGAAAGGATTTTATATATATTAAACTATTTGAGTTTCTAGATTTCCACTTTCTTCTATGTTTTTGTCTTCCTTTGGTAGCACTATATTTAGCACAACTGCTATAAGTGCTACAAGTACTAATCCTGAATCTCCAAATATAAGTTGTATTGACTCTGGCATACTAGCTAAAGCATCTGGTACAAATGAAAGTCCAACTCCCATTCCTATAGCTAAAGCTACTATTGTACTATTTCTATTATTTAATGGTTCACTTGTTATTAACTTTATACCACTTACTGCTATCATAGCAAACATCATTATACTGGCTCCACCTAATACACTTGATGGCATTATAGATATTACAGCCCCTAGTTGTGGGAATATTCCTGCTAGTATTAAAAATAGCGCGCCTAATGCTATAACATTTCTATTTATAACTTTTGTAAGAGCTATTAATCCTACATTTTGACCAAAAGATGTATTTGGTAATATACTAAACATTGCCGCTATCATACTTCCAAGTCCATCTGCCATTATTCCACCTGAAACTTCTTTATCAGTTGCTTCACGTCCTACTCCATCGTATGCTATAGCTGTTATATGACCAACTGTTTCAACAGATGAAACCAAGTACATACATACCATTGCTACTATTGCGTCTATATGAAACTCCATCCCAAATTTAAATGGTGTTGGAATAGATAACATTGATATTGTTGATAATTGAGAAAAATCTACTTTTCCCATTGGTATTGCTATTATGTATCCTACTATAAGTCCTATAAGTATTGACGCTAAGCTTGTTATACCTTTTGTATATTGATTAAAAAATAATACAGTTAATAAAACTACTGTTCCTAAGAATAAATTTGAAGGTGAACCAAAATCTGGTGCCCCAACTCCACCTGCAAAGTATTTTATACCAGTTGGAAGTAGTGATATCCCCATTGCTAAAACCACAGTTCCAGATACTACTGGTGGGAAGAATTTTCTTAATTTTTTCATTCCATTTCCAAGAATTATTTCTACTAATCCACCTATTAAACATGCCCCAAGTACTGCTTCATATCCATATTTAGATCCTATTGCTGTTGCTACTGGTAAAAATCCAAAACTTGTTCCCATTACTATTGGAAGTCTTGCTCCAAATGGTCCTAGCTTATAACATTGAATTAATGTTGCTATACCTGATACAAACATTGCACATTGAACTAAAGCTGTTTTATCTGCTAAGTTCATATTAAGAGCGCCTGATATTATTATAAGTGGTGTTACATTACCAACAAACATCGCTAGTATATGCTGTATCCCTAACGGTAATGCCTCTTTTAGTCTTGGTTTCCCATCTAGTTGGTAAATAACCGAACTTTTATTTGTCATAAATCCTTTTTCCTCCCCTAAACAAATACTTTTTATTATTTTTTATATTTATTATTCGTATTTATATTTTTATTATAGCATATTAATTTAATATATCAACATTTTTATGAACTTTATTTTAATTTTTAAATATAAAATACGGATTATCCCATATTATATTTATTTAATCATATTAATTATTACATTAAGTTCTATTTTTTTCCAATATAATCAAATATGTCGCTTAAACTAGAAAGTAGCTTATAGTTTATACTAACCATAAGCTACTTTTTTATATTTATTTTCTTTCATATGAGTTATTAATATTATTTAATTTATTTAGGGAAAACATTCCCACAGCACCAATCACAGCTATTATAGTTACAATCATACATGCCATATACATTCCACTTATATCAATAATTTTTCCCATTATCATTGGTCCTGATGCATATCCAGATCCCATTAATATAGGTATTATAGAACTAATTCGTCCTCTATGAGAAGAAGGAGTGTTATTTGCTATAAATGTAGAACTATTTATAGCTATTAATATTTCACCTATAGTTAAAGAAAGTGTTCCTAAGAAAAATAGTGTCATTATTTTTGAATATCCATAAATTAAAAAACATAATCCATAACATAATCCTCCTAAAGACATTATATTTAAAGGATTATACTTTCTAGTTTTACTAGTTAATAAAGGAGTACATGTTATTACAATAACTGCATTAAATGCTCCCAAGAAACCATATAACTTAGCCCCTTCATTTCCAAATAATTCCCCCATTTGTAACGGTAGTGAAAATCCCCACCCCGAATACACGAATTGAAATAAAATCATCATTAATGGAAATAAAATAAGTATTGGTCTTTTTAACATTACTTTAACAGTTGAAACTTTACTATTTTCAAATTCTATTGCTTCCACTTCATTTTCACAAGTTTTATGTTTTGTTTCTTTTACATATTTTATAAATAAGAAAAGAGCTACTAATGTAGTTATAGCATCTCCTATAAATATTAGCGGAAGATAATTTTTATACAAAAAACCACCTAATATAGGCCCAATTGCAAAACCTATATTAGTACCCATATATAATAGTGAGTATGCTTCTTTTCTATTAGACTCATCTGTTAAATCTGCGTTTAATGCATCATAAGCAGGTGAAGATACTGAATAAAAACATGCCGATAATATCATCATTTTTGCTGTTAAAGTGGATATAGGTATAAGTCCACAAACTATAAACATAAGTGCTCCTAAAGTCTGAAAGCCTATTATTACCTTTCTTCGTCCTATACTATCTGCTAACTTTCCTCCTAATATCATACACGGACATTGAAAAACAGCCAACATTGTTATAAATTGACCAGCCTCAAAGGCCGACATTCCTATTCTTTGCGTTAGAATTAATGACATAAGTGGATGTACAAATGCTCCTATTGAGTTTACTATCTTTCCTACAAATAAAATATATATTTCTTTTGGTAGCCCCTTATATGGATTTAGTAAACTTTTCATTTTTATCCCCCCTTTTTATATGGTGTGATTTACTTTATCCTATAAATAATTATATTACTTTTTTCAATTTATAGTTTAAATTTTCAAAATATTACAATAAAAATTCGCTTTGCTCATGTCGCTCAAGTAATTCTCCCACCCTTGGCTAAAACGACCTCTAAATAAGATTCGTTTCTCAAGTTTATATATAAAAAAGGATGAAATATTAAATATCTCATCCTTTTTTATTATTCATTTTCTTTTTTTAAATCTTTTATACTTTCTTCTTTTATGTTTGAATTAGCAATTATTTCATCGATGGAGGAACTACTACTCAATACATCTTTTGCGTATTGCAGGGCGTCTTTATAATGTCCACTTTCCAATCTGTTTTCGCTCATCTAATTCACTCCTTAATATAATTTTTTAACATGGAGGAAATCTTCTTTGTCTAGCTAGTCTATCTCCTAATATATCTGATACTTTTTTATTAGAATAAACTTCTTCTGCGATTTCCATCTTTGTATCATTTTCTTTTAATAATTTTTTTATTTCTTTGTTATTGTCTAATTCTTCTCTTTTAGTTTCCATATTGGTTTCCTTTCTTTATTTGACTATATTCTTAAGGTATCCATATTTGATAGTTTTACTACTATAATATTTTTGTGATTTTTCATATAATTTACTTTGATTCTATTTATTATTATGTAGTATTTTTTAATATTTTAATCTTTAAAATATAATCAATTAATTTAAAGTAAAAACATATATAGGTTGAATAAATTATAATTCACAGGAAAACATATATATATAATTTAGATATAGAAGGAGACAATAATGAAAAAAAGACAAGTATTAATAACTGCAATATTATTATTATCCATTATGATAAATGTAGTACCAATTTTTGCCCAGGAGTCTAATATAACCGTTCCTCCAATGCTTCAAAATGCAAAAGGTAAAGATGAGTTAGTAAGTATTTTTAATGAAATAAAATCTATTAGAGAAAATATTCGTACTATAGACATAAATGCACTTACTATAAAAGATAAATCAACAGAACTAAAAAAACAAATAAACTTTTATATAACACAATTAACAGAAATAGAAACAAAACTTGATACTTTTAATAAAAAATATAGTAATTCTGAACCAGATTTATTATTTTCACAACAGCTTAATATCATAGTAGAAACGTATAAAATGACTTTAGTTCAACAATTAGCTTTAATAAATTCACTTTTAAGTAATGACTATGAAGCTTCTACATTATTTCATTCTAATTATTTAACTTATATATACTATTATCTTAGCATCGGTGACCAAATGGTAGCATATATAGATGTTTATTATAACTTATAATAATATTTTAATTAGATATATTTTGCTAAATAAAAAAGCTAAATCATAAATATGATTTAGCTTTTTTATTTATTATTAGCATATATTTTTTCATTTTTATATTTATTCATATTATGATGGGTATTTATAGTAAATATTCCACCTATTATAACTATCATATAGTATGCAAACCAACTGTATAAAAATACTGAGTATCCAATAATTTCTTTTGGAAACACATTTGCAAATATAGAGAAAAATGCTAGTTCATTAGCTCCAACATTCCCTGGCGTTGGAATTGGAGATACAGCCATATATAAAAAAACTTGTAATGTCATTACATGCCAATAAGATAATCCATTTAAATTAAATGCTTTATATATACAGTAAGTTATACTAAAGAATATAGCAAGTTGAATTGCTGTTAAAATTAAGCTTAAAACTAAATTCTTTTTATTTTTCATAAACATCTTAATTGAATAACTATATTCATCAATATACTCATTTATTGTGTCTTTTTTGTTTGATAACTTTTTAAAAAATTTAAATCTAGATAATTTATCTAATATATAACTAGTTATCATTTTTATTTTATTTGGACTAAGTATTATTAATACTCCTCCAACTAACATAACTATATTCATAATCATTCCTGCCGCTACTAAAATCATAATTGACGGCATTTCAGTTTTTAATAAATCTAAATTCACTAATATTAAGTATCCACAATACGCTGTAACTGCAGTCTGAAATACTATTGTTTTATTTGTTATTATAGCTACTGACTTACTTAGGCTTATACCATACTTTGTTAATGCATATATCTGTATTGGTTGGCTGCCTGATGCAAATGGCGTAACTAAATTATAATATAATCCCATTGTCCCTATCTTAAACCCCAAAAATCTAGCCTTAGTCTTTTCTATTGAATTTATTACTAATTGAAGTATATATGCTTCAAATAATATATATATAACTATCAATAAAATTCCAGTTATTATATATTTTATATCGACTACCTTTAAAATATGAGGTATTAGTGTAATGTCTAACGTTGTCGATACTAAGTAAGTTGTAAGACATATTAAGAACAATAAAAATGCATACTGTATAAAAGCTTTTTGCTTCTTTGTTATTTTTCTCATAATCGTTCTCCCAATATTTATTAGCCATTTATACATCATATACCATTTTATAATATCTGTGCAATAGTTTAGACCATTTATAAATATTACATTTTTGAAATAATATTGTATATTTATAAATAAAAACATCACTTTTTTTCTATAAGTGATGTTTTTATTTATAAATATATTATTCTTATTATTTTTGAAACTTAGTTAAATCAACAAGTCTATCGCATATTTTGTCTAATATTGCTTTTTCATGACTTATTACCACAAGTCCTATATTTTGCTTTTTGACAATATCAAGTACAACATTTAGTATTTGAGCTTGAGTTATTGCATCAAGCATTGTTGTCATCTCATCAGCTATTAAAAACTTAGTTTGAGGTGATAGCGCTCTTGCAACACAAAATCTTTGTAGCTCTCCACCTGATAATTCATTTGGCCATCTATTTAGCCATTCATCTTCTATTCCTATATCATTTAATAGTTTTTTTGAAGGTGTATATGCTTCATTTAATATATCTCTCATCTTCCATTTAGGGTTTACTGCTTTTTCTGGATGTTGAAATATTAATTGAACTTGATTATACCTACCATCTTTCCCATCTTCTAAAACAACTTTTCCCTTATTTGGACTTTTGTAACCCGCTAATATTTTTGCAAGTGTAGTTTTACCATATCCACTAGGTGCAACTAAGCCAACAATCTCACCTTCATTTATAGTAAAGTCTACATTCTTTAGTATAAAATCATCTTCATCATTGTATTTAAAACTTACTTTTTCAGCTCTAAGTTGCATGTATACACCTCACTATCCCGTCTCTTATGATTTTAGCTTTAGGTCTAACTGTTATACATTCACTAGTTACCTTATCACACCTATTATTAAATAAGCATCCTTTAGGTAATTCATTTGGAAGAGGTTGAGATCCTTTTATTGGCTTAAATTCATTTTGAGGAAGTGCATTCCATAAAGCTTTTGAGTAAGGATGCCTTAAGTTTTCACCATTTCCTCTAAAATCTTTTGCACTTGCTACTTCAAGAGTTGTTCCAGCATAAAATACTGCTATTTTATCTGCTACTTTTAAAGCTGCATTTATATCATGAGTTATCATAAGAACTGCACAACCTTTATCTGCAATTTCTCTAAAGTGAGATAGTGCTTCATTTAATGATTTTTCATCAAGACCTGGAGTTGGCTCATCAGCTATTATAACTTTACTATTTGAAACAAGAGCTGTTGATAGTAATACTTTTCTAGCCATACCACCTGACAGTTGAAATGGATATAGCTTATCAACTTTTTCATCAAGACTATATTTCTTAAATACGTTTCTTTGTATTTTGTTTGCTTTTTCTTTTTGTTCTATTGATATTTTTACTTGATTTGAAACTTTCATAAGAGGATCTAAATAGTTTACTGACTGAGGTATTAATACTATTTCTTTTCCTCTTAAATTCATCTTATCTTTTTTACTTAAAACTTTATCTTTATAAATTATTTTTCCTTGAGTACTGGAATTATGAGGAAGTATTCCAAGTATAGCATGTGCTAGTAAGCTTTTGCCCGAACCACTTGAGCCTACAACAGCAGTTATTTCACCTTCATAAAGATCTAAATCAAGCCCTGTTATTACATTTAGTTCACGCCTTCTAAGACCTTTTGTATACTGCGAAAAAGAAACACCTAAATTTTTTACTTGTAATATTGGCTTTATACTTTCTTTCATTGAAATACTCACCTACTTTCATTTATATAAATTATTTATAAGCAGTCTTAGGATCTATAAGTTTTCTTAAATTTTGCCCAGTTGTATCTACCATCATAGATGCTATAAGTAGTACTAACCCTGGGAAAAATGCTAACCACCAATATCCAGTTGATAAATATTTCATAGATTCAGATAATATTATTCCTATTGCTGGTTCATGAGGTGATAGTCCAAAACCTAAAAATGTTATAGATGCTTCATGAAGTACTGCATGAGGAAATATTAAAAGAGTTCCCACTAATAACTGAGGTAATATATGTGGTAATATATGTTTCTTTGCTATGTATATATTTGACTTACCAAAGTTTTTTGATATTTGAACATACTCTGAAGATTTTATTTGCATTACTTCTGACCTTATTAATCTTGCTAAAGACGGCCAGTGAGTAAGGGCAACCCCTATAACGACTCCCTTAAGTCCTCCACCTACTGCAAAACATATTAATATTATTAATAATATATGAGGTACACTTAACACTAAATCTACAAACCAACTTATTATAGAGTCAACTATCTTACCACAAGTAGCAGACATAATGCCAAGTATTAATGCCATTATCCCACTAAGAAAACTAGATAATAAACCTATTTTTATACTTAATGTTATTCCTTTCATAGTTCTTGCAAACATATCTCTTCCCATCCAGTCCGTACCAAATAAATGATTTATGCTTGGTGCTAAATTCTTCTTTGAAAAGTTTACTGCTAAATCCATATCATTAACATTGCTACCTATTATAAGTGTTGTTAAGATTACTAAAGTACAAAACACTATTAAAGATATTGTCCTTTCTCTAGCTCCAAACTTAATTTTTTTGCTTTTTTCAATTACAGGAGGATTTTTAACTTTTACTGCTTCTTCCATCATATCTTGTATCCCTCCTTAATCCTTGGGTCTACTACTCTATATAATAAATCGGCTATTAAATTTCCACTATATACAAATATTGCACTTATAATAACAATTCCCATAAGAAGTGGTAAGTCTCCTTTTAAACCTGCATCAACTGTTGCTTGCCCAAGTCCTGGATATGAAAATACTTGTTCTGCAAATATAGTTCCAGCAAATAATTCACTAAAAGATAAAAATTGAAGAGTTATAGCTGGAAGTGCAATATTTCTTATAACATGGTTAAATACTATTTTTTTAGTACTTTCTCCCCTTGCCTTTGCAAACAATATATATTCGCTTTGTAGTATTTCGATAACTTTTTCTCTTGTATGTAGACAAATATTTGCAACACCTATTATTGATAAGGTCATAGCTGGAAGTATCATATGTTTTATCATGCTAAACATTGTAACTTCCTCACTTAAAACTCCTATTGGAACACCTAGCCCTATAGGAAATAATTTTAAGTTTACTGCAAATACCATAAGTAAAAGTAATCCTAGCCAAAATGTTGGTGTTGATATTAATATATAACAATATCCTTTTATAAATTTATCTACGATTTTTCCTTCATTAACACCTGATATAATTCCTAAAATAAACCCTAATACCCCAGAAAGTACCCACGCTACAACCATCAGCCCAAGAGATGCCATAAATCTTTCTCCTATAACTTCTATAACAGGTCTTCTAAATATTAAAGAAGTACCAAAGTCTCCTTGAGCTAGTGAGCTAAACCAATTAGTAAATCTTTCTAAAGGGGGGGCATTAAGCCCCCAATACTCTGCTATTTTTAGTTTTTGCTCTGGAGTTACAGATAAATCTGCTCCTACATAAGCTCTTATAGGGTCAATTGGAGATGCCTCCATCAGGATAAATGTAAGAATGCATAGTGCAGTTAATAAAGTTATTAATCTAAATATTTTTTTACCTGCAAATAAACCTATACTTTCTTTTTTAGCCATTTATTTTCCCCCTTAAATTTATTTCCATTTCCACTGTGTTATATTTTCAAGGATAGCCCCACCATGTGGTTGTGGCTTAGGAGTTCCTATATCTAAATCTTTATTCATTATAAATAAGTGATTTACATTTGTTAACCATGCCCATGGTGCATCTCCTGCTGGCGCTATACCAGTTTTACCATCCCATTGAGCTTTCTTCCAAAACTCTAAAGCTTCTTCTTCACTTTTACTTGTCATTGCTTTATTTATATACTCATCAACTTTTTCGTTTTTATAAAATCCTGTATTATACCAATCTACACCTGAGTTTTTACTGTGGAATAATTGGAATATAAGAGCTGGATCATGCTCACCCCAACCTAATATAACTGGTTCTGAGTGAATTACTTCCATAGCATTATCCCAAGTTCTAGCTTCTGGTACTGCATTTATTCCTATTTCTTTTAATTTTTCACTAACTGCTAGTGCCATTTCTTGTCTATGCTTTGTTTCCATTATGTAACATAATTTAAATTCAGCCTTTAAACCGTTCTTTTCAACAATTCCATCATTGTCACTATCTTTCCATCCAGCATCAGCTAATATTTTTTTAGCTTTTTCTATATCACCATCTTTTATTTCAACTTCGCTATTATACCAAGGCATAGCTTCTAGCCCTACATATGACGGTGTACCATATCCTGATAATACCCCTTCAACTAATTCATTTCTATCGATTCCATAGTTTATTGCTTGACGTATCGCTAAGTCACTAGTTACGTCATTTCCTATTGGATTTTTATCTTTAGTCTTTTTACCACTCTTTACAGTTGGGAAAGTAATACCTAAGTTTTCAATGCTATCAACTTCTCTTAATACTTTACCGTCTATCTTTTGATCTGCAAAAGATGCTGGTATTGAAGCCATATCTACTTCATCAGATTTTAAAGCTGCAAGTGCTGCATCACTGTCTAAAAATAACATTGTAAGTTTTTTAATACTTGGCTTTTCTCCATAGTAATCTTCATTAGCTTCAACTATTATTTGTTGACCTTTATCCCATTGAACAAATTTATATGGTCCTGATGTTACAGGGTTTGTAGCATATTTATCATTATGTAAATCTTTTGGTACTATACCTATATTTATTAATTTATTAACAAATGTAGATTGTGGCTCTTTTAACTTAAATTCTACTGTATATTCATCAATCGCTTTTATACTCTCTACTGATGTTAAATCTACAACAGATGCTGATTTACCTGCTGTTTCAAAAGTATATGCCACATCTTCTGCTGTTAGCTTACTTCCATCTGTAAATTTTACATCATCTCTTATTTTTACAGTCCATGTTAATTTATCATCACTTACACTATATTCTGTTGCAAGATCATTTTTTATTTTCATATCCTTATCTCTAGTAAGTAAAGTACTAAAAAATACTCTAGTTACTGCATGGTGTCCCCCTGTTGTTGGATCTAATCCTTCTGGTTCTGAACCAACTGATACCACTAATTCATTATTCTCTTTTCTTGAGTTTACCTTAGTGCTACCTTCCCCTTTACTTTCTGGTTTTGTACTAGAACATCCAACTAGTAAAGATGTTGTCATAACTACTGTCAAAGACATAGCTAAAAACTTTTTTAATTTCATCCCTTTATCCCCCTTGTTAGTGTTGATTAAATTAAAAAATTATAATTTTTACACAAAAAAAGAAGATTTTAAGTCTAAAAATAAACCTAAAACCTTCATGGTTTTGTTATTAAAAATTATTGCATTTTGATTTCAAGTAAATTGTATTAGGTTAATATTCATATGTCAACTAAATATTCGTTTTATTTACATTTTTCATATTATTAAAAAAATTTAAGACTTAATACTCTTATCTAAATAGCTTTGAAGAGCTTTACTCCTTTATTTTTTATCAGATTATAAAGTATATAGTCTAATGTTAATGTTATAATTGTTCCTATTAATAAATATATATTTAAGTTACTTATATTTAAAATAAAATAAATTCCTGCATATATACCTAAATAAATCATACCTCCAAATAGCACTATCATTATACCTATGCTTCTTTTAACTACTGCTACTTCATTTTTCCAATCTAAATTTGGAAAATGTAAATTTGCAAATAGTCCTGATAATGAAACAAGTATAGACATAGCTATTATTGTAAGTGTCATTATAGCTATGAAACCTAAATCAAATTTTAACTTAAATCCTAAAAGTAAAAAGCATATAATAGGTATTGGAATATTTAAAAGTAAATTCATATATATCTTTGCCTTAAATATATCAGTTTCTTTAATTGGTGATGATTTTAATATCCATAAATTCTTACCTTCAAATGATATAGAACAGTAAGTTGTACAAGACATAATTATTATAAATAATATAGCCACTATTATTTGAGGCTTTATCATATTCATATCTATATTAAGATTAAGCATCATATTTATCTTGTCAGCACCAAATACTAAAATACCAATTGTCATTAAGGTCAAAAGTATAATTCCAACAGATGTATTTAGTACATATATATAAGATGAAAAATATCTACTTATCTCTTTTTTCATAAGAGCCACTGTTGGTGAAGAATATTTAAGCTCTTTTACTTCATAATCCTTTTCTTTATAACTTTCATTCATTTTAGCATTTATATTTCTAAATTGTTTAGAAAATATCTTAACAAATAATAAAAATGGCACTAAAGATATTACTGAAAATATTAATAAAGATATTAAATTGCTATTTTTTAAAGCATCTATAAAATAGTAAGTAGGTGGATATATCCTACTAATTCCATCTATTATTCCTTTGCTATTTTTTAATATATTCATACCTATAGATTCTATTTGAGTGGCAACACCCATATATGCTATAAGTAATAATATACTTCCAATTATTAAAACTGCATTTTTATATTTGAACTTTGATGAAATACCACCTATAAAAAATGAGATAATAGAAGATATAACTATTGGTATTAATGGCATCATTAACATTAATAATACTAAATATATAAAGTAAATTGCACTAATATCAACCTTTATAAAATACACTATAGCTGGTATTAACATAACCCCTAATGAGTATAAATAGTTGGTAAAAAGTAACATCAATATTTTACTACTTAATACAGTTGAGTCTTTTATAGGAAGACTAGTTAACATATCAAAATCTTTAGCATTAAACAAGTATGATGGTGCTTTGTATATTGATGTAAAAAGAGTAAATAGTGTTGAACCCAAAAATCCAATTACTAATAATAGCTCCATTTGATTTATTTGTATTAAAATATCTGAAATTGAAATACACATACAAAATATATAGTAAGCTAGAATACATATTGAAAATAAAATTAGCATTGTAGTTCCTAATATTTTATTTTTTTCCCTTTTATCAGCATTTTTTATATTATTTAATTTGAATTCATTGATTATATTTGTATTTAATAATAAAAGTAAATTATTCATGTTCAATCAACTCCATAAACATATTTTCAAGAGAATTATCTCCCTTTACCTCAGATGTAGTTCCAGATGCTATTATTTTCCCATCTTTGATTATTGCTATTTTATCGCATATCTTTTCAGCTACTTCTAACACATGAGTTGAGAAAAATATACAACCACCTTTTTCGCAAAACTCTTTCATTATTTCTTTTACTGTAAATGAAGCTTTAGGGTCAAGTCCTACAAATGGCTCATCAAGTATTAATACTTTTGGACTGTGTATCAATGCTGATATTATTGCTAATTTTTGTTTCATACCATGTGAGTATGATGATATTAAACTTCCTAAATCTTTTTCTATTTCAAATTCTCTAGAGTACTTTTGTATTAAATCTTGTCTTTTAACTCTCTCTACTTTAAATATATCTGCTATAAAATTAAGATATTGTATTCCTGTAAGAGATTCATAAAGGTCTGGGTTATCTGGTATATATGCTATATCTTGTTTACATTCTATTGGATTAGTTTTTATAGAATGTGAATTTATTAATATATCACCTTTTTCAAAGTCATGTATTCCAACTATTGCCTTTATTGTTGTTGTTTTACCTGCTCCGTTGTGACCTATAAATCCAAATATTTCACCTTTATTTATTTCTAGTGATATATTATCTATTGCTAACTTATTTTTGTACGACTTAGAAACATTTACTAACTTTAACATTTTATCTCCTCCAAAATATAGTTGTTATATATAATATATAACAACTATATTTTTTGTGCAATAACTTTTATTATATTTGTTATACTTTTTATATAACAAAATTTCAAAACTGAAATTTTCACTAGCATATAAAAAATCCCTCTAGTAATTTGTCTACTAGAGGGATTTTTAAACTATTTAATAAGCTATGTTAAATAAAATGCTAATATCGCACATACCTAATAAGTTAGTTAAATACATTTTATTCTGTGGCTCTAATTCTTTCTACTATGCTCTCTCTAGATGTTGATTTATAAACCATTAAAGGAACTATTAAACTTACTAAAAATATTAATACTGTACATATTAATAAAGCTTCTATTGGATAAGTGTATACAGAGTATCTAGTCTTTATAATATTAAATCCTAATAAAGTGGCCATACTACCAAGGGTAATATTTATAAAGGTTATTGTAACCCCGTAATACATACCTTCAAGTATTAACATATTTTTAAGTTGCTTTTTAGTCGTTCCTACTGCTTCAAGCATTGCAAATTCTTGATTTCTTGATATTATATTAGTTGCCATAGTGTTTATAAAATTTAGCACTCCTATTAAACCTATTATAAATACACCACTCATTCCTATAATAGTTATAATAGATTGAGTTTCTTTAGCTTCTTCTATATAGGTTCTCTTTGAGAATATATGAGTGTATGTATTGTTATACTCTTCATTTAAATTTTCTATATTATTTTCTACTTCGTCTACATTTTTATCTGTATTTACTACCACATTTTGTACATATGCTTTTGGTACTATTTTTTTATAATCTTGTTCATTTACGTATACATCCATAGTGAAGTTTTCTCCTGCACCAATTATTGCCATTACCTCAAGTTCATTTTCCGTATATCCTTCTTCTAATGTATCACCTTTAAGATATTTTAACTTAATCTTATCTCCTACTTTTATCTTGCTATTTTCATGACCTCTAATTATTATGTATCCACCTTTGTTAAACTTATCTATATCTAATCCTCCTTCTATTATATTTCCCTCATCATAATAATCTAACATATTCTTTTCTATCATTTCTTTAATTACTCTTCCTGAAGATACTCCAATTATATCTAAAGATACACTTTTGTTCATATCTGCAATTTCTATAAAGTCATGCCCTTGCCAAAATCTTTTTACATGGTCTTCATTTATTGGTTGGCTTAGTAATTCTTCTTTTAATATTCCTTCATAAGCTACACGGCCTAAATAGTCCTTATATATTTTATCTATATTTTTTACTCCATCTAAACTTTTAACATCTTTTATAAATTCTTCATCTATCGGTATCATATTTTCATGTATTCTTGAATTTTGAGCTTCTCCATGTTGTATTTCTATATCACCTACCATCATACCATCTGCTGCTCTTTTTGGATTCATACTACTTATTATAGTTGATACACTTAAAAATATAATACAACTTAAAGACATAGACATCAAAACTAATAATGCTTTTTTCTTATTTCTAAACATATTTGAAAGTGCCATTTTATGAATTTTAGAACCGCTCTTACCTTTTTTTGCTTTACGCTTTATATTACTATCTCTATCGCTATATCTTGTAGCATCTACTTCAGATACGCTACTTGCAAGTTTTGCAGGTTTCATACAAGATATTCTAACAGTTACATATGAAAATATAATAGCTCCTATAAATATAACCGGATTACTTGAATCTATTGATTTTAAACTTGATACAGTAGTTTGTTCCATAGCTATAGGAAGTAATATTTTTCCTATTATAAATCCTAAAAATAGTCCAATTGGTATTGCTATTAATGATAATCTATTAGCTTGATTTATTATTAATCTTTTTAGTTGCTTTGGTGATGTTCCTATAGTCTTAAGTAGACCATAGTGTTTTATATCTTTTACTACTGAAATATAAAATATATTGTATATTAAAAGATATCCACTTGTAAGTATTATAAATACTAATAAAATTATTGGAAGAGCATTTTTTATAAATTCACTAGTGTTTGTTACTTGATTATCTAAAAATGCTGGGTTTACACTATATTTACCTGAATATGGCTTAATATCTTTAACTAAATCTTCAACTTGTTTTTCTAAATTTTTATCATTTTTAAAATTAAAGCTTATACATGTATATCCTACTTCATTGTCTTTTTTGTATTCATTGTAAAAATCATCACTTATATAAGTATCATGAAGTGGCATAGCTGTTGCTGTTTTATATGTAAAATATCCACTTAATCTAAATTTATATGTTTTATTTTCTCCAGTATAAGCGCCCTCTTTAACTACTGGAATATCTATATTTACTTCAGTACCTATTTTATGAGGTAGTTTTAACATATCTAATACTTCTATCGGCATAACTATATCTTCTTTAGATTTTGGTAAACTCCCCTCTATCATCTCTGTGTGTATAGAATTTTTTACACTTTGATTGTCATAAACTGCTAGATTTACAGTTTGAGTTGAAAACTCTGGATTTTTAGCACTATCAATATTTTTAACTGTACCTATGCTACTTTCATCTACACTTTCATTATTTTTTATTGTATCTATCTGACTTTTATCTACATCTTGCATTTGTACATGAGAACTAATACCATATTGCATCATCATATAAGTATTAAAAGAATCCATTATAGATACACCTACTGTAAATAATGATGTAAATAAAACTGTGGTTAATGTTATTGCTAAAATAGATATAATATTTCTTATTTTATTAGCTTTAAAGCTTCTTTTACTTAGCTTTTTTATAATTTCTTGGTTGTTATTTTGTAGCATGGCTTTCACCTCTACTTACAACTTTTCCATCTTCAACTCTTATAATTCTATCTGCCATTTGTGCTATTTGCTCATTATGAGTTATTATTATTATAGTTTGACTAAACTTATCACTAGTTACTTTCAAAAGTCCAAGTACATCTTGTTCAGTTTTACTATCTAGATTTCCTGTTGGCTCATCTGCAAGTATTATAGACGGTTTTGTTGATAAAGCCCTTGCAATTGCAACTCTTTGCTGTTGTCCCCCTGATAAGTTGTTAGGTAGAGAGTCTATCTTTTTACTAAGTCCTAGTATGTTTATTATTTCATTTATATAATCACTATCTACTTTACATCCATCTAGTTCTATTGGTAGTACTATATTTTCATAAACATTAAGTATAGGAACTAGGTTATAGTTTTGAAATACAAATCCAACGTTGCGTCTTCTAAATATTGTAAGTTCCTCATCACTCATTTTAAATACGTTATTGTTTTCAATTATCACTTCTCCTTCACTAGGTCTATCAAGTCCTCCTAGCATATGCAGTAATGTACTTTTACCACTTCCTGATGTACCTACTATAGCAACAAACTCCCCTTTGTTTATACTTATATCAACTCCATCTAGTGCTTTAACTAGACTTTCACCTTTTCCGTAGTATTTTTTTAAGTTCTTACTTTCTAATATTTTCATTAATTAAAATCCCCTTTAAATTTTTTATATTATTAATATCTTTTTAGGATAATTCTATCTAAGTTAATTAACTTTAATTATTAATATACTTAAATGTTATCATATAAATATATTTTAAATCCTCACAGTCTTGTGATATTGTTTGTATAAATCATAACAATATTGAGATATTTAACACAAAAAAGCACTATTAATTAACAGTGCTTATATTTCATATAGTTTAATTTTTCATATATACATAAAAGCTGGTTCCTACTCCTTTTTTAGACTCTACTTTTATATATCCACTTTGCTTATTTATAATCTCTCTTGCTAGATATAACCCAACTCCCACACCTTCTGTATTAGACACATCGCTACTTCTATAAAATCTTTTAAATACATTATTAATCTCATATTCATCTATCCCTATACCATTGTCTATTATACTTATTTTAGTAAATAGCTCCATTTTATCTATCTTTAGATTTATACTTCCATTATCTTTTGTATATTTCACTGAATTTTCAACAATATTAAATATTGCCTCACTAGTCCACTTCTTATCATGATAAAGCTCTAGTTTCTCGTCAATATCCACATTTATAGATATATTTTTTTCTTCTGATTTTAAATATATTCCACTAAGTGCATTTGCAATTGTATCACTTATTCTATGTTTTTCTATATCTAAGGCTATCATTCCACTTTCTAGTCTAGACATTTTTATAAGTGACTTAACTAGCCATTCTAATTTATTGACTTGATTTTGCATATTTTCTAAAAATATTATCTGTTTGTCTCTATCTAGTTCTCTATTTATTAAAGTTTCATTATACATAGAAATATTGGCTATAGGAGTTTTTATTTGGTGAGAAATATCAGATATTAAAGACTTTATATTATCTTTTTCCTCTAAGTATCTTCTATTTTTATTTTCCATAATTTCTATCATATATTTAAATTTATTTTGTATCTTAGAAAGCAAAGTATCTTTATTAGTTTCTAGAATTATTTCTTTATCTTGATATATGAAAGAATCTATATTATCTATAATGCTATCACTAAATTTAACAATATTTAGCCTTATAATGTATACGAATAATACACCTATTATTAGTGATAGTAATCCAAAACAAAGGCTTATATTATTAATATTTTTAACTGCATCAAAAGAATTTGGATAGGTTTTTAAAATAGCATTTGTTTGTTGTTTGATTAAAAAAAATGGTATTGATGATATTATAATGTATAAAATAGAAAAGTTTATATAGCAGTTATTAAAAATACTTTTACTATTTTTCATTCTTTTCACCAACCCACATATATCCCATACCATATACTGTTTTTATGTATTTATAATCAGATGATTTATCTTCTATTTTACTTCTTATTCTATTAATATTTACTGTTAAAGCGTGTTCTTCTATATACTCTCCATCATTATCCCAAATTGCATCTATTAGTGCTTGTCTTGTAACTATTTGATTTTTACACTGTACTAATTTTTTTAGTATTTTGTATTCTATTGGCGATATCACCATATTTACTTTATTTTTAGCTACTATCATTTTTTCGAAGTTAAATTCAAATTCTCCTTCAATTAAAAGTTCTTCAGATTTCTCATTATTGTTACAACGTCTAAGTAAAGCCCCTACTCTTTGCATTAATATATTTATACTGAATGGTTTTGTTATATAGTCATCAGCTCCTATTTTAAACCCATTTATAATGTCTGATTCCATATCACATGCAGTTAGAAACAATATTCCTACATTAGAATTTTTTCTAATTTTTTTACAAAATTCAAATCCATCTCCATCTGGTAGATTTACGTCTAGTATTATTAAGTCTATATTATTTTTATTAAGTTCATTTTCCCCTTCTTTTAAATTGTATGCAGGTATTATATTAAATCCATCTGCTTGTAAATTAAAACATATACCGTTATTTAGCATAGTATCATCTTCTACTATCAATATGTTTTTCATTTTGTTTATTCCCCTTTGTAAATTATATATTTCATTATATTATAAAATGATTATATCATTTTTCAAAATAACTTTTCAAATTCATATTTATATTAATTTTTGCCAATGTTCTTTAATTTAAATTTTAAATATCAGATAACCTTAAATCCTTTATAAATTCTTTAGCCTATTGCTTTATATAAAAATTAAAAATCACCTTATCTATAATTATAGATAAGGTGATTTTTACTCGCTCTCACTTAATAACAATTTTATTTAATAAATATTTTTAAACTACACTACTTACTAAATTTTTTACAAAATCATTATTTGGACTTTTTATTATATCCTCTTCATTACCATGTTGAACTATCTTTCCTTTATCAATTATTACTACTTTACTTCCTAATTTAAAAGCTTCTTTTATATCATGGGTAATAAAAAATATAGTTTTATTTAATTTCTTTTGTATTTTTAATAGTTCATCTTGTAGAGATTTTCTAGTTATTTCATCTACTGCACCAAATGGTTCATCCATAAGTATTATTTCAGGGTCTGAAGCTAATGCTCTTGCAATACCTACACGTTGCCTTTGACCACCACTTAGCTCACTTGGATATCTGTATAGTAAATCTTTATCAAGTTCTACTATATCCATTAATTCATTTACCTTATTTGATACCTTATTTTTATCATTTTTCTCTAAATCAAGCACATAAGATATGTTCTTTTCTACTGTCATGTGTGGGAATAACCCTATATCCTGTATTACATAACCTATATTTCTTCTTAATTTTATAATATCTGTACTATTTATATTTTCACCTTTTACTATAACTTCACCTTTATCCGCTTTTATTAACCCATTTATTAGTTTTAGTGTAGTTGTTTTACCACTTCCTGAACTTCCTATTACCGTTACAAATTCTCCCTTGTGTATATCTAAGTTAAAATCTGATAATATTTCTTTTTCATCATAGCTTTTAAATACGTTTTTAAAAGTTATTATTGGTTTATTACTCATATTTTCACCTACTTTACTAATCCTTTATTTATTAAAAACTCTCTTGCTACTGTGTTATCATCCTTTTTATCTACTTCTACTTCGTAATTCATTTTAACTATATCTTCTTCTTTTATATTATTATCTAGTAGTTTTAATATATCTTTAATTTCTGGATAATCTTTAAGTGTTTCCTCCCTTATAACAGTTCCTGCTAAGTAGCTTGGGAAAAATCCTTTATCATCTATTAAAACTTTATATTGATCATCTTTAAGTTTTGCATCTGTTGTTGAAGCATTTATAACATCAACTTTCTTTGATTCTAGGCCTTGATACTTTAATCCAATATCTAAATCTAATTTATTTTTAAATTTAAATCCATATTCTTTGGCTAGTGCATTATATCCATCTTCTCTTTCAAAGAAATCATACTCTGCACCAAATACTAATTTATCACTTACTTTAGCTAAGTCTGAATAAGTATTTATATTATATTTGTCTGCTGTATCTTTATTTATTACTATTGCATATGTGCTGTTATAACCATATAACCCTAACCAATTAAGGTCATATTTTTCTTTATATCCTTTTTTCACTTCTTCATAAAGTTTAATTGGGTCTTCTATTCTTGATTTTTTCTTAAGAATATACTCCCATGATGTCCCTGTATATTCAGGATAAATATCTATTTCCCCTTTTAGCATTGCTGGATGAATATTTGCTGTTCCTCCACCAATACCTTTTTTTATCTCAACATTTATATCTGTTTTTTCCTCAATTAATTGAGCTAACATTTCAGTTAAAATATATTGTTCTGTCATTGGCTTTGATGCAATAACAATCTTTTTATCTTTTTTAAATATCTTTGGTACAAATATCGATCCTAAAACTATAAGAATAATGATTGCTATTACGATTATAGGCTTTGTATATTTTCTTATTATATTGTTTATTCTTAATATTTTTGTTCTTTTTCCTGTAACTCTATAGTTTATATATTTTTCTATTTTTCTTAATATAGTATCTGTCACTAATGCAATTAGTGCAATTAATAAACTCCCTGCTATTGTCATTGCAGAATTGTTAGTTGTTATACCTCTCCATATGGCAACACCTAAGCCTCCAGCACCTATAAATGATGCAATACCAGCTAATGCTATAGTCATTATTACCATGTTTCTAAATCCTGAAAAAATTACAGGAAGTGCAAGAGGTAATTTAATTTTGTATAAAATTTGGAATCTAGTACTTCCCATTCCTACTGCCGATTCTATAGTTCTTTCATCTATATTTTTTATTCCTGTATGCGTACTTGTTACCATTGGAAGTAGTGCATATACTATAAGAGTTATAATAGCAGTTGTATTACCTACTCCAGAAATAGAAACTAAAAAACCTAATATTGCAATTGAAGGTATAGTATATAAAAAGTTAGTAACTCCTATTATAGGAGATGTTAATTTTTTATTTTCAGATATTAAAATACCTAAACTAATTCCAATTATTGATGCAATTAGTATCGATATTGCTGAAATAGTAATGTGTTGACCTATTAACTCTATAAAAAAATCTGATTTATCTAAGTATAGATTAAATATTTCCTTTATTAATGGCATATTCGCCTCCTTATACATATTTCTATTTATTTAATATAGTTAAAATATATATTTACCCATAAAATAATATGCTAAAATTAATATCTTTAAAAGTATGCACTTTTAAGTAACCAATTACTAGAAAGTAACCCCTTTCACTTTTTTAATTTATATAAAAAACCCCTTAAAACAGTATTTTAAGGGGTTTTGTTTAGTGCTTTACTAAAACGCACTTGATTTTGAAGTTATTGTATAAGTATCAAAGTTTTTTTCTATGCAAAGTATTTCTATTTTTCTTTTTTCCTTAGGTTCAACATCTGTTTCATTAGTAAATGAACTTTCAATAACTGTACCATCTTTATCCATTAACTTATAATCAAACTGAACATAATCTATTTTTTCATCACTAGTATTTTCAAAAGTTCCTACTATCTTAGTGCTAAATGAGTCTTTTTTAACTTCCCATTTTATATCCTTTGTCATTTCTTCTAATTTAGAATCAACTTTAGCTGTTTGCTTCTCAACATCTTTAATAGCATTGTCTACACTAGATACACCAGCTCCTAAAAATGCTACACATCCTCCTATAATAACTACAAAGCCTATAACTATTCCTAATATTATTTTTTTCATACCAAACCTCCATAAATGATTTCTTATTATGATTTTATTATATATTCCATCATATAAAGGTTGGTATGCTAGCAGCATACAAGTAAAAATTTATTCAAATAGATTAATTAATATTCCACCTAAAAGAAATATTACCATTGTATATAACCAATACCCAAATATTTTTGTAATTTTTTTATTACTTCTTATCATTGGTAATTTTTCTTTGATGTTTAAGAAATTTGTATACATTAAATATATAGATAAAAGAATAATAACCACTATTCTATTGTTAATAAGTTCAGCAGTATTTTTGTGGGTAAATAGACCAATTAATAAAAATAAATACCAAGCACTTGCTAATATCATAAATATAATATTTCCTCTTCTAAATCCAGGAATATATTTTAGTATTTTTTCTTCTTTATATTCTTTTTTACTCTTAATTTCAATTTCTTTTTTATAAATTTTTGTTTCTAGATCTTTTCTTAATTCTTCTACACTTTGGTACCTTTTATCTGCTGATATATTAGTACATTTTTTTATTATATTTTTTAAAATTCCATTATTCTCTTCTTCTTTTATATGCTTTCCTGTAGTTAGTACATTCATCATTATACCTATTGCATATATATCACTTCTACAATCAGTTTGGTCAAATCCAAATTGTTCAGGAGAGGCATACCCCTTAGTTCCTAAAAGTGTAGTATCTAAATTCTCACCATCTTTATAAGTTCTTGCAATATCAAAATCTATAAGTTTTAATATGTTGTCATTACTTATAATTATATTTGATGGCTTTATATCCCTATGAATTATAGGAGGATTCAAATTATGTATTTCACTTAATACATCACATAATGAAATAACGTATTTTATAACAAGTTGCTCATCTAACTTATTATTTTTTTCTAAAATAGTTTGTAAAGTATCTCCATTTATAAACTCTTCAATTATTATTAATTTTTCATCTAATTCAAATATTTCATAAACTATAGGCATATTTATACTTTCTATATTTTTTAATCCTTCATATACTTCTTTTGTATATTCTTTTAATTCTTTTTTTATATATATTTTATCATCTTGTATATTTTGAACTAAAAATATTTCTACTTTTTTACTTTTATATATTGATTTTAATTCTTCATATAAAGACAACTTATACTCTATATCTAAATTCAATTATTTTACACCTCTTACTTATTGATTTTATAACCTTAAAATTATATCATATTAATAGAAGAGGTGAAATACTAGTATGAATGATATTAAAACTGTTGAGCTTATGAGCTTATTAAAAAATATAGATAGTGAGTCAAATTTAGATGATTATATTTCTAATACATTAACAAGCTCAAATGATTTAAGTTTACATAAATACTTTGAGAATTTATTTAAAGCTAAGGGTCTTAGCAAAAGCACTGTCATTAAAAATGCTGATATAGATAGAACTTATGGATATGAGATTTTAAGAGGTGATAAAAAACCTAGCCGTGATAAAATTTTACAAATTTGTATTGGAGCTAGTTTCAGCCTGGAAGAAACTAATAAAGCTTTAAAACTTGGTAATGTTGGTGAACTTTATGCTAAAGTTCCAAGAGACAGTGTTATTATATTTTGTATAAATAAAAAACTTGGTATTATAGAAATTAATGAATTGCTTTTTGGATATGGATTTAATATTCTCGGAGAAGAATAAATATAGGGATAATAATATTATCCCTATATTTATTATATATTTATCTGTTCTATACTCTCTTTATTAAAATCATTTTTATTATAAGTGATTTTATTATTGTCATATATATTATTTAGCTTATTACTTTTCCATTTTAGTAATAAAGCTGAATGTATAATGACAACTACTGAACCTATATTATGAACCAATGCTCCTAATATGGGGTCTAACGCTCCAACCATAGCAAGTATTATTGATAAAAAGTTTAATACCATAGATATGACTATATTAATATTTACAGTATTCATTGTTTTTTTAGCTAACTCTAGTAAATGAGGTATATACTTTATATCATCTCCTACAAGAGCTATATCTGCTGCTTCAACTGCAATATCACTTCCTATTCCTCCCATTGCAATTCCAACATATGATTTCTTTAGTGCTGGTGCATCATTGACACCGTCTCCTACCATACAAACTTGTTCATTATTTTTTTGTAATTTATCAATTATGTATAATTTATCTTCTGGCAAGCACTCTGGATATACATTATCTATTTTAGATATATTAGCTATATTTTCAGCAGTTTGTTTGTTGTCTCCTGTAAGTAATATACTAGTTTTGCCTAATTTATTAATACTTTCTATCATATCTTTTGCATTATCTCTAATGATGTCTTCAAGTACTATAAATCCTTTTATATAATTATTTTTTGCAGCAAATATAATTGTACTTCCTTTTTCTATGTAAGCTTTAACTTCTTTTTCTTGTTTGTTAGATAAAGTTAAATTATGTTCTTCTAATAATTTTTTATTCCCTGCTAATATTTTCTCATTATCTATATTTGCATAAACACCTTTACCTATTACCATTTTAAAGTTAGTTGCTTCATATAAGTTCTCATTTAGTATTGACTTATAGTGAGATAGTATAGCTTTTCCAAGCGGATGTTCAGAGTACCTTTCAACACTAGATACTAATCTTAATAGTTCATTTTCATCTATATTTTTATCAAAAGAATATACTCTTGTGACTTTAGGCTTTCCATAGGTTAATGTACCTGTTTTATCAAAAGTAATTTTTTTAACTTTAGATAATCTCTCTAAAGCATCTCCCTCTTTAATTAAGATACCAAACTTTGTAGCATTTCCTATACCAGCCATTATAGCTGTTGGAGTTGCTAATACTAAAGAACAAGGGCAAAATACAACTAGTATTGTTACAGAACGTATTACTTCACCCGTTACCATCCATGTTAATCCTGCTGAAACTAAAGCAATAATTACTATCCAAGTAGCCCATTTATCAGCCAATCCTACTATCTTAGCTTTACTAGCATCAGCTGATTTTACTAAACGTATCATCTTTTGAAGTGAACTATTTTCACCTATTTTAGTTGCTTTCATATCAAATACCCCAAATAGATTTACGGTTCCACTAAATACTTCATCATTTACTCTTTTGTCAACAGGCATTGATTCACCTGTCATAACAGATTGGTCTATAGACGTTTCACCATTTATCAATATACCATCTACAGGAACAGTTTCACCTGGTAAAACTTTTATAATATCATTTACAACTACATCTTTAGCATCAATTACATTTTCAATTCCTTTTTTTATAACTCTAGCTGTAGTTGGTGTTAAATTTATTAATTTCTCAATTCCCTTTTTAGCTTTTGAAAGAGTATATTCTTCTAACATCTCTCCAAGTGCCATTATAAATGCAATTTCTCCAGCTGCAAATACTTCTCCAATAAATATAGATGCAATTAACGCCATTGATACAAGTACTCCTGCTTTTATATTAAAATCAGTTAAAAGGCCTATAACTGAACCCTTAAATATCGGAAAACCACATAATATAACTGCAACCCATGAAAAATCAATTGGTGATGTAATTAAATCTAAGAAACTAATAACTAGAGATATAGCAGACAATACTAGTATTAAAATCTCTCTATTTCTTTCATCTTTTATTAATAATTTCATATATTTCCTCCTTTTTATACCCATAGGGGTATAGGTACATGGTAGTATTATCCATACTATTTGTCAATAAAAATTAATTTAACTAGCTAAATTAATCACACTCTTTAGAATTTTTAACTTATATAAAATGTAAATTTTTAAAATAAAAAAAGCAGTCAAATTTGACTGCCTAAAGATTACTTAAGTCTTGAGAAATGTTCTATTGCTTTTGAAAACTCTTTAATTGTTTTTTCATGATCACCATGTTCTAATCCATCTTTTACACAATGGCTTATATGCCCCTCTAATACTATTTGCCCAACTTTATGAACTGCACTTTTTACTGCATTTATTTGCATTAATATATCTTCACAAGGTATATCCTCATCAACCATATTATCTATGGCATTTAATTGCCCTATTACTTTTTTAATTCTTCTATGTATATTATCTGAATCCATACACTGACGCATATTACTTCCTCCATCTAGCTTTAATTTCGCTTAATATTATATAGAAAGAATATCATTCATCAATATCAAAGTCAATTAATCAGTTTTGCTATTATTTATTTTATAAATATATCACTAGTATGTTTTAATCTATTGATTCTAAAAATTCATTTATCACTTTCATAAGACCTATAAAATCATCACATTTTATATCATGACCTGCTTTATCAAAAGACTCTATTCTAATACTTCTACTATTTAAATACTCTATGTAATTTAATATATCTTTTCTAGATAATAATGTTTCTTCTTGTTCACCTTTTAATAATAAAAATGGACAGTTAATTTTATTTAATTCTTCTTTAAAATAAACTTGATCTGATTCTTTTTCTATACTTTTTAAAGCTTCATATGTAATAGATATTGATTCACAATGTGTATTATAAAACTTAATCGATTCTTTTGCCCATCCATTAGGCATTTTTTTATGTTCTGCTGGATATTCTCCAATTATTATTCCTTTTAATAAATTAGGATTTAAAATAGAATATCCTAATGCATATGATACACCTCTTGAATATCCCATAATGCAAAAGTTATTTAATCTTAATTCATTTACTACTGAACTTATATCATCAACATGGTCTTTTAAAGTATATCCTTTATCCGGTGAGTCACTTTTTCCTCTTCCTCTAAATGATAGTGCTACACACCTTCTATCATTCAAAGCATCTATAATATTTATATAATCTTCACAAGACTCTGATAATCCTGGACAAATTAGTAGTGGTGTTTTATTAGTATCCTTTAATTCATTGTCAATATAATGTATTTTTATCCCCTTATTATCTACCCAATTTTCTTTAATTTTCATTTATATATCTCCCCCATTAATAAACTATCTATATTTATACTACATACTTTATTATATTACCTTTAAGTGATATTGTAATATTTAAGTAAATTATTTACTAAGCTTAGATTCATTTCTACATTAGATTTATTATAAAAAAAAGATGACCAAGTTAAATATATTGGTCATCTTTTTTATAAAGTAATATCTTTAGGAGATATTTATTAAGCTGTTTTAGATTGATCTGTGTTTCCAATTGTTTTTTTAGGAATTTTACTTATAACTACTAGTATTACTACAACTCCAATTAGTATACCTGTAAGCCCTACTTGACCTACAAACTCTTGAATTTTACCTAAGAATACTCCCATAACTCCAAAGTCTGCATCTGAGAATGTAGAGTTTGCTATTCCTAATCCACCAAGTACTGGTAATAATACTACCGGTAACAGTGATACTACTATACCGTTTAAGAATGAACCAACTATAGCCCCTCTTCTACCTCCTGTAGAGTTACCAAATACTGCTGCTGTTGCTCCTGTAAAGAAATGAGGTACAACACCTGGTATTATTATTGTAAGCCCCATTGCTCCTAGTGCAAGCATTGACACCACTCCACCTAAGAATGAACTTAAAAATCCTATTAATACGGCATTTGGTGCATATGGAAATACTATTGGACAGTCTAGTGCTGGTTTTGAATTTGGTACTACTTTTGCAGCGATACCTTTAAATGCTGGTACTATCTCATTTAAAACTAATCTAACACCATTTTGAATTAATATAAATCCTGCTGCAAATGTTAATGCTTGTATCATTGAGTAAACTATAAAGTTCTTTCCACCTGATAATGTAGTTTCAACAAACTCTGATCCTGCAACTAATGCAACTATCAAATATAAAACTAACATTGTTATAGATATAGATACTGCAGAATCTCTTAAGAAGCTTAAAGATTTAGGAACCTTCATTTCCTCTGTAGACTTAGAACCTTTACCTACCGCTTTACCTACTAACGCAGCTAATGCATATCCTGTAGATGAGAAGTGTCCCAATGCTACTGAATCATTTTTCGTTATTGCTTTCATAAAAGGTTGACATATTGCTGGAGAAAGCACCATTATTAACCCTAATGCTAAAGAACCTGTGAATATTAAATTAAATCCACTCATTCCACCTGAAACTAGTATTACTGCTATCATACAAGCCATAAATAATGTATGATGACCTGTTAAAAATATGTATTTAAACTTTGTAAATCTTGCTATTAACATATTAGCTATCATACCAAATGTCATTATTAGAGCTGTTGCTGTACCATACTGATCTAGAGCCATTGCAACTACTGCTTCATTATTTGGTATTACACCTTGAACATTAAAACCATATTCAAACATTTTACCAAATGGCTCAAGAGAGCCAACTATAACACCAGCAGCTGCTGATATCACAACAAAACCAACCATTGCCTTTAAAGAACCTTTTATTATATCTTCTATAGGTTTCTTTTGAAGTACTAATCCTAGCACAACCATAATACCTATTAAAACTGCTGGTTCAGATACGAAATCAATTAATACTTTTAAAAATCCGTTCATTTTTGACCCTCCAAACTATTTATTAGTGTCTATTAAAAATATTATTATTCCTTTAATACTGGTTAAATTATTTAATTTAACCAGTATTAATTTATTAGCATCCTAATTTTTCTTGTAGTTTAACTTTTAATTCATCTTTGTCAAATAAAGCATCTAATACTATTAAGTTCGGTAAGTGAGAAGCACTTGGCTCTAAATCTCTAGCTGTTATAAATATATCTGCTTGGTCTGCAGTTGCATCAGCTAAAGAATTATGTGATACTTCAAATCCACTTAAACCTAATTCATTTAAGATTTCGTTTACATTCATTTCTACCATAAAACTTGATCCTAATCCTGATCCACATACTGCCATTATTCTGTTCATTTTACACTACCTCCATTATTTCTTCTTCATTATTTGAATTTAATATTTTATTTAATTTGTTTTCATCCATACATATACTAGCTACTGTTTGCATTAATTCTAAATGGGAATTACTATCCTTAGCACTTAAAGTTAAAAATAACTCTATATCTTTACCTAAAAAATCAACAGGTTTATTTAACTTTAGTAGGCATAAATCATTTTCTAATGCTCCATCTTCTGGTCTAGCATGAGGCATTGCCAATTTAGGTGCCATGCAAAAATATGGACCAAACTCATTTATCTTATTTATTATTGCATCAAAGTAATTATCATTTATTGAGTTTCTTTCCTTTAAGATGTCACAAGATATTTTTATAGCTTCATCATAGCTATTTACTTCATCTAATACCTTTACTATCATGACATTTCCCTCCAATCCTTAAGAATATTGTTTTACTATTTCTAAAATTTCACTTTCACAAGATGCATTTAGTATTTTTTCTAAATTACTTTTATTAGACAACATCTTATTAATAGATACTAACGCATTTAAGTGTGATTCTTTGTCCTTAGGTGCCAAAACTATAAAGACTCTAGCTTTATGTCTCTCATTATCTGAAAAACATATTTCTTCCTTAAATGTAGTTAAACTAATTCCTAACCTATTTACACCATTTTCTGGTTTAGAATGAGGAAGAGCAACATTTTTTAAAATTATTATGTATGGCCCTAAATTTTCAATATTTCTAATCATTGCCTTTACATAAGACTTATCAATAACACCTAGTTCTATTAAACTTCTTGAGCTAACTTTAATTGCATCTTTCCAATCTTTTGCTTCTTGATTTAAGCTGATTGTATTTTTATTTAAAAGGTCTGCTAATGTAACCTTGTAAATTTCATTTTTTTCTTCAGTTGATAAAATTATGTTTTCAATTTCTTCTCTTAATTTATCTTTGTTTGTAACTGTAGAATATCTCTCTACACTATTCATTATTCTCCTTACAATCTGTTGACCTAAGTTGAATTTTGATTGAGTGCTAGATATTTGAGATATTAGATTTTGCTTATCTAAATTATTTAGTACTGGATTTACTTTTATGACATTTCCATTATCCTTTGAAATATCAACAGTTGTTATAGCAAAGTCATAACTTTTTTCATAATTATTAAACTCATCTAGTGATAAAATATCTTTTATCTCTATTAAATCAAAGATATCTTTTATCTGACTTTTTAACAGTTGTGAGGTTGCCATTCCAGAGTTACATACAATTACTATTTTAGGAATTTTTATTTCAACTCCCATTTTTACTGCATAGCCACCAAAATACATTGATATGAATGCTAATTCATCATCATTAAAAAAACATCCTAGTACTTCTTCAACATTCTTTACTATTTGCTTAGTAAACTGAAATATTGATTTGTACTTATTTTTTACTTCTTCCTTAATAGGGTTAGGATAATATACGCCATATCTTAATCTAAAAAGGGATGGTACTAAATGATTAAATATATTATTTGTAAGCTCTTTATAATCGTCTATATAGATACAAGATATCTTTTCAAATTCTCTAACCATCATATTTATTTCATACATATACTTATCTTTTATCGATTGCTTAATGAAAAACTCTTTTATCTCACTATCTCTAATAATAAAAGTTTGTATATAGTAGATTTCACTATCTGCTATATCTTTATTTAATACTTTTCTTAATTCTACTAGGATATCGTTTGCTAAATTCTTACAACTTAATGATTCTAAAAAGTTTATTTCATCCTCTGAGAAACTTAAACTTTCAAAATCTCTATAATAATACTTATACATATTTGTTAGATACTTTAACGTATAATTAATGTATGTTTCTTTTTCTACATTTGGATTAATACTTTCTAAAGTTTCTTTTAATGCATTATATTCTTCTAAAAACTCACATTCTTTAAATAGATAGCCATAGTCATTGTATAAATTAATAAATAAATATCTTCTATCTTTTAGGTCTCCTTTTATTTCATAACCGTTATAAGATTCAATGTTTAGTTTATATTTACTTATATAACTTCTAGCATCTTTTAAATCATTCAAAACTGTATTTCTACTTACTTGTAGTAGATTACAAAGTTTTTCTATTGTAAGCTTCTCATTATATGTAAGAATGTAAATTACTATTTTTAAGTACCTTTCTTTTGGAGAAAGTATATAATCTTCACTTGCATACTTTAACAATTTACTTACTTCTTCTTTATCTTTGTTGCTTAAATAATATCCTAAAGTTCTTTTGTTTTTAAGCTCAACTGAATTTATTCGTAAATAGTGTTCTAGCTTTTCTATGTCATAGTAGGTTGTCCTCCTTGACATATTTAGCTTTTTGGAAATTTCTTGTGTTGTTGCATAATCTTTTTTTATTAGTATTTTAAGAATTTCTTCTAGTCTTTTGTTAATGTACATTTTGTTTGCCTTTCCTTAATATCAATATACTACATATCCATTTTGCACAAAAGATTAAAAACAGTCAACTTTTTTGTGCAAAATTTTGTACCCCCACTAAAATTATATATTTTTATACAAAATAAAGGCTAATACCACTGAGAATAGTTCTAATGGTATTAGCCTTTTGAGAAACGTTGCTACCCTTTAAGCCATATGCGATGCTATGAAATTTTTAATTACATATTTTTATAATCAGCTAAAAACTTCTCTATTCCTATTTCAGTTAAAGGATGTTTAGTCATTTGCTTTAATACACCAAATGGTATAGTAGCTATATCTGAACCTGCTAATGCACAACGTGATGCATGTATTGGATTTCTAACACTTGCTGATATTATTTCTGTCTTTATGTTATGAGTTTTAAACATAACTGAAACTTCAGTTATTAAATCAATTCCAACCATACCTATATCATCTAATCTTCCAACAAATGGACTTACATAAGTAGCTCCTGATTTTGCCGCAAGTAATGCTTGCCCAGATGAGAATATTAAAGTTACATTAGTTTTTATTCCCTTTTGAGATAATATGCTAACTGCCTTTAATCCTTCTATGCACATTGGTATCTTAATTACTATATTTTTATGTAACTTTACTAATTCTAAAGCTTCTTCTACCATTTTATCACACTCTAAACTTATTACTTCAGCACTTATTGGTCCATCTACTATAGAACATATTTCATTTATTACTTCTTTTAAATCTCTTCCTTCTTTAGCTATTAATGAAGGATTAGTTGTTACACCATCTAATATTCCCCATGTTGCTGCTTCTTTTATTTCATCTACATTTGCTGTATCTATAAATATTTTCATAATCTCTCTCCTATGTTAATTATTTATCTCTTCTATTACTATATTTTTTATATTCTCTTTAGTTAATCCATAGTGTTCTAATAACTCTTTAGGTGTACCTGATTGTCCAAAAGTATCTTTTATACCAACTTTTCTTACCTTTACTGGCGATTTTAAACTTGTTACAGAGCATACTCTATCACCTAAACCACCTATTATTGAGTGTTCTTCAAATGTTATTAAACATTTTGTCTCTTTAGCTGCTTTTACTAATATTTTTTCATCTATTGGCTTTATAGTTGGCATGTGTATTACTCTTACACTAACATTATCATTTTCTAATTCTTTTGCTGCTTCTAATGCTAGGTTTGTAGTAAGACCTGTCGTAACTATTGTTATATCATTACCTTCTTTTACAGTTACACCTTTTCCCACTTCAAACTTATAAGTTTCATCAAATAAATCCTCTGCTGCAAGTCTTCCTAGCCTTATATATACAGGACCATTTATTTTTGCTACTTCTTTTATTACTTGAACAGTTTCAGCCTCATCTGCTGGAACTATTACTGTCATGTTTGGAAGTGATGACATTAAAGCTATATCTTCTATTGATTGGTGAGACCCACCATCTTCTCCAACAGTTATACCTGCATGAGTTGCAGCTATCTTTACATTTAGGTTTGGATAGCATATTGAATTTCTTATTATTTCAAATGCTCTACCTGTAGCAAATACTGCAAATGTACTTGCAAAAGGTACTTTACCAAAAGATGCTAGACCTGCACTTAATCCCATTAGATTCTGTTCTGCTATACCTACATTTATAAATCTATCTTTATATTCCTTTGCAAAATCTGCTGTTTTAGTAGATTTTGATAAATCTGCATCTAATACTACTATATTCTCATTTTCTTTTCCTAACTCAACTAATGCTTTTCCGTATGCTTCTCTAGTAGCTAATCCCATTTCGCTTCCCCCTTAGACTCTAATTCTTCTATTGCTATATTTCTTTGTTCTAAACTAGGAGCATTTCCATGCCATCCGGCTTCATTTTCCATAAATGAAACACCTTTACCTTTTACAGTCTTAGCTATTATAACTGTCGGGATTCCTTTTGTACTTTTTGCATTATCAAATGCTTTTTCTATTTCTTCAAAAGAGTGCCCATCTATTTCTAATACGTTTAAGTTAAATGCTTTTAATTTATCTTTTAAAGAATATATATTCATTACATCTTCATTTTTACCATCTATTTGTAATCCGTTATTATCTATTACTAAAGCTAAGTTATCTAATTTATAATGTGCTGCTGCCATAAGTGCTTCCCATACTAATCCTTCTTGCATTTCTCCATCACCAAGTAATGAGTACACTCTAATATTACTCTTATCTATTTTTGCACCTAAAGCTATACCTACTGCATTTGATATACCTTGACCTAAAGAACCAGTAGATACATCAACACCAACTAATTTCTTGCTATCTGGATGTCCTTGTAGCGGTGAATGTAATTTTCTTAATGTGTTTAACATATCTTTATCAAAGTAACCTTTTTGGGCTAATGTTGCATATAAAACAGGTGCTGCATGACCTTTACTTAGTACAAATCTATCCCTATCTTGTTTTTTCGGATTTTGTGGGTCTATATTCATTTCCTTAAAGTATAAATATGTAAGTATTTCAACTGCTGATAAAGATCCCCCTGGATGTCCTGATTTTGATGAATAAATCATATCAACAATATTTTTTCTAACGTTGTTAGCATTACATTCTAAATTTTTCATAATTTTCCCTCTCTATTTTGTTTCGATTAAATTATTAAAATACTACTCCAGATTTTAATATTATATTTGCATATGGTGTAAATTCCCCGGTTCTAACTATTGCCATAGAATCTTTAGTCATAGTTTTAAAATCTTCATGAGACACCTTAGTTATTTTTATATCTTTAAATCTTTTTTCTATTTCTTTATACATTTCATTGCTAACTTTTTCTATTTCAGAAGCTATTACAACTTCTTCAACTTTTAATTCTTCTAATACTGTATCTAATGTATCTAAAAATGTTGGTATTCCTTTACTTAATGCTAAATCTATTCTCTCAACATTCTTTGGTATTGGAAGACCACTATCACATATTGTTAACATATCTGTATGCCCCATTTTAGCTATTACTGATGATATGTTGCTATTTATTAAAACTGATTTTTTCATATTTACTCTCCTTATTTATGTGCTATTTTTTAATTTAGATATGTATAATTTTTAGTAATTGTATTAGAACTTGTGATTTTCAATATCATATAAGTTAGGTATTGAAGTTTGTGCTCCTATTTTAGTAACACATAAAGCCCCTACTTTTGATGCAAAATCCATAGCTTCATCTATGCTCTTCTTTTGAGAAAGTGCTACTGATAACGCTCCTGTGTAACTATCCCCTGCAGCTGTAGTATCTACTGCATCTACTTTATATGATTTTTTAAATTCCATAGTATCCTTATCTAAGTAAAGACTACCCTTAGATCCTAATGTAACTATAAGTTGTTTTACACCCTTTTTTAACATTACATTAGCAGCTTTTTTTATATCCTCTTCACAGTTTATACTTAATCCACTTAGTATCTCTAATTCAGTTTCATTTGGCGTTAATAAATCTACATTTTTTATAATATCATCGCTTAGCTTAACTGCTGGTGCTGGATTTAATATTGTAAATTTGCCTAATTCTTTTGATTTCTCTAAAGCATATTTTATTGTATCTATTGGTGTTTCAAGTTGTATTACTACTGTAGCGCTATCCTTTATTGCATCTATACATTTATCTATATCATCCTCTGTTAACTTAAAGTTTGCCCCTGGTGATACTACTATAGAGTTTTCAGCATTTTTATCTACTGTTATAAGAGCTACACCACTTGGTCCTTCTTCAACTTGTACATACTCAGTATTTACATTGTCAGCTTTTAATTGTTTTAATAAACTTTGTCCAAAACCATCATTGCCGACTTTACCTATCATGTATACATCTCCACCAAGTCTTGACGCAGCAACTGCTTGATTTCCACCTTTTCCACCTGGTATTTCTTTAAAGTTACTTCCTATTAAAGTTTGACCTTTTTTTGGCATTTCACAAACATTTACAACTAAGTCCATATTAAGACTTCCTATTACACATATTTTTTCCATATTAAATTCCCCTCTCTCTATTGTCATTTAATTCTAATTTGTCATATATATTTTCATATATTAAACATTTCGAACTTTATAAATATCGTTTTCCTTGAATATATAATATAACACTTTTTTATTAATTGCAATTATTTTTTCCATATTTTTTACATAATTCTTACATATTTTTTACATATATTATTTATTTTTAATCAACTTACATAGTAGTTTAAGCAACGTGTTGGAGAACCACTTAAGCGAAATGAATTTTTTGTATAAAAATTGCATTAGTATAGTATACTAATGCAAACATTTTCCCATTCTATGAAGTTTGACTTATTAAATCATTTGATATCTTTTTATCTTTACTTAATAATTTAATAGTAATAAATGTAGCTATTGTTAATCCTAACACCATATAAAGTCTATAATCTACTATACCTTCATACAAAGCAATATGTACTAATCCAGAAGTAGTTGCTCCCATTATAGGTGCTATTATAGGTATCCATGAATATTTAAAATCAGAACTTCCTTTACCTGCTATTGGAAGTAGAAAATGTGCTAAACGTGGACCTAAGTCTCTAGCTGGGTTTAATGCAGCTCCTGTTACCCCTCCAAATGATGTTCCTACTAAGAATATTAAACATCCAATAGCTAAAGGTTTTAATCCTTCTGGGAATGTATTTGTATCCATTCCTAATATACAAAATACTAATCCAAATGTCACTATATATTCACTAAAGAAGTTTGCTAAATTATTCCTTATAGTCGGTGCTGTTGCAAATATTGTTAACTTAGTATTTTCATCATTTGTTTTTTCCCAATGATTAATAAACTGAAGATAAACTAAAAGTGAACCAAACATCCCACCTGCTATTTGTGCCAATATGTATCCTGGTACTAAGCTCCATTCAAAACTTCCTTTTACAGCTTGCATAATAGTTATTGCTGGGTTAATATGTGCACCACTTATGTCTCCTACACAAAATATAACCATAGCAACTGTACATCCCCAAGCAATATTTATCGCTACATTTCCTGCTTGGTACGAGCCTGAAGTTTTTAATGCATTTCCTGCTAAAACCCCACATCCAAAGAATATTAACATTGTTACACCTATAAATTCTGCTAAGTATACATTCATTTTGATTTCTCCCCTTTTATAATAATTCTTTAATTGTAATTTCCAACTGCTAAACTTGATTGATTAGCGATGTCTTTTATTTTCAGATTTATTTCATATTTAAAATATCGTTTTCCTAACTTATATTCATATAATATATTATTCCTTTTACTTTTTCAATACTTTTTTCCATATTCCTTTCATGTTTTTTTCATATTATTTTTAATTCATTTCATTTTTATTTCATATATTTTCATAAATACTATTTCTCAAAAAAAATAGAGGTAATTTTACCTCTATTTTTTATCATTATCTTTTAATTTTTCTGAACCTCTAATTACAACACTTGGTTTTAATACTATATTTTGAGTAGTACAAGGTTCTTCATCCATTAGCTTTTTATATAATACGTCAAAAGCCATTCTTCCCATTTCTGAAGTTGGCCTAGAAACAACACTTATATTTAATCCTAAGTATGTAAAGAAATCTAGGTCATCAAATCCTAATAGTGATATATCTTGTCCTATTTTTATATTCATCTCATTTAATGCATTTATAGCACCTAATGTCATCATATTATTACAAATAAATATTGCTGTTACATCTTTATTGTTTTTTATTATCTCTTTTGCTTTGTTATACCCTGATTCAACATGGTAATCACCTTCATGTATATACTCTTCATTAATTTTTAATCCATTTATTTTATAAGCTTGTTTGTATCCTTCTAGTCTAAGCCTTGCTGTTTCGTATTCTAGGGGACCTGTTATTACTGCTATTTCTTTATGTCCTGAGGCTATTAAAGTATCTACTCCATCAAATGAACCCTTTTGATTATCAATAAAAACTCCATCAAAATCACAGAATATCAAATCTCTATCTAATAATATTACAGGTACACCTAAAGAGTTTAGTTTTTGAATATGTTGCTTAGTTGTTTCCCTATTTTTTATAGTCGTGGTAATTACTAACCCACAAATATTAAAATCACTTAACGCATCAATTATTTTCATTTCCTTTTCTATATTTTCACCACTATCAAATGAAAATACATTATAATTTAATTTTTCTGCTTCTTCAGTTAATCCTTTAAGTACATCTGTAAAAAACATATTCGATAAGTCTGGAAATACTACTGCTATGTTTTTTTCCCTTTGATATGTTTTGTCTTGGTCTTTTATTTCTTGTATTGCATTTTTTATAAGTTCCCTTGTTTCTTGTTTTACATATCCTGATTTATTTAAATATCTAGAAACCGTAGCTATAGATACCCCTGATTTAGCCGCTATATCTTTTACTTTTATATTCATATAAGTTTTCCTCAATTTCATAATTTAATACTTTGCTATATATTTATAATAATGTCTTAATAATTCTTATTTTTATATTTGCATAATATATTATAGTTATTATTAAGTCAATATACTATTTCATATTTTTAATCATATTATACTTACTAATATAATTCTAAAGTTTCATCTTGTATATTTATAAAATCACTTAGTTCATCCAAAGATGTAGTTATAAATTCATATACTAAATACTTTGGATTTATTATATCTATTACAGTCTTTATTTTTTTATTTGTAAATGGTTTATGCTCATCTATCTTTAATATATGAAAAACTATATCATTAATTATTTCATTATAATCCATTTCTAAATTTTCATATTTTGGAATTTGACTTTTAACATATTTTGAAGAAATTGACTTACTTAAATGAATTCCTTTTATATATTTTTTTAACTCACCTAAATTATTTATAGTATCTAATAAATAATCGATTCCTTCTTCTTCTGTACTTATATTTAAATTTGTATTAAGTAAATGACCTGTATCTAACATAAATCCTTTATTTTCGTATTCTATATTTTCAATAAAATATTTTGCTAATTCTTTGTCTACCATTCTAAGCCCTGGCCACCATAAGTTTTCAAAAAGTATTGTTACATCTGTATCTAAATCTTTAAATATTTCATTTACTAACTCAATAGTTGCATCAATTACATCTTTATCTGTATATGTAAAGTTGTAATTATAGCAATGTTTTAGCTTTACATTAGCTACATGAAAGACTACATATTCTGCATTTAAACTTTCTGCTATTTTTATTTCCTCTTTATACTGATTTATTATTGCTTTTTTATCATTTCCACCAAAATTGTTTGTTATATTTTCTACACTATCAAAGTCTTCTAATGTCCCTTTTTTATTTCCATTCCAAAAATCTAGCCAAGTAGGAAAGTGCTTTAAATGTATTCCTTTTATTTTATTTTTAGGTATTAACTCTTCACTATAGCCTAATGGTGCAAATAGTTCTATTGCATCTATATTATGATTTTTTAAGAATTTATTTATATTTTCGTAGTTGTTGTTGTATCTTTCCATATCGTAATTATATGTAGATAAGTTAATCATTTTTAACATTTCATATCACCCCATAAACTTAATAATTAAATTGTCCTTTTATTTTAATTGTATTACTTATTTTACCATACTTAAAGATATTGTATAATTTCTATATAATAAATGCTATCTTAAACTTTAAATACTTAAATGGTTATATTGTATTACTTATAAAAATAACCCTGGGTCTGTTTTTAAGACCCAGGGTATTTTATTTGATAATATTTTAAACTAAAGTAACTTAATCAGCTCTTCTAGCTCTTTAGATAAAGTTTTTGCAAGTTCAAAATCAGTATCTATTAAAGCTCTTGCTATCTTTGTTTCAACAGCCTTTTTCTTTAGTTCTATTTCTAAATAGTCTTTGTCAAAATGGTTAGCATGAATCATTCTTCTAAACTTTTTCATAGTCATTTTTCTAATAGTCTTATCTTCAATCATTAAAACATAATCCATACAATTATTTATAAATTGATAATCATGAGAAATCATTAAAATAGCACCATTATAATCTTCTATAGCTTCCTCAAGTGCCATTTGAGAATAAGTATCTAAATGACTTGTTGGCTCATCAAGAAGTAACATATTTGCTTTACTAGATGATACTTTAGCCAATTGAAGAATATTTTTTTCTCCACCAGATAAAGATTCTATCTTTTGCTTAATATAGTCTGACCCGAAACCATATTTTGAAATGTATGACCTTATCTCTGCGTAAGTTTCAAACCCAGCATCATAAAACTCTTGAAGTATAGTATTAGACTCATCTAGTATTTCGCCTTGCATCTGTGATAAATAAGCCACTTCAATATCATTATTTATTTCAATTGAGTCATGATTATTTTTAAAGATTGATCTAAGTAAAGTAGTTTTTCCAACACCATTTGTACCAACAATAGCTACTTTATCATTAGACTTAATCTCAAAGTTAACATTTTCTAAAAGCACTTCATCAAATGCAATGCTTAAATCTTCAACTTTTAGAGCAGTAATTTCTTCTATTTCATTATCTGTAACTAATCTTATATAAGGTTTTTTAATATCTACAAATGGAGCTTTTATTCTACGAGCTTCTAATCTTTCTTGTATTTTCATTCTAGCTTTTAATGCTCTACCGTTAGAAGCTTCTGCATTATAAGTTGCTCTCTCTCTCAATTTTTCTATTCGTATCTCATTTTTTGCTATCTCTTCATCATCAGCAATAGATAATTCTTGTAATTCAATTTTAGTTTGAAGTAATGATAAATTATAATCAATATATCTTCCATCAAATTCTTGAAGCTCTGTGTTTTCAAGATGTATAATTTTATTAAAACAATGGTTAAGTAAATATCTGTTATGCGTAATAATTAACATTGTTTTTTTATGAGAATTAATTAGATTTTTAAGAGCATTTAGATTTTCAAAATCTAAAAACACATCTGGTTCATCCATAATCATTAAGTCTTTATTGTTAAGCATTTCCTTAATTACTTGAATAAGTTTAAATTCCCCACCACTAAGTTCAGATATCATTTTATCTTTATGCTTGCTTAGATTTGCAAGATTTAGTTTCCTATTAATATTGCTTTCAAAATCATCACCATCAATTGCATCAATTGCATCTAAAGCTTCTTGATACTGTTCTAATAAAGTCTCAATATCTGAAGATGTTTCCATTTGTGTACATATAGATGCAATTTTTTCTTGTAGCTTAATAAATTCTTCTCCTATATATTCAAACACTGTAATTTCTTTTGTTTTATCTAATTGTGAGAACTGGCTTACATATCCAATTTTGCAGTTTGGATCCATTTCTAAATTACCATCAAACATATATCTTTCTGGATCCATAATTATATCTATTAGTGTACTTTTTCCGCTACCACTTGCTCCTATAAAAGCGCAGTGTTGACCATCTTCTATTGTAAATGAAATATTATTATATAGATCTTTTTGCGGGAATGAGTAGGACAAGTTGTCAATTTTTATCATATTATTACCTCTCTTTATCATTTAAAAAGAGCTTATAAAAATAAGCTCTTCAATATATAGTAACGACATTATTTTTGGATTTACTTTTGATAGCATAACACTTTTTTAGACTAATTTCAATTATTTTATATTAAAACTTATCATTATAATATGGTATAAATAATCCCTTTGAGCTTCATCAAAACATATGATTTTAAAGAATTAACTCCTTGTTTTAGGATATCTCTATACTTATCATACATACTTGAGTTTATAGATTTAATCTCTTTTATATATAAACTACCATCTAGGTTATATTTGCTGAAATTATAAAAAAGTCATCTTAATCTTAAAGAGGGCTTTGTGCTATATAGTAAAACAGTAAAATAGTAATACTATTTTCATAAGGTTTTTATATTGACAGTTTTTCAATAAAGTTATAATATCAAAAGGATTGTAGTTTTTTATAGTACATAGAAAATTATGTTCATTTTAAAACTATTAAGCGGTTGCAATTATAACTTATCTATAAACCATATAAGTTATAATCTTTCAATATATTAAAATAAAGGATGATAAAAAATGACAGAACAAAATTTAAACTTGATTGATGAAGTTAAAAGAAGAAGAACCTTTGCAATCATTTCCCATCCCGATGCAGGAAAAACTACATTAACTGAAAAGTTTCTATTATATGGTGGTGCCATTCGTGAAGCAGGTTCGGTTAAATCGAGAAGATCTCAAAAACATGCAGTATCTGACTGGATGGAAATTGAAAAACAAAGAGGTATATCTGTTGCATCAAGTGTTCTTCAATTTGAATATAATAACTTTTGCATAAATATTCTTGATACTCCAGGTCACCAAGATTTCAGTGAGGACACTTATAGAACTCTTATGGCAGCAGACTGTGCAGTAATGGTTATTGACTCTGCTAAAGGTGTTGAGGATCAGACAAAGAAATTATTCCAAGTTTGTAAAATGAGAGGAATTCCAATTTTCACTTTCATCAATAAAATGGACCGTCAAGGAAGAGATCCATTTGAACTACTTGAAGATATCGAAAATGTTTTAGGAATTCGCTCTTGCCCAGTAAACTGGCCAATTGGTTCTGGTAAAGAGTTCAAAGGTGTGTTTAACCGTCATAAAAATCAAGTTGAACTATTTGATGATGGTAACCATGGACAATCTATCGCTAATTCTACAACTGGAGATATATCTGATGAAAAATTTAAAACTTTATTAGGTGATGCTCTTCATGAAAAACTACTAGAGGATATTGAGCTTTTAGATATTGCTGGAGATAATTTTGATTTAGATACAATATTAGATGGTGAATTGACACCTGTATTTTTCGGAAGTGCCCTTACTAACTTTGGTGTAGAACCATTTTTAGAATCATTCCTAGAAATAACGCCTCCACCAAATCCTCGTAGCAGTAATTTAGGTGATATTGACCCTAATTCTGATAACTTCTCAGGATTTATATTTAAAATCCAAGCTAATATGGATAAAAATCATAGAGATAGAATTGCATTCCTTAGAATTTGCTCTGGTAAATTTGAAAAAGGTATGACAGTAAATCATGTACAAAGAAACAAAAAGGTTAAACTTTCGCAACCTCAACAGTTTGTGGCACAAGACCGTGTTATAATAGACACAGCTTATCCAGGGGACATTATAGGGATACACGACCCAGGAATATTTAATATTGGTGATACATTAAGTGAAAAGCAATCAAAGTTACAATACACTGGTATACCACAATTTGCTCCCGAACATTTCGTAAGAGTATCTACAAAAAATGCTCTTAAAAGAAAGCAATTCGTAAAGGGTCTTACACAATTATCAGAAGAAGGCGCTATACAGATATTCAAACAACCTCATTCTGGTATGGAAGAACTTATTGTAGGAGTAGTTGGAGTTTTACAATTTGAAGTTTTAGAATATCGTCTAAAACAAGAATATGGTGTTGATATGCTAATGAATCCACTACCTTATCGCCATGTACGTTGGATTGAAAATGATCTTTCCAAATATGGTAGGCTTTCAATGCCAATGGATACATTGTTAGTTGAAGATAAAAATAGCAATCCAGTAGTATTACTTCAAAATGAATGGTCTATTAGACATTTAATTGAGAGAAATGAAAATATAGTTTTAAGAGAAACTTCTTTATAAAAAATTCGCTTCTAAAATAAATATTAATCCCCCTACGTCTATTTTTTAAACGTAGGGGGATTAATTGTGTATACTTACTTAAAGTTTATAATATTTCTAGCTTGAACCTCACTAATCCCAAACTTCCTAGAAATAGCTTTATAATCCCCTTCAAAACTTTCTCTAATCCTCTTATTCCTAAAAGACTTAACAAGACTACTTTCACTCGGAATATACAAACTACTCCCACCTAAAAGTCTCACCAAATCCTTAAATGCATCAATACCTATAGTATCAACAATGTCTAAAACTGACTCAGGTAGATCCTCTTTACTCAAATACTTAAGCATAAAATCCCTCCCATCTTAATTAAATTATATCACCTACATATCTTTTATAAAATTCTTTAACATACTTCTTAATAGTAAATTTAGTAACATAAGTTTAAAAATACCCTGAGTCTGTTTTTAAGACCCAGGGTACTTTAGTTAACATATCCTTTATGATTTTTAAATCCATACTCTAACATTAATTCATCAGCTAAGTATTTATATCCTCTACAATGGATATCTGAAACACCATTTTTAATTAAGTCATAAGTTGTAGAGTTATAGAAATAATCCATACTTTCTAGTACATCTTTACCTGTTTGATTAGAGAACTCTATAATTATCTTTGTGTACATCTTTTGAAGTATCACCTTATTTGCTTCCATTTGCTATCACCTCACAATTGTCAAATACTAAGTATTTATCTAATATCTTTTGATTTAATATACATATCTGATTATTAGGTTTATGATACTTTAATCTTTTTAAAGCTTCATCCTTAGTTATTAAATCAAATTCGTATAATTCAATTGTATTATATACTTGGTCATCTGCTATTCCACCAATTACAATATCATAGCTTAAATATTCACTACCACCATTTCGACAGCTCAATATAAAATCTAACCATTCTATATTATATCTATCAAAAGTTTTTACTCTATACAAATCACACATCTTATCTAAGTCAATATTGTATGAATTTAAACATCCAGCTCTTCCACGTCTAATAAATCTATCAAACCAACTTAATGCTTGATCTTTTATATATGTAAGATAAAACCCTTTACCAAAATCTAGGGAATCTCTAGAATATGATATATTTGGCTTATCAACTTCGCAATATGAACCATGATATAAAATCATTATATAGACCCCTTTTCTTTCAGAACCTCTACTAAATCTTCTATTATATAGTTCTTACTTTGGCTATGAAGGGTTTCATAACAAGGTATTATATAGTTATCTAATATATCTGTTTCTTTTTTTAATAATCTATATATTTCTTTAGTATCTTTTTTAAGATATTCAGCTAAATTATCTATACAAAAAATAGTAAACTCTAATACTTTCTCATCCATTTTATATACCTCTTTGTTATATATTATGAATTAATTATAGCATAAATAAATACCTAAGCCAAAACTTACTAACTTGAAGAATTTATTCTAAAACATACAATCAATCTACATTTATCTAGTATTAACTATATTTCTAACCTGAATCTCACTAATACCAAACTTTCTAGAAATAGTCTTATATTCCCCATCAAAACTTTCTCTAATCTTCTTATTCCTAAAAGACTTAACAATACTACTCTCATTAGATATATACAAACTACTCCCACATAAAATTCCTCCCATCTTCATTAAATTGTATCTAGATTTTGGACAATCAATCTGTATCTAAAAGATTTAGAGGTACTTATATAACAACAAACTAAGTCTATAAATTTAAAATTATTTATTTAAACTTTTTTCTAAAATACTTTAATATAACTAAAAAAATAAATCTTCTATACTCATATTAAGAAAGTAATCAAAAATTCGCTTCACTTAAGCAATGTGTGGGCGCTACATTTCAAGTTTAGCTATTACTTTTCTTAAATAAAATTTAAAAGGAGGTAAACATAATGGCTGTTGTTGAAATAAAGAACCCTTCAAGCTTAAAAGTAAGATTAGATTTAGGCATGGTAGATGGAAAATCTAAAACTAGAACTAAATCTTATACTTCTTTAAAACATAATGCTTCTTTACAAGATGTATATGATGTTGCTGAAGCTATAATGGGACTGCAAGAACATGGTGTTTTAGACATAATCAAAGTTGATAATACAACACTTGGTGCATAAACCTTTGTATTAAATTTTTATGAAAGGAGAACTTTAATATGGAACTTACTAAAAGATTACTTATGACTTTTAAAAATAGTGATGATAAAAAAATCTCTTTATCTGTAGAAGATCCTAAAGATGATATAACTGAAGAAGAAATAAAATCAGCTATGGAATTAATACTTGCTAAAAATATATTTGCTCCTAATGGAATGGATTTAGTAGCAGTTGTTGAAGCTAAAGTAGTTGTTACTGACACTACTCCTTATGACTTAGTTATAGGGTAAAATTCCCTTCGCTCAAATTTAATATAACTAATAAAGACTATGCTATAAAGCTTCTATTTCCTAGCATAGTCTTTTACTTATAAAATTTATATCGAAAGGTTGTGTATATGATGAATTCAGAGATTCAAACATTGATAGCTTCTGTTGGCTTTCCTATAGCCCTTAGCATGTATTTACTTGTTAGGATAGAAGGTAAACTTCAGACTCTATCTGATAGTATTAATGAATTATCTAAAAATATAATAGGTATGAAATAAAGGAGTCTTAAAAATAAGACTCCTTTTTATTAATATTTGGCAAATCTATAACCTACCCAATCCCAAATATTATAATAGAATTAATTATTTCGTTTTATAAATATAAGTCTAAATATATTAAATGAATAATTTTTAAACTCTGTTTTTAATCAATGTTGAAAATGATATAATACGAAGTACATTTTATAGTTATTTTAAGTATTCACGAAAACATCTGTTTTAGTGGATACTTGATAAATTAATAGTATGTTATAATTAATAGACTGATTTTGATATAAGGAGGAGTAAGAAATGTATTCATTTGAATTACATGGGTTATTTATTTTTGGATTACCAATATGGGTAATTCTAAGGGGGTTAACTCTTGCAAAAAAAAGAAAAAATTGCATTAAAGTTAATATAGGAAATGAAATTTTTACAAATTTATTTGTTATATATCTATTTTTACTTATTGGGATAACTATATTGCCTATATATATAGGTGGTCTGCCACACTTACAGGAATTAAGTTTCATAGAAAGGTGTAATATACATTTTATACCATTTTTAGACTACTTTAATGGTGGTATTTATTTTAGAACTATAATAAGAAATGTTGTTGGAAATTTATTGTTACTATTGCCATTTATACTATATTTGTGTGCGAAGTATGAAAAAATAAGGAGTTTAAAATCATCTGCAACAACTGCTTTATTAATATCATTATCAATAGAGCTGACTCAGTTAGCAATGAATATTTTAGGTTTAGTTGATATGAGAGCAGTTCATGTAGAAGATTTAATATTAAATACAATAGGTGGAGTTGTAGCCTGGTACATATTTAAATTTATGTATAAAGGAAAAATAAAAAGTACATTAGATGAAATATATCCGAAACTGATAGAAGAAATTTAATTACATTTTTTTATTAAATTATGAATCAAGAGAGTAGTTGTTTTACTCTCTTTTTAGTGTTCAAGAAAACATCTATTATTTTGTACAATTATTGCAGGTAACTTTTATTGTTCTAACTATAATTAACTCAATTAGGTATTGCTCAAGAAATAAAAGTGATGTTTAATTGAACATATTAATATATTCACAAATTTATTATATTACGAACTTAAAGGTAGGAGCATATCAGTATGCTCCCTATTTTATTGTTAAGATAGTTAATAAAATCAACATTGTATTAAAATATAGCTAATTTTTATGACATAATGCAATATATAGTTTACTTTTTGTAATATTTATCATATCATATGTAATATAAGGAGGTTTATATGAAGAATAAAAGAATGAAAATAGCTCGTATCGAATGTGATATGAAACAAGATGACTTAGCCAAAGCAGTAGGAGTAACAAGGCAGACTATTGGGTTAATAGAGTCAGGAAACTATAACCCTACTCTAAATCTCTGTATTGCAATATGTAAGGCTTTAGGGAAAACCTTAGATGATTTATTTTGGGAGGAATAATAATGAAAAGTGTTAAAAATCAAGATGAAAGAGTTTTAGCTCAAAGAAGAAAAATTCAAAGTGATGGATTTCAATTATTAACTTATGCATTACTTATATCTGTGGTAGTTCAGCAGTTCCTTTTACAAGCTCCACCTAGTCAATACATGGCTGAGTTTTTATGTTTAGTAGGTGCTGGATTTTATAATCTTATTCGTAATTTAAATATAGGTAATAATCTTTTTGGTGATGATAAAAGTTCAGGTAAGCGTCTTTTTAAAAATACCATATTTTCTGGTGTAGGGTCTGTTATTCTTTTTGCTTTGTTAACAGGTGATAAAAATATTGGTAATCTTTTAAGTTACTTTTTAACCTTCACAGCAGTATCTGGTTGTATGACTTATCTTGTCTACTATATTAGTAAAAAGAAGAAAAATAAAATTGAGAGAGAACTAGATATGGATGAAGATGATATTGAGTAATATACTAAAAACGCAATTAGAAATAGATTTATTGAATGAAACTATTTTGTAATTGTAAAATAATTAAATATTATGCATAATATAATTAAAGTTTGAAATTGTTATAAATTTCATAGGGGTTGATTAGAGGGATGTAAAATGAAAAAAAGATTAATTATAGCTATATCTATGGCTATTACACTATTAATAGTAGGATGTTCAAATCTTACAAGTCCAGCATTGCAAGGTTTTTATCAAAGTAGTATGCTAAATGGATATCATATACAATTTGCTTTTCAAAATGATGATAGTACCTTTGTTGCATATATTAACAATATAGAAGTAAATAAGGGAACATATGAAAGTTTAGGAGATAGAAACTATATTTTAAAAGGAGATACTGCTGAGTTAAAAATCAACTTAGAAAAAAATGATTCTTTTAACCTTAATATAGAAAATCTAGTAAAAAATCTAAACGAAGGCAAACCAATACAATTAAAAAATATTGATAAAACACCTGCATATTTTGATCAAACATTTAGCGACGAAGATAAAAAAACTGTAGAAAATCTATTAAAATAACCCTGAGTCTATTTTTAAGACCCAGGGTTATTTTTATAATTATTCCTTAGATTCTAAACTTTCAGAATCCACAGTAGTATAGTTATCTTTATTTGCAATCAATGTAGAACCTAGTGCACCTGATATTAATGCTTTAATATCTAAACCAACTGCACCTTCTAATCCCTTTATTACCTTATCTGTAGTAGTCATGATGTCGCCTACCATCTTAGCACCGTTACCTTCACCATACATTGTTATACTATCCACATTTGCTAATGGAGATGCTGCATTTTTAACTATCTCAGGTAATTTTTCAACTACCATTTCTATTACTGCTGCCTGTTGCATCTTATTCATGGCATCTGCCTTTTTATCTAGACCTTCTGCCTCTGCTAATAGTTTAGCTCTTATAGCTTCTGCATCCGCTTTACCTACCGCACTTATACCTTCAGCCTTTTTTTGCTCTGCTACTAACTCTGCTTCTGCTTTGTCTTTTAATATTTCATATTCTTTTTTAGCTTTATATTGTTCTACATCTGCTTCTTTTTGCTTTTCATAAGCCTCTGCATCTGCCTCTTGCATTCTTTTATACTTATCTGCTTCTGCTTGTTTTTTGATTTCGGCTTCAAGTACTCTTTCTTTTACTAAAGCTTCTTTTTCCCTTATAGCTATTGCCTTTTCTTGTTTTTCTATATCTGCATCAGCTCTAGTTGTCTCTAGTCTCTTTCTTTGTATCTCTTCTGTTATCTTATATACAGCATCTGCTTCAGCTTTTTTCTCATCTTCTTTTATCTTTAATTCTGACTGTTTTAGAGCTAATTCATTATTTTTTATAGCTATATCTTGTTCTGCAGTTACCCTAGCATCATTAGCTTCTTTATCTGCTTTTGACTTAGCCCTAGCTATTTCTTTTTCAGAATTTGCTTTAGCTATTTCTGCATTTTTTTGTATAGTCACTATGTTGTCTATACCTAAGTTTTCAATTACTTTATTATCATCTATAAAGTTTTGAACATTAAAACTTATTAATTCTAACCCCATTGCATTTAAATCCGGTTCTGCATTTTCTTTTACTGCCTCAGCAAACTTTTTCCTATCCTTTACCATGTCCTCTAACTTCATTGTACCTACTATTTCTCTAACATTTCCTTCTAACACTTCCCTAGCTACACTAGCTATGTAGTTAGTATCTTTGCCTAAGAAATTTTGAGCTGATAATTTTATTAAATCATCACTACTTCCTACCTTTACGTTGACATTGGAATCTACTCTTACATTAATATAATCTGCAGTTGGCACTGTACTAGCAGTTTTAACGTCTATTTGTATTAATTGTAGCGCTAGTTCATCTTTTCTTTCTAAAAATGGTATTTTTATAGTTGCTCTTCCTATTACTACTCTAGGTTGTTTTCTAAGTCCAGAGATTATAAAGGCTTTATCTGTTGGTGCTTTGACATAACCTCTAGATACTAAAGCTAAAACTAAAATTAAGACTACTACACCTGCCACCATTGGTATTAAAATAGAACCATCAAAAAACATCAAAATCCCCCTATTATTTTATTATTTTAGTAGCTTACCCTTGTTTAAGTCTATGTATAATTAACATAATTTATTTTATATTTCATAATAAAATGGTCTGTTCATTTAATGTAACAAAATTTGAGCAAAATTAAAAGCATAGGATTTAACCTATGCTTAAATACTATTTTTTATATTTTTATTTCTTTAACCCTTCCAACAATTCCACTTTCAAGCATTACCTTAATTCCATGATGATGATTTGGTGAATTAGTAAGAATTCTTTTAACTATTCCTTCTGTTAACTTTCCGCTTCTTTGATCTTGCTTTTGTACTACAAAAACATTTGCTCCTATTTTTATATCACTTCTTTTAGTTCCGTCCATAATTTATACCTCTTGCTTTCTTGTAAGATATTTATACATTTTATTGTATTTATCTTCTAGTAATTAATAATTAGTATTTTATCTGACTCCGCAGAATTAATTTCTAAAGAAAAATTATCTTCATCAATAATCATCTCATTAAAATTAGGATCATACCTTTCAAAGAGCTGCTTACTTCTATAATTTTTTATCCCAGCCTCTTGCCATACTATAGTTATAGCTTGTCTATCTTTATTAAATACAACACGTACCGGAACATGTTTATCAAATATAACTTTTTTATCTGACTTTGAAATAGCCTTTATGCCTACATCAAACTCACTACACTCAAAATCATGAAATCTATGAAATGATTTTAACGAATTTAAACTATCTGATAATGTCTTTCCTTCTAATTTTGCCACGGTGATTCCTCCTAATATAGTTTATTCTCTTATTATATTATATTTCCATCTTTTAGAGGCATATACTTTTACCATTATAGTACACTTTGAATACATTTTATACACTATCTTTAAAGATAACAAATTCACACGTATTTATCTAGTGCCTTTGTTATAATTTATTGGCTTATTTTCATTGCACATAATTATCTTGAATTAAGAATATTGCTTAGGTGAAGAAGCCTTAGCTATAGCTATTTACTAGGGGCTTATATAGGAGTCGATAAAATCTCATCTGATTGGATTTGTAACATAAATCTGAATGAGTTCTATCAAATGACTTATACAATGGATATGCAGTAATCTTTATATTTATTTTCCATAAATCCTGAAATTTAACCTCTTCCCCTTAATCTCAACCCTATAACCCTTACACATCTCAAGTAACCTACTCCCAATAGCCTCATCAATCTCAATCAACTCCTCAAATCCCTTCTCACTACTAACAATAACAGGTAAATTATTAAAATACCTATGATTAACAAGCTCAAAAATAATATTAATATCACTACCACTCACACTACCCTTAAACAAATCATCAATAAGTAGCACCCTAGCATTTTTATACCGATTCATAACCTTATGATAATAAACCTTATCCATAATATTTTGCTTAATCCTAACAATAACATCCCTATACCCCATATAAACAACCCCAACATCACTATCCATAAGCTCATTAGCTATAGCCAAAGACAAGTGGGTCTTACCAGACCCAACTTGTCCAACAAACATTATAGAATTATTCCTACTCTTCTCCATACAATCAAAATCCTTAACATACTTAGTAGCAACCCTATAAGCATCAAATGTTTGAACATCATAAGCATAATCAAAATTATCAAAAGTCTTATTCCTAAACTCCTCGCTTATACCACTCTTTTTAAGTATATCCTCCGCTTCTCTTATAGCTCTACATTCACAAGGAATTGCTACTCCATCATCTATTATAAAAGTTAAATCCCTACACTTATCACATCTATACTCACTCTCTGTTTCTAAGTGACTCCCTCTCTCTTCTAATAGATTCGACCTCTTCATCTGTTGGTCTTCTATAAATTCCTTCATCCTCTTTTTCAAGTGTTGTGGCATATTTAGATTTTGAAGGCTCACATTTATATTTTCCATAACTATCTCCCCTATTTTTTAACGTTATCTCATAAGCTTTTAAATCATTAATAGACTTTATATTGTTGTCACTCCATTGTTTTAAAATCCCATTTATATATCCCTTATTGCATTTGCCTTTATCAGTTGCAATTTCTATAGCTCTTTTAAAAAGTTCATAATCTATACTTTCACACACTTCAAATAGCCACTGCCCAACAATAGTATTTATAAGTCCTACATTTTGTTCATATAAAGTTTTAAACTTACTTATATTACTTACATGCTTATTATCTAAATCTTCATTACCTAAATTAGTTTCACTATCCAAATTGTGATTAACAAGTTTTTGTTTTTCTTTATATTTTTCTTTTTCTTCTTCTTTTTGTTTTTCTTTTTCCCTATAGTGGTTGTCTAGTTTGTATTCATCATAGGCTACGGGTATAGATACACTATCAATAGTGGTATTTAATTTTAAATTATTAGTATCTATACTGTATCCATATCTATTGCACTCATTTAAAAATAATTCAATAAGTTTTCTACTCTTAACGTTCAGTAACTCTTTTTCTATACATTTTTTAACTTTAGGGCTTACAACCTTATTATGCTTTATCCAATTCTTTAAAAATAGCTCTTTAGTATCTTCAAAGTAAACAATCTTTTCATATTCTTCAAATCTATATATAAGCTTCTCTACAGTCTCACGATTATATCCAGTTTCAGTTTCTATAATCCTTTTAGGTAACTCATATATTCCGCACTGACTAGTCTTTGAATTTGTCATAAGATAAATATAAAAATATTTCTCTTCAGGTGTTAAATCAAGTACAAAACCATCCTGCCAATAATCTATGTGTATATGCCTATAAACTGCCATATAACTCCCCCCCTTTATAATTTATAATCTTTTAAAATTCCTACCACACCTCAAGTTGAAATCTATAGTATCCAGAGTTAACCAGCGAAGATGGGGGAATATATAAGTTGCTCGTGGTAACCTAGCGAAGATGTTAATATATAAGTCGCACCGACAATGCGTTAGCCTGGAGGAAGACTTATATATTAACATCAAGCGTGTCTACACTATCAACTAACAACATATCGCTATCAATAACATCTTTCACACTTTCATCAAATGCAACAGCCTTTTGCATCTCAATACTTAATGGTGCATATTTAAGTAGCTTTTTAATAACAGTCTTTTTAGCCATAGAATCAAACTCTTTTTCCCATATCTCACTATCAAAGTTTTTAGAATACTTCTTACCATGATTTTTAACTTCATCATAAGTCATAAAAACAAAATTATATCCACTTGGCTCTAAATGATAAACTGCATAATATCCAATAACTTCTCCTCTATCTCCTTTTAAAAGAGGTTTATGAATTAACTTTTGCTTAAGTCCATAGTCTATATCAAATTCATCATTTTCTTTAACTTCATGTGCATACAAAGTTTTTAGTTTACCACTTCTAGTAGCAAGTTCAATTAGTCCTTTATATCCAATTTGAAACTGTACTTTACAAACTCCATCTACTTTATATGGTATTAAATATGCAAGGCCAAGGGGTGTATTTGGTTCAAGACCAAGTTGTGCACTTTGCATCATAGCTGAAATAAAAGTCATTGGCTCACAATTTTGAAGTTTTTGATTTGAATTAAAAGCAGTTAAGGAAACTTTTTGAAATCTTTCACTACTTAATTGACTAGGAAGTGCTTGTTCTATTTCCCCTTTCATTTTTATCATAAGTTGTTTCATAGCATAAGCTTTACTTATAGCTATATTGCTTCCTTTATCTTCTTTATTTTTCAATGTATTTTTTAAGTTACTCATTTGATTTTATCCCCTTTATTGAAAGTTTTTTAGATTAACGCTATAATTAAGTTATTAAATTATAGGAGGTCTTACTTTGAAAAAATTCTTTTCTATGGATGATACATTCAATATATTTAAATTAATAGGAATTATAATTATAATTTCTAATTTCTTTATTAAAGAGCCGATGCTAATAATGATAGGACTTCTTATTGCTTGGATTCCTGATATAAATAAAGGTATTATCAATTATAAAAATACTGGCAAGATAAACTCTACTTTGGTTGTTAACGGTATAATACTTATATGTTTAATTATCATGCTGACTCTAAAATTACTTAAAATTTAAATTCGAAACACTCGTGAGGTAGTAGTTTTCATATATTTATTAGCTATTTCTGGGTGTTCTTTTTTTAATCTCTTACTATCTAAACTATTTCTAACTTGCTTTTTCCAAGTTATCTTTCTATCCCCAAGATATGCTATTTCATATTCTTTCATTTGTAACTTAAGATATTGTTCTATTGTCTTTTTCTCACTATCTAAGTCTTTGACAAGTCCACAAACTTCATCATATCTATTTAATAATTCTTCTTTTTCAAATAATATAAGCTCTTCTTCCTTACTATCTTTATATAAATATTGAAGTACTTCTCCATAATCATCACTTCCATCAGGAGTTGGTAGTTCTCCACCAATTACACACTTGTCCCAAAACATTTTCTCCAAATCCATAATTTGATTTATAAGATCTTCATCTCTATCTAATTTATGAATTACAAATCCCTCATTACCAATAAGTACGGCTACGTAACAATGAGTAGCTCCAGTTACTGCCATATAATGATGACATTGTATTTGATAGTGGATTGGAACTTCCTTTTCCCACAATTTCTTAGAATAACTATTAGTCACTTTACACTCTAAAAAAGCTTTTTCTCCAATAACAGCTCTATCTATATTAGCTATTGCAAAGGGATATTTATAATTTTTAAGTATTCCATTAATATTTCTTACTTTCTTACCTGTCTTTAAGCTAAATTCACTAGCTACAAAGTTTTCTAACTTATTTCCAAGCTTCATACTATAATTTACTTCTTCATCAGTGTAGCAATTTTGAAAGGCGGACTCGCCTTTTGAGTCGTTGGCGCTATGGCAATTTTGAAAGGCGGGATGTGAGCTTGCCGAGCAGACGTTGGCGAAATGAGCATCGCGAATCTTTTCCATATATACACTCATTGAACTTTTATATGGACTAAGACCTAGCACACTTGCTGCATCACTTCCCCCTATTCCACATTTTCTTTTTTCTAACCACTCATCTTTGCTCATATTATTAGTTTCATAGGCTATATATGAATCTAAATATTTTCTCATTTGTTTTCCCCTACATCTTAATTAAACTATTATATTAACATTCAAATTTTCCTAGGAAATATAGTTGTCCTTTACCTGTTATAAGTGTTGTAGCTGAGATTATTTCCCCTTCTGAAGTTCTTACTATACTTTCTGAAACTTTAAACAGTCCTTGTTCTAAATAAACTTGCTTTGGCATATTTTTATCTTTTCCACTTTTTATAAGGTATCCATTGTCTCTAAGCCAACTAAATAACCTGTTTCTTCCAATAAGTATGTCGTTATTATTTAGTACCTTAGCAAACTGACCTATAGTTATTGAATCACTAGATTGTGCTATAGCTTTTCCAAACTTTGTATACGGTCTATCCAAAGTTATAATATTTTCTAAGTTTTTTGCTCTTTTTAATGCTATAAGTTTTGATTCTTTTTCTACTTTTAATTTAGTTGCTAGTTGAATTATAAAATCTGGATTTTCTAATGTTTTGCTTATTGCATCATCACTTAAATATGCTCCATGATTTCTTATACTAGGGATAATTTCTTCCATTATCCATTTTTCAAATTTTCTAGCACTTAGTAACTTTGATTTTATAATAAGTCTATACAAATTACCTTCATCTATAAATTTTTTACTTACATATTGAATTGCATTAGTTAAGTCACCTTTCTTACCAGTAACTACCCCTACGTCGTAAAAAATTACCCCCTCTTTTTTACAGTGACTTATTATTGCAGCTCTAGGATTTGAGTATCCTAAAATTTGTGCAACTGATATAGCTTCTATATACTCTTTATTGTCTTTGACAACCACGCTTAATTCTCCAAACTCACTATTATTAAAGATTTTTAAGCCTTCCACATTATCCTCCCCCTCTAAATATTGCTCTTTGGTAACTTTATTTGCAAAATTCGCTTCGCTTAAACCACTGCGTGGGCGCTACTCTTCATGTCGCCAACGACTGCGTCCGTTGCTTGAGCAACGTGTTGGCGAATAGTTTTAAATTTAGTAGATGGAAATTATAATTTCCTTATATTTAAAAATATATCATTAACTTCTTCTAGGTTAAGATCTAAGTACTCACTAATTCTTGCTGCTTCCTCTAGAGAAAATTTATTTTTACCATTCTCCTTCATATTGTAACTTTTAGTATTTATCCCTATTTTAGCTGCTATAGCTTCTTGCGTAAGTCCTTTTAAAACTCTTTTTGATTTTAGTAGTCTCAGTCCCATTTACTTCCCCCTTAAGTGTTTTTTATTTATTTCTACTTATTTTTTCTTACCACTTTTACAATTACATAGTATTACTATATTATTCCATTGTCAATTACCCATTTTGCAATTTATTTCAATAAAAGCAACTTTTCAAGCTTTTTTATTACCTTTTTTATAATTTTATTTCCTTTTTTGTAATATCGTGTTACCATTTAATTACCAAATTGTTACAAAAATATTTTTTAAATAAAGTTTATTAAGCATATAAAACATTGTTATTAGTAATACAAAATAATTAGAAAAGGAGTGTTTAAATTGGATACCATAGGATATAGAATATCTAAAGCTAGACGTCATATGAATATGAATCAAAAAGAATTAGCTATAAAGGCTAATATAACAGAAGGTAGTCTATCTAGATATGAAAATGATATAAGAGAGCCAAAAGCTGCTGCTCTTACACAACTTGCAAAAGCTCTAGAAGTTTCTACTGACTACTTATTAGGCCTTAGCGATAAAATGGAAGTTGAAAATAGTAGTTTAGATGATAAATCAGAAATAGAGTTTGAAGCTATAGTTAAAGAAGCTGAAAATCAATTTATACAAAGACGTGTAATGTTTGATGGAGAACCTGCTACAAAGGAAGCAATAGATGGCATGCTTAAAGCTATGAGAATGGGGATGCTTTTAGCTTTAGATGAACAAAAGAAAAAAAGAAATAAAAGTATTTAGCCAACATGTTACTCAAATAAATATACATTTTAAAAGGGTAGATTTTGCTATTTAGATAAATATAGTCTATGTTAAACTTTCTTGTAGTAAATAACAAAAATAATGTAGAGGTTATAAACCTCTACATTATAAATACTAACTATTGTATATGAATAATTCATCTACTGTTACACTTAAATTCTTCGCTAATTCAAATGCTAGAGATAAAGTTGGGTCATATTTATTGTTTTCAATTGCATTGATAGTCTGCCTTGAAACATTGCATAATTTAGCAAGTTCATCTTGAGATATTTTTGAATTTTTTCTAAGTTCGTTTATTCTATTTTTCATGCTTAGTCTCCAAATTTCTTTTTTGTAAACAGTAATTCCAGGGCAAATACAATTGATGTTATTGATAATAATATAAATGGATTAATTCCCTTTACACTCGTATCTTTTACTAATGAAATATAAGCCGATTCAAAAACTGATATCATTAATATTCCTACAAGAATAATGAAAGTTCCCTTTATTGCTTTGTTTATAATAAAATCACGTCTTTCATCACCTTGCTTAGATAGTGAATTTAGCATCATTGATATCGATATTCCCATCACTACTAAAACTCCAAAAAATAATATTATAAAAATGTTCATATAAAATCCCCCCCTTCTGTATATAAAAATGTAAAAAGTTTTTTACATTTATTATTATATCTATATTAGAATAATATGTCAAAAACTTTTTACATATAACTTTATAGACTAAATATAAAAAGAGATCTATAGCAGATCTCTTTTTTCATTACGCTCTTTTTAATTTTTTCATAACCATATTCTTAAGCATCTTAACTTCTCTAACTCTAAACTTACTAATAAGTACACCATAAACAACTGCACCTACTAATACAGATATACCAGTAGCTATAACATCTTGAATAAATCCAACTCCTAATATATTGCTTGATAGCTTATACATAAAGTATGTTATAACACCCATTACTATAGAAGCTATTAAAGACTTTATAAAAGTTCTAATTATTCTATCTTGTCCATAGTACTCCATCTTTTTCTTTAATCCTCTAAATAGTAATAATATACCTATTATAGAAGATAAACTAGTAGCAAGTGCTAGTCCACCAATACCAAATACTTTCATTAATGTAACATCAAAGAATATGTTAGCACCCACTGCAATTATCCCATTTATCATAGGTGTTTTAGTATCCTTTAATGAATAGTACACTTTGCTTAGTATATCTCTAAGTCCATAAGCAATCATACCAACAGAGTAACATATAAGGGCAATTGCAGTCATTTGAGTAGACTTATCATCAAAAGCCCCTCTTTCAAATAATATTCTAACTATAGGAGTAGCAAGTACTATAGCTCCAACAGTTATAGGAAGTATTATTAAACTTACACAGTTTACACTAGTTGATACTGCATCTGCAAACTTTCTGTTATCATTATTAGTAGATAATTTTGCAAGTGTAGGATATATAACAGAACCTATGCTAGTTATAAATAGTCCTAAAACGAAGAAATTAAGCTTATTCGCACTGTTTAGTGCAGCTATAACCCCATCACCTAAGCTTGAAGCTAAACTTCTATCTACCATAGCATTGACTTGATTTACAGCAACACCTATTAAGACAGGAAGTATTAGCCATATCATCTTTTTAAAATACTTGTCTTTAAAATTAACTACAGGTTTAAACTTATATCCACGCTTTATAGCAAAAGGTACTTGGAATAAAAATTGTGAAGCCATACCTATAAGGGCTCCTACTGCTAGTATATAGAATTTACCTGTAATACCACCAATTATCATAGATATAATTATTATAATATTATTTGGAAGTTGCACCATACCAGGTATAGTGAAGTTTCCTTGTATTTGTAAGTAAGCAGTCATAATATTGCTAAGGCCTATAAATAAAACACCAACTATTATTATCCTTACAAACTCAACAGTCATTGCTAACTTTTCACCAGTAAAGCTAATAGCAAATAATTTTACTATAGGCTCGGCAAATATATAACCAAATATACTTAAAAATATACTTATTATACTAACTATACATAATATATTATTTGCAAATATTTGAGCTCTTTTTTGTCCACCATTTTCAAGTGCTTCTTGATAAAGCGGTATAAATGTAGTAGAAAGTGCAACCCCAACAGCAGCAAACACCACAACTGGTATATTCATAGCTGTTACATATATATCACTTTGTGCACCCGTCCCATAAAAATACATTAGGACTATATCTCTAGTAAATCCTAATATTTTAGATAGCATAGTAACTACCATAAGCCAAAATGCTGATTTCGCTAAATTATTACTCATAAAATCCTCCATGAATCTTATAATTATTTTTCATTGTCAATATTCCTAGTATATCATTAGATTAATTTTTTGAGAATAATTTTATTTATATAAACAAAAACTTTCCATTTTCTCTTATGTTTAAATTTATTTTAATAATAGTAACTTTTCAAGGGAGCGAATTTTTTATTACCTTTTTTTAAAATATTGTGTTAACATTTAGTTAACAAGTTATTACAAAATAATATATTTTATTGCACTATACATGGGAAAGTGCTATATGAGGGATAAATTATATCGGAGGGGAATTATGAATACAAACACTATAGGGATAGTAGTCGAAAATGACTATAATGATATACTTTATTACGATAATAGCTTTATTATTGATATAAATAGTTCTAAGAAAGATGCAAGGTCTACAATAGAAAGCAAACTAGAAGAAATACTAGAAGGAAAAGCATTTAGAATTGAAACAATTTCTAAAAAAATACCTAAACTAACGCTATCAAATGAACATAATAGTAAAGAAAATATGCTTATGTACTTAGTAAAAGTTTATATGTATAGCGATAATTCTGATTTTAAGAGTAGAGAACATGTTTTAGATAGTGTAACTATTCCTTCATATAGAGACTACTTTTTGAAGTATTTTATAAGGTATGATAAATACAATAATCTAATATCTCCATATGTTAGTGTATTTTTTTCACTTTTTTATATTACAGCTAGTTTAAACAAAAGTTTACCAGACTTACTTGATAACTTTTGGGTTATTATGTTAGTATACATAATAATACCTATAACTATTGTATTTAAATTTATTGTGCCAAGCATTGTAAATTATTTAGTCAAATACGATATTAGTGAAAAGATATTTAAAATAAATAAATTGGCAATGGTACTACTATGGGCAGTATATTTTATAATCCTAATATTTAGTTTTAGAAATTAATAATTAAAAAAGACATCTTTTATATGGTATAATTTAGTTAAAAAAGTAGAAAGGTATTAATATGAAAAAAATACACTTAACAGTAATTATTATGCTATCACTAATGTTTGTAGCTTGTACTTCGCTAGAAAGTACAAATTTGAGTAATATCAAGATAGATAATATCTCATTAGGTCAGGCTGTTGATGCTGTAGATTTATCAAAATATGAATCAAAAGCTGAATATGACAATGAATATAATTATCAATTTAAAGAGTTACAAATTAAAACAAATGCTAATAATTATATCGATAAAATATGGTTAAATATATCAGAGTATAATTTTTTATCTATAGATGAAAAAAACAAGTTTGAAAAAATAGATCAAATTACAGATATATTGGGTTCTAATTATAAAGAATATTGGTATGATAAAGATCAAGGACTGAAATCTCATGAATATATAGATAGTAAAACGAAAATTAAAATAAACTTTGTATATAGTGAGCTATCTAATCAGCAAAAAGAACTTGTATGGGTAATACTAGAAAGTATATAGTATTTTAACTAAAAATAATAAAGAATGAGAGTAATAATTTTAATATTATTTATTACGATAATAGCTTTATTATTGATATAAATAGTAATAAGAAAGATGTAAAATCTACAATAGAAAGTAAACTAGAGGAGGTACTAGCAGAAAAAGCATTTAGAATTGAAACAATTTCTAAAAAAATACCTAAGTTAGAGCTATCAAATGTAGATAATAGTAAAGAAAATATGCTTATGTACTTAGTAAAAGTTTATATGTATAGCGATAATTCTGATTTTAAGAATAGAGAACATGTTTTAGATAGTATAACTATCCCTTCATATAAAGACTACTTTTTGAAGTATTTTATAAGGTATGATAAATACAATAGTCTAATATCTCCATATATTAGTGTGTGTTTTTCACTTTTTTATATTACGGCTAGTTTAAACAAAAGTTTACCAGACTTACTTGATAACTTTTGGGTTATTATGTTAGTATACATAATAATACCTATAACTATTGTATTTAAATTTATTGTGCCAAGCATTGTAAATTATTTAGTCAAATTTGATATTAGTGAAAAGATATTTAAAATAAATAAAATTGGCAATGGTACTAATGTGGGTAGTATATTGTATAATCCTAGTATTTAGTTTTAGAAATTAATAAATAATTAAAAAACAGCTTTCTAGAAGAATTTAATTCTATTATAGAAAGCTTTCTTTGTATAGTAACTAATTATGGGGGGTTTAAAATTATGAGTGATATTATAATTATTATATTACCATTAATAGCTGTTGGAATTTCAATGGTTTTATTAATAAATAGTGTTAAGAAGAAAAATGAAAAAATAAACAAAGATGAACAAAGTACAAATGAAGACTATATGTCATTAGGAATGTCGTTAGGAATGTGCTTTGGTGTAGCAATAGGTTCAGCCTTTACTAATACCTTTGGTCCAAATTCTATTTCTTATGGCATATGTTTTGGAATGTTAGGCGGAATGATTATAGGAATGACAATAAAGAAAAAGTAATGTCTAATCGCCACCAATATAGGATTAGTATTTTGAATAATGTTAATATATTGAAAATATAAATGGAGCAAATCAATATGCTCCTATTTTTGTGTTCAAAAACATCTGTTTTGGTGGACATTTACTTTTATTCTGTATCTTATGTAAATATCTCTGTAATTCAAGCAATATTATTGTATATCTTTTTGCAAAATGGTATAACTTAGCTATATTATTTTTTTATAAAGGGACGTTATAAATATTGTACTTAGCATAATAATTCTAATAGTCGGCATTTTAGGTTTTGTATTAGGGTGAATGATTATAAAATATAAAATGGCTAGTCTTATATGTCAATATTAAAATAAGGGAGGTATAAAATGTATCATCTTGAAAACTCATACTATCTAGGTATATTAATAATAATAGTAGGTTTAATTATGAGATATGGTACAGGGGAAAGACCCAACTCATCAGGCTATAAAACATGGACTTCTTGCAAAAACGGTACTAACTGGGTTATTGCAAATAAGTATGCCGGAAAACTAAGTATAATTTGTGGATTTGCTTATACTATAGTTTTTTATTGCATAGATATATTTTTTACTTTAGAAAATGAAGTAGGAATATCTTTACTTGTATTTGTAACAGTATTTGTTGTTATTTCAATAGTGACAGAAATACATTTATACAAAGAAAAGAAAAAAACATATTAAGTTTAATCTCTTCCAAGTTAAATAAATATGTTCAAAAAATATATGTTATTCTATATATCTGACTATAAGTGGAATAAACAATAATTATATGATAAATAAGTTATAAAAATAGCTAGAGTTATTGCAATCAAAGGCATATCTAGCTATTTTTTCACTTCATTTAATTTTATTTTTTAATACTGAAATCAACTTCTCAAGTACATAACCTAAAATATATGCTATTGCATAATATTTTAAATATACATTTGCAGAATCATTCATAAATACTATAATTACAATAAAAAATGCAATAAGTGATACAAGCAATGGAATTATCCATCCTATATTTTTTCTCGAACACATTACTCCCTCTATAAAAAAAGATATTGGTATAATCCCTACTATTCCAACTATAAACAATCCCTTAAATCCCAAAACAAACCCTAGAATAACTATTACTAACATAGTTATCATTGGAATAAAATTCCCAAATACATTCTTCTTCATACTAATTGCTCCCCCTTCATTTTTTAAATTATAACTATACAATATGTGTAACTTTCTTAATATTCTAAATCTAGTTGAAAACTGACTAATTAAATATAGCCCTATAAATTAAAATGTATCAATTAGTATAACTTATTTTTTATATCAACTTGATAGTTTATCAATATCATTCAACTTCAATTTTTTCATTACTACTAAACCAATTAAACTTATAAAAATTATTGCAATTGCATACATAATCATTAAATTTTGAGTTCCTAAAAAGTTCCCAGTAAAAGTAACAAATACTATAGAGGTTATCATTGTAAAATTGCTAAGACTCATATCAAAGCTAAAAACCCTACCAATATACTCTTTATCTACATTTTTTTGAAGGAATATACCGTAAGTTACATTAATAAAAGAAACAATAAATCCTATAGAAAAATATATAGCCACAGAGTATGGAATCCATCTCCACACCGCAAATAAAATAAATAGCCCACCATAAACTCCAGTACTTAATATCATCATCGGTAATTCTTTTATTCTATTTAATGCTTTTGGAAGTAGCAATGCTCCAATCATTGAACCAATACTTCTTATACTCATAAAAAGCCCATAAACTTGGTCTGAAGCACCTAATTCATTAACAATATAATTAGAGCATAGTATTGGAATTCCTCCTAATACAGCAGATGCACCAGCAAAAAATAGTATTACAAATACAATGGTATTATGGCTTTTTGCATAAATAAACCCCTGTCTCATTTCAAGAAAAGTTGAGATTTTTTCATTTGTTTCTTTCTTTATATATCCACGGGATACTATAAACATCTCTGATATTCCAGATAAAATATATGAAATAGCATTTACTACGAACACCATTTAAACTCCAAATGAAGCTACTAAAACTCCTCCTATTGCTGGACCAATTAAATATGCTAATTCACCAGAACCTGAATAAATAGAATTAGCACTCTCCAAATCATCCTTATCTACTACAAAAGGTAAAAATCCACTTATAGCTGGAGAAAATATTACATCAAATATAGTCATTAAAAATACTATTAAATAAAATAAAACTATATCTTGGGTAAAAAATAATGCTAAGCTAAACAACCCTCTTGTAATATCACAGACTATTATAGTTTGCTTTTTTGAATAACGGTCTGCAAATACTCCAGCAATAGGACCAAAGATAATCCAAGGTATTGTTAATAGTAAAGATAATGTTCCCATACCTAAAACAGGATTATCAAATTTAAGTACACATAAAGATAGCCCTATCGTATTAATTGCGGAACCCATCTTAGATATAAATTGCCCTATAAATAATATTGAGAAATCCTTTCTTTTCAAAATGTTTAATAATTGATTTATTATAATTCTCCTCCTTAAATAAAAAATCTGCTTTCAGATAAAAAACCGAAAACAGACCATACTTAAAAAGACTTGACCATATTACATCAAGTGATACTAAGAAATATAATCTATAATTCGGTAACAGAAATTAAACCTACTACATAAGAATAGTAGAAACCTGAAAGTATTTCTGTTTTTTCTGAAATATAGATTATATGTTCACCATCATCACTCCTTGCAATTTTAATTAATAGTATAGTAATATACATTATTACTATACTAAACATTTTAATAATAAATAACTCAAATTCCTATTTATCTATATAGTATCACAAGTATCTTTGTTTGGCATTATATAACAATTGCGAAGTAAATCTCATTCATTTCACTTTCACTTGAAGCGCTATTAAATTCTAACTAAAAATATACTCTACTAATAATTATATCTGAATCTTCATTCGATCCATTAAAAATACTTATACTATCTTTATTAATATTTGTATCCGTGATAAATACAAATAAATCTCCCTCATATAAAACAGTATTTTCTTCTAGCTCTATAACTACGCTACCATTTACACAATATAAAACATTGGCTACTTTGTCGCACTTTTCATCTTTATACAACTTAATACTCTTTCTACTTCCTCTTTTAACCTCAATATGTTCTAAACTTCCATTACAACCATTATTTATCATAAGATTAAAATCCGTTACTTTTCCATAGCTTCTAGTAGTCCAATCCCCACTAAATCTGTCTTTATCAAATCTACTTAACTTAGTATTATGATGACCTTCATGTTCTAATTCTAACTCTCCATCTATAATCATTATTTCTCTATTTATGCCAGGTAAATGTGTGAACACTGACTCTTCTACTTCTACCTTTGCTGAGCTTATTCTAAATAAAAACTCCATCTTATTATACTGTGATTCTTCTGGGTATATATATAACTGAGTAGTAGTTCCTCCAGACCATGTGCTTGTTTTATATTCATCTTTTCTTATTACTTTTATCTCATTTCCCATTATTAACTCTCCTAAAATTATAGCCATTCATATTTTAATATACGAATGGCTATTTATTATATAAACATGCTTAAGTATTAGCTAAAGAAATTTATAAACGTTACTATAATGGGTATAGCGGCTAAATCTACTAAAAATGCGCCTACTAATGGAACTATTAACATTGCTTTTGTAGAATTTCCATATCTCGATGTTACTGAATTTATATTAGCCAATGCATTTGGTGTAGCACCTAATCCATGCCCTAAAAATCCTGCAACCATTATTGCTGCATCAAAGCTTTTACCTAATAATCTAAATACAATAAATGCACTAAATAAAGCTATAAATGCAACTTGGGCTACAACTATAATAATCATTGGTCCTGCTAGGTCTGCTAGTTCCCATAGCTTCATAGTCATAAGTGCCATTGCTAAAAATATTGATAAGCATATATTGCCTATTATATCTACACAATATAAATCTAAATTTACAAGTTTTAACTTATCATTTAGATTTCTAAATATTAGTGCTATAAAAATTGCTCCAACGTATCCCGGGAGAACAACATCAGTTATATTAGTAAACCACGAACTAACTACTGTTCCTATTGTCATACATGATAATAAAACGGCAATTTGTATAATCATTGTATTTGAGTTGAAGGATTCACTAATTTTTATACCAGCGACTTCTTCTGCTGATACTCCCCCTCCAACTGAATTACCTTTATCTTTAGAAGTTATATCTTCTGTAGGCCTTAAATTATTTTTATCTATTAAGTATCTTGATATTGGACCACCTATAAGTCCACCACATACTACTCCAAAAGTTGCAGCTGCCATACCTATAGTTGCTGCACCAGTAACTCCTAAAGATTCTACTGTTGCACCAAAAGATGCTGCTGATCCATGTCCCCCTTCCATAGATACAGTTCCACACATTACCCCTATTAAAGGATCTATTCCTGTTAATTTTGCTCCTATCACTCCTATTAAGTTTTGTGCTACTGATAAAACAACACACAATAACCAATAAACTATAAGTAGTTTACCTCCTTTTTTAACTAATGTAAAACTTGCACCTAATCCAACCGTTGTAAAAAACGTTATCATGAAAGGCGATTGAAGAGTTGTATCCATAGATATATTTAATATATTGCTAGTTTTTAGAATTAATACTATAATTGCTACTAAAAGTCCTCCAATTACTGGTCCTGGTATACAGAACTTTTCTAGAATTGTAATTTTCTTTTTAAGAAAGTTACCAAATAATAACATTAAGGATGCCAAAGTCACAGTTGCTATCATGTCTAGGTTAATAGTCCTTAACCCATCTACAACTTCAAAACTCATAAAACTTCTCCTTTACTTTTATTATAGTGCTTACTATAAATACAATTAGTTAATATTTTCTAGTTTTAAAACTTTTTGAATACATTTGTCATCTTCAAATTTCTCAGTCCTACTAGCTCCCTCAACCTCATAGTCTGGAGTAGTTTTAAATTCTTCATTACATATACCTTTTCCTGTTAAATACATATCACTAGACATTCTAACTATAAGCCCACTATTTTTTAAGTTAAATAACACAGGATCTACTCCACCTCCATCCCCTCCAGTTATTTCACCTATAAGTGTTGCAAATCCAGTGTCTTTACAAAATATAGAAAAAGATTCTGAGGAAGAATATACACTTTTATCAACTAAAAGATATATATTACCTTTAAATTTAGATGTTTTGTTCGATTTTATCCCTAATATAGATTCATGAAATTCACTAAATTTAGTCAATACTTCTTTTGGTGCATTATTTAATACCTCTTTAGGCAAATTTTCTATAGGTTTAAGTTCAATCCCCTTCTTATTAACGTAGTTTCTCATAATGTCACTTTCAGTTTTAAAAGCTAAATACCCTTTTCGCTCAATATATTTTGGTGTAACTTTCGAAACTATGTTAGTCCAATATGAATCACTTCCACCAGTGTTACCTCTTATATCTATAATTAATGCTTGATGATTTTCTAATGTATTAATATAATCATCTATTATCTTCATATCCTTTTCAATATCCTCTTTTGTAATGCCTTCAGACACCATATACATTTGTGGTAAATGCATATATCCTATCTTACCTTCTATAACATCTTCTACATTTACATTTTTCTTAATAATAGGACTTTTTGTACTTTTTTCTGTCGAATCTGTAGATTTATATCTATTTATTACTTCTTCATTATCTAAAAAATCATACCAGTTTGCTTGACTGTACACACTTTTGACAAAGTTATATGTATCTCTGTCATTAATAATATGAGTATGACCATTATTTAACTCCATTACTATTTCAGTCATTACATTTACAAATTCATCATCATTTGTAGTGTTTTTTATTTTTTCTAAATACTTATCTTTATTAGCCAACCAATCTTCATTATTTAATCGCTTATTTACTTCTAAGAATGGATATCCTTCTTTAATAACCTTATACATATATTCAAAATCTTCTACTTTTTCTTTGGTTGATAATTGAGATTCTTCATTAGTACTACTACAACCACCTAGCATTACAAACATAATTACTACCATTATCATAGATAGAAATTTTTTCACTATTAATCCTCCTTGTTTTATTAATTATAACTTTACAACCTTTTATATATAGAAATATTTCCAGGAAAATAGTAGTCGTCTCAATATGACCTATATTAAGTTCTGTATTTGTAAGTAGATTTCCTTTATTAGTATTAATTTTAAATATATCTTAATTTCCATGATACATATTTCCTTTAAGTTTATACATTAATAAAAACTAAAATAGACTCTAAGGTAAACTCATAATTAAATCTACCCTAAAGTCTATTTTCATCTTACTTTCATACTTTAATTATTACCTTTATTCAAGTGCCATGTATGGCTACTATGATAAAGCTTCTTGTTCTTCTCTTGGATTTTTATTTAATCTAACATCTGGCTCACTTGGTAAACCAAACTTAGGAATAAACTTATCAAGCCCAGTTAATGTTAATATAAGTATAGATCCAACTGTAACAAATGCCATAACATTATATTTCATTATATCAATGGCTACAAATTTATGTAGTGGATACACTGCTGTTAATATTCCTAAGTAGAACCCTATATAAACATGCCATGGTATTAATTGAGAACCAAACACTCCTAGGGAACTAGAAAAAGTAGCATTTCTTAAACGCAGTTGGTATAAATCTTCTTCACTACCATCTACATTATTTTCCACTAATTCTTTAGTTACAGGCCCTACTGTAACAATTTGAGCCATTTCATCTGCAAGTGCAGCATTTCCTACTAAACATAATAAGCCATTCATAAACATTAGCTGCTTTACACTTCTCGCAAGATACATAACTAATTTTGATAATGGTTCAAAAGCCTTCATTTTAGACATTACTCCACCGAATGCTCCTACCCACATCATCATTACTATAACCCAAGAACCTGCATCTTTAAATCCATTCATCATTAACTTTAAGAAACCATCTAAAGAACCTACAGTTCCTGCAAAAGATCCAAATATTAATGATGATACTATACCAACACCTAAACATACAAGTGTAGGTAATCCTTTAATAGCTACTGCTAAAACTAATATTAGTGGTATTGCCATATAATATGGTACTCCTGTTTTCACCTGATTTAAAAGCTCTACTGCTGATGGTCTTGCAACTTCTAAATCAGCCATTACTTTAGCAGGTATTTGATTTATCGCTAGTGCAGCGTTTGCAGTTTCTGATGGCAATTTCATTGATATACCTAATGCATATATGATTATTATTGATATTACTAGACATACTAAAGACCATGGACCTTGAGATTTAATTCTATCTATTACCTCAACACCCTGTATACCAGAACTTACAACTGTTGTATCTGATATAAGTCCTATATTATCTCCAAAGCAAGCTCCTCCAGCTATTGATGCAGTTGTTAATAATATATTTCCTCCAACCATATGGTTTAACCATAAAAATATTGGAGCACATGCTGCAAAAGTTCCCCATGAAGTTCCTGTAGCTACTGAAAGTATACCAGTAACTATAAATGCAACTACTGCAACAGTTTTACCTGTTACACCTAGGGAAAGTGCTATATTAACTATTGATGCTCCAACCCCTGTAGCCATAAATGCTTCTGCCATAGCATAAGCAAGCATTAGTATAAAGAAAACTAAATTTAAATGTTTTACATTATCAACTGCACAATCAACTAAATCATTAAACTTCAACTTATCTGTTATTGAAGCTACAACAAATGCATATATTGTAGCTATTGGTGCTGCCATTAAACAATCCATACCTGACATCATTAAACCTGCTAATAAAAATACTGGTGAAAACTTCAACAATCCAACTAAATTATCCACGACGGAATAGGCCCCCTTAATATAATCCTTTTTTTATTATACTAAATTTCTATTTACTAACTCTTCTACAAAGAAACTTCCTACATCTTGAGCAAATTTACCTGGTCCAAATCCTGCATCATAACCTAATTCTTTTGCAAGTTCATGACTTATTCTTGGTCCACCACATAAAAGTACTACTTTATCACGTAATCCCTCAGCTTCTAATAGTTCTACTAAATTAGTTAGGTTTTCTATATGAATATTCTTTTGTGTTACAGTTTGAGAAACTAATAATACGTCTGCTTTAAGTTCTACTGCTTTTTTTATAAACTCTTCATTTGGAACCTGGCTTCCTAAATTGTAAGCTTCTATTCCTTCGTATCTTTCTAATCCATAGTTTCCTGCATAACCCTTCATATTCATTATTGCATCTATTCCAACTGTATGTGCATCAGTTCCTGTACTTGCACCTACTACTACTACATCTCTTTTTATATTTTCTTTTATATATTCTTCTATTTCATACTTGTCCATAGTATCTTCTTGTGCTACTTCTACATGTATATCTTCGTAGTTTACGCCTTTTTCTAAACTTCCATATGCAACATAGAAGGTAAATTCACTATCAAGTGCTTTGTGATGTGCCACATTTATATCACCAAGCCCCATATTTTTAGCTGTAAGTTTTGCAGCTTCTATACCTTTTTCATCATCTTTTACAGGTAATGTAAAGCTTACTTGTACTTTAGAATCATTTAATGTATCTCCATAAGGCTTTACGTTTTTTAAATCAAGATTTTGATCGTATTCCTTAGCTTCCATAGAATATAGTCCGCTCATTAACAGTTACCTCCTAACGCTAACTCTTTTCGTGCTACTAGTTCTTTGTCCAGCATTAAATCTACAAATGGGTTAAAATACATAGCTTCTTTTATAACAACTCCATCAAGACCTTTTCCACCATCTATTGGTCTTTTTATCCCTGCAAACTTACCTTGTTCTAATGTTTTGAATAATCCATCTTTTTCTATTTGAGAAATTAAATCATATGCATTATTTAAAACTTCATTAACTCTATTACACATTATTCCATCTTTTTTAAACTCTATTTCACTTCCTAAATCTTTCATAGTACTAAATATATATTGTGCATTATCTATTGAAACTGCTCTATCTGATATAAATGGAGTGTGTATTGCTTCTGTAAGCATTCCTAATAAGTGTAACTTTTGGCCTGTCATTATAGTTACCATATTAAATAGTGCATCTTGTACTTGACCTTTAAATATATCACCTGTCATAAACTTAGTTGGTGGCATATATTTAAGAGGTGCTTTTGGGAATATCTCTCTAGCCATTTGAGCTTGAGCTAATTCATATAAGAATCCATTTTCAACATCAGGACTTATTTCAAAAGCATGACCAAGTCCCATTTGCTCTTCAGGTAGACCTGCAACTAATGCAAATTGTTCATTTATAAATTGAGATGCAAGTACAGTATGTGCTTCTTCTACTGCATCTGCTGTTGTTAAGTAGTTATCTTCACCAGTGTTTATTATAACTCCAGCAAATCCATTTATTATTCTTGAGAAGTATTGATCTATCATTGTTCTTTTCATATTTATATCTCTAAATAATATTCCATATAAAGCATCATTTAACATAACATCTAATCTATTTTGTGCTCCAAGTGCTGCTATTTCTGGCATACATAATCCTGAACAGTAGTTACAAAGTCTTATGTATCTTTTAAGTTCTTTACCAACTTTATCAAGTGCTTCTCTCATTAATCTAAAGTTTTCACCTGTTGCATATGTTCCACCAAATCCATCAGTAGTAGCTCCATATGGAACATAATCAAGTAAACTTTGTCCTGTTGTTCTTATAACTGCTATTATATCTGCACCTTGTTTAGCTGCAGCTACTGCTTGAGTTATATCTTCATATATATTTCCTGTTGCAACTATTAAATATATATAAGGACCACTTTTATCTCCATATTCATTTAAGTATTCTTCTCTTTTGTTTCTATTTTCTTTTATTTGTTTTGTGCTCTCAACAGCTATTTCATTTATCTTAAGTTTAACATCAAATATATCATGTTCTTTAAGTGAACATAAATCTAATTCTCCTTGTGACACCTTTTGTGCTATTTCTTGTGGCGTAAGGCCTGTGTTTATCATAGCATTACCTATGTAATAAGAAGCTCCCATACCTAAAGAGCCGTTATTTGAATTTTTTATACTATCTACAACTACATTTGGAAGTGGGACACCAAACTCATCTACACCATCAACACCAAGTAATCTAAGTATAGTTCTCTCAACACTTACTGTAGTGTGCTTATCTATGAATTCTTGTGTATCTAACACTATATTTTTTGCTGATTCACGAGCTTTTTCAACTATACTAAAATCTAAATTTACTTTACTCATATTAATCCCCCTCAACCTCTATTTACTTAGTTTGTCAATTATATTTACTATTTCATTATCCAGTCCCAACAATTTACATATGTTAATAGCATCTTTTGGAACTTTAGTCTCTTTGGTTACTTTTTCTAATCTGTAATCCATATACTCTTGAAGTATTTGTACACCATTTGAACTTTTGCCTGTTTTGATTTTTAAATCTATTTGACGTTTTAAACCATCAAAATCTACGTTTTTAAGACCTATTACCTGGTAATAGCTGACATCATCTATATTTATATCATCTAGATGCGTAGATATTAAGCTTATTGAATTGTACTTTTTAAAATATTCACATATTCCTTTTAAAAGTAACCTACCTTCTATTGGGTTAGTCCCCCTTGCAAATTCATCTAATGCTACAAACCCATCTTTTAATTTCATAAGCTTTGTTATTTCTTTTAATTTTATAATCTCTGCACCAAATGTACTTAAACCTTTATTTATATCTTGCATATCGTCGCTTATTATGTATATAAAGTCTAATACACATAAATTAGCTTCTTTAGCAAATACGTAAAATCCACATTGAAATAAGTATAAATTAAGTGCTATAGTTTTCATACTTACACTTTTACCACCCATATTCGCACCGCTTATTATGGTTATTTTTTTATCTATGTCTATGCTTATTGGAATATATTTTTTATTTTGTGAGTCTAAAAGTGTTTGAAGATTTGGATTTATAAGCTCTTTAAAGAAAATTTTATTTTCATTATTTATACTAGGTTTTACAGCTTCATATTTAAGTGCTAATTTTACTTTTGCAATAAGTAAATCTAACTTACCTATAGATTTTATATTTTCATTTATGTCGTTTAAATAGTTATACAACTTTTCACTTATAGCTTTTCTTATTCTAAGTTCTTCTTGTTCTTCTTCTACAACAATTTCTAGTCTTTCTACTTTTAATTTATCTACAGTATCTTTATTAGATTCACTAAATATCTTCTTTTCAATATTTAGCTTATTTTGCCTAATGTGTAATAGTTTTTTACTATATGCACTATATATTTGAAATGTGGTTAAATTTAATTCATCTGGGTCTAATAACTTTACAACTTTATCTAAGTCTTTGAAATTTATATAGTCTATATCAATATTTAACTTTAAATAGTTTTTTATTATTTTATTAGAATTTATAGCAAAGTTCTTTATTTCAAACAGTTCTATTTCATCTAATGTATTTTTTGCATCCAGCCTGTTTATAGTATTTATTATATTTTTAGTTTTACAAAATTCATATTGTATATCGTCATACACCTTATCATTTTCTTTTAAGCTCTTAATCATATTTTCTATATAATTAAGTTCTTTTACTAATTTATCAATATTTTCTTTTTTATATATTTTTATATTAGCTTTTTCTTTTTCTCCATATGGTGTAATTGTATTTACTTCGTTTATTATAAATGACTTAATATAATCACCTTCTTGTTTATAAAAGCTTAATTTCTAAACATTCATAACATTAAATACTTTTATATTAGTTTTACTTTGTATACTATCTATAAAATATTTATCATCAAAGCTATATCCTTCTATTGATGTTGGGTTTATACTTAATCCAATTAGATTAACTTTATTTATGACCTTAATACTTCCTTTAAGCTTTATAAACTTATCAAATATTTCCTTATCTAAAAATATCTTTGTACTATCACTAACCAATATAGTTATATTTTTATAGTTACTACCACTTTTTATAAGACCATCTATAAAATTATTAGTAACTATTCCATTTACAACTATATACTTAGTAAATTCACCTACACTATCTATAATTTCTTTATAAGAATTTAGAGTTGTATTTATATTTAGGCATTTGTATGAATAATCTTTATTTACTAAACTAACCTTATATTCTTTCATATTTTCATAGATTTCATAAAACTTTTCATCATTGATTTTATCAATATTTAAGATGTTAGCTTCATATATGATTTTTTCTATTGCCTTATTTACATCTTTATTTATTACAGCTCCACTACAAAATATTGTAGACTCTGTTATAGATGGTGAGCCTAATGTCTTTCTAGATAAAGCTCCATCAACTATACTTAAATCTGCACCATAGTGATTTAATCTTTCACAAATGTATTTTATTTGAGTATTTATAGATGGACCTGCAAGTTCTATATATCCATCGCTTAAGGATCTAAATATAACTATATTTCCTAGTGGTGTGCTTATATTTGTAAGTTCTAGTATCTCTTTGGTTATATCACTATTTAAGGCCAAACTATTAGCTGTAGCTATTATAGTATTTTTATTTACATATATTCTAGGTTTTTGCGTTTTAGTGACAACATCTACACCTTCTCCATCTACACCTATTGATGTAAGCCCTAATATTATATTTTTATTTATACATTCTTTTAATATATAATTTAGAGTTGTTGTTTTACCTACATTTTTATAGTTTCCTATAATAGACATACTCTTATATTTTAATATTTCATTTAATATATCCATAATTATATCCTTAAAAATTTGAAATAATTTTTCTAAGCGATGTAGGTCTTAATGCTTTTTCTAAGAGATATTATAAGCTATATAACCTATAATATCTCTTAGTATTAGTTTTTATTAACCTAAATGAGCGCTTAACTCTCTTTTCTTTCTATCTAATTCAGTTGGTTCAAGTGTCATTCTTTCATTATTTAAAAGACCTGCTACTCCTACCTTATGAACTTCTTTTTCACCTTTACAAACTTCACATTCACATATATGACTGTAGTTTGTTGGTTCTGTATAAGTAGTTATAACACCTTCAAAGTTTCTAAGTATTACTTTATCGTAACTTTGAGATATTACATAGTTTGGCATAACTGGAGTCTTACCTCCACCACCTGGTGCATCTACAACAAATGTTGGTACACAGTATCCTGATGTATGTCCTCTTAAACCTTCTATTATTTCTATACCTTTAGATACTGGAGTTCTAAAGTGCTCTATTCCAGTAGATAGGTCACATTGATAAATGTAGTATGGTCTAACTCTTATTTTTACTAAATCATTAACTAATTTCTTCATTACATGCATGCAATCGTTTACCCCACGTAATAAAACACTTTGGTTTCCTAAAGGTATACCTGCATTTGCCATTTTATTACAAGCTTCTATAGATTCTTCAGTTATTTCATTTGGATGGTTAAAGTGAGTATTTAACCAAACTGGATGATATTTCTTAAGCATATTTACTAAATCATCAGTTATTCTTTGTGGCATAACAACTGGAACTCTACTTCCTATTCTTATTATTTCAACATGTGGTATTTCTCTTAACTTGCTTATGATGTATTCTAATTTTTCATCACTCATTAAAAGTGCATCTCCACCTGATAATAATACATCTCTTATAACTGGAGTATTTCTTATATATTCTATAGCTCTATCTATTCTATCAACTGGTTGAGCTCCATCATTTTGTCCAGCAAATCTTCTTCTAGTACAGTGTCTACAATACATTGCACATTGATCTGTTATTAAAAGTAATGCTCTATCTGGATATCTATGAGTAAGTCCTGGTACTGGTGAATCTCCATCTTCGTGAAGTGGATCATCTAAATCAGCATCTGATACTTTAAGTTCACTTGAAACTGGTATAGCTTGCTTTCTTATTGGGTCATTTGCATTAGCTGGATCTATTAATGATAAGTAATAAGGTGTTATACTCATTCTTAAAGTTTTAAGACATTCCTTAACCCCTTCTTCTTCACTTTCTGTAAGTGGTATATATTTTTTTAATTCTTCAACTGTTGTTATTCTATTTTTTACTTGCCATTTCCAGTCATTCCATAATTCATTGCTAACGTCTGTAAATATTTTTCTTTCCATAATCCCCACCCCTTATATTTTATACGTATAGTTTTTTGAATATGTTTCTTATTGTTTCACTTTCTCTTAAAGCAGCTATTGTAACATCTGAATGACCTTTTGTGTATCCATTTCCTATTATCATATCTACATCTTTACCTACACCTTCAGCACCAAGTGCAGCTTTTGTAAATGCTGTTGCCATTGAGAAGAAGTATACTATTCCTCCATCTCTAACAGGTAGTATTGTACTCATTTCTGTATTTTGAACATTTACGCAGTTTATAGCTAAATCTACTTCTTTTCCTTCATTTACTTCTAATACCTTATTTAAAACTGCATTAGGATTTTGTGCATCTACAGTTATAACTTCATCTACAAGATTATTTTCTTTTAAGAACTTCTCTTGTCTTTCATCTCTAACAAGCCCTATTACTCTTCCGTTTTTACCAGCTTTTTTCTTAGCCTCATAACAACAAAGCATTCCAGATTTACCAGCAGCCCCAAGTATTAAAACACTATTTCCTTCTTTAACTAACTTTTGTGTCTGAGCAGGAGCACCAGCAACATCTAACGCTGCTAACGCTAAATTTTCTTCCATATCTGTTGGTAATTTTGCATATATACCACTTTCAAATAATATAGCTTTTCCTTTTATTTCAACTCTATCTATATCTGCTTTTATATCTATTATTTCTTCTATTTTTAATGGAGTTAATGATAATGATACAAGTGTTGCTATCTTATCTCCTATTTTTAAATCTGTCTTATCTGCTAAATCAGAACCTATTTTTTCTACTGTTCCTATTAACATCCCACCAGAACCAGTAACCGGATTTTGCATTTTTCCTTTTTCTTCTACTATGCTTAATATTTTTGATTTTATTTTTTCTACATCATGATTACATTCTTCTTCTATTTGAGTGAAACTTGCTGAATCTATGTTTAAAGCAGAAACATTTATTAATATTTCATTATCATAAATATTCATATCATTATTTATTTTTTTAGCTGGTTGTGGAAGTACATTTTCCCCTATAACTCTGTGTGTTCCGTATTTACATCCTTTCATGACTAATCCCCCTTTTATACTGTTTGTGCATTTCTACATACTAAATCATCGGCGATTATTAAATCAGCCTCTGTCATAGCCCTTAATTCTTCAATAGTTATATCTTCACTTATTTCTTTTACAACTAAACCTTCTTTTGTTACTTCCATAACAGCAAATTCAGTTATTATCATATCAACTACACCTTTTGCAGTTAATGGAAGAGTACATTCTTTAAGTATTTTAGATTTTCCTTTTACAGTGTGTAACATAGCAACTATAACTTTCTTTGCTCCAACTACTAAATCCATAGCTCCGCCCATCCCAGGAACCGTTTTCCCAGGAACTATCCAGTTAGCTAGGTTTCCATATTGGTCTACTTCTAAAGCTCCAAGTACTGTTACATCTACATGTCCTCCTCTTATAAGTCCAAAAGACATTGATGAATCAAAGAAAGCTCCATCTTCATTTATTGTTGCAAATTGACCACCTGCATTAGTTATATCTAGATTTACTTCATCTTCATTTGCAAGTTTTCCCATACCAACCATTCCATTTTCTGATTGGAAAGTTACATTTATACCTTCTTCTAGATAATTTGTTGTTAATGTTGGAAGTCCTATTCCTAAGTTTACTAATTGATTATTTTTAAATTCTTTAGCTACCCTTTTAGCTATAATCTCTTTAGGATTCATTTATTTCGCCTCCTTTATTATGTAATCTACGACTACACCTGGAGTCATTATCATCTCTTTTTCTAAGTCTTTAGATTCCACTAATTCTTCAGCTTCAACTATTACTAAATCACTTGCCATAGCTATCATTGGATTGAAGTTTTTAGTAGTTCCCCTATAAACTGTATTTCCAAATGAATCAACGACACTACCTTTTACAAGTGCTATATCTGCTCTTAGTGGTAATTCTAATAAATATTCTTTACCATTTACAGTTATTTTTTCTTTATTTTTTTCAACTAAAGTTCCCACTCCTGTTGGAGTTAATATTCCGCCTAGACCAAATCCACCTGCTCTTACTCTTTCTATAAGTGTTCCTTGTGGAGATAATTCAACTTCTAATTTGCCTTCATTCATTAGTCTTCCCGTCTGGGCATTTGTTCCTATATGAGAGGCTATAACCTTTTTAACTTGATTATTTACTATAAGTCTTCCTATTCCTTTATCCACAAAAGAAGTATCATTTCCTATTATAGTTAAGTTTTTAGCACCAGATTCTATAAGTGAATCTATAAGAACTTCTCCTGTCCCACAGCCTAAAAATCCACCTACCATAATAGTCATATCATCTTTAAAAAGATTCTTTAATGTTTCTACAGATATAACTTTGCTCATTTTATCCCCCCTAGATAGTTTAAGCTTCTTGTGTGCTTAATATATTAACCTCTAAACCTAGTATTTCACGAGCTTCTTTAGGTGAAGCTACTTCTCTACCAAGCTCTCTTACTATATTTGCAGCCTTTTTAACTAATTCTCCATTTGAAGATGCTGGTACCCCTTTTTTCATATATACATTATCTTCAAATCCTACTCTGATATGCCCACCTAATAATATACTTAAAGCTACCATATCAAATTGAGATCTTCCTATTCCACTTACTGTAAATGTAGCATTTTGAGGTATACTTTCTCTCATAAACATTAAATCTCTATAAGTTGCACTTATGCCTCCATTAACCCCCATTACAAAGTTAAAGTGCATGTTATCATTTATAAATCCTTTTTTGTTAAGTCTAATAGCCATATCTACCATACCTTTATCAAATACTTCTATTTCTGGCTTAACATTTAATTCTATCATTTTCTTTCCAAACTCTTTTATTGTATTTTCAGTATTTACAAATATTTCGTCTCCACCGAAGTTACAAGTTCCACAGTCTAGAGTTGCCATTTCAGGAGATAAATTTACCGGTTGGATTCTTTCTTCATTGCTCATTCCAACTGCTCCTCCAGTTGAAGGCTGAACAATTGCATCAGGGCACTCAACCTTTATAGCCTCTATACATTCCCTAAATCTATTTATATCTTGAGTTGGAGTTCCATCATCATCTCTTACATGAAGATGTATTATACTCGCTCCAGCATCATATGCAGACTTTGCTTCTCTTACTATTTCAGAAACAGTATATGGAACATTTGGATTATGTTCTTTTGTTACTTCTGCACCACATATAGCTGCAGTTATTATAACCTTTTGCATATTAAAGCCCCCCTACATAACTATAATCTTTGTTTATCTTTAGGTACTACACAAGTTCCACTAGCTTTACATACCACTATTGGATTTTCTAAAACTTCTGCTGCTGATTCATTTATATCAGTTCTTGGCACTATAACTTTTCTAGCTTCAAATACCATCTTTCTTGAACTATTTCCTACATTAACTATTTCACCAACAGCTTCTATATAATCACCAGCAAACACTGGTGCTAAAAACTCTACGCTATCATAAGCTTTAAATAATCCTTCATCACCATCATTTTGTATTAGTAGTTCAGTTGCTACATCTCCAAATAATTGAAGCATCTTAGCGCCATCTACTAAATTTCCACCATAATGAGCATCATTACTTCCCATTCTCATTCTTATCATTGCTTTCATGTTAAATTCCCCCTTTATGATTATTTATATATTTATTAACTGGTGTAGGCCTTTTAAAGCTAGACCTACACCAATTAGTAAGCTTTAGTTATTATGCTAATTCTTGTATTAAGTTTTTAACAACTTTATTAACATCTCCCACTATTGAAACATCTGCAGCTTCAAATATAGGTGCTTCGCTATTTTTATTTATAGCTATTATAAATTCAGATTCTTCCATACCAGCTAAATGTTGTATAGCCCCTGATATACCACAAGCAAGGTAAAGATCTGGTCTTACAGTTTTACCAGTTTGACCTACTTGGCGAGATTTATCAACCCATCCTGCATCAACTACAGCACGAGAAGCACTTACTTCAGCTCCTAATATGTCTGCTAATTCATATAAAGCATCCATATTTTCTTTAGAGCCAACTCCTCTTCCTGCTGATATAAGTATATTAGCATCTTCTATATTAATACTCTTTACAGTTTCTTTTATGTATTTTAATACTTCTACGTTTTTACCATTTTCACTAAAATCTACTACAAAGTTTTCTATATTTCCAGTTCTTGCAGTATCTTTTTCTAACTTTTTCATAACCCCTGGTCTTACAGTACTCATTTGTGGTCTATGATTTGGGCATATTATAGTAGCCATTATATTTCCACCAAATGCAGGTCTAGTCATTAAAAGTCCATTATTTTCATCATCTATTTCAAGTGATGTACAGTCTGCTGTAAGACCTGTTTCAATAGTAGCACTAACTCTTGGAGCTAAATCTCTACCTATTGTAGTAGCTCCTACTAAAACGATTTCTGGTTCTTTTTTATTTATAACTTCACAAAGTGCTTTAGCGTATGTATTAGTTACATATACATCTAAATTTTCATCATCAACACAAACTACTTCGTCTGCTCCATATTGTATAAGTTCTTCACTTAAATTTTTAACATTGTGTCCAAGAAGTACTGCACTTACTTTACTATTTAATTTATCTGCTAACTCTTTACCTCTTCCTATTAATTCCAAAGAAACATTTTGTATTTCACCACTTCTTTGTTCAACAAAAATCATTACACTCATTATTTTCCCTCCTATAATTACTACTCTTTGAGAAATATTTCGTCAAATTATTTGGTTTTTTAAGCCTTAGCTTCAGTTATTATAAACTTTTCTTTAAGTGCATTTACTATTATTGATGCTCCTTCTTTTTCATCTACATTATAAAGTGTTCCTTTAGCTTTAACTCCTTTAGTAAATGACTTTTTAACTTTAGTTGGAGAACCTTTAAGTCCTATCTCTTCTAAACAAACATCTATATCTTTTAAATTCCAAGTTTCTATTTTATCTTCTCTCATACAATCATATATTCTAGAAACTCTCATATATCTTGGAGTATTCATTTCTTTTAAAGTAGTTATAAGAAGTGGCATCTTTGCCTTTATAACTTGATATCCATCTTCAAAAGCTCTATTTACTATTACATGGTCATCTTCTACTTCTAATTTTTCAACGTAAGTTATAGATGGTATATCAAGGTGATTTGCTATTTGAGGACCAACTTGTGCTGTATCTCCATCTATTGCTTGTCTTCCTGCTATTATTAAATCATAATCTAACTTCTTTATAGCTCCTGCTATAGTTTTTGAAGTAGCTAATGTATCAGCTCCTGCAAAAGCTCTATCTGTAAGAAGTATTGCTCTATCAGCACCCATCGCTATTGCTTCTTTTAACGCATTTTTAGCTTGAGGTGGTCCCATTGTTAATACTGTAACTGTTGCACCCATTTTTTCTTTTAATATTACTGCTTCTTCTATTCCTGCTTTATCATCAGGGTTTATTATACTTGGAACCCCATCTCTTATTAATGTACCAGTTTTAGGGTCTAATTTTACTTCTGTTGTATCTGGTACTTGTTTTACACAAACTAATATATTCATATTTTTCCCTCCTAAAAATTCGCCTCATCTAATTTATCTAAGTAAATCTGCACCTATAACCATTCTTTGTACTTCACTTGTTCCTTCGTATATCTCAGTTATTTTTGCATCTCTCATCATTCTTTCTATATCATATTCACGAGTATATCCGTATCCTCCGTGAAGTTGTACTCCTTTAGTTGTAACTTCCATTGCCACTTCTGATGCATAAAGTTTTGCCATAGCTGCATCTACACTATAAGGTTTTCCTGCATCTTTTTTGCTAGCAGCTTTGTATACTAAAAGTCTTGCAGCTTCTATTTTAGTTTTCATATCAGCAAGTTCAAATTGAGTATTTTGGAAAGCCGATAAACTTCTACCAAATTGCTTTCTTTCTTTTACATAATCAACAGTAGTATCTAATGCACCTTGAGCAATTCCTAAGGCTTGTGCAGCTATACCTATACGTCCACCATCTAGTGTTTTCATAGCTATTTTAAACCCTTGCCCAACTCTACCTAATAAATTTTCTTTAGGTATTACACAGTTTTCAAATATAAGTTCACAAGTTGCAGAACCTCTTATACCAAGTTTTTTCTCTTTTTTACCTATAGTAAATCCTTCTGTTCCCTTTTCTACTATGAAAGCTGATATTCCACGAGTTCCTTTAGATTTATCAGTCATAGCCATAACTACATATATATCAGCAGGACCTGCATTAGTTATAAATACCTTAGTTCCATTTAATATATAGTTATCTCCATCTAAAACTGCAGTAGTTTGTTGAGATGATGCATCTGTACCTGCATTAGGTTCAGTTAAACCAAAAGCAGCTAATTTTTCACCTTTTGCAAGTGGCACTAAGAACTTTTGCTTTTGTTCTTCTGTACCAAATTCATATATAGGATTAGCTCCTAGTGAAGTATGAGCAGATACTATTACGCCTGTAGTTCCACAAGCTTTAGAAAGTTCTTCAACAGCTAATGTATATCCTAAATAATCTCCTCCTTCTCCACCATACTCTTTTGGAAAAGGTATTCCTAGTATTCCACATTCAGCCATTTTATCAACGGTTTCATATGGAAACTTTTCTTCCTCATCTATTTCATGTGCTATAGGAGCTACCTCATTTACTGTAAACTCTCTATACATCTGTTTTAATAATTCATATTTTTCCATAAATATCTCCCCTCTTTTGAATATACTATATTAGCATTTTTTTATTATTAAACTAGTACCTTGTCCTCCACCTATACAAAGTGTAGCAAGTCCTAGGTTAACATCTTCTCTCTTTTGCATTTCATATATTAAAGAAACTAATATTCTACACCCACTAGCTCCTACTGGATGACCCAGTGCTATTGCACCACCATTTACATTTACTTTTTCCATATCAAAGTTTAATTCTTTTGATACTGATAAAGCTTGAACTGCAAAAGCTTCATTTGCTTCTATTAAATCTATTTCTTCTAACTTTAGGTTTGCCTTTTGAAGAGCTTTTTGGGTTGCTGGAACTGGTCCATATCCCATTATGCTTGGGTCAACACCTGCTGAAGCATATGAAACTATACTTGCTAATGGCTTTAATCCTAATTCATTACACTTTTCTCTACTCATAAGTATTACCATTGCACTACCATCATTTATCCCAGATGCATTACCTGCACTAACAGTTCCATCCTTTTTAAATGCTGGTTTTAATTTAGATAATTTTTCTATAGTAGTATTGTGCTTTGGATGCTCATCAGTATCAAATATTATAGGATCGCCTTTTCTTTGAGGTATTAAAACTTCAACTATTTCATCTTTAAATCTATTATTTAATTGAGCATTTTTAGCTTTTTCTTGACTTAAAAGTGCAAACTCATCTTGTTCTTCTTTAGTTATCCCAAATTTTTGTGCTAAGTTTTCTGCAGTTATTCCCATATGATAATGATTAAAAGCATCTGTTAATCCATCATTTACTAAAGAGTCAACTAATTTATTGTCCCCTAAACCATATCCATATCTACCTTTATTTAGTAAATATGGAGCATTACTCATACTTTCACAGCCTCCAGCTAATACTACATCACAATCTCCAAGAGCTATAAATTGTGCTGCCATACTAACTGCTCTAAGTCCAGAACCACAAACTTTGTTTATAGCAAGTGCTGGAACTTCTACTGGAATACCAGATTTTACAGCAACTTGTCTTGCTACATTTTGCCCAAGACCTGCACTTAATACATTACCAATTAGCACTTCGTCTATTATTTTAGGATTTATATTAGCTCTTTTTATAGCTTCCTTTGCTGCTATAGTACCTAATTCTACAGAGCTTACATCTTTAAGCGAGCCACCTAAAGATCCTATTGGAGTTCTAACTGCTGAAACTATTACAACTTCCCTCATGCTTTACCCCCTTGACAATATCAATGATTGCTTTGTGATTTATTGAATGAATTTTGTGATTAATTATTTATAATCATAAAATCCTTTCTTACTCTTTCTCCCTAACATGCCAGCTCTTACCATTTTTCTTAAAAGTGGATGAGGTCTGTATTTTGAATCCCCAAATTCACTATATAGTACTTCCATTATATTTAAGCATACATCTAAACCTATAAGATCCCCTAAAGCTAGTGGTCCTATTGGGTGATTTGCTCCTAATTTCATTGCATTATCTATATCTTCTACATTTGCAATACCTTCTGCAAATATTCCTATTGCTTCATTTATCATAGGTACTAATATTCTATTAACTACAAATCCTGGTGCTTCAGCTACACTTACAGGAGTTTTATCTAATTGTGTACATAATTTATATATCGTGTCGTGAGTTTCTTTAGATGTCAGCATACCGTCTATTACTTCTACTAATTTCATAACTGGTGCTGGATTGAAAAAGTGCATTCCTATTACCTTTTCGGCTCTAGTCGTGCTTATTGATAAGTCTGTTATTGACAATGATGATGTGTTTGTTGCAAATATTGTTTCTTCCTTGCATATTTTGTCTAATTCTTCGAATAGTTGTTTTTTGATTTGCATATTTTCAACTATAGCTTCTATTATTAAGTCGCAATCTTTAGCTTTTTCTAAGTCTATAGTTTTTGAAAGTCTACTTAAAGTTTCATTCTTTTCTTCTTCTGTTATTTTTGCTTTTTCTACTTTCCTGTCTAAGCTTTTTGTTATTGTCTTGATTCCTTTTTCTAAGCTGTCATTGTTTAAATCCCTAAGTATTACTTGATGTCCATTAGCTATAAATACTTGTGCAATACCACTTCCCATAGTACCGCTTCCTATTACCATTATTTTCATAATTTTTCCCCCTATTAATGAACTATAATGAACTACTTAAATTTTTTTCACAATGTATATTAAATTTTGGTTCTCTTTTTTCTAAGAAAGCACTCATACCTTCTTCTTGATCATAACTTGCAAAGCATAGGCCAAATAAATTGTTTTCTAAGTTTATAGCACTATCTATATCTATTTCATAACCTCTGTTTATAGCATTTTTAGCATATCTTATAGCTAACTGTCCTTTAGATGAAATAAGTTTAGCCATCTCTACACATTCTTTCACTAAATCTTCTTGTTCTACAACTTTGTTAACTAAATTTATATTTAATGCTTCTTTCGAGGTTATTATTTGTGCACTGTATACAAGCTCTTTCGCTTTACCTACCCCAACAATTCTAGGCAATCGTTGAGTTCCACCAAATCCTGGTAATATTCCAAGATTAGCTTCTACCTGTCCAAATTTTGCTTTCGTACTTGCTATTCTAATATCACAACTCATAGCAAGTTCTAATCCACCTCCTAAGCAAAATCCATTTACTGCTGCTATTATAGGTTTTTCACAGTTTTCTATTTTCCTAAATAAACAATTTCCCGTTTTTGAAAATATTCTTGCTTCCTCAAAGTTCATACCTTTCATAGCTTCTATGTCTGCCCCTGCTACAAAAGCCTTTCCTTCTCCTGTTATTATACCTACATAAATTTCTTCATCATTACTGATGATATCAATAGCCATATCTAATTCTTTTAATACATCTTCATTTAATGCATTTAGATATTTTTCTCTGGCTATCTTTATTGTGTATACGTTTTCCTCTTTAGTACATATTAAATTTTTAAACATATATCTCCACCCTTTTAATAATAGTAATGTGTATGTTTTTATAAACAAAACTTTAATATAAAGTTTTATTTATATATAATATTCTACATGGATTTACGTATTCCTTCTCTTGTTTTAAATTATTTTTTTTATTTTAAATTAACTATTTCATTTTAAATTAAAATATTCTACAATTGCTTACATACTAATTTGTTTTTTTATATTTTCTTTTCATATCACACATTATATTACACCACTTTACAGCAAATTACAACTACCTAAACTTTCTTTTTCTTTATTTTTTCATAGATATAGTTATCAAGATAAATTTCTAGCAATTTAATCTAATTTCAACAAGTAGCTAGAAAATCATTCTACTCTGTTATTTTCTCTAAGATACACTTATCAAATTTCTTATCTATTAAACGTAATTAACAACTCCAAACTGGTACAAATCCTATTCAAATTTAATACTATAAAGTATAGTTTCAATTTTAACTGGGGGTGACAACTTGGGTAATATAGTACAAGTCAAAAATCTTTCGATGACTTTCTACAATAAAGAAGGGGAGCTACAAGTTCTAAATGATATGAATTTTTCTTTAAATGAGGGAGAAATTCTAACACTTCTTGGTCCTTCTGGATGTGGAAAGTCAACTATTTTAAACATTCTTACAAAACTTTTAAAACCAACTAATGGAGACGTAGTCGTAAATGGAAATATTGGGTATATGTTTCAAAAAGACCATTTACTAGAATGGAGAAACATAATGGACAATATAACACTAGGTCTTGAAATTCAAAAGAAAAAAACGACAAAAGCAATAGCCAGAGTTGAAGAACTTTTGAAAACTTATGGACTTTGGGAGTTTAGAAATATGTATCCAAAAGAACTGTCTGGTGGTATGAGACAAAGAGTTGCACTTATTCGTACTCTTTCAGTAAATCCTGATATTTTGCTTCTTGATGAACCTTTCTCTGCACTTGATTATCAAACAAGACTTTTAGTAAGTGATGATGTTTATAAAATTATAAGAAATGAAAATAAATCTGCAATTTTAGTTACACATGATATAAGTGAAGCTATCTGTCACAAAGTGCAACCTTTGATAAAATTGGTGTAACTACTATTTATTAACTGATTTACTATAAAACATGGTAATATTAAATAAAAATCAATATAAGCCCTAAGTCAATATCCACGACTTAGGGCTTATATTGATTTTTATTTTAATTAGATTCAAATACTGTTTGATTATCTATTTCTGTTTGAAGTGCTTTTAATCCCCTTAATACCAAGTTTCTTCTTATTTTCTTGCTATCTACATCACTTAAAGTTGGATTCCCTAGTGGATATGGTATACCTACTGCTGGTACTATTCTATTTGCACCTATCGTTAAAGATATTGGTACTACTGTACATATATGAACTACAGCAATTCCTGCCCTTTCTATTTCTTTTACCATCGTTGCACCGCAACGTGTACAAGTACCTCACGTAGAAGTAAGTATCACAGCTTTAACACCATCTGCTACTAATTTCTTAGCAAAATCTTCTCCAAAACTTTTAGCATTACCAACACTCGTTCCTGTACCTGTTGTAGTTACAAAATAGTTTGCTAACTCTCCTATTACACCTTCTTTTTCTAACTCTCTTAAAACATCAAGTGGAACTACTAAGTTAGGGTTTTTTAGCACATAAGCTCTATCATATCCTCCATGTATTGTTGTGAAATCATCTTTTGACATAGAATCCATTCCTGTTAAATCATATATACCATACTTTGTAGCACTTGAAGATTCTATTCTATCTGGATTATCAATTGGAACTATACCTCCTGATGTAACTAATGCAACCTTTACTTTTGATATATCAATTATTGCTTTAGCAGGATCAACTCTATCAAACTCTGGCATAGGATACTCTGTTATATAGTTTTGTTTATTCATTTTTCTAACTAACATTTCTACTGCTCTTTCAGAACCCCTTAGCTCATGGAAGTAGTTAATTCTTATTCCTCTTTGAATATAACCTTCAACCTCTGGTGGACCTACTTCTTCACCTTTTGCTAATTTTATACCAATACTTGCCATTTTAGGGATAGATTTTCTTAAATCTGCTGCTGAGCTTTTAGTTGATACTATATATAAATCAATCTTAAACATATCAACGCCTGGATTTTCAACATACATTCCTGTAACTACCGGTATATTTAATTCTTCTTCAACTTTTTTACATATACTACCACAAGCAACTCCGTATCTACCTGCATTAAAAGCTGGCCCTGCTATAAATATGTCTGGTCTTTCCTCTTTTATCATTTCTAATAATACTTTACTAGCTTCTTCAATATTTTCTCCAAAATATGAATCTCCACAGATTACAGTTGCTACTATTTCAGCTTCTTCACCTAATGACTTTTGAAGAGCTATTCCAGGACCTACTACTCCAACTCTTTTTTCAGGTTTTATATCAGCTTTTTCTTCTCCTCCAATTCCCGCAAAGAAATTGTTTATATAATGAACTACTCTTAACTTACTCATAAAATTCCCCCCTATTTAATATTAATAGTATCTAGCTGCTAGGTGGTTGTATCCATTTGCTATGGTAGAAGCTATGATTATTTGAATCTCTGCATACATACTTCCATCTTCTTCAATACAACCTTTATATCCACCTATCATCATCTCTACATACTCTAAAGTACCTATTACTTTATCCATAGCTGGGAAATGTACTACTAAATTACCTTGACCACAAGACACTAATGCATCAGCTTCTTTAGTTGCATCTGCTACTGATTGACTCTTTCCATCTTTTCCAGGGAACTCATCTGTTATTAATACAACATCACAACCTACATTAGTACATTTTTTACAGTTCATCATTAAATCTGTATCTGGGTTTCCATATCCTTCTTCTGTTATGATAATTCCATCTACTCCTAAGTATTCAACTAACTTTGCAACCATATCAGAACTTCTTTCTTTATCCATTAAAAACACATTTTCATTGGTTAATACAACTCCTACAAAGTTTAAATCTTTTCCATGTCTTTTGTATAAGTCTTCTATAACTGGATTGTTTAAGTGATGAAAGGTAGTTACCTTATCACAAGGTGCAACGCAATTTCCTGATATTATAGCCCCATCCATGATTTCTGTTGGATACATAAATGTAGGAACCATTTGCTTAGCATCTACTCCATAGTAATAAGTATCATGTAAAAGCCCTTGAGATTGCAGCATGTGAACATATGCTACTGTAGGAAGATTTTCATATTCTTTTATCTGCTTTGCTAATGGTTTTGTTTCGTATGTTACTATTTCATCTGGCTCTACTTCTTTACCTGATTGACCTATATATGTAGCAACTTTAAGACCTGCTATTCTTGCAGCTGCCTCATAGTTATGAGTTTCTAAATTCTCCTTAGGCTCTACTACGATACAAATATTATTTGTATTTGAAAATGGTGTATACTTTGCAGTTGGTCCGCTCATATCAATTACACCTTCTTGAAAACCTACTATACTACCGCAAGTTACTACACAAGCTCCAATTAATGCATGAGTTCTTCCTTCTCCTACAGTTTTAACCTTACTTATAATCCCTGGAAATATTCCACTTTCAGAGTCTACTTTGACTCTTGGCTCTATAACATCTTTTACTGGAGCAATTCTAATTGACTCACCCGGTCTAGCTAACTCAACTTTAACTTCTTTTATTCGTTCATCTTCTAATACTAATCTCTCAACTTCATCTTTATTTACGTATAGAGTTGATTTTACTACCTTAGTTTCTGTTCCAAATTGTACATCATTTATAAATATTTTACCTAATTCTAACTTCATTAAAATACCCCCTTTTGTTTATATGATATATTGTTTGCTATTTTTAGGTATTAATCTTTTATCTTAAATCCTTCATAACATAGTGCATATGGCTTTGGTTTAATATATTTTCCCTTACCTTTTTCACCTACAAATTTTCCTCTTTGTGCTACAAGGCTACCACGTAAAAATACCTTATCAGCTATTCCATATCTTTCAAATCCTTCAAAAGCTGCATAGTCAGTTCCTTCATAACTATCAGCATGTGTAATAGTTCCTCTATAAGAAGGATCATATATTACAATATCTGCATCTGAACCTGGAAGTATAGCTCCTTTTTGAGGATATAGTCCTACTATTTTTGCAGGTGTAGTTGCAAATATATCTACAAATCTTTGTTTTGAAATTTTTCCTTTTTCAACTCCTTGAGTCCAAAGCATAACCATTCTATCTTGTACACTAGGACAACCATTAGGAATTTTTGCAAAATTATTAAGACCATCTTTTTTCTTTTCAAAGCCACCTTTAACAGCTGCATGGTCTGAACCTACAGCAAGCAAGTAATTATTTTTTATTGCATCCCACATAGCATCAATATGTTCATCTGTTCTAAGTGCTGGTGAACATACATATTTAGCACCCTCAAAGTTTGGTTTTTCTAAGAAGGATTGATTTAGAGTTAGATAATGAGTACAAGTTTCTCCGTATACTGGTAATCCTTTTTCATTAGCAGCTTTAATATGTTCCATAGCTCCTTTTGATGAAACATGGACTACAAATAAAGGGCATCCAGCAAGTTCTGATAGATAAATAGCCCTTTGTGTAGCTTCATCTTCAACAATAGCAGGTCTTGAATATGCGTGATAAACTGGCTCAGTTTTCCCTTGAGATAATAACTGATTTTGCAGAGTATATACCATATCTCCATTTTCAGCGTGAACCATAATAGTTATTCCATAATCCTTAGCTATTTGCATACCTTTAAATATTAAATCATCTGGTACCATAAAAGGCGTATATTTATATGCCATAAAAAATTTAAGAGTTGTAATACCAGCATCAACCATCTTTGGAATTTCATCTAGCAAACTTTCATTAGTATCCATAACCATTCCATGGAATGAGTAATCAGATGATGATTTTCCATCTGCAAATTCTTTATTTTGTATATCAATAGATTCAATTATACCCCTACCTTTAATCTGAGGAGCAAAGTCAACTATAGTAGTTGTTCCACCTACAAGTGCTGCATGAGATGTTTCAAAAGAAAGTGTAGCAAAAGAACCCATATGTACATGTTCGTCTACTCCACCTGGAATTACATATTTATCAGTAGCATCTATTACCTCATGACCATCCTCACATAAGTTTAGACCAATTTCTATAATTTTTTCTCCTTCTATAAGGATATCTGAAACAAATTCGTCATTAGCAGATAAAACTGTACCATTTTTAATAACTATACCCATATACATACCTCCCATTTAAAAATTACTTGGCTCACTTAGTAAGTTCTCATCCTGTTTCTAAAATTTGAAAAGGAGGCACTTTATATTATGTACCTCCTATGTTAGTAAATTATTTGTTATTTACTTTTAATACTATTTATTGCCATACTTTCTATCTGATTTAGTATATACACTTGAGTCTATTCCTTCTAAGTACTCAACAACCTCTTCAACAGAAACAACATCACAGAACTTAGCTTCCATATCAAATAAGTTCCACTCAATAACTCCAGGAACTCTATCACCAATTGTTCCTCTTGGAACTATTGTTTTAAATCCATATCCTGTAGAATCCATTACTGTATGTCTAACACATGCACAAGCAGTAGCTCCCATTACTATTAATGTATCTACACCTAAGTAATTAAGAGTTTGAGCTAAATGAGTTCCAAAGAAGTTAGATGCATATTTTTTATGTATAACTGGTTCTTCTGGTCTTGGCTTTAATTTAGGATCTATTTCCAGCCACTCAGAGTTAATATCAAGAGCACTCATAGGTATTTTTTCATCCCATCTTGGAAGATCCCATTGTGCATCTCCAATATATCCAGTTGTAGTATGAAATATTGGTACTCCAGCTTTTCTTCCTGCTTCTAAAACTTTAAGTGCCTCTGCACAAACTGCTTCAGATTTATCACAAGTAAATGGATGGCCTTCACTCATCCAAGCCTTAGCCATATCAACAGTTGTTATAGCTGGTGCTTTACCATAACCCATCTTTCTCATAAATCCTCTTTCTTTGTAAACTTCCCTTGCTTCATCAAATGCCTTTCTTAATAGTTCCTCATCAAATTGGTAATTATCAACAAATTTAAAATCCTTATTCTTCATAATAAAATATTCCCCCTTATTTATTTTTAAGGAATGTTTCCTTTGCCTTTATATAGCAAGGTTCATGCCAAAAATAAATAAAGTTGAAAACTAAGCTATAAAGCTATTTTTCTGTTATAAAGTAAAATTCATTTGCAATTTTGCAAATGAATTAAATTATCTTGTGTCTTATCCATTAATATTGTAGTTTTATCATAACTGCAAAAGAAAAACTTTTTTTGCAGTTTTTCAAAATAAATCATAGATTTATCCCAAATTTATATATAGGTTATGAATTTTCTTTTATATTTTTTATTTTATGTAAATTTTAATTTATACTTATTCATTTTTCTTGATAATGTAGAGTAGTGTATCCCCAAAACTGCTGAGGCTTCTTCTAAGGTGTGATATTTTGAAATTGTATCTTCTATTATTGTTTTTTCATATAGTCCCATAAGATAATTTAGTTTTTCTTTCTTTATAAGATTACTACCACTTTTATAATCGGAAATCATTATTTGCGATAAAATTTTTCCAGGTATCATTTCTACTTCTATTGTTTTTTCACTTAAAATAAATAGATATTCTACTAAATTTTCAAGTTCTCTAACATTGCCTGGATAATCATATCTTAAAAGATAATTCATGGCTTCTTTAGATATTTCTTTATTTGTCTTATACTTGTTATTAAGCTTTTTAATAAAATATTTTATAAATACTTCTATTTCTTCACTCCTTTCTCTAAGAGGAGGTATTGTAATTGGAAAAACATTAAGTCTAAAGTAAAGATCTTGTCTAAAGTTTTTATTTTCAACTTCCTGTTCCAAGTTTCTATTTGTAGATGCAATGACTCTTATATCAAGTTTAATACTATTTTTCCCACCTATTCTAGTAATTTCTTTTTCTTGAAGAGCACGAAGTAATTTTGATTGTACTAATAATTCTAACTCTCCTATCTCATCAAGAAATAAAGTCCCGCCATTTGCAAGTTCAAAAAATCCTATTTTCCCATTAGTAGAAGCTCCTGTAAAAGCTCCTTTTTCATATCCAAATAGTTCTGATTCAAATAATTCCTTTGGTATTGCTGCACAGTTTACTTTTATAAATATATTATCTTTTCTTAAACTTTGGCTATGAATATACTTACTTAATACTTCTTTTCCCGTACCTGATTCACCATATATCATAACTGTTGAATCAAAAATTGCTACTTTAGAAGCAAGATTTTCTGTATTTTTCATTGCTTTACTTGTAAATATATAATCTTCACTTTTATTTATTAAGTTTTTTAAATTTATTATCTTCTGATTTGCTTTTTTCTCTTTAGCGATATATTCCTTAATCTCTTCTTTTAACTTTGCAAGATCTTCCATATCTCTAGTATTATTTATGACACCTATTATTTTTCTGTTATTATCAAAAATAGGTTTTGCAGAGCTAATAGCTGACTTTCCAGTTATATATCTATGTGTTGTAGAAATAGACCTTCCATTTTTTAAAACTTCTAAAGATATTGCTTTATTTATAATTCCATTATTTAAAAGAGTTAAAAGATTCTTATTTATAATATCCTCTTTTTTTAAACCTGTAATATCTTCATACTGTGAATTTACATATATTATGTTTCCTTCTCCGTCTGTAATTAATATCCCATCATAAGATGAGTCAATGGCATACTTATAAAAGCTACTATTCAATATTTACTCCTCCTTTATTATTGGTAACTATTTATAAATTATCTACTTCATAATTTATTCTATTAATAAACATCTTATCCTCTAGCTATAGACGATATTATCTAAGAGTATAATAATTACGTAAATTATAAAATATAAGCCCTATGTCATTAATCACGACCTAGGGCTTATATTTTATATATTAAATTTATTCTTGGTAATATAATCCGTAAATGGTATATTTGCTACTAATTAACACTATACTTTAAGCTTATAATCTGTTAATTTATCCTATATGTCTATATATCGTTTAAAAACAATCTTTTTAGCCTGTTCATATGTAGCCCCTGTATGTTCTATCTCCTTAATAGAAATCCATATTTGATACGCTAGTGCTAAATTCTCTTCTCCATATAATTCTAACTGTTGATCTAGTATCCACTTTGCCTTTATACTCTCTATTTCATCATTTAAATAGCTATCTTCTGGATAATTTACTTTTACTTTTATATCTTCTGAACTAATACGCATAAAGTCATCCTCCCTGCGAATCCTTTTATACTACGATATTCAATATAACTGTGTGTTGTTACCTTCGTTATGTTTTTATATTAAAATAATTTATATATTTATATAAGTTAACAAAATATATTAAATCCTTATATTATAATATATATCTAGGTTAATAAATGGAGGTAATAAATGAAAATAGCTATATACTCTCGTAAATCCGTATTCACAGGGAAAGGAGAGTCAATAGAAAATCAAATCCAATTATGCAATGATTACATTAATTCTCACTACTCTGTTTCAAAGGATGATATATATGTATATCAGGATGAAGGTTATTCTGGAAGTAATACGAATAGACCTATGTTTAAAAAGTTACTATCTGATGCTAATAGTAAAAACTTTGACTGTTTAGTGTGCTATCGCTTAGATAGAATCTCAAGAAATATATCAGATTTTTCATCTTTAATAGAACATTTAAATAAATTAAACATTGACTTTGTATCTATCAAAGAACAATTCGATACATCAACTCCAATGGGAAGAGCCATGCTATATATTTCATCCGTATTTGCACAGCTAGAACGTGAAACTATCGCCGAACGCGTCAGGGATAATATGTATGAATTAGCAAAAACCGGACGATGGTTAGGTGGAAGAACCCCTTATGGATTCAAATCTTCTTGCATAACATATTTTGATGAAAATATGACACAACGTAAAATGTATAAATTAGAAACTGATAAAGAAAGTATGGAAGTTGTTAAATACATTTTCAATAAGTATATTAAACTTGGATCTCTAACTAAACTCCATAAACATTTATATGAAAATGGTATAAAAGGTCCTTACGATGGTAGCTTCTCTCCTAGCTCAGTTTCTACCTTATTAAGAAATCCTGCATATGTAAATGCAACTGAAGAAGTATTTAACTATTTGAGAAGTAAACATTTTGATGTTATAGGATCTCCTGATAATAAACATGGCCTATTAACATATGCTAAAAATAGCTCTACTCCTATTGCCGCTTTAGCTAACCATGAAGGAGTTATATGCGCAAAAGATTGGATTAAAGTTCAGAAATTATTAGATATTAATAGTAATAAAGCTCCTAGGACTGGAACTGGATCTAATACTTTACTTTCAGGCATTTTAAAATGTTCAATATGTGGATCAAGTATGAGACTATCATATAAAAGCTCAGCTAATGGAACTATCATTTATTATGTATGTGGAAAGAAAAAAACACTTGGTAAATCTGCTTGTAGCTGTAAAAATATAAGAGCTGATAAAATCGAGCCACTAGTAATTTCTCGTATAAAAAATGTAAATGTAGAATCCATGATAAAAGAATATAAAAAATCTAAATTAATTAATAAACAAAACAATAAAGATCTAGACATAAAAATAAGCTCATTAAGTTCAACTATGAAAGAAAAAGAAAAACTTGTTGATAATCTAGTTATGCAATTAGCTAAATTTAAAGATAGCTTAGCTTCCTCTTTTATAATTAAAAAAATAGAAATGCTTAATAATGAAATATTAAATTTAAAATCTGAACTTGATTCTTTAAAAAGTCATACTCAAGAAATAAACAATTCAAATTTAAACTTAGATGTTTTAATAAACAATCTAAATAGATTCAATGATGAGATTGATAATGCTAATGTAGATAAAAAAAAACAATTATTAAATTCCATACTAGAATCCGTGGATTGGTCTTCTAGTAATAATACTTTAATAATTAACTATGTTGGCTTTAATCCTCAATTAAATTCACTAAACCCTACCGATAAAATAAACTCAAAGTTGCATTTTTAAACACAAAGCAGAAGCTATCTGTCACAAAGTGCAACCTTTGATAAAATTGGTGTAACTACTATTTATTAACTGATTTACTATAAAACATGGTAATATTAAATAAAAATCAATATAAGCCCTAAGTCAATATCCACGACTTAGGGCTTATATTGATTTTTATTTTAATTAGATTCAAATACTGTTTGATTATCTATTTCTGTTTGAAGTGCTTTTAATCCCCTTAATACCAAGTTTCTTCTTATTTTCTTGCTATCTACATCACTTAAAGTTGGATTCCCTAGTGGATATGGTATACCTACTGCTGGTACTATTCTATTTGCACCTATCGTTAAAGATATTGGTACTACTGTACATATATGAACTACAGCAATTCCTGCCCTTTCTATTTCTTTTACCATCGTTGCACCGCAACGTGTACAAGTACCTCACGTAGAAGTAAGTATCACAGCTTTAACACCATCTGCTACTAATTTCTTAGCAAAATCTTCTCCAAAACTTTTAGCATTACCAACACTCGTTCCTGTACCTGTTGTAGTTACAAAATAGTTTGCTAACTCTCCTATTACACCTTCTTTTTCTAACTCTCTTAAAACATCAAGTGGAACTACTAAGTTAGGGTTTTTTAGCACATAAGCTCTATCATATCCTCCATGTATTGTTGTGAAATCATCTTTTGACATAGAATCCATTCCTGTTAAATCATATATACCATACTTTGTAGCACTTGAAGATTCTATTCTATCTGGATTATCAATTGGAACTATACCTCCTGATGTAACTAATGCAACCTTTACTTTTGATATATCAATTATTGCTTTAGCAGGATCAACTCTATCAAACTCTGGCATAGGATACTCTGTTATATAGTTTTGTTTATTCATTTTTCTAACTAACATTTCTACTGCTCTTTCAGAACCCCTTAGCTCATGGAAGTAGTTAATTCTTATTCCTCTTTGAATATAACCTTCAACCTCTGGTGGACCTACTTCTTCACCTTTTGCTAATTTTATACCAATACTTGCCATTTTAGGGATAGATTTTCTTAAATCTGCTGCTGAGCTTTTAGTTGATACTATATATAAATCAATCTTAAACATATCAACGCCTGGATTTTCAACATACATTCCTGTAACTACCGGTATATTTAATTCTTCTTCAACTTTTTTACATATACTACCACAAGCAACTCCGTATCTACCTGCATTAAAAGCTGGCCCTGCTATAAATATGTCTGGTCTTTCCTCTTTTATCATTTCTAATAATACTTTACTAGCTTCTTCAATATTTTCTCCAAAATATGAATCTCCACAGATTACAGTTGCTACTATTTCAGCTTCTTCACCTAATGACTTTTGAAGAGCTATTCCAGGACCTACTACTCCAACTCTTTTTTCAGGTTTTATATCAGCTTTTTCTTCTCCTCCAATTCCCGCAAAGAAATTGTTTATATAATGAACTACTCTTAACTTACTCATAAAATTCCCCCCTATTTAATATTAATAGTATCTAGCTGCTAGGTGGTTGTATCCATTTGCTATGGTAGAAGCTATGATTATTTGAATCTCTGCATACATACTTCCATCTTCTTCAATACAACCTTTATATCCACCTATCATCATCTCTACATACTCTAAAGTACCTATTACTTTATCCATAGCTGGGAAATGTACTACTAAATTACCTTGACCACAAGACACTAATGCATCAGCTTCTTTAGTTGCATCTGCTACTGATTGACTCTTTCCATCTTTTCCAGGGAACTCATCTGTTATTAATACAACATCACAACCTACATTAGTACATTTTTTACAGTTCATCATTAAATCTGTATCTGGGTTTCCATATCCTTCTTCTGTTATGATAATTCCATCTACTCCTAAGTATTCAACTAACTTTGCAACCATATCAGAACTTCTTTCTTTATCCATTAAAAACACATTTTCATTGGTTAATACAACTCCTACAAAGTTTAAATCTTTTCCATGTCTTTTGTATAAGTCTTCTATAACTGGATTGTTTAAGTGATGAAAGGTAGTTACCTTATCACAAGGTGCAACGCAATTTCCTGATATTATAGCCCCATCCATGATTTCTGTTGGATACATAAATGTAGGAACCATTTGCTTAGCATCTACTCCATAGTAATAAGTATCATGTAAAAGCCCTTGAGATTGCAGCATGTGAACATATGCTACTGTAGGAAGATTTTCATATTCTTTTATCTGCTTTGCTAATGGTTTTGTTTCGTATGTTACTATTTCATCTGGCTCTACTTCTTTACCTGATTGACCTATATATGTAGCAACTTTAAGACCTGCTATTCTTGCAGCTGCCTCATAGTTATGAGTTTCTAAATTCTCCTTAGGCTCTACTACGATACAAATATTATTTGTATTTGAAAATGGTGTATACTTTGCAGTTGGTCCGCTCATATCAATTACACCTTCTTGAAAACCTACTATACTACCGCAAGTTACTACACAAGCTCCAATTAATGCATGAGTTCTTCCTTCTCCTACAGTTTTAACCTTACTTATAATCCCTGGAAATATTCCACTTTCAGAGTCTACTTTGACTCTTGGCTCTATAACATCTTTTACTGGAGCAATTCTAATTGACTCACCCGGTCTAGCTAACTCAACTTTAACTTCTTTTATTCGTTCATCTTCTAATACTAATCTCTCAACTTCATCTTTATTTACGTATAGAGTTGATTTTACTACCTTAGTTTCTGTTCCAAATTGTACATCATTTATAAATATTTTACCTAATTCTAACTTCATTAAAATACCCCCTTTTGTTTATATGATATATTGTTTGCTATTTTTAGGTATTAATCTTTTATCTTAAATCCTTCATAACATAGTGCATATGGCTTTGGTTTAATATATTTTCCCTTACCTTTTTCACCTACAAATTTTCCTCTTTGTGCTACAAGGCTACCACGTAAAAATACCTTATCAGCTATTCCATATCTTTCAAATCCTTCAAAAGCTGCATAGTCAGTTCCTTCATAACTATCAGCATGTGTAATAGTTCCTCTATAAGAAGGATCATATATTACAATATCTGCATCTGAACCTGGAAGTATAGCTCCTTTTTGAGGATATAGTCCTACTATTTTTGCAGGTGTAGTTGCAAATATATCTACAAATCTTTGTTTTGAAATTTTTCCTTTTTCAACTCCTTGAGTCCAAAGCATAACCATTCTATCTTGTACACTAGGACAACCATTAGGAATTTTTGCAAAATTATTAAGACCATCTTTTTTCTTTTCAAAGCCACCTTTAACAGCTGCATGGTCTGAACCTACAGCAAGCAAGTAATTATTTTTTATTGCATCCCACATAGCATCAATATGTTCATCTGTTCTAAGTGCTGGTGAACATACATATTTAGCACCCTCAAAGTTTGGTTTTTCTAAGAAGGATTGATTTAGAGTTAGATAATGAGTACAAGTTTCTCCGTATACTGGTAATCCTTTTTCATTAGCAGCTTTAATATGTTCCATAGCTCCTTTTGATGAAACATGGACTACAAATAAAGGGCATCCAGCAAGTTCTGATAGATAAATAGCCCTTTGTGTAGCTTCATCTTCAACAATAGCAGGTCTTGAATATGCGTGATAAACTGGCTCAGTTTTCCCTTGAGATAATAACTGATTTTGCAGAGTATATACCATATCTCCATTTTCAGCGTGAACCATAATAGTTATTCCATAATCCTTAGCTATTTGCATACCTTTAAATATTAAATCATCTGGTACCATAAAAGGCGTATATTTATATGCCATAAAAAATTTAAGAGTTGTAATACCAGCATCAACCATCTTTGGAATTTCATCTAGCAAACTTTCATTAGTATCCATAACCATTCCATGGAATGAGTAATCAGATGATGATTTTCCATCTGCAAATTCTTTATTTTGTATATCAATAGATTCAATTATACCCCTACCTTTAATCTGAGGAGCAAAGTCAACTATAGTAGTTGTTCCACCTACAAGTGCTGCATGAGATGTTTCAAAAGAAAGTGTAGCAAAAGAACCCATATGTACATGTTCGTCTACTCCACCTGGAATTACATATTTATCAGTAGCATCTATTACCTCATGACCATCCTCACATAAGTTTAGACCAATTTCTATAATTTTTTCTCCTTCTATAAGGATATCTGAAACAAATTCGTCATTAGCAGATAAAACTGTACCATTTTTAATAACTATACCCATATACATACCTCCCATTTAAAAATTACTTGGCTCACTTAGTAAGTTCTCATCCTGTTTCTAAAATTTGAAAAGGAGGCACTTTATATTATGTACCTCCTATGTTAGTAAATTATTTGTTATTTACTTTTAATACTATTTATTGCCATACTTTCTATCTGATTTAGTATATACACTTGAGTCTATTCCTTCTAAGTACTCAACAACCTCTTCAACAGAAACAACATCACAGAACTTAGCTTCCATATCAAATAAGTTCCACTCAATAACTCCAGGAACTCTATCACCAATTGTTCCTCTTGGAACTATTGTTTTAAATCCATATCCTGTAGAATCCATTACTGTATGTCTAACACATGCACAAGCAGTAGCTCCCATTACTATTAATGTATCTACACCTAAGTAATTAAGAGTTTGAGCTAAATGAGTTCCAAAGAAGTTAGATGCATATTTTTTATGTATAACTGGTTCTTCTGGTCTTGGCTTTAATTTAGGATCTATTTCCAGCCACTCAGAGTTAATATCAAGAGCACTCATAGGTATTTTTTCATCCCATCTTGGAAGATCCCATTGTGCATCTCCAATATATCCAGTTGTAGTATGAAATATTGGTACTCCAGCTTTTCTTCCTGCTTCTAAAACTTTAAGTGCCTCTGCACAAACTGCTTCAGATTTATCACAAGTAAATGGATGGCCTTCACTCATCCAAGCCTTAGCCATATCAACAGTTGTTATAGCTGGTGCTTTACCATAACCCATCTTTCTCATAAATCCTCTTTCTTTGTAAACTTCCCTTGCTTCATCAAATGCCTTTCTTAATAGTTCCTCATCAAATTGGTAATTATCAACAAATTTAAAATCCTTATTCTTCATAATAAAATATTCCCCCTTATTTATTTTTAAGGAATGTTTCCTTTGCCTTTATATAGCAAGGTTCATGCCAAAAATAAATAAAGTTGAAAACTAAGCTATAAAGCTATTTTTCTGTTATAAAGTAAAATTCATTTGCAATTTTGCAAATGAATTAAATTATCTTGTGTCTTATCCATTAATATTGTAGTTTTATCATAACTGCAAAAGAAAAACTTTTTTTGCAGTTTTTCAAAATAAATCATAGATTTATCCCAAATTTATATATAGGTTATGAATTTTCTTTTATATTTTTTATTTTATGTAAATTTTAATTTATACTTATTCATTTTTCTTGATAATGTAGAGTAGTGTATCCCCAAAACTGCTGAGGCTTCTTCTAAGGTGTGATATTTTGAAATTGTATCTTCTATTATTGTTTTTTCATATAGTCCCATAAGATAATTTAGTTTTTCTTTCTTTATAAGATTACTACCACTTTTATAATCGGAAATCATTATTTGCGATAAAATTTTTCCAGGTATCATTTCTACTTCTATTGTTTTTTCACTTAAAATAAATAGATATTCTACTAAATTTTCAAGTTCTCTAACATTGCCTGGATAATCATATCTTAAAAGATAATTCATGGCTTCTTTAGATATTTCTTTATTTGTCTTATACTTGTTATTAAGCTTTTTAATAAAATATTTTATAAATACTTCTATTTCTTCACTCCTTTCTCTAAGAGGAGGTATTGTAATTGGAAAAACATTAAGTCTAAAGTAAAGATCTTGTCTAAAGTTTTTATTTTCAACTTCCTGTTCCAAGTTTCTATTTGTAGATGCAATGACTCTTATATCAAGTTTAATACTATTTTTCCCACCTATTCTAGTAATTTCTTTTTCTTGAAGAGCACGAAGTAATTTTGATTGTACTAATAATTCTAACTCTCCTATCTCATCAAGAAATAAAGTCCCGCCATTTGCAAGTTCAAAAAATCCTATTTTCCCATTAGTAGAAGCTCCTGTAAAAGCTCCTTTTTCATATCCAAATAGTTCTGATTCAAATAATTCCTTTGGTATTGCTGCACAGTTTACTTTTATAAATATATTATCTTTTCTTAAACTTTGGCTATGAATATACTTACTTAATACTTCTTTTCCCGTACCTGATTCACCATATATCATAACTGTTGAATCAAAAATTGCTACTTTAGAAGCAAGATTTTCTGTATTTTTCATTGCTTTACTTGTAAATATATAATCTTCACTTTTATTTATTAAGTTTTTTAAATTTATTATCTTCTGATTTGCTTTTTTCTCTTTAGCGATATATTCCTTAATCTCTTCTTTTAACTTTGCAAGATCTTCCATATCTCTAGTATTATTTATGACACCTATTATTTTTCTGTTATTATCAAAAATAGGTTTTGCAGAGCTAATAGCTGACTTTCCAGTTATATATCTATGTGTTGTAGAAATAGACCTTCCATTTTTTAAAACTTCTAAAGATATTGCTTTATTTATAATTCCATTATTTAAAAGAGTTAAAAGATTCTTATTTATAATATCCTCTTTTTTTAAACCTGTAATATCTTCATACTGTGAATTTACATATATTATGTTTCCTTCTCCGTCTGTAATTAATATCCCATCATAAGATGAGTCAATGGCATACTTATAAAAGCTACTATTCAATATTTACTCCTCCTTTATTATTGGTAACTATTTATAAATTATCTACTTCATAATTTATTCTATTAATAAACATCTTATCCTCTAGCTATAGACGATATTATCTAAGAGTATAATAATTACGTAAATTATAAAATATAAGCCCTATGTCATTAATCACGACCTAGGGCTTATATTTTATATATTAAATTTATTCTTGGTAATATAATCCGTAAATGGTATATTTGCTACTAATTAACACTATACTTTAAGCTTATAATCTGTTAATTTATCCTATATGTCTATATATCGTTTAAAAACAATCTTTTTAGCCTGTTCATATGTAGCCCCTGTATGTTCTATCTCCTTAATAGAAATCCATATTTGATACGCTAGTGCTAAATTCTCTTCTCCATATAATTCTAACTGTTGATCTAGTATCCACTTTGCCTTTATACTCTCTATTTCATCATTTAAATAGCTATCTTCTGGATAATTTACTTTTACTTTTATATCTTCTGAACTAATACGCATAAAGTCATCCTCCCTGCGAATCCTTTTATACTACGATATTCAATATAACTGTGTGTTGTTACCTTCGTTATGTTTTTATATTAAAATAATTTATATATTTATATAAGTTAACAAAATATATTAAATCCTTATATTATAATATATATCTAGGTTAATAAATGGAGGTAATAAATGAAAATAGCTATATACTCTCGTAAATCCGTATTCACAGGGAAAGGAGAGTCAATAGAAAATCAAATCCAATTATGCAATGATTACATTAATTCTCACTACTCTGTTTCAAAGGATGATATATATGTATATCAGGATGAAGGTTATTCTGGAAGTAATACGAATAGACCTATGTTTAAAAAGTTACTATCTGATGCTAATAGTAAAAACTTTGACTGTTTAGTGTGCTATCGCTTAGATAGAATCTCAAGAAATATATCAGATTTTTCATCTTTAATAGAACATTTAAATAAATTAAACATTGACTTTGTATCTATCAAAGAACAATTCGATACATCAACTCCAATGGGAAGAGCCATGCTATATATTTCATCCGTATTTGCACAGCTAGAACGTGAAACTATCGCCGAACGCGTCAGGGATAATATGTATGAATTAGCAAAAACCGGACGATGGTTAGGTGGAAGAACCCCTTATGGATTCAAATCTTCTTGCATAACATATTTTGATGAAAATATGACACAACGTAAAATGTATAAATTAGAAACTGATAAAGAAAGTATGGAAGTTGTTAAATACATTTTCAATAAGTATATTAAACTTGGATCTCTAACTAAACTCCATAAACATTTATATGAAAATGGTATAAAAGGTCCTTACGATGGTAGCTTCTCTCCTAGCTCAGTTTCTACCTTATTAAGAAATCCTGCATATGTAAATGCAACTGAAGAAGTATTTAACTATTTGAGAAGTAAACATTTTGATGTTATAGGATCTCCTGATAATAAACATGGCCTATTAACATATGCTAAAAATAGCTCTACTCCTATTGCCGCTTTAGCTAACCATGAAGGAGTTATATGCGCAAAAGATTGGATTAAAGTTCAGAAATTATTAGATATTAATAGTAATAAAGCTCCTAGGACTGGAACTGGATCTAATACTTTACTTTCAGGCATTTTAAAATGTTCAATATGTGGATCAAGTATGAGACTATCATATAAAAGCTCAGCTAATGGAACTATCATTTATTATGTATGTGGAAAGAAAAAAACACTTGGTAAATCTGCTTGTAGCTGTAAAAATATAAGAGCTGATAAAATCGAGCCACTAGTAATTTCTCGTATAAAAAATGTAAATGTAGAATCCATGATAAAAGAATATAAAAAATCTAAATTAATTAATAAACAAAACAATAAAGATCTAGACATAAAAATAAGCTCATTAAGTTCAACTATGAAAGAAAAAGAAAAACTTGTTGATAATCTAGTTATGCAATTAGCTAAATTTAAAGATAGCTTAGCTTCCTCTTTTATAATTAAAAAAATAGAAATGCTTAATAATGAAATATTAAATTTAAAATCTGAACTTGATTCTTTAAAAAGTCATACTCAAGAAATAAACAATTCAAATTTAAACTTAGATGTTTTAATAAACAATCTAAATAGATTCAATGATGAGATTGATAATGCTAATGTAGATAAAAAAAAACAATTATTAAATTCCATACTAGAATCCGTGGATTGGTCTTCTAGTAATAATACTTTAATAATTAACTATGTTGGCTTTAATCCTCAATTAAATTCACTAAACCCTACCGATAAAATAAACTCAAAGTTGCATTTTTAAACACAAAGCAGAAGCTATTAGTATGTCTGATAAGGTAGCTGTACTCTCTAAACGACCTTCTACTGTAAAAGGTATATACACTATAAATCTTCGTGAAGATAATGATTTAACACCTCTTCAAACACGTAAGGTTCCAAAGTTCCAAGACTACTTCGATAAATTATGGAAGGAGTTTGATTCTAATGAGGTTAAGTAAAGATTCTCAAGGTTATTTAGATTATATTAAAAAGACTAAAGTCGAAAAACGAAATGTATTATTCTTTCAAATAATTTTATTGGTAGGATTTTTAGTTTTATGGGAAATTCTTGCAAATTACAATATTATAAATACATTCTTATTTAGTAAGCCAAGTGATATATATCACTTATTTATGAAATATATCCAAAATGGCCAGCTTCTAGAACATGTTTGGGTATCAGTTTATGAAACTTTACTTGGACTTGTAATTGGTACAGTTCTTGGAATATTAGTAGCAATTGCTCTATGGTGGTCTAAAAAATTATCAAAGATATTAGATCCTTTTTTAGTTGTATTAAATGCTCTTCCTAAAACTGCCCTAGCTCCTATTATTATAGTTTGGGCTGGAGCTGGAATTTCAGGCATTGTTGTGACTGCAGTTACTATTTCAGTAGTTGTTACAATTCTATCAGCTTATCAATACTTTATAAGCGTTGATGAAGAAAAAGTTAAAATGCTTAAAAGCTTTGGAGCAAAAAAACATCAAGTATTGTTTAAATTAATACTTCCTGCAAATATAGGAAACCTTATAAACCTTACTAAGATAAATATTGGTATGGCATGGGTTGGTGTTATAGTAGGGGAATTCTTAGTTTCTAGAAGTGGTATTGGATATCTAATAGTTTATGGTAGCCAAGTATTTAAATTAGATCTAGTTATGATGGGTGTCTTTGTCTTAGCATTTTGTGCTTGGGTTATGTATGAAATTTTAAATATTGTTGAAAAAATATATAATTCAAGAAGATAATATTTTTTAAATTTAAGGAGATTAATTATATATAATAAAAAATTTATAAATTATGTTGTGCATCTTATTAAAAGTAACAATTAAACTGTAAAACTAATAATATGTAATATCGTTAGTATTTTTTAATACTACAGACTTTTTATATAAGGGGGATTAATATGTTTAAAAAGTTTATTACGCTTACTAGCTCCTTAGCATTAAGCGCCCTTTGCCTTACAGGATGCACAAATAACACTACTAAAGCTCCAGAAGAGAAAAAATTAGATAAAGTTACTATTGCAGAGGTTACTCATTCAGTATTTTATGCTCCACAATATGCAGCTATAACAAAAGGATTTTTTGAGGATGAAGGTATTGATATTGATATCATAAATACTCAAGGTGCTGACAAAACTATGGCTGCTTTAATATCAGGAGAAGCTCAAATCGGTCTTATGGGCCCTGAAGCATCAATTTATGTCTATAATCAAGGAAGTAAGGATTATGCAGTAAACTTTGCTCAACTTACTAAAAGAGATGGAAGCTTCTTAATGGCTAGAGAAGAAATGCCTAACTTCAAATATGAAGACTTAAAAGGTAAAGAGGTTCTTGGAGGAAGAAAAGGTGGAGTTCCTCTAATGACTTTTGAATATGTATTAAAGAAAAATGGACTTACAATAGGTGAAAACACAGCTAAAGGTGAAACTAACGTTAGAACTGATGTACAATTCGGTGTTTGTTTATACCTTTATATTTAATATACTAATATATACAACCTAAATTTTTTATTTACTTAATTGTTCTTTATCCCACAATAACGCTTGATTTTCTGAGGCATTATTAAAATAATATGATTGTAAATACTTGCTTGCATCCATTCCTTTACTTGTCCCTAGAAAACCTAATAAATATGATAATGACATACTGTAATAATTTAATATATTTAGCTTCGATATCCTAAGTTTTTATAATAAAAATAAAAGTAGTAAGCTAATTAAGCCTACTACTTTTTTAGGTTTATTTTACACATACATTGCAAGGGTCTGATTTCCCTTTATTTTTTGCTTCTTTTAAAGTCATGCTTAGTATAGTTGTACTTCTTTTTAATGTAGTGCAATTTTTAGTAGAATGATATGATTTTCCAGAAGGAGTTACATATACTGTTGTGTTTTCAGTTATACCACTTCCACTGTTATTATTTCCATTATCTCCCTCAACTGATCCAGTTTGAGGGTTTCCATTTGCTTTTATATTATATGTATATCCATCGCTACTTAAAACAATATTCCCATTCTTATCTGTTCTCCACACCTTTGAACCTACTCCAACTAATCTATTTAAAACTTCTGAAGTTGGATGTCCATAATTATTGTCTTTTCCAACACTTATTACAGAATTTTCTGGCTTAACTTTATTTAAGAATGTTTGAGTTGATGAACTATTAGATCCATGATGACCTACTTTTAAAACATCAATATATCCTACTAAATTTTGATTTACCATATCTTGTTCTGTTATAGCTTCTGCATCTCCAGTTAATAATACTTCAGTATCGTTATAATCTAATAATGCTACAACACTATCTTCATTACTCCCTTTATAATCAACGTTTGGATGAACAAATTTTAATACCGCTCCACCTAAGTTAAGCGTAGTTCCACTTTTAGCATCTATTATACTGCATCCTTCATTTTTAGCTAAATTAAGTACATTATTCCATGTTTGCGTGTTATGTGGTGCATCTTGAGGATAGTAGAAATTCTTAATTTTTAAATCCTTAAATGCTTGTTGCATTCCCCCTATATGATCACTATCGGGGTGAGTAGCTATTAAATACTCTATATCTATATCCTTTTCTAAATTCTTTAAATAGTTTACTACTATGTTACCATATTTACTTTCGCCAGCATCTATTAATATATCAGTCCCATCTGCTAGCTCTATGTATGTTGCATCCCCTTGACCTACATCTATGAAATGAATTTCCATATTTTGAGTTATATAAACTCCTTTACTTGCTTGGATAGATTGGTCTACTACCTTTGTATCTATTCCGCCTAATGCAGTAAGCTTCGTTGCTCCGTTAAGTATAGTTTTATCACTGTAGTTTTTAACTAGAACTACTGGAGAATTTTTAGCTAAAGGAGATGCAGTAAGAGCATCAACTAATAAATCTCCTTTTGATAAATAAAATTCTTTAGTTCCTTTATAGAATTTCTCTACTACCTTCTTGTTAGTATCATATCTATCTTTTCCACCAAGTCTAGTTGAATTACTTTTCTTAACTAATTCATCACTCATTACTGAACTTGATCCTATTACATAACTTTCTACTTTACTAGCATCAAATGGTAAGCTTTGTCCATTTGTTAGTATTATCGGCGCTCCATCTCTAGCTGCTACTGAAGAAGCACTCATTGCATCCGCTTCCCCTCTAGTTCCATTAGTTAATATTATTTTATCAACTTTTTTTATTTTACTTATTTCTTTAGCTACTTTATAACTAGTTTCTATTCTGTTATTTCCTTGTATTCTCTCTATTTCTTTTATACCTTTAGACTTTAGTTGATTTTCTACCTTTGAACTAATTGCGTTAGGGCCACCTATAACATAAACCTTCTCTACATTTTTAAGTCTAGATAGTGTTTCATTTGGTACTGTATCTTTCTTAGTTAAAAGTATTGGTGAATTTACCGCTCCAGATAATCCACTAGCACTTAATCCATCCGCTAGGCTTTTATCTGAATTTACTAATATAGCAGTTGTATACTTTTGATTATCTGCTATCTTTGCAGCTGTTTCGTATCTGTTTCCCCCTTTTATTTCAGATACATTTGATACCGCAGCATTAATACTAGTGGCATACCCTAATACTAATGATAACGTTAACCCTAATGATAATAATTTCTTAGATATTTTCATTTATTCCCTCCTAATATTTTAAGCATCAAAGTACAGTATATAATATTTTTAATGTCTAATTTTGTAAATTTTTGTATTATACTTTATTTTTTGTTTATTTTTATATAAAGTCTTAATTTACTTGGAGTTCCTATTTTTTACAAACAAAAAGGTACGGGATTAGGAAACCGTACCTTTTTATATAAAACTATACCAATAAACTATAAAACTATTGTCAATATCTTAATTATTTTATCATATATTTTATAATTTACCTATATTTTTCAAAACCTTTATAATAGTAACAAATCTATTACTTCCTATTATAGATGTATATCTCTCGCCTGTTTTCATTTTATCTAATAATTCTTTTGCTGGTCCACCTATAACAAATAAATTAAATCCTTCTCCTGCCACATGATCTTTCGCATGCTTAACTATACAGTCAGTTTTACCCCAACCTAAAACTTCTGCTGCAACTTTATCTATATCGTTACCATATAAAATACAATTCTTATATTTTTTAGCTTGCGTCATTGACTTTAACTCCTTTTCTACTCTAGATTTAAAATTATCAAAATTAGTAGTTGATGGACAATTCTTTCCACTCCAATTTCTATGACTTCTTAATTTGTCTATCCCTAATCCGAATTCTTTTAATAATTGAGCACATACTTTAACTGCATTATCTTCACATTTTTTGAATGTAATATTGTTAGCACCTAATTTATTTTTGCATATTTCAACATGTATTGATTTTCTATTACCTGTACCATTCTTGCCATCACCTGCCGCCCAAGCATTTCTATTAAATGGTATCCCTTGTATGGCTTCTCTATCATCTACAGCAACATGAAAACTAATTTGTTTGTTATTTCTAATCATATAGCCAACTTCATCTTTAGCTGATGCTGTATTATCTGTATTATGTACGGTTATATACTCAGGCTTTAATGAGTAAGGGCATTTTATATTATACTTACTTTTGCTAACTAAATTTTGGTTTATTATCATAATTAATTACCATCCTTTTCTAACTTAATTTTTATTTCATTTACATCTTCTTTTATTTCATTTACTATTGAAATCTTATTTGCTAGGCTATTTATAGTCTTTTGATATTCTTTCTCTCTTTCTTTACTATCTTTTTTGCTATCGAAAAGTAGCCAAACAAAAAGTACCGCAAATATTCCTTGCGATACTAAATAATCAAAACTTAAATTTTCCATTTTTTATTCCTTTCTAAAATTTATTTGATTTTGGTTTGGAAAAATATAATACTTCCTCCTTTCATATGATATTATTGAATTGTGTCTAAGTAGTTTAATTATAGATAGAAGCACTAAAAAAGAGACCGTTAAAAACCTTTCCAAAAATTTTTACGGTCTCTTTTTGTGTTAATGAAAAATTTAAAACCAGCGAGTTTGTTTTATTTCTCTAGTTCGAACTAAAGCATCGATGCTCTCATCTACTAAATTAAATGCATTCTTTAACTTATTTACAGGTACATCTTCCCACTTATCAGCATCAAGTAATATAAGAACTCTCTCTTTGACTAAATAAAAATCTTCATTAGCTTTTTTGATTCCTAATCTTTGTTTTATGTATTTTCCTATTCTAGCCTTATCTATTGCTAAAGGTCTTATATAATTAGAATATTGATTAGAAATTCTATCTATTTCGTTGTCTACTTTACTAGATACAACGCTTATTATATCCTCTGGATTAATAGACTTTGTTCCATGTACTATTGACTCAAGTTCTTTGAATCGTTGCATATATTTATGAGTAAAAATATTACCTTTTGTACCAGTAGTTTTATGAGCTATGAATTCACAACCTTGCTTTGTTACTAAATAACATTTTCGTTCTTCACCTTTTCCATCTTTGTATGTACTTTCAATCCAGTAATTAACCACCCCAATTTTGGTTTGGTTAAAATCTTTAGTTATCTTATCTATTTTTCTTAATAATCTATCATGTCTCATTTCTACCATATCAGCAACTTCTCTACTATCTACTCTTAATATTTCTACATTTTCACTTGATATTTTATTTATATTATTCATTATTTTTTCCCCTATAGTTATATTGTTGTATTAAAAAAGGCTAGAAAGTTAATTCTAGCCAATAAAAAAAGAACTATGCTATGTAGTCCTCGTTAGTTATTTCTTTATATTCTTCAGTTGTTATCATCTTTGCTAAAACAAATACTTTTACATCCTCATTATTATACAAACTTTCCTTATACCAAGCTTTAATCGTATCCTTCCACATAATTACATACCACCTTTCATTTTATCTACTTCTAAAGTTATGTTAGCTAGATTTTTATTTAAAGTATTTATTTGTATTTCATTTTTAGCTTTATCAAGTAATAGTTTAGAATTTTGCTCGTTTAAAATGGATATTTTATCTTCTAATATTTCTGTTTGACTTTTTGGAATATCTTCATATATAGGTTCTTTTGTTTCAACATTCACAGAAACAACATATTTTCCGTCAGGTACTTTAATTTCTAAATATGGCAACCCATTTGGAATTCTATAATTACCTGATATATTAAGAATTACTTCACCATCATGATCATAAACTATTAATGTTTTATTCATTTACATTCTCCATTCTATATTTTTTATTCGTAAGCGTCCCAAGTCCAAACAAGGCCAGTAGAACTAGATGCGATAGGTAATAGGACATCATTACCTATCATTTGAGATGCAAACGTACCCGTTGCATTTGAACCGTCATGTCTTTGAGTATAAGAAGACCTATACATTCCATCACCTTTTTTGTAGACAGAAACATAAAAAATGCTACCTGAAGAATTAGAGGCTCTAGCAAAAATTAGTCTTGGTTTGAAATTTAAACCACTTATACGGATATAATTAATACCTGTAACTTTATTACCAAATCCATTAAAGAAATCTCCTCTTTCATTGTTGTAAATAATAGTACCACTAGCCAATTTTTTTCCTAGTTCAATATTACCTACTTTATTAATCAAAGATGGGATTTTATCAGAATCTAATATTTCCATACCTTTTGATATTAAATTATTTTTTAAATTAGTATGACAAGTTACTAAATCATTTTTTATATTAGTAGTTTCATCAACTAAATTTTTAAGAGTAGACATTAAAGCACCTCTCTTATTGTATTAATGTTATTTTTTAATATAGTTTTATTAGTTCCTAATTCTGTTTGTAAATTTTGTATATCATCTTGTACGCCTTGAATACTTGTTTCAGTTGCTGAAATGGATTCTTCTACCGTTTTTTTATTAGGTCTTAATACCTTAGTTGAAGTAAGTTCCATATTATTTACTATCTCTTCAAGTGCATTTATTTTATTTAATAAATTCCCAGCTATATCACCATCGAGTGAACCTTTAACACTATCAAACCATGTATTAAATTCATTTGTATATTCAGTTTTAGTATCGCCTAGCCAAATACTGAAATGTTCTTTAGCTTCTTGTATCCAAGTAGTCATATCTAAACTTTTTTCTTCTATATGAGCTTGTAACTGATTATATAAAGTAGTTGTATCTATTTCATTTATGGTTTGTGTTACTATTCCACATAAGTCAGAGTTAAGCCTTGTATCAGTTATTTTACTTTGTTGTATAGAAATTACTCCTGCGTCTATTTGTATCTCGGCTATACCTAGTTCATAGGCATTTGCTCCTCTCTCCAATGTAGGAGCTACTGGGTTTTGTGAGAAAGTACCTTTCTTCACATAAGTTCTAATCTCTCTGTTTACATAATTACATTTTACTACCACTCTATCTATTCTTTTTAATGCGCTATCTGAAGCATCAACTGTTAGGGTTAAAATGTCGGTATTACCATACATATAACCCTTTATCCATGCATATCCAGGATTTAGTGTTAATGTCATATCATTATTAGCTGTTACTTGCAAACCTGTAGAAGGATTAGGAAATACTCCATCTCCTATAAATCTAGAAAAATATTCAGCAAAGTCACTAGCTTTGTATCTTCTATCTCCATTCAGGGATGTAAAGAATGAACTCTTTTCTGCCATAATTATATCCTCCTTTTCAATTTATCTAATAAACTTGGAATGTTATTTCCTATATTTATTTCTATTGTTAAACCATCTTGATCATAGGTTTCTTCTATACTAGTAATTCTTTCATGTAGTATCAGATTCCATTTTTTATTTACTATACTAACTTTATCACCTAGATCAAAATCTTTTCTATACTCTAAGCTACCTGAGTTTAATAAGGTGCAGTTAAAAGTTTCTATCTTTTGATGTTCATTTAGTTTCTCCTTACCTCTAGTTCTTAGAAGTTCATCATATTCTTCTTTAGGGATAGGTATATCCTCAGAACTTCCGTCATTATTTTTAGTATCAGATATATCCCTCGCATCTACAAATAGCTCACATCTATTCCAGCCAGAAATTTCATCTCCTATCCATAAAGTTTTTCTAGATTCATTCTCTCCAGCTCCAGCTACTAGAGCAGTACTTTTATAGTCTCCATCATTATCTATATACCTTAAATTAGATACATTTTCAAATTCAGCACTAAATATAGCATGAGAATTAATATTTTGATTCACTGTTCTGTCTAATCCTTGGTAGACCTCAAAAGAGAAGTTTCTAGGACCTATATTAAAATTAGTTCTATATCCTAACTCTGACATAGATGCTATAGTCTCTAGTTCTTCATCTAATGACTTATAATGACTCGGATATTTAATTATATTACCTAACCCTTTAGAATCCTCTAAAGACAGCCTAGGAACTTTTCTATTAATATTAGTAGGATTGATACAATGGTCATTAACATAGGCTCTCATAACATCTTCAGATGTACCTTCTTTAATCTCATTTACTAACGTTATCTTCTTACTATATAAATGAGAAGGACTAAAACCAGATACCACTAATATCTCTATACCTTCATCATTTTCTTCTAATTGTCTATGATATATTTCCATGCATTCTTTAGGATTATCCTTCTTAATTAGGAAGTTACCTTTTTTTAAAAGTCCGAATTGAAGAAACTCTGGAATTACCTCTAAAGTGAAATTTGATATTTGATAAAGCTCTCGATTCCACATAAGACATTGATAATTATCTATTATTCCTATTATCTCTAATCTAGGGTTTAATACTAATAATTCCATATTACACCCCCAAATAATAGTTAGAGTAATAAATATATACCTCTAACTGTTCTATTAACTCTTCAGCATCATATCTTATGGTATTATCTCCCACATCTAACCATATGAAAGAACTCTGGTAATCCCAGTGATTATATATATTTGTCGTAATTCCATTTAGATAACTATCCACTCTCTTATTCCCCTTGTGGGTAGTTACAGTTATCTCTTCTCCAGCTTGCATAGTTTTATTTATCTTAATAAACTCTTTTGTATAAACATTATATATGCTTGGATTTTTAACAGCTGATTTTGCCTTGAATACAACTTTTATAGGTGTTTCTACATCTCCTGCATTATAGATATTAGTTACAATCGAATTATTCTTAATAGATAATTCTCTTCCTTGTTCTTCTATCTCTAAGTCAAAGAAAAAATTACCTACATCATTTCCGAAATCTACTCTTATCTCATTCTTATCTTCAAAGAAAGGCAATGGCATGGCTAACTGTATCTGAAAGGGTACTAATAGATTATCAGTCTTATAATCATCATTAAACACGGGTGCTTGTATTACTCTTAGGTTAGATGCTCCTCTCTCTGTAGTTTCCTTGTATATTTTCATCTTCCCTTTAACTTTTGGATTAAACACTTGATATAGTTTCCTCTTTAGGTTATCTCTTTGAAGTTCTGAGTCTACTAGAATGTAACAGTTAAGAGTTAAAATTCTATCTTTAAGCGTAACACCTTTAAAATTTGAGCCATCTTGATAAGCACTCTTTGAGCTTATAACATCTGATTCTAAACCATGAAAACCTTCAGGCTCAAAAAGAAAAAGAGGTCCTTCATGATTTAGCGTTATGAATTGACCTCTTTCATTTATATATTCAATTTTATCAATCATGTAAGATACCTCCTTATCTAAACTTTAAAGCAAGTCTCCTCATTTGTATTTCATCCTGTCTTTTTAAATCTCTTATTGATGAAGGCTTGGGTGAATTGTAAGTATTATAGAAGTTAATATTCCTACTCTCTTTTGATTCTTTGCCTTTAATCTTCATAGATTCCTCAAAATCCTTAATAGTAGATTTTAATGAATCTTTTAAGGTACTGCTAGCCATTCTATCAGATAATGTCGCAGATTGAAGACTAGGTTGTGCAGATAAACTTGCAACTGATCTGCTTAAAGAATTAGCCATACTACTAGAAGAAGGAAGAGCAATAAAAGATACACTTCTTCTTGTTCTTGAAGGTGCTAGAGTAGGTTCTGGAGAAAATGACCTTGATGCTGAAGGCTTAGGAACATTAGCTGCAGCTGAAGCCATAGCAGATTTCTTAGAATTAAATCCATCTATCCATGCTTGACCTGCCGCTTGACCTGCTGACTTGAATGAACTTGCTGCACTCTTAGCTGAATCAGCAGCTGATGTAATGCTATTTTCAACTATACCTGGTATTTTCCCAAATGAAATTCTTATTCCATTATAGGCATCTGAACCAGCTTGTTTAGCAATTTGAGCTAATTTAGTAAATGAAGTTTTAGCTCCATTATACATGTTAGTAGCCTCTTGCTTAACACTCTTAGTACCTTTCTTAAAGTCTTCATCTATATCTTTAGCTACCTTAGCTGTATCCTTTTTAGTTTCTGATGACATTTTACTAGTAGCTTCTTTTACTCCTTTAGCCCCCTGATTCATATTCTTCTTTGCACTATCACCAGCTTTTTTTAGATCATCTTCCGTATTCTTAGCTAAGTCTTGAGTATTCTTTTTAGCTCCGTCAGTTCCGTCTTTAGTTCCATCCTTTACATTCTTTGCATACTCTTTTACATTTTTAGTACCTTTATCTTTGGCACCCTTAGTTCCATCATCTACTGCCTTCTCTAATTCTTTAGAGTTCTTATCCGCATCATCGACCATAGCCTTCATGTGTTGCGATGACTCTGTTCTTAACTGAGATATTAATTGAGCTCCATCTATACCCATACTATTTAGATTAGCTATTATAGCTTCTTTCATCTGAGTAGTATTCATAGAACCATCTGAGGCTATACCACTTAATATCTGATTCCATGTGCCACCCATATTAGACAACTGACTCACAGTTTCAGCATCCATTTGATATATGATGTTAGCCACATTTGAGGCCATTCCCTCTACGCCTTGACTACCAACAGTCTTAAACTCATTAAATACATTAGTGGCATTCTGTTTAAATGCTTCAGATTCTATAAGCATATTAGCTGTGATAGTTTTCATAGCTTTATCTATATCACCTTGTAAAGTTTCCATATCATACTTACCTGATACTGCCATACTTTCTAGGTTAGCAGTAAACTTCTTAGTAGCTGCTTCTGGATTCATTCCTTCTTTTATACCCTCGAATAGTACAGCCATACTATCAGAAGTACCCCTAAGAATAGTTAGGGATTCTTGATCTAGTTTATCCAATCCATCTGTAAAGGATTTAGCTATCTCACCTGCATTATCTTTAGTTAATGAAGGTAATTCCTTCATAGCTTTATCAAAGACATCAGTGACATTTTTTAATTCAGATTCGGTTCTAGTCTTTATTAACCTTACACCTTCTGTTGTTTCTCCAGCAATATCACTCATAGCTTCTGCAGTATTATTTTCTACCTTCGCCCAACCTTCTCTCGCTATATCATCCAGTTTCCAAAACTGCCCTTTAAATATAGCTTGTATAGCCTTAGCTGCAGTCTGAATAATTATAATCATATTACCAAAAGTTAATTGGACTATGCCGTTTATAATCTCACAAGTTCCTCCTATTACATAACCTAGTAATCCAAACTTATCCTGTAAGAATGCTATAGCCGTTGAGCTACTACCTACCCAAGATGCTAATCCTACTAGAGCTGCTATTACGGCCCCTATAGCAATGGGTACTGCAAGTGTAGCTCCTTGAAAAGCTACTACTGCTGTCTTAGCTAATTTAAATCCTGCAACCATATTAGGGAGTACTGTAAGTAATGTACCTGCTATAAAAATTAAAGGACCTATAGCGGCAACTAGTACTCCTACTGCCACAATAAGGTCTTGAGTTCCGCTGTCTAAATTATTAAACCAAGTTAAACAGTTTGTAGCCCATTCTACTATACCTTGAAACATAGGTATTAATCTTTCACCTATAACAATGCAAGCACCTTCAAATGCTGATTTTAAGTTATCTATAGCACCTTTTAAATTATCTTGCATAGTTTCAGCCATAGTTTTAGCTGTACCTTCTGAGTTACTAATTGCTCCAGATAATTTTTCAAAATCACCTTCACTCGCATTTATAATAGCTGCCCAACCAGACATCGCTTCTTTACCAAATATCGTAGCTAATGCATTAGCTTGGGTAGTTTCATTTAATCCACCTAATTTATCTCTCAAATGGTTCATTGTTCCCATTAAGTCAACAGAGCCATCTGCATTTTTTTGGATTTCTATATTATATTTATCCATTACTTTTTGCATTTGCTTAGTCGGTTTTACAAGGTTAGTTAAACCGCCTCTTAAAGCTGTACCTGCAGAACTTCCTTTTATACCCGCATTTCCCATAAGTCCAATGGCCAACGATAAATCTTGCATATTAATTCCTAATGCTCCTGCAACTGGACCAACATATTTTAATGTTTCTCCCATTAGTTCTATACTTGTATTTGAATTAGAGCATGTAGCAGCCATTACATCAACAAACATACCTGTATCTTTTGCAGTAAGACCAAGCCCTGTTAAACCGTCAGTTACTATATCACTTGTTAATGCCAAATCAGTACCACCAGCTGCCGCTAAGTCAAGTACTCCAGGTAATCCTGACATCATATCTTCAGTTTTCCAACCGGCCATACCCATATACGAAAGTGCGTCTGCTGCGTCTCTAGCACTAAATTTAGTGCTCGCTCCTAAATCTTTAGCCATATTCTCTAACTTTTTCATGTCTTCGCCAGTAGCTCCACTTATCGCTTGTACTTTACTCATTCCACTTTCAAAATCAGCTGCTGTCTTTATGGATAAGGCTCCTACACCTACTAAAGGAGCAGTTACGAATTTAGTCATACCTGCACCAACATTCTTCATTACTCCGCCTAAAGCTTCCATTTTTTGCCCGCTAGTTGATGTATTATTACTAAATACCTCTAATTGCTTCATTGCACCTTTGATACCTGACTCAAATTTCTTAGTATCTAAATCTAAGTACCCTACAGCTGTTCCAACATTTAGAGACACTCCATCACCTCCCTATAACTTTAGTACTTCACTCTGGAAGGTCTTTCTTTTACCTGTAGCCATATTGACTTTATCTTCAGCAAATCTAAGAGTAGTTTTTTCATCTTGCCAAGCTAAATCAATATGTAGGCATGCTTCGTTAAAACAAAAGGCTTGATATGTATTAGTTATCCCCATTATTTCACTCGGTAGTTTCTTGTAATACCTCGCTTGCAGTATTACTCTCAAAATCTTTTCTGAACTGACGAAATCGATTAAGAGTAGATACATCACCTATCGCATATTCTGCTATCATCCTTTTTTGTATTAAATTTAATTCTATACCTGCATCTCTGAAATCCTTATAAGAGGGTTCTACTAAAGCAGCCTTATAAACTATATCTGTAAATGTTTCCATATTCTTTTTAGCTACTGCTGCTTCTTTACCTGAGAACATCTCACCTTTTTGTTGTTTTTGGATTATATCATTTACCGTTAGCATTAAAGCATTAGGTAATAAATCGCATTGAGTCAATTCTACTAAGGATACAGGTTTAACTCTAACTCTTAATACTTGTGTATCTAAAAAGCCAGGTATTTCTATGACCTCTCCTTTTGTTTGTTCTGCTAAAGCCTTTAATTCTTGTAAACTAGTTGGTTGTAACATATAAATTCCTCCCTTATATTTCTTAAAATAAGTAAATTAAAAAAGCACTCCAAAGAGTGCCTTTAAATTAACCTTTACTCAGGTAATACATCTACTATTTCCATCTTATATGGTTTTTGACCCTGAGCTGGTCTACAATTTATTGTATAAGTATTAGCATAATATTCGCCATCCTTTAGTGATATAGGAACTGAATTACCTTTCCCATTAAACCATGTCATCTTTACATATCTTCCTGTTTCTCCGTCTGTCCCTACTTCAGCTGAATAAGTAACTACGTCGAATTTAGTTTTAGTAACAGAAGTTCCTATAGCTGGTGGCTCATAAGATTTAAAAGTCGTTTTATCTTCAGCATAAGTTAATGTACCTCCCTGCATTACATGTAATAATTCAGGGCAAAATACATTATCTTTAAATTCTAAATCATATCCTAACAGAACATTCTCTGCTGGAACATTAGCTACTATTCTATTCTTTATTTGTAAAGGTCTATCTTTTCCTTCTTCTACAACCTCTTTAGTTGTAACCTCATCAGCTGTATCAAAAGTAAAAGTTCTAGAAGTTTCTTCTTTAGTTATTATTTGAGTTTTCTTAACATCAGTTAAAGGTAATTGTGTTAATACTACAGACATTTAAATCCCTTCTTTCTTTTTTATTTTTCTATATGATAGTGAAGTTGTATAAGACTTTTTATCATCATCAATAACTATAGGTGTAGGATCATAAGCTCTTTTTATTTTCTTTATCTCTTTTAAAGCACTATTAACTTTCTTTAAATACATTCCTAACTCGCTGTATTTACCAATCGGATAATATATAATTACATCTAGCAAATCATTGCTAAAAGAAGTTCCTACTACATCCATTTCAGTGCTTTCTTTTAAAACTAAATAAGGACTTGAACATATTCCTTCGTGTTGACCGATTGAATACACATCAAATCCTTTTTCCTTTAAAAAAATATATATTTCTTTAAACATCTATAACTCCTATTTAAATATTATCTTTTCTAATCCTCTTATAGCTTGAGGACTTATTAAATCTATAGTTGGTTTAATTATTGCATATCTTTTTTCATTACATAATTCTAGCCATATACCATAATCAACTCCATGACTTAATTCTATTCTTATTGTTGAACCTTGCCATTTCCAGCTACTATTAATTCTTTGATGTGCTGCACCACTTCTAGGAGTCCATTTATAATTAGTCTTTGCATGAGCTTCCATTTTCTTAGCTACAGTATCACCATATAATCCAAGCGCTGCCCTCGTTTTTATTTCTCTTTCTGCTAATCCTCTCATGAGTCCACTAGCATCAAATTTAAAACCCATATTAGCACCTCTCCAATAGCATATCGAAATAAATATTAAGCCTATTTTGATTCCCTAAGTCAACTATCTTATACTTAGCACCATCTAATTCAAAATAGTAATTTTCTTTTATCTTAACAGTTTTTTCATCATAAATAACCATTAAAAACTTTTGCTTACTTCTTTTGACTTCGCCTTTGTCAGTAGTAACAGCACTTATCATATTATTTCCTTCATGATAGAATCCTTTAACAGAGCATACAAGTTCCTTTTCTCCAGGCTCTCCAAACTTATTTTTAGTATCTCTATAAATTTCTACATTAGTTGGAAACTTATCTATTACTTTCTTAACTTTAGGCTTTATTTTATTAGCTATATTACTCATTACAAACACCTACTTCCATTTGGTTTATACTTCCTAGCTAATCTTAACCAATACTGACTATTATTAGCTAACTGTAAACCACCTGGTAAACTTATTGAATCATCTTCTGCTTTTAATAGTAGACATTCATAAGTTGTTAAGTCTAAATCATTATTATTTTGTTTTAAATAATACTCTAACTCTTCCTCAGTAAAAAAGGGAGAGGATTCCTCCCTTAATCTTATTTTAAGTTCTTGAATTTCTCCCATATTAGCACCTATGCTTTCTCTATAAGTTCTATTAATTCAGCTTTAGTCATTGAAGAATATCCTTCTAATCCTTTTTCTTTTGCTATAGCTTTCAATTCATCAACTTTAAGTTCAGAATAGTTTATGTTTTGTGGGACTTCCACATCTTCGATAGATGAAGCTAATCCTTTGCTAGAGAGTTTTAGGCTTTAATACAGCAAATGCTTCCTCTTTTATTGGTAAGTAAGCTAACCTCATAGTAGCTTTTATAGCTATCATGTCATTCTCTGCTAATGATAATGGTTTACCATCTTCCATAGTAACAGATTGTAGAGTTGCTTCTGTTAATATGCTGAACTCTATACCTTCTCTTATACCTACTATAGACTTAGACCAGTCTGCTGCTATTAATTCTGCTTTTGTTTTATCAAATGCTCCATTTCTAACAAATGTTAATGGATTTTCATATAAAGAGTTTTCCTTCATACCCATAACAGCTAATTGATTTCCGTTAGCATCTCTTAAGCTTCTTAATTCTCTCTTTAATCCATAATGTCCAGCGAATCCATTAACATCTAAATTGTTATCTTCAACTGTGCCCATTAAGTCAGATACGTCTAGATCTAACAGTTGAGTATTTCTTGTAACTACATTTCCAGCACTAGTAGCAACTCCTAATATATTCTTTTCAAAAGGTGAATCAGTTCCGAATAAACAAGCCTTATCTATAGTTGTATAAAAAGCTTCTGCTATTTGCGGCTTTAATTCATTAAATACATCTATTGTAGTATCATTTAATTTTTCCTTAGTTACTGGTATTATTACTGCTATTTTTTTAGCTTTCATTTCTGGAAATATCCAAGAAGCTTTAGAAGTATTTATTCTTTCAGATTCTCCGACCCAGTAAGCTCCTGGTTTATCTGCCCAAACTTGAAACTTCATAGTATCAGATTTCATAGGTTTAACATCTGATAATTGTAATATAGATGAACCTCTAACTATTCCTTCCATTATTCCAGCAGCAGTTTCTACTGGTACAAAACCTTTTAAATTATCCTTTAAATACTTGTTATCTGCCATATTTAGCACCATCCTTTTTATTATTTTCTTAATGAATTATTACTTATAACTTCCATAAATGAAGTTTGACTATCTCCATCTGATGGATTGTTATTATTTCTTCCAAAGTTTCCAAGACTTCCTGTATTCCCTGGAGAAGTATCTAAATCAAATAAATAGCTATCTGATTGCTTTAAACCTTCTAATTGCTTTTCTAAACCTTCAAACTTACCTTCTTGATATTTTATTCCTTCCATATCAAGTAAAGCTTTCAGAGCCTTTGTGTTCTTGCATTTTGCATCCTTTAAAGCTGTGTCTAAACTGTAATTGAACTCTCTATCTGCTATTTCTTTATCTTTTTTCTCTAAATTCTGCTTAAGATCATTTATTACAGTATTAAGACCTTCTACCTCACCAGCTTTCTTTCTTATACCCTCTAAGTCTGTTTGAAGATTCTCTACTTGTTTTTTATATGCTTTCTTATCGTCATTAACTTTGTCATATATATCTTTTGATATAAAGTTACCATCATCAACGATTATTTTTTTATCTCCAAGTTTTGCTGTTACTTGTGAATATAAATCTTCACCTAATAATTCTTTTAAATTCATTCCCATTACCTCCTGTACTCTAATTTTGCAAATACATACTTAAAATAAAACTGAAAAAGCATAAAATTATCTTTTATGATAAAATATTCTTGGAAAGAAGGTGATTTTTTGATATTAAATCCAGATTGTGTAAGAGATATCTTATTAACTATTGAAGCAGGCAATTTAGGCGACTATTGGAATGTAAAAAAATTAGCATCTAAAATTTCATATTCAGAAGATGAAATTCATTATTGTTGCTTAAAGCTCGGTGAAGCAGGTTTTATTGATATAGAAACCCTGCCTCAAAGAGGTACATATATAAAAGGAATAACCTCTATTCATGATTTAACATTTTATGGTCATGAATTCCTTGAAAATATTAAAAATGATAATACTTGGAATAAGACCAAAGATATAGCTAAATCTGTTGGCTCTTTTTCAATAAATGCACTTAAAGATATTTCTGCATCTGTTATATCCAACTTAATAACAGCACAATTTCAATAAAAATATAAAAAGCACTTAATAGTCTAAATTAAGTGCTTTTTATATAAATTCATCTCCATATTCACTAAACCAACTATCTAGCTTACTGTTTAATTCTCCATCTATCCAATATCTAAGCTCTGTTCCTATTTCATCAAAACTCATAGGTATTTCTGGAATAGTTGTACATAATCCGTTTGGATGATCTAATGGTACTTCATTTACTTTAAATAGTTGTCCGTCTCTATCACTACATACAGGACATGTTCTTCCATGAATACCAGCACTTACCCACCTTATTCCTGTAACATAAGGATTCTTTTCGCAACTTCTTTTTTGTGATTGTTGGAAAGCGTGATTAACAGCTGTTCTAGCTAATCTTTGAGCATTGTAGTCTACTTTTTTACTTGAATTAGGATATACATTCGACCAATCCCAAGGCTTACTAGCATTAGGATTAACATATATCTCTAAATCTTTAGTTATTTCATAAGCAGTTTTCTTATTAGCGATACCTTCTGTAATTATATAATCTATGTCTTTATCAAACGTCTTAGTATATTGCCATATCCTTTCAGATAAGCCTTTACGGTCTTTGTAAGCTGTTCCATGTAATATTTCATCCATAGCAGCTTTAGGTATTTTAGAAAACATACTAGAAAAAGTATCTTTCATATTTAAGCTATACTGCTCGTTTATTTGCATAAAAAAATCTAGCTGTACATTGTTAGCTAGGTTCGTTGTTTTTTCTGTATTCTTTTTTATAACTTTTTCAACTTTATTATGGATGATCCTAATCTCTTTAGCTAATTCCTTCTGCAACTCTTCCAAGTATCTTTTAGTTAAGCTGTCTGGATTAACTTTATTAAGTTTCTTAGATAAATTCTTATACATATCATTGTATATTTGTTTTATCTGTTGTTCCTGCTTCTTAGCTAGGTTAAGTTTCTTTCTTTGAGCTTCTTCACATAACCTTAAGTAGTCTTTACTTGCCATTACTTAGTCACTTGCCAATCCTCTGCTAACATATCAGTTTGAGAAGCCAACCAAGGCACTCTATCCTTAGGCGCATCTAGATTATTTGTTTGTAAACCAGTTGTATCTATGTATATATAAGGATGTGTCATTTTACTATGTTCATTAGGTCTTTGTAATTCTATAAATATACCTTTACCATTCCAACCTTTTCTAGCTACTTTATACCCTTTTTTAATATACTCCAAAGCTATACCAAAATTAAAACACATATCTACTTCTACATTTACTGTCATTGATATTTCTTTATTCATCATCATCACCACCTATATTAGTTTCAAATTGACTAAAACTATCTTCTAATAATTGTTTTTCTAGTTGTATTTGCTTTAATTCTTCATCAGCTATTTCATCAGTAGCATTAGCCCATTTCTTCATATATGACTTTCTACTCATAACTTGAGAATTAACTTGCTGCATATCTAATGTCATTTCATTATCTTCATCTTCTTGTAATGGATATTGATTTTCTACAACTACATCAAAGTTTTCTATCTTCGGTAATGTAGCTATCTTATAAACTTCTGTCATTTCAAGAATAGCTTTTATCATCCACTCTAATGCAGGACCCCAAGCTTTCATTTTTTCCTCACACCTACTAATCAATTGCCAATATAAGGCCTTCATTGATTTACCAGATGTCATCATACCTTTTAAGTCTTGATTATTTATCATAGGTATATTTAAAACCTCATGCATATCTGATTTAATTCTATTAAGTGTATTTTCCATACGCTCATTATAGTTAAAATCAGTTTCAACAGTTCCTATCTGAGCTTGTTTTCCTTCACTCGCCGTTTTGTCTGTAGCAACATCCCAATAGGCTCCTGGTTTTAATTTAAAATGTTCAGATGCATCTGGATCTACATCTGTACCATAGATAATTCTATTCATACCTTTTTTAAGAGCATCTATATCTTCACTAGCTAATTTATTATAAGCTATTCCATTATCAAGTATCTCTTCAACATCACTCTCACCTTTTAAATCACCACTTAGGCCATCATTTAAGATAACATATGCTGGTATTCCAGAAAGTTTTAAGTCAATATTATCAGCCAGTATATCAACTATGTTTCCATATCCATCATAGATAGCTTCATTAAGTATGCATTTATTATCTACCATTTTATATTTCTGCTTCCAAATCCTCTGATTCTGCTTTTCTTTTTCAGCATTTAGCTGATGGAAAAATATTATCTTTTTAAGTTCATCTGCCTTATCTTCAAATGGTTCATATACAAACTCTAAACTAGGTATAAACATAACTCTTATATTCTTAGTAATTGTATCTGCATGAAGCTTTATAGCTATTCTTTTACCTATAAAACAATCTCTAGCACCTTTTATTAATTTCTCACTAAGTAAATTAGTTTTAAGAAGCTTTTTAATATATTTATTAATTTCTTCTGCTTGATCCTTCAATGTATCATCTTCAACTTGAACAGTAAATGTAGGTGTTTTACCAAATAAGAATCTAGCTTCTTCTTTTATCAACTTCTTAATATAGTTAGTTTTCTTTTTAGTTGGTACATAGTCAGTTTCATCACTTGCCCAATCTTGCCCTGGTCCTTCATATATATCATAAAGCCTTATAATTTCATTTATTTCTTTTATAACCTCTGAGCCATAAAGTCCACCAAGTTCAGCATTTATTATATTGTTTATCAAGTTAACACCTCCTATCTACTGTTAAATGTTCTTTTTAAGTCTGCAACTTCATAATCATCTAAGCCATACCAAATAGCACTAAAACTATGAGGATCTATATTAAATTCATCATAGATTATATTTCCTTTTGCATCTGTTGCATAAGTTAAGTTTTTAAGCTCTTTCACTACATCCTTACAAGCATCAGAGCAATAAATGTTTCTAAATCTTTTTATTTTCTTTGTATTTTGAAGTCTGCTTCCCGCAAACTTCTTACACTTTCTCATTTTAAACCCTTGCTGTTGATAATATCTAATTGTCTTTGGCTCTGCACAATCAGCAGTTATTAGCTTGCCTTTATAATCTGCTATCTCAATTGCTGTTTTATCATCTGTCATTTTATTTTTATAATATTGGTTAAATATATATAAGTCTTTGTTAACATCATCTATAACCATACTTATCAACGCATTATATGAAGTTTCAAAACCAAAGTCCATACCATACCTATACCACCGTTCAGATATTCCGCCTATTTGTTGTTGTACCCATTCATCAGGCATAACTTTAAACTGTGGTAACACTCTTGTACCATTAACACCATATCTACCAAGCCTAGCAACTCTATACAAGTCACTATCATATGCTTTCATCTTTTCAAGTTCTTCTATATAGTCTTGCGGTAAATAGAAATTATCATCACAAGTACTATGATGATAATATGTATTATTAGTTATAACCACTCTTTTGTCATATAGTTCATCATCACTCAAAACAATGTTGTCATTTTCTTCATCTATAAAATAATGTGAATATGTCCAATTAGCTTTTTCTACTGGATTAGTAGAACATATTATATGGTTAGTATCTGTTAAATGTCTTAGACGCCCCCTTAGTTCTTTAAATGCCGTATATTTACATTCGCTACATTCTTCTAGCCAAACTATAGATACACCATTTATAGATTTAAGCTTAGCTGGTTTATCAAGACCCTTGAAAATTATTTGTGAGCCATTAGGAAATAATATTTTCATAGGAGAACTTTTAAACCTTATTTCATCCTCTAATCCCATAACTGCAACTATGTCTTCAAATAGTGAATAACAAGAATCTCTTATAGTGTCATATACTTCCCTTACAACTAAGCATTTTCTCTTTTCTTGTTGAAGCTTAAGTAATATTTTAGTAGCAACATGATAGCTTTTACTGCTACCATATCCACCGACTAAGAAATAATCTTTATAGTCCCAATTAAAGATAAAATCCTCAAAATGGTCATTTACAGCAAAACTAACTTCTTCCATTTTGCTCACTCGCCCTTATTACTTTTATAGTTATATTGTTGTCTTTATTATCTCCACTAAGCTTTTTAACCTCAGCTCTAAGCTTGTCTATTCTTAGTCTTTGTTCCTCAGTTACTAATTCTAAATTAGCATTAACCATAGAATCATATTGTTTAATTAAACCTCTCAACTCTCCCATAGCTCTACTTTGAGCATTTAAGAAGGTTGATTGTCTATCCCACGAGAATTGGAACTCATATTCTAATTTAGAATCACCATCTGCTGTATACTCTTCTTTTTTAAGCTCTTTTATCATTTCTTCCTTAGACTCAACATACATAATTTTCTGTGCTCTTATTATAGCTGCATACTGTATTGTAATTTGCTCCCATAATATATCTAACTGGCTTTTCTCAGTTATAGTTTCCATAAGTTCTAGAGTTTCTTCCGGTAGATACTTAGAGAAAAATCCAAACTTCTCAGCATTTTTATTTTTAGGCTGACCACCTTTGTTACGTTTTTCTTTTGGAGTACTCCGTATTTCTTTTTGGAGTACTCCATTTAATTCTTCATTCCATTTATCTTTAACTTTCCAACCTGATACAGTCTTTTCTGATATATCTAAAATTTTAGCAATCTCTCTATTTGCAATAATTCCGCTATGCTCTTTATATATTTCAAAAGCTTTATCTCTATTTGGACTTCTTACCCTAGCCATATCACCACCTCGCTTATTCGTTTTGGGAATAAAAAAAGAACCCTACTAGAGAGTTCTTATCCAAGTATCCAACTTTTAAATTCTTTTACACCTTTATAAAACTTACTCCAAGAACTATTTTCTTCTAAAAATTGTTCTCCTTTTTCAGTTAAATAAACGCATCCATCAAAATGAGGTCTATTATCATAGTATCTAACCCCATCTATATATCCTTCTCTTTTTAGAAAATTAACATTATCATCGAATATTTCTTCATCTACTTCAAATATTGTTTCATCAAAGCGCAAATTTCCTTTTTCAATTTCTTTCAATATTGCATATCTAAACTTTTTCTTATTCATAAAAACACCTCACTTTCAAGTAAATAATTCTACTTAATTCGATGTTTTCCTTCTTTTTTCTTATTATTTATCTAAATATTTCAGGATTATCTTTTATAACTTGATACAACCCTTTGCTTATTTCATCAACTATCATTTCTTCGTCTTCGAGAATCAAATTTCTATCTCTTATAATCCCATGTAAAACTTCATGCACAAAGGTTTCTTCCTGTCTTTGTATAGACCTATCAGTACTTATTTTTATAACTAAATCTTCATAGTCTATAATTCCATTGCATACTTTATTATCTAATAATATTGCTTGGTCTGTTTTAATAACATCATATTCCATAGAACCTATTTTTATTTTATCTTTTATTACCATAATATACCTCCTAGTGCTATAATTTTATTAGCTACAACAAATTCTAACAAAGGATGTGATGCTATGGCTAAAGGTAAGTGCTCAGAAAAACCAGCCAGAAAAGGTCCTATGACTGTAAAAGTAAGTGGTCATACTAAGAAAGATGGAACTAAAGTCTCTCCTCATAAGAGACATACTCCAAAGAAATAGTAATAAAAAAGATAGATCTACCTCTTAGATTTATCTTTTTTATTACATTCATCCCACTTTTTAGGTTTCTTTTTCATTTCATCTTCATATAACCAAAGCTTTTTAGGTACTCTAGTAGGTTTCACTACTTCATCAAAATCCTTATAAACTTTCTTCTTCAAGTTATCATCTCCTGTGAAAATTAAAAGAGCCTAGTAATTAAATACTAAGCTCCTTGGAAGGAAAACTGCTATTGGTGTAAGTTGTAGGAGTTGCACCTACCAATACTACTACTTACATATTGACCAGAAAGGGGAATCCTGGTCTAAATATATCTATAAAGGTTATGGGGAGTATTTCTATAATACTATTAAAACACATATTTTCACCTTAAAAATCTTTATTTTGTAGACAAAGTGTAGTTAAAGTGTTGGTTTATTCTAAAATAATGGCAAATCACTATAATCTGGGTACATCATGCCCATTATTTTATATACGATTCTCTTCCTTACTGTATAACAATGACTTCTATCCATATGTAATTTCATACTTATGTATTTCATATTATTTTTACTCTTAGAATTATAAAATAAATCGAAAAAATTTGTTTCATTAGTATCTAAACTTGTTAAAGCATTTTCTATTTTCATTTTCTCAATTTCTTTATTTAACTTGGTTTGCATTAACTTTCCTACTCTTTTTTCTTTTGCTATAACTTCATTCTCAACTGATCTATTTATGTTATAAGTTACGCCTGTTCTTTCATCATAGCTTATAGCTCCACATCCCCTATAGTCATTCTTTTCTTTTTTTATATCTAACTCTAGATTATTTATTTGCATCTCTAAGTATTTATAATTATGTAGTTTCCCTTCTACTTCTCTAAATAATTTTTTCTTGTCTAAACTCATAATCTCACCCCTAAAATTATATTTCTTCTATGGTTACTTCTACTCTTGGATTATCACTAAAGTATTTTTCTACATTCATTTCTACAACTTGAGCATCATCTTTATATGCTATTGTATTTAAGCTATCTGCTATTAATTTTAATATATTGTCTCCATCCGGCTTTTTACTTGGTCTTAATATATTTAATAATTTATCTTGTTTTTTCTTCTTAGAATCGCTTTTAGCTATTGAATAATATGCTTTAATACTCAATCTTACATAACTGTCAAAAAAGTGCTTAACTTGTGACCTATATAATAGTTTTATATAGTCCTCATACATCCTAGTTTTATCTGTAGTGTAAGCTCTTCCTGTATTTGTATTAAATCTAGGTCTATCTTTCCCTACTGGTTCTCCCTCTATCGTAAAATCAACTTTCATTTTTTATCTCCCTTGTATTATCCTTTAGTAATCATTATCAACATATTTAGATAACAATAATTGTTTTATATTTAAATCATTATAATATGAATCATTTTTGTAAAGATGGCTATAATACATATATCTTCAATTTCAAAACCGTCTATAATTATTTTGCGCATCTAATTGTTCCAGCTAACTTATAATGTTAGCTGGTTTTGCTTTTTGGATAGAAAATCGTTGTTTTATTATCATAATAAACTTTCTATACTAATTCCTAATTCATCTGCTATCTTCTTTATTGTATAAATACCTGGATTCTTATTTTCATTATTTAAAATCCTATATATTCCACTATGATGTACTCCTGTATCTTTTGCTAACTTATGTACACTTATATTTTTTTCTTTAATTATTTGATTTTTTTGTCGCTTATGCTCACTTTTTACTACTCTTTCTGCTATAATTTATATACTCTAATTTTATTAATACGAAAGGAGAATTTATTTTGGATAAAAAATCTTTTACAATGCTAAGCCTATTAAAAGATCATGATTCTCTTAACTACGATCAATTTTATGTCCTTGTTAGAGGACTCTGCTTAGAAGGTTTTTCTGGAAGAATTTCATACCTTTTGAATGAAAATCTAATAGAAAAAAGTGATCCTTTTCTATCACAGGAAGAAAGAGAAGATTGTACAGTCTCTCTTAGGACAAAATATAGAATTACACTAAAAGGTATTCAATATCTAGAAAATAAAAAAAGTGAAGATAGAAAGTTTAAAATCCAGTCTGTCTATGTTCCTGTTTTAGTTGCATTTTTGACATCTATTGTAACTAGTTTTCTAACACTTTGGATAACAAAATAACCGACATACTTGTTAAAATTGAAACCAGTACACTCAATGTGATTGATACTATTATTGGTTTCTTTTTAATTAAACTTTTTATTCTATCGTTCATAATATCCTCCCATCATTAAATCATCGTTTTATTTTCTAATCCTTTATTTCATAGCCCCAATCCAAAGTATCCATTAAATAATCATAAACTTGTTTTTCAATATATTTTTCCTTTTGCTCTTCAGTCATTCCTTTTGTATCTTCATCACTTATTTCTATTTCAGTAGTGTAATTATATCCACCTACGCTAAATCCCAATAAACTTGCACTTAATTCTATCTTCATAGCTAACCCTCCTTAAATTATTGTTTTATTTGCATTACGCTTCAGCTTTAAGCCAATTCAATATTCCTAACTTCCATCTACAATCTCCGCAATCTTTTGGATAGTGATGTGTACCATAATAAACACAATTGTAACACCCTATGCTATCCCAATCCTCTCTATCCTGATTGTTTGTTTTATCTATCCATTCTGCTAATTCTTCATCCGTCATACTTCTGATTTTATCAGCATTCGTCATACTAAATTCTCCCTTTCATTACCTAAAATAAATCTTTATGTATTTGTTTATACTCTTTAAGTCTTATTTTCTTCCTAATAGTTATTTCTTCTAACGTTGTATTTAAAGCTCTATATAAATTCACTATAGGTGTAAGTACAATAGTTAATAAGACTATAATAATAAGCCCAAAAATCAAGTTATCCATCTAATATCCACCTCTAAAATATGTTTTTTATTCTGCAAAATGTCTTGCATACTTGGCTACTTCTAATTTACCTTGCCAAAATGCTAGCTCTTTTTGTAACTTGCTCTTTTCTCTAGTATTATTAGTTTTAGTTAAGAGTTTATTTGTTATTGACATTTCGTTTTTACAAGTAACTATTAATGTATCTAGCATTGCTTTTAGATTTTCTAATTTCTCTCTATCACTCATATATACACCACCTCTAAAGTTCTGTACTACATAATAAATAAGGTTTTTCAAAGTCACCATTTTTTACTATTTGTTCTTCCATAGTTATACATTTCCAAACCTGTCCAAAACTCCATTGTATACTACCAATATACTCTTTAGTATTTAGCTCATCTAAATCCCCCAATTGTTTAATTGCATTTTCATCTGCATGTATCCACATACCACCTTTAACGGACACTTCTTCTATATCAACATCTTCAAATCCATACTCTTCTTCATACCATTTTTTAGTATCTTCAAGACTCCATTTTGATGCTATAAACTCACTATCATATATTTTATAAACTTTTATTTTTTCTATCTCCATAACAATCTCCTCCATCTAACTAAATACTGATTTTATTTGTTACTAACTAACCTTTGTGACCATTTCCCATTCTTATAAATTTTTGTGTAATGTTTAGTCCCGCAATGAGGGCAAGTAGTACTTCTTTTCTTATAATTTTCTAATAAGTAGAATTGTCTATGACATTTAAAACATTTCCAATGAGGATGATATTTGAAATCCTCACCAGTTTTTTGATATTCTAGTACTTGGTCTTTATCTTCAACTACTATTTTTTCTAATACTACTTTTATGTAATCCATAATCTCACCCTTTAAAAACCTTATTTAATTACCACTTTTCTTTTTCTAATTTCTGATTTCTAACATCATCCAGCCACTTCTTTCCATACTCTATATTTTCTTGTTTAATAATCTCAGCACATTCAATACTACAAGTTGGAATATATGCTCCTGACGTTTCTAGTACTGGATAAAACTCTATTTCTTTGCCTTCTATTTTTCTTTTACAATTTGAACATAGATAACTATTTTCCATAATCTCCATCACCTACTTAAACTCATCACCTGTTACATAAAAATAACATTTGTCTTTATACTTAATCTCTCTTTCAAAATCTTTACTAGTGCTTATGACTAATAAGTCTTTTATTTCACCATTTTTCCCTTCAAATACCTCTGATGCTGCTTCTCTCGTAACTGTTATATTAAACTCATGCCCATGTTCTATTATTCTTTTTAGTAGTTCTGTTGCAACATAAAACTTATCTTGCATTTCTTTATTTCTAAATTCTTTATTCTTAGGAAATTCTATAATATTTCCTAGAAGTTTTAATTGCTCTGATTTCTGCATTTGAAACTCCTCTTTTCACTTCTAATCTATAGTTCTAAGTAATTTAAAATCCATGACTAATAATTTACTTTTTATATCATTTGGTATGTCTGGTGCAACTGCATTACTTCCCCTTAAATATTCTTCTAACTCTTCTAGTTCTTTAAAACTATCTAATAATTTAGTTCTATCTACTTTACATCTTCCTCTTATATTAGCCATTTCATATACAACTAGATATTCATAAGTTTTACTTTGTTCTTCAAGTTCTTTAACATCTTCTTCTATATATTTAGAACCTATTAATTCATTATCTATTATAGGGTTTAAAGTTTTACATACTTCATATAATGCCGACTTGTAGTCACTTTTATCTGCAAAATAAATAGCATTATTGGCCACTGCAAAAGCTTGTTTTACATTATCTAAACTTAATAAATCTATTTTCATATTTCCCTCCAATTAAAACCCATCTTTTACTTTATATATCCAAGTCTTTTTAGATCTTCTTCCATCGTAACCTTCCAGCTTTCACATGCTTGTTTCCAAGTAACATTACTACATAATAATTCTCCTGGTATTAAACCTAATTCAAACTCTAAATCGCATCTACTCTCTACTGATAACTCTATTTTATCGTAGTTATTCATATAGAATTGTTGCGCTGTATCTCCAAACTTTAATGCCATTGCTTCCCAATCACATATCATTTGCATTATGTATTTATATGGCATCCTTTTACATTTATTTGTTATCGGGTTAAACCAATGATTCCAATGATGTTTATTTCTTTCGTAATGATCACACCATGCGTACTTAAAATATACTTTACATCTTCTATTTCTTTCTTTAAGTTTATCAAAATCTACATCTTCTATTTTGTTATCCCATTTTTTTATAAATGATTCTAATTCTTTCCCTTCTTTCCCATAGAACCATTTAGCATATGGTACAAACTCACTAGGTCTAAATTTACTTAAATCATGAGTAAATGCATGTAAGTATAATCCTCTTTTCCAACAAGTTTTAAACACATTCTTCTTATGTTCTAATACATATGTCAAGTATCCAAAATAATTTGTTTTCATATTATCTCCTCCTATATCTCCTGGAGCATGAAGCCCCAGGTTATTTTTTGAACTACTTCATTTTTAATCAATAGTAGTAAAAGACTTTTACTACTATGACCATATAGGTTAATCTATAACAGTTATAACAATGCAAGACCCATTGACATTTATTGTTTCATATTGGTAAGGGTCTACTCTTTTAATTTCTACTCCTTCTCTATTTTCTAACTCTCTAACTAATTCCTTAGTTGTTATTTCTCTTAAATCTTTCATACTTTCATCCTCCATTTTCTTATAATTTAAGTATTCTGCAACATCATTCAAGTCACTAAAATACTTACCACCATTTCTTTTAACCATTTTACCTACTTGGTTAAGTGATCTCCATTTACCATGTTCCCATGTATCACCATTTTGTTCATATGCTAATAAACAAAATACTGTTTTGTCTGGTCTTTTATTGCTATCGTCAATAACTTCAGCTATTGAATATACCCCAGTCATTCTTGGAGTTATTACATATAAGCAATAATCACATATCTCTCTTTGTCTTATTTCCTCTTTCATGCATTCTTCTGTCCAATCTTCAACAACTGGATTGAAATAATCTATTTTTAATAATGGAATTAAAAATTCTCTCCACTTACTTTCATTACATGTACCACCTAAAAATACTTTCTTCATACTTTCATCCTCCATTTTCTTCGTTTAAAATCCAACTTTACTTTGCTATTGATTATTATTTGAGAATAGGCATTTAGATTAGTAATATGATCTTTGCCTACTCTCCTGTTAATTTAATCATTCTAATCTAACTAACTTTATTTTTGTATAAAATCTCCATTAATTTATCAATTACTAAAATCTCTTCTCCCAATGATTTTAATCTTCTTGAAACATTACTTTGAGGTATCCCTATAACTTCACCAATTTCCCTTTGAGAATATCCTCTCTCTGTCATTTTAACTATAGTATTAATATATTTAATACTAGAATTATTAGCTCTTATATTTATTAAGTCAATTCTATCATCTTTGATTTCATCATTAATTGATATCATATCTAATAGTGTTAATTCATTAGAATCTCCATTATTATAAATTGTCTTTTCAAAATTACATGTATTATTGCTATAATGCTTATTAACATATCTTGTTGCAAAATTATGCATATAACTTTTTATATAAAGTGTAGCTATAGTAGAAAATGCACCTTTGCTTTCATCATGATTTTTAGCTGCTTTAAATAGCCCTATGCATCCTTCTTGGTATAAATCATCAACTAAGTATGGATATATTGATTTAAATTGCTTATAGTATCTATTTATTACATAATTTACAAGTTTAATATTTTCCTCAACTAATCTATCTATTTCTTCTTTAGTTCTCATTTTATTTCTCCCCATTCTATATTAAGTTTTATCTTATTTAAGTGGCATATTAAAAACCATTTCTTGCTTTATTCTACATTTCTTATCCATGTAATCTCTTTGTGAGCCATCTTCTATAAACTTATGTATGTAATCAAGAACCTTTATAGCTCTTTCTCTACTCTTGTAAACTCCTATTACTGTCATAGTTCCAAATGCACTTATTCCTTTTACCATACATTCATCTACTTTTACTTCCATATATCTTCCTGCTGCATCTCTTTCTTGGCTTCTTATTATTATCATTTGTTCAATCTCCCCTATATTTATTTAGTTTTCTTTAGTTTCTAATGCTTGTATTGCCTTTTCAAGTTCTATATAAGCTTCACTTTTATAGCCACAATTCTTACCTATAAAATCAAGAATATATTCTAACTCTTTAATCATATACTTACCTCCTACGAGTATTAGCTTCCATAAACTCTATGATTTAATTCTTTACCTTGCATAGTTACTACATAATCTTTACTCATTTCATAGATTCTACTTCCTATAGCTTCATCAATATCTAATAGGTTTTCTACTGTCTTTTCAGTAGTAATTATCATAGGCAGACTTTTAAAGTACCTATAATCTACAATTTCATAAATTATACTAATGTCAGATTCAGTTATTCGACCTTTAAATAGATCGTCTATAAGTAACACTTGGGCATTTTTATATTTTCGCATTTCTCTTTGATAATTTTCTTCATCAGTTATAGATTGTTTTAAGTTGGTTATAATACTCCTATAGGGCATATATATAACTCCTATGCTCTTATCTAGTAGGTTATTGGCTATAGCCATTCCTAAATGTGTTTTACCACTACCTACTTGTCCACTGAGTAAACATGAATTTCTACGAACTGCTCTAATATCCTCAAAATCTTTAGAGTAGTTTTTTGCTGTTAAAAAAGCTTCCATCGTTTCCATGCTTTTGTCATACTTATAGTTTTCAAATCTTTTATTTCTAAATTCCTCACTTATTCCAGATGCTTTTAGTTTTTCTTCTGCTATTCTTAACTGTCTACATTCACAAGATCCATAACTTCCATTCTCTAATTCTATAAAAAGCATATCTCTGCATTTATCACACTTATATTTACTCTTCTCTAGCTGCTCTTCTGCATGCTTCAAGGAGTTCGGTCCTTCTTGCTTCTTGACTTTCTCTATCATCATTTGAACTCTCTGTTTCAGTATTTCTTTCTCTTCCTCTGACATCTGACTTCACTTCCTTTTGATTTTTCCTTTGCAATTGATAGGCTTCTAATTGTTTAAAAGTTTTTATATTTGCATCTAACCACTGTTTAATAATTCCTTTAACGTATCCAGGATTACACTTTCCATTATCTGTAGCTATCTCTATTGCTCTTTTAAATAACTTAGTATCTATAGTTTCAGATATTTCTATAATCCATTCTGCTGTTATACCATTTATTAAACCTAAGTTTTGCTCGTATAACTTACTAAATTCTTTTAAATTATTATTAGAATTATTCACAGATATACCTACATTTTCTTTTTCTGTATCTATATCTTTTTCTTTCTCTAACTCTATCTCTATCTCTTTCTCTATCTCTATCTCTATCTCTATCGGACAATGTCCGGACAGTTTAGGGACATTGTCCTCTTTCTGTCTTTGCAATCTTTTTTTCTCTGCCCACTTAGTTTCACTACCAACCATGTTTTGAAGTTGAGATATGAATATTTCTCCATTTTCTAATATCTGAACTAATCCTATTTTAGTGAAAATATCCATAGCTACTTTTACGGTATCTAATTCAGTGTTAGTTACTTTTGCTAATGTTTTAGCATCGTAGGGAACTAATAAACTTCCAACATTCCTTATTAACAGTCCGTTTGTTTTTAGAGATTTTAAACATAGTTTTAGGTAAAATAAGCAATAATCTTTTCCATTCTCTTGTTCCTCAATCCATGCTATTGCATCTTCTTCAAAGAAATCTTCTTTTAACTTTAACCAATAGTATTTTTTATTACTATTTGCCATTCTCTCACCTACTTGCTTTATCTTTAGTATGAATTTTGTACTACTAGCCATACCATCAAAGCTATGATTGCATCAACTAGCAGTACCATATATATTAATTGCATTTAATATCTCCTTAATTTGAATCTTATTATTAGAAGTAAGAGTAAGTAGTATACTCCTACTTCTTTTATGAAGATCACTTTATTCCCTCGCTTTTTCATATCCAGTACAAACAATGTCATATTCAGACTTGGTAAGATTAACTACATCTTTACCAAATTTCTTAAATACTTGCTCTTGCACTTTATTTTTATCTACTCCTGCACTACTAGCTATAGCATATAATCTTTTTAATTGCGCATCTGATAATGGTTTAGTGATATTGTTAGGACTATTATTTTGATGATTATTAACTCCGTAAGTTGCAATATTCGCATCATCATCTACACTTTCACATATTCCTAACAACGCTCCTAACTGGTATCTTTTCATATATGTTATTATTGAGCCTCTTTGCTGTGCATCATCTTTTTGAGGTTTCATTTTCATAATTTCAGTTTCTAATGATTCTCCACTTTCATGAAGTAAAATGGTCTTTAAACACATATTGCCATCATTATCTGAAAATGCATTTTGCATTATAGCCAGTCCATTTTTAACTAATAAAGGTCTCGTTACTTCTAATATTCCATCAAGCGTAATATAATTTGATTTAAAGAAAGGATTTGTAGCATCCGGTGTCATGCCTTTAAATTCTTTCTGAAACTCTATAAAGCTTTTGTATAGTTTTTGCATATTAATATTCTCCTACTTTATAGTTAAGCTATAGCTCTCTTCTGATAATCTACAACCTTCAATCAAATGACCTTTTTTCATGAAATCTTTTATAGTATTTTTATCTATCGTTACTACTTCTTTAGTTGTTTTATATAAATCTGGTACTAATTCTTCACTATCTATAATTAAGCTTAGCGGCTTCTTTCTTAAACCTATTGAACCAAGTTTTGTTTCAATCTTTTTCTTTCCAGTTCTTTCTAAGCATTCTCTTGTATACTCTTTTAACCTATTTAGCTTATTCTCTTTAGATTTTCTATTATCTGCTAGTCTCTTTTCTTCTTCCTTTATTGCATTTATAGTAGATTCATAATTCCTAACTGCCGCTATTATATTTTCTGATTTTCCTTCTATCATATCTTCTATTTGCTCTATTATTTGAGATTTCATATCTTCATTTAATTCAATGTCTTCAACTTCCATAAGTTCTACTAAATCATTAGTTAATTCATAAAGACTAATACTTTTCATTGATATTTCCTCCAAAGTTTTTTATAATATAATCAGTTTTAAATTTTTACTTTTTATTGAATTGAGGGGTTTTGCAGAACCTCTCAATTCTATCCATGTATAGAAATAGGTAAATCATCAAAAGGTATTTCTCTTACTCCTGTACTTATTTCATTTTCTAAAATTTCATCAATCTTTTTAATAGTTGACCTTGCTATAACTTTCATTCCTTCACAGTATCTTATATCTGCTTTCCTTATTGATGCTATAATCTTATCTTCTTTGTTATCTAATAGGCTTTTTTCATATTCCTCTTGAAACTCACTTGCTATTTTTAGATGATTATTTAATGTATTTCTTACTTCTAACAAACTATCTACTGTATTCATTTATCTCAGCTCCTTTACTTTCTTATATCTTTTTAAAGTGTCAAATTTTTTATCTATATCTTTACCTCTAAATTCTTCTACAAAAGCTTGTAGTATTTTAATAGACATTTAACTCAACTCCTTGTCCAAAGTTCTTTTACAAAGAATTGCTAGTTATTAGCAACTCTAGGTTGTAACTTACCTTCTTTGTATAACCTTGTAGCTATTTCAATATTAACCTTTACGCATTCTCTTCTAAATGCTTCTTTTTCTTCCTCTGTTTCATTAGCAGGTACAAAGATTCTTATTATTGCTCTCTTTGTTTTCTTTACTTCACGTAATTTATATTCCCTTTCCATATAAATGCACCCCTTAGTAATTTATGTCTTATAAAATTTGTCCTATGATTATAATGTTTATTTTGTTTTTGAGTGTTTTAATTCTATATAATTAATTCTTCGATGCTTACTTCTAAATAATCTGCTATTTTCTTTACTGTATAAACTCTTGGGTTTTCAATATCGCCTCGGATTATTCTGTATATGTATCCTGAATCTTTCATGCCTATTCTTTCTTCTAAAGCACATGGTTTTATATTTCTTTCTTTTAAAATTGTCCTCAGATTCTCACTTATTTTAATCTAAATCACCCACTTTCTAATTAGGTTATATTTTATAGACTTTTTGTATCACCAGTTTGTTATGCTATAATTGGAATATTTTCCAATTTATTGAAAGTAAAGGGGGTGATTCCATGTCTACTCAAGCTAAAATACATTGTTTTAATTGCAATTGTAATTATTATGTTTATTGGTCAGGTATATCTAGGGATAAAATCATCAGTTGTCCACATTGTGATGCTGAAATCGATGATAAAATGTGGAATATGATAATAAATGCTCTTGGTACTGTTAATGATGTCAACTACCACTTTAGAAAATACCATGATGAACGTAGTGAAGATTTATTCGAAGTATCTATAGAGAACTACCATGTTCCTTTTGAAAAATTTAGATTTGATGATTAGTCAAAATCTCTTCAATTAAATCTCTTAATATAGTCGGAGTACATTGTAAGTTATGTTTTTCTATAACTTCTTTAAAATCTCTGACTATAATCTTAAATTTTTTAGTACCTCCCAAAAATATAACCAAATTCTTATAATTCTTCATTTATTTACCTCCTACGCCCATTGGCTACCTATTTTAGTTTGTTTTGTTATACCATTAGACTTACTGGCTTCAATTTATTTATAAAGTATATTTGACCTTTTCCTGTTACCTTTGGTGTCTTACTTATACTTATATGACCATCTGAATGATTTATCGTAGTTTCTTTTATTTCAAATAAACCTTGCTCCATTGATTTTTGAGTTGGCATATTATAATCAGCACCTTTTCTTTTTATCAAATATCCATTCTCTCTAAGCCATTCGAAAAATCTCTTTTGACCTGTATTTATTCCATTTTGTTTTAGTATCTTTGCTAGTTCTCCTACTAATATTGATGTTTGACTTGCACTTACTGCATCTGCAAATATTGCTTTTGGTTTTAACTCTTGGTTCTCTAGTTGTAGCTTCTCATTTGTTTCTACTTGCTCAACTAATTTTATAAGTGCTTCTTTATATGTAGTTGGTAAGTTATTTTTAAGCTTGTTTTCCATATCTTCAAATTTAATTACATATGTAGCTGTAAATAAAATTCCTTTTTCTCCTGTCATTTTATTTGCTACCATATCACAACCTTTTCTAGTTAACAGGAAACATTTTTCTTTTCTTCTTTCACCTTGATATGTACTTTCAATAAAGAAAACTTGAGAATCCAATCTTGGATTTTCAGATTTATTTAGCGCTTCTATATATACTCTTATATCTCTCATTAAATGAGAATGCTCTTTCCCTATTAATTCTGCGACCTCCCTACTTTCAACCAAAAGTTGATTATTTTGATTGATAACCGTTAAGTTGTTCATTTTATTTCCTCCTTAGTTTGTTTGTTGCATTTTTGGGATGCCGTTTGTAAAAAAAATTTCTACTGGATTATCAATTTTTAATATATTTGTCATTTTTATAACTTCGTCTAATGTAAACTGAGTTCGGTTATTTATCTTTGAATTAAATGCTTGTGGTGTTATATCCAATATTTCTGCAATTTCTTTTTGAGTATAATCTTCCTCTTTTAATTTTCCTTTTAATTTTCTAAATCTCATTTCCTTATCACCTCCGTTGCATATTTGGGATAATTCAATATTACCATCCATATATATGGGTGTCAACTCAAAAATGCAACTTTTTTTTATTTTCTTTAATTTTTTCGTTGCCTTTATGAAATTTTACTTTATACTAATACTTAGGAGGTATTTTATATGGAAAATGAAAATTTAAATTTTATGAGTGAAGTTATGAATAAAATAAAAAATAGACGTAATGAATTAGATATATCTTATCAAGATCTAGCTAATAGAACTGGTTTAAGTAAATCTACGCTTCAAAGATATGAAACTGGTTCAATAAAAAATATGCCTATTGATAAACTAGAGCTAATAGCTAATGCTTTAGATTTATCTCCCGCATATCTCATGGGTTGGGAAGAAAAAGAAAATACTAAAAAAATTAATCAAAATAAAGACTCTATAAGTATCGAAGAAGAAAAATTACTACATAACTTTAATAAACTTAATGATTTGGGTAAAAAGAAAGTTATTAACTATTCAAGTGATTTGAGTGAGATTGGTAAATATTCTAATCAAGAATTTAAAATTGAAACTATGGCAGCCCATAATGATCATTTAGACAATCCTGGTGAAATAGATAAAATAATGCAAGATTTCGAAGAAATGGATAAATGGTAGAGTAAATTTAAGGGGTTTATGAATATACTGGAGAAATTATATCAAGAGGCATATGATGAGAATATAATAGTTAAAGAAGTCTCTCTCAACTCTAATTCTGATGGACTGTACAAAGATTGTAAAATTGCTTTAAACAAGAATAAATTAGATAATGATAATGAAAAAATATGCGTTCTTGCTGAAGAACTGGGGCATCACTACACTAGTTATGGAAATATAATTGATTTAAAAGATATATCCAATTTAAAGCAAGAATATAAAGCAAGAGAAATAGCTTATAATAAACTTGTTAGTTTAAATAAACTTGTTGAAGCATTCCATGCTCGATGTGAAAACAGATACGAATTTGCTGAATATTTGAATATTACAGAAACATTCTTAGATGAAGCATTAGAGTATTATAAAAATAAACATGGGCATTATGCTAAGGTTGGTAGGGATACGATTTTCTTTACTCCGAGGTTTTATATTTGCACAGAAATATAAAAGACTAGGTAAATTGAACTGAACCCTACTTACGTAGAGAGTTTTAATTTTCGAATTAACTACTCAATATGCGTATTTTAGTATATTATTATGAGTATATAGGAGGTGATTTCGATGTCATTTGATGAAAAATTAATATTTTCAAATAGATTACGACAAGAAAGAGAACGCTTAGGGTTAATGCAAAAGGATATGGCTCAAAAACTTGATGTCCCTCCCAATACTTATAATGGCTATGAAACAGGTAAAAGAAGTCCTAATCTAGAAGTTGCAAAACATATCTCTGATACTTTAGATATTAGTTTGGACTATCTTCTTGGTCGTACAAATGAAAGAAATCCTAAAGTGAAATTAGATAAAGGGATAACAACAATAGCTGCACATAGAATCAGAAATATAGATAGCCTTCCTGATGAGGCCATCGAAAAGATAAATGAATATATAGAGATGGTAAAGTTAAAGTACAATAAGTAATTAACGAATAGTTTAAAGTTTTTTAAGGGGGACATAATATTGTTAACGCAAGACGATTTTACACAATTAATGCAACATTTTAAAACTTTTGAAGATAATTCACCAATAGTACTTCCTGATGATGGTGGTAAAATAGCTCGTAATCTTCATAGTAAAAATTCAAATGATCAGTTTATACTGAATATAGAAAGAGGGAGAATTGACTTAAAAAAAGTTAAATATCAAACTAGGGATAAAGCTACAAATACAGTTCTATTAAGAATAGATACTAAAGGGCCTCGCCACCTTAATCCAGACGGAGAATTTATAGAATGTCCTCATATACACATATATAAAGAAAATTACGGAGATAAATGGGCGATACCTCTTGATGCTACTATCTTTTCTGATTTTTGTAATTTAAGTAATCTTTTAAGAGATTTTTTAATATATTTTAATGTACAAGATATTCCAACTATTCTATCAGTCGAAAAAATGGTATAATTTAACTAAAAGGGAGGTGTTAATATGAAAGAGTTAATTGATAATTATTTTAATTGGTTAAAACAAAATACTATTATCAATAAAGTTGGAGAATATACAGAGATTACAACTCCATTCTTAGATAGACATAATGACTGTATACAATTTTATATGAAAAAGACATCAGATAATAATATAATCTTAACAGATGATGGTTATGTTTTAAGCGACTTAGAAGATTGCGGTTTCACTTTCAATACTCCTAAAAGAAAAGAATTATTAAACAATATTTTACTTAACTATCATATTAGACTTGAAGATGGATGCCTTACTACTTTTACAGATATAACTAATTTCCCATCAAGGAAACATTTTTATATACAAGGTATAATGTCTATCAATGATTTATATGCAACTAATAAATCTAATGTCTCCTCTTTATTTGCAGAAGATTTTGTTGATTTCTTAGACAACAACGATATAGGATATAATGAAAATGTAAAACTAACAGGTCAAAGTGGTTTTGACCATAATATAGATTATATGCTTGCTGGACTAAAAAAGAAAAATATACCTGAAAAATACTTAAAAGTAATAAATAATCCTAACAAAAGTAATACTGAAAGTACACTTTTTACATGGAGTGATTTACAGAATAGTAGAAAAAAAGACAACCGAATGTATGTTATTTTAAATGATACTAATACAGAGGTTAAACCAGAAATACTTTCGGCATACAAAACATATAACATTAAACCATTGCTTTGGTCTGATAAAAATGAAATATTATCAAATCTTAAAAATGTTATGTAGAGCAGTTAATCTGCTCTTTTATTTGGGGTATTAATCGAACATGAATTCGGAACATACTATAGAATATTAATATTTAGGAGGTATTATGAATAAATTAGAAAAATTATTTAAGTTAGATAGAAATTAAAAAATTGACATCCTTAATAATTTATCTATGAATATCTGTTATAGATATTTTATACTAATTTATAGATAGGAGTGATTAGATGAAAACTGCAATTTATCTTAGAAAATCTCGTGCTGATGAAGAAGCCGAGAAAAGGGGAGAATATGAAACTCTCAGCAGGCATCGCTCTGCCCTACTTAAAATAGCTAGAGAGAAAAATTTAAATATAGTTGAAATAAAAGAAGAACTTGTATCTGGAGAAAGTATATCTTATAGGCCTAAGATGATGGAATTGCTAGAAGAAGTAAAACAAGGTATGTATGATGCTGTTTTAGTTATGGATATAGATAGACTTGGCAGAGGTAATATGCAGGATCAAGGTCTTATACTAGATACATTTAAGAAATCTAAAACTAAAATTATAACACCTCGCAAGATTTATGATTTATCTAATGAATTCGATGAAGAATACTCTGAATTTGAAGCATTTATGGCTCGTAAAGAACTTAAACTTATAACGAGAAGGATGCAAAGAGGTCGTATTAAGAGTGTTGAAGAAGGTAAATTTATCGCTTCTAGTGCTCCATACGGTTATAAATTTGAATATATAAACGGAAATAAAGATAGGATTTTAGTAATTGATGAAGAAAAATCAACAGTTGTTAAAATAATATATGATATGTATTTACAAGGAATAGGAGCATATAAAATTTCTAATTATTTAAATGAACTTGGATATAGAACTACTACTGGTCGTACTTGGTATGAAAAAGGTATAAGAGATATCATAAAAAATAAAGTTTACTGTGGTTATGTAGTTTGGAACAAAGTTGAAAGAAAAAGAAATTCAAGTCGTAAAACACCAGATAGAGAAGTACACGCTAAAGGAAATCATAAAGCTATAATAAGTGAATCTGATTGGAATAAAGCTCAAAGTATAAGATTAAAAAGGAGTATATCTCCACTTAAAGATAATAAAGTCTTAGCAAATCCTTTGGCTGGATTAGTAAAATGTAAATGTTGTAATCATACTATGACTTGTCAAACATCTTCTTATAAAAATGAAGGTTATGTAAAATTTTTAGTATGCAAGAATTGTTATGAAACTGCTGGAGTTAAATTATATGTACTTGAAGAAGAAATTCTAAATTCACTTAATGAAACTATAGATAACTATAGATTATATATAGATAGTTCAGATATGCAATTAGATAATGAATCTTCTAAGCTAGTTGGATATAATAAACTATTGCATCAACTAGAAAAAGAATCTATTACATTAGTTAATCAAAAGGAAAATCTACATGATCTATTAGAGAAAGGTATTTATGATGTAGATACTTACTTAGATCGTTCTAAAATATTGACTGCTAAAATAGAAAATAATAAGCAAGCTATTGAAAAAGTGAAAATAGATATTGAAGATGAAGAAAATGAGTATATCGATATAGATAAAATTATACCCATGCTAGAAAATGTACTAGAGCTCTACCCTAAGACTGAAAATATAAGTGAAAAAAATAAATTACTTAAAAGTGTAATTGATAATATAATTTACTATAAAGAAAAAGGTAGTAGAAATGCTATCTTTGAAATGGACATTAAATTAAAGAGCGATGTATAATTAGAGGTATCATAAAACTGATAACCAATTTGGGGTAATGGCAGGTGCTTTTGCTGGTGGTGAAGCTGATTTTACAACAGTATTTGAACCAACTGGAACTCAAATGGAAAAAGAAGGTAGTGGACATATAGTAGCTTCAATAGGTAAAGACTCTGGTGAAATACCTTATACTGCTTATTCTACTACTAAGTCATATATGGATAATAATGCTGATTTAATACAAAGATTTACTAACGCATTATATAAAGGTCAACAATGGGTTAAAACTGCTTCTAACGAAGAAATAGCTAGAGCTATGCATCCATTCTTTGAAGATATAGAAATGGATGATCTAATAAAAGTTGTTGATAGATATAAGTCAATAGATGCATGGTCTACTGATCCTCTATTAAAAGAAGATTCTTTAAATGCTTTAATGAATGTTATGAAAGAAGCTAATGAGTTAGATAAAGAACCTCCTTACAGCAGTATAGTTAATACTGAGTTTGCAAATACTGCTATATCTAATAATAAATAGATTCAATAAAAAAATAGAGATATGCTTTAATTAAAACATATCTCTATTTTATATTTTCCCAATTTCTGTCTCTATCTAAGAGTAATACTTCATCTATATCATCAATTGGCCAGTTTATATCTAAAGTTGGATTATTATATGCAATTCCATTTTCAAATTGTGGAAGATAATATTGTGTGTAGTTACAAGTTACTACCGCATAATCAGATAAAACTAAAAAACCATGTGCAAATCCTTTTGGTATATAAAGTTGTCTTTTATTCTCAGACGATAGTGTAACACCTTCCCATTGTAAATAGGTAGGTGAATCTTTTCTTAAATCAACGGCTACATCAAAGACTTCTCCACCTACTACTCTTACTAATTTGTTTTGAGCATGCTTTTCTTGAAATCTAAGACCTCTTAACACTCCCTTTTTAAACTTAACTTCATTAAATTGAACAAACTTCAAATCTATATCTAGGTTAAATGATTTAAAGTCTCTTTCATTATAGGTTTCCATAATATATCCCATTTCATCCCTAAATACATAAGGCTCTTTTATATATAAGTCTTTTATTTTTGTTTCTATAAAATTAAATTTTCCCATAACTACCTCCTTAGTTGTAAAGTTTTCATACTTTAAATATTTGACTATTAAATAATTTATGTAAGTAGTTATATTTTTAGAATAATTTAATTTAATATATCTTAAAGTAGGTCTTCAAAAAGTAAAAATAGAACCTATTTAAATAGATTCTATTTTTTTATTAAATTTTACAGGTTTAAATGCCAAATTGGGTACTTTCCTAATCACATTTTTTATTGTGTTCTTTTTCTTTACTTTCTTTAATAATTGTTTTGCTTGCCCACTACCATTTCTAACTGCTTTTGGTAGCCAATATAAAGATTTTTCTATATCATTTAGATTGTAGTATATAAACCCAAGATTATATTGAGCATCTACATTATTTTTAGATGCAGATTTTTCTAGGTAGTCTATAGCTTTATAATAGTCTTTTTCTACACCTTGGCCATAGTAGTACATAACCCCTATATTACACTTAGATTCTGAATTTCCTTTTTCACAAGATTTTTCAAACCAATAAAAAGCCTTATTATAATTCTGCTCTACCACATACCCATGATAATACATAAGAGCTAAGTTATATTGTGCTTTTGAATGTCCTTGTTCTGAAGCATTTTTAAAGCAATATAAAGCTTTATCGTAGTCTTTTTTTGCTTTTATTCCATCTCTAAATATTTTTCCTAAGCTATATAATACATTGTATATTTTATATTTTTCATTTAGTTCATATTTTAAATCCGTTTCATATACTTTTTGTATAAAATCAAAAGATTTTTCATAATCTTGAAATATCTCATCGTCTCCAAAGTAATATCTCATACCTAATTCAAATAAATCATTTGTATTACTTTTAAAAAATTCATCTATATTTAAATTTTTAACTGTATTTTTCATAAAATCATCCCATCATTTATAATATTTATTTTTATAGTTACTTAACTATATAATATCAAATTTATATTACATTCTACCCCTTAGTTATATTACAATTTTGAAATATTTTAAATATTTATATTAAATAAAGCTAAAATAATATGGTATTTTTATTATTTTCTTAATATTTTGATATATTTCAAGTGCTATGCTATACTATAAATATTAAATTTATAAATATAAGGAGTGTTCATATGAAAGCAAATAGATTTGAAAACGTTATATCAGCGATGAAAAGTGATAATTTAACTCAAATGATAGTTACAGATCCTACATCAATATTTTATTTAACTGGAAAAATGATACATCCAGGTGAAAGGTTTTTAGCCTTGTATATTAATACAAATGGTAGTCATAAATTATTTGTAAATGAATTATTCCCTGTACCTGAAAACCTTGGGGTAGAAAAAGTTTGGTTTAATGATACTCAAAACCCTATAGAGTTACTATCTACTTACATAAATGAAAAAGAAGTAATGGGTATAGATAAATCTTGGCCAGCAAGGTTTTTATTAGCTCTTATGGAATCTTTAAAAGATATAAAGTTTATAAACTCTTCTTATATAATAGACACTTTAAGAATGCAAAAAGATGAAGAAGAAAAAGATTTGATGAGAAAAGCATCAGAGATAAATGATATGGCCATGAATAAACTACAACAAACTCTTTTAAATAACTTAACAGAAAAAGAAATGGCATCAGAATTAGCTAAAATTTATGAAAACCTTGGAGCTGATGGATTTTCTTTCTCTCCGATAGTTGCATATGGAGCTAACGGGGCTGATCCTCATGCTAAATGTGGCAATAATAAATTAAAGCCTGGAGATGCTGTAATATTAGATATTGGCTGCGTAAAAAATAAATATTGTTCTGATATGACAAGAACTGTATTTTATAAAGAAGCACCTAAAAAAGCTAAGGAAGTATTTGAAATAGTACTTGAAGCTAATAAAAGAGCAATATCAATGGTAAAACCAGGTGTAAGGTTTTGTGATATAGATAAAGCAGCAAGAGATTATATAACAGAAAAAGGATATGGTAAGTATTTTACTCATAGAACAGGTCACTCTATAGGACTTGAAACTCATGATATGGGAGATGTATCAGCAGTAAACACTAATGTATTAAAGCCAGGTATGATTTTCTCTGTTGAACCAGGCATATATCTACCAGGTGAATTTGGAGTTAGAATAGAAGATTTAGTATTAGTTACAGAAAATGGACATGAAATACTAAACAAACATACAAAAGAACTAAATATTATAAAATAACAAAAATTCACTTCGCTCATGTCGCCAACGACTGCGTCCGTTGCTCAAATTTAGCTGTTGATATTATAAATCATCCACAAACCAGATATTTTATAATACCTTATTATATAAAAAAGGATTAACTAATTAGTTAATCCTTTTTTATTTTTACCATTTTGCATAGTGATCTTCAAACCAGCAAATATTATTTTCAAACTCAATCTCTTCATTATTTAATTTTACAATACCATTTAATATTCCGATTCTCTGCTTCATATCAGATTTTACAATGTACTTACTAGATATTTTTTCATTTAAATTTATCATATCAAATGCTAAATCAACTTCATCACTATTTATAGATTTTATGCCCCAGTTATTTTCATCTATTTTATTAAATTCTACATCTGAGTTTATCTTTAATATTTTATTATTTATCTTTATACAATTTTCATTAACTCCAGTATTATCTGTCCATTTAGATCCTAAATTTAACCCTATTATTTTATTATCTTTTTCAAATCCACAAGTTAACCAATACCAAGATTTCTCTCTTTCCCAAATCCCTCTTCCATAATCAATAAACATCATAGCTTCATCGATATAGCATTGTTCTTCTCCTATTTGAATATACCCACTAGACTTTAGTGGAAACTGCTTAGAGGTATAGTGAAATAATTTATCACTCCATGGTACTAAAACATTTAAAGATTCATCTTCTATTTCTATACTTGCATCTATATCAATTTCATCCCATTTTAGTATAATATTTAGACTGTTACTGACTCTTATAATATTTGCATACATTTGTTTATTTTGGAAATGAGCATATGAACCTATATTATTGTGTATAATTATACCATTACAAAGTGGTATATAAATGCACTTGTGAATTTCATTATTTTTTCTTATATCATAAAAATCTACATATATTACTCCTACGTAATCTAGCTTTACTAGGGCAAATGTACATATAAACTTTTCATTCATCCACATATAATGATTCCATATTTTTTTTCTAAAAAATCCGGTCTCTATATCGCAATTTTTAAATACATTTCTACTCCATCCTATAGATTCATGATTTATTGTTCCTTCTTTTGAACATATATAGTTTTTACCTTTTAATTCCTCCATACACTCCCCCCTCATTCTTTTATTTAATTTATTATATATGCTTTTAAGCATAAGATATTTCTAAAAAACTCAACATAACAATAATTTTTAACATATAAAAAAATTTTTTCAAAAACTTTAGTTAATATAATATAAAAAAGTAATAAATTGAATATAATAATATTGGTGTCAAATGTTCTTATATTAATATTAGAGGTGTTTATAATGAATATATATCCTAAGTCATTTAGTAAAAAAGATAGCAATAAATTATTAAAATTATTAAATTTTAATAATAGTTTTATTTATGACGATGTTTTACCATATGATGATAGCGATTATTGTAATGATTATGATGATATTATATTAGAAGACGATAATTATTTTGAACATAGCTTTTATCAAGATGATACTTTAAATTATTTTGATTAGTAAAATTCACTTTGCTTAAGCCACTACGTTGGCGCTATGTTTTATATCGCCAATGACTACCTCCGTTGCTGAAGCTTAGCGGTTGGTCTTATAAAATAAAAGCTTCTACATTTACTGTAGAAGTCTTTTTCATTTTTAAATATATTAAGCGTTTTCAAAAGTATATATAGCATCAATCCTTGCTAAATATATAGCTTCTTCCTTACAACCTATATACTTTGCATATTTTTTTATCTTTTCCTTTTCAAGTTCTAAGTCTCCTATGCTAGTTTCTACTAATTCTTTAATATATAAATCCATTAATTTACCTTTATAACCCTTAATATTATAACCTAAAAAGTTTGTTAATCTTTCTATTTCTCCGTTAAAATCTCCATCTTCCCTTATGAAAAATTCATATATATCTTCTCTATAAGGATTTAGGGTTATTACTTGTTCTACTACCCTACATTCATCAGGCTTAGTTATAAATCCATCTTTATAGTTATTAAATAATGCACTAGATTTTTTTATACCTTCTTCATTTATACTTAATCCAACTTTATCAACATTATTTTCTACTAATGCATCAATAATAGCATAATGGATATTAAAGCAGTCATTGTATATATAATCACTTATTTTTTTTATTATAGGTTTTACTCTATAAAACTTTGCATGATTATTTTTTTTATTTTTATTATTAACTAACATTTCTTTATTTAAATTATTAAATAATCTTTCATAATCTAAGTATCTCTTACAATAAATCTCTTTAAAAGTATTTAAATCTATTGTTATAATATCAAAACTAACTATTGTTTCTACTCCCTTTTTAAGAACTTCCTCAATAATATCAGTGCCTATTTTTAAACAATTTTCTGATAAATCTTTAATATTTTTAATGTTAGCTAGACAATTTTCTTCAAAGCTTTTAGATGCGTCATTTGCATATATTTTAAATTTCCTTCTTATTTCATTGTAATTATCCATTTTCTCATCAAATTCTATAATAGCCCCATTTATATCAAACTTACTCACTACATTCCCCCCTAATTTTATCTTTGAATCTTAATACAATCAGCTTAAACTTTACTATATCTATTTAATTTGATTTTTAGTGGTATAATCCTTCTAAATAAGAAATTTGTCTAATACTTTTTTCTATATTAACCCAAATAATCCAAATAAAATCGGAATAATAATAGCAGGCAACAAATTAGCAACCTTTATATTAGTGACTTTTAGCATATTTAGACCTAATCCTATTATTAACAAACTTCCAATAGCTGTCATAGAATTTACGACAGAATCACTTAGTATATTCGACATAAAAGATGAACCTATTGTTATAATTCCTTGATATAAAAATACTGATATAGCTGAAAACATAACTCCTATACCTAATGAAGCTGCAAAAATTATAGATGATATTCCATCTAAAATAGATTTAGCAAATAAAGTTTCATAATTACCAGTTAATCCACTTTGTAAACTTCCTACAATAGCCATAGCTCCTACACAAAATAGTAAACTTGCTGATACAAAACCTTTTGATATAGAAATTTCTCCTTTTTCACTTGAAAACTTTTCTTCTAACTTATCACCTAATTTATTTAATCCTTTATCAAGGTCTATAAATTCTCCTATTAGAGCACCTATTGCCATAGATATTATAGTTATTAAAGTGTTTTCACCTTTAAGTGAACCTGATATTCCAATATATAATACACACAAAGCAATTCCATTCATTATATTAGTGCTTATTTTTTCAGATATATTCCCTTTTATTAAAAGCCCTACTACACATCCTAGCACTATCGCTAGACAATTAACTACTGTTGCAATCATAAATTCCCCCCCTTTATTGTAATTCTTTTAAGTTATATAAATATAATTATAATTTCACTTTATATGATAGTCTATTTAGATTACGCAAATATTATATAAAATTTATTTTTTATCTAATTAATTTAAAGACTTAATATTTTCAATTTAAAATATTAAGTCTTTAAAGAATCATTTATAAATTTTATTGGATTAGCTGAAAAATCTTCAAAAGAATTTTTAGTAAATATTACATCTTTACCTAAAAATCTTTTATATCTGTCTTCTTCTCTTTTCATTGATTCATCTTTTTTCCCCTTATGATAATTAAATACTATAAACTTTAATGGTGTATTTCTATTTGTTTGAATTCTTTTTAGCATATATTTGATATGTATATCTGCATCAGGAAATGAGTATCCACAAAATATAACTAAATCACTTTCTCTTAATGAACTTTCGACTTTGTTCCATATAGTAGATAAAAATACATTATCCATATTTTTAAAATACGTAGGAGGTACTATTATCGGAACTGTTAAACTTCTACATTCTAAGCATTTTACCTCTTCTATTTCGCTTAAAAGTTTCATTATTCCTTCATCATAAGGTGTTAATGTCAAACTACTACATACAGGACAATATAACCAATTTAAAGATCCATGTATTTTATAAAGTTTTACTAAAGGATCTTTTGGAGGTACCCATTTATTTTCTATATTAAAATTTGTAAATCTAACTCCATAGTCAAGCATTATAGGATTTTCTTTTTTATATAGTGATGCTAATGCATTATCTATATGTATATCATAATTAGCACTTATAAATGTTGTATCTGTTAATAAATTTTCTTTAAGTAAATTTTTAGCTAATAGTCTATGATAATTATTACTTCCTTCGCTTTTATGTATTGCTTTAGCCATTAATAAAATTATATATTGTCTTAAAAACCTTATACTATCACTTCTTTTACTTAAATTTTCAAGACCAAAATTTCTAAAACCTTCTCTTCTTTGTTCTGCTAAATCGAGAAGTCCTAATACTTCTTCAAAGGTAGGAAATTCAGCTTTTTCCATGTCATCTTTTATAATATCAATATTAAACATTTGCTTAAAAAATTTATATAATTCCATATTCATGTCGCTTTTAAAATCATCTTGTTTTAATTTTTTAAAATACTCACTAAACAATTCATTTTGAATTGGTAAATTTTCTGCTGCAGATGCTCCTGCTCCTAAAAATATAGAGATTTTCATATAACACCTCCATTTTATACTATATATGTATAATCTACGTATATACTAATTAAGTATGCATTATTTTTAATTTATTTATATGTAAATATATAAAAAGAGACTATAAAATTATAGCCTCTTTTTATATACATTATTTTATAAGTTATCCTTTTAATAATTCATATACTGAAAGTGCATATATTTCAGTAGCTTTCATTAAATCACTTATGATTATATATTCATTAGCTTGATGCTCTGTTTTAGGTTTTCCCGGGAAAACTGATCCAAACGCAACACAGTTATCTAATGCTCTTGCATAAGTAGCTCCTCCTGAAGAAAGTGGTGTTCCATCAAGACATGTTTCTTCTTCAAACACTTTCTTTAAAGTTTTAACTAAGAAATTATCTTCGGCAACATATATTGATGCTAAATAATCATATTCTTCATAGATTAAATTATATTCTTTAGCTTTAGACTCTAAGGCAGAAGTGAATTCTTCTTTTTTATATGTAACAGGTATTCTAACATCAATACCTATACTAGACTTTTCTTTATCTATATTTAATTTTCCTATGTTAAATGTTAGTTTACCAGAAACATCATCCATACAACCTTCTATTATATTATTAGCATTAGCATCTTGTCCTATAATTTTTGCTATAAACTTTATAGCATCATTTTGAATACCTATATTATTAAGTGCAATAGCTAATCTTGCTATAGCATTTATACCAGTATCACTTACAGCAGAGTGAACACTTTTACCTATGACACAAATTTTATCTCCATCTAAAGTGTATTCAAATTTTAATCTATCTAATTCTTTTATTAGCTCTTCATTGTGTTTTCCAGAATATATAGCCTTATCTGGTACAGAGTTAAACGCTTGTCCAAGTGATAATTCTAAATATTCACTACCTTTTCCATTTAAAAATACTTGTAACAATCCTTTTTCAGCATTTATCATTGGGAACTTAGAATCTGGAGTAAATCCGTAGTTTGGTATTTCTTCTTTATTTTCTGAGTATTTATTAATACATCTCCAAAGGTTTTCCTCGTCTGTCCCAAATATAAATCTTACTCTTTTATTAAATTCTACGCCTAAATCCATTAGTGCTTTAACTGCATATATTGCTGCAATAGTTGGCCCTTTATCATCTTGAGTACCTCTACCATATAATTTGTCTCCATCTATAACACCATCATATGGAGGGAATTCCCAACTTTCAAGTTCTCCTACTGGAACTACATCTAAGTGACCAAGTATACCTATTAGTTCTTCTCCTTGACCTATCTCTGCATATCCATAGTATCCATCTTTATAAACAGTTTTAAATCCAAGAAATTCACATAAATCTAGAGTATATCTTAAAGCTTTATCAATATTTTCTCCAAAAGGACAAGTATCTGTAGCTTCATCTATCACACTAGGTATTTTTACACAACCTTTAATAGATGATATTATATCATTTTGTAGAGAATTAACTTTTAATTTTATTTGTTCATTCATATTAAATATCCCCCTTTAAAATCGTCATAAATTTATCTATGCACTTTAAATATACTATATTTTGCTTTAGTTAGTCTATGTTTATTTTTTTAGTAATTTGCAAGCCTTATGATATATTATTAAATATATTTATCGTTTATTATTTATATTCTAAACATTTTTATATTTTTATCAAAACAAAATAAAGTGCTACGTCGGGTAACTACTTTATTTTGTTTTATTGCTAATTTTTAATTTATAAAAAATATTTTTATAAATGTTATTGATAATTATTTTCATTCATGTTATTATTTAATTAATAACAATTATCAATTTCAGGAGGCATAACGTGAATAATAATTGCGTAAAAAACTGTTGCAAAAATAATACAAATTCAGATTATATAAAATGGATATTAGAAGTATTAGGACCAGTAATACTAGGTTCTAAACCATGTGAAATATTAAATATCCCTTTAAAAGATAAAATGAGACTAAATAAACTTAATGATATAGAGAACTTCTTTAGTAACTGTTTTAAAGTAAACTATGAAGTTATAAGTACAACTGATGGAGGTACTAGGATTTTATTTATTAATAAAAAATCTTTATCTAAAGTATTAGATAATAAAAAGTATATAAACTTTTTAAAGTTTATAGGCTATCCATCAAACTACAGTATAGATAATTACATAGATGTTTTAGTAGATAAACTTCATTCTAAAGAATTTCCTCATGAAATAGGTATATTTTTAGGTTATCCTCTTAAAGATGTCGCTGGTTTTATGGGATATGGTAACTATAAGTTCTGTAAAGTTAGATACTGGAAAGTTTATGGAGATCCATCTATATCTGATATGGTATGTGATAGTTTCATAAAGGATAGAAATAAAATGAAGGAAATTTTAGAATTTAATTCTTTAGATGAATTAAAAAAAGTAATTTAATAATGCCTACAAATTTTTTCAATTTAATATATAAAAAAGAACTCTCTTAATCCTACTTAAGAGAGTTCTTTTTATTATCTTGATATAGCTTCAATTTTTCCTGTATGAGGATCAATAATTAATCCATAGACATTTACATCCTTTGGCATTAATGGATGGTTTTGAATAGCGTTTACACTTTCTATTATTGAATCTTCTACAGAATCAAATCCATGTAACCATTTATCAATTTCTATACCACAATTATATACTGTTGATAAAGTGTCCTTAGATATTCCTCTTGATAACATCTTATTTATAAGGCTATTAGTATCTAAATTACTCATACCACATCCATAATGTCCAACAACTATTACATCTTTAGCCTCAAATTCATAAACCGCAACAATTAAACTTCTAATGATACTTCCAAAAGGATGCATTATCGTAGCTCCTGCATTTTTTATTATCTTTGCATCACCATTTTTTATGTTCATTGCCTTTGGTAATAATTCAGTCAACCTTGTATCCATACATGATAAAATCACCATCTTTTTATCTGGATTTTTTGTTGTTTCATATTGTTCATACTCTTTGTTTTCTATAAATTTTTTATTATATAATAAAATTTCATCTAATCTACTTGGTCTCATGACATACCTCATTCATATATTTAAATATATATTACCCAATTATGTATATTTAACTTCAGTTTTGTTATTTTGATTTTTATCTATTTTTAAGTAAGCTTTATTTTTATTAATGTATCTTATATAAAAATATAAGCCTATAATTGTTGATATAGAGCCAAATATTAAGTAGGACCTTGAACCTTGATATACAAAAGTAGTTGCTCCACTACTTTTCTTACCTAATGATCCTAGTAAAATTAAAGTTGACATTAAGTTATTTATAAAATGTAAAAATATAGGTACTAATATATTTTCATATTTTAAGTATAATATGCAAAGTACTATTCCAAATAAAATTGCAAAAAACATAGAATCTTTAGCATGACTTAATCCAAATATTATTGAAGATAGTATTAATCCTATACCTTTATTAGTTTTTTTAGATAATCTTATAAAGATTACTTTTCTATATATTATTTCTTCTAAAATTGGAGCTATCATAACTACCTTTATAGAATTTATTATAATACTACCTGTATATAATATTTCTTTTGAAGATGAAGTATTTAATATTTTATTTGTAAAGCTGGCATTTATTAATATAAGTATTCCAACTAGCAAATATTCAATTCCTAGATTTATTACTAGTGAGTTTAAATATCTTCCACCTATTTCTTTTAAATTTACTTTACTTTTAAAATCTGTGTACATGTACTTTAAATGATCTTTTGATTGTATTATATTTATTGATAAAATAAAAATCATCAATATTCCCAGTGCTAAAATATAAATATCTTTATCAAGATGTATACCAATTAAAAATGTAATCAGTAAATATAATCCCAATATTATTGCAGAAGATAATATTATTACACCTATTACATCCCTTATTCTAACTTCTTTTTTGATAACCACTAGATTTCTCCTTTTTAATACATTAATTTACTTAATTTTCTAATATTATTATATCATAACGGATGCAATAATTTTCACAGATTCATATTATAAGTTAGTGTAAATCCTTTTTATTTTGTTAAATTTTTAGGCTCCCAAAATTGCGCATAAAAATAAAGGAGTACATGAAGTAACTCCTTTATTTTTATATATCTTTTATTGTTTATTTAACTTTTCAATATAGTGACAATTCACTTCAACATGATTTAAAAAAATCAACAATCTCTCGTAAAGAGGATGAGATTCTTCTCCATATTTAAATTCTAAACCTTCACCAATTTCCTTAATTGTTTTTTTACCATCAATCTGTAAAAATACACAACTACCATATTTATCTAATGTAGTTTTCTTATACATTGGAATTTTAAATTTCAATTTTCTGAAAAAATTTTGTATTTTATGGTCTTGTTTTTCAGCTACAGTTACTAATCCTTCTTTATCTACTTCGTATTCAATGTTATCAGATACTTTAAATACAATATCTAAAACTTCATTATTATTCATTATGCTTTACCTTAGATAAAATAATAGGTAATATTGAAAGTATACATAAAACTACTAATAAAGCTACTGCCATTCCATTACCCGCTGCAAATCCACTAGGTGAACCTACTTTTACAATTCCTGTTACTTGTAAGATTATACCTATTAGACCTATTATAGAACCACCAGCAACAAGACCAGAAGATAAACTTATACCATTTGAAATTTTAACTTCTTTTTCTTTTTCAGATTTAGCCATTTTTTCAACAAGTACACGTATTAATGCTCCAACTAAAATTATAGAAGTTGTTGCAATTGGTAAATAGAATCCTATAGCTACAGTCATAATTGGTAATCCTAGTAAATATAAAACAATTGCCATAAATACACCAACAATAATCATAACCCAAGGTAATTTACCTGACATAATACCAGAAGTTAATGTTGACATTAAGTTTGCTTGTGGTAGTGCAAATTGAGCACCATCACCAGTAACTTTAAGTTGTTCAGCAAGTAATAATATAGTACCTACAACAACTATTACTCCTACTATACCAGCAAGTGTAAAATAACGTTGCATTTCATTTTTACTACCACCTATAATATAAGTTACCTTTTGTGATTGACTGTATCCACCAGCCATAGCAATCGCTACAACTATAAATGTACCAAATAAAAGAAGTGATTTATTATCTACTTCACTAGTCCATCCCATTGAAACAAATATTAATGTTACTATAACTAAAGATGCAATTGTCATACCAGATACTGGAAGGTTTGATGTTCCTATTGTACCTGTTAGGCGTCCTGCTACTATAACAAATAATAAAGATAATAAAAGAGATATAATAGCTCCAATAATTGCCATTATAGCATTACCTGAAATCATAAATGCTGCTACAAATCCAACTACTACTCCACCTAATAAAATTAACATTTCAATAGATGAACCATCATTTTTAGAACCTGATTTTGCTTTAAGAGTTTCTTTAACAGAAGCTATAATTGTTGGTATAAGTTTAACAGCACCTATAATACCACCACAAAGCATCATACCAGCACCTATGTATTTTACATAGTTACCAGCAATTGCTCCAACTTCCATTTGATTCATGCTCATTGAAGGGTCATTCCAAACTTTAGCACCTTCACCGGCAAGGTCAGTAAAGTATCCTATTAAAGGTGTAATACCAAAACTTGATAATATAGAACCTGCAAACATCGTTAAAGCTACTTCAAGACCTACTATAAATCCAATCCCTAAAAGAAGAGGATTTACTTCCACTTCAAACTTCCATTTGTAGAATTTACTTCCTACAAAACTAATTACGTTGTTTGCTACATTAAAAAATGATCCTGTTAATAAAGTAATGACTCCACCAATACCAAAGCCCATTCCCATGTATTTTATAGCATCTCCACCAGTATCTGAAGCAACAAGTGTCTCAGAAATAGCCATAGATTCTGGGTACATAAGTTTACCATGTTCTTCAACAATTAAGTAGTTGTGAACAAGTGATGCACATCCAATACCAAATAAAACCCCACCAATTCCTACAGCTATACCTTCTAAGAAAGAAATTTGACTACCAATTAAAATAACAGCAGGTAATACAAATATAATACCACTTGCAACTGATTCTCCACCACTTGACATACCTTGAATTAAGTTTTTACCAAGGATACCTTTTTTACGGGCAAATACTCCAATAAATGCTGAACCTATTATAGCACCAGGAATTCCTGCTGCAACTGTAAGACCTGCTTTCATACCAGAATAAGCTGTAGAAGCAGCAAAAACAGCAGCTAAAATAATTCCTATAATTAATACTGCCATATTTCCGCCTGTTTTTGATTTGTCTGTTACGTATGGAACATAGTCTTTTCCATGTATTCCTCCATACGCATCTTTGGATAATTTTTTATTCATTAAAATACCTCCCTTCTTCATTTACTAAAACATATTCAAAAAAATCAGAAAATATATCCATAATAAAATAAAATTAATATAGTAATTAATAAATAGATAATAAAAAATGCAATAAGCTAGTCTAATTAAACTAACTTATTGCATTTTTTATTATTTTATATACTCTAGATTTCTTCTACTTTGTCATTAATTATTTTATATTTATACTCTTCAATTATTCTTTTATCTTCAGTTCTCTTTGTGTAAGTAATAATATCATATCCATTTTCTTTTTCTTGCTTTGTTTCATAGATATACCTAATCCCATTTATAAGAGATTCTTTAGTTCCAATCCAGTCGGGGTATTCCTGTAGTTCTTCCTTTTCTAATAATTTATTACTTGCAGCGATGCTTATTTTTGCTTGCTTTTTATCTACAAAATCTCCTTGAACTTTAGCTTTTCTATTTATACTTTTCAAATAAAGTTTAGTCTGTTTTTCTTGTTGTTCTGTAAGCTTATTTAAATATTCATCTGGATTTAATGCTTTTTTTAATAATTTTTTAGGAAACATTTTTTCTATAGAATCAACATAATACGAACCATTCTGAGGTTCTATTGTTGATATATGGTTATAGTTAGTTCCATTTTTAGAGAATTTCATAACAATAGGCATAGCTCCATATCCTGATGTTGATGTAAATATTTCATTTTCAAATGAATATGCATTTGCACTTGCTATTAAATATACCTTTACTTCTTTGTCATTTTCTTCTTTATCTAATATTACATGCCCTTCAGCTACAAACTCTTCTCCAGGATTTGGTGTAAAAAAATTTTGTATAGCTAATGATATAGCCTTATCTAAACTATCACTACTTAGATTATTAATATCTAACGTACTAATTAGTTCTTTAAAATTTTCTAAAGTATTAGATTTTTCTCTTATATCAATATTAAGTATTTTATTTATATCTTCTCTTTTATACTCTAAAGTATATTCTTCTCTATGGTTTTTAATATTAAAGATAGTGTTGTCTAAATTATCCATCAAAGAAAATAATACTACTGAACTTGAGTATAAATTTTTATCTATTTCTTCTTTGCTTAAATTTTTATTATCAATATCATAAAAGAGTTTTAAACCGTGTGTCTCTTTTTCTGTTATAAGTTCTGTTGATTTGTGATATTTACTTAATGGTAATCTATATACTAATTGTGTTGTATTGCTTATGTCATCTATGTACTTAGTTTTATGTTTATATAAAGCAGTTGAATAGTCTAATTCTAAGGGAGTTACATAATCTAATTCTTGTTTATAAATTGTTAAAAGTATAGCTCCTAATGATAGGATAATAAAGACTCCTATTAATATAAATATATTTTTTTTATATTTAAAAAACTTCATATTTTCTCCTCTTTATATATTAGTTATCTTCATCAAGTAGTTTTTTTAAATCATTTATATCATCCTTTGAAAGCTTTTTTTCTTTTATAAAACTAGATAGCATCATATTAACTGATCCATTGTATAGTTTTTTTAAAAATGATTCATTAGCATAAGTTTTATATTCTTCTTCGCTTATATTTGCTGAATACATATATGATTTTTTATTAGTTTTATCTACATTTATAGCCTCTTTTGATACTAATCTAGTTATTAATGTTTGAATTGTTTTTGGTTTCCAGTCAGTACTTGTAGTTAACAATTCAACAATTTGAGAGCTACTACAACTTCCATTTTCCCAAAGCACTTTCATTACTTCTAATTCTGCATCTGTTATTTGATTCACATTTCTCATCTCCTTTTAAGATTACGTTTGTAAGCTTAATTAAATATTACATTTGTAATCCAGTTTTGTCAATAAAAAAGTAAAGTAGTTTCTACTTTACTTAAAAAATATTATTTAATTATAAATTATACCCTTCGATAAAACTTTTCTTTGCATTAACAACATGCTCTCTAGCTTCTTTCTCTGCTAAAATTTCATCACCTTCTGATATAGCTTCTACTATTCTTATATGTTCTTCTAGTGCTACTTTTCTTCTTTCCATATTATTTAAACTTACTTTTCTTAAGCTTTTTAGATATTCATATATATGTTCTAATTTCTCGATTAATCTCTTATTTTTACTTGCGTGAAGAATTATAGAGTTAAACTCACCATGAGCTTTTATATAGTCTGGATAATCTATATCGCATATATTTCCTTCCATAGTATTTAATATTTCTTTTAATCTTCTTATTTCTACTCTAGATATATTTAAGCATGCAAGTCTTACTGCTAGCCCCTCTAAAACTTCTCTTAAATCATATATCTCCGTAGCATCTTCTATTGAGATACCTTTTACTAAAGTTCCTTTTCTTGGCATATTGATAGCTAACCCCTCTATTTCTAGCTGTCTTAATGCCTCTCTAACTGGAGTTCTACTAACTCCCATACTCGATGCGATTATATTTTCTACTAATCTATCACCTGGTTTTAATTTATTTTCAAAAATAGCACTTCTAAGTTCATACAGTACTATTTCTCTCATTGGTCTTAAATCCGAACTTTCTATTTTACTAAACATTATTTACACCTCAATTACTACTTTTTTATAGCTATCCTTAGATTATACATTAACCTTTTTACATTTATCAATAATAAAAATTCGTTTATAATGTATTAGCTATACAAAATTTAATTCGATCAACATTTTTATAAACATATAAAATACAATTTTCTTACATAAAAAATATGCACTCAATGGATATGTAAGCCATCTAAGTGCATATTTTTAATATATATTATTATATTGCATTAATTAAGCAAAAAACTTAAGTAGTATACCTGCAACTACGGCAGACCCTATAACTCCTGCTATGTTTGGTCCCATTGCATGCATAAGTAAGAAGTTTGAAGGATTTTCTTCTTGTCCAACTTTTTGTACAACTCTCGCTGCCATAGGAACTGCAGAAACTCCTGCTGCACCTATCATTGGATTTATTTTCCCCTTAGTTAATTTACACATTAATTTCCCAAATAATACTCCAGATGCTGTACCTACAGAGAATGCTGCAAGTCCCATTGCTATTATACCTAATGTTTGTGATGATAATAAAGTTTCAGCATTAGCAGTCGCCCCAACTGTTAACCCTAAGAATATAGTAACTATATACATTAATGAATTTTGTGCAGTTTCTACTAACTTTGGCACTGCTCCTGATTCCTTTAATAAGTTACCAAACATAAGCATACCTACAAGAGGAGCTGATGTTGGTAATAATCCTATAACTATTATCATAGCTACCACAGGGAATACTATTTTTTCAGTTTTTGAAACTGGTCTTAATTGTTCCATTTTAATATTACGTTCTTCTTTAGTTGTTAATGCTTTTATTATTGGCGGTTGTATAACCGGAACTAAAGCCATATATGAATATGCAGCTAATGCTATTGTTCCTAATAAATGTGGCGCTAATTGTCCCGTTAACTGTATAGCTGTCGGTCCATCTGCTCCCCCTATTATACCTATAGATGCTGCTTCTGGCCCGCTAAAACCTAATAATATTGCTCCTAAAAATGCAAAGAATATTCCAAACTGTGCAGCTGCACCTAATAACATTGTCTTTGGATTTGCTATCATTGGTCCAAAGTCTGTACCTGCACCTATACATAAAAATATAATTGGTGGATATATACCAAGCTTAACACCTTGATATAAATAGTAGAACAGTCCTCCACTTTCTGAATCTGTTGCTGCTTGCATTAAGTTTACTCCTGGCATATTAGCAAGTAACATACCCACTGATATTGGTATTAATAAATATGGCTCGTATCCTTTTTTTATAGCTAAGTATAAGAATATACAAGCTATTGCTATTACTATAGCACTCTTTGGTGTCAGCATCGCAAATCCTGACTCTGCAAAGAAGCTAGTTATCATTTCTCCCATGTTAAATTCCTCCTTCAGACTGGTACTATGCTATTACTAATAAGCTATCGCCAAGATTTACATTTTGCCCTTTGTCAACGCTTACTGATGTTACTGTTCCATCTACAGGAGCAACTATTTCATTTTCCATTTTCATAGCTTCAAGTACTGCTACCACTTGACCTTTCTTAACTGCATCTCCATTTTTTACTAATACATTTACTATTGTTCCTGGCATTGGAGCAGTTACACTTTCTCCATTTCCACTAGCAACTGGCTTTTGCTTAGGTGCAGATGGCTGTACAGTTTGCTTTGGAGTCGTTCCAGCCTTAACTTCCTCTATTTCAACTTCGTATACTTTTCCATTTAATGTTATATGATATGTTTTTGCGCTCATTTTTTATCCCTTTCTTTTTCCTTATTTAAGCAATTGGTCTAATTTTTATTTAACTCTTTTTATACTTTTTATATGAAGATTTGGATTTACTTTTCCATTTCCAGCCATTATAGATGCTGTTAATGCAACTACTATTCTTTCTTCTTCATCATCTTCCACTACTGTTTGTGCTACTTCTTTCTTAACATCAACTTTAGGCTTTTCTTTGAATATATTCTTAAAAGAACCTAATATAACTGAAATTACTAGTAACGTTAAGAATACTATTGTCATACTCGATACCGTTATTGATAAGGCATCTACCATTGTTAATTGATTTCCCATAATATTATCACCTATTCTCTACATAGTTACTGTTATATACTGAATACTATTTTCATTAGTATCAGTTTCTTCTTTAACGTTCTTATTATATTTTTGTTCTAAGAATTTTAAAGCTACTTGTGGGAATAATGCATACGCTAGTACGTCTTCATCGCTCTTAGCTAATTCTCCGGCCTCTTTTTTCATAGCTTCAAATTCTGGTTCTAATAAATCTGCTGGTCTAACTGTTATTATTTCTTCATCACCAATAATCTTTCTTTGAATTTCAGGGTCTATCTTTGCTGGTGCTTTTCCGTACTGCCCCCTTACATAATCCTTTATTTCTTTAGGAACTAATTTATATCTCTCTCCTGTTAAAACATTAAATAATGCTTGAGTACCTACCATTTGACTCATAGGAGTAACAAGTGGTGGATATCCTAAATCTTTTCTTACTCTTGGAACTTCATTTAATACATCTTCATATTTATCAGCTGCACCTTGTTGTTGCATCTGAGATAATAAATTCGATAACATTCCCCCTGGAACCTGATATTTTAACGTTTGTGGATCTGTTAATAATACCTTTGGATTTAATATTCCTTCGCTCATATACTTATCTCTTATCGGCTTAAAGTACTCTGCAACTTTTAAAAGTGCATCCATATCTAATCCTGGATTTCTATCCATTTCAGCAAAAGTTACTGCTAATGATTCTGTTGGAGGTTGAGATGTTCCTCCACTAAATGGAGATATAGCTGTATCTATTATATCTACCCCCGCTTCAACAGCTTTCATATATATCATGTCAGCTATTCCACTTGTACAGTGAGTGTGAAGTTCTATTGGTAATTTAGTAACGTTTTTCATACGCTTAACTAAATCATAAGCATTGTATGGTGTTAAAACTCCTGCCATATCTTTAATACAAATTGAATCTGCTCCCATACTTTCCATTGTCTTAACTAAATCTAAGTAGTACTCTGTAGTATGTATTGGACTTGTTGTGTAAGATATTGCACATTGGCAATGTCCGTTATATTTTTTTATAGCTTTCATTGATGCTTCTATATTTCTTACATCATTTAGTGCATCAAATACTCTTATTATATCTATACCATTTTTTATAGATAACTCTATGAATCTGTCAACTGTATCATCAGCATAGTTTCTGTATCCAAGTAAATTTTGACCTCTTAAAAGCATTTGTAACTTTGTATTTTTTACATGCTTTCTTATAAGTCTTAATCTTTCCCAAGGGTCTTCATTTAAAAAACGTATGCATGAATCAAATGTAGCTCCTCCCCAAACTTCCATAGAATGGTATCCTACCTTATCCATCGTTTCTAAGATTGGTATGATTTCATCTGTTTTTAACCTAGTCGCTATTAAGGATTGATGTCCATCTCTTAGAGCAGTTTCAGTTATTTTTAGCTTACTCACCTAAATATCACTCTCCTGTAAAACTTATTTAAACAAAAATTTGCTATTTTAATAAATTTACTAAAATGTTTTCTTCATTTATAAAAAGCAATCTTTTTTGTTATTTGCATTTAATTTTCTCTACAAATTTATTATATAACTTAACATTTTGTATACCAAGTCTTTTTAGTGTTCTTTAAGTGTTTTATGTGTTTTTTTGTATCATATTGTATACTTTTTTAATATTTTGTATACTATTTTCGTGAAAAATATTGGTTTTTTTGTCGTTTTAAGTTAAAATATATTTAATAATAAGTATTTGAAAGGAATATAATATATGTATAATTGGATGGATGAATTTGTAAATAATACAGACTTATCTCAAAATAAACCTATTAGAGAGGTTGTGTATGAAAGCTTAAGAAGTACATTAATTAGTGGAAAAGTTCCTATAGGTGAAAGAATTGTAGAAAAAGAATATGCTCAACGATTAAATATAAGTAGAACTCCAGTTAGAGAAGCTCTAAAACAATTAGAACTTGAAGATCTTGTAGAATATATACCAAGAATTGGAGTTGTTGCAAAACAAATTACAAAAGATGATGTTATTGAAATATATAGAATTAGAGAATCCCTTGAACTATTAGTTATTTTTGAGGCTATGGAAAACATTTACCCCCATGAAGTAGAAGAAATTTCTGCTCTTTTAGATCTTACTGAAAACTTAAATCAAGAGGGTAAAATAGATGAAGTTATTGACTTATTTAGAGAATTTAACTCTCTTATATATAAATCTTCTAAAATGAGAAGATTGCCTATTATGATTTCTAATTTAAATAGCTATTTGCAAAGATTTAGAAACATATCTATACTAGATGATGAAAGAAGAGAAAAGGCTCTAATTGAACATAGACAAATATTAAATTCTATTGTCTCTAAAGATAAAACTTTAGCTGAAGAAATTATAAAATCTCATCTAAATATTTCTTTAAATGTTGTGTTAAAAGAAATAGATTAAAGTATTCTTTGCTACATATAATATGAAATTTTTTTACTTAATAATTATAAATTATATATAAAAAGTGTGTACCTGAGGTACACACTTTTTATATATTCATATATTTATGTTTTATATCCATCAGAAATATGCTTATAGCCAACAAATCTGCACATCCACCTGGGCTTATATTTTCTTTAATATACTCTTTTTCCATTTTTTCAATTTGTTTTTTACCACAGATAGTATTAACTCCACCTATTTTTAATAACTCTTTTGCATCAGATTGTACTTTTCTTAAAGTGTTTATATCATGTCTATAAACAATTGTACTATCCTCAACTAAAGACATAAGAGAAATTAGCATTTGAATATATAGCTCATTTTCTATTAAATCACTATTTTCATACTTACTTACTATTTCGTCAAAAACTATTGCTAGGCCATCTTTTATTTGACCTCTTATACCTGTAAATCCATGCTCTATATATAATTTTTCTCCATGAGTTAACTTATCTTTTAAATGTAAATTTTTAAAATCATCTAATATATCTTGTGTCATATCCTTTATTATATCTTGTATATTATAAAACCCTTTGTTATCGTAAATTGATTTCATAGTAGCACTTATACAAGTACCCATTAAAAATATCATTCCTTTATGAGTATTTACGTTATTTGTAGCTTCAAACATTTTTTCTTCACATATAACACCTATATTTCTTATTACATTAAATATACATTGTGGCTTATTATAAGTATAAGAAACTTTAGCCATTTCTTTTAAATACGGTGCTATTGCCATAGAACTATTTAAAAATGTGTAATAGTTCATATCTTTATGAGATCCATTACTTATTGGAGATACTAATCCAAATGATGGGAAAGTAGATACTTCACTTATCATAGCTTTAAGTGCAATTTGAGATATATCGTATGATATATGGTCTATCTTCTTCTCTTCTTCTTTGTATTTTATATATACATCTTCAAAATATTTTTTAATTTCATCAATAGTATGCGTTTGTGATCTTGAACATATTTTTGCATCTAATTCACATATAAAACATTTTCTAGGTGATTTATTTAAATCTGAACGTGATATACCTACTGCTTTATTATCTTTATAAGAATACACATCTATATCTACACAACGCCCTAAAATATGTCTTTCTTCTATATTTATCATAAGTTTTTTTACACTTACAACGTCTGTGTTAAATAAAATATGACATACTAAGCCTTCTTTATTTTTATATCTATCATTATAAATTATATCACTTTTATGATAAGTCATTATATCATTATATATAATGTTTACTATATCATCTGTAATATAATTTGATTTTTCAATTCCAGGGTAATTAATTCTTATTGTTACTAAAGTTTTAGTCTTATTATTTTCTATTAATTCTTCTTGGTGAAACACTCTTTTTTCTCTATCCATTAGAAATTCTTGTATTAAATCCATATTCATAATTGACTTAGTAAAAATTCGCTTCGCTCATATCGCCGACACAGTCACTCAAAATTCGCTTTGCTTAAAGCTTATTTATTACTATTTCACCTTCCTCACTAAGTAAAAAGTCCATTGTACTTTTAGGTACTAACTTTTCTACATCTTTTATATTATTTTCTTTTAATAAACTTCTCACTCTTGATGCACTTATAGCATCTTCTAATATTTCTTTTCTTTCTAAAATTTCAACTTCTACATTGTATTTAGGTAATACCTCTTTCATAGTACTATTATATATATTAGTTACCTCACAGTGTGGCTCACTACCAACGTATCTTTTAGTAATATTAAACTTAGGTGCAAAATATTTTCCAAATATATTACAATCTAACTTCGTATATTCTTTAAGACTATTATCATTTTTCTTTAAAAAATAATTTGGAAATGTTGCAGATGATATTATATATTGTCCTCCTGGTACTACTAGTACATTTTTTAAGTCTTTAATACCTTCTTTAATCAATCTATATCTCACATTAAATGGAAATATTGACTTATCTTCTTCTACAACAAAAATTATTACATTTTTATTTTCTTTACTAGCTCTTTCTATTAAATATCTATGTCCTAAAGTAAATGGGTTACAGTTCATTACTATAGATGCATAACTTTCATTTTCATTTATTTTATATTCTGACTTTAAATTATCTAAGCTTTTATTTATATTCTTATTTCCACTTTCAAGTAAACTTACTTTATCAGTTGTAAATATATTTTTATATCCTAACATTTCAAAGATATTTTGACTTTCTGGCTTTGTAAATATAAAGCTATGATATTTATTTTCTAAAAATAATTTTTCTGTAACTTTTGATATTAAATTATTCGAAAGACCTAGACCTTGATAATTTTCATCCACTGCAAAACATTTAAGTATATTTCCTTTTTTAGAACAGGTAGCAATAATTTCACCTTGATCTTTTATTACTACGCTATAATCCACATCTTCATATTTTAAGTCAAATTTTTCTAAAAAATCTCTAACTTCATTTATTTCATATTTTGATTTTAAACTTACACTCTCTACATTATAATACATATTTAATCACCTTCTTAAACACCAAAGAAATTATTAGCGAATGTAAATACTATTATACCTAAAAAAATTATAATGGCCATTAATATCCCATCCGGCAAACTTGCTATTACATATTTTTTCTTAGTGTATTCTTCTGCTTCTTTAAATAAACCTTCTTCTCTTGCTTCCTTTAAAAGTTCTTTATTAGTTTTTTTATTTTTTTTACTCATACTAACACCTCATTTTACTAATTTAGTGATTAAATAAAAATCCTTATACAAAATATTATCATAAAAAGGTATTGCATAACTACAATACCTTTTTAATAATATATAATACAGTTTGAATATTCTAATATTTTATAATAAATTTTTCTTATCTGAATATTCCAAACACTACACTCGCTATTATAAGCATTAATCCTCCACCTAAACGAGAAGATATTTGTGCAAATGATATTAGTTCCATTCTCTTTGCAGCTCCAAGAACTGCTAAGTCTCCTGAACCACCTCTATTTGCCATACAAAGCCCTGCTGTTATTGCAGTTTCTATTGGATAGAATCCAACTAACCAACCAACAAGTCCTGAACCTAATATAGCACCAGTTACTATAAATGCCGCTATAACAACGTTTGCAAGTGTTAATGCTGCTATTAATTCTCCTAAATCAGTTAATGCTATACCAACACCAACCATTATTACTAATAAGAATTGCTTAGCAAAGAATCCTTGTAATTTTTTAGAGCCTTCTCTTAATTCAGCTGGTATTAAACCTAACACGTTAGCTGCTGCAACTAATAAAACCATCCATGCAAATCTATGTATGTCTATTTTTAATACTGATCCAAATAGTGTAAATTCGGGTATTTGAACTGCTTTAGATAATATATTTCCTAATACGTAGAATGTACAAGATAATATTAATCCTACTGCCATATCTCTAGCTGTTACTTTTATTTCTTGAGTATCTTCTAATTTTGATAAATCTTCAGCATTTCTTATTAATTCACCATTTCCGTTGAATTTAGAACCAATTTTAGTTGTTCCTAATTTATTAAGTACTCCTGCTGCTATTATAGCTATTATATTAGCTATTGTAAGTATTGATAATCCAAATGATAGCCATTGTGCTGGGTCCTTTCCTGTAGCATTTGCATAAATATCTGCCATTGGTATTGCACCTGCTCCAGTTCCTCCACCCATTATAGGTAATACATATCTAGTTGCTATATCTGCTGGTGAAACTCCAAATATCATACCAGCCGCTATTCCTAAACCTATTGCTCCTGCTACCCCTGCAAGTATTGCTGGTAAGTATCCTGCAAAAGCTTTTAATAATAATTTTCTGTTAACTGATAATATTGAACCTGTTATAAGTACTGCTATAAATAAATCTAAGAAGTCAGTTGTATCCATAAATATTTTTACAGTTTCAACTGCTGCATCAGGTATTAATCCTTTATAAACTAAAAATGCTGATCCTAAGAATGCAAGTATTGAACCTCCACCTATATAAGTATTCCATACAGGTATTCTATCTCCTATGTATCCAAATGTTATACCTAGTGTATAAAGTAGCGCAAATGCTCCTATTGTATTGCTTGGTAAATAATTATTCATTGTTGCTATAAATACTATTCCTGCTACTGCTGCAAATATGTACCAAGGCATTCCAAAGAATTTCAATGTTTCCTTTTTAACTGTGTTATTAGCATTGATCACTGCCATCGTTTTCTCCTCCGATATTATCTTCTATTATAATATAATTTCTATATCACACCATGGATTTTTTAATATCCATGGTGTTAATATTTTAAATATTTTTTATTAAACATTTACTAGGATTTATTTTACTTTTTTTATAACATCTATTATGCTTCCATCTCTGTACTCAACTACAGCTACTACATCATCACTAAACTCTATTTCTTTTGGTGTTCCAACTAATCTTGTAGCTATTTCTCTTAATTTTTCCATAGTTATAAGTTGGATTCCAGCTTCTTTAAACTTAGCCATTAAATCTTGTCTTCTTGGATTAACTACTACACCATAATCTGTTACAACTACATCAACTGTACTTCCTGGAGTAACAACAGTAGTAACTTTATCTATTATTGTAGATAATCTACCTCTTGTAAGAGGCGCTACAAGTATTGATACTTTAGCCATTGCAGATGTATCGCTGTGCCCACCAGATGCAGCTCTTATAACTCCATCAGAACCAGCTATAACGTTAACATTAAAATCTGTATCTATTTCAAGAGCACTTAGTATAACAAAATCTAACTTGTCTACTGCTGCTGATTTATTTCCTATAGATGCATAGAAATCTGCACTTACTTCAACATGCTTTTCATTTTTACCTACAGACTGAGCTGCAGTTAAATCGAAACTTTGAGTATCAAATAATGTATCAACTAGTCCTTCTTCTAATAAGTCGACCATAGGACCTGTTATTCCACCTAAAGCATAACTTAATTTTATATTTCTTTTTATAAGTTCTTCTTTAACAAATCTAGTAACAGCAAGTGATGCTCCACCAGAACCTGTTTGCATAGAGAATCCATCAACGAATAACCCTGAAGCTTTCATTACATCTAAAACTCTCTTCGCCATTAATAATTCTTTAGGGTTGTTTGTAAATCTAGTAGCACCAGACATTATTCCTTTAGAATCACCTACTTCATCAACTACTGCTACATAGTCAACTTGAGTTTGAGGTATACTTTGTGGGAAGTTCGGATAAGGAACTATAGTATCAGTTACTACAACTGTCTTTTTAGCATGAGCCGCATCTACCTTTGCATAACCCATAGATCCACATATAGAGTTTCCTACAACACCGTTTGCATTACCCATACAGTCAGCTGAAGAAGCTGCTAAAAATGCAACATCTATTTTAACATCACCTGAAGTTATAGCTCTAGCTCTTCCACCATGAGAACGTATAACTGCTGGATGTTCTCCTAATATACCTTCAGAAACTGCTTTAGCTAAATTTCCTCTAAGACCACTAGTTTCTATTCTGTTTACAACTCCATTTTCAATGTGAGTAACTAAACCATCATGAGCACTAGTTAATGAACTTGCTGCTACTCTTAGATTTTTAATTCCCATTTCTGCTAATATATCAACAACCATCATTAAAAGCTTATCACCAGCTCTAAAGTGATGGTGGAAAGATATTGTCATTCCATCTTTTATTTCACATTTTTCTATAGCATCTCTTAAAGATCCAACTATTTTATCTCTTCTTACATGCTCTTTTAAGTTTTCACTATCAGACTTAACTATTTTATCTGATGGTTGGCTAGAGAAAGGAGCAACATAAGCTGATCTATTTTCATAACCTTTTATGCTATTTAACAATTCATTACTAACTCTTTTAGTCTCCATTATTAATTGTCACCTCCAACTAAAACCCCTGCAGCTTTTGCAAGTTCTAGAACTCTCTGAGCTCTTTCTATGATTGGCTTATCAACCATTTTTCCATCTACTGTAAACACACCTAAGTTTTGCTCTAAAGCTTCTCTAGTTGCATCCACTATTTTTTGAGCTTTAGCTATTTCTTTTTCACTTGGTGTAAATACATCATGTATAAGCTCGACTTGTCTTGGGTGAATTAATGATTTACCACCAAATCCCATTCTCTTTATAAGATTAGCTTCTTTTAGGAAACCTTCATCATTGTTTATATCAGAATAAACTGTATCTAACACTTCAAGTCCACAAGCTCTAGCTGCCATTGCCACCATTCCTCTAGCAACATATAGTTCGTCTCCTTCTGGTGTTCTTGTAGTTTTCATACTTGTTACAAAATCTTCTCCACTTATAGCCATACCTATTAATCTTTTTGTAGGTGACTTAGCTATATTAAATGAATTCATAACTCCAAGTGCAGTTTCTATTGCTACCATTATTTTAGTAGAACCAACTTCCCTTTTACACTCTTTTTCTACTCTTTCTATTTCAGCATCAACAGCCATAACATCTTCAACTGATTCAGTCATTGGTATTCTTACTACCTCTACTCCACCAGTTACTACAGCTTCTATGTCATCTTTCCAAAATTCTGTAGCAAGTCCATTTATACGAACTACAGTTTCTATGTTTAATTCTTTATAATAATCGCTTAATTTTTTTAACATATTATGTACTAAAAATCTTGCAGAGTCTTTCTCTGTTATTGCTATTGCATCTTCTAAGTCAAACATTACTGAGTCTGGCTTGTATATATGAACATCTCTTATTATTCCTGGATTATTACCTGGAACAAATAACATTGAACGTCTTAGTTTCATTAGTTCTCTCCTTATATCCATTTATATTCACTACATTGTGCTGAACGATAGACAGCAGTTTGAACCCTACTTTGTATAACTGGATCTATTGCTCCCTTATCATTTGCAAATACTTTCGCGTCTGTAACATTAAGTGCTTTTAATGTTTCTGCGATAACGTTTTCAATTTGTTCGCCAAACTGAGCCATCACAGTACTTTCTAGCTCTATAGATATTCCATTATCACTTGGCTCTAATATGATTTGAATATCACTTGATTCTAATGTCCCAGCACTAGCAACTACCTTTAATTCCATAGCTAGTATTCCTCCTGTAATTTTATTAAGTATACATGCGTATACCTGTATACAATTATGTTTTATTGTATACCATTTTTCTGATTTAATTATATAAGATGTATTTTTTTTATTCAATATAATTTTAACGATATATAAAATTCAACTTACAAAAACGTTGATTTTTCAACATTCTTTTCAATGTTCTTTTGGTGTTTTTCTAATAATTTCTATTTTATTATCTAAGGCATAGCTTTATTTTTTACCATTAAAATAAAGCTAGATCTGCTTTTTAATTAAGCAGTACCTAGCTTTTTTATAATTTACTTATAATTTTAAAATATAAAATCACTGTCTTCTAATTCTTCATAAATTCCTTTTTGATATCCATTACCTTTAGTTGAGAAAAAGTCATGAGTTTTTGTCTCTGTACTTAATCCATTTAAAACTATTGGATTAATAGGTTTTACTTCATAATATTTAGGAAAATCTAGATTTTCAAGTGCTTGATTCGCATTATATTTTAAAAAGTTTATTACTTCATCAGAAAGATTTGTTCCCTTGTATATTAATCTTGTATAATTTTCTTCATTTTCCATAAGTTCACGAAGTATTTTATACATTTTATTAGTTACTTCTTCTTGTTCATAAACTTCTAATGAATTATATATTTCTTGTGCAAGTAATCCTATATACTTTCCATGTAACGATTCATCTCTTAGTATTAAAGATATAATCTCTCCACTAGCTACCATCTTTCCTTGACCTGCTAGATATAGAGGGTAAAAAAATCCACTATAGAATAAGAAACTTTCTAAAAATACGCTTGTAACCATTGATAAATATAAACTTTTTTTATCAGTTGTATTTTCATATTGTCTTAAAACTATTTCTGCTTTATTTTGTAAGGTAGGTTCAGTTTCTATCCACTCAAATAATTCATCTATTTCAGCATTTGAAAGTAATGTTGTAAATATAGAAGAATAGCTCTTCGCATGAATTTCTTCCATTGTTCCCATAAATGAAAGTACTGCTTTTCTTTGTAAGTCTTCTGTTAAGCTCATCATTGATGGTATTCCATTATTTCCTTGTTTTGTATCTAATAATGTTAATCCACCTAATACTTTTTTATATAAATTCTTTTCATCAATATTTAAGTTTGACCATGACTTTAAATCTTTAGATATTGGTACTTCTTCTGGAAGCCAAAATTGCTTAACATTTTGTTCCCAAAATAATTGTGTAAAATCATCATCTTCTCTGTTCCAATTAACCGCCTTATGTATAAATGTCATATTTACCACCCTTTCTATACAGAACATGCCACGCATTCATCAACAGATTCTCTTAACATTTTCGTTCTTGTGTAATAAAGACTTTTTAATCCTTTTTTATAAGCATATATATAATATCTTGCAATATCTCTTGTAGTTTTATCATCTGTTACAAATAGCGTAGTTGAAATTCCTTGATCTACATGATTTTGCACAACTGATACCATATCTATTACCTTAAACATATCCATTCTATATGCAGATTGATAATATAGTAGATTTTCATTAGTTAAAAAAGGCATTGGATATATTGTTGTAGAATCTCCATAAGTTCTAACCTCTATTTGTTCTGTTATTGGCATTATACTTGAAGTTGCATTTTGAACATAACTAATACTTTGAGTTGGGGCTATTGCCATTAAGTATGCATTGTATATCCCTTTTTCCTTAACTTCCTCTAATAACCTTTCCCAGTCTTTATTGCTTGGTATATAAATACCTTCAAATAATTTTTTCACTTTATCAGTTTTAGGTAAATAGCTTTCTATATAATATTTTTTAAGAACTTCACTTTCTTTACCTTTTGCATATTCAGATTTTTCAAAGCCTTTAAATGTTTCTCCTTTTTCAATAGCTAACTGCATCGACGTTTTTATAGCATAGTATCTAATCATTGCAAAGAAAGTATTTGAAAAGTCTAACGCTTCACTTGATGTATATAATATATCTTCATTCATTAAATATCCGTGTAAATTCATGGCTCCAAGACCTACTGCATGTGACGCATTATTCCCATTTTTTACTGTTGGGACTTCATCTATACTTGTTTTGTCCGAAACTACTGTAAGTGCTCTTATTGCCGTATCTACTACATTTTCTATATCTCTATTTTTCATTACATTATAAATATTTAAAGAACCCAAATTACAACTTATATCTTGTCCCCAATTATTTTCACCTTTATACCCAACTATATCTGATGGAGTTTGATATTGGAAAATTTCACAGCATAAATTAGACATTTTAATTTTTCCTAAATCTTTTAGAACATGTTCTTTATTTGCGCTATCAACAAACATTACATAGGGATATCCGCTTTCTTGTTGGGTTTGAGCAATTCTTGTTAATATTTTTCTTGGGTTTATTTCCTTTTTTCTAATGTCTTTATCATTAGCTAATTTTTCATACCACTCGTCCATATTAATATCATCAATGTTAACTCCGTATTTTTTAAATACAGTATGAGGATAGAATGCATATGCTACTTCATTTTTTTGTGCTAATTCCATAAATTTATCTGGGATAATAGCTCCAATTGATAATGTTGCAAGCCTTATTTTTTCATCAGCATTAATCTTTTTAGTATCCATTAAAAGCTCAAAATCTGGGTGTAATACATTTAAATATACTGCTCCTGCACCTTGTCTTGCTCCCATTTGATTAAAATAGCTAAATGATTGTTCTAACATTTTAGCTACACCAACTACTCCACCACTTGCTCCTTCAATTCCTTTTATACTTTCTCCACTCGCTCTAAGTCTACTTAAATTTAGAGCAACTCCACCTCCAATTTTAGATAAGTGATTTGCAGAAGCTACCGCATAAGATATACCTTCACAACTATCTTCAATAGAAAGTAAGAAACAACTCACCATTTCTCCTGCTCTTGCTCTTCCTGCATTTAAAAATGTTGGCGTTGCAGGCTGAAATTCTTGTTTAATTAATTTATCTGAAATTTTTCTAGCAAAATCAACATCTCCATCAGCTAATGCTAATGAACATATTAATACCTTATCTTCATAACTCTCTAAAATTTCTTCTCCATTATTATCCTTTAAAGCATAGTTTTCAAAAAACTTGCTTGAGCTCATATAAGATTTAAATTCAAATTCTTGAGATTTAATATTTTTATAAAGTTCTTTTATAAATGATATATCGTATTTTTCTATAACATCTTTTGAGTAATAATTATTTCTAACTAGATAATCTATTTTTTCTTCAATATTGTTAAAGTGCTTCATTCTGCTTTCTATTGATTCATTAATATATACATTAAGAGCTTCTTTATCTTTTTCTAATTGAAACTTACCATTATCATCTCTTATGATAACTTGGTTATTTAATTCTATCCACTTCATATTTATCATTCCTTTTACCGTTTTTTATGATTTTTATGAGATATTATTCTCTTAACCATTGCAATTACTGGCTTATTTACTATTTTAAGCAAATTAATCATTATATACTATATGTAGTACTCGCTTGTTTATTTTAAACTATATATAGTATTTACTTCAATATTTTTTGGAAATATTTTTCCTTAAAATTTTCGTATATTACGTTTAATTTATATATAAATGGGTAGTTAAAATAAATATCAGATAAATTTAAATTTTTTAAAGGTTTATTTTAAATTAAGTCTAATATATATATAAAGTAAATATTTTTCTTCTTATGTCTTTAAGGAACACTAGTTAGTGTTCTTTTGTTTTATTTTTGTACTTATTAATATATTTATTTTTACTAAAACATTAGACTTTAGTATAAAAAATAAGAGCACCTTAAGGCGCTCTTATTTTTTGTCTATGTTAAATATTTTTTAATATAATCATAATCTATATCTCTCATATTAGAGATTATCATATCTGATAAACTTAAATCTTGTTTACCTGAATCTTTGTTAAAAAATCCTATGCATTTCATATTAGCAGACTTTGCTGCAAGTACTCCATTTTTAGAATCTTCTATTACAATACATTCTTCACTATTTACACCTAATTCATTTGCAGCTTTTAAGAATATATCTGGAGATGGCTTTGATTTTTCAACACTTTCTCCAGTAATTAATTTATCAAAGTATTTATATATACCAGTACTTTTAGTTACATCTAATATATCACATATTGGAGATGATGAAGCTAATCCTACTTTTATATTATTTTGCTTTAAATTCTCTAATAAACTTTCTACATTATCTATTAATTCATATCCATCTCTTTTTATAATAACATCTTTTAATATCATCATATTCTCTATTAATTCATTTGTATCTATATTTATAGAATACTTTTGTTTTAGTAGTTCCCATGTACACTCATTAGTCATTCCTATATATTTTTCATATTCTTTATAATCTATATCATGACCATTTTCATTTAATATTTCTTTTGTAACTTTATAGTAAACTGGCTCTGTATTAACTAATACTCCATCCATATCAAAAATAACGGCTTTTAACATATCTATGCCCCCTTTAATATTTAACTTCCAATTACTCCATATGTTATAACCTATATAATATAAATATATTCATCTTAAAATTTAAAGTGTGGTTTAACATTTTTATATTTTAAGTGAAATAAAAAAGTATAGAATAAATATCTATTAGATATTTTCATCTATACTTTATAATACTACATTATCTACTAAATCCCTTTATTCTATGTAGCTTATTGATAGAATTTCTCACTACATTATAACATTGATATTTTATACTATTTTACTAAATCAAATATTAAAGTAACTATAAATAAATCACCTATTATTTCAATATCTAAGCTTCCATATTGAAGTTCTACAAATCCCTTAGCTATTGATAATCCTAAGCCTGATCCTTCCGTATTTCTTGATAAATCACCTCTTGTAAATCTTTCTGTTATTTCTTTTGGATTAAAATTAAGAGGATAGTTAGATATATTTTTCATAGTTATATTTACTTTATTATCTTTTGTAATCATGTCTATATATACTCTAGTACCTTCTAATGAATATTTTAAAATATTTGATATAAGATTTTCAAACACTCTCCAAAGCTTTCTTCCATCGGCCATTATATAAACTTCTTTATCTGGTGTATTTATAATAAAGTCTAATTTAGTTTTTTCTATTTCTTCTTCCATTTCTACTATACTTTGTGTCAGTAATTGATTTATATCAGTTTTTTCTAAATTAACTTCTATATCATTACTACTAACTTTTGATGCTTCAAATAAGTCATCTATTAATACTTTAAGCTTTTGCGTTCTATTATCAAGTACCTTTACGTAATCTTTTACATGTTCTGGTTTTATATCTTCTTTTTTCATTAAACTTATGTAGTTTATTATAGCTGTAAGTGGTGTTTTTAAGTCGTGGCTTACATTTGTTATAAGCTCTGTTTTCATTCTTTCACTTTTTAATCTTTCTTCTACAGATTCATTTATAACTTCACCTAAACTATTTATATCTTCTACTAATTCTTTGAACATATCATTTTCATTTACTTCTATTTTATGATTAAAGTTACCACTCTTAAATTCACTTAATGAAGTTTGTATGTCTGTGATTCCTTTCATTTTTTTAATTATTATTGAAGCTAGTAATATATTTCCTAATACAATACCTATAAACATGATTATTATATATTTGTTATACTCTAGCATATACGAAATAAAATATGGTATGCCATACTTTAACGTATACGTAATAAAATCTGATATACCACTAATACTATTCGTTCCATACATAGTATAAAGTATAATAAATAATACTATAATCTGTGTTAATGTAAACAGTATTGCAAATTTTGTTATTACTATTTTATTTTGTGAAATACGTTCTTTTTTATATAACATTTTAAACGCTTTACTTTTATTAACTAAATCCTCTATATTTTTTATAGCTATTACTGTATATATAAAATAGTATATATCTAAAAGCAAAATTGTATTAAATAATATATAAAAACCATGGTATTTAAACATATTTAATAATATTAATGATATAACCCCTATTATAAATAAGCCCTCTAAGTTAAATATTTTACTACTTTTTGATTTAAAATATAATTTATGCTGTTCTATGTAATCTTCATTATTTTTATAATTCTTTTTGATCTTAATCATATTATTTATATAAAGCAGAAAACTACTTAATAAAACTACTGCTGCAATTATTCTAGAGCCTAGAAAAATCATCGCTTCTCTATTACTTCTTATATTGTCTTCATATAATAATTTAACTCTATCCCCATTTTTATCATAATCACTTTCTTTTATTTTCTCAATACTTGGTATTGCTATATATGTAGTTACATCTTCTTTTTTCGCGTCTACTATGTTTCCATAATTATTTGTAATATAATTTTCTTTCTTTCCGTTTTTTATTTTTTTTAAAGTCTTATCTTTAAAATTAAGCTCTAAAATATAAGGAAAATCTTTTGTTACTTTATTAAACTCTTCTATACTATTAATACCATTATTAGAATAAGTCTTTTTACTATCATTATTTACTACATATACTTGTGCACTTTTAAATTCTTCAATCATAGTACTTGATTTATTTCTATATGCCAACATATTTTCACTTGCATTATTTCCAACTACTGTATATACAGAACTTTCCCCTATTTCATATATTGCTCCTTCTAATTGGTAGCTTCTATAAAAATCTTTATTATTACTATACCAATACATATAATTAGATATTAAATCTACTCTAAAAATAATTACTGATATACAAAAACACATAATGGCTACTAATATTTCTTTATTTATTTTAAATTTTATATCCAACACCCCACACCACCTTTATATATTTTGGATCTTTTGTGTTTATCTCAGTTTTTTCTCTTATCCTTCTTATATGTACTGCAACTATCCTGTCACAATTGTATCCTAGCTCTTCCCAAACATTTTCATATACCTGCCTTGAAGAAAATACCCTTCCTTGATTTCTAAGTAATAGTTCTAGTATCTTATACTCAATAGGAGTAAGTTTTACTAATTCTCCATCTACAGTTACCTCTTTACTAATATTATTTAATTCCAGTTCTTTATATCTTAAAATATCACTACTTTCCTCAGTATAATTTCCTAAACTTGTGTATCTTCTTAAATTAGACTTTACCCTTGCAACTAATTCAAGTGGATTAAATGGCTTTGTTACATAATCATCTGCTCCCATATTAAGACCTATAATCTTATCTGTGTCTTGTGTCTTTGCAGATACAAGTATTATTGGTATATTTTTTTCTTCCCTTATTTTTAATGTTGTGCTTAATCCATCTAGCTTTGGCATCATTATATCCATAAGTATTAAATGAATATTTTTATCCATTAATACCTCTAAAGCTTCTATTCCATCATAAGCTTTATAAACATTTAATCCTTCATTTTTTAAATGTATCTCCATAGAATTAACTATATCCCTATCATCATCAACTAATAATATATTCCCTCTAAACATATTTCATCACCTCACCTCACATTATAACATTTATATATATTTTTGAATAAATTAGCTAATCTATCTATTATTATGAGATATAATTTTTAATATTTAGTTCCTAAATTATTAAGATTTTATTAAGATTTTTTAAAATAAAAAAGAGCTGAAAAAATCAGCTCTCTTTTCTATTTCTATTCTCCAGCTATTGATAAACCTTTAACTATTACAGAAGGTGAACCAACATTACTCATAGGGAATATTAAATCACTACCTACTTCAGCTATATTTTTAAGTAACTCAAAGTAATTTCCTGCTACAGTTATTTGTTCAACAGGGAATGATTTTTTGCCATTTTTTATATAAAATCCTTTAGCTGCTAATGAAAAATCTCCACTTACAGCATTTGCTCCAGAATGTAGACCTGCTAAATCAGTTATCATTAAACCTTCATTTATTTCTTTCATTAAATCATCTAAAGACTTCTCACCTTTTTGTAAGTATAAATTACTTTCAGATACATCAACAGATGATGCGTATGAAGATTTAAATCCATTACCTGTAGTCTTTACTCCTGCCTTATTTGCAGTTTTTAAATTGTGAAGTAATGTAATTAACTTTCCATTTGAAACTAATTCTTTAGTAAAAGTGGCTACCCCTTCATCATCAAAAGGAGCTGATGCTAATCCATCATCTAATAGTGGATCATCAACTATAGTAACTATTTTTGATGCTACCATTTCCCCTTCTTTATCTTTTAAAAGTGATAACCCCTTTTGAGCTGCATCTGCGCTAAAAGTCCCTGCAAAAGTCTCAAGAAGCTGAACCATAGCTTCATTATATATTATAGTCTTATAGCTTCCAGATTTTATACTCTTTCCTCCCAACTTAGATAAAGCTTCATCAACACCTTGCTTAGCGATCTTTTTAGGAACTACTTCATCTAAAGAGTTGGCTACTACGTATCCTACTCCATCATTTTTTCCATTTTTATCTTCAACTATAGCTACTACATAGGATGTAAGTATATTTCCTTTATTCGTAAGTTCTAATCCTTTAGTATTGTATATTCCATAGTTTGATGAAGAGTATGATATTTTACAACCATTTAAATTTACAACTTTTTCTGAACACTTTTTAGTTTCTTTTTCTAAATCAAGAACCAATTCTATCATTTTAGCCGGGTCTATATTTTCAAGTTCTTTTGAATATGTTTTAACATTACTATACTCTTTATCTCCTTCATATATAAACTGAACATCATTATTTTCAATTAAATTAGCACTACTCTTAGCATTATTTATTAGCATATTTATGGCATCTTCATCTAATATTTCGGTATATGAATATCCCATTTTCCCCTCTATTTTTCCCCTAAATGATAACCCAAATGATTTAGATAAATTGTACTTTTCAACTTCTCCTTCATAAACACTTATGCTTATGCTTTCACCATCGCTATAATAGATTTCACACTCTTTAAATCCTTCTTCAATTGCTTTTTTAAATAATAAATCTTTAAATTCTATAAAGTTCATATTAGTCCTCCTTTCTTCCACCAACTGTTATTTCTCTTACTCTTATCATAGGCTGACCTACATTTGTTGGTATAGTTCCAGATGATGACCCACACATACCTTGAGCTTGAGCTAAATTATTTCCAACCATATCTATATCCATAAGTACGTCGCTACCTTTACCTATTAAGCTAGCTCCTCTTACTGGTTCTACTATCTCACCATTTTTAACTAGGTAACCTTCAGATACCGCAAAGTTAAACTCTCCTGTTACTGGGTTTACAGAACCGCCTCCCATTTTCTTTGCATATAATCCATTATCTATTGATTTTATTATATCTTCTGGCTTATCTTCACCTTTTGCAATATATGTGTTTGTCATTCTTGAAGTTGGAGCAAACTTGTAACTTTGTCTACGAGAACTTCCAGTTGACTCCATTTTCATTCTTCTTCCATTTAATTTATCTATCATGTATGATTTTAATATACCATTTTCTATTAGTACATTTCTTTTAGTTGGAGTTCCTTCATCATCTATATTTGCTGAACCCCAATGATTCTTAAGCGTTCCATCATCTATTGCAGTTACTTTACTTGATGCAATTTGCTGACCTAGCTTATCTGCAAATACAGAGTTCCCTTTAGCAACAGCTGTAGCTTCAAGAGAGTGACCACAAGCTTCATGGAATATTACTCCTCCAAATCCATTGTCTATTGCTACTGTCATTTTACCAGCAGGACAATTTCTAGCATTTAGCATAGTATATGCTACTCTTGATGCTTCTTTTCCATAATACTCTGGGTCTATATCTTCAAATATCTCAAATCCTTTACATCCTCCAGGACCTTCAAATCCAGTTTGATTTTCACTTCCCTTTGATGCTACAGAACTTATACCAAGTCTTGTTCTTATTCTTCTATCTTCAACGTATAATCCCTCAGTGTTTGCTATTAAAACTTTTTGATCTTTATCTGTGTAACTTATACTTACTTGTGATATATCTGTGCTATATTCTTTTGCATTTTTATATGCAGATTTCATTACATTTATTTTATTTTGATAGTCTACGCTACTTGGGTATAGTTTTATAGGGTTTATATCTGTTAAAATTTTATTATTATTTAGTACTACCATTTTTTCTTCAGATAAGCTACCTAACGCTAGTGCTGCTTTATATGCAGTATCAAGCATACCACTTAATGAATTATCATTTGTGTATGCATAAACACTCTTAAATCCTTTAAATATTCTTATTCCAATACCATAGTTTCTCCCACCTAGAGCATTTTCTATTTTATTATCTATTAATCCTATTGAGTTAGTGATTGTATCTTCTTCAAATATTTCTGCAAAATCTCCACCTGTAATTAAGCACTTTTCCAGTACTTGTGTAGCAATTTCTCGTAAAATCATAACTTTCCTCCAATCTATATTTAGATCTTTATTTCATTTTAGTATTAATTATATCTTTTATTTCTATAATTATCCAATAAAATTTATATGTAATCATAATATATTTATTTAGCATATGTATTAGACTTAGCTGAGATAAATTATAAAACTATATCATCTAAAATTAGTATACATTCTTATATGGATTTCCAACATTAAATATATTTAATATATTTGAGATATCAGATATAAAATTATCTGCTTTTATTGATACACTAACTACTATAAAGATCAGAGCTATTATAGAGACTAATGTACTTATTTTTATTATTAAATTTCTTTTTTCAATATTTTCTTGTTGTTTTTTCGCTTTATTTATTTTATCTAATTCTCTTTTTCTCTTTACTCTTTGCAAACTACGATTCATTTTATTACCACCTTCTAAGTTTTATTATAATAATTAATATCATTTTATCCTTAAGTTAAGCTTAACTTTGTATTATTTTCATAAAAAAAAGACCATATTAAAAATTTTAATATAGCTTTTTATTAGGAGAACTGTGTGATTTATCTAAATTTTTTACTTTTATTTCTCTTTCATAGGTTTATTATACATATTGTATGTTAATCTACTATTTACTATCTTTTTAATTTATATGTTTTGCCAGTTATAATTATTAAATTGTTTCAAATAATATTAATAGCTTCTTTTTTAGTTAGCACTTTTTTAGTTGATCTTAATATTTAAAAAGGAGTCGTAAAATACGACTCCCTCTTTTATATTTACTTAGATACTTTTTTTAATTCTTCTATAAACCTTAGTACTGACTCTTTAGTTGTTGCCCATGAAGTTACTAGTCTTATAGCTGTACTATCTTCATCAACTTTAGCCCATATACTAAATGCATAATTATTTTTTAGAGATTCTATTACATCATTATTAAATATAGGGAATACTTGATTAGACGGAGAATCTACTAAATATTTATATCCTAATTCATTTATTCCATCTCTTAAAATATTAGCCATTTCGTTTTCATGTCTTCCTATTTCAAAGAATAAATCTTCTTTAAATAGTTCTAAAAATTGTATTCCTAATAATCTTCCTTTAGCAAGCATAGCTCCTTTTTGCTTTAAGTAATATCTAAAATCTTCTTTAAGAGATTCTTTACATATCACTATAGCTTCTCCAAATAATGCTCCATTTTTAGTCCCACCTATGTAAAAAGCATCTGTTAAATTACTTATATCAGATAATGTCAAATCGTTTTCTCTACAGCATAAGGCAGAACCAAGTCTTGCTCCATCCATATATAAAATTAAATTGTTCTCTCTACAAACTTTATTTAATTCTTCTAATTCACTTTTAGTATATATAGTTCCTATTTCTGTCGAGTTTGATATATAAACAAGTTTTGGCTTTACAACATGCTCATTAGTGTGCTTAGAAAGTGCATATAATACATCTTCTTTTCTTAACTTCCCATCCTCCACATCAACTGTTATAATTTTATGACCAGTAGCTTCTATTGCACCTGTTTCATTTGCAAATATATGTCCTGTATTTGCAGATATTGCTGCTTCGTGTGGTCTTAAAAATGCCGATATAGCTGTTAAATTAGTTTGAGTTCCTCCAGGTATAAAATGAATATCTACATTTTCATTTTGTAATTTTTCTTTTATAGCTGTTACTGCTTTTTCACAATATGTATCTAAACCATACCCTTCACTTTGTTCTAGATTTGTTTTAACTAAAGCTTCAAGAATTTGAGGATGCGCTCCTTCACTGTAATCACTTTTGAAACTATACATACCTTTTCCCCCTCTTTTGTATAAATTAAATATAATTTTATATTAACATTATTTAGAATTAGTATCTATATCATATACAATTATTTTTTAATTAGTTTCTAATATAGTGAATCATTACAGCTCCGTTATAAACTTTAGATTCTTTTAATTTAAGCTTTAATTCTTTACTTCCTTCTTTAAATAAAGGTATACCTTCACCTAAAATAGTCGGTATAACTGTTATGATATATTCATCTATTAAGTTTACTTCTGTTAGATGTCTTATTAACTCAGCTCCACCTACTACCCAAATATCCTTTCCTTCTTTTTTCTTTAAATCTTTTACAAAATCACATATATCCTCTTTTATAAATTTAACATATTTATTATCTTTAGTATCCTTACTTGTAAACACAAAACTATCTATACCCTCATATGGCCAAACACCTACACTTAGTTCATTTACAACTTGGTCATAAGTAGTTCTTCCAAGTATAACAGTATCTATATTTTTATAGAACTCATTATATCCAAAATCACTATCTGGTTCACTTCCATCGCCACAAAGCCAATCAATATCTCCATTTTTTCTTGCTATATATCCATCTAGGCTCATTGCTATATATAAAATTACTTTCCTCTCTCTTTTCATAATTTTGTATCCTTTCTTTTTTTATCCATTTTAATTATAATATTTATTAACTTACTTACAAAATATATTATACAAAACAATTGTTGACACCTTATGTCATATTTGAAAGGAAAATTTATGAAAGCTGATAGACTTATATCTATACTTATGTTACTTCAAATGCACAGACAACTAACCGCTAATGAATTATCTAATCGTTTAGAAGTTTCTGTAAGAACTATTTATAGAGATATTGATTCACTAAGTAGCCTTGGCATACCTATAAGTAGCGATAGAGGGGCAAATGGAGGAATAAAACTTTTAGGAGATTATAAAACTTCATTAACTGGCATAAGTACAAATGAAATATTTTCTTTGTTTGTTCCTACTGGAGATAAAATTTTAGATGATTTAGGTATTGAGAAGCTGAAAAGTTCTACATTAATTAAACTTTTAGGAAGTTCATCTCATAGTCAAATACAAGAAATAGAGAATATTAAAAATTATATTTATATAGATATGAATACATGGAATAAAACAAATAATGTAAGCAAAGATATTCTTAATACATTACAAAATGCCATTTGGAAATTTAGAACTTTAAATATTTTATATAGAAAAATAGACGAAACTAAAGAAGTAATATTAAACCCTCTAGGCCTTGTATGTAAAAGAGGAACATGGTATTTAGTTGGATTAAATAATGGAATTATCAAAACATACAAAGTAACGTCTATAGAATCTGCATTTTTAATGAAAGATAATTTTATAAGACCAACTGATTTTAATTTAGAAGATTATTGGAAAAATTCAACTAGTAAATTTAAAAGTTCAATCCCTAAACATACTTTTAAATTTAAAGTAAATTCCTGTATCTTAAATCATATAAAGGAAAGAATGTTTATAAATATAAGTAAAACAATTATTGAAAATGATGATATTTATATTGATATAAAATTTGATTCTTTATTCCAAGGGATAGAATTTGCTTTTGGTTATGGTAAAGATATTAAAATAATTGAACCTGAATGTGCTATTGATGAACTTAAGAAAAAAGCATTAGAGGTTATTAGTTTATATAAATAAAGCTAGGAATCTTCCTAGCTTTATTTATATAAAAGTATAATCATCAGTTTTTTATTATATATAATTGTTTTATGTACTATCTTATTTTTTTAATATATATAATACATCCTAAGATACATACCACAGTACCTATTTTTATATATTTAAAAATATTTTTACTTTTCTTCTTTGAAACTTCTTTTTTTACTTCTTTTTGCTCTTTCTTTCCTTCTGACATTATAGTATCTATTTCTTCTTTTGTATATCCTTGTTCTTCTAACTCTCTAGCTATATCTTGTTCTGTCACTCTATCTCTATTATTAAACACTTTGTCTAATGCATAATAATAAAACCATGCATTATTTGTTGAGAAAAAGTTATTTTTGCTGTAATTCTTATAATAGCTTGGCTTGTACGTTGAGCTATTATTTGTTGATGTGTTCTCTTTCTTATTTTTATCTATATTTTTAGGCTTAACTGTAAAATTTGCACTATCTGCTTTAAGTGAAGATTTGTTAGAGTCTGCATCTACTTTTTTTGTATTACCAGCAACTGTAGTTGCTCCTGCCATAGAGCCTACCTTTAGAGCTGTCGTTGCTTTACTTTTACTTTTATCATTTTCTTTTTTTGATTTATTTTCTGAATCAACGCTTTTCTTATCTTTTAAATCAGATTTACTCTTACTAAAATCTCCTGATTTTACTTTATCAGTTTTTTTAGTACTAGAGTTAGAAATTGATGAATCGTTACCTGTATTTTTTTTGGTTGAATCATTAGATGATTCTTTCGAAGTAGACGAATTTAATTTATCTTTAGTTGACTTAGTTTCAAGTGAAGAATTTGATTTACTACTTGAGCTACTTCTCTTATAAGATGAACTTATACTACTTTTTGATGCTCTAGATGATGAACTCCTACCTCTTTTTGCTTCTACCACTGTTGGCATTACCAATAATATACAAAGAATTATCGATAAAACTTTGCTGACTGTTTTTTTATTCATTATTACTTCCCCCACAATATATAAATTACATATAACTTATATACTATAATACTTTGTATTTTTTGTCTTGCAGTTTTTGTTATTTATTTTATAATTTTATTGATTTAGTAGCAATGTATGTATTTATATATTTATCTAATAAATCTCCTCCTGAATTATCCTCATAAAATCCACTGATTAAAAATCCTGAATCTATTTGCCCACCAATCTGACTTTGAAGCGAATGCCCGAATTCTAAAGTATCATTTATATCTAATCTTTCTTTCAATTGATCTTTTGGTAATTGTTCTATATCAGAATATGGAATGTGATTTTTAATAATTAATTTATTATTTTTCTCCCATTCATATAAATCAAAAATATATATAATAGGGTTGGTAAATCCAGATATTAATATCCCACCTTTTTTCAGTACTCTATAACATTCTTTCCAAACAGCTTTAATATCATCAATAAAGCAATTAGATACTGGATGGAATATAAAGTCAAAAGTTTCATCTTCAAACCTTGATAAATCTCTCATATCGCCTTTTTCTAAATGTATATGTAAATTATCTCTTTCAGATACCATCTTATCCTTTAATAATTGCTCTTTACTATTATCAAAAACTGTTACATTTGCTCCTAAAGCAGCAAATATTGGACCTTGCTGACCTCCACCAGATGCAAGACATAATACATTTTTCTCTTTTAAGTTTGAAGTCCACTCTCTCGGAACTGCTTTAGTTGGAGTTAGTAGTAATGTATATTCTCCATTTTTTGCATTTTCTACTTCATCTGAGGTTACTGGTATTGTCCATTTATTTTTATTTCTCACCTCATTATCCCAAGCAATACTATTATGCTTTAATATATCCATTTTATCATCCCCCTTTATAAATATATACTTAATTATTTATTATAAATAGTATCACAGTAGATGCTAAAAAACATTACAGTCATCCCTTCTCTTGGCTCATCTATTGTTTATACTTATGTATTCCATCTTTAGAAACATATAACATCTTGTATTAATCGTTTTCTTTTCTTAATAAATTTGTAATAATTATAATTTTATGTTATAAATTCTTAATTATTTAGGCTGTATTTTGTAAATTTACACTATAAATGTGTATGATATAATAGTTTTTAAAGGGGTGAATCAAATGAATAAAAATATACTAATCGTTGATGATGATAAAGAAATAGTAGATGCTATTGAATTTTATCTAAAGCCAGAGGGATTTAATACCTTTAAAGCTTATGATGGTCTTGAAGCTATTGAAACTTTGATAGAAAATAAAATAGACCTAATAATAATGGATGTTATGATGCCCAATATGGATGGTCTAAAAACAACTTTAACAATTAGGGAAAATAACAATATTCCTATAATACTTTTATCCGCTAAAAATCAAGATATAGATAAAATTTTAGGTCTTAACATGGGAGCTGATGACTATATCACTAAGCCATTTAATCCATTAGAGCTTATAGCTCGTGTCAAATCTCAACTAAGAAGATTTATAAACTTAAATACTATGCAAAATAACAACTCTATAGTTGATAGTAATACCATCTTAACTAGCGGTGGACTTTATTTAAATAAAGATAGCAAGCAAGTTACTCTAGATGGAGAAGAAGTGAAAGTTACTCCTATTGAGTTTAAAATATTAGAACTTTTACTTTCAAATAAAGGTGTTGTATTTTCATCTAAGGATATATATGAAAAAGTTTGGGAAGATATTGCTTATAACTGTGAAAAAACTGTTGCTGTACATATAAGAAGGATTAGAGAAAAAATAGAGATAAACTCTAAAGATCCTAAATATTTAAAGGTGGTGTGGGGAATTGGATACAAAATTGAAAACATTAATTACTAATAACCATAGATTAAAATCATTTGCTAATAATTCTAAGTTAAAGCTCATATCATTAACTTTACTTTTTTTAAGCGTATCAATATGTTTTGAAGCTTGCTTTAATTTATTATTTAGCTTTGGTAATTTATATAAAATGTCACCTATAGCTAAGTATATATTCTTTGGTCCTGTTGAGAGATTACCTAATTTTGATATTATATATACTGTAAAAGCTCTTGCTTTTACTACTTTCATTTTGTCTATTATATTCTTTATAATTTATAGATTAAATAAAGATACTGACAATAATTTTTTAAATAATATTTTTAAACTATTATCAAGATTTTCAATAGATAGTATTGTCTTATTTATAATTTCATCAGTTTTAATTAGATATATATTTTGGAGCAACACTGGTTCGTTTTATGATAATTTTTTAATTATATTTGATTTTATAATTCTATGTTCTCTTTATTTTACTTATAATAACCTTAAACTTTATAATGAAAACTTAAAAGATAGAATTATTATTTTAAAATTTATTAAAAATACATTAAGTAAACATGAGAAAAAATCTTTTAATAAAAAATTAAAATTAGTTTTTGTATCAGGTATAATTATTCAATTTTTATTATATTTTATATTTTTTGCAGGATGGTCCGATTTTGCTGGAGGTTTAGTTCTTGCAATAGTTTTCTCTCTATTTAACATTATATGTTATTCATATATATACTATTTTTTAAATAAAAAAACCGATTATATAAACTATTTATCTACTAATATTAAAAATATTGAATCTGGAAATTTAGAGTATAAATTAGATATAATTGGAAATGATGAAATAACTTCTATTGCAAGTAGCATAAATAATTTAACAGATGGCCTTGAAAATGCATTAGAAGAAAAACTTAAAAGTGAAAAAATGAAAACAGAACTTATAACAAATGTAAGCCATGATTTAAAAACTCCACTAACTTCTATTGTAAGTTATATTGATATACTTAAAAACAATGAACTTGATTTAAAAACTACAAAAGACTATATAAATATATTAGACAGAAAGGCTACAAGACTTAAGACTTTGGTTGAAGATATATTTGAAGCCTCTAAAATAAATAGTGGTGATATAGAGCTTTCTATAGAAAAAACGGATGTTAAAGAACTTCTTATACAAAGTATTGTAGAGCTTGAAGATAAAATAGAAAAATCAAAACTTGATTTTATAATAAACACTCCTGATGACTCTGTTTTTGCTAATATAGATGGTAAAAAAACTTTTAGGATATTTGAGAATCTTATAAATAATATAACTAAATACTCTCTTTGCGGTACTAGAGTTTATATTGATTTAAATATTATTGATGATAATATAATTATTACTATGAAAAACATATCTAATCACAAGTTAAATATAAGCTCAAATGAACTTTTAGAGAGATTTGTTAGAGGAGATATATCTCGTAATACTGATGGAAGTGGACTTGGACTTTCAATATCTAAAAATTTAGTTGATCTTCAAAATGGTACTTTAGATTTAAATATCGATGGTGATTTATTTAAAGTTGTTGTAACGTTTAAATCCATAAACTTATAATTGTTATTTAAAATTTTTTATACTCTATTTTATATAAAAAGGAAATTAAATATAAAATAATTCTGATTTTTTAATTGCTTTTTATTTTATTGTATCCTACACTTAACTTGAAAATATTTTGAGATAATTGGTATTTATGGGGGATTAGAATATGAAAAAATTAGCCGTAACAGACCGTTCTTTATGTAAAAATTGCTTGTCATGTGAATTAGCTTGTTCTCAAGCTTTTTACAAAACTTATGGAGACTCCACAACTTGTATTAAAATTGACACAAAGAAAGATAATTCTATACTTGTAAAAGTTTGTAATCAATGTGGCTTATGTGCAAAAAAATGTCCTACGGGAGCTATAACTCAAAATGCTAAAGGTGTCTACATGATAAATAAAAAATTATGCACTGGGTGTCTTACTTGTGTTGATATCTGTCCAAAAAATGTAATGGCAAAAGTTGAAGAAAGACCTGTTCCAAGCAAATGTATTTCTTGTGGAATTTGCGTTGATGCCTGCCCTATGGGTATCCTTGAAATTCAAGAAGCATAATCTTAACAGTACCTACATAATCATTAAAATCAAAATGGCATGAGTATTTAATATACTCACGCCATTTAATCTATTCTATAACTATTCAGATTTTTTATATTCACCATATAATTTACCACACTTAAGCATTATAATAAATATACTTAGCATTAAAATACCTTTTAATATACTACTTAAACTAATACTCCACCATACGCCATCTAGTCCAAGTATTTGTGGTTTCGATAAAAAATAGGCTGCTGGTACTCTTGCACCTGTTAAAACTGTTATTATTAATGCTGGTATAAATGTTTTTCCAAGTCCTTTAAATGCTCCTGTTGTTATTATTTCTAAGCACATAAATAACTGAGAATATCCTAATATCTTAAGATATATAGTCCCTTCTCTTATAGCATCTGGCTCTTGTATAAATGCACTAAATATATATTTCCCAAAGAATACTAATATTAGTGTATTAATGATACCGAGTATTAAAGCTATTATTAAAGTTATTTTGCAACCTTTATTTATTCTATCATATTTTTTAGCTCCATAATTTTGGCCTACAAAACTTCCAAGTGCTACTGCAAGTCCTTCTGCTGTCATCCACGTGATAGATTCAATTTGAGACCCTACCTTTTGAACTGCTATTGCTACTGGTCCAAATGCAGCAACAACTACTCCTATTAACATAGAAAATACAGTAAACATACCACTTTGTATAGCAACAGGAAGCCCTAATTTACATAGTACACTATAATAATTTAATTCTATATCTTTAAATAATTTCACTTTGAAATATTCATTTTTATTTTTTATGATTATAATTAAAAATGATGTAGCCACAACTATTTGTGCAATAACTGTAGCTATTGCAGCACCTACTACTCCAAGCTTTGGAAACCCACCAAGTCCAAGTATTAATACGGGGTCTAATATAATATTTGTAACCAGCCCTATAGTATTAATCTTAAAAGGAGTTTTACTATTTCCAAGACCATTAAATATTGCTGTAAATACTGGATTTATAAAATAAAATACCATTCCTAGTGCAACTATTACTAAATACTGTCTAGACATATTAATAACTTGTGCATCACCCAATCTAAAGAAACCTATTAATTGTCTATTAAATAAAACTAAAAATATAGTATATAATACCGATAAAATAATATTTATTTCTATAGCTGCTTTTATAAATGATTTTGTTGATTTTATATCACCTTCACCTATACTTTGTGCTACTTTTACTTCTCCGCCTATTTTAGATATAGTTATAAATGCCATAGCAAGCCATGGGAAAAATCCAGCTGTACCAACAGCAGCCACTGCACTACTTCCAGCTTTGCCAACCCATATCATATCAGTTAAGTTATAAGCCATTTGTATAAATGATGTTCCCATTATTGGAAGTGCTAATTTAATTAACTTACTTGCAATTTTTCCTTGTGTTAAATCAATTCTGCCTTTCATATTATCTCCTTATTCAGTTTTTAATAGTTTTATATGTTTTGCTAATAAGTTTTAATTATACCCTAAAAATTCTATATTAAATATAGAAATATATAAAAGTACCTTGTAACAATTACAAGGTACTTTTATATTAATATAATCTAGCTTTATTAACTAATTTATTATAAACATTTAGCATATGTTTTTCATCCGTACAACTTTCTATATCCGATATATTAATCCACTTAACACCACTATTTTCATCCTCTTTGACAAATAATTTTTCACTTTCATCTGCTTCCAGTACATAGGCTATTGATAAGTGTAAATGAGATGCAACATATTTTCCTCTTTTAATATGAGCAATTACAGGTAGTATATCTATACAGCATATATTATTAGTTACTGGTACTACATTCTTAATGCCAGTTTCCTCTTTTGCTTCTTTTACAGCAACATGCAATAAATCACAATCACCATCAGCATGACCACCAGTCCATCCCCAAGAATTATAGATATTATGGTGAATCATAAGTACTTTATCTCTATTTTTATTTACAATAAATCCAGAGCTAGTAATATGTGCTACTTCATTTTCTCTAGTTAATATATCATCATTTTCTTTTATACATTTTAATATTATTTCTTTATCTTTTTTTTCTTGTTCATCAACAGGAACATATCTCTCTATTTCCTCAATCCAATTCATTCTACACCCCTTATTATTTTGAGTTTTTCATATATTGTATTGCCTTTAATGTACCCATCTTAGAATGGTCAAATGTAAGTCCACCTTGGAAGTATACATTATATGGAGGTCTTATTGGAGCATCTGCACTTAATTCTATAGAAGAGCCTTGAATAAATGCACCTGCAGCCATTATAACTTCATCATCATAACCTGGCATTGCCCATGGCTCTGGCTTAACATATGAATCAACAGGAGCCGCTGCTTGTATTCCTTGACAAAAAGCTATAACTTCTTTAGCATCTTTAAGTCTTACTATTTGTATGATGTCACTTCTAACATCATCATACTTTGGAAGAACATCATATCCCATTTTTTCAAATGCTCTTGCACAGAATATTGCACCCATTACAGCTTGAGATACAACATATGGAGCCATGAAAAATCCTTGAAGTACACTTCTACTAGTTCCAAATGTTAATCCACATTCTTTACCTATTCCAGGAGAAGTTAATCTATATGATATAAGTTCAACTAAGTCAGCTCTACCTGCTATATATCCACCAGTTAAAGCAAGGCCACCACCTGGATTTTTGATTAATGAACCAGCCATTATGTCTGCTCCAACATCAGTTGGTTCTTTAGTTTCTATAAATTCTCCATAACAGTTATCAACCATAACTATAAGATCTTTATTTATAGATTTTACAGTATCTATTACTTCTTTTATATCTGCTATTGTAAGTGATTTTCTCCAAGAGTATCCTTTAGATCTTTGAATCATAACAAGTTTTGTTTTATCATTTATCTTTTCTTTTATTCCTTCTAAGTCAACATTTCCATCTTCTAAGAAATCTACTTGATTATATGTAACTCCAAATTCTTTTAAAGAACCTTTTTCTTCTCTTATTCCTATAACACCTTCTAATGTATCGTATGGTTTTCCAGTTACTGAAAGTATTTCATCACCAGGTCTTACTATACCTTGTAAGCAAAGTGTAAGAGCATGAGTACCGTTAACTATTATCGGTCTAACTAAAGCATCTTCTGCACCAAAAACTTCAGAATATATTTCTTCTATTTTTTCACGTCCAATATCATTATATCCATATCCTGTAGTCCAGTTAAAGTGATTATCACTTAGGTGAGCCTTTTGCATAGCTTTCAATACCTTATACTGATTGTATTCTCTTACTTTTTTTATTTCTTCAAATCTATCTTTAATGTCATCCATAACACCTTCAGATAATTCAAATATTTCATCATCTAATTGATAAAACCCTTTTAATAACTCTTTTGTTTCGTTTAGCATATTTTTCACCTGTCTCTTTTAATTTTAACATTAAAATTTTATCACACTAAATAATTTAGTTCAAGCTATCTGACATTTACTAGAATTTTGAATATATTTTTACTAAATATATAAATATAAAAATGGCTACTATAATTTTTTATAGTAGCCATTTTTATATTTATAAACTTATATACTATATATTTACCACAATTTTTTTGACTACATCCTTAGGCATTAGTTTCCATATATACTTTGATAATGAAAAATCTATCATACTATGTATTATAGTTCCTATTCCAACTAGTCCTAGTATTGAAACAATAAATCCCTTATCATAATAACCTTGAGATAAAGAAGACCCTAAATAAAATGGTATTACTATTAACACTTCCCCTATTGCATGTATTAAAGAAACCGTAAAAGAGTAAATTAACGATGATTTACCTTCCTCAATTATATCTTTATGTTTTTTTAAATATATTGATCCTGCTATAACAAATACTAAATGACTTAATGCTCTTAACACAACCGTAATTGGAAATCCTCCCAATAAAAAACCTATAGTACTGCCAACTGTAACAAATATTGCTGTCCCCGGCGAAATAAACATAGCTAAAAAAATCGGAACATGGCTAGCTAATGTAAATGATGCAGGCTCTAATATTATTTTAATTGGTGAAAACATAGGTATTATAATTGCAATAGAACATAAAATTGCTGAAATAACAACAGCTTGAGTGTTTACTTTTTTATTCATACTTTTATCCCCCTTATTTAAACTGTATATACATCTGTAATTACATTTTAAATAAAAAGAATGTTCTTGTCAATATTATAATAAATATCCTTTTGATTCTAAGCTTTTTATAATTTCATTAAATGATACTTCATCCCTACATTTTATTGTATGTAAATGTATACCATCAGTTAAATCCGCTAAAGGGTTTACTATGTCAGATTTAAGTTTTTGAATAAATTCTTTTACATCACGTCTAGATGATAAATATAAATCTCCAGTTATTTGACCATATAGACAATGTTCAACCATTACATTTACTACAGTTGCACCTTCATCAACTATTGAGTTAAGTTCATCTTCAATGTACTCCTTGCTGTGTTTGCAAGCTATAGTTTTTAATATATAACCTTCACTTTCTTTCTTATCATTTAATATATATCCTTTTGATGTCGATATAATATCTTCACCTGCAGCTTTAAGGATTGCAACATCCCCTACTATAACTTGTCTACTTACATTTAATTCACTTGCTAAACTTGTACCACTAACTGCTTGTTTAGAATTTTTTAATATTTTTAATATATTTTCTCTTCTACTTAAAACGCTCATTTAACATTTCTCCTTAATTTAAATACTATAAATCTATTATAACATTTGCTCGTAAAATTAAAATAAGACTACTATTTAAATTTAGCAGTCTTATTTTAATTTATATATTAAATTATCTATGGTTATTGTTATTATTTCCTTGTTGATTATTATTTTGTAAGTTTATATATTTTCCAGGTAATATAGTAGAAACAGCATGTTTATATATCATGTTTTGTTGTCTGTTATCCCCTTCTAACATTATTATATAACTATCAAATCCTTTGACAATCCCCTTTACTTGTACCCCATTCATTAAATATATAGTTACAGGTATTTTTTCTTTTCTCGCATTATTTAAAAATAAATCCTGTAAATTTAAAGCTACATTTTTCATTAGATATCCTCCCGAAATTTAAATTAATATATTTTTTATTTTTTACTATTTCTCTATTCTTATATTCTATACATATTATACCATATTTTCAATATGCTTGATTATATCATCTTTAAGTACTTTGCTATCAGTATAGCTATCTAAGTCAAACCATTTTGCATTTTCGTATCTTCTAAACCAAGTTAATTGTCGCTTGGCATATCTTCTTGAATCTCTTTTTATTATTTCAATAGCTTCATCAAGTTCATATTCGCCTTCTAAGTATTTGATTATTTCTTTATAACCTATGCCCTGCATAGATATCATATCTTTAGTATATCCCATACTAATTAATCTTTTTACTTCTTCAATAAGCCCTGACTCCATCATAATATCTACTCTTTTATTTATTCTTTGATATAGATGCTCTCTATCTCTATTTAATACTATTATTATAGGCTCGTATCTATCATTAAACTTTAAATCATTAGAAAAATCATTCATTTTTTTACCACTTAATGCCACTTCTAAAGCTCTTATTACTCGCTTTGTATTATTTTTGTGTATTCTATTTGCACTATCAAAATCAAGTTCTCTTAATTTATTGTGCATATAATCGATACCATTTTCTTCAAGCTCTATTCTTAATCTCTCTCTAAGTTCATTATCAGCATCAGATTTTGCAAAATCCATATTATATATTAAAGAGTTTAAATAAAGTCCAGTACCTCCAGTTACCAGTACTTTCTTTCCTTTTTCATTTATTTCTTTAATATATTTATTTGCTCTATCTTGAAACTCTGAAACCGAAAATGTAAAATCTGGAGTAATTTCATCTATTAAGTAATGCTTAACTCCACCCATTTCTTCTTCCGTTACTTTTGCACTACCTATGTCCATATACTTATATATTTGCATAGAGTCTGCTGATATAATCTCGGCATCTAGTTCTTTTGATAAATTTATTGATAAATCAGTTTTACCAACAGCCGTTGGGCCTGTAAGTATTATAATTGGTGTCTTTTTCATAATGTTCCTTTCCTAACTACATAATTCTTTTAAACATTTTTTCTATTTCAGTTTTAGAAATTTCTACTATAATAGGTCTACCATGTGGACAAGTAAAGGGATTTTTACATTCTTTCATTTGTTCAAATAAAGATTTTATCTCTAAAGTATTTATTTTATCATTAGCCTTTATCGCTGACCTACATGCCATCGATGCAAATCTTTCACCTTTAAGCTCATAGTTATTTTTTATTTCATCTATATTATCTATTATTTGTAATATGAATTTTTCGGATTCAGGAACACCAAATATAGTTGGCACACATCTTATCATTATATGATTATTACCAAATATATCTATTTCAAAACCAAAGTTCTTAAATAATTCTAGGTTTTCTTCAGCTTTTAACATATCAACATTCGAAAGCTCTACTACTATAGGATTAAGTAACAATTGCATATTTATATCTGATTTATAAAACTTATTCATATACCTTTCATATAAAACTCTTTCATGTGCAGCATGTTGATCTAATAAATACATAGAATTACCTTTTGATAATATTATATAAGTATCAAATATAGTTCCTATAACATTATAATCATCTAATGAAAATCTATTGTCATCTATTTTTTCTTCAAGGAAATTTTGTTGTTCATCTTCTTTTCCATCTACATTGTAAATTGAAAGATTTTCACTTATACTCTGTAATTCATTTATATTACTTTGATTGTATTCATTTATAGCTTGAGATTTATACATATTATCTATTTGATCATTAAAATCATCTTTATTTTCCTTAAAAGAATGTTCTAATGAGTATACATTAGCTTCTTTTATATTTTCATTCATATATAAATTTTTATTACTTTCTTCATTTATACTTGAGTTTTTGTTTATTATGTCATTAACAGATAAAAATGTATCTATTGGTTTTTCACTATCTATTTCTATTACTTCAATTTTTTTATGTTCTTTTTCAAATGGTTCTATTTTTCTTTCAGCTAAATTGTTAATAGGTCTTGGTTGAATTTTATTTTTATCATAAACTTCATATTTTCCTATTAGGCTAGAACTTAATAATTTACTTCTTAAATAGTCTCTAAGTTCTATATATAATTCTTGTTCATTTTCAAATTTTATTTCAAGTTTTGTTGGATGTATATTAACATCTATACTCGCTGGATTTATCTGCATATTTAAAAAGCATACTGCATGCTTATTTATAGGAATAATAGATTTATAAGCTTCACTTATTGCATCTAATATTACCTTACTTTTTACAAATCTTTTATTTATATAAATATGTTGTAAATTTTTATTAGATCTATAAACATTATTATTTCCTACAAATCCGCTTATTTTAAAATATTTGCAATCATAATTTACTTCAATTAAATTTTCACATACATCTTTTCCATAGATACTTCTTATAACGCTGGTTAGCTTACCGTCTCCTGGAGTATTTAACATTGGTTTATTATTATTAACATACTTAAATTGAACACTTGGGTTTCCTATAGCTAACTTATTAATTAAATCACTTATATTTATAGTTTCTGCATGAGTTGATTTTAAAAACTTTTGTCTTACAGGTGTATTATAAAATATATCTTTAATGATTATAGTAGTACCATTATTTGCTCCAGCTGGTTCTTTAGATATTATTTTTCCACCTTCTACATAAACCTTAGTACCAACTGGCTCATCTTTAGTCTTTGTAATCATATCTAATTTTGAAACTGCTGATATAGATGCTAATGCTTCTCCTCTAAAACCTAGAGAATATAAGTCATATAAATCATCAATTTTGCTTATTTTACTAGTGGCATGTCTTAAAAATGATTTATCAACTTCACTAGAAGCTATTCCACTACCATTATCTATAATCTTTATGAATTTTTTACCTCCATCAGCTATATCTATAACTACCTTAGATGCACCTGCATCTATGCAGTTCTCAATCAGTTCTTTAACAACCGAAGAAGGCCTTTCTACAACTTCTCCTGCCGCTATTTTATTTATAGTTAAATCATCTAATATATTAATTCTATTCATATACACACCTCCTCTAAAATATAATTCTTTATCGCTACGATTATGGCGAATCTTTTAAGCAACGGATGTATCTGAAGCGAAAGCAAAGATACATCGTTGGCGCTATGAGCGTAGCGAATTTTTCGCTTTCTTTTGAAGATTATAAAGTGCATTCATAGCATCAAGTGGAGTCATATTTAATATATCTAAATTTAATATTTCATCATTTAAATTGCTATCATTTATAGTATCGAAAGAAATTTGAGTAAGTGCAACTTCAGCTACAGCATTATTTGATTCTTCTTTTATCTTTTTATACTCATTATTTATTTTATCTAACTCTTTTTTAGTTTTTTCGCTTTCTTTAATTAAAATTTGATAATCATTTTTTATAGACTCATTTTCAAATTTTTCTTTAGTTACTTTTGTTAATTGTTCTTCTAAAGCTTGCTTATCTTGTCCTAATCTTTCTAATTCAATTTCTAGGCTTCTTATTTTGTCCGTAGTTTCATATACAATATTCTCTTTTACTTGTAAATCAACTAAACTATCTGAGTTTATAGCTATATTATTATATACATGATTTTTCTCTAAATCTTTTAGTATATCTTTTGCTCTATCTATAACTTTATCTGGAAGTTTTGCAAGCTTTGCAACGTATATTCCATAACTTTTGTCTGCACCTTGAGGTATTATTTTTCTTAAGAATATTATTCCGTCATTATCTTCTTTAACCGCTATAGAATAATTTTTAACATCTTCAAATTCATTTTCTAGATCCGTTAATTCATGGTAATGTGTTGCAAACAAAGTCTTACACTTTATATTATTTTGAATGTACTCAACTATTGACCACGCTAAACTTATACCATCATAAGTACTAGTTCCACGACCTATTTCATCAAGTATAACTAAACTTTTTTCTGTAGCATTTTTAAGGATTAATGATACTTCGCTCATCTCAACCATAAATGTAGATTGTCCTTGACTTAAGTCATCACTAGCTCCAACTCTAGTAAATATCCTATCTAGTATTGGAATATTTGCATATTCAGCTGGAACAAATGAACCAATATGTGCCATTAAAGCTATTATAGCAGTTTGTCTCATATATGTAGATTTACCTGCCATATTGGGACCTGTTATTATATTTATAATATTTTCGCCACTATTTAAATAAGTGTCATTTGCTACAAAGTTTTCTTCTCCAACAATACGTTCAACAACCGGATGTCTTCCATCTTTTATATCTAACTTATTTTCTTCATTTATATTAGGTTTTACATAATTATTAATATAGGCAACAGTCGCTAAAGATACAAATACATCTATATTTGCAATAGTCTTTGCAACCTTTTGTATCCTATCTATATTTTTATATATTTCATTTCTTATATTTACAAATATCTCATACTCAAGTGCTTTTATTTTATCTTGTGCATTAAGTATCTTATCTTCTATTTCTTTAAGTTCTGGAGTTATAAATCTTTCTGCGTTACTTAGAGTCTGCTTTCTTATATAAGTTTCATCTATTTTAGCAGTAGTAAGCCCTACTTTTGTTATTTCTATATAATAACCAAACACTTTATTAAATCCTATTTTTAAAGATTTAACTCCTGTTTTTTCTTTTTCACGATTTTCTATTTCTTTTATTAAAAATGCACCATTTTGAGAAATATCTCTAAGTTCTTTTAATTCATCATTAAAATCTGATTTTATTATATTTCCATCTTTTATAGTTATTGAAGGTTCTTCCATTATTGCTTCATCTACTAATCTATAAATATCATTTAAATCATCTAAGTCTTTTATATATTTTTTAATTATATCTCCATTTGATGAATTTATAGTTTCTTTTAAAATTGGAAGTTTTTCTATTGAATTTCTTAAATGTATCATTTCCTTTGGAGTTACTTTTTCAAAGGCAATTTTTCCACATATTCTTTCTATATCATATACATTTTTAAGTATATCATTTAAGTCTTCCCTTAACATAAAATCATCTTTTATTTCTTCTATAACATTTAATCTTTCATCTATTTTATCTTTATTAACTAAAGGCTCTTCTACATACTTTCTCATAAGTCTACCACCCATTGCAGTAGATGTTTTATCAAGTACATGAAGTAGAGAACCTTTCTTTTTATTTCCTCTTATTGTTTGAGTAAGTTCTAAATTGTTTCTAGTAAACATATCTAATACCATATATTCACTAGAATTATATACATTTATAGAGTTTATATTAGAAGTCACCTGTTTTTGAGTATTATATATATAGTTTAAAAGTATAGATAAACTATTTTTCATAAGATTTTTATCATCAAATCTTATATTAGATAAATAGTCATCGCTAAAATATCCATTTAATATTTTTATATCTAAATAACTTTCATTAAAACTTTCATTTACATATATATTACCTAGAGTTATCATATTTTGAAGACTTGGTATAAACTCTAAATCATTTATAATGATTTCACTAGGATGAATTTTAGCTATTTCTTCAACTACTTTATCACTAGATAAATTAGTTGCATTGACTTCACCAGTACTTATATCTACATAGGTTAAACCTATATTTTCATTTTCTTTGTATATTGATAATAAATAATTATTTTTCTTATTTTCAAGTAAATTTCCTTCAAGTACAGTCCCTGGAGTTATAACTCTTATAACATCTCTTTTTACTATACCTTTAACAGTTGCTGGGTCTTCTAACTGCTCACCTATTGCAACCTTAAATCCTGCTTCTACAAGTTTTGATATATATGAATTGGCACTATGAAAAGGTACTCCACACATTGGAGCTCTTTCATCTAGACCACACGACTTTCCTGTTAGAGCTATTTCAAGTGTTTTCGAAGCTACTATTGCGTCTTCAAAGAACATCTCATAAAAGTCTCCTAATCTGAAAAATAATACACAATCTGGATATCTATCTTTAACTTCAAAGTATTGTTTCATCATAGGAGTTAGTTTATTTCTATCTATTGTCATTGTAAAACCTCCTTTATTTCTAGATAATTATTATATCATAAGTGAAAATTATTGTAATCTTATATGCACAATTTCAAATGTTATTGTACTTATAATATATATTTTCTAAAAATAAATTTAACTACATAAAACCATATTATAAATAAAACAGCTACAAATACTTCAAAGGTTATAAAATACATATATCCCTCTCCAAGAGCTGCAAGTATAGTTCCCCTTGGACCTATATTCTTTGTAAATGATACATACATATAGTCAGTCTTAAATATTGTATTAAATATTCCCATAAAAACTGCCAGTATATGTACTGCTACAAATGTTTCTATAGCCTCTTTCTTATTTGGTAAATACTTATAAACTATTGCATAATAAATAGGAACTATTGCAATTAACATATGCATACCCATAAATTGATAATATCTATAATAGATAAATGAACAAGAAACATCAGGACTAAGCACTGACCCTATTCCTCCTAATACTCCTGTAAATATAACAAAGTTAAATATTCTTTTATTTTTATTAATTAATAATAAAATACAAAGTAGTGCACTTATTGGACATAATTGAAGTGGAAGATTTGATATTTTTATACTACTTTGAGTCCATAATAAAATATAATTTGATACATAAAAAGTTAATAATAAAATAAATAATATAAATCTTACTATTTTATCAGCTTTACTACCTAAGCTCAACTTATTCCTAAAAGTAAATATTAATATTATAATAATAGCTATAAATAACATTGGAATTCCTATTTCAAGTACTGTTGTCTTATGATCAAATACAGTTACATAATTAAAGAATTCAGACATATAATCTCATCCCCCTTAAAATTTAACAGTTTATTATATATATGAGTTTTATTAAATGTTATTTTAACTTTTTATTTTGGCAAAATAAAAAAAGAGTAGGACGTTTATCATACTCTTAATCTAATCGTTTATTTTTCATTTTTATAGCCTTATAAGTAACTCTTTCTACACTTGCATTACATCTACCGCATCCCTTGCCTGCCTTAGTAATTGTTCTTATATCTTTTATAGAACTTGAGCCTTCATTAATTATTTTTTCTATGTCATCACTAGTTACATTAAAGCAACGGCACACTTGCTCATTTTTATTTGCTTTAAAATATTTTTTATATTTATCTACAAGTTTTTTTATCATAATAATCCTCTTTCAAATTTATAGTTTTGATAAAAATTATTATTATATATACCCATAAATTCATAACTATAACTTTTTATATTTATTCTTTTACCTCTTCAGAGTGTTTTTCATTATAAACTTCTAAATAACCAGTTCCTCCACCAGTAACAATATTTAAAATATCTTTCATAAGATTTAAATCTCCTTTGATTACATAGCTATTCTTATCTTTTTTAAGAACAATATTTATATTAAAATTTTTTATTTTAATATAAATTGTAATATAGCTAATCCCCATAGGTGTAGCGGATAAAATACGTAAAATAAATATTTTGAAAACTTATTATTAAGCCCTCTTTCTCCATTATAAGCTAATATAAATGGTACTGCTAATATAAGTAAAAAGTCTGAGTTAAACATTAACATATCTATTGTTTCTTTAATATTTCCATACCATACAAAATCCATCTTAAATAAGATTAATGATAAAACGGTATAACCAATAACTGTTTTTTTCATATTTCCTCTAAAGATATATGTTACTAATATAAAAGGTATTAATGCTATTCCTCCTTCTACTAATATTGTTAATGGAAGTAATAATAAAGTAACTACTATTAATCCTATCTTTTTAAATCCATTATTTTTCTTAACTAATTCTATTAAATTAAGTAATGTAAGACCTAGTGCTAAAGTCATAAAGATATTGTTATGAACTCCTACTTCTTTAGAAACTAAAACCATACTCAAAATTCTATTTCCAGCTTCCATAAATAAAGCCCACCCACAAAGTCTTAAATTATATTTAAATCTATTTCTAGTATAGAAAAATCCTTCTACCATCAAATACGCAAATATAGGTGCAACTACTCTTGATAATGGATGAATCCATGTTGGAAATACTTCTGGAAATGTAAAGTATAAGTGATCTAGTAGCATTAATACAAGCGCTATAATTTTTAGTTGAAATCCGTCTAATCTTTTCATATTCTCTCCTTATCTCTTATGATTTTATGTTTTAATTATATAATCATATTCTAAAAGAAGACATTTAATTGTATTACATTGTACTTACATTTTAGTAAGGTTAAAAAATATTTCAATAAAAAATGACCTAAATTTGGATCATTTAATTGTTTTTTCTATATATTTATATATCCCTCCAAGTAGTTTACAGTTTTTTACTGTATCTGATGTTATCCATTTACTACTTCCTATCAATGAACCCATAGATGAAGCTGGGTTTTTAACGTTTCCAACACAAGATATTCTAGTTTTATCATATCTTGAGTTACTTTCCCCCCATTTACTTTTATATTCATCCGGAATATTAGATAAAAATACATCTACCTCCTCTAGTAAAATTTTATCTACTGATTTTATTGCCTCTATTAATATTTGTTCTAGTCTTCCGCTATCTTTATTATTTGGCATAACAAAGAACTCAGTTTCTATATTTATAATGTCTACATTATTTAATGACAAAAAACCATTAATTAACTTATCTTTACTTATTTCTAAATCGTTGTTCTTTGGAAAACTAATTTTGATTAACTCTCTTATCTTATCTTCTCTAATCTTAAGGTCACCATCACAAAAAATTACTACCTTCGTGATCTCATCTAGTTCATCTAACCTAAACTTACTTATAGCATTATCTAATGCTTTAATTAATTTGGTTTCTCCGTCTGCACTTATTATACATACACTTTTATTTTCTTTTTCATAAAAACTTGGTATCTTATTATAAGATTCTAGACTATTTTTTTCACATGGAAATCTATCTATTAATAAATTATTAAAAGGTTTTATTACATTGTTAATATCTTTTATGCATCTGAACTTTAATACCCTAAGTATATTTGATATCAATGCAACATCATGAGCTCCTTCTACTATAAAAAGGTAATGATTCATTATCTTAAATCACCACCTTCTTGTATTACAATTTCATAGGCCTTATCTCCCGAAAATCTTCTTGAATATATTTGACCTTTAAATTCTTCTAATCTATATATAGCTACCTCATTTAGACTTTCATCAAATTTCTCAAGTAATACTCCTATTGCCTCTAGACTATGAGTAGTCGCTATTATTTGAGTGTTATATAATTTACTATTTTTTATTATTTCTTTAAAAATTTTGCCTATTATATCTTTATGTATTCCTGTTTCTATTTCATCTACTAATAATATTCCATTTTCAGCATCTATAACCTTAGAAGTAAGTATTATAGCCTTTTTAAATCCATCACCAAAACTGCCCATACTCATACTTAATTTATCATTAGTAGTTATATATATCTCTCTGTCAGATGTAAAATTTATATCTACTATATTATCATCAAATATTTTTAGCATATCTATTAATCTTTGTTTCTCTCCTTTTTTTATAACCCTATCTATTGCTTCTATTGAGCTATTTTCCATATATGTATCTATTGGCATCATATACCCTATATTTAAAAGTTTTAATTGCTTTTTTTGCCTTATAAAGCTCTTTTGGTTATCATTCATAATAAATTCTCTAGATTCATTATTAAACTCATACTTAAGTATAGTTCTGTCAAAATCCTTTAACTCATTTGTTTGACTATCATCATCAATACATATAAGCTGTTCTTCTTTTCCATTTATGCATAGTCTATTTAATTTATCTTTTACATATAAATTTACGTTAATTTCATTATCTAAGTCACAATTATAAAACATTTCCTTTATTTTATTATATTTAACAGTTTTTAAATTGTATTTTCTACTAACCCTTTTTATATGAGATATAAAGTCATAAGGTCTTTCAAATAGCTCTACAGCTTCAAGTACAGTAGTTTTTTTTGAGTTATTATCTCCAACTAATATATTTACTGATTTCATATTTTCTAATTTTAAATCTTTTATACCTTTAAAACTTTGTATATAAATATCTTTTATATGGTTTGGCAATATATATCCCTCCTCAAAACACTTATATAAAATTATATTCAAAGGCATAAAAATAAGACTAGTATAATATATCTAGTCTTATTTAAATATTTATAATTATTTTATTTGTAATATAAATCTTTTATTAATCTATTGGCTCATTTCTTTTGACTTTTCAACACAATCTGTTATTGCATCTATTACACAACCTCTAAATCCTTTATTTTCTAATGTTTTAACCGCCTCTATTGTAGTTCCTCCTGGAGAACATACCATATCTTTTAACTCTCCTGGATGAGTGCCTGTTTCAAGTACCATTTTTGCAGATCCCATTACCGCCTGAGCTGCAAATTTATAAGCTTGACTTCTTGGCATTCCATGAAGTACTGCCGCATCTGCCATAGCTTCTATAAACATAAATACATATGCAGGAGCTGATCCACTAACCCCTATTACGGAATCTATTAAATATTCATTTACTACTTCAGCTTTTCCAAATGAATTAAATATAGATTTAACCATTTCTAGCTCTTCATCGTCTATGTTTTTATTTGGGCATAAGGCACTCATACCTTCATTTACTAAAGCTGGAGTATTTGGCATAGTTCTTATTATTTTTTTATCATCCCCTATAACACTTTCAATAGAAGATATTGTTTTTCCTGCTGCTATGGTTACTATTATTTTCTTATTATCTATAAACTGATATACACTTTCTAAAACTATATCATATATATTAGGTTTAACTGCAACTATTATTATATCACTGTATTTAACTACTTCTTCTGATTTTGTAGTTGTATTTATATTAAATTCACTTTTAATGCTTTTTAACGTATTTTCATTTAAATCTGATGTAATTATCTTTTCAGACTTAACTAATCCTGATTTGATTATTCCACCTATCATTGCTTTTGCCATATTCCCAGAACCTATAAAACCAATCTTTTTGTTCATTTTTTAATCTCCTTTACACTTTTCATTAAAAAACTTGTTCAGTTCTATTTATTATTTCATCTTGTAATGCTCTACTTAAATTATTGAAATGATCGCTATACCCTGCCACTCTTACTATTAAATCTTTATATTCATCAGGATTTTTTTGAGCCTTTAGTAAAATATTCTTGTCAAATACATTAAATTGTATATGATGTCCATCCATGTTAAAGTATGCTCTAACTAAATTTGCCATATTATTAAGTCCATCTTCGCCTTCTACTACAGATGGAGCAAATCGTTGATTAAGCAGTGTCCCTCCTGTTTTTATATGATCCATTTTAGAGCATGATTTTATTACTGCTGTTGGTCCATTTGTGTCTGCTCCTTTTTCTGGAGATATCCCTTCTGACAGTGGTTTTTGTGAAAGTCTTCCATTTGCACTTGCTTTCATAACTTCACCAAAGTATACATGGCAAGTTGTAGGTAACATATTTATTCTATATTTAGCACCTATAGCAGACTTTCTATCTGTAACTTCTTTATAAAAAGCATTAAATACTTGTTGCATCAATTCATCTGCATAATCATCATCGTTTCCATATTTAGGTGTCTTATTAACTACTAGATTATGAATTAATTCATTGCCTTCAAAGTTATTAGAAAGTGCATTTAAAAGTTCATCCATAGTAAATTTTTCTTTGTCAAATATATTATACTTTATAGCACATAAACTATCTGTTATTGTACCTATACCAACGCCTTGAATATACTTAGTATTATATCTTGCTCCTCCATCGTTATAATCTTTTCCTTTTTTAATACAATCGTCAACTATAACACTCATAAGTGGTGCAGGCATATGCTTTGCATATATTTTTTCTATTATATTATTTCCATTTACTTTTATATCAATAAAATGGTGTAATTGGGCCTTAAACGCTTCAAATAATTCCTTATAGTTTTTGAAATTTCTTGCATCTCCAGTTTTAATTCCTACCTCTTTACCAGACATAGGGTCTATACCATTATTTAAAGTTATTTCAAGTATTTTAGGTAGATTTATATATCCTGTAAGTATATATGCTTCTTTTCCAAAACAACCAGTTTCAACACACCCACTAGTTCCTCCATGTCTAGCATCTTCTATACTTTTACCTGCTTCTATAAGTTCTTGTAGTATTGCCTCTGTATTATAAAAAGCTGGTTGACCCCATCCTTTTCTAGATACCTCGCAAGCTCTTTCTAAGAATTTTTGCGGAGTTTTTCTACTTATTTGAACATTTGAACTTGGCTGTAATAGCTTCATTTCATCCATTACATCTAGTATTATATAACTTACATCATTTACACCATCTTTTCCATCTTCTGTTATACCACCAGTATTTATATTTGCAAAATCAGTATAAGTCCCACTTTCTTTTAAAGTTATACCTACCTTAGGTGGTGCTGGCTGATTATTAAATTTTATCCATAAGCATTCTAGTATTTCTTTTGCTTTTTCTTTATTTAATGAGCCTTCTTCAATATCATTTTCATAGAAAGGGTTCAAGTGTTGATCTAATCTACCTGGACTAAAAGCATCCCATATATTTAATTCTGTTGTAACTCCAACATGAACAAACCAATACATTTGAACTGCTTGATGGAAAGTTTGTGGTTTATTAGCCGGTACTATATCACAGTTTTTTGCTATTAATAATAATTCTTTTTTCTTACTTTCATCAGTTTCTTTATATGCTAATTCTCTAGCATAATTAGCATATCTTTTTCCATAAATAATTAAAGCATCACAAGCTATATCCATAGCTTCTAATTGTGCTTTTTTATCATATGCATCTAAATCATTTATAAAATCTAACCTATCTATTTCTTCTTTAATTTCTTTTTTAAGATCTAAAAATCCTTTCTTATAAAAAGTTCCTCCACCAACCGTATGTCCTGGAGCCCTTTGTTCCATAAATTCCGTAAATATTCCACTCTCATAACAATCTAGCCATTCTTTATTCATAGAATCCATTATTTTTTTTCTTATTTGACGGTTTTCCCAATATGGTATTATTTCTTCTTCTTGTATTTTTTTAACTCCATTATCTACTTTAAAAGATATTATATCTCTTTGATCCATTATATCTAAATCGTCCAAAGTATGGCAGCATAACTCTGGATAAGTTGGCGCTCCTTGCGGACGATCTCCTTTTTCTCCTACAATAAGTTCTCCCTCATTTATACATAATGCTCTGTTTTCCATATAATGCTTGAAAGCTAAAGCTCTAAGGACTGGTGTTTCAACAGTACCTTCGTATTTTTTGTATGCCTCAGTTATAAGATGTGCTCTTTCAATAGTTATATGAGGCGTTTCATTTATACTTTGCTTTCTTAGCTTTTTAGTTCTATCAAAACTTCCTCTATCCATTTTCCTATCCCCCTATTTTAGTTTTAAAGTTATTTTTTTCAAATAAATATTTAATTTCTTCTAACTTACTATCATTTGGTTTTTTAAAATCTGCTCCTTTATAATCTTTATAAAGTTTTTTATACTTATGAATTCCTATATTATGATAAGGAAGAAGATTAACTTTTTCTACATTAATATCTTTTAAAAATTCTATAATTTTTAATATTTCAATATTTTCTTCATCTACATTTACACCTTCTATTAAAGGTATCCTTACATTTATATTTGCTTTTTTCTTACTTAACTTTTTTAAATTATTTAAAATTAGTTCATTACTTTTTCCTGTAAATTTCTTATGTTTTTCATTGTCAATTAATTTTATATCATATAAGAATAAATCTACATAAGGAAGTATTTTTTCATAATTTTCAAATGTAGCATATCCACAAGTGTCAATTGCTACATTTATTCCTTTTTCTTTACAAGCTGATACAATACTTTCTATGTAACCTATATCTTGAGCCATTACTTCTCCTCCAGATAAGGTAACCCCACCTTTAGATTGTTCATAAAATATCATATCTTTTTCAATTTCTTTAACTAAATCTTTGATTTTATAATTATTTCCTACTATTTCTCTAGCATTATTTATACAATAATCTAAACAAGTTTCACAAAGCTGACACTTATTTTTTTCCAAATATATATCTTTTTCTTCTTTATATATAGCATCATGTGGACACTTTTTAATACAAGTCTCACATCGGCTACATTTTTCTTCATTATAAAGAACTTCTTTTTTATAAGATTGGCTCTCTGGGTTATGACACCAAGCACATTCTAGTGGACACCCTTTGAAAAAAACAGTAGTTCTTATACCTGGTCCATCATGTATACTACATTTTTGTATATTAATTATTAATGAATTGTTCATAATATCACCTATATTTTATTTTTATATGGATTTGGTGTAGATGTTACTATAATCTTTACCATTTTATTTGTATAATTTGCCCAGTTGTGATGCTGTAGGGAACTAAAATGTACACTATCTCCTGGATAAAGTTCGTATTCTTTATCATCTAAAAATAATGTTAATTTTCCTTCTAATATATAAATAAATTCTTCTCCTTCATGGCTATAAGATTGAATATCTTCATCACTATTATTAGGAAGTATTTCAACCAATCTTGGAAGTATTTGTTTATCATTTAGATTATTTGATAAATTGTACTGTATGCATCCAGAAGTACATATATTGTACACTTCTTTTTCATAGCTTCTTACTACTTGCTTATTTTTTATTCTTGGTTTTAAGAAAAAATAAGATAACTCTACATCAAAAACTTCAGCTATAGTTTGTAGCGTATCTGTAGCAATACTAGTTAATCCTCTTTCTAATTGGGATAAAAATCCTATTGATAAACTTGTCTTTTCACTTAAATCTTTTAATGTCATATTTTTATTTGTTCTTAATTGTTTTATCTTTAAACCTATATCCTCTTTCAATGTACACCTCCATATTTTACTTATACTATAAATGTACTATTTATAGTAATAAAATTCCACTATTTTTTATATTTTTATGAATTAATTTTAGTATTATCAAATTTTTTCTATTAACATAAAAAATAGTATTGCATAAATGCAATACTATTTTTTATGTGCTAATTTTCACTATATCTTATTCTATCTATTAAAGATTCCTTATCAAATATTTTATTTATTACATATCCTATAGCAAACTGAACTAATATCATAACTACTACAACTATTACAGCTGGAATTATTGGGAATTTATAAATCATATACTCAGCTCCTGTGTTATACATTACCTTATATCCAAGGTATCCGATAGCACTTCCAAATATTAATGAAGAAATTAAAGTTGATATTGTATAAAATACATCTTCTAATTTAAGCATTTTTAAAAGTTGTTTATCACTCATTCCAATTGCTTGTAGTATACCTATTTCTTTTTTTCTAGATATTATACTTGTTATCATAGTATTTATAAGATTTACTAAACTTATAAGTCCTATAATACCTATAAGTGAATATCCCATCGTATTCATTACTCCAAATGATGCTTTATAACTATTTAACTCATCTTTAAGTGAACTATACTCTAAATTTTTATGCTCATCTGAGATATTAGTTAAAACTTTACTTATAGCTTCTTCTTTATTTTTATCAACACTAATTGATATAGAATTTATATACTTAGGATTTTTTATAAAGTCTACACTAGTTATTATTCTTCCACCTAAATGATACTTTGTTCTTCCTTGAACTTTCACCTTTTTCTCTACTTTTTTATTATCTTCTTCTACAGTTACTGTTATTAAATCACCAACTTTAAATCCATGCCAATGTTCAGCTGAACCATTTATTAAAACTTCTTCTCCACTTTTTATTTTTTCTAAATTAAATTTACCAGAAGTTAAATCACTACCTGCAAGCTTTAACATATCATCAGTATAACCAGCTAACTCTAATTCTACATCTTTAAGCTCTGGCTCTAATTTTTTCATTTCTCCACCTATATTTGGGATAGTTACTCTAATTTCTCTTACCTCATCAATTCCCTCTACTCCATCTATGTTTTTTATATTATTTATAAAATCTTCATTTAATGGGTTATTATTTAAAAAATCAGCTTTTTCTTTTTCAAAATCATATCCAATATATTTATGGTTAAATGAAAAATCGCTTGATAACCCATACTTAACCATTTGCTCTGTATTTATACTCATCATGATAGTTGATGCTGCTATTATAAGTATTCCACTTAGTGAAAGTGATAACACTGTTATTAATGTACGTTTTTTATTTCTAGATAAATTTGCCTTAGTAAGTTTTAATATGTCTATATCTATATATCCTTTTCTTTTCTTTTTCTTATTCTCATTGCTACTTTCAATATATTTCATAGCTTCAACTGGCGATATTTTTGCTGCTATTTTACTAGGCTTTAGTAATGATATATAAACTGTTAATAATGTAAGTATAGCTGAGCCTATCATTATTAATACGTTAGTTTTTAAACTTAAATTTGACGCTTTTTCTCCCATTAATCCTAATATATTATTTAATATTAAGCTACTTATTATATATCCTAATATAATACCTAATGGAATTGCTATTATGGATAATATCATACCTTCTTTTATTATAATTTGCTTTAGTTGTTTTTTAGTACAACCTATTGCTTTTAATTTTCCAAAATCTTGTATCTTATTTATTATTGATATATAAAATATATTATAAATTACAAGAATTGCAGAAAACATAATTAATAAACATACTACTGATGCACATAAAACAGTTGTTGGATCTGGCTTCATCCACATTAAATACATATTATTTAAAACTGTATTTTCTTCTTTAAAACCTAAGCTACTTGATACTTCATTTATTTTTTCCTCTAATTCAATTCTTGATAATTTATCTTCATCCTTTATTCTTATATTTGCTCTTATTAATGTCTTATAATTACCCTCTTCAATAAATTTCTTTGAAACTACCACAACATGGCCATTATTTGCCTTTGAACCTTCATCTAAAGGAATCACAGCACTTAGTATAAAATCTTTTTCTATATAATTTTTATTTATATCATGAAATTTAAGCTTTATAGTTTGACCTACTTCATCACTATATCCTAATTTTTCAAGTCCGTATTTATCTAAAGCTATTTCATTTGATTTTGTTGGAGATTTACCTTTTATAATAGGCTTATTAGAAAGATTCATTGCATTTTCATCTACATATACAAAGTTAAAGAAAGACTCCCCGAGCTCAAATTTTCCAAGTTCGCTACTATTTTCTCCAACTATTTCTATATCTTTATGTACCTTTAATTTTTCTACTTGATCATCCTGTAATTTTCTATAATAAGCATGAGCTTTACCGTAACTCTCTATTGTACGCTCTTTTTGATTTTGCATCATAGTTAGTGCTATTATTCCAACTGATGTCAGTAATGTAGTTGTAAGTATTACTGTTATTATAGTCATTATACTTCTTAATTTATTTTCTTTTAAATTACTCTTTACTATATTATTGATGATGCTATTCATTTATAGCACCACCTTTTATAACTTTACCATCTTCTATATGTATAACTCTATCTGCCATTTGTGCTATAGTTTCATCATGGGTTATCATTACTAATGTCTGTGAGTACTTCTTAACCATGGTTTTAAGCATTGTCATAACTTCATCACTAGTTTTAGAATCTAAGTTACCAGTTGGTTCATCAGCAAGTATTATTGACGGTCTTGCTGCTAATGCCCTTGCTATTGCAACCCTTTGTTGCTGTCCACCTGATAATGTATTTGGTAAACTCTCTTTCTTATCTTCTAAACCTAATGTTTTTAGTACCTCATTTACAAAGTTAATATCTACTTTACGATTATCAAGTCCTATTGGTAATACTATATTTTCCCAAATGTTTAAACTCTGTATTAAATTATAATACTGAAATATAAATCCTATATTTCTGCTTCTAAATACACTTAATTTATCATCATTTAAAGAAAATATATCTTTATTATCTATGTATACACTTCCACTAGTAGGTCTATCTAATCCCCCTATCATATGAAGTAGTGTACTTTTTCCACTTCCTGATTTTCCTACTATAGCAACAAACTCACCCTGATTTATTTCTATTGATGTATTATCTATTGCTTTTACTATATTCTCATTTTTTCCGTAATATTTCTTTAAATTTTTAGTTTCTAATACTTTCATTTTACTTCCTCCCTATTTGATATACTTATATAATAAGAGATTAATCTTTCAATATAATGTCATTAATTATTGCATTTTTGCAATAATAGAGAGAATGTACTTCCTTTATCTATATTTTTACTAGCTATTACCGAGCCACCTTGAGCTTCTACTATTTTTCGACTTAAGTATAGACCAACTCCTGAACCTTCAATATACTTAGTATCTTTACCTCTGTAAAACCTTTTAAATAAGTTATTTATTTCCTCTTTATTTATTCCTATCCCATTATCTTTTATATCTATTCTTAGATAATTTATAGTCTGAGATATTTTAATATCTATATTTCCATCATTTTTTGTATACTTTACTCCATTATCTAAAATGTTAAATATAGCTTCCTCAGTCCATTTTTGATCATGATTTATATTTATATCTTCAAATTCATCTAAATTAATTTCAATATTTTTATCCATCGCCTTTATATAAATACTATTTATAGCTTTTATAATGGTTTTTTTTATGTTTTTACACTCTGGCTTTATTGTTATCATACTCGATTCAAGCCTTGATATATTAACAAGAGAGTCTATAAGATTATGTAATTTTTTTGTACTTTCTTCATTTTGAATTACAAAATTCTTTCTATCTTCTTTTGATATATCATCTTCTAATAGTATTGAATTATATAAACTTATAGATGATAATGGTGTTTTTAATTGATGTGATATATCAGTTACTAATGATTTTAGATTTTCTTTTTCATCATTTAACTTATATAACTGATTATTTAGTTTTTTTCCTAAATCTTTTATTCTAGATATTAAACTCATGAATATTCCATCTTGTTCAAATTCATCTTCAACTTCATAGTTATTTTTTATAAAATTATCTATATAATAAGATATATTTTCTATAGTTTTTATTACTTCCTTAAAGAATTTGCTTAATAAATTTATATTAAGTATTAAAGATATTATAGAAACAAGAAAAAATACAACTACTGATTTGTAAATTATAGCTTTACTATTACTACTACTTAAAATACTATCTTCTTTATATCCATATTTTTCTAATATATTTTTACCTTTTTCTTTTATACTTTCATCTTTATACTTAATAGCTTTTACAATATTAGCTTCATCATTTGGATACTCTAAGGCTAATTGTCCCACTATATTTTCAGTTAAATTAATTTGTTCCTTATATAATTTATCTAATTGTGTTATATGAAATATATTTAAAATTAATACAGATAACAAAAATACTAAACTAATTTTTATAGTTAACTTTTTTAATAATGGCTCTTTTCTAAATATGTTTATCACTTTTTAACACATCCTTCAGCCCAAATGTATCCTACTCCTCTTACATTTTTTATGTATATCGGATCTTTTATATCATCTTCAACCTTTTCTCTTAATCTTTTTATATTAACTGCTACTGCATTGTCATGCACAAACTGTCCATCACATTCCCAGATACAATCTAATAATTGATCTTTTGTTAATATTTGTTTACTATTTTCCATCATATATTTAAGAAGCTTGTACTCATTTTTAGTAAGTGTTATTTCTTCATTATTTTTTATTAATTTTAGATCTTCTAAATAAAAAGTTATATCTTTAGATACCATGTATTTAAAGCTATACTCTTCTTTACTTACTCTTTTCATAAATGCATTTACTTTTGATATTAATACTATTAAGCTAAAAGGTTTTGTTATATAATCGTCTCCTCCAACGTTATACCCATTAACTATGTTTACTTCTTCATCAAGAGCAGTTAAAAATATTATAAATACGTCACTTGTTTTTCTGACTTCTTCACAAAATAACAATCCATCTCCATCAGGTAAATTTATATCTGAGATAATTAAATTTATATCATTTTTATAAAAAAATTCATTTGCTTGTCCTATATTAAATGCAGAAAATACATTATGCCCCTCTCTTTTTAGCATAAAGCTTATACCACTGTTTAAAGATTCATCATCCTCTAATAATAATATATTTTTCATATACCCCTCCTAAATTACATTGATCGCTATTTTTAATTATACTTAATAAACTCTAGAAAAACTATATAATATATACCTTTTAAAATTCATAAATTATTATTTTTAGCACTATGTTTAATTACTTGCAAATATTTTACTTTATATATACAATTACTTTAATAGTGTATGAAGGGATTGATTTTTATAAAAAAGGAAAATTATTTTAAGAAACTTCAAAAACTTATTTGGATAGATATTGGTATATTTACAGTAGTTTATATAATAGGAGCTATAATTCTTGAAGTGTTTAAGATTCCTATTAATAGCATTTTGGCATGGCTAATTTTAGGTGGTATACCTATTTTTTTAGTTATTAGTGTATATTCTAAGTTAGTTAAATTTCCTTATGAATGTAGAAACTGCTATCAAGTTTTTAATATTAAATTTAGAGATATGTTTGCTTTGCATACCGGTGATACTAGAAGGCTTAAATGCCCATTTTGCAATAAAACTACCTGGGCTAAGATTAAAATAGATTAGTTTATAGGGGGATAATTCATGAAAGAAATTTTACTAAAAAATTACAAGAAAGCTATAATAAGAAAAGCTAATTCAAAAGATGCTCAAGAAATAATTGACTATCTTAATAAAATTGGTGGTGAAAGCGACTTTTTAACTTTCGGAAAAAATGAATTTAATATAAGTTTAGAAAATGAAGAAAAATATATAAATTCTCATGAAGATACAAATAATTCTATAATGATAGTTGCATTAGTTGATGGAGAAATTGTAAGTATTGCTTCAATTACTTCCGTTCAAAAGGATAGACTTAAACATGTTGGTACTCTTGGGATTAGTGTATTAAGTAAATATTGGGGACTTGGTATTGCTAATGAAGTTATGGCTTATCTAATAAATTGGGCTAAATCTAATAATATAACTAAAAAAGTAGCTCTATTGGTTAGAGAAGATAACTTTAAAGCTATTACTTTATATAAAAAATTTGGGTTTAAAGAAGAAGGTACTTTAAAAAATGATATTTGTATAAATGACATTTACTATAATACTATAAGTATGTCATTATTATTTTAAGGCTATGATTTTATATCATAGCCTTTTATATTATTTATAAATTTATTAATTTTTTATTTATAATAAATGCTTATTCTTCTCAAATTCTTCTTTTATTTCTTTAAGAATTTCATCATCCACTAAAAGTTTTAAAGCTGTAATTGATAAAGTTTTTGCTCCAATTATTAAAGCTTCATCTCCTTCTTTTGATGCTGATGCTTTGCAAAATTCTTCTGTATGACCTATTGAACTAGATGGTCCTATTTTTATATGTGGATGAAGTGTTGGAACTATATGGCTTACATTTCCAGCATCTGTCGAACCAAATCCACTTTGTTTTTCAGTACATATTTCATGACCTAGATCATTTATAACATTAATAAAGACTTCATTAAATTTATTATTTACATAAAAATTGTCTACTTGATTTTGGAAAAAGTTTATATTAACACTCGCTCCTGTACTTAATGCTGCTCCATTAGCTATAGCCTTTATTTTTTTAGTTACTTCATCTAATGTTTTTCTAGTTTGTGCTCTTATATAAAATCTAGCTTTTGCATATTCCGGTACTATGTTTGGTGCCTCCCCTCCATGTGTTATTATTCCATGTATTCTAACATCATCAGGTACATGTTGTCTAAGTGCATTTATTCCATTGAAAAGTTGAATTACTCCATCAAGTGCATTTATTCCTTTTTCCGGACAAGCTGCTGCATGTGCTGGCTTTCCTATAAATTCAAAATCTATAGGATCAACTGCTAAACTAGTTCCCGTAATTGAAGTTTCATTTGATGGATGTATCATTAAACAAGCATCAACATTATCAAATAAATTAGATTTTACAAAGCTTCCTTTAGCACTACCATTTTCTCCACCTTCTTCAGATGGGCAACCAAATACAATTACTTCTCCACCAATCTCATCGATTTTTTGAGATAAAGATATAGCCGCTGCACAGCTAGCTACTCCGATTATATTATGTCCACAAGCATGACCAAGACCTGGCAAAGCATCGTATTCCGCTAAAAATCCAATAGTTTTTCCTATATTAATTTTAGATTTTTTCTTTGCTATAAATCCAGTAGGATGACCTGCAATATTAGTTTTTACATCAAACCCATTTTCTTTTAATAAATTAGAAAGTGTTTCGCAAGCGAAATATTCTTCATTTCCTATTTCAGGATTGCTGTGAATAGAATGACTTACATTTATATAAATTTCTTTATTTTCATTTATTTTCTTTATTAAATCATTCTTTATATCTTCTAGATTTAATTCTTTTATATCTATATTTAAATTTCCCATATTATTTTCCCCTTATTTTAATTATCAAAATGCTGGTATAGACTCTCCCTTAAATACTTTATTTATAGCATCTTTTATTTCTTGTGACTGATAAGCTTTTACTACCTTTTTATAAATATCATTATCTTTATCTTTACTTCTTACTGCAATTAAATTTATATATGGCTTTGACGTCTCTAAGCTTGAATCTTCAATAAATAAAGCATCATTTGTTGGTGATAATTTAGCATTTACAGCTACTCCACTATTTATAACTGCTACATCAATATCTTGAAGTGATCTTGGTATTTGAGTTGCTACTAATTCTTTTATTTCAAGATTTTTAGGGTTTTCAGCTATATCTTTAAGAGTTGGAAGTAAACCTACATCTTCTTTTAGTTTTATTAATCCTGCATTTTGAAGAAGTATTAAAGCTCTTCCTAGGTTTGTAGCATCATTTGGAACTGCAATTGTCGATTTATCTTTAATTTCATCAAGTGATTTTAATTTCCCAGGATATATTGCCATTGGTGCAAATACTGTATCTCCAATAGCTGTTAATTCTAATTTTCTCTCATTTTTAAAATTTTCTAAATATGCGTGATGTTGAAACGCATTTAAATCAATTTCTCCCTCATCAAGTGCTATATTTGGCTTTATATAATCAGAGAAACTAATTATTTCTAAGTTTATATCTTCTTTTTTTAATTTTTCTTTTACTAAATTCCATATTTCATGTTCTTCACCTGTAACTCCTAGCTTTACAGTTTTTTTATCGCTATCTTGTGTGTTAGTACATCCTACTAAACTAACTATTGATATTATTATTGTTAAAAGTAATGTAATTATTTTTTTCATATTAAAATTCCTCCTTTAAATTAATGACTAAGTTTTTTAAGTAGTATATCTCCAAATCCTTGAACAATATTTACTAAAATAAGAAGTATTATTACCGTTACTATCATTACATCAGTTTGAAAATATTGGTATCCATATCTTATTGCAAAGTCTCCAAGTCCACCACCACCAACAGTTCCAGCCATTGCTGATAATCCAATCAAGCTTATTGTTGTTATAGTAATAGCATATACAATTCCAGTAAGAGCCTCTGGTAACATAACTCTATAAATTATTTCAATTGGACTTGAACCCATAGATTGAGCTGCTTCAATTACGCCACTATCTATGTCTAAAATTACCGATTCAATTTGTCTTGCAACAAATGGTGTTGAGCTAAATATAAGTGGTACTAATGCTCCTAATGTACCTATAGTGGTTCCTACAACAAGTCTAGTAATTGGCATTATTGCTGCTAATAAAATAATAAATGGTATGGAGCGTAGAGTATTTATTATTTTACCTAAAATATTATTTATAATTTTATTTTCTAATATTCCACCTTTTCTTGTTGCTACAAGCGTTACTCCTATAGGGAACCCTATTAATGTTGAAACTATTCCCGATACAAAAACCATATATAATGTCTCAAATAATGCTTTTATCATTTCAGGATAAAGATTAACTACATTGGGTATTAGTGTTTTTAATGTTTCTATCATAGTCAATTACCTCCAAACTAATATTATGTTCTTTAAGATACTTATCTGCATTTAGTATATTTTCAATTTGACCACTTAACTTTACAATTAAATTTCCTATTGGAACATTTTTTACCATTTCTATATTTCCAAATAATATACTTGCGTCGATTTTAAACTTTCTTGATATTTTTGATATAAATGCCTGACCTGTATTTTGACCAACAAAAGAAATTTTAGCTAAAACTTCATCTTCACTTATATCTTGAATAAATAAGTCTTTTTTTAATAAATCATATATTTTATTATTTTGAAATAAAGTTGAAATAAAGTCTTTTGTAACATTAGCTTTTGGATTTGAAAATATTTCAAGTATATCTCCGTTTTCAACTATATTCCCATTTTCCATAACCGCAATTTTATCACATATTTCTTTTACTACATTCATCTCATGTGTGATTATAACTACTGTTAAATTAAGCTTTTCATTAATATCTTTTAATAAATTAAGTATTGAATGTGTTGTTTGAGGATCAAGGGCTGAAGTTGCTTCATCGCATAAAAGTACTTTTGGATTATTTGCTAGTGCCCTTGCAATTGCAACTCTTTGCTTTTGACCTCCACTTAACTGAGATGGATAACTAGTTGCCTTATCACTTAATCCGACTAATTCTAAGAGTTCGCTAACCCTTAATTTTATTTCATTCTTGCACAATCCATTTCCTTTTAATGGATATTCTATGTTTTGAAACACAGTTTTTGACTTCATAAGATTAAAATGTTGAAAAATCATACCTATGTTTTTTCTACTTTCTCTTAATTCTTTATTTGATAAAAGTGTAATATCTTTATCTCCTATAAAAACTTCTCCACATGTTGGCCTTTCAAGTAAATTTATACAACGAACTAATGTACTTTTCCCAGCTCCACTAAATCCAATTATTCCGCATATTTCTCCTTCCTTAATCTCTAAATTTACACCCTTTAATGCTTCAACCACATTTTTTCCTGATACATATGTTTTTTTTATATTTTTTAGTTTAATCAAATACATTCCCTCCTTTTTAACCAAATAAAAAATCTTCTTCCCAAAAATGAGAAGAAGATTTTTAACGTTTATATTAATATACTTCCCCTCATCTTTCAGGATTAAAATCCTGTTGGAATTAGCACCACACCATTTAAGGTAGGTTGCTGAGACGTCATAGGGCCATTCCCTCGGTCTCTCTTGATAAGGTTTTTTATTTAATTTTCAAAATATTTTTATTTATGAAACTAATTGTATATTTTAAAACATACATTGTCAATTATAAAATTTTATTTATATATATTTTTTTATTTTCTTTATACCACAAGCACTTTCTCTTATTGTAACTTCTTTACTTAAACATATATTCTAACTGTTTATATCTTTATGCTTAAAAGTATTGTAACAATGTAAAAGTTCTCTACTATCAAATATGTACTTTCCACTTATCTGAGTATAATAAGTCCCTGTAGATTCATATATATCCTTTACTTTTTGAGTTAAATTTTTATGGTAATATCTTAATTCTTTGTACTCTTTTTTTAATTTATCTGCAGTAAGCCAAATTTTATTTGATGATATATCAGCTAATTTGACATTTTCAAATTTAATATCATTTTTTTGACCATATACATATAGCTCTGCCATTATATCTTGTAAGTTTTCGTTAGTAAGATCCCTTTTTAATTTTATGTAAGTAATTGCCCCCATACCATCAATACCTCTTTCTTCTAATCTTTCTTGTTTTATTAAGGCATCTAATGGTTGACGTTTTATATACACATAAGATTTATCTTCAAGGACATAAGAACCTCTATTATACTTAGCCGGTTTATATACAACAAGTATTGGACAGTATTCTCCGCCAACTTCTTCATCATTAAAATCAATTATATCTTCCTTATTGTTTAAATCATACTCACTAGACATACTTCCATATCTAGACTTTGATTTTAATGAATACATTTTAGAATTTTTAACACTATCTATTATCTCTTTTAAATAGTACTTATCTATAACACCACTATTATCGTATGAATTATTTATATAATTTTTTTTAACTTCTTCTCTCATAGAATTTATTTCTTCTATATCTATACCAAAGTATGACACTAGTACTTTAAATCTTTCTTCTAATTTATATATATCTGTATTTATGTAAGGTAGGATTTTATGTAAATTGTCTTCTGATTTGATTTTCATAAGTTGATTTCCTATTTCACTAGAACTTATACTGCTATTTTTATCAAATAAATATTTGTTAATATTTTCTTTTAAATCTTCTATACTTGTGTATATTCTAATATAATCTTGTAATATAGATTTTTCACTATTTATATTTTTTATAATTTCTTTTGGCATATCTATATAAGTATTCTTTTCTTTTATACATAATTTTAGGTTATTATCTGTTAAGAGTTCTTCTGTGCATTTAACTACGTTGTCTTTATCCATTTTAATTCTCCTTATTACTTAATTCTATCTAACATTATACATATAAATAAAAAAATAATCTATTTAAACTCTCATTTTTATAATAAAAAAGCAGTAAGAATTGATTAAAATTCTTACTGCTCTTATATTATAAAAGTTTAATTATTTCTTTTTTTAAATTTGCTATATGTTCTAATTTATCTTCGTTATAGAAATCTTTATCAACTACAAATTCAGATTTAACCTTTGAAGGTTTATTTGATATAACATAAATTCTGTCAGATAACATTATAGCCTCATCTATATCATGAGTTATAAGAAGTATAGTAGCATTTACTTTGTTCTTAACATCTAATAGCCACTTTTGCATTGATGCTTTAGTTATAGAATCTAATGCTCCGAAAGGTTCATCTAAAAGCATTATGTCATTAGAATTTATATATGTTCTTAAAAAATTAGCTCTTTGCTTCATTCCTCCAGATAATTCACTTGGATATTTTTTTTCATATCCTTCTAGACCAAACACTTTAAAATATGATTTAACTTTCTCATATGCATTATTTTTATTTGTATTTTTTAAAATCAAAGGTAATGACACATTATCTATTATCGTTTTATATGGAAGTAATAAATCTTTTTGATACATATAACTTAATCTTCCATTTATATCAATACTTCCACTGCTAAAATCAGTTAAGTTTGCTACAATATTAAATATTGTACTTTTTCCACATCCACTTGGGCCAAGAATTGATACAAATTCGCCTTCTAAAACTTTTATGCTAATATCTTCTAAAATTTTAACTTCATCATAGTTTTTAGATATATTTTTTATGTCTATCTTAACCTTTTTACTTTGGTAAGAATTCATTTGTATAAGCCTCACTTGCTTTCATATCTTTATTTATTACTTTATAATCTTTTAAGAATTCTGTATAGTTATCCCATACACTATCTTTCATTTCTCCCCATCTAGCTGCATCGTCTTTATACTTAGTCGCTAAGTATTTTTGACTTTCTATTGCTAATTCTTCATTTATCTCTGGAGCGTGCTTAACTAATATTTTAGCAGCTTCAGTAGGATTTTTTATTGCATATTCATATCCTTTAGTAGTTGCTTTTAAAAACTTTTTAGCTAACTCTGGATTCTCATTAAGTAATTTTTCACTAGATATTATAACTGGAGTATAGTAATCTAATCTTTTATCTAAATCTTTTAAAGCTATATAATCAAGTTCTATTCCTTTTTGTTTAGCTTCTATTCCTGTCCATCCTTCAAATATCCACGCAAAATCTATATTCTTCTTTACAGCTGTAAAGAAATCATCATCTCCAATATTAACTACCTTTAAATCTTTAAAATCTTTTCCTGAATTTTTCATAACTGCATCAAGTATAGCATCTTCAGAAGGAGAACCCCATCCACCATATGTTTTACCTGCAAAATCTTTAGCTGAAGTTATATTTTTATCTTTTGGTGCAGCAAATCCTGATGTATTATGCTGTATAACTGCTGCAACTGCCTTTATTGGAAGTGGATCTTCACTAGTCTTAGCAAAAGTCATTTCCTCTTGATAACTTATTCCAAAATCAGCTTTTCCAGTAGCTACTAAAGTAGCAGCTCCTCCATCTGCTGGTTGTACTATTTCAACATCTAATCCCTCTTCCTTAAAATATCCATTTTCAAGTGCTACATATAGTCCTGTATGATTAGTATTTGGAGTCCAATCTAGTACCATAGTAACTTTTTGATTTTTATCTTTGTTATCTATATTTTTATTCTCTTTGCTACATCCTGATAACGTACCTATTGTAAGTGCACTTATTAATCCTAATGATAATAATTTATTAAATTTCATAATATCCTCCCTAATTCTTATGCTTAAGTACTACTTTTTTTATAGCTTGCATAATTGCAACAAATACTAAGCTAAATATTACTACTAATATAGTTGATGCAAAAACTTTATCTAGTGCATAAGCACTTTTTGATCTTACCATATATACTCCAAGTCCCTTAGTTCCTCCTAGCCATTCAGCTACAGTTGCAGCAACGACTGCGTAAGTTGCTGATATTTTAAGACCTGAAAAAAGTTTATCCATAGACATTGGAAACTTAAGATGTATAAATGTTTTGAATTTATTAGAGTTCATAGTTTTAAACAAATTCAAATAATCTTTGTCTATATTTTCTATCCCATCTACAAAATTTATAAGTATTGGGAAAAAACAAGTTAATGTTACCATTATTATTTTAGGCAGTGAATCAAATCCAAACCATATTATAAGAAGCGGTGCTATAGTTATAGTTGGTATAGTTTGAGATACAAGCATTATTGGATAAAAACATTTTTTAAATAATGGTATAAAATCCATTAGTATACCAATGCTTATTGATAATATTATTGAGACTACAAAACCAATTACTGCTTCATTTAAGGTTACTATAGTATGTGTATATAAGTTTTGGTAATCCTTAAAAAAAACTTGTACAATATCACTTGGTGATGGTAGCACATATTGTGGTATATCATATATATTTACAGCACCTTGCCAAATAACCAATATAAATAAAAATGTAAGTATAGGATATAAACTATTTTTTATTTTATCTATGGTTTTTAAGTTTTTCATCTATTGTTATGCCTCCAGCTTTTTCATCTACTCTAGCTATTGTTATAACTCTTTCGCATCCAAGGCTAAAAGGTATTTTATGTATTACTTTTAAAAGGTCAAATACTTCATCAAATTCACCTTCTATAGTAGTACTCATAGCTCCAATTTCATATTTTAATCCACTCTTTGAAATTTCTTCTATACAAGCATCTACTACTTTGTACATTTCTTCTTCCCCACCATAAGGTCTTAGGGGCATTACAGATACATCTGCTATTACCATTTAAATCATCCTCTCCAGATTATTTTGTCTTAGTTATGATATATTTTGAAGCCTTTTGCCCTGTTAAGTTTTAAATTAGGTCAGTAATTTTATATGATAATAAAAAAGCCTTATCCCATTAAGGATAAGACTTATACTATCTTTTTCTTGTCTCCCTACGCTGGCATTATCCAAACAGGTTAAAGGGTCGAGATTATAATCTCCTCTCAGCAATTAGCTCCCCTGATATATTCATTTGCAACTTGATTATACTATACTTATCATATTTTAACAATTATTTTATAGTTACCCAAATTTATATATCTCTATCAATTATTTATATAAATTTTAATATTTAATAATATTTTGTTAATATAAATCAACTTCTGTAATATAGTATATAATATATGTATATATTTATGCAAAACTAGGAGGACAACAATGTTAGACGATTTAAAAAATAAATTTAAAAATTATAAACCTTATATAAATGGGTCTAGTGATATGAAAAAAGCTTCTGTCTTAATACCTATAGTAAAAAAAGAAGATTCTTATTATATACTATTTGAAGTTAGATCTAAAAATCTAAGATCTCAACCTAATGAAATATCTTTTCCAGGTGGTAAAATAGAACTAGGTGAAGATCCTTATAATACGGCAATTCGTGAGACTTGCGAAGAACTAGGAACATTTAGTGATAATATTAAGATTATATCTGAACTTGACTTACTTGTAACACCGATGAATCTTATAGTTCATCCTTATTTAGGTTATATAAAGGATATTAGAGACTTAAATATAAATAAAGATGAAGTTGATCATATTTTTTTAGTACCTCTTGCTTATTTACTAGAAAATAAACCAACTTATTTTGATAACGAGATACAAATTATTCCTCATGATAATTTTCCTTATGATATAATACCAAACAAAAGAGATTATAAATTTGCTGTAGGCAAATATGATGTTTTCTTTTATAAATATAATAACTATGTAATTTGGGGAATAACCGCAAAAATATTAGAAAACTTCTTAAATTTAATAACTTCTTAAAGAAGTTATTTTTATTTTTACAAAACAAAAGACACTAGATTTAATAGTTATATCCATCAAACCTAATGCCTTTTACCAAAGCTTTTACTTTTAGTAAGCTTTTCCTCTCTTTGACTTTTATTAAATAGAACTTACAAATTAGTATATAAATCACCTATTGGTAATTGATTACAAAACTAAAAGTAATATATTAAAATGAGGTTGTTTTAATATATTTAATCTATTTAATATGATATCTCATTGATATCTCATCATCTATACCCCCAATAGATACTAGTAAAAGATTAGGTATTATCCTAGCTTTTATCTAGTAAGTATAGATACATAATTAACTTTCATTAACTATGTAATAATATATTAACCAATTGTTAAATTTAAATTCATTTTATTTTTATTTTTTATAAAAAATTTATTATTTGAATTAAAGTTACTTTTCATAAATATTTAACATTATATATATTTTTTAAATTTTAGTTGACATTTACTAATTATATATATATCATAAATATTAAATAATGCTATAACAAATCAATACCCGATTGAAGCTTTATAGAAGAGTTGTCAAAATGGCACACCGAAGGAGTTGCACTCTCAGGTACTTTTCCTTATAAAAGTAGGACTGTAAAGCTTAGGGAACTCTGGAGAGACCTATTATAGGCGCCGAAGGGGCAAGGCAATAACGCTCAATCTCTCAGGCAAAAGGACAGGGATAACATATTTTTTATTAATGTGCTTATTGTGCTTTAATTTAAAGTATCCTAGTGTATATCCAGAGCTAAATCTTTTAGATTTAGCTTTTTTTATTACACATATTTCGTTAATCACTTTATTAACTACCTGTCAATTAAAACTCTATTGATTTTAGGGCATAAAAAATAAGGAGTGTTTTTTATGAATTTAATTGATGTCTTTAACAAAATCGACTCTTTTATATGGGGTCCACCATTACTAGTTCTTTTAGTTGGTACTGGTATATTATTTACTTTTAAACTTGGTTTCTTACAAATAAGAAAGTTACCTCAGTCTTTAAGACTTATATTTAAGGCTGAAAATAGTGGTACTGGTGATATTTCAAGCTTCGGTGCTTTATGTACCGCACTTGCTGCTACAGTAGGAACAGGAAACATCGTTGGTGTAGCAACTGCTATAAAAGCAGGTGGTCCTGGTGCTTTATTTTGGATGTGGCTTGCTGCCTTCTTTGGAATGGCTACAAAATATGCAGAAGGTCTTCTTGCTATAAAGTACAGAGTAAAGGACTCAAACGGAAATATCTCAGGTGGTCCAATGTATTATATCGTAAATGGAATGGGCGAAAAATATAAACCTCTAGCTATATTTTTCTCTGTAAGTGGTATATTAGTTGCTTTACTTGGAATAGGAACTTTTACACAAGTTAATTCTATAACAGATTCTATAAACGGAAGTTTTGGTGTAGATCCTAAAATTACAGGTGTTATTATCGCAGTGCTTGTTGCGTTTGTAATATTTGGAGGATTACAAAGCATTTCTAATGTAGCAACTAAAATCGTACCTTTTATGGCTACTGTGTATATATTAATATGTTCTTTAATAATTATAACTTTCTTTAATAAAGTACCAGAAACATTTGTATTAATAATAAAAAGTGCATTTACTCCAACAGCTGCTTTTGGTGGATTTTTAGGTGCTACTGTATCAATGGCAATTAGAAATGGTATCGCTCGTGGAGTGTTTTCAAATGAATCTGGACTTGGTAGTGCTCCAATAGCTGCTGCTGCTGCAAAGACTGAATGGCCAGCTGAACAAGGACTTATTTCTATGACAGGTACTCTTATCGATAGTTTAATAATCTGTTCTCTTACAGGGTTTGCTCTTATATTATCTGGAGTATGGCAATCAGATTTAAATGGAGCACTTATGACTCAATCTGCTTTTGAAACTGTATTACCTTCTATTGGACCATTGTTCTTAACAATTAGCTTAAGCTTATTTGCTTTTACTACTATTCTTGGTTGGAGTTATTATGGAGAAAGATGTTTTGAATTTTTATTTGGAGTCAAAGGTATAAATGGATATAGAATGTTATTTGTATTAATGGTTTTACTTGGAGCCTTCTTAAAGCTCGAGCTAGTGTGGATAATAGCTGATATCGTAAATGGTCTTATGGCTATTCCAAACTTAATAGCACTTATTGCACTTTCACCTATAGTAGTTTCTGAAACAAAATTATATTTTAACTATATAAATTCTAATAAAGATTTAAAAAATACACAAAAAACTACATAATGAACAAAAGGGCATTTAAGATAACCCTTAAATGCCCTTTATAAATCTTCAAACTCTTCTAAAAATATTTTAACTATATTAGGATCAAACTGAGTCCCTGAACATCTTCTAATTTCTTCACATGCTTTTTTATTTGATATCTTATCTTTATATAGTCTTGAACTAGTCATTGCATCATATGAATCAAGTACACATATAAGTCTAGCTAAATATGGAATTTCTTCTCCTTTTAATCCTAGAGGGTAACCATCACCATCCCATCTTTCATGGTGAGATAATATACATTTTGCGATATGAGCTATTTCATAATTTGACTTCGCAATTCTATATCCCTTCTCCGAATGTGTTTTTATAGTCTTATATTCTAAGTCCGTTAGCTTACCAGGTTTTAATAAAATATCATTAGGTATTCCTATTTTTCCTATATCATGTAAGGTTGCTGCTAAAATCAGTTCATCGGTACGCTCTTCACTTAAATTCATCTTATTAGCTAGTCTTTTAGCGTATGTTACTACCCTATCTGTATGTTCCTGAGTATCTATACACTTTTCTTTTAATGTATATTGTAAAGATAATAACAAATAGCTTTTAGAGTTACTTTGGCTTTGAAGTTTTTGTCTATAAACTTCATCTTCGGCTTCCTTTAAAACATCATCTATGCTTTGATTTAAACTCCTCTTTGTAGAGCATCCTAAAGATATACTAAGTGGTATATCCTTATGTTCTTCCATTTTGCATACATATTTTATTTTTCCACATAATGTTTTTGCTTCTTCATATTCAGTATTTGGTAGCAAAATTACAAACTCATCTCCACCCCAACGAACTATTATATTCTCTTTTTTACACACCTTTTTTAAAATATTGGTTATTTTAATTAAAAGTTCATCTCCTTTTAAATGGCCTAATGTATCATTTACTATCTTTAACCCATCAACATCTCCAACAATTAGACTAAGAGGAAAATAGCTATCTTTATTCATATCTTCTACTTTTTTATCGAAATAGGCTCTATTGTAAACCCCCGTAAGCTTATCTCTATAACTAAGCCTTTTTAAATCTCTTTCAAGTAATATTCTTGATGTTATATCTCGCGATACACCTACAATACCCCAAACTTCTCCTTTACTATCCAGTACAGGAGTTTTAATACTTTCCATATATTTTATATTCTTGTTATCTTTTATCTTAATACGGTTAACTTCTTTTGTTTTATTGTGAATTACTCTACTATCTGTTTCAACAATCTTTTTTATAAGCTTACTATCTTTTACTATCTCTATATCCTTTTTATTTATAACATCTTCTTTTTCTAGATTATAGTAATCTTTCGCAAATGCTATATTACAATCTAAATAAGTACCTTCTATACTTTTATAAAAAATTGAATCTGGTATAGTGTCCATTATAGTTTTCAATAATTTTTTTTGTCTTATTATTTCTTCTTCATCTTTTTTTCGTTCTGTCTGATCCTGATGTATAGCCAGAAAACCAATTATTTTGCCTTCATTTTTTATTGGAGCTATATAACATTCTAAAAATAAATTACCTTGATATCCTGTAAATAATTTGGCTTTGTCTAATTTTAAAACCTCATCATAATTACCTGTATATTCTATTGCTAATTCTTTTTCGTATAAATCAAATAAAGTTTTTCCTAAAACTTCTTCTTTAGATTTATTTAGGGAATCACAAAAAAACTTATTTGCAAAAGCAAATTTTCTATCTATACTCATCATCCATATTGAATATGGAACTGTATCTAATAGTAACTCTAATAAATTATTAAACATCTATACTTCTCCCATATTATTAATTTACTCTCCAAAAAGTCCTAAGACATATAATCTTAGGACTTTAATAATAAACCCTTATAATTTTTTGTTTTTTATACTTCTAAAGTACCATTTAACGAGAATGTCTTTGGATCATTTATCTTTACCATAACTAATTTACCAACTAAGTCTTTACTTCCCCCTGTAAAGTTCACTAATTTATTTTGTCTAGTTCTTCCAGTTAATACATTTTCATCTGTTTTGCTTGCGCCTTCAACTAAAACCTCAACTGTTTTACCTTTATAGCTTTCATTTATATCAGCACATATTTCATTAACTTTATTTAATACTCTATTAAACCTTTCGTGCTTTATGCTATCTTCTATTTGGTTTTCCATTTCAGCTGCTGGTGTACCTTTTCTCTTTGAATATATAAATGTAAATGCAGAATCATATCTTACTTTTTCAACTACATCAATTGTATCTAACAAATCTTCTTCAGTTTCCCCTGGGAATCCTATCATTAAATCTGTAGAGAAAGCTATTCCTGGAACTTCGGCCTTAGCTTTTTCTATTATTTCTAAATAATATTCTTTAGAATAGTGTCTATTCATTTTCTTAAGTAAGCTTGTACTTCCACATTGAACTGGTAGATGCAGGAATTCACATACCTTATCACAATCTCTCATAGCATATATTACCTCGTCTGATATATCCTTTGGGTGAGAAGTCATAAATCTAACTCTTTCAATTCCTTCTATATCATTTACCATCCTTAAAAGCTTTGCAAATGTTATTTCTTCTTCTAATGTTTTTCCATATGAATCAACATTTTGACCAAGTAGAGTTATTTCTTTAGTTCCATTTGCAACTAATTCTTTTATTTCATTCATTATATCTTCTGGTGTTCTACTTCTTTCTCTACCTCTTGTATAAGGAACTATACAATAAGTACAGAAGTTATTACAACCATACATTATATTTACAAATGCTTTAAGTTCAAATTTTCTACTACTTCTAAGGCCTTCTACTACCTCTCCATCAACATCCCAAACATCAACTAGCATTTTACTTGCACCCATTGACTTAGTTAATAGCTCAGGGAATTTATATAAATTATGAGTACCAAATACTAGGTCTACATGATTATATTTTGATTTTAATTCTTTTACAACATGAGGTTGTTGCATCATGCATCCACAAACAGCTATTTTTAAATCTGGATTTTTTCTTTTTGCTAATCTTAAATGTCCAAGATTTCCATATACTTTAAGTTCTGCATTTTCTCTTACTGCACAAGTATTGTATATTATTAAATCACACTCATCCACCATCATTCCTCTATCATATCCCATTTCTTCTAACATAGATGATAATTTTTCAGAATCATGTTCATTCATTTGACAGCCAAAAGTTTGTATCATATATTTAGGCTTAGTTTGATGTATTGCATAAAATCTACTATTATTTTCTGCTACTACCTCTATAAATCTATCTTGTTCTTGTATTTTTTCAATAGGAACTTGTACTTGTTTTCTTTTCCCCATAGTATCTCCTCCTTAGTTATAAAACCTTATAACCACAAATATTAAAAATTATTTTTTAATTTTAGTATATTTACTTAAACTTAAGTTAAATATAGCTTTCTATTTTTATAAATTTTTCCATTTAAATTAATATTTTTAGATTAATATTTAAAATTTCATTTGAAGTTTATTATATCAAATTTGAATAATTTTTAAAAGATGTTAGATTTAAGTTTTAAGTATCAATATTTATATATTGGAAATAATAAATTTATTATATCATTTTGAAAGAGGATAATAAAATGGTTATAGTTTTAATAAGAAGTATTATATTATATATAGCAGTATTAATATCACTTAGAATCATGGGAAAAGGCGAAATTGCTGAAATGAATGCCTTTGACTTAGTTATAACATTCTTACTAGCAGAAGTTGCATCTATTCCAATGGAAAATAATAATATTCCTATAATATATGGAATTGCATCTATAACTGGTCTTGTTTTTATGCAAACTTTTATATCTTATTTCGCTTTAAAAAGCAGAAGACTTAGCTCATTCTTATCTGGTAAACCTGCTATTTTAATTAATAAAGGTAAAATTGATTATAAAGTTCTAAAAAAAGAAAGAATAACTATTGATGAAATTTTTGAACAACTTAGAGTTCAAGGTTTTTTTAGTATTAAAGATGTTCAATATGCTATTTTAGAAACTGATGGAAATTTAAGTGTAATTCCATCACCTGATCATGATAGTAATTCTTCTAAAGAATTTAAACATTTACCAATATCTTTAATAATAGATGGTCAAATAATTAATAATAGTCTTAAGAGTGTATATAAAGATAAAGAGTGGCTTTTTGATATTTTAAAATCTAATAATATCGATAATTATAAAGATGTTTTAATTTGTATATTAGATGAAGATGATAATATATTTATTCAAAGAAAAGATGTCAACTAAGTTGAGGTGATTACATTGAAGTCTTTTGTTTATGTATTAATATGGACTATTCTATTTATAACATTTGGATTTTACGTTACAAATGAAGTTGGTGATTTTACAAATGATTATAAAAATAAAGTTACTATAATAGAAAACTATATAGAAGAAGATAATTGGAATAACGCTAAGATTGCATTAAAAGAAGTCTCTAGTTCTTGGGATAAAGAAAAATCTCCTTGGTATAAACTATTAAACCATGAATCTTTTGACTTAATAAGTCTCCATTTTAACATACTAGATAAAAGTATAAATACTAATGACAAATCGAAAGCACTAGAAAATATAGAAATAATAAAAGTTACATTAGGAAATATATTAGAAAGTGAAAAATGTGATTTAAACCATATTCTATAAATATAAAAAGTAGGCTCAATTTTAAAAGCCTACTTTTTATATTTTTAAACAGTTTTTTCTACTGCTATTTCCTCGTATAAATCATTTTCGCAAAACTTATTATTCGCTTTTAGTGCTTTTATTTTAAGCGGTAATGTAAATAAATTTATAAATCCTTGTGCATCTTCATGATTATAAAGATTGCTATCTCCAAATGATGAAACAGATTGTTCATAAAGTGCATTTTCTGTAAATATTCCAGCTGGTTTTAAATTTCCTTTATAAAGTTTAATTTTTACACTACCTGTTACATTATCTTGTGTTGTTTCTATAAATGAATCAATTGATTCTCTTATTTTTGTATACCATAAACCATTATATATAAGTTCTCCATACTTTAATGATATTTGATGTTTAAAATGCAGAGTTTCTTTATCTAAAGTTGCACTTTCTAACATGTTATGAGCTTCATAAAGTATAGTTCCCCCTGGAGTCTCATATATTCCTCTTGATTTCATTCCTACTAGTCTATTTTCTACTATGTCAATTACACCTATTCCGTGCTTTGCCCCTATATAATTTAATGTATTTACTAGGTTAACTGGAGAAAGCTCTACTTTATTTACTTTCTTAGGTATTCCCTTTTCAAAATATATTTCAACGTATTCACTTTCTTCAGATGCATTTTCTAATGAGCAACATTTTTTATATATATTATCTTGATGTTCATTTTCTAGATATTCTATATCCCCTCCTTCTGTTGATATATGCCAAAGATTTGCATCTACTGAATAAATCTTTTCTTTAGTTGCCGTTATTGGTATATTATTTTTATTGGCATACTCTATTGCGTCTTCTCTTGATTTTATATCCCAAATTCTCCAAGGAGCTATTATTTTTATACTTGGATCTAGTGCAGAAATAGATGCTTCAAATCTTACTTGATCATTACCTTTTCCTGTACATCCATGACATATATATTTTGCTCCTTCTATATGTGCTATTTCTACTAACTTTTTAGCTATAATAGGTCTTGCTAAAGATGTACCTAATAAATATTTACCTTCATACTTTGCCTCAGCTTTTATGGCTTTAAAAATAGTTTCTTTTACAAATTCTTCGCTTAAATCATTTATATAAACTTTGCTAGCTCCACTTTTTACTGCTTTTTCATGTACTTCATCCATATTTTCATTTTGACCTACATTTGCGCAAACAGCAATTACCTCTATATCATAACTTTCTTTTAACCACGGTATTATAATCGATGTATCAAGTCCTCCTGAATATGCTAATATAACTTTTTCTTTCATAATCTTTACCTCCTATTATTTATAATTTTTATATTTAACTTCATTAGCTTTTTAATTACTTTTTCTATAGCTTGTGTAAAATAAAAAAAGCCTCTTAGTATAAAAATACTAAGAGGCGAAATTTACCGCGGTACCACTCTTATTGATAAATTATACTTATAATTAGAATTTTGTATAAAAAATACAAAATATATATAATAAAAAACGCCTCTTGGTTAAAACCAAGAGACGAATTATTATCCGCGTTACCACTCTAATTGATAAAATATATTTATCCACTCTTTCTCTTAAGGCGAGACTCACCTACTACCTTACTGTATGTTCAGATAGTATTCTCCAAAGCTCTATTCACTTAAGTTTCTTTACTAGGCTTCCACCATCCCTAGCTCTCTATTAAATACATTTAAGCTACTCTCTTTTTCATAGAATTTTAAATATTAAATTAATAGTTTTAATCTTGTAAATAATAGTAGTTCAGATTATAGTTAATGTCAATCATATAAATTTATTTTTATAAATTTAATATTTTACCTTATAAAGATATAATCCTTTTGCTGGTGCTGTATCAGATGCTTTAGTTCTATCTTTAGCGTCTAACATGTCTTTTATATCTTGTGGAGATTTTTTTCTTAAACCTACTTCTAATAATGCTCCTGCTATTATTCTCACCATATTGTATAAAAATCCATCACCTTCAACATAAATTTCTATGACATTATTATTTTCTTGTATTGATATAGATTCTATAGTTCTTATGTTTGATTTTTTCTTAGATTTTGATGATGCAAAACTAGTAAAATCATGTTCACCTATTAAAAATTGACTCGCTTCTTTCATTAAATCTAAATCTAATCTTTTAGATATATGAGTTGTATATTTTCTTAAAAACGGATCATGCACTTTGTTATTATATATTTTATATAGATATACTTTTGATTTAGCATTATATCTACTATGGAATCTTTCTTCAACTTCTTCTAATTGAGTAACTACTATATCTTCTGGCAAATACTCATATAAATATGCTTCCATTTTTTTTATGGACATATCAGAATTTGTTTTGAAATTTGCAACTTGTCCATAAGCATGTACTCCCATATCAGTTCTTCCTGAACCTATTATCTCAATATTTTCATCAGTCATTTTACTAAGTACTGATTCAATTTTTCCCTGTATAGTCATATCATTATCTTGTAATCTTTGGAAACCTTTATATCTTGATCCATCGTACTTTATTGTCATTTTTATATTCTTCATATTCTTCCTCTTTCTAGAAATAGTTACTAATTATAATTTAAATTGATTCAATCAACTTATTTTTTATTGTTACAGTTATCGTTGTTCCTATACCTTTTTTACTTTCTAATCTCATATTTCCACCATGAAGTTTAACTATTTCATTACTTATGGCTAGTCCTAACCCGCTACCGGCTTTATTATAGTCTTCTTGGAAGAATTTGTCTAATACTTTATCTAAATTTTCTGTTTCTATTCCTGCTCCATTATCTATTACTTTCATTGTAGTAAATTCTTCATCTTGTGATACTACTACTTTTATAAATCCACTATCTGAAGTAAATTTAATTGAATTTTGCACTAAATTTATAAGAACTTGTCTTAATCTATTTTTATCACCTTGCACATTTTCAATATTTTCAGTTTCAAATATTGCTTCTAATTTTATATTTTTTTCATTTGATTTTACTCTAAGTTGATTAACTACTCCATTTGCAAGTGCATTAATATCTACCATATCAATTTGTAGTTTTATTCTATCTGATGCGAGTCTTGAAAAATCAAGTAATTCTTCAACTAATTTTATAAGTCTTTCAGTTTCATCTTGAATAATTCCTAGACCTAAGTCAAGTTCTTCTTTTCCGATTCCCTCATAACCTAGTGTCTCACTCCACCCTTTTATTGATGTAAGCGGTGTTCTAAGCTCATGAGATATAGATGATATAAACTCCTCTTTTAGCTTTTCACTTTTATCAATTTCAGATGCCATATATTCAAAAGTTTCTGCTAAATCACCAATCTCATCATCAGATATTTTTCTATTTTTAAGCTTTATCTTATAGTTACCATGTGCTAGTTCATTTGCAAATTGTTTTAGTTCTATTAGCGGTTGTATTAGTCCCTCTGCAAATCTAAGGCTTAAAGATATAGCAATAAGTAAAATGCATATTCCTGCTAGTATTAAACCTAATATTAACTTAAATATCACTTGGTCTATATGGTCTAAAGATACTGTATATCTTACAACACCTTCAATTATGTTATTAGTCTTAAGAGGAATAGATATACTCATTACATGCTCATTAGTCTGTGTAATTCTATGTGTATAAGGTATTGACTCTTTATCTTTTAATGCTCTATCTACATCCTCATAATTTGCTTTTTCATTAGTTTTAAATCCATATCTATCTAAAACTATATTCTTATTTTTATCTATAATTGTAACTGCATACCTAGAGTTAAATTTTAGATTTTCTTTTTCAATTATATTATTTACTTTTTTTTCAAAACTAACAGTTTCCATACCTATATTACCATTATAATTTGAATTAGTACTATCAACTACATATTTTAAGTTTTGTCTTACATAATCATAGTAATAATTTTGAATATAGAATATGAATAAACCTTCAAATAATGTAACTGTTATAATTATTATCGTAAAGTAGTTTTTAATTATCTTTTTTCTTAGACCCTCAAAATGTAGCACTATTACTCTTCCTTTCTAAAGCAATATCCATAACCCCAAATAGTTTGTATATATTTAGGTTTTGATGGGTCATCCTCTATCTTATTTCTTATTCTTCTTATATTTACGTCAACTATCTTAAAGTCATAAAGATAATTAGTTCCCCATACTTCATCAAGTATTTGATCTCTACTTAGAGATTGCTTTGCATTAGTCATTAGGTATTTAACTATTGAAAATTCAGTAGGTGTAAGTTCAATTTCAGCTCCATCTTTAAATAATTTTCTTTTATCTAAATCAAGAGTAAATGGTGCTGATACTATCTCACTATTTTTAGGTATATTATCATCTTTTCTCACTCTTCTAATTAGTGCTGAAACTCTAACTAATAATTCTTTTATGCTAAATGGCTTTACTATATAGTCATCTGCTCCTGATATAAATCCTTCTATCTTATCATCCTCTTGAGCTTTTGCTGTAAGCATTATTATACCTACTTGATCAAAATTTTGTCTTATATACTTACATACATCTATACCACTCATATCAGGTAGCATTACATCAAGTAATGCTAATTGTATATCTTTTTCACTATTCATCTTTTCTATAGCTTCTTGACCTGTTCCAGCTTCTATTATTTCATAACCTTCTCTTTTTAGGTTTATACTTACGAAACTTCTAATTCCTATCTCATCTTCCATTATTAATATTTTTTCCTTCATAATATCCTCCAAATAAACTTAATATATCGGCAAGAAAAATTCTTTTATTATTTCTTGATTTAATTTTAGTTTTTTCATTTCTGCTTCATTATCTATGTATAAAACGTATGTATTTTCCTCATCTTCCCTTAAAACAAAGACATTTTGAGATACAATAGATTTATTTTCATCCACTCTTTTCTTATTATTTAAAGATATTGTAAATAATTTAACTGGCTTATTTTTATCAGTATCATAATATTCAAAATAAAATACAGGACCATCACTTGGGTAATCTTCCCTTACAGATAATTTATTCATTAATTTATTTGGAATAAGTAATTGATAATTGTACTTATAATTATAATATCTCTGGCCTATAAATACTAACCCTGAATTTTCTTCAGATTTCCCATTCCATTTATACCATGTTACAGTAGCTGAGTTTTTCGCAGTATAAGTATTTCCACTTCCCTTAACAATTGGAATATCTATTACTTTATCTTTGTCTTTATCTATATCTGCTACAGGTATATAATAAGGTTTCATTATATTTTTTTCATAATCATTAAATGCCTTTTTCAAGTTATTATTTTCCATATATAATATTTGGGTCATGTAATTATTACCTTTAATAGTTGGCATATCTAATATTATACCTCTTTTATCAGTTGCTATATTTCCTATAGTTATATAAGAATCTCCTAAACTCCTAATATTTTCAAACTCTACATAACTTTTAAATTCTAAAGTTTTATTAAAATTAGCCATACTTGCATAGGCTTTGTTCGTCTTTGTGTTATAATGCATAATTAGAATATCTGCTATATTATCATTATCCATATGACCAATTTTAATTTTCATATCTTGTAAATTACTTTTATCTTTTAACCATGTTGGATCTAGAGTATATATTTTTTTTATCTTATCGTCTTTATAAGAATAAATATGAAGATTAGTTTTTTCATTTTCTTTAATCAATAAAATTATCTCTTTATTTCCATCCGAGTCTAAATCATAAAAGCTAGCATACTCTATCGCTTCTCCTTTTTGAAGTAAATTAGCTTTATTACTGTATGATCCATTTTGATTTTTTTCCAATATTAAAAATCCTACTTCATTTTGGCTAGGATCTATACTTTCTTTTTTCTCAAATGCCACAATCTCATCTACCCCATCGCTATTTAAATCAATTTCATTAATCTTTCCAACTTCACTTGAGTTGGATGGAAGTATTAATGAAGAATTTATTGAAGGAAGTTGTTGTTTTATAGCATTATATAGCTCTTTTTTATTTTTATCATAAACAGGTTTATCCTTTATTAGCTGTTCTGGAGATTCAGAATCTATACTACATCCTGTAGTAAAAAGAACTAATAAACTGGCTAAAACTGTCAATCTTGATACTTTCATCCAAAACCTCCCATTTTAGTTTTACTTAAAGTAATCTTTGAAATTTTTTATTCGATTTTCTTCTTCTTCTATTTTACTTTTTTCCATTTCTCCTCTTCCTAGTCTATCACATAATGACAATAGTGCAACCTCTTTATAATCAACATCACTTAACATATTTTGTGGCTCAAAAAATGGAAGGTTTTTATCGAAAAATAAAGGTTGCATGTGCCATCTAACTAATTTAGACACTTTCATTTTAAAATCTTGATCATCAGTTAAAGCGTCTAAAAATTTAAAGGCTATTTTTTCACCTTCTATATCATGATTATACGATGTAATTCGATTTTTTCTAATTCTAGTTGTAGTTAATTTTCCTATATCATGTAGAAGTGCTGCCCACATAAATACTTCTTTATTTTCAGAATACCCTTTATGCTCACTAGCCTTATCTACTACTAACAATACATGATTTAATACACTTCCTTCAGGATGATATTTTTTATTTTGTTCTATATTTTCTAATTTTTTAATTAATTTAAAAGGTTCTATATCTAATTTCCCCTCTTTTATTAGACGTTTTATATCCTCAGAAGGTTTCATACTTTCTAATAAAATTTTATTTATTTCATTAAATGTATTTTTATAAACCATAAAACCACCACTTTCTAAATTTTGTCATGTTTTTTATGTGAATTTTTTATTTTACATTTATAAATAAAAAAAATAAAAGCTTAGCATATATACTAAGCCTTTATTATATTTTAACACTATTTTTATGATTTATTTACATTTTTCTTTAATATTTTACATATTTACTTTTTAGGAAATTTGTCTTCTGACCATACTAAATCTTCAAATTTATTTTTTAAATTTTCTTCATTGAATTCTTCTTCTGGTTGTTTTCCTCTAAATGATATAGAGTCTGAACTTTCTTCACTTATATATTCATCTTCATTTACTTCATCTACTTCTAATTCTACATCATTTTTTACTTCTAGTTCTTCTTCTTGGATATTTTGTTTTCTTCTTCTTTTATTTTGGCTTACATTTTTTTTGTGAGTTTTTTTAGATTGTTTAGGTTGTTGAACAACCTCCTCAGTTTCTTGAATTGGTGTTATTTCTTCATATGCTTCAGTTTGAGATTGTTTTGAACTTTTTTTAGATTTTGATTTTGTCTTTTTATGTTTATCTACTGAATCACTATTAGGTTTATTACTTTTATGCTTACTAGCATTTTGATTTTTACTTTCATTATTTGCGCCTTTACTTGATTTAGATGATTTAGATGATTTTTTGTTATTTTGTTTATTTTCTTCAACTTTATTACTATTTGATTTTTTAGATGATTTTTTTGTTCCTAATCCTAAATTTAATTTTAATCCACCAGATTTTTTTTCAGATTGACTTTCTAATCCGAGTTCTGACCTTTTTTCCTCTGGAACTAAATCATTTAATATTATCTCGTTGAAATCTTCTGTGTATTGTGTTTTATTTTCAGCGGTTTTTTCCATTTGATTTGAATGTATACCTTTAGATACTTTTTTTCTTCTACTTCCATTCATTCTAAACATTATGACACCCCCCTTAAAATACTCTTTCTATTATATATATTATATTAAGGGGGAAATTATTAATTTATTTTTTAGGTGGCTTAGGTCCAATATATTGATACATATTAGTTTTTAGCATACCATTATATAATTTTCTTCTTTTATCAGCTTCTTTTCCAAATTCATTTTCAAATTCTTCATATGAAGTTATTAAATAGTAAGACCAATTTTTAAGTTCTCTAAATGTATAACCTAAATGCTTATAAAGAGTTTGTACGCTTTCTTTATCTTCTAGCCTTTCTCCATATGGTGGATTCGTAACTATAAATCCGTATTCTTCATCACTTTTAAAATCAAGAGCATTTCCTACTTTAAATTCTATATATTCATCTACTCCTGCTATTTCTGCATTTTCTTTTGCTATTTCTATTGCTTCCTCATCTATGTCGTATCCATAAATTTTAAAACTTGCTTCTTCATCTATTGCTTCGAAAGCTTTCTTTCTTGTATCCCACCATATTTTTTTATCTATAGTTCTCCACTTTTCAGATATGAATTCACGATTAAGTCCTGGTGCCATATTAATTCCAATCATCGCAGCTTCAATTAAAACTGTCCCCGATCCACACATAGGATCTACTAACATTCTACCTGGTCTCCATGGTGTTAAATACATCATTGTAGCTGCTAATGTTTCTCTAATTGGAGCAGCGTTTGCTTTTTCTCTATATCCTCTTTTATGAAGTGCGTCTCCTGTTGTATCTATAGATATTGTTACTTTATCTTTGTGTATAAATACATATATAGGATATTTTTCTTTATCTTCTTTTATTAATCCATCTTCCATATAGCTCTTTTTTAAACTTTCAGCTATTGATTTTTTAACTATAGATTGTATATCTGTTGTACTATATAGCTTTGACTTTATAGATGATGCTTTAGCTACTGGAAATTGTGCTCCATAAGGAATGTATTTTGACCAATTTATTCTTTTTGTATTTTCAAATAACTCGTCAAAAGATTTAGCTTCAAATTCTGCGACCTTAAGGTTTACCCTCTCAGCACATCTAAGCCACATATTAGCTTTAGCTATACCATCTTCACCAGTTTTATAAGTTATTCTTCCATCTTCTGTCTTTAATATTTCAAACCCTAAGTTCTTTATTTCTCTTGCTAATAATTTTTCTACACCAAAAAAGCAAGGTGATATTAGTGTATAGTTTTTCATGTCTTCCTCCTATTTTTCGATTGTTTTATTCATACTTCCCATTTTATATCCGTTCATATCTAAGGTCGTATATTTAAATCCAATTTCTATAAATTTATTATTTGTTTTTTCTAATGTATCTACGCTAAAGAATTTATGTATTTCATCTTTATCTACTTCAATTCTTGCAATATCTCCATGATGTCTTACCCTAAATTGAGTAAATCCTAATTCTATTAAATATTGTTCACCTTTTTCTATCATCTCAAGCGTTTCTTTAGTAATTCGTGTTCCATATGGAATTCTAGTTGCAAGGCATGCAAAAGCAGGCTTATTATGGGTACTTAGTCCCATTTCTTTTGACAGGATTCGTATATCTTCTTTAGTCAAATTACATTCTTTAAGTGGACTTATTATATCTAATTCTTCTAGTGCCTTAAGACCTGGTCTATAATCACCTATATCATCTAAATTAGTTCCATCTACTACATATTTAATATTATTTGCTCTTGCTATTTCTTTTATCTTACTAAAAACTTCACTCTTACAGTAATAACATCTTTTAGGTCCATTTTCTAAGAATTTTTCTAAATTAAAATCTTCTATTTCAAAAACAACATGCTTAATATTAAAATTTCTTGCGTATTCTTTTGCTTCATTTATCTCAACGTCAGAGTGCATCATTGCATGAATGGTTACTGCTATAGCATTATCTCCTAATGTATCTTTTGCTACCTTTAATAAAAAGTTGCTGTCTACTCCTCCAGAATATGCAACAGCTATACTTCCTAATTCTTTTAGCCTAGATTTTAAATTTTCTAGTTTTTGACTAAGATCCATTATACTCCCCCCAAAATTTTCGCTAAATTAGTTATATAAAACATATAATATTTAAGAATCAAATCTTGCTACTAGATTAGAGTCTAGCCTTTCTATTATACATTAAAATCCATTTTGAGTCCAAATATTATTTATATACAAATGCTAAGCTAGTATACTTTATAATATTTGATAATTTATGATAATTATTGTATCATAAATTTAGTTAGGGGTGAGGCAATGAGTATTAATTATGACATCTTACAAAACTTTCTTAGATGTAATAAAAATATTAAATTGAAGTTTAGAGAAAATAGTAATATTTTAGATGTAGTTATTTTTAATGATGTTATTTTAAGCTTAGAACTAAGTAGTAATAATATAGAAGAACATAGCGATATAATATATAATTCTATAACTAATTTAGATGGAATTACTATGTACATACCAAAATATATATTAAATAAAAAATAGCGTAGATTTTAAATCTACGCTATTTTTTATGTTTATTTTTTATTTTCCTAATAATTATTGGCACCATAATTGTACTACCAACTAATGCATCTATCATATCCACTACAGTATCTGTAAGTCCTCCAGCTTGAGTATTTAGCCCGCAAAATGTATCAAGTAAAAACTCCATAATTTCCCACAAACTTGCTACTCCCATACTAAACATGAATAAATATATAGCTATAAATAATTTACTTATTTTAATAACTACTTCATCTTTATTTAAGTAATTTAATATTGAAAATGCTACGCTAACACTAATAAATCCAGACCAAACATGTAAAAAATCATCATATCGATTTATTATATCGTAAAATCTATAACAAGTTCCAAGTAAAGATGAAAATAAAATAAACAGTACAAGTACAATATATAGATTATTATCAATTAATTTATTTTTCTTTTGATTAACTATATACAATATAATTGTACCTAATAAACATGCTATAGATATTGACAAGCTTACAATTTCTTTATTTATAAAAAAATATACAATAGAAAATATATATGCAATAAGTAAAGCTACGTTTAGGCACTTTTTCCCTATATTTTTGTTCAATTTTCTCCTCCTATTTACCTTAGTTAGTATTTTTTATATTATTATATACTATCTGCGTAAAAAAAATGAACTTTCATTAAAAAGTTCACTTAAAGTTCATTTTATATATTTTAAAATTATTTTTTTACTTCTTTATTTTTATAAATTTTTATAGAAACTATCATCGAAATCATTAATATTACTGCGTTAAAAATGATTAATATCATTGATATTCCCATTGTATCTAATATATTAGTTATCTTTACCATTATTTCTGGGTTTTGGCTTAATATTTCCATCATTCCTGATACTGACCCTATTAAAATCATAAATATCACTGCCATAACCACTCTCATTTTATTGGCACCGAATTTTAAAACTGTTGGTATTATAAAAGATGTAGCAAATATTGCTGAAGTTATACCCATTCCTAAAAACGCTTTTAATGGTATATCTATTGGATTTATTTTATTTCCTATATTGTATACTACTACTAAAAAAATCCCTGTTAGTAAGATAATTATAGCTCCAAATAAATATTTAGACATTACATATTCATTTTTTTTAACTGGAAGTACCGATATTAAATTATCGATTCCATTCATATCTTCATATACCATTACTTGATATAGCGTCATAAGTATTATAAATCCAAATAATATATTTAGAAAATATTGATTATATATTGCTACAGCTGTCCATATAACAAGTACAAATGCTATTTGTTTAAATACAGACTTTAAATTCAAAAAACTCATTTTTGTAAGATTAGCTATATTATTCATAAATTTACCCCCTTGTATAATACATTAATATATCTTCTAAATTTGCCTTATCATATACTACTTCTTCTCCAAATATTTCTTTTGCACTTTTAATATTTGATGTTAATCCTTCAAACCCAAAAGAATTTTCAGCGAAAGATATTAATTCTTTTTTAGTATCACTATCTAATAATTCCTTATTTCCTCTTATTAGTTTATGATTTTCTAATATACTTTCTTTGTCTCCTTTAAGTATTACTTCTCCATTGTATATAAATACCAAATAATCAGATACTTTATCTAAGTCTGAAGTTATATGAGTTGAGTAAAATACTGTTGCTTCTTCTTTATCTATATGCTCTTGAATTATATCTAAAAATTCATTTCTAACTAATGGATCTAAGTTCGCTGTTGGTTCATCCATTATTATTAATTTTGGGTGATGAGAAAGTGCCATTATAAGTTCAAACTTCTTTTGTTGTCCTTTTGATAACTCTTTATATACTTTCTTTTCATCTAACTTAAATTGATTTATATACCTTTTATATAGTTTTTCATCCCAGTTTTTATAAAATATACATATGCTTTTTTTAATATCTATAAGTTTTAATTCATTTACATAACCAGGGATATCTCCAACATAACCAATAACCTCTTTTATACTTATATCATCATCTTTATACTCTTTACCAAATATTTTTATACTTCCGCTGTCTTTAAAAAGCATATTCATAATTAATTTTATTGTAGTTGTTTTTCCACTACCATTAGGACCTATAAATCCTGTAATAAAGCCTTTTTTTATTTCTAAATTTTTTATATTTAATTCAAATTCATTTAAGTTTTTACTAAGATTATTTATCTCTATAGCATTCATATATTATCCTCCCTATACTTCTTCATAGATACTTTTAAATATTTCTAATCCTTCTTCTAATGTAACCCCTACAGACTTAGCTTGCTTTATAATTTCTTCTAATTTACTTTCTATTTCAAACATAGTCATTTCCTTTAATCTTTCGGTGTTTTGGACTGCTACAAATGTACCTTTTCCTGTTACAGTTTGTATAAGACCTTCTTTTTCTAGTTCCTCATAAGCTCTTTTAGTTGTTATTATACTTACCTTTAATTCTTTTGCTAAGTTTCTTATTGATGGTAGACCTTCCCCTGGCTTTAATGAGCTATTTAAAATTTGGGCTTTTATTTGATTTTGTATCTGCTCATACAAAGGAACTGTTGATGAATTATTTATGTTTATATTCAATTTATCACCTCTTTACATTATTATATGTAACACTGTATATAAAGTGTGTATATTATCTATATACACATATTAACACTTTAATTATATAATGTCTATTTATTTTTGATTTTAATTTATTTTCACATAAAAAAAGACCGTGTATATATTGCTATATACACGGTCTTTTATAATAATTTTTCTTTCTACGCATCTTATTTAAACCTTATAACTAAATTTTACTATTATAGGCTATAGGTATTTTTATAAACATTTCATCACTAGCTAAATTTAATTTTCTTTTATCTACCTATGTGCTTTAAAACTAAATCTAAAGTTTCAAATCTATCTTTACCTACCATATATGTACAATATTCGCCGGTTTTCATTTTTAAAAATTCTTCTTTAGTTTCTCCACCTATAATAAATAAATTTCTACCTTCCCAAGCTATGTGAGCTTTTACATTTTTAATTATAAAATCTTTTTTCCTCCAGCTTAAAACTCCTGCTATATTTTTATCTACTTCATTATCATATAAGATGCAATTCTCATATTTCTTGGTATTATTTGTCGTTACATTTAAAATTATTTTTTTAGCTAATATTTTATATCCTAATTTCTTATATAAATCGCAATCGTCTTTATCATCAACAAAGCAACATTATATTAATAAATTAGAATGCTAAAAAACTTCTACTATTTTATAACTTATAGTCAGCAAAAAATTCAGATTTAAGAATCAAATTATTTTTATCTAAAGATTCTACTAATTTAATTTTAACTAAGTCTCCTATATTATATTTTTCAAAAATATATTTTGAATCTATAGTATATACTTTTTCTTTATATTCGAACTCAACTAGATAAGAATCTATACGATTTGTAGTAAAACCTTTCCCTTTTTCCAATGACATTGGCTCACTAAAACCATGTACAAAATTTTTGTTTTTCATTTCAACTTCTACAATAGATTCATTTAAATTTTTTGTTCTTAATTTCAATTTTAGTTTTTTTATAGTATTAAGTACGTATTCAACATTAAGGATTATCAATCCTAATATGCAAAATATTCCAAATAATAAATTAAAGTCCATGATTATACCTTCTTTACTATGTATTATTCATTATTATGTATTATTAGTATATCATACTTATAAATCAGATTTACTTTTTAACTTATTAGAAAGTTTTTTCTTGCTAAATTTAAATTTATCTAAAATATTTAGAATAATATCGTTGTTTTCATTTTGATATTCTGAAACTATGTCAATTAACTTTATTTTAATCCTCTCTAATTCTTTAAATAAAAAAAGAGCCATTAATATTAATGGCTCTTTTCGTATAATTCTAGTCACATTTTATTTTCCTATATGATTTAGGCATTTTCTAACTGTATCATATCTATCATTTCCAGCTATAGTTGTATATTTTTCGCCTGTTTTCATTTTATCTAATTCTACTTTAGCCGGTCCACCTACAATAAATAGATTAGTAGCTTCCCAAGAAATATGATCCTTTACATTTTTTACTATGCAATCTTCTTTACTCCAACTTAATATTTCTGCTGCTACTTTATCTATATCATTTCCATATAAAATAGCGTTAGTATGCTTCTTATTTATATTAATATTTTGACTTAAAGATTTATTTAATATACCTTCAACTATAGCTTTTGACATATCTTTATAGTTATATATATTAACATCGTCTTTATCATCAACAAAACAACATTCTATCAATAAGTTAGGATTGTTGGTCTTTAGTACTCCTAATTTATTAGTATACTTAATTCCTCTGCTCTTAAAACCTAATTTAGACATTTGCTTTTCTATTCTTTCTGCAAATGGTTTAGCTTTAGATGTAGAGTTATACACCCAAACTTCAACACCAGTTGTCTTTCCATTTCCTTTAGTATCTTTAGCACCAGAATTAAAATGTATAGATATATCTACATCAACCTTATTTGAATTGCATTTTCCAACTATTTTATTTATACAATCATTTTGGTTATCAGGGTAATCTACTGTACAATCATATACAGTATGTCCTTCTAATTTTAGAAGTTTTATAACTTCATCTTTTACTTTTCTGGCCTCTGTAGATTCTTTTATTAAACCTATGGCACCACAACTTTTAGAACCATCTAATCCATGTCCTGCATGTACATTTATTTTTATAATTATTCACCTACCTTTTCTAATATTTTATCTACTTTATTTTCTGTTCTATTTATATCTGATTTTAAATCTGTAGCTATCACTTTTACACTTACTGCTAATTGTTCATTTGTAGCAAGTAACTTTGCATTAGTTTCTAGTATCTTATCTTCTCTTTCTCTATCTGCTACTTTATCTTCTTTTCTTTCTTCTCTATCTGCTTTATCTTTGCTGTTAAGGTATAATCCAAGAGCCACACAACAAGCTATTGGAAAACCTACACTTTGTACTAATGTTGTAAAATCCATAATTTTAATACTCCTAATTTTTTGTATAAAAAAAGAACTATGCTATGTAGTTCTCGTTAGTTATTTCTTTATATTCTTCAGTTGTTATCATCTTTGCTACAACAAATACTTTTACATCCTCATTATTATATAAACTTTCCTTATACCAAGCTTTAATAGTATCCTTCCACATAATTACATACCACCTTTCATTTTAGCTATTTCTAAAGTTAAATTAGCAGCATTTTTATTTAAAGCACTAATTTCATTTGTTTTAATTGCACTATCAAGCAATAACTTCGCATTCTGTTCGCTTAAAATGGATATTTTCTTTTCCGCTTCTTCTAAAGACAATCTCTTATCTTCTTCGACTTGTTGTTCTTTTTGAATTTCTGATAATATAGCTTGGCACTCTTCTTCTGTTGGTTCAATTTCAAAAAACATATGTCTAACTGGTTTATTATCTTTAAGTAAAAATAATGTAACCATATCTCTGAACTTTGTATCACTTTGCATTACAAACTCTGCATCTGCTCCATTTATTGAACTTTCCTTGTCCCAAATTTTATAACCATTTATCATTTATAAGCATCTCCTTTTATTTTAGATTTAAATAATATAAGCCGTGATAAACACTGTATGCAACCGACACCAATTTATCAATAATTATAGGCGAATCAAAGCTTGCCCCAAAACCATTCAACATAGGATTATAACTTATAATATTAAAAGTATTATCCGAAATATTGTAAGTTATAATCTTGTCAACATAATTGCCTGTATCTATAGATCTATAGTATATATAAATATTATCTCCTTCTGTGAATACTTTTAATGCCCCGTTAGTATTTTGTGCATCTTTGTATATTGCAATATTTGTAGAAGTGTTAGTATCTATATTAAATTCGTCTATGTATATGTAACCTCGATTATTCCTATTACTACTGACAACAAACACCTTCTTACCTACTGTTACAACATAGGAATACCAAGCATTATAATAACTTATTTTACTAACATACTGAGAAGTAGAGGTTGCGAGGTTGTATACGTATCCGCCAGCACTGTCCCCAGCTTTAAATATTAATTTGCCTTTTGCTGCCCCTAAAGTGTCCATACTTCCTGTTGATGGTATATTAGACATAGAACTATGCGTATCTGTTGTCATATCGTATTCCCCAAATGTACTTGAATTAAAATAGTAAAGCTTGTTCCCTAAGATACAGCTCCTTTGGTGAAGAATAGTATTAAGAGGCGTAGCTTTGCGCACATAGGTATTTGTTGATATATTATAAGTATGCAAGTAATATCCGCTGTTACTCTTACTTAAAAATATTTTTCCTTCATGACACGACCATGCGCATCCTCTTACAGCCTCAGATAGCGTTCCTATAGCTGATTGCTGATATAATGGAGTAGTCCATTGAGGGAATACAGATCGTGGAATATACTTAATTTTGTCAATCAAACTTGATATTTTGCTTTCAGATTCTGTTATGTCAACATCTTCTTCCTTAATTATTGCATACAGCTTAGAACGATTGTGACATATTTCTTTGCTAATATCATCAACTTTAGATTCGACTTCGCTAAGACTAGTGTCTGTTGGTAAATTAACAGCTTCTTTTTTCAGTACCAAGATAGGCCTGTATCCGTAACTTGATAGAGGAATATCTCTATTGTAGCTACTGAAATACTTAGCATTCCTTCTACTTCCTCTAATAGTATTTCCTTTTACGCTTGTTGTAGGATGTGTACTCGAAAAATTAAAACAGTGGCTTCCCATTTCTGCATAGTTCCATAATTTATTTAAAGGCGCGTTAAATTCGTCTAGTGTAAAGAAGGTATTATTACTATCTTCAACTCTACCAGTAGGCAATCCATCAAAGCCAAGCTCATTGCAAATAATAGAATCCCACTCGTTAAAACTCGGATTTGCTCCACTATATGAATCGCTATCTATTTGTGTTGAATATCCACCATCCGGAATCCTAAGAATATATTGCTTGCCATCTATTGTTATTTTTTTGTTGATTAACCCATACAAATTTAAATCGTCATAACAAATATTGCATAATATATTTCTATCACATATAAATAATTTGTAACTAGGAAAATCAACTTCAACCCATTTTATTTTATAAATTTCATCACTGTCAGTATTCTTAATTTCAATAGAACCCTTGCCCGCTTCTTTATAGTCATGACAATTACCTAATCCAAGCTCGGAAAGATTACCGTTTACTGTTCTCCCAGTCGACCAAGGTCTAGTAGGGTTTGCTATTTTGGTATTATTAATATAAAGCGTACCAAACTTATGTATATCGCCAGTAGCCATATAAACAACTCCTTTCTGCTTACAATGAATCAGTAATTTTGTTAACCGATTTTACCATTTTTGTTTTATTAGTCCCAACTTCGTTTTGTAGATTTAAAATACTTGTTTCATTAGCATTAGCTTTAGATAGAGCAGATTTAGCTTTATCATGTACCTCATCTATTGCTCCCTGAGCTTTAGTAGAAGTTAATCCACTTGTTTTATTATCATAATTTATATCTTTAGCATTTATACTTAAGCCTTCTATATCCGAAGCATTATGAGTATGACTCTTAGGTGCTTTTGAATCTGCTATATCTTTATTCTCTTTTAACGCTGCATCAATTAAATCTGCATTATGATTAAAATGATTTTCTAAGTCAAAAAACTCATTTTCATTAGGTTTTTTTAAATTATAATTAGTTGTCACTTTCATTAATTAAGTGCCTCCTCTCTTATTTGAAGATATGTAAATTTTTTTAATTGAGCATATGTAAATTTACCTACGGTTTGGTACTGATTATAAAGTAAACTTATATCCTGAACCAAATTAGCAGGAATTATACTTTTTAGACTTCTAACAACTTCATCTAACTGATTTTTAATACTTAACTCAAGTCTTATAGTTAAAGTGTAGTTAGAACTATCATAATTTACTTTATAGCCATTTTCACCACATAAAGAATTCAAGTGATGTTTTAAACTATTCATGGTATAAGGTAATTTATTAAGATATCTATTTATAATTCTAAATCTTCTATCTTCTAAGGTTTCTGACGATTTAGGAGTTATCTTCATTATCTTTTCCCATCTCTTCACACCATGTATAGTTAAGGTACTTAAAAATTGATCATTAAGTACATCATCCATCTTGGACCATAGAAAAATAAATTCTTTACTTTCTGTATTACATATTTCTTTATATTCCATTTTATCTTGTAAAATAGGTGGTAAATATTCAATAAGATTTATAGATTTATCCAACTATATCACCTCTTGCAACAATACTATCTTTATCTATAGTTAAATTTGATGCATTACCGTTTATAGTAGTATTCTCTATATCAAGAACTCCTTCTAAATCTAGTAATCTAGTTTCTATTTGGCTTACTCTAACGATAAGATTCTCTTTATCTGACCAAGTTTTATTTAATTCTTTGAAATAATCATCTATAGTTTGTTCAATAGAACTTTTAAGTTCTTCAAAATTCCACCCATCTTGATATGTAATATTAGTATTTATATTAACTGAAATCTTTTCAACACCAACTACAGTCACTATATGGCCTATTGGAGCAACTCCTAGACCCTTACCTCGGTTTTGAATAGGATCAATTTTTTCTTGAGTTTGATTTATTAACTCTGTACTTGGAGTGTCGTAACTTGAGTTTATTAAAACCAGTTTTACAGTACCTCCACCATTCCATACCGGATATACTTTAACTCCACCAATATCTTGAAGTTTATTTACTTTCTCTTTGTAATCTGAAATATTCCCACCAAAAGCCTCTGATTCTAAGCTATCATAGTATCTTTTTCTAAGACTTTCTTCATCTTCATCATACTCTCCATTAATTAATATCTCAGTTAATTGTGCCGTTTCTAGACCTTCTATATATTCAACAGGTATTAATTTACCTAAATTAAAAATAGGTCCTGTATCTTCGCATTTTAATTTAAATACACCAGTTGATACTTTTTCAGTAACAACATAATTTAAATTATCTAGTGAAAAACGAGAACCTATAGAAACATCTATATTAAATTCACCTTTTACAATTGCATTAGTCGCATCATTGGGTATGATGCCTCTTTCTTTACATTTTCTTACTAAGTAATTATAGCTAGCAGTATCTACATAGCTTTCATCATAAAATATACTTAATAAAATTACTAACTCAGCCATCTCTGCTGCTGCAGGAGCTAGAGCATTATATATTATTGATCCTTCTCTTTTATCAAAAGAATTAGGAACTCTTTCTATCATACTTTCTAAAAAGTACTCAAATGTCAAATCATCAAACATCTATATATTCACCGCCTTATCCACATCAATATTTCCATAAATGGTATGTACTATAAAGTTAACTAAGATTTTATCTTTGCTACTTTTAAAGATAAATCCATCAACACTTTCAATTCTATCATCTTGAAGTAATGCTTCTTTAATTCTTCTCTCTAATTCTGGAATAACATAAGATTTTCTTTCACCATATAGGTCCTGTAACTCTACTCCGTAATCCCATGAATATATAGGATATTTATACCTTTCTATATTCAGGATTAAGTATATAGCCTGTTTAACTGAATCTAAATTATTACATATACCACCAACTCTATCATCATTTAAAGCATAAGTCTTACTAGGTTGCTTTTTCACCTCAAAATCAAATAAGTTAGCATCATTATCTGTAGGGATCATATGTATCACATCCTATCTAAAACGAGATATTTTTGGCCATCATGAAATCTTAATAAGATTACCTTCTCATTTTTTTTTAAAGAATTATATATAGTACATTCTTGAGTAATTCCGTTTATATTTATTCTAGTTTTAAAGTCCTTAACTGCATTAGATAGTACTAGAAATGTTTCTGTAAATAATCTCTTTTGGTCAATTCTAATCTCGAGGGGATACTCTTTTTCAACTGTACCATATATTATTTCCATAGGTTTACTTTCTTTAAATGCTTCTAATGCTGCTTGTTTAATTATCTCTACTAAATTAGGCATATAATAAGCCCCCCTTTCTCTATAAGAATCTTCTAGATGTATTATAAATTTTCTTATAATGACTACTATTAATACTATCTTTGACCACTCCACGAGTAGGATTAGACGCATGAATCATTTGTCCATCACCTATATATAAACCAACATGACTTATTGGTTTATTAAAGAAGATTAAATCACCTGGTTGTAAGTTTGATTTAGCTACATATGTACCAGCCTTACCTTGGTCTCTAGATGTTCTTGGTATTGTTATTCCAACTTGCTTATATAACCAGCTAGTAAATCCTGAACAATCAAACTTTGTTGGCCCTGTCGCTCCCCATACATATTTTGAACCAAGTTTTCCCTTTGCTAGAGTAATAATCTGACTAGCCTTTTTACTATTTGATGTTGAACTTGTACTAATTTGATTATTATTTAATATAACTGCCTTACCTTTTTTCTTACCCCAAGTATTACATTCTTTTCTACTTCTCATCAGTAAATCAAAGTGATATACACCATCTTTAACAGTTATAGCACCACCTCTATCTGTTACAGTGTAAATTTCTCCATCGCGAGAAGTTCCTGTACCTTGTACTTTAATCTTTGTTCCAAAAGGAATTGATTTAGGTGCTGCACAAGTTTTATTTTTTGGATTAAGTCTATTACCTTGAGCATCATATAACCCACCTTCCATGCTGTTATTAGCAGGATAATAAGCTGTAAATAAAGCATTAACTTCTTTACCCTTCGTTGAGTTAGTAGTATTAGAAGAATTGTCACTAGATGAATTACCTTTAGAATTACCAGAACTACTACTAGATGATGCTAATGTTGAAACGAATTCTCCTCCAACTAATGTTAAATCCATATAGTGTTCATCACTATTTATAGTATGTTTTACTTTATCTACTAACATATAATTTTGAACTTTCATATCTCCTAAATCTAATACCACAGCTACTAAACATCCTGCTCTAACTCTTATATCTCCAAATACATTTTTTATATTTAAAGACTTAACTTTTTGATTATATAATTTTAAGAGAGCATCTGCTTTCACCTTAGCATCAAGATTTTCATTAATACTTTCAAAATATTGTAGTATACCCCAACTATTAATATTTTTGGAGTCTTGAGCTATATATATTTCTCTTTTGCCAGTTTCTTTGTTATCTTTTGATAACTTTATTTTGTTATATGAGTTTCCATCAATAGAAGAAGAATAATCAAAGTCTTCACTTACATCTCCATCTATTAATGTATCTAATTTCATTGAACTAATATTTTTTAATGTTATTTGTCCAAAGTCATCATATAATATATACATTTCTTTAGCATTTTCTATAGTTGTATCTAATGCATTTAAAACTATATCAAATAAAGTTTTATCCTCTTCTACCCTAGATTTGATTTTAAATTTAGTATTTTCAAGTGTTCCGCAATTTAAATTAAAGTCTTTTGCTAACATTTGAACTATCTCTGTTGCTGTTTTATTTTCATATATATATGTATCTTTGTTTTTAAAATATCTTAATTGATCATAGGCAACAACTTGAACTAATTTATCTTTATTTCTACTATGATTAAATATAAAACCATAAAAAACATTTTTATTATTAAGCTTTACTCTAATTGCATTACCTTCTCCAAAGTTTATAACATCATCCTTAAGTATGTTAAAACTTAATTTTCCTGGAGCACCTTTTCGTTGTGTTTCCCAAACTAAATCTCCTTCAACTAATGGTTCATATAGATCATTTCCATTTTGTAAAACTATCTCTATATTATTATTCAAGCCTTAACACCTGATTAGGATATATAGTATATTTTGAAGTTTTATATTTTTTATTATATGAGTCCATTAGTTCTTTATTTAGTTTATATATTTCAGGATATTTACTACCATTTCCAAGCTGTGATTTACAGATACTCCAAAGAGAATCACCTTTTTTAACTTTATAAGTTTTATTTGATGGTTTTTGGTTTGAATCTGGTCTTTTGTTGTCAACTGTTCCTGATGGGTTTTGTGATCCATTATCTGGTTTTGACACAACGATTTTTTTAGTTGCATAGTCCCTATATTGTTTTAGTTTTATAGGTATTGTTATATCTGAATTATCCTCAGCATCTTCAGTAATAGAATACTCTTCTATGGTAACTTTCATATTTGTATGAAATAAAATAGTACCACTTGGTGAAGTTCGTGACACTATAAATTGAAATGGATTACCATTTTTTAATTTTTCTATTTCATCCAAAAAGTATTGAGCATTTTTAAATTCTTCTTTGTATGTAGCAAAAGGATATTTACTATGTGGTATACGTGCATCAAATGTAATATCTGTTAATCCGGCTTTTTTTGAAATATTAACTTCACCATGATTAATTAAGTCAACAGTTTTATTTTTATTATTTATTTTTAAATCCAATTTAGAAGGTGCTATTGGTAATAATAGTGTATTTAAATAAAAGTAATAAGCCATTTTTAATCTCCTTTATATATGTGTTCCTTCAGATGCAATAACCATTGATTCATAAACTTTCTCTTCTAGATAACTAACTACACCATCTAAATCTAATTCAGAGTTTATATTGTTATTGTTATTCATATCTATTTTTATTTGAGAAGTAGTGAATCTATTTATAACTTCTTGTTCTGCAATTTCTCTAAGATATTTTAAATCTTCTGCAGATGCTGTCATTGTATTTGCCATCTTTGCTGTATTACTAGCTGTATCTTTAGATCCACTTCCAGCATCAGCCATAGAATTTTTTAGCCCATCTAAAGAATTTGATTTTTTTAAATTATCTAAAGGTCCACGTTCTTTTAAATTTTTAAGTAAGTCACTTTCTTTACCTAAACCAGATTTATCTTTGGTATTACCAAATAGATTTTCCATTTTAAACTTACTTCCTAATTCAGATCCCCATTTATTTCCTATGTTAAATGCATCACCATAATTAAGTCTCTTTGATGTTTTAAATTTAGAAGCATCTACTGGTTCCATAAATACTTTTCCTTCGCCTACGAAACCATCTACTGCTCCTTTTAAATTTTTTTTCCATCCATTTATTGTATTTTCAAGATTTGACCCAAATATAGTATCTATAGTACTAGCAATTCCTGATAATATCGATAGAACAGTATCAGCAAGTCCTGCAAATAGCCTTATAACCGCTCCTATAGGATCGGTAAAAACATTACCTACAAAATTTGCTACAGTAGCTATTACGTTCCATATCGTAGCAAACACATCTACAACTATATTAGCTAAAGCAATAATTAAATTTCCTATAAACGCTCCTGCCATCATAAATACTCCTGCAATCATTCCAGTAGCGCTAAGAGATGTTCCTGCAAAGTGATTAATAGCTCCTATTGCAGCATAGAATAAAGCTATTATTGCTATTATACCTATTATTATCCATGTCAAAGGACATGCGCTTAAGGCGGCATTTAATCCCTCTTGAGCAAGAATTAGACCAAATATAGCAATCGACAATATTGCACTTTGAATAGCTTGGAATGCTTCGGCAGCAGCCGTTGTTAATGTCTTTAACCATGCAATACCCATTGTAGCGTTATAAACTATCAATGCTGCTATAAGTCCCCAAATTAGTGGTTCCATAATAGACCAATTTTGAATAAATATATTAGCTATACCTAAAGCTAAATTCCCTAAAACAACTCCAATCAATGTAAATGCTGTAACAATGCCATAAGCAAAACTTTGAAATGCGTTACTATTTGCAATTTCATTAAAATCTTTTAATATTTGTTGAAAAGCCATGCTAGATTGACTCTTTAATGATGTAAAAACTTGCCCAAATGTAGTAGGCATACTTTCAAACTGTTTATTTGTCTCCTCTGATGTACTTAAAATAGCATTTTTAACTATATCTGCTGAAAGCTGACCTTTAGATGCCATTTCAAATATTTTATTAGTAGGAACGTCTAAGTAATCAGAAATTGACTGAATTATATTAGGTGCAGATTTAAATACATCATTCAATTGTTGTGCGCTAAGTGAACCAGATCCTAATCCATTTGTTAATTGTGATATTGCTGAATTAATCCCTTCACCACTTGTTCCAGCCATTATAAAGTTTTTATTTAGTTGCTCTGCAAAATCTACCATCTCAGATGTAGAATTAAAAGCATTACCTGCATTTACACCCAAACTGTATACCATTTGGGAAGTTCCCTCATATGCACTTCTTGAGTTTTGAGCAGATGTATATATTTTTTTATTTAAATCATCTATACTTTGTGCTCCATCATTTATCATACTTATTCTAGTTTGAGCATTAATTAACTCATCTGATAGCTGCATGACTTCACTTATATTAGGTATTGTTATATAGTTAGAGGCAAATCCTACCATTGTATTAGTCATCCTATTAAACATCTCACCCATAGTAGCTGACTTTTTAATAGTTGCCATATAACACCTCCCTTTATCTAATAAAAAGATACTTACTATAGATGTAAGTATCTTTTTATTATTATCTTTTTTTATTTTTTCTCTTTAATTCTTTTGCTTCTTTTTTATCTTCATCTATTTTAATTTGAATAGATGCTGCAGTAAATGCTTTCTCTTGAACAGGCATCAAATCATAAGTACTTGGTTTCCATTTTAATTTGTGGATGCAATAATGAGCTATATTGCTATCAAAATCGCCTCCCAAAATTAGTTTTTTGCTTCTTCTACCTTATCTTCAAATGATTGTTCAAATCCATTTATCTTTTGAACTAAACTTAAATAATCTGCATACTCACCAGGTAATAGCATTTTTTTCAACGTTTCATCTGCTCCCATGGCATTATAAGAGTCTTGTAATTCTGCATCATTTAAATTCGGATATACTGTACATTTTACAGCTAATAACCCTACATATTTATTAAAATCTGTTTCTGCTGTAAACTGATTATTTTTTCCCGGTATAGGGACTCTTTTTGTACAAGATTTTCTTAATAATTCATCATCTTGAGAAGTTATTGGCTGTACTTCCCACTCGACTGGTTTTCCATTTATTACGAATCTATCTGAAACAACATGTTTCTCATTTTCTATTTTTATTACATTTTGACTTAGAAAAGCGCTTAAGCTCATACTACTGTACCTCCAAATTTTATTTTAAATAAAAAACACATATATATTAGAAGAATATATATGTGCTTAAAGCATACAACTTAATACTCTGAATTTTTCTGGCATTTGGAAATCTTCAAATGTAAAGTCTACATCTTCATCTAAATATTCAGCATCAGCATCGAATTTAGTTAATATTCCACCATCTAAGTTTGCATCTTTCAATATTACTGTTTGTCTACCTATTGATGATGTAGGATCCTCATTAGTAACCTGTATATCAAAATAAACATCTTCTCCTGTTTCTTTGTATCTATACATTAACTCTCTTAATATACTTTGATTATAATGCATAGTCGCAGATCCAGTTCCTTCCCATCCAGTTGCCTTATTACCTTTACCTGTTTTACCTAGTATAGGCACCTTAGATTTCGTCTTCTCAAGTTTAGCCTCTAGGCTAATCATTTGTGCAAAATTATATCTATTACCTTCTATTGTAATAAAACATTCTGCTAGATTTGCACTTATTGTATCTTTAGCATTCATTGTTTGAGTCATAACTATCCACCACCTTAATTATTTAACTGCAACTGTCATATACAGTTTTTCCATTGCATTTATTACTTCAACTGCATCAGTAACTACTACAGATTTTTTACAATTTCCTTCTTCAACTATAATTTCATCTGGTTTAAAACTTTCTAATGCATTAAGTTCTTCTAATCCTTTATGATGCGTAACTATATCGTTCCAAAAACTAACCCTTCCAGAAGGTGTATTTGGAATGTTTCCTAGATATTTTTTATTAAATAACATAGCTATATCATTTGCAATTTGGTCTAATACACGTATAGTTTGATTGCTAGCAAAGTCATCTGTTTTTTCTTCAGTAAAAGATGTAAATGTATTTATATCTTCCAATATACGTATCTCATCTCCAACTTTATGGAATATAAATTTACCGGCTAATAATGCTTCTTCTAGTTCTAACTGAGTGTAGTCAACATTAACTATAAACTCACCATCATATTTTTTATTTGTATTACTTTTATTTATTGCACATCCAGCTTCAGCTCCTAATGTCCAATAAACTAAACTTGATTCTAATTCACCATCATCTTTAACTGAATTCTCCGCAGATATTATACCTTCATGATCTGCAGTTTCTTTTTTATATAATACAGCCTGGCACTTTAATCCTATATCTTCTCTCATTCTCTTTGTAAAGGCTACAAATAGATTTTTTATCTCATCTGATGTAGATAAACATCCTATTGTATCAAAGTTATAAGATTCAATTTTATCTAAAAACTTCTGATATTCAGTTCCTGTTACTGAACTTCCATTTGTTCCACCGGCTAAAGGTGTCGATGCCGTTAACTCTAAAGCCTGACCTTTATTCCATGAAACCCAGTCATTGTCCTTTAAATCAGTAGTAGCGCTTACAATCTGTAAATCTACTTTTTTATTATCTAACATTGTACTTACATCAAATAAGTCTCCATTGTCTATATTAGTTTCTATAATTATCTTTATATCATTTCCTCTTATGCCACTATATCTGGCAGTAGCAAATTTATTAGTAGATTTAGCACCCTTGTTTAATCTATAAAAATATCCTTCTTTAGCATTTTTAAATAAGTCTCTTAAACCTTTTAATTTTTTGTGGTCATAGTTATATCCAAATTTCTTAAGTGCATATCTTTGAAACTCTTCATATGTTACTTTAAATACTTCATCTTCAGAACACCAATCAAGTTCTAGTGCTAATGCTACAACACCTCTATCAGACATCATAGATGATACTCTTGATGCACTGACAAAGTTTATATACGATCCAGGTAATATCTTATTCTGAGCTATAAATGCTCCACCACCTAATGCCATCTATTTCACCTCACCCTTCATAAACTTTTCTATTAATCTATCAACTTCATCCATAGAGTAATGTTTGCTTTTATCTAAAATAGCATTTAACAAATCTCTTCTTTTTCTATACTTCTTAGAATTAGTTATTTGATTTTTACTAAATTTATTAATTTTAATTTCTTCACTCTTTTTATCCATGAAATCACCTCTTTATTATTTGTTTTATAGAAATACTTTCTATTGATTCATCTTTAACTTTATCCTTTACTACAAACACATTGTAATTAATGAAAAAATGCAATACGTTGCTAAAGACCTCTGAGTTTATCTTGCTTCCTCTCACTAAACTTTCATTAAGTGAGATATACTCTAATCCATTAATTAGTTTTTCATTTATATCATTAATTTCTTTATTCTTTTTATTTGATAAACTAGGGAAATATCGAATCTCAAAAGTATATTCTCTATAGAATCTATTCTTTAATTTTGGTGTATTAGTTGAATTTAGTAGAGATATAAAAAAACAAGGCTCATTAAATCCTTGATCTCTAGCTTCACTATAAATTTCATAACTATCACCAAATATCTCATTAAGTTTCATTGATATTCCATCTATAATACTATTTACCATTAAAAGTATCTCCTAATATCTTTATTGTTTTTTTCTATTATTTTATCTGATTGAGAGTCTATTTTTATGAAATTTAGTATCTCAATTTGATAAATTTTTCTAACTTTCCCAGTTGATGAATAATATATATTTTTTAATATATTTATAGAGCTATCCGACAATATCTTACTAGCTTCATTATTGTAAAGCGATTCAGCAGCATTCTTACTTCCTACAGGTGGTCCTCTTTTAAATAAATATTCATTTAAATATCTTGGCATATAACTACCTCCCTTATTGGTTATTTTGAGAACTAAAAAAGAATCCTAATAAATCGGATTCTTCTCTATAAATTTAAAATTTTATAAAATTCAAACTCACCATCCCTCTTACCAAAATAGCATTAAATGTTAAGCTTCTTATGATAAAACTGCTTTTGATGTAAGTTATAAGAATTATATCTTCCAAAGCTACTACTTACATATTAACCAGAATAGTTAATCCTGGTTTAAATGTATATATAAAGCCTATTGGGAATATTTCTATAGTACTATTATCTCATGTTTATTTTATTAATGTAGGTAATAAACCGGTATTTCATAAAAAATTTAAACCAAATAACATATCTTGATTATTTATAAATAAAAATAGCCTAAGATATTAATCTTAGGCTATTTTTAGCTTTATTTCTTTTAAGTTCTTCTATTTCTTTATCTTTTATCAATATAGATATAAAAACATATACTCTAAATAACTAGCATATCAAATAATGTAGGTTCTTCTTCTTTAAATACTTTACTACCAAATAACTCTATTGATATACTCTTTATAGCTTCATTTTTGTATTTTCTTAGTGTTTTTTCATCATAATATAAATCCTGTGACATTTCCAACCAGCTTTTCTTTTCCTCATATCTTAGCTTTATTATCTCTTTTCTAATTATGTCTAGATTATTTATAGCTCTATCGATTTTCTTCTTTAAACTATTCTCATGATATATATCTATATCTATTTCTTGAATAGTTTTAACTGGATCTATTACTCCGTCCATGACAGCATTAGATATTTTATATGTAGGTGATACTTTTATATTATCATATGTTATAGCTCTCAATGCTACTTTATCTCCAGCTGTTATATCATTTTTTAATGATTTTAAACTTTCTATATGACTTTCCATGTGTTTATAATTATATAAAATCTTCTCCGTAAATTTAAAACATCTATCTTCTAAATTAATATCTTTCATAATATCTCGCCTCCTATATATTTTCTATATATACTTCTATCCTTGATTTCCTATTTTGAAATAGTATCATATAAACCTAATAAGTCTTCCTATACATCATGTTTATATTTCTTTGTATGTGTTCTTTTTATATACTTGTATATAGTATTAATTCATTTATTTCATTGTTTAACTTTATCTTACCTATATAAACCTTAGATAGTTCTCACCCATTTTACACTTATAAGTTTCTTCCAATTCATCTAAGTTATATCCTAATGAATAAACTAGTTCTATAAATAAAGGTATTATATAGTTAATTAATGTACTCCTAGCATGTCTTTTATTCCTGTTTAAAGTTGTTATTCTATAAGCTAAATTATTAACTGTACTTTCTATAGCTATTACTTGCACTTTTTCTATATTTAAAACTAATTCTACTTCTAATATATTCGCTAAACTTCCTATATAGCTTAATAAGTCTGATAACTCTTCTATTAAGTGCTTTCTATCAATTTTCTCTTTGAACCACCACTTATTGACTTGACTTGCATTTGTAACTTCTCCAAGCTCAGTTTGAAGAGCTAATATAAGCCACATAGGCACATTGAATTTATCATCTTGATAATTTATACCTTTTTTCTTTTTTAAATGCTTTAAGAAATTCTTTTGTACTTCTTGTACATAGTTAAAATCTACAATCATTATCTTTCCCCCTAGCTATTCTCTTCTTTAGTTAATTCTTCTTCTGCAATTTGTAATGCAGTTAAAACGTCATACCCATCTTTCCATATCTCATATGCCTTTTGTATTAATTTATTTACATTTGATAGTTCCATATTTTCTCACCTTAATCTATTCTTTTCTTCAATTAGTCCACTGATATATTGATTCATACATACAGTGGCTTTGTCATTGCCAAATTCCTCATGTAAATATCCTAGTTCCTTTTTCAAATTATCAATTACTTTCACTCAACTAAAGCATTTATCCTTGTATTTTCAATATCCATGTATATCCTCTTCATATTATATATTTTGTATAAATATTCTCAATTCACTGTGATTATTCCTATATGTAATCATTTTATGTTATAACTTTTCACAGAATATAAATCCAAATTTAATTTAAAATATAGGCATAATATGCAAATCAAAAAAGTTAAACCTTTATTATTTAACAAAATAAAAAAAGCATTTAATCTAACTAAAAAGTTTCATGATATTTTATTAGATCATATTTTAAATTACAAAAAAGATTTTAAGATTCAATCAACAATGCTTTTCTTGAACGAGGCATTAACTTGTATCAACTCTTCTTCTTTAATTTATTTTACCAATTATCTTTCGGCTCTTGAACTTAATGTTCTTGATCCTTTTTTTAATTTATATTTTCTAGTAAGCATTAGCCCCCATAAACTCTGTAATTTAACTCCTTACCTTGCATAGTTACAACATAATCTTTACTCATTTCATAAAGCCTACTTCCTATAGCTTCATCTACATCTAATAGGTTTTCTACTGTCTTTTCAGTAGTGACTATCATTGGCAGATTTTTAAAGTATCTATAATCTACAATTTCATAGATGATATTAGTATCTGATTCAGTTATTCGACCTTTAAATAGATCATCTATTAGAAGTACCTGAGCATTTTTATATTTTTGAATTTCTCTTTGGTAATTATATTCATCAGTTATGGATTGCTTTAAATTAGTTATAATACTTCTATAAGGCATATATATAACTCCTATGCTCTTATCCAACAAATTATTGGCTATAGACATTCCTAAATGTGTTTTACCACTACCTACTTGTCCACTAAGTAAACATGAATTTCTACGAGCAGCTCTAATATACTCAAAATTTTTAGAGTAATTTTTTGCTGTTAAGAACGCTTCCATCATTTTCGTACTTTTGTCATACTTATAGTTTTCAAATCTTTTACTTCTAAACTCTTCACTTATTCCAGATGCTTTTAGTTTTTCTTCTGCTATTCTTAGTTGCCTACATTCACATTCCTTTGCTGATCCATCACCTTGCAATATAAAAAGCATATCTCTGCATTTTTCACACTTGTAGCTACTCTTCTCTAGCTGCCCTTCTGCATGCCTCAAGGAGTTCATTTCTTCTTGCTTCTTCACTTGTTCTATCATATTTCGGGCTCTCTGTTTCAACATTTCTTTCTCTTCCTCTGACATCTGACTTCACTCCCTTTTGATTTTTATTTTGTAATTGATAAGCTTCTAATTGCTCAAGTTTTATAATATTTTTATCTGTCCATTGTTTTAAAATTCCTTTTATATAATCTAATCTACATCTATTTCTATCTGTTGCTATTTCTATTGCTCTTTTAAACAACTTATAATCGGTTCTTTCAGACATTTCTTTTATCCATTCTGCTGATACTCCATTTATAAGTCCTATATTTTGTTCATATAGTCTACTAAATTTTTTCAAGTTTTCAGAGCTATCTACATACATAATATCTTCTTCTTTTTTTATATCTATCTCTTTTCTCTTATCTCTTTCTCTATTCTCTAATTTTTTCTCTATATCTACCTCTATGTCACAATTTTCTTCATCTGAGTAACTTATCGGTAACAACTTAGTAACATTGTTACCACATTCAAGTCTATCCTCTTTCTTTTTATCTTTTTCTCTTTTATTTCTCATAAGTTGAGCTTTAGAGGTTTCACTTCCAACCATATTTTGAAGCTGAGCAATATATATTTCTCCATTTTCTAATATTTGAACTAATCCAATTCTTTTAAAAAGTTCCATTGCTACAACTACAGTATCTACTTCTGTATTAGTTACCTTAGATAGTTGTTTAGCATCATATGGAACTAACATACTTCCAACATTTCTTATAAGTAATCCGTTTGTTTTTAAAGATTTTAAACATAACTTTAAGTAAAATAAACAATATTCTTTTCCATTTTCTTGTTCTTCAACCCAAGCTATAGTATCTTCATCAAAGAAATTTTCTTTAAGCTTTAACCAATAGTATTTTTTATTTGACATTCTATTACCTACTTTTTCTTTATTAAGAGTTTTATATTACTAACGATACTATCAAAGCTATGATAGTATCCGCTAGTAATGTCATAAATATTAATTTCATTACTTGTATCCTCAAATAGAGATGTTTGATTATCTTTGACCTCTGTAAACTCTATATCTTTTACTATATTTTCTGTATCTTTAGACTCATGCTCACTTAATAAATTATCCCCTTTTGCATTTCATTTATATTAAATTCAAGACCTGATATTATTCCTTTCTTATATCTACTATAATTAGGAATACAGTTATCTATAGTAAATATAGCTTGAAGTTCTTTTGACATTCCTAAATGTAGATTTTTAATTCGTTGGTCCATTTCATGAAATCTTCTTATAAATTTAGCCTTCCTTACTACCATCTTTGTCCCGTTATATGTAAACATAAGGTTTTCAAAACCTTTCTTTAGTAATTAAGTACATTTTCATTTCTCGATTGTTAGAATTTATATATGTGCATGGTACAAAATTATACTGTGCTATCTCTTTTATTACATTTTCATTTTTTAATTTTTCAATAAGTGCTCTTATATCTCTCATTATAGTCTTATGTTCTTTGGTTAGCTCGATTACGACTTGTAAACTATCCGTCATGGCTACTAAATCTCCCTGAAATTTTCCTAATATTACTAAATTTTACATTTCATAACTATCCTATTTTATATACATTTTTTACCGAAAAAGTAATCTATACCTTTTATTATTCCTCAAGTCAACTTTACGTTGTCTGAGTTGTTAAAAAAAAGTTCCATTACTGATATATCAAAGTATTCTGACAGCTTTTTAGCTTCTGATATTGTAAATTCAGTTTTTCCATTCTCTTTGTTCCAATATGTATTTGGACTTATCTCTAGAAATTCAGCTACTTCTGATTGTTTTACATTTTTTAACTCTCTTGCAGCTTTAAGCTTACGACTTAACAATTTATTCACCTCCTTGTCAACATTCTGTTGTCTTTTATATCTTAATTATAGTCAACGTATAGTTTACTGTCAACAATTTTTTTACATTTCACTATAAAAAGTATTCATTTTGTTATAATTAGTTTAAGAAAATCAACAAATCGTTTATAATATATTGTGAAATATAGTGAAAGGAGCACTTATATGAATTTTGCTGAAATACTTAAATATGAACGCTTGCAGACTGGCTTAAACCAAGCTGAATTTGCAAAAATATTTAGCGTTACAAAACAAACAGTATCAAATTGGGAAAATGGAAATAGGAATCCAGATAGTGCTACTTTATCTAAATTGGCAGATTATTTTGAAGTATCAGTAGACTACCTTCTTGGAAGAACAGATGAAAGAAACTCAAATATAGAAAAAAATAAATTAGATGAAAGTATAACAACTATATCTGCACATAGAATAGGAGATATTGATAACCTTCCAGATGAAGCCATTGAAAAGATAAATGAATATATAGAAATGATAAAGTTGAAATATAATAAATAAATCATAAATATTATTAGCCTGAGCAGTTATTCTGCTCTTTTATTTGGGAAATTAATCGAACGTAAATTCGGAACATTTTATAGAACATATTTATTTAGGGGGTATTATGAATAAATTAGAGAAATTATTTGAATTAGCTAGAAATGAAAAAATTAATATACATTGGATGGGCTTAAAAGAAATAGGATGTTTAGGATTAACTATAGAAAAAGAAGGACTACCTAATATGATCTTCTTAGATTCTTCTCTTAAAAAGAATAACTATAAATTAATTGAGGTTCTAGCTGAAGAGTTAGGACATCATTTTACTAGTTGCGGAAATTCCATAAATAGTATAAAAACATATAAAGATAAATTAGATATAGCTAGATGTGAAAATAAGGCTACTAGATGGGCTTCATTTACTTTAGTTTCAGAAGAAGATATTATTAATTTAGTAAATAGCAATGTAACTTGTTTTTATGATATGGCTGAAATACTTGGAGTTGATGTAAAGACTATAATGAAAAGACTTGAATACTTATCTAAAAAGAAAAATATGTTAGACCTTAGAAATGGTAAATACTTAGTCTTAACCAATCTACCTAATATCTATATATACGAACCTCTACTTTAGTTATACTTTTTTTAAACTAGGTTAAAATATATATAAATTCAATGTTTAGGAGAGTTTATTATGGATATTTTAGCCGAAATTATGATATTCGCTTTAGCAATAATTTTTATTTTTAAGATATTTAAAAATACTTTTATATTTTTAGCATTTATGATGCTTAGTTTATTAATATTTACTAACATAAATCTATCATTCTTAACAGCTATAATCTTATCTGCTATTATACTTAAATGTTTAAAAGATACTTTGTTTAACTTAAATATATTATTTAAGTTCATATTTCAATCAAAGTATAAATTTAAAGAAAGGTCTCTTGGTAAATTAGTTAGAATTTTATTTGAGCTTAACTTTACTACATTTATACTAATATGCTATAGTACTTTATTGATATATATTCAATCTGTTTTAAAGTTTGATATTACACTTGTGACTACAATTTTAGTAATTCTATCTATCGGACAATACATAAGAAAATTTATTTACAAAAAATCCCATTTTTATTATTCTAATAGGATTATTTAGTGTTATTACTATTTCTTAAAATTAAGAAAGTGATTTTTAATTATTATGATAATTTATTCTTATTTTGTTAATATAATTTATATATGAGAATGATTAGATAAAAGCTACATTATATTTGAGAAAATCTATAGCAGATGAAATTGAAATAAAAGACCGCATATATATTGTTATATATGCGGTCTTACTATTTTTTATAATAATTTTTCTTTCCACTCGTCTTCTTTAAATCCTATAACTATATTTTTACCATCATAAGCTATAGGTCTTTTGATAAGCATTCCATCACTAGCTAAAATTTCTAAAAGTTTTTCATCAGACTCAGTCTTAAGTACATCTTTAAGACCTAATTCTCTATATTTAACTCCGCTAGTATTAAAGAATTTTTTAAGTTCATATCCACTAACCTTGTACATTTCTTCTAACTCTTCCTTAGTAGGAGGATTTTTTACTATTTCAATATTTTCAAACTCTAAGTTATTTTCACTAAGCCAAGCCTTGGCCTTCCTAACTGAAGATCATTTTGAATACCCGTAAAATTTTATCATTTGCGTTTATCCCTTTCCTTATTATAATATATTTTTATATTACCCATTTTTTTCATCTTAAAACAATTTTACAATATATTACTAATATCCTCAATATTTCCATTATTAATTTTTATAAATTTATCTCCGACTTCCTTAGCAAAGTAATTATCATGAGTTACTATAAGGATACTTATTTTTTCACTTTTTAATTTATCTATTATATCTATAACCTTAATTATATTTTCATAATCTAGTGCTGATGTTGGTTCATCAAAACAAAGTATTTTAGGACTTAATGCACAAGCCCTAGCGATTGCAACCCTTTGTTTTTGTCCTCCTGATAATTCATGTGGATATGAATTTTCTTTATCTTGTAAATCTACTAATTTTAATAATTCTTTTGCTTTTTTTATAGCTTCATTTTTATCTATTTTTAACGTATTTATTGGAGATTCTATAATATTTTCAAGTACTGTCATATGCGGAAATAAATTAAAGTTTTGAAAAACCATCCCTATATTTTTTCTTATTTTAGCCATATCATTTACTGATTTTATACTTTCGTTATCTACTATAATTTCTCCACTTTGAAATTCTTCAAGACCATTTATACATCTTAATATTGTTGTTTTTCCTGCTCCTGATTTCCCAAGCAATACACCCGCTTCTCCTTCTTTTAATTCAAAATTTATATTATTTAATATTGTATTTTCATTATATATTTTTCTTAATTTATTTACTTTTAACATAACATTCTCCTAAACATAATATGAATATTTATTTTCTATTATCTTAAATATCTTAGTTATAATACCTACTAAAATTAAATATACTAAACCAACTTCAATTAATGGTATTAAACTTACTTGCTGATTTTGTGCTATTTGTGCAATTCTTAATATATCATTGAGACCTATAGTATATACTATTGATGTATCTTTTATTAGTGTAATTATTTCATTTGACATAGGTGAAAGTATTTTCTTTATAACTTGAGGTAGTATTATCCTTTTGTACATAGTTTTTTTATCCATACCTAAAACTAAAGCTGCTTCGTATTGACCTTTGTCTATTCCTAATATAGCTCCTCTATAAATTTCTGCAAAATATGCTGCATAATTTAATGTAAATGCTACTATAGCTGCATTAAATCTATTAAATACTACTCCTACTAACGGTAAACCAAAGAATATAAATATTAATTGTAAAAGTAATGGTGTTCCTCTAAAAACTAAAATATAAGCTCTAGATATATTTTTTATTAATTTATTTTTTGATAATCTCATAAATGCCAGCATTAACCCTAACGGTAGCGCTAATAATAATGTTATAAAAAATATAGATAATGTAACTGTAAGACCTTGTATCATACTAATTCCTCCTATTTAAACCATTTGTCATATATTTCATCAAAAGTCAAATCTTTTTTAATATCCTTCAAAGTTTTATTTACCTTATCTTTTAGTTCTATATTATCTTTAGAAAAGGCAATAACATAATCTTCTGTTCCGAAGTTTTCATCTAATATTTTATATTTGCTAGAGTCTTTTTTACTTATATAATATCTAGCTAGTATCTCATCTACAACAATTGCATCGATTCTCTTGGCCTCTAAGTCTCTAAAAACTTTATCATAGGTATCATAAAGAATTGGTTGTTTATCTTTTATAGAATTTATAAAGCTACTATCCTTATTTATAGCTTCAAGACTAGTTGAACCTTGCTGTGTTCCTACAGTTTTTCCACTTAAATTACTTTTGTTGTTTATGCTTGAGTCTTTTAAAGTTACTATTACTTGTTTATTTTGAAGATATGGATCTGTATATGATACTATTTTCTTCCTTTTTTCAGATAATGAGTATCCATTCCATATAACATCTATATTTCCTGACATTAACTCAGTTTCTTTCATTGACCAATCTATTGATTGAAATTGTACATTTATACCTAATCTTTTAAATGTTTCTTTTGCTAAATCAATATCAAATCCCACTATTTCTGAAGATTCATCCATATATCCCATAGGTATAAATCCATTATCAAATCCTACCACTATTTCATTTTTATTTTTATTATCATTTGAACATCCTACTAACATAATTATTATCAAAGTTAATAAACTAAGTATTTTAAATTTATTTTTCATATTTAATCATCCTTTTCAAAATATTTCGAATATTATTTTTAAAGATATTGTATTTTAAAATAAGCCTTGCGCGCTTAAGGCTCATTTTTATACTAATTTAGGCAATAAAAAAACTCCCTCCTATAGCTATTGCTAAGGACGGGAGTTAACTCACGTGGTTCCACCTTATTTTATTAATGCCTTACGACACTAACCTCTTTAAGTACGGCAAATATTTTGCTTATACTCTAGCACGATAACGGGTGCAAGGATTCCGGAAACAGTCTACTAAGATTAAAAATCTTTTCGGTGTTCTGCTCAAAGATGTGTTCAAAATAAATTCTAATGCTCCTCTCACCAAACGGAAACTCTCTGTTTAAGAAAATTATTTTTACTATTTCTTATCAACGCATTTAATATAACTTCATTCAATTCTTGTTTTTTATTATATTTTTTTTAATAATTATTGTCAATACTTTTTTTAATATTTTATCCCCAAGGGACAACTTCTACTTCTCCAAACCATCTTTCTTTAAGTCTATTAGAGTATTCACCTTTGTATCCTATAAATGATAACATTATAAGTTCAACGTATTTAGTTCCTATTTGAATTATATTCCACATATCTTCAACAGTTAAACTTGCTCTATTATCTTTTCTAGTTGGATGAACTATTTTATTCCTAAAGTAAATAACTAAATCAACACCATCATCAAATTTAGCTCTCGTCCAATCATCAAATAGACCAAGTTCATCATTACCATATGGTATTTTACATATATCTAGTACCATTTTAATATTTTTAGACGCACTATTTTTATCAAATTCTTCATCAGACAATAGTTTTTCTTGCTCTACTAAAATAATATAGGATAGCGCTTCAAGAGCTATCTGTATAGATATTATATTATTTTCCATAGTTATGTCACCAAGAGATTCTATATACCAATCAATAACATTCTTTATTGCTGGACCACAATATCCATCCTCTAATTTTTTACACATAAGAGCCATATATTTTTCTATATTATGATGATTAGATATAGTATCAGTCCATGTAGGTACAAACTTAAATGGAGTTACAAGATTTTCTCTCCAAAGCCTAAATACATTATTATTATTTTGGTATCCTTTTGCTAAACAAATTCCTACATACCTTCCACACATAAAACTTAAACTACTAGATATTCTATCTAAAAAGTTTAGCATATTGTTGGTTTTAAATAGTTTATTATCTTTTCTTTTTATTCTCCCTATATGAGTTATTATAGTACCTGATTTAGCTTTTAATTCTTCACTTAATTCTTTCCTATAATCATATCTTTTATCTATAGTAACTGTAAAATCATTTATATCAAATTCTATTCTACCTGCGAACAACTTGTCCACGTGTTTTATAAGATTTCCAGAAAATTTATCTAAATTTATTATGTGAAAATCTATATATTCTACATATGAATTTTTTGATTTTATATAATTGTCATTTGTATATCCTTCTATATTAAAGTCATTTATAGTATTTATTGTTACAGATATAGGTTTATATCCGTACATTTCAAGTATTGCATTATCATAATCTAAATCTAAATCCACATCTTCATCTTCAATAAATAATATCTGAGCCTTAAAGTTTATAGATACTGGCGGTGTCATTTTATAATAGATTATTCCACTACATTTATATTTTTTATCTAAATAAATACAAAACCTTCCTTCATAAATACTTATATCTTCATCTACCTTATACCTCAGGTAATCAGATGATATCGCATTGTTAACTGCCTTCATAGCTAGACCACCTTTACTTTCATATAATACTATATCATTATATCATATTAAACATATTAAAATGTAAATTAATAGCTAATTATTTGTTCAAATGCAATTATAAATTCTTGCTTTATATATTTATCTATATTATTTCAAATTTTATACTATAAATATAAAAAACACCGTGATTTAGCTATATTACCTAAATCACGGTGTTTTTATATTTTAATTAGTTTTGATTTAATTTTTCTAAAACATCATTTAATTCTAATCCATGTATTTCACAAGCATTTACTAGTGTTTCCATACTAGCTGATGGACAACCTAAGCATCCCATTCCAAGTCCCATAAGAATTTGTGCTGCCTCTGGTTTTTTGTTTAATATTTCTGCTATTGTCATATCTTTAGTTATCATTTATATTATCTCCTTTAAATTTGATTTTTCTAAAATATCTTTTCTAAATTTATCAATACTTATTCTATCAATAAATTCTCCAAGTTTTTCACCCATATGTGCATTTTCATTGTAGTAATTTAAAGTAGTTTCTACAAGTAAAAAGGCTTCTTTTTCAGTTAAACCTCTAGTAATTATATCTGCAGGCCTTGGATTAAATCCAGCACTTCCTCCTGCTGTTACAAAGAACTTACCATGAAAATCAACTAAAACACCAACGTCTTTTGAGTAAACACTTGTACATGCATTTTGGCATCCACAAACACCTATCTTAGTTCTATTTGGTAGGCTCATTCCATGAAAATTTTTGCTAATCTTCATTCCTACGCCTATTGTAGGATATTTAGATCTTTTGCAAAAATTCGCTGGGCATATCTCAACATTTTTTACTGAATATTGATTCTTTACCGCTGGCTCCATTTCCAACTCTTTCCAGATAGTTTCTAAATCTTCTTCTTTTAAGTTAGTTATCATTATCCTCTGGCCTGAGGTAATTTTTAAAACGCCTTTATATTTTTTAGCTACTTCTGATATCTTTATTAGAGTATCAGGTAGAACAAATCCTCCTGGTATATGTGGAGTGATGGCAAAAGTTCTTTTCCCATCTTTTATCTTTTGTAAGTTTCCATACTTAGACATCAAGTTCTCCTTTATGATTTGATTACTTTATACCTTATATTTACATTATTATACACTATTATTACTATAAAATGCGTAACATTAGTTACACATTTTATATATTTTTAAATGCAGTAGAAAGCATTAACTTAATTCTATTTAATTGATTAGTTTTACTTGCAGAAGGGTCATAGTCAATAGGTATTATATTTGCATTTTCATAAACTCTTTTTAATTCTTTTATTTGGCCTTTACCTGTTATATGATTTGGTAAACATCCAAAAGGTTGCATACATATAATATTTTCTACTCCTTCTTCTATAAGTTCTATCATCTCTCCTGTTAATAACCATCCTTCACCTGTTTGATTTCCCATTGATATAATTTTTTCAGTATTCTTTGCAATATGTCTTATATGATTTGGAGATTTAAACCTCTTACTATTATTAAGTTCCTTTTTATATGTTCTTTGATATATATCAATAATGTATATAGCAAAATTACCTAACATTTTATTTGTTTTTGTACCTTCTAAGTATTTGTATTTATAAGATGAGTTTAGCGAACAGCTTAAAAAGAAGTTTATAAGTTCTGGTACTACAGCTTCTCCACCTTCATCTTCTATTATCTCTACTAGATTATTATTTGCAATTGGATGAAACTTTACTAATATTTCTCCAACTAAGCCAACTTTAGGTTTTTTTATATCTAATATTTCTAAGCTATCAAATTCATATATTATTGATTTTATATTTTTCTTAAACGTAAATATACTACCCTTATCCAATGACTCTTTACATATCTTTACCCATTTATCATATAGTTTATTAGCACTTCCTTTATGTTTTTCATAAGGTCTTACTCTATATAATACTTTCATTAATAAATCCCCATAAATAACTGCCATAAACAGTCTATTTATTAATTTAATAGTTAAATTTTTTATTAATCCATTTTTTTCTACTCCATTTACACTTAAAGATATTACTGGTACATCTTTAAATCCAGCATCATATAGTGCTTTTCTTAAAAAACCTATATAGTTAGTAGCTCTACATCCGCCTCCTGTTTGCGTTATTACAACTGATAAATTATCTAAATCGTATTCTCCATATTTTAGTTCATGTATTATTTGACCTATAACAATTATAGACGGATAACAAGCATCATTATTTACATATTTTAACCCTTCTTCTATTATTTCAGAATTATAGTTATTTAAAATTTTTAAATTATATCCACTTAAGTTTATTGCTTTTTCAAAGAATTGAAAATGTATTGGTGACATTTGAGGTGCCAAAATAGTATGATTCTTTGATATAGTTCCTTTTTTATATTTTATTTCATTATTTTCTATATGTTCTTTATCTATATTATTTTTATCTCTTTCTAGCATAGCTGCCTTTAAAGATCTTAATCTAATTTTAGCAGCTCCTAAATTATTACCTTCATCTATTTTAATAACAGTGTAAATTTTTTCGCCTTCATCTAATATTTCTTGTACTTGATCTATTGTAACTGCATCTATACCACATCCAAAAGAATTTAATTGAACTAGTTCTAAATAGTCATTGTCTTTTACAAAACTTGCTGATTTATATAATCTTGAATGGTATACCCATTGATCCACAACTCTTAATGGACGCTTTAAATTTGCTAAATTACATATTGAATCTTCTGTAAGAACTGCCATATCCAGTGAATTTATAAGTTCTGGTATGCCATGATTTATTTCCGGGTCCAAGTGATATGGTCTTCCTGCTAAAACTATACCTTTTATATTATTATTTTTTATTTCTTCTATAGCCATTTGTCCATAATCCATTATATCTTGTTTAAATTTTTCTTGTTCTTTAGCTGCTAACTCTACAGCATTATTTATACTTTCTCTTGATAATTCTTTAAAATATATTGATAGCTCATTATAAAGTCTTTCCTTTAACTTTTCTTTATTGTTTAAACTTAAAAAAGGATTAATATATTTTATATCTTTTTCCATTATTCTTTCAACATTATTTTTTATAACTTCAGAATATGATATTACAACTGGACAATTATAATTGTTATCACAGTTAATATCTTCTTTTACTTCATTGGTTATACATGGATAGAATATATAATTTATTCCTTTTTCAATTAAATTTTCAATATGACCATGAACCATTTTCCCGGGATAGCAAACTGTTTCTGAAGCTATACTAGTTATTCCTTTTTTGTAAATATCTTTTGATGATCTATCTGATAATATAACTCTAAATCCTAGATTTGAAAAAAATGTAAACCAAAATGGATAGTTTTCATACATATTTAATACTCTTGGTATTCCTATTTCACCCATAGTAGCATCTTCTTTTTTTATAGTTTTATACTTAAAAAGTCTGTTATATTTATACTTAAATCCATTTATATTGTTAGTCTTACTTTTTACTATGTCTTTACTGTATATTGCTTCTCCTTTTTCGCATCTATTTCCTGATATAAACAAATCTTTATCTGAAAATTTATTTATAGTTAATAAACAATTATTTAAACATCCAGAACATCTTTTTACTTCTATATCTAGTTTTATATCCTTTATTTCTTCTTTATCTATTAACTCAGTTTCATACCCTATAAAGTAGTTTTCTTTTGATATTAATGCAGCTCCATAAGCTCCCATAATACCTGATATATTAGGTCTTGTAACCTCCTTTTGTGTAAGTTTTTCAAAACTTCTTAAAACTAAATCATTATAAAATGTTCCACCCTGAACTACTATATTTTCTCCTATCGCATTTAAATCTCTTATTTTTATAACTTTAAACAATGCATTTTTTATAACTGAATAAGATAAACCCGCTGATATATCTGCTATAGTTGCTCCTTCTTTCTGAGCTTGCTTAACTCTAGAATTCATAAAAACAGTACATCTAGATCCTAAATCAACAGGTCTTTTTGAATATATTCCTTCTTTAGAAAATTCCTTTATGTCCATAGATAAAGAATCTGCAAAAGTTTCTAAAAATGATCCACAACCAGAAGAACAAGCTTCATTTAAAATTATATTATCAATAACTCCATTTTTTATCTTTAAGCACTTCATATCTTGTCCACCAATGTCTAATATAAAATCTACATTTTCATTGAAAAATTTTGCTGCTTTATAATGTGCTATAGTTTCTATTTCTCCATAATCTATTTTAAGAGCTTTTTTTATAAGCCCTTCACCATATCCTGTTACTGTTGAACTCACTATTTTACTCTTAGATGGTAATACTTCATATACTTTTTTCATTACATTTAATGTGGTTTCTAAAGGGCTACCATTATTGCTACTATAATGGGAGTATAGTAAGTTTCCATCTTCATCAATTAAAGCCGCTTTAGTAGTTGTTGAGCCTGCATCTATTCCTAAAAAGCAATTACCTTTAAAATCAGTTATATCTTTTTCCATTACCTTATTTTTACTATGTCTATCTAAAAATTCTTCATACTCTTTTTCATCTTTAAAAAGTGGCTCTAAATTATTAGATATATCTAGTTTATTATTTTTTAAGTTATCAACATTTTTAATTAGTTTCGTTATATTTATCTCACCTTTATCTTTAGATAATAAACTAGCTCCAAGTGCTACATAAAGTTGGGCATCTTCAGGAAAAATTATATCTTTCTCTTCTAAATTTAATGCTTGGTTAAATGCATATCTAAGATGTGATAAAAAATATAGCGGCCCACCTAAATAGGCAACCTTACCTTCTATTTTTCTTCCACATGACAATACACTAATAGTTTGAACTACTACTGCATTAAAGATGCTCATTGCAATATCTGTCTTTTTTGCACCATCATTTATAAGAGGTTGTATGTCTGTCTTTGCAAATACGCCACATCTTGATGCTATTGGATAAATAACATTGTAATCTTTAGCAAGTTCATTTAAACCTCTTGCATCTGTTTTTAGTAAAGATGCCATCTGATCTATAAAAGCACCCGTTCCTCCTGCACATATGCCATTCATCCTTTGATCTATACCACCACTTAAGTATGTTATTTTTGCATCTTCTCCTCCAAGTTCTATTATTACATCTGTATCTGGATAAAATCTCTGTATTGCACTTGTGCTACAAATTACTTCTTGAATAAATTCAATATTTAAAGCTTTTGATATATCCATTCCCCCAGACCCAGTTATTATAATAGTTATATTCGAATCTCCTATTTTCTCATATATATTAACTAATACTTCCTTTAATGATTTTTTTATATCTGAGTAATGTCTTCTGTATTCTTTATAAATTACATCATTATTTTCACTTACTATTGCTTTAATAGTTGTTGATCCAATATCTATTCCTAAATTAAATACTCCATCCATTCTATTCCCCCCACGATTTATATGTAATTTACTTCTTATTGCAATTTTAAGGTGGTAAAATTTCTACTAATAGTAATTTATTCTTGGAAATATAATTGTATGAACTATATTTTACTTTTTAAAATTTAATACTGAAATTATACTTTAAATATAGGATTTATATAATTTAATTAAATAAAAAAAGGCGTATATATACGCCTTTTTACTTAAGAGTTCTTTTCGCTATGTTTGAACAATGGTCTGAAATTCTTTCTAGATTACTAATTAATTCTATATATAATATTCCCATATCAATTTCACACTTATCATTATTTAATCTAGATATATGATTTACTCGAATAGATTTTTCTATTTTATTTACTTCAGTTTCTATTTTAATTATTTTTATTGCTATATCCTTATCTCTATTATCAATAAGTTTTAAAGAATTTTCATAGTTTTCCATTACTTTTTTATACATATTGCTAACTTCTGATATACTTTCATCAGACATTTTTGCTTTTCTTTCAATTGCTATTTGCGATAGTTCAGATATATTTTTTGAATGTTCTCCAATTCTTTCAATATCATTTACAGTACTAAAAAGATTATCTATATCTTCAATTAAATCATGTTGTATTGATTTTTTAGATAATTTTAAAAGATAGCTTATTAAACTTTTTTGAAAATCATTAATTATTTTCTCTTTTTCAAAAGTTACCTTCACTTCTTTTTCTGACTTATTAACAAAACTTTTGATAGAACTTTCTAAACATTCTTTAGCAACTTCTCCCATTTTAAGAGTTTCCTTGATAGCATTTGAAAAAGCAATAGACGGAGTCTCCAATACTCTTTCGTCAAGATAAGTTTTATTATTTTCTTCATCTGCATCACTAGGAACAATTTTCATCGCTAATTTTACTATATATTTCGAGAAAGGAAGTAAAATTAAAACTGATACTATGTTAAAAATTGTATGAGTATTAGCTATTTGTCTAGCTATATCATTTGGATTTATTTTAGTAACTATAGATACTGTTGGCCTATTTAAAAGTATTAAAAATAATAATGTTCCTATTACATTAAATAATAGATGCATAATTGCTGCCCTTTTGGCATTTCTATTAGCTCCAATACTTGAAATTATTGATGTTACACAAGTACCAATATTTTGACCATATAGTATTGGTAGGGCAGCATTTAAAGGAATTAATCCTTGTGATGCAAGAGCTATTAACATTCCCATAGAAGCACTTGAACTTTGAACAATTGCAGTTATTCCAAAACCTAATAGTAAACCTAATACAGGTCTTTGTCCAAATCCTACTAATGCGTCTGTAAATCCTTTAAATTCAGCCAATGGTTTTACTGCATCTTTCATAAACTCCATTCCTGTAAATAAAATTCCAAATCCAAGTAATATCTCCGCTAAGTTTCTTATCTTAGATTTCGATGAAAATAAATATAATATAATACCTATACCTAAAGTAATAGGAGCTAAACCTTCTAAATTGAAACTTACAAGTTGAGCTGTAACTGTAGTTCCAATATTTGCTCCCATTATAACTCCTATTGCTTGATTCAAAGTCATTATTCCAGCATTTACAAATCCAACTACCATTACAGTAGTAGCGCTAGAACTTTGTATAATTGCAGTTACAAGTGTTCCTACTAAAACTCCTATAATTATATTACTAGTTAAAAGTTCTATTATTCTTTTTAATTTATCTCCTGCGGATTTTTGTAAACCCTCTCCCATTAAATTCATTCCATACAAAAAAAGTCCTAATCCTCCTAAGAGACTTATCGCTATATTCAAATGCATCCCTCCTTTTTATGTTTAAATATTATAAGCTTAGGATTATCTATTTTTACAGTTATAATTCATAAATAAACTTTAATTTAAACAATATTAGATAAGTATTTTCTAATCCTATAACATTAGAATATTAATATAATTCTTGGTTAAATTATTAATGACTAAATGTATTAAGGAGGAAATCATGGCTAAAAATAAAAACAATAAAAAAGCTAAAAATACAAAATTAGAAATAGCAGAAGAACTTAATATTGAACCAAGATTAAGACCTTCTAAGACTGGATCTGTAAGCCAAAATACCGCAAGACCCGTAAGTTCTCATAAATAGATATTAAATTATTTATTCACAAAAGCACTACTTAATTAAAAAAAGTAGTGCTTTTTACATATTATAAATCAAAATTTGTACTAGCTAAATACAGAAAACATTTTCTTTTTTCTATTGACTTATTATTTATTTAAGTTATAATTTTAAACAACAAGTAGATAACTGAGATAGAGGCGCGAAATTTAAAAGTAATATTATGGAGGTAAGCTCAATGAAGTAATATAAAAGGAAATTTCGCCGAAGTGAATAGTTAATAGCTTTAATACTATTTGCTGGACTTATGTAGAATATATATAAGACTGTCACAATTCGTGAAGAGCTATTTTCAATGAAAACGTACGATACATTCATATTATTGTATGAAGTTTTCGTATTTTCGTCATGGGTATAGGCTCATGGCTTTTTTATTGTCAAAAAATTTTATATTATCTTAGTTACCTGCTTATGGAAAAACATTACCATAAGGAGGATAATTAAAATGAATGAGCAAAGTCAAGAGTTAAAAAGAGGTTTAAAAGCAAGGCACCTAAATATGATAGCACTAGGTGGTTCTATTGGGACAGGTATATTTCTTGCAATGGGAAATACTATTAATCAAGCTGGTCCTGGTGGAGCATTAGTGGCATATAGTTTAGTAGGTATTATGGTTTATTTTTTAATAACAAGTTTAGGAGAAATGGCGACTTTTATGCCTATATCCGGATCCTTCAGTTCCTATGCCTCTAAATTTATAGACCCTGCACTTGGGTTTGCACTCGGATGGAATTACTGGTACAACTGGGCTATAACAATAGCAGCTGAAATGGTCGCTGGTTCTTTAATTATGAAATATTGGTTTCCTAATATTTCTGGAATTTATTGGAGCTTATTATTTTTAGTTATAATCGTTTCTTTAAACTTTTTATCATCAAAAGCATACGGTGAATCTGAATATTGGTTTGCTGGAATAAAATTAGTCACTATAATTATTTTTTTAATAATAGGCACTTTGATGATACTTGGAATAATGGGCTCTAGTAATATAGGCTTTCATAATTATTTTATATCTGATGGTCCATTTCATGGTGGATTAAAGTCGATATTTGCTATTTTTTTAATTGCAGGTTTCTCATTTCAAGGTACAGAACTTATAGGCGTTGCCGCTGGTGAAAGTGAAAATCCTGAAAAGACTATCCCAAGAGCTATAAAATCGATATTTTGGAGAATACTTATATTTTATTTAGGAACAATAATCGTTTTAGGTGCTATAATCCCTTTTACACAGGCAGGAGTTTCTGAAAGCCCTTTTACAATGGTATTTGAAAAAGCAGGTATAGCTGGAGCTGCTTCCCTTATGAATGCCGTAATATTAACTTCTGTATTATCTGCTGGTAACTCTGGTATGTATGCATCAACTAGAATGCTTCATTCTATGGCTAAAGAAGGTATGGCTCATAAAATTTTTGCAAAAACTAATAAAAGAGGTGTGCCTGTAAATGCTTTAATATTAACTACTATAGTCGCTTCTTTTTGTTTCTTGACGGGTATATTTGCAGAAAGTACTGTTTATGTTTGGTTGGTTGCTGCCTCTGGACTTGCTGGATTTATATCATGGTTTGGTATAGCAATTTGTCACTATAGATTCAGAAAAGTTTATGTTCATCAAGGTAATAATTTAAAAGATTTAAAATTTAAAGCTAAGTTGTATCCATTTGCACCTATATTATCACTATTAATGTGTATGATTATTATAATAGGTCAAGGATTTTCTTATATAAAACCCGATGGAATTGACCTTAATGGGCTAATAGCTTCTTACATCGGTATTCCTTTATTTTTAGGATTATATATTGGTTATAAAGTTAAATTTAAAACTAAGGTTGTTCCTCTAAATGAAGTTGATTTAACCTATACTGAAAATACTGATAAATATTTACAAGAAGTTAAAAAATAAATACTTATTATATAAAAAAGAGTATAGACAAAATGTCTATACTCTTTTTTATCCTACAAGCATAAATATAAAGTGTGCAGATGCACCAGCACATATACCACCTATTGTATGTGATAATATTGCTTTACTTGTTATTTGTCTAGCATCTAAAGCATCCATCATACCTACATGCGTACTTAAATATCCACTCCAACACATTCCCATAGCTGTAAATACTGCTATATCATTTGGAGTTACTATGCCATCTGTTATAAACTTAGGTACAAGTGACATCGCTGCTCCAACAGCCCCTAATGATGTAATTGGGAATGATATAGCTTCTGGTGATGTAAAACCAAATAATGGCTCTAATATAAATCTAAGCTTTTCTCCTATAATTGGAAGCAGTCCTATACCTTCATATGCTGCACCTGTATATACTGCAGCCCCAGTATTAGGATCAGTAGATGGACCAAATGTTAATAACATTACTACGGTACATACAACTAGCACTCCCGGTATTATCGCTAGTCCTAATTCTACTCCACTTTTTCCCCCTTCTAACATTGCATCTAAAAACCTCTGGAATACATTTCCTTCTCTAATCTCTCTTAAATCTTCACTTCTAGATAATTTTAAATTACTTAAATCTTGCTCAGAACTATACTTATAAAACTTTTTTGTAAAGTGTAACATTATCCTTACACTTACGATACTTCCTATTATCGCACCAATATTTCCTATTATTGCAGGTAATACATACTGTTCACCTTGAGATATCATAAATGTAGTTACTATAAGTCCCATTCCAAAAGATGTACCTAAATTACATAAAGCTGGGATTTGATAGTTTTTAAAATATTTAGTAAATGATTTATCTTTGCTAAATGATATTATTGCAGGGTTATCTGATAAATAAGTAGTTATTGCACCAGCTATGCTCGCTCCGGGTAGTCCATATAAGGGTTTCATAAAAATGGCAAATATTTTGTTAAGTAGTTCTATTACACCAAACTCTGATAATAGTGCACTTAATGCACCTGCTAATACTGCCATTGCCATTATTAAAAATACTGTGTTTAAAAGTAAGTCATGTGCTGTGTTCATAATAACTTTAAACATTATTCCAGCACCCATGATATTAGCTACATATAAAAATCCAGCTAATAAAAGTCCAGTAAATACAAAAGCTTCTATGCCTATGGCTTTTGTACTTCTTTTTGATATGCCTTTTTCCATATAAATTTCGTCTCCCTTATTAAATTTTGTGACTAAGAGCATCTTTGTAAAATAACTTTTAATCTGCGTTTACAATATTATACAATAAATAAAGTTATTAATCTATACAAACTTACTTATATCAATGTATCAATAGAATAAAAATGGGAGAGAATTTTTTAATTCTCTCCCATTTCTATTATTTACTCGTTATGAGCTACGTTCATATTTTTTACTACATAGTTTACTAAATCAACAGTTCTTGTTGAGTAACCCCACTCATTATCATACCAAGAAACTACTTTAACCATGTTGTTTTCTAACACCATAGTTGATAATCCATCTATTATAGATGATCTTGAATCTCCTTTGTAATCAACTGATACAAGTGGTTTTTCACTATAGCCTAATATTCCATTTAGTTTACCTTCAGATGCTTCTTTTAAAGCAGCATTTACTTCTTCTACAGTTACTTCTTTTTTCAGTTCACATACTAAGTCTACTAAAGAAACTGTTGGAGTCGGAACCCTTACTGAAAATCCATTTAATTTACCTTGTAATTGAGGTAATACTTTTGCAACAGCTTTTGCAGCACCCGTTGTAGTTGGTATCATTGATTCAGCTGCCGCCCTTGCTCTTCTTAAATCTTTATGATTTTTATCTAATATTTGTTGATCATTTGTATATGAATGTATAGTAGTCATTAATCCTTTTTCTACACCAAAGCTTTCATCTAATACTTTAACAAATGGTGCTAAACAGTTAGTAGTACAAGATGCATTAGATATTATATTGTGTAATTCATTATCATATTTATCTTCATTAACACCCATAACTACAGTTATATCTTCGTTAGTTCCAGGAGCAGTTAATATTACTTTTTTAGTTCCTGCATCTATATGCTTTTGCGCTTTTTCTTTTTGAGTAAATAATCCCGTAGATTCTATTACTAAATCTACACCTAATTCCCCCCATGGTATATTAGCTGGATCATTATGTCTTACGATTTTTATTTCTTTTGAATTTACTACTAAAGTATCATCATCTTTAACTTCTACATTTCCTTTAAATGTTCCATAACATGAGTCATATGTAAATAAATGTGCTAAAGTTTCTGCATTTGCTCTCGCATTTATAGCTACTATTTCTATATCGTCGTTTAATCTTTCTTGTGCAATTCTTAAAACCGCTCTACCGATTCTACCAAATCCATTCATACCTACTTTTATTTTCATATTTAAATCCCCCTATATTGGCTAAGATATATACTTTCATTGATTATTGTATACTTTTTGCATTAATTGTGCAACACATTTTATCATTTTTTAATTATTATTTGTTTTTTCGTCATTTTTTGATAAATAGTATACACTTTTTATTGTTTTCGACCTGTATTTACATATATAAAAAAAGATAGAGCGTAAATAACTTACACCCTATCTTTTTTATATATTTTCAATAAGATTTTTTGAATCATTATTTGAATTGTTGTAATAATAGATATAATCTATAACTTTGCCACTTATAGTTACAGCTATTAAAGAGTAAAATACATCAAATACTGATAAATATAATAGTGATAAAATTAATATACAAACATCTCCTAATAAATATACCTGACCAACATTTAAAGATGTAGTCTTAGCAATAACTAATGCTAAAGCATCATCGCCTCCAGCAGCAGCACCTGCTTTTACGATAAGTCCTACCCCAATACCCACGCTTATTCCTGCAAGTATAGTAGATAAAAACATGCTATCAATTTTTGGTACGAGTGGCCCTATAGCTTCAAACCAATCATACATAAATGAAAAACTTAATGATGCAATTATAGAATATATAAAGAATTTTTTACCAAAGAATTTATATCCTATTAAAAGAAGTGCTCCATCAATTACTATATTTGCTAGTGCTGGCTGTATATTGAATAGATTCTTTAACAGTAGTAAAAGTCCTAACACTCCACCTTCTGTTATATTGTTTAAATAATAAAAATTGTAAAAACCAAATGCTAATATAAATGATCCTAAAAGTATAAGCCCTATGGTTTTTAAAAGTCGCCGATCGGCCATAATATCCCTTCCTTTTTCTTGATTTACTTTATTATATTAGATAAATATAGCTTTGTATACACGACTTTTTGAAACTTAAAATTATACTATTTTTTTTATTTTTTTTCAATGGTTTTTTAATCATTTTTTATTTTTTTATATTTTTATATATGTACTTAAGTATTTGCAATACTTTCACATATATTATTTTTTCTAAAAGTTTATATTAATACTTTTTATATTTAGTATAAATAAATTCATGTTTATATAATTTTTTTATTTGTTTAGAAATACTATCCTTAGTACTAGCCTATTTTTATATACTTATGATTTAAACGCATACATATTTGGTATATAATATTTATTATTACAAATTAAGAGGTGAACAACATTGATAACTATAATTTCTCCAACTACGACTATGAATTTTGATAAAAATATAAAATTAAATGAATCTTCATTCCCTATTTTTTCTGATGAAGTTAATTATCTTATAGATTTATTAAAGCCACTATCAAATTCTGATATAAAAAATTTAATGAATTTAAGCGATGAATTATCAAATTTAAATTTTAATAGGTATTCAAGTTTTAATAAATCTAATAATAAAACACTACAAAGTATACTTGCTTTTGATGGTGAAGTATTTAACTCTATGAATACTTCAAATTTTAACGATTTAGATATAGATTTTGCAAATAAATATCTAAGGATACTTTCTGGACTTTATGGAGTTTTACGTCCATTAGATATGATACAACCTTATAGACTTGAAATGAAAACTAAACTTGAAAATAATTGCGGAAAAGATTTGTATAAGTTTTGGAAATCAAAAATAACTAATCATATTATGGATGAGTTAAAAAATCACGACAACTCAGTTTTAGTTAATTTAGCTTCTTCTGAATATATTAAATGTATAGATTTAAAACTTTTAAAACAATCTTATAAATTTGTAGATATTGTATTTAAAGAATATAACCCTATTAATGATACTTATAAAGTAAAAGGCCTTTATGCTAAAAAAGCTCGTGGTTATATGGTTGAGTATATTGTAAAGAACAGAGTTAGTGATATAGAACATCTTAAGTTATTTAATAAGGAAGGATATGAGTTTAATCCTAATCTATCCAATAATGAAGTATTTACATTTACTAGATAAGTATAAAATTTTATAGTCATTAATATATAAAAAGACTATGATAATTCATAGCCTTTTATATATTAATGACTATCTACAGCAACATTTACAAGATTTACAACAACAGCATTTACGAGATTTGCAACAGCAGTTATGATTTCTATCTCTCTTGCAACAACAGTCATGATCTCTATCTCTCTTGCAACAGCAGTCATGATCTCTATCTCTCTTGCAACAGCAGTCATGATCTCTATCTCTCTTGCAACAGCAGTCATGATCTCTATCTCTCTTGCAACAGCAGTCATGATCTCTATCTCTCTTGCAACAGCAGTCATGATCTCTATCTCTCTTGCAACAGCAGTCATGATCTCTATCTCTCTTGCAACAGCAGTCATGATCTCTATCTCTCTTGCAACAACAGTCATGTTTTTTATGTTCACGTTGATTATTGAAATCTCTATCATTTTCATTAAAATAGTCTTCAGTTCCTAATACATAGTCTTCATTCATATAATCTCCATTATACATATTGTTTTGACTTAATAGGTTATTTTGATTATATGCTTGCCAATATTCTTCTCTCATAGCTTCCATTTCTCTTTGATCTATATAATTATTATTGTTATTACCTGACATTATCCCTCTTCTTGATTCACAACCAAAATTTCTATTCATAGTGATACATCTCCATTTAATAATATTGTATGAGAAATTTCTCTCATACAATATACTATGGAAATAATCGGTTATAAGTTACATTCTTTTGCTTTTTTCTACATTTTATTTTATTTTTTTACTTTTTTACAATCACTTTATAATCCAGTACAAAACTTTTGATGTTTCTAAAAATACATATCTTTGATATATTATCTTGCAACCGCATTATACTAAATTTACAGGTATTATTTCTCTATCTCATTTATCTATTCTTTCTTCTAAAATATAACCTCGCGTTTATTTCAGATCCAATTAATATAGCCCAGCTACTTAAATAAATCCATGTTATAAGTACAATTATTCCACCTATACTTCCGTATATAACCTCATAATTTGCAAAATAATTTGAATAATAAGAGTAAAAAAATGATACTAAAATCCATCCAAATGTAGCAATTATGGCACCTGGAATAGATTCTCTTGTACTTAACTTTTGGTTTGGAGTATGTTTATATAAATTCATAAGTATTAAGATTATAGTTATTATTCCTATTGTATATCTACATACATCCCATATATTAATAAATATATTATCTAAACCTATAAGATCGAATAAAAAGTATCCTATTTTTTCTCCATAAACTAAAAATATCATTGATGAAAAAATCAAAAGTAAAAGACCAACAGTAAACAACAAACCTATTATAAATACCTTTATATATGATCTTGTTTCTTTTACTCTATAAGACTTATTAGCTCCCCTTATTATAGCTCTTACAGCTCTTGATGATGTCCACACTGTAAGAAAAAAACTCATTATAATAAAACTAATACTTTTGCTGCTTCTCGCTGAATTTATGATTGATAATACTATTACAAATGCACTTTCAGGCATTATATTTTCAACTAAACCTATATATTTATTTAAATGTAGTATTGGTATATACACTATACTACTTATGGTAAACATCAAAAATGGAAAGAGAGATAGAAGTAAATAAAAAGACATCTCAGCTGCCTTTGAATTTATTTCACTATAATTAGATTCTTGTATTATATTTTTAATATTTTGTTTATCTACCTTTACCATGAGATTCCTCCTTTCTTAGATGTTTGCCTTATATTTTTAATAAGTATTCGTAAATAATTATGATTAACATCTTTTATATATGATAGTTTTATACTAAGCTTATATGTCCTTTTTATATTAATATATAGTTTTAATATAAAAAGGATATAACTTAAGTTATATCCTTTTTATATTTTACATTAACTTTTTTATAGTGTTTTCTATATAAGTTTTTATTCCTTTTATTTTCTTATCTGATATACTTTCATCTTCACCTTTCACTGCTATATAAAATTTAAGCTTAGGCTCTGTACCTGAAGGTCTTATAGCTACCCAAGAACCATCTTCTAAGAAATACTTTAATACATCAGCTTTAGGTAATCCGTCTATGCCTTTAGAATAATCTTTAGTATCAACTACATTTATATTATTTATATTTTTTATATCATTTTCTCTAAAGAATAATATTATATCTTTTATTTTAGATAAACCTTCTATTCCTTTTAGTGTTAAAGATATAGTTTCCTCTTTGAAAAATCCATATTTATTGTAAAGTTCAATTAAACCTTCGTATAAACTCATTCCTTTAGAAGAATAAAATGCTGCCATTTCAGATATTAATAAAGATGCTACAACTCCATCTTTATCTCTAGCATGAGTTCCTACTAAATATCCATAACTTTCTTCATATCCAAATACGTAAGTATTTTCTTTAGTTCCCTCAAATAGCTTTATTTTCTCACCTATAAATTTAAATCCTGTTAATACATTTAATACATTTACCTTATTTGCTTTAGCAATATCAGCTCCAAATTCTGATGTAACTATAGTCTTTATAAGAGCAGAGTTTTCTTTTAGTTCATTTTTTTCTTTTAATCCCTCTATTATGTAATTAGTCAACATTCCACCTATTTGGTTACCTGTGAGTAATACATATTCTCCACTTGTAGTTTTAACAGCAACTCCAACTCTATCACAATCAGGATCTGTTGCTATTACAAGGTCAGCACCTTCGCATTTAGCAAGTTCAATACCTCTTTGTAAAGCTTTTTTGTCTTCTGGATTTGGATAATCTATTCCTGAAAAATTAGGGTCTGGCATTTCTTCTTCTTTAACAACTAATACATCTTCAAAACCTACCTCATTTAAAGCCCTTCTTATTGGTACATTACCTGTTCCACAAAGTGGTGTATAAACTATTTTAAAATCTGTTCCAATATTTTTTACTAATTCAGGTCTTATTATTTGACTTTTTACAGCTTCTATAAAGTTTGTATCTTCTTTTTCATCTAGCATTATAATTAAATTTTTATTTTCTTCTGTTAATGTAGGTATAATACTATAATCATGTATACTATTTATCTCTTCAGTTATAGCACTTGCAATATGAGGCATAACTTGAGCTCCATCTTCCCAATATACTTTATACCCATTGTATTCCGTTGGGTTATGACTTGCTGTTATTACTACTCCAGATATAGCATTTAAATTTCTAACTGCAAAAGATAATTCTGGTGTAGTTCTTAAACTGTCAAATATGTATGCTTTTATACCACATGCTGCTAAAGTATTGGCAGTTTCTATACAAAATTCTCTAGACATATGTCTATTATCATGCGCTATTACTACTCCTCTATTTTTTTCTTCTTCTGTAGTATTTTTTATTATATAGTTTGCAAGACCAAACGTAGCTCTTCTCACTGTGTATATATTTATTCTATTTCTACCAGCTGCTATTACTCCCCTAAGTCCAGCAGTACCAAATTCTAAATCCTTATAGAATCTATCTTCTATTTCTTTTGTATCCCCATCGATTTTTCTTAACTCATTTTTAGTCGTTTCATCAAAGTATGGATTATTTAACCACTCCTCGTATTGCCTCACATAATCATTAATTTTAATTTCTCTTTGCTTTGTGCACTCCATAATTTTAATCTCCCTTTCTTCATAAGCTTTTATATTAATATTTATTAAATATAACTAATTTGTCAATCTAATTTTATAATTTTTCTAATATTAAGTAAATATAGTATAGTTTATATTTTAATTAGTAACATATATATCAATTCTACGTCTCCCCCATTTATAAGCTTCACTGTTACTTCCCATGAATATATCTATTATATTACCTTTTATGGCTCCTCCACAATCTTCAGCTGTAAAAGTTTTATTAAATTGAGGTATATATACCTTTGATCCATATGGTATAATTCTCGGATCTACTGCTATGGTTCCCCACTTAGGTATTGTTCCGGTAGACGTTATCCCATCGCCTGAATAAGCTGTAGCTTCTACATTCATACGTCTAGAATTACTTCCTCTAGATGCAACAATAAATTCTTCTTTTGTTCCTTTTTTTACTATTTTATCAACAGGGTCTTTTGATATATTTTCATTTATTAATTTTTTTTCTACTAATTTTCCGTCAAGATAAGTTAAGTCATATACTAATTCTTTTTTGCCTAGCTCTCCTTCTACTTTTACCTCCGTTTTTCCTTTTAATAAATTTTTATCATCTACTAATTTAACTTCAAAGGCTATATCTTCATATTCACGTTCTTGCATTTTACTTATGTCAATGACTTTTATTTTCATATTGTCTGTTAATTTTGAATCTAAACTCGGGGTTATCTTATCATCACTATCATACTTTACTCTATTTTCATCTAATAAATCTTTAACAGTATTTTTAAATGTTGACACTTTAACCTCTTCACCTTTAACAACTAAACTTATCTGTTCTTTATTTAAAAAACTATACCCACCTATTAATATTCCTATTAAACTTATACTAGTCAAACCTATAACTATATTCTTTTTATACTTCTTGTCCATAATATTCTCCTCCTCATTTTTATAATAAACGTGAAATTATAAACTTTGTGAGCCTTAATATTTTCAGACTTAATACGTTTTTATATTATATTAATGCACCGGTGAATTTATGTAACTAAATTGTAACTTTTGGTTTTGGCATTGTCAATTTCTAATTTTGTCTAAATATAGTGTCAATTTATTTTGTCGTATTTTATATTTTTGTAAAAAAAACCTCCAACTATTATTTAGTTGAAGGTTTTATATATTAAGCGTTATTTTTATTAAACGTCTCTTTATCCATTTTTCCAAGTGAGTTACCAACAGTTATAGCTGTGGTAGTAGCTCCATTTACATTTATCATTGTTCTACCCATATCTAATATTGGATCTATAGCTATTATACCACCAGCTAGTGGGAAGTATGAACCTAATCCAACACCTGATAAAACTACTGATACTGCCATTGTTGCTGTTCCTGGAAGACCTGCTATACCTAATGAACTTATAGTTATAACTACTAATAACATAACATAGAAGCTTATATCTTTATCTACTCCAGCCATGTTTGCTACAGTTATAGCCATTAATGCGGGATATATACCAGCACATCCATTCATACCCATATTAGCACCTAAACTTGCAGTGAAACTTGCTACACCTTCTTCAACACCTTGCTTATCTGTTAATGCTTCTATAGTAACAGGTAATGTACCTAAGCTTGAACGAGATGTAAATGCTAAAAGTAAAGGCTCTGCTGCATTTTTTATATAAGTTACAGGATTTAATCCATTTAAAGTTATTATTACTAAATGTATTATAAATAGTATAGCTACTGATATATATAGAGCTACTATAAATTGAACAACTGATACCATAGATGCTAATCCACGAGCAGTTAATGTATTTGCAAGTAGTGCAACAACTGCATATGGCATAAACTTAATAACAGTCATAGCAACACTTACTATTATTTTATAGAATGCTTCTACTAAATCAACAAATGGTTTTATTATATCTGAATATTTCTTATTTAATCTCTTAACTGAAAGACCTAAGAATGTTGCAAATACTATTATTGCAACTATATTACCTTCTGCCATTGATGCTACTGGATTTGATGGTAATAATCCTCTTAAAGTATCCACTAAAGGAGTTATTTCTCTAAGTTCTGGAGTTTCTATTCCTGCTATATCAGCACCATACCCTAATTTCATAACATTACCAACTACTATACCTACGATAGCTGCAAGTGCAGTTGTTGCAAGTAACATTCCTAATGATCTAAACGTTAAGGTTCCTAAGTTATCTCCATCACCCATATTGATGATAACTCTTAATATTGATACAAATACCATTGGAACAACTAACATTTTTAGTAAATCCATAAATCCTGATCCAAATAATCCATACCACTTACTTACTTCTTGTAGCCAAGTTACTTTTGATGGATCTTCAGGAAGACCTGCCACTAATTGTATTATGACACCTAGTATAAGACCTATTATTGTTGCATAAATTGTTCTTGTTGAGAATTTAATTTTTTTCTTTTCAAATTGCTTAACAATAACAAATGTCCCTAAAAGTACAGCTATAAAAAGAACTGTCTTAATGTCTGTAACCATAAGGAACTGTGATAAGAATGAACTTTCTCCCATTTTTCTCCTCCACGATGTAAATTTAATTTTTTAATGTTTCTTAAATAAATCCAATACCCTATTTTGGATTGTTTTACCTTAAATATTTTTTAACTAAATTTTACACTGTAATACTAAATATAATTTAAATATTTAATAAACACCCTATAAATACGTTTTCCTTATATAATACCCAAGTATAATTGCTGTTAAATAAATACTTAACTTCCTTGTATTAGCTTATTGTTCTTACACAAATCATGATATATTATTAACAGTTTGGTGTCAATAATATTTTAACAATATTTTAAGTTTTTTTCTCTTTTTATATAATTTTCTAAAGTTTACTTCAATTTTTCTTTATTTTTGACTTATATTATAATATTTTTTCTTTATTTTCCATATTTTTTATAATTAAATCAGTACTATTTCTAACTATATATGTAAATTTATATTCTATTATATATTTTTAACTTCTTTTAATTCAGCTTTACTGTCTATCCAAGCTAATATATTTTCTATAACTTCATCTTTATTTATTTCATTTAACATTTCATGTCTTCCACCAGCATACAATTTACATGAAACATCTTTTACTCCTAAATCTATATATCTATCTTTAAGCCTTAAAACACCCTTACCATTTTTACCTATAGGGTCTTTATCTCCTGACATAATATAAATTGGCAAATCTGTTGGAACTTTTTTAAGATTTTCTTTTCTCTCAATTTCTTTTAAACCTTGGACGAAATCATAAAAGAACCCAGCTGTAAACAACACTCCACAGAAAGGGTTGTTTATATACTTATCAACCTCATCATTATCTCTACTTAGCCAATCGAATTCTGTTCTTGATGGTTTAAATTTTCTATTATTTCCACCAAATATTAGATTGTCTAATTTCTTACTTCTATATTTTCTACCATACCTTTTTATTTCATTTGATATAACTATATCTGCTAAATTTAATATAAATCCATGATTTCCATTTGAACCAGATAATATAAGTCCCTCTAAATTTCTTCCATATTCCATTATGTACCTTTGAGATGCAAATGAACCCATACTATGTCCAAATAAATATATAGGTAAATCTTTATTTTCATTTTTTATTATATTAGTTAGTGTATTCATGTCCTCAACTAAATATTTGAATCCATCTTTTTCAGCTAAGTATCCTACATTGTCTATATGTTTAGCAGTCTTGCCATGACCTCTATGGTCATTTATATATACTGTATATCCATTTTTAGTTAGTCTCTCAGCAAAATATTCATATCTATCTGCAGTTTCTGACATTCCATGTGCTATTTGAACTACTGCCTTAGGAGTTATTTCTTCATCTTCCCACTTATATACATTTATATCTAACTCTTCTTTTCCTTTAAATGTAAAATTTGTTAACTTCATAAAACTTTCTCTCCTCCTCCATTAATAAAAATTTATAATTTTATACTCTAATGTACTTTATATTTACCAATTTATACCCATTATTTATAAATTTTATTATATCAAAATGAATTTAATTATAAAACACTTAACTTTCTAACCATTTTAAATTGATATTAATCTATTAACACACTTAACACACTAAAAAAAGTAACTTCTTCAATCCATATTTATCGAAAAGTTACTTTTTCTTTACCTTTTTTATACGTTTTATACGTTTTCTTTTTTTCATTTTACTATTTCTTCCAACAGTAGGTATCACTATTGTACTTCCAATTATCCCCCCCTCCTCGGCTTCTTCTTCTCCTACAATATCTTCTTCAATATTTTCACTTAGAGTTTTTCCTACTTGCTTCTGAGTTGTAAGGAGTGCAAGATCTGATGTAACCATCCCTAAGAAAACTATAAAAAGTGCTAAGTCTGTTTCGCTTAATTCCTCTGCTAAGGCATATGATATTGTAGATGATAGCAATATAAAGTCTGCGTATGAGAAAGACGCTAATCCTAAACCTTTGTCCTTTCCTTGATTATTATTACAAGAATTATTGTTTTTATTTCCAGTTTGCGATTTATTTTTATTATCCATAAATTCGCTTCGCTCCTTTACGGTTAGTATTATCGATATTAAATTATATTCAATATTCTTTACTTTACTACTATAAAATAGTTTTTTAATAAAAAACACCTTGATAATTCAAGATGTTTTTTATTATTTATGATATATTCCCCAAAACATTTCTATAACTTCATCGTCTGGAGCTTTTGTAAATTTAGATACTATTATAAATAATACTAAAGATATTAAAAGAGGAAATACTATTGTATGTGTTCCAAATGGTCTAGGCCATAAATAGCTAAATAATATGTAACTTCCTATACCTGATATTATAGATGCTATAGCTCCTTTATCATTAGCCCTTTTCCAATATAGACCTAAAATTATAGGCCATAAAAAAGTAGCTATTATACCTGCATTTGCATAAAGATTTAGCCAAACTATTAAATCTGGCGGATTAATAGCAACTATATATATAGCTATTCCAATAATAGCTGTAGCTATTATACTTATTTTTCCTATCTTTCTTGAGTTTTCTTTTAAGCTAGGCTTTATATAGTTTACTATTATATCATTTACTATTGAACCTGAGGCTACTAAAAGCTGAGAATCAACAGTAGACATTATAGATGCAAGCGGCCCTGCTAAAAGTATACCTGCCAACATCGATGGGAAAAGCTTAGTTGTTAGAGTTGGAACAACTAAATCTCCAGATTCTATTCCTGTTACTAAAGTAGATCCAAATGCTCCTACTAAATGCATTCCCAATAATAAAATCATTGACACAACTGTACCGTACTTTATACCTTGATGTAAACTTTTAGTATCTTTATAACTCATTGCCCTTTGAGATACTGAAGGTATTCCAACTACTGCAAATCCTACTAATATCCAAAATGACGTTACCCAAAGAATTGTCATTTTCCCTTCAGTAACTCCAAATGGAGTTATCATACCAGGATTAATAATAGCCATATTTTTAACAATATTTCCTACTCCTCCGCCTGCTATAACCGTTGTTATAAATATTAAGATAGTTGCAATTGTCATTATTACACCTTGTATTGTATCCGATAATGTTACTGCTCTAAATCCTCCGATTACAGTATGGACAATTACTGTTATTCCAAAAGCTGTTAGTGCAATATTATAATCTAATCCTACTGAACCTTGTAATAATCTAGCTGCCCCTACCCATTGCGCTGCCATTGCTGCTATAAAAAATACTACTATTGATATAGATGTTATTATAACAACTATATCTGATTTATATCTTTGTCTTAAAAAATCTGTTATTGTAACTGCATTTATTTTTCTTGATATGATTGCGAATTTTTTTCCTAGCACTGCTAATGTAAAATATCCAGTCGGCATTTGAGCCATAGCTAAAAATACCCATGCCAACCCTTCTGTATAAGCTGTACCCGGTCCACCTATAAAACTTCCTGCACTTAAATATGTAGTGACTAATGTCATTGCAAGAACAAATCCACCTAGTCCTCTACCACCTGTCATATATTCATCCATAAATTCATTATTTTTATTGTTAGAATATCTTGCTTTATTTACAAATTTCATTGAGTAAAATCCTACAGCGAAAATTGCTATAAAATAAACTATTATAGGAATTAATACTCCAAAATTTACACTATTCATTAGTCAAACTCCTTAGTATATTTTTCAATTTCTTCTTTTGTTAAACCTTCTAGAGACATGTCTTTAAAATATTTATTTATCATAATTACAGTTAGTATAGAAAAAAGTATCCCCCCTGCTATACAACTCATAAAAAACCAAGTTGGAAATCCTAATATATATGTATACTCTGAAATAGGCTTCTTACCTAATCCATATCCCCATCCAAACCACCATATAAGGTTAATTACACCAAGACCTAATCCCATAATCGCTTCTTTATTACACTGTTTAAATCTTGGATCTTCTATAATTTTTTTAGATTTCATAAATATTCTCCTTTCTTACTAATATCCTAAAAATAGCTTATTAATTTATAAGTATAACTTCCTTTATTATAAATTAATAAGCTATTTTTTATACTTGTCTATAATAACATATTTTCTCATATTTTGACTAATTTTGTATTTTGAATACAAAACCACCTTGTATAAGGTGGTTAATTAAAATTTAATTTATTTTTATATCTGATTCTTTATTTAATTTTTCAATATGCTCGATATAATATTTTTTTAATATTTCTTTATTTATCTGATCTTTACTTTCTTGTATAGATTTTATTTTATCAATCTTATCATTAACTTTTACTATATGATATCCTTTGCTAGTTTCAATAATATTAGAAACTTCATCTTTATTTAATTTAAACACTTCATTCGTAAACTCTACATTTTTATCATCTTTATTAAAGTACCCTAATTCTCCACCATTTTTTCCACTTAGTTTATCATCTGAATATTCTTTAGCTAGTTCTTCAAAACTTTCTCCATTTTGTATTCTAATTAATATATCACTAGCCTTTTTTCTTAAAGCTTCATTTTCTTCTTTACTCACTAAGTTATTATCTTTATCTAAGTTAGATATTAAAATATGAGATGCATTTATTTCTTTTGTTTTAAAATTATTTTTATTTTGCATATAATATGTTTTAATATCATCATTATTTATTTTTATTTTTTTTTCGAAGTCTGATTTATAATTATTTATGGTCATATCTTTTTTAATTTCTTCCATTAAATACTCTTTATCTAATTTAATCTCATCTATTAATTTTTTATATTTAATATTTTTATTTAAAGCATTTTTTATTTCTTTATACCTTAATTCAATATCTTCTTCTTTTGGTGTAAATCCTTTTTCTTTTGCCTTTTGATATAAAACTTCATTATCAATCATAAAAGATAGTATATTATTTTTTATATCTTTATTATTTTTATTTTCTATTTTATCAGTATAATTTATATCTTTATATTTACTTGTGTTGTTTATTATATCAATTGTTTTTTCATACTGCTCTTTTGTTATATTAACTCCATTTACTGTTGCAATATTTTTATTACTACATCCTACCATTGATAAAAATAATAGGCTAATTATACCTACATAAAATGTCCTTTTCACTATAATGCACCTCATCTACTGTATCTTTTGTTTTAACTTATTTATATAAATTACCTATCCAGAAATTTTTAGGATTTTGGTTTTGACTTATTGGTAATAATTCATACCCTTGTTCTGATAAATACTTTAATACTTTATCTAGCGCTTCTACTGTCTGTTTTTTTTCATGTATTAAAACTACTATATCATCTTCATTACTAGAGTATGTTTTTACGTTTTCTAAAATTTTATTTGCGTCAGATTTCCAATCTTCTGTATCAACGTTCCAGTCCCAAACTTTGTAATTTGCATCTACTAATGCTTTGTATGATTCAGATGGTGTATATGGCTTGCTTCCATAAGGTAATCTTACTAGACTAGATTCTTGACCTGTGATATCATAAAATGTTTTTCTATTTATATCAAACTCTTCTTTTGCAGAAATACTTTTTTTATAAAGTTTGTGTATATCATGAGATACACTATGAAATCCTGCAGTATTTCCACTTTCAACTATATTTTTAACTTGTTCAGGATAATTTTTCATATTTCTATCTATCAAGAAAAATGTTCCCTTTGCATTATATTTATTTAAGATTTCTATAATCTTATCAGTATATTTAGATGGCCCATCATCTATTGTTATATATGCAACTTTTCCATAATTCCTCATTGGACCCTTATTCACTTCTTGAGTAGTGTTATAGATAATTTCAGTTATTGTTGTATTTGATAAATTATCATTTCTAAAGTCTTTATAGTTTTTGGTATAACCATATCCTATCTTTATATTAGATGAAATTATTCCTAGTGTTAGTATCCCTGTACTTAAAAATATAAATTTTTGTTCTTTATTCATTTTGTTCATGGTTATGCCTCCATATTATGTCTTAATTTATACCTTATAATTTTAATTTTTTATTAAATTTAAATATACTCTATATTTACTTCCTTTATATATTATTAGTCAATTTTTCTCTTTTATCAGTAAAATATAAAATTAAAAAAATAAATTATAGTATAAAAAAACTCAAAGTTAAATAACTTTGAGTTTTTTTATTTTAATTTATTTTTTATCATATAATTATAAACAGGTATACCTATAGCTGTTATTAAAAGTCCTCCGACTGATATCATTGTAGTCTTGATCCCTGAGAAAAATAATTGATTAATTACTACAAATAAACCACTAAATATGGCTATTAAAGGTATAATTGGATATAGTGGTACTTTATAAGGCCTATATAAATTTGGCTGTTCTTTTCTTAATTTTATAACACCTATAAATGTTAAAACATAGAATATCCATACAGCAAAAACCGCTAAGTCAGTTAATAAATTAAATTGACCTGATAGGGCATATATAGATGAAATTATTGCTATTAATATTATTGAATTTGCCGGTACTTGAGAGCTATTTAACTTTGATAAACTCTTGTATCCTGGTAATGTCTTTTCATTAGCTAGTGTATATGTTACTCTTGACCCTGTTAGAATAAATCCATTTAATGTTCCAAACACTGATATTAATATACCTAATGTTATAATTTTACCACCAACAGATCCAAATATAGCTTCTGCTACTGCAGCTGCAGGTGCTGAGTACTTAGCTAAATCACCAGCTGGTAATACCCAAAGATATGCTAAATTTATTACTAAATAAACTGCCATAACTAATGCTAATCCACCAACTATAGCTTTTGGTAAATCTTTTTCTGGATTTTTCATTTCACCGGCTAACGCTCCAACATTTATCCATCCATCATAAGCAAATAGTATTGCTATTAAAACTTGTCCTAACACATTTCCCATACTTATACTTTCTCCAACAAGTGGCGATATTATTGCATTTTCACCACTTCCTTTTATAAACCCAAATACCATTATAAGTATAAGTGGTATTAATTTACAGGCTGTAGATACTGTCTGTATAGAACCTCCAGTTTTAGAACCTAGAGTATTTAATCCAGCCACTAAAATTATTATCCCTATTGCTATAGGTAGTAATAAGGAAGAATTACCTATTAAAGATGTTGCTTGTTGTGCAAATATAACCCCAAGTGCAGCTACGGTACCCGGAAAAAATAATACAGTTTGCATCCATCCTGTTAAAAATCCTAATTTATCTCCATATATTTCTTTTATATATATCATCATTCCGCCCGTTTTAGGTATAGCTGCAGAAATCTCAGCTGTCGTAAGACCTGCAGTTATTGTTATAATTCCGGCCAATATCCATGCTATAATCCCAAGTCCTGGTTCTCCTCCTGTTGACATATAAACTGATTGAGGCTTAAAGAATACCCCTGCTCCAATTACCATACCTACAACTGTAGATAAAGCAGACGATATACCTAATTCTTTTTTAAGCTCTTCATTTTCAATAGATTGCCTATTTTCCATTTTCTTCTCCTTGTTGAATTGTCATTTTTGTTATATTTTTCAACAATTTACGACTTTTTATTATTTTTTATTAATAAAGTATAATAGGTAGGATAAATAAATTTATCCTACCTATTATATATATATTAAATTTTAATATTTCATCGATTTAATAATATCATCAATTTCATAACTAGCTTTTTTGATAGCATCTAATCTTTCTTCCTCACTAGTACCCGTACCATCTACTAATAATTCTTCAAATTTTTTAATTCCTATAAACTTCATTATACTTTCTACATAATTTAATCCTTTATTCATAACTGGCTTTAATAACCAAGGTATATGTCCTCCTGAAGATTGTATATATACCATACTTCTATCTATATCATTTAAAAGACCTTCTGGTTTATCTTCATTAAATGTTATAGTTTCACCATCTTGAATTATACAGTCTATATATTCTTTAAGCGGTGCAGGAAATGATAAACTCCACATAGGTGCTGCAATTACATATACATTAGCTTCTTTAAATTGTTCACATAATTTTCTTATTTTTTCCACTTCTCTTTTATCTTTATCATCTAGCTTATTTGTATCTTCTTCTTTTTTTATGCAGTTTCTTTTTTCAAAATACTGATATTCTAATCTTGGTATATGTTGCTTGTAAAGATTTATTTCTTCTACAGCAAAATCTTTATTTAGTTCTAAAAATCTGTTTATAAATTTTCTAGCTACCGTTTTACTAGATGATAAATTTTCTGACTTTGAATTTACACTTATATATAGTAATTTTTTCATTATATGCCTCCTAGAATACTCTTTATTTTATTATTTCTTAAATAAAATTTATTATTCTAAGAGTATATAGATTAAAATTATCTAAAATCCTTTGTATCACTTTCAATTGCAAATTCTGTATTTATATTTTTATTAGAATCTTTGTTATGTTCTTCTTTTGATATTTTATTATAACTTTTTAATTCTATAAATAAAATTGTACCTGTTATAAGAGTTGATATAAAATCCGATATTGGTTGCGCTAACCAAACACCATTTAGTCCTATAAATTTAGGTAATATCATTATAATTGGTATTAATAATATTACCTGTCTAAGTAAACTTAAAAACATTGCGATTTTAGCTTTTCCTATAGATTGAATATAGTTAGTTCCTGTTATAGATATCCCTACTATAGGCATCATTAATAAATATATTCTTATCCCACTGACAGTTATACTCATAAGCTCTTTATCTCTATTAAATAAGCCTATAATAATTTTGGGGAATAACTGAACAATAATAGTTCCAATAAGCAAAATTACTGTAGCTGCAATAAGAGATGCTAAATAAGTTTTTTTAGCTCTATTATATTTTTTAGCTCCATAGTTAAATCCTATAATAGGTTGTGATCCTTGGTTTAACCCAAATATTGGCATTAAGAAAATCATACTTATTGAAGATATAGTTGTCATTGCACCTATTGCTAAATCTCCACCATATATTTTTAATGCGTTATTTGATATAACTTGAACCATACTAGCTGCAAGTTGCATTGCAAAAGGTGATACACCTATAGCAAACACTGCCATAACTAATTTCTTATCAAGTTTTAAACTAGATTTAGCAAATTTTAAATTTGACTTTCCTGATAAATAATAATTCAATGTTAAAATTGCAGTTATAGATTGCGATGTTATTGTAGCGTATGCAGCTCCTTTTATTCCCATATTAAATATAAATATAAATACTGCATCTAATATTATATTGGTAACACAACCAACTACCATTATTCCAGCTGAAATTTTAGGACTTCCATCAGCCCTAATTGAATGATTAAGAGAAAATGCTAAAAGATTAAATATCGTCCCCATAAGTATTACATGTATATAATCACTTGCATAAATTAAAGTATTTTCACTTGCTCCAAATGCTATAAGAATTTTATCTGCAAATACAATACCTATAAAAGTAAGTATAAGTCCTATAATTACTGCAAGAGCCATTGCATTCCCTATTAGCTTTTGAGCCTCTTCCTTTTTACCTTGACCTAATTTAATAGATATATTTGTAGCTGTTCCTATACCAATTAACATACCAAATGCTAATATTATGGTCATTATTGGCATAGTTATTCCAAGTCCTGTTATAGCTAATGGACCGACTCCAGGTATATTTCCTATAAATATTCTATCTACTACATTATATAATGCATTTACTAGCATACCTATTATTGCTGGTATAGAATATTTTAATAATAACTTCCTTATAGGTTCCGTACCTAGCACTTGTTGACTATCCATATTATACCTCCTTTTCACTAATACTTTAGTTGCGTTAACAACTATTTCCTTAATATTAAAATATTTACATATATGAAGTTTTTCTGCTTCTTTAATTTATTTTACTATTAATATAATATGCATCTTAATCTATTTATAATTACTATAATATTTGTAATTTTATATTGATAAATTAATTTAATATATTTTCATATGATATCTAAAATTTTTAAAAGTATATATGACCTTGTTTTTGAAATACTATATAGTATAAATATTTATTTTAAAGGAGTTAAATTTATGAAAGATAATACTTATTTTACTGATAAATATGATGATCAACATCAACAAATAAAAGATAATTTAGATATCATAGAAAGTACAGATAGTGAAACTACAGATATTATAGATTTTAGAGTTGTTAATAAAAATAACTCATATCCTTTAAAAAATAATAAAGACTATGATACTAATTTTGAAAATAATAACAAATAAAAAAACTACACACTTAAGTGTGTAGTTTTTTTATTTGTTATTATTTTTGGAAATGTCTTTCTAATAAACCTAAGAATGCTTTACCATGTCTTGCTTCATCTTTACACATTTCATGTACTGTATCATGTATAGCATCAAGTCCTAATTCTTTAGCTCTCTTTGCTATTTTTAATTTTCCTTCTGTTGCTCCGTATTCTGCTTCTACTCTTGCTTTTAAGTTAGCTTGAGTGTCAGCTACTACTACTTCTCCTAATAATTCAGCAAATTTAGCTGCATGTTCTGCTTCTTCAAATGCTATTCTCTTGTAAGCTTCTGCTACTTCTGGGTATCCTTCTCTATCAGCTTGACGGCTCATTGCTAAGTACATTCCTACTTCTGTACATTCTCCAACAAAGTTAGCTCTTAATCCTTCTAATATTTCTTCATCAACACCTGCTGCTGCACCTATTCTGTGCTCATCAGCCCAAACCATTTCACCTTTCATTTCTTCGAACTTTTCAGGTCCTACTTTACATACTGGACATAGTTCTGGTGCTTTTTCTCCTTCATATATATATCCACATACTGTACAAACAAATTTTTTCATATTTATATCCTCCCTAGATTTTATTTACTTTAAAGTTTTACTTTATCAATAATAGTAATGATTACTGCTATAACATATATATACCCAAAAGATACTACTTAAAACAAATTTATTTATTTTTTATTATTTTATTTTTGGAAATGTCTTTCTAGTAAACCTAAGAATGCTTTACCATGCCTTGCTTCATCTTTACACATTTCATGTACTGTATCATGTATAGCATCAAGTCCTAATTCTTTAGCTCTCTTTGCTATTTTTAATTTTCCTTCTGTTGCTCCGTATTCTGCTTCTACTCTTGCTTTTAAGTTAGCTTGAGTGTCAGCTACTACTACTTCTCCTAATAATTCAGCAAATTTAGCTGCATGTTCTGCCTCTTCAAATGCTATTCTCTTGTAAGCTTCTGCTACTTCTGGGTATCCTTCTCTATCAGCTTGACGGCTCATTGCAAGATACATTCCTACTTCTGTGCATTCTCCAACAAAGTTTGCTCTTAATCCTTCTAATATTTCTTCATCTACTCCTTGAGCTGCTCCTATTCTATGTTCATCAGCCCAAACCATTTCACCTTTCATTTCTTCAAACTTCTCAGGTCCTACTTTACATAATGGACAAACTTGAGGTGCTGTTTCTCCTTCGTGTATATATCCACATACTGTACAAACAAATTTTTTCATATTTACATCCTCTCAAAATTATCATTTAATAATAGTAATGATTACTGTTATGATATATTTATACCCGCTATGTATTACTTAAAACATTTTTTATTTATTTTTTTATAAATTTTATAACTTCTATATTTTTAAGATTTATAAGAAAATAAAAAACTGCCTTTAAAGGCAGTTTTTTATTTAATCTATGCTTTTTTTCCAAAATGTCTTTCTAATAATCCTAAGAATGCTTTACCATGTCTTGCTTCATCTTTACACATTTCATGTACTGTATCATGTATAGCATCAAGACCTAGTTCTTTGGCTTTTTTAGCTATTTTTAGTTTTCCTTCTGTTGCTCCATATTCTGCTTCTACTCTTGCTTTTAAGTTAGCTTGAGTATCAGCTACTACTACTTCTCCTAATAATTCAGCAAATTTAGCTGCATGTTCTGCTTCTTCAAATGCTATTCTCTTGTAAGCTTCTGCTACTTCTGGATATCCTTCTCTATCAGCTTGACGGCTCATTGCAAGATACATTCCTACTTCTGTACATTCTCCAACAAAGTTTGCTCTTAATCCTTCTAATATTTCTTCATCTACTCCTTGAGCTGCCCCTATTCTATGTTCATCAGCCCAAACCATGTTACCTTTCATTTCTTCGAACTTTTCAGGTCCTACTTTACATACTGGACATACTTGTGGTGCTGTTTCTCCTTCATATATATATCCACATACTGTACAAACAAATTTTTTCATATTTATATCCTCCTAGTTTTTATTTTAATTTCTATATAATTTATTTCAGTTCATCTAAACTTAATTATTCATTGTTATAACTTATATATACCCGGTGATAATTGCTCTAAACAACAATTATAAACTTTTTATATTTATCTATACATATATGTTATAATAATACTCAATTAAGTAGTTTATTAATTAAAATTACATTTTCAAAAGGAGTTTACACATGTTAAAAAAGTTTGCTTCCGATGCACTTGGTATAAGTGATATAGGTATGATAATAAGACCTGAAGACTATAAAAAAGTGGATTCAGATGATTATATAATGCATGAGGATGGAGAAACAATATATTTCCTTATAAAATCTAAATCTGATGAATATTGTTTTACTAACAAAGCTTTAATTCATATTGATGGAGAAAATGCTATTAGTAAAAAACGTAATTTATATCGTTATGATTACTACCTTAATAATATATCTGATGTTTCTTTAGAGACTGCCGGAACTATAGACTTAGACGTTGAGATTAAGTTTACAATAGGTCAAAAAATTTTTTCTATAGATGTTGATAAAAAACAATTAGAACAGTTAAAAGATTTATATAAAGCTTTAATAAAAATATCTGAAATTACTAGAGATAATCAAATCTTATTAAACTATACTAATGAATCAATACGTACAACAGCTACGCTTATGTCATCTAATCGTATTGAAGGCATTAATTTAGAGGAAAACTTTAAAAATATTAATGAATATGTGTTTGAATGGTTAGTATCTTCTAAGAATAAATATAGTATTAGAGATTTTGGATATGTTTTCGAAAAGTATATTAATAATTAAAATTTATATAAAAATAAAGCTAGTCATTTTGACTAGCTTTATTTTATCTTATATTTACTTTCGGCAATTAATTCTTCTCTTATTTTATTATTTTCTTCATCTAAATATATTCTATATGTCTTTACATTTATTTTATCTTTATTGTATTTTTCTTCAGTTCTTATATATAATTTTTCTCTATCTTGTTTACACCCATATATTTTTGATGTTATAGCTCCATTACTAACTATATTCTTTATATAAATCGGATGAGAAAAAGGATTTTTAAACTTTAAATCTGTATATCCATATGATACTGCTGCGTCTTTTCCTCTAGGTGCATACCTTGATGCAAATGTATGATTATGAACCTCTTCTATCTCCATGCCAGCCAATAAGGCAGCATTATATATTGTTGTTGAAACTTGACATACTCCTCCGCCTTCTCCGTTTACATACCTTCCACCTACTATTACTTTTGCAGTTTTATATCCATTACTCCAAGTTCTAGCTCCTGTAGATTTATTGTATGAAAATGTCTCTCCAGGCATTATAAGTATATCACTAGTACTTTGACCTGCTACATGAATATTACTACCTCTTGGAGTATTATCATTAAAACTAGTACTATATTGCCCTAAAATTGTATTAACAGAATCTACATCTTCTGTTGTTATAGTAGGTTTTATTATACGAGTAGGTAATTCTATTTCCTTTATATCTTTTTTATCTAACATATTATATATTTCTTCTTTTAATTTTACTATATCTACTTCTATACCTTCTTTAGATGGAGTTTTTAGTATTTGAGAACTTTCTGTTACTTGTATTGATGCTTGCTTAACTTCTCTATTTATTTCTTTAGATATATTTTCTATAAGTTTACTTAAAACTATCTCATCATAAGTTGCTATAAGTTCTATCTTATATTTTTCTTTAAATGTTAGATTAAAAATTCTCTTTAAATTTTCCTTACTATTATCACTTCTTGTATATGAATATGCATTTTGCAAAGATTTATCTATATTGTAATCTAAATTTATGTCTTTAGGGTTTATCGTCCATCTTTTAGAAATATATTTTATGTTTATAGGTTTTAATTTGTATGTATTACTAATTTGTTTACTAGCTTCATGAATATTCATTTTACCTACATCTATATTTTCTATGTAAATATTTTTAAATATTTTACCATCTAAATCATCTTCTAACTTATTCATACCTAAGCTTAGTGTTGATATAATAAATAAACAAAATAAAAAAATTAATTTCTTAGTAATTATTCTTTGCTTTATCATAAAAATACTCCTTAATATAATTATATACATTTATATTTTCCTATATATTTTTTTATATTCTACTTTATATTTTTATTAAAAATATGTATTATTTTTAGATGTTACTGATATTTTTTATACATATTTATAAATATTCGTTTTTTTTGTTAAAAGTGTGTAAAATATAATTCCATTTTCTAAGTATTATGTTATAATACTTATTATAAAATTTACATTATGTAAATTTATAAAAATATAGTTAGCATTTTTATAAATTTATATAAACTGGAGATTATTCTCCTTAATTACGAAAAGAGGTAACGATTTAAGCCTCGTATGTAGAGAAATCTGCATAGGACACAACTTGAATTGCAGATAATTCCTAAAGCCTAAGTGCCACAACGTAAAAGCGAATAGCTTTAAGCGTGACGGAACGAAAGTAGAAAAAAGTCTTAGGATGGCATATGGTTAAACCCTAAGTGCTAGTACAATGGATGTTCATGCAGGGAAGTCCCGAATAGGGAAACCTTCAACGACTAGACCGATAGGTCGTACACTATAAGCTATTGATAGTGGAAGTAGGTTGCCCCTAACGAGTAATGTCGAGGGTGAAGAAATAGTCTGCTCTCATTTGAAAATATGAGAAGTTCATAAAAGTAATCGCCAATGTGATTACTTAAGAGAACTGCATAAGTGTAGCGAACTTATGTGAACAACCGGTGTCTATTTTGATAAAAAAGGTAAAATTATCTAAATTCAATGGAGAACTTTGCGAAAACTTATACGCTGATGTTTGCTTTATTACAGAGGCCAACTTTAATGACGTTACTAATTTATATAATAGGGTAAGCGTTACCCTAGATAATAAAAATTGGCTTAAGTTTCGTGATACACTCCAATTGAAAGATGTTTTAGCTAATGGTGGCTTTATAATAGGGTGTTATGTTGAAGAGACTTTAATAGCATCAGCCATGTGTGAAGTTCCAAGTGGCAATTATTTAAATAATCTCTATGATATGAATTTAAGTCAAACCGAAATAGATTCAACGTATATCTCTGGTTATGTAATGGTAGACCCTCTTTATCGTGGAAATGCATTACATAAATTACTACTTGAGACTAGAATACAAGAATCTATAGATAGAGGAAAAAGCCATATAGTAACGGCTGTAGCTATTGAAAATATCTATAGCCAAAAAACAATATTAAGCTTAGGATTTGAAGTTCAACTTCAAAGAGAAAATCCGTGTGGTACAAAACGTAATATCCTTATGAAAAAATTAGATAATACAGTAAGTCCAGAAATAGAATTTACAGCTTAAAAAATAAATTAAAATAAAGGGGATATAAATTATCCTCTTTATTTTAATTTACCCAATATAATTTTATATTTCATTTATTAACATATCTTTAGCATACTTTAATGTTACTAAATAATATATAAAATATCCTATATAATATATAACTAGTGTTATTAAAATCGGTACAAGTATATTTCTCTGTATAAGTTTTTGTACTATAATCATTGCAAATAAATTATGAATTGTACCTACTAGTAGTGGTAGTATAAATATTAATTTTAATTGCTTTGATAATATTTTTTCTATATCTTTATTATTTGCTCCGATTTTTTTAAGAGTTATATATCTATTCTTGTCATCATATATACTAGATAATTGTTTAAATAATATTATACTTCCTGTACAAAGTAGAAATACAGCTGATAAAAACATCCCTATAAATAACAACAATCCTCCGCTTTGCATAGTTTCTGCATGTGATTTTATATTAGATGTAATATTAAATGGATAATTTTTTCCAATATTATTTTCAACAACTTTTACTAATTTATCTGCTAGTTCTAATGAATCCATATCTTTTATATTTATTATTCTTAATTTTCTACTTTCATTATCTTTTTCTAATTTATTATATACACTATCTCTAACCACAACTATATTATATGTTGATCCTTCATTTACCATAGGTTCATAAAATTCATTTTGTACTTTAAGCTTATTTTTATCTATATTTAGAATTTCACCTTCAAGAGATTTATACCTATATTTTTTGTATATATCACTTGAATAATATATATATTTATCTGACTTTAATTTTTCATAATTTTCTTCTTTATATTGTATATCTATAAAATCACTTTCTTTCATTATAGATATGTTATCTCTAGTTTCTTGTTTAATGCCATAGTACATTATGTCTATGTAATTAGTTTCTGTATCTATTAATTCTATTGTCTTATCAAGAGTTATGTTATTTTTATACTTCTCTAATATTTTATCTACTTCTTTATTTACATAATCATTTTCAGTATTTATGTTATAACTATATTTATAATTTTCTCTAATACCTTGAGCAATAGTGTAATAATATGATATATTGAATCCCAAAATAGTAACACTCGTTGCTATTAAAATTGCTATTGTAGCTAATAATTTTGAGTTACTTTTTATATTATAACTAAGCCCTGAAAATGCAACTAAATTTATACCTTTATAATAAAAAATCTTATTTTTCTTGATTGTATTTAATATTATAGAAAGCACACTTGAAAAAAATAAAAATGTGCCTGGTATTATAAAAATCAGTATAAGTGGTGCTAAAATAATTTCCATTTCTAACATCTTACTTGTCGCCATAATATATCCTATTATTATTAAAGTTATACCTAAAATGCCTAATAACACAGATGGCTTTTTATAAGATTTAACTTCAGGTTCTTGTTTAAATAATCTAATAAGTTTCTTTTGTCGTATTACAAATGTATTCCTTATTCCAATTAATGTAAATATTAAATAAAATACTATAATAGTGCTAGCTAATGATTTTATATTTAATGTCATCTTAACTACTACAATTTCTCCCATTAATTTAACAAGTAGCATAGTAATAAGCTTTGAAAATAAAAATCCTAAAGTTACCCCTAGTATTATTGCAAACGTACTTATTATTAAAGTTTCATAAAAAAACATTTTTGAAATTTGATTTTTTCTCATTCCTAATAAACTATATGTTCCAATTTCTTTTTTTCTTCTATTTAAAAAGAAAGCATTTGAGTAATATACAAACATAAATGAGAAAAATGCTATAACTATGGCTGCCGAATTAATTCCAGTTCTTTTTGTCTTACCTAATATAGATAAAGCTTCATTATATTGTATAGATTTAAAAGTAAAATATATAAATACACTAAATACTATAGATATAAAATACATTATATAATTTGACACACTATTTTTTACGTTTTTAAAAGAAATACTAAATAAATTCATTTCTATCAACGCCTCCAAGCATGGCTACCGTACCTAATATCTTTTGATAAAATTCCTTTGTGCTATCCCCTTTTATAAGTTCTGTAAAAATAATTCCATCTTTTATGAATAAAATTCTGTCACAATAACTAGCACTCATTGGGTCATGAGTTACCATAAGTATAGTTACTTTTTCATTTTTATTTAAATGACTAAACGTATGTAAAAGATCTCTTGCTGATTTTGAGTCAAGAGCTCCAGTTGGTTCATCTGCAAGTACTAATGATGGTTTCCCTACTATTGATCTACATACTGCTACTCTTTGATTTTGTCCTCCCGAAACTTCATATGGGTATTTATTTAATAGTTCTAATATATTAAGTGATTTTGCTACTTCTTTTACTCTAACTTCTATATTTTTTACTTTTTCATTTTTAAGAGATAATGGTAGCATTATATTTTCTTTAATTGTAAGTGTATCGAGTAAGCTTGAGTCTTGAAAAACAAATCCTAAATTATCTCGTCTAAAATCAGCTATTTGGTTTTGATTCATATTTTTTATATCGTTATCATTTATATAAACTTTTCCACTACTTTGAGTATCTATTGTAGATATAATATTTAGTAAAGTTGATTTACCAGCTCCCGATGCCCCCATTATACCAACAAATTCTCCTTTTCTCACTTTAAAACTTACCCCTTTTAGGGCTTCATATTTAGTATTCCTTTTTCCATATTCCTTTCTTACATTTTCTACCTTTAATATATCTTTCATTTTATCCTCCTTATAAAATTCTTATGAACTTATTATATATCTACGAAATATTTTTAACCATTTAATTAAATTAAGTATACCTTACAATTTCGTAAGTATTTTTAAAAATTCTTCATTTTTCTCTAATTTATGTTTAAAATATACGTATATTTAAAATATATCAATACTTAATATGGAGGAAACAATGTTTAAAATAATGATTGTAGAAGATGATACAGCCCTAAAGAATCAAATCTGTGAATGTTTATCTAGATGGGGGCATAATGTTCATAAAATAGAAAACCTAGAAAATGTAGTTGAAGAATTTAAAAATTTCAATCCTCAATTACTTTTGCTTGATATAAATCTACCTTTTTATGATGGTTTTCATTGGTGCAATGAAATAAGAAAAATCTCTCAAGTTCCAATAATATTTATATCATCTAGAAACTCTAATATGGACGTTATTATGGGTGTAAATTTAGGTGCAGATGATTATATTCAAAAACCTTTTTCAATAGATGTATTGGTTGCCAAAGTTAATGCCTTACTTAGAAGAACTTATAATTTTTCCGATAATTCATCTGATAAAATAGTTCATAATGGGGTTACTCTTGACTTATCAACTGCACTTATTACCTATAATGATAAATCAATAGAGTTAACTAAAAATGAAATAAAAATACTTCATGAACTTATGAAGCATAAATCTCAGATAGTAAGTAGAGATAAACTTATGAAAAAATTATGGGATAGTGATTGGTTTGTCGACGATAATACTTTAACTGTAAATGTTAATAGAATAAGAACTAAATTAAAAGATATTGATCTTGAAAACTTTATAGAAACTAAGAGAGGTTTAGGCTATATAATCGTGTAGTTTAAAATTAGGTGAATAAATGAAATTTAAAGATTTTTTAAAAGACCAACAAGGTTTATTATTATTTAATTTTATATTTTTATTTTTTACTATATCTGTCATTTTACTTTCTCCTATCAATGAACTTTTAATTGACACAGTCTCTTATATAATAATCCTTAACTTAGTCCTTTTATTTTTGTATTTATTTATTAGTTATTCTAGGAAAAATAAATTTTTAAAATTATTAGATGAAGGTTTAGCTTCTAATAATCTTAATTCTGTAAGTATATTTAAAACGTCTCTGGAGGAAAAAATTTATTTAGATATTATTAATGATTATAAAATAAAATGTGAAGACCTTATTGATAATAATTTTAATAAAGTAAAAGAAAACAAAGAAATAATGGACATGTGGGTTCATGATATTAAAATGCCTATAGCTATAATGAAACTTATAATAGAGCAAAATGAAAATCCATACTTTGAGAAAACCTTAGATGAAATAGATAATGAAGTAATGAGAATTGAGAATTCAGTTGAAAGAGTTCTCTATCTTTCTAGGCTTGATGATTTCCATAGAGATTTCCTAGTTCAGGAGGTAAATCTTCAACCAGTTATTCGAGAAATAATAAAGAAGTATTCTAAATATTTTATATCAAATAAAATAAGTTTAACATTAGATAACTTAGATTATACTGTTTTATCTGATAAAAAATGGCTTTTATTTATATTTGATCAATTAGTCGGAAATTCTCTAAAATATACAGACAAAGGTGATTCTATTTCCATAACTGGAGAGATTTTATCAAATTGTATTTTAATAAAAGTAAAAGATACTGGATGTGGCATTAAAGAAGAAGATTTAGTTAGAGTATTTGATAAAGGATTTACTGGGAATAATGGAAGACATAATGCTAAATCTACAGGGCTTGGTTTATACTTAGTAAAAGAACTCTGCTCTAAGCTAAATCACGATATTGAGGTTAAATCTTCTTACGGGGAATATAGTGAATTTATAATAAAATTAAATATAATTAATTAAAGAATTAGCTCTATCGCTAATTCTTTTTGTTTTATTAATATTATAAATTTCCGATATTTTTTTATATTTTTTTCTATAAAATTTTATAATATTTTTTTTAAAATTGTCAACTTAATTACAATATTGTTTTATTTCTTATTTTGCTTTGACTTATAGTTATATTTAGTCCTATAATTTACTTGGAGTATTATTTACATTAGGAGGGGTATATGTCTTTTTTAGAAAAATTAAAAAACAAAAAGGTATTAATAGGGATTGGAGTTGTAACTATAATTGTATTAGCTACAGGTATATTTATTTACAGCAGAAGTAAAATTAATAATGAAAAATTAGGGGAAACTGAAAATTATATTGAAACTTATACTATCGCAGATAATGAAAAAGTATTTATAAATGGTAAAATTTTACCTACTGAATCAAAAGATTTTAATCCTTCTTCAGAAGGTGAAATAAGTAAGTTAAATGTTACAAATGGGAAAATCGTAAAAAAGGGAGACCTTTTATTTACTTGTAAAAATGATGCTATTTTAAATGAAATCGATGGTCTAAAATCTCAAGTAAACGAACTGAAAAAATCTAATAGTTCTGATGATCCTCTTATAAACACAGAAATAAGTAAATTAAATGCTCAAATAGCGGCTTTGGATAAAAAAGCTTATATAAATACTTATGCTCCATTTGATGGAAAAGTATATTTAAATGAAAAATCTGAAAATGCAGCTGAGCCTACTTCATTTATTACACTTCAAAGTAACCAATATTATATGAAAGGCCAAGCTAGTGAACAAGATTTATCTAAACTTCAAATAGATGATCCTGTTAATGTTTTAGTATTTTCAACAGATAAAAAAGTAACCGGAAGAATAAGCTTTATATCTGATAGACCTTCATCTCAAGCTAATGATATGAATATGGGTGGTCAAGGTTCTCTATCTTATTACGATATAAGCATTTCATTTGATGACCAAGAAGGTCTAGTAAATGGATTCCACGTTCAAGCTTCTATCGAAATTAGAGATTCTTTATCTAAAATACCAACATCATGTATATTAAGAGATGAAAATGATAAACCTTATGTATTTGAAAGTATAAACGGAATTCTAAAAAAACAAATAGTTGAAATAGCAAGCACTGATGAAGAACTTACTGTTGTAAAATCTGGCCTTGATAAAAATGATGTTTTAGTTAGATACCCATCAGAAGGTATGAAAGAAGGAGATGCTATAAATGCGGGTGATACTCCTTCTAATGATGAAGGGATGGCTGAAAAAGTTGAGTAATATAATTAAATTAGAAAATATTCAAAAGTATTATAAAGTAGGAAAAGAAAAGTTTCATGTACTAAAATCACTTAGCTTAGAGATAGAATCTGGTGAATTTGTAATGATAATGGGTAAATCAGGTAGTGGTAAAACTACTTTACTTAATGTTTTAGGTTTTTTAGATAAATTTGATGATGGTGATTATATATTTAATGGTGAAAATGTAACTAACTTAAATGAAAATCAACGTTCTACATTTAGAAATAAAAATATAGGATTTGTATTTCAACAATTTAATTTAATAGAAACTTTAGATGTTTATCAAAATGTTGAATTGCCTCTTATTTACGATGCATCTTTAAGAAAATCTGAAAGAGAAAAAATTGTAAAAGAAAAACTAGAATCAGTGGGATTGCTTGATAAAATAAAACAACCGCCTCTTCAACTGTCTGGTGGTCAACAACAACGTATAGCTATTGCTCGTTCATTGGTTAATAATCCTCAACTAATATTTGCAGATGAACCCACTGGTGCATTAGATAGCGAGACAAGTGAAGAAATTATGAATTTACTTAAAGATTTAAATAATCAAGGGAAAACTATAATAATGGTTACACACGATGCTGACTTAGTAAAATATGCTACTAAAGTTGTAAGACTTAAAGATGGTGTGTTATCTTTGGAGGTGTAAATCATGAATTTAGTTAAAAGTACCTTAGCCAATTTAAAAGGACATAAACTTAGAGTTTTTGTAACTCTTTTATGGATTATTATGGGTATTACTTCTGTTATATTAGTCAGTTCTATTGGTAATGGGCTAAAAAAAGAAGTAGAAACTTCAGTTAATAAGGTAAATCCTAATAAAGCAAGAATTCATTTTGAACCTGCTGATTATAGTATGACGAATATGAGTATATTTTTAAAGCCTTTTACTAACGAAGATATAGAACAACTATCTTTTACTGAAGGTATTGAAAAAATAGGTCCTAGTAAAGAAGATTTTGACTTTGCTTCAACTTATTTTAATGAAGCTACTTATGATAAAAAAACTACTTCTGTAGAAATTGCTGAGTTAAAAAAAGATACTAAACTAAATCCTATATATGGAAGAAGCTTTTCTTTAGATGATGTTAATAGAAAAGTTATTATTCTTACTATGCAAAATGCAACTGATTTATTTGACAATCCTGAAAGAGCTCTTGGTAAAGGTATCTTAATAAATGGCACAATATATGAAATAATTGGTATAGTAGATGAAAGTTCTATTTCTAATAAACCTGATGAGAATAAATCTATATACAATATGAATCCTATGGAAGGATTTGTTACTTCATACATGCCTAAAAAAGCTTTAGATGGGTTAATTAATCAATATAATTATTCTCAAGAAATATATGCCCTAGATTTAGTTGTCTCTAAAGGATATGATGTTTTTGAAGTTGCAAATAATGTCATTAGTAAACTTTATGAACTTCATCCTGATATAAATGGTTCATATAATACTGATGATCCATCTGAATCTACTCAAGAGCTTAATAATATGATCTCTACTATAAATAAGTTTGTTACTTTAATAACTGCTATATCAATGTTTGTAGGAGGTATTGGAGTTATGAATATAATGTATGTTTCTGTTATGGAAAGACAAAGAGAAATAGGTATAAGACGTGCAATAGGAGCTAAACCTCGTACTATAATGTTTCAGTTTTTAGTTGAAGCTGTATTTATAACAGTATGCGGAGGAATACTTGGAATAATAGTAGGATTTATAGTAGTTAACTATGCATCAAATTATCTTCCATTTAAAGCTATACCTAACATAAATAGCTTCTTCTTTGCTAGCATAACTACAGTTGTTACAGGTGTAATATTTGGTATTATACCTGCATTTAAAGCATCTAGGCTAGACCCTATAAAAGCTATTTACAAATAGATATAATATATTAAAGAGAGTTTAGCTACTCTCTTTTTTTAATTAGTAAAATTAAAATTTTATAAATAACAAAATTTACACTAATTAATTTCACTTCATCTGGAATAGTAGATTATAAATAACATATACTCTAAATATAATATTATATGAAGGGTTGTGAATAAATGAAAAAAGCATTTATACTGATAATATTTATACTTACTACTATATCTTTATTTGGTTTTAATTCATTAAAAAAGTTAAATGATGATGAAGCCTTAGATATGGTATCTAATAATTTAAATAATAGATATAGTCTTATTAATGAATTAGATGAAGATTATAATAAAGGAAAAATAAATGAGAAAGAATTTTATAATCGAGAAATGTCTATATATGAAAATGAAATGAAAAATTATTCTAAAAAATCGCTTAAAAATATAAAAGATAATAACTTAAAATCTACTATAATACAAGTAAGTCAAGGTTTAGAATTTCAAATAAAATCAACTGAGTTTGCAATGAAAGGAGATTATGAACAGACTATGCTATATCATGAGGAAGCATTTAAAATAGGTTATCCAGCTATAATGAAATTAAAAAATAACTATAATGCCAATCTTACAGATAAATATATAAATCATATAGAGGAAACAATTAAAATTTATAATAAAAATAAATAAACTTTGTAATACATATAAATAAAAAAGATGATTTTATATAAAATCATCTTTTTTATTTATATTATAATTATACTACTCTTCTATATCTTCAAATACTACTTTACCTCTACATATGGTATATTTAACTTTTCCATATAGACTACTTCCCGTAAATGGTGAGTTACTTGCCTTAGATACATAATCTTTTACTATATACTTTTCATTTGGAGCAAATATAACTAAATCTGCTAATCCGCCTTCTTCTATACATCCACTTTCTAAGTTATATAATTTAGCAGGATTTATAGTCATTTTTTCAATTAACTTCATTATGCTTAAATGACCTTTTCTAACTAAATTAGTTACCCCTAAAGATAGCGCTGTTTCAAGGCCTATTATGCCACTTGGTGCTTTTTTAAATTCTACGTCCTTTTCTTCATTGGTATGTGGCGCATGGTCTGTTGCTATTATTTCAATAGTATCATCTTGTAGCCCTTCTATTATTTTATACTTATCATCTTGAGTTCTAAGTGGAGGATTCATTTTAGCATTAGTACCATGCTTAAGTACATCATCTTCTGTTAATGTAAAATGATGTGGCGTTGCTTCTGCAAAAACATTCGCACCTAATTTTTTAGCCATCCTTACAACTTCAACAGAAACTCCAGAGCTTATATGTTGTATATTTACTTTTGCACCTGTTTTTATAGCTAGCATACAATCTCTGGCTACCATAACATCTTCAGCTACATTTGATGCTCCACTTATTTTAAGCTTTCTAGAAATTTCACCTTCATTTATCCCTGGATTACTTATAAGAGATGGATCTTCTTCATGAAAACTTAGAGGAACATTTATCTCTTTAGCTTTATTCATTGCTTTTAAAATAGTATCACTATTCATTATAGGTAAACCATCATCACTAAATCCAACTGCACCTAATGATTTTAATTTTTCCATATCTACTAATTCTTCACCTTTAAATCCTTTACTTATAGATGCTACTTGTAATACATTTATAGGTGATTTTTTAGATTTATTCATTATATATTTTAAAGTTTGTTCATTATCTACTATTGGATTAGTATTAGCCATACATATAACCGTAGTAAATCCACCTCTTGCTGCTGATAATGATCCACTTTCTATATCTTCTTTATGCGTAAATCCTGGGTCTCTAAAATGAACATGTACGTCTATTAACCCTGGCGCTACTATGTATCCACTAGCGTCTACTACACTTGTGTATTCACTTGTTATTGGAAATTTTCCTATTTTGTATACTTTATTTTCTTTTATAACTATATCTAAAACTTCATCTCGTTTTGTCTTAGGGTCGATTACTCTCCCATTTTTTATAAGTATCATGTCTATATTTCTCCCTTTAAATATTCATATATAACCCTTGCTCCATCATATATACTTAATAATGAAGAGAATTCACTTTTATTATGACTAATCCCTCTATAACATGGGATAAATACCATTGCGCTATCACATAATTTTGTAAATGCCATAGCATCATGTCCTGCTCCACTTGGCATTACCTTATGAGATATTTTTAATTTATCACTGCATTCAATTAATTTTTTTTGAATATAAGAACTCATTTTTACAGGATCAAAAGATCCTTCATCTTGTAAAAAGAATTTAACATCCCTTTTTTGTGAAATATCTGTTATAGCCAGATTCATCTTTTCTACAATACTATCTAAGCTTTCTATATCAATTCCTCTTATATCTATTCCAAGATTAACTTCTCCTGGTATAACATTTAATACATTCGGACCATTGCTTATTACTCCTACAGTTGTTACAGACTTCCTATAAAGTTCTTCCCTACCTATTCTTTCAAGTTCTAATATAAATTCTGATGCGGCACAAAGTGCATCTTGTCTCATATCCATAGGAGTTGCTCCTGAATGTTCTGCTTCACCATGAATACATAAACTAAACCTTCTTGGTCCTGCTATATCACTAACTATTCCAACCTTTATACCATATTCTTCTAATACCTTTCCTTGTTCAATATGTAGTTCTAAGTATTGCTTTATATTTTCTATTTTTTTAGGATTTAAGTTATAATCTTTATTATTAAATATCTCAATAATTGATTTACCTGTTTTAGAGACTAATCCACGTACATCATTTTTAGTTAGTTCTTTTGTTATAAGTCCACTACCTATAGTACATTTTCCAAAATTACTTGATTCTTCACATCTAAATGCTGCAACTCTAATTGGTATATCTAACTTATCATTTTTAGCCCAACTTAATATTAAAAGTCCTGCTATAACTCCTGCTACACCATCGTATCTTCCACCATTTACAACAGAATCTAAATGAGAACCTAATAAATAATATTCTTTATCGCTAATATCATTAGCTACATAAGTATTTCCTACTTCATCTATATAAGTATAAAAATTCTCTTTCTCCCCTAAGTATTTAAACATATCGTGCATTTCGTCTTCTACTTTAGAGTATCCTAGTCTTGTTACTCCACCGTATGAATTAGCTCCAATATCATAAAACTTTCCAAATACATACTCTAAATATTGTACATCTTCTCTTTTTGAAGTCATAATATATCCCCCATTATATTTGAATATTTACTTATATACGACCTTTTTACTATATTATACCCTATATATACATGATTTTAAATGATTATAACGAATTAAATTTATATTTTTTCTAATAAAATTCGATTTATTTTAATAATTTAAATATAAAATTACGCTTAATATCTATCGCTTTTTTAGGACATAATTCATGACAACAATAGCATCTTATGCATTTATCTAAATTTATAACTACTTTCTTATCTTTTAATTTCATAACTTTTGCTGGGCAAGCCTCAATACATTTACCACATTTTATACAATCTTTATCTCTTATTATCGGCTTTGGAGTAATAAGTTTTGTTATAGGTTCATGCAAAAATTTAGGTAGAGTTGATGATAATAATCTAAAATCTTTGCTAGTACTTGGAATTTTAAAATCTTTTATTATTAATGGATTTATATCATCACCTAAAATTTCTACATCCGATAAATCTTTCTGTATATAATTTCTTTTTATAGAACCTCTTATTGTTGGAACTTTGTCACAATCTAGATTTATAATTTTACAAGCTACAGTATCTATTGCATAAGGGCTAGAAGATGCTAATAATACACCTATTTTTCTTGGAGATCCAGCTGAAGGTCCATCACCTTCCATTCCAACTATTCCATCCATTATAGTAAGAGTTGGATTTACATAGGAACATATATCTAGAAGCACATCTTCACAAAATAATTCTTCTGTAGGAAATCTATAATGTATTTCTGCTTTTTTTAAGCCAGCTATACAACCATATAAGTTTTTTACTCCTCCAGTAAAAGTTGCCATTCCATGAGTTTTTAATTTACATACATTTATTACATGGTCTACTTTTGTTATGGGTGTTATAATATCCATATACTTAAGCGCATGTGCATCTTTATTTTCTACTTTAATATCCGAAACATCATAGTTTAGATTTATCCCTAAATCATTTGCTACATCTTCCATACCAGAAGACTTATATATTCCTTTTAGTGATCCCTGTGTATATGGACCTCCTGGACTATCAGCTATTATTACTTCACAATTTAAATTTAAAAGTTTTTTACATAAAACTTTAACTACAATAGGATGAGTTGTTGTAGCTTCTTCAGGAGTCTTTTTCATTAATAAGTTAGGCTTTATAAGTACTTTACTTTTTGGCTTTATATATGATTCTAATCCACCTATATTTTCTAAGTTTCTTTCTATAGATTTTGATACATTTTCATAATCATAATTATCACATCTTATAACAGATACCTTTTTCATTTTTTCCCCTTTATTAACTTAAATTTATATATTAGTATTTTATTTCTTTTTATTAATTATATATCATGTTTATCTTTATTAGATAAAATTTAATACATAATTTACTATCTATATTTTTACATATTTAGTTTTGAACATGAGGATACTATATAAAAGGTTTTATTTCTAACAAAATATAGGAGTGATTTATATGAATAAATTAAAATTATCTTTACTTACAATGCTCATGGTATTATCACTAGGTATTATTTCTTATGCTGATAATAGCTCTATAACTGCTGATAATAACGTTAAAATGACTCAAGATAAACATTATCCTGTTGTAGATATAACAAATCATACTACTAGAGATATTACTGTTGAGTGGGGAGCTTATGGCGATAAATACCAAGGAGATATTTTAGTTCCTGGTAAAAGCACTGTATCCTTAGAACTAAAAGACTTAGCATTTTTAGGAAATAAAAATGAAACTACTAGAGTATGGATTACTTGGAATGAACCATTACAGTTAAAACCTTTAGGTACACAAGTTGATACTATACCTTTCAAAGCTCTTTCTCAACCATCAACACCACCTATTGAGTTAGGATAAATAAAAAGCCTAGATTAAATTCTAGGCTTTTATTTATTTGTTAAAAGTAACAACTTGTAAAGGATATTTATGCTTTGCATAGAACTTTATATATACTTTATTTTAGGGGGATTTTGTATGAATGCTACAATAGAAACAATAAATAATAGAGTATCTCTAAGAAGATATGAAGAACAACCTATATCTAAGGAACACTTAGACTTATTAATTGAAAGCGCAATAAAGGCTCCTACTGCGGGTAATATGATGATGTATTCTATAATTAAAGTAACAAACAAAGAAACTAAGGAAAAGTTAAGTATAACTTGTGATAATCAGACTTTTATAAAAAAAGCTCCTTTAGTTTTATTGTTTGTGGCTGATATGCATAAGTGGTATAAATACTTTAAGATTTGTGACGTAGAAAAAATAGCTAAAAGTAATAATAAAGAATTTACATCCCCTGGAATTAATGACTTCATGCTCGCTGTAAATGATGCATTAATAGCTGCTCAAAATGTGGTTATTACTGCTGAAAGTTTAGGAATTGGTAGTTGCTATATAGGAGATATAATGGAAAATTATGAAATACATAAGAGTTTATTAAATCTGCCTGATTATACATTTCCTGCTGCCATGCTCACTCTAGGGTATTATCCTAAAGATTATAAAAAAACTTTTCGAGATAGATTTGACGAGAAATATATAGTTTTTGATGAAAAGTATAAAGACTTGAATAATAACGAACTTGTAGATATGTTTAAAAATAAAGAAAATAATATGCCAAAGACTAATATTTTTAATGCTGATAATTTTGGTCAACTATTATTTATGAGAAAAATAAGTTCTAATTTTGCATTGGAAATGAATCGCTCTATAAATAAAAATATCAAATTTTTTATAGGTGAAAATAAAAAAGGAGAAAGATAGTTCTTTCTCCTTTTTGCATAAATTATTTTAATTCTTATTTTTGGAAATGTCTTTCTAATAAACCTAAGAATGCTTTACCATGTCTTGCTTCATCTTTACACATTTCATGTACTGTATCATGTATAGCATCAAGTCCTAATTCTTTAGCTCTCTTTGCTATTTTTAATTTTCCTTCTGTTGCTCCGTATTCTGCTTCTACTCTTGCTTTTAAGTTAGCTTGAGTGTCAGCTACTACTACTTCTCCTAATAATTCAGCAAATTTAGCTGCATGTTCTGCTTCTTCAAATGCTATTCTCTTGTAAGCTTCTGCTACTTCTGGGTATCCTTCTCTATCAGCTTGACGGCTCATTGCTAAGTACATTCCTACTTCTGTACATTCTCCAGTGAAGTTAGCTCTTAACCCTTCTAATATTTCTTCATCAACACCTTGAGCTGCTCCTATTCTATGCTCATCAGCCCAAACCATTTCACCTTTCATTTCTTCGAACTTCTCAGGTCCTACTTTACATACTGGACATAGCTCTGGTGCAGTTTCCCCTTCATGTATATATCCACATACTGTACAAACAAATTTTTTCATAATTATTCCCTCCTGTTATATTTATATAAATTTTAATTTTATTGTCTAAATTGTTATAACATATATATACCCTTGGTTATGTACCTTAAACAATAAATTTAAAATTATTTCTTATTGTATTAATGGAAAACATTTCCCATTTCCTACATTTTACCATTTATTATATATTAATATCAATACATAGAATACATTTTTAAGTATATTGTCTTAATATAAAATATTATTAATTATTTAGTCAATACTTGTATCTATTTCTTCTATATCTTTTTTATTTTCAATGCATTCTAATTCCTTTATGTAGTTGTTTTCTTTTTTCAAAAATGATAACTTAGTTTCTGCCATTATAATTGATGCAAAAATTAATAAGCTTCCTACTATCATTTTTAATGTAACTTGCTCATTTAATAATATTATTGAAAATAATGTTCCAAATACTGCCTCCGTTGAAAGTATTATAGCAGTTTTAGTTCCTGAAACTTTCTTTTGGCATATAGTTTGCATTAAAAATGCTATAGTTGTGCTAAATAAAGCTAAATATAATACCCCTAAGTAACCACTAGGTTGTGAGTATACTTTTACCTCTCCTATAAAAACTTGGACTATTAATGATAATATAAAAGCTACACTAAATTGTATAGATGTCAGAATTATAGGATCTTTATTTACTGCGAATTCACTTGTAAAAAATATATGTCCTGCAAATCCAAACGCACAAATTAAAGTTAAAAAATCTCCAAAATTAACAGAAAAATTAGATTCTAAAGATAAAATCCCTATACCTATAAGAGTGATTACGCTACTTATTACACCAATTTTATCAAGCTTCCTTTTATAAATTATATATCCTATAAAAGGTACTATAACTACATTTGCTGCAGTTATAAATGCATTTTTAGATGGAGTTGTATATAATAGTCCAAAAGTTTGCACTGCAAATGCAATAAATAAAAAAATACCTAATAAACTCCCTTTTTTTATTATATCTTTATTAATATTTTTCTTAATTCTCTTAAAAAATATTATATTTAATAAAATAGATGATATAAAAAACCTTAAAGTTATTATCTGTATTGGCGTAAATCCTCCATCTAGCGCAAATTTAGTTCCTACAAACCCACTTCCCCATATAATAGCAATTAATATTAACCCTATTTCACCAATATACTTCTTCAATAAAACTCCCCCCTTACAATTATTTACATGCCCTTAAAATACTCTCTACACATATTATATCAGTTTACATAACTTAAAGTTTTGATAAATTGATTATTTTTTATTACAACATTGTTATTTTACTTAATGTATATTTTTAGCTATAATTGTCTATGAAAATTAGATTGTATTTGATGAAAAAAGGGAGATTGTAAGTTATGTTATCTAAAAAAGCAAAAAGTAAGAAAAAAATAGCAATAATTACTGGTGCTACAGTGTTAGTAATAGGAATTGGATCTATTGTATGGGCTGATATGGCTAAGAAAAAAGAAGAAAGAGAATTAGCTAAGCGTAAAGAAATTTTAAGATTAGAACAAATTGAGAGAGAAAAAAATGAACCCATAGTCGGAGCAAAAAAAGATTCTGTTAAAAAATACGGATACGATGCAAATGTGGTTTGGGATAAACTAAATAGTTATGATTCTTCTAATAATGGTGAAAAAGTTGTATTCCTTACATTTGATGACGGACCATCTACAACTAATACGCCTAAAGTATTAGATACTTTAAATAAATATGATGTTAAAGGCACATTCTTTATTAAGGGTAACTCATTAGAAGTAAAAGGTGCTAATGAAATATTAAAAAGAACTTTTGATGAAGGTAATGCAATAGCTCATCACTCATATACACATGATTATAAAAAGCTATATCCTAATAGAAGTTTAAATTTAGATACTTTTACTAATGAAATTAATAAGACTACTGAAGCTATGAAAAAAGTTTTAGGAGACAAATTTACTTCAAATGTTTTAAGATGTCCTGGTGGATATATGTCTTGGAAAAATATGCAACCACTTAAAGATTATCTAAAAAACAATGGTATGTCATCTATTGATTGGAATGCTTTAAATGCTGATGCTGAAGGTAAAAAAAAGAATGCTCAAGAATTATATGAATATGCTGTAAAAACTTCTCAAGGTAAAGAAATGGTAGTTGTCTTAATGCATGATACTTATGGAAAAGAAGAAACTGTAAAAGCATTAGATATGATAATACCTTATTTTAAAGAAAATGGATATCAATTTAAAATATTAGTTTAATACACTAATATAAAAAAGACTATTAAAAAATTAATAGTCTTTTTATAGTTAATTATTTTATTATATTAAATGTCAAAGGATATAAATAGTCTTTGTGTGATCCATAGTTTATTAATCCTATTAATGTCAGTATAAAATATACTAAACTAACTAAAGGTACTAATATAACTCCTATAAAGGCTATAATTGAAATACCTGCAATTATTTCATATATTACAAAAGTTATATGAAAATTCATAAGCATTTTCCCATTAGTGTATATATAATCAGATTCTTTGCTATACTCTTTCCATACAAAATATACTATTATAAATCCTACTATATTAAATAGTACTATTGCTGCTGCCATCATTAACATTATTAAGTTTTCTTTAGGTATTGACCTTGAGTAATTATCCATTTTATCTCCTTTCTTAAATACAAATACTATGCTAATTATTTGTATATATAATTATAATATTCTTTATTTTAAGATATAGTTCAATTTTAATAAAAAATTTATATAGAGTATATATCAGAAAACTCTATATTACATTTTTCAATTTTAGATTGATTAAAACTACTTTTCGATATTTTACGCTTATTTTCTTTTATTAATCTTATTGGTAATTCAAATATAAATTCAGACCCATATCCTACTTTACTTTCTACATGAATATGACCTTCGTGCATCTCTATGAGAGATTTCACTAACGATAATCCAATTCCACTACCTTCACATCTTCTTGTAAGTACATTATCTCCTTGCCTAAATCTATCAAATATAAATGGAAGCTTCTCTTTTGAAATCCCAACTCCATTATCTTTTATAGATACTACTACTCTATCTTTTATAATCTTTATATCAACTTTTATTTCACCGTTTTTGTCTGTATATTTTATTGCATTTGATAAAATATTCAATATAATCCTCTCTATTTTATCTGGATCACAAGCTATAATTGTTTCTTCTGAGTTAGTATCAAATATAAGATTTATCTCTTTACCTTCAATATATTCTGCTACAGATAGTGTTATTTCTTCTACTATATTTACAATATTATGGTTTCCTAAATTCAACTCATAAAACCCTGTATCTATTCTAGTCATATCTATTAAATTATTAACCAATCTTAACAGCCTATATGAATTTTGCTTTATCGATTTTATATGCTTATTTAAATTATATCCATTATTGTATATAGTCACATCTTTAGTTGACTGTTTTTCTAATAATTGCATTGTTCCAAGTATTATGTTTATAGGTGTTTTAAATTCATGAGATATATTTGCAAAGAATTCATTTTTTATACTTTCTACTTCTATTGCTTTCTCTAATAACTTTCTATTTTTTTCTTCTTCTTTCTCTTTAGTTATATTTCTAGTTGTAATTATAAAGTATTTTTTTTCTTCTATATATCTGTAGTTCCACTTAAACCATAGATAGTCTCCATTTTTAGATAATACTCTATTTATTGTTCTATTTTTATTATTACCTTTTATTTTGCTCATACTTCTTACTTCTTTTTTATAATCTGGGTGAATAAACTCAATAGCCTTTCTAGATTTAAGTTCTTCTTCAGTCCATCCAAGAGTTTTGCTCCACTGTGGACTTAAGTTTTTAAAATATCCATCTTCATTTATTGTAGCAAACATATCCACTGATATATCTAACAATCTTTCTAATTCATTTTCTATATCTATTCGTCTTTCAAGTTCTAGTTTAGCCATTTTAGATAACTTATAGTTTTTTATAATTAATGCAATGCGTGAACATAAATTATTCATAAAGTCATTTTGATAATATTCAGGTTCATTATCACCTAAATATGATATATTTAATATCCCTATAAATTCATCACCATTCATTAAATTATATGAACCTGCAAAACTAAGATTTTTATTTATACCTTTAAATGCGGAAACCCTAATATCACTTATTCCAGAAACTTCTAATATTCTTCCTATTTTTTTATCATCTAGTATTTTTTTTAAATCTTCTTTTCCAAATTTTATACTTTTTGGTGTAGTAGATATATTTTTTACCTCACCATATAAACTTCCTAGATTTAAAGTTTCAGATTCTTTGTCATATAGGTATAATGTTATTGAATCTAATTTTAAATAATTAGATATATTTTCTAATAAATTATCTAGTAATGAATTAATTTCTATATCATCAGATGTAGTATTATTTAATTTTAATATTTCTATATTTTTTTCAATTGTTTTTTTTATAGTCACATCTTTAATCATTGTAACTATATACTTTAATTTATCATTTTCTTTAAAAATTGGCGCAATAAACATATCCAAGTTTAATGGATTATCATCTTTTTCAACAACTGCCTCTATTAATCTAGGCTTTTTAATTTTTATTATCTTTTTTTCTATGTTTGATATATTTTCATATGTATTTACTTCACTTATCTCTTCAAGCTTTTTGCCCAAAATATTCATTTTTTCTATTGAGATATAATCATAAAAATACTTATTTCCATATATATATTTACCATCTGTACCTTTTATACATACAGCATAGGGTATTGTATCTAAAGCTGTTTCTAAATCATTTATATTATATAGCTTATTACTATCTTCTTTACATACTAGAAATATAGATTCTTTATTATTAAATTTACTTAATATTATTTTTCCATTTAGTAAAATCTTTTCTTTTTTTGAATCTATAATTTCTACACTAATATTAATTTCTTCATCCTTTTTTATATTACTAATTGACTCATATAATTTTTTATTATCTCTATATAGTATATTTTTTATATTAATATTTTTTATACATTTATTATCAAGGTCAATTCTTGATAATAATTTTTCATTACAAAACTTTATCTCACCCTCTCTATCCATAACTATAATATAATCGTTTACTGTATTTAATAGCTTAATCACAAATATGCCCCCTAAAATAAATAAAACTTAAATCAATAATTAATTTACATTTTTTACTAATAATCTCATTATAACATTTATTTTTTAAGTATTTCTAAAAAATCCACTTACATTTTTCTACAAAGATTTTTATTTAAATAAATTATTTTATAATTTTTTTAATAAAAAGCCTCTTAAGTATATACTTAAGAGGCTTTTTATTATTTAAATATTATTTTTATAAACTTTTTCTTTCCTATTTGAATTACTAATTCACCTTGTGGTACTACACTTTGTAAATCCGTAACTTTTTCTCCATTTATTTTAACTCCACCTTGAGTTGCTAATCTTCTCATTTCACTTTTGCTTTGAACAAGTTTATTTTCTACTATTATTTGTGCTAAATCAAAGCTATCGCTACTTGCTTCTACCGTTAATATATCTACAGGTATTTGGCCTTTTTGGAATACTGATTTAAATCTTTCTTCTGCAAAATTAGCTCTTTCTTCTCCATGGTATAATCTTACTATTTCTTTAGCTAACTCCATCTTTACATTTCTTGGGTTAACTCTATCTTCCTTTAAATCTTCTTCTATTTTATTAACTACATCAGGATGAACATCAGTTACTAAATTATAGTATTTAACTATTAATTCATCTGGTATTTCCATAGCTTTTTGATACATTACTCCAGCTTCTTCATCTACTCCTATATAGTTTCCTAAACTCTTACTCATTTTGTTAACACCGTCTAAACCTTCTATTAAAGGCATCATTATAACAACTTGAGATTCTTGTCCAAAATCTTTTTGAAGTGCACGTCCCATAAGCAGATTAAATCTTTGGTCTGTTCCTCCAAGTTCTATATCAGCATTTATTGCAACTGAATCATATCCTTGCATTAATGGATAGAAAAATTCATGCACTGATATTGGAGTATGACTTTCGTATCTTTTCTTGAAATCTTCTCTTTCTAACATTCTAGCTACAGTTATAGTTGCAGCTAATTTTACTACATCTTCAAAGTTTAATTTAGCTAACCATTCGCTATTAAATCTAACTTCTGTTTTTTCTTTATCTAATACTTTAAATATTTGTTCTTCATAAGTTTTTGCATTTTCTAAGACTTGCTCTGTTGTTAATGCTTTTCTAGCTTGAGATTTACCAGTTGGATCTCCTATTTTACCTGTAAAGTCTCCTATTATTATTACTACCTTATGTCCTAAATCTTGTAATTGCTTCATTTTTCTAAGAACTACAGTGTGTCCTAAGTGTATATCTGGAGCCGATGGATCTAGTCCTAATTTTACAACTAATTGACGACCTTCTTTATCCGCTTTAACTAATTTTTCTCTAAGGTCTTTCTCATCTATGATATCATCTACACCTTTTAATATTATTTTAATTTGTTCATCTAAGTTTATCATATTTACCCTCCTATATTTATTTATTGCAATAAAAAAGCTCTCATCCTCATAAAAGGACGAGAGCATTACTCACGTGTTACCACCTTAGTTTATCAATACTTTACAGCATTAACCTCAATAGGTACAATATCTATACCTTAGCACTATAACGTGTGCTACTACGTTAATCCCTACTAGTTGTTATCTTTTGGGATTACTGCTCTAAGATGTATTCAAACTAACTTAACTTGCTCCTCTCACCATCCGGAAACTCTCTGTTAGACTACATTAGTTTTACTTGTTCTTTTCATAGCTTTTTTATATTAATTATTAATTCTAATATATTCGCTATTTAATATTTTGTCAACTATTTTTATTATTATTTACAAAATCTTTTATATTATAAGTAATTATAATTATTTTTATTACTAGGTGGATAGAATCCTTCAAATATTATATTATCTGAGTATTTATACGCATATATCATATCTTCTTTATTTTTTATAGTCCATGATATTATTGGAATCCCCTTATTTCTTAGGTAAGCTATCCTTGTTTTATCTATCCCTCTAATTGAATAGGCTATATAATCAGGTTTCGTTTTAAAGTTTAATATCATGTTTTTAAGGGCAAATTTTTTACACCAACTTAAATTTCTATAAGAATACCTTGGTAAACCTGCTATTTGCCCTCTTAAAATATTATTTGCATTATTTTTATACCATACTAATACAAATGGATTAAATGACTGTATTGAGTATTTACCATTATATCTTTTAACTGTATTATATAACCCTTCACACAAATCAAATATATCCTTACTATTTTTTATTTCTATAAGTATTCCTACTTTTCCATCTACTACTTCTAACACGTCTTCTATCGTTGGTATATTTTCATCTGAATCCAATAATCTTAATTCTTTAAGTTCATCATAATCTAAATCATGAATATTTCTTTCATCTTTAGTCATTCTATATAAATTATTATCATGGAATACTACTATTTTTTTATCTTTAGTGAACTGAATATCTAGTTCTATTGAATATTTATGCTTAACTGCATTTTTAAATGCCCCAATAGAATTTTCTGGATATTTTTCATTATATAATCCTCTATGTGCTATTGGTATTTCCCTTATCCAGTCCATATCTTTTTCCATATAAACCACCTTTTATATTTATTTACTTACCAGGTTATTTACATAGTTGTCTACTATCAAAATTTGCTTAATTCTTATATCTATTTTACTATCTAATATTAAATTTAAAATTACAATTACCAAAGTTGTTACCTTAAACATAAATAAAAGTAGTACTATAGTTATTAAAGATAAAATTCTTGCATAAGATATTTTTTGATACTTAGATATCACATAATTTTGCACTATTATATATCCATCTCTTATAACAAAGTAAAAACATAAATATTGTATTGATATAATGATAGTTTTTAAATATACAATAGATATATTAATGTTTAATATACTCATTAATTCAACTAAAATTAAATATATTGAACATAAGTAAAATACTTTCTTAGAGCAACAAATAAATCTAGAGCAATTTCTAAAATTATTTATCATATGTAATTTTCTTTTTGCATTACCTTTTAATATATTCAATTTTTTAGATAATAATAACGATAAAAAATATATACTAAACACAGTTCCCATAGGGAATAAAGCTATTAACATATAGTAAATCATTTCACTGTATCCTTTTAGAGGAAACATTTTAGTATACTGACTAAATTCTTTCATAAAACTGTATCCAATAAGCTTTGATGCGTATAAGTCTATAAATACCATAAGTACTATGCCAATTATTGATCCATAAATAATATCATCAATAATAGTTGTTGCTTTTGACATTAGAAATCCACATATAATTCCTAATATCACACTTTGAGCTGCCCAAATTGCAGTTCCTATATTTCCAAGTACTAGAGCAACTATTGCAAGAGAACTTATACTAGATAATATAGTATATTTAAGCTCACATTTTAAGCATATTATGCAAAAGAAAATTGGTACTATAAAATCCAAATAAAGCGCATACCCCAAACCACTACCTACAGCAATTATAGTACTTACAACAAATAACGATGAAAGTAATGCTGCCTCTGTAAGTTTCTTAGTACTATTCACTTTCAGTTTCCTCCTATTTTTAAGTATTATTATAATATATCATACTATTTAGTAAAAAAATTATAAAGGGGTCTCTATTATAAAAAAATAGTTATACCTAAATTTAGGTATAACTATTTTTTATATATTATATAAAGATGAATTCTTGCTTTCTATAGCATCTTTAGCAACTTCTTTATCATTAAAATGATACTTTGTTTTTCCTATTATTTGATAATCTTCATGGCCTTTTCCTGCTATAATTACTAAATCATTATTATTAGCTAGTTCTATCGCTTTATAAATAGCGTCTCTTCTATTTTCTATTGTTATATAATTATGGTTGCTTTTGTCTATTCCACTTAGTATATCCTTTATTATAGAATTTGGATTTTCTGTTCTTGGATTGTCAGATGTTATTACTGCTATGTCTGAATTGTCTTGTGCAATTTTTCCCATTAAAGGCCTTTTAGTTTTATCTCTATCTCCTCCACATCCAAATACTGTTATTACTTTTCCTTTTACAAATTCATTTGCTGCTATAAGTATATTTTCTAGTGCATCTGGTGTATGAGCATAGTCTACTATTATATTAAATCCTTTTGAATTTTTTACACTTTCAAATCTTCCTTCAACACCTTTAATGCTTTTTAATTTATCTTTTATTATTTCAATAGGTACTTTAAGTATATAGCAAGCTGATATTATTCCTAAAGTGTTATAAACTGTAAATTTGCCAGGTATATTAACATAAATTTCATCAGTGTATGTAGGCGTTTTTAGTGTATATGAAACTCCATGTGGATATAATTTTATATTACTTGCCATAAAATCTGCTTCATTATTTATTCCATATGTATATACTGGAACTTTTAAGTTTCTTATATTATTCTTTATAATAACACCTGAACTGTCATCTATATTTATAATATTTGCCATATTAGTTTTATAAAATAATTTTTCCTTTGTAGCTCTGTATTCTTCTAAACTTTTATGAAAATCTAAATGCTCTGGTGTAAGATTTGTAAATATTCCAATGTTAAAATCAACTTCGTCTACCCTGTGTAGCGCTAATGAATGTGACGATACTTCCATGGCACAAAACTTACAATCATTTTTTACCATATTATTAAAATACTTTTGCAAATCTATACTTTCAGGAGTTGTGTTATTAGATATTATATCATTTTTACCATCTTCTATTTTAATCGTTCCTATTAATCCAACATTAGATTTATAATTTAAAATGTCTTTAAGTACAGTTGTTATACTTGTTTTTCCATTAGTTCCTGTTACCCCGATTATTTCTATTTTTTGTGTTGGATTATTATAAAAATTAGCCGCTATTTTTGCCATTGATTTTCTTGTATCTTTAACTTTTATAAATGTATAATTGTTACTTTCTTTAATATTTACGTCTTCTTGTATTAGAAATGCTTTTGCTCCATTTTCTATTGCTTTATTTACATATTTATGACCATCATTATCAAATCCTTTTATACATACAAACAGACTATTTTCTGTAGTTTTTCTTGAATCATAATATATACTACTTATATCTATCTCAATATTTCCTTTTAATTCTAAAACATCTAAATCTTTTATGAGCTTGTATAATTCCATGAGAAAAAACTCCTTTCCTACTATTACTAAATTATATTTAATTTTTTTTAATTTATGATAGATATAAAATATGATTAAAAGTTTTAGTATATACTTTTCCTTATTTTTCTATTTTTTATTGACTTATTAATATTAATTATCTACAATAGAATTAAGAGTTACATATTTAATGAAAATAAAGATATTTGAAAATATCTTACTAGAGTCAGGAGACTTTTGCGTCTTCTGGCTTTTTTATTTTCATTATAAATAAAAAATGTTAACTTTTATTCTACTTTCCCCAAAAGTAAGAATTATACATATTTGAGATGGGTAATATACCCATCTTTTTTTTAACCTTTTTTTTGATATTCTTTTAATTTTTCCAATATATCTTTATTAGAATTAAAAAATTCAATATGTTCTTCTATTTTAATAAGAGTCTCTATACTTATGGTATGTTCAATTTTTTCTGTCTCTTCATGTATTTTATCTTTTACTCCTAATAGATTCAAAAATTTATTTACTATGTCATGTCTGTTTAAAAGTTGCTGGCCTATTATCTTACCCATATCGCTTAAAACAACATAATCATATTTTTTATATAATATTAGCTCTTTTTCACTTAGTTTTTTTACCATTTTTGTTACCGAAGGTGGAGTAATATTTAGATGTTTAGATATATCACTAACTTTTACATGATCCCCCTGTAAAAATAATCTGTAAATCATTTCTATATAATCTTCTTCACTAGGTGTTAGTTCGCTTCTCTTTATATATTCATTGAAAGTATAATACTCTTTTTTATTTTCCAAATTATACCCCCTCCTTTTTATATTATATTAATTATATTTCATTAAATATTTTATATTACTATTTTTAGTAACACTATTTTATTAATTTGCATAATTTAAAATTAAGAAAGTTAGCTTAGGTTAACAATAAAAAATTATTTATAAGGAGATGTTAATATTGAAAACTCTTACAGACATTCCAGTTAAAAATACTGCTACAGTAGAGGACCTCTTATTCAATGGTAATTTAAGAGAAAGAATGTTAGCGCTTGGTGTAACACGTGGAGCATCTATTCAAGTGATTAGAAAAGGGCCTAAAGGTAATTTAACTGTTTACAACATTAGAGGAACTAAGATCGCATTAAGATCTGAGGAAAGCAATTTAATAATTGTTTCTGAAAATTAGACTATATTTTAAGGGGGGGATATTACAGTGGGGTTAACACATGAATCTGCTAAAATCAAATCACTAAAGGATATGTTTGATATAGATAAAGCTGACGACCAATTAATAGTTGCTTTAGCAGGCAATCCAAACACAGGGAAAAGTACTGTATTTAATTATCTAACAGGATTAAAACAACATACTGGAAATTGGCCTGGAAAAACTGTTGCTACAGCTCGTGGTGATTTTAAATATAATAATAATGATTATGCTTTAATTGATTTACCTGGAACTTACTCTTTATTTGCACTATCTCAAGAAGAAATAGTTGCTCGTGACTTTATATGTTTCGGAAAACCCGATGTAGTAATTGTAGTATGCGATGCGACTTCACTTGAGAGAAATCTTAACTTAGTATTTCAAGTAATGGAATTAACACAAAATATAATATTGTGTGTTAATTTAGCTGATGAGGCTGAGAAAAAAGGTATTTCTATAGATAGTAAAAAACTTGAAAAAGCGTTAGGTATACCAGTAGTTTTAACAGCTGCTAGAAGTGGAAAAGGTATGAGTGATCTATTAAATACTTTAGATTTAGTTTCATCTAATAACTATAAGTTTAATGCTAAACCTGTTCTTTATGATAATAATATTGAACTTGTAGCTGACTCATTTAAGTCAGAATTAGAAAGTACTATTGATTTTATAAATCCTAGATGGCTAGCTCTTAGACTTATAGATGAAGATAAAAGTATATTTGATTCCATGCATAATTATATAGATGAAAACTATATAGATACTTTATATAAAATCAAAGAAAAGTTTCCTAAAACTTTAGATAAGTGTAAAATAAGAGATAATTTTACTAAAACAAATTATGATTATGCAAAAAGCTTAAGTGAAAAAGTTTGTATAAAAAATAATAATGCTACATTAGACAAAGATGATAAATTAGATAAAATACTTACATCAAAATATTTTGGAATGCCTATTATGTTACTTTTATTAGGTGCTATACTATGGATTACTATAGAGGGGGCTAATTATCCATCTACCTTACTGTCAAATTTATTACTTGGTCTTGAACCTAATATTACAAATTTTTTAAATATGCTTCATGCACCTGAGTGGCTAAATAATATGTTAGTTCTTGGTCTTTACAGAACTCTTGCTTGGGTAGTTTCCGTTATGTTACCACCTATGGCTATATTTTTTCCTTTATTCACTTTACTTGAGGACTTTGGATATTTACCTAGAGTTGCTTTTAATATGGACCATTTATTTAAAAAGGCCTGCGCTCATGGAAAACAGTGCCTTACTATGTGCATGGGATTTGGATGTAATGCTTGTGGAGTTATAGGTTGTAGAATAATCGACTCTCCTCGTGAAAGATTAATAGCTATACTGACTAATAATTTTATTCCTTGTAATGGTAGATTTCCTACTTTAATAGCTATATCTACTATATTCTTTAGTTCTGTAATAAGTAATTCTTTCACATCTAGCTTGGTAACTGCTGCATGTATATCTTTAGTCGTTATCTTTGGTATATGTATAACATTATTAGTTTCTTATTTGTTATCTAAAACCCTTCTTAAAGGTATTCCATCTACTTTCACATTAGAATTACCACCATATAGAACTCCACAATTTGGTAGAGTTGTATATACATCTATAATAGATAGAACATTGTTTGTATTAGGCCGTGCAGTTATTGTAGCTGCTCCAGCTGGAATAGTAATTTGGGTATGCGCTAATATATATGTTGGTGACGTGAGCTTATTGGCTTATATTGCAAATATTTTAGATCCTATCGCTAGATTTATAGGGCTTGATGGGTTTATACTACTTGCTTTTATACTAGGTCTTCCTGCCAATGAAATAGTTATACCTATTCTTCTCATGTCTTACCTTGCTACTGGTTCAATGCTAGAACTTGATAATTTAAGTGCATTAGGTGATGTTTTACGTAATAATGGATGGACATATTTAACAGCGTTAAATGTCATGTTATTTAGCTTACTTCACTGGCCTTGTGCTACTACTTTGATAACTATAAAAAAAGAAACTGGAAGTATGAAATGGACTATTTTAGGATTTTTAATTCCAACTGTAATAGGATTCTTTGTATGTTTCTTAACAACTAGCATATATAATATTTTTATATAAATTAGAGATGGATAATATTATCCATCTCTTTCTTTTTTTCTATTAGGTATATTTTTCCAACCTAAAAATCATCATAATATCCAAAATATTTATCATTTAAATATCAAATAAATCTTGATGTTTATTTACTATTTATATAAATTTTCTTTATACAATGTCGTATATATTAATATATAATATTCCGAAATTCGATAAGCCTTAAGTATTTTTTATGGCTTATTTTGTTTTATTTGGTTATTTTTTGTATTTTTTTATATTTATTTTTAAGATGATATAAGTTAAATATTATAGTAGAATTTACTTAAAGGACAAGTTGTACCTTTGCTTTAGGGGGGATTTTAGTGTTTCTTATTTTTATTTTACTACTTTTTATGGGACTAATTTACTTTTTATCTATGGTTTGTATTCAGTTTAGTTATATAAATAATATTAATTTAAGATTGGGTATGGATGTAACTAAATTATATTCTGATGAGAATAATAGTGGTACCTTAGTTACTAACTTTAATAGCATTGTAAAAAGTTGTGCTATGTGTTTGTATAAAGTATCCAATAATATTAAGTAAATATGTAAACCTAGGACATAATTGTCCTAGGTTTTATAATTTAATAAATTTTAATATAGATTTAAAATACTCATCATTTGATACAACACACGGATTTAATGGGTTTATTTCTAAGCATTTTTTATGATGGTAATACGCTTTTGATATATCACCAGTTTTAAAATAGCACGCACATAAGTTTAAATGTGGCTTAAACCTCCAACAACATAAATTTAAACATTGACTACAATCTGTAGGAGTTTCTATATTCAAAATAATTTCATACCAATTTATAGCTTGCATATATTTTTTTTCTCGTTGAAAAGATAATGCTATGTTATATAATACTTCTCCTCTAGGAGATGTGTATTCAAATGTTTTATATAGGTAATACCTACCTTCAGCCCATTTTTTTTTGTATAAATAACTCTCACCAATTCTACATAATGCATCCATTATCTCTTCTTCATTTTCAGCTTTATCTATAAATTCTTCAAGCACTTTTATTGATTCATCAAACTCATTATTACAATACAGCTCTTTTCCATAATAGTATAAATCTCTATTGCTCATTTCTTTACCTAAACTTATATTTTTTTTGTATATTTTAAGATTCCTATCATCTACACATTTTACTTTATCATGAATAATAGCTATATCACTATCGCATACTTTTGAATTTTTATCTATATTAATGTACTCATGCACAAATCCAATCCATTTAAAATTTTTATTATTTCTTACAATTCTATTTCTTCTAGCTGTTATCTGTGGATTATTATTTTCATCCATATCCATATATGTGTTCATTGTAATTACATCAATATCTTTACTCATATCTTTTTTTAAGTTTAACAGTTTATTTTTATTCACTTCATCTATTAATTCATCTGCATCTAACCATAATATATAATCTTTTGTAGCTTTACTAAAGGAAAAGTTTCGAGCCATAGAAAAATCATCTATCCATTTAAATTCATATATTTTTTCAGTATAACTGCTTGCAATTTCTTTAGTTTTATCAGTTGATCCTGTGTCTATTATGACTATTTCATCTACAATATCTACTACACTATCTAAACATCTATTTATTACCTTTTCTTCATCTTTTAATATCATACATAAACTTATAGTAATCATACTGATTGCTCCTTATTTTGTCCTCTACTTTAATATATGATAAAGCGACATTTTTGTTAAATTATTTAACTATTTAGATATTATAATTTTCCTAAGTAAAAAATGCTAGAACAAAATATGTTCTAGCATTTTTTACTTACTCATATATTCTTTCCAATCACCATTTGAAACTGGAATTTTTTTATCATTTAAATTTATATTTGCCTTTGGATTATATTCATAATAATATGCTTTCTCTATTGTACCATCTTCTAAAAAAACATCGACTTCTTTTCTTAAATATTCACAATTGATATTATTATCTTCACAGTATCTTTCTAATTCATCTAATTCATCTAAGCTTTGATTAAAATCAATAAGTTCCATTAGTTCACCTTGTATTTTGTTATTTCCTGGTATAACCGCTGGATATCCTTTATTATCTAGATGAAATAGATCTCCATTTATACGTCCCTTTACTACATTAGATACTTTTCCTTCTAGAAGCTTTTTATAATTAAACATGTCACTTCTTAAGCTTCCATATACAAATATTTTGTTAACTAACATATTTCTCCACCTATTACTTTTATATCATTTTGATATAAAGTACAAGCTTCAATAGCTAATTCTAAGCCTCTTACTATTTCTTGTAAAGACATAAATGGAGTATTTTTCTTATCTATAATTTGTGATGTCATATATGGTATATGTATAAATCCACCTTTTATATTTGGATATTTTTTATCTATCATATAAAGAATGCCATACATTACATGATTGCATACAAATGTACCTGCCGTATTTGATACAGAAGCTGGAATTTGATTTTCATTCATGTGTTTTACCATAGCTTTTATTGGTAAATTCGAAAAATAGGCTACTTGTCCATCTTCTTTTATAGTTTTATCAATTACTTGATTTCCTTCATTATCTTTTATTCTAAAATCATCCATATTTATAGCAACTCTTTCAGGAGTTATGTCAAATCTTCCTCCTGCTTGTCCTACAGATATAACTATATCAGGATGATATTCTTCTATTGCCTTTTCTATTGCTTCAACTGATTTTGTCATAACAGTTGGTATAGTTATTTTTATAACTTCAGCCCCATTTATATTATTACTTACCATTTTTACAGCTTCCTCTGCTGGATTTACTGGTTCTCCTCCGAATGGATCAAATCCTGTTAATAAAACTTTCATAGTATTACCTCCTAAATTTCATTAAAATGCTAAGAAATACATTGCCACTATGTGTACCACTATTAATATTAAAGCTACTGGAGCTTGATATTTCATAACCACATAATCACTTTTAGTTTCTAATAATGCTGCTGGAACTATATTAAAGTTTGCAGCCATCGGTGTAAGTAATGTTCCACAATATCCTGCTGTTAAAGCTAAAGCTCCGACTATTGCAGGGTTACCTCCTTGCGCTAATACAAATGGTATACCTATTCCTGCTGTTATTACTGAAAATGCTGCGAATGAATTCCCCATTATCATAGTAAATATAACCATACCTAGCACATAAGCTATAACACCAAATAATCTATTGTCTGCTGGAACTACACCTGAAATCATATTTGATATGACTTCTCCAACTCCTGCTTGAGTAAATAGTGCACCTAAGGCAACTAAAAGTTGCGGTAACATACTCGCAGGTCCCATCTGTTGAAGTAATCTTGCTCCATCTTCTATAGTTGTAGATGTTTTAGCTTTACTTATCATAAATGCAGATATTAATGCAACTGCAGAACCAACTCCAATTGCAAATTGTGATGAATTTGCAAAATTAGCTAAAGCCATAGCTACAACTACTGAAGCAAATGCTAATACTAATGATGGTATAAATATTTTATTTTTTAATTTGTTTGCATGTTTTTGTCCAAATTCTTCACTTGCTTCTTCATATCTTGCAAACACAACTTGCTTGCTTAGTGTTAACAAACTACATAGTACTAATATAGCTCCTATTATATTTGCTTGTACCTTAGACCCGAATATAAAAGGTATTGATATTAATATCCAAAACAATGCTGTTCCATATTTTTTACTACTATCTATAGTTGTAAAAGATTTAAATGCTATTACAAGCATTAAAAATCCCATTAATGCGTAGAAAATTTCTAATGATATATTTATAAAATCTTGCATATTGTCCTCCTCATAAAACTATTTTTTAATGCGTCTACTTAATTTTTTATCATATAATCTAAACTGAACTGCAGCTATTATAAATGCGATAACAGCCATTATTATACTTGCTTTAGCTATTGCAAGCCCAGTTACATCATATCCAAATTGAGTAAGCGTTGAAGCTATAAGTAAAACTCCACTACTTCCTGCAAATAAGTTTTGACCATAGAAGTTACCATAGTTTTCTGATGCGGCTGATAATGCTTTTATGCCTTCTTCTTCTTCTTCATTTAATTCCCCATTTTGACTAGTTCCAGCAGCCTGTGCCATCGGATTAACTAAAGGTCTAACAAATTGAGGGTGTCCACTCATTCTTATAGATAATGCTCCAGCTATTTGTCTAGCGAACATGTATATACTTAATACTCCTCCAGTCGTAAGTTTTCCTAATCTCTCAATTAAATAAACTGCCCTTTGTCTTAAACCATATCTCTCTAATATTCCTATTACTGGTAATGTTAATATAAATAACGATACTGCTCTATTTGCAACAAACGATTGCCCAAGTATAGTAAGGATTTCATTAAAATCTAACCCTGCTACAAGTCCTGTTGCTATCCCTGCTACTAATACTGTAAATAGCGTTTCTACCTTGAATATAAACCCTATTACAACTATTAAAACTCCAATTAGTTTTATCATTAGTTATTCTCCTCTCTTTTGATGTCTTTAAATCTTCTTTTGTTATGTATACTTTGAAGATATTTTTTTATTTTAAGATAGTATACATTAATCCGACATATTTTGCAAATATATTGAATATTTTAATTTTTTATAAATTTTTTTAAATTACTTACATAGCTTCCTATTTCTACTTCAATATCTTCAATTTCATATTTACTTATAGATATACCCTTTATATTTTTTAGTATCTGCAGAGTTGTAAAAACTATTTCTTCACTTGAGTTATTGTATCCACTTTTTAATTCTTCTATTATTTTAAGTTTCAATTCTTCTATAAAGTCATCTATATCTTTTAGTATTTCTTTATTTTTTTGATCTATTTTTACTTTATCGTAAATAACCTTAGCAACTGCGCCTGTTACAGTTCCAGCTATAAGAAGTGGTGGACAATAAGTCATCATAGCACTGCTTATAGTTATTGATGCTGCTGATTGACCTATCGCTGCACTATAAATAGATATTATTCCTCCTGATGTTGCGCCTAATATAGCTCCGGTTCCTACTGTTGATAATATTTCATTGATCTCTGTTTTACTGTAGTCTAATTTAAAATTAGGTGTGTCTAGTAGCTCATTTTCATAACTTATACTATCTATATATTTTTTTATATCTTCATTCATATCATCACTAACTTCTTTTAAACACTCATCCCACTCTGAAAAAAATAAATTATCTAGTTCTATTTTTTTTATATTTATTATGTCACTTATATAATTTTCATTTATATATATACTAGAAGAATTTAAATCTGTTTTTATCTTTGATAATTCTTCGCTTAAAAAAATTCTATTTACCCAGTCATTTATTTCAAAATCCATTTTTGAACTTATATAATCATATTTATTTTCAAGGGTAACTTGATCTTTTTTTAACTCCTCTATAATCATCAGTATACTTTTTAAATAATCATGATGATTTATTATTTCTTTATGAATTATTGATTCTAAATCATATTTTATACTATCTATTTTTAAACTTTCACAATCCTTATAGATATTATTTATATACTCTTTAAGGTTTTTAAAATTTTTCCTTAGTTCAGTATTATTAGATATAGCTATATCAGTACTTTTAATTACTGCATTTTTTCCTACTGCATCTTGATATTCCAAGTATGAAGATATCATAAAAAAATCATCAATATAAATTCCATATTCATCTTTTATATACTCTATTATTTCATCCTTATTATCATCTAATAAATCTGCTTTATTTATTACTCCCACTATTGGCTTTTTATACTCGCTTATTAAGTCTAGAGATTCAAATACATCTTCTTGACCTAAATGAGTTGAATCTAATACAAACAATATTAAATCTGCATTTTTAATATAATTCAATGTAATTTGTTCATTTTTATCGGTTATACTTTTAAGTCCAGGTGTATCTACTATATTTATTTTTTTAAGAAATTCTTTATTTAATCTAACTTTAGAAATATAGTCTGTATTTTTTTCATATTCTTCTTTATAATAACCAACTTCAATTATATTTGATGTAGCTTCTAATACATCAACTTCACTAACTTTACATTCCATTAAAGCATTAAGTAAACTTGATTTTCCGGACTTAACCTCCCCTACTATAACAACTTTCAAAGGACTATTTTTATTATTTTCTAAGCTTTTAATATTATCTATAGCTTCATTTAACTGTCTTGAAATTAAATCCTTAAAAGGCATATTTGATCCTTCTTTTAATCTTTCTCTTATTGGAGATTGTAGCAATAATTCTTTTATTTCATAAATACATTGTTTTGCAAGTTCCAAAACTATCACCTCATTTTTATAAATATACTTTCTATGTTATTTAGAAATTCAATGTGCAATTTTACATTTTTATACTCTAAATAAGTATTTTCAAAGCTTTTTTCTTTAATTCCATCTATACTTTTCTTAATCATTTCTATCTTTTCATCTAGAATTATAATTATTTCTCTAGATAAGTTATTTAGATTTTTTGATACAATGTTTTTTATTAATGATTCATCATAAGATTGGTTATTTAAATTTTTTGAGGTAAGTTTATTTAATATATTTTCCATTTGATTTGTATTTTGATTCTGTGTTTTATAAAATTTATTAAAATCAAAGATTAAATACTTACTCTTTGAAAAATAAATTTCTGTATTTATTTTTTTTATATTAAAAGTTTTATTTAGATTGCTCTTTAGATATAAAAAGTTATATATTTGCTCTAATTTTAAACTACAAATTTTCTCTAAGTCAATTATACTTTTATTTAAGTTATCTAAATCATATTTACTTAAATAATGTTTATTTTTTAAATCCTCTAAATATGTTACTATATAGATTTTTAAATTTTTAGTTTTTTCTTCTAATTGAAACTCAACTTCATTATAAGTAGATATATCTTTATATAAACATCTTTTGTAATCATTTATTTCTCTAATAATATTTTCTTTCATTATGTCTATATTTTTATACTTTGAAGATATTTGTTTTTCTTTTGCTACTTTAGAAAAATTATCATCAATACTTTTAAATAATGTATCTATATTACTTTTTTTTATTAGATTACTATCATTTTTAATTATGCCTTCTAGCGCTTCTCTTGCAGATATAAAGACTATATCCTTAAATTTATTTTCATACAGCTCACAAGCTCTTTTTTTAACTTTATATACATTATCAGAATCTGTATTTCTTATTATATCCATTTTATTTATAACTACTATTTTATTCTTTTCTTCTGTCCCTAATTCATCCATTTCATTTATTTCCTCTATAATTTTATTACTCTCTCTTGATACTAAATTTTGTGCATCTACTAACCATATAACACCATCTGCTTTAACATAATAACTTTTCATTCTATTTACTGTATCTTTTATTAAATTTTGATTAAGACCTGGAGTATCTACTATAATAAATTCGTCTAGTATGCCACTTTTTTTTATAAAATATTTTATTTGTATTATTTTGGATTTATATAGATACTTTTCTTCTTGTTCTTTTTTATATTTTTTTAATATTTTTATATCTCTATTATTTAATGATTTATATTCATTAACCATTTTAGCTACTTTTCTTTTTGATTCTTTAAATTTACATTCCTCTTTTTTTAAAAGTTTATTACCTTCTTTTATATTTTTAGTTACTGTACTCTCATCTTCATAAGTTATTTGTAACTTTTCTAATTCTGATTTTATAAATAAATCTAGCTTCCAAGTATTTGGTAAATCTCCAGTTTTTACTGTTTCTTGATTTAGTAAAGTATTTATTAATGTTGATTTACCATAATTTCCAGAACCCACTATAAATAATAAAAATGGAAATTTAAGTTCATTTATACTATCTTTATTTTCTTTAATTTGTAAATTTATATTTTCTATCAACTTTATAGTTTTATTATTTAAAGATTTTTTATTATAAATATTGTTATAGTCTATAAGCTCTTTAATTTTTATAATATTATGTTCTATGCTGTCAATTAAATTTAGTAATTTTGAAAGTTCTTCTTCTCTACTTAAATACATTTTTATCCATCCTTTTCTCGGACATTTATATAGATCCTTCAATATAATATATTCACTTTTTAAACTTGAATACTAATTTTTATTAACTTAAATTGTTTTCACAAAATTATGTCAATTTCATAATATAAAATAGAATAATTATTATACTAATATCTTTGTGAGGTGAATATCTTGAACTATTTTTTATCACTTAATCCCGTCTTGCAAGGGTTACTTGCCACAATATTTACATGGTTAATAACTGCATTAGGGGCTTCTTTAGTATTTTTATTTAAAGATGTTAAAAAAAGTATTTTAAATTTAATGTTGGGATTTGGAGCCGGAGTTATGATTGCTGCAAGTTTTTGGTCTCTACTAAATCCTGCTATAGAACTTTGTGAAGAACTTGGGTTTAATTCTTGGTTTATACCTGCAATAGGATTTATTTTGGGAGGGTTATTTATAGTACTATCTGATAAATTTTTAGATAGATTTAGTTTTAAAGATTTAACTACTATAAGCACTCGCCAAGCTAAAAGATATAAGAAAAGTATATTGTTAGTTTTAGCTGTTACTCTTCATAATATCCCAGAAGGATTAGCTGTTGGAGTTGCATTTGGTAGTGCTGCTCTTGGAATACCTGGATGCACGGTAATAAGCGCTATACTTCTTGCTGTTGGTATAGGTCTTCAAAATTTTCCTGAAGGAGCTGCTGTATCCCTACCCCTTAGAAGAGAAGGTTTTTCTCTTAAAAAGAGTTTCTTATATGGCCAAGCATCTGGGTTAGTTGAACCAGTTGCCGGAGTATTAGGCGTTATTATGGCTTTAACTATGAGAAGTATGCTTCCTGCTTTGCTGGCATTTTCAGCTGGTGCAATGGTTGGAGTTGTTTCTTCTGAACTTATTCCTGAAGCATGTATAGAAAATAAAAATCTTACTACTATTGGTGTTATCTTAGGATTTGTAATAATGATGATTTTGGATGTTGCCTTAGGCTAATATTTTTATAAAACTTTACTTTCATGTATATGATTAAAAGACAGGTGTTATATTATATAAAATCTGTCTTTTATTTTTTTACTTGACTATATAGTTACGGTATACTTTATTATCTAATTAAATATATCAACGGAGGTAAACTATGGAAAGATCATTTACTAAACAATTTACGCCCATAGAATTTCTAAAATTTGTTTCTCCTGCAATCATATCTATGATATTTATATCTCTATATACTATAATAGATGGAATATTTGTTTCTAAGTTAGTGGGTTCTGATGCACTTGCTAGTATAAATATTATCTTACCTATAATAAATCTTATTTGTGGATTTGGTATTATGATGGCAACAGGAGGAGGAGCTATAGTATCTATAAAAATGGGTGAAGAAAATTATGAAGAAGCTAATAATTCTTTTTCATTTATATTATTTTTTTCTATAACTATTGGAGCTTTATTTACTATTATTTCTATTTTCTTTGTAAAAAATATATCAATTGCGCTTGGTGCCACAGATAAACTTTTACCGTATGCTATAACTTATGGTAAAGTAATGATTATCTCTGCTCCATTTTTTATTGCTAAGTTTTTATTTGAATATTTTACTAGAACTGATGGAAATTCTAACTTTAGCTTATTTTTATCTATAGTAGGAGGTATTACTAATATAATTTTAGATTATGTTTTTATAAAAATCTTTAATATGGGTATTTTAGGAGCTGCACTTGCTACTTTTTCAGGTATTTTAGTTTCTTGTTTAATTGGATTTATATACTTTTTATCAGGTAAATCAACTTTAAAGCTGAAAATACCTAAATTTAATTTTAGGCTTATATTAAATACCATGATTAATGGATCTTCTGAAATGGTCACAGAATTATCTACAGGTATTACAACTTTTTTATTTAATATAGTTGCCTTAAAATTGGCTGGAGAAAATGGACTTGCTGCCCTTACTATAGTTTTATATGCTCATTTTTTAATGACTTCAATTTACTTAGGTTTTTCTGCAGGAGTTTCTCCATTAATTAGCTATAATTTCGGTGCAAATAATAGCAATAAATTAAAAGAGATATTTAAATACTCTCTAAAATTTATATTTGTATCTTCTATATTGGTATTTGTAGCAACGTTAGTTTTTGCACCAATTATAGTTGAAGTATTTGTAAATCCTCTAGATGAAGTATTTAACTTAGCTCTTAAGGGATTAAAAATTTTTGCATTTGCATTTTTATTTGTTGGCATAAATATATTTGCTTCAGGATTTTTCACGGCATTTCATAATGGAAAAGTTTCAGCTATTATCTCTTTTAGTAGAGCATTTGTATTTATAATCATTGGTATACTTATACTACCACCAGTATTAAAATTAGATGGTTTATGGCTTACAGTTCCTTTTGCCGAACTAATAACTATATTTTTATCTATAATATATATAAAAAAATATAGAACTAAATATAAGTATTAATATTCAAAAGAGTGTAGAATTTATCTACACTCTTTCTTATTTTTATATTATAAATAAACTAATATTATATTAAATCATGTGCATACTCTTTTATAGGTGCATTTCTAAGAAGCAGTATTCCTATAACAAAACTTAATATTGTTGAAGTAATTGTTATTATATTATTGCTTGTAAACAATAATATAATCTGTATTAGATAGATATGTATTACTCCATAATTATTCATTATATTTCCTATTATAAATAATATTATACATAATGGTATACCTATAAATATTAAAATTGATGTCATTTTTTTTAGCCTATATATTAAGGCTCCTAACATAAATCCTAGCGACCCTAATCCCATAATAATTAAAAATGTGTTTAATATAACTTCTATATAATTTATATCATATTGATAAAAAATACTAAAAGACATTCCCATACCAACTTTTTCTAGTAATGTTTGTATTTCATTAATAGAAATACCTAAATTAGTATAAACATATGCATTGTATCCTGTTTTATATTCTAATATTAATTTAGATACTAAATCAACACATACACTAAATATTGAAAGAATTATACTAACAATTATTATAAATACTATACTATATTTTAAATACTCTTTTCTATTTGACTTTATAGACATAGCTCCATTAAATTCTTTATATGATAATAGTGTCCCATATATAATTATTACAATAGTTGCTGAGAAATGAGAGCTATTGATAAAAACTACATTTCCATCTACTAAATTATCTAGATATGAAGAAGTCATAATCATCACAGATAATTCGGTAAATGTATTAAAAGCAATTATTGAAAATGTAAGTAATAAAAGAAATATAGTATTCCTTCTTATAATACTATAATACGGATTCATTCTTTTCATATTTAAACTCACCCTCCTTAGTAAGATTTATAAACAATTCTTGAATACTCATATGTTCTATACTTATATCTAATATTTCTATTAAATCTAAATCTTTCTCACATATATCTCCATAATAATAATACATTAACGTACTTCCAAAACTCTTATATATTTTTTTATTCTTTAAGCATTCTAATTTTGACAAATCATCTTTATTTCCAGTTATATAATAAGATTTCTCTTTTATATTTTCTATATTATCATTTATAACTATTTTACCTTTATCTAATAAAACTATATTTTCTAAAACATTCTCCATTTCATCTATTAAATGAGTTGATATAATTATAGTTTTTGGATTTTTTATATAGTTATCTAATAATATATTATAAAATTCTTCTCTATTTACTGCATCTAATCCGATTGTAGGTTCATCAAATATAGTTATAGGTGCATTTGAACATAATCCTATAATATTTGATACTAGGCTTTTCATTCCCCTTGATAGATGCTGGTATCTTATTTTAATATTTATATTAAAATAATCGCATAGTTGTTTTTCTAAATCTTTATCATAATTTGGATAAAAGTAAGAATACATTTCAAATATATTTTTTACTTTCATCTCAGCATTATAAAATTCTCTTTCTCTTACTATACAAATATTATCTAATACTTCTACGCTATCTTTAAGATTCTTTCCTAGTATTTCCACATATCCAGATTTACTTAAAAGTTGATTAGTGATTATATTAAGTAAAGTAGTTTTTCCTGATCCATTTTTTCCTAATAAACCATATATTTTATTTTCTTCAAAGGTTATAGATATATTATCTAATACAATTTGTTCCTTAAAATTATGTGATAAATCTGTAATCTTTATCGCATCCCCCACTTAATTCATCTCCTCGCAATTTTTTATAATATCTAATAGTTCATCTTTATTTATTTCTAATTTTCTAGCCTCTTGTAGTAAATTTTTTATAAATGAATTTTTAAATTGCTCTTTTCTAGATATTTTTATAATCTGTTTTGCACCTTCACATACAAACATACCAATACCCCTTTTTTTATATAAAATATTTTTATCAACTAATATATTTATCCCTTTTAGTACTGTAGCTGGATTTATCTTATATAGCTTTGATATTTCTGTAGTTGATGGAATCTGTTCATTCTCTTTAATATCATCAGTTAATACTGTGTCCTCTATAGTTTTTGCTATTTGTATAAATATAGGTTCATCATCATTTAATATAAGTTTCATATGCACCTCCTGATTAATTTTCTTTAATTAATCAGTTAGTTACTTAAGTAACTAACTATAACTCAATAATATCTATTATTTCATTGTGTGTCAAAATATTTTTTAATTTTCGTAAAAAAATATTTAAAAACTTATATTTCTGGGTAATAATTATTATTATATAAATACAAAAGGAGAATATTTATGAGTTTTGAAAAAATGAATAATGTTGAAATAGATAATGAAACAAGAAGCTTTGTTATTTTATATAACTTTAATACTAAAGAAGCTAGTATGATAAAAAATATATGTAATATGTTTGGAATAAGAGACCAGGTTATACTTTCACCTAAAAATGCTAATTCTACAATACGAAATATAATTGATAATAATATAGACAGCACATGTGAAAGTGGTATAAATCAAAAGGCTATGGTTTTTAATAATGTAGTTCATATGAAAGTTAGTGCTTTTATAGATAGCCTTAAGACGTTTAGAATTAATAGACCTCTTATCGCTGTTACTACAGAAGGAAATATTGATTGGAGCTTAGACACTTTAATTTCTCATTTACTAGAAGAAAGAATTGCTATGAAATCTGGGAAAACAGTAAAACACTAAACTTAAAATTATATAAAGGGGTGTAAATTCAGATTTTCCTTTAATAAAAAAAGTGAGAGTAAATTTTAAATTTACTCCCACTTCTTTAATATATTAACCATAAATTTTTTTATATCTAAATCGTATATATCCTTTAATTTTTCTTCATTAAGTACTTTTGATGGCTTCCCATAAGATACAACTTCTCCATTATTTAATAACAAAACATTATCTGCTGTATATTGAACTAAATTCAAATCGTGTAATACACCTACAGCAATTTTATTATTTGCTTTAGTCCAATCTTTTAAATGCTCTAAGAGCTCTATTTGGTACTTTAAATCAAGATGATTAGTAGGTTCATCTAATAATATCACATCTGGATTTTGTGCAAATGTTCTTGCTAAAAATACTCTTTGAAGTTGTCCTCCTGATAATTCACTTATCATTTTATCTTTAGAATCTAAAAGACCTACTTTTTCTATGCTGTCTAGTATTATTTCTTTATCTTTTTTACCTAGATTATAAAATGCACCTTTAGAGTATGCATATCTTCCAAGAGATACTGTTTCATATACTGTATACGGAAAATGTATTTGTGAAATTTGGCTCATTAATCCAACTTTCTTAGCCAATTCTTTTCTATTTAATGAAGATACTTCCTTAGAATCTATTTTTATACTACCTCTATAGTTAATTATATTAGCTATAGATTTTAAAAGAGTACTTTTTCCACAACCATTTGGACCTACTATACATAGATTTTCTCCTCTATTTACAGTAAAGCTTACATCTTTTACTATATCTATATCTTCATATCCACTATAAATATCTTTTATTTCTAACATAAAACTCACCTAGCTTTTTTAAAGTATACCCATGCAAAGAACGGTGCTCCAAATATAGCAGTTATAGCTCCTACTGGTAACTCTGATGGAGAAACTATAGTTCTTGCTATAAGGTCTGTTATTACCATTAAACAACCACCAAATACAAATGACATCGGCACAACATATTTATGATTTGATCCAAATATTTTTCTTACTACATGAGGTGCTATTAAATCTACAAATCCTATCGTCCCACTTAAAGAAACAGCTCCTCCTGTAAGTATTGTTGAATAAATGAATAATTTCTTTTTTACTTTCTCAGTATCAACTCCAATTGACTTTGCTTGTTCTTCTCCAAAAGTAAGTATATCCATTTCTCTAGTATATTTAAGAACCCCAAACATACCTATTATAAAAAATGGCATTATCAGACCTACATAAGACCATCCCTTCATGGCAAAGCTTCCCATTTGCCAAAGAGATATGCTTTTTAAATCATTAGAAAATAATGCAGTTAAAGTTGTAAGTAATGCATTTACAAATAAAGATAGTACCATACCACAAAGTATTATCGTATTGTTTGACATTGTCTTATCTATTTTTGATGAAAATTTAATTACCGAATAAACAGTTCCAAGTCCAAATAAAAAGCCTATTATAGGAAGTGTATAAGCTCCTAGTAACGGAACAGAAATACCACTAACTATTATAAGCCCCGCTCCTAAAGATGCACCTGAAGATACACCTAGTGTATAAGGTGATGCCAATTGGTTTTTTAGTATAGATTGAACTACTGCACCACTAGATGCTAGGCAGCCTCCTACTATAAATGCTAGTAGTACTCTTGGTAATCTAAGCTTCCAAACTATTGAAACATTTTTAGGATCTATTCCTTCTCTCAATGATATATTGAATAATTTATTACTAATTACTGATATTGTATCTAAAATATTAATATTAGAACTTCCTATAGAAGTTCCAATACCAATAATTATAAATACTATTATTATGCTTAGTAATACTTTTTTCTTATTTTCCATATTTCTCTGGATAAATTGCTTTAGCCATTTGATTTAAAGCTAATATTATTTTGTGAGATGGACGAGAAGCTGAATTTTTGTCTATTTGGTAAATCTTATTTTCTTTTACTGCTGTTATATTTTCAAAGCCATCACGTTTTTTTATTTCATCAATAGGATTTTCTATGTAATCTACATTTGTTAATATTACGTCTGGATTTTTATCTATCACAGCTTCAGCGCTTGGTGATATCCATCCATTTTCATCTTTGAATACATTTTCAGCGCCAATTATTTCTATCATTTGATTTAAAAATGTTGAATTTCCAAACGTAAATAGGCTTGGAGCTGGTGATATTTCAAAGTAAACCTTTTTCTTATCATTTATAGTTTTTCCTATTTTTGATATTTCATCTATTTGAGATTTCATATCTGATATTAAGGTTTGTCCTTTATCTTGCACTCCTAATATATCAGATATAAATTCTATATCTTTATATATTCCGTCTATACTATCACTGCTTGGTATATAAACAACTGGAATGCCTGACTCACTTATAACTTTAAATGGATCTTCACTTGAGCCTGTCTTATTATGCCCAGATGCTATTATTATGTCTGGTTCTAACCCTATTATTGTTTCTGCATCTGGACTTGAAAAATCTATTTTTGCTAAATCCTTATTAACACCTTTAACATCACTTGAATATTTATCTATTGCAACTAATTTATCACTTAATCCAAGGTCTACTATTACTTCTGTATTTGATGGTGCTGTTGAAATTATTTTGTCTATTTTTTTAGGTATATTTACCTTTGTTCCTTCTCTGTCTGTAACTTCTTTTTTATTATCAGTGCTACATCCAACCATAATAAACATCATAAATACCATTAAAATTGATAAAAACTTTTTTTTCATTTGTTCTCTCCTTAACTTTTAACTCTCTTACTTATAGTTTCTACTTATAAATTCTGTTTCTTCTAAACCATTATCTTTATTAAACTTAAGTGCTAGTACAAAGAAATATCCTGAAAAAAGATTTGTAAAATCAAATAACAAATCATCTACCTTATTTCCTTGTTCCTGATATCTACTTAATAGCCTAACTAATGATTTACATTTACTTCTTATAACATGGCAATATCCTGCTTCGGTGCATCCTTGTGGAAGTATAAATTTATTAAATCTGTCTTTTACTTCTTCTTGAATCTCTAAAAATCTTTTTTCTAGCCATATTAATTCTTCTTGTGTAACTGTAGTCTTTGTTCTTATTGATGGATTTATATGATACATCAATTCATTTATTTTACTAAGTTCATCTTTCATATCGTCATCTGTTATAAATGATCTTAAAAGACCTATAATACTTGAAATTTCATCTGTTAAAATCTCAAAATCACATCTTAAATCTAAAGACTTGTCATATAAGAAAGGGTATGCTAAATATTTGCTCATTTTATTCCTCCTTTCTCAATTTAAATTAAGTAAGATGCTAAATATATTAAGTTTTTATTATTATATTTGCATCTAACACCTTACCCTCAGCAGATATTAGTATATATTAGGCAGTTCTCCCGACTTAACTTCATCCTACGATCTAGCCTTCCCGAAAAATTCAGTGGCATTTAAGATTTCGTCCATATCACGGTTACTGGGGTAGTTTGGAAACCTCATCCAATTCTCTTTTAAGTAATACACCTAATACTTTATATAATTATTTTATAAGACCTACTAGCTTAATACAAGCAATAAGTTTTCTAATAATAATATCTATCAATATAATTATTTATTTTTATTATTTAAATGATTTCCAATGTATTTTATGCTATCATTTATTTTAAGAAGTACCTTTCCATATTTACCCTAAAATTAAAATATAAACCAAAAATAAAGCAGGCAAAATTCACCTACTTTATTTTATAAATTAATAAAAATGTTTTAATTGTTTTAATCTACTTGGATGTCTTAGTTTTCTTATTGCTTTTGCTTCAATTTGTCTTATACGTTCTCTTGTTACTCCAAATACTTTTCCTATTTCCTCTAATGTTTTTGGAGTATCATCATCTAATCCAAATCTCATTCTAAGTACCTTTTGTTCTTGGTCACCAAGTCCTGTTAATAATTCCTCTATTTTTTCCCTTAAGTTCTTTTGCTCTACTTCATGAATTACTACATCTGCAAAATTAGCATCTGATGGTATAAATTCAACTAAACTACTATCTTCGTCTTCTTTTATAGGCGTATCTAATGATACTATATTTTTATCCCTCTTTAATATATCTATAACCTTTTGAACATCAAGGTCACATACTTCTGCTATTTCATCTAAGCTAGGTTCTCTTTGAAGTACATTTGAAAGTTCTTGTTTTTTTCTTTTTACAAAGTTTATTCTTTGATGAAGATGAACAGGTATTCTTATAGTATTTTCACAGTCATCTATGTATCTTGTTATGCTTTGTTTTATCCACCATGTAGCATAAGTACTAAATTTATATCCTTTTTTATAATCGTATTTATCAACAGCTTTTATAAGTCCAATGTTACCTGCTTGAATTAAATCAAGCATATCTACACTCTCTTTTCTGTATTTCTTAGCAATACTTACAACTAACCTATAGTTTGCATTTATAAACTGCTCCTTAGCTTCAGGTGAAGAGTTAATTATTGCTTTTGCTAATTCAACTTCCTCTACTGCAGACAACATTTTGTACTCTTCAATTTCTTTCAAGTACATTTTCATCGCATTCGATGTATTTGATGAATCCCCATAAATATAGTTTTCATAAGTATGTTCTCTTTTAGCCCCCATAATCTAACCCCTTCTATCCATATAGTTTGTTAATTGAAATGGTAAAGTGTCTTTAGCTTCAGTTATTTTTATAATATGATTTGTATTATAAAAAAATTCCATTCAATTTAACTAAAATGTCAATAAATTTATTTATCTAATATTCTACTTCAGACTTCAAATTTCCTTCTTTTTTGTATTATTTTTTTACAGAAAAAAAGACCACACAATATGCAGTCTTTTTTTCTCGAACGACGTTATAAATCCCTTATTAATAAATCCTTCCAGCGTTTGCCCCAACACTTACGGTTTTATATAGAATTTTTAACCATTTAATAATAACATCATTAAAAAGTATAGTCAAGTTCGTATATTATATGTATATATTATTCATGATGACAACCACAGTCAGAACCGTGCCCATGTCCTCCACAGCATTCATGATCATGTCCGTGGTCGTGTCCATGCCCTCCACAACATTCATGATCATGTCCGTGGTCATGTCCATGTCCTCCACAACATTCATGATCATGTCCGTGGTCATGATTATGCTCACCTTCTTGTGATAATTCTTCCATCTTAAAGAATTCTTCTACCATAGTATCATATGTTGGAAGTGAAGCTTCTGTATCATATTCTTCTCCTGTCCAATCAGCATACATCATAGCATCTCCATTAGTTAAAACTAATCTTCCTGCCATAGTTATATTATCTACATCTTCTAAGAAGTCTACTTGTTTTTGTACGACTTCTCCTTCTAATCTTATATCTTCATCTAAACATTGTATTATCATAACTGGCGCATAGTAATCTTCTTTATCTTTAACATTAACTACTACATCTAGTACACCTTCTGCACCTTCTTCAAATTCTGATAAAGCTACATCTGTATCTATCATATCATGCGGAACTAATAAGTCCTCCATTAAATATTTTATAACTCTTTCTTTGACTAATTCTTTTGACATATCTTTTGTTCTCCTTTCAGTTTATGGTCATATACCCAAACTTTTCCTTATTATAGTATAATACATTTATTAAATTTTCAATCTCTTCATAAAAATATTTACAAATATAATTTATTTATACCCTTTTTACCCTCATTTAATGTTAATTTTCATATAAATATTCTTTTTTTAATAAATTTTCAAACTTTTTTATCCCAGTATATAACTAACTTTCAGTATGATTTCTAACCTTTTGGCATATCTTTACAGTCAAAATTCGACATTTTTTGTGTTATCATAGTTTCACAGGGGGCAACCCCTACACTAAAGGTTACAAATCAGTAACATTTTTACAAAATTCAAATAAAGAGGTGTTTTACAATGACAAAAAATATATCAACAAAACTAAAAACTTTATTAACTTTAGGGGTAGTAACTGTAGCAACAGCTTCTAGTATCGTTCCTGTAAGTGCTTTATCTCATAAGGGATATACAAAATTAAATAATAAAAGTGTAGTATATTTATATATAAACGGTGTTAAATACAAATTACCAACAAATCCAAACTGTCCTATAAAGCCAGAACTTAAGCCAGAAGATAATAACTCAGGTTCTACTAACAAGCCTGAAGCTAAGCCTGAAAATAATAACAATAATAACTCAGGTTCTACTAATAAACCTGAAGCTAAGCCTGAAGATAATAACAATAATAACTCAGGTTCTACTAATAAACCTGAAGCTAAACCTGAAAATAATAACAATAATAACTCAGGTTCTACAACTGGACAATTCGCAGCTTATCAAAAAGAAGTTGTTGATTTAGTAAATGTTGAAAGAACTAAAAGAGGATTAAGCCCACTTACACTTGACTCTAAGGTTTCAGATGTAGCTACAAAGAAATCTCAAGATATGATAAATAAAAACTACTTTGACCATAACTCTCCAACTTACGGTTCTCCATTTGATATGATGAAGCAATTTGGAGTAAGCTATAGAGCAGCTGGAGAAAATATAGCAATGGGACAAAGAAGTCCTAAAGAAGTTGTAACTGCTTGGATGAATTCTGAAGGTCACAGAAAAAATATCTTAAATTCTAGCTTTACAAAAATAGGTGTTGGTGTTGCTCAAAAGAGTAATGGTACACTATACTGGACTCAAATGTTTATAGGGTAATATAAAAAACTTCTAAACATATAAAATCCCCTAGGATATACATCCTAAGGGATTTTTTTAGATACTTAAATTTAAATATATATCTGAAAATTCTACTTTAATATTTTCTATATATTTAGATGAGTGATTTTCATCGTTTATATATGTATCTTCTTTTACTAAAACATTTGGTATTTTTACAGTAAATTTAGTATATTCTCCCAGTTTACTTTCAACTTCAATTTTGCCACTATGCAAATCAACTAATGACTTTACTAGTGATAATCCTATTCCGCTACCTTCACTTACTTTAGTCATTCTATTATTTGCCTGTTTAAATTTTTCAAAAACTTCTCCTAATTTATCATTAGGTATACCTATTCCACTATCTTTTACTTCTATTTCTACAAACTTATCATTACAATCTATGTTAACTTCTATCAGTCCATTTTTCTTATTAAACTTAATTGCATTTGAAATCAAGTTCAGTATTATTCTTTCCATTTTATCTAAATCAAAAGCAACTATATGCTCTTCTATCATTGTATCAAATATCATAGTTATACTATTTTGATTTGCAAATTCTACTACTGAATCAAAAATATTTTCTACGTAATTTATAATATCATAGTTTTTAGGGGTATATTCTATGCTTCCAACATCTAATCTAGTTGAATCTATTAAATTATTTACAAGCTTTAATAATCTATATCCATTTTGTCTTATAATATTTATGTATTTTTCATATCCTTTAATACTACTATAATTTTCTTCATTATCTTTACATTGTTCTAATTTCATGTCTAACAGTTGTATTGAGCTAAATATTAGGTTAAGAGGTGTTCTAAATTCATGGGATAGGTTAGCAAAAAACTCCATCCTAAGTCTTTCAAATTCAACTTCTGCTTCTTTTCTATGTGAAATATCTCTGCATATACCTAATATTCCACCTACCATTCCATTTTCATCTATAAAAGGAACTTTAATTGTCTCTGTATAAACTTTACTTCCATCTTGTAAAACTTCCACACCTTCACTTATAATTTTTCTTTTTGCACTACATACTTTGGCATCTTCTTCTTTATATCTTATATGACTTTTATCATTTGTTATTGATATTTCATCCTCTGATTTTCCAATTATTTCTTCTTTAGTACATTTATATGCTTTTGCAAAGTTTTCATTACAATGCTTAAATATTCCATTAGCATCTTTAAAAAATATATGATCTGGAATATTATCACTTATTAGTTCTAACATTTTCTTTTGGATTTGAGCTTCGTCCTTTGCACTTTGATTTTTATTTATATCTATACACAATCCTATTGTTCCTACTACATCTTTATTATTATCATATATAGGATATAATGAAGCATTATAGCATTTATCATCTATAAAGGTGAGAGTTAATATTTTATCTATTTCTTTATTAAGAATCTTTTGATCTGAGACGTTAAAATTGGTAGCTATATCTATAGGAAAAAGTTCAAAATCAGTTTTCCCTATCATATCTTCAGAATTTATTTTTCCATAATTATCAAAAGATAAATTAGTAACCCTATATCTTCCCTTTTTATCTTTAACCCATAATAGAACATTTAATTTATCTAATATTTCTTTAGTATATTGACTATAATCATAGCATTTAGTTAGCCATACCGCGAATAAATCATCACAAATATTTACTATTTCTATTTCATAAAATCTATTTAATATAGGTATATATTCTTCTAATGTATATTTTTTGTTGTTTTTTATTATTTCATTTATTAAATTATCATTTATTTTTTCTTTTATACCTAAAACATTTAATATGTCTTTTCCTACAATATTATTTATATTAAATGCTCCTTTTGCTTTTTGATTCATACCTAGCAATTTAAAAGAACTTGTTTTTTCCTTTAAGATCCCCCATAAACAAATTACTGGCGCTTTTTCTATCATTTTTATGTAGTTTTGAAACTCCAAAATAAATCCCCCTCATATATCTTTCATTGAATTATTTATTTTAACATACTTCCTATGCATTTACATCTTAAGCTGTCACTTTACATTTTTTACCATTTAATATATTTACTTTAATTTAAGTTTATTGACGAAAATAAAGTATCTGAAATTACCAGATACTTTATTTTTTCTATACATTTAAATTTGAATATATATCAGAAAACTCAATTTGAATGTTTTCTGCGTATTTTGATAATAAATGTTCTTCTTTTACGCTATATTCATTACTAGTGGTTACGTTAGGTATTTTGATAATAAATTTAGTATATTTATTAAGTTCACTTTCAATGCTAATAGATCCGTTATGTAATTCTACTAAAGACTTAACTAAAGATAATCCTATTCCACTTCCTTCACTAACTTTAGTCATTCTATTATTTACCTGATTAAACTTTTCAAATACTTCTGAAAATTCCCCTTCTGGAATTCCTATACCATTGTCTTTAACTTGTATCTCTACAAATTCATCATTACAGTCTATACTTACTTCTATTTTGCCATCTGGCTTATTAAACTTTATTGAATTAGATATTAAATTTAATATTATTCTTTCCATTTGCTCTAAGTTAAAAGCTATTATCTTTTCATCTATACTTGTATCAAATATCATTTCTATACCATTTTTATTTGCAAAATCTGATGATAAATCAACAATATTTTCAATAAATTTTACTATATCGTAATTTACAGGGTTATACTCTAAAGTTCCTCCATCTAATTTAGTTATATCGATTAAGTTATTAACTAATTTTAATAATCTAAATCCATTTCTATTTATAATATCTATATACTTACCATATTCTTTATTACTAAATTTACAGTTATTGCAAATATCGCATTTACTTAATTTCATATTTAAAAGTTGTACAGAACTAAATATTAAATTAAGTGGTGTTCTAAATTCATGTGATAAATTTGCAAAAAACTCCATTCTAAGTCTTTCAAACTCCATTTCCGCTTCTTTTCTATGTGAAATATCTCTAGATATTCCTAAAATCCCACCTACAAACCCGTTACTATCAACAAAAGGTACTTTTATAGTTTCTCTATATATTTTACGTCCATCATCTCCAGTCTCTTGAGCTTCTACTATAATCCCTTCTTTACTTTTATACACCTTCTCATCTTCTTTTACATATTTTAAGGCACAGAATTTTCTTACTGAGTCTAAATTAAAATCGTTCTTACCTATAATCTCATCCTTACTTACTCCATTAGATTTTGCAAAAGCATCATTGCAATATCTAAATACGCCTTCAGAGTCTTTAAAGAATATATGGTCTGGAATATTATCCCCTATTAATTCTATCATCTTTTTTTGTGTTTCTGATTCTATTTTACAATTATCTTCTCCTGTAAGGTCTCTAGCAAATCCTATAGTAGCTACTATTTCATTATCATCATATATTGGATATGATGATACATCATAATGCTTACCATTTACAAAGCTCAACATAGATATATAATCTACTTCTTTAGTTAATAGTTTTAAATCTCCCTTGACAAATGCATCTGCTACTTCTTTTGGGAAAATTTCTAAATCTGTTTTTCCTATGATATTTTCTTCATTTAAATTATAAAATTCCTTTTTATTAATATTTGTAGATATATATCTACCTCTTTTATCTTTTATCCATGTCAAACAATTTAATTTAGCTAATGCATTAGATATACATTTATCAAATTCAAAAAATGGCTTCATCCATACTACGTATATCTCTTCACAAATATGTAATATTTCAAGTTTATAAAACTTCTTTAATCTAGGTATATATTCTTCTATAGAATACTCCTTTTCTTTTTTTATTTGTTTATATATTAATTTTATTTTTTCTCTATTTCTTATTCCAAATATGTCTACAATATCTTTCCCTAAAACATCTACTTCGTTTAATACCTCTTTCATTTTTAAGTTTACTTTTAAGACTTCAAATACCTCACAATTATTTTCTTCGTTTGTTTTAAATTCTCCCAATAATCCAAGGAGTGGAGTTTTATTAAATACTTTTATATAATCTATAATTTGCAAAGTAATCGCCCCCCTAAACAGTCCTTTTGCACAGTTAAATTCCTTACTTTATTTTATCATATATCACATTATTACTTTCAATATTTGACAAATTATATTGTGCTTTTTCGTATGACAAAATCTTACATTTTTTTGATTTTTTTCCCAAATATTTAATTAAATATTTACTTTATTATATATCCTATATATATAGAAATAAACTCATATTAAATGATATTTTATTACAATCTTGTAATCGTCTTCCACTTTAAAATAGTTTATAGTATACTATAGCAGGGGTATATTATTGAAACTTTTAAGTTGAAAGGAATGAAAATTTATGAATAAAAGATTTACAAACTTTAAACAGAAATCTATTGCAACTACACTTGCACTTGGTCTTTGTTTATCAAGCTTTAGCCTTTCGTTTGCTGATAGTAGTAAAGTCGTTACTCTTGGCGCAAACTTAAAGCCTGCTCAAAAGGAACAAATGCTTAAATATTTTGGTGTTAATCCAGATGAAGCTGTTGTTTTAGAAGTTAACAATACAGAAGAAAGAAAATACTTAAAAGGTGTTGCTAGCGAACAACAGCTTGGTAAAATAACAATATCATGTTCTTATGTTGAGCCAACATCAAAAGGTAGTGGTATAAATGTAAAAACTGCTAACCTTACATGGGTAACAAGTTCAATGATAGCAACTACTCTATCAACTGCTGGCATAGTAGACGCAAACGTAATAGTTGCTGCACCTTTCCCTGTTTCTGGTACTGGTGGTTTAACTGGTGTTATGAAAGCTTTTGAAGATGCAACTGGTAAGCCATTACCAGAAGATAAAAAAGAGTTAGCAACTGAAGAATTAATTACTACTGGTGATCTTGGTGATGATATCGGACAAGATAAAGCTACAGGGGTAATAAATGATATTAAAACAGAGATTATAAAAAATGGTACTAAAGATACTGTTCAAATAGCAGAAACTATAAATAATATAACAAATAACTACAATATAACATTAAGTCCTGAACAACAAAAACAAGTAGAAGGTTTAATGTCAAAAATATCTCAACAAGATTATGATTATAGTAAGGTAAAAGATACACTATCTAATGTTTCTAATATAGTTGATAAAAATTTATCTGATCTCGGTGAAAGTGTTAAAAATTCTGGTATATTTGACACTATAAAGGGATGGTTTAGTAATTTATTTGGTGAAAAAAATAAAGACCTTGGTATATTAGAGAATACTAATGATAGTTTACTTGGAGATAATGCACAAATAGATGCTACTGACAAAAATGCTATAAACTTACCATCAAGCCAAGAAGTTGAAGGTTTCTTCGCTAAAATATGGAACTGGTTTACAGGATTATTTAATGATTCTAATAAAAATGAGTCTGGAAATAGTACTACAACTCCACAAAAAAGCGAAAGTACACCAACTGATGGAAACTTAAACAAGGATTCTAATGATAAATCTAAAGAGAATTCAAGTGTACCTGATTCTAATGCAGATAATACAAGTAATCCTCAAGAAGAAAATAATAATTCAACTAACAATAACACATCTTCTCAAGAAGGAAGTTCTTCATCTGAATTACCATCAGCACAATAGAGATAAATAAAAGGCGCTATGTATAACTATAGCGCCTTTTATTATTTAATCTCTTTAAATTTAAACTTTTGCCAAGGTTTTATATCATCTATTATGAAAACTTCTTCTTCTCTTATACGACCAACTACATTTGATTTTCCACTATTTTTCATGTCACAAAGAGCAATTTGCAATTCCCCTGCATAACTTCCATAGTCACTACTTTCTATTACAATATCTCCTTTTTTTATAACATCTGGTACATTAAATAGCTCAAAATGATGTCCTTTATACTTTACTCTTGGCTGAGTTGATCTTATCATATATTCACTTATATCTCCTCTATTAAAATGAATCTCTTCAAATAATATTTTTTTCTCTACTTCAGATACTCCATCATATAAATTAACATCAAATTCAACTAAGTCTTTTCTCATAGAACCTAGTGCTTTTATCTCTTTATCACTTGGGTAACAATTTGATATTATTATATCATTTATACAATCTAAAGCTATAAAATGCTTCGCTTGCACATCTATCGGCAGATTTCTATGCATTTCAATCGTAGGAAGTCCATCTGTAACTGGCCAAGGCCCAAAAGTATTTTCATTTTGACTAGTTACAAATGCTGCTGTTTTCAATCCATACTTATTAAATCTTTTAGTTGATTCTTTAAAGTGTTCTAAGTTAAGTCCGCTAAATCTATGTGGATAAAAATTATGACATCCAATTATTTTTTCTTTATTAGGTCTATAATCCATTATTGTATCTAAGTAATGAACATTTTGGCTCATATTTATTTCTATCTTTAAATCTTGAGAATTGAAAGTCATTAAAGACTCTTCTAATCCTGTAAATCCTACATCTAATCTAATTCCATCTGCATTAGTTTCTTTAAAAAAGCTTAAATCATCATAGCTTATCTCTAAATCATTAAATACTGAAGGAGCAACATCTAATATTACCTCAAATTCTTTTTTCTTTGCATATTCATTTATACTTTTAAATTTTTTTATTATATTTTCTTTGGTATCGTTTACCGAAAGTAGACATGAAAATATTCTTGAAAATCCATTTTCTGAAGCTTTATTTATATAGTCATAAATTTCTTTTTTACTACTTTTATCTGGATAAATTGAAATTCCTAATCTTCCCATTCTAACCACATCCTTATTGTATATATATTATTTTTAATTTGTCTATACGTTTCTAGTACTAATTATATTACTTTAAATTAATTTAATCTAGTAAAAATTTTTATTTATTAAAAAAAGATTTTTAAATAAAAAAAGCCTTTGGATCTCTCCATAGACTCTACCATTTTCAATGCATATAAGGTTATACTATTGTAACTTCGCTAGTTAACACCATAAATTCAAATTTATATAGATTATTTAAATTTAATATAAAATAAGTACTATAAACTCCCATATATAGTACTTATTTTATATTTGATATTTAATAATTATTCCGTATTTATTACATTCCCCTACTGCATTAGTAATTTAATATAAATTCGATTATTTTATAGATAACTATCTCCCTCTTTAGTTAACTACATCCCTCTATTTAAATATATATAAATCCCTAACCCCTTTTATATTATATAATACTCTATTTGTCGAATTTTGTAACTTCCTGCTAAATTCATCATCTATTTTAAGGAAAATTCTGTAAAATAATCTAATTAATACAAATAGTTTTCTATTTAGAATACTTATTCATTTTGTTAAGTAATTCTTTATCCAAGTATAATTCAAGAGATACTCCAACCATAGCTTTAATTGATTTATGTAATTTATCATAAGCTTCTTTAGAATTTGCATGCTGTAGAAATTCTTTTTCATGGACATAAGACATAGGATTAATATCTAATTTAAGCTCTGTATACATTGTATGACAAACTTGACTTACATTTCCTATATCAGTTGAACCTGTTGGCCCATCACATCCTTCTATAAAGTCTATAACTCCTACTCTTTCAAGGTTTTTCTTCATTATTTTTTGTAATTTAGGATGATTAACTATATTGTCAAATGAATTTTCAAAGTTTCTATAACTTAATTTTGCACCTGTCATTAATTCAGCTCCCTTTGCACAATTAATAACTTTTGATGTAATTTCATTTAAATAATTTCTATCTAAAGCTCTTATATAAAATTTACATGCAGCTTTATCTGGAACAATATTTGGAGCTTGTCCTCCATCAGATATTATTCCATGTATTCTGACGTCTGGTTTTACATGTTGTCTAATAGCATTTATTCCTGCAAAAGTAAGATTTACTGCATCTAATGCGTTTACCCCCATATGAGGATGGGAAGCTGCATGGACTGCTACTCCTTCAAATGTAAATTCTAAAGAATCCATTGCTAGAGCTTTACAATTTACATTGTTATATGCTTCTAAATGCATCTGAAAAACTGCATCTATATCGTCAAATGCACCTCTATTAACTAAGTTACATTTATATCCAATAGTTTCTTCCGCTGGTGTACCAATTAAAACAACCTTACCTTTAAAATACTTTTTTAGTTTGCTTAAAACTACACTTGCACCTAATGTTCCTGCAGCTATCCAGTTATGACCACAGGCATGACCTGCTTCATTATTTTCTCCATACCCTGGTAGAGCATCATATTCAGCTAAAAAGGCAATTGTTGTTTCACCTTCATCACCTAATTCTGCCCTAAATGCAGTGTCTATATCACAGTATGGCATTGTTACCTTAAATCCATATTCTTTAATCTTATCAGCTAAATATTTTGAAGATACATACTCTTCTCCTCCAAGTTCTGGATTATTAAAAATAAAATCACTAACTTTTTCAAATTCTTCTTTTAGTTCTTCTTCTATGGAACACGATAAATCTTTTAATTCGTCTAAATTCATATAAATCCCCCCTATACAAAATAGTTATAATAAAACCTAGTTATGCACTTATCTAAATTAAGTATATAACTAGGCTTTACTTTTAAAATTATTCTTCATCTAGACCTAATTCTTTATGAGATTCTTTTAAATTTAAATAAAAGTTAGTTAGTGTCATTTGATACCATAGAAAACCTATGCCAAGTGTAAATATACAAAGTATAAGCCATCCAATAAAACTTAATTCAAGTATAAATAAATCTAACTTATGACCTTTCATCATTTCAGAACTTCTTTGTAAACATTCTATAACACCTATACTAGGATCTTGAGCTAATATAAAATATACTTGAGAAAACATGAACATAGCTATAATCCCAAGTATTATTAATAATAAAGTTCCTATAGATTTTTATTAAGCTATTTTTTCAAATTTGCTTAATTTTAATTCTTTTTCTTTATTTAGTTTAGTCATTCCTATTGATGAGTTTATAAGTAATATATAAGCTAAAACTACAGATACTAATATAATTGACCAAGAAATATTATATCCTAATTTATCAACAAATACCCCAAATAGTGCTGATCCTGAAGAGAATCCTACTGCAAATAATAATTGAACTAGTCCTAATTTACTTCCATAATCTTTATTTCCAAATAGTGATCCTGTCATATATGCTGGTCCCATCATATAAACATATACAGCTAATCCTTTTATAGCTGAGAATACATGTGCACATATTGGTGATTGATTAGACATCATTAACGCTATTCCAGATATAAATACTAACACTGAAGATATTATTAAGCATTTTGTAACTCCTAGTTTATCAAATAAAAATCCTCCAACTATATTTCCACCTAGTGAACAAATTGCAAATATTGAACCTGTTATACCAATTGTTGCTACATCAAACTTTAAAAATCCTTGAAAGTATGCAGCGTACTGAATTGAGTATGCTGATACATATATTCCAACAAATAAAAATCCTACTGCAGCCATCCAAAAATACTTAATGTTTTTAACTTCATTTAAGGAATATCCAGACTCACTACTATCTTCTTTAGATGACAACCCTTCTACATTTTTACTTCTAACTATTTCATTATCATTTTTAGGCATTCTTATCATTAAAATAGATATTATTAACCCTGATATTAAAGCAACAATACCAAACATAAAATAAGAGTAAGAATACCCTTTAGTTGCTATAGATTGTGTAGCTATCTGTTGAAGAAAAATATTACCTAAAGAGCCTCCTGCAAATGCTAACCCCATAGCTTTTCCTTTGCTCAAATCATCAAACCAAGAACTTATTAAAAGAGGAACTCCTATACCCGATATAGCTGTAGCTCCTAACTGAACTATAACTGCTACTGAATAAAATTGCCATAATTCTGTACACATAGAGTATAGTAAGAATCCCACCCCAACAAGAATAGATCCTAATATATATATTAATTTAACATTAATTTTTGAAAAAGACGCTCCTATAAACGGTCCTGCAATTGCTGCCACTATTGTACCTATTGTAAATATAAGAGAAAATCCTGCTATACTAAATTCTCTATCACTTGTAACGGGGTGCATAAATAGAGCCTGTATATTTGCTGCTATTCCAAATGGAATTGCTTGTATAAGCATACATGCAACTACTATCATCCAACCTGCCATAAATTGTTTTTTATTATTTCTTAAAGTACTCACAAAAACACTCCCTTATGTCGATTTTTCATCTTAATAACGTTTTCTTGATTGTACTTGTGAAAATGTATTACCCTTTAAAGCTATAATAGCATTGTAAACATAGTCATAGCTATGCACTTTTAGGAACTTTTAGGTTTTAGGGAATTCCTTGTATTCGTCCTTGACTCATTTTGACTCCAAATCAGTCAATTTTGATTCAATATTTTTTAGCTTAAATAATGATATAATTGAAATGAATAATTATACTGATAAATACTTAAAAATAACTTCTTAGGGAGAATCATAAAATTGAAAAATATAACATTTGGAAATGTATTAGAAAATTTACTATATCTATCTAACCAAAAAAAGGGTAGCTTAGCTAGAGCTTTAGGTTATGATATATCTTATGTTAATAAATGGATATCATCTAAAAACCTTCCTAGTTCAAAGAGAATAAATGAAATTTGTAAAAATATATCTGATTTCATAGTAGACTCCCTTACAGAGTCTACATATGCAAATTTAGTAAAATACTTTGAAATAGATAAAAATTGTGATGAAGATTACCTAAATAAATATATTGAAAATACGTTAAAAGAAATATATTTAGATACAGCAAATACAAATAATAAATCGTTGCAAAGTATTCCTAAAAATACTCATTCAGAAGAGTATTATAACAGTCTTTCTAATGTTAAACCTATTTTGATACAAAAAAGTTTACTCGATGAAATAGATTCATATGCAGACAAAGGGGACTATTTAGAAATATTGGTATCTCTAAATTTATTTGATATAAATTATAAAGAGAAAATATCTTTAGGAGATATGAAACGAGTTTTTTATGAAATGAGTAAAAAAACTAATATAAAAGTCAAATTTTTATTAGGATTAAAAGGAGAAAATCAAAATGAAATACTTAATTCAATACTAGGCATAAATTTAATCTCAACATATCCTTCACTGAATTTCGAAATATACAATTGTAATTTGAATTACAATACAGTTATTGTAGCAATTAAGGATAAATTTTTATCTACTTCAATATTTTCAGAAGAAGGAGACTGCTTATTTTCAACTACTTCTAAAGAAAAAAAACTGGTTTCAGAATTGTATGATAGTATTGAATACACTTTAAGGAACAAAGGAAAAAATATATGTTACAAAAAAACTCCAGATTTAATGATTGAAGATCAAACTTATATTCAATATATTATGAATAATGATTTAAGATGCTTACTAGGGTCAATAAATGAATTTTTTATGCCTGAAGATTTATTTATGGAAATAGCTAAGAGAGTTTTTGGTGACAATAAAAAAATAATGAATGAATTAAAAAAAATAAATGTATTTCTTCATAATGCAACCTATAAATCTAAATTAAAAGTTCTTTTATATGAATCAGAACTAAGGAAATATATGTCCTCAGGATGTCTACATTTTTTTAATACTCCTGTTACCTTAACTTTTAAAGAAAGAGAAAGACATATAGAATATATTGAAAAAATACTTATGGAATCTAATGATGTTGAAATCAGATTAGTTGATGGACACTTCGTAGAAGATTTCAAGAACAATGAAAACCCTTCGCTTTATTTATCTAAAAATTTAAAATTCACAAAAGTTCATCCTGAATCTGGAGAAAATGACTATTCTATAATATGGGATAAAGTTTTTAAAGGTATGTGTGATAGTCTCTTTAATGCACTTTGGAATGCTAAGGGTGATATTATTTTAGATAATAAAGAAGATATATTAGACAGGATTTCTAAATCTATAAGCTATACTAAAATAATAAATAAAACATTTGGTGATAATATAAAATAACTTATATAAATAAAAAGCTACAATATGATATTGTGGCTTTTTATTTTATCTCTTTTATTATAAATTTAGTAATTTATTATAATTTTCATAAATTATATCTTCTAATTTTTTATCATCAATATTTTTATAATTTGCTATCTTTTTAACTACTTCTTTAATAATACTTGGATATCCATATTCTCCATTTACCCACTTAAGAGCTGTTGGTCCATCAGTTTCTACTAGTAATTTATTTAATGGAATTTTATCTAATACCTTATATGCAATATCTGAATATCCTATATCTACACTAATAGTAAAGTAGCATCCTAAACTTATAAATTTATCTAGAGTATCCATATCACCACTGTACCAATGTATTATAGCTTTTCTGTAATTATATCGTTTTAATGAATTATATATTTCAATTTCAGCTCCTTTAGTATGTAAATTTACTATTTTATTTCTTTTTACACTTTCTTCTAATATAAACTTAAATACTTCTCTTTGTTTTTCATAAGTCGATGTATCTTCTATCCATACATAATCTAGACCTATTTCTCCTATTAATTCACTTTCTTCTATATAAGGTATAAGGTCTTTAAAGTCTCCATTAAATTGTGAGGCCTTCCAAGGATGTACTCCAAAACAAGGTTTTATATATTCACTTTGTTTGCTATATTCTTTGTTTTTAATATAGCTTTCTATATCCATACTATTAGCTAGCGTAATTATTTTATTTTTATTTATTTCATCTATTGCAATTTCTATATTATCTTCAAAAAAATCTAAATGTGTATGTGAATCTATATACATAAATCCTCCCAATTTTAATATTTTATATCATTAAATGATTGTGTACAACTATTATTTCGGCAAATATAATATGTTCTATTATTATCTTTTAGTCCATAACCTGATAAGTACAGTATCCATTCTATTTTATAATCTTCATCTTTTACTACCACTATAGTATTTGGATTATCATAAAGCATTTTTTCAAAATGAGGAACTATCCACATTTTATCTGTTGAGTATCTAGAAAATCCATAACACGCAAAATAATACAAAGCTCTACTTGTTTTTCCAAGCAGAGCCTTGTATTTTAGTTTCTATGTCCTATTCCAGTTACTTGTTCTGATTGTATTTCTCCATTTACGAATTTTATATCAAAAGCTTGACCAAATCCTTTTACAAGTCTTCCTTGTATTATATCAAGTTCAAACATATCAAAATCCATTTTCTTAAACATTGCCATCATTTTAGCATCATGCACTTCATCAAATTTATTAAATACATCTTCACTAACATCTTCTACAATTTTAGCTTCGCAATCGAATGATAATCTAGCTCTTGCAAATATTGTTTGAGCTAAGCTTTCATCTTCAATTATCATAACTGCACATTTTTTGTTATCTCTTAAATTATAGTAATGATTAGCTGCCTTACTTAAGTATACATATATTTTTTCACCTATCATAACAAAAGGTGCATAACTTATAGCTGGGTTATTATCTTTATCTATTGAGCTTATCATTAGGCTTTTTTGATTTTTTAATAATTGTTCCATTGTATCATTCTCCTTATATCTTATAAATTTATGTTTAATATATTTTCTATCATCCACAGACACCCTCTAAATCCTATATAAGGAGTAGATGAATAAATATTTACTCTGTGTAAATTTGGGTTACTTACCTGTAAGTCAAACTTTGAGTTATGCTTCATATCTAAACTAGGTCCATCGGCAAGTAACATTAAAAGTTCTGTTTCCTTTAGATATTTCATTCTATCTAATTATTTAGAACTTACTATAACAGATTTATCTTCACAAGTTGTTTTGTACAAGATCTCTTTTCTATCAACTTCAATACCTAGTTCTTTTAATAATTTATTTATACCCATAACTATGTCATAATCACCAAATATTGCAACTTTTTTACTTCCTTTGTAGAAGTAAAATTTACGTTTAATCCCAAATATATGATTTTTTACACTATTTACTTCATCCTTTAAATTATTATCATCTCCATCTAAGCCTACTACTACACCCTACTAGATCAATATTAGCAATTCTACTTACATATAGGCTAAATCCTTTTTTAGATATATTATTTTTATATACTATATTTTAATCATATAATTCTCTAACTTGTATAAATATAGCTCTATGCCTAAGTCACTTAAAAAATATACCATTTAAAATGCCATCATAGAAGTATTACCATATATTAATTTCTTTCCTTCAAGAAGATTAGTACATATTCTATTTAACTCATCGTATTTTTCAACTTCTTTATTTAGACCCTCTAGTAAATTAATATCTAAAAGTTCTCCTAATTTTTCATAGTTTTTAATTATAGTTTCTTTATTCATATATTTATCAAAATAAATATAATCTATATCAAATTTTTTCTTCATTGACTCTGCTAAATCTCGCGCTATCATATCTGTTACTATATTTAACTTAGCTTTTGATGCATTTTGAATATCTTTTATATCACACTTTGAAGACATTACTGTATTTATAGGCACATTATTTCTCTTAATCAGTTTTATAAGATCTGTATTCTCTACATTTGTTTATCTTTGCCATAGTATATTTTTTCTAGTTTTTTATATAAATTTAGAGTTGAAAAAATTTAACACCAAACACCTATGGAGTTTAAAATTTCATTTAAGTTAATATAATATTATTTGTATTTTTTATTATTTTACTCCTTAAAAACTCCATCTTAGTCCAATTATAATTTTAAATATATTTTTGTGATAGTATTTAAATAAATATATTTAGATGAGTATTTGTATAATTATATTAATTGGAGGTAATATAATGATTTGTTCAAAACAATTCGAAAATGCATTAATAGAATACAAGAATTTAGGAAAAGATGATATAAATGTTTACAAAGACAATATCATAGTGGTTTTAGATGATTTGAATTTTTCACTTGATAAACTCAAGTATTCACTAATTAAATATTTAACTAAAGAAGGCTTTGAATGTTTCGATACAGAAAAATATTTAGGAGCTAACCCTATAATAAAAATGTATGATGAATATTTTGTATTAAAAATGGGATTTGGAGGATCATGGGTAATGCCGTATCAAAATGCAATATTAACTCCTTTAGATAAAGATACTGCTTTATAAATAATATATAATCTGAAAACTGAGTCGCTAATTTAGGTATTATAATTAAAAAATAAAAAACAGTTGAATCAATTAATTCAACTGTTTTTTATTTTTCAAATTTTATATAGCATTTTTATTATCTATCATATTATCTATAATCTTATTTATTAAAAGCATCGAAATAAGACATCTACTGCCGTCTTCCATAAATAAAATTCTTTGCTTTTTATCAATACGTAATACTTTATCTCTATTTACAATAAAAGACCTATGACATTTTATAAATCTTTTGTCTAGTTTATCTTCTATATCTTTTAAAGTTCCTTTAAATTCTACATAACTATCATAGGTATGTAAGGCTATGGTTCTTTTTTTTGCAGTCTCAAAGAAAAGAATATCATCATACCTTATTTTTTCTACACATTGGTTATTTTCTATCGTTATGAATTCACTCTCACTACTTTTTCTAAGTTTTTCGTCTATAAATGTTAAACACTCTTCTACTCTTTTATAAATGCCTTCTATGCTATCTTTAACTATATAATCTACAGCCCGTATATGGTATTTAAAAGTAAGTTGACTCATCTCTGGATGAGATGTAATCATTACTATAATAGCATTTTTATCTATATCATTTATCTTTCTAGCTAACTCAATACCATTTATATCTTGCCCTATTTCTATATCTAAAAAGTAAACCCCATTGGAGTTATTTATGTTTATATAATCTAATATTTCATAGGCTGAATTTGTGGATAATTGTATTTTACCTTTTATTTCTTTATCAGTTAATATCTCCTCTATAGTATTTTTTAAATTTTTTCTTTGTTCTTTATTGTCTTCACATATAAATATATTCAAATATCTCTCTCCCCTAGCTATATATCTCTAGTTTTTGTATAAAATTTTCATCTAATTTAATTGAAAAACAGATATCTTCATATTTGTCTAGTATCTCATTTAAATTACTCAATCCTATACCTCTATTTATTCCTTTCGTAGAAGTTCCTCCTTTAATTAATTCGGCTAAACTATCAATTTTCTTTATATATGTATTTGAAATTAAAAAATATGTACAACTTGAATTTCTGTCTATGCATATATCTATATTAGGTTTCTTACATTCTAAGCTAGCTTCTATACAGTTATCTAAAATAATACCTAAAACTCTGCATAAATCTACAACGTTCATATTTATATTTTTTATATTTTTATAGATATTTATATTTATATTTATTCCTAATTCTTCGGCCTTTATTAATTTAGATAAAATTAACCCCTTTAATTCTATAATTTTTATATTCGACACTGATGTAATATTGAAATTATAAGAGTTTAAATTTTCACTTAAAGGCTCTATATTAGAATAAAAAAACTTTTTTAAGCCTTCCATATCATTTTCTTGCATATATCCGTTCATAGACAGTAAAATATTTTTATAGTCATGCCTAAATTTCTTCATCTCATTAGTCATAATTTCTAATTTCTTATTATATTCATTTATTTCCTTCAATCTATTTTCATTATTTATCATACTTACTAAAAATAAAAAAGCTATAAATGTTATAAAATATAAAATCAGTAGTATTCTTCCCCAAGGTTGATCTATATCTTCTATGCTAAGTAACTTTATTTGCCTTATAGTCTCTAAGTATATTATTAATACTAATATAGAAGTTAATATAATCATTGTTTGAATTTTGGCATTGAATTTTTCTATATTTCTCATTATTAATTTATTTATATATCTAGCCAATAAAAATAATAATAAATAATTAATTATATAATATATTCCTATATTTAATATATTATTATCCTTACATATACTTATATTAAATATATCAAAATATATATTGTAACAAACAATATTAACAATCATACTTAGTAAAGTTGTGCTCAATGGTACTATAATAGTAAGCGATATCTTCTTCGTAAATTTATATATAATAAACGACATAACAATATTTCCAACGTACAAAGGCGATATTCCTAAATATTTATATGCAATTAATAAAAATACATATATTACAAAAGAGTATATTATTATTAAAAATTTATTAACTTTTAGACTATATATATTTATAAAAGCTAATACCATTCCTATATATGCTAGAATTGTATAAATATATGTCATTTTTATTTCCCCTTTAAATAAGGTTGATAATAATTAATATTATTTTCAACCTTAACTGATTATTTTAATAATAAGATATATAAATTATTTTATATCTCCCTATACTTTAAATATTTTATTCCAGCTTAATTTAATAAATAGTAATAATACTATAAAATAAATTCCTGTATATAATAAACTACTACTAACTATAAAATGTATTATAGTTATAATCCCTACAACAAACATTGACTTTATCATAGTCAAAATATTTTCACCTGAGTTAGTATTTTTATACTCTGATGAAAAAGGACGCTCTTTTTTATTAAGTTTAAATGTAACCATAGAAGTAACTATTATAGCTACAAACATAACAGCTAAATGAATTATAACTTTAGCTTTAAATATTAATAAAAATACTACACTTAAAACTATGTAAACTGGGAGTATTAATTTATAGATACTTGCTTTAAACATACCTGAATATAAATTTTTGTCATCCTTTATAGGAAGTACATCATAAATCCAAGATGCTTCATACTGACTTGAGAACTTAAGAGTAGTAACTATAGTTTGGCTCATTAAAACAAACATATAGCCCATTAGGTAATATTTCTCATTGCTTAAACTGTTTATATAATTTATTATCCCACTTGAATCATATGAAGACATCATCATTATAAATGGCATGAAAGTAGCTAAGGCTAACGATGGATATACTTTAGTTTTAAAGTCTCTATCTTTGTCTAATACATTATATACAAAATTAAAAAATGTTCTTTCTTCTTTATTTTTACAAATAATTTTACTTGCTTTATAAGATAGGCTATCTTTATTTTTTATTTTCTTATAAGTGTTATCACTTAATTTTTGAAGATTATATTCAAATGTTGGTATAAGCTTTATATATATGAATATTGATACTATAGGTACTATTAACGATAATATACTTAGCAATCTTATTATATTATTTGGTTCATCTCCTAAAAATATATTAAAATTAGCTCCAAACCACATTGGAGGAAGTAGTATATTACATACTTTAGGAACATATACAAACTCCATATCTATAAAACTAAAAGCTCTTACTACAAATTGATATCCTACTACAAATATAAGTAAAAAACCTATTTGGAATGTATTTATCATATCTTTTAGTTTTTCTCCACTAAATAACTTTAATATAACAAAGTACATACTTGCAGTTATTATAATCATTAATATATCTATAAATAATATGCTGACTAAAAGTAATACAAAATACATTATACCATATCTAAATGATGCAATAAGCCCACCTCCACCTATTGCTAAACTTAAAAGAGATATGTATATAAATATATGGGTAATTTTAGCTGCATTTAAGGTTTTTGAATCTACTCCTTTAGTTACTATTATATCTTTGTCGTTTATATCTAATATAACACTTGAAAAATCTGATATAAAAACACTTAAAATCATTATCATAAAGAAACTAAAATATAAACTCATTTTTATAATAGGATTTATATTCATAATAACTATTGGCGCTGAAAATACGCCTATTATTGCATACACTATTAATGCAGTAAAAAAATAATTTTTATCTTTAGTTGTATCTTCATTAAATCCGGCTACATTTTGTCCACGTCTTCCATCCATTACTAATTTAGATTGGACAATTAATCTCATTATCTTATAGTTTACTCCACATTTTTGGTAGATACCTTTGAATAAATCTAAGATTTTTAACATAAAAAATTCCTTCATATCTACTCTCCTTTTAAAATATCTACAAATTTATCTGCAAGTTCACTATGTTCATCAAATCCTGTAAGATTATTAAATATTTCTTCTAGAGAACCTTCAAAATTACAATTTTTTATTTCTTCAAAGTTACCATCCGCCACTATATTTCCTTCATTTAAAAGAATTATTCTATCACTAAGCTTTTCAACGACTTCCATTATATGAGATGAATAAAAAATAGTCTTACCATCGTCCTTTAATTTTTGTAGTATCTCTTTTATGAGAAGAACACTGTTTGCATCCAGTCCACTTAGTGGCTCATCTAAAAATAATATATCTGGGTTATGAATTAAAGCTGATATTATTACAACCTTTTGCTTCATTCCCTTTGAAAAAGAAGATAGTCTTGAGTTATATGCTTCTTCTATACCTAAAACTTCCATAAGTTTTAAAGCTTTCTTATCACATTCTTCATAATCAAGTCCATATATTTGCCCCGTAAATGTAAGATATTCTCTTGCTGTTAAGCTTTCGTATACTTTTGCTATTTCTGGCACATATCCTATTTTTTCTTTATAATTGTTATCTTCATTTTCGATGTTTTTCCCAAATATAGATACTTCTCCACTATAACCTTTTACTAAACCTAAAAGTATTTTTATTGTTGTACTTTTCCCTGCACCATTTGAACCGATATATCCTATTATATTCCCCTTATATATATCTAAATTTATTTCCTTTAAGACCTCTTTATCGCCATAAGTCATTTTAAGGTCTTTTATTTCTATTATTTTTTCTGAATTACTCATTTTACCTCCCAATAAAGCTATTAATCATTTGATATTATTATAACATAAATATCCATATCTATTAGTTTCAAATTCTTAACCATTTTCTTGTACTTTCTTTACTTTTTATTAAAATTTTTAGCATAAAAAATATCGGATAAAGTTATTTAACTCAATATCTGATATTTTTTATTTATATTTTATATTTAAAAATTCATACGACTAGATGCTGATTTTCTTTTATTTTTTACAGAAATATCTAAATCCTCTTTTTTAATTATTTTAAATGCTTGTGTTGGACATACTTTAACACATTGAGGTCCATCTTCACTTTCAACACATAAGTCACACTTATTAGCTACCATTTTTTCTTTGAAGCATAACTTATTTTCATCAATTTCTTTTAAGTTTGCTAAATCTATTGCACCTATGGGACAAGCAATCATACAAGTTTTACACCCTACACATTTTTCTTCTAAAATTTTTATTGTATCTTTAACTTTAACTATACATCCATTTGGGCATACATTTACACAAACCGCATCCTCACAATGTCTACATTGTACAGGAGCACTTACTTTATTAGTTTTTATAACATCTAATTTAGGATTAAAATTTATTTCATCTATATTTTTTTCAAATATATTTTCGTTATTATGAGCAACTACACAAGCTATCATGCAAGTTCTACATCCTATACACTTATTTGGATCTGCTATTACAAAAGAATTCATTAATTAGTCACTTCCCTTCCCATACAATACTTTGTGTGTAACAGCTTATGTGACTTTTCTCCTAGTGGTTCACCTAAGTAATCTTTATATATTTGTTTTATTGCAGGATTTTCATGGGATTTCCTAATATCTAAGTTACTATCATGATTATAAATTGATTTTGCTCTATTTGAATATGCAATATCTCTGTATTCTTCTAATAATAACTTTGGCTGACCACCTCCACTTACACATCCAGCAGGACAGGTCATAACCTCTATAAAATCCAAATTCAAATTTCCATCCTCTAAATCTTTTAAAATTGATACTACATTCTTAAGCCCACTAATAACTCCAACTCTTAAGTTTAAATCTCCAACTTTTATAGTGGACTTTCTAATTTCACTGTCTCCTCTTAATTCTAAAATATCTATTTTAGGTATACTTTCTTTTGTTATTAACTCATAACCAGTTCTAATAGCAGCTTCCATAACGCCACCAGTCACTCCAAATATTGTAGCAGCTCCCGTATAATTTCCTAATATATCATCAAATTTGCCTTCTATAATATTTTTAAAATCTATATTCATTTCTTTTATTAAATAAGCTAACTCTCTTGTTGTTAAAACAACATCCACATCCTTATATCCACTTGAATTCATTTCTTCTCTATCGCACTCATACTTTTTGCATGTACATGGCATTATAGACACACTATATATTTTTGATGGCTCTATTTTATTTAGTTTTGAACCGTAAGTTTTAAATACAGTTCCACCCATTTGCTGTGGTGATTTACAAGAAGATAAGTGATGGATTAAATGTGGGTAATTATCTTCCATAAATTTAACCCAGGCAGGACAGCAAGAAGTAAACATAGGTAAATTTTTATTTTCACTTACTCTTTTTATAAGCTCACTGCCTTCTTCCATTATAGTTAAGTCTGCTGCAAAGTTCGTGTCATAAACTCTATCAAAATTTAATTTTCTAAGTGCTGCGGCCATTTTTTCTGGCGTTAAAACTCCTAAATCGTAACCAAAATCTTCACCTAAAGCTACTCTCACTGCCGGTGCACATTGAACTACTGTAAAAATTTCTGGATCTTTTAAAGCTTCTTTAACTTTTTCTATATCGCAAGTATTAAAAGCTGCAAATAATGGTTCTTTTAAACTAACTGGAACTTTTCTTTCTTTTAGTTTGTTGTCTAAAAACTCATATCCTTCATCTATAATAGAAGCATATGATTTACAAATTTGAATACACTGACCACATATAACACATTTATTAGTATCTATTCTTTGAGGTAAGCCTTCTTCTCCATAAATTGCATCTACCGGACAGACTTTAGAGCATTGTTTACATCCTGTACATACCTCTTCATCTATATTAACTATCATAAAATCCCCCATATCCCTTTAGTTTTTAGTCATTAATAAACTTATTGCAGCTTTTTTATTTTTCTGTTTTTTATCATCTATTGGATCAATTAACTTTAAGGCTTTATTAGGACATGCATTTATACATGCTATTTTTTCGCTATCTCTGCATAAGTCACATTTATATGCTATTTTTTTTCCATCATCTAAATTTATTTGTTCTACCTTTTTTCCTTCTTTATATTGAGATTGTAGGTCTATTGCCCCTATAGGGCATGCCAACATACAAGTTTTACACCCTACACATAAGTCTTCGTCTATAAACATTATGTTGTTTTCTTTTTTAATAGCTCCATTTATACAGCTATTTAAACATGGTGCATCTTCACAATGTCTACACTGTATTGGAATACATGAATGTTTATCCTTGACTAAATATAACCTTGGTATAATGGGTACTTCAACAGTTCCAACTGTAAACCCTATATTATTATTTTTATTATGAGAAACAAAACAAGCTACCTCACAAGCTCTACAACCTATACATTTACTGTAGTCTGCTACTACAAATGAAGATATACATTTTTCCATATTCCCCCACCTTTTAAACTTAAATTAAGTTTATTTAATTATAACTCTATGATCATTTGCATAAATATTCATTCTTTTTCCTCTTACAAACCCGATAAGAGTTATATTTAGTTTTTTTGCAAGTTCTATCGATAAATTAGTTGGAGCTGATTTAGATACAACTATAGGTATATTATTATTAACAGCTTTTAACATCATTTCCTGAGAAATTCTACCACTAACTACAACTATCTTATCCTCTAAAGATATATCATTAATAATACAATAACCTATAGCCTTATCCATTGCATTATGCCTTGCAACATCTTCACATATTATAATTTCTTTATTATCATCGAATATAGATACACTATGAACACCTCCAGTATCTTTAAATAAACTTGAGTAAGTTAAATTCCTCTCCATAATTTTATAGATACTTTCTATGTTAATACTAATATCTGATTTTGAAGTACTTAAATCTTTAATATTTATTCTTTTATTATTGGTATTTACTATAGCAACTCTATTTTCTTTATCTATTTTCAAAACATCTAAATCTTTAAATTTATCTATATATCCTTTATTTTTGATAAAGCCAACTACAAGTTCATAAAGATTGTATGGAGTACATAACAATGTTCCTATATCCACATTATTTAAAGTAATTTTTAGAGGGTATTCCACTACAATATCTTCATCTAAATTATTCATTTTAAAATCTTCAAATTTTGTTATTGGAACTTTTAAAGTTGAATTTATCATATATTTTCCTTCTTAATCATCATACTTTCTCTTATTTTTTTATACTCATCTTTAATATAGTTTTCTGCCCACTGTTGATTTTCAATTTTTTCAACTTTAACAGCACAGTACTTATACTCTGGTGTTTTAGAAACAGGATCTAGCTTAGCAATGGTAAGTTCATTACAAGCCCCTATCCACCATTGATAAGTCATATAGGTAGCTCCCTTTTTAACTCTATCAGTTACTAAAGCCCTAGTTATTACACTACCTCTTCTTGAACTTACTCTTATTAATTCATTTTCTTTTATATCTAATTTTTCTGCATCTTCAACACTTATTTGAAGATAACCCGGTTCATCTTCAAGACTTCTTAATGCTCTACAATTTCCTGTCATTGTTCTAACTGAATAATGTCCAACCTCTCTTACAGTACATAAACTAAAAGGATATTCTTCATCTTCCATTTCAAATGGAGGTCTCCATTCTGTAGCAAATAAATTACCTTTACCATTTGAAGTTGAGAATATTTCACCTTCATATAAGTACTTAGTTCCTACATCATTCATATCTTCATTTTCACAAGGCCATTGAACAGATCCTAGTTTCTCCATTTTTTCATATGTAACGCCATAGAAAATCGGACATAGATTTCTCATTTCATCCCATATTTCTTTAGTATTGTTATATTCCATTTTATATCCCATGGCTGTTGATATTTCACAAATTATCTGCCAATCTGTTTTTACATCGCCTTTTGGTTCTATTGCTTTTCTCATTAATTGAAACCCTCTATCTGCACAAGTATAAACACCTTCATGTTCTCCCCATGAAGTGGACGGTAATACTACATCTGCATGAAGTGCTGTTTTATTCATAAATATATCTTGAACAATAACGAACTCTAATTCATCTAAGGTTTCTCTAACTTCATTTGCATCTGGATCACTTTGTACTGGATCTTCTCCAAATATATAATATGCTTTTAGCTTTTTATCTTTTAAAACTAAATCCGGTACTTGAGTCAAACTATAACCATTTTTAGATGATAAGCTTACTTCCCATGCTTTTTCAAATTTTTCTCTTATCTTCTCGTCTTCCACATTTTGATATCCTGGATATACATTAGGAAGTACTCCCATATCACAAGTTCCTTGAACATTATTTTGACCACGAACTGGTCCGATTCCAACGCTTTCTCTTCCAAAGTTTCCAGTTAAAAGAGCCAGTGACGCCAATCCTTTTACAACATCTACTGCTTGTGAAAATTGAGTAACTCCCATTCCATAAAGTATCATTGCATTTTTACCTTTTGCGTATTCCCTCATTGCTCTTCTTATTAAGTTTGCTTTAACTCCTGTGAATTTTTCAGCATATTCTGGTGTGTATATTTTGACGATTTCTTTATATTCTTCAAATCCTTGGGTATGTTCTTTGACAAATTCTTTATCATACAGTTCTTCTTCTATTAATACATTTCCAAAGGCATTTACTAAAATCATATTAGTCCCACCTTTTATAGGTAAATGCATATCAGCAATCCTTGCTGATTCAGTTACCCTTGGATCTGTTACTATTATTTTAGCTCCTTTTTCTTTTGCTCTGACGATTCTTCTTGCTACTATCGGATGTGAATCTGCTCCATTGTACCCAAATATAAAAAGTACATCTGAATTTTCTATTTCTGGTATAGAATTAGACATCGCTCCATTACCTAATGAGTAAGCCAGACCGGCTACTGATGGTGCATGTCATACACGAGCACAGTGGTCTATATTATTAGTTCCTATTGTAGCTCTCATAAATTTTTGCATTATATAGTTAGCTTCATTCCCTGGTCCTCTTGCAGAACCAGTTCCCATAATGGAATCTGGTCCATATTTTGCTTTTATTTTATTTAATTTATTTGCAGTATAACTTATAGCTTCATCCCATTCTACATTTTCTAAAATTCCATTTTTCCTTATCATAGGTTTTTTAAGTCTTGATGTTAATATTTGCGGATCATTTAAAAAATCCCACCCATAGTAACCTTTTAAGCATAAATTTTCTTCGTTAGTTCTACCATTAGCAGGTTCCGCTTTAATTATCTTATCATCTTTTACTACTAAATAAAGTTGACATCCTGCTCCACAGTATGGACAGACTGTTAAAACCTTTTTCTCCATTTAACTTCCTCCCAATATACTTTTTACTATAAACCTTAACTTAAAACTAAAAAGAGTATGACAAATTCTTATGATTTAAATTTGCCATACTCTTTGAATGCTATATTTTATTATGTATATTTTAAATTGTAACACAAATATACTCTATCTGTTTAATATATTCCTATCCATTTTAAGTAATTCATTTTTATTTCATCTTCTTAGATTTATCAACACATGCACCAATTGCTTTTATTACAGATGCTCTCATACCTTCTTCTTCTAACACTTTTACTGCCTCTATTGTAGTTCCTCCTGGAGAACAAACCATATCTTTTAGCTGACCTGGATGCATATTTGTTTCTAAAACCATCTTAGCCGCACCTAAAACACCTTGAGCACAGAACTTGTACGCTTTATCTCTTGGCATACCATTTATTACACAGGCATCAGCCATAGCTTCTATAAGCATAAATACATAGGCAGGAGAAGATCCACTAGCACCTATTACAGCATCTATTAAATACTCTTCTACAACTTCACTCTTCCCGAAAGAATTAAATATATTTTTTACTTTTTTTAAATCTTCTTCATTTATATTTTTATTTGGACATATTGCACTCATTCCTTCATTTACTAGAGCTGGAGTATTTGGCATAGTCATTACTATCTTTTTATCATTTCCTATTATATTTTCTATGCTTCTTATACTTTTTCCAGCTGCTATAGTTACTATTATTTTACTATCATCTATTAAATCATTTATTTGATTTAATACTAAATCATATATGTTTGGCTTTACAGCTATTATTATTATATTTGAAGTTTTAGCAACTTCTCTTGAATCTTTGCTTACGTTTATATCGAATTCTTTACTTATTTTGTCTAGAGTCTTATCACTTTTTGCAGACGCTATAATATCTTTTGAATTCACAAGATTTGATTTAATTATACCACCTATCATAGCACTAGCCATATTACCAGCACCTATAAATCCTATTTTCATGTCTTATCTCCTTTAGTTCATTAATATTTTAACTCTAATTATAATCTACTTTACCTTATTTATAGAGACATATTTATTATTTTTTATATAAAATCTCCATAAATAATCCTTAGCTTCCTCAGCATAATCTATATTTATACGTTTACTAGTCTCTATTTCAAACTCATTATCACTATATATTTTTTTATTTCCATCATAATAAAAATCGCTTATATATAACCCGCTGTCTAAAATACTCCTAGAATTTAATTCCTTATTAATATTTAATGCCATGCAAAGTTTTCCCGGTCCATTAGTAATATTTTTCTTTTGATAATTACTTAAATTTTCATAACTTTTACCAAATCTATTATAAGCTATGTCTTCAAAACCATTTATAGGCTCTACTGCTCTTATTAAAACACATTCTGGGATATTTTCTACATTCGCGGATAGATTTAAACAATAATACATTCCATAAATTAAATAAACATATATATGTCCACCATCTAAATATAGAGGTTTTGTTCTATCTGTTTTTTTATCTTGATATACATGAGCAGCTTTATCATTTATTCCCATATATCCTTCTGTTTCTACTATTTTTGTTACTATTTTTTTATTATCATATTCTCTTATTAAGTATTTTCCTAGTATATTCTTAGCTACACTTATTCCATCTTTTCTAAAAAAATCGATATCCACATTTAGCACTCCTTATAATTTTTTACAAACTTATTATAACCCTAATAATACTTGGAAATATTACTATTACACTTACAAGTCTCGTTACTTGAAGTAATGCTATATCTGCTCCATTAGTTCCTAGTTCACTTGCAATTAATGCCATATCTGATGCTCCTGCTGGTGTACAACAAAACATCGCCGTTATAATATCTATATCAAACCATTTACTTATTATAAAGCCAATAAGTCCACACATAATAGTATAAGCTATTATCATACAAATTATAGGGATTATAAATGATTTTAAACTATATACAACATCTATAGTTATACTACTCCCTATAAATGCTCCCGCTACTACCTGTGCTCCTTGCTTTATTATTGGGTATATGTATCCTTTATTACTGTAAATTTTTAATCCTGCCACTCCTATTAATGAAAATATCATAGTTCCTGCTGGTATTTTAGTCACTTTTCCTATAATTCCAAATATGATTGCAATTATTAAAGTAAGTATAATATCTTTGTTTTTGTTACTATATTTACAATCCTTTTTATCTATATTTAATTCTATAGTAGAAGCAATATCAATTTGATCTCCATTATCACAAATTATTCTTTTTTGAACTTGCTTTATAAGAGTTGGAAATATACTTATAACTGATATCAGCCGTGCTAATTGAAATACTGCTACCATGGAAGTATCTGCTCCCATTTCTGAGCTTATTATAGACATATCTGCCATACCACCTGGTACTGCAGCAAATAAAGATGATAATAAATCTAGAGATGTAGTTTTATAAACAAATATACCTACTAGGATATTAAGTATTAAAAGTCCAATTATCATTACTATTGCTGGTTTTATTAAATTTTTTATTTCCATTAATTTTTCTTTATCCATATCTATCCCTATAAATGCTCCAGCTATAACCTGTACAAAAAATCGAGTTGAGTTTTCTACATATGCTGCACCTGTAATTACATTAAATATTCCAACAAATATCATAGAACCAACCATAGCTCCGGCTGGTACTTTTAATTTTTTTGCTATAAAGGCCCCTATAACACCTACCAAAATTGTAGTAAAAAAATATAAAATCATACCCTATATGCCCCCTTGAATAAAGTCATTATATATAAAAAGACATGGAATAATTCCATGCCTTTGTTATATATATTTTATAAATATCCTAACTTAAATTATACCTTATATTTTCTATTTTACTAATATAATAGCATAACTTTTATATTTATAAGTGTTTATTTTGTGTTTATTTAATTATCCAAAGAATTTAAGCAATATACCTGCAACTACTGCTGAGCCTATGACTCCTGCTACATTTGGACCCATAGCATGCATAAGCAAAAAGTTTGAAGGATTTTCTTCTTGTCCAACTTTTTGGACAACTCTTGCAGCCATAGGTACTGCTGATACTCCCGCTGCACCTATCATTGGGTTCACCTTCCCTTTAGTTAACTTATACATTAACTTTCCGCCTAAAACTCCTGATGCTGTTCCAACGGAAAAAGCAAGTAAACCCATTGCAGTTATACCTAATGTCTGCACTGTTAAAAAAGTTTCTGCATTTGCCGTTGCCCCAACTGTAATACCAAGCATTATTGTTATTATATATAAAAGGGAATTTTGTGCTGTCTCAACTAATTTTGGTACAACACCTGATTCTTTTAATAAATTTCCAAACATAAGCATGCCAATTAACGGAGCTGCAGTAGGTAGTAATCCTATAACTATTATCATTACTACTATAGGGAATATTATTTTTTCAGTCTTAGATACTGGTCTTAATTGCTCCATTTTTACACTACGCTCTTTCTCTGTTGTTAAAGCTCTTATTATCGGTGGTTGTATAACTGGAACCAACGCCATATATGAATAAGCAGCTAGAGCTATAGTTCCTAGTAAATGTGGAGCTAGCTTAGAGGCCAGTTGTATAGCTGTTGGACCATCAGCTCCACCTATTATACCTATTGACGCCGCTTCAAACCCGCTAAATCCTAGAAGTATTGCACCTAAAAAAGCAAAGAATATACCAAACTGAGCCGCCGCTCCTAGTAATATCGTCTTTGGATTTGCAATCATTGGTCCAAAGTCTGTACTTGCTCCTATACATAAAAATATAAGTGGTGGATATATTCCAAGCTTAACCCCCTGATATAAATAATAAAGTAGTCCCCCTACTTGATTATCAGTTGGTGCTTTCATAAGATCTACGCCAGGCATATTAACTAACAACATCCCTACTGATATAGGTATTAATAAATATGGTTCGTATCCCTTTTTTATAGCTAAATATAAAAATATACAAGCTATTGCTATCATAATAATTTCTTTATATGTAATCATTGCAAACCCTGATTCTGTAAAAAAATCAACTAATATATTACCCACTTTAAAATTCCTCCTTCAGTTAGCTTAAGTTATATTATTTGTAATAAATTATCACCAAGGTTTACATTTTGACCTTTACTAACATTTATACACATCACTTTTCCATCAACTGAAGATACTATCTCATTTTCCATTTTCATAGCTTCAAGTATTGCTACAACTTGGCCTTTTTTAATATTCTCGCCTTCTTTAACAAGTACATTTAATATTGTTCCAGGCATTGGAGCATTAATCATTTCTCCATCTCTATTTTCTATTGTCTTTGAATTTATTTTTGTTTCCTTTACATCATCTCTATTATTATCTTTCTCTTTTACTTCCTCTATTTCAACCTCATATACTTTTCCATTTAATTTTATATGATATGTTTTAGCATTCATCCTAATATCCCCCTTTTTATAAACCTTAAATTTATACGTTATTACTTAATTCTTGTAATACTTTTTATATGAAGATTTGGGTTTACTTTTCCTTTACCTGCTATTATAGATGCAGCCAAAGCTACAACTACTTTTTCTTCATCCTCTTCATCTGTTAGCGCTAATTCTTTGTTACTTTGGCTATTAGACTCAGATGCTAAATCTTTCTTATTATTATTTTCCTTAAAAATATGTTTAAAGCTACCTAATACCAATGAAATTATTAATAAAATTATAAATACCAAACTCATACTTGATAAACTTATATATACTCCCTCTAATAAATTCACTTCATTTCCCATACCTCAATCCCCTATCTCTACATAGTTACTGTTATATATGAAATTTCATCTTCAACCTTATTATATTTTTTACCATACTTGTTTTCTAAAAACTTTGGTGCTACTTGTGGAAATAAAGCATATGCTAAAACATCCTCATCGCATTTTGCCAAATCTCCAATTTCTTTTTTCATATTTTCAAATTCTGATTTTAATAAATCTGCCGGTCTTATAGTTATAACTTCTTCATCCCCTATTATTTTTTTTCTTATATCTTCACTTATAGGTGCTGGAGCCTTTCCATATTGTCCTCTTACATAATCTTTTATCTCTTTTGGTACTAACTTATATCTCTCTCCGCTTAGTACATTAAATAATGCTTGAGTCCCAACCATTTGGCTCATTGGTGTTACAAGCGGTGGATAACCTAAGTCTTTTCTTACTCTAGGAACTTCTTTTAAAACTTCTTCATATTTATCTTCAGCATTTTGCTGCTTTAGCTGTGATAATAAATTTGATAACATTCCTCCAGGTACTTGATATTTAAGTGCTTGTGGTTCCGTTAATAACACTTTAGGATTTAATATATTTTCTTTCATATATTTGTCTCTTATGGGCTTAAAGTATTCTGCTGTTTTCAAAAGCTTTTCCATATCTAAATTTGGATTTCTTTCCATTTCCGAGAATGTTACTGCTAAAGATTCTGTTGGTGGTTGACTCGTTCCTCCACTAAATGGAGATATAGCGGTGTCTATTATATCTACGCCCGCTTCAACAGCCTTCATATATATCATATCTGCTATTCCACTTGTACAATGTGTATGAAGCTGAATAGGAAGTATAGTTATTTCTTTAATTTTTTTTACTAAGTTGTAAGCATTGTATGGAGTTAATACTCCCGCCATATCTTTTATACAAATTGAGTCTGCTCCCATATTTTCCATAGTCTTAACTAATTCCAAATAATAATCTGTAGTATGTACTTCACTAGTTGTATAGGATATTGCGCACTGACAATGACCTTTATATTTCTTTATTGCTTTCATTGATGCTTCAATATTTCTTACATCATTTAATGCATCAAAAACTCTTATTATATCTATACCATTTTTTATAGATAATTCTATAAATCTATCTACAGTATCATCTGCATAGTTTCTGTATCCAAGTAAATTCTGACCTCTTAAAAGCATTTGAAGCTTTGTATTTTTTACTTTTGATTTTATCTTTCTTAATCTTTCCCAAGGATCTTCGTCTAAAAATCTTATACATGCATCAAATGTAGCTCCTCCCCATACCTCTAAAGAATGATACCCCACTTGATCCATAGTCTCTAATATTGGTATTATTTCATCAGTTTTCAACCTAGTTGCTATTAAGGATTGATGTCCATCTCTTAAAGCCGTTTCAGTTATTTTAAGCTGATTCATTTTAATATTACACTCCCCCCTAAAATTTTCTTAAGCTAAATGTGTTATTGCCTAAAATTAATAATTCACTAAAATACTAAATTTTAATTTTTTATTAACTTTTTAAATGATAATCTCTTATACTCCTAAAATATTAACCTATTTGTATATTTTTACTTAACTTCTTTATTTAAGATTATTATATAACGTTTTCCTTATTTTTTTAATATATTTTTATGTTTTTTTATGTTTTTTATTTCTTCTAAAAATTTCTCACGCTAAAAAGTACTATAAATTATTTATAGTACTTTTTATATAGGTGGTTATTTGTAAATATCAAAAAATTCTATTTTAAATTTTTCTATATTATTACTGTATTCAACAATTGTTTCTTCTTCTTCCTTTACTTTTTTAATAGGGAACTCAACTGTAATCTCTGTACCTTCATTTAGCCTACTTTTTATATCAATACTTCCATCTTGAACTTCTACTAATGACTTTGATAAATATAGCCCTATTCCACTACCAAACTCATTTGATACTCCTCCATCTTCTATTTGTTTAAATCTTCCAAATATATCTGTAAGTTTTTCTTCATCAATCCCTACGCCATTATCTTTAACCATTATTTGTACTTTATTTTCTACTTTATACACTGCAACTAATATTTCTCCTTCAGATTTTGTAAACTTAATAGCATTAGATAATAAGTTTAATACTATTCTTTCAATAGTCTCAGGATCTAATCCGACTAACAGTATTTCTTCATTAGTATCAAATATTAAATTTAGATTTTTTGCACTTGCATATGGTTGTACAGAACTTACTATTTCTTCAATTAAATACACAATATCAAAGTTTACAGATTTTATCTTGTAAATTTCAGACTTTACTTGTGATATGTTTATAATATTATCAATAAGTCTTACCAGCCTAAGCATATTTTGCTTTATAATCTTTACATGATTTGTTATTTCATTATGTCCATCTTTGACTTTATTTTTATTATATAAGTTTTCTACTAATTGAGTTGAGCTATATATATTATTTAATGGAGTTTTTAATTCATGAGACATATTGGCATAAAATTCCATTTTCAATTGATCATATTCTCTCTGCCTTATTAGTATTTCCTTTATTCTTTCAGCTTCTCTTTGCTGACCTAAATCCTCAATTAATTTTACTTTAAATCTTTCTTCTCCCATATACCAAGTTTTAGTTGATATCTTTATTTCTTTTATTTTTTTGTCTTCATTAACTATATATATACTTTTATCCTTTTCTCCAACATGTAGATTATATAAAAACTTAGTGTATAGCCTATCTCTATATTTAGTTGATAGTTTTTCTATTGTTTTCCTATCTCCTCTTATACCAAATATCTCTCTAAACTTTTTATTAGTATAAATTATTTTTTCATCACTTGCTGATTCAATTATTATACCTTCTGGTACAGAGTTTAAAACTTGTCTATAAATTTGATTTTGTCTATTTACACCTTTATATGTATTTATTTCCTCAGTCATATCTTTTAAAATTAATATTTTATGATTACTATCATCATCTATGTAATCATCTACAGTTATTTCTATGTTCCTATTTGTGCACTCTCTATCTTCCATAACCATCGTTATAAGATTATAGTCTTTTGCATTTTCTTGTATATTTTTAATTTTTTCCTCAATTGTTAAATTTAATTTATTATAATGTTTGTTATCTAAAAATTCGATATTAAATGTTTTATAATAATCTAATAAATTCATACCTTCTATATCCTCTTTACTATATCCAAATAGCTTTGAGAAGCTTTTATTTATTCCTAAAATATCAATATTTTCTATTAAATTACTAGAAGTTCTAATCATTATAGCGCATGGTATATTCTCAATTATATATTCATACTCTTCTTTTATGTCTTTAAGTTCTTGCTCTAATTTGATTTCTTTTGTAATATTATTTAAACAAATTAAGTAAGTATTATCTAATAAATTATTATTTATATTTAAAGTATAAATATCTTCATCCAAATAAATAATTTTGTCTGCTATGCATTCTTTATTTTTGTTAATTATAATATCTTCTCTTACTTGTTTATAATCTTTTACGTTTATTATTAAATCAAAAAAGTTTTCTATATCATCATTAAAAATATTTTTATATTTATTATTTGTATATAATATATTAAATTCATAATCTGTAATTATCCATATATTCGGCATAGCATCTAAAGATTGATTTAATAATTCATTTCTTTGGTTTATATATTTTTTTATTTTATTACAAATTTCAATTTCATTTTTAATTGCAACATTTATTTTATTTAATTGCTTTGATTTATTATCAAGTTCTTTGTTTGTATTTAACAACTCACAATATGGATTTTTTATTATATTTTTTATACAATATTGATATCCATAATATGTATAATTAAATAAAATAAGATATATAACTCCTTTAAGTAAGTATATATGAGTTAAACTGTATTTAAAAATATATACAACATATAAAACACCTAATATATTACCAAGTAAAGATATGAGTGATAAGTTTTTTATCATTTCATAATGATTCATATTTTTACTTTCTTTTGTTTGAGATAATACTGCATTATAAATGGCTATGCTAAGGTTAATGAACATAAATAAATTATTAGTTAACATTCTATTTATATGCAATATACACATACTATATATAAATGCTAAAATTATATAAAACATTATTAGACTGTATTTTTTTGTTATTTTTTTTTCATTATGTCTAATATATATAAAGTTAGTTAGGTTTATTATGATAAAATTTAATATAAAAAATTGAAATACATTTTCTTCTACTTTAACAGCACTTAACCCCGCTAAAATAACTAATACTATACTACTTATATTCATTATATTAAAAAATTTCTGATTTTCTAAAACTATATTATGGCCTATTGTATATATAAATATCCATAATAAACTTATTCTTACTATATTTATAAATGTAGAGTAAAGATCAATATTTATTATTCCAATAATAGTAAACATGATGTTAATTATTATATATCCTCTACAATCTTTAATTAATCTTTTTAAATCATTACTATCTTCTTTTATATCAGCACAACTTGCATTCATAAAATTCCCCACTTTTTATATTTTATATAAATATATTAACATTAATTTCAAAAAAAATTTGTCGTTTTATGAATTTACATAAACTTTTTTATAATAAAAAGGAGCAGCTAATAGCTACTCCTTTTTATTAAACTAAAATGACAAAATTATACTTCCTTTATATTGTTTTTCTATAAATTATTTTACTTCCTGGCTAGTTAATGCTTTTGATAATACTTCTATTTTTTCAAAATATTTTAATTTAAATTAATTTTAAAATATATATGAAAAATAAAATACCTCAATAAAAAATTATATTTATGAGGCATTTTATTTATAATATATTATTTTTGTTTGTTTGTATTATTAGTAGTATTAGGCTTAAATCCTAATGCCTTATTCATGTCTTCTATCATTTTGTTAAATCCATTTTCAGTTTTGTCTTTTATTCTTGTAGCTTCATCAACTGCTGATATAAACTCATCTTGACTCTTATTCATTATATCTTTTGGAAGCTCATCTAATTTCTTAATTCTTTCATCTAAATTAGCTATTGTCTTTTCTCCCTCTGCTATTAAATCTTCATTCATTTTCTTTAATTTTTCATCTTCTGTTTTTCCATCTTTTTTTAGAGAATCTACAAATGATTTAACTTTATCTCTACTATCTTTATATGCAGCTTTTAAATCTGATACATATTTTTCATTTCCTGGATATTTATTTGTCTTATAGTATTCATTTACACTTTCTGTATTCTTATACATACTATAATCAGCCAATCCTGTCATATATTCGTTATAATGTTTAGAGTAGCTAGCTGTATAGTCTTCTCCTGCAGGTACATTCTTTTGTTCTGATGGTGCTGGTGTTGGTGTTGGTGCTGGTGTTTTCTTAGTACACGCCACCGCTCCTAATGATATTGCTATTGCTATACCTACTGTTATTAATTTTTTGCCTTTCATATTCTTCCTCCTAGGTTTATTTTGTTAATTTATTTTTATTTGATATGTATCATATCAATTATTCATTAATATCTTGGTCTAACTTTCTAAATTTATACCTAATATATCTTCTATTTGATCTAAAGTTTCATCAAATTTATTTTTTTCTGTTATATCGTCATCTAAATTAGTCTTTAAATATTGTATTAACTCTTTAGTTGGTTTTTTTAAAATATTTTCATCTATTTTAGCTATTTCTGTTTCTTTAACTTTTATATCATCCATTAATACCTTGCATTCTTCTACTAATTTATCATTTAGTTTTTTTAACTTATCATCATCTATTTCTAATCCTATAATAGATTCTTCAAAAGCTTTTATATTTATTTTGCTGTCATTTAATGATTCTTCTAAATCATTTAGAAATTTTTCGTGATCTATTTCACCTTTTTTAGCTAACATATCTTCTAAGTCATCATAATTTTTTAAATCTAATGGTTTTATGTATTTTTCATAACTTTTAACTAGATTCTCTTTATATTCTACTTTACTCATTGGTGATTTTTGTTTATCTATATTCTCATCTATTTTATTTGGTTGTGTAGTTGGCTCCTCTGTTTTTTTAGGCTGTGGTGTGCATCCTGAAATATTAAAGATGAAAAGTATAAAAAGACCTAATAGTAATATACGTTTCATAATTGTTACTCCTTTCATTTAAAACTTTATTTTCCAATATTATTATTTGTAAATTTCATAAAATTATTTATAAAATTTTTAAATTAAAATAATTAATAATTTTATGAATATTTGTCATTAAAAAAGGTTATCATTTGTTAAATGGTATTTTTTATTTATTATCATTCTTAATTAAGGAGATTTAATTATGAACTGTTATTCTTGTGAAAATAAGATGAATTCATCCTATACAAAATGGCTTCTAGAGTTGTTAGGTCCTGTACTTATGGGTTCTAAGCCCTGTGAAATAGTTACAATTCCAACATTTGATAAAGCTAAAGAGAGTAAATTAGATGATATTTATAGCCATTTTAATAATTGTAAAAAAATAGATATTGTCGTTATTAATAAAGAAAAAAAAGGATATAAAATCCTATTTATAAATAAAGAATCTTTAACTAATCAATTAAATAATATTAAAATTAAAAATCTCTTAAAGTTTTTAGGTTATCCTGTAGATTTTAATGTAGAGTCCGCTCTTTCTCATTTAATTAGTAAATTAAAAGGGGATATTTTTCCTGATGAAATAGGAATATTTTTGGGGTATCCGCTTAAAGACGTTATAGGGTTTATGGGATATGGAAACTATCAATTTTATAATACAAAATATTGGAAAATTTATGGAGATCCAAAGCCATCTGAAGATTTGTATTATAAGTTTTTAGATCATAGAAAAAAAATTAGAACTATGCTTAGTTCTCAAAGCGTTGAGGATATAATTTCGTCATTTTAATACTTAATTTAATAAAAAAGCCCTTATAGAATTTCTATAAGGGCTTTTATATAATTAAAATTTTTAGTAATTACTATTTAAAGATTCCAAATGGTTTTCCAACTGGTAAAAATACTTTTCCAAAGTGAGTATTTAAAACAGATGCACCACATCCATAAAATGAAAATATTGCTATTAATAATTCAGAATAAGCTGCAATTTGATGTGCTAATTCTGGAATTATGTTAAATGACATTAATGTTAATCCTATAAATAAAAAGTCTATAAATACAAATATTGCAAATAATACCTTGTGAGTTTCCATTGCTCCTATAGTCATAAATAATGTGAATATTAAGTATCCTAAATATGCAAATCCTAATTGCTTTGTATCAATACTTGAAGCAAGCTCTGCTCCGAATACTCCGTTTTGTATTAACCATGTGAATCCAACAGCAAACCAGAAAAATGCATACGCTCCAAATGCTGTTGCTCCAAAAGTATTATTGTGTTTAAAGTCATTTATACATGCCATTAACTGAGCTGAAGCACCTAAAAAGATTGCCCATGGTATTATTAATGATACTCCTGATGTTAACCCTAATTTTTGAGATGATGCTACAAGTGTTATAATTGCTAATCCGAAAAGTCCTAGCGCCGATGGGTCAGCTACAACTATCTTAACTTTATTTTCGCTCATTTTTTCCTCCTGCTATAATTTTATATATAATAATATTATACATTTTTGTTTATTTTTTGCAATAAAAATTTTTTATATATTTATTATTTGTTTATTTATAAATTTTTATAGCAATCATCTGGAACATATATTTATATACATCCATAGCTTATATATAAGTACTACTATAAAATATAAGGAGGAAGAAATATGAATTTTCAAGCTTCAGGGCCCAGTATTAAAGCTGTAACTACCAGTGACTTATACGATATTATTGATAAATGTAAAAGTAAGACACTTCGAATTACTTATTGTTCTTTAACATTAAATAAACAGTGTGTAAATACCAAAACAATAACAATGAGAGTAACTAAAATAAATAGACCTTGTGAAATGGTAGAGGGTGTAATTTTAATAAATAGAGAGCCTGTTGAAGATATTATATTAAAAAATAGCCAAATATTAAATGTTCAATGCATGGGTGAGGGCCAAACTCCAGATAAATCTTATATTTTTGACATAATTAGAAACTGTAGGGGATTTGTAAGAATAACACAATGTACAAACTTAGAGGGAGGCCAATGTAAAAATACCACAAACTTTCCATTTTTAGTTACTGATATAGATGAGAGAAATAATAATATTAAAGGATATAGAATAAGAAATAGCTCTATTCCTGAATATACTTTAATCGATGTAAGCTTAATTACTAGAGTTGAATGTTTAACTCAAAATAGTGCACCTAATCTACCTTGAAATTTGATTTCATATCTAAAAAGTACCATTAATAAATAAATTTAAATAAAGGAGATGAGATTATGAAATATGTAAGCTATGCGTGCGGTTATATAGTCGATATACGAAAAATAGATAATGAAACCACTTTTATAACTATAGGTAAAAATATTAATAACATTTATACTTATATTACTTTAGTTGTATCACCTAAAACTTTAATTTTAGACTCAGAATGTAATGAAATTTCTATAGCAAATTTAAATATTAGAGATACAGTACTTGCTTATCACTCTAATGCAATGACTATGAGCATACCACCTCAAACAAAAGCTTCTATAATTGAATTAAAATAACAAAATAAAAAAGAGCATACCTAAGAATGCTCTTTTTTATTTTGTTACTCGTATATATTTTCTTGCACTAGCAATATAATAAATTATATAAATAAGTGTAAATATGAATATGGATCCAAATGTTACAACATAACCACTTTCATTAAATAAACCATTAATTGCATATCCTGCAACTATACTATGAACAATACCTACTATTATGGGCATAGAAAAAAATATCCCTATTTGCTTATATATAGCTTTATTTATATATTCTTGACTAATTCCTAATTTTCTTAGAGTTTCAAACCTTATTTTATCTATACTTGCATCAGATATGCATTTGAAATACATTATACTTCCAAGGGATATCATAAATACTAATGTTAAGAAAATACCTATAAAATATACTGAATTTATAAAGTTATAATCATCTTCATTAAACATATCAAAACTAAACATAGGCATATCCGTATACTTTTTTATATAATTTGATATTTTATTTGTATTTTCATAGTTTTTTAAAGTTATGCCTCTAAATTTTATTATATCATCGTATTTTAAATTATTTTTAAAATACGAATAATCATTATCATTTACAATTAAAATACTGGGATTCTCCAAAATCCCGGTTATTGAAGATGCAAGACCATCATTTATTTTTATCTTTTTATCACCTATATTCACATTTACTTTAAAGTTAAATGCATTTATAAAATTTTTAGGTATTATTATTATACCTTCACCTTCTTTAGGCTTATTTTTCATTATTTTTTTCTCATTTATTAATTTTTTATTATCCATAATATGCTCTATATCTGAGTATCTAACTATACTAAAATTACTTATATATGGATTTAAATTAGTTTTATATGGGTTTCCATTAATTTTATATGGTATAAAATCTAGATTCACTTTGAAATCTATTTCTTCTTTACTTAATTTAATAGCTTCATCAACTATTTTATCATCATTAGAATTTTGACTAATATAGTATAAACTATATGGAACCTCAACTTCCCTTCCACCTGAAATTAAGTTTTTCATGCAAAAAGCAGTTATAAGACTTGTCAATGTACAAGTTATTAAAATAGCAACTTGAGCTAATGTTTTATTGTTATTTTTTATTCTAAATATTATATTATTATAACTTACTATATTAGTTTTTTTATATAATAACTTTTTATTTTTTATTATTTTACTTATTACTAATGTAAAAAATCCTTTAAATAAATACAAAGTACCAACCATAATCATAATAACTGTACCCATTATAGCTATTGGAAATGGTATATTAAATCTTTTATACCCTATAATAAATATATAAGCCAATATTATTACAAAAAAACCTAACAATCCTTTTATTTTAGATCCTTTAGTATTTTCAACTTGATATGTATTTTTCGCATTTATTAGTTTTGTTATATCCGTTTTTATTAAAGTTATATACTCTTTTATAAATACAAATAAAAGTATACTTAAAAATACTAAAGAAGTTAAAATTATAGCTAAGTTTGACACTTCAAATTTTATAACTGCATCTATCTTAGCTACCTTTACAATCCCCATTAAAAATAGCTTATTAACTAATATTCCTAAAAATATCCCTACTATTAATGCTATTATTCCTGTAATTAATCCTTCAGTTGCAAATAAAAGTGCAATCTTATTATTTTCCACTCCCATAAATGTATATATCCCAAACTCTTTTTTTCTTTGTTCTATAAAAAATCCACTTGAATAAGATATAAAAAATATAAAAAATAAAACTAATACTACTGCACACATATTGGTTATCATCGATACTGTTTTAAGCTGAGATAGTGCTTTAATTTGATCACTAAATATAAGTGATATAAAATTATAAAAAACTGTTATTGAAAAAACCATTGAAAATATATACATTCCGTAATTTTTTAAATTTTGTTTTAAATTCATTGTTGATAACCTAAATAAGTTCATTTACTTCACCTCCAAGAGATGTTAGTAAATCCATTATATTTTTAAAAAATTCTTTTCTTTTTCCATTGCTATCTATTCTTGCATTTAATTTTCCATCTTTTATAAAAATTACTTTTTTCGAGTAACTTGCTGCAAATGCATCATGAGTTACCATAATTACTGTAACATTAAACTTTTCATTCATATCCTTTAGACAATTTAAAAGTTCTGATGATGATTTAGAATCAAGTGCTCCAGTTGGCTCATCTGCAAATATTATAGACGGAGATGTAATCAAAGCCCTAGCTGCTGCAACTCTTTGTTTTTGACCTCCTGATAATTCATATGGGTATTTTTTAAGATGATGCTCTATTCCAAAAAACTTTGATAGTCTAATAATTTCTGATTGTATATAACTTTGTTTGTTACCTCCTATGACAAGAGGAAGTGCTATATTATCTTCTACACTCATACTGTCTAATAAATTATAGTCTTGAAATATAAATCCTATATTATCTCTTCTGAACTTTGATATTTCTTTATTATTTAAGACATGTACATCTTTATTATCATAATATACTTTTCCTTCAGTTGGCTTATCTACTGTTGATAATATATTCAAAAGTGTAGTTTTACCTGCACCTGATGGTCCCATTATACTTATAAATTCACCCTTTTTGACTTCTAAGTTAATATTATCTATAACTTTAAATTTATTCGTTTGAGCATTATACTCTTTTTTTAAATTAACAACTTTTAACATATTAATCTACCTCCAAATTATAACTATACATATATTTTATAAATTTAATTCATTATAATCCATCCATCAGCCTTACAATTTGGATATTAAAATTACATTTATGTAACATTAGAAATTGTTTGTTTTAGAGCGTAAAATAATCTGATAATTTGTAAAATGTGATGTATATATCACAAAATTCACCTTGAGTTGAAGATACATCTATGCTGTGACTTAATTTATTCAATATTTTTTTAGATATATAAAGGCCCATCCCTGTTGATTTAGTTTTTTTGCGACCATTCTTTCCTGTGAATCCTTTATCAAATACTCTTTCTATATCTTGTGGTACTATTCCTATTCCATTATCTTTTATATGAAGTTTTATACTTTTATCATCTTTAGTTGTATAGATTTTAATTTGTCCATTCTTTTCCACATATTTACATGAGTTATCTATTATTTGTTCTACTATATGAGTTATCCATTTTTTATCAGTTAATACATTAGCATCTAAGTTCTCTAGTTTTAAATCTACCTTATTGTATATAAATAAATGTTTATTTCGTCTTACAATTTCTTTTATTACTTTTTCTAAATTAACTTCTTCTATCAAAAAATCTGAGCTATAATTCCCAGATCTTGATATATATAACGCTTGCCCAACTAAATTTTCAATTCTTTTTAATTCTATATTTATTTCTTTGTATAAACTATGTTTATTTTGTAAATTATTTTGGATTTCTAATTCTTTAACTCTTTGAGATATTATTTCAAGTACTGCTATTGGTATTTTCACTTGATGTATCCAATTTGTCATATAATCATTTATCTCTTGAAGTTCATATTTTAAACTTTGTATATTTTTTTCATAGTTATTTATTTTATTGTCTATAACATCATAAAAATATGGATTAACTAAACCATTTTCTTGTTTTTTATTATTATTTATATGGTTATATAACTCATTATATTTTTTTTTATACTCAAAATATCCAAGTATAAAAAATATTATACAAGTTATTATTATTAATGCATTTATATAAATTAAACTGTTTAATACATTTGATAAATTCAGGTCTAATATTACATTTAAATTTAAAATAATCAATATTGCAAAAACTAAAAACAAATATATTCTTACTTCCTTTAAATATCTAAAAATATTCATTATATACTATACCCTTGTCCTTTTTTAGTAGTTATAAAATTATCTAAACCTATTATTCCTAATTTTTTTCTAAGCCTATTTATATTTACTGTCAACGTATTTTCACTTATAAATTCATCACTATCCCAAAGTTCTTCTATTATTGTATCTCTATTTACAATGTTACCTTGATTTTTAATTAAAATATTAATTATCTTAAATTCATTTTTAGTTAATTCAACGAATTTTTCCTTAAAGTAAATTTTACTTTCTAAAATATTAAGTATTACATCTTTATATTTGATTATATCGCTATTTAAACTATTATTATATGAATATGTTCTTCTAAGTATAGCCTGAACTTTTGCTACTAGAACCTGAGGGGAAAATGGCTTTGTTATATAATCATCTCCACCTAAATTTATAGACATTACTATATCCATATCACTATCTCTTGATGATATAAATATTATTGGCACTTTCATAAAATTTCTAATTTGACCACACCAGTAAAATCCATCATAGCAAGGTAAATTAATATCCATCAATATAAGTTTTGGGTTAGCTTTTATTACCTCATTAGTTATATCTTCTAAGTTCTCTACTTCATGTACATTATATCCCCACTTACTTAGATGTGTTTTGATCTCCCTACTTAAAGCCTTATCATCTTCTACAATAAATATATCTATCATATTTATCACCTTCTTATTCTTATTTTAATGTATTATCTGAAAATTATTGTATCAGAGTTATACAATTTTTGTAAATTTATAATTTATATGTGATTAAATGTAAAAATGCCCAAACCTTTTATTTAATAGGCTTGGGCATTTTTTATATAAATTTTTAATTACATTTACTGTATCCACATTGAAGGCAAATTGCACACCCTCCTGTAGGTATTATTGTCTCACTTTTACATTCAGGGCATACAAATTTTTCTACTTCATCTGTAGTTATAGATATTTCTTTTTCTATGCTAATACTTTCTTCATCTTGTGTTTTTTTACTTTTTTTAGGCTTTTCATTTATTAGTATTCCACTTCTTTTGCATCCATCTCTGTATATAGTTATTCCTTTTAAATTATTTTTATAAGCCTCAACATATATATCATAAACTTCTTCAACTGTTGCTTCATGTGGCAAGTTTATTGTAGAAGAAATAGATGCATCTATACTCTTTTGCCATGAACTTTGCATTTTTATTCTTTCTATTGGTTTTAGAGTCATAGCTGTTTCAAATATATTTGGTAGATCATCCTCATTTTCTATATTATTAATATGCATATATTCAGATACTACTGGTGTATATACTTTGTAATATACATCCTCATCATGTAATGATTCTGTTTTTCTATTGTACGATGTATTAAACATCGGCTCAATTCCTCCACTAATACCTAGCATTGTAGATATTGAACCTGTAGGTGCTATAGTTAATATTTGCGAATTTCTAAGTCCATACTCTTTAACTAATTGTTCTACATCCTCAGTAATATTTTCTTTGAAAAACTTAGAGTTTAATACTGCTTCTTTGTTATATTTTTCATATGTTCCTAATTCCTTAGCTAACATCGCTGATTGTTTTACTGCTGCATTTAGCATAGTTTTAGATAACTCTCTACATAGTTTTATAGACTCATCACTACCGTATCTTAAGTTAAGTTTTATTAGCATATCTGCAATTCCCATAACCCCTAACCCTATTTGTCTATAATTTGTAACCGATTCAATTTGTTCATTAAGAGGATGTAAGCTTAACCCTTCTTCTAAAACTTCGTTTAATCCTATAACACAATCAGATACACATGATTTGAATTTTTCTATATCAAATATTGCATTTTTGGTAAATGGTTCTACTATAAATTCTGCTAAATTTATAGAACCCAACAAACAACTTCCACCTGCAGGAAGTGGTTCTTCTGCACATGGATTTACTCCCGCATACTTAAAGTTTTTGTCTTCACTTAATAGGTGATTTTTTTCTATATTATCCCAAAACAGTATTCCCGGTTCTGCATAGTCCCAGTTGTTTTTTATTAATTTCATAAATAATTCTTTTGCATCTACTTTTTTAATTATTATTTGTCCAGTATCATTAACTTCAAATTTGCATTCATATTCTTTATTATTCAATACAGCATCCATAAATTCTTTATTTATTCTCACTGATATATTAGCTTTAGTAACTCTTTCTAAGTCAGTTTTTATATCTATAAATTCTTCTATATCTGGATGGCTTACATCCATTGATATCATAAGAGCTCCACGTCTTCCTCTCTGACCTATAAGACCCGTTGTCATAGAATAAAGATCCATAAAAGATACAGCCCCTGTAGTAGTTCTTGCAGAGTTATGAACTAAAGCACCACTTGGTCTAAGATTTGATATATCAATACCAACACCTCCACCATAACTAAATGTTTTAGCTAATTTTTTTGCAGTATCAAATATGCTTTCTAAATTATCTTCTGGTTTACTAAGTACATAGCAATTAGAATACGTTACTTTTATTCCATCTTTATTCAAGCCTCTATTTGCTAATATTCTTCCGGCAAATAAAAACTTACGTTCTCTTATTAATTTTGATATTTTTTTATTGCCTCCAGATACCCTTTCTATCCAACTATCAAAACTTTCATTTTCATATTGATACTTATTAGACCATATTGATTTTTGCAGTTCATCCATTTTCCATTTAGAACTTCTTATATCAGCTCTTTTTTCTCTATATAAAATATACTTTTTAGCTATATCTTTTCTATTTGATTCCATAAGTAGATCTTCAACTTTATCTTGTATCTCCTCTACTGTAAAATCTTTTTTACTATTTTTTATTTCTTCTTCTATTTTTAAAGATATCGACTTTGCTAAATCTATGTCTATTCCAAATTTACTATTTATACTAGATTTATAAACAGCATTAAATATTTTATTTTTGTCAAATACTTCTTCACTTAAGTCTCTTTTTATTACTTTGCACATTCAAATCCCTCCAATTTTAAATACTATTTTAACATTTACTTCATACCCAACTTTTCTATATATACACAATATATTGTATCACACTTTTTATATTTTCCTATATATTGTGTTTTATAATTGTTATAAAGTAGAAATTGTAAATATTAAAATTTATTAAAATTTATTAAATTTATCTGTTGTATGTATATTTTGAATATATTTTTAACTTATTTAAATGTTTTTTTGAAATAGTACTTGTTTTTATTTTTTATATAATATATACTTATGGAACAGACTTAATTTAATAAGTTTGGATTTTTTAAATACACGGAGGATTTTTCTAATGAAAAACGGAATAGTAAAATGGTTTAACAGTGAAAAAGGATTTGGATTCATATCTGTAGAAGGTGGAGATGACGTTTTCGTACATTTCTCAGCTATACAAGGTGACGGATACAAGACTTTAGAAGAAGGCGAAAAGGTTAGCTTCGAAATAACTGATGGAGCTAGAGGACCTCAAGCTGCAAACGTAAATAGAATATAATTATATTAATATAGATATATTTTTATTTCAAAAGAAGAGCAAATGCTCTTTTTTTGCGTTATAATTAAATTTTAATATAAAAAAGTACCTACTAGTAGGTACTTTTTTTATTATCTTTCTAAATAGTGCTTTATTGAATTACTTACCTTTTTAACTACAAACTCACTTCCACCTTTTTCTTTTACATCTTCTATAATCATAGATACTACTATTTTAGGGTTATCAGTATTTATCGCTACGAACCATCCATTTTCGCTTCCATTAGGATCTTCCTTAATTTTTTTAATTTCAGCAGTTCCCGTTTTTCCTGCTATGTTTATTCCATCTATCTTACCAATACTAGCCGTTGCATCATTTTCATTTACAACAGCAGAAAATACATCTACTAATTGACCTATATGGTTACTATCTATTGCTTTTTTATAAACTTTAGCTTCTTTATTTTCACTTATAACTAACCTTGGTGCCATTATATTACCTTCATTGCCTAAAGAACTATATGACATGGCCACATCTAAAGGACTCATTAAAACTTCTCCTTGGCCATAACCTGTATCAGCTAATAGTATTTCATTATCTAAATTTTTATTATTAGATATTTGTGATTTTTGCATAGGGTATTCAAATTTTAATTGTTCTCCAATTCCAAATTTTTTACTTCCTTCTATATATTTATCACTGCCTATTTTAAGTGCTTTGTCTGCAAAATATATATTATCAGAGTATTTAACTGCATCTTTTAAATTAATATATAATTTATCTCCTTTAACCCTACTTATTTTGTAATGTCCCCAAGATCTATCTTTTTGCCAATCTTTATCTTTTATTTCCATGGCTTCACTTGGATTAATTACTCCACTTTCTAAACCTATAGCTGATGTTATTAACTTCATTGTAGAACCTGGAGAATATACATCGTTTGCTCTATTTTGAAATTGTGCATTGTTACTATTTTTGTATATATTCTCTATTTCTTTTGTTTTATATGTTACTAAGATATTAGAGTCATAAGATGGAGAACTTACCATAGCTAATACTTCTCCAGTTTTAGGGTCTAAGGCTATTGATGCTCCTTTTTCTTTATTCATTTCATTATATATTTTATTTTGTAAATCTGAATCAATAGATAATTTTATATCTTCTCCATTAGTCGGATTTGTTTTTTGTATAGTTATTTTTTCTTCTCCTCTTTCTAAGTAGATATAAGCCCCATCTTTGCCTCTTAGCTTTTCTTCATATATAGATTCTAATCCTGATTTTCCTATCCTACTATATGGACTATATCCTTTTCCTTTATTTTTGTCTAATTCCTCTTTATTTATTTCCCCTATATATCCAATTAGATTTCCTAGTGCTTCACCTTGTATATATACCCTTGAGTTTTTTTTATATACTTTAACACCTTCCATTTCAAATAATTTATTCGCTTTATCTACTTCATGGTCTGATACGTCTACTATAGGAACTAAGTGTTCTGGATTAGTATTTTTATTTAGTTTATCTTCTATATAACTTTCATCAATATCTAAAATTTGAGCCATCTTACTTATATTTTCTTCTTTTTTTGCTTCAAATACACTTGGGTGTATTTCTATAGAGTTTACAGTACCATTAGTTGCAAGTTTATTTCCATTTCTATCTAATATGCTTCCTCTTTCTGCAAAATTATTTACTACCCTTACTTTATCATCTTTTATCATATTAGGAAGTATTAAACTTTCCTTCCATTTTACTTTATATGTTCTATCTTCTTTAGCTAAATCTATATTAAAATTATCAAATTTTAAATCCCCAGCTATTGTGTTCATACTTACACTTATTGGCATATCAGATGAATTAGATTTATCACCTTTATTTATATCTATTTTTATATTATTAGCTCCTATTGCTGAATATATATTTGAATATCTTTTTATAAATGTGTTTTTATCAATATATTCCTTAGATTCTTTAGATAGTAATTCATACATATTTTCATAGCTTTGACTGCTCCATGCTTTTATATATTTATCTAAACTATCTTTTTCTTTATCTGCTTTATTACATCCTATAATATTCAAACTAATAGTAATTATAATTAAAAGTATTAAATTAACTTTTTTATTTATATTTTTCATACTAATCCCCCTAAATTTACCTAAAATGACTATTTTTTATATTTTCTATTTCCCCATAATGAAGGCCTATTGCTTCTCCTACTTCTCCATTTAACTTTCTCCATACATAATTATGTAATTCTACTCCATTATCAAAATTGCCAGCTTCCCATTTTTTTAGTTCGTTACGCAAATAGTTTTTGCTGCTTTCATCAGACATATTTTCTACACCTTTTAAGGCTGCATCTATTGTTTTAGGACTTATTTCTGTGTAACCTCTAGAGTAATCTCTAGCAACGATTATCCCATTTGCCATTTCATGTATTAGGTTTATAGTTTCTTCATCTGTTACTGGTATATTTACGCTATCTTCGTGTACCTCTATATACTTTTCATCTTCTTTAGGTTCATATATAGCCCCTTGATTATGTACTTTCTCATCTTTATCTGACAAATTCGGTTGTGCAAGTTCTTCTTTTCTTACCTCAAATTTTATTTTCCCATTTTTATCTATCTTAGCCCTCGGTAAAATCTTATCTATTTCTGTAATACGCGCTATCTCATCAATATGCAGTATGTTATTTATATTTTGTAATAATTTTTCTATATAAGGTATTTTATGTGCTAATATCGGATTATAAGCCCCAATGGATAATATTATAGTTATACTTGCTACTACAGATGTTGATATTTTTTTAAACTTTTCTTTTTTCATATCATTTTGTGCTTTATCTATTGATTTTTTAGCTAGAAACATCATGTCATCAGGAACTTTTATATTACTTATTTTTTCTCTATCTATATAAAATTCTTCCATTTTTTTATCTAGTTCTTTTATATCTATCTCATCAAAATCTAAATCATTTATATCATCTAGATTATTTTTATTTATCTTATCCTTAGTCATTTTTATATCCCTCCCTCAATAAATTTTTCATGTCACTTATAGCTTTTCTTATATGTGTTTTTATTGTATTTACAGGGCGATTTAGTATATTTGCTACTTCTTCTACTTTCATATCATGAATATATCTGAGGATAATTGCGTCTTTATACTTATCTTCTAGTTCATCTATAGCATTATATAAATCTATTTTTATCTCCCTTTGATCGTCTACAACTACCTCTTTTATAAATGCCTCTTCATCATGTTCTAAATCTATAATTCCGTTCTTTGATAAAAAATCATTAGATACATTTATAAGTATTCGCGTTATCCATGTTTTAAAATACTCAGGTTGCCTCAGTTTTTCTATGCCTCTAAATGCTTTGTATACTGTTTCTTGAACTACTTCTTTAGCATCATCTTCATATTTAGTTCTTAGGTATGCTTCCCTATATAAATAATTCATATGTACCCCTATTAACTGTTCAAAGGCTTCCCTATCACCTTTAATAGCTCGCTTTACTGTAACTATATCTTCCATATTTTCTCCCTCATTATATACTTTCATTTATGATTACACTTATTAGACATTGTCCTTAAACAAAACGTTTTAAAAACTTTAATTTTTTATTAAAACTATGGTTTCATAAAATAAAGCATAGAGAAAATTCTTCTCTATGCTTTATTTTATTAATTGCATCACAAATTAGTATCCAAATTTTATAATAATTCATTTTATATTAAAATCATTCCCTACGAATATTATTTTATAATAACTTTTATCTTATTGTAAATGTATAAATCTTACCAATTACTTCTACATAGTCAGTATAATAGTTCTTACTACTGTCTATAGAATCTGATGGTCTTATTACTTTTATTAAATAATAATTATCTTCTAGTTCCTCATATTCTTTTACATAATAATTTCCGATAAGATTGTTAAATTCATTATATGTTATTTGTTTTTTTCTTAATAAATTTCCTAGTATATTTAATTCTTCTTCCATTATATTAATACACATCCTTATTTATAATTCGCATTATTTTCTCCATATAATATCATTGACATACATCTAAACAAATTTTAATAAGCTATAATAAAAAAGAGCTAACTAATAAGTAGTTAACTCTTTTTTATTATTAAAGAATAATATAATTAATTTCTTCATTATTTTTTATATATGAGTAAATTATATTAATAAAATCTATATCATCTTTATTTATTAAATTTTGTTTTTCTTTAGGATTTATATCTTTTTCTTGCATTTCTGTTATTAAATCATTTATATTAATTAAATTAAAGTTTTTAGTCTCTATTATTTTAGAGTTTTTTAGGATTCCATATTCAATTATGTAAACTTTAAATTTATTTTCTTTTAGCTTAATCCAAGCAAATATTCTTTCTTTTTTATTCATAGTATTTATAATATTCTGCTTAGATAAAAAACTTTTAAGTAAATCTATCTTATTACTTATTACTGATGCTTTTTCAAAATTAAGCTTTAGTATTTCATCCTGCATTTTATTTTCTAAACTTTTTAGTATATCTTTATTTTTTCCCATTAAAGTATCTTTAACTTTATCTAATATTTTATTATATTCTTCTTTGCTAATTGTTTCTCTACATGGACCTAGACATTGATTCAAGTCATATTTTACACACTTTACTAATCTTTTGCATGATCGTATTTTATAAAATTCAACTAAAATTTCTTTTATTTCTTCTATTTTTTTTTCCATGCTATATGGACCAAAATATAAACTATCATTATCTATTTCTTTTACCACTTCTATATATGGATACTCTAAGTTTTTATGAACTTTAATATACTTATAGTTCTCATGATTTTTCATTAATTTGTTGTAAATAGGCCTTATTTTTTTAATCATCTCACACTCTAATAAAAGTGCATCTAATTCTGTATCTGTAGTTATAATTTCAATATCATAAATTCCTTTTACCATTCTAGTCACTTTTCTTGAATGATTTGCTGAATTCACAAAATAACTTTTTATTCTATCTCTTAGTTTTTTTGATTTTCCAACATATATGATATCTCCATTTTTATCTTTCATCATATATATACCCGGAGTTTTTGGGAATTGATTTATCTTTTCTTTTAGTTTCATAATATCCTCTTTATTTTACAACTATATAATTTATTAGACTAAATGCTACTATATAACTATTATATATATTATTTTTTATTTATCAAGAACCAAACTTTTACAAATATCATATATTATATTAGGCTTTATATCTCATAAAGGAGTTGATAGTATGCCTAAATCAACTGAGCAAATGCCTAAAAATTTCTATAATTATCTTTTAACTTTTTTAAATGAATATGTAGAGCTTTACACATACTTTAGCCTTGATCCTTTATATGGTGAAGTTGTAGAAGTAACTCCTTTAGTAATTGTACTTGATTCAAAATATTTAGGTAAACTTAATTCATCTTTTAATGAAAGTTCAAAATTTTACCTACCTTTAAATTCAATAGTATCTATTAAGAAATTATAATTATAAAAAATTAGAGCCACAGAATTATATACTGTGGCACTTTTCTGAGTAAGTATTTTGCTATTTATTAAAAATTTCATTTTACAAAATACGTCATTCCTTAATTTATCCACAATATTTTCTAACCATTTTTATTATTTTGCTTTGTTTTAATCTTTTTATAGACATAAATTATTTATTTTCCCTAAGTTTTATAAGCATATATTGGAGAATGGTTTTAAAAGGTATTTTAACTTTTAAGTTCAATTTTATAAAAATAAGGAGTGATAAAATGAAATATAAAAAGTATATAATTATTTTAAATATATTATTGATGAATCTTTTTACAGGTTGTTCAAGTATAAATGCTGAAGATTATATTCCAAACATAGATGTTCGCGGATTAACACTAAAAATATCTTTAATACAAACAGCGTACGAAATGTATAATGTAAATATAGGAAGCCCAGACACATTTTCAGAAGCATTATACAAAGATTATGGAAAAGAAGCTTATAAACATTATAAATGGATTAAATCTTCATACAATGAAATGGATAATAATATGAAAAAAAGTTTAAAAAATATTTTTACATATGGTAGCCATTTAGATTATGTATATTCCGTTATAAATTTAGATGATAGTACTACTACTCAAGAAATAGTTAATACTATTATTAATGATGAAAATTTAAACTTGCCAGGATATCTAAAAAAAGATATTAATAAGTTTTTTAATTATTTTTATGATAATTATTTTGAATCATATTTTAAGAAAAATGTAAATAAATTCGATAAAAAATCAAACAAGATAAATGAAATTTTAAGATTAAATGATGTTAATGTTATAAAGTTTATGGAAACTACCTCTGGAATAAAATTTGATAAAGAAATTAAGTCAGTTTTTTATTATAATTTCAACCCATTCCAACATCAAGAGTTTAAACAAGAAAATCTTTTAGTATCAACTATACAACCAGATACAACTGCTAAAGATATTTTAAGTATTCCTTTTTATGAATATTCGCATTCTTTATTTAAAACATTTACCAAAACTCCTGAGTTTTTAGATATTTGCAATTTATTAAAAAAAGATAAAGAATTTATGCAAGCTTATAATGATATAGGTAAAGAACTTTATACTTTCGAAGAATGGTGTGAGGAAAATTTAGTTGAAGGATTTTCAAAATATTTAGATTATAAATATTATAAAAGTGCATATGAATATACTAGATTTGCTTATGACTTAGATTTTTATAATTATTTAAAAGAGCACAACTTTAACCCTAATAAAATTTCTTTAAAAGATATTAGTATTAAGTTTTATAAAAGTAAATGCTAATTATATTTTAAAATAATAAAAAGAGTTATTAATGTAAATATTTACATTAATAACTCTTTTTATATAGACTTACTATTAAGTTCTTCACTTCTCATTCTATATGAAAATATTGCAGTTTCGCTAAGCTTATCTATTAGTTTTCCATTGACATAAAATCCTACAAATGCTCCTACTCCAGGCATAAGTTGGAAAAGTTTTGCTATGTCTAAGTAGTCTCTATATTGTTGTTGAAAATTTTGCCAATCAAATTCATTTATATTATCAGGAAATGTTTTTACATATTCATCCCAGTTTTCCATTTTATAAAATGTCTCATTCATGTTTTTTTTACTTGAAAATGCTAGCTGTAATATATGTAGTATATAGATTCTTTCTCTATAATCTGAAACATCATATCCATATATAGCTGCAATATCATAAAGCAGTTTTATTTTGATACCAAGTAATAATGGTAAATCTGTAAGTCCTATAAGTATACCTGCTGCTCCTGTTGAAGCGCCTTCTATTCTAGCTGTAGTTTTATATGTTTTAGTTTTTTGTGCTACTAATACCTCTCTTTCTTCTAATGAAATATTTTTGTATGGTTTTTTTGTTATATATTTATATCCAAACAAAACTGATTTTGTCATACTTTTTATTGCTTGTGTCATTATTTCATGATATTTCTGTGGCAATACTTCATTAAATTTATTTTGTACTCCTTTTGATGCCCTTTCAATTATAGATGGATTTTTACGCATGGCTTTTTTCCATTTATCTAAATCTTTTCTTGCCATAACATTATAACTATTCATATCTATCTCCTAATAAAATATATATTCTCCATTTTTATATTTCCACTTTCCTATATAACCTTCACTATAAGCTCCTAATTCAAAGTGTAACATAGATATTCCTAAATCAATCTTTTCATATCCATGATTTTCTTTTATTATTGTAGCCTCAACTTTATTATCTTTTAACTTATAACCTACTGGCTTTTTATTTAATGCCGATGGAGCCTTCGATACATAATTTATTCCAACTTCAACCCATGATGGTATTTCTTTATTATGTGATATTAGTATATCATTAAATGATTTTTCATTTTTATTAAGTGTCTTTACAAGCTTTTCTTTAATAGATAAATCTCTATCTGTATTTCCTATTGCTATTATACAAACTAACTCCTCATTTTCATTAAACTTTATATATTTTTTACATTCTTCTTTTTTATATGTTCCACCTATCCAACAAGTTCCAAGATTTAAACTAGTAGCTTCTAAAACTATACTTTCGCCGTAGTATCCAAGTTTTTCTTTATAATTTTTTATATTTTTATATCCTACTAATGCTATAAATGATTTGGCTTTAGATATCATTCCATAAGATGCCTTAAATCCACTTATACCATCTTTGCCATCCTTTATATATTGAATATTTAACTTTGTTCCTTTATTTATATTATCTATCAATTCTTTAAGTATTTTTACGTCTTTTTCATTTACATCTTCTTCAGTATAGGTTCTCCTAGATTTTCTATTATCCATTGCATTCATTTATCCATGATTTTTTTAGTTCCATAGTATAAACTCCTTTGTATATAAATTATATATAGTTTTTGTAATTTTTTTAATTATATTTATATATAAATATAACTTTTTAAATTACATCTTTATGAAGAAATTTATCCGATGTTAATTTTATTCCTATTGCCCCTATTGGAGCTGTTATAAGTACACTTAGTATAGCTATTGCTTGCATTATTTCGCCTCCTATTACACCCATTTGTAGTGGTATAGCTGCCTTTGCTGATTGTACTGTAGCTTTTGGAAGATATGCTATAATACAAAACAGTTTTTCTTTCTTAGTAAGATTTGTTCCTATAAGTGCTATTAATACTCCTATTGAACGAATAGATAATGAACATGTTAATATTACTAACCCTATTAAGAAGTACTCCCCTACTAAATTAGGATTTATAGCCATTCCAACAAATACAAATAAATACAGTTTTCCTACTTTCCACATAGCATTCATACTGTCTAATATAATTTTATAGCTATCAGTTATATAGTTTCTAATAAAAAATCCATATATCATTATAGTTAAAAGTGAATTAAAAATTTCCACATGTAAATCCTTTTCTATAAATCTCATTAATAAACAAACTAAAAATACTAAAAATACTTTCACATATTTATTTGTTATTTTTTCTATAAATGGTTTTGTTATCTTCGATATAATAAACCCAACTCCTATACTTAATAATATAGTTAATGGTATTAAAATAAGTTCAAATATAAATGAGGTACTTTTTCCACTTTGACTTTGCATATATATTCCTAGAAATGTAGTGAATAAAGTTATAGCTACGGTATCATCTGCACTTGCACCAACAAGCAACATTTGAGGTATAGCTTTATCTTGACCTACTTTTCTATCTATTAAAGAAACCATCGATGGTATAAGCACAGCAGGGCTTACTGCAGCTATTATAAATCCTAATATTGCTCCCTGTACAAATGTAAAATCTAATAAAATTGTACTTAAAAAAGCTATGGTAAAGCCTTCTAGTATTGCAGGAACTGTACTTAAAAGTACTGCTGGTCTACCAATCTGCTTTATTTGAGATACACTTATTCCAAGACCTCCTATAAATAAAATCGTAACCAATCCTATATCTTTTATTAATGGAGCTATATCTATAGTACTCTTAGGAACTAAATTTAGTATGCTTGGTCCTATTAACATTCCTATTATTATCATACCTATTAATGATGGAAGCTTTACTTTTTCGGCTAATTTTCCACTATAATTTGATAAAACTCCTATTAAAATTAAACTTATAACTACAATCATAATTCCCTCCTAATATTTTTTATTTTGCAAAAAAATAGACTCCTACCCTTTATATAAAAGAGTAGGAGTCATTAGCTTTCGCATTTAATGGCGAACTCCATCGCCTGTGTAGTTTTATAAATTCATAATATCATATTATTTAAAAAATGTAAATTTTATTTTGCAAATGTTCATTTATGCACAAATTTTATAGATAAAGATATTCATACATGTTAGTATGAATATATAATTTAATTGGAGGTAATTTTATGATTAAAATGACTATTGAGGAATTATTTGATGTGGGGGTAAGCTTTGAATCTTGTGTAGGAGATGGTACAAAAGGTGAAAGACTTAGAATTCCTAAAAATTTATCTAGATTACACCTTAGCGAAAATTTAATCTCTGAGATACAAGAATTTAAAAAGGAACTAAAATTTTTAGTTTCAGGAGAAATATGGTGCCCTGACTTTCAACTTAATGCAACTATAGTTAATAAATTCTGTGAACTTAATCCTAACTTTGATATATCTATAATATCTACAGCACGTGGGAAAAAATTTTTAGCTCCTATACTTGAAATTGAAAATTTTAAAGGTCCTACTATTGTAATACTAGATAATAACTACAATATTTTAGGTTTATTTGAAGAAAGACCTAAAATAGTAGCTAATGCATCTAGCTTTGATGATATAAAACTTGAGTATTATAAAGGTAAATATATGCTAGATAGTGTAAATGATTTCCTTGAAATTATGAGACAAGCTTAATACTATTTTGATAGCCTAACTTTGAGCAATTAAAGTTAGGTTTTTTATTTATAAATTCTATTAATATTTTATGCCAAGCTTTAATATAATTTACTATTTACGTCTATCTTTATGAGGTGATTAATTTTGTTATCTATATCGCTTGATCTTATTCAAACCCTAATTTTATCTATATTACTTTTTTTATTAGGTAATATAATAAAAAATAAAAGCAAATTATTGACTAAAATGTGCATTCCATCTCCTGTAATAGGAGGATTACTATTTTGTATTTTAAGTTTGATTCTTAGAATTTTTAAAATATGTGAAATAAGTATGAATACTAGCCTAATGAATTATCTTATATGCTTTTTCTTTACCATTGTTGGACTTTCCGTAAGTATAGCTTTGGTAAAAAAAGGAGGTAGTTTATTAATTAAATATTGGCTACTCTGTGGTGTATTAGCTTTTAGTCAAAATCTTTTAACACTTATTTTATCTAAATTAACTAATATAAATCCTCTTTTAGGGCTAATGTGTGGAACTATATCTATGGAAGGTGGACATGGATCTGCTGCTGCTTATGGAGCTTCTATAGAAAGTCTTGGAGTAGAAAATGCATGCAGCGTTGGTATTGCTGCTGCTACTTTTGGCCTTATTCTAGCTGGTGTATTAGGCGGTCCTGTGGCAAAATATTTAATTGAAAAAAATAATTTAAAATCAACTAATTTATCATTTAATTTTAATAGACATAATCAAAATCAAGTTAGCAATAATTTCAAACTAAGTCCATCATTATTTCTTGAACAAGTATTAGTTGTATTACTTTGCGTAAGTTTTGGAGAACTTATTTCAAAATTAGTATTTAATATAAACGGTATAATAATACCCGCTATAAGTGGATGTGTACTTTTTGCAGCTATATTTAGAAATACTAATGATAAGTTAAAATTTATAAACTTAAATTTTAAAATTTTAGATTTTCTTAGTGAGATTAGTCTAGGTTTATTTTTGACTATGGCACTTATGAGTATTGATTTATTTAAATTATCTAGTTTATTTGGACCTATTGTAATAATCGTAGTATCTCAAGCTATTTTTATAGTTTTATTCTCCATATTTATAGCCTTTAAAGTGCTTGGTAAAAATTTAGATGCTGCAATAATTATAAGTGGGCTTATTGGACATGGTCTTGGCGCTACTCCAAATGCACTAGCTAATATGACTTCTGTAAGTCAAATATATGGTTATTCTGAAAAAGCTTTTTTAGTTGTACCTCTAGTTGCTGCTTTTTTACTAGATGTATTTACAATGCCTTGTATAATTTTATTTATTAATTTATTAGCTTAATTTGTTTTAATGTTTAAGTTTTATAAAAATGCCATATACTATAATAGAATTTTAATTTGGAGGTAATTTATGGACACTAATTTAAACTGTATGGCTCACAATTGTGCTTTTAATAAATCTGGCGATTGCTATGCTTCACATATAAAAATTGAAGGATTTGATGCAGCTATAACTCCTGAAACTTATTGTGACACATTCAAAAATGGATCATACTTTAATCTTTCAAACTATAGTGGAGAAACTTCCCTTACCAGTACCCAAGATATATCATGTAGTGCAGTTAATTGTACTTACAATATTAATGGTGGATGTAATGCTAGTCACGTAGATATAAACTTTGAAAATAGTAGTTGCGAAACTTTTATAGCTAAATAAAAAGAGAGGAATAAAATCCTCTCTTTTTACATTACTGTCTCTAATTTATGTTCTTCTTCAACTTCTTCTAATACTCCAAGTTTCTTAGCTACAAGCTTAGTTGTACTAGCTTGAACTACTAATGTTATAAGTATTGTCATAAATACTGTTGATGATATTATTTCATAACCTGGTAGTTTCATAGAAACAATTATTCCAGATAGGGCTGCTGGTATAACTCCCGTTTCTCTTACCCACATCATAAATAGTTTTTCTCTAAAATTCCAATTAGCTTTCTTATCAAATAAGCAACAAACTAATACTACTAAAGGTCTTGCTATAAACATTAGTACTAAAACTACTCCTAATGATGGTAACCAGTACTGTGATAATGAGTTTAGATCTACTTGTGTTCCTAATACAACAAATATAGCCATACGACATAATGATCCGATACTTTCTCTAAAACAATGTTCGGAATGGAAGTCATATTCCGGAATCCAAAGACCAAATATCTTTTTATTTCCTGCGATAAGACCCGCTATAAATACTGCCATATATCCACTACCATGAAGTAATGTTGCTAATTCATAAGATAAGGCAACTTGTAGCATAGACATTATTGGTGCGTATGAGTGGAATACCCCCCATTTTTTATCAGATATTAATACTGAGAATATATATCCTGTTACTACACCGATTACTACTCCAACACCTGCTGATACAAATAACTCTTTTAAACTTTCTCCTAATGAAAATTCTCCACTTGTAACTACTGCCAATAATGTAGAAACTAATATTGCTCCAACTGCATCATTAAATGCTGATTCACTAACTACAGTTTGCTTTATTTTATCTTCTATCGTAACTTGTTTAAATACTGGTATAAGTGCTGCTGGATCTGTTGATGCTATAACTGCTCCTAAAAGTAAAGCTGTCATTATAGGTAATGCAAATATTTTTCCTGCAAATAATCCAACTACTACAGTTGATACTATAACACCTAATGTAGCTAACATACCTACACTTATTTTCACTTTGTTTAAAACTTTTAAATTTATTTCTCTTCCACCTTCGTATAATATGAAAGCAGAACCAAATGTAAGAATTAAGTTATTCTCTATTGGAAATGCTTGAATACTTACTAAATTTAATAACGATGGGCCAATTATTATTCCTGCTAATAAATATAAAATTACGTCTGGCACTTTTATAATTTCACTTAATTTACCTAAAACTATACCCGTTATAGCTATAGCTGCAAATATTAATAGTAAATTATTAGTTGCTATTGCTTCTACTGTACTTTCCAATTAAATCACCTCTTATTTATATATATCTATTTTCAATAAATCCAATTATATTCCTATTCTTTTCTTAAGTCAATTCATTTTGTTAGATTCCGAACATTTTTTTTAATATAATTTTAAATGATATCTATTAATTTTTTTTATAGGTATTTTCAATATTTTGCAATTAACGTTTTCCATATTTTATAATTTTTTTTAATTTTTTTTTTATTTTTTTTTTAATTTTAAAAAAATATTTTATATTAAAAATATATAATACTAGAGTAATATTTTATATTATGTTATAATTTATCAAATTATATATTTTATTCAAAGGAGGGGAACATAATTATGAAGTACGAAATTATTCTATTTGATGCAGATGATACACTATTTGACTTTAAAAAAAGTGAAGATTTTGCTATAAGAAAACTAGTATCTACTCTAGATTCTAATTTTGATGACGAGTATATTATAGATACATATAAAGATATAAATACTAAAATTTGGATAGAATTTGAAGAAGGTAAAATTACTTCTGATGTTTTAAAAGTAGAAAGATTTAATAGGTTAGTCAAAAAGTTAAATATAAATTCTGATGCTAATGAACTTTGTAATATGTATGTTAAATTTTTAGGGGATGGATCTTTCTTGTATCAAGAAACTGAAGAATTGTTAAGTTACCTATCTAAAAATTACAGAATCGGAATAATAACTAATGGTCTAGCAGACGTTCAACATAGAAGAATTAGAAATTCTATTATAGGCCATTATTTTGAGAATGTTGTTATATCTGATGAAATAAAAATAGCTAAACCAAGTCCTGATATATTTGAACATGCTTTAAATAATTTAAGTCATAATAATAAAGAAAGTGTCTTAATGATAGGGGATAGCTTAAATTCAGATATAAAAGGTGGAATTAACGCTGGTGTTGACACTTGTTGGTTTAATCAGCATAAAAAAGAAAATAAATCAAGTATAAAGCCTACTTATGAAATAAATAGCTTATTACAATTAAAAGATATATTATAAACAAAAATGACAGCCTTTTAATATTAAAAGTCTGTCATTTCTAGATTAAGACAATTTTTTATTTAATTTACTCCAATTTATGTATCCATATATCGAATTGAATAAGTATGCCGACCACATTACAATCATAGTAACACTTCCCTCTGGTGTTTGTAATAATATTACCCACATTACAACAGATACAATATTTACGATTATCCATATTAACCATTGTTCTTTATATCTTAAAACTTGTAAGATAAGTGCAACTACTGATGTTACCGTAGTTATAGAATCTATGAGTTGAAGATTTCCACCAAATGATTTAAGTAATTGGTAATACGCAAATATAGACACTATTACTCCTATAAATAACAATATTAGACCTTTTTTAGTCAATGCCTTTGCCTCTACATTTCCATCTTCATCTTTTTTCTTATTCCATAATAAAAAACCTATTATATTCATTGGAATAAAGTAAAGGGCATTTAGCATTACTTCCCCATATAATTTATTTCCAAAACATAGCCATGCATATAAAGCTACGTTTATTGTTGCAAAGAAATATGTTGATATCTTTCCTTTAGCACATAAAACAACACCTATAATTCCTGTAACTCCGCTTATTAAAGCTACTACTGAATCTTTCCATATTACACTTAATGCTACCATAGTTATAGTCGAAACTATTAACCAAGTTTTTTCAAATAAAGTCCAATCATTTAATAATGACTTCTTATTAGCTACATTTTGCATTTTAAATACTCCCCTTTATTAAATAAATGTTTTTCTATTTTAGGCCCCTTAATACTTACAACTTTAGATGCTACCTCATTTGCTATTTTACAAGAATCTTCAAAGCTATATCCTATGGACTTAGCCGCTATAATACTTGCTAAATGACTATCTCCTGCACCTATTGTGTCAACTACTTCAACTTTATTGCCATCAATTAATTTAATTGATTCTTTTAATCTATTCTTATATTTTGCTATACTTGGATTTAAATATAGCACGCCTTTATCTCCTAGCGTTATAAATACTGTATTATTACTTTTACTATGTATATCAAATATTGCATCTTCTACACTACTTAATCCTGTATATTCTAATGCTTCTTTATCATTTAAATGAATTATAGGATATAAGTCATATATTCTTTCTAATATATTTTTATCTAAATTAGAAATTCTAGGACCTGGAGCAAAGTAAATATTTAAATGATTATTACTTTCTAAAAAATCACATATTACTTCTCCACTTTTTCCTTCTAATTCATATCCTGATATGTAAATATTTTTATAATCCTTAGAATTTAAAGAACATAGCCATTCTTTTTTAAATTCACATTCTGTTCCTTGAATAGTTATATATGTCCTCTCTCCATACCCTTCAACTAGACATAAGCAATACCCATTATCTTTTCTATTATCCCTTATTAACACTTCATATCCATTATTTAATAAATCTTTCTCTACTAAATTCCCATATATTCCACTTCCTACAGGAACTACTAAATCATGTTCTACTTCAAAGTTTTTAAGTATGTTAGCTACATTGTACGCACAACCTCCAACAGTTAACACTTCTGAACTTGCACATATATCATCTCCTGATTTAGGTAGTTTATCTATTTCTAAAATTTTATCGACTATAGCTGCACCTAATACTAATGTTTTAATTTTTCTCACCTCTTTTTTTATCTAAAATCTCAATATATTTATTTAAATTTACTTCATTTTCTTTATCTAAAACTTCTAAATATTTCTTATTTATTTTTTCTATGCCTGTAAAAGCTCCACATATTGCCGTTGCCATTGCCCCTATTGTGTCAGTATCTCCACCTAAATTAGCACAAAGTAAACTGCATTTATTTGCATCCTTTGCATAATAAGCTATACTTAATGCTGCTGGTACTGATTCACTAGTTATAACACCAGCACCTATTATGTTATAAATACTCTCTAAAAACATATCATCATTTCCATCAAATCTTTTAGCCAATTCTACTCCAATCTTTGCTCTTTCAGCAATAGATGGGTTTATGGTATCATCTCCTAATTTTAAAGCTATCTTTTCTATTTCATAGACATCTTCCATGACTTTATCAAAATTATTATTTTCCATAGCTGAACTTACTGCCATAGCTATCATAGATGCTCCTGCTATTGCTATATCACTGCTGTGAGTTATTTTAGAAACTTCATACACATAGTTTACAATATTATTTTTCTCATTAGCCTTAAATAAGCATCCTATTGGAGCTATTCTCATAGCTGCTCCATTGCTTTGAGCTGTATTTGTAACTTCACTTGCATCCTTTCCTTCTCTAAAACTTGATAATGCAAGCTTAGAAGTCGGCCCTAGTATATTATTTTCAAATGCATTTTCTTTATCTGCCCAATCTAATAATTTGTTTGCTATGTCATTAGGATTTGGTATAAAGTTTGTATCTATTAATGAATTTATTATTATCAAAGCTTGAGCTGTATCATCTGTATATTGACCCTTTGTGTAGTTACATGCTACATCATTTTCTTTAGGTCCATCTAAAAAATCTTTTATTTCACCAAAATAACTTTTAATTTTCTTTCTACTCCAAAGTTCTGGCGGCATTCCCATTGCATCGCCTAATGCCATTCCGTATATTGTTCCTGCTATTTTATCTTTCATATGTCCTCCTACCTAATATTCATTACATCTGTTAATAGATGTATAACAAGTTGTTATATATGATTCATTTTAATTCCCATCATAAATAATGTCAATAGTGTATTTCATTTCTTTCAAAAAGCCTTATTATTATAATTATTTTTACAATTACGCTATACTATTTGATTTTAAATGTCTTTTTATCTGCATACTATAGCTTAATTGTTGTATTTTAACTTTATAAATTGTTATAATATTAAGTACAAATATTGTTAAATGAGGTTTTTATTATGAATAATGTGTTGCCAAAGTATTACGTTATAAAAAATGATATAATAGAAAAAATCAATAACGAAAAATTTACTGCTAATCAACTACTACCTTCTGAAAGGGAATTTATAGAAGAATATGACGTAAGTAGAATTACAGTAAGACGAGCTATTGATGAGCTTGTTAAAGAAGGATATGTATACAAAATTCAAGGCAAAGGTAGCTTTGTAAAAGGCGATACTCTTAAACAGAAATTAACTAATGTACATAGTTATACTGAAGAAATTATAAATCATGGAATGGTACCATCAAGAAAAATTCTAAATATGAAAATAAAAAAAGTTGATGTAAAAAAAATGAAGAGATTAAATTTAAATGAAAATGATGAAATATTTATTTTAGAGCGTATATATTATGCAAATGATGACCCTATTTGCTTAACTAAAACTGTACTTCCTTATAAATTATTTCCTAAAATTGAGTGCTTTGACTTTGTTAATAATTCACTTTACTATATTTTAGAAAATTTCTATAATTTAAAAATTACAAGAGCTAGTCAAGTATTAGAAGCATCAGCTTCGACTACTAAAATTTCTGATAACTTAAATGTTGAAGATGGCCATCCTCTTTTACTTTTCAAAACTATAACTTATGGCTCTTTTGATGGAGTTGATGTGCCTTTTGAATATTTTAAATCCTATTTTAAAACTGATAAAATTAAGTACTCTATGGAACAATTAAGATAATTTGTTTTTAATAGAGTGTAAGGGGTATATTATAAATATATAATTTTTTATAATTGATTTAATTAATTATAGTGCTAAAATTATATATAGTAGTATTATCTTAAATAATTTTAACAATAATAAAGTATTGTAATAAATATATGTAAATCGGAGGGATGCGAGATGGGAAACTGTAATTCTTGTCCATCAAAAAGTAACTGTAGTAGTCAAGCAACTTGTAATATAGAAAATAATCCTAACAATAAAATAGGTAAAATAATCGGTGTAATGAGTGGTAAGGGGGGAGTTGGTAAATCAACTGTAACTGCACTTATTGCTAAGAAATTAAATAAAATGGGATATAAAGTTGGAATACTTGATGCTGATATAACAGGTCCAAGTATTCCTAGACTTATGGGCGTTAGAAACGGTAAAGCCTATCAAGGTCAAAATGGTATAATACCTGTAGAAAATTCAAATGGTATAAAAGTAATGTCTATAAATCTTATGACAGATGATGAAAGTCAACCAGTTGTGTGGAGAGGTCCAATGGTTGGTAATATGGTAAAACAATTTTATAGTGATGTACTTTGGGGAGAAGTTGATTATTTATTAATAGACATGCCTCCAGGTACAGGAGATGTTGCTTTAACTGTAATGCAATCTATTCCAATTAGTGGTATAGTTATGGTTTCAGTTCCACAAGATCTAGTATCTATGATAGTATCTAAAGCTGTTAATATGGCTGCTATGATGAAAATAAATGTATTAGGTGTTGTTGAGAATATGAGCTACATACAATGTCCTGATTGTGATAAGAAAATAAAGTTATTCGACGGTGAAGAAACTGAAAAATTCTTAAAAGGAATGGAACTAGACTTACTTGGAGAGCTTCCTATGACTAGAGAAATAGTTGATATTACTCATAATGGAGTTGAAGAAGTAAGTGATGAATTAGATTCTACCTTATCTAAAATAGTTAATAAAATTAAATAATAAAAAAACTACCTACTTATATAAGCAGGTAGTTTTTTTATTATTATCTATGCTTTAAATATACAAAATGTTCTTCTAATATACTTTCATACTTTAAAATAATTAAATACTCATTATAGTGAGCATTATACGGCTTAGTAAATTTACAACTAAGTACATACTCACTATCCTCTAGTTCTAATAATTCTACATCCTTTAGAAATTTCCTATCTAATAGTTCCCTTAATCTATCCATCTTTCTACCCCTAACTATAATATAAAAGCTTTACAGTTTGTTATCCTATACCACTCACAATTTTGGCATATATCATCAAAGATTTCTTCTGTAATATTATTATATACTATTTTCTCTAAATCTTTATAGTTATATATACCTTCTTTTATATTAAAATATTCACTTACTTTTAAATCAAGAGCATTTATCTTATCCTGACTAGAGCATGAATTATCGTCTATATTATTTGGGCATTTATTACATATACTATCTATATTAAATGCTATTTCTACTTTGTTATCTTCATTTATATCTGTAGTTTTACAAAAATCATTATAAGCATTTATACTTTTAATAACACGTTTCATATTATCATTGAATTCTTCACTATACCCTTTTCCTTGATATGCTCTCATACATAAAATATGATGTGGTCTTATTTTTAACATGATTTAGCCTCTATTCTAACTCTCTTTGAAATAGTACTTCCAACTAAAGTTGCTAATCCTATTTTAATTAAATCTATAGGTATAAATGGTATTACACAGGCCATAAGGCCTTGAGTAAATGTCATTTTAGTTATAAATGTAAACATAATTGTTCCTATTAAATAATCTATACTTAATCCTATAACCATGCCTATTATTATACCTATTGTATTTTTAAATTTTGATGAAAAATATCCTATTACTAATGCCATTATAGGAAACCCTAGTATAAATCCTCCCGTTGGACCAACTACTATATTAATTCCTCCTGACATTTGAGCAAATACCGGCATTCCTATAATTCCTATTAGTATATATATTAATTGCGAAATAAATCCATTTTTAGCACCTAATATCAAACCTGATAATGCTACAGCAAATATTTGCATTGTTAGTGGTACGGTTGTAAAAGGTATTGGTATAGATATTTGAGATAATATAGACGTTACACCTGCAAATAATCCACACATTATAATTTCCCTAGTGCTTAATTTCATAACTTCCTCCTTTATTTAACTTTATATTTTAGTTAACTCATTTTTTTATTTAGGTTTACATTTTAATTATATTATATTTTTTCATTTTGTCAATTCTGCTTATTAAAAAGTTTTAATAAATAGTTAAATATAAAAAGTTTTATATTACATTTTTTGGACACACTATTATAATAGTAAACTTTATTAAGGATTAAGGAGGCAAAGAATTGGATATAGCAATAAGCCTTATTGGAGGTCTCGGACTTTTCCTATTTGGAATGAATTTAATGGGAGAAGGTCTTCAAAAATCTGCTGGAAACAAATTAAAAAGAATAATAGAACTTTTAACAAGCAATGTTTTAATGGGTGTTTTAGTCGGTACCGTAGTTACAGGTATAATACAAAGTTCTAGTGCAACAACTGTTATGGTTGTTGGTTTTGTAAATGCTGGGATCATGAGTCTCTCTCAAGCAATCGGTGTTATAATGGGAGCAAATATAGGTACTACCATAACTGCTCAGATTGTGTCCTTTAAATTAGAAGGACTTGCACCAGTTGCTCTTGGAATTGGTATTATTTTATATATGTTTCCTGGTAAAAAAAGATTTAAAAATATTGGAGAAATACTTATAGGTTTTGGTATTTTATTTACTGGTATGGAGTTTATGAAAGATGCAGTTAAGCCTTTAGCTGATCTTCCACAATTTAGAGATGCACTACTATACTTTGGTCATCATCCTATATTAGGTATATTAGCAGGTTTCTTAATAACTGGTATAGTCCAAAGTTCTAGTGCTTCTATGGGTATGCTTATAGCATTAGCTTCTGAAGGGTTATTGCCTCTATCATCTGCTTTACCTATACTTTATGGCGATAATATAGGTACTTGTGTTACTTCTTTGCTTTCTAGTATCGGTGCAAGCATTAATGCTAGAAGAGCAGCTATAATGCATTTAAGCTTTAACGTCATAGGTACTATAATATTTGTTCTTATTTTGAATAAACCAATTGTCGCAATAGTAAGTTCAATAAATCCAACTGACTCTGCTAGACAAATAGCAAATGCGCATACTCTATTTAATATTATAAACGTTATAATATTATTGCCATTCTCTAAGTACATAGTAAAATTAGCTATGAAGTTAGTTCCTCAAAGAGACGATGAAGAATCTACTCATACTACTAAGTATTTAGATGAAAGAATTCTTGAAACTCCTTCTATCGCACTTGGTAATACAGTATCTGAAACTTTAAGAATGGGAAAAAAAGCTACTATTACTTTAGAATCTTCTTTTAAAGGCTTTTTAAATAAGGATTCTAATGAAGTAAAAAAAGCATTTGAGTATGAAGAAACTGTCAATAGATTACAAAAAGATTTACTAAATTATTTATTAAAATTATCTAAGGTTCCTTTAAATGAGGATGAGAGATTTAAGACAGATTTGCTTTTTAATACTATAAATGATATAGAAAGAGTTTCTGATCATGCTGATAATATAGCAGAACTTGCTAATGATGTAATTGAATTAGATATTGATTTTTCAGATACTGCTGTAAGTGAAATAAAAAATATCTATAGCAAAGCTTTATCTAATTTTAAAGATTCATTACTTGCACTAAAAGATGGAGATACAAGTTTAGCGAATAAAGTGTTAGAAGTAGAAAAAGAAGTAAATTATCTTGAAAAATCCTTTAGAAAATATCATATAAATAGATTAAATGAAGGTAACTGTACTATAGATGCCGGTGTTTTATATCTAGATTTAGTTTCTAATTTAGAAAGAATATCTGATCATTCTGTAAATATCGCACAACAGGTTTTAAAACTTCAGTAAAATTTATTTTATAATTTATATATAATTATATTAATAAAAGCTAACTGTAAAGTATTTACTTTATTTACAGTTAGCTTTTATATTTTTCTTATTTTAATCTATTATTAATCTATTATTAATCTAATTATATCTCCATTGTTTCTTTCTAAATATGCTATTTCGCCTGTAAGATTATAATCAAATGCATTAATTAATAGATCTAATAGTTTTTGGCTATCTATAATATCATCCTTGCCACTAAAAAAATCTAGTGCATTATTTTTTACCATTCTTTTTACAAAATCTAATGGTAGTTTTATATGTATTTTATCTCCAGTATGAGACATAACCCTTATTCTTAAGAGTCTCTCTTCATAGGCTCTTGTAATTTGTTTTGGCATAGTTCCTCCTAAAATTTAATATTATATAGTGTTTTAATATACTCATACTGTAATTTATATTCTTTATATAATATGCTTTATTCCTTATATTACTATTTAATTATCTGTTAATTTTATATAATAAGTATTTTATGATAAAATACTTATTATATAAAATTATTATTAGGAGATGAATGTATTGTTTAATTATATAAAATTTGCTCTATATCAAATAATAGGTCTTTCTTGTTATCTTCCTACACTTATTAAAATGAAAAAAAATCCTTCTAGAGATGATAATTATAAAAATATTTTTAATTTTTTGCATAATCATACTAGAAAATCTCTTGATTTAGTAAATATTGATGTAAGTGTAGTTGGCAAAGAAAAAATACCTAAAATACCGGTATTATTCGTTGTAAATCATTCTAGTATGTTAGATAGCTTTATATTAATGTCTAGTGCGGGGAGACCCATTGGATGTGTAATTGCTGATGAACCAATATGGAAAAGTATGCCTATTATTAGTGATATTTTAAAGGCTATTAGATGTGTTTATATTAATCGGGAAAATAATAGAGAAGGTATAAAAAGTATTAATCAAGCTTCAAAAAATATATTATCTGGACTTAGTATGGCAGTTTTTCCTGAAGGTGATTTAACTTGGGTTAAAGATCCAAATGCTTTAATATCAAATTTTAGAAGTGGCGCTCTAAAAATTGCATATAAATCAAAATGTCCAATAGTTCCTATGGTTATAAAAAATTCAAAAAACACGTATGAAGGCTATCATCCTATTGGAAAAATTCACTCAGCAAAGGTTGAAGTTGAATTTTTAGACCCTGTTTATGATCATATTGAGAATCCTAAAATAAAATCCACTATACTAGCTGAGAATATTAAAAATAATATGATTAAAAAGATGAAATCTTTTAAATAAAAAAAGTATGGAATCATCCATACTTTTTTATTTAATATTACCTTAAAATTTAAAGTCCCCTGACTTTCCGCCTGTTTTTTCAAGGACATGTATATTACTTATAATCATTTTCTTATCTATAGCTTTACACATATCATATATTGTAAGGGCTGCAATTGTAGCTGAATTTAATGCCTCCATCTCAACACCTGTTTTTCCAAGGGATTTACAAGTTGCATATATATTTATACTTGAAGTTTCCTCATTTATTTCAAAATCTAGGTCGCATCCAACTAAATTTATTTGATGGCACATAGGTATATTATTAGAAGTATTTTTTGCACCCATTATTCCTGCAACTTGAGCTACTGAAAGCACCTCTCCCTTTTTAACTTGACCATTCTTTACTTTATATAAAGCTTCTTTACTCATTGTAATTGTTGCCACTGCTGTTGCAGCCCTTTTAGTATCATCTTTTTCACTGATATCTACCATTTTTGCATAACCTTTTTCATTTATATGAGTTAACATTTTATCCTCCAATTTCATACATGCTTCTATCTGTATCACTACATTGATTTTCTATTAAATAATGTTTTTCCGGTTTACCCAATATTATTTCCCTCATAATTTCTTTAAAAATCATAGGCTTGTGAAGATAATATTTTATGTCTATCTCTTCTTTAGAATGAAGACAAGGTTTTATAGTTCCATTTGATGTTATCCTTATACGATTGCAATCACTACAGAATGAACATCTCATAGGAGTTATCACTCCTATTCTCCCCTTTGCTCCATCAAACTTATAATACTGTGCAGTACTATTTTCATTATCAGTAATTTTATATAATTCCTTTATTCTATCTATTTCAGCCCCTATATTAAAGTATCCACTATTATAAACTTTTTTAGCTTCTCCTAATGGCATTAACTCTATAAACCTAACATCTATAGGATAATACTTTGCCATCATTATAAAATCATATATTTCATCATCGTTAAAACCATTTATAGCTATACAGTTTACTTTTACTTTAATTCCTAATTTTAAACATGTATTTATAGATTTTAAAACTTCTTTTAATTGGCCATTTCTCGTTATACTTTTATACTTATATTCTTTTAAAGAATCTAAACTAATATTTACACTTTTTAGTCCACTTTCTTTTAATTCATATGCCATATCAGCAAGTCCGATTCCATTAGTAGTTATTGCAATATCTTCTATTTCACAATCTTCATGTGTAAACTTTATAAGTTCAATTAAATTAGGGTATAAAAGTGGTTCCCCTCCAGTAAATCTAACCTTAGTTATTCCTAAGTCCGACATGGATTTCACTATAAACTTATAATCATTAAAACTTAAATCATTATTTATATAATTCCTTTCAAATTTAACATCAGATGGCATACAATAAACACACCTTAAGTTACATTTATCAGTAAGTGAAATCCTAACATAATTTATTTTTCTTCCAAATTTATCTATCATAGCTAGTTCTACCCTCTTCGTCTATTATCTATATATTAATTATATACTATTTTTCGACTTTAGTGGCACATTCTGTAGCCTCTCCCTTTAAAATTTCTATTCCATGGCCCAATACATCTATTACAAAGCTTAAATTTTCAACTGCACCTTTAGGACTTCCTGGTAAATTTATTATTATTGAATTTTTCCTTATTCCACTTAATCCTCTACTTAAAATAGCCTTTTTAGTTATGTCACTAGATTTCATTCTCATATATTCACTAATTCCTGGTATTTCCTTTTCTAATACCTCTTTAGTAGCTTCTGGAGTTATATCACGCTTAGAAAATCCTGTTCCTCCATTAGTTAAAATTAAATCCGATTCTCCATTATCACAAATATTTATAAGCTCTTCTTTTAACATTTCTTTATCATCTTTTATTAATTTATAACTTACAACTTTATACATCCCATTTTTTTCAACAAATTCAGTTAATTTTTTCCCTGTTATATCTTCTCTTAATCCTTCATATCCCTTATCACTAAGCGTTATTATTGATACCTTAAACATACTTTACCTCCATATTTTATTTATCTATTCTAAGATTTTTATTTTTTCTATGAGATAAGTCTCCCTTATTTTTTACTAATAGCAATTCTGCTATTATTCCAAAAGCTATTTCATCAACTTCATTTGATGAAATATTAAGCCCTACTGGTGCATAAACTTTCTCTAATAGTTCTTCACTAACCCCTTCTTCTACTAACTCAGATTTTAAAGTTATCCATTTTTTACGGCTACCAATCATTCCTATATAAGATGCACTTTTATTTATTATAGCTCTTAAAGCTTCTAAGTCTTTTTCATATCCACGAGTCGCTATTACTACATAAGTATTATCATCTATTCTCATATCACTTAATATATTAGCTATTTCCCCTGAATAAACTTCTTCTGCATTTTTAAATCTTTCTTTATTAGCAAAAGCTTCTCTATCATCAACTATTATAGTATAAAAATCTAAAGACTGTGATACATTATATAAACTATGTCCAACATGTCCTCCTCCAACTATCAAAAACCTTGGTCTTGGTTTAAATATTTTTATATATCCTTTTACACTTCCACCACACTGCATTGGCGTATCTTGTGAATTTCCACCAAGTATGTGTTCAAATAAACTATCTTCTTTAGTTTCTAGACATTCCTTGCATTTATTTATAATTTCGTGTTCTAATATTCCACCACCAACAGTTCCCATTGTACTTTTGTCCTTAAAATAACATAATGTTGCTCCTTGTTTACCAGGGCTTGACCCTTTAACCTCCATCAAAGTGGCAAATGCTACCTCATTTCCTAGTTTTAACTCATTATTTATTCTTTCTAACATTTTTTCGTACATGTAAATACCTCTCTATTTGACAATATAGCTTCTAATACACTTCCAGATATACATCTTCCTTTATCAGATATTGTATAAGAATTTTTCAGCTCTTCTATTCTCGGATCTATATCTAATATCTTCAAGTTACTAGTTACTATAGCTCCATCCCTTATGATACCTCTTAATAATCCATCTATAGTCGCTTTTACTTCATGTTTGTTATTATTTTCATCAATTATATAAGCTAATAATTGATTCTTTTTTACTATGTCCCCTATATTTGCTAAAGTTTTAATTTTTCCACTATTATTTGAATATACTACTCTTTCTTTACTTACCCCATTTATACTTCCAGGTATCCCTGTATTTTTCATAGCAATCCCTTTTGTAATTATTTTTCCTAAATTATGACCTCTCATAGTTTCAATAACAATATCTACATCTTCTCCTGCACAAAATCCAGGACCTAGACCTATTGTTAAATCTGCCATATCCTTAGTTGTTCCAAGATTTTTTTTAGCAAGTATTGCATCTATTACTACACTTGGTTTTAATTTTTTTATATACTCTCCTCTAGCATCTACTACTAAAGCAACTTTTCCTTTATTTATTGTGTTTTCTATTTCATCAATAGTCTTACAAAGATTGCAAACTACGCCTTCTACAGTAATCTCACCATTATAAACTGCTTCGCTAAAGGCTACTTTTCTTCTTATAGCTAACGGGTTATCTATTTCTAATGCAACCACTTTAAATCCACATCTATTAAGTCTATGTATAATAGCTGTAGATAAATCTCCTGCCCCTCTTACTACTATAATATTTTCCATAGAATTTTCCTCAAACTTTTATTTTATTTTTTATTTGTATATTAGTATTATACAATACATACTTGTCATTTTATAGATTAATAATTCGTATTTTAAGTTATTTTTAAATTTAATTATATATAAAAATAGTATAAGGAGTCTATTTTATAGACTCCTTATACTATTTTTATATCAATATTTATCATATTTTTCTAAATGTTCATTTTTCTTTTCTTTTTTTCTTTCAATTATCTTTACTATTAATAATGCTATGCTCCCAATAACTATCATAAATGGAACTAACAAACCTAATATAAGTAATATTACTCCCATTACTCCCATAAAGCTACCCATTAATATCGTCTTCTATTACAACAGCTGTTCCATATGCTAGCATTTCTGCAGCTCCTTGCATAACTGCTGCAGAAGTTAACCTAAATCCTATTATAGCGTTTGCTCCTTGAGATTTTGCATCCTCTACCATTCTTCCTATAGCTATTTTTCTTGCTTCTACAAGCATTTCATCATACCCAGTAAGTTCTCCTCCTACAAGTTGTTTAAAACTAGCTCCTATATCTTTGCCTATATGTTTTGATCTTATTGTGCTCCCCTTTACTAATCCGACTACCTCAGTAATTTTTTTTCCTGGTACATCATTAATCGTTAATATTAACAAATTTATCACTCCCTTCCTATTTCTTATTTTAATTGTATCATAAATTCAATTAACTATTTATAATCTACCTTAATAAATAAACTAATTTTTAAATATATATTCATATTATGTAAATTTAGTAACTTTTTATATCTTTTTAAATATACTGTAGTTATGAATACTAAAAACTAAAATAAGCACAAATAAAAAAGAAACCTTAAAGATTTCTTTTTTTAATCCCTTGCAATTTCTTTAAATAAACTTAAACCACATGAAATATTTAGTTTAAGATCTTTTGCTTTTTTTAGCATTGATTCATTATAACTTCCATTTTCAAACCAAATATTTTTTATATCTAATAACTCTATCTCATCTAGAATTTCATAGGTTTGTAAAGATAAATTTGTAATAATTACAACATCTATATTATGTGGAACATCTTTTAGGCTTTCATATGTTTGTGCATTTACTATATTGTAGTTATTTTTATTAATACATACTACTTCATACCCCTTACTTTTAAGCATGTCTATTATCTGATCTACTTTATATATTTCTTTTTCATCATCTATAATAATTGCCAAGGAATGATATTTAAGTAAATTCATAAACTTACCCCCAAATAAATACTTCACTAATATAATATGCTTTATATGTCAGAATTTTGCATGATTTATTATTTATTTGCTATATTTATATTCTTTTAAATAGTTATTAATAGTTTTAAATATGTCTTTAGATTTCATAATAGTGGACATCACTGCAAAATCATCACAATATTTTTTAATTTCATGAATATTCTCTGGAAGTATTCCTCCTAATGCAACTATATTTAAATCAGTAATCATTTTAGCCTCTTTTAATAACTCCACTCCTTTAGGCTTTAATTTTTCTTTACATTTTGTTTCATAGATATGGGATAATATTATATAATCTATTTTTATATCTTCTTTTTTTATTATTTTTTCTACATAAATAATATCTTCAATACTATGTAATGATAATCCTAGAATTTTTTTTTATTAAATTTATATTTATTATTTACAAGATTTTCAAATAAATTTAATGTAAGGTGTATCCCATCAGCATTAGTTTTTTCAAATACATCTAAATTACTATTTATTATTAAATTTACATTATATTTTTTACTTTTATGTTTAATATTTATATATTCTAAAGTTTCTTTTATTTTTATATATATTTTTTCTAAACTGTTATTATCTAAATCTTTTTCTCTTATTATTATATTTTCTATTCCACTTAAAATACTTTCCTCTATAACATTTATGTATCTATTTTCTTTACAAAGATTTCTATTTGTAATAAGATACATTAAAATCTCTCCCAATCTTTAAATATGTGTTGATATCCAATACTTTTTAGCATATCTTTAATTTCATCTACACTGCTTTCATCACTTATTTTAAATTGTGATGTATCATCATCCTTTTGAGTTCGTCCTCCTACATCTGTAGAAACTCCTGCACTTAATTTTGTTATACCTAGTGGTATTAAATTTTTTCTTAGTGATAATCTTTCTCTTGTTGATAGGTTTATTCCACCATTGTTATCAAATAATCTAATACATAATATAGATTGAACTAAATCTTTATCATTTACTTCTTTTATTCCTTCATAACATCCTTTAAAAGGTCTTATTCTTGGTACCGAGTAAGATAATTCAACTTGAGGATAATTTTTTTTTAAGTATTTCCCATGCAATAATGTATAAAAAACTTCCTTTCTAAAGTCATTAAGCCCTAAAAGTGCTCCTATTGACAAACTTCTTATACCTGCTTTTGCTCCTCTTTCTGGAGCATCTAGTCTAAATTTGTAATTAGATTTTGGGCCTTTAATATGAACCTCTTTGTAAATCTCTTCATCATAGACCTCTTGATATATAGTAAGTGAATCTACTCCTTTTTTGACCATATATTCATAGTCATCAGTTTCCATTGGATAAACCTCAATACCTATTGAAGAAAATTTTTCTTTTAAACTATCTACGGCTTGAGAAATATACTCAGTATTTGAATGAATATTACTTTCTCCTGTTAAAATTAATAAATGTTTAAATCCTTCTTTAGATATAGCTTCTCCTTCAAGTTTTATTTCTTCTAAATTAAGCTTTTTTCTTTTTATCTTACTTTCTAAATTATAGCCACAATATACACACTTATTTACACAATAGTTGGCTATATACATAGGAGTATATAAACATATAGTTTTTCCAAAGTATTGATTAGTTATTTTATTTGCTTTTTGTGCCATTTCTTCTAAATAATTAGACGCTTTTTTTGAAAGTAAATTTAATAAATCATATTCATCAAGATTTTTTTTGTTTAAACTTTTAATAATATCTTTATCTTTAACATTATTCATATATTCATCTATATCTATATTTTTATAACTTTCTATAACATTATAAAAACTCATTTTAACACCCCCTTTATAAATAAACTAATTTTACTAACTATTTGCACTACTTAAAAAACCAGTTAATGGTGATGATGCATTAGCATAATCTGATACAGAACCAGTTTTTGCAAGATAGGCTTCTCTACCACCTTCTACCGCTAACTTAAAAGCTCTTCCCATTTTTATAGGGTCTCCCGCTGATGCTATTGCTGTATTAACTAAAACCGCTGCTGCGCCCATTTCCATAGCTTCCATTGCTTGAGATGGTTTTCCAATCCCTGCATCTACTATTATCGGTATATCTAATTCTTCTATCATTATTCTTATCATTTCTTTCATCTTAATTCCTCGATTTGACCCAATAGGTGATCCTAGAGGCATAACTGCTGATGCACCTGCTTCTATTAACTTTCTTCCTGCATATAAATCGGGACTCATATAAGGAAGAACTATAAATCCTTCATCTGATAATATTTTTGTAGCTCTTATTGTTTCTTCGTTATCAGGAAGCAAATATTTATTATCATTTATCACTTCTATTTTTATAAAATTTCCACACCCCATTTTACGAGCTATTCTTGCTATTCTTACTGCTTCTTTGGCATTTGTAGCCCCAGATGTATTTGGAAGTATAGTCATAGATTTTGGAATGTGAGTTAGTATATTTTCTTCTTTATTATCCAAGTCAACTCTTCTTAGAGCCATCGTTATTATTTCACTTTCACTTTCTTCTATAACTTTTGGTAAAATATCATTGGAACCATACTTCCCTGTTCCTATTAAAAGTCTACTGTTAAATTCATAATTTCCTAAAATTAATTTATCCATTATAAAATTCCCCTTTTAGTTATTCTTCTATCAATATTTTTGTAGCTATATTAGCCATATGATTTGCACAAATAGCTACTCTTGGCGCCATTAAACCTTCTCCTATTTTTGCTGCATTTATAAAATCTCCACAAATATAAAACTTATCTCTTATCTTTTTTGTAGTTATAATATTTGAATCATAATATCCTGCCATCCCTGAAGATGCTATTAAATACTTGTCCTTCATATTTAGTAAAACATAGTTACATATTTGAGCCTTATATTTCGGATTATCAAAAGCTTCTATTATTATATCTACATCATTAAAATATTCCATATTATCCTTAGTTATAAATATATTATGTGTTTTTATATTTATAAAAGGATTTATTCTTTTTATATTTTCCTTTAAAGCATCTGCCTTATTTTTTCCTATATCATCGATAAAATATTGTTGCCTATTAAGGTTTGATGGTTCTACAACATCAAAGTCAGCAAGTACTAATTTACCCACTCCTATTCTTGCTAAGGATATAGCTATATTAGACCCTAGTCCTCCAAGACCTAATATAGCCACTTTTCCTTGTTCTAATTTACTATGTATATTTGGTGTATGCCTTGCTATTAATAAATTTTTTAGATCTTCTTTAGATGGCTTTTCTCCCTTTTTTATTAGAGTTATCTTATCATTATCTTTAAGTAAAATATCTTCATTTATTTGATATCCATTTAATATTAATACATCACTATCTTCTTTATATTTTTTCTTAACTTGGTAGGCAGTCATATTTTTATTGATTTCTTGCAAAATTTCATTTATAAAAATTTTCATTTAACCACCTCCAACAAAGTTTATAATCTCTATGACATCTTCTTTATTTATTATGTAGTTTTCATATTCATTTTCATCTATTATATTAAAATTTATTTCAACAACAACTCTATCTTTATTTAGATTATAGTTATTTAATAAATCTATTATATTTGTATTATTTTTAAATTCTACATCTTTACCATTAACCTTCATTTATTCACCTCCTAATTTCAATGAGTATGAGTGAAACGAATTTTAGGCAACGGATATATCTGACGCTATAGCAAAGATATCTCGTTGGCGATATGAGTGAAACAAATTTTATACTAAACTAACCTCTTCATTATTTAGTACTTTTTTTACTGTTCTCATAGAGCACATTTTTCCACACATTGTGCAGCTATCTTCATGAGTCGGTCTTGATTCTTCTCTAAATTTTCTAGCCTTTACTGGGTCTATACAAAGCTTAAACATTTTTTCCCAATCTAGTTCTACCCTTGCCTTACTCATTTTATTGTCCCATTCTCTAGCGCCTTTTACATTTTTAGCTATATCTCCTGCATGTGCAGCTATTTTTGTAGCTATTATTCCTTCTTTCATATCTTCTAAATTTGGTAGTCTTAAATGCTCTGCTGGTGTTACATAGCATAAAAAGTCTACTCCTTTAGAACTAGCCAATGCCCCACCTATAGCACTTGTTATATGGTCATATCCTGGTGCTATATCTGTTACTAATGGTCCTAATACATAAAACGGAGCTTCATGACATAGTCTCTTTTGTAAAATAACATTTGCTTCTATCTCATCAATTGCCATATGTCCTGGACCTTCTATCATAACTTGTACATTTCTTTTCCAAGCTTTTTTAGTAAGTTCTCCAAGAACAATAAGTTCATCTATTTGAACTCCATCTGTAGAATCATTTATAGATCCTGGTCTACATGCATCTCCAAGACTTAAAGTAACATCATACTCTTCACAAATATCTAATATTTTATCAAAGTTAGTATATAAAGGATTCTCTTTATCATTTAGCTCCATCCATGCAAATAATAATGAACCTCCACGAGATACTATATGAGTTAGTCTGTTATTATTTTTTATTTTTTTACAAACATTTCTAGTAAGTCCTGCATGTATAGTTATAAAGTCTACGCCATCTATTGCATGTTGCTTTATTACATTTAAAAATTCCTCTTCTTTAATATCTTTTAAGTCTTTATCTAAAAATCCTACTGCATCATACATAGGAACTGAACCTATCATAGCATGAGATATATCTATTAATTTTTCTCTAAACTCTCTTGTTTTTCCGTAACTACTTAAATCCATTATTGCTTCTATATTCATATCTAAGGCTGTTTTAACCTTTTCTAATTCTTTTTCTACATTATTACAATCTCTTGAAATACCTAGATTTACATTTACTTTAGTTCTTAAATTTTTTCCAATACCATGTGGACTAAGTGATTTGTGCTTTTTATTTGCTGGTATGACTATTTGACCTTTAGCTATTAAATCTCTTAGATTATTTACATCCATTGATTCCTTTTTAGCTACAATTTCCATTTCTTCAGTTATAATTCCTTTTCTTGCTGCATCCATTTGAGTTGAATATTTCATGTGCTACCCCCTAAAGTTTTTTTGTTAGGGAATGCTTTTAGAAAGCTTATTGTGCTTATGTAGATTATTTTTTGATTATTTTTTCCTTACATTAAAAAAAGTACTTTTCTTTAATATAAGGAAAGCACTTTAATAATTAGCATAAATCACTAATTTAATATATAAATTAGTTAACTTTATACATAAAGCTTCCCTTCGCAAGCATTACCTTGATCAGGTAGTTAGGGTTTGTAAGTTGAGGCTTTTATCTCAGCTAGCCAATTCTAGCTCCCCTAGCTCTAATATTTTTTATCATTTTTACAAGTTAAGTGTAACACAGTAAATTTATTCATTCAATCATTCATTTTATAAAAATATATATTTGATTTTTTTATTGACTTAATATATTCCATGTTATATAATAATAAAGATTTTGTATTAATCCATACAAAATTTTAACTACACTGGTTTGAATTATATATATATACTATACATCTTACTGTTTTCAGATGTATGAGTGTTGAACATCCACTTGAAAAAAACTCTAAGTGGGTGTTTTTTATTTTTATGGAAATTTTCTAAGGAGGACATTTATGATTAAAAATACAATAATCAAATATAAAAAAGACAAAGAATTTTATAAGCACTTATTCCTAATTACATTACCAATTGTACTTCAAAGTTTAATAACATCGTCACTTAATATGCTTGATACTATGATGATAGGTAAAGTTGGAGAAGTTGAACTTGCATCAGTTGGTATAGCTAATCAATATTACTTTTTATTCTCTCTACTTTCTAATGGAATAGCAATCGGATCCGGAGTTCTTATTGCCCAACTTTGGGGTAAAAAGGATAATAATAGTATAAAAAAAGTTTTAGCAAAATCGTTATTTTATGCTTTAGTCCTAACTATAGCTTTTATGGCTTTAGGACTTTTAATGCCTCAAAAAATCATGTCAATATTTACTAATGATTCAGATGTAGTTAAAATAGGAGTTCAATATTTACAAATAGTTATTATAAGTTATTTCTTTACTACTATAACATTTACATTCTCTAGTGGACTTAGAAGTATTGGAAATACTCGTCTACCAATGTGGGCTAGTTTCATAGGACTTGTAGTTAATGGTATTTTAAATACTATACTTATATTTGGACTTTTAGGCATGCCTGCACTCGGAATAAGAGGAGCTGCAATAGCTACTCTTATTGCTAGAATTACAGAATGCTTGATAATAGTTATATCAGTTTACAGGAATATAGATGTTTTAAAATTAAAATTTAGTTATGTATTCTCATTACCTAAATCAATATCATCTACTCTTGTTGCTATTACTATACCAATACTTGCTAATGAAGCTTGTTGGGCATTTGGAAATATTACTTATAATGCAATTTACGCTAGAATTGGAACAGGGGCTGCCGCTTCTATGCAAATATGCAGTACCGTTATGAATTTATTTATGATATTTACATTTGGACTTGCAAATGCCGCAGTTGTTATAATAGGAAATGAAATTGGTGCAAACAAAGAAGAATCTGCTATAGATGCATCTAAAAAAATTGCAAGTTTATCAATTAGAATTTCTATATTATTATCTGTATTAATGGCAATCACAGCTAATCCAATAGTATCATTCTTTAATGTATCACCTGAAGTTAAATTATCTTCAGAGTATATCTTATATATTTATGCAATTATAATGTTATTTAGAGTTTATAATGCGGTTATGATAGTTGGTATATTAAGAGGTGGAGGAGATGCTACTTATGGATCTGTATTACAAGGTTGCACTCTTTGGTTTGTAGGTATACCTTTAGCCTATGTTGCTGCATTTATACTACATTTACCGGTTCACTTAGTAGTTGCATTTACTGTATCTGAAGAGATACTTAAAGCAACCCTTATAGTTAAAAGATTTAAATCTTTTAAATGGCTTAGAAATATAGTTAATGATGATAAAGTAGAGATTAATACCGTTACTAATTAAAAATATAATTTTATTATGAAAAAAAGAGAAGTTAAAAACTTCTCTTTTTTTATGCTAATTCTAAAGCTATTTCCATCATCTTAGTAAATGCTGTTTGCCTTTCCATTGTAGTTGTTGCTACTCCTTCAAATGGTAAATCTGATATTGTAAGCATGCAAAGTGCGTTTACACCAGCTCTTGCAGCATTCATATATAAAGCAGCTGCTTCCATTTCAACTGCTAATACATTCATTTTACTCCATACTTTAAGTGAATCTAAACCGCCATCACTATAAAAAACATCACTTGATAATATATTCCCAACTTTAGCATCTATACCTTTTTCTTTAGCTATATCATAAGCTTTTCTAGTTAATTCAAAACTAGCCACTGGAGCAAAAATTCCTGGTAAATTATATTGAGATGCATAATTTGAGTCTGTACACGCTCCACTACCTATTACTATATCCTGTATTTTTAAATCGCTATTTAAAGCTCCTGCCGAACCTATTCTTATAAGATTTTTTACTCCATAAAAATGTATAAGCTCATATGAGTAAATTCCCATCGATGGGCCACCCATACCTGTTCCTTGTACAGATATTTTTTTACCTTTATAATATCCTGTATATCCATACATACCTCTTACCGTATTATATTCAACAGCATCCTCTAAAAAATTTTCTGCTATAAATTTTGCCCTTAATGGATCTCCTGGAAGTAATATAGTTTCTGCTATATCTCCTGCATTTGCGTTATTGTGTGGTGTTAATCCCATTTTAAATCCCTCCTAGTTGTCTAATTACTAAATTTATCATATTGTTCTTGATTAACAGGAACAATGATTTCTCCATTTTGTACCTTTTTAGCTTGTTCATTTACAAAATTAATTATATCTTCACTAACATTTTTATTTGTGGTAGTTGCTATTCCAACAGCATCTTCTTTAAGTCCATAAACACTTACTTCTCCGCCTTTGAATTTACCATCTACTAAATCTTTAACTGTATTATATACAACCATATCAACTCTTTTAATAGCTGATGTTATAACATTATTTGGAGCTAATGAATTTTGGTCTTTATCTACCCCTATAGCCATTTTATTATTTTCTTTTGCAGCTTCTATTGATCCCGAACCTGTGTCACCCGCTGCTGTAAATACAACATCTACGTTATTGCTATGCATCTGGTTAGCTATAGCTTTTCCTTTAGAAGCATCTGTATATGTATCTGCATATTGTCTTAAAACTCTAGTATTATTTCCTGCTGCATCAACACCTGCTAAATATCCATATTCAAAACTTTCTATTATAGGATTTTTAGTTCCTCCTATAAACCCTACAGTTCCTGTTTCACTTTTTTTGGCAGCTACTATACCAACTAAATAAGCAGCCTCTTGAGCATTAAACATTATTGAATTTACATTTTCAGGTTGATCTTCATATGAATGGTCAATTATTGCAAACTTTTGATTTGGGTAATGTTTAGCAGCATCTTTTATAGCTTCATCCATTTGAAATCCTATGCCTATTACTAAATCAGCATCTTGTTCTACTGCAGTTTCAACGTTTGGAGCATAATCTGATTGTTGCTTTGATTCTATAACATTTACTTCTACACCTAATTCATCTTTTGCTTTTTTAAGACCTTCCCAAGCAGATTGATTAAATGATTGATCATTAATTCCCCCAACATCTGATACCATAGTCACTTTTATAGTATCTGATGTTTTTTTTTCCTTTTCTTTACTTAAACTACATCCTATTAACATTGAAGATGTTAAAGATAGAATAATTCCTAAATATAATAGCTGTCTAATTTTCATATGTCCCTCCAAATAATCTGTCTTTTTTTAATATTCTATACGCTTTTAACAAACATTTCAATATTTTTTTATATAAAAGTTCTTTTAAAGATTTACATTTCATTTTAAATTTATTTTAAAGTACGATTTATTTACCTTATTATAAATCCGAATTTTTAAACTTTTTAATTGAATAATGTTCACATTTATTATATAATATTTTAAAATAAAACAAATTTTTCAACTATATATTCTTAAAGGACTGGTAAATTATGACACAATTACTTATAAAAAATGCTTACTTAATAACAATGAATGATAAAAGAGAAGTTTATGAAAATGGTAATATTTTGATAGAAGATAATATAATAAAGGCTGTTGGTAAATTTGATGATAGTCTCGTAAATAAAGATGCAGAAATTTATGATGCTAATGGAAAAATACTTATGCCAGGACTTATAAATACACATGTTCATTTATCTCAGCAGTTAGGACGTGGTATAGCTGATGATGTAGATTTATTAACTTGGCTTAGAGATAGAGTATGGCCTTATGAAAGTAGCTTTGACTATAATGATTCATTAATCTCATCTACTGCTTGCTGCATAGAATTAATACGCTCTGGTGTAACAACATTCTTAGAATCAGGTGGACAATACGTAGATGCAATGGTTGACGCAGTTGATAAAACTGGTATAAGAGCATGCCTTGCAAAATCTGTTATGGATCAAGGTGAAGGATTGCCTAAAGCTTGGCAAAAAACTTGTGAAGAAGAATTAAATACTCAAATAGATTTATTTGAAAAATATAATAATACATCAAATGAAAGAGTAAAAATATGGTTTGCTCTTAGAACAATATTTAATAACTCTGATGAACTAATAATTAAAACTAAAGAATTAGCTGATAAATATCGTACTGGTATACACATGCATATAGCCGAAATAGCTGACGAAGTTGATTTCGCCAAAACTCGTAGAGGACTATCTACAGTAGAGCATTTAAATAGCTTAGGTGCTTTAGGTCCAAACTTATTAGCAGTTCATACAGTATGGTTAACTAATAAAGAAATAGATTTATTTAGATTAAATAATGTCAAAGTATCTCATAACCCTGCAGCCGCAATGAAAGTAGTATTAGGATTTGCTTCAATACCCGAAATGCTAGATAAGGGAATTACTGTATCTATAGGAACAGACGGTGCACCATCAAATAATAGAATGGATATGATGAGAGATATGTATTTGACATCACTTATACACAAAGGTAGAACATTAAATCCTACTGTAGTTAATGCAGAAAAAATACTTGAAATGGCTACAATAAATGGTGCTAAATGTGCCTTATTAGATAAAGAAATAGGTAGCCTTGAAGTTGGTAAAAAAGCTGATATGATAATATTAAATCCAAATACTATTCATTCTTTACCAATGCACAACCCAATTGGAAATATAGTTTATGCTATGAGTAGTGAAAATATCGAGTCGACTATTTGTGATGGTAAGTGGTTAATGAAAGAAAAAGAAATATTAGTTTTAGATGAATCTAAATTATTAGATAAAGTAAAAGAACAAGCTAAAAAAATCAGAGAAAAAGCAAATATAAAACTAAATTCTAACTTTACTATAATTAAATAATAAAAAACCTTATGTATATATACATAAGGTTTTTAACTTACTTTTTCTTTTCGTCTTCCTATTTTATTAATTATTCTATTTATTTTAATATTCCTGAAAATAGTAGATACAAATATAACTCCAAGTGCTAATGCTCCAGCTACAGCTAAAGTATTTATTCCATAATCCATCCCTTTTGTGTAGTTACCAATTATAAATTCATACATTGTATTGTATACACCATATCCTGGCACTAGTGGTATCAAGCAACATACAGTTAGTGTAGTTGCTGGAGTTTTATATACTCTAGCACATATTTCACAATATATACTAAAGCATATTGCTGATATAAAGCAAGATGATGACTCTCCCATTTGATAGCTTAAGCAAAGTTTATAAACAAGCCAACCTAAACCTCCACCTATACAAGCTACTACTAATCTTTTTCCTTTTATATTAAAAAGTACTCCAAAACTAAATGCCGCTAAAGATGCAGCTATTACTTCTATAATCATTTTATATCCCCCTCATTTTAAGATATAAATGTATAATCGTACCTGTTCCCACAGCTATTGAAATTCCTATTAAAAGAACTTCCGATGCTTTTGTCAGTCCTGAAACCAATTGTCCATCAATTATATCTCTTATAGAATTGGTAAGTGCTAATCCTGGCACTAAAATCATTATAGCTCCTGCAATTAATTTATCTATTTCTTTTATTATTCCAAAATCTAAAAGCACAACTGAGTAAATAGCTATAAGTGCACCACCTATACTATTTATGAAAAATTCATTTAATGAAGATTTTCCTAAACCTATTAATGATAATTTTAATATAATACCTATTATAAAAGATGCTATTATATCATTTGTACTTCCACCAAATATTAATGTAAATGATGAAGTAGCAATACCAGATACTATTAATTGTGTTTTTATATCATAAGGATCTTCTTTACTTAATTTCTCTAATTCTTTTTCACATTCATATATATTTAACCTTTCATTATATATCTTTCTAGATAATGAATTAATATTGTGTACTTTATTTAAATCAATTCCTCTTGATTTTATTCTTTTAACTATAGAATGTACTTTTCCATCTACTGATACCGAAACTATTACTGCTGTGGGACTAGCAAATACGTCTACTTCGTCTACATCAAATGACTGGCATATTCTTGATATAGTTTCTTCTACTCTGTATGTTTCTCCACCACTTTGTAGCATTAACTTACCTGCATTTGAAGAGAAATTTAATACTCTATTGATATCCATAAGTACCCCCTTTACTTACATTTATTTTGATAATTTTTTTGTCAGTTATATGTAAATACATTTTATTTTAAACCATAATTTCTTATCTGTAAAGTTGTAATTTGTTTGAATACTTACTAATAAAAAAAGATAGGCAAAATGCCTATCTTTTTTATTTATCACTACATGCAATTCCAACAACGGCTGGGCCTGTATGAGCACATATACTGCTACCTATATTTATAAAAATAAGTTCTCCTACTTTTAGTTCTTCAGATAATTTTTTCTTTAATAATTCTAAATCAGATTTATTATCTCCACATCCAATTATAACTCTTTTATTAGTTAAATCTTCACCATGATTTTCTTTTATAAGTTCTACCATCTTGCTTATTACCTGCTTTTTACCTCTTGATTGTGCTAATGGCTTAACTAATCCATCTTCTAAACATATTACAGGTTTTATATTTAACATATTACCTATTGTAGCTTTAGCTGACGATATTCTTCCCCCTTTTTGTAAATACTCTAATGTATCTACTGTGAACAACACTGATGTATTATTTCTAAGTGATTCTAATTTAGATATAATTTCTTCTATACTTTTTCCTTCTTTCACTAACTCTGCTGCCGTTAATACAATACATCCTAATCCTAATGATGCAGATAAGCTGTCAAAAGTATAAACATTACCTTCTATATCATTTTTAGCCATTACTCCACTTTGGTAAGTTCCCGATAAATTTGAAGACCCTCCTATGTATAAAACATCAATACTATCCTTTGTATACTTTTCAAAAGTAGTCTTAAAATTCATATATGTTACTTGAGATGTCTTAGGAAGACTTTCATTTTCTCTTAACATATTATAAAATTGATCTTTTGTTATATCTATTCCATCTATATATTCTTTTTCATTAAATATTACACTAAGTGGTACTACTTCTATGTCATACTTTTCTATTAATTCCTTAGGCAAATCAGTTAAGCTATCACATACTATTTTTATATTATTCATTAATTTCCTCCAAATTGCTATATACTAGGCTTACTATTTTATTATAAGTATTATTACTAGGTATTAAAATCTTACCATAATTCATACTCCATTACAATATTTTTTATATTCTAAATAACATATAATAAAGACTAGTAATCTAAATTAATAGTGCACTAGCCTTTATTTATAATAATTTATTTATCCATATATTTTTCAAGTATTACAGCCCTTATATTTTCATATTTTATATGTTCTGGAAGTTCTTTTTTTATAGCTCCTATTTTTTCTTCACCTAATTTATTACATACATCTAATATTAAATCCTTATCACTTTCATTATACAAAGATTTAGTGTCTATTTTAAATTTAATTTCTTTATTTTCTTTTATATAATCACAAACATAACCTAGTGCTGTAGATAAAGAAATCTCTATTTCCTCACATACATCTTTTATATCAATACCTTGATTTAATAAATCTAATGTAATTTCATCATTTTTTCTACTATCTCCATCTAAAATAAGCTTTAATCTTTTTTTATCTTCCCATTTAACTTCTATATTATTTTCATTTACATATTTTCTTACTATTTCTATTATATCTTTACCATACTTATTTATTTTTACTGGTCCAATACCACCTATGTCATTAAGTTGATCCTTTTCTAAAGGGTATCTACCACTTATTTCTTTTAATGAGTTATTAGGAAGTACCATGTAAGGTAGTATTCCTTCTACTTTAGACATATTTAATCTAAGTTCTTTTAGCTTATTATATAAATTAATATCTGTATTTACTTCAAAATATTCGCTATCTTTAAATACACTTTCTTTTTTATTTGACATAGCTGACTTGTCTATATTTTTTTCAATAACATATTCATTTATAGCATTTTCAAATAAAGGTCCATATCTTTCGTATTTAATTTCACCAACACCAGATACACTAAGCATTTCATCTTTGTTAGTTGCATAAATACTGGCCATATTTTTAAGAGTTGCATCTCCAAATACCATATAAGGTGCAATCTTTTCATTTTTAGCAATTTCACTTCTTAAAGTTATTAATCTTTCATATAACTCATTTTCCACATAAGTAGATTTAGTGACTTTATCTTCTTTAAATTCTACTTTTATTTCTTTTTTAATAACTTTCATAGATTGTTCGTTAAGTGCTATAGTAGGAAAACTTCCTCTATTCCCTGGGTTTTCAATTATATCTAAAAATCCATGAGATACTAATGTATTTATAAATGTCTTTAAATCATCACTAGAATAGTTTTTCATAATTCCATAAGTAGATAAAGTATTAAAGTTTAAATCCAATACTTTTTTATTCTTAGATCCTCTAAGAACATCTACTATCATATTTACACCGTATCCTCTTTTCATTCTTGCAATACATGATATAACCTTTTGAGCATCTAAAGTTTTATCTGTAATTTCTCCTTCATTTAAACAGTTACTACAATTGTTACAATCATTTTCTACATCTTCACCAAAGTATGATAATATATTTTTTCTATAACACATATTGCTATAAACCAAATCTACCATCTGCTGTAACTTTTTATACTGTACTAATTTTCTATTTGGATTTTCTATACCAACTTCTATTAAATATTTATGTGTATGAATATCCCCTGGAGCAAATAGTAACGTACATTCACTATCTTCTCCATCTCTTCCTGCTCTACCAATTTCTTGATAGTAATTTTCTATACTTTGTGGCATATTATAATGAACAACCCACCTAATATTTGGTTTATCTATACCCATTCCAAAAGCATTTGTTGCTACCATTATCTTAATATCATCATTTATAAAATCTTCTTGATTTTTCTTTCTTATTTCACTAGATAATCCTGCATGATATTTTGATACTGATACATCCCTCTTTAACAATCCTTCATAAATACTTTCTACTTCTTTTCTCGTAGCTGCATATATTATTCCAGATTCATTTTTATGATTTTCTATATAATTAAGAAGATATCTATTTTTAGATGATGATTTTACTATATTTATAGATAAATTTTCTCTATCAAATCCTGTTATATAAATATCTGGTTCATTAAGTTCTAATATGCTTAATATATCTTCTCTAACTTCGTCTGATGCAGTTGCTGTAAATGCAGTTATTATAGGTCTATTCTCTAAATTTTTTATAAAATATGGAATTCTCTTATAGCTTGATCTAAAATCATGACCCCATTGAGATACGCAGTGTGCTTCATCTATTGCAACTTGAGAAATATTTTTTAATCTCATTATCTCAATAAAATCAATACTATCTAATCTTTCTGGTGCTACATATATTATTTTATATTTATCATCTTTAATATTATCAAGTATTTCATTATATTCACTAGTTGATAAAGAACTATTTATAAAGTCTGCTTCTATCCCCATAGTCTTTAATGCATCTACTTGATCCTTCATAAGAGATATTAAAGGTGATATTACTATTGTAAGCCCATTTAAACAAAGCGCAGGTAACTGATAACAAATAGATTTTCCTCCACCAGTTGGCATAATAGCTAATACATCTTTATTATTTATTATTGAATTTATTATACTTTCTTGTCCTCTTCTAAAGCTTGTATATCCATAATATTTAGATAGTATATCTAAAGGTTTTATACTCATTAATTTTCTCCTAACTTTTTATTAATAAATGTTTTGAATTAATTAAACTTACTTAATATATTTAAACTCATTAATTTAATATTTTATCATAAATATTATAATAACATAAAAAATTTTGGAGGGATTATATATGAACAAAAAAGAAATAACACCTTTAACACCAGATAAATATAATCTTATAAAAAAATATAATTTAATCCTTGATGATAATCTTACCTGGGTATGTAGGCACGATAAATATCATACTATCAAGTATTTTTCACATAAATTTGCTACTAAACATTCTACCTTAGCTCTTTTATTTTATATACACAGATTATGCTACGGTAAAATAAAGTACTTTGAAGCAAATTTTGATAAATACGAACCTTACAAATATAATTTTATAAACGGATTTTGTAAATGCCCTATATACGATATGGAGTTTATATTTCATAAACCAAGTAATATAATGATAGATATTAGAAATTTAAAAGAAATCCATAATATGGATGAATTTAAAAGTTTTTATTCCTATCTAGAAAGCTTTGAAAAAACAAAAATACCTCAACCAAATTAGTTGAGGTATTTTTATTTATAATGTTTGTTTCGGATTATCATTCCAACACTCTGTATTTTTAAGACCTTTTATACTTGATGCCTTAAATACTGGATTTTTTATTCCAGCTTTTTTTTGATTAGTATAATCATTCAAGGCCATAAATGCAAATTTCCCAAGTAATGCTATTGCTATTAAATTTATTATTGCCATAAGTCCCATAAATACATCTGCTAAATTCCAAACTATATCTACATGAGTTAGTGAACCAAATATAACCATGCACACAACACCAATTCTAAATATATTTAAAATAGATTTATTTTCACTCATAAATTCTATATTTGATTCACCATAATAATAGTTACCTATTATAGAACTAAATGCAAATAAGAATATGCATATTGCTATAAATGTTCCTCCAATAGGACCTATATGTGCAGTAAGTGCTGCTTGAGTTAACTCTATACCACTAAGACCACTCGCTTGATACTCTGGGTATAAAAGTATTATAAATGCAGTACAACTACATATAACTATCGTATCTGTAAATACACCTAAAGTTTGTATTAAACCTTGTTTAACTGGGTGAGATACATCTGCCGTTGCTGCTGCATTTGGCGCACTACCCATACCAGCTTCATTAGAGAATAATCCTCTTTTTATTCCAGTTAACATCATACCGCCTATGGCACCCATAGACATACTTCTAAAATCAAGTGCACTTACAAATATCATTTTAAATACACCTGGTAATTCACCTATATTTGTTACTACTATAAATAGTGCAACTAATATATATAATCCTGCAAGTATTGGTACTATAATTTCAGAAACCTTTGCTATTCTTTGAACTCCACCAAATATTACAAGTGCAGTTAAAATAGCAAGAATTATACCCATTACTAGTTTATCCACTTTAAAAGCATTACTAAATGCAAGTGAAACTGTATTTGCTTGAACTGCATTAAATACAAATCCAAAACAAATTGTTATTAATATAGAGAATGTTATTCCCATCCATTTTTTGTTTAATCCCTTTTCCATATAGTAAGCTGGTCCACCTCTAAATGCATTACCATCTTTGACTTTAAATATCTGAGCTAATGTACTTTCTACAAAACTTGATGCTGAACCTATTAAAGCTATAAGCCACATCCAAAATATCGCTCCTGGTCCTCCCGCTACTACTGCAAGTGCTATACCTGCTATATTACCTGTTCCAACTCTTGAAGCTGTACTTATACAAAATGCTTGAAAAGAAGATACTTTTCCTTCTTTTCTAGCCTCTCTAGAACTCCCCTCTCCTAAAAGCCTAAACATCTCTTTAAAATACCTAAACTGAACAAATCTTGTTTTTACTGTAAAGTAAATTCCAAGAAATATTAAAGTAGCTATTAATATATAAGTCCATATAAAATCATTCATACTCATAACTAATTTATTTAAAACTTCCACTTGAATTCCTCCTTATTTTTTAAATAATTAGAAAATAAATACATAATGAATAATCTATTTTTAATTATTCACTATACTTTTATAGTAGTCTACTTTTATCCTCATATCAATATAATTTTGCATACTATTTATTTAAAATTGCAATTTTTATACTTTTCATTTCAAAATAATTTTCTTTTAAATAATTGTTATATTTTGATTTTTTTATAAAATTACTTTATCTATTATTTCCGAATTTTTTAAGTATTATTATGATTTATATTAAAAATAAAAAATACCCCAACTAAATTAGTTGAGGTATCTCTTATCTTTATCTATGCTGTTTTTTCCGATTTTTCTTGCCAGCATTCTATATTTTCAAGACCTTTTATATTTGATGCAGTAAATATTGGATCTTTTATTCCAGCTTTCTTTTGATTTGTATAATCATTTAAAGCCATAAATGCAAATTTCCCAAGTAATGCTATTGCTATTAAATTAATTATCGCCATTAATCCCATAAATACGTCTGCTAAGTTCCAAACTATATCTACTTGAGTTAATGATCCAAATAAAACCATAACTACAACACCAGCTCTAAATATATTTAAAATAGATTTATTTTTACTCATAAATTCTATATTTGATTGACCATAATAGTAGTTTCCTACTATAGAACTAAATGCAAATAAGAATATACATACCGCTATAAATGTTCCACCAATAGGACCTATATGTGCAGTAAGTGCTGCTTGAGTTAACTCTATACCACTAAGACCACTTGCTTGATACTCTGGGTATAAAAGTATTATAAATGCAGTACAACTACATATAACTATCGTATCTGTAAATACCCCTAAAGTTTGTATTAAACCTTGTTTAACTGGGTGAGATACATCTGCTGTTGCCGCTGCATTTGGTGCACTACCCATACCAGCTTCATTAGAGAATAATCCTCTTTTTATTCCAGTTAACATCATACCACCCATAGTACCCATAGATACACTTCTAAAATCAAGCGCACTTGTAAATATAATTTTAAATACACCTGGTAATTGACCTATATTTGTTGCTACTATAAATAATGCGACTAATATATATAATCCTGCAAGTATTGGTACTATAATTTCAGAAACCTTTGCTATTCTTTGAACTCCACCAAATATTACAAGTGCAGTTAAGATTGCAAGAACTATTCCCATTACTAACTTATTTGCTCCAAAGGCATTACTAAATGCAAGTGAAACTGTATTTGCTTGAACTGCATTAAATACAAATCCAAAACAAATTGTTATTAATATAGAGAATGTTATTCCCATCCATTTTTTATTTAATCCCTTTTCCATGTAGTAAGCTGGTCCACCTCTAAATGCGTTACCATCTTTAACTTTAAATATCTGAGCTAATGTACTTTCTACAAAGCTTGATGCTGAACCTATTAAAGCTATAAGCCACATCCAAAATATCGCTCCTGGTCCTCCCGCTACTACTGCAAGTGCTATACCTGCTATATTACCTGTTCCAACTCTTGAAGCTGTACTTATACAAAATGCTTGGAAAGAAGATACTTTACCTTCTTTTTTAGCTTCTTTAGAACTTCCATCTCCTAAAAGTCTAAACATCTCTTTAAAATACCTAAACTGAACAAAGTTTGTCTTCACTGTAAAGTAAATCCCAAGCACTATTAGTGCAGCTATTAGTATATATGTCCATATAAAATCGTTAACGCTAAGAACTAATTTATTTAATATTTCCATTTAAATTCCTCCTTCAAAAATATTTATTTATTAAATTTAAAATATTTAATTTTTAAAACTGCTTGATTAATGCATAATTTATTTTATAAAATTCATTCTAGACTCATTATACAGTATTTTTTGCCTTTTTTCAATATCGAAATTGCATAATTAATTTTCAACATTGCAAATTTCCTATTTTTACCCATGGAAAACATTTCCCTAATCATATATTTATATATATTTATTATTACTTCAATTAAATTTAATACTTTTTTTATCATTTTGAGCCTATTTAATAATTTTTACGAACTTTTTTCTAAATAATAAAATTTTATTTTGTACTTTTTTAGAATATTTTATGTTTTTATAAAGTATAAAGTATGTATACTTTAATTGAAATTGATTTAGAAAAGTACTAACATTTAGATATTAGGTAGAATTATTGCAGGGAGGCGATTATAGTGATAACTGAACAAATAATAGCTATAACCATTTTCTTATTAGTTATGATGGCTATTATATCCGAAAAAGTAAATCGATGTGTAGCAGCTTTAAGTGGTGCATTATTAATGATATTATTCAATATAATTCCTATGGAAGTTGGATTAAGCCATGTTGATTTTAATACAATAGGTGTCTTAATCGGTATGATGCTTTTTGTTGCTGTAGTTAAAAATTCAGGTTTATTTGAGTACATAGCAATATTTACAGCCAAAAAATCAAAAGGTGATCCTTGGAAGATAATGATTAGCTTTATTATAATAACAGCCTTATTATCCGCAGTATTAGATAATGTAACAACTGTTTTATTAATTGGGCCTATGACAATTGTTATCACCAGTATCTTAGGACTTAATCCTATTCCTTTTTTAATTACTCAAATTATTGCATCTAATATAGGTGGAACTGCAACACTTATAGGTGATCCACCAAATATTATGATTGGTAGTGCTGCTAATCTTAGCTTTACAGACTTTTTAGTTAACTTAGGTCCTGTAGTTGTGGTTTTACTTATTGTGATAATTTTTTGTTTCAAATTTATTTTTAAGAAAAAACTTATTGTTGATGAGGCTCAAAAAGAGAATATTTTAAATCTTGACGAAAATAAAGCCATTAAAGATAAGTCTTTACTTATAAAAAGTATTATTGTTATGTTATTTATTCTTTTAGGTTTTTCTCTTCATAGTATAATCCATATTGATTCTAGCATTGTAGCTTTAACTGGAGCAACAGTTATGCTTTTTATTGGTAAACAGGATATAGATGAGATTTTAGCAAGTATTGAGTGGTCTACAATATTATTTTTCACAGGTTTATTCGTAATAGTCGGAGGACTACAAGAAGTTGGTATAATTAATAAACTAGCTACAGTGCTAATAGGAGCTACTGAAGGTCATCTTGTACTTACTATGTTAATCGTTTTATGGGTTTCTGCTATTGTATCATCTTTCTTAGATAACATACCATTTGTAGCAACTCTTATTCCTCTTATATTGACAATGCAAACTCAAGGAGTAGATGTAATGCCTTTATGGTGGGCTGCATCTCTTGGTGCTTGCCTTGGAGGTAACGGAACTTTAATTGGAGCCTCTGCAAATATAGTTTTAGCTAGCGTTGGTCAAAAACATGGTCATCCAATAACTTTTAAAGAATATTTTAAAGTAGGTTTTCCTATTATGATTTTATCTATTATTATTTCTACAGTTTATTTACTAATTATATTTTAGATAAAACTTATTTTATAAATTATAAAAAGGAGATATATTTAAATGAATGTAAATACTGCCCAAGGTGATGCAATTGAGACCTTACTACGACAAATAGGTGCTTCACAAGTAACAAAAGTAAGAGGACTTTTATACTTTATAAAGTTTAAATTAAATGAAGATTTAGAAATATCTTATGTTTATAATATTAACGCTAAAAATCAATATTTTTTACAAAGAATTAAACCTTATCCTATTCCTCAGGGAATTTTTACTGACGAGTACGAAATAGTTTCTTTTATAAAGAAAGATTTAAATAAATTTACTAAAGCTATGAATAGTAGCAACTTTAATTTATTTTTAAGTGTGACTAAAAAGCTAAATCTAGCTTCTTATAATATGGAAAACTTATTTTTGAATTATAATGTTAATTCAGATGATTTTGAAAGATTAAATAAAGAATTAAATGATATATTAAATGAAATAGAGTTTGCAAAAACTAATTCAAAAGATCTATAGTAAATAAAAATAACTATTGCTTTAAACTACAAGTGATAGTTATTTTTTATTTTTATAGTTGATAAAGATTTTCATATTCATTTATGTTATAATAAAAGATATATTTTTGAAGGGAGATTTTTTAATTTGAGTTCATGGTTATTTTACGCATTACTTGCTGCTATAAGTGCAAGTTTTGTTACAATTTTTACAAAAATAGGTATAAATAATTTACCTCCATCTATGGCTACATCAGTTAGAGCTGTAATAATGGCAATATTTTTAATTTGTGTTTCTTTTGCAAGAGGTGATTTTAGTAATATATCTCAGCTTATGGATCATAAAAAGGACTTATTTTTCTTAATTTTCGCTGGAATTTCTGGAGCCTTATCTTGGTTGTTTTTAAATATTGCTTTAAAAACAGGCAAAACTTGGCAAGTAGCTCCTATTGATAAACTTTCAGTTGTTATAACTGTAATAGCATCTATCTTAATCTTTAAAGAAACTATAAGCATTAAAGGGATAATCGGAGTTATATTTATTGGTATTGGAACAATTTTTGTAGCTTTAGGATAAAAAAAGAGTATCAATTAATTGATACTCTTTTTTTATCTATTGTTGTTGCTTTCTTTGCTCTATTTTTAATTTATCCAGATAAGAAACTGCACTAAGTGCTGCTATTTGACCTTGACCTGCTGATTTAATATAAGAATATGGCTTTCCTACACAGTCTCCTGCTGCAAAGCATCCTTCTATGCTTGTTTTCATATTAAGATCAACTTTAATATGAGGCCCATCAGTTTCAATACCTGGAACTAATGATTTTGGAGATGCACTGTCTTTTATAACAAATACACCATCTACATCAATTTCTTTTTCTTTAAATGCAACCTTATTAACAAGATTATCTCCTTGTATTTGCATAGGTCTATCATTTATAATTTCTATTGAACTATCTAATACATCTGCTGATCTCATTAAAGATTCATTTTTATACATTGGAATAAAGTAAGTTTTAGATGCTATTTCATTTAAAAAGTTAGCTTCTTCTTCAGATTCTTTATTATATCCTATTATAGCTACTTTTTTATCTTTATATAAAGGTGCATCGCAAGTTGCACAGTAACCTACACCCTTACCTAAAAACTCTTCTTCTCCTTTTATAGGCTTCCCATATTCAACACCAGTGGCTAGTATTACTGTAGTTGCTTCATACATTTCATCACCTGACATTAGTGCAAAATAATCGCCCATAGCATATACGTTGTTTATTTTTTTATTAGATATCTCAATATCCATATTTGTTATATGCTCTTTAAACTTATCTTTTAATTCATCTCCACTTATATCATAAAAACCTAAATAATTATCTATTGACGGAGCCTTTACAAGTTTATTGCTTAAATTTTCATTTCCAAATATAATTGTACTTTTATTTCTAATTTTCGCATTTACGGCTGCAGATAGCCCGGCTGGACCACTTCCAACTATAGCTATATCATATCTCATATTTACCACCTATCATTTTATAAATGTGATTGAACTTTAGCTTTTATTTTTTCTTTAGGCATAAACCCTACTAAAGATTCAACTGGTTTACCATCTTTAAATATCATCATTGTCGGTACTGTTGATATATTAAATTGTTGAGCTATTTCTAAACTTTGGTCTATATCAACTTTTACAAATCTTGCTTCATTTTGCATTTCACTTCCTAATTCTTCAAACACTGGAGCTAACATTTTACACGGCCCACACCAAGTTGCAAAAAAGTCTACCACTACTACCCCATTGTTGTTTTCAACCTCGCCTCTAAATTGAGAAGTACTTATAATTTTCGCCATTTTCTTACCCTCCTAAATATCCTTCTATCTATACTATGAATTTCCATATAATATAGTTATTATTTATTATAATTTTAAATAATTTTAATTAATGTTTTCTACATTCCAATTATACCCAATATATCGAAGTAAAATCAATTTTTTTATTAATTATTTTTCAGTTTATTTATTTGGGATTACTATTTCAAACTCTGTCTTTTTACCTATTTCTGAATTTACATTTATATTATATTTTAGATTTAAACATAACATCTTTGCTATAGATAATCCTATTCCAGATCCATCGATATCTTTATTTCTTATATTATCGCTTCTAAAGAATCTATCAAATATATGAGGTATATCTTCTTTATTTATACCTATTCCAGTATCTATAATAGATATACCTATATATAAATTATCCTTTTGAATAACTTTTATTAAGATATTATCTTCCATTTTTGTATACTTAAATGCATTATCTATAAATATAATAATTAGCTGTCTTAGTTTATTTTTATCTGTAGTAATAATTTTATTCTTTAAATCAAAATATACTTCAAAATTTTTATTTTGAATTTCAGCTATATCAATATAATCATTACTTATTTCATCTATTAAATCTTTTAAATCTATACTTTCTAGATTTAATTTGACAATAGCTTCTTCTTTTGTAAGTGACAATAAATCACTTATCATTTTTTTTATTCTTCTAGTTTCTCTCATAGCATCTGCTATAGTCTCTACTTCATCACCTATAGTATTATTAGGAGACTTTAGCATGCTTTCTAATTTTGACGAAACTATTGATATGGGAGTTCTAATTTCATGTGATGCATCTTGTATAAACTGTGCTTGATTATTCCATGCTGTTTCTATTGGAGATAGTGCCTTTTTTGTTAAATACAAGGCTAAAAAATAAGTAATCATCAATGCTATTACCATACCAATTATAAATACAAATATAAGTTGTTTAAAAGAATTCATTTCTATATCGATATTTCTTATTATTTGAATTCTATATTTACCAATATTAATGCTTAGTTCTCTAAACTTATATCCATTTTTACTATATGTAAAAAATTGATTTTCTTTATTATGATTTTCAGGTACTAAATCATAGAAATAGCTGTTTCTAGTATAATACCTTATTTCATCGCCTTCATATATATACACCATATTACTCGGATCTTCTAATACCATTGGGCCAAAAAATGAAGTATTTTTTAACTGCCTTGATACAGAATTTAATTCTCCACTTAATTTATTATCTATACTATTATAAGTAAGGTTTTTAAAATAAGAGAATATAAATATAGAAAATATTATTAATAAACTAACAACAACTACTATATTTACCTTTATTAAACTATTTTTTGTCTTAGTAAATACATTTTTATTTATCATCAAAAATATAACCTACTTTTCTCTTAGTTTTTATATATTTATCATATCCATACTTATTTAATTTTTTTCTTAAATTACTTACATATACTTCTACTATTTCCATGCTTGAATCAGATTCCATTCCCCATATTCTGTCATAAATTTGTTCCTTTAGTAAAATGGATCCTTTATTTAATAGAAAATACTCTAGCAAATTAAATTGCTTATTTTGAAGTACTATTTCATCTGAACCTATAAATATTCTTTTTTTACTAGTATCTAATTTTAATTCCTTAAACTCTATAATATTTCTTTCTTTTAATTTTCCATTAGTTCTAAGAATGGCATATGATCTTGCTACTAATTCTTCTATATAAAATGGCTTTGTTAAATAGTCATTGGCTCCTATTGTAAAGGCTTCTACTTTATCATCTAATGATTCTTTTGCTGTTAATATAAGAACAGGAGTATCTATATTATTTTTTCTCATATTTTTTAAAATATCTACTCCATTTATATTTGGTAGCATTAAATCAAGTATTATTAAATCATATATATTCTGATTTATTAGATATAAAGCCTCTTCTCCATCTTCACATTTCTCTGTTTCAAAATGTTTATTTAATTCTATGGATATACTTTCTATAAGTTTTTTATTATCTTCAACTATTAATACTTTCATTTTAACTCCTTCTTAAAATTATAGTCTTCATTTTCATATAATTAAATTATACCTCTTAAGAAAAATATGTAAAATATAATTTATAAAAATAAAAAGCTTACTATATACTTAATTAATAAGTAAATACAGTAAGCCTTTCACTTTTTTTAATTTATTATTTATTTTCGATATAACTGCTTTTAACTCGATATATTACTCAAACTTATTTTGGTTATACTCTTGAATAATCTTAACAAAATCTTCTATATTCATATTATTACCTGTATTATCTATCATTTGATGATAATACCAATTTGCAAATTCTGGATTTGCTAAAGTTTCATTCATTTTTTCAAAATCTAAATTTCCCTGGTTAAAATTATTATTTTCATTCATGTTATCACCCCTTAGAATATTTTTATTATTCGTCGTAGATGTAGGATTTATACATTTACTTTTCCTCCTTTTTTATATATTATTTATTAATGCTAGCTTTATGAGTTTTAAGGTCAATATCTATACTAGCTTTTTCTTTGACATCATCGTAGTTATAGCCTAATATTTGTATTTTTTTTGCAGCTTGAGAAGTTACAGTTTCTATTTCAACTTCTTGTGATGGCTTTAAAACGCTATATTCAGATATATGACTTACCATTATATATTCGCCATCTTCATTTAATTCTCCTATTTTTAGAATAATATTTCCTAAAGATTTATTTGATGAGTTTTTAACTTTTACCCCATAAGTTATTCCATCTTCAGACTCACTTAACTTATATATGTCTGATGTCACTAAAATCTCATAATCTTTACTACTTTCTAATTTTAAAGTTTTTTCTTTTATCTCTGTATCATCATTTTTAGTATTTACTAAAACTTCTTTGCCTTCTGCTTCATAACGATAGCCTACTACTTTTAAACTATCTGTATATTCTTTATGTCCAAACACTATATAAGCACTTTCTCCTGGATTTAGAGTCATATCTAAAAGTGATTCAGATTTATCTATTATATTTTTACTTTTATCAAATTCTTCATACTCTATCCAAATTTTAGATATATCAAAATTAGCTTTATTTTCTATTCTTGTTGACGTATCTATTTTATTTTTATCACTTTTAGCTATATTTACAATTTCAGAATTTCCTATGCTAATAGCTTTTGCATTATTTTCAGTTATTTCTATACTATGTACGGATTTTTCTTCTTTAACTTTAGTAAAATTATCATTTGTACACGCTGTTAATAAAATAATATTTACTAGTATTGCTATAGTTAATAAATATAATTTATTTATATATCTCTTCATATTTAAGCACCTCATGTTCAATATTAATATTATTATATTCTTATATTTCAATAATTTCACTTAATTTTGCAGTTTTCATTTTATTTATTAACTATTTACAATAAATGTTTATATTCATTCATAAAATCATTTAATGCTTGAGTTAGTATTTCCGACTTACTAAACTGAGAATTACTGCATATTCTTTCAAAATCTTCCCATGTTTTTTTATCTACTCTTATAGTCGCGCTTTTTAAATCCTTTAATTCTCTTTTATCAATATTTATATCTTTTTTATTATTTTTCTTCGGTTTTACAGCTCTATAATCTTTAACTTGCATATACCAATCATATACTTCACATAATTTATCCATATCTTCCTGTGTGATATTTATTTTTCTATCTTTTTTAGGCTGAGTTTTCTTAGGTGTAGTTTTAGAAGTGTTAACATCTTTATTTAAGTTTTTCTTTTTAGATAGCTTTACAACCTCTTCCTTTTTAGCGGTTGTCTTTTTTCCTGTCACTTTCTTTTTACTATTTTCTTTCTTAGCTGAATTAATATCAGTAAATGAAATTTGATTTATTTCTTTTTTATCTTTTAAAATATATCTTTCATTTTCTAGCTTATATCCTTTTTTATTTAAAAAAGCTTTTAATGTTTTAGCAACTATTCCAAGTTCTTTTGCTATATCATCAATTGATACTCCTTTATTTTGTAACTCTAAAAATTTATCTAGTCTTTCATTTCCTTTCATATTTATTCCTCCATCATTATGCATCTATTATTTCGTTTATTTATTGTATCATAATATATATTGTTTAACAAAACCCTAGTATTTTAGGTGGTAATTAAATAATAAATTTTTTGTCAAATAAAATCTTTATTTATGGTTAATATATATATATTAATTTAAATTTTAATATATAAATTAAAAAATTATTTTATATTTTGCATTATTTTTTATATTTATTGTAAATCTTTAGAAATCGCTATTTTTTCTTATTTTTTTAAACTATTTTTTTAAATCTTTGTTATTTTTTTATTTAATTTTCAGTTTTTTCTAAAAAAAACCATTTACTTTTGTCGAAAATTATTTTATACTCATAATTGTTCAAAGGCATCTTCGATCGCCGCGGGGAAAACACTACCAAGAAAATTGGTTAGTTATAATTTTTTAATTAGGAGGAAAATTAAAATGACACAAATTTTAACAGGTACTGCATTATTATTAGTAGTATTGGCATTATTCACTTTATTCAGTTACAAAGCGCCACAAGGAATGAAGGCAATGGGAGCATTAGCAAACGCTGCTTGTGCTAGTTTCTTAGTTGAAGCTTTCCATGCATCAGTATTTGGTGACTTAATGGGTATAAAATTCTTAGGTGCAGTTGGAGCTGCAAACGGTTCACTAGGTGGAGTTGCAGCTGGTATATTAGTACCACTTGCATTAGGTGTATCTCCAGTTTACGCTGTATTAACAGGTTTAGCTTGTTCAGGATTTGGTATACTTCCAGGTTTCATAGCTGGTTATATAACATCATTCGTTGTTAAATTCTTAGAAAAGAAAGTTCCAGCAGGACTTGATTTAATAGTTATAATATTAGTAGGAGCTCCATTAGCTAGATTTGTAGCTATGAATATGTCTCCAATAGTTGATGGTACTTTATTACAAATCGGTCAAGTTTTAATACAAGCGGCTGATGCTTCTCCAATAGTTATGGGTCTTATACTTGGTGGATTAATAACAGTTGTTGCAACTGCTCCACTTAGTTCAATGGCATTAACTTCAATAATAGGTTTAACAGGTGTACCAATGGCTATAGGTGCTTTAGCAGTATTTGGTTCTTCTTTCATGAACTATGTATTCTTCTCAAAAATGAAGTTTGGTTCAAAGAAAGATACAATATCAGTTGCAATAGAACCATTAACTCAATCAGATATAATATCTGCTAATCCATTACCAGTTTACTGTACTAACTTTATAGGTGGAGCTATGTCTGGTATAATAGTTGCTTCTATGGGTCTTACTGTATCAACTCCTGGTATGGCTACTCCAATAGCAGGTTTTGCAATAGCACTTGCTCAAAACGGAGGTAAAGCTTTAATAGCTGCTGCAGGATGTATAGTAGTAAGTATAATTGGAGCATTCATAGGACATGCAATATTCAAAAATACAAAAATAAAAACAGCTGCTGAAATCAGAGGAACTCAACCAGATGATTTAATAGCTTAATATAAAAAAAGAACACAGATGAATCTGTGTTCTTTTTTATATTCTTTAATTATTGGTGCGGATGAAGGGAGTCGAACCCCCACGCCATAGGCGCCAGATCCTAAGTCTGGTGCGTCTGCCAATTCCGCCACATCCGCCAATATTTATTTCAATATAATTGTAGTCCTATTTAATTTGTTTAGCAACAATTTTATCTTATTATTTTTCTTGTTAATGTACCTATACCTAATCCCATCATAATAATACCTATTATCATTTCAAAATTAGATACCATATAACTAATTTCTGAAGGTTGACCATTGTTAACACCAATACCACCAAACATTCCTACACTCAAGTTTAAAGTTTCATTAAAGTCTCCAATCACTTCAAATAAACTTAAGCTACCTATACTAGATAATGTGTAATGTATATCTTTTGCTTTATCTATAGTTACACCCGTAAACATATATATAACTGCAAATGTAAATATTATTGCTAATCCTGAAAACAATGCAAATTCAGGTCTTTCACCATATCCACATGTAAGCCAAGCTATAGTCGATGTAAGCTTTGGAAGTGGTTTCTTAAGTGATTTACGTTCAGTACATTTTGCTAAATAATAATATTCACCAAAGTTATTATTTAATGTATTTTCCTTAAACTTATCTGCTAGTGTTTCATATGTCATATAAACACCTTCGTATTCTTGTTTTATTTTCTCTCTTATTGGTATTTTATCAAAGTATGTTTTTTCATCAAATTTAGTTTTATAATCATCATTAAAATCTAAATTTGTTATATAATAATTAGTCATCTTAAATCCACTCATATCACAATCTTTTATAGTTATCATATTTAGTTCACTTTTATCTATTATTGTACATTTCATAAATGTTTGTTCAAAAGCAGTGTCTTTTATATTACAATTTTCAAATATACAATATGAGATATCACTATTTAAAAATTTTACGTACATTTTACAATTATAAAAACTACATGATAAATTATCTTTCTTATTTAATGATGGAGATTGTTCTGTATCTTCTTTTATTAATATACAATTTTCAAAAACTACCCCACCATCAGCAAATGTACAATCTTCAAATGTACATCCTACGAATCTGCAATCTTTAAATTTAACATTTTTAAAATTACAATCCTTAAATTTAGTACAAATCATATCCTCATTGATAATTTCATGAAAATCAACTTCGTCTAGCACACCTTTTTTACCAAACTCCTGACCATTAAATGTAGTATAGCTATACTTTGGACTTGGTCTATATCCTACTAAATCTTCATCTCTATGCTTCACCATGTATTTATATACATTTTCGTTATTTTTTTTTCTTCTTTCTAATTGTTGTCTTGCAACTTCATTTTCTTCTTTAAAATTTATATAACTCATAATTTACTCCTTTAAAATCTAATTAAACTGTTGTAAAATAAAACGCACTGATATATCAGTACGTTTTATTTTTATTATTTACTTTTAATTTAAAAATATACTATCTCGCTATTATAAACTTCAATTATATATTTATTATTTGTTATATAAACTACGTTCTACTTTGTAGCTTCTAATTTTTCTTCGTCTACTGTTTTTCCAAATATCTGAACACCTACATAAATTGCTAATATCGAAATTGGTAAAACTATATAAATAGGTAAACCAAATCCTGCTGGTATATATCCAAATAAGACTGTTATCGCCGCCACAAATAATGCATATGGCATTTGTGTCTTAACATGTTCTATATGATCACATCCAGCCCCCATAGATGATAATATTGTTGTATCTGATATGGGTGAACAATGATCTCCAAATATAGCACCTGTTAAAACTGCGCTTGTACTTACTATTATAAATGACATTTCTGGATTTATTGAGTGAGCTAGAGGTACTGCTAAAGGCATTAATATTCCCATTGTTCCATAAGCTGTTCCTGTAGAAAATGATATTACAGCTCCTAATATAAATATTATACTTGGTAATAAGAAATATGGTAATGTACCTGATAATAATTCTACTAAATATTTAGCTGTACCTAATTCTTTTATTACTGAACTTAATGACCAAGCAAGTATTAATATAACACCTGTTATTACTAAAGTTTTCATACCATCCACCCAAACATCTATTGCTTCACTAACTGTAAATATTTTCTTACTCACCGCCATAACCATCGCAACTATTCCTGCAAATAATGCTGATTGGAATAAAGCTATTGATGCATCAGATGCACTAAAAGCTTCTCTTATCGACTCAAATGAGAATGGTGATAATTTAAATAATTCTATTAAAGTAGCATCATCTGAAGCCATTATAGATGAATATCCACTATAGTAAAATGCTATTAATGCAGTTACTATTAAAGTACCTATTGGTATTATTGCATTCCATATACTTAATTTAACACCTTCTTTTGGTTCTAAATCTGAGTGCTCATCTTTAGTAGTTGCAACTTCTAGGTTGGTTAAACCACTTCTTCTAGCCTTTAATTCCGCCTTTCTCATTGGACCAAAATCTTTCATTAATAATGTTGTCACTACTATAAATGCTAATATTAATATATTGTAGAATCTATATGGTATAGTATTTAAAAATACTCCAAAAGCATCTGTCTCTACTCCTATACCTACAAATGCATCATTTATAAGTCCAACTTCAAGTCCTATCCATGTTGATATTATAGCAAGGCCTGCTATTGGTGCTGCTGTAGCATCTATTATGAAAGCTAATCTTTCTCTAGATATTTTCATTTTATCAGCTACTGGTCTCATCATCGGACCTATTATTAATGAATTTGCATAGTCATCAAAGAATACTAAAAGTCCTGAAAACCATGTTATCATTTGTGTTCCTTTTGGAGTTTTTGCTCTTTTAGCAAGAGCTTCAGCTATAGCTTTAGCTCCACCCATCTTAGCTACAAGGTTTATTACTCCACCAATTGCTAAAACTTGAAGTATTATACCTGCATTCCATGGATCAGCTAATGAACTCAATGCTCTGTTTACTACATCTAAAAATGATAATATTAACGCATTAAGCATATTAGTGTTTGATAAACTAATTATGAAACTTCCTGACATAATACCTATAAATAGAGAAACTACTACGTTTTTAGTTATAAATGCAAGTATTATTGCTACTATTGGCGGTATTAAAGTAAATACTCCAAATTTTTGTGAATTAATTGATGCAATATCAGCCTCAGCTGCAAAAACTAATGGTGATGATAGTAAGAATACTATCATTGTTAAAAATATAATCCTTAAATTTCTACTGTTCATAAAAATTCCCCCTTATTTATTTTTGTGAATAGGTTTAGGGTATAAAAAAAGCCTTGAGTTTACACTCAAGGCTATAAAATTATGTACACAAATAAAACTATACTATAATAATTCCTTAAATGTAGCTCACCACAAAACAAGTTTGTGACAGTGATGCATATATTTTATGCATCCCCAGACATATAACCTTAAAGCATCAGTTATATACTTCGGCGATAATTCCTTTCCTAATAAGTCTTTGTGCTTACCTCATTATTAGTACTGATAAGTATCGCGCCTCTACCCTTTATGTTTATTCACTTTTAATTTAAGTAGAGTATACATTATACTTTTATAAGTTGCAAGACAATTTTGAATCTTTTTTATTTTAATTTACATTTATTAAATTTTATGATAATATTTATAAATACTTCTTGAAAAATTTGAATATTTTTTATTTTTCATAATATTTAATGTCAAAATATAAAATTATTAAAAGAATTTTATTAAATTTATATTATAAATGTATAAAAAATGATATTTTAAATTTATATAAATTTATTAAATTTTTAAGTTCTATTAAGATAAATTTAAATTTTATTTTAATCTTTTTTATTTTACATTCATGTAAGTTTAATTAATTAAGTGTTTTTTATTTCTCCTTTATTTTTATAACGGCGTTTTTTGTCAAACGCTTTATTTTTTTATTTACTTTTTAACAATAACTATATTATAATCAAGTATGTTAGATTTTAATTATTGGTTATTGAGGAGAGTTTTTAGTATGAAAAAATATACTTACGAAGAAGTAAAAATGATGTATGGAAAAATTAGTCCATTTGAATTTAAGGATAAATTAATAGATTTAGCAAAATACAATGCTGAAATAAAAAATATAGCTATGCTTGATGCAGGCAGAGGAAATCCAAATTGGACTGCTGCAACTCCAAGAGAAGCATTCTTTACATTTGGACAATTTGCAGTTAATGAAACTCGCTTAAATTGGGATTTAGGTGACTTAGCTGGGATGCCTCAAAGAGAAGGTATTTGTAAACGATTTTATAAATATATAGAAGATAATAGTAATATGCCAGGTATAAACCTTTTAAGAGCCATAATTGATTATGGTATAAATGAATTAAATTTTGATGGAGATAATTTTATTTATGAATTAGCTGATGCTATAATTGGAGACAATTATCCAGTACCTGATAGAATGCTACCTCATATAGAAAAAATAGTTCATAATTATTTAGTACAAGAGATGAAGTATGATATAAATTTAGGTGGAAATTTAGAAATATTTGCTGTTGAAGGCGCTACTGCAGCTATGTGTTACATTTTTGATTCTTTAATGGCTAATGAGCTTTTAAGAAAAGGTGATAAAATAGCTATCATGACACCTATTTTCACTCCTTATCTTGAAATTCCTCATCTACCTAAGTATGAATTCGATGTTATAAACATAAATGCAGATGAAGTTGACTCTTTTGGAAATCATACTTGGCAATACTCAAAAAAAGAGTTAGAAAAACTTAAAGATACATCTATTAAAGCTTTATTTGTTGTTAATCCTAATAATCCAGCTTCTATAGCTATAAGTGATGAATCTGCTAATAATTTAGTAGATGTAGTTAAAAATTTCAATAAAGATTTAATGATTATCTCTGATGACGTTTATGGAACTTTTGTTAATGACTTTACTTCCTTAATGGCTAAACTTCCTTATAATACAATTGGTGTATACTCTTACTCTAAATACTTTGGTGTTACTGGTTGGAGATTAGGTACAATGGCACTTCATGAAAATAATGTATTTGATAAAAGAATTAACGATTTAGACGATAATTTAAAGAAATCTTTAGATAGACGTTATGGTGATATGAGGCTTAATCCATCAACTATTTCTTTTATGGATAGAATAGTTGCTGATAGTAGGCTTGTTGCACTTAACCACACTGCTGGACTTTCTACTCCACAACAAGTTCAAATGGCATTTTTCTCTGCTTTTGCTTTAATCGATATTGAAAATGATTATAAAGCACTTAACATCAGTATTTGTAGAAAACGTCAAGAATTATTATACAACGCTTTACAAGTACCTTTAAATGAGGATAAAAACAATGCTTATTATTATACTCAATTTGATATAGAACAATGGGCTAGGGTCAGTTATGGAGAAGATTTTGTAAATTATATTAAATCTAATTACGCTCCAGTAGATATTTTATATAAATTAGCAAATGATTACTCTGTTGTTTTACTTAGTGGAGGTGGGTTCGCTGGACCAAATTGGTCCATAAGAGTTTCTCTGGCAAATCTTCATGATGAAGATTATCCTAAAATAGGAAAATCTATAAAGAGAATATTAAGTGAATATTTAAAAGCTTGGAAAAATTCAAGTTCTAATAATTGTGTATTACTAAAAAATAGCTAAGGTTATAACCTTAGCTATTTTTATAATCCCAACAACTAAACTTAAGTAACGGACGTAGTCGTTTGATCAACGTGTTGGCGAATTACTTGAGCAATATGAGCGAAGCGAATTTTTTAGAAATTTATATTTTGTTTCTCTATATGAATTTGATGCCACAAGCAAAATGCAAATATTGTCCAAATTTTTCTTGAGTTATCTTCTTTATTTTTAATATGATTATCTAAAAGCCCTAATGCATAATTTTTATTTATAAAATTATTAACATCGGCTTCATTTATAGTCTTTCTAACAACATCTCCTAGATCTTCTTTAAGCCATACTCTTATTGGAGTTGGAAAACCTAGCTTTTTCTTTTGTACCATATGCTTAGGTACTATATCTTTAAATGCTTCTCTAAGTAACACTTTCGTATTATCTTTACTAATTTTTTGATGCAACTTTAAATGTTTAGATGTTTCTAATACTTCTTTATCTAAAAATGGAACTCTAAGTTCTATAGATTGAGACATAGACATTTTATCAGCTTTTTGCAAAATATCGCCTTGAAGCCATGTGTTTATATCTATGTACTGCATTGTTGTGACATAATCATAATTTTTCTTATTAGCTTCATTGTATATTGAAGCTAATATATTTTGATATTTATGTTCTTCATTATAATTTTTTAAAATTAATTTTACCTCATCATTATCAAATATTTTAGCATTTCCTATATATCTACTATTTAAAGGAGTACTAGCTCTATGTAAGTAACTTTTCCCTTTAATATTAGGCATAGTCTCTGAAACTTTATTTATAAACTTCTTTACACTCTCTGGCATACTTTGTATATTTTTTACGCTATTGTACTCTTTATATATATTATACCCTCCAAATAGTTCATCTGCGCCTTCTCCTGATAGTACTACAGTAACATGTTTTTTAGCTTCTTTAGATAAAAAATATATCCCCACTTCAGATGGATCTGCAACAGGGTCATCTAAATAATAAAATACTTTAGGAAGTGCTTTTATATATTCATCTTGGCTTACATTAATTGCTATATTCTCTATCCCTAAAGCATCTGCCGTTTTTTTAGCAACTTCTAATTCATCATATCCTTGTACTCCAAACCCTATTGAAAATGATTTTATGTTAGGGTTTATACTAGATGCTACAGATGCCACTATAGCTGAGTCTATTCCTCCAGATAAAAACGTTCCTACTTCAACATTTGCCACCATATGTTTTGTTATAGAATCTACAATAACATTTTGTACATCTTTAGATGTAACATCTTTATCTCCAATTAACTCTACATCATAGTATTTATTTAAAACTAATTTGTTATCTTTTATTGTAAATGAATAACCTGGAGGTATTAATTTTATATTTTTTATCATAGTTTCAATTGGTGGTGCAAACTGAAATGATAAATAGTTTTGTAAACTTTTTTCATTTATTTTTAATTTAGGTAAAATATTAATTATAGCCTTATATTCTGATGAAAATGCAACTAAATCATCATTTTCTATATAGTAAATAGGTTTTATCCCAAAATGATCCCTTGCTCCAAATATTGTATCATTTTTTTCATCATAAATTATGAATGTAAACATTCCTCTTAAGTCATTTACACATTTATTACCATTATCTATATATTTAGTTAATAAAACCTCTGTATCACACTCTGTTTTAAACTTATGTCCTTTTTCCATCAAGCTTTCTTTTAATTCCTCATGATTATAAATTTCACCATTAAAAACTATAACCTTATTTTCCTTTTTTAAAGGTTGATTTCCATTTTCAACATCTATTATACTTAATCTCTTAAATGCAAACTCTACCTTATCATTTTTATATAGTCCTGTATAATTTGGACCTCTATGATGTATATTTTCTGCTAAGTTCTCTATATCTATTTTAATATTTTTATCTTTTTTCTTATAATATATTGATACATATCCACACATATATAATTTATTTCCTCCTGACAGCTATGTATCTCTTATTTTTGACATAATAATAAACTTTATACATAATCCTTACTTAAACTATATACAAAGTTTAATTCTTATTACTATTTAAATTATTGTAGCTTTACTATATCCTCTAAGTGTATGAGTAAGGCCTTTCCTGGACAACTATCTATACTCTTCCTAAATTTTTACAATTATCAAGTTTATTATGAAATTATTTGTTGTATAAATCTTTTTCTTCTATAGAAGAATACTATTAATTTACTTCTCTTATTGTAATTAATAATTATATGCTATTTATTACCAATCTATTTTGTATAGTTTATATGCATACTATATACTGAGGTGATCTTATGAAAAAAAAATTATTAGCTTTATTTTTAGCAAGTTTATTCATATGTTCAAATTTTTTAAATGCTTTTGCTAATATACCTGATTATACCCCTTTTAAGCCTAAAGCGTTAAATTATGCATATGACGCATTTGAGCCATACATAAATAAAGAAACTATGGTTCTTCACCACGATAAACACTATATAACTTACTTAGAAAAACTTAATAGCATAATTAAAACTCATCCAGAACTTTATAATGCTAGTATTTACGAATTACTATCATGCTTAGATTGCTTACCAAGTGATGTAGCTCAAGATATAAAAAATAACGGCGGTGGAGTTTATAATCACGAGTTTTTCTTCAATATAATGACTTCTAAAAAGACTTCTCCTTCAAAAAATCTTAACGATGCTATAATAAGAGATTTTGGGTCTTTTGATGACTTTAAAGAACAATTTAAAAAATCTGCACTTAACGTTTTTGGATCAGGTTGGACATGGTTAGTATCTAATAAAGAAGGTAAGTTATCTATAGTTAATACTTCAAATCAAGATACTCCTATATCAGTAAATCTTAAACCTATAATTGGAATCGATGTTTGGGAACATGCCTACTATTTATCTTACAAAAATAATAGATCTAACTATATAGATAATTGGTTTAACCTTGTTAATTGGGACAAAGCATTAGAAAACTATAATAGTAAATAAATTTTCAAATTTAAATTTAGTGGCTATGGGTATATTTGTAATATTATATACCATTGTTTGTTAAAGTTTTTTGAAAAAATCTATCATTTGCTATATAATTTAAAGAATCTAGTATTATAGTATCGACATTACATTTAAGCATCATGGGAGGAATTATGGTAAAAGAAACTCATATAAAAGGTGGATATATTTTTGCACTTTTAGCACTACCTTTTATTAACAATAAATTTTTAGTTGGGTACGACCTTATATATAAACTTATTTTAATATCAATTTATATATATTTTTCATATATTGGCTCTTTATTTCCTGATATAGATATGAGAGGCTCTTATATTAGCAAAAGGTACCCTATATTATATAAAAAAATAGGATCTAAATTTAAACACAGAGGATTTACCCATAGCCTAATATTCATATCATTTTTATGCTATATATTTGATTTATTAGTCAAGTTTTCAGATAATAATATTGTGTTTTTATGTTTATATAACGGATTCATAATTGGGTATATATCACATTTATGCCTTGATATAATCACTAAAGAAGGTATACAAATTTTTTATCCTATTTGCATTAACTTTTCTTTATTACCTATAAAAACTAGTTCAAAATGTGAAAAAATAATTTGCAAAGCGCTTAATTTTGTATTTATATTTTTACTTGGATATAGATTTTATATATTATTCTAATATAAAAGCCCCTATAACATATATAAGGGCTTTCTCTTATTTTATATTATTATCATGTTTATGCTCTTCAAGACTTGAATTAACTTTACTTCCAATTGTCCAAGATAAAAATACTAATAATACAAATACAGCTATTTTTATAGGATTATTTATAAATCCTTCTATATCACTTGCTGGATAACTTACTACTAAAAACATTACAAATTTTCCAGCTAACATTGCAGGTATAAAGTTTATTGCTTCTCTTTTACAAAATGCAGATGTTATTGTAACTAAAAAACTTGGTACAAATGGGCATGAATAAGCAATAAATAATAATTTAAATCCTTGCTTTTCCATCCATTTTATAGCTTTCTCTGTTTTATTATTTCTTAACTTATTAAATAATTTATTATCATTAAATTTACTAACTAATAAAAATAATGCTATCGTTCCTAGTCCCGAGCCTATCCAAGATATAAAAAGTCCCCCCCATAATCCAAGCATAAGTGCATTGGCTCCAACTATTGCTATAAGGGGTAATATTGGTAAGAAACTCTCTATAAAGCAACTTATTAGCCCTGCAAACATAGCAAGAACCCAGTAATCTTTAGCTAAATCGAATAACCCTTGAATATACTCCATCCATCCTGTCTCCTTTGTTTATTAAAAACATTTATTTAAAATATTTTACTTTAAATAAATGTTAAGCTCTTTATCTTTATGATATAAATAAATTATACCCTATTTATCTTACAAGATTATTACATTTATCTTACAATTTTGCAAAATATAATAAAAAAAAGCTAAAGTAAGTTTAAAATTTACTTTAGCTTTTGCTTTTTATTTTATTGGATTTTTAAAATGAAGATCCATTTGTGGGTATGGAATACTTATTCCTTCTTCATCAAATTTATTCTTAACTTGTTCTAATAAATCAAAATGTATAGCCCAATAATTTTCAGTTTTACACCACACTCTAACTGCAAAATCAACTGAACTTGCACCATGTGCAGTTACACCAATAAATTTTTTAGGATCATCTAATATTAAATCATGTTTATTTACTATATCTGTTAATACTTTTTTGACATGATTTATATCATTTTCATATCCTACACTAAACATTAAGTCAACTCTTCTTGTTTCTTTAGTTGAATAGTTTATTAAACTACCATTTGATAAAGCTCCATTTGGTATTAATATAACTTTATTATCTACTGTAGTTAGATTAGTATAAAATAATCCGATTTGTTCAACTGTGCCGCCATATATGCTAGTTTCTATATAGTCTCCTACCTTAAATGGTCTAAGTAAAAGTATTATAAATCCACCTGCAAAATTAGATAAACTGCCTTGAAGTGCTAAACCTATTGCTACACCGGCAGAAGTAAGCATTGCAGCTAATCCTGCAAGCTTAAATTCCCAGTATCCAGCTATTATAGTAAATACTAACAATACTTTAAGGCCCGTACCCATTAAAGATTCTAAAAATCTGATTAAAGTCATATCAACTTCTCTTTTTTCTAAAAATAAAACGAAGTTTTTTACTAACTTTCTTATAACTTTAAACCCTATAAAAATAACTAATAGACCTATTATAAGCTTTATACTATTAGTTGTAATCACATCTATAATTTTATCAAAATTTTTACTAAAGTAACCTATAGTAAATTCTTTCATAAATAACCTCCCACTTACGTCTAATCTTTTCTATAAAATGTCTTATTTTATACTACACTAATTTACATTTTATGTCCATATTATAACATATATTACAAATATTCTTCAAAAATGGATTAGTTTTCTAAAAATCCAAATAAAAAAATTGTCTCTAAGGACAATTTTTATTTACATATTAAGCTTGTTTTTCAAAATGTCTTTCTAAATTGTATATTTTATCTAAAAGTTTTTGGTTACTTTGTACATTTCCAGGAAAACATTTTTTTGTTATTATTAAATTAATAAATAACTAAAAAATAATTTTAAAATAAGGGGAGAATTATTATGGCAGAGGTAATTTTAAAAGATATATGTAAGTCTTATGATAATGGATTTAATGCAGTTAAAAACGTTAATATTAACATAGAGGATAAAGAATTCGTAGTTTTAGTAGGGCCCTCTGGTTGTGGTAAATCTACAACTTTAAGAATGATAGCAGGTCTTGAAGAAATAAGTAGTGGTGAGTTATATATAGGGGAAAAAGTTGTAAATGAAGTTGATCCTAAAGATAGAGATATAGCTATGGTTTTCCAAAACTATGCATTATATCCTCATTTAACTGTATATGATAATATGGCATTCGCTCTTAAACTTAGAAAATTGCCTAAAAATGAAATAGATAAAAAAGTTAGAGAGGCTGCTAGAATACTAGACTTAGAAAAATTACTTGATAGAAAGCCAAAAGCTTTATCAGGGGGACAAAGACAAAGGGTTGCACTTGGACGTGCTATAGTTAGAAATCCTAAAGTTTTCTTAATGGATGAACCTTTATCTAACTTAGATGCTAAGCTTAGAACATCAATGAGAACTGAGATAACTAAATTACATAAATCTCTTGGTACTACTTTTATATATGTAACGCATGACCAAGTTGAAGCTATGACAATGGCTGATAGAATAGTTGTTATGAAAGATGGTCTAGTTCAGCAAATAGCAACACCTCAAGAAGTATATGATATGCCAAGTAATATGTTCGTTGCAGGATTTATAGGGGCTCCTCAAATGAACTTTATAGATGTTACTTTATCTGAAAAAGATGGGGAAATATATGCTCAAAATGAAGTAATAAATATAAAGTTAAATAAAGGTGAATGTGCAGCTTTATTAGAAAGACATTATATAGGTAAAGAAGTTGTTATAGGTATAAGACCTGAGGATATCCATATAGAAGATATCTTTATCGATAACAGTTTAGATAGTACTTTTGAAGCTACTGTTGAACTTGGAGAACTTATGGGTGCTGAAATATATGCTTACCTAAAAGCTGGTAAATATGATATAACTGCTAGATTTGATGGTAGATATAGAGTTAAGATGGGTGACAAATTAAAACTTGCAATGGATAAGCATAGAATCCATGTATTTGATAAGGAAACTCAACAAGCTATAAGATAGTTAAAATAATTTTAAATTCTATATTAATTTAATAGAATTTAATGATATATTAAAGTAAGATGATTAAATCATCTTACTTTTTTAGATACAAGAAAATTATAATTTCCAACAGCTAAACTTGAGCTTTTTTACTAATTATACTTTGGGAGTGATTTTATGCAGGAATTAGCACATTTTTTCGAAAAAGAAACTAATAAACAAATTAATATCTTAGAATATAACCATCAAGAATTAAAAGATAATCAAGAGCTAGTTAGGTTTAATAATAAAACTTATATAATAGAAGTGACTAATAAGTTTATACTAAATAATATTAGTGGTTACTTCTACTTAATTTATCAACAAGATATAGATTTTGATTCTTTAAAAAGAATATTATCCAATTTATATGAAGATATAAGTATTTTTGAATATAAGAAATATTTTATAGTAAATTCAAAAATTAAATTAGATATTGATAAATCAACACCAGAAATAATAGAATCTGAAACATATCGAAATACTTTCATAATTTATATTGGTAAAATAGATAATTTAGAAATTTTTAATAATAGAATGTCTATATTAGATGAAATTTTTCCTATTATAATTAAGGATTCTTATTCTAATAAATTTTTAGACTTACATGATTTGACTATATATAAAATTATTAATTTAATCGGAAATGAAAGATTCTATAATAATTTAATCGATTTCGAAAGTATAAAGAATATGGATGAGAACTTATTATATACAGGTATTAATTTTATAGAAAATGATTTTAATATAACTAAAACATCAAATTCACTATTTTTGCATAGAAATACATTAATATATCGACTTGAAAAAATAAAAGAAATATTAAATTTAGATTTAAAAAACTTTAGAGATTCTTTCGTATTCTATCTAAGCATAAAATCTTACTTAGCATACCATTTGTAAATTATAAAAAGGTTATTTTAATTAAAATAACCTTTTTATTTTATATTGAATTTATTTTATACTTCTTTTTCAAAATATCTATTTAATAAACCTAAAAATGCTTTTCCATGTCTAGCTTCATCTTTACACATTTCATGAACAGAGTCATGTATTGCATCCATTCCTAATTCTTTCGCCTTCTTAGCTAATTTTAACTTACCTTCCGCTGCTCCATATTCTGCTTCTACTCTCATTTTTAAGTTTGTTTTAGTACTAGACGTAACTACTTCTCCTAACATCTCTGCAAATCTAGCTGCATGGTCTGCTTCTTCATAAGCTATTCTTGTATATGCTTCTGCAACTTCTGGATGACCTTCTCTATCAGCTTGACGTGCCATTGCAAGATACATTCCAACTTCACTACATTCTCCAACAAAGTTGGCTCTTAATCCTTCAACTACTTCTTCATCTATATCTTGTCCAATTCCAATTCTATGTTCATCCGCCCAAGTTAATTCACCTTTCATTTCTTCAAACTTTTCTGGACCTACTTTACATATTGGACAAATTTCAGGTGGTGCCTCTCCTTCATGTATATATCCACATACTGTACAAACAAATTTTTTCATTATTTTTTCCTCCATACTACATTTCTTATTTTAAATATGTACTATTTTTATTTTATTTATAAGTAATATTTATTCTTTTATATTATTCCTTTGAAAAAATTATTTATACTCCTATATCTACCTCTTATTTTAATCATATTATGAATATTTTAATACTCATTACTGTACAATATATTTATCTACATATTTAATTTTTTAGGATTTAAATTTAAGGAGGAATAAATATGAGCTTTATAAGTATTTTACTTACTGCCTTTGCTCTTTCTATGGATGCATTTGCAGTTTCCGTAACTAAGGGAATAACCTTAAAAAACATAAATATGAAAATATCCCTTAAAGTAGCTCTATTTTTTGGATTATTTCAGGGGATTATGCCTTTTTTAGGATGGGCCGCTGGTATACGTTTTGAATCATACATAACTTCTATAGATCATTGGATTGCCTTTTTCTTATTGAGTTTTATAGGTTTAAAAATGATTTTTGATGCTAGGGAAGATGATAAACAAGTATCTTATGATACTAGATGTATAAATGATCTAAATAATAAGGAACTCATTGTTTTATCAATTGCAACTAGTATTGACGCCTTAGCTATAGGTGTTAGTTTCGCTTTTTTAAATATAGATATAATTCCAATTTGCTTAAGTATAGGAATAATAACTTTTTTAATGTGTTTTATAGGAGTTCTAATTGGTAAAAAAATAGGTAATGTGTTTAAAGGTTATGCACAAATTGCAGGAGGAATAATACTTATATTAATAGGTTTAAATATATTAAATGAACATACAGGAATAATTTCTAATCTTTTCTAAATTTATTATTTTAATCGTTAAATTACTAGAGCTCTATTTAAATTAGTGCTCTATTTTTATTTAAGTTTTAAATCCAATATAATTTTACATGCGATATAAAAATTAAGTAAATTACATAAACTATCTATCATAAGATAGGTAATGTAATAATACACTTTAATTATAAATTTATTAATTTACAAAAAGTTACATAATTTTTACTTTACTAATTTTAAAAAAAGAAATATAATATAGTAAAATAGTTATAAATCTAACTAATAATTTTTTTGATTAATTTAACGGAGGTGTCTCAGTGTGAGGAATATATTCAAAATATACAAAAAAGATTTAAAAGATATATTTACTAACCCTGCTCTATTGATAGTTATTATAGCTCTAGCTATCTTGCCTTCTTTATATGCATGGTTCAATATCAAAGCGTCTTGGGATCCTTATGGGAATACCCAAAATATATCTGTTGCCGTTGTAAATAAAGATAAAGGTAATGAACTATCGGGAAAAAAGGTTAATTTCGGAAACGAAGTTGTTGACAAACTTAAAGATAACAAAAATTTAGGTTGGAAGTTTGTTGATAAAGAAGAAGCTTTAGAAGGTGTCAATAAAGGTACATATTATGCTTTTATAGAAATACCAGAAGACTTTTCTAAGGATTTAACGTCTATAATTACTGAAGATGTTAAAAAAGGAAAAATCGTATATACAGTAAATGAAAAAATAAATGCAATTGCTCCTAAAATAACTGATAAAGGTGCATCTACTATTCAATTAGAAGTTAATCAAACTGTTGTAAAAACTGTTAGTGAAACAATTTTTGATGTATTTAATAGTATCGGAGTAGAGATTGAAAACCAACTTCCTAAACTTTCAAATATAGAAAACTCTTTAATTGAAGTTCAAGGTAAATTTAAAGATATAAATAAAACTGTAGATTTAGCAGGTGACGCTACTTCTAAAATGTCAGATATTATAAAAGATATTCAAAAGGATGTACCTTCTATAAAAAATACATTAGTTAATTCTAAAGCTTTATCAACTGATGTAAAAACATTCTTAGAAAATACAAAAGGAAGCTTAGATAATGTGGTTCCTATAATAAAAGACGATTTAAATATAATTAATAATGTATCATCTTCTGCATCTAATTCTGTTAAAGGTTTAATAGATGCAATTAATAAAGGTGCTGAAAATGCTCCTCAATTAGTTGATAGCTTATATGCTAAATTATCTAGTTTATCTTCTACAAATAAGACGTTAATAGACTTTTTAACTAAATTAGATAAAATAACTCCAGGTCATCCTCTTAAAGGTGCTATAGACCAACTTACAGCTATTAATACAAAGATTAATACTGCTATATCTTCTTTAGATGTAGTTAAAGGTCAAATTGCTTCTGGACAAAAACCATCATTAGATAAATTAAATTCTATATTAAAGGTTGATAATGATATAAACAATATATCATCATCTTTACTAAATAACTTTGATTCACAAATTGTAAGCCCTGTGAATTCTATATTCTCACAAGGTTTAAATGTAGCTAATGATGCAATAAAGGTATTAGAAAATGCTGAAGCTAAGCTTCCTAAAGTTGAAAATATATTAAATACATCTTTAGAATTTTCTTCAAGTGCTAAAGATAATATCGCTTTTATAAAAGAAAAGTTACCTAAAGCAAAATCTCTTGTTGATGAATTAGTTACTGCTATGCAAAAAATTAACAATAGTGAAGATATGGATGAGTTAATAAACTTATTAAAACATGATGCTGTTAAACAAGCAGAGTTTCTAAAACAACCTGTTGATGTAGTTACTGAAAAACTATATCCTATATCAAATTATGGTGCTGGTATGACTCCTTTTTATACTGTACTTTGCTTGTGGGTTGGTGTTTTATTACTTGTATCACTACTTTCTACAGAAGTTCATGATGAATATAAATCACTTGAAGTTTACTTTGGTAGAGGTCTTACTTTCTTAAGTATTGCTATAGTTCAAGCATTAGTTGTTAGTTTAGGTGATATATATTTACTAAAGGTTGATATATTAAATCATGGTTTATTTATAGGATTATCAGTATTTACTTCAATAGTATTTGTTGGTATAGTTTACTCTTTAGTTTCATTACTTGGAAATATTGGTAAAGCTGTTGCAGTTATATTACTTGTTATACAAGTTGCAGCTTCTGGAGGTACTTTCCCAATACAAGTTACTCCACAATTTTTCCAAAATGTAAATCCATTCTTACCATTTACTTACGCAATATCAGCTCAAAGAGAAGCTGTAGCTGGGATTTATATGCCAAACTTAACTAAAGATATGTATATACTACTAGCGTTCTTAGGAATATTTGTCCTACTAGCAACATTATTAAAAAAGCCAATAAACAAACTTTTAACTCCTTTTAAAGATAGTTTTGGTAAAAGTGATTTAACAGGACATTAAAATTAAATTTTCTAAATATAAAAAACTCTTATGAATAAATTATTCATAAGAGTTTTTTATATTTAATTTGAATTTCTATATACTCTCTTGTCTTATATTTTCTATTATATTTTCTTTGTTTATTTTTTTCATCGGTATATATGATGCTATAAAAGTTATAATAAATGTACCTATTATACATATCCCTATTGCTTCCCAAGGAAGTATTAAGTTAAATTCTATTACTTCTGAAATGGTATTATTCATTATAGTGATAAGCCCAATACCTATTGGTATTCCATAAATTAATGATAATGCTCCATATAAGAAACTTTCTAAATATATCATTTTGTTAAACCCTTGAGGTGTAACTCCTATAGAACTAATTATAGCTAATTCTCTTTTTCTTAAATTTATATTTGTGCTTATAGTATTTACTATATTAGTTATACTTACTAAAGATATAACAGATACAAATCCATATACAAATATTTGCATTGCCATATAGTTTTGTTTCATCTTTAACGCTTCTTCAGTTGAGTCTTGTACACTATACCTATACTTTTTTGCTATTTCTTTTATAGCATCCTTTGTATTTTTAGATCCATCAGATTCAATGAATATATTATTTTTTTTAGGTTCATATCCTATATTTTTTGAAACTTCATCATATGTTATAAGATCTAACCCTTTACTTTTATATTCGTTACGCCCTGTAACAAGATCATCAGTTATTGCCATTATCTTTACTTCAAATTCTTCCTTTATTTCTTCTTGAGCTTCTTCATTATAATATAATCTGTAGCCTTTTATAGTGTCTCCAACTTTATAGTTAGTTAAATTTAGCTCTGATTTTTTACCTTTTGACTCTTGATAGTTTGTATTTACTAGTATTACTCCATTTTCAGCTATAGCACTTTCTTTATCAAAACTACCCTGTTTTAATTTTAAATTACTTATAGCTGTATCACCTGGCGAAATTATTTCACTATTAATAAATTCGTATACATAATCATTACTTTTCTTAACTTTAGAGTACATAGATTCTACTAATTCTTTATTATCATTATTTATATTTTTTTCATTAATATTTAATGTAATATCACCATAGTTCCATCTAGGAATTACAGAAAAGTCTTTTATTCCCTTAATATTTTTTATTTCATCAATTTTATCATTATCTATTTTATTAGGACTATCATTTGATTCAATTAAAATATCATAAGTCATTTGTCCTAATCTTATAGAATCTGCCTTCATCATAATTTTCATATATCCAGAGAATGTTACAAATATTACTACACTTATGATTAATGAAAATAAAGTTATTCTAAACTTTTTCTTATTTCTTCTTAAATTTTTATAAGCTAATACTCCCTCAGTCTTGAAAATTAATTTAATTAATTTTGAGTTTTTTACCTTACCTATTTTATACTCTGAAGTATTTTTTATAGCATCTAATGGAGATACTTTAGCTGCATTTATTGCAGGTAGTATTGCAGATATAAATATAGTTATTAAAACTACTATAGCACTAAGTATTATAACTTGTGGATTATATACCACTTTTAATCCTAAATCTGCTATAAATGATTGAGTAAATAAACCATTTATTATTTTAAATACAAGATCTATTGCAAGTGTTCCTGCTGCTAAACCTATCGGTATAGCAATTATACTCACTATAAGCCCTTCTGCAAATACAATCTTCATTATTTGATTACTTGTTGCACCTATAGAATTTAATATCCCAAATTGCTTTTTACGCTCTCCTATTGATATACTAAATGAATTGTATACTGTGGCTACAGTGCATATAATAACTAACGATGAAACCATTATTACTATCTGCTCTATACCACCGTTTATATTCTCAAATTGGCTTGCACCTAATAATCTTAATAAATGTTCATTATATATTAAGTTCTTATAATCTCCCCATTCATTTTTTTCTAGTTTGAAATTTGAATTTTTTGCTATTTTAGGTACTACTTCATATACTTTTTTGGGGTCACTTATATTAATTGATAAATTTATAGGATTATTTTTTTCTAATTTGTTTGTATCCAAGTATGTTATAGCACAACTAACTAAGCTTCCAGATTCAAATCCTGGATTTTCTATTATTCCAACAATTTTAAACTCTCTATCTTTAGTATTTTTTATATATTCGCCTTCACTTAGCCAATATCCAGTTAACTTTTCCCCTTTAGAGTCAAATCTATCTCCTATTGATAATGTTACTTTATCTCCTACTTTATATTTATTATCCAAAGCTACTAATGCTTTTTCACTTAATACTATTTCACTATTATTTATAGGTAATTTTCCTTCTTTTAATTTAATTTGAAATCCATTAAAAACATTTTTATCAAAAGCCTTTACCTCTAATAAATTACTAGTATTTTTATTTATCTTTGAATATCCTAATTCACTGCTAAATCCAGACTTTTCAACTTCTGAAGATTTAGTAATATAGTCTAAGTTTTCTTTTTTAACATCATAAAAAGTTGCATGAAAATCCCCTGCTCTTTTAACAGTAGTTCTCATTTCATAGTCCATTAAACTTGCATATATATTACCAATTCCGCAAATAAGTGCAGTAGATAATACTATTCCTATTATGGTAACTATCGTTCTTTTTTTATTTTCTCTTAAGTATCTTAAAGTTAACGATGTGTATAAATTCATTTATATCACCTCATCACTTTTTATAGTTCCATCTTCTATAGTTATAACTCTGTCAGCTTGAAGAGCTATATTATTATCATGAGTTATCATTATTAGGGTTTGATTGTATTTTTTTACTGATAACTTTAATAGTTCTAATATTTCCTTTGAATTTTTACTATCTAAATTTCCTGTAGGTTCATCTGCAAGGACTATTGCAGGTCTGTTTATCAATGCTCTACCTATTGATGTTCTTTGCTGTTGTCCACCTGATAGTTGATTTGGTAAATGATTTTGTCTTTCATATAGTCCTAATGTTTTTAGTAAGTCATTTAAATATTCATCTTGTATTTTTCTATTATCAAGTTCTGCAGGAAGTAATATATTTTCCTTTGCACTTAACACTGGTATTAGGTTATAAAATTGATATATAAGTCCTACATTTCTTCTTCTAAATATTGATAAATCCTTCGTCTTTAAACTATATATATCAACATCATTTATAAATACTTTTCCGCTGGTTGGCTTGTCTACTCCACCTAATAAGTGAAGTAAGGTAGATTTACCACTTCCACTTGGGCCTACTATTGCTACAAATTCTCCTTTATTTATTGATAAGTTAACGTTTTTAAGCGCATCAACTTTAGTCTCATCTTTTCCATAACTTTTAGTTAAATTTTCTACTCTTAAAATTTCCATATTTACCTCCACAAATTATTAACTTTATTCTTTTATTTTACAAAGTTCACCTTACTAAAAAGTGAACTTTAAGGTGACATATTAGTCACCATAATTTTTATGGAAAGTTATATGAAACTCTGTTCCTTTATTTTTTTGACTTTTTACGAATATATCTCCATTTTGACTTTCTATTATTGATTTTGCCATAGCAAGTCCAATTCCTACACTCTCTTCTTTGCTACTACTTTTACCTCTATAAAATCTTTTAAATACATGTGCTATATCTTTTTTATCTATACCTTCTCCACTATCTTTTATTATAATTTCTGCAAATAATGGATTTTCATCATATTTTATTTCTATACTTCCACCTTTAGGAGTATGTTCTACACAATTTTTTATTATATTTAGTAATGCTTCTACTGACCAATCTATATCTCCTATATACTTTGATGATGTTTCTCCATTTATCGTTAATACTTGATTTTTCATCTCCATTGGAATTAATATAGGCTGAATTGCTCTATTTATAAGATGTTCAATTATTACTTCATCTTTTTTAAAGTTTATAACCTTTGCTTCAACTTTTGATAGTTTTAGCATGCTTTTTATAAGCCAGTCCATTCTATTTAGCTGATTTTTTATTTTATCTAAAAAATCAAACTTAACTTCATTAGGTATATCATCGTACATTAAATCATTTAATATCATAAGAGATGTCATAGGAGTTCTTAATTGATGTGATATATCTGATATTGTATTATTTAAAAATATCTTTTCATCTTTTAGAAGTTGAACTTTCTCTCTTAGTATAGTAGTCATCTTAATAAGTTCAGTTTTTAAAAGCCCTATTTGTCCCTCTTGGTTTATATTTACCATATTAACTTTTATTCCCTCCGAACTAAGATAAACATAATCTGTCATATCTTTTATATCTTTATATATTTTCTTAAAATATATTAGAACTAACATTAAAATAATAAAAAATATAAGAACTACAAATAAATTATTTATTTTTATAATATCATTTAAACTTTTGCTTATAATTGATTCCTTATTTAAATCTAAATTTTCATCGTAATTATATTTAGCTAGTATACTTTTACCTAATTCTATATTATTTTTATCCCTTCCTTGAGTCATTATAGTTACTATATCTTTTTCTAAATCTGGATACTTATTTACTATATTCCCAATTATAGCTTGATTATTTTCAACTACATTGTTTTTTATTATATTTAACGATAGTATACTAACTCCAAATGATATAGTTATAAAAATAATAAATACCAATATATATTTTCTTAAAAAGCTTTTTATCTCCGGATTAAATATTAACATCATTTTCACACCCTACCCATTTATATCCTAATCCTCTAACTGTAATTATCTTTTTTGGATTGGATGAATCGTCTTCTACCTTTTCTCTTAAACGCTTTATATAAACTGTAAGTGTATTGTCATTAACAAAATCATAAGTTACATCCCAAAGTTTCTCTAATATTTGTGTTCTGCTAAGAACTGTATTTTTATTTTGAATTAAAATTAATAAAAGCTTGTACTCAACAGATGTTAAAAATATTTCTTCATTGTTTTTATAAACTCTTGCTTCAAGTGTATGAATACTTAAATCTCCAAATTTTAGTATCTTTTTGTTTTCTTTATTATATCCGCCTTTTCTTCTTAAAACAGCTTTTATTCTAGAAATTAACTCTCTAACTCTAAAAGGTTTTGTTATATAGTCATCTCCTCCAATATCTAATCCCATAACAATATTTACTTCTTCATCACAAGCCGTTAAAAATATTATTGGAACTTCTGATGTATCTCTTATCTCTTTACAAAGTTCATAACCTGTTCCATCTGGAAGGGTTACGTCTAAAAGAATTATACTATATTCATTATTATTAAGATTTTCTCTACCACTTTCTAAATTTTTTGATATATCTACATTAAATCCTTCTTGCTCTAGAGCATACTTAACACCAAAGGCAATAGTATTATCATCTTCCACCATAAGTACTTTTATCATAATTTTCTCCTTCTTTAAATCTATTTAAATATATTATACCTAAAATATTTAAATCTATAAAATTACATATTAGTCACATAAAAAAAACAAGTTCTTAAAGAACTTGTTTTCATTAGTACTATTTTTTTAAATCATTTTCATAATGATCATATTTATTATAATCATCTTCTTTATAGTTATTTTCATTTATTTTTATATCTATTTTATTATTCCCTACTTTATTTAATTTACTTTCCATTTCATTAACATCTGCATCTGGTGTATTTTCATCAGTTATTCTTCTTGAGTTAAATTCTTCTATTTTTTCTTCTAACTCATCTTTAGGAAAATTTTCTTCGTTCACTTCTTCATAGCTTTCACAGCCACATTCATGGTCACATCCATATTCATCATAAGCATAAATATCATACTCTGAATCATCTAAATAATTTTCACTGTTTCTATTTTGTTTATATTTTTTTATCGCTTTATATGAACAATACGCTCCAACACCTGTTATTACTACACCAGAATATAATAACATTTTTTTACCTTTCTCTTCTGCTTCTCTTTTCACTTTCTTTTTAATTAAATATTTTATCATAGTAATTCTCCTTCTTAATTGTCATATATTATAGTTATAGTATTTCTATTATTTCAATAATAATTATATTATTTTTAATTTACATTTTTTTCATTTTGACAGAAAGGAGATTTATTTTAATGTATTCAACTTTATTTAATTTATTATTAAGTATAGCAAGTATAGTTATAAGTGTTGGAGGAGTCTATTTAATAAATTTTTTAAATAGCAAAATTGGATCAGAAAAAACAAAACACTATTATGATTTAGCTCAAAAAGTTGTTATGTCTATAGAGCAATCAAATCCTCAATTAGCTGGTATCGATAAAAAAGAACTGGCAATTAATAAATTAGCTGAGCTTTCAGATAATAAGATTACTACAAATCAAGCTGATATTTTACTGGAAGCTGCTGTTTATGATATAAAAAAATAATATTGAATAGATTATAAAACCTCAACATAATAAGAGGTTTTATTTTATGTTTTAATAATAATATTGTTTTATCATTAGTATTGTTATATCATATATATAACAGTTATTTCGGAGGTGAAAATATGATTTTAAATCTAGATTTTAATAGTGATAAATCAATCTATACACAAATTTGTAATGAAGTAATTAAATCAATCGCTAAAGGTGATCTAAAAATAGATGAATCCCTTCCATCAGTTAGAAGTATGGCAGAAACTATAGGTGTTAACCTTCATACAGTTAATAAATCTTATAATGCTCTTAAAGATGAAGGATTTTTAAACATTGATAGAAGAAAAGGTGCAGTAGTTGCAACGCTTCCTATGAAAGAAAGTAATGAAACACTTGAAAAAAATAAGATAGACTTAGAACTTTTAATAGCTAGGTGCTATTTATCTGGTATGAACAAAGAAGAGTTTATGAATTTAAGTTCGAAATTATTTGATAGCTATGAGGTGAAATATCATGAGTAAAATTGGATCTTTAATGATGCTACTTCCACATTTAATTATTATATATCTGCTTTTTTATAATATGCAATCACTTACAGGAAACAGACAATTTTTTGGTGTTTCTATAAATCAGGATTACACAGATAAAGAAGAATTTAAATCATTAAGTAAAGAGTATAAGAAACTTTTAAATATCGGTTTTTTGTCCATATTTTTGATATGCTTATTTCTTATATTTATATTAAATAAAGGATACTTTTCCTTTACATTTTTTATATTATCAGTTATAGCATATAGCTCTTTAGTATATATTAAAATTCACAATAAAACTAAAAATTTAAAGCACAAATTACTAGAAATCAATGGAGATTGTAATGTAAATTTATCTTCTAAATCAATAATAGATGTTAAATTTATAAATGAAAAAGATAAAATTATTAAGAAGTTTAGATATATATATTTAATACCAATTTTTATAATATGTATAGCATCTATTTTTACTTTTAATAACTATTCTAAAATTCCAGATATGATTCCAGTTCATTGGAATTTTATGGGTGTTGCAGATAGTTTTATTAAGAAATCTTATACTAATATAATATTATTAATAATTGCTCAATTTGTACTTAGCATTTTATTATCCTTTATGGCTCTTAGCACTATAAAATCTAGAGTAAGAGTAAATCCAGAAAATATTGAGCAAAGTAGATTAGAAAATATTAAATATTTAAATAAAATTGGATATACTTTTTTAGCTGTTATACTTTCTATTAATTTAACTATTATAAACTCGTTAATAGCTTCTATCTATGGATCAAATTTAAATATGGTAGTTACAATATTAACTTTCTTAGTTACTATTTTCTCTACTACATATTTAACTATTATTTATTTAAAATCTCCAAACTCAAAGTATACATCATCTTATAGCCCTGATGATGATGAGAATTATTGGATTTTTGGCTCTATTTACAATAATCCTAATGATCCATCTTTTATGGTTCAAAAAAGGTTTGGAATTGGATGGACTATAAATATTGCTACTCCACTTGGAAAAATATTTCTAATAGCTACAATATTATTACTTATATGGCTATTTTTTGACTTTATTAATTCATTCTTTTATTAAGCAATAGTTAGCCTCTAAAGCTAACTATTGCTTTTTTACTACTTATTATTTACCCTTTGGTATCCACCTCTACTTATAGAAACATTTACTAACTTAAATAAGAATAGTCCAACTAATAAATTAATTACTATAGCTGGTACTACAGCTATTAAAAATAGAGTTTCAAATGATCCTGGTAAACCAACTAATATCTGAGCTGATAATAAAAATACACATCCACTTAATAATGTTCCTATTGGTAGCATTACTGATGCTACTATTAAATCCTGATGTTTATTTTTTAAATTTTTTATAAATGGTAATTTATATAAAATATACATTAGCATGTATATTAAATTAACTGTAATTATTTTATCAACCATGTTAGGTACTTGACCTGCTGGGAATTTAGTAGTCATTGCAGTAAATATTCCAGTTACTATTCCTGCAACTAAACATATTTTATAATCTTCTTTATTTAATATCATTATTGTAAATAGCATTATAAGTGCCATATCTGGTTGCATTGGTAATCCTAAGGCTGGTGTTATTTGATGTAGTAATAGCCCTATAGCTAAAAGTATTGAATTTAGAGCTAATTTTCTTGTATTTGTTCTCATATTGTATCCTCCTAATATTTTGCAATTTAATAAATTTTTAATTTTCCAGTCTGACAAATCATTATCACTAAGTTCAAACTTTCATAACATTACCATCACCTACCTTTTTTTATAATAAAAAAACTCCGCCCTAAATTAATAGGACGGAGATTATCCGCGTTGCCACCTAGTTTATATATGGTAAAAAAATACATTTATACCATATATCTCTCATTTTCAGGTACTATCATACCCTATTCGCTATAACGCGCGACACACGGTAAAGTCTACTCTCATAAATATGATTTCAATTTACTCCTCTAAGGTCCATTCACTAAATTTTTTCTTGCTAAGATTCCACCATCCTCAGCTCTCTATATTGAATCTAAATTTAGTTACTCTTCCTTGTCAAAGGATTTATTATTTTAATAATATTCTAATATTTTCATATTGTCAACTATTAATCATTAATAATTTTATATTATTTTAAATGGATTTAAGTATATATCACTCTTAATAACATCTATTTCTTCAATATTATCTAAAAATCTTTTCATTACATCTTTAAAAATATCTTCTGTTTCAAAATGCCCACAATCTATTATGCACATCCCCATATCAATAGCATCTTGTGCATCATGATATTTTACATCTCCTGTTATTAATACTTGAGCTCCTTTCCTACACGCTTTTTTAACCATATCAGCTCCAGACCCAGTTACTACAGCTACCTTATTAATTGATGTATCTAAATTTCCTACAATTCTTATATGCTTCATATTTAACTTTTCTTTTATTAAGTTAGATAGATTTTCTAATGTAGTACTTTCATTTAGTTTACTAATTCTTCCCAGTCCAACAGAACTTCCTTTATTTTCAAGCTTATATAAATCATAAGCTACTTCTTCATAAGGATGAGAACTTATCATTTTGCTTATTACTCCACCTAGAATTCTTTGAGGAACTATAGTTTCTATTTTAACTTCGTTTACAGACTCTATCATTCCTTCATTACCTATAAATGGATTAGAACCATCTAGAGGCTTAAAATTGCCTATACCTTCGCTATTAAAAGTACAATGGCTATAATTACCTATGTGACCTGCTCCAGATGCTCCTAAGGCGCTTTTTACTATCTCTACATGACTATTTGGAACATATACTGCAAGCTTATATAAAACTTCAGTATTTGTAACATCTAATATTTTAGAATTCTCAAACCCGATTACTTCTATAAAATAATCATTTAAACCATCAGATGCTATATCAAAATTTGTATGCATTGAGTAGAGAGCTACATCATTTTTTATAAGTCTATGTATTAATTTTCCCTTTAGATTAGATGTATTTATTTTGTTCATCTTCTTAAATATAAAGGGATGGTGAGTGATTATTAAATCTATATTATTACTAATAGCCTCTTCTATCACACTTTCATTTGCTTCTAAGCTAACCATTACTTTTTTCACTTCTAAGTCAAAATCTCCAACTAAAAGACCTACATTGTCCCAATCATAGGCTAAATTTAGTGGATATTTATTTTCTATTTGTTTTATAAGAGTTTTTAATTTCATATTAACCATCTCCATATAGTTTATAATATTATCTTAACTTCTCAAGCTTATCTATTATATGTAAGCTTTCTTCTCTTTTCTTATCTATTCCTTCACCAGTTTTACCATCTATTTTATCTAATATAGATTTGTATTTAAATATTTTTTTGTCTATAAATTCATTAAGTAAAGGATCTTTATTCTCTATAAGCTTTTTCCCTAATTCATAGTATATTTCATCTTCTACGACAGTGTTTTTTCCTGTGTATTTAGTAACGATTATTTCATATATTCTAAAATCTTCTTTAACTAATACCTCATCGATTATTTCATATCCATTGTTTAAAAGATATTTTCTAAGTTCATCTTGTGCTTGCATAGGCTGAAGTATTAATTTTTCTACTGAGTGAGCTACTTCAGTTTTAGCTTCTAAAAGCTCACTTATTAATATCCCTCCCATACCTGCAATTATAACTTCATCTACTTCATTAACTTCTAATACTTCTATCCCTGAACCTAATCTTAAATCAACCTTATCTAAAAGCTTATTATGTCTTACTTCACCTCTTGCATTTTCAAGTGGCCCTTTATTTACATCTGCAAGTATTGAAAAATCTACATGTCCTTTATTTAATAAATAAACTGGTATATAACCATGATCTGTTCCTATATCTGCTACTCTCTTTCCTTTGGTTACTAGTGATGCTATTTTTAATAATCTATCTGTTAATTTCAATTTTTTCATCCTTTCTCAAATTTAAAGTATTTATAATAATATTATATAAAATCCTAATAATATTATTAGGAGGTGTTTACATTGCCTAAAATAAAAAAACGTAAATCTGAATATAATCCTACCTATAAATGGGGTGGAAATACTATTCTTTGGTCTAATCAAACTGATCAAAAAATAATTCAAGAAGCTGAAGATGAAAATGCCTCTAAATTAAAATCAGATTTACAAAAAGAAATTAATTATGGAAAAAGAATTAATTATTGGCATTAATATATTAATTTCAATTCCACATATTAAAAATTCGCCTTTGTGAAGGCGAATTTTTAATATAAATAAATTCTAATCTAAGTAATCTCTAAGTTTTTTAGATCTACTTGGATGTCTTAATTTTCTTAATGCTTTAGCTTCAATTTGTCTTATTCTTTCTCTAGTTACATCAAACTCTTTACCTACTTCTTCAAGAGTTCTTGCTCTTCCATCTTCAAGCCCAAATCTTAACTTTAATACTTTTTGTTCTCTTTCGTTTAATGAACCTAATACGTCCTCTATTTGTTCCTTTAATAAAGAGTATGCAGCAGCTTCAGCTGGTGCTGGTGCATCATCATCTGGTATAAAGTCTCCTAAATGACTATCTTCTTCTTCTCCTATTGGAGTTTCTAAAGATACTGGGTCTTGAGCTATTTTCATTATCTCTCTTACCTTTTCTTCAGTCATTTCCATTTCTTTAGCTATTTCTTCTGGTTTTGGATCTCTTCCTAATTCTTGAAGTAATTGTCTTGATACTCTTATTAATTTATTTATTGTTTCAACCATATGAACTGGTATTCTTATTGTTCTTGCTTGGTCAGCTATAGCACGAGTTATAGCTTGTCTTATCCACCAAGTTGCATAAGTACTAAATTTGAATCCTTTAACATAGTCAAATTTTTCAACTGCTTTTATAAGACCTAAGTTTCCTTCTTGTATTAAATCTAAGAAAAGCATTCCTCTACCAACATATCTTTTTGCTATACTTACAACAAGTCTTAAGTTGGCCTCTACAAGTCTTTGTTTAGCTATTTCATCACCTTCATGCATTCTTCTAGCCAATTCAACTTCTTCATGTGGCTTTAGTAATGGTATTTTACCTATTTCTTTTAAATACATTCTAACAGGGTCATCTATACTTATACCTTTTGGTAAAGATAAATCTATTGGTTCTAAATCCATTTGGTTTTCTTCTTTAGATAGTTCTTCATCCACACCTTCATCTATATTTTCCATATCTAATTCGTCATCTACCGAAAAATCAATTTCTACTTTATCATTTTTTGTTTCCGTTACTTCTATACCTAAGTTTCCTAATGTTTCATAAAGATTTTCTATTTGATCTTTATCTAAATCAGTTTCTGAAAAAGCTTCCATTATTTCAGCAAGAGTAAGAGATCCTTGCTTTTTACCTTTTTCTATTAAACTTTTTGCCGTTATCCTTTTTGATTCTTTTTTACCGTTTTTATTTTCCATACTCGCGCCTCCTTCCTTATTATAGTTTTTGTAGTGTTCTTCTTATTTCAACTATTTTTAAAGCAATTTCCATAATCTTACCATCTACCTCTTTCGCATCATTATTGTGTTTATTATCTTCAAGTGTCTTTTGTTCTTCTAGCAATATATTAATTTTTTCGTGAAGATTATTTTTCTTCATATTTTTTACTATTTCATCTATATTTTTAACATTATTTAAGTTCATATTATCTAAAGATATGCTCTCTAAATCTTTCAAATATTCTTCGGATATGTTTAAACTTTTAATTTTGTCAATAGTTATTTTATCCAATTCTTGATTTTTAATTATAAAATTTAAAATTTCTTTACTATCTTTTGATAAAAAATCATTTTCGTCAAGCCTTAATAATGCAATTTCTCTAAGATTTTTATCTTCTAGCATTATTTTTATAAGATTTTCCTCAACAATTTTTTTACCACCTATTATTGTCTTTGGTTTTTCAATAACTTTTTCTTCTTTTTTATTTGAATATTTTTGATATTTTTTATTTTCTATCTTATTATAATTTTTACCATATACTTCTCTTTTTATAGATTCGGCACTTATGTCAATTTGGCTGCTTAGGTATTTAGTATAGTAGTCTATTTCAACAGGACTTTTTATTCCCTTTATAATTTTAGAAGCTTCTTTCGCAAACTTCACCCTATCATCATCTTTTTGTACATCAAATTGCATTTTAAGATTATCTATTTTAAATTTTATTTGGTGAGTGGAAAGTTCCATAGCTTTCTTAAATTCTTCTAATCCATACTTTCTTATAAATTCATCTGGATCTTTAGTTTCCTTTAAATCCAATATTTTAATATTCATATCTAACTTATTAAGTATTTCTATAGCTCTTAAAGTTGCTTTGACTCCTGCTTCATCTGAATCATAAGATATAATAGCCGTATCTGCATATCTTTTAATTAGCATTCCTTGTTGCTCTGTTAATGCCGTTCCAAGTGTTGCTACTACATTTTTTATTCCATATTGATAAAGTGATATTAAGTCCATATATCCTTCAACTAAGACTACAGTTCTATCAGTTATATCTTTTCTTGCAAAATTTAGACCATATAAATTTTGTCTCTTATTAAATATTAAAGTATCTGGAGAATTTAAGTATTTAGGTAAAGAGTCATCTAATACTCTTCCACCAAAGCCAATTACGTTACCTCTATAATCAAATATTGGAAACATTACTCTATTTCTAAATTTATCATAGGCTTTATTTCCTTCTTTGGTATATGTTATTAAACCACATTCTGATAGTTCTTCTTTTGTATATCCTTTAGATTGTAAGTAATCCATAAGAGCATTCCATGATGCTAATGAATATCCAAGTCCAAACTTTTTTATTATTTTATCATCTAGCCCTCTATTTCTTAAATATTCGTACCCATGATTTTTACCACTTCCTAAATTTGCGAAATAGAATCTAGCTGCTTCTCTATGTATGTCTTGGAATTTATTGATTTTTTCCATTCTGATTTTTGTCTCTTCGTCCATATTAGTATTAATTTCAACACCACATTGTTTTGCTAATAATTTAAGTGCATCCATAAATTCTAAATTTTCCATACTCATAACAAATTTTATTACATCTCCACCTTCTCCACACCCAAAGCATTTATACATTTGCTTTTGTGTATTTATGTAGAATGATGGTGTTTTTTCGCCATGGAAAGGACATAATCCCTTAAAATTTGACCCTGATTGTTTTATGGCCATATACTGTGATATAACATTTGCTACATCACATCTACTTTTAACTTCTTCTATTATTTCTTTTATATCATTCATATTATCACCTTCTGGTGTAATTTTTGTCTAACATATCTATTTTACATTATATTATAAATTTGTCAAATACACATTATACAGATTTCGACTTTTTTTGTTAATATCCTTCTTAAAAATCGATTTTTTTTTACTTTTTTTCATTTTTTATAAATTTGTACATATATTTATTGATTATATACATAAATTTAGATAATTAGACTATTACAAATATATGCTTATTTTAATAATTTTTTTATTTAAAATTAAAATTTTTGTACTTTTAGATTTGCTAATTTAATTTTTCCTATTTTAATTAGATTTACCCATATTTTTTGACATTTAAATAATTTTTATCTTATACTTATATTTTTATAAATTTAGTAAAAAATAAAAAGAGGCTATAGCCTCTTTTTATTTTATAGAATTCATTAAATCTTCAAATTCATTAAAATGAAGTGATTGCATTCCATCAGATAATGCATTGATAGGGTCTGGATGTACTTCAACCATTATTCCATCAGCACCAGCTGCAAGTGCAGCTATAGACATTGGTTTTACTAAATATCTAATTCCACATGCATGAGAAGGATCTACTATTACAGGAAGTCCAGTTTCTTTTTGAATTATAGGAACTGCTGCTAAGTCTAATGTGTTTCTAGTATAATCATTATATGTTCTTATACCTCTCTCACACATTATAATATTTTGATTACCTTCTATAGCTATATATTCTGCTGCTCCTATCCATTCACTAATTGTAGAACTTAAACCTCTTTTTAACATAACAGGTTTATTTTGTTTTCCAACTTCAGTTAATAATGTGAAGTTTTGCATATTCCTTGAACCTATTTGAATTATATCTGCAACTTCGCATAACTTGTCCATTTCTCTTACGTCCATTAGCTCAGTTATTACAGCTAGACCAGTTTCTTGTTTTACTGATTTTAATATTTCAAGTCCTTCTTCCTTTAATCCTTGGAACGAATTAGGAGATGTTCTTGGTTTGTAAGCTCCACCTCTTAATATGTTTGCTCCCTTACTTTTAACAAATTTAGCTGTCTCTAATAACTGTTCGTAACTTTCAATAGCACATGGTCCCGCCATTATAAGCTTATTTTCTTTTACTATTAGTTTATTTCCATTACTATCTATTTCAAATTTTAAATTTTCATTAAATAGGTTTTTTTTCATCACCTATATACTCCTTTACTTCGTCTCTTTCCTCATTCGTCAAAGAGTTTAAGTACTCACTTATTACTTTTCCCTTTATAAAAAGATTTTGATTTAAATCCATCAGGGGTATAAGCACAAATGCTCTCTCACTTATTCTTGGATGAGGCAGAGATAAATTTTCATTGTTTAATATTATATCATTAAAAAATAATATATCAACATCTATAGTTCTGGGTCCCCATCTTATTATTCTCTCTCTATTTAACTTTTGCTCAACTTCTTGGCAAACTTTTAATAGCCCATATTCATCTAAAGAAGTTTCTATCTCTAAACATAAGTTTAAAAAATCTGCTTGATCTGTATATCCCCATGCTTTTGTTTCATATAATTTTGACTTATTTGTAATCTCTATATTATTATTATTTGATAATATCTCACAAGCACTACTTATATACTCTAGTCTATCTCCCATATTAGTTCCTAGTCCTAGGTAAGCTTTATTCATACTTTGCTCTCCTTATTTCTACTCCAAAGTAATCATATATACCATTTACTGGAGCTTCAGGTTTTTTAACTCTAACCATTACTTCTTTTATAAGTTCAAATTTTGAGAGTACTTCATTTGATATATTTTCAGCTAAACTTTCAATTAAATTAAATCTTTTATTTTCTGCTATATCTTTTACTACTTCATATACATCTGCATAACTAACCGATTTAGTCATATCGTCAGTATTTCCTGCTTCTCTTGTGTCTAAGTAAAGTTCCATATCTATGAAAAATTTTTGACCTAATACATTTTCTTCTTTTAAAACTCCATGATATCCATAAAATCCTAAATTATTTAATAATATTTTATCCATACATTCCTACCTTCTATATATGGCATCTGCCATTTTAGCCGCTCTTAAATTTTCTTTTATATCATGAACCCTAACTATGTCTACTCCATCTCTAATACCTAAAACAGTTGTAGCTATAGTTCCTTCAACTCTTTCCTTTGGTTCAACATTTAATACATTTCCTATTACAGACTTTCTTGATGTTCCAAGAAGTATAGGGTATCCTAATTCATTTAGTTCATCTAATCTTTTTAATACTTCTAGATTCTGTTCAACTGTTTTTCCAAATCCAATTCCTGGGTCTAGTACTATTTTTTCTTTATCTATGCCTGCATTTATTCCAATCTCAATACTTTCAGTCAAGAACTCCTTTATAGATTCCATTATATCCTTATCGTATTCAGTTCCGTCTTGGTTGTGCATTATACAAACGTGTGCATCATGTTTGGCAATTACATTTGCCATATTTTCATCTTTTCTTAAACCCCATATATCATTTATCATTTCAACACCTAATTCAAGTGCACTATCTGCAACTTTTGATTTATAAGTATCTACTGATATTGGTACTTTTACTTCTTTTTTAAGTTCTTTTATTACTGGTATTATTCTTCTTAATTCTTCATCTTCATCTACATATTTATGACCTGGTCTAGTTGATTCTCCACCTAAGTCTATCATATCTGCTCCTTCATTTATCATATCTTTAGCATGCTTTATAGCAGTTTCTACGCTATTAAAGTTTCCTCCGTCAGAAAAGCTATCAGGAGTAACATTTAGTATTCCCATTATATAAGTCTTCTTACCATAATCAAACATTTTATCTATTCTCCTATTTAACTATCTCATATTTATTAAACTCATAGCTTCTGCTCTTACTGCTATATCTTTTTCAAATATACCTCTTACAGCTGATGTTATAGTTTTAGACCCTGGCTTTTTAACACCTCTCATTGTCATACACATATGTTCTGCTTCTACAACAACTACTACACCGTATGGCTGTAATTCTTCCATTATTATATCTGCTGCATCTTTAGTTATTCTTTCTTGTAATTGAGGTCTCTTTGCTAGCGTTTCTATTACTCTAGCAAGTTTAGAAAGTCCTGTTAATCTACCATCTTTAGGTAAATATGCTATATGAGCCTTTCCAAAGAACGGTACTATATGATGTTCACAGCATGAATAGAAAGGAACATCTTTTACTATAACTAATTCTTCATGTTTTTCTTCTTGGAAAACAACCTTTAAATGATCTTTTGGATCTTGGTGAAGTCCTGCAAATATCTCCTCATACATTCTAGCTACTCTATCTGGTGTATCTATTAATCCTTCTCTATTAGGATCTTCTCCTATAGCTTCTAATATATCTCTGACTGCATTTCTTATTTTATCTTTATCTACTTTGCTCATTGGCTTAACCCCCGTATTAGTAAGTTATCTTCATATTTTTACTTATTTGTATATTATCAAAAACATAATTATAAACATTCAATAAATCTTCATATCTATAATTTTTGTATATATTTTGTATTAAGTTAAAGAGTTCTTCATTTTCTTTTTTTAAAGTTTTAATCAATTTTTTATCCTTTGGAATCCACTTATTATTTATACTAAAATACCCAACTATTATATCTTTTAAATATAAATTAGTCAAAAACTCATATTCATAATTTTGGTATGCTTCTTTAATCCTTAACCTTTGAATTTTAGACTCTATTTCGGATTTTAAAAATGATTTTTCTTCTTTTGATAGTTCATTTGGACCCTCTGTATACTTTGATTTACATAAACTAATTAAACTCTCAGATATATTATTTTTATCATATATAATTTTAGCATCTTTCATTTCATTTAAAAAAAAGTATTCTTTACTATTTACAAAATATTTTACTCCATCTTTTGAAAAATAATTTATATCAAACTCTATCCCCTGTACTTCTTTTATTACCCTTATTTGATTCTTATCTTGATTTGAAAACACAAATATATCAATATCATTGATCTTAGTATCTTCTAAGCTCAAATCATATAATTTTGCAGAACCTACTAAAAAAATCGCTTGTGTATTTTCATTCTTTATTATATTTTTTACTTCTTCTTTATATATTTCATAAATCTTACTTTTCATTTTTTCTCTCCACTAACTTTCATTTAAATAAGTTAGTATTTTTTCAAATAATTGATTTTTTTCATCGTAAATAATGTCTTCTATTTGTATAACCTTCATAGCTCCCATAAGAGCATTTGTCACAAATACAAAGTCAAAGTTTTTAATTTCTTCTATCTTTATAAGAGATTCTCTTACTGTTATGTTAAATTCGTCACAAACCTCTAAAATCCTTCTTTTTGTTGTTCCGTTTAATATTGGTAAATCATTACTTGGAGTATATAAAACATTCTCTTTTATGAAGAATATATTACTCATAGAGCACTCTAATATGTAGTTATTCATATCCGTAAATATACCATCATTAAATCCATAATTATTTGCATAATTTTTAGTATATATATTTTCAAAATAATTAGTTGTTTTATGCTTATAAAGTATACTATTTCCTCTTTCTATAGGCGAAATATTTAACTTAAATCCTTGTTCATAACTTTTATCATTATAAGGTATCTCTCTAGTTGATATATTATATCCTTCATCAAATATAGTTAATCTTAATGCTTTATTACAAATATTATGTTCTTTTATATAATTTAAGATTTCAAACTCTAAGAACTCTCTTTTATAATTTATATTAATATTTAATTCTTTTATAGAATTAAATATCCTATCCATATGTAAACTTAAGTTCGCTTTACCTTCTTTTACTTTAATAGTTTCAAACAATCCGATACCAAATTTAGCTAAGCTACTTTCAAAAGATAAATCATTCTTCATAATATCCTCTTAATGCTTTCATTATAGACTTTGCTTTATCTAGAGTTTCTTGATACTCATCTTCAGGGTTTGAGTCCCAAGTCATCCCTCCTCCAACTTGGAAGTATACATCATTATTTTGTTTGATAACTGTTCTTATTGCAATATTTAAGTCCATATCTCCATTAAATCCAATATAACCTATAGAGCCTGTATACACATTTCTTTGAGTAGGCTCTAATTCATCTATAATTTCCATAGCTCTAATTTTTGGAGCTCCTGTTATAGATCCTCCAGGAAATGTTGCTTTTATAATATCTACACAGCTTTTGTTACCTTTTAGTTCTCCTACTACTGTCGCAACTAGATGGTTTACATTTGCATATGGCTCTATTACAAATAATTCTGGTACCTTTACACTACCTATTTTTGATACTCTTCCTATATCATTTCTTTCTAAATCAACTATCATAAGTAGTTCCGCTCTGTCTTTTTCACTATTAACTAATTCTTCCTGAAGTCTTAAATCTTCTTCTATAGTTTTACCCCTTGGTCTTGTACCTTTTATCGGTCTTGTCTCAATTTTTTTATTTATGCATTTTATGAATCGTTCTGGTGAATTTGATAGGATATTACTTTGTTCAAAGTTTAAAAATGCTCCAAATGGTGCAGGACTAACTCTTCTTAAGTCTCTATATAATTCAAAGCTTGATAAGTTTGTTTTTCCACTAAATCTTTGTGTTAGATTAGCTTGATAAATGTCACCTTGTTTTATGTAATTTTGCACGTTTCTAACTGCCTCTTCAAATTCCGACTTAGTAAAATTGGATTTTAATTTGATAGGTTCAACTTCTTTTTCTTCATAACAAATTTTATCTATGCCTAAATTGTGGGCTTCTACTATCTTTTTTTCTATTTCAATTATTATTTTTTCTTCTTTATTTAAATCTAAATCAGGTGTAGCTATATATGTTTTTTCTTCTAAGTGATCTATTGCTATTACATGATCGTATAGGCCAAAATATAAATCATATACATTAGTATCATCAATAGCAGTCCTAGGAAGCTTTTCTATATAATTACCTAAATCGTATGATAAATATCCTACAGCTCCTCCTATAAATGGAAGATGTGTATTATTTTCCACTTTATACTTATCTAATTCTATTTGTAAGTTATCAAGTGGATTATTTTCACTATTTTTATATTTTAATACTTTAAATGGATTACTTCCTATAAATGAATATCTTCCTAATTTTTTAGAATCCATCGCACTATCTAATATAAAACTATCTTTCTCATCTTTAAATATTGTAAATATTTCAAAAGAATTTAAACTAGTTTTTATCTCTTTTATCATATTAATCACCCACCTTAGTTCTTGCTTTTTCTATAAAGTTTTTAAGTATTTCATGCCCTTGTTCTGATAAAATAGCTTCTGGGTGAAATTGTACACCTTCTATTAGGTATTTTTTATGTCTAATCCCCATTATTTCATTTTTATTGGTCATAGCTGTTACTTCTAGTTCTTCTGGTAAGTTATTTTCATCTATTATTAATGAATGGTATCTAGTTACATTTAAAGGATTTTTTAACCCTTCAAATACACCTTTATTATTATGTTTTATGCTATGTACTTTTCCATGAACTGGCTCACTTGCTTTAATAACATTTCCACCAAATACATGTCCTATAGTTTGATGACCTAAACAAATTCCAAGTATTGGTTTTTTACCTTTAAATTCATTTACTACATCTATACATATACCTGACTCTTTCGGCGAGCAAGGTCCAGGAGATAAAATTATTATTTCTGGATTTAACTTTTCAATATCTTCTATACTTACTTCATCATTTCTCTTTACTACTACCTCTTCTCCTAATTCACCAATATATTGAACTAAGTTATAAACAAACGAATCGTAGTTATCTATCATAAGTATCATTTCTATTTCCCCCCTGGTTTTGCTTTTAGTGTTAAATTTTTTATATACATTTTTTTTCATATATAAACTTTTTCAATCATATATTGACTATATATATTAGCTATATATTTTTAATTATATAGTCTTTTAGAAATGTATGTCAACGAAGTTATTTTTTCAAAAAATTACAACTAACTCACATAGTATATTTATTCATTTTGTACAAAAACTAACTAACAAACATCTCATTTTTGGAGGTTAAAAAATGGATAAATACATTATTATAAGATCAGATACTAAATCTATATCTCCTCCTATGTCAAAGCAGGAAGCTATAAAAAAACTTAAGCAATATGATAAAGATGGTATTTGTAGTTACTTAATTCATAGAGATATATCTTTTGATAATTTAACTCCCCCTAATCTTTATAAATAACAAAACAAAGAGAAGCTATATGCTTCTCTTCGCTATTTTATATCCAGAATTATAATACTTGTCTTTTTTTCCTTTTTGTTCTCTAGCTTTTATTAATTCATTAATTTTGCTTATATACTTATCATCATCACTTATTCTTATTAAACTAGATAAGTAATAACCATCTGTACTCTTTGGAACTTTTTTATTTATTACTAAATCTATAGCTGTTTTAGCAGCTTCAAAGTGCTTAAGATGGGTGTGACCTTCTTGAAAACTTTTTTTGGTATTATATACTATATAACCTTCTTTCACTTGGAATATCATAAATTCTTTTCTCTCATAAATTTTATTATACATTTAATCAATCCTTTTCAAGATAGTCTTACTATATAATATATTAATTTCCCCTTAAAATGTTTTATGTTTTATATATTAAAATATATTATGTAGAATATAGAAATAATATAAAACTGGTTTATTGTTCTATACCGTATATATATTCTTATAAATTTTCCTATATTACTTCTTTTACTTAAATTAAATATATTTAACTTATATTTAAAATTTAATAAACAATTAAAAAAGAGTCTCTATTATAGAGACTCTTTTTTAATTGTTTATTAATTCTGATACTGTTACAAATTTAAAACCTTTTTCTATCATTTTCGGTATTAATAAATCTAGTGCTTCAACAGTATTATCAGTAGCGTAATCATGTAATAATACTATATCACCATTTTTCACATTATTCACTATAGTATCTGAGATTTGAGATGGCGGTGGATTTTTCCAATCCTTTGCATCAACAGTAGTCCATAAAACAATTTTGTATCCTAATTTTTTAGCTATTTCAGATAATGATTTTTCATTATAACTTCCAAATGGAGGTCTAAATAAAGTTGTTTTTTTACCTATGTGCTTCATTAAAGTTTCTTCACATTTTAATATTTCTTCTTCAATTTGTGAACTACTTAAGTTACTTATATCTGGATGACTAAAAGTATGATTACCTATTTCATGTCCTTCTTTATTTGCTCTAATTAGTGGATCTGTATACCAATTAGCATGCTTTCCTGCAATAAAGAAAGTTGCTTTTACATCATATTTTTTTAGAACATCTAAAACTTGATTTGTTTCTTTAGGGTGTGGTCCATCATCAAATGTAAGAGCTATAAGTTTTTTATCTCTAGATCCATTTCTTACAAATACTTCTTCATCTTTAACTGCATATACAGATAAACTTAAGCCTAGAATAAATGTTAAACTTAATATTGCTACTAATGCTTTACTTTTTTTATTATGTCTCATGATAATGACTTCCTTTCATTCCTTTATCTATATATAGAAATTCTGAGTATAATATATAGTATAATGACCTCCAAATACTACACCTACTCCTATATATTTATAATCCCCTAAAATGTTTTTTCTATGACCCTCAGAATTCATCCACGCTTCATGTGCATATACTGCACTAGTTTGACCTGCTGCGATATTTTCTCCGGCTCCCATGTAAAATATTCCTTGCTTTTTCATTCTGTCAAAAGGACTTTCATTATTTTTATTTACATGATCAAAATATTTTTTTTCCATCATATCTTCACTATGATATCTAGAACTTAAAGTTGCCTTTTCACTGTATTTTAAAGAATTTAATCCATTTTGCAGTCTAGTACTATTAACTAAATCTATAGTTTGCAATTCAAAGCTTCTCTTAAGATCTTCACTACCTTTTGGATACATTCCATTTAAACTTTCTTCCGCTTGTTCTGATACAACTTGATATGAGCGTACTCTGTTATTTTCATAAATATCATAAAATACAGTAATATATTTATTACCTATATTGATTATGTCATATTGGTCATTAGAATTTATTATGTATCTAGTATTTCCTTTTTTCTTATATTCTAATGGCTTGTAATTTTTTCTTACAAATTCTTTATTGTCATTTATTTTTATATTTTCTAATTCAATAGAATTTATAGAATTACTATAAATTGCAACTACTTTTTCTCCTTCTATCCCAATCATTGCAAAATCTTTTTCATATCTATTATATACATACCAACTAAAGGTATATTCACTATTATCAATTCTATCCGGACTTCCAATTAAACTTACTAGATATTCTTTACTATCTCCTAATTTTATCTTTTCAAGATTTTTTATATTAAATTTAATTTCATCAGTAGTTTTATTTATTTGCTGATTTAATACTTTAGTTTCTTTAGATATATTTTCATTAAATATCCCTTCTTTTAAATCAGAATTATAAAGATAAACACCTAATAAAATTATTAATACAAATATTATTTTTTTCAATTTATCACACTCCAATAAATTTTTACTATTTAACATAGTGTACACTTATAAGATATTCATACTATTATTTTTTAATAATTATATTTTAGTGTCTATTTTGTTACTATTTTCAATGCAAAAAGCCCCTAAAATTTAGGGGCTTTTAATATATTAAAATTCTGCGTTCTTTGGAGTTCTTGGGAATGGTATTACGTCTCTTATATTTGCCATACCAGTCATATACATTATTATTCTTTCAAATCCTAAACCGAATCCTGAGTGAGTAGCTGTTCCGAACTTTCTAAGTTCTAAGTACCACCAGTAATCTTCTTTATTTAATCCCATTTCATCTATTCTTTCAAGTAATTTTTCTTCTCTTTCTTCTCTTTGAGAACCACCAACTATTTCTCCTACTCCTGGTACTAGTAAGTCCATAGCTCTAACTGTTTTTCCATCTTCATTCATTCTCATGTAAAATGCTTTTATATCTTTTGGATAATCAGTAACAAACACTGGTGCTTTAAATATTTGTTCAGTTAAATATCTTTCATGTTCAGTTTGAAGATCATCTCCCCACTTAACTGGGTATTCAAATTCATAACCTGATTCTTGTAACATTTCGACTGCTCTAGTGTAAGTAAGTCTAGTAAATTCTGAGTTTACTACATTATTTAATCTATCTAATAACCCTTTATCTATAAAACTGTTGAAGAATTCCATTTCTTCTGGAGCATTTTCCATTACGTAGTTTATAACGTATTTTATCATATCTTCAGCAAGTTCCATATTATCTTCTAAGTCAGCAAAGCATATTTCAGGCTCTATCATCCAGAATTCTGAAGCATGTCTTTGTGTAAATGAGTTTTCAGCTCTAAATGTTGGTCCAAATGTATAAACATTTCTAAATGCTAATGCCATTATTTCGGCATTTAATTGACCAGAAACTGTTAAATTTGCTTCTTTTCCAAAGAAATCATTGCTATAGTCAACTTTTCCATCTTCAGTAGTAGGTATGTTAGTTAAATCCATAGTTGTTAATCTAAACATTTCCCCAGCACCTTCACAGTCACTTCCTGTTATAATTGGTGAGTGAGCATATACAAAGTTTCTATCTTGGAAGAACTTATGTATAGCGTACGCTGCTAAAGATCTTACTCTAAATACAGCTGAGAAAGTATTACTTCTTGGTCTTAAATGAGCTATTGTTCTTAAATACTCAAGAGTATGTCTTTTCTTTTGTAGTGGATATGAACTATCTGACTCACCTTCTACCACTATGTTTGTAGCTTGTATCTCTACAGGTTGCTTAGCTCCTTCAGTTGAAACTAATTCCCCTTCTACAAGTATTGATGAGCTTATAGGTAATTTTGTTAATTCTTTAAAGTTTTCTAATTTTTCATCAGATAAAACTACTTGCATATTTTTAAAGAAACTTCCGTCATTTAATTCTACGAATCCAAAGTTCTTAGATGCTCTAGATGTTCTTATCCATCCAGCCACTTTTACAGTTTTTCCAATGTATTCTTCTTTTTGTCTGTATAACTCTTTTACTGTTACAAATTGATTTTGCATTTTATTTTCCTCCTCGTATTATTTGTATATAAAATAAAAAAAGCCCTTCATCCCATAAAAGGGACGAAAGACTGTACTTTCGCGGTACCACCCTAGTTGTCAAATAATTGACCTCTTAGTTAAGCTTTGCTTATAGTCTATAACGGGACTTACCGTCTAAGTCTACTCTCTTAATGATTTCGGTTAGAGACTCCAAGATGTTCTTCAATATAAACTTCGTATTGAGCTTTCACCATCCTCAACTCGCTAAAACTACATTTTATACCTAATCTTCTTTTCATAGTCTTTATTTTTATTTTTCATATTATTTCAATTATTTAACAAGATTATACCAACATATAAAATTTTAGTCAACATATTATTTATACTTGTAATTTTTAAATGACTAAAATTTCATTTTTTACAAATAATAGTAATTGGAGGTGATTATTTGAAATATATATTATATTTTCTCATCGTACTTTCTTTTATAGGTCCCGCTGCTCATAGTAATAAAAGCCTTGGATCAGTATTTAAAGATGGATTTTACAATTATATAACTTGTTTAGATAATACATTTAATTATTTAGCTGATAATATTGATGCTTTTTCCATATTAGCGGATATACCATATGAAAAAGCATATAAAGATGTTATGAATGATAGACATCTTACAAAACACCTCGTATCTTCAGGTGAAACATTAGATGACATTATTAAAAAGTATAACACTAATATTGATGACATAGAAAATTTTAGGAAAGTTATATATAAAGAAAATGAAGGACTTGTATCTAAATCTTATGATGTACAATCTGGAGAATATATAGTTATTCCAAGTGATTAGCAATTTTTATATGAAAAATAAAGGTACTTACGTACCTTTATTTTATATATATTATAATCTACTTCCATTATCTACCCAATCTTTAGCTTCTTCAACATTGTCTAAAGATGGAATTGTAACTTTACTGTGAGGCTTTAGTTTATCTACATCTGCCCAAGCTGCAGTTGATTCATTGTTAGTTGGTCTATGTTTTTTTAACCTTTCATTATTTGCCCCACTTAGTGCTTTAGTTTTATCATTATTCAAAGTAATCACCTCTTTTTTCTTTTGTATTAGTTTTAACCATTATTTATTTTACAATTCATATTAATTTAAAGATTCCTTGCAATAGCCTGTGTTGTATTTTGTATGTTTAAAATTCCATATCCTTGAGAGCTATTTGGAAAAACATATATGTCTTTTTTTGTTGCTCCAAGCATTAGGTATGTTTTAAGGACTCGCGTAAATAGCCCTCTTCTTGCATATGCACTTTGCTGGCTTATATAGTCCATTAAAAGAGCTAAAGCTCCTGTTGCTAAAGAACTACTTACTCCTGTTCCTGTAGCTTTAGCATAATTTTGATTTATAAATGTTGATATTATATCAACTCCTGGAGCTACTATATCTGGTTTTGTGTATCTTTCCTTTACTGGACCTTTTGATGATCCTATCCACATACTAGTCGTTTTATCATTATATGCTCCAACAGTTATTACATTTTCTGTAGTTCCATATAATGTTATTGTCGAATAAGACTTTGGATCTATAAATCTTGTATCTTGAGCTATTAAATTTTTATTAGGAAGATAAACATCATAATCCCCTGTTATCATAAATTCAGAATATAATCTTAAAGTCCATATTCCAGGTTTTACATTACTTATTCTTATCATCAGTTCCTCATTCCCAGAAAAAATCCATGGATAAGTAAGAAACATTTCAAAAGTTGAATTCTCTAAATTAAATTTACCTTTATACACTTGAATATCAGGAGAATATATTACTCTGTCACTCATTTCTCCTGATGGCGATATTAAAATTGCAGCAATTTTTCCTGGCCCATTTGCAGCAACAGTAATATCTAGTGCTTTTTGTTCTCCGACTTGTATAACTATATCTTGAGGTGTAGCTTCATTTCTAAAAGTTCCTTCATAATGAATATCTGTATTTCCTTCATTTCCTGCACCACTAACTACAATAATTCCTCTACTGCTCAAATCAGGAAAAGTATCTAATAAATTAGTTATTATAACAGACTTTGATCTATCAGCTACCGTTAAGTTTATTATAACTAATCTATCATCTCTCTTTGATACATCTAGTACATACTTTATAGCAGCTAAAAAATCCGTATTTAAGTAATTTATTCTACCTTCTTTATAAGTTCCCTCATAATGTCTTAACTTAACAACTACTAATTCACTATTAATTGCTACACCTTTATAAAGAGAATTTAATCTACCACTTCCTACAGCTATTCCAGCTGCTATTGTTCCTGTTCCAATATTATCTACACTTAGAGTTGGGTCTTTCTCTGCTATCGCCTTATTTATTTGTTCTTGACTAAATTCACTTCCAAATATCATCCCTTCTGGGGGATTATTTTTATCACTTTCTTGATCCCAAATAGATATTATCCTACTAGTACCATCATTTCTTATAAAATCTGGATGTAAATAATCTATACCAGAATCTATTGTAGCAACTAATATACCCGCTCCAGATACATTTAAATATGGATGATTATATATATAATCTGTTCCTGAAGCAGCTGTAACAGTCACTCCTCCTGCTATTGATTCATTTATCTCTATCAAAGAACTTAATGGCGATTCCCTTTGCCACCATGCAACCTCTGGTATTCTATTTAGAATTGTCTCATTAGAATTCATAGGCACATATATAACAGCAAGCTGGTCATTTAAAATCATATATTTACTAATATTATTTTGGCTGAAAGCTTGAACTATATCCCCTTGATAAATTATGGTATATGATGTTTCCATATTTTCCTCCTTACCTTAATTGATCAAAAATATTTCTTATATTAAGAACACCAAATCCATAACTATTATTAGGATATGAAATATTACTATCTCTAACTGCACCAGCTCTAAAATATGTTCTTATTTTTTGAACAAATGCTTTTTCTGGATATCGTCTTTCTACTAAAACATATTGTAAAAATAAAGCAGCACAACCTGATGCATATGCTGATGCTGGAGCTGTACCTGTAATTGTTGCATATTTTCCTCCTGGATACGGCGCTATTATATTTACACCCGGAGCAACTATATCTGGTTTTTGTAGCTTTGATATAGATGGCCCCCTTGATGAGCTTTGCCATAAACTACTATTTATTGTATTGTAGGCTCCGACTGTTATAATATCGTCATATGTTCCTGGATATGTTATAGTCTCATCTGGGTCTGGATTTCTAAACTTAGTTCCAGGGTCTATAAATACTCTATTGGGAAGATATACATTAAATATACCATTTGTTATATATTCTCCTGTAAGTCTAAGTTTCCAAACACCTCTTTTAGCACTAGTTAATCCTATTATTGTTTGTTGTTGGCCTGAATAAGTAGTTGGATAAATATATGTTATTGAGTATCCGGTTGACTCTAAATCAAATATTCCTGATATTCTAGAATAATTTGCTACATCAACATCTTTGCTTGTTTCTCCTGTTGGTGTTACTATAGTCACTTTAGCTATATCTGGCTTATCTATCCATACTTGAATTTCAAGATTTTCTTCATTATTAGTTAATTCAAATTCAACTTCTTGAACATCTCCCTTAAATAAAATTCTTCCACTTGTATGTGTTTGAGTGTTCCCTTCGTTTCCTGCTGCTGTCACCAGGCAAAGGCCTCTAGAATAAAAAGCTTGCTGAGTAATAGTTCTAGTTGATACTCCAACAGAGCTATTAGTTCCATAAATTGTATCAATAACTATTGGCAGATTATTAATAAAAGCTTTTTCATATACATACTGAGTAGCAATAAAAGCCATTGCATTATTGTAAAAACCATTTATTTTATCCATCTTTACTACTATTAAATCTGAATCTTCAGCAACTCCTGCATACTCTCTATTTACCTTCCCAAGTCCAGCACATATTCCAGATATCATAGTTCCATAGCCTTCTGTATCAACAGATAATGTGTTATCATTTTGAGCTATAGCTTCATTTATTTGTTCTCTAGTATACTCTGTTCCTATAAGATAACCTTTAGGAGGATTTCCCTCTTTAGTTTGATCCCATAGATAAAGTATCTTTGACGTTCCATCTTCATAAATAAAATCTGGATGTAAATAATCTATACCACTTCCTATTATAGCTATTGCAACTCCTCTTCCTGTTAAAGATAAATTAGGATTATTTTTAAAGAAGTTTACTCCTATTTCTTCATTTGCATTTACTCCATTTGCAGTTCCTTGTGTTATATCTCCTAATAAAGTTAATCTTGTGGTTGGTTCATATCTTGTTACCGATGGCACTGATAATATTTCTGGAAGAGCTGAATAATTATTTTCATTTATAAAAAGTACGCCAAAGCCATCACTTAGTTTATAAAATTCATTTCCTGGAACTATTGAATTTATTTCTTCTTCAAAGTTTGGACCATGTAAAACGTTAACCGCTTCTATGTTATTTCTCTGCCTCATCATTGTAATCTTTGGTACTTTTATTTTTTTTTTTACTTTTTTAGTTCTTCTTTTTCTAAACTCATAGTCTTGTGTTTTATTTAGTTCAGCTAACTGACTTAATTCAAGAGTTGATAGATTTAAAAATCCATATCCTCTCGAATCATTTGGATATACCAAATTTCCAGTTCTTCTTGCTGATTTTAAAAGAAGTGCCTTTAATCTTGCTGAATATAAAAATAAATCATTTCCATTTACAATTCCCCACTGGAAAAATAATGCGCATACTCCTGTAACATGAGGTGTTGCCATACTTGTTCCACTAAGGGCTCCTGTATTCCCACCAGGAAGATATGATACTATATTCTCTCCAGGTGCTAATATATCTGGTTTATATACGCATGAATCAATATCTCCTTCACCTGAAAATACTGATACTATATCAGTTCTGGAATTAAAACTTCCAACAGTTATTACTCTAGATGCTGTTCCCGGGACTGTGACTGTTAATTCCGTAGTAGGTGTCAAAAATCTAGTATTTGGACTTAAGCCTTCTGATGTTGGTAAATATATATTTATATTTCCACTTACTATGTTTATTGGCTCAAAAACTATTTTCCATATTCCTGGTGTTATGGAGCTATCTGATGTTAGTTGAAATGTTACTCTTCTTGTAAGTGAATATGGAGCTATCGGGAAAAAATAACCCTTTATCCTTGTACTACCTATTACATTTCTTACTTCTTCTGAGTTAAGTGAAACTATTTGAGTTCGTTGATTTGATGGATTTACTAACTGAACATTAAAATCATCCGAAAAATTCGGCCATATATTAATATTTAATATTCTTTCATTTTCTCCTACTATAAATTCTACTTCCTGAACTTGGTTCGTTAATTGAATACTTTTATGACCACCTTTATCTCTATTATTTCCAGCTGCTACAACTATATTATTTTTCCAAAATAAGCACATATCATCAATATACTGTTCAAATAAAGATAGTCCTCTATGTGAACCTTCATTACTTCCATAACTTATATTTATTGCTACTGGCATCTTAAGCTCTAGCGCTCTATCAAGAATAAACTTTATTGCTCTCATAAATTCTGTACTTCTAGAAAAAGTATCTGTTGACCTATTTCCAACTCTTACAGCTATTATATTTGCCTCATTTGCAATTTCTGAACATATACCCGCTACATGGGTTCCATGAGCACTTGTTGGAGAAATTGGAATCGTACCCTGGTTATTTATTGCATTATTTATATCTTCATTTGTATATAACATTCCCTCTTTAAATCCTTCTGGAGGATTTCCAGTTATAGATTGATCCCAATAGTAAAGTATCTTAGAATTACCATTACTATCTTTAAATACAGGGAGCGTATAATCTATTCCTGAATCTATAATACCTAGTATAGTTCCTTTTCCAGTTAATCCACTTCTATTTTTAAAGTTTGTAATTCCTGTACTTGAAAAACTTTGAGTGTCTTGTGCTTGTAATATAAATGGCTTTTCTATATATTCTATTTGTGGATATGAAAGTAAGTTATTGATTTGCTCTGCATTTTGAGCCGTTATAATCGCATATATTGGACTTAATATCTCTACATCTACTCCTAATTCTTCTTCAAGGCTTAAAATATTTCCATTATATTTTACTACAACTTCAAAGTCTATAATAATCACCTCCGATATAATTTAATTTTTCTATTAATATATATATGTACTAAGCCTGTTTTTATTGTATAATACTGATATTGATTTAATTTTTTGATATAAAAATTTTATATTATTGTAATTAAATCTATATAAATTGATAAGGATGTGTTATTTTGAAAAGTTCAAAGTTTTCTTTAAATATTATAGTTACAGTAGTTATATCATATGTTTTGATTAAACTTATTGATAGCTATCAATATTTTTTCAGTGTATTTAACTTACTTCTATCGCTACTTACTCCATTTGTAATAGCTTTTATATTAGCGTATATATTTAATCCTATTATAAATTTTTTAGAAGATAAGCTAAAACTAAAAAGAATTGTATCACTAGGTATTACCTATGGTTTGATTGCAGTTTTATTAGTATCATTTGTATTATTTACTGCACCTGCTATAATAAGTAGTTTAGCAGATATAGTAAGTCAATTCCCTTTATATGTTTCAAAAACCCAAGATTTTGTTATAGAACTTGGTAACAGTTTAAAAAATGTTGATCCTAATACGTTGAAAGATTATGGAGATAAGTTTATGTCGGCTATGCCTGAGATTAGTAACCTACTAATTGGGTACATAGGTCAAATATTTAATACAACCTTCTCTGTAACAAAGTTTATAGTTCAATTTGTACTAGCATTCATAATTTGTTTCTATATTCTACTAGAAAAGGAAAGCTTTTTATCTTTTTCTAAAAAAGTTGTTTATGTGTCACTTGGTAAGAAATATGGAGACTTTTTATTAGATGTTGGACGAACTCTAAATTCTAATATCGGAAAATATTTTACAGGTAAAATACTTGATTCATTTATTGTAGCACTTTTATCTACAGTAGGGCTTTATTTCTTAAAATCTAAGTATTCCTTATTATTTGGTACTTTAATGTTCTTCTTTAATTTAATACCTTATTTTGGACCAGTACTTGGTATGGCTCCTGTGGTTATAATAAATTTATTTTATAACCCATCTGTAGCTTTATTCTCCTTAGCTTATTTAGTATTAGTTCAACAGATTGAAGTTGCTGTAATAGAACCTAAAATAGTAGGTGGCCAGTTAGGCCTTAGCCCATTCTTAACTATTCTTGCAGTTACTGTGGGTGGTGGATTTTTCGGTATACCTGGTATGATTTTATCTGTACCTATAATCGGTGTAGTAAAAATATACTTAGTTGAATTTATCGAATATAAGCATAAAAATCTAAATAGAGATAGCGATGTTAATATTGATATTGACATAGATATTAATAATTAAAAAAATAACCTTACTGTATAAGTAAGGTTATTTTTTATATCTACTAAATTAGCTGTTATTAATTATACTTCTGTTTATTTTTACATAAATTAATTACGATATTGTAACTATAAATTACAAGTATGTAACTGTTATATATACTTCCTATTATGGTAATATTTATATATAGAAGTTGTACCTTAAATGGTATAAATTTAATATAATTATGAAAGATGGTGTTTAATTTGAAAAAAGCAATTATAATTTCATTTATCTTATGTGGATCTTTATTTTTATTTAAACCTGTAACTCAACTAATATTTGCAGAAAATAACCAAAATGCATCTATATTACAAAATCATATATTAACTCAAGAAGAAGCTAAACAACTTCTTTTAAATTACAATAATAAGGTTGATTACATCTTCCAAGGTGATGCAAGTCAATTTGATGCTTTAAAATCTAAAAATCTTCAAGGTTATGTGTTTTTACCTGATGTAGATACTGATATTGGATATTTTGTTGATAAAAATACTTCTGATATTTACTTCTTCCATCCAAGTGGATACCTTGAATTAGTAAAATAAAAAGAGTGGATATCATCCACTCTTTTTATTTTATTCAATAGCCTTTTTTATTAAAGATCTAATGTCTACAGAAGGCTCGTCTCCAATTTTTACAACTTCACCTTCCCAAGTTCTTATCATCATGTAATCAGTACCCTTTGATATTAAGTATTGAGGTAATAATGGAGTTTTACCTTTTCCCTTTGGAGCATTTACTATATATGTTGGTATAGCCATTCCTGATGTATATCCTCTTAGATATTCCATTATTTCAAGACCATCATCTACTGATGTATTAAAATGTTTTGTCCCTTTTACATGCTTACTATGGAATATATAATATGGCTTAACTCTTATTTTTAATAGCTCTTGATTTAGACATCGCATTACGTACTTATCATTATTTATACCATTTAAAAGAACTGCTTGATTACCTAAAGGAACTCCTGAATTAGCTAGCTTTTCACAAGCTTCTTTAGTTTCTTTTGTTATTTCTATTGGGTGATTAAAATGAGTATTTATATATATTGGATGATATTTTTTTATCATATCACAAAACTCATCTGTGATTCTTTGAGGCATAGTAACTAATGTTCTAGTACCAAGTCGTATATAATCAACGTGAGGTATACTTCTAATTTCACTTATTATCCACTCTAGCATATCATCTTTAAGCGTTAATGGATCTCCTCCTGTTATTAATACATCCCTTATCTCTTCATTCTCTCTTACATAATCGATTGATTCTTGTATTACTTTTTTGCTTCTATGGCAATCTTCTTGTCCTATATTTCTTCTTCTTTGACAATGTCTACAATACATTGCACATTCATTTGTTACATTTATTATTAATCTATCTGGATATCTTCTAGTTATACTACCTGCCGGATTTGTAAATTCTTCCCCCATAGGATCTAAGTCATCTTGAGCATCATCCAGCTCTATACACGTTGGTATCGACATTAGCTTTATTGGGTCACATATATCATCTGGATCAATTAAGCTTAAGTAGTATGGAGATATTGCCCATCTAAATTGGCTTTGAACTTCTTTTATATGATTTTGTTCTTTTTCTGTTAAATTAAGCAGCTTACCTAGTGTGTCTGCATCTGTTATTCTATTAGATAATTGCCACTTGTAGTTATTCCAATCTGACTCGTTACCACCTAATATTTCTAATATTTTTTTCTTTCTACCTTCTATCTCCTCTTGCTTTTCTATACCTTTAGGTATACTCGATTTTATACTAATATAATCCTCTATCCTTGACTTAAGTTGAGATGCTCTTTCTAATGAAATTTTAGTTTGTTCATTCATAAGTTTTAATACCAAGTTATATTTCTTGGCATTTCCCCCTTTCTTATGTTTGCTATCTACTCATATAATTTACAAAATGCAATAATATTTACATTGATGAAAAATTACTTTTATTTTAAAATAAATTCTAACATAAAGAAAAACGTTTTTCAAGTTTTTATACGTAAAAACCCCGCATATTGACAATATACGGGATTTTTATCACTGTTTGTTTTCTTCTATTTTTTTGCTCAACCTACCAAGCATGTTTTTTGAGAAATCCGATATATCCTCAGGAACACACTTATACGTTGCTAATATACTATAAATTTCTATAGCTCTTTTATAGTCTTTTTTTCCTGTGTATGATTTAAAAGCTTCTTCAGCTAATCCCTTTGATGCTTTCGATATTTGCTCATATCTTCTTCTCAATCTAACATCTCCCTTGAAATACAGTATATAAAAATATATGTATTTTTAAACCACATTATTACAAAGGGATACTCTTAATTTAACTATATATATCAGAAAACTCTATTTTAATTTTCTCTACTCTGTCTAATTCATTTGAATTTATAGAGTATTCTAACTTTTTATTCGATTTAATATTTGGTATTTTAACTATAAATTCCGTCCAATTTCCAAATGAACTATTAACACTAACACTTCCATTATGTAACTTTACTAGTGATTCTACTAAAGATAGTCCGATTCCCGTGCCTTCTTTTATCATACTTCTTTCATCATTTAGCCTTACATATTTTCCAAATATTTTTTTTATATTCTCTTTCGATATGCCTATTCCATTATCTTTTACTGCTATATTTACAAATTCATCATCACTTGATATTTTTAGTAAAATATTACCCTCATCTTCTTTTCTAAATTTAATTGCATTTGATATTAGATTTAAAATAATTCTTTCTATTTTTTCCATATCAAAAGCTACTACTAATTCTTCTATATCTGTATCAAATATTAGAGTCATATTATTTAATTTAATAAAAGAATCTATTGATTCGCATATATTTTCTATAAACGAGACTATATCATGATTAATCGGATTATACTCATCATGTCCTATGTCTATTTTACTATCGTCTACTATATTATTTACTAATTTTAGCATTCTATATGAGTTTTGATTTATTATATTTAGATATTTACTTATGTCTCCTTTGGAAATATTGTCATTGTCTATTTTCTTATTTAAAAGTTGCATAGAACTAAATATAAGATTAAGAGGTGTCTTAAATTCATGAATTAAATTTGACAAAAAATTCATATGTGATATGTCACATGCCTGTTCTTTAATTATTTCTTCTTTAATTTTAAACCATATTATAACTTCATTTTCTGATAATTTCTGTGACTCCAATTCATATTCAACATCTATATTTTTTATATTTATAGTTTTAGATGTATCTTTAATAGTAGCTTTTACTAGACTTTGTATAGTATCATTATTCTCTATATCTCTAATCTTCGTATAAATATCTTCTTCAAAATTAATATTACTTTCTTTTACTCTATAATTATTATCTTCATATCTAATTATAGTAAAAGGAATAGGACATCCAAATAATAATTCTTTATACTTGTACATATTTCTCTATTCTCCCTTTATAAATATATAAAAATTTCATATCGCCTATATATGGCTAAATTTTATCCCCTAAAAAATAATTATGTATATAAATCTTTATAAATCCCCCGATAATTATAAAGTTTACCATTTTTAATAGTATTTATGACTATATGATTAAATTATAGCACATTGTTTTACAATATTCATCTTGAATTTATTTTGACTTTAAACTATTTTTAAAACTTCATATTTTAAAATAAAAAGTAGATTGATTTAAATCAATCTACTTTTTATTTATTAATTATTTTTTATATTGATTATATTGCTTTGTTTTGAGTATTTATCATTTTGATTTGCGATTATATAGACATCTAAATCTATATCTTCATCCCCTAAAGGAATTGTAAACTCACTGTTTTGTATTCCATTTTGTAGTAATACAAAACCATCATTATTTATATTATTTTTGACATATACACTGTAAGATACATTTTCAATATTTAAATCGTTCCATGTAAGTCTAGCAACATTATTTTCATAATCTACATTATATGATAAATTTTCAACTGATACATCTTGTATATCATCTTGTGTAGGTTTTATTTCTATAGTATTACTTGGTTTTGTTGTTCCAACATCAGTTTTACCTATAATGTATACACTTAAATCTGGTACTTTACCATCTATTAAGTTTACTTCTATAGTTGTTTTTATTTTAATAGACTTATTAGTATCTTCATTATTAACCTTTATTGATTTATATGTTCTAAATCCACTTTCTTGTAAAGAATTGTTTCTTACCAATACATCATATCCATATACACCTTTTAAGTGATCCCATTCTAAATATATAACCGCTTTATTATCTACAATTTCATAACTTGATATTAGATTTTCTATTTTATTATTTGTTATAGATTCTTTAACTACATTTACAGTTATAATTTTTGATTTATTTCCACAACTAATCTTCACTTTTTCACTACCTTCTTTAATAGCTACTACAGTTCCATCTGCATATAAACTTATAGATCTTTCTACTGGTAATTTTGACTCAACCAATTCATATTTTATATTTGGAGCTTCTAAACCTTTAGGCTTTGTAATGATATTTGGTCTTAATTTTTTACTTTCACCAATTTTAACTTCAAATACATCAGCTATATCTATTTTCTCTACTTTAGCTTTGATATTATACTTAAATACTTGTTCTTGTCCCTTAGCTTTAACTAAAATATTAGCTGTTCCTACTCCTACAGCTTCTATCTTATTCCCTTTTATCTTGATTACATTCTCATTCATACTTTCATAGGTAACTTTTTCTTTTTCTTTGAATTTATCATAATCAACTTCTATTACAGAATTTATTGTAGCTTTATCTCCCACATATTTTAAGTTATTATCAATATCAACTTTTAAATCTATGACCTGTGGGTCTACTACTTTTATATCTGCTTTTTTTAAGATTCTTGTATTTTTCATTATTGCAACTGATGAAATACCTTCTTTAACCCCAGTTAGCTTATTTCCTTCTATTTTTAATGTCCCACTTTTATCTAATATATTAAACCAAATATTAGCTTTCTTAGAGTATGAAGGTATTGTTATATACTTTCCACTTGATAATGTTACTGTTTCATCTAACTTAATAATAAATTTATCTATATCTTTTATATAATCTCCATCTACTATCTCAACTTCTGCTCCCTTAACCATCGGTCTAATGATCCCAAATTTAAAAAGGTAGTATTGAGCAATAAGTAGTATAGGTATAGATATTACTATAGCAATAGCTCTATAGCGTCTATCTTTTATAAACCTCATATAACCACTTCCTTTTTGAATATTCATATCTACCTGTAAATAATAATCTTAAATGACTTAATAGTTATATTAATTTCTTATAATTATATATTTCTCCTTTTAAATATCATACTTTATTTTTCTATAAAGGTATATAAAAATAAAGCATGATTAATATTTTAAATCTTAATACTTTATTATATTAAAAAACTGCCCAAATGACAGCTTAATATAGCATACTCTAATTGTAGACTATAAATTTATTATTAATACTTTTTAGCATGTTTTATAGTTATTATAAACCATAATTTAACTATTTAACCATATTTTATACATTTTTTCAACTAATTTAAGTGTATTTTCCATATATTTTATTGATTATAATCATTCAATATACATATCATAATTTTTACTAATAAGGTGTATAATATCTTTGTAATCAATATATTGCTGAGGTGAGAAAATGCAAAATTTAAAACAAATATTATTAGATGAAATTCCCAATTTTAAAGAAACTACTTTAAAATTTATAAATGGTGAAATTTCTAAAATGGAATATAAAGGATTCTCTGGTGGATATGGTATTTATGCACAAAGAGATAAAAAATCTTTTATGGTAAGACTTAGACTATCTTCTGGAGTTATATCTAAGCACCAACTTAAGAAGGTATACCAAATAGCTAATAAATATAATATAGAGAAAATACACTTAACTACTAGACAAGCTATACAACTTCACGGTCTTTCTGTCGATGATTTATGTAATATAATGGAGGAAGCCTTACAAAAGGACATATATAGTAGGGGTTCTGGGGGAAATTATCCAAGAAATGTTGGTTTATCTCCACTTTCTGGGGTTGATATTGATGAGTCATTTGATGTTACTCCTTATGCTGTAGCTACTGATAAACATTTTATGAGTAAAATAACGTCTTATCATTTACCTAGAAAATTAAAAGTATCTTTTTCTAGTAATTATACTGATAAATCTCACTGTACAGTTCAAGATTTAGGATTTATTGCTACTACTAAAAATAATGAACCTTATTTTAGAGTGTTTGTTGGTGGTGGTTTAGGTAGAAATCCTAAAATAGCTTTAGAACTTGATGAACTTATAAAACCTTCTGATGTTCTTTATTACGTTGAAGGTCTAACTAAAATGTTTATAGATTATGGTAATTACGAAAATAAAAATAAAGCTAGAGTAAGATATATGATAGAAGAACTTGGAGAAAAAGACTTCTTAGAAAAATTCAAAGAATACTCTAATAAAGAGAAGGAAAAAGGTGAACTTGATCTTTATCCACAGCCTATAGATTATGATAAAAAAGGTATAGAAATAGATATATGTGATCCTAGATTAATAAAGCAAGGTCAACCTGGACTTTATAGTGTTTATATCCATCCTATAGGTGGTCAATTATTAACTAAAGATCTAAAATCTATACTTAACGAATTAGATAAAGTAAAGAATCCTATGCTAAGACTTGCTATGACTGAAGGATTATATATTATTAACTTAGATGGTAATGAAGCAAAACGAATTTTAGAAGTTAGTAAATCTATAAGTGGCACTTCTAGCTTAGAGCAAAGTGTATCATGTATTGGTGTTCCAATTTGCCAAATGGGAATACAAAATACTCAAAAAATGCTAAATGAAATAATAGATTACTTTAAAAAACAAAAAGATGATAGTCTTTTAGATAAAATACCTAAACTTCATATATCTGGTTGTCCTAATTCATGTGGTGTTCATCAAATAGGTAAAATTGGACTTTCTGGTAAAATGAAAAATGTTGACGGTAAATCTGTAGATGCTTTTGAATTACATATTGGAGGCCGCTGTGAATTTACTAAAACTAAATTGGGTGATTCCTTAGGAGATTATAAAGCTTGTGATATACCTAAGATGTTAGTAGAAATTGCACAAAATATTGACTGTGATTTTTATGAATATATAAATAATAATCCTGATAAGTTAAACGAAATAACATCTAAATATAAGATATAAATAATAATAAAAGCCTTAGGATAATCCTAAGGCTTTTATTATTATTATTTTTCTTTTGATTTTACATTATATTTTTCTAATAAATTATCTACTAAGTTACTTTGTTTCTCATAAGATAATTTCGTTTTTAAATCTTCTTTTATAGTATCAAACTCATCATATTTTTCATCTGTCTTTTTAATTATATGATATCCAAAATCACTTTCTACTAACTTCTTATCTACTTCTCCTACTTTTAATGCAAATGCTGATTTTTCAAAAGGCTCTACCATTTGCCCTTTAGAGAAAAATCCTAAATCTCCACCATTTGATGCACTTGAATCTGAAGAATATTCTTTAGCAAGAGCAGCAAAATCTTCCCCTGCTAATGCTCTTTTTAGTATCCCTTCAGCTTTTTCTTTATTCTTTTTCTTTTGCTCTTCACTTACTGCTTTGCCATCATCACCCTTATTTTGTATTAATATATGAGATGCTTTTACTTTTTTAAATTCATCTTTATTTTTGTTGTAATAATTTTGTGCTTCTTTATCAGTAACCTCAGTTTCTTTAGCCATATATTCTGTTGCTATTAATTCTTTTTCTAAATCTTTTTCTATGTCTTCTTTATTCATTTTAAATTCTTTTAAGTAAGCTTGTTCATCTAACCCAAACTGCTTTCCTATACTACCCATAAGACTTGAGTATTGTGCAGCTACATCGTCCTTACTTACTTCAATTTTAGCTTCTTTACCTGCTAAGTATAATACTTCTGTCGTCGTCATATAATCTATCATACTTTGTTCATAAGCTTTTATCTCATCTGATGTTAATTCTTTTTTACCATTCATATAAAATAATGGTTCCATTCTTTGTCTAAGTTGTTTTCCTGTTATTTTTGTATCTCCTACAGTTGCTATTACTTTACTGTCACTATAGCTTTTATGTGTTGCTGGTAGCTTTCTACCTTCTGACTTTCCTAAACTAAACCCAACTGTTAAGCATATTACTGAAGCTACTACAGTAAATACTATCACCTTTGTGTTTTTTTTATTTTTTTTAGATTCTACTTTTTCTTTATTTGTAGTATGTAAATCTTCTAGCTCACTATTAATTGTAGACTCTACCCCCTCTTGTTTTTCATTATTTTCTTCAGTATCTCTTAAGTTTTTATCCTCTGACATTTCTGTCCTCCTTAAAATTAATTAGCTATCATTTATAATTGCTTTTATACTTATAATTATATTCTACATTATATATTTTCAAAATGTGTGAATAAAAAATGAAACCCTTATGAAATTAATGTGAAATTATAATCCCTTTAAACTATATCTTATTTCATGCCTTCCTACTTTTGTATCTTTGTATTTTAACATATCTACAACTTCATTTTTTTCTTTATTTAAATAATTAGCACAGTCATCTAAAGACCTAAATCTTTCTATAACTTCACCTTTTTTATCTACTAACTCTACTCTTTTCTTTCCACCTCTTTTGATTATAGATTTGTATTTTGTAAAATATTCATCATATTCCTCATCTATGCATTCAAATTTATAATGCATTTTTACTGGATCTATTTTTTCACTACATAAAATCTCTTCTCTTTTAGAGTCAGACATCTTAGTCGTAAAAATTTTATTATTTAGATTGTTAAATAGTTCTATTGGTGTTTTATTACTCTCTAAATAACTACTTTCTCCATCTATATCTAATTTTAATTCTTCACTTAAATAATTTATAGCTTGTCCTAAATAATCAGTATATCCATATTTTAAGTTTTCTTTTATATAATCCATTGGTATTTTAAGCCTTTTGCTACACTCTGCATGAGTTTTAAATTCTTTAATCTCTTCAGAATAAACATCTATCGCTCTTATGCTTTTTCCTCTTTTTATTTTTATATCTTTTATATATTCTTTATCTTCTTCAGATAATTCTACATATATATATTGAGTATTTTCCTCTAACTCATTTTCTTTTTCACTACACTCTTTTTCCACTTTCTCTGAACATACTGTAGTATCAAAATTAACAACTTTTGTGTTTGCCTCATCAGTAATTATATCTAAGCTGCAATCACTTTCGTTCCCTTCTACTTCATTACTCTTAACTTCTTCTTCGTTGTTATTTAGTATAATTTTATCTTCTAAAACTTCATTTTCACTTTCTATCTCTAACTTACTAGTCCCAAATTCAATCTCTTTACTTTCTTCTTTCTCCTCTTTTACATTTTTTTTCATAATATTAAAAAGCTTCTTTAACAATTAATTCGTCCTCCTAAAAATGTATATCTTTTTTATAAATAAATATTATGCCTTATAATATATTACTAAAATATGACATATTAGTAAACTAACATTATTAAGATATATAAAAAGACTTAGTTAAGTATATACCATTGCATTTACTTAAATTAAGCCTTTAATTCTTAAATTATAATATTATTTAAAAATATATTATTAAGTAGTTCTGCGTATAACTATAAATATACTCAAGTTATACATAGCATTTATATTTTAGTTATTTTTTATCAATATTCTTTTAATACTTTAGTTTTCATTTTATATGCTAATTTTGCTCCAATTATAACTAAATCATATTTTCTTATACAGATTAAATTTTTTAAACTATTTATTTTAACTATTATGTAAAGTTTCTATAGTTTAACAAATGATTCGATTTTTTATAAATATGAGATCTTGTTAATAATATGTTTATTGTTTTATAAATACAAATTGTTTGTTATAATATATGAAAAACTGAATTAACTTGTAATTATATATCGTGAGGAGGCAAATTTATGCTTAGTAATTTAAATGAAGCTAACAAATGTATTACCTGTAAAAATGCTCGATGTCAAAAAAATTGTCCTATAGATACTCCTATACCTAAGGTAATTGAATTGTATAAGGAAGGTAAACTAATGGAAGCTGGTAAATTATTATTTGATAATAATCCTTTATCTTCAGTGTGTTCTATCGTTTGCCCTCATGAAGATCAATGTCGTGGAAATTGTATAAAAGGCATAAAGGGAGAGCCTGTACGCTTTCATGAAATAGAATATGAGATATCTACAAAATACTTAGAAAATATAAAAATAGAAAAAGCTCCTAAAAATGGTGTAAAAGTTGCTGTAGTAGGTTCTGGCCCTGCTGGCATTACAGTTGCATTTGAACTTGCTAGTAAAGGATATGATGTAACAATTTTTGAAAAAAATGAAAAAATAGGTGGTATATTAAGTTATGGAATACCAGAATTCAGATTACCTAGAAGCATAATAGACCTTCTGAGAAAACGCCTTATTGATGCTGGAGTAAAAATAAAAATAAATTCTTTAATAGGACCTGTTATTACTTTAAATAAATTACTTAAAGATGGGTATAAATCAATATTTATAGGAACAGGGGTTTGGAATCCTAAGAGATTAAATATAAAAGGAGAAACTTTTGGCCACGTTCATTACGCTATTGATTATTTAAGAACTCCTAACAGCTATGACCTGGGAAATAAAGTTATAGTTATAGGTGCTGGTAATGTTGCTATGGACGCTGCTAGAAGCGCTAAATATTTTGGTTCTAATGATGTTCATATCGTTTACAGACGTGATGTTTCAGATATGACTGCTACTAAGCATGAAATTAGTGAGGCTAAAGATGAAGGTGTTTTATTCGAAACTTTCAAGTCACCAGTTGAAATAGTTGATGAAGGTATAATACTTGAAGATACTAAAAAAATCGTTAATGAAGATGGTTCAACTTCACTTATTAGCATTGAAGGTAGTCAAAAACTTTATACATGTGATAGTGTTTTAATAGCAGTAAGTCAGGTACCTAAAAATAATATAGTTATAAATAACAAAGGGCTTGATGTTAAACATGGTGGGTTACTTTTAACAAACGAAACTGGTCAAACAACTCGTGAAGGAGTATTTGCTTGTGGTGATGTTACTCATGGTGCTAGAACAGTTATTCAAGCTGTTGTTGATGCTAAAGAAGTATCTTTATCGATGGATCATTATTTACAACAATTTATCAAATAGAAAATTCGATTTTAATATTACATTTTATATTAAAAGTACTGTAGATAAATTTTTATCTACAGTACTTTTTTATATTAATATAATTTAGGATCTACTTTATTCTTACCTTCTCCATATCTCTTTAAAGGTCTAAGTGCTGGACCTTCTAGTATATTGCCCTCATAATTAAATCTCGACCCGTGACATGGACAATCCCATGTTTTTTCAGCAGAATTAAACTTTAGCTCACATCCTAAATGAGTACAAGTTATATCTACTACATATAGCTCATTATCATAATTTCTATATGCTCCAAATCTTTTTCCATCAATATTTACAATTTTGCCTTCACCTTTTTCTCTAGGCATTTCTTCACTACCAAACTTTAACTTTCCAGCTATATAGTTGATTCCTACATTTAAGTTTTCTTTTATAAAATCCGTATTTAAATAACTTCCTTTTCTTGTTGGTTTGAATATTTCTTCATATTTAGATTTATTCTTAGTTATAAGGTCACTTATTATAATTGCTGATAATGTACCATTTGTCATACCCCATTTTGAAAATCCCGTAGCTACATATATATTATTTTCACTTTTATTTATATGTCCAATATACGGCATATTATCAAAACTCATACAATCTTGTGCTGACCATTCATATTTAAAGTCATTAACATTAAAGTTTTCACTTGCATATTGTTTTAAATCTTCAAATATTTCTTCCTCTCTTTTTCCTTGACCTGTTTTATGGTCGTTTCCTCCAAATATTAATAACTTTTTACCTTCTCCTTCATAACTTCTAAAAGTTTTTGTTGGTTCTTCTATACTTATAAACATACCTTTTGGAAAGTCAGTTTCTAATGTAGCCCCTAACAAGTAAGATCTATCTGCTTTTTCTTTTGCAAAATAAAGGTTTAGCCCATCATACCAAGGAACATGTGAAGCAATTACTATATTTTCAGCCTCAATCTCAGTATTATCTCTAGTTTTTGCTTTGCATACCTTTCCTTTTTCTAAATTAGCAATTGGAGTATTTTCATATATTTTAGCTCCTAATTCTACACATTTATTAGCTAAAGTGTCTACATATTGTTTTGGATTAAATTGTCCTTGATTGTTAAAACTAATTGCACCTTTTATGTCCATTGGTAAATCTAATTTATTATGATATTCACAATCTATACCAATTTTTTTACATAGTTCATACTCATCTTTTAAATCTGGTATATAATTTTCATTTTGAGTATACATATATGCTGAAACTTGCTCAAATTTACAATCTATATTATTTTCTTTTATAATATCTTTTACTAAATTTAAAGCTTCATTGTTGCCTTCATAATATAATGATGCTATCTCTAATCCATATTTATTATTGATTTCTGAGTATTTCACATCATGCTGTGTAGTAACTTTACCTGTATTTCTTCCAGAACTTCCATATGCAACTTTGTCTGCATCCACTATTAATACATCGACTCCCTGTTTTGCCAATAAATATGCAGTAGTAATTCCTACTATTCCAGCACCTACTATTAGTGTATTTGTTTTTATATTCTTACCTAGCTTTTCATAGTTCTTAGATTGTGTGCTTAAAATCCAATATGATTGATTCATGTTTATTCTCCTTTTTATATTTAATTAATTCATATTAGTATAATTCCCATGAAAATAAGCAATTATTATAAATAAGAACATATTGGAGGAAAAATAATGAAAAGTTTGATAAATCCTGATTTATATCATGGAATTGGTAAAAATAACAATTTCTTTGAAGGTTGGTATTTTAAAATTGTAGATAAAGATAATTTATATAAATTTGCATTCATACCTGGCATATCTTTTGGAGAAAAAAAATCTGAGAATCATAGCTTTATACAAATAATAGATAGTTTTAATAATGAGTATAAATACTTACGATTTAATGAAAAATCTTTTAAGTTTAATAATAAAAACTTTAAAATAGGAATAAGATCTAATGTATTTTCACTAGACAAAATTAGTTTAAATTTAAAGTATAAAAATAAAACTATAAAAGGAAGTTTATCCTTTAAAAATACAGTTAAATGGAAAGGTAATTTATTAAATCCTGGGAGTATGGGATTTTATAATTATTTATCTTTTATGGAGTGTTACAGTCAAGTTTGCATTCTAAACGGAAATATAGTTGGTAAACTACAAATAAACGGAGAATTAGTTGATTTTACTGGTGGTAAAGTTTATATAGAAAAAAATTGGGGTAAGAGTTTCCCTAGGTCTTGGATTTGGATACAAAGCAATAGCTTTAAAAATCCATCTATAAGTGTCACTTGCTCTTTAGCTACTATTCCATTTCCTGTTAGAGATTTCCGTGGGTTTTTAATTGGTGTAACAATTGGAAAAGATTTTTACAAGTTTACTACTATAAATAAAAGTAAACTTACTTTAAAAAGTATCGGTCAAGATATTGAGTTAGTTGCAACTAATAAAAATCTAAAACTCACCTTAAGTACTTATACTAATAGAGATAATTTTGTTATATGTATGGGACCTAAGAACGGAAACATGATACCTTTAGTCAAAGAAACTTTATCTGCTAAAGTTTATATGACTTTAGTAGATACTAAAGAAGACAAGCTTATATATAAAGGTGTTGGTCATAATTGTGGAGTTGAATATGGTGGAAAATTAATAAATATATTGGATTAGCAAATACAAAAGCTTAACATTATATAATGTTAAGCTTTTGTATTAATCATCTAAGTGTTCTATTCTATACCCAATTTCTTTATTTGCCATTTTATAACTCTCTTTTATCATATCATCTTTTGATTTTTCATTTCCAAGTAAATTTTCAATACTTAACTGATTCCTATCACTAAAATACTTCTCTAGTAGGCTTTCTTCTATATCATCTTGAGATGCTAATGAATAATCATCAAGTATATGTTTCACTTCAAAACCATAATGTATTAATTCTCTTCCTACTAAAATGCTTCTATGGCATCTTATAGGATCTTGCATTGCACCAAGCAAAGCAATCTTATAACCTTTATTACAACCATCTTTTAATCTATTTATGCCTATTAAAAAATCTTTTTCATTTATTACTTTTTCAAAATCTGAATATCCTTCTATATTATAAGAAATTTTATTTTCTCTTTTAGCTGCAAACTCTTTAGCCATATAAATATATATAAATCCAGCTTTTATCAATGTATTTTTTATTGTATCTTTGTTAAATTGAATATTATATTTTGAATAAGGAGTTCCTCTAATATCAACTACACAATCAATTTTGTAATATCTAAGCATGTCTATTAATTTTTCAACACTATAATTTGAATGTCCTATTGTGAATATTTCCATTAAAATCCTCCTATAATTATAAGCTTTTTAATTATTTACTTAAGATTAAATTATACCCAATAATACAATTTTTTAATATAAATTAATAAAAAATTCACTTCGCTCATATCACCAACGATTTATAAATCATGTCCTTTACTAAAGCTTAGCGGTTTAAAATTATATTTATCAACAAATCAGATAAAATATAATTTTCTTATATGTAAAAAAGCACATTGATAAATTTATCAATGTGCTTTTTATTAATCTCCTACCCCAAAATCTGTATTATTATATAATACTTCTATTTTAGGACTTTCATCTAAAAATTTATATTTTTCTATAAACCATTTTACTAATTCATCATCTCTTTCTAAACTTGTGCTATTGTTTACAAATACATTTATTGTAGCATGTTCAAAATTATTTAAAACTATTTCCATATCTTTATCGATCATTTCTTTTGTCTGACCTTTTATTCCTACCATCATACATGGTGAATCAAAATGTTCTTTTAACTGTGCAACACTTTTAAATTTAGCATTTTTATTTAAAAATGTATTTCTAAATTCATAGTCAAAGCTCTCTACTCCTATTTTAAAAGTTATTGGTATTTCAAAAAATTCCCTCATTTCTTGTATCTTATTTTTATAAGCCCAATGACTTTCTAAAAATAGTTTTTCTATATTTTTTTCTTTTATTATTTCTTTTATTTTTAATAAAGTAGCCTTTGGCAGTTCAAAACAACTTCCTGAGTTTATAACTTCTAGTACTTTATATTTTCCAGTTATATTTTCTAAAACCTCAAAATTTATTTTATTTATTTCATCTTCTGACGTTGAATTATCTAATATATAGTCACAAAAACTACATTTTCCCCATATACAAGGAAATCCTTTAAGTAATACTATCTCACGTACATTTTTATTAGTTACTTCACTATATCTATCCATAATGTCTCCTTTATTTATTAACTACCATTTGTGATTTAACACTTTTAGGCAATGCATTTACACCTAAACCTACAAATACTACACCTATAAATTTATCTGTATAGTCAGTAAATACTTGTGTAATAAATACACTAAATACGTCTGAAATACCTATAGACTTTAATATTTGAACTATATATGAAGATCCTGAAGATGTAATTCCTCCAAATAAAAATGCAGCTATACACGCACTTATTATAGATGTTGGTATTGTAAATATTAATACACCAATTGGAGTTTTTATACCTTGTAAGAACCCATTTTTATACATTATACCTGCAAGTAATCCTGTTGATATTTGAACAGGTGCAAAATAAAGTGAGTATATGTCAAAAGTTATACCACTAACTATACTTCCACAAAGTCCTGTTAACACAGCATATCTTGGTCCAAGTAAACAAGCTATAAATATAGTACCTATAGAATCCATATATATTGGGAGCCTTAGATTAAGAGCTATAAATGCCCCTACTACATTTAACGCTACTCCTAATCCAACCATTGTAACATTTCTAACATTTATACTTTTATTCATGCTATAGCACCCCTTCTACAGAGTCTATAACATCCTCATACTCTTTAAATAATCTCTTAAGGAATATCTTCATAAACTGCTTTTCATCAACATTAGTTAGTACATGAGCATTAGGTGTATTTTTATAGAAATTAAATGAATCTACTATAGATTGTCCCATAGCAACTCCATCTTCTACTATTTCAACATAGGAATCAAATCCACTACATAACTTTCTATCGATAAAGTATGCTACTGCTAGTGGATCATTTATTACACACCCAATTATGCCTTCTTGTTCCCAATGGAAATCAATATAAAATCTTGTTATTTCTGTAATGTACTTAGAAGTAGTTTTATCAAGTCTATCAATAAACTCTATAATATTTGGTGTAAGTACAATTTTTCTTGTTACATCAAGTCCTACCATATGGATTTTTTTAGATAAGTTCTTGTAAACGTAATCTGCACCATGAGGATCTACCCAGTAATTAAACTCTGCTACTGGCGAACAATTGCCATGAATTCTAAATGCTCCTCCCATAGATACAAATTCATCTAAGTTATTAAATGCATCTTTATCTTTCATAAGAGCTTTTGCAATATTAGTAAGAGGTCCCAATGCTATAATAGATACATCTTTATTATTTTTTAATGTATCGATTATAAAGTCTACTCCATCTTCTAATATTTCTACATTTACATCTTCATAGAAATTTTCTCCTACTCCATCTTCTCCATGAGTATCTTGTGCCGTTACAAGTTCTCTTTTTATCGGGTATTCTTCTCCAACATATACTGGTATATTAAGTGAAGAACACATTTGAAGTGCTTTTAGAGCATTTTTTGCTCCTAACCTTGCAGGTACATTTCCACTGCACGTAGTTATACCTACTACATCTAGCTCTGGTGAGTTAATTGCTAGAAGAATTGCCAGAGAATCATCTATCCCTGGGTCACAATCAATTATTACCTTTCTTTTTTGCATGACAATCTCCTCCTTAAAATATTTATAAGGAGAACCTATACGCTTTTTTAACATAAAAAAGCCGTATCTAAGGGTAATTCTTATATACTGCCACTATATAAATACCTTAGTTTTTTATACTTGGAGGTTCTCGAACAAGTCCTAGCTAATATTTGAGTAGCTAGTATTTTATATTTTAACACAAATTTATACTTATGTTAAATATTTTTATACTACTTTAAGATCTATTAAATATCATGATTTATATAGTGTTTATACATTTTTTTACACTACCTTTCATAATATCAAAATTTTTTACAAAATAAAAGTCTAGTAATGCAAATGTTTTCTTGTATAATTGATAGTAAGATAAATTTTAAGTAATTAACTTTTGGGGAAAAGTTTAAAATATTATAAAATAACTTAATTTAAAAGAATGGGAAAATATATGGTTAGAAACTTAATAAAAAAAATTACAGATGATATAGGTAACCATAATAACTTTAGTAAAGAAAAAAAAGAGGAAATAGAGTACAGTTTATTAATAACAGTTTTCGAAATAATAAAGATAATTATTATAATCTCACTATTTTCAATTTTAGGATATTTCAAAGAAATTATAGTTATTATGATAGTAATGTCATTCACTAAGCCATTCATTGGGGGATATCATGAAGATACTCAAGTTAAATGTTTAGTATCATCAATTATAATCTCATCAATGATTCTTTACTTATCTTTAAACAATCAATTAAATTTAATAAGCTTAATTTTATTAAATAGCTTAAATATTTTTGCTATATATAGTAGAGCTCCTGTGATTAATGCTGATATGCCTATAACTAGAGTAGATTTAATAAATCGAAATTGTAAATTAGGAGTAATAAATAGCATTATATTTTCTTTAATAGCTCTAGTTTTACATAATATAGGGGTTTATAGTAGCATTATTACATGGACACTTCTTATAGAAGTCTGTCTCATGTTTAATAAAAAAACATTTTTTAAAAGGGAGGAATAGGTTATGAATATTAAAAAGTTTTTAGGTGGGGTTATGCTTTTATTATCAGCTGTTGTAGTTAATGCTGGTGTAGCATCAATGGCATTAGTAGGTACAGAGGAAATGCCTCAATCAATGAAGAATAAAAGATAAATATGTTACTAATAGCTGATTTAATTAGTACTATAATTCAATCAATTTTAGTTAGTTATTTTCCATATTATTGTATGAAAAAAGACGATTTAATTCAACAAGAGGGTACTAGTTTAAAATTAGTTGGTAGTGCTTTATTTATATTTCTTTCAATTCAATTTATAAGCATTAAAATAGGAGGAAGTTCTCTTTCTCTTATTTTAATGGATATATTAAATATCCTAATACTACTTTGTTTTTACTTTAAAAATTATAATAGAGTGATAATCTCATATAGTTTAATATCTATTCTATTTATACTAACATCAATTATATTTGGAAATATACATTGGTCATACGTACAAGGTCTAGTTTTTATCAAGGACTCCATTATATCTGAAATAATTGTAATGTATCTTCCTATGTATCTTATAGAAATTTCTATTTTTATATTTATCGATAAAATTTATGAAATTTATAAATTTTTAAATAGAAGAAAATATTCTTTTGAAATACTTTTATTAATTTTATTTTCACTTAATTACATATTGTCTCTGTCTTTAATAATTCATGGTAATGATAATGTAGTTTTAAAAAATATTTTTATATTATCGTTAATAGCCTTTGTAGCTATAGTATGTATGTATTTTGTTAATTTAAAAAAGAAAATGTATGAAATAGATATGCTAAACAAAGTATTAAATGAAAAAAATGACGAATTAAGAAAAATAAAGCATGACTATGGTTCTCAAATATCATACATTAATGGATTATATATAATGGAACAATATGAAAGGTTAGGTATTGTTTTAAAAGATGTTATAAATGGTAACAATAGTATTTCCGATAATTTAAAAATTTTATCTAATTCAGAATCTATAATTTCTATTATTGTTACATCATTAATAACTGATGATGTAAATGTAATAGTAGAAGAAGAGTCAGATTTATCTGAGCTTCAAATATCTGAGTATGAACTTCAAAAGATAATTTCTAACATCGTTAACAATGCAGTAACTGCTATGAATGGTAGTGGATTAATCGTTATCAAAACTTATAAAATTTTTAATTCTATATATATAAATATAAGAAATGATGGACCAAAAATTGATGAAAAAATATTAGATAAAATATTCAATCCAGGTTTTACAACTAAGGGAAGTAAAGATAATGGATTTGGATTATCTATAGTAAAAGAATTAGTAAATAAAAACAACGGTAAAATATCTGTAATAAGTAATGATGATTATACCGAGTTTAAGATTATTTTTAAGATATAAAATTAAAGAATAAAATATAAAGAGAGTAAGTATTAATACTTACTCTCTTTATATTTTATTCTTTACCTGCTGATACTGTCATACTTGCTATAAATTTCTTTTGGAATATACTAAATATCACAACCATTGGTAATACTGATAAAACTGCTCCTGCCATCATCTTTGGATAATGAGTTCCAAACTGACCTATAAATAATCTAAGTCCGGATGCTAATGGTAACTTGTCTGGTGTAGAATTAACAATTAATGGCCATAAGAAGCTATTCCAGGCTCCAAGCCCTCCAAGTATTGCAACAGTTGCTAGTGCTGGTCTTACTATTGGAACCATTAATTTAATAAATATTGTAAATTGAGAAGCTCCATCTATTACTGCCGCTTCTTCCATTTCTCTTGGTATCGATTTAAAATGTTGACGTAATAAAAAAGTATAGTATATACTAAACACTCCAGGTATTACTATTGCCATTAGAGTATTTAGTAGTCCCATTTTTTGTATAATTTGGTACTGTGGTATTATATACATTTGTCCCGGCACCATCATAGCTGCCATAAGAAGTAAAAATATAGTGTTTTTAAATTTAAAATCTAATCTTGCAAATGCATACGCTGCTGGTGTTACTATTATTAGCTGGAAAATAACTGTAAGTACTGTTATTGTTATTGTATTCATATAGTACTGTCCAAATGGAAATTCTTCAAATATTTTCGTGTAGTTTTCAAATCTAAATACTTCTGGAAGAATTGCTGGTGGTACAGCTTCTGCTTCTGCTAATGTCTTTACTGATGTAAGTAGCATCCATACAAATGGTAGTACTATAAATATAGCTACTATTATAAGAGTTATATGCGTAAATATTTTAGAACTCTTCTTTATTTTCATATTATTATTCCCCCTTAATATTACTCATCAGAATAATGTACCCATCTTTTTTGAAGTTTAAATTGTATTAAAGTTATTGTCATTATTATTAAAAATAAAATTACGGCAACTCCAGATGCGTATCCTTTATCTCCTAGCGTAAACCCTAAATCATAGAAGTACCTTGTCATAGTTATTGTACTTTCATATGATGGACTTCCTTGTGGAATTAACATAAATACAACATCAAATAATTGGAATGATCCTATTAATGACCATATAACTATGAAAAATATACTTGGTGTTAATAAAGGTATTGTTATATGTATAAATTGCTTAAATGGAGATGCTCCATCTATTGATGTAGCCTCATAGTATGATTCTGGTATAGATTGAAGTCCACCTAAAAGAATCATTATTTTATACCCTAGCCCTCCCCATATAATAAATATCATTATTACTACTCTTGCTAAATCTGGATTTGAAAACCACATTTGACCTTCAAGTCCTATAAGTTTTAGAACTTGATTCACCAACCCGTACTCTGCATTAAACATCCATTGAAAAACTAATGTTGATGCTGATGCCATTGTAACAACTGGTAAAAAATATAATGTACGATATATACCTTTTCCTCTTATATTTTTATTTAATAAATTAGCAATACATATAGAAATTATGACCATTATAGGTACAGTTACTATAACATATAAAAAAGTATTTCCTACTGCCTTAAAAAATAATGGATCATCTAATAATCTTTTAAAATTATCTATTCCTACAAAATCCCATTGTCCAAAAGACCCTAAATCAGTTAAACTATAAAATAAATTCAATACAAATGGTATAAAGTTAAATATTACTACACCTATTAAAAGGGGTAATATAAACATGTACCCTGTTATATTTTTTCTCATCTTCTTTTTAAATTTAGATTTTTTTCTTAATTCTTTATCTTCATAAGTATTATTTTTAGAATCAATATTCTCTACTTTAGCGCTCAAATCAAGCTCCTCCTTAAACATATATCTTATTATTAAAAGAATACAGATTCAAAATAAGAATCTGTATTCTTTTAAAGTAATACTCTATTTTTTCTCAGCGTCTAATACTTTTTGTATTCCTTCTTGAGTTTTCTTAAGTGCTTCATCTAGAGCCATTTTTCCATTTAAATATTCATTAAAATTATCATTTATTACTTTATCCCATTTAGATGTATCGAAACTATTTGGTAGAGGCATTGCTCCTTGTGCAGCATCTGTAAGTGGAGTGACATCTATTCCTAGTTGCTCCTTCATAGATGATGAAAATACATCTTGAACATCTTTACGAGATTGAGGAACTGATGCTAACTTTATATATTTTTCCATAGATTCTTTACTTGACATAAATTTTATAAAGTCAAATGCTTCTTTAGGATGTTTACTATTTGAAGATATTGCATTTCCTAAACCATGTATAACAGTACTTCCTTTAGCTTTTTCATTAATTTTTGGCATTTGATATATTTCAAAATTTCCAGCAACTTTTGCTTGTTCTGGATCTGAATATCCAAGTATGTGATATGAGCCTGCTTGTATTGCTAAAGCTTTATTTGATTTAAATATTGTACTAGTTTTTAATTCTCTATTTAAATCTATCGGCGTATGTAAGTCACTAGTTGCTAATTCAAAATATCTCTTAAACCCGTCTTCTGTTTCAGGAGAATTTATCATTGCCTTTGTCTTATCATCGCTTAATATAATTCCTCCTGCTGCTGCAACTTCATTAAATACACCTAATTGATTACTTTCAGTTGTAAAAGTAGTTATTGGATATATATCATTTGGTAATTTAGTTTTAGCATCTTGCAACCAAGCCATCATTTCATCCCAAGTCCAATCTTCTTTAGGTTTCTCTATACTATACTCTTTCATTAACTCTGTATTTACTAATAATACATTTGCATCCCAAAACGTTGGAATTGCATATTGCTTTCCATCTTTATTATATAAACTAGTTAAATTTTCAAGATAATCATCCATATTAATATTATTTTCTTTTATCATATCAGTCATATCAGCTAGCATACCACTACTAGAATATAAGTTAAAATTAGTTGCATTCATCCACAGTATGTCTGGTGCAGAACCTCCAGTTGCTGCTGTTTCCATTTTAGTCCAATAATCTCCAAATGAATATTGTTCTAATTTTATATCTATGTTTGGATTTTGATTTTCATATTCTGTTATTAATGTTTCTATAGCTTCTTTATGCATCGGATCCCAAGTTGCATATCTTAATTCTATTTTGTCGCTTGCCCCTGTAGAACTACATGCTGTTAAACCTAATATTGACATTAGTAATGCGCCTGCTATAATACCTTTTTTAAATAACATAATAGCTCTCCCTCTTTTTAATTTTAATAACTTTTTCTAGTTATCTAATAAATTTTAACTTATTAATTTTTAGCAGTTATATCATTTATGGCCTTCTTCCAAAACGCTTGTACGTCAACAACTTCTTTATTTAGTCTTGAATGCTCTGCAGCAAATGCCATTATATGGCTTTCTACAGATTTAGTTGCACTAGTTTTACCTTCTCCGCCATTTTCAGAAACCAACTTAACGAAGTCTTCCATTATACCATGGTCCCCTCCACCATGACCCCCTACAACCTCTTCAGGTGTTATAGTTTCTATCGTATTTTGTCCATATTTCTTAAATCTTTTAACCTCTATAGTATTTTTAACATGATTTCCGCCAACCTCACCATGAGTAAACATCAACTTTATAGTTCTGTTGCATTCTTCTGTAAATGCAGATAAGTTAAATGTTGCCGTTACTTCATCTTCAAATTCTAATATTGTAACCATATGATCTACAACATTATTATCACATTTATATACACACCTTCCATAAGGACCTGTTCTTAGAGCTTCTTTTAAATTTTCCTTTGTAGGTATTGGATGAACTATTTTAGCAAATATTGGTTTCTCTGATAAATATAATTTTTTAGCAGAGTACGGACATTTTTTTTCAACTTCCTCTTTACAATCTAAGCATCTATCTGCCATTCCATCTTTAAAGTTTTTAACCCTCATATGAGTTAAGTGTCCAAATGATGACACGCTAGTACACTTTTTATTTGTTAACCATAGCAATATATCCATATCATGACAACTTTTAGCTAATATTAGTGGACTTGTTTCATTGCTATTTCTCCAATTTCCCCTAGTAAAACTATGAGCAAAATGCCAATATCCTATATTCTCATTATGTTGTATACTTACAAGTTCACCTAATTCTTTACTATCTACTATTTCTTTTAATTTAGAGAAAAATGTTGTATATCTAAGTACATGACATATCATAAATACTTGATTAGGAAACTCTTTTGCTAACTCTCCTAGTCTAACTATATCTTCTAGTCTATTAGACATCGGTTTTTCAAGAAGTATATGATACCCTTTTTCCAACGCTAATTTTGTTGGTTCATAATGAGACTCATCATTATTAGCTATTATTATCGCATCTGCTAATCTATCCTTTTCTAATAAATCTTCCCAGGTTTCAAATACATTTTCATCATTTATATTGTATTGTTTTTTACATATATCTCTTCTTAATTCGTGAGGTTCTGCTACTGCTACGACTTCGCCTAATTCTGGATTTTCTTTTAAGTATGGAACATATGCATGCATACCTCTAGCCCCAGCGCCTATTATAGCTACTGTTATTTTTTTCATATATAATCCCCCTCATTTTAAGCCTTTATCTTTTATTAACTATAATTGTAGTACTATATACATTTTTTGTATTTGTAATTTTCTTTAATGTTTTTATAATTTTTTGTTATTTATTTTGAATTTTCTTGAAATATCTTGTAACATATTATTAATATATATTTTCAAAAAGGAGGATTTAAAATGTTTAAACAAACTGCATGCTTAACATTTGAGAAATACGGAAGTACAATATCTAATTTTCCCTCAAATATTTTAACTTCTAAAGACAAAATCTTTCTAAAACTTAAATCTAAATCTATAGATAATTTATTTATTTCATCTGAAGATACATATGTTAGACTTATAAAAGGAGTTATTCTTATTGTTGTATCTGATAATTTATCTGGCATAAATTTAAACTCTTACATACTAAACAAACAGATTTTATTAAAAAAAGGCACTTTTTACAATTTCATACCTATATCTAAAGACTGCCAACTCGAATTATATTTAGATAATAAATCTACAAATTATATTTTGTTAGAGAATCCTTATACTTATAATGAAGTTATTCCTACTATATCTATAGATAAAATATATACAAAATTTTATCAAGAAAAGCCAGTTAATTATTTATTTAAAGGAGAAAAACATTATTTTTGGGAACTTACATTTGTAGATAGAGGTGTTTTATATACAAATGTTGATGGAATAGAATTTAAATTACAACAGGGTGACATATTATTTTATTCTCCTAATCAGTATCATAGCCAATATACTGATGAAAATAAATCCTGCTCTTACCTTACTCTGAGTTTTGATATGAATTTTGAAGATATATATCTTCTTTCTAATAAAGTTTTTACCTGTAATAAAAAACTTCATTCTATTATGTATAGTCTTATGGATGAATTACATTCTGATAATTTATATAAAAATGAACTTATAATCTGTCATTTAAAACAACTTATTTTAACTATACTTAGTATGAATATAGAAAAATCTTTAATTAAGCCTAAAAATAGGGTTCAGCAATTTTATGACGACACTCTTTTAGATGATATATTAAAGTTTATTAACAAAAATATTTATGAAAATATAAATATTAGGATAGTGTGTGATGAATTTAATATTAGCACTTCCAAGCTTCATCTTCTCTTTAGAAGTAATCTTGATACTACACCGAAAGCTTATATTAATACTTTAAAGTTAAAAATAGGCAAAGAATTAATAAAAGACTCAAAGTATAGTATTAGTGAAATATCTAATATATTAGGTTTTAATTCAATACATTATTTTTCAAATACATTTAAAAAGGCTTATGGATTCTCTCCTACAGAGTATCTTAGGTCTGTCAATATAAATAATTAAAAGGACCCATATATAGGTCCTCTTTTATTTGAATAACTTATAATCTATTTAATTATATTTATACATTCATCAATAACTTCATTATCCATACCACCTAATTGAATCAATTTAGTTGCATTTTTAACTACAGACTTATTGCTTCCTTTTTTAGCTAATATGACAGGATAATTTTTTGCCAAAGGAGAAACAGTCAGAGCATCAACTAAAATATCCCCTTTAGATATATAAAATTCATTTGTACCTTTATAGAATTTTTCAACTACTGCTTGATTAGTATCATATCTATCTAATCCGCCTAATCTAGTTGCTTTAGTTTTACTTACTATAGACTGATCCATTACTGATGTTGAACCTATAACATAGTTTTGTACATTATTTGTATTATAAGTTAAATCTTTACCATTTGTTAATATGATTGGTACTCCATCTCTACTCGCAACAGATGATACACTCATTGCATCTGCTTCACCTTTATATCCATTAACTAAAAATACCTTATCAATATTTTTTATTTTCTTTATCTCATTAGCTACCTCATAACTAGTTTTTAATCTATCTATTCCTCCAAGTCTTACAACTTGTATACTATCTGATTTTAATTTATCTTCTACAGCTTTACTTACGGCTGATGTACTTCCTATAATATAAACTTTATTAACTCCTTTAAGTCTTGACATAGTATCATTTGGTATTGAGTCCGTTTTTGTTAATAATATAGGAGCATTTGTAGCACCTGCTAAACCACTTGCACTTAAACCATCTGCCACTGTATTATCAGCATTGACTAATATTGCTGTCTTATAATTTTGATGATCTGCTATAAGGCCTGCTGTCTCATATCTATTTTCACCTTTTATTTCATCTATAATCAGGTTAGATTTTGCTTGATTTATAGTGTTTATACTACCTTGTCCCACATATCCTTTAACTGTAAAATCATGACTTCCTGGTATTGAATTAGTTACACTTGAAGGTATCACTCTATCTGGATTTATTTCTATATTTGATCCACGATTATCAGAAATTATTGTAACATGCCCTTTTGATGCATTATATAAATTTTTCCCATTTTTATCGTTTACTAATGTTGATGTATTAAATACACCAAGTCTATATCTATTATAATCATCATTTATACCTAACGAAGATAAATAAACATCCATTTCATTCATAAAGCTGGCTGCCTTCTCTCCCCAAAAAGGATCTGATGCATATTTTACATTATTTCCTAAATTTTTATTTCCTACGTTACTTCCATAGTATTTATAACTTTTTGGATTCAAATATCCATTTGACATCCAATCTCTAGCAAATTCATCAATACACACTTCTATGCTTTCAAATTTCTTTGCATCTTGAGGACTAGAATCTTTAGCATTTAATCCAAATATATTATTTTTTTCCTTAGCAAGTTTTGAATTACCTCTAGCCGATTCATTCATAGCTATACCAATCATATAAGATGCATTAACACCATATTTATTTTGAGCTTTTATAAAATATTTCCCAGCTCCTTTTAATACACTATCTACTGGAGTTTTGCTTTCAAAGTATTTATTTATATCATCTGCACTGTATGATGATTTACTTCTTCCTGATAGATACTGATAGTAATTATAATATGGATTATTACTATTTACTGCATTGTTATGATTATTTGATTTTGCATCAGATATTAAATTTTCTATATCAGTATAGAAATAGTTTCCATCATAACTATAATATCTTTTCCCTGATACCATAAATGATGGCGCTTTACCTATACTTCTTTTGCTTCCATTATTACCCTCTACATTAGAACTTATATAGTGGTTTAGTTGCCCATTTACATTTTCATAATAACTTAGATTCTTGGCTTGATTTATAGGTAGTAATACTATATTAACACCATCTTTGTCAGCTTTTTCTATCCAACCTGTATACCCTGATATCTCTACTTTTACCATATCTGCAGTCTCTTCTATTACCGGTACATCGTCTATAAATCCATGATTTATATATGTATGAGCATCTGACTTATTTGCATTTGGATACACATTTGTTGTGTAATTCATTGAATCTTGAGATATCCCTTCTCCTATTTTAACGATGCGCCCTATTGAGTTTGTTGTATATGCTACCATACCCTCACTATTTATAACAGTTGGTATAATATTTTGAGATACATATTCATTTTCTAAACTATTAGCTATATTCACTGCATTATCTAAAGTATCAGTCCCTTCTACAAATGTATACGAACCATTTACATGAGCCAGGGCAACTTCGTAATTTGAATCTGTTTTTAGTTTGAAATAATTAATACTAGATAACTCTTCTAAATCTTGTTGCACTTCTTCTGGAGCATAATTATAAGATTGGTATATCTTTGGTATTGATTTTTGATATGTTTGATACTCATTATTTTCATTTGCATAAGATAATGGAACTATGCCATTAAAAGCAATAGCACTAATAACTATACTTGCACAAATATTTTTCTTTAGTTTCATAAAATTCCCCCTAATTATAATAAAATTTCTATGCATAAATTATAACATAGTTTTATTTATAAACTAATAAAAGTACCTAATTAAAGGTACTTTTATCTATATCGACATTTATTTTTTAAAAACATATTTATCTATAAATGAATATATTCGATTAAAATATTCATCTCCTAATATATCATATCCATTTACATGTTGAACTCCATCTATTAACCAAAGCTCTTTTTTATCATGAGGTATATTATCATATATTATTTTACTGCTTTCAGGTGCACATACTTTATCTTCCTTACCGTGTATTAAAAATATTGGTACAGTTATATCCCTAACTGCTTCATATGGCTTTACATCGTCATAACTAAATCCTGATTTCATTTGTGTATATAAATTACCCATAAACTTTGCATAGCTAATAGGTAAAAGTGGTATATTTTCAGCTTCTATTCCTAATCTTATAGCATCTTCCATTTCATGATATGGTGAATCTACTATATAAAAGTCTACATACTTATTTTTTTCATTTATTTTAGAATGCATTAAAGCTGTTCCTGCTCCCATAGAATGTCCATGAGCTCCTAATTTTCCTTTTGGATATCTTTCTTTAACAAATTTAGCTACACTATCTAAATCAAACTTTTCGTATAAACCAAATGTATAATCATCCCCTCCAGTGTTTCCTGTATGTCTTTGATTATATATTACAACGTTATATCCTCTTTCAAGATATTCAAAGGCTTTCTCTAAATATTCATAGTAGTAGCTTTCTATACCATGTACTAATATAATTGTATTGTCTGTTTTAATATTTGACTTTATAAACTTTGTTTCTACATCATATCCATTCTTTGGTGATTTTATAGATAAATCTTCATATTTATAATTTTTAAGCCTATCTAATGGTTTATTTTCTCTATTTGAAAATACTTCTAAAACTTCTTCATTTTTTATACTTTGTTCAGATCCAACTGATCCATCATAAACTAAATATCCTACTACATAAGATACTGTTAAAAACAGTATAGTTATTATTGATATAATTATAATTGCTATTTTTTTCTTATTCTTCATATATTACTCCTTACTTTTATTACTATTACCTAGTACTAAAACTAAGTATACATTATTTTTTTACTTTTTTCTACATATTTTTGATTTTAATACAATTGTGTCTATACATTACTTTTTATTTTCAAAATAAAAGACTATAGATTTTTTAAATCTATAGTCTTTATTTTTATATTTATTTTTTAAGCTTAGCTAAAGCTTCTGCAAAAGGATTATTAAATACCTCTTCATTTTTATTTTGGTTCTTTAAATATTTATTTACATCTTTTTTAGATGCTTTATTTTTTTCTTCTGCTTTTCTCTTATTAAATGAGCTTAACTTTTCTCTATGTCCACAGCTACATACAAAAGTTTTACCTTCACCCTCTCCACGAAGCTCTAGTTTTTTATGACAAACTGGGCATCTTGAGTTTGTCGTTTGTGATACAGTTTTTCTAGTATTACATTCTCTATCTTCACAAACTAACATCTTACCTCTTTTACCATTAACCTCAAGCATAAACTTTCCACATTCTGGACATTTATTCTTAGTAATATTATCATGCTTAAATTTAGAGTCACTATTTTTTATTTCTCTAACAATATCTTTTGAGTAATTTTTCATATCATTTATAAAGCTATTTTTATTTAACTTTCCTTTTGATATATCTAATAACTTAGCTTCCCAATCACTTGTTAATTCTGGAGTTTTTAATTCTGTTGGTACTAATTCTAATAATTGTCTAGCTTTAGAAGTTACATGTATATCTTTTCCTCTTTTTTCTAATAAAAAAGAATTAAATAACTTTTCGATTATATCAGCCCTAGTCGCCACTGTTCCTAATCCATTTTTTTCCATAACTGTTAGAAGTGTTCCTTCATTTAGATATGCTGGTGGATTAGTTTTTCCATTAGTTTTGTTTATTTTAACTACACTCAATATATCTTTTTCATTTATATTTGGTATAGAAATCAATTCTTCATCATCGCTATCTTTATAAGTTTCTTTAAAACCTAAGTTTATAACTTTATTTCCTTTGGCTGTAAAAGTTTCTCCTTCTATTTGAGCAATTATTGAAGTTTGCTCATACTCATAAGGAGGTAATAGTACTGATAAAAATCTTTTAACTACAAGGTCATAAATTTTTCTTTCTTTATCACTTAAATCTCCTAAGAATACTCTTTCTTCTGTAGGTATAATAGCATGATGGTCACTTACCTTTGAATTATCTACAAATGACTTATTTGAAGTTATCTTATTTTTTAATATTTTATTGCATACCCTTGAATAGTCACTTACATTAACTGCTCTTACTCTGTCAGCCAAAGTTTCTACTATATCACTAGTTAAGTATCTAGAATCTGTTCTTGGATAAGTAAGTACTTTATGATGTTCATATAACTTTTGCATTATAGATAATGTTTCTTTTGCTGAATAACCAAAAATTTTATTTGCGTCTCTCTGTAATTCTGTTAAATCATAAAGTGATGGTGCATACTTTTTCTTTTGAACTTTATTAACATTAAATATTTTTAAATCTTTGTTTTTTACCTTATTTATTATATTATCTATTTTTTCTTCATTAAAGCTTGTACTACTATTATTTTTATCATTCCACATAAATTTAACATCTATATTTCCTTTTGTAGCTACTAAGCTTATTCCATAGTAATCTTTTGCCTTAAAGTCTCTTATTTCTTCTTCTCTTTTTAAAATCATAGCAACTGTTGGAGTTTGAACTCTACCACAAGAAAGTTGTGCATTATGCTTTGTAGTTAGTGCACGAGTTGCATTTATTCCCACTATCCAGTCTGCTTCTGACCTTGCTATCGCTGAAGCATACAAATTATCATATTCCTTTGCATCTTTTAATTTATTAAAGCCTTCCTTTATAGCTTTATCTGTACTTGATGAAATCCAAAGGCGTTTAAGAGTTTTTTTAACGTGTGCTTTTTCTATTATCCACCTTGCAACAAGCTCTCCTTCACGTCCTGCATCTGTTGCTATAATAATTTCAGATACATCATCTCTATTCATTTGAGACTTTACAGTATTAAATTGTTTACTACTTTTTTTAATTACTACTGTCTTTAGATGTTTTGGTAATATTGGCAAATCTTCTATATTCCAAGACTTATACTTTTCTCCATATCCTTCAGGATCTGCTAATGTAACAAGATGACCTAGTGCCCAAGTTACTATATATTTTTGTCCTTCTATATATCCATTTTTTTCATTTTTACATCCTAATACACGTGCAATATCCCTTCCTACTGAAGGTTTTTCTGCTAGGACTAATATTTTTTTCATAAATTTTCCCTTCTTTTATAAGTAAATATTTTCATTATTACTTATTTTCTAATTAATAATAGAAACAAAAATCTGCTTCTACACAAAATTGTCCTCTACTTAAAAGACCTCCATATGAAATTGTTATATAATTCATTTGAGAATCTAGTGCTTTATCTATTATTACTTTATACCCATCTACATCATATAAATTGTCACTAATTTTAGGTTCGTCTAATTCAAAATCTAGCTTAGCATCTGAAGTCATTGTTATACATCTTGTAAGTATTCTTATGCATTTTTTATCACTCGTTGCTAATAATTTATCTAATTCTTTCTTTGCTTCTTGAGTTATAAGTATATTCATTTCCATCTTGTTGTCTCCTTACTTAATATATTTATCTTTTTATAATATCATTTTTATAAAAAATTCGCTATTACCATTTTATTATTATAACTAATTTACGTTTACAATATTTGCTACTTTTTATAAAAATCTATCTATGAATAATTATATTTTTTTTACTTAAAATATAAAAAAGGAGCAGTTATATGAAAAAATTCACTATACTTTTTATTATTTTCTTTTTATTTTTTTCGAATTTTAGTTTTGCTAATTCAAAAATAGATTTTAATACTCAAATAGATAAAGTAATTAATTTAAGCAATGATTTAGATACATTGTTAGATAGGTACACAACATTCTTAAATAACTATCCAAATTATGATGGTTATGAAGAACCAAGTGAAATAGAGTATTTAAATAGACAGCTGAGTGTATACCAAAGTCACGTATTATCTGATCTATCAGAACTGAGAGATTTATATTCAGTTACAGTGGATTTAAAAGATAAAGCAAAAATAGCTAGATTATATAGTATATTAACTCAATACTTAATAACTTTGATACATTTGAGATTGTTTTATACAGAAGAAGATAAAGCAAGCATGTTATTTTTAGCAAATGAATATAAATCAAGTGCTGATAGAAAATTACAATTATTAATTAATAACAATACTAATGCCTAAATACCTTAAACTATAATTTTAAAAAACTACTAGTAGAGAATTATCAATATACTATTAGTTTTTTTAATAGGAAATACTATTTATGTATAACTATAAAATTATTTCAAATCAAAATATATTACTGAATAATTATACTTTTTTTACTTAAAATATAAAAAAGGAGTAATTATATGAAAAAATTTATTATGATTTTTATTATATGCTTTTTGCTTTCTGTAAACTTTAGCTTTGCAACTTCAATAATAGATTTTAATGAAGAAATAAATAGAATAACTTCGTTACGTGATAATTTAGATATAGTATTAAATAGATATGAAAAATTTTTAAATAGCAATCCAGATTATGATGGATCTGAAGTACCAAGTGAAATAAAATATTTAGATAGACAAGTTAGTGTATATCAAAGCCATATAATTGCTGATTTGCTAGAACTTAGAGAATTATATAATTCTTCATCAGATTTAGAGTATAAAGCAAAAATAGGCAACTTATATAGTATACTAATCGACTACTTAGAGACTTTTAACTATCTAAGAGTATTTAGTTTGGAGGAAGATAAATCTAATGTATTATATTTAGCCAATAAATATAAATCATATGGTAATCAAAAATTAAATTTATTCATTGAAAACTATATTAATTCAAAATAGATATGTATTTTGATTATTTTAATATATAAAAGGGGTAGTTATATAACTACCACCTTTTATACATATTATTCTGTTATAGAGGGCAGGTTACTTAAATTATTGTTTTCTTTTTCATCTGGTAGAGTTCTTAAGTACTCATTCCCTTTTCTAGTTGGAACTCCTACTCCTAATATCTCTCCATCTTTAGCCATTTGAATACCTTCTTCTTTAGTCAATCTCTGACCATTTGATAATTCATACCCTACAATTTCTCCAGAGTGTTTTACTACCGCTGTTATTTTTTTTGCATCTGCATTTGGTGATGGCACTTCTTTATTTATATTTTTAGGTAAATTTCCTATCATATTATCATTATTAAAATCCATAAAATTACCTCCTAAGTATTTTTACTTAGTTTTTGTCTCTAGTTAGGATTTATTCATAGTGTTTAAAAATTTTTCAACTTCTTCAATTATATCTCTATCAATTTTATCTTTAAAAAATTCTTTATTATATTTTACTGACACATCTTCTGGCTTATATTTGGAAGCCATTTCATTATACATATACGATTTTTTAATATTTCCATTTCTATAATGGCATACACAAAGTTGTATCATCGGTAAAAATGTATACATATCATGATTAATCAAACTCATATTATCTTTTTGAGGTGATAAATTTATTGCACATTCATACCAATAAATTGCTGCATCCAATTTATTTTCATTTAAAAATTTGCGTCCTAGTTTACAGCAAAAATCAGCTCTTGGTATATCATATTCAAAAGATTTTAAAATATATTTTAACTCATTTTCGCTATCACCTTTGTATAAATAACAATCTGCTAATTTAGAACATGCTGCTTTAATATCTTCTACCCATCCATCTTTTTTATCTAAAAATTTTATATATTGTTTTATTGCATCGTCATAAAGTCTATTATCATAAAGTTCATTTGCATAATAAAAAATATCTCTAGTTGAAAAATTCTCTCCTGTAGATACTAGTTTTTCATAAATTTTTAAATTTCTATTAGTGTATTCCTTTTCTTTTTTATGAATTATATTTATATCTGAATGGATTATATTTCCTCTTACATCAAGATATTCATGAACTTTACCTACCCATTTAAAATTATTACTTGCCTTTACTAATCGATTTCTTTTTAAAGAGCTTGTAATTTCTCCATTTTTATTAACTGACAATACATAATTCATAGTTACTGAATCTATACTTTCATCTATACTTTCTTTTAATAATTTAAATTTATCTATATCACTTTTATTTAGTACATCATCTGCATCCATCCAGATTATATAATCCTTAGTAGCCTTTGAAAATGCAAAATTTCTAGCTTTTGAGAAATCTTCAACCCATTTAAAATCATATACCTTCGCTCCAATATTTTTTGCTTTATTTATAGTTTTATCTCTAGAACCAGTATCTACTATGATAATTTCGTCCACAACTTCTTTTATAGAATTTAAACATCTTTCTATTACTTCTTCTTCATCTTTTACTATCATACATAGACTAATTTCCATTTTTACCTCCTATTTTAATACTTATATAATTTTAGTATGAAATGAATTCAAAACTAAAAACGTAATAAGATATTATATTCATTATGAAGCTTTTTATTGCATACATGCTTTTAATCCAAATAAAAATCTCATTTATCAAAGTGTTTAACCTTCAATAAATGAGATTCTTATAATTATTTATTTAAATATTTTTATTTATTATTTTTAAAATGCTTGAACTTTTAATAACTCAGCTTTATCTGTTCTTTCCCATGGTAAATCTATATCAGTTCTACCAAAGTGTCCATAAGCTGCTGTACTTTTGAATATTGGTTGTCTTAAGTCTAAGTCTCTTATTATTGCACCTGGTCTTAAGTCAAAGTTCTTTTCAACTAATTTAACTAATATTTCTTCAGATACTTTTCCAGTTCCAAACGTATCTATAAATATAGAAAGTGGTCTTGCTACACCTATTGCATATGCAAGTTCTATTTCACACTTGTCAGCAAGCCCAGCTGCAACTATATTCTTAGCTACATATCTTGCAGCGTAAGCTGCAGATCTATCAACTTTTGTAGCATCTTTTCCTGAGAATGCTCCACCACCGTGTCTTGAGTATCCTCCGTAAGTATCTATTATTATTTTTCTTCCCGTAAGGCCTGTATCTCCTTGAGGACCACCAACAACGAATCTTCCTGTTGGATTTATATATATCTTAGTTTCTTCATCTAATAAATTAGCTGGTATAACTGCTTTTATTACATGATTTATTAAGTCTTCTCTTATTGTTTCACTAGTTACTTCTTCTCCATGTTGAGTAGATATAAGTACTGTATGAACTCTTACTGGAATATTTCCTTCGTATTCTACTGTTACTTGAGTTTTTCCATCTGGTCTTAAGTAATCTAATGTAGAATTTTTTCTAACTTCTGTTAATCTTCTAGCTAATTTATGAGCTAAAGATATTGGAAGTGGCATTAATTCTTCTGTTTCGTTACAAGCAAAACCAAACATTATACCTTGGTCACCTGCACCTACTTTTTCTATTTCATCTTCTGCTGTTTGTCCATCTCTATTTTCTAATGCTTCATCAACACCCATAGCTATATCCCCTGATTGTTCATCTATAGAAGTTATAACTGCACAAGTGTCACAGTCAAATCCATATTTTGCTCTATCGTATCCTATTTCTCTTACTGTTTCTCTTACTATTTTAGGTATATCAGCATACGCTTTTGTTGTTATTTCTCCCGCTACTAATACAAGCCCCGTTGTTACTGTAGTCTCACAAGCAACTCTTGATAGTGGATCTTTCTTTAATAATTCATCTAATATTGCATCTGATATTTGGTCACATATTTTATCTGGATGCCCTTCTGTTACTGATTCTGATGTAAATAAATGTCTTGCCATTTTAACCACCATCCTTATCTATTTGTTTATATTATCACATAATACAAGTGATAACTCTCTTAATATCTTACATGCTGTTACTGTAGATACATTAGTATTATCATAGTCTGGGCTAAGCTCTACAATATCACATCCCACTAAGTTTATATTTCCATTTTTTAATATACTAAACACATTTTGAAACTCTCTATATGTTATTCCTCCAGGCTCCGGAGTTCCAGTACCTGGGAATATTGATGGATCTAATACATCTAAATCTATTGTTAAATAAACTCTCTTTCCATTTAAGCTATCTACTATATCTTTAAATGTATCTATACTTCCAACTTCCATATAAGTATGATTTTGTTTTAACGCAAAGTCAAACTCCTCTTTAGTTCCAGATCTTATTCCAAATTGGTAAATTCTATTATCTCCAACTAAATCCCATACTCTTTTTATTACTGTTGCATGTGAATTTTTATTATTGTTATATTCTTCTCTAAGGTCTGTATGGGCATCGAAATGAAGTACACATACATCTTCATATTTTTCATAAACTGCCTTAAATGCAGGTAGTGTAACTAAGTGTTCTCCACCTATCATAAAGGGTACTTTTTTATCACTTACTATTTCTTTAGTACTTTTATATATTTCATCTAATACTTTTTTAGTATCTCCAATACTTAATTCTAAATCTCCAATATCGCAAATTTTGAAATCTTCCAGATCTAAATCTAGCATTGGAGAATATGTTTCAAGCCCATAAAATTCAGGTCTCATAGAGCTACTTGCAAATCTTGTTCCCGGTCTATTAGAAGTAGTTCCATCAAATCCAACTCCATAAACTACTACATCAGCTTCATCATAACTTGAATCCATTCCCATAAAAGTGTTTATATGAGAAAAATTATTTACTTTCATTTAACATATCCTTCACATATTGAGGTAACATAAATGCACCTACATGTATATCGCTGTTATAGTATTTAGTTTTTAAGTTTAATTTTTCCCATGCTTCTCTATTTTGATTTTTTATTGGGTCAAACTTTTTAGATGCAAATCCAAATAACCAATGTCCTGATGGATAGGTTGGTATATGAGCTTGATAAACTTTAGCTATTGGGAATAAATTAGTTATTTTTTCATTTGCTCTTTTCATTTCTTTAGCGTTAAAGTCAAAATAAGGACTTTCATTTTGATTTACAAGTATTCCGTCTTCACTTAACACTCTATAGCAATCATTATAGAAATCAATTGAGAATAATCCTTCTCCAGGTCCTATTGGATCAGTTGAATCTACTATTATTAAATCATAAGATGCATCTTTTGAATTTTTAACAAATGCTACACCATCTTCGTAGTAAAGATTCACTCTTTTATCATCTAATTTACATGCACATATATCTATAAATTTTCTAGATACATCTACAACCATTTTATCTATTTCAACCATATCTACCTTTTCTATTTGTGGATAACGAGTAAGTTCTCTTACCGTACCTCCGTCTCCTCCACCTATAACTAATACATTTTTTATATTCATATTAGTAGCCATAGGTGTATGAACTATCATATCATGGTATATAAATTCATCTTTATAATTAACCATCATAAGCCCATCAAGTGTTAAAAATTTTCCAAATTCTTTACTTTCAAACACATCTACTTGTTGAAAATCAGATTTATCACTAAATAAATGCTTATCTACTTTTATCGAAAAACGTACATTATCAGTCCACTCTTCTGTGTACCAAAGTTCCATAATAGCTCCTCCAAATTTATTTATATTTTCTATTTTTAAGCGTCATTTTTATCAAAACAATTATCAATATGTATGTGAATCTAATCGTTTCGATGATGTGAATAATATCGCCCACACAGTAGCTTAAACGTAGTGAATTTTACCTGCACTTATTTGCGCGATTTATATATATATGGTAAAATATAAGTCCAAATTTATTTTTATTTTTCAAGCGTTATTTTGAGCAACGAAATTACCTAAACGTATGTGAAGTTAATTAGTTGGCGATATGAACGCAGTGAATTTTAGGTATTTTTATTTATATAGCTTCTGGCTTATGAGTAATTGTGCCTAAATCTTTTTTTGCAAATTTTTGTATCTTAGTCGTTAATCCTCTAGGTATTTCAGTTGATTCGCTTCTTTCTGCTTTTAAAAGTTCTTCTAACAATTCAAAACTTTTCCACGGATCTATATCTCCACAAGTAAAGAAGTCTGCTGATGCGTATCCATATTCTGGCCATGTATGTATTGTTAAATGAGACTCAGCTATTATTACCGCACCTGATACTCCCCATGGATTAAAATGATGGAAAACTGAATCTACTATAGTTGCCTTTGCATTTAATGCTGACTTATTCATAAACTCTTCTATTAGTTTTGGGTCTCTTAAAAGCTCTTCATCGCAATTGTAATATTCAACTAATATATGACGTCCTAATGTTTCAAATTTCATAACTCTCACTCTCCTAAATATCTAATCTTAATTTATAACTAAAATTGTTTCTAAATTTTTGTCTTTCATATCGCATAAGTATGCATTACTATCTTTAAGTAGTTTTATATAATCAATAATTTCTTTTGTAATTAGCTCTCCTGGTGCAACTACTGGTATTCCTGGAGGGTAAGCCATTATACTTTCACCACTTATTCTATTAACACAATCATCAATATTTACACTTTCTTTTTTTGAATAAAAAGCTTCTCTTGGGTTCATCTTTATAATTGGATTTATTTGTTTTATTTTAATCGCACCTTTACTTACATTTTTTGAACTTATTAAAGCAATTATTTCTATTGCATTTATAAGTTTATCTACGTCTTCTTTTGTAGTTCCAAGCGATATAAGTACTAGTATATTATTTATATCTCCCAGTTCCACTTGAATATCAAATCCTTTGTAAAGTAAGTCATAAACTTCAAATCCTGTTAAACTTAAATTCGATACATTTATACATAATTTCGTTTCATCAATATAATCTACACCTTTGTTTTTTAATAGTTCTTTTGATAAAACTTTTATATTATTAATTTTATTTAACCTAGACTTTGCATATCTAGCTAGTTTTATTGCATTTAGTAATTGACTTTGACCATTTTTTACTAAATTATGTCTTGCACCATCAATACTTGACATAAGCAAATAAGATGCTGACGTTGATTGAAGCATATTTATAATTTGCTGAATTTTATCTGCCTCAATATCCTTATTTATTAAAAGCATTGATGCTTGAGTTAATGCGCCTCCACTTTTATGCATACTTACAGCACTCATGTGTGCTCCTAGTTCCATAGCTGATGTTGGAAGTTCTTCATTAAACGGAAAATGTGCACCGTGTGCCTCATCAATTAATACTAAGATATTTTTTTCCTTGCAAACTTTAATTATTTCTTCTAAGTCGCAACATGCTCCATAGTAAGTTGGATTTAATAAAAATACTGCTTTTATGTCATTTACTTCGTCTAATGCTTTCTTAATCTTGTTAGCATCAACATTTAAACTAATACCAAGTTCATTACTAAACTCTGGATCTATAAATACTGGCTCTCCTCCACTTAATATAAGTGCATTTATAACTGATTTGTGTATATTTCTTGGTAACAACACTTTATCTCCTGGATTTATTGTAGATAAAATCATTATTTGTATTGCTCCTGTTGTTCCATTAGTTATAAAAAATGCTTTATCACTTTTGTATGCTTTTGCTAGTAATTCCTGAGCTTCTTTTATTATACTTTTGGGATTTGATACATTATCCATTCTTGGAGATGAATTTATATCCATATTCATTAAATCGTCACCAAAATAATTATTTAAAATCCTAACACCTTGATTCTTTACATGTCCTGGTACATCAAAGCATGATATATCCTTCATTGAATATTTTTTCAAGTTGTATAAGAGAGGTATTTCCTCCGATTCTATATCTTTCATTTAAATCCCCCTTTATTAATAATCTATGTCATCAAACTTATTATAACTATCTTTTTTATTTACTTTTATTAAACTTACAAATCTAATTATACATTCTATATTTTTTTTTGCAACCATTTTTTTATATTTTTTTATTTTTTTATATAAAAGTTAAAGTTCAGTGTTTTACACATTTATTCAACTTTTGAAAAAAAAAGTTTTTATTAATTTTTATAAAGTTTAGTATAACTAATTATATCCTCATATTAATTTTATTAAAAATTAGTATAGCTAACCTTTTTTATAATTTTTATACACTTTCATTCTAAGTGTTAAGCATATTAATATTTTAATTTTATTTTTCTTGTTAAACTATTTTTTCCGACAATTTTTTTATAAAAAATAGCACCCATTTTTATGGATGCTATCTAAATTCCTATTTATGTTTTTTATATAATATATAATTAACAGAAAATGAAATCATTATTAAACCTACCGCTATTAATATTTTATAACTAGGTACATCTGGCTCTGTCACAATTCCACTCTCTATAATATCTACTTTAATTGCATGTATATCAGTATCTCCCATATGTTCACTACAAGCTTTATTATATACACCTTCGACTTCAAGCTTATCTCCGATTTTGTTGTATCCACCATATACTTTTATATTTTTTATATCTTCATTTTTCATATATACACCTATAGCATTTGTGCTGTCTTTTATATTAACCCATCCATACCCATCTCTTTTCAATGATTCTCCAATTACTTCACCTTTTACACTAATAATCTTATGATTAAATTCCTTAGCATTTGTAATTAAGTCATTTATATTAATATTTTGTGCACCTGATTTAGTTGGATATATTGCAAAAATAAATGTGCTTATTAAAATCAATATTTTCTTTATCATTTCATGCATATTTTCTTAATCCCTTCAAATGAATATCCTATAAGTACAAATACTGCCATAAATTCTAATCTTGCTACATACATAGCAAATATATAATAAATCTTTAAAATAATAGGCATATTTGGTTCAATTATACCTATAGATAATCCAACATTTCCTGCCATTGATGCTGATTCAAATATCGATTGATTTAGTGGATAATTATAAAAGCATGCTAATAATACTCCACCTAAAAATAAAATTAGATAACAAAGTATTATTATTGCACTAGATCTAACAATTTCACTATCTAGTACATGGTCTTTTATATGGTGAAATTTAAATGTTTTTATTCTTCTTTCTGATACTAATGATTCTTTAATACTTGCTATAAACCCTTTAAATACAACTGCTAATCTAAGTATTTTAAATCCTCCAGCAGTTGAACAAGCACTTCCTCCAATTAGCATAATTATTGACAAAACTAAAATATTAAAATCGCCCCACTCATATGCAAACTGACTTGTATATGCACTCATAAATCCAGTAGTTGTATGTGCTGATAATAGAGTAAATACACTTTTTCTAAATGTTGATATAAAATCTGGATATAAATTAAGATTATTAAGCCCCTTTGTTAATAAAAATACTCCTAAAAATATAGTAATTAAAAATGTTCTTATTTCTATATTTTTATAGATTTCCCTATTATTACCTCTCCATATGCAATAATGAAGTCCAAAATTTATTGAACCTAACATTAAAAATATAGTTGCTATTATTTCATATGAAAAGCTATGATAATACATTATATTTTGACTCATTGGAGCAAACCCTGATGTACTCCATGCTGATGATATTATGCAATAACCGTGGTACAAAGCTCTAACGGGAGATAATCCTATTTGCATACCATTTATCCAAAGCATAAAAGTTCCTACTAATAAAAATAATAAACTTATAATCCATATAAGTTTACTTGTATTATGTGTATTTGGTAATAATTCAATATCTTTGCCTTCTGCCACATACATTTTATAAGCACCTTGAGTTTTTTTAGTTAAAAAAGTTATTGCAAGAACTACCATTCCTTGTGATCCTAAAAATGTTATTGTGTGTCTCCACATATTTAAACTCATACTTACATGATCTAAATCTTGTATTAAAAATACTCCTGTTGTTGTGAACCCACTCATAATATCAAATATTGCATCTAAAAAAGATAGCATATGGCCACTCAAATACAGTGGAATAGCAGCTAGTATCGTAAGTATTAACCATGATAAGGATACAGTTACCAAACCATGCTTCCATTCCATATATGTATTGTTTTTATTATTTTTCCCAATTGCCATAAGTGAAAATCCAACTATAAACGCTATATTTATACTTATTATAAAATCCATTAATGGCTCATATTCATTTAATAATAAAGCTACTATCATTGGTATTAACATAAAAAATGAGCTACCAACTACTATATACCCTGTATAATAGCTGATTACTTTTAAATCTCTACTATTTCTTTTACTTCTTCGCATGAAATCCTCCATTTACATAAACGAAGTCATAAATAACAACGCTAGTAATAACAAGATTATATATCCTATTTCCTTTACAATCCCAAGCAAAACGTTTTTAAATTTCAACATGCTAAAGCTCCTTTATATATATAAAGCTTCTTCTAATTTAGAGTAAATAAACTGACTTTTACTTTTTATATTTTCACTATCAGTTGCTATTACTACTTTATCATTATCTTTTAGCAATAAGTCTCCTTTGGGATATATCACATTAGAATCTCTGTATATATAAACAATTACAAAATCTAGTGGCATTACTAAATCTTTTATTAACTTATTACACCAAGAAATATTTTTATCTATATAAATTTCTACTAAAACCATATTTCCTCTTTCAAAAATCTGAAGTATTCTAATTTGTTCATTTTCAAATTCCCAATCTATTAAGTTGCTAATAACTTCCGTACTGCAAACTGTTTTATCTACTGATAACATTTTAAATACTTCTTGATTTTTAGGATTGTTAATTCTCGATATGGTTTGCTTTATATTAAAATTCTCTTTTGCAACTTCACAAATAACTAGATTTTCTTCATCTTTACCTGTTGCAGCTACCACTACATCAGCTATATCTATTTCTGCATCTCTTAATACATCTAAATCAGTACCATCGCCATGTATTATATCTGTATTTATTTTTTTTGATATTTTATTACATAAATTTTTATCTTTTTCTATAAGTGTTACATTATGCTTTCTATTAACTAAATTTTTAGCAAGATAAAATCCTACCTTGCCTCCCCCTATAACTATAACTTTCATATCTTCCCTCTTATACTCTAGATTTTAATTCTTGTATCCCAAGCTTAATTGGGCTTATATAATTAATCCCTAATGATGTATATATGTGTTCTTTATTCATATCTACAACCCTTGCAATTACTTTATCTACATTAAATACTTTTTTAGCAATTTTGCAGGCGGTTATATTAATACTATCATTTTGTGTAAGTGCTAAAAATAGATTACAATACTCTATTCCTGCTTCTCTTAATATATCTATATCATATTCCACTCCTACTAATCTTAGCGCATTTATACCTTTTCCTAGTGATTCTAACTTTTCTTTATCTTTGTCTATTATTACTACATCATGTCCATCATCTAAAAATTCCTTTGCAATACTAGAACCTAATTTCCCACATCCTGCAATTATTATGTACATATCAATCACCTCTTGATATATTTCTCTTAAATTTATTATATTAACTCTTCATGTATGTTTCTCCTTCTTTAAAGAATGATTTAATATAAAATTTAAATTTTATAAAATAAAAAAGAAGCAAAAATGCTTCTTTTTTATTTATTTTAGATTTTTAATTATGTTATCTATTGGCATTAATCTATTAAGGTAATACCATTTACAATCAGTATCTAAAAATTTTGCATATTCTTTTTTACTTTTATAATCATGTGCTTTTTTAGTAAAGAATTTGTGCTCTTTTTTTCCATCTCTGTTTTTTATAGTCTCATATTTAAGTTCATTAATAAATTTGTAATCTAAGTATCCAAAAATCTGTACTTTTTCTATATTATATAAATCTTTTATTAAATGTCTTTTTACTTTATCTTTTTTATCTTCCATTTCTAAATTTAAATGAACACCTACATAATAATTACTTTTATTATTTTCAAATTCGTCTTTATCTATTATAAGTCTAGTGTGTATTTCTTTTGCTATTGCTGTTTTTATAGCTATCTTTTTCTTATTTATAACACTTTCATCTATACCCTTACTCATTAAGTAATTTAAAAATCCACATTCAGAAACTTTCTCTACAAATATTCTTTGTTCTAATACTTCTTGTTGCAATTCTTTATTTTTTATTTCTTTAGGTATTAAATTTTTATATTTATCAAAGTGTTTAGATTCATTTAGAGCAAATTCTCTACATTCTTTTAATTGTTCTTGTGTCACATTTACAGATTTAGTAATTAATTTTTCAAATCTTTGTTTTATACCTATATTTTTAACAAATACTTCATATTTGTTATTTACTTTTATATAATTCATGTATTTCTCTCCTTAAAGTTTATATTATATAATAATAACATAGAAAGTAATATTATATACATTATTAATTTAAGGAGGTTTTAATTTGCATAAGATAAAATATAAAGATACTTTTATAAACTATAATATAAAAAGAACAAAGCCTAAAAAAAGTATCTCTATTAAAATAAAATATCCTGATACTGTTGAAGTTTTATCGCCTTCATATGTATCTGATAAAGAAATACATAATTTAGTTTTATCTAAATCTAATTGGATTTTTAATAAATTAAAAGAATTTGAAAATAAAAAAGTTAAGGAAGTTAATCTAAGTTTTGAAGATAATAGTAAACTACCTTTCCTTGGAGAAAATTATATTCTAAATATTATTAAAAGTAACCAGATTATTAATTGTAAATTAGAATTTGATAAAAATAAGTTTATAGCTTATGTTCCTACATTTATGTCCGTTGATAAACAAAATAAAGAGCTTAAAAGGCTTTTTATAGAATGGTTAATATGGTATGGAACTGTTATTGTTAACGAACGCATAAACATTTATTCAAAAAAATTAAATGTTTCTTATAAAAGTTTTAAAGTTAAAGATCAAAAATCAACTTGGGGAACTTGTTCTTCATTAGGTAATATTTATATAAATTACAAAATACTACTTGCCCCTATTGACATAGTTGATTATGTAGTTGTTCACGAGCTTTGCCATCTTAGAGAAATGAATCATTCTAATAAATTTTGGTCTTTAGTTCAAAGTATTATCCCTGATTATATAATTAAAAAAAATTGGCTTAAAGAAAATGGATTTAAACTTAAAGTTTAAACCTATTTTTGTGTTGACATGCACAATATATCACCTTAATAAATAATGTAAAATAGGACATTTTAAGCAACGGATTTGACTTAAACGATATCAAATGTCATATCGTTGGGACATGATGAAATCAAATTTTTTATTTTAGGAGGAGAAAATATGTTAAGCGATCAAAAATATGTTATTTTATCACTTGAACTTCACTTGTTTTTTTCAAGAATTATGAAAGAGCATTCTCTTTTTTTAGAGGCTGGATTTACTCCTAAAGACTCGAACCTTGCTAAAGAAGCTGATCATTATAAAAGGGAGTTTGAAAAACTGTTATCATATACAGTAAGTGCCAGTAATGGTGTAATTAGACCTGATGTTTTAGAATCTGGAGAAATTGTTACTGATTACACATTAAGCACAGAGCAAAAAACACAAAATTTAACAGGTATAGAGATAAATCAAAATATAACTAATTCAGAGGCAAGATTACACAGTGGAAGAAATCCTCAGGTTAGTTCTGAAATGGTAGACTATGTAAAAAGACTTAACTCTAATGCGAAGAAACTTCTTAATGGCCTTATTAATTTTAAACGAAGAGTATTAAATGGTGTGTTATCTTGTAATCTATTTACAGTTAATTATCCTCTACTTATTGATCACATAACTCGTGAAGCAATTTTATATCTTTCTTTAATAGATGATTTAGAAAATAGAATTGACATTGATTCTATGGATATAAGAGAAACAGAGCTATTTTGGGATCAAATCATGATGGAACATGCATTATTTATTAGAGGTTTACTTGATCCTTCTGAAAATAATTTAATTGAAACTTCCGATGATTTTGCTAATGAATACGAAGATTTGATTGAAGAAGCAAAAAACATGACAAATGTAACAATAAATAGTATTACAAATGAAACTCTAAACCAAACAATTCAATTTAAAGATTTTAAACAAGCAGGAACAGCTGGACTTGATCAATGTAAAATAAAATCTATAATACTTCCTCTTCTTGCAGATCACGTATTAAGAGAGGCTAATCATTATATCAGATTATTGAAAAATTATACAAAAATGTAATTTAGATATATATAAAAAAGAAGCAGATTTAATCTGCTTCTTTTTAGCTTACTTTTATATCTATGCTTTCTAAATAAGTTACCTTTACATTTTCTATTCTCTTATCATTTACAGTTATAATCTTTATATTAATCCCTTCTACTTGAAGTTCCTTACAATCATTTACTTTTGGTATTTCACCTAATTTAGTAATTATATATCCATTTAATGTATCATAATCACCTTCCTCTAAGTGTAATCCAAATCTTTCATTAAACTCGGACAACCCTATACTACATTTGACCATGTAGCTATTATTTTCAGTTTTAACTATTTCTTTATCTTCTATATCATACTCATCTTCAATATCACCCATGATTTCTTCTATTAAATCTTCCATGGTCACTATCCCACAAAATCCACCATACTCATCTATTAATAACGCAATTTGAATTCTCTTTAATTGCATTACTTTAAATAATTGATTGGCCTTTTCAGTATTTAAAACGAAATATGGTTTTTTCATTATTTCTCTAATGTTTATATTTTCAAATCCTACTTTTTTCGCTTGAATTAATAAGTCTTTAATATGAACTACACCTATAATATTGTCTATGTTATCTTCATAAACAGGTATTCTCGAATAAGGTAAACTTAATAATTCATCTATATAATCTTCAACATCATCATCTATATCAATCGAATAAGTATCTTTTCTAGATGTCATTATTTCTTTACATAACTTGTCATTAAATTCAAATACACTTTCTATCATATCTTTTTCATCTTTATTAATAGAACCTTGTTCTTCAGACTGTGATATTAATGATCTAATTTCTTCTTCAGATACTTGTTCTTCTGTATTCTCCTCTTTATATCCTAAAAATTTAAGTACTATATGTGTTGATAAAGATAATATTTTAATAAATGGTTTTGTAATTATTGATATAAAATAAATTGGTTTTACAGAGAAAAGTGCTATTTTTTCTGCATTTTCTAAAGCTATCCTCTTTGGCACAAGTTCTCCAAATACTAAAGTTATATATGATAGTATAAGGGTTACTATTACCATTGATATTGGCTGTGCATAAGGTATTTGTAGTTTTTCACTTAAAATACTAGATATACCTGTTGCTGCAGATGCACTTGAGAAAAATCCTGCTAGAGTTATTCCTACTTGAATTGTAGCTAAGAAATTACTTGGGTCTTCTATTAGTTTTTCTAATAATATCGCCTTTTTGTTGTTTTCTTTTGCTAAATTTTTGATTTTATTTTTGTTTGCTGATACAATTGCCATTTCTGCTGATGCAAAAAAAGCATTTACCATTGTAAGTATAAGTATTAATATTAATTGTAATACAAGCCTCTGGGGCTCAGGGTCTGGATTCATTTCATACCTCCTAAAAATTATATCGCCAATGAACTACGAATAAGGTCCATTGCTCAAATATATTGATATGATGATATCATATTTATATTTAAATTTCAATTATTCTGTGACTGATTTTATAAAAATTCATTTTAAATTTATATTTTTAGTAAAAAAGGTATTAATCCTTAATAGAATTAATACCTTTTTACTTTATTAGTTTTTATTTATGTATATTTTAATTTATTTTATTATTATATTTAATAATAACTTATCATAGTAATAAAATATTTTATAGATTCAGACTTATTTAATAAATACTTAGAACAGATGTAAGACGTGGATCACTTAGTAGTTTATCAAAGTAGCTATGTGCAGAAGTATAACCTATTCCAAATTTTTTCTTTTTCTCATCAACTTCTCTATATTCATAGCAAGCTTTTTTTACTTTGTCATGCATTTCAGAATTATTTGCTTCATATATGACCTTCTTATCCATAGGTATATCTTTTCTATATTCAGGCTTAACAAAATATAAAGCGTCTTTTACTTTTTTTTCATCACTAAGTTTTTTTAATACTTCTCCATTTTTTCTATGCATTATATGATCATCATACTTATAATGATGAGATATATGAGTAACACTTCCTAAATTTTTTTCAAAATCTAATATAGTTTTTTTCATTAACTCATAATGAGTTCCTGGCTTTTCATCTATATCTGCTAATATTTTAATATTTTCTTTTTTTACCCCTAATTGCTTAAGTGCATCTCTAAATTCATTATTTCTTAACTCTTTCTTTTCTTCTCTAGTTAAATCTTTAAATTTTTTATTATTTTTAAATACATTAACTCCAGAACCATCTGAAACTAAAACTACATATACATTATTCTCTCCAACCTCATTTACTGCCCTGGCTATTGCGCTTGCTCCCCATAAAACTTCATCATCCTGATGCTGTGGATAAAATACAACATTTTTACTAAACTTTCTATCATAATTAGCTTCATGTTTTAACACAGAGTTATCTGAATTTTTTCTCCAAACTACAAAACCTATTATTAATATTAGTAATATACCAATACATATTTTGAATATTTTTCCATTCATTAATAAACACCACCTAGTACTTTTTGTCGAAAACAGTCTTTTCTTCGAATGGGTTTATATTAGCATATTTACTTTAATTTAGTCTATAAATCTAACAATATTGAAACATTTTTGTAATTTTTTAGTTTTTTATTTATATTTTGTTTTCTAAGTTAATACTTTAGATATTTCTGGGTTTTTAGTCATAAATTTAACTAATATAGGTATAAATACTATTTGTATCAACATACCTGGAATAGCTTGTGCTAAGTTTCCAAATATAAATATAACTGGATTAACTTGAGGAGCTATAGTAATAGATACTAAAAATGCACCAACCATAGCAAACAATCTCCCCCCAATCATAGCACCTATTAAAGATATATACGTATTTTTAGTTTTGTTAAATAAAAATCCTGTTATTATTCCATATCCACAGAGTTCAAAAGCCATTATAGGCATCATAGGAACTATTGGTGGCATTCCTGTCATAAGTCCACTCAGTATGGGTGTTATAAGTCCAACTAATCCGCCATAAATAGGTCCTAATAAAAATCCTCCTATTAAAACTGGTATATGCATTGGTAAGAATATGGGTCCTGCCATATTTACCGTATGAAATATCATTGGAAGTATTATACCAAATGCTATAAAAATTCCTGATAAAACTATTTTCTTACTTTTCATAAATAAATTCCCCCTAATTTTATATTATTAATTTCTATTTATAACTAAATAATAAATATCATCATTTTCAAAAGCATCTACCACATTTAAACCAACTTCTTCAAACAAATTCTTTTGCATTTTAACACATATAAGCCTATCTTCTCTAACCACTTCATTTTTCTCTTTATGCATATTGTTTAAAAATTCTCTACTATTAGAATGAGCTATCATAAGCTGTCCATCCTCTTTTAAGTTATTATCTACTAGAGACTTGATAGTAGCGGTTCTATTTTGTAAATGCGGAAACATTGAATAAAGAATTATTTTATCATACTTTTCATTTACAATTTCATTTTCAATATTTACTAATTTAAAAGTTACGTTAGTCATATCTTTAAACTTTTTACTAGCAATATTAATCATTCCTTTTGAGATATCTACCCCTGTTATATTCCCATTAGGATTTAACTTATTTATAAAAGGTATTAAAACCCCTGTTCCTGTACCAACATCCAATATATTAGTATTATTTTTAATATTTAATTTAGATAAAAGAGTGTTTATCTTTTCTTCATTTACTTCTATAATATCATCCCACTGATTCGCTATACTATCAAAAAACTCTGCTTGCCCCATAATATTCCCCCTTTTTTAATTTAAACACAAAAAAAGCCATGAAGTATTAAAAGCCTTCATGACTTTGTTTTTTTATTATTTATCTAAGATAATTGTAGTAATATATAAACATATTTGTCAATGTGAATTCAATATAATATTATAATTTATATTTTTAATATTTAAATACATAAAAATAGAGAATGAAATTTCATCCTCTATTTTTATGTATATTTATAATGTATTTTATATTTTTCTAAAAATCATCATCTTCTTCATAGTCATCACTACTGCCAAATTTTTTATCCATAAAGTTAGATATATATCTTCTCATAATATGCTTTAGTATTGAAAATACAAAAACTGTGGTAAATGGTATTTTTACTCCTTTTATTGCTAAATCAACTAAACTTACTATAGCTACATTTATACACATTCCCATGCAAAAATTAAATATTTTATACTGAACAGGAGTAAGATGCTTTATTTCTTCTATTAGTTCTGTAAAAGCTTCAGACACTAATGTTACTGGAAAATATAATATATAGTATATTACGAAAAATATAATCACTGGTTTTATAGACTCATGTTCAAATCCAAAAAAGGATAATATTCCTAAGTCAAAAATAGCCATTATTAATACTGATACTATAATTAACCCTATTCCACTCATTACTATAATTTTATGTTTATTTTTACTCATAACGGCTCTCCCCTATTTTTATATACTCTCTCTATAGTTTATTCATCTTGTTAATTAGAGATAATAACTTTTTTAATGTACAAGTTTAAATATGATTTAAATAAGCACTTATACACGTTAGAGTAAAAATAAAAAAGGAACTTAATTAAAAGTTCCTTTTTCTATAACTATAATCTATCCTTGTTTTTCTGAAGTATAAAGTTTCCCATCTACTATAGATATAGCTCTATCAGCTTTTTTAGCTATATTTTCATTATGAGTAATCATTATAAGAGTTTGATTGTATTTTTTTATAGACATCTTAAGTAATTCCATAACCTCTTCTGTAGTCTTAGTATCTAAGTTTCCAGTAGGTTCATCAGCAAGTATTATACTCGGTTTTGAAGATAATGCTCTTGCAATTGCAACTCTTTGTTGTTGACCTCCTGATAATTGATTTGGAAGATGATTTTTTCTTTCACTAAGACCTAATAAATCCATAAGGTCATTTATATAATCTTCATCTACTTTTTTATTATCAAGTTTTAAAGGTAGTTCTATATTTTCTTTAACATTAAGTACTGGAATTAAGTTATATTGTTGGAATACAAATCCAACCTTTTGTCTTCTATATTTAGCCAACTCTTTATCACTTAAACAACATATATCTTTACCGTCTACTTTAATAGTACCATTGCTTGGTCTTTCTAGTCCTCCTATTAAATGTAGAAATGTACTTTTTCCACTTCCACTTGGACCAACTACTGCAACAAACTCCCCTTTATTTATTTTTAAATTTACATCTTTAAGTGCATTTACAGATGTTTCTTTTTTTCCATATATTTTACCTAAATTAATAGTTTCTAATATCACCATAATATTCCCTCTATTCTATAATATTTATTGCTTCAACTATATTACTTTGTTTTATTTTTCTTGAAGGTAGATAAGTTGCAATAAGACCTACAACTACGTTCGTAATTACGACTAATATATAAGCTCCATATACTAATTCAAATTCCATTCCATAGCTTTCAAATCCATAAGTTTTATACATTCTAATTTGTAATAAAACCCCTAAGACTATAACTATTATACTTGAAATTATTCCATATAATAGTCCTTCAAATATTATCATATTTTTAAAGTCTTTTTCACTTATACCAACGGCTCTTAACATTCCAAATTCACTAGTTCTTGAAGTTAAATTATAACTTACATTGTTTATTATGTTAAATATACTTATTACAAACAGGATAACTATTACTCCGTAATCATAAATCTTCATTTTTTGAAGCATTTTCTCATTAGTCTCTTTCTCTTGCATCATATCAACAGTTGTAACTCCAGGTACTTTACTTCCTATTTTACCTAGTTTTTTATTTATAGCTTTATGATCAGCTCCTTTATCCATATTGGCATAAACTACATCATAATTATTTTTACCTTCTATTTTTTCTAAATAATCAGTACTTGTTATAACATCAACACTCATATCAGCAGAGTACTGATTTTCATCAGCAAATGGATAATTAACTATTGCACCTACCTTAAACTCATGTTCTTTATACTCATAGTTATCTTGTCCTTTCCAGTACTTTTCTCCATCTATTTTACCCTTAGGTACTTTAACTTTTACAGTATCTCCAACCTTTATATCAACAATAGGCTCTCCACCACCTACAACTTTGCTTCTTGTACCATCAGTATCTTCATAAGTATGTGGCATATATATTACTGCCAAATTTTCTTTTTTCATTTTTTCTATATCTATTTTTCCACTTATTACATAATCATTTAATGATTTTAACATTTCATCGTTAAAACCTTTTAACTTTTGTTTTAATAAGTATCCATCCTTTTTTTTATCTTTCATTAATAATCCATTTAAAACTTTTCCAAAATATCCGCCTTTAGTTAAGTCATCAAAGAATTGCATATCTAATATATCTTTTTCTCCTAAGGGCATTCTACTATGAATTATTCGTGCAGCCTTAACTTCATTAATGCCCTCTACTTTTGATATTTCATTTATTTGTTCATCATTAAGACCATTTTCCTCATCTCCAGCAGCATTTACATTTAATACAAAGTCCCCATTTCTATACATTCCTCTATTTTTATCTTCATCCATGGCATCTGAACGAGAATATGCGTAATTACTTTGTATAATCATTATTCCACCTATACTCATAGATAGCATAATCATTATAAATCCTTTCTTATTTCTAAATATATTTTTCATAGAAATAGATTTAGATATTGGTATATTTTTACTTAATCTTGATACTATAAAATTACTTTTCTTTATCTTTTTGTCTTCACCTAAGTTTCTTCTTATTGCTTCAATTGGTGATACTTTTCTAATTTTCATATATGTTAATATACTTATAATAAATATTACAAAAATTGTGCATATTATAGAAAGTAATATTATTTTTAATGGTATAACAAAAGGTGTTACTCTTATAGTTCCTTCAAACTGTATGTTTCCAACTATTTTATTAAAAACTTGGGCTCCACCCATACCAATAAGTATTCCAATAGGCATAGCTATTAAACTAAGTATTAAAAGTTCGCTAGTAATTAATTTAAATATCCTTAGATTAGTTGAACCAACTGCCCTTAACATACCGTATTCTCTTATTCTTTGATATACAGATATAGTATATATACTGTATACCACAAGGCCTGCAAATAAACTTATTGCTATTGCTGTATTTCTACTTGTTACATCTAATGCTCCATTATTACCTACTGATGCTATAAGCATATTGTTTGATCTAACTTGTTCCTCTTTATTTAGTTTAGCTTTCTTAGTTATATCATCTATGTTTTTACTTATATCACTACCTTCATTAAACTCTACATAAGGAGTAAATTTATTAAGCTTATCTTCATCTAAAGCTAAAAACATCTCACATATTCCAACACTTTTTTCTCTATATCTATCTTTTAAAATTCCTACCACTTTAAAAGTTTCTGGTTTTTCCTTTTGATATAATCTAAATGTTATTTCTTGATTTACATCTGGTTCAAGACCCATACTATTTAGTATCCACTCTTCTAATACAACTTCATTATCAGTTTTAGGAAATCTACCTTTTATAAGTTTAGAATTATTAGTTAAATAATTTTCACTTGCATAATTTATATTTATAGGTAACTTTTCACCCTCATCAGTAGCTGCATAGTATGAGGTTATAGATACATCTTTTATATCTTTTCCTTTTTTTACAATATCTAGTTGTTCTTCATTTATGTCTCTAAAATATACATGATGAGTACCAGTTTCTCTCTTTAACCTATCTAAATCAGCTTGTTGAGCACTTCTTGATAAAGTACCTACTCCTACAATAAGAGCTGTTCCAAGCACAATACTTAAAATTATAGCAAGCGACCTTGATTTATAGCTTTTTATGTACTTTAATACCATTTTTAAATCATTTTCCAAATTTACCACGTCCTTTCTTTAACTTAACTAGATTATATATTTATAAAAAAAATGTAGCAAACGGTACTTTTTCAAGTTTTTAGTACTTATATGCTTAAAATTACATGGTTATTTTCAAGTTTATATACTGTATTTGCATATTTTCACTTTTTACATATTTTTTTATAAATGTTATAATTCTCATATAAATTGGAAATTAGGGGTGTGCTATGGATATTATTTTTATGTTTCCTATATGTTTAATTTTATTTATAATTATCAATCTAATATTAAATAAATATAAATTTTATAGGGAAATTTCTATATTAGAAAAAAGTTTAGTTACTATTTTTATAGCTATTATTACTTATTTTTTACTTTATAGAGGTTACGTTTATATTTTACTTAGAGTTAAATACGATTTATTATTAAAGGGGATATTAAATTCGGTATTAGCTTTTATACTAATATGCTTATGTTTTTATATAGGATTAAAATTTATAAATATATTAAATGATAATACTTCAAAGGAAAATAAACTAAACAATCTTAATAATAAAATTGAACACAAAGACAATATAATAGCAAAATTAAGAAGTCAAAAGCATGATTATTTAAAACATCTACAAGTTGTATATTCACTACTTAATACTGGTCTTAGTGAAGATGCAAAGGATTATATAACAAATATATCTAATAGCTTTAGATCTAAAACTTCTAGATATGGTAAAGTTTCATATTTAGATGCTATTGCTTCTTTAAAATATGAAGAATGTCTCATAAAAAATATTTCCTTTGATGTTTATATTCAAGATTTTATGGACAATTTGATTATTGAACCAAGTGATATGAGTTCTGTAATACTTAATATAATAGATAACGCTATAGATTCTTTATCTAATGTATATAAGGAAAATAAATATATAAAACTATTTATATATGAAGATGAATTTCAATATGTTATATCTATAAAAAATAATGGTCCTAAGATAAATAATACTGAATCAATATTTTTAGAAGGCTTTTCTACTAAAGATGGACCAGATAGAGGATATGGACTTTATTTAGTTAAAAGTATATTAGATAAATACGGATACCATATTTTCGCTAATAGTGATGATTTTTTAACTGAATTTACAATTTTAATACCAAAATACTACTAAATTTAGGGGGTACTTATGATAAAAGTTTTAATTTGTGATGACGATAAAGCTGTAAGAAATCATATTGAAGATATCCTTAAGGAATCTGGGTATGTTGATTATATAAAAAAAGTTGAAAATGGATTAGATGCTATTGAGTTTATAAAAAGCGAAAAAATAGATTTATTAATTATTGATATTGATATGCCTTATAAAAATGGTATAGATTGTGCAAAAGAAGTAACTTCTATAGATAAAGACGTTCATATAATATTTGTAACTGGTTTTGCTGACTATAGCTTAGAAAGTTTTAAGGTTCATCCAATAGACTTTATCGTTAAACCTTTTACAAAAGAAAAGATACTAGATTCTATAAATATAGCTATAGATCATATAAATTCTCATAAATTTGCTAAAGATAACTTTATAGAAGATACGCTATTTGTTTATAAAGTTAGAAAGCAAATGCATATGATTAATTTTGATGATATAGTTATGTTTGAAAAAAATTCTAGAGCTATTAATTTGTATACTAAAGACCATGATGTTATAAAGTTTTATGAGAACTTTGATGAGTTAGAAAAGCGTCTACCTCCAAATTTTTTTGCAACTCATAAGCAATATATAGTTAATTTAAGACTTATTCATAAAGTAATACCTATAAATAAATCATCTTTAGAAATTAGATTTATAAATTTTCAAGAAAGCGCTACTCTTAGCAAGTCTTTAGAAAAAGATTTTCTTTATAGGTTCTATAGAACTAAAAGATTTTAATATTTAAAGGTGTGAATAAGTTTCACACCTTTATTTTTATTTTCTATTAGATTTTATTGGAGTTCTAAGTAGTAAATGTTTTAAAGCTTTTCCATCAAATGGGAATAATGGGTATAAATAAGACTGCCCAGTCATAGTTTTGTTTGTAGCTACTAGTAAAATAGTTATTATAATACCTGCAATGAATCCCCATACATTAAATATAAATGTAAGTATAAGTATAAGCATCCTACAAAGCTTAATTGCAAAACCTAGTTCTGTGCTTGACTGTGCAAAACCTCCAAGTGCAACAATTGCCATATAAAGTATCGTCTCTGCAACAAACCACTCTGTTTTAATTGCAAATTCCCCAAGTATTAATGCTCCAACTACAGAGAGAGACATTCCAAGAGACCCCGGTGTATTTAAAGATGCAAGTTTTAATGCATCAACAGCTATTTCAAGTAGTAAAAATTGAACAATTAAAGGCACTTGATAACCAGGATCTGGTGCTATAAATTTAAGCCATTGTGGAAGCAAATCAATATATTCTATTGCTAATAAATAAAGTGGTGTTAATATTAATGTCATTAAAAGAGTTATATTTCTTATAAGTCTTAAATAATTTCCGGTTAAAATTGGTTGATAATAGTCATCAGCTTCTTGCATAAAGTCAAATATACTTGTAGGAAGTATTATAACGTTGGGGGATGTATCTATAAGTATTGCTATTTTACCTTCTGCTATGTGAGCTGATGCAACATCTGGTCTTTGTGTACTTTTTATTTTAGGAAATGGGTTATACCATTTTGATTTAGTTAAAGTTTCTACTAAACTTTGATCTCCCATATCTAAAGCTCTTACATCTATTTCTTCTAATTCTTTTTTTATTAAGCTTACAGTTTCTTTATTTGCAGTTCCTTCGATATATCCTATTGATACATCTGTCTTTGACATATTTCCTATACTTGCCATTTCAAATACAAGGTTTTTATCTCTTATTCTTCTTCTTATAAGTGCTGTATTCATTACAATAGTCTCAACAAATCCATCTCTTGATCCTTTAAGTGTTTGCTCTTTTTGTGGTTCTTCAGGTCCTCTAGCTGGATATGTTCTAACATCTAATATTATTGCATCTTCAAATCCATCTATAACTATTGCCATAGGTCCCGCTAATACCGCTGCTGCAATCTTATCTATATCATTCTCTTTATCTACCTCTATATGAGCTATATAATTTGCCATGAAGCTTCCCATATCGGGTACTTTATCCATTTCTTCCTTTGGAATAGTTATAAAGGTGTTTAAAATTCTTTCCGTAACATCATCCTTAATAAGTCCATCTACAAAAAATAGATATGATTTTCTTCCTCCTATACTTATTTCCCTAGCAATTAAGTCAAAACTTTTATCAATTTTCAATTTACTTGCTATAGTATCATAATTTGTTTTAATACTTTTAGTTAGTTTCATTTTTTCACCTCATTATCTTTATAGTGGTATTTTTAGCCTAATTTAGTAAATATATTACAAAAAAATAAAAGCTTTAAACTTATTAAAGATTAAGGCTTTTTCTCTATTATTTTTCAACTTTTACATATTTAAATATTCCTACTCCATAATGATTACCACTATAAGATTTGTCAATTTTAAATTTTAAATCTTTTATATTAGCATCTTCTAATTTACTTCCTTTAATTGGTATCGGTGCTTTAATATTTATAATCTCTCCACTAGATATTTTAGATTTTAAGTCTTTTATATGAGGATTATATTCAGTAACTAGCTCATTTTCAATATCAATATAAAATCCTTTTGAATTCGTTCTATCGTTTAAAGCTACAGCTTCTGCATAAAATCCACTAAGATCAGAAAATCCATCTTTTCCATATAAGTTCAATGTCCTTTTACCATCATATCTTAAATTAACATCTAATATTAAATCATTATTTTTATCCTTATAAATATCATTTATAGATATATAAACTTTTTCTTTTTTATGATTATCACTTTTACATTTAAATAATGTAAACTCTTTATCTTTTTTTATAGAACTTGTAAAAACAAGTCCATATAAATTTTTTGCACCAAATATTATATTATCGTGATAAGGCCCTATAAAATACACTGCAATCATAATATATACTATAAGTTTATATTGTTTATTGATTTTAGAGTTTTTAATATTTACAAATATAAATAATATTCCTATTATCATTATAGTTATTAATACAAGCATACATAAAAAAATACTTATCATAGATAAATATTCATATTTAATAGCAAAAGGTTCAACTATCGTAGAAAATATAGAAGCTCCAATACTAAATTTACCAGCAATTTTAAGTATTTTACTATACTTTAAACGGATTTTAATAACTTCATTAGTATTTGTAAATTTCTCAAAATCTTCAAATAAACTAAACTTCTTATCAATTGATTTTAGTAGTTTACTAAAATAAAGTTCAATACATCCAATTATCCCCATAAAAATATAAAATAAAACCATATTTCCCCCCTAAAATTATAATTAAAACAATTATACTACAAGTTTATTACCTTAAATATATAATCTTTATATTATTGTACTTATATTTATATAAATTTATTTTTAAATAAAAAAGAGTAAATTTAAGTATATATTTACTTAAGTTTACTCTTTTTTTTATCTTTTATTATTTGTTTTAGATATACTAATCTATCTTGTTTATATTTATGTTTCATATTTGGAAATGCTTTAATAATTCTCCTTTGACAAGTTGATTTTTCTTTTATAGATTCAATTTTGTTTATTATATTTTTATTCTTAATACGCTCAAATAATTTTTTTATATTTTCTTCATCAAACTTTTCTAGATTTATATTTAATTTACTTAGCTCTAATAATATCTCATCCATAAATTTTAGTTTATGATTTAATTTATTAAGTGATAATAATGTAAAATTTAAGTCTATAAAAAAGCATACTAAAATACTTATAACTAATACTATCAGTAGTAAATTAGAAATATATACTACTAAATTATAAATATTTTTATGTATAACTTCTATCAATACCGTCGACATAATTCCAAATAATACAGAGTTTTTTAAGCAAACCCTACCTCTTATGTTAAATCTTTTTTTAGAATAATCCCACCATGTTGTATTAAATAATTTTTCTAATACAATTCCTGTTATATATTCTAAAGTTGATGTTATAAACATTCCAAATATAAAAAGCAATGTTAAATTACTCTGAAAGTTTTTTAGAAAAAATATAATAACTATAGCTCCAAAGCCGTATATAGGGCATATTGGACCATTTAAAAAACCTCTATTTATAATTTTCTTATTTCCAATAGAACAGTATATACTTTCGCATATCCATCCTAAAAAGCTATATATAAAGAAAAATAAAATAGTTTCATGTATCTCTCTCATAAAAAGTCTCCTTAAAAGTCTATTATATATACTATGAAACTATTATTATTTTGTTATTGTAGCTTACCTAAAATTTAAATTAATATCTCCATTTTCGGAATTAATATTAATATTCTTGTTTGCATTATTACTTTTTTCTAAAGTTTCTCCTAATTCTTTTCCATCTATATTTATATCTCCATAACTACAACTTAAAGAATAATTATATGATTTTTCTGGATTTTTAGCCAAGTAATTCACTTCTCCATATGAGTTTTCTATATTACTATCAACTATATTACTATTGTTTATATTTATATCTCCATTTAATATAATAGCTTTGAGTTTATTTAATTTTGAGTCTGCTATATCTACTTCTCCATAATCATTTTCTATATTAAAATTTTGTAATACCTCTATATCGTTTATATTAGCTTCACCATTTTTAATATTTACTATAAAATCATTTGAGTTTATAGATTCAAAACTTGTATCCCCATAATCATTAATTACTTCTAATGAGCTACTTTTTATATTTTTCATGTCTATATCTCCATTTTTTGCTTTTATAGACATATCGTTTGATAGTATATTATTTAAATTTATCTCTCCATAATTGCATAATATAGATATAGTATCTCCATCTATATCTTCTACTTTTAGATCTGAGTTTTTAGATTCAATAACTAAATCTTTCATATTTTTATTTTTTGGTATATAAATTTTTATATAGTCTGGTTCTTTATTTATAAATCCAAAATCAAATCCAATTTCTCCTTCATTGCTACTAAACTGATTTACTATTAAGTTTCCATTTTCAACTTTGTAGTTAATTTTACCTATTCTTTCACTATAGTCTACTTCTATCTTATACTCTTCACCTTTTACTATTTCAATATTATCAAGATAATTAGCATTAATTTGTATATTTTTAAATTCTTCTAATTTTTCTTTTTCGCTTATTCTTTTATAATCATCTTTTATACTGTACCCTATTTTATCTTTTATAAGTTGAGTTTTACCTCCTGAGAAATATCCTATAGATGCAAGAACTAAACCTAATAAAATTAAACAAAGTGAAGTAATTACTATTTTTTTATATATATTCATAAATAAATTCTCCTTTACTATATTTCTCTTTTATTAAATTTATTTAGTAGTTTACTACAAGCACTAGATATTAATTTAATAGATTTTGATGCTAAGAATAACGCCATTACTAAAAATAGTAAACCTACTCCTATTAATAATATCCCTGTTCCTACAAATAAAATAGTAGTAGAAAAGTCACTTAATATAACTGATATACCTGCAACAGAAATTGCAAAACCACTAAATATTAGAGCTACTGTAGTAACTATAAATGCAAAAGTAACAGCACCTATTACAATAACCGGTACAAATAACAAAATAATCATAGAAAGTGCTAGTGGAAATGCAATTGGAGATGCTAATATAGCAAGAACTACAAACCAAATAGAAGATATTCCTGATTTTCCAAATTTTCTACTTTCTTTATTATCTTTAATGGCATAGTCTGCTAAAATTTGTGATGCAATACTTGATGGCGATCCAAATTCACTGACTACATTCACATCATCTCCTACAGATGCATCTTCAAAATATTCTATATAGTAGCTTATTGCATTATCTATTTCTCTTTGTGGTAATCTTTTTAATTTATTTCTCAATTCTTCTATAAATTGATTTTTATTCACTTACTATCCCTCCTAATAAAATCTTATCTACCCTCAATTTATACTCTCCCCACTCTAATATATACTCCTTGTATTTTATTTTTCCTGAATCTGTAATTTGATAGTATCTTCTATTTCTGCCTTGAAATGATTGATCATAAGTGATTAAATAACCATCTTTTTGAAGTCTTCTAAGTACTGGATATAATGTTGATTCTGATATATTCATAACTTCTTTAACCTGCTGAGTTAAAATATATCCGTATGCATCTTCTCTTGTAAGTACTGCTAAAACACATGCATCTAATAATGCTGAACCTAATTGAAAAGACATATTTCACACCTCTACTTTCATATTATATGATGGTTCATATTATACGGCGTATAATATACCTTTACTAATACTATATGATGTATAATATTATTTGGCAACTAAATACGTTCGTTTTTTTTCGACATTCCAATTTATTTTATCACTTATATAAATTAATATATAGATAATTTTTAGTATAAAAAAAGACGTAATATATACGTCTTTAATCTGGTTATTAATTTAAAATTCTACTAGTATTCTAGCTGGATATGCATCTAATCCTTCTATTTTCATAGGTAAGCAATATACTCTAAAATTATCTTCTGGTATTTTATCAAGATTAGTTAAGTTTTCAATAGCATAAGTTTCACTTTTTCCAAGAAAAACATCTATTAATCCATGATTTCTTCCAATGCCTAGCCCTAGTGCATCTATACCTATCATATTTACTTTTTTATCAACTAAGCACTCCATAACTTCCATAGATATTTCAGGGTGATTATTATATTTTTCTTCATCATCAAAGTACTTGTCCCAATTAGTTTGGAAAAATACAAAATCCCCTTCTTTTACTATAGAAAGATTTAAATCTTCTAAGATAATCGGTCTATCTGTTATATTTGAAACATCAAATTTTATTCCCTGTGCAATTAATCTTTCATTTTCTAATACAACTTTATTAGACATAACATCTATATGAGTTCCCATATTATGTACATCACATGAAAAAGAAGTTGTAGTATACTCTTTTCCCAAACTTTGACTTCTCTTAACCGTTTCTACCTTTAGTGGTTCTGAGCCTTTCCTATAAACCCTACCTATTTTAGTAGTTTGCGTAATATCAATTATCATTAATTACCTCCTTATTTAACAATTTGCTTTATTATTTACAGTATAATTTTATGAATATTAAATATATTATACATTTTGATTTATATATTTAATATAGTATTTTTTATTATAAATACAAACTTAATCTAATCATGTCTATACATTGAATTTTATTTTCGTATATTTCTTCTTCATAATGTATCTTAAAAAAATCTTTATCTATTCCTGTAATTCTAAACCCACACCTTTGATATAGTTGTAACTGTTTTATACTTGAATTTCCAGTACCTACTTCTAATACTTTAATTTTTTCTTTTTTACATCTATCTATAGCATCTTTTATCATTTTTTTAGCTATTCCATTATTTTGATAATCTTTATCTACTGCAATATATACAAGTTCCATCGTTAATGGTCTTGTATATATTAACACATAAACCCCTACTATCTTTTCTTTATATTCTGCTATATAACAACTTCCTCTATTTAAATAATCTCTTACTACACTCTCTGATGGATCCGCTAATAAAAGTAATTCCATTGGTACTTTTTTATAATCACTTATCTCTTGAATACAAATATCCATTACTTATCCTCCTGTTACATACTCATATAAAATATTAAATATAAATTTTACCATTTATATTTAATTATATTACAAAATAATCATATATAATTTTCAAATAAAATCACATTATAAAAAGGTGCAATAAAAGTATTGGTACCTTTATTACACCTTAAGTTTACATTATAATTACTTATTATCTAAAACAATATCATTTTTAATAGGTCTATCATTAAATACAGTTACTGATAGCTTTTTATATAGCATATATGTAGCTATTGAAATTAATATCCCCTTTATTCCATTAAACGGTAATAAACCAACGGTTACATACTGCATTAAATCAGCTGGACTCATTTGCATTCCATATGCTGGTAATAAGAAGTATACATTTGCTACTATTCCTACAACTTCCATAACTAAAATCCCTACTATCATACCTATAATAGCATTTCTTTTAGTTTTATTTCTTTTGTATATCATTGCTGCTGGAACAACCATAGCTATTCCTACTATAAAGTTAGCAGCCTCTCCTACAAGGCCTGTTTGACTTCCTTTCATTACTACTATAAGTAAATTCTTAATAAATTCTATTACGATTCCAATACCAGGTCCAAAGGCAAAAGCTCCCATTAAAACCGGAACCTCACTTAAGTCAATTTTTAACCATGGAAACATTGGAATTACGGGAAAATCAATGTACATAAGTATAAATGCTATTGCACTTAAAAGTGCTACTTTAATAAGTGTGTTTAAATTGTTTTTTTCTTTCATTATCTCTCCTCCAAGTAACTCTTCTGGAGCTTTAGTATTAGTTTATGTATTTTCATATAAAAAATACCCTGACTAAAATTAATCAGGGTATACATATACAAATACATAGTAAAATACATAACTATTCTAATACTTTTCTTCTTTCATCCAGACTATAACTGTCGGCTTTGGAATTTCACCAAATCATGCTAAAATTTAGCTCGCGGGCTTTACCGCCGGTGGGGATTTACACCCCGCCCTGAAGATATTTATTATTTTAATTAAAGTATATATTAAACTTTAGTTTTATTCAACTATTTTTCTTTAATTTTCTTAAATTCTAACGTAGATTTAAATAAATCCCCATCTATGTTAATTTCAAATTTTCCACCTTGAATATTAACCAAGTCCTTAGCTATAGCAAGTCCTAGGCCACTTCCTTCTGTATTTCTAGATTCATCAGCTCTTTTAAATCTTTCCATTATTTCTTTCGGGTCGAAATTAAGTTCATAAGATGATATATTTTTCATACTTAGCTTTATAGTTTCTTCATTTTCTGTTAAATCAATATATACACGTGTTCCGCTTAACGAATATTTAGCTATATTAGATAAAAGATTTTCAAATACTCTATACATTCTTCTTCCATCAGCATATATATATACATTCTCATCTGGTATATTAATCTTTATATCTAAATTAGAGCTTGATAATTTTTCTTCCATCTCTCCAATACTTTGTCTTAGAAGTTGTTTTAAATCTATTTTTTCAATATTTAATTCAATATTTCCACTTCCTACTTTGCTTGCTTCAAATAAATCTTCTATCAAATGTTTAAGTCTCTTTGATTTTGAATCAAGTACATTTACGTAATCCTTTATATGATCTGGTTTTATATCTTCTTCTTTTTTTATAAGCTCTATATAGTTTATTATAGATGTTAATGGAGTTTTTAAATCGTGACTTACATTAGTAATAAGCTCTGATTTCATTCTTTCACTTTTTAATTGTTTATCTATTGATTTTTCTAACCCTTCACCAATATTATTTATATTTTGTGCAAGAACTGTAAAGTTATCATTTCCTTTTACAGGTATTTTATAATTAAGGTCTCCTTCTTTTATTCTTTCAGTACCTTCAATTATTTCATTTGCATAAGATAATGTTTTTAATGTATATACGATAAAGAATCCTAATACAATTGTTGATCCTATAATAGTAAGTATATGACTTATAAATACTCCAAATAATACCCCTATAGCATTTATAATTAAACACCCAATTCCTATTAATGTTATCCTTCTTGCTAGAGGTACTTTTATAAGTGAGTATTTTATAACTTTTATATTATTTATAAAAAATTTAATTAAAATTATTAGTATGCTACTTTTTATTAAATCTTCTTTACTATTATAAACCTTATATTTTTTTATTGTAAAATAAGTTGTTAATATTAATGAAATTGATAAAGTGTATATTTGAGCTATATATATAATTTTATCAACTCTATAATTATATCCGTAACCAATATATGATAAATTAGATGAAGCGCCTATTAAAAGTGATATTTCTAATAAAATTAATATACTTAAAATCTCAATTGGAATTAGTTTTGCTAGCTTTAATAGCTTACTTTCTTTATCAAATAAATCTATATCTATTTTCTTATACATTATAAATGATATTATACTTGATATTAACGATGTTATAAATAATGGTATGCATAATTTTACATTATTAATTGCCATATTATGTCTAGCATAGTTTTCTGAAATTTTATCTGTTCCAAAGTAGTTAAATGACTTTGGATAAGATGCATTTAAAAATGATATATAAATTTGTACATCTTCTGTATTTACTGCGTTTAAAAGTTCCCACTCTACAGTGGGATTACTAGTATATGTCTTATTATTTAAATTTTTAATATAGTTTCTATTTCTATCAGTTTTATTTATTTCTATATCTAAATGTCCATTTATATTTTTCTTAAAATCATTTAAGTTACCATATTCAGTATTTGAGTAATAGTCATTAGTTTTATTATTTATTACAATAAATTTAATGTTTTGTAACTCATTTAATCTGTTTTTTGCATTATTTTTAAGCCCATTTATACGTTTTTGCGCTTCTTCTTTGCTTAGGTACTTAGTTTTATATGAGTCTGTTTCATTATCATAGTCTTCATATGAGTTGTTTTGTATATACTCATTTACTGATTCCTCATTATATTTTACAACTTCACCTAACCAATAAGATATCGGTCTTAATGTGTTATATTCAAATAAATTACTTTTATAGAAATCATCCTCAAGTATTTTCCTATCTTCATGCATGTAACTACTCCAAAGCCCATTATTTCCTCTATATTGTGAAAAAATATTAGCTAAGGAAGTTAAGCATAAAGATAAAGATATAACTAATATAATAAAAAATATTCCTTTTATTCGTTTTTTATCTTTCATAATATTCTCCCTTTTATATATTAAAAAATTTATAATTTCATTATTTATACATAATTATAGAATTTTTAACTTATTATTTTTTTATAAAATGTAAAATTTATTAATGTTAAAGATAAAAGTGTAAGTATTAAATTCCCACTAAAAAATTTAAAACATATGTAAACTCCTATTAATTGACTTATCATAAATATACTTAAAATAAATAATGTATTAAACATAAGACTTTTTTCTCTAAAAAATTTCCCACTATAACTTTTCAATTTTATATCCAACCCCCCACACAACTTTTAAATATCTTGGTTCTTTAGGATTTATTTCAATCTTTTCTCGGATTCTTCTTATATGAACCGCAACTGTATTTTCAACATTAAAACTCTCTTCTTTCCATACCTTTTCATATATTTCATCTATGGAAAATACTCTACCTTTATTCTGTAAAAGTAATTTTATAATCCTATATTCTATTGGAGTAATCTTAACAACTTCTCCATCTACCTTTAGTTCTTTACTTTCTAAATTCAGTTCTAACTCTCCGCTTTTTAAAACACTTTTATTTTCAATACTATAATTTCCAAGACTTACATATCTTCTTAAATTGGATTTGACCCTTGCTATAAGTTCTAATAAATTAAATGGTTTTGTTATGTAATCATCTGCCCCAATATTAAGGCCCATTATTTTATCTGTATCTTCACTTTTAGCTGATACTAAAATTATTGGTATATTCCTTTCTTCTCTTATTTTTATAGTTGCTTTTATACCATCTAATTTTGGCATCATTATATCCATTAAAATTAAATGAATTTCTTCTTCAATTAAAATATCTAAAGCTTTAAGTCCATCATATGCTTTAAATATTTTGTATCCCTCATTTTTTAAATATATTTCAATGGATTCAACTATTTCTTTGTCATCATCCACTACTAATATGTTGTACATCTATAAATACCCCTTTTCTAACATTAAAATTATATTTAACTATATAGTCTAGATTAAAAACTACGCTTTTTCATTTTTTTATTAAATATGTCAAAAAATAATCTTTTTATTATTTCTAAAAGTATTATACACTAAATTCACATCCTTTTTGATTATATCTATATGCTAATATATAATTCTTACAATTTTACTACTGTAATTCTTACGATTTTCTTACGAAATTTAATTTAAGCATTTATTACTTTTTTGCCAATCATCGACCTAAATATTTTATAATTTATAATGTAATACTAAATTTATAGACATAATCTATCATAATAAGGAGATTGTTAAAATGTCTGAAAAAATTATCAACGTTAAAGGAAAAGTCAGAGAGTTTATAAAATTTAATATAATAGGTATAAGTAATTTTCTAGTATCACAATTACTTTATCTTACCTTATATCTTGGCTTTAAACTTCATTATATTATTGCTTATACTATTACTAGTGTAATAAGCATAACTGCATCTTATATTTTAAATTCAAAATTAACTTTTAATGAAAATAATTATTCTTTTAAAAAATTTTCTCTTTCTGTTTTAATTTATATTTTTGAGTATCTTCTTAATATGGCAATAATTATTGGACTAGTTAATTTGTTTAATATAAGTGAAATAATAGCTCCAATAATAGCTCCTGTGTTCTCAACACCTCCTGTATTTTTTATGATGAGACATGTTATCAAAAAAAATAGTAAAGGATAAGAATGTTTTATATTCCTATCCTTTACTATTTTTAAGTTAAAATAAACTACTGATTATATTATTAAAAATTTGAGTGTGTTCATTAAATATATTTATACCAATTATAACTAATATTATTCCTCCAACTAGTTCTGCATAGCCATTAAAAATATCACCTATTTTATTACCTAATATAACTCCTATTAAGCACACTATAAAAGTTATAATACATATTATCAAAGACGCTTGGATTATATCTACACTTAAAAATGCAAAACTTATTCCAACTGCAAGTGCATCAATACTTGTTGCTATTGAAAGCATTATAAGTTCCTTATTAGATAAGTTGCTCTCATCTGTTGTTATTCCACATTCTAGAGAAACTTCTTCACCTTCTTTTTTAGATTTAATAAACTCTTGAATCATTTTAAATCCTAAGAAACTCAATAATATAAGCGCTATCCAGTGATCTATTGACTTTATGTAACTTTCGAAACTAATACCTAAAGCCCATCCTAAAAGTGGCATTCCTCCTTGAAATAATCCAAAGGCTAATGCTATTTTTATAGAAATGCCTTTTGATAAGTTTTTTAATGTCATACCTTTAGTAACTGACACTGCAAGTGCATCCATAGAAAGAGCAAATGCTGTAAATAAAATTGCTGTAAAACTCATAAACATCCTCCTAAATTTCAGCGCAATAAAAAACGAGACTTATGTATGCTAAATAAGCATACATGAGTCTCGCTTTTTAAGACTAGACCAGACCGTAGTCATTATGTTGATCTAGCCACACCGATTGGTGCAAACTACTCCCTCAGGTAATAACCAAAAAAAGTATTTTGTACATTATATCTATAATACGTTATGTTTCTATATATTGTCAATATTATATTCCAACGATATTATATAGTGCCTTTGCTACCCCACTATTATCATTTCTTTCTGTCACATAATTAGCCTTTGATTTTATAAAATCATCAGCATTATCCATTGCAACTCCCATTCCAACGTACTCTAGCATACTTAAATCATTATAACTATCACCGAATGCCACCGCTTCCTCTTTATTTACATCTAAGTAGTCGCATAGTATACCCACGGCTTTCCCTTTACTTACACCTTTATTCATAATTTCAACATTATTTGGTCCCGATGTAGTTAGTTCTATTCCTTTTAAATCTTTTAAATCTTTTTCTATATCTCTTAAAAGTTCTTTATTATCTTCTTCAAATACTATCATTTTTAAAATATTATTATTTAACACATCTTCTTTTAAATCATTTTTAAAAATAAGATTCATTTCTTTTTTCATTTTATCATGTAGTTCTTGATATCTTTTATTCTCTTTATTCATTTTCTTACAATATAAAGCATCATCAGCATAACACTGATAGTATACTTCATACTTTTCTAATATATCGATAATATCTAAACATAAATTTGTATCCATATAATTAGAATAAATAACTTTATCTTCATATCTGATTAATGCACCATTGCAAGCTATTATAGGTATTCTTCTTTCTAAAAATGCAGTATGTAACTTTGCCGAATCATACCATCTTCCAGTTGCAATTGCTACATTTATGCCTTTATTTAATGCTTTAGATAAAGCTATTTTATTTTCATTAGTAATTTGATGATTACTTCCAAGTAATGTTCCATCCATATCTGTGACTATTAGTTTATAATTCATAAAGATTCCCCCTATATATTAATGTTTTTAGTATATCATAAAAACTTTTCTATATATAAATAAAAACCTAATAGATTATTAATCTATTAGGTTTTTATTTATATAGAATCAATATTATATTCATTTGCTAGCTTTTCATTATATGTTCCTACAAGTCTGCTTAATCCTTCTTTTATGTCATATTCATTAGGTAATACAACTGTCTTTCTTGCATCTAACATAAATTTACTTTCCTTACTTACTAAGCTATTACTAGATACTTTCTTATTTACACTACCCTTCATATCTATAAGCAGTTTTGATACTTCACCTTTTGTTATGTTTTTTAATATTATATGAGCTTCCTTTTCTGTCAACAGATTATCATATGCAACTTTTTCTAATTCTTCATTAAATAAATCCATAATCATCTTGGTATTATTCTTTACATACTTATCGACTACATGCTTTGGAACACTCATAAAAATCCATCCTCCAATTGATATACAAAGTAAGTTTAATATTAAGAATAATATCTTATTATCTATAACTTTTCCAAAGTTTGTAGCAATTTGAATAAATATCAACCCTATTAATGCTCCTATAAAACCTAGTATCAAGTTCATAGGACCTATATTTTTTATTTTCTCACCAATACCTTCAATCTGAACCTCATTATCTATAGCGTAATTTCTGGCTTTGTATAATTTTATATCTGTTATGTAATCCATAGTAGATACATTTTTTGCAAATCTAGTATATGAATTTATATCAACGGTATTATCTAAACTCAATCCATTTATAAATTCTTCTCCATAAACTTTCATAGCTCTTATTATAGATTTTAGTAATGCATCTTTAGGTGAATCTCCATTCCATAATGCTAGTGCATATTCTATACTCCCTGACACTCCCAAAATATGGTCACATTCTACACTTCCATCAATTTCAAAAAAAGATAGTCCTCTTACTTTGCCATCAATCGCTATATTCTTTGCTTGATTATATGTAAAAGCGCCCCTCTTTAATACTTCTTTTGTCTCAGCATTTTGGTGAATAATGCCTTCTCTTATTCTATCTTCAAAATCACTTACAGCTTCTTCATATTTATCGCATGGTATTTCTATATTCATGGGTGAGCCATCTTCATTTATATATCTTAACTCCCCATAGTTTAAGCATGCATCAACACATCGCTCACCTGTACTATTATATTTATTTTTTAATACTTTAGCCATATATCCTTATCCATCCTTTACTATCTAGATATACTACTAAGCCAGAGTTTTTGCTAGCTCTTCTTCACCCAATATACTAGTTATTCTTACTCCAAAATTTTGCTCTACTATAACTACTTGTCCATAAGCTATTTTTTGCCCATTTACAAATATTTCAACTTCTTGATTTTCAAATGTATTTAACTCTATTAATGAACCTTTTGTTAACTCAAATATATCCTTTAGATTCATTTTAGTCCTCCCTAAAATTGCAGTAACTTTTAGGGGTATATCTAGTACTCTTCCAAATTTATCATTCATAAATTTTACACATCCTTCTTTATGCCACTTATTATATAACACCTTTTGTATTTTTATAAAGCTTAACTTTCACTTGTAGACTTTACACTCCCCAACACTAAGTATTATATATTCCTCTATTTTTATACTTATTAACTCATTTACATTAGTTATTGTTTTTCCCAATCTCTTTGTCAACATACATCAACGTAATATGAGTAATAAGTACTGATTAATAATTTTAAAATTATCTTCCTTGAAGATTATTTATCATTCCCCACATTTCATCTACTGCTTGCATTCCTCTACTGTTAAACTGAAATGCCCTTTGTGCCATAATCAAATCTGTTACTTCATTTTGCATATTTATATTAGACATTTCTATATATCCTTGCATTATATGAGAATTATTATTTTTTTGTACATCAGCTCCTTTAATCGTTGTAAATAGGCTATCTCCAGCTGATATAAAATCATTATCTCCTGTAGATGTATATATATTTATACTACCAACTTTTTCATTATTTGAAAATACTTCTCCTGATTTATTTACGCTTAAACTATCTGATAAATTAGCATTCTGATATCCTATTCCATTTTTAAATTCTATATCTAATGTATTTCCATTATCATCTACTAATCTTCCTGAACTATCTAAATTAAACTCACCATTTCTGGTATATGCAAAGCTTCCATCAGATCTTATAACTCTAAAAAATCCTTCTCCGTCTATAGCCATATTAGTTTTTATTTCAGTATTTCTCAGACTTCCTTGTTCAAAATTTCTTATCGCTTGAGAAATTTTAACACCAGTACCAGTAATAGCATCTTTTGAGTTATTTGGGTATGATTGTCTATTTAAAGTCTCTGTGTATAAATCTAAAAATCCAGATTCTAACTTTTTATATCCTGTTGTATTAACATTTGTCGTATTATTAGATATAACATCTATCTTATTTTGGTATGCTAACATTCCTGTTTTGCTATTATTCATTATATTATACATCTTTTATCCCACCTTATTTAACTGTGCCTATTTCATTTGCGATCTTATAAAGTATTGAATCTACACTTTGTACTATCTTTTGATTAGCCTCAAATTCTCTGACTGTTTCCATTAAATTAGCTGTTTCGCTTATATAATCAACATTTGATTCTTCAATGTAACCTTGCTTAACATAAAAATTATTAGCTTTAATTGGGTTTTCTCCAGAATATAAATTGTCTCCAACTTTTTTTAAACTCTTATAATCGTTAAAGTCTACAACACTAAAACTATATTTATTTTCACCATTTACAACTATATTATTTTCTGGGGTAACAACAAATTTATCATTGCCTACATTTATTGGCTCTAAATTACCTGTAAGCTTATTTACTCCCATTACATTATGACCTGCGTTCGTTACAAGATATCCTTGGCTATTAATTTTAAAAGACCCATCCCTTGTAACAAATTTTTTTCCACTAAAATCTTGGACTTGGAAGAATCCCTTACCATCTAAAGCAATGTCCGTTTTATTGTCTGTAGATCTATGTATACCTTGTTTATAATTAGTTACAGTATCATCTATCTTTGTTCCAAAACTTAATCCTCCTAATATTTGATGCTTTGCCACTCCATTTGAGTAATTATCATTATTAGATAAAATTACTTCATCAAAACTTTTTGATACTAGTTCTTCTTCCTTATATCCATTAGTCCTTATATTAGCTAAGTTATTAGTTATAATACTTTGTCTTGCTTGTAAATTTATCATCGATGAAATAGATGTATAAATTCCTCTTAACATAACTTTTCACTCCTTTAGTCTATATACTTTAGTTTTTTCATATTGTCCCTTAAATTTGATATTGCTCTACTATGTATTTGAGAGACCCTTGATTCTGAAACTTCAAGTATTATTCCTATTTCCTTTAAATTAAGCTCTTCATAGTAATATAAAGATATTACTAATCTATCTCTTTCTTTCAACATATCTATAGCTTTTGCCAAAACTTCTAGTTGCTCATCTTTTTCTACTAATATACTTGGTGATAGGTTTTCTTTTTCTTTTATTGTATCAATTAATTTAACTTCACTTTCTTCTTCAAATATAGTGCTATCTAGTGATGAGGTGCTTAAGTTCCCTATTTTCATCTTTATATCATGTACTTCTTGCTTTGATATTTTCATATGTTCTGATATTTCATTTATATTTGGTTCCCTAAAAAATTTATTTTGTAAGGATTCAACTGATTTATTATATTCATTTATTTTTTTTATATATAGTCTAGATACCGGTGACTGCTTTCTTATTTCATCTATTATAAAAGATGAAATTCTAATAGATGCATATGTTGAAAATTTTACCCCTCTGTCAGCATCAAACTTGCTGCTTGCATCTATCAATCCCATAACACCTAGACTTACTAAATCTTCATATTCTATACCTATCTTGTTTGTATAGTATTTAGATGCTATATGCTTCACAAGAGGCATATTGTTAATTATAAATTCTTCTTGATTATACAAATTCAATCTGTTAACCCCCTTGCTATATGTTGACTACTCCTTGAGCTTTTATTTGAATATCATTAGGTATTTCATTTAATGATAATATCGTTATATTAGGAAATATCATTTCAACTAATCTTCTAAATGGTGCTCTTATTTTAGGTGATACTACTAGTATCGGCCTATTGTTATAAAAATTAATACTGTCTGTTAAACTTTGAATACTTGTAAATATTTTATTTGTGCTTTCTGGATCTACTGCTGGATATGTTCCATTAATTGACCTCTGTAAATTATTACTAATTAGATTTTCAACTTCCACAGATAATGTAGCAACTGTCAAAGCATTACTTTCATCCACTAAGTCTGCACAAATACTTCTACTCATTGCTATCCTTACATATTCAGTAAGTAGTTCAATATCTTTTGTATTCCTTGAATGATCTGCTAAAGTTTCAAGAATTGTAACTCTATCTTTTATAGCTATTTTTTCTTTTAATAGATTTTGGAATACTTTTTGCACCTCACCTAATGTCATTAAATCAGGTATTAATTCATCTACCACTGCGCTATATCTTTCTCTAGTAGCATCAATTATAGTTTTGACTTCTTGTCTACCTATAAGTTCATGCGATTTTTCTTTTATTATCTCAAGTAGATGAGTTACTAAAATTGTTGTAGGGTCTACAACTGTAAGTCCATATAATTCAGCCTCTTCTGCTTTATCTTTATTTATCCATAAAGCATCTAGCCCAAATGTTGGCTCTTTAGTTTTTATACCATCTATCTCAATGTTCATTCCCATAGGATTCATACAAAGTAACATATTAGGCATAAGGTCATATGTTACAACTGTATTTCCTTTTATTTTTACACTATACTGATTTGGATTCAGTTGAAGATTATCTCTTATTCTTATTGGCTGAACTACTATACCCATATCAATTGCACACTGTCTTCTAACAGATACTATTCTCTGTAATAAGTCTCCTCCGTTGCTTTCATCTGCCAACGGAATTAGTCCATATCCTATTTCAATCTCTACTGGCTCTACATTTATAAGAGTTGAAACATCTTCTGCCATTTCTATAGTACCCTCTGTAGTTTGTTCAGAGCTATTTATTTGTTCAGATTCTTCCTCTATACTCTTTTCATCTTTATTTAATAAATAAGCTATAAGTATAGCACCTAATCCTAATGAAAAGAATGAAAATTTAGGAAGACCTGGCATAAATCCTAAAATTAGTAAAACTACACCTGTCATGGCTATTGCCTTTGGTATAGATATTAATTGTTTTCCTAGTAAATTACCAAAATTCTCATCACTATCTGCTCTTGTTACTAATATACCTGCTGATGTTGATATTAATAATGCAGGTATCTGACTCACAAGCCCATCTCCAATTGTTAATCTAATATAAGTTTGAACTGATTCTTGAAAACTCATATTAAGCATAACTATACCAATTACAATACCACCAAGTACATTTATAGTTGTTACTATTATACCTGCTATCGCATCACCTTTAACAAACTTTGATGCACCATCCATAGCTCCATAAAAATCTGCTTCTTGTTGAAGCTCTCTTCTTCTTTTTCTAGCTGTTTTATCATCTATCATACCTGCATTTAAATCTGCATCTATACTCATTTGCTTTCCGGGCATAGCATCTAATGTGAATCTTGCTGATACTTCAGATACTCTACTAGAACCATTTGTTATAACAACAAATTGGATTATTACTATTATTAAAAATATAATTATACCTACAACATAATTGCCGCCTACTACGAATTCTCCAAAGGATTCTATTACATTACCTGCATATCCTTGCCCAAGTATAAGTCTAGTTGACGATATATTTAGACCAAGTCTAAATAATGTAGTTACAAGAAGTATTGTAGGAAATATTGATAATTCTAGTATGTCTGTAGAAAAAAGAGTTAACAATAATATTAGTACAGAAAAACCTATATTCATTGATAACATAACATCTAGTAAAAATGGTGGAAGTGGAATTATTATCATTAATACAATTCCTATAACTCCAAATCCAACTAATATATCAAATCTCTTCTTTAAATTTAACTTATCCATTTAAAACCTCTTTTTTATAGCTTCTTATATCTATTTTTTATTTTATAAACAGCTACTAAGACCTCTGCTACTTCTTGATACATACCCTCAGGTATTTCTTGATTTATTTCTACTTCTTTGTATATAAGTCTAGCTAATGGTTTGTTTTCTATAATAGGTATATCATGTTCATTAGCTATTTCTCTTATTTTAAATGCTATTACATCCGCACCCTTTGCAACTATAATAGGAGTACTATCTTTGCCTTTTTCATATTTTATCGCAATTGATATATGCGTCGGATTTGTTACAATAACAGTAGATGAAGGTACTGCCTGCATCATTCTCTGAGCTGACATTTCTCTTTGCTTTTGTTTTATCTTTGATTTTAATTGAGGATTCCCCTCTATTTGTTTATATTCTTCCTTGACCTCTTGCTTTGTCATTTTCAAATCTTTTTTATGTGTATATTTTTGATATGCAAAGTCAAACACTGAAATAACAATCACTGCTAAACATATATTTTTTAATAGTTGCCTTATAAGCTCCATTGTACTAGGCATTAAGTATGGTAAATATACATCTCCAATTTTCATAATACCTTCAAAGTTTTTTTTCATAAATGAATATCCTATGATAAAAAGTATTATTATAATAGCTATACTTTTTATCATATTTCCTAAAGCTTTCGCTGAAAACATATTTTTAAATCCATTTATTGGATTTAACTTTGATAACTTAGGCTTCAAAGTCTCTCCTGTAAATAATAAACCTGATTGTATAATATGGCCCACAACACCAAATACTATAATTATCACTCCTATTGGTAAAAATATTTTCATAAATGTCATACCTAAATTAGTGAATAATACTTTAAGGATATTAAAGTCCATATTTACACCAAAATCCATACTTAGAAATCCAACTACGGAATTTTTTATTTCTAATATTATATAATCTGACATAATATAAGCTATAAGTAAAATCCCAACTAATGTAAATGCGGTTGGAACTTCTTTACTCTTTGCTATATTTCCTTTTTTTCTCGCATCTTTCTTTTTCTTCGCTGTAGGTTCTTCTGTTTTATCTCCAGTTGACAACATAACAGCCATCGGTCCTATAAAGCTATTTTTTAATGCGAGAGTTCCATCTAATACATCTGGTATTTTATTAAATAGATTATGTACTTCATTTAATATAAATGGTAATGCAATAATAAAAAACATAACCCCTACTAATATTTTCAAAGGCATCCCAATAACCATTACATTTAATTGTGGTACACTCCTTGATATAAGTCCCATTATTAAATCTGCTATTATAAGAGATATTATAATAGGAACTGCTATTTTAAAACCAATTATAAAATACTCTATAAAAACATTTATTACATATGTAAAATTGTTACTAAGTATTGATTGTCCTAATGGAACTAATTTAAAGCTTTTTTGTATTCCTTCTATTAACATGTGATGACCATTCATGCTAAAAAATATTATTATCCCCATCCAATAAAGAATATTTTCTACTAATGTAGATTGATCCTTACTATTTGGGTCATATATATTTACCATTGATAGCCCAAGTTGTTGATCTATTAAGCTACCACCTACTTTTAAACTACTGAAGCATATACTAGTTATAAATCCTAGTACTAACCCAGTTACCGTTTCCATTACTGAATAATTAATCAAATCTGCCGTACTTGCTATGCCTACATCTAAATTTATAGTAAAAGATATTACAACTGATACAAATAAAGAAAAACCTACTTTAAATATATTTGGTGTACCTGATGGAAATATAACATTTATAGAAATAAAAAATGTTATTAATCTAATAAATACAAATATCAATTTATTACCTATTTATCATTGATATTATATTCATAATCTTTGTTGTAAATTTCATAATTTCATGCAACATCCAATTTCCACCTACCGCTAATGTTATTGCTATAACTATTAGCTTAGGAACAAAAGTCAATGTCTGTTCTTGTATCTGTGTTGTTGCCTGAAATATACTTATAAGCAATCCTACTATTAAAGATAATATAAGTATTGGCCCTCCAACTAACATACTTGTAAATAAAGCTTCTTTTACTATACTCATTACCATATTTTCACTCATAATTATTTCTCCTTATTATGAAAAGCTTAAAAGTAAAGATTTGATTAATAAATTCCATCCATCTACCATTATGAATAATAAAAGCTTAAATGGCAGAGATATCATAACTGGTGGAAGCATAAACATCCCCATAGACATTAAAGTACTTGATACTACTAAGTCTATTAATAAAAAAGGTAAGTAAATTAAAAATCCTATTTGAAATGCTGTCTTAAGTTCGCTTATTGCAAATGCTGGTACTAAAACATACAATGGCATATTATTTTTTGTTAGACCTGCTTTTTCAACGTCTGCACTTTCTATAAATAGTTTTATGTCTTCTTCCCTAGTTTGATTTAGCAAAAATTTTCTTATCGGTACTTCTGCTTCTTTTAGTGCTTCTTCAAATTCAATTTTTTCAGCTATGTACGGTTTTACTGCATTCTCATTTATATTTTTTATAGTTGGTGCCATTATAAATATTGTAAGTGCCATGGCAACTCCGATTAACACTTGATTTGGAATAGATTGTTGAGCTCCAAGTGCTGATTTTAAAAAAGAGAATGTAATTATTATTCTTACGAAACTCGTCATCATAAATATAACGGTTGGTAAAAACATTAAAAATGTCATCATTATAAAGAGTTTAATTAAAGGAGTAAGTTCCTGTGGATTTGATAAAAGGTTACCTAGTGTCTCCATTTTTTTTCTCCTTTAAATTTAATTTATTTAGGTTTATTTTTTTTAAGTTTAATTTTTTTATATTGTTTTTATCTATACTAAACTTAAATGCATTAACTTTTTTAATTTCTTCTTTTTTATGCTCTAAATTATTTATTTCTTCTATATTTAAATCTTTAATCTTTTCTATTGATGAAGGTGATGACATTATCACACAACCTTCATCTCCTATTTTTAGTACAAATACATCTGTATCTTTATTTAAGCTTGTTCTTTCTATGACATTAACATATTTATATATACCTATACGCTCTAGGTTTGACTTGCTAATTCTTATAGATACCACTATTAATATAATAATAATCGGTACAAATATACTTAAGTTTATTAAGTATTGTAATATATCATCCATGATGTTTTTACTTTATCTCCTTTGTTTCCTTAATCTCTTTTGTATTCTTTGTATCCTCTGTATCTTTTTTCACCTTTTGCTCTACAATAAGTATATCAACTCTTCTGTTTATAGCTCTGTTTTCAGGTGTATCATTTGCCACTAAAGGTTTGTATTCTCCATATCCTTTAACTGCAAACCTTCTTGGATCAACGCTCTTTGATTCAACAAAGTATCTTACAACGCTAACACCTCTTGCCGTTGATAATTCCCAGTTAGATCCATATAGAGCTGTATTCATAGGTACATTATCTGTATTACCTTCAATTAATACATCATTATCTGTACTATTTATTATTGTTGTTATAGCTTCTAGTACACCTTGAGTATCTTCTTTTAACTTTGCTTTTCCTGGATCAAATAATATAGTCTCGTCTAATTGAAGCACTATACCTCTTTCTTCTTCTCTTATTTTAATAACATCTGTAAGAGCATTATCATTTATTACTTTGTTTAGCTTTTCAGATAAATTTTCATACTCTGTATTTCCGCCTTGAACTTTTAAATCTGTAATATTTTCAATTTCTGCAACTTCGACTGATCCTGTTGGTGATAATGAACTTTGCAGAGATTTGGTAAGTTGTTTTAACTTTTCGCTATCAACAGATGAAATTGAATATAGAAGAATAAAAAATGTAAGTAATAATGTTATAGTATCAGCATAGGTTGCAAGCCAACTATCTGGATTTATATCATCGTCAAAACTTTTTTTCTTTCTTCTAGACTGCATTTACGCTCACTCCTTCACTATCAACTTCCCTAGTATAATATTTGCGCTTTTCTTCTACAGTTAAGAATGTTATCATTTTCTCTTCTATTACTCTTGTGCTATCTCCATCCTGAATACTCATTATTCCTGTTAACATCATTTCTCTATACTCTATTTCTTTTTCTCCCTTACTTTGAATATTAAATCCTACTGGATTTAATACTATATTTGCAAGTAAAGATCCATAAAGTGTAGTTATAAGAGCTACAGACATTCCACTTGCTATAGCATCTGCAGATCCTAAACCTCCTGCTAACATTTGAATAAGCCCCATTAAGGTACCTATCATACCAAAGGCTGGGGCATAAGTACCCCAAACCTTAAATATCTTTGAACCTTTATTATAGCCACCTTCTATTTCTAACATTTCTAATTCTAATATTTCTTTTATTGTATCTGGTTCTAGACCATCTATTACTAATTCTAGGCCTTTTCTTAAGAAATTATCTTCAATTTCACTTACTTCTGACTCTATTGATAAAACTCCATCTTTTCTTACTTTTCTTGATAATTCTTTAAATTGGTCTACTAAGTCTATTTTATATATGTTATGAGATGTAAAACTTGTTTTTAATATTTTTATTATTTTTTTAAGGTCTTCGGTAGAGAATGTTATAAGTACAGCTGCAAAAGATCCTCCTATAGTTATAGCTATAGATGCAGGATCGAAAAATATACCAAGCCCTGATTTTCCTTGCATTGCTCCAAATGTAACTAACCCTACTGCTAAAATTAAACCTATTGGTGTTAGGATATCTTGTTTTTTCATTTTATTCCTCTCTTACTATCTCTTAAGATTTATTATCTCTTGTAATAATTCATCACTAGTTGTTATTACCTTACTTGCAGCTTGGAAGGCTCTAGTTGTAACTATCATCTCTGTAAACTCTTCAGACAAATCAACATTTGACATTTCTACAGAGCCTTGAGTTACATGACCGAAAACTTTATTAACAACTGGAGCCCCTGAGTTAGCTGAAACTCCATATATATTTCCACCTAATAATTCTAACCCTTCTGCATTTTGGAATGTTGCTACTCCTACAACTTGTTGCTTTGTTGGGTCTACTGGAGTTCCATCTGGCTTAAGTTCTGGCATTTTTGTTCCATCTTCTAAAAGGTACGATAATTTTCCTTCTTTAGAGAAGTTAAATGAAAGTACTTTCTTTTTAACTCCTCCTGCAGTCATTTCTTTAGGTATTTCAATTGCTTTTCCATCTTTATCTAAAACTTTATATCCTTCAGATGTTACTAAAAGTCCGTTCATATCTAAGCTAAATGATCCATCTCTTGTATAACCTTTTTGCCCTGGAGCTGTTTCAACTATAAAGAATCCATCTCCATCTATAGCTAAATCTGTTGGTCTTCCTGTTGGTTGTAATGATCCTTGTTTCATACTTTTAAAAATTCCACTTACTTTAGCACCTATACCAACTTGACTTGGGTTAACCCCTCCTACTCCACCACCTGGGGCACTAGCGTATAAAACAGTTTGATTTAGTGCATCTGTAAATCTTGTTCCCGATTTTTTGAAAGCGGTAGTTCCTACATTAGCAACATTGTTTCCAACAACGTCCATTTTTGTTTGATTTGCTTTCATTCCACTTATTCCTGAATACATTGATCTTAACATTATTTTATTCTCCCTTTTTTTCTACATTTTCATTTATTTTTTTAAGAGATCCATATTCAAATGATTTTGTCTCTCCAGTTTCATCTAATTTAATATCTAAGTAAACAATTCCCTCTTTAATATGTACTCCTTTAACATTACCTGTATAAGTTTTTGGAGTATCTTCAGATTCAGCTCCCTCTTCCACTGGTGCATATACTTCTACATTCTTATCTATCAAAGATGATGCTGTACTTAAAGCAGAATTTGCAAGAAGTCCATTTTGCATCCCTATAAGATACTCCATTCCTTGATTAAAAGACATCATCTCTTCTAACATAGTAAATTGAGCCAACTGTGTTACATATTGAGTAGGATCTTGCTGATTCATTGGATCCGGATTTGACATTTGAGCAGATAACAGTTTGAAGAACATATTTTTATTCATTTCTTGCCCTGGCATAACTATTGGTGTTCCCTTTTCAGTTTTGTCATAAGACTTATTCTTAATCGGGGTTATTTCTTTCCCTTGAGCTATTACATTATTCATACCCACACCTCTAAATTAATATATTTATATTATCTTCATCTATCCTATCTTCTTTTGTAGTATCTATTTCTTCAATAGAAGATGATTCGTATTTATTTCTTCTCTTTTTATTTTCTTGATTTTTTCTACTAAATTCTTGATTTAGATTACTAGAGAAAAATTTATCATTATTACTTTTTATATCTACAACCACTTCTTTAACCTTTATATTGGCATCAGTTAAATGTTTTACTATCTCATGAGTATTTTTGTGTACCAATTCAAATACATCATCTTTACTTATAGTAATCAATACTTTTGTCTCTTCTGGATTCTTTACAAGCTTTATTGTCATATCTCCTAATTCTCTTGGACTTATTTTTATATTTATTTCTTCCATATTATTTGCTTTTAAATATTTAACAGTTTTTATAATATCTTCGCTTATAAATTCTTTCCTTATCTCATTAACTGGCAATTCTTTTAAACTTATATCCTTTTTAATATTTAAATTAGTAGGATGTAAATTGCTACTTTGTACAATAAAATTATTATTATTATCATCCTTGTCTAAAATGCTCTCTAGGGTTTTTAAGTCCTTATTACTAGGATCAGAATCTATGTTATTTTTCAGTATATTTTTTTTATTATATAAGCTACTAATTTCAAATTTGTCATATGATTCAAGCTTATAAAGTTCTTCTTTTACACCTAAACTTAAACTCTTATGGTCTGTTTTTACTAAAAGTTTTTTATCTGATAAATTTGTATCTGAATTTAACTCTTTTAAGTCTTCTTTTATTAAAGTAAATTTTTTTTGTTTTACTTCTAAGTCTTTTATATCTATCAAAAAGTTTTTATCTGTTTTAATTTCATCTAATAACTTGTTTAATTTACCTAAAACCTCAACCTCTTTATCTGAAAGCTTTGTAATAGCATCATTATTTTCAGTAAATTGTTCCAAATTTAAAGATATATCATCCTTTACTTTTACAAACTCTTCAAAATCTATAGTTTTTAAATTAACTAACATACCTTGAAGCAATTCATAATTAGTCAAGTCATCATCATCTTTTTTTATTTCTAAGTTTAAATCCTCTTTTAAATCTATTAGATCACCAATATTTATTGAATCATTTAAAATATCTTGAAATACTGAGCTGCTCTTATTAATATCTTGCAAGTCAATTAAATTCGGTAAGCTATTTAAAATTTCTGTTGATATATTTAAGTCCATATTAACCATCCTTTTATGCCAACTCTACTCTATTTCTTATAAATGCATATAATGCAAATTCATCATTAATTATTTGTTCTTTTCTTTCTTCTTCTTTTCTTAATTTTTCGATTTTATTTTCTTTAAGTTTTTCTAAAGATTTTCGCTCTATCTGCTTTTCTATAAAATCATCTTTTGCTTCCTTAACCTTAATCTTTTCTTCTTCCAACTGCTCTGACGTAGATTTTATAGACTGTGTCAAATGAGCTAGATAATTAATGGTTATTTTTTGTGTAATAACATCCTTAATATTACTTATGTCTGAATGCTTACTATAGCTTAGTTGTAAATTAGATAAACTTTGTTCAACCGTTCGCTTCTTACTTTGAGCTTTGGTATATTTCAGCTTACTTTCTTCTTCATTTTTAACCTTTATATCTAATACTTTTTGAAGCCTGAATTTAAATTTCTCCACTTAGTCATCTCTCCTTTAGTCGAACATGGTGCTTAGCATTTGCTTACTATCATCAAAGGATGTATTTTCTTCTACTCTTTGTTTTAAAAAACTATTTATTTTATCTATATATGTAATAGACATATCTATATTTTTATTTGAGCCTTTTTCATATGCTCCTATATTAATCAAGTCTTCAGCTTCTTTATAAGTTGCAATAATGTCTCTTGCAAATGATGCTGACCTTTTATGGTCATCTTCGCAAATCTCATTCATAAGTCTACTAACACTATTTAAAATATCTATAGCTGGGTAATGATTTTTATGTGCTAGTTCTCTAGATAAAACTATATGTCCATCTAAAATCCCTCTAACTGTATCCGCTATAGGTTCATTAAAATCATCACCATCAACTAATACTGTATAAAAAGCTGTTATAGAACCTTTATCAGATAAACCAGTTCTTTCCATTAATTTAGGAAGCATCGCAAATACCGATGGTGTATATCCTTTCTGTGCAGGTGGTTCACCTATAGCAAGTCCAACCTCTCTCTGTGCCATGGCAAATCTTGTTACAGAATCCATCATTAAAATAACTTTTTTACCTTGATCTCTAAAATATTCAGCTATTGAAGTAGCTGTTAGTGCTCCTTTTAGTCTTACTAGTGGTGATTTATCAGAAGTAGCACAAACTACTACTGATTTTTTCATACCTTCTTCACCTAAGTCTCTTTCTATAAAGTCTAATACTTCTCTTCCTCTTTCTCCTATAAGAGCAATTACGTTTACATCTGCTTTTGCAGTTCTTGCAATCATTCCTAAAGTAGTACTTTTACCAACTCCACTACCTGCAAATATACCTATTCTTTGACCTTCACCACAAGTTAAAAATCCATCAATAGCCCTTATTCCTGTAGGCATTATCTGTGTAATTCTTTTTCTTTTCATTGGATCAGGAGGTTGATTAAAAAGACTATATCTTTCTCCTGATGTTATAGAACTTTCATCTATTGGATTTCCAACTCCATCAAGAACTCTTCCTAATAACTCATCACTACATTTAACACTTAGTGGTATGCCCCTTGCTACAACTCTACATCCAGGTCCAATTCCTGTTAATTCTCCAAGTGGCATAAGTATAACATCTCCATCCTTAAATCCTACTACTTCGCAGTCTATCGGATGTTCTAATTGATTGTATATAGTACATAGTTCTCCTACAAAACTTTTGATTCCCTCTACCTCTACAGTAAGTCCAATTATTTTTTTAACTTTTCCCTCAGATCTAATAGCAGGTATATCTTTAACTTTTTTTACTAATCTTTCAAAATCTATATTAATCATAATAACTCCTCTTTTATTTCTTTTAAAACAGAGTCAACTCCAATGATTAATTTCCCTTTAGAAGTTTCTATTATTGCATTTCCCTGCTCAACAGATTCATCACTTAAGACAAATACATCACCATTAATTTTGTAACTTTCTTTAAGCTCTAAAATTTGTTTTTGTAAGCTTTCTTTATATATAGAATTTGTTTTTATAATAAAGTTTTCTTTAAGTTCATATTCTTCAATCACATTAAGTATCATATTATCCATAAAAGATGTTTCTGTAAATTTTTCTCTTAAGACTTGTTCTGCTATGCTTACACTTAATCCTAATATTTGATTTTTATTTGCCTTTAAATATTCAACTACATAGTTTTTAGCTTCTTCTAAAACATTATTAGCATTATTTAATATACTTTCGGCATCTGTTTTTGCTTTTTCAACATTTTCTTCATAGGCTTCTTTATACCCATCTTCATAACCATTTTTACTTCCTTGGCTATAACCTTGCTCATAAGCGTTCTTTTCTATTTCTGAAACTTTATTTTTACTTTCTTCTATAATATTCAAACTCTCTTCATTAGCTTTTGAAATCATTTCTTTATATTTATTTTCTGCTTCTAGAATCTTATTTTTTAGTTCTTCTTCTTTTTTTACAAGTTCTTCTTCTAAATTTTTTTGTTCTTCAATTTTAACTTTGCTAATAATATTATTTTGTAAAGTTATTTTTCCTCTAACATTTATATCTTCAGAACTTATGATTTTACTTTCTCTACATAACGAATTCATCGTCTGAACCTCTAGATAATGTTATTGCACCTTCATCTTCAAGTCTTCTTACTATATTAACAATAGTTTGTTGAGACTCTTCAACTTGTGATATTTTAACTTTACCTAATAAATCAATTTCTTCTTTAAGTGCTTGAGATGCCCTTTGTGATTGATTTTTAAATATAACATTTGCAACATCTTTTGAAGAACCTTTAAGAGCAAATGCAATATCTTTAACGTTAACTTCTTTAAGTATTCTTTGAATAGCTGTGTTATCAAGTCTAACAATGTCATCAAATATAAACATATTCGATTTGATTTCTTCAGCTAACTCACTATCCTTTTGTTCTATGTAGTTGATAATACTCTTTTCTGTTTTTCTATCTACACTACTTAATATATCTACTAGGCTATCAACTCCACCTGAGCTTTCTTTCTCTCTTTGACCTAGTCTTGATAACTTATACTCAACAGCTTTATCTATAGCCTTTATAATATTTGGAGATATTGATGATATACTACCTATTTTTAAAGACACTTCATTTTTTATTTTTTCTGGTAGCTCACTTAAAATCACTGCTGCTTTATCAGGTTGAATATGAGAAAGAATTATAGCTATAGTTTGAGAACTCTCTCCTTGTATACACGAAAGAATTTGTTCTGGTTCAGCTCTTCTAGCTGACATAAATAACTTTGTATAAGCATCATACTTAATCCCCTCTAAAAGCTTATTGGCTCTTTGATTACCTAAAGCACCATTAAGCAATGATTTAGCATAATCTATACCACCTTCTAAAACAAACTCTTTCCCTTTATTAAGTTCTATAAATTCTTGAAGGATTTCCCTTCTTTCTCTAGATCTTACTGTGTGTATATTAGCTATCTCTACACCTATCTTTTGTATCTTTTTGTCAGTTAAATTTTTTATTATATCGGCAGATATATCCGTACCTAAAGTCATTAAAAGAACTGCTGCTTTTCTTGATCCAGTAACTTTCCTTACTTTTGGTATATCGCCTAAGTCAAATGCATTTCCTGATTTACTAATTTCCTTTTCCAAAATAAACAACCACCTTCTACTCGTTTAACCAGCTCTTAATTAACTCTGTTACTTGTTCTGGATTTTCAGAAGCATAATTTCTAACTTCATCTTCTAATGTAATGCTATCATCATCTTCTTCAACGTACTTTAATCTATTTTGTTCCATTTCTTCTAATTTTTGATTTATTAAATCTATTTCATTTTCTTCATCAAATATTTCTTCTTTATTTAAAGCCTTTTTCTTACGTATATACATAGTTGTAAGTACCACTACTAAAAGTAATAATAACGCTCCTACTATAAAACCTGTTATCTTTAACATCTTCTTTATTCCTTCGTCTTCTTTTATCATGTCTAACTTATTATCCTTAGATGAATTCATGTTAAAGTCCATTGATACTACTGCTACATCGTCTCCTCTATCTTTATTCATTCCGATAGTATTAGCTACCATAGTTTCTATTTTTCTTGTTTCTGCTGCTCCTACTTTTCCGTCAATGGCAACTGATGCAGTTATTTTATTTACTTCACCTTGAGCTTTTATAGTCTTAGTCTCTGTTTTTCCAACTTCATATTCTATATTTTCTTCCTTATTATCTAAAGTAGATTTATTGTCCTTACCTACATTATTCATATTATTGTCAACAGCTCCGCCAGTGTTTGCTGCCTCGGTAGTTTTGTTATTGCTTCTTGCTTCTTTTACTATAACTTTATTAGGATCAACTACTGTTTCTGTCTTTTCACTAGTATCGAAGTTTAAATCAGCATTAACAGTTGCTTTTACCTTACCTTTTCCAAAAATAGGTTCTAAAAGTCCAATAATAGATCTTTCTAAGTCTGAGCTTAATTCTTTTTCTGCTTTTCTAGATATATCTAGCCCATTAGAGCTTGCTGCTTTTACTTTTCCATCTTCATCAAATAGTCCCTCTGATAAAAGCTTCATATTTTGATCTACAACTTCTACATTTTGCTTTGGTACATTAGAAGTACTTGCTGAAACTAAAGACATTATCGATCTTATTTGTTCAGATTCTAAGCTTTCTCCAGGCTTTAGGTCAATAGATACAGCTGCCTTTCCTGGTACGCTTTCCTTAGCAAATACAGACTCTTTTCCTTCAGTTATATGTACTCTTGCATTATCAACTTGAGGGAATGTTTTTATTGTTTTTTCAATCTCCCCTTGCGCCATTCTTTGCTTCTTTATTTTGAATTCTTCATCTGTCATACCAAAAGACGAACCTTCATCCATAATTTCAAAACCTTTTGATCCATTAGATATATTATTTGATAGTTCTAGTCTTAATTTATCAACTTCATCTTTAGGTACATATATACTATCACCTTTTATTTTTGTATCAACTTTTTTACTTTCAAGCTCTTTTGTTATAGATGCTGCATCATTAGAATCTAATCCTGAGAAAAGTACTTTATACTTATTCTCTTTTAAATAACCTGTTCCAAATACTACTGCTAATATACCCGCTACCACTGCAACTATAATTGCTATTTTTTTCTCTTTTTTTAGTTCTAGAAACTGTTGTTTTTTAGTGCTTATAAAATCCTTTATTTTTTGTATAATTTCTTTTAAATTCATCTGCATACTCCTTGTCAATAGGCTACAATTGCACCCTATTTACTTCTTGATAAGCCTCATATAGTTTATTTCTAATTTCTAGCATTAGTTGCATTGAAATTTGTGACTCTTGCATTGTTAACATTACGTTATGCATACTTGATCCTTCACCCTTCACTAGACCTTCTATAGAACTATTGGCATTTACTTGATAATCATTGACTTTGTGTATAGCATCTTTTATGATTTGGGAAAAATCATTTTTTTCTTGAGTGTTTACTACTTCATTTTTTATTCCTTTTGCAAATATATTAGAATTTGCCCCTATACTTGTAATTGATTGCATAACTTCCTCCAAATTTATATTTATCTTCCTATTTCTAATGCCTTTGAAATTATATTCTTTTGAGCATTCAAAGTCTCAACATTAGATTCATAACTTCTAATTGCTGATAATACATCTGCTCGTTCTGTAAGAATATCAACATTTGGATATTCAACATATCCTTGAGCATCTGCATCCGGATGATCTGGTTTATATAGTTTTCTTAATGGAGATTTATCTTCTTCTATTGCTACCGTTTTTACACCTAACATCCCTAATTTCTCATCAAAGTTTTCTTGAAATACTGCTACTTTTCGTCTATAAGCTCCCCCATTTTCAGTTCTTGTCGTCTTTAGATTTGCTACATTTGATGATATAGTGTCAATTCTCATTCTTTCTGCTGAAAGTCCACTTGCACTTATTCTCATCCCACTAAAAATATTCATTTAATTACCTCCCTGATATTACACTCTTGATCATTGCTAACTTAATATTAGTTATATTAACTAGGGCATTATATTGAAGAGTTGTCGCTGCCTGATTTACCTTTTCACTTTCTAAATCAACATTATTACCATCTAATCTAACTATTGAAGTATCATCTGCCTTAACCTCTATTTTAGCCTTATCATCCATTTTGCCTTTTAGACTGTCTTCAAAACTCACATACTTTCTTTTATAATTTGGCGTATTTATATTTGCCACATTATTTGAAATAACTTTATTTCTTAAGTCTGTTGCATCTAAACCAACTTTTAATAAATTGTATATACTCATAACTCCTCCTATTTTTTAATCTAAAAAAACTACTCAGAAAGAGTAGTCTATATTATTTCATGGTATTATAATTCGTGTGTAATACAATCCACAAAACTAGAACAAAATTAAAAATACTTTTACACTACACTTTTATATACTTATGTTTGGATTATTCTTCCTAAATCATATCTAATATATATTATAACTCTTTTTTCGAGATAATTGTATGGATTCTAACAAAAATTTACAAATTTTATCAATTTTTATCAATTTTTTCATTTTTTGTCAATATTTTTCATACTTTTTCCTAATATATTTATATTTTTTATCATATTTGTATTTTTTCCGACAAAATATATCAGTTTCTAATTATTTCTCCGTGTTTGTATAAATTTATTATTTTTAAATTTGTTATAGCAATTATAATTAGTAGTTTTAATATAAAAAAAATACTCTGCAGCAGAGTATTTTTTCATATCAAAATGATAACAAAAAGTCTATTAACTCTTCGGCAGCTGGCTGGCATAGTTAAAAACGTTAGCCCCTATAGTTTTGCGTCCCTAGATTTCCCTAGGTTTGCCTATTAAATTTTATTTTTAGTTCTTTTTATACATATTCTAACATCTATGCTTATATTATAACATATTTTCCCATATATATGTACATATATATGGGAAAATATGTACATATATACACTAGAATATAAAAATATTTTTCATTTATTTATAATTAAATCAAAAATAGACATAATTTGGAATTATGTCTATTTTTGTTAAATTGTAACTACAATTATCTTAATAATTGCATTACACCTTCTGGCTGAGATTTAGCTTGAGCCATCATAGCTTGAGAAGCTTGAGTTAATAAGTTTAACTTAGATAAGTTCATCATTTCTTTAGCAACATCTACGTCCCTTATTCTTGATTCTGCTGCTGTTAAGTTTTCACTTGAAGTACTTAAGTTAGATTGAGCAGTTTCTAATCTATTTTGAGTTGCTCCTAAGTTAGCTCTTGAAGTATTTATTGTTTCTAATGCTTTATCTAAAGAATCTATCATAGCTCTAGCTGCAACAGTTCCATCATTTCCTTCTTTGTTCATCTTTTCTATAGCTTTTTTATCAGCACCTAATCCTAAAGATTCTGTATTTACATTTTGTACTTTAACATTAAGTTTTTGAGAATCTGTAGTGTTAGCTCCAACCTGTAAGTTTATAGATTGACCTTTTATATCTCCTTCAGCTGATACTGCTAATTTTTCATCTGTTGATGCCGCTGTCATATCTGCTTTTATAGTAATTTTTATAGTCTCAGTTGAACCTGTTTTCTTTAATGTATAATCTCCTGCTTTTATTTTACCAGTAGCATCTGCACCTACTGAATCTAATTCAAATGTATCAGTAGCTCCAACTTTAAGAGTTATTTTACTTTTACCACCAGTACCAGCAGCAGTAGTTAATTTTACATCACCTTTAAGACCTAATTCTTTTATACCCTCTACAGAGTATTTATCAGCCATACCAGCTTCCATTTTAACATCTATAGTTTTTCCTATTGAATCAGTTCCGTTTAATAAGTTTTTCTTATTGAATTCAGTTGAATCAGCTATTCTGTTTATTTCATCATGTAATTGTGATAATTCTTCTGTTATCTTAGATCTATCTTCTGCAGTGTTAGTTTCATTTGCAGATTGAACAGATAATTCTCTCATTCTTTGAGCTATGTTTCCAACTTCTTCCATAGCACCTTCTGCTGTTTGAACTACTGATATACCATCTTGAGTATTTCTAGATGCTTGTTCTAATCCTCTTAATTGACTTCTCATTTTTTCTGATATTGCAAGACCTGCTGCATCATCTCCAGCTTTGTTTATTCTTTCTCCTGAAGATAATTTATTCATTGACTTACCAGATAATCCTACATTTTTTCCCATTTGGTTTAATGCTATCATAGCATTCATATTAGTGTTTATTCTCATTATGTTACCCTCCTTAGTTTTTTTTAATGACATCCATGTCTTTTAATTTATGTAAAAATACTTAGTTAAGTATCACTTACAATATAATATATCGACATATTTTAATAAAACTTTACACTTTTTTTATTATTTTTTTATAATCAAAATAAAAATAGACATAATTTTAAATTATGTCTATTTTTGTTAAATTGTAGTTACAATTATCTTAATAATTGCATTACACCTTCTGGTTGAGCTTTAGCTTGAGCCATCATAGCTTGAGAAGCTTGAGTTAATAAGTTTAACTTAGATAAGTTCATCATTTCTTTAGCAACATCTACGTCTCTTATTCTTGATTCTGCTGCTGTTAAGTTTTCACTTGAAGTACTTAAGTTAGATTGAGCAGTTTCTAATCTATTTTGAGTTGCTCCTAAGTTAGCTCTTGAAGTATTTATTGTTTCTAACGCTTTATCTAAAGAATCTATCATAGCTCTAGCTGCAACAGTTCCATCATTTCCTTCTTTGTTCATCTTTTCTATAGCCTTTTTATCAGCACCTAATCCTAAAGTTTCTGTACTTACATTTTGTACTTTAACATTAAGTTTTTGAGAATCTGTAGTATTCGCTCCAACTTGTAAGTTTATAGATTGACCTTTTATATCAGTTTCAGCTGATGTTGCTATTTTAGCTTTAGCTGCTACTGCTGTAACAGCTTCTTTCATAGTAACTGTTATAGTATCAGTACTAGCTGTATCTTTTAAAGTGAATACTGATCCTGCAGCTATATCATGGGCTGCTGTACCTACACCATCTACTTCAAAAGTCTTTCCTCCAACTTCTAAAGTAATTTTATTTTTAGCACCACTATCTGCTATAGTTAATTCAACATCTCCTTTAAGTCCTAATGCTTCTAAACCATCTACAGAGTATTTATCAGCAGCTGCAGCTTCCATTTTAACATCTATAGTTTTTCCTATTGAATCAGTTCCGTTTAATAAGTTTTTCTTATTGAATTCAGTTGAATCAGCTATTCTATTTATTTCATCATGTAATTGTGATAATTCTTCTGTTATCTTAGATCTATCTTCTGCAGTGTTAGTTTCATTTGCAGATTGAACAGATAATTCTCTCATTCTTTGAGCTATGTTTCCAACTTCTTCCATAGCACCTTCTGCTGTTTGAACTACTGATATACCATCTTGAGTATTTCTAGACGCTTGTTCTAATCCTCTTAATTGGCTTCTCATTTTTTCTGATATTGCAAGACCTGCTGCATCATCTCCAGCTTTGTTTATTCTTTCTCCTGAAGATAATTTGTTCATTGACTTACCAGATAATCCTACATTTTTTCCCATTTGGTTTAATGCTATCATAGCATTCATATTAGTGTTTATTCTCATTTTGTTACCCTCCTTAGTTTTTTAACGACATCCATGTCTTTTAATTTATGTAAAAATACTTTGTTAAGTATCCCTTACAATATAATATATCGACATATTTTAATAAAACTTTACGCTTTTTTATTAAAATATTTAATTTTTCTTTATAATATAATTAAATTAAAAATAGACATAATTCAAAATTATGTCTATTTTTGTTAAATTATAGCTACAATTATCTTAATAATTGCATTACACCTTCTGGCTGAGCTTTAGCTTGAGCCATCATAGCTTGAGAAGCTTGAGTTAATAAGTTTAACTTAGATAAGTTCATCATTTCTTTAGCAACATCTACGTCTCTTATTCTTGATTCTGCTGCTGTTAAGTTTTCACTTGAAGTACTTAAGTTAGATTGAGCAGTTTCTAATCTATTTTGAGTTGCTCCTAAGTTAGCTCTTGAAGTATTTATTGTTTCTAATGCTTTATCTAAAGAATCTATCATAGCTCTAGCTGCAACAGTTCCATCATTTCCTTCTTTGTTCATCTTTTCTATAGCTTTTTTATCAGCACCTAATCCTAAAGATTCTGTATTTACATTTTGTACTTTAACATTAAGTTTTTGAGAATCTGTAGTGTTTGCTCCAACTTGTAGGTTTATAGATTGACCTTTTATGTCTCCTTCAGCTGATGCTCCTATCTTAACATCTGCTGCCTTCGCTGTCATATCTGCTTTTATAGTAAGTTTTACAGTTTCTCCTGAAGCTTTCTTTAATGTATAATCTCCTGCCTTTACTATACCAGTAGCATCTGCACCTACTCCGTCTAATTCAAATGTATCAGCTCCAACTTTAAGAGTTATTTTACTTGTAGCACCAGTACCAGCATCTGTAACTAATTTTATATCTCCTTTAAGTCCTAATCCTTCTATACCGTCTACAGAGTAGTTATCTCCTGCACCAGCTTCCATTTTAACATCTATAGTTTTCCCTATTGAATCAGTTCCATTTAATAAGTTTTTCTTATTGAATTCAGTAGAATCAGCTATTCTGTTTATTTCATCATGTAATTGTGATAATTCTTCTGTTATCTTAGATCTATCTTCTGCTGTGTTAGTTTCATTTGCAGATTGAACAGATAATTCTCTCATTCTTTGAGCTATGTTTCCAACTTCTTCCATAGCACCTTCTGCTGTTTGAACTACTGATATACCATCTTGAGTATTTCTAGATGCTTGTTCTAATCCTCTTAATTGGCTTCTCATTTTTTCTGATATTGCAAGACCTGCTGCATCATCTCCAGCTTTATTTATTCTTTCTCCTGAAGATAATTTATTCATTGACTTACCAGATAATCCTACATTTTTTCCCATTTGGTTTAATGCTATCATAGCATTCATATTAGTGTTTATTCTCATTATGTTACCCTCCTTAGTTTTTTTTAATGACATCCATATCTTTTAATTTATGTAAAGATACTTAGTTAAGTATCTCTTACAATATAATATATCGATATATTTTAATGAAACTTTACACTTTTTTATTAAAAATATTTAATTTTTCTTTATAATTAAAACAAAAATAGACATAATTTAAAATTATGTCTATTTTTGTTAAATTGTAGATACAATTATCTTAATAATTGCATTACACCTTCTGGCTGAGATTTAGCTTGAGCCATCATAGCCTGAGAAGCTTGAGTTAATAAGTTTAACTTAGATAAGTTCATCATTTCTTTAGCAACATCTACGTCTCTTATTCTTGATTCTGCTGCTGTTAAGTTTTCACTTGAAGTACTTAAGTTAGATTGAGCAGTTTCTAATCTATTTTGAGTTGCTCCTAAGTTAGCTCTTGAAGTATTTATTGTTTCTAATGCTTTATCTAAAGAATCTATCATAGCTCTAGCTGCAACAGTTCCATCATTTCCTTCTTTGTTCATCTTTTCTATAGCCTTTTTATCAGCACCTAATCCTAAAGATTCTGTATTTACATTTTGTACTTTAACATTAAGTTTTTGAGAATCTGTAGTGTTTGCTCCAACTTGTAAGTTTATAGATTGACCTTTTATATCTCCTTCAGCTGATGTTGCTATTTTAGTCTCAGCTAAAACCGCTGCCATATCTTCTTTTATAGTAACTTTTATAGTTTCAGTTGAACCTGCTTTAGTTAAAGTGTAGTCTCCTTTAGCCACAGCACCAGCAGTACCACCAAGAGCAGTAACTCCATCTAATTCAAATGTATCAGCTCCAACTTTAAGAGTTATTTTACCTGCTGCACCAGAAGCAGCTGTAGTTAATTTTACATCTCCTTTAAGTCCTAATCCCTCTATACCATCTACAGAGTATTTATCAGCCATACCAGCTTCCATTTTAACATCTATAGTTTTCCCTATTGAATCAGTTCCATTTAATAAGTTTTTCTTATTGAATTCAGTAGAATCAGCTATTCTGTTTATTTCATCATGTAATTGTGATAATTCTTCTGTTATCTTAGATCTATCTTCTGCAGTGTTAGTTTCATTTGCAGATTGAACAGATAATTCTCTCATTCTTTGAGCTATGTTTCCAACTTCTTCCATAGCACCTTCTGCTGTTTGAACTACTGATATACCATCTTGAGTATTTCTAGATGCTTGTTCTAATCCTCTTAATTGGCTTCTCATTTTTTCTGATATTGCAAGACCTGCTGCATCATCTCCAGCTTTGTTTATTCTTTCTCCTGAAGATAATTTATTCATTGACTTACCAGATAATCCTACATTTTTTCCCATTTGGTTTAATGCTATCATAGCATTCATATTAGTGTTTATTCTCATTATGTTACCCTCCTTAGTTTTTTTAATGACATCCATGTCTTTTAATTTATGTAAAAATACTTAACTAAGTATCCCTTACAATATAATATATCGATATATTTTAATAAAACTTTACACTTTTTTATTAAAAATATTTAATTTTTCTTTATTAAAATATGAATAGTTGTTATTTGCCTGTTTAGACACTTTATGTTCTTTAATTTCATCTTTAACTTTATCTATATTTTCATTTAATAAATTATGTATTTTTTTATCTATATCTAATATTTTATTATCTATTAGTAATTTTTTTAATTCTGATTTATTAATTTCACTTTCTAGTATTTCTTGTCTTTTATTTAAAAGACTATCTACTTTATCTAATTCTGATTTATTTATACATTCAATTATTTCTAAAGATATATCTTTATACAGTTTTACAATTTCTTTCATATCTTTCACCAAACCTACATTTGTGAAAGATAATTCATTTGCGCATTAAGTTTATTAATACTTGATTCTAATTTTGCAAATTTTTTATACAGTGCATTTTCTTTTGCATCCATCTTTCTTGTAATATTTTTTATATTTTCTGCTTGCTTCTTTAGTTGATCCGAATAAAAGTTTCTTACTGCAGATGCCGTTTTCTCTAGCCCTGCTTTTTTTGCAAATATAGATGATGAACCTCCTACATACTTATTCATAGTATTTTTCATATTTTCTAATACACTGGAACTGTCTTTAGCAAATACTTCATATACTCTAGTAGAATTAGTTTCTAAAGCTTTTGTAAATTTAGATTCATTTAACGCGATTTGTCCTCTTTTGGTATAATCTTCATGGCTAGTTAAGCCCATCTCACTTAAAACTCCCATTTTATCTCCAAATATAGACTTTTGCATATCTGACATAAACTTTCTCATTTCAGAGTCATTTCTAAGTATACCTTCTTTGGCTTTCTTTTCCCATTTTTCTATTTCTTTTTCACTCATATCTTCTTTTTGAGCTTCTGTTAAAGGTTTATAGTCTGCTGACTTTTTCTCCATTACAAGTTTGTATACCTTGTCCATTAGTTTATTATATTCTTCAACAAATGATTTCATATTTTCTACTACTGGTTGAACATCTTGTTTAGATGTAATGTCGGTACTACCTGTTGAATGTACGTTATATGTAACTCCATCTATTGTAAATGAATTTGATTTTTCATTTAGAGTCTTCGTAAACGATCCGTCCTTTGAAGATACTTGAATTATAGAGTTGCTACCTACAGCGCTACCTTTAAATTCAAGTTCAGTAAGTTTAGGCTTTCCACTTCCATCCAGCTTGAAACTTCCATCAGATTCAAGTTCATATGATTTTGTCTTTAACCCTAAAAAGTCTAGAGAGTTAGATATACTTCCATCTTCATTTAATATTTTTAATTCACTATCTTTACCTTCTTTAGCTGATTCAATAGTAAATTCACCAGTCATTTCACTAAATGAAGCTTTAACATCTCCACTCATACTATTGTTTATCTTACTTACTAGAGAATCTATAGTATCATCCGGTCCTATAGTTATATCTTTTGAATTAGAATCTTTCCCTAAATTTATTTTAAATTTAGTTTCTGATGCTAATCCCAATTCAGATAACTTGCTATCTTTTTTAATCTCTTTACCATTAGCAGCTTGTGATGATGTAGCTTTAGGAGCTTCAGCTAATTTTTCAATATTAAATTTATAATCAATCTTATTAGCACCTGCATTACCTTTAGCAGTTAATATACTCGAGTCAGAACTTGTTAAAGATAATGTATTCCATGCACTACTAGTTGTTAAAGAATTCTTTGACGATACTGAAAAATATTTCTCGCTAATATCTTTCACATCTTTTATAACTTCTCTATATATTTCTTGTTGCCATTTTATAGTTTGTTCTTTTTGCTTAGCTGTATCTACCTTTTTTTGTTCTCCTGCAAGCATTTCCTTTATCATGGTTTCTGTATCCATACCAGTTGCAAGTCCTGTTAATCTCAAACTATTTACACTTGACATAAAATCCCCTCCCTACTTACTTTTCTTTGTTGCTTTATATGCCTCATGCCACATATCTCTTACTTCCTCAATTAAAGGAAGTACGTTATCTATTATCTGTGCATCTTTTTTTATATTAGCTTTAGCAAGTTCACTTTTTATAAACTCATACACATTATATAAATCTTTCATGTAACTTCCTGCATCTTTATCCATAGTTACCATAAGCTCTAAAAATATATCTTGAACCCTAACTAGCTCATCATGTGCTTTTTGCATATTTTTTTCTGATATTGCAAGTCTAGCTATTTTTGTATATTTAACAGCTCCATCTACTAACATAAGTAATAATTGTTCTTGTGACGCTGTGTTTACTGAATTTTGTTTATATATATTATATGGATTTGCTGCATACATAACTTTCTCCCTCACTCACTTACTTACTTAAATAAATTTAAAATTTCATTTGTATTGGTTATAGCTTCTGAATTTTCTTTTTTAACATTTTCATATATTTCTTTTCTAAGTATAACCTTATCTTTGGGAGCATCTATAGCTATTTTAACGCTTCCATCTTCTATTTTTACTAACTTAATTTCTATATCATCTCCTATTAATATAGATTCTCCTTTTTTCCTAGTAACTACTAACATTCTTTTCACTCCCTGTTAAAGGTTCTTTTATGCTATATTTATCATCTTGCAATATTAATTGCTTTCCTTTATTATTTTTAATATTTATTACTAAAGGAGCTTTTAAATTAACTGTACTTTGTTCTAATGTGTTGCTTAAAGTTATTAAATTTAATATTAATACGTCATTAGGATTTTCTATTTCCAAGTCATTTATTATGTCATCATTTAAATTTATTTCATAGTCATTTTTAACTTCAAAAGGTGATATAGCTATAAAACCTATATTAATATCTTCTTTTGAGTTTATAATTTTAAATTTAGTATTTTCTTCAATTTCATTTATTGTAAAAACTTTATATTCTTCAAGACCCGGAATTCCTTTATCAAATAATATTTCCATATATTCCTCCTAATTATCTTAGGTAATCAAGTATACTCGGCTGTATTAATTTTAATCCAGCTTGAATAGATGCATTATAAACCAATTCTGCTGATTTTAATTCAGTAAATTTTTCAATATGATTAACATCCTGATCTAATGATAATACACCTTTCATATTTAATATATTCTCATTATTAAGTTTTTTTATATTTTCAGCCGTATTTACTCTAACACCAAGTTTAGTTCTATTATCTAGTGTATGGTTAAAAAATGAATCTATTTTAACTTTTACATCACCTGTCAATTTCTCTTTATTTACTTCAACATCCTTACCGTTTGATATATCGTTTAACAATTTAGATACATCATTTATTGCAGAAAGGTAATCTTTACCTCCCTTTCCTGTATCAAATATTTCTTTGGCAGATACGTTATAATCTATATTTATACCATCTGATATGTCCGCTTTTAAGTCGTCTGAATTCGCTTTTGAATTTAATTCTAATGTTACAGTTCCATCTGCATTTTCTATTATATTTACTGGAGCTTCATCAACAGTACTTCCTCCAAACATATGTCTTCCTGCATAACTTGAATTTAATGTTTCTCCCAATTCTCTAATTTTTACATTTACATCTGCATTTATAGCCTTAAATTCTTCTTCAGTATATGCACCATTACCAACTTTTAAAATAGATTCTTTAATATCGTTAAGAGCTCTTCCAACCTCTTCTAATGATGAATCTGTATTATCCATCCATCCTACGATTTCATCTATATTATAGTTGTATTTTTCTGTATATTTTATTTCGTTATTTAAATTCATTATTTTTACAGCTTTGTGAGGATCATCTGATACCCTATTTACTTGCTTGCCTGTATCAAGCTGCTTACTTAATTTATCCATTCTTTGTAAATTTTCTTGTACGTCATACATATGACTGAAAAGCATTGATGAATTTGTTATTCTCATAATTACCTCCTAATTTATCTTCTTAATCCATTTATTACAACGTCTAATAAAGAGTCTATCGTCGATACTACTTTAGCACTTGCATTATATGCATGGTGAAATTGTATTAAATTAGTCATTTCTTCATCTAATGCAACACCAGACTCATTTAGTCTTGTTTTATTTACTTCTTTTAATATTTTACTTTGATTTTTTTCATTTCTTATCACTTCTTGAGATTCATTCCCTAAACTTTGTATTACACCATTATAAAAGTTATTTATAGTTACGTTTTCTCCCTTGATACTGATTTTTTTATTTTTTAATCTATACATTTCTTGTGCTTTATCTGATGTTACATCTAAGTCAACTGTTCCATCTATTATTCCATCAGCTACTTTTAAAGATGGACTTTTAGTACCATCATACTCAAATAAATTAATTTTTAAAGTATCATTTACTGATGTTGCTATATTTTCAGCTAATGTATTTACATCATTTTTATATTTATCTATTTTTTCTATCATTTCTAGAGAACCTTTAATTTCTCCTGAAACATTTGCTATTTTTTTTAATTCATCTATTGTAACTTCTCCGCCCTTTGTTATTTTATCATTAAGCAGATTTTTTACCTCATCGTCTTGCATATTTATCTTAAAACTAAGGTCATCTAGTATTCTATCTCTTTCATCTAGTAAATCGTTAGGGCTTTTCCCACTACCTTCAACTATTTTGATATTTTTGTTAAGATCTCTTAATTGATTAATTGCAAAGTTTATATCTTTTACCTGATTGTCTAAGTTTACTTGCGTTTGTTCTCCTAAGTTTTCTAATTTATTAGTTATTTGGCTTATTTTATCAGCTAAATACTTACTATTTTGTATTACTATATCTTTTGCACCGTTATCTTTTGGACTTTTAGCTAATTCCTGCCAACTAGTAAAGAAATTATTCATAGATGCAGAAATCGATGTATCTGATGGCTCATTAAATATAGTTTCCATATTTGTATAACTTTCATATTTAACTTTTAAACTACCAGATGTATGACTTTCGCTTCTATATTGAAAATCATAGAATGCATTTTTAGCTCTAGAAATGTCTGTAACCTCTACACCAGTTCCTAATTGACCTGCTCCTAAACTACTATTGTACCCTGGGTAACTATATGCACTTCTAGCTTTTTGCTCTACCCTTTGTCTTGAATACCCTGGTGTATTCATATTATTTAAATTGTGCGAAGTTGTTTGTATAGCAACTTGACTCGCACTCATACCTGTTCTTGATGACTGTAAAGTCCCAAATAAACCTGACATAACTTTCCCTCCATTGTAATTTATTTTCCTACTTGTCCAAGTGAATTATATGTACCAATACCTTTACTTGGCTTAATAAAATTTATCATTTTTTTTGTAAATAATAATTTCTGTTTTATAAGATTGTTATTTGCTTCTTTTTGTACTTCTAACATATGAAGATAATGTTTTATATCTTCATATGCCTTAATTATATTTTCATCATTACAATCTTCCATAAGTTTAGACATACTAGTTTCACTACCTGTAATGTTTCTTCTTTTAATTTCTAATGTTGCAAGTTCTTTTGCTACTAAATCTATTTCTGTGGCTATTTTATCAAGCTTGATTACATCTTTGTTTATTAATAATTCATATTGCTCATCTAGCAAATCTAAAAGGGTTTTTAATATATTTTTTTCTTCAAATATAACTATTTTTAACTCTGGGCTCAACTAGTTTTCACCTCTCATGTGCTCAATTATTTTCTTTGCTATATCCTTAGAATCTATTCTATAAGTTCCATTATCTATTTTCTTTTTTAATTCATTAACTTTCTCAATATTTATTTCTTCTTTTTTATTATTAACTTCACTTAAATATTTCCCTAAATCAGATATTTGTACAGTATCTATTTTTTCTTTTTTTATAGATTTGTCTTCTGCTTTATTGGATTTATATATATTTTCAATGACTCTTTGGTTTATCGAACCTATTTTCATCGAGTACCTCCCTAGTATTAATAAGTTATAATTATTTTAACTTTCATCCTCATCCATTTTTATAGTAGATAATCTTATTGCTAATTTATTATCTAATATGATACTTTCACCACTTGCTACCACTTTTCCATTTATACTTATGTCTAATGGTTCTTCAAGGTGCTTATCTAAAACAATTACATCTCCTACATTTAAGCTAGCTATTTTTTCTAACTTTTCTCTTGTTTCTCCTATTGATACTGTTATATCTAATTGTGAATTCATAATTTCATTCATAGCACTTATTGATTTTTTTTCACCTTCTTCTAATTGTTCAAATTCAACCTCATATACATTATCATATTTTTTTAAAGTATCCATATTCATTTCTCCTTACATATATATATCTATTAATAATCCATTTATCTCATCTACCTTAGATGCTACATCTATATTACTCTTTTGATCGTATAATAGTTCTTTTGTTATTTCTTCTAATTTCTCATTTACTGTACTTACTGTCGTAAAGTAATTTGTATCCCAAAAACTATCTTTTTTATTTAATTCATATACATAGTCTACTATAGATTTTAGGTAATTTTTTATAACCTTTTTATATTTTACTACATCTGTGTAATTTTGGGTTGCGGCTAATCTACTTCCAGTATTCTTTATTTCTTTTATATATAATTCCAATTCTTCTTTTGTTTTTGACCTATTTGTTTGATTAAAACTATCACTAAAATCCAACTTACTTTTATTATTTTTACTTTCTATATTTATACTAGGATTTAATCCTATATTTCCTACCTTCATATTTGACCTCTGTAATATTATTTAATATTTTATATTATATATTTTTACGGTTGTTTTGAATATTTCTTAAGTTAATTTTCAATAATTATTTAAGAGGTATATAAATAGTTCTTATCTAATATCTTATATTTAGAAGCTTATTTTATTTATTATAATATCAGCTTCAATTATTATTTTGAAAGGAGATTTTTAATGTTTGATGTATGTGTATGTTGTAATAATATTAATGAAAGAAATAATTTAAATGGACTTTTGCTTAAATTCACTTCATTTAACAAATTTAAATACAAACTTTCTAATTTTAATTCTATTGATGATTTACTAAATAATAAACCACGAAATGTAGATATATTATTAGTCAGTGTAGCTTTAAAAAATAAAACAATAGCTAATGAGATTAATCAAAAAATAACAAGTTTATATAGTAATATTAAGATAATATTTATTCCTGAGATTGTCGATTTTATGATTAATGGTTTTCCACTAAAAGATTTTAAATATGTAATAAATCCTATAAATGAGGAAGCTTTTAATGATGAGCTTTTACAGTGTGTAAATGAGTTAAATGAAAATGATATATTAGGCGATATACCTCCTAAATCAATATTGCTTATTGAATCTCATAAAAATAAATCTTTAGTATATACTCAAAATGATACTTTTACTATAGATTCTAATATTAATAAGTTAACAGAATCTCTAGATTCTTATATTTTCTATAGATGTAGCAATAAAAATTTAATCAACATAAAACAAGTTCGTAGGTTAAACAAGTCATCTGTTATAGTAGGTGATGTGGAGGTTTCTCTATCTCAAAATGATTTTTCCGGATTAAAAACAAGATTATTACATATGTTAAATATAAAAAAATAGATGCTTTATTGCATCTATTTTTTATTGTCTAAAATATATCTTATCTTTTGTAATATTTCATAACTTTTGGTACATAGTTTTGTGTTTCTCTTGGCATTTTGTATATATGTTCTATTGATGTAACTCCTCGTCTCATCATCCTCGTAGGACCACCATTATAAGCCATTAAAGCCATTTCAACATTTCCATTATATCTATCTAAGTATTCTTTTATATGCCTTGTTCCACCATCTATATTTTCTTCTATGTTAAGTGGATTTTTAACTCCTAAGTCTCTAATATTCTCCGGCATAAGTTGCATTAATCCTTTTGCACCTGCAGATGATACAGTATTTGGATTAAAGTCTGATTCAACTTTAATTATTGCCTTTATTAAGTTTGCATCTACACCATACTTTTTTGACGATAAATTTACAGCATCTTCTATTCTTTCATTAGCATTAAGTTTTTTTGATGATATCTCTATTTTATTGCTAACTTGAGATGCATTTTGAGTTTGTAAATTTTCTAATATTCCTATGTTATTTTCATTTATGTTATTACTTCTTTTATTCTTCTCTGCTAAAGCTTTTAATAAACTTATCATAATCATATCAAATACTTCGCTATTAGAGCTGCATTTACACTCACTATGATTTGAAAAGGTAGATATAGAATTTAAGCCTTGTATTTTATCAAGCATTTTGTCACCTCGAAAATAATTTATTACTTTAATTATACGGATAAATACAAAATTTCTTTATATTTATTTAAATTTTTATAATCTTACATAAAGAAATGATACTTGTCTAAAATATTAATATCAATTTAATAACAATAGTTCAAACTTATTATCAAATTTTTTTGTTAGCATATTAAAATATATGACATTTTTAATTTTATTTAAGGAGAAAATAGTATGTGCTTAAAAAATAATAAAAATTTAATATTGGCAATTATATTATGTTTCTTTTTAATATTAGCTATATTTAATATTCATAAAAATAATACTAATAAACAATTTAAAGATTACGTTGTTTTTTACCCTCAACACCAAGATGATGAAGTATTATGGGCTGGTAGTGCTATAGTTGAGGCCATAAAAGAAAGAGGGCAAGATAATGTATTTGTGGTTTTGGTTTCTAATGGTAGTGGAATAGCTGTGTTTGATAATAATGACCAATATAAAAATCTTACAAAAGATCAAAAATCTAGTTACAGAAATAGAGAATTTCTAGCATCACTAAATTCATTAGGTGTAAAAGATAAAAATATTATTATACTACCAAAGTTAACTTCTAACGGTGATACTGATTTTAATTCTATGGAAAATATTGCATTAGAATTTGAAAAAAATTTGAAGAGTGTAACTCATGTTGCACATACCTATAAATTTGATGATCATCTACAACACATAAAAAATGGTTCTATAATCCAAGGATTATATAATACAGGTAAAATTAAAGATGCTAGATATTTCGTAAAACCTCAATTTGCTTATAAAATATTTCCTAGTAAAAAAATAATCTATAATGCTGATTCTAATAAAGAATATGAAATGGTAAAAGAAGCTTGTGAACAATATAAAATAATAGATGTAGATAATAAAAGAGAAGGTATTGGATATAAGTCAGATCATCAGTCTTTTGATAAGCTACTAAAAAATAAAGCTGCACCATCAATACTTCATACTCCAAATGTATAAAAAACCTTGATACAATTTAGTTTGTATCAAGGTTTTTTATATGAGTTTTAAATTTTATTGACTATCTTATAAAGCTAATTCAAGATATCCACTTGGATGGAAGTAGTAAACTTTTGCAGTATTTTTATCTACAAATAATCCCATATCTCCATCAACATCTGGTAAAAATACATATCCACTTAATCCTTTTTGAGATAAAACTTCAAATGTAGTTTCATCTCCTTGATATACATAATTCATATCTGGATTTACCATTTTTAATAATTCTTTAGCTTGTTCTTTATTTAATACTTCTATAACTTCAACAGTATTTTTATCTGCTTTTTCTTTATTTTTATTCTCAACAACAGCTTCATTTTTTTCTATAACAGGTTGTTTTGTATTTTGTTCATTTTTTTGTGGTTTAGTCGCTTCTTCTTTATTTATAACTAATTCTTTTTCTTCATTTTTTAATGTTTCTTTTTTATTTGCTTCTGTTTTTACTACTTCTTTATTAACTTCTATGTTTTTATTCTTTTCTACATTTAAATTTTCACTCTTATTTATCTCTACACTTTGAACTACTTGCTTATTAGTATTTTTATCTGCATTTTGTGCAAAGCTTATATTTTTTATTGGGTTTATTGCTAATGCCCCTGTACATAATATTGATAATGCTATAATTGCTCTTTTCATAATAAATCCCATCCTTTATATGTAATAATTTATGTAAATTTGTTTTATTTCCTTTTCTATAATCTAATATTACCATAGTAAATTTTATAAAAACAGTTACACCACTGTTACTTTAAATTACAGATTCGTAATAAAAGTTACATCGATGTAACCTTTTAGTTTTAGCTATATTAAACATTATTAAACATATATAAATTCCTTATTCATTTTTGAGTTTTTTATTTACATCCAATTCATTTTTTTTAATTTTTTTCTATATTTTCATATTTTTTATTATTTTTATGAATAATTTTATTTTTAACTTGCATTTTTCTAAATTTTAATGCTATTATATACTGTATAAAAACAAAGCTTTAAAATAACCATTCGGAGGAAGATTCTATGAAAAAAAAGTTAAGTCTTACATATAAAATTTTTATAGGTATATTTTTAGGAATAATATTTGGTCTAACTATAAAAAGTTTATCTAATGGAACTTTAAAAAATACAATTTTATTAGATGGAATTTTAAAAATACTTGGCAGTGGTTTTATAAATTCTATAAAAATGCTAGTTGTTCCACTTGTTTTTGTTTCTTTAGTTTGTGGATCATCGTCTATGGGAGATATAAAAAAATTAGGACGAATCGGAGTTAAAACTTTGGTATTTTATTTAACAACTACTGCAATAGCTATAACTTTAGCGCTTTTTATAGGCAAGTTAATAAATCCGGGTCTTGGACTTGATATGTCACATTTAATAACTGAAGCGCCTACTATAGGTGAAAATAAGCCAATAGTTGATATAATACTTGGTATGATTCCTTCTAACCCAATACAATCATTAGCTAGTGGTGATATGTTACAAATAATAGTATTTGCCTTATTACTTGGTATATCAATGAGTGCTATTGGAGAAAAAGCTGCACCTCTTAGAAAATTATTTGAATGTGCTAACGATGTTTGTATGAAGATGGTTAGTATTATAATGTTACTTGCGCCTTACGGAGTTTTTGCACTTATATCAAATACCTTTGCTACTACAGGATTTGAAGCTATATTATCCCTTGTAAAATATATGTTTGCAGTTTCTATGACTCTAGTTTTACAAGCATTTATAGTTTACGCCGGTATGATTAAATTTTTCACAGGACTTAAACTTAAACCATTTTTAAAGAAATTTGCTAATATTGCTGCCGTAACTTTTTCAACAGCTTCAAGTAATGCTGCGCTACCTTTAACTATAGAAAGTATGGAAGAATTAGGTGTTGATAATTCTGTGGCTTCGTTTACTCTTCCTTTAGGAGCTACAATTAATATGGATGGTACTGCTATAATGCAAGGTGTGGCTTGTATATTTATATCTCAATTATACGGGATTAATTTAGATATAAATTCTTTTATTACAATAATATTAACTGCAACTTTAGCTTCTGTAGGTACCGCTGGTGTTCCGGGCGTTGGTATGATAACTTTATCGATGGTATTAACTTCTGTAGGACTTCCAATAGAAGGCGTTGGATTAATAATGGGTGTTGATAGATTATTAGATATGGCTAGAACTACTGTTAATGTAATGGGTGACTGTGCTTGTACTTTAGTAGTAAGTAGCAGTGAAAAGGAATTAGATAAAAATAAATACTATAGTGAACAATCAATCGAAACTATCTCTATATAAAATAAAGAAAGCCTCATATTCAATTTTGAATATGGGGCTTTCTTTATTTTATATTTTTAGCTATTTCATGTGATTTATTAAGATTGTTAAAAATTTCAAATATATCTATAAATACAAACTTTTCTATATTATTTTTTAAAGAATAGAATTCTTCTTTTAAATCTTCTTCTTTAATATTTCTATTATTTAATAGATTTGCATTTTCACAAATGATATTTATATCTAAATTTTTTACCTTACCATTTATAATATTATTTAGTAAAAAATTAATATTGTTCATCATTACACATTGATTTTTTAAAAATTCGTTTATTATTTGAGACATTAAAATATTATTATTAATACTTATTTTATCATTTACAAGCTTATTAATTAATATTAAGTCACTAAATTCATTTTTATTTATATCATTAATATTTATATGAGATATCTTATTTAAAATTTGTTTGTTAACTTTAATAGATTTATCTATTAAGTTTTTAGTTTCACTACTTATTCTATATGGTAATATAAATCTATTAGATATTAATGCTATTATAGTTCCTATAATTATAAATGATAACCTTTCTAGTGCTAATAGTTCATATGCTGATCCTATAGATGCTGCTCCTAATGCAGATATAGTTGTAAATATCATTTTTTGATGATATTTAGTTGGATAATTACTTAAATACCCTACTATAAATATTACTATCATTCTCATAGAATCATCTTTAACTATATTAAATACGATTTCAAATATTAGTACACCTATAATAGTGCCTAATATTCTATCTCTTCCTTTAGTTCTACTTAGTTCAAGATATGGCTGTAATACTGAGAAAAGTGTAAATATTAACCATTTACCATAATTTATATTAAAAAAGCTAACTACAAATGTTCCTATAGATATCATTATTGCACTTCTAAATGCAAATGAGAATTTTAAAGAATCTTTGTTAAAGGTACTTTTTAATACATAGCTTTTAAGGCTACTATATGGTGTATAACTAATTTTTCTTTCTTTACTTTCTGTAAATTCCATTTCTTCTAAAGTGTTGTTTAACAAACTAATGTTTTCCTTTAATTCATATGATAAATAGCAGTCTATAGTACTTTTATCTTTTATAAATACCTGTAAGTTATTACTAAATTCAGTGGCTGTAATTTCATTATTTATATATTTAATAATATAATCTAGCTCTTTTTTCAATTCTACTAAAAGATCATCATATCTTTTAATATTTTCAGTATCATTTTGTATTTTACTTAATGTAATATTAATACTCTCAAAACTTAGTATTATACCTAAATTAATTTCATATAAACTTGATTCATCAATCCTTTTTAATCTTCTTTCATACATTTTTGCCGATATATTTCTTATATTTTTATAAACCTCATTATGCTTTTCTTCTATGTTATATACATCTTCTTTATTTATTATAAAATCGATTTTATCCTTTAAATCATTTGCAACTTGTATTATACTTTTTTGAGTTTTATCCCAAAATTTATTCCTATTTACCAATAGCTGAACCGCCATTATTAGTAGCCCACAAAATGCTAGGCCTGCAATTCTAAGAGGCATATTTTCTATTTTTACAGGTGAATAAAGTATAAATAAATACCCTAATGTAAATGGTACATATATTGATTTTTTAGTATCATATGTAAATAAATATATTAGAGAAAATATAGCTATAAAGTTTACTATTAACGCTGTAATTGGATTTAATGATGCTATAAATGCTAATATACCTATTAGAACTTCTAATGCCATAAATTTTATTGTATTTTTTATAGGATACAAAGTATAATCAATATCTGTTAAAGATAATGCAGCAGTTATACCTGCTACTCCAATTAATGTATTTTCCGGTCCAAATATATTTTGAAATACCACAATAAATCCTACTATTGCTATAAATAACAATGTTGTAAATGCTATTTTACTTTTCAAAAAATCGCCTCCATAATAAATGTCCTAATATATATTATGCTACTTATCTATAAAAATATAAAAAAGCTAAACTTATAAGTTTAGCTTTTTTATATTTTTATAATTTTAACGATGCACCTTCCCAGTCACTCATAAAGCTTTCTATACCTTTATCTGTTAAAGGATGCTTTATCATTTGGTTTATTACTTTAAGAGGAACTGTAGCAATATCAGCTCCTATTCTAGCTGCTTGTAGTACATGTATTGGATTTCTTACACTTGCAACTATTACTTCTGTTTCTATACCATTTACATCAAATATATCTACTACTTCTTCTATTAAATCTAATCCATTTTGTCCTATATCATCTAATCTACCTACAAATGGACTTACATAACTAGCTCCTGCTCTAGCAGCTAAAAGAGCTTGTCCTGCTGAGAATATTAAAGTTACGTTTGTCTTTATCCCTTTGCTTGATAATATCTTTACAGCCTTTAATCCTTCTGCTGTCATAGGTATTTTTATAACTATGTTTTTGTGTATTTTAGATAATTTATCAGCTTCTTTAACCATTCCTTCATGATCTAAGCTTATTACCTCTGCACTAACTGGTCCATCTACTATATCAGTTATTTCTTTTACAACTTGTATAAAGTCTCTTCCTTCTTTAGCTATTAACGATGGATTTGTTGTAACTCCACATATAACACCTAAATCGTTAGCTTCTTTTATTTCTTCTATGTTAGCTGTGTCTATAAAAAATTTCATTATATGTACCTCCTAAAATTCTTATGTATATATTATTTCCTATTTAATAAATATAAATCCAGATTATATTTATTAAATTTTATATTTTATTAGTTGCTAAGTACATATGATATCACAGTTTGTTTATATGGTAAATATTAAATATAACCATATAATTCACAAACCGCAGATTGACTGAATTGTTATTTTTCTAACTTTTTCCACACTTAGTTTATTAGATAAAAAAATCCTAGAAGTTTAGATTTTATAATTCTAATTTTCTAGGATTTTTTATATAAAGTTTAAATTATCTAAATTTTATAACTCCATTTTCTATTGAATCAAGTATTGCTAATGATTCTAATTTAACACCTTCATTTAATAATAATTCTCTACCATCTTGGAATCCTTTTTCTATTACAATCCCAACTCCTACTAAATTTGCTCCAGATTGATCCACTAAATCTTTAAGACCAAGTGCTGCTCTTCCATTTGCTAAAAAATCATCTAGAACTAGTATATTTTCACCTTCATTTAAGTATCTTTTAGATACTTTTACGCTGTATTCTTTTCCTTTTGTAAATGAATATACCTTCGTTTCATATACATCTTTATCTAGATTTTTAGACTCTACCTTCTTTGCAAATACAACTGGTACATTTCCAAAATGTTGAGATGCTATAGATGCTATTGCTATTCCTGAAGCTTCTATAGTAAGTATTTTATCTATTTTATCTTCTTTGAATCTTTCTTTAAATTCCTTTCCTATTTCATTTAAAAAAGCTACGTCTAATTGGTGATTTAAAAAATTATCTACTTTTAATATATCATTTCCTGACACGCGACCTTCTGTTAATATTTTTTCTTGTAATGATTTCATATTTTTCCCCCTAAAAGTAGTTTATTTATATATTAAGAACAAAAAACTCCCGTCTAAAACAGACAGGAGTTTACTATTTAACATAAAAGTATAGATTTATAGTGTATTGTATACTTAAAATTATATTATCAAAAACTCCTGTAGTCAGGCAATTTACGGTAGCCTGGTAGATACATTTGAACCATATCATCAAAAATATACAGGTAAATACATTCAATTATTTCTTATAATTATATATTATACGTTTAGTTTCTTCAACTAATACTTTTATATTTTTACTTATTTAGTTTTATTTTGCTGTATATCCAGCTTTTAATAGAATCTGAACTGCATCCTCCCCTTTAGCTTCATTTACTAAAACTATAGGCCCAGTGCATCCCATTCCACTTTCTGCATATACCTCATTTTTCCATAATTCTTTAACCGCATCTTCTAAATCCATTATATCTATACCAGATATTTGAGTTGTAACTACTTGTTTTTCTGGCATATTAACCTCTTCACTAATTTTTACTTCTTTTTTAATAATACCGCTTATTACTTCCTCAAACTTAGAAGCTTTAGCATTTATAAACTCATTTTTTGAAACCTCACTTACATTTCCTTTAACTACATCATAAGCATATTTAAGTGCGTTAGAAACTACAGGAATCCCTGATGCCCTTGATAATATAAGTATTTTTCTATTATATTCTTCTCCTACTCCTGGTCCATAACCATAACCACTGCCTTCATAGTCTCCTCCTGTTGTAAATGAAGAAAATACCTTCATAAATATATTACCACTTAAAGTATCACAAACCATAACATCTGGAGCCCCTGCTAGTAAGTCGTTTCCTCTCATTACACATCCACCATCAGATCTTATAGAATCAGCAAATTCTATATCATATCCATTATCTTTTAATTGTTTTAAGCCTTTTTCAACCTGTCTAGCACCATCAACATTAAGTATACCAATTTTAGGATTTCTTATTCCTATACTTTTAGCAGTTGCGACTCCATATATAGCATTTCTAATCATTGCTTCTATCCTATTTGTTGCACTAGTTCCTGTTGTTGTTGCTAATATCATTTCTTTTCCTTTACCTGGTGTTATTACTCTACCGACTGTAGATACACCTATTGGAAAATTATAATGCATAGTTACAGCTGCATCTATATATCCGATATCTAATAACTCTTCCATTTTTGTGTGCATCTCTTTTTCACAAGTTACTTCAATCACTTCAAGATCTGTTTCTACCTTAGGTCCAATTAAAACTATATCAAATAAATTAGACTTTGCTAAATGTGCTCCATTTACTAAATTGTCTACTCCGTGCTCACTTCCAAGTGTAGTTAATCCTATTTTTATTTTTTTCCCAAATTCTCCACTTTCTATTGCATTAGCTATTTCTAGAAGAGTTTCACCTATTATCTTTTTAGCCATAGTATTCTCCCCCCTATTCTTCTATCATATCTAATGCTAATTTTCTTAGAGACTCTGCTATTATTTTTTTGATTTCTTCCTTAGATACTCCACTAGCTTCCTCAGTTACTCCATTGTTTCTTTCTACTATAAATGATACTCCATCAAATAAATTAGTCATTCTTCCTAAGAATAAACTTCCTTTACCTACTATCATTGCTCTATTTTTGTCTCCTGTAGTTAGGTCATCTATACAGAATCCTATATACGGAACACCTGATGGTATATGTCCTTGAGTTGGAGCCCATCCTGGAAGCCCTTTACTAGATACAAATTCTTTTAACGCTTTCTTTTCCATATCTCCACGCTTAACAGCTAGAGCGCCTATCATTTTATAATTAGCTTCTGGAACATCTCCTGCTCCTGCTGGTTTTGTTATATCTGGATTTTGCATTTCAACAGAAAATACATCTACATCAGTTATTTTTAAATTCGCTTTATCAAGTCCACTTGTTATGAGCGCTGTCATAACAGCTTGAGGTGATGAACCTGTTCCAACATTATGCTTTCCTATTAAATCAGTTCTTATTATTGGATTTACTTCATCATTTTCAGATACAAGTACTGCAAATCCACCAACTACATCTTCTAATACTGGAAGACCTTTTTTGATGTGATCTTTAGCATTCATTCCAAGTTTTGCACTAGCTCCACCTGCAACTACTACTACATTTTTATATACTCCTGATTTAACAAGAGCAGCTGCTTGAATTAAAGCATGAGTTGGGGCTGCACAGAATCCTCTAGTATCAGACCCTGTCGCATTATTATACCCTGCTATTTCTGCTATAGATTTTGCAAAGTTTCCTCCACCCCTTTGATTTATATCTCCGCAAGCCTCTTCTGAGCATTCTATTACATAATCTATATCTAATGGATTTATATTGTTACTTCTTAATAAATGAATTGCTGATATTACCCCTGATGCTTTAACTACTAAGTTTTCAAACATAGTGTGAGCATTTAAATTAACATCTACATCATGAGCTTTTTTTACATATCCTACAAATTCACCTTCATGATATAACCCTTCAGCAACATGATTATATACTAGTTCTTTTCCTTCTTCTATATCATCTCCCTTTAATTTAGCTATAAATTGTGCTAATTCTGGGTAGTTATTTTCAACTTTAGGTTTTACTTCGTTTACAAATTCTTCACTTAACTTTACTAGATCAAATGCATCACATATTTGCATTAACGCTATAAATTCGTCTTGAGGCATTATTTCCCCTAATTTTCCTGTTCTATTACCTTCTACTTTTTCATTACACCAAGGCATAGATATATTTTTTAATTCCTCTGGTCTCTTGTTGCCTATGTAAACTTGATTCGGCATGTATTTAACTACATCTTCATAACTTCTTATGTGATTAGCTATTTCTTTTAAAAACTCTGAATCTGGATTTGTAGCTCTTTCAACATTACATGTACTACCATTTTGCACTATCATATCTGGAGTATGAATAAGTACATAACTCGCACCTTTTAAAACTGGATAAGACATAAATTAGCACCCCCATTAAATTTTTACATACATATTCAACACCAAAATAATTAATAGGTTCTGGTGATTATTATATTTCATAAAAAGCTGCCTCAAACAATTGACTTTACACAGTAAAATTTAGTTTAAGACAGCTTTAATATATTACTAATAAATTAATTTATACTATCTAAGCCATTTCCTTAGAATTTAGTACTGATGTATCTGGATTTTCAAATACAGTTTGATCTTCTACTTCTGTAGTTAAAGCAACTAAAGCTTTTTCTACTAATCCTCTTCTCAATGCCTTTTCTTCTTTTGGATCAAGATTTGGATTTCCAAGTGGATGAGGTATTGCTATAGTTGGAACTATTCTATTTGCTCCAACTGTTAAAGATATAGGAACTACTGTACACATATGAACTACAGGAACTTCCATAACTCTTTCTATTTCTTTTACCATCGTTGCACCGCAACGTGTACAAGTGCCTCACGTAGAAGTTAATATAACAGCATCTATACCAACAGCTTTTAACTTGTTACCTATTTCATTAGCATAAGCTTTTGCACTTGCAACAGCTGTACCATTACCAACTGTTGTATAGAAAACTTCATGTAATTCTCCTATTACTCCTTCTTTTACTAAATCTCTAAGTACATCAACTGGTAAAACTCTGTCTGCATCTAAATTAGCATATACTGGATCATATCCACCATGTGCAGTTTCATGCGAATCCTCTGTTAAATTTTCAAATCCTTCTAATGAGTATTCTCCATACTTAGACGCTGAAGAAGATTCTATTCTATCCGGATTACCTTTTGGTACTATACCTCCAGAAGTAACTAATGCTATTTTAGCATTTGATAAACCTTTTACAGCTTTTGCAGGTTGAACTCTATCAAATACTGGCATTGGATACTCTGTAACAAAATCCTCTCCCTTTATTTTCTTAAGTAACATATCAACCGCTCTTTTTGATCCTCTTTCAGGATGGAAGAAATTAACTCTTAATCCTCTTTCCATATATCCTTCTTCAGTTGGAGAACTTATTTTTTCTCCATTAGCTAACTTTTTAGCAAACTTAACCATCTTAGGTAGAGCTTTCCTCATTCCGGCTGCTGAATCTGATGTTTCTATTATATAAACGTCTTTTTTGAACATATCTGCTCCTGGATTTTCTACGTACATTCCAGTAAAGCAAGGTATATTTAAGTTTTCTTTAACAACCTTAGTTATAGTTCCTGCAGCAACTCCATATCTACCAGCATTAAACGCAGGCCCTGCTATGAAAAGTTGTGGTTCAAATCCTTTTATCATTTCTAATACTTCACTACTTGCACTTTCTAAGTTTTCATTGAAGTATGTATCTCCACATACAACTGTACCAACTACTTCCATATTATCCCCTAATAATTTGTTTAGTTGTGTACTTATTGGAGGTAAAGTTTGTGCTATGTGCGGCTTAGTATCAGCCTTTTCTTCTCCACCAATTCCTGCAAAGAATTGATTTATATAATGAACTACTCTTAGTTTTTCCATCTTTTCACCCCTTTGAGCTAATTAATCATTAAACTTACAGAATTGCTCTCTCATGCTAGACATTTCTTCTACTATTTCATCAACCTCAAGTACCATTTCCATCATACTTATTTGTTCATCATATACAGCTTCATCAAATTCTGATTTCATTTCATCTTCTACAACATGGTAAACTCTAAGACCTAATTCAACTCCAGCCAGTGGTCCAGCAAATGTTGGATCTCCTGCTGTTACTGTTTCTGCTGCAAGACCTGCAGCTTCGGCTTCAGATGCACCTAATAAAACCACTAAGTTTTCAGCTCCGTGCTTTTCACAAGCTTCTTTAACTCTCTTTTGGTTTTCTAAGTCCATAGCCCCAGCAGCCGTTCAGACAAAGCATTCTGTTGAAGAAAATATTACTTCTGCTCCTTCTACTGTTTTTATACATTCTTCTATTGCAGGTCCTGGTATACCGTCACGGTCACCTATTATAAGGACCTTTTTATTCGCAAGTATGCTCATATTTATCCCCCTTTTATTTTCAGCATTTACTATCTTTTATAGCTTTTTTAATTCATATTTTAGTAAGTTGTTGTAGACAATACTCCAAATCCAGTTTCATTTGTAGCACCAGTTATAACTTGTATTTCAGCTTCTATGCTTCCATCCTCTCTTAAACTTCCATCAAATCCACCAGCTATAACATCAACAACTTCTATATGCCCTATTACTTTATCCATCTTAGGAAGTAGTATTAATTCGTTAGCATTCCCTCCAGTAACAACAGCATTCGCTCTAACATCTGCATCTGCAAGTGATTGAGAGGCTCCATCACGTCCTGCATATTCATCCGTTACTATAACTGTTTTTATACCTTCCATTTCTATCTTTTTACAATTCATTATAAGATCTGTATCTGGGTTTCCAAATCCTTCTTGTGATATTATAACTGCATCTAATCCCAAATACTTGCATAACTTAGCAGTCCAGTTAGAAGATCTTTCTTTATCTGCAAGGTATACGTTTTCATTCGTTGCAATCACACCAACAAAATTTATTTCTTTCCCATGTTGTTCATATAAATCCTCTACTATAGAGTTATTCATATGAACATAAGAAGGATTCTTATCACATGCAGAAACACAGTTACCACTAACTATCGCTCCATCCATTAATTCCGTTGGATAAAGTAGTGTTGGTACTATTTGTTTTGCATCTACACCATATACATATGTATCATGAAGTAATCCTTGAGTTTGAAGCATATATACATATCCTACTTTAGGAAGTTCTGGGTATTCTGATATAGATTCTAATAATGGTTTAGTTTCATAAGTTTTAACATCGTCAGGTTCTACATTTCTTCCTGCTTCACCTAAGTATGTTGCTGCTTTAAATCCTATCATTCTAACAGCTTTTTCATGGTCATGCTGCTTTAGTCCATCTACTGGTTCTGCTATAACTACAACATTGTGTAATTTAGAGAATGGACAATAGTTAGCACCTGGTCCTGTCATATCTATTATACCTTCTTGAAACCCTACTATTTTACCTGTTGTTACAACTGCACACCCAGAAAGTGCATGAGTTTTTCCAGTTCCTACGGTATCTACTTTGGATATTATTCCTGGGAATATTCCACCACTTCCATCCACTTTAACTCTCGGCTCTATAACATCTTTTACAGGCGTTATTCTAACACTTTCACCAGGATGAACTATATCTATATCTATAGATTTTATGTGCTCATCTCCTCCAATTTCTTTAAGCATCTCTTCTTTATTAACGTATAAAACTCCATCTTTAACTTCAGTAATTTCACCAAACTGAATGTCATTTATAAAGATTTTCCCTAACTCAAGACGCATACGTGCACCCCCCAATTTTTACTTATAATCTGACTACACTTTATATAGATTTGAGATTTACTCAAATTTATAACACCATTAATTAAAACTAAATATTAAAGATATTTTTTAATCATTTCTTGTATATTAGATATTGTTGCATCATCTTTTGTAACTTCATCTATTTTAGATCCATCTTTATATATAGCTATTGTTGGAAGGCCCAATACTTTTTCTTTTATAGCTAATCTTCTAGCTTTTGTTGTATCTAACTTACAGAATTTAAAATTATCTGCATATTGATTAGATAATTCTTCAACCTCTGGAAGTAATGCTTTGCATGGTTCGCATCCTTCACTCCAGAAATCTACAACTACTATTCCTTCATGTTTTAAAACTTCTTCTTCAAAAGTACTCTTATCTAGAGCTATCATTTTAAATTCCCCCTTAAATTAATTTAAATTTTTATTATAGTTGAATATATATTAAATTTAAATACTTATTTAACTTTCTAATAAATAATATTTAAATTTATACTACATCATAGATTCTTCTAAATTCCACTCTTTGCTTTCTATATATTTTTCTGCATTTATTGTAGCTATTGCACCATCACTTGTAGCCGTTACCACTTGTCTTAAAGTTTTAACTCTACAGTCTCCAGCTGCAAATACACCTTCTACATCTGTTTTCATATTTTCATCAGTTATTATATAACCTCTTTGATCCATATTAATTTTATCTTTAAATAAATTTGTTTGAGGATCTAAACCAACAAATACAAATACGCCCATTGTTCCATCGTCTTCATCTGCTTCATATTCCATTGTTTCACCTGTTACAGTGTTTTTAAATATTACTTTTTCTAATATTCCATCACCATGTAATTCTTTTACAGTAGTATTAAACATAAATTCTATGCTTGGATTATCTTTTGCTTTCTCTTCTATTGATTTAGCACAAGATAATTTATCTCCTCTATGAACTATTGTTACTTTTCTTGCAAACTTAGTTAAAAACATACCTTCTTCTACCGCACTATTTCCTCCACCAACTGCAAATACTTCTAAATCAGTAAAGAAATCTCCATCACATGTTGCACAATAAGATACACCTTTTCCAGTAAGTTCTTTTTCACCTGGTGCTCCTAATTTTTTTGGAGTCGCACCAGTTGCTATTATAAGAGCTTTTCCTTTGTATTCTCCTTTTTCACCTTTTACTACTTTTATTTTTCCATCTATACTAGCCTCAATTATATTGTCTTTAACCATTTCAGCCCCAAAGCTTTTGCATTGTTCAACCATTCTAGCTATTAACTTTGGCCCACTTGCATCTTCTATAGATCCTGGATAGTTTGCTACATCATGTGTTGTAACTATTTGTCCACCTGTTTTTGATTTTTCTATTATAAGTGTCTTAAGCTTTGCTCTAGCTCCATACAGACCCGAAGAAAGACCTGCTGGACCTGAACCTATTATAATTAAGTCATATAAATTTTCCATTTAACTACCCCCTTTTATATTAAAAAACTGCATTTAAACAATGGACTTGCTAAAAAAATACCTTTAGGAATATCTCTTTGTCTGTCAATATTATTTTATATAATACTATACTGTTTATTAAAAATAATATGATATGTAACTTATATATTAAATTCTTTGTAAGGTATTGTTTAGGATATCAAAGTCTATAACTCTAAAATCATCTATAACTTTTTCTGTCCAATTTGGAGTATTTTTATTGTTTTGAAATTTACTTGAAGTCAAAATTGCTTCTTCTATTAACATTAGTGAATTTGTATCTAGATTTTTTCCTTTTTTCATAATGATACTTCGATATGGTGTTTCATTAGGTTTTACACTTCCATAAAGTGGATGAGATAAAAGTTTATATCCCTTATGTATTAAATCTCTGCATTCTTTTAGTATTCCTATATAGGTAATATCTTTTTGTAAAATTTCTTTATCTTTAATCTCTTGTTTAACAATTGGGTTATTAGTTATTATTACCATGTCTCCCTCTCGCTTTCAATATTTCGTATTTATTTTACAACAAAAAACAGAGAAAACAAATTCCCAATTCGTTTTCTCTGTTAATATAATCTTCAGAGTTCCGTCTAGACACAGTATTTTCACCTGAGAATTTCACTTAATTTTATTGGGTTAATAAATTAAGTTTGTCCCTTCGGTCACTTTAAAAGTTGTCTCCCATGTCCTTCATTCGGATATTTAATTTTCTATTTTCTTTATTAATAATATCTATACTATCTAAGCTAAGTATATAATCTTTCTATTTGATTTTCAACATATTTTTTTAAAAAAATTATATGATTTTTAAATCTATATTTTAAAGTTGACAAAAGTTATTTTATAACTTACTATCATCTACTTCTTCTAACCATTTTTTAATACTTAATATAACACTTTCAACACATCCATCTTCAAATGGAGATTTTAAATTTCCTATATCAACAATTTCTAAGAATGATTTAGTTCCACCTACCTTGCATATATCTAAGTAGTCTTGCCATCCTTTATCTTTATCTTCACTCATTTTCTTCCAGAACTGTAAAGAGCAAATTTGAGCTAATGTGTAGTCTATATAATAAAAAGGATTTTTAAATATATGGCCTTGTTTAAACCACCATCCACCATTTTCTAAAAACTTACATCCTTCATAGTCTTTATGAGGAAGATATTTCTTTTCTAACATTCTCCAAGTTTTTTTTCTTTCTTCCTTAGTCATATTTGGATTTTCATAAATATAGTGCTGGAATTCATCTACTACTATTCCATATGGTATAAATTTAATAGCGGCTGATAAATGAGTAAATTTATACTTTTTCGTATCTTCTTTAAAGAAAAGTTCCATCCACGGCCATGTTATAAACTCCATACTCATAGAATGAATTTCACAACTTTCATAGGTTGGGAAATTTATTTCAGGCATATCTATCCAAGTTGACATATATAGCTGGAATGCATGTCCCGCTTCATGTGTTAATACATCTATATCATCCGCAGTTTGATTAAAGTTTGAAAATATAAATGGTGCTTTATAATCTGGTATATATGTACAATATCCACCTGCTGCCTTAGATTTCTTAGTTACTAAATCCATAAGCTCATTTTCTAACATAAAATCAAAAAATTCTTTTGTTTCTTTAGATAACTCAGAATACATCTTTTTACCATTTTCAATAATATATTCTGAACTTCCTTTAGGTGTTGCATTTCCACTTAAGAATTCAAAGTTTTCATCAACATATGTTAACTTTTCTATATTTAATCTATTGGCTTGTCTTTTATACAAATCACTAGCAACTGGAACTATATATTCTGAAACTTGTTTTCTAAAGTTTTTTACCATTTGTGCATTATAGTCAGTTCTCATCATTCTTATATATCCTAATTCTACAAAGCTATTAAAGTTAAGCTTTTTAGCAATATTGGATCTTATTTTTACCAATTTATCAAATAATTCATCAAACTTATCTTCATTTTCTTCAAAGTATCCATAGTAAGCTTTTGACGCTTTAATTCTCATATCTCTATCTTTTGATAGCATATACTTACCTAATCCAGATAAATTTTTCTCTTTACCTTCAAATATTATCTTAGCTGATGCTAATAGTTTAGTATATTCTGAGCATAATTTATTTTCTTCTTGTAAGTCATTTATTATCTCACTTGAAAATCCTTTTAAAGAATATTCTGCTATAGATATGAACTGTCTACCAAAATCATTTTCTATATCTTTTTTAAATTTAGAATTTATAACTGATTGATAAAATAATGAATTTAATTCTTCATAAAGCGGAGAGTATTCGTCCCAATAAGCTCTTTCTTCTTCATAAAATTTATCTTCTGTATTTACGCTATGTCTTATTGATGCTATTGTAGACATTGTTTCTGTACTATTTCTTAATTTATTAAGCTTATCTATATTTTCTTTTTGTTCTTTGTATGTATTAGATTCATTAATTTTTTTTACTATATTATTGAACTCTTTTTTATTACTTTCATATTTAGGTCTTTCATATTTAAAATCTAGAAATTTCATTTTATTCACTCCTCTTTGATATTGCTTATACTTATATATTAAATTATACAATAATTACCTCATTTACTGTATATAATACTTTTAATACATAAACATTTAAGATACTTGCCATCAATCAGGGTAAATTTTTTATTTTAGTTTATAAATTTATTATGTATTGATATAATCATTACTAGTAACAGCATTATAAAATATTTTAGGAGGATAAATATGTATAAATTAATAGCTCTAGACATTGATGGAACATTATTGAATAGTGAAAAAAAAATCACTTCTGATGTATTTGATTCTATCCAAAAAGCAAAAGAAAACGGTGCAAAGGTAGTATTATCAACAGGTAGGCCTCTTCCAGGTGTAACGCCTCTTTTAAATGAATTGAATCTTAGTGATGAAGGTGACTACGTTATATGCTTTAACGGAGCAGTAGTTCAGGAAGTAAAAAGCCAAAAGGTTATTTCTAATATAGAAATGAGTTATGAAGATTTTAAGGATATATATAAGGTTGTAAAAAAACTTAATACTAAAGTTCATATAAATACGCCAACTAATCTAATAACTCCACATAAAGAACCTAGTGAATATACAGTTCATGAATCTGAAATAAATAAAATACCAATCGTTTATAAAAGTGAAGAAGATATAGATGACAGTATAACATTTTGTAAAATAATGATTATCGATCATCCCGAAAGATTAGAAGAAATTTTAGAAGTTCTTCCTAATGAACTTCGTGAAAAATATACAGTTGTTAGATCTGCACCTTTCTTCTTAGAATTTTTGAATAAAAAAGCTAATAAAGGGACTGCACTAAAAGCTTTATGTAATAATATAAATTTACCTATCGAAAAAACAATTGCTGTTGGTGATGAAGAAAATGATCAGCATATGATAAAGATGGCAGGGCTTGGTGTTGCCATGGGTAATGCTCGTGATAGCATAAAAGATATATCAGATTACATAACTACAACTAATAATGATAATGGTGTTGCAAATGTTATTAATAAATTTATACTAAATAAGTAAAATTTTATTTAGTATAATCTATATTTATAATAAAAAACCTGATTAAATATTTAATCAGGTTTTTTAGCAACGTACTGGCGATAATTTTTATCTAGTTATTTTTCTAGCTAAAGTAGCCGTCCATACCCCTACCATAGTAACTCCTAAAAGCATTTCTATTCCCGATAATAAAATACTACTTCCAATCGGTGTTATATCTCCATATCCTACAGTTGTAAATGTAACTATACTAAAATAAAGAGACTGCATAAAATCTGATATTAAATCAGGCATAGCAAGTCCATATTCTAATGCCAATTTATAATCTATAATATATCCTCCCACACTAATCCCTGTAATCATATAAATAATAGCAAATACCAATACTATCTCTAAAGAAGTTATAAGTGCATAGGTTGGCCTTTCACCATATCCACATAACATCCAAAATATAGATGATTTAATTTTATTTGTACCACTTAAAGACCTTTTTTCCATACATTTTGACATATAATAATACTCTCCACGATTATTCATTAATCGATTTCCTTCAAACTTTGAAGCAAATTCCATATATACCTTAGAAGCTATTTCATATGTCTTTTTATAATTTCTATCGACTTTTATTTTATCTATAAATGTATATTCATCAAACTTAGTTAAAAAGTTGTCATCAAACTTAAATTCATTTATATCTGGATTTAAAATTTTTAACGACCTACAATCAGAATCTGTTATATAGACTTTATCCATATATATTTCACTAAATATTGAGTTTTTTAAATTTGTATGTATAAAGCTCACATTATATAAATTAACATTTTGAAATACGCTATTTTCCATATAGCAACTTTTAAAGTAGCAGTTTTTAAATTTACTTTTATTATTAAATATACTTATATCTCCATTTGAATTATAGAAAAAGCAATTTTCAAAAGATATATTTTTAAAATTACAGTTTAAAAATGTTGTTCCTAAAAAAGAACAATTGTTAAATTTAATATTATTAAATTGACAGCTTCTAAAAATATTGTATTTAAATTCAATATCAGTTAATACTTTAGTTTTTTTTAAATTGCCTTTATCATTATTACCTATCAATTTACTTTCAAATGTTTTTATTATAATCTCTTTTTTATTTTCTATATTACAAACATCATCTCTAAAAGATAAATTATTCTCTTCAAATAAATTAAGCTGAAAATAATACCTTTTTTTATTCTCAGCTTCTCTTTTTATTAAATCATTATTAACATCTTTTCTAATTTTATCAAAATTATAAACTTGCATCTAATCACCCTATAATATTTTTAACATCTTTATTTAATAATACTTTGTTTTTTTTATAAATCCTTTATTTATAGAATACTTGTCTATGTTTTTTAATATAAATATAATACGTTGATAAAATTAATTGAAATATTTAAGGGAGGTTGTTTATGAATATTAATATTAACGAATTAGAAGAAAGCTTACCTAAAGAATGTTGCTCTTTTTGCACTCATCTTTCTTTAGATGGTCCAGATAAAGATTATCAATATAGTATAAAATGTATAATGCTTGATGCTTTGCCAGAGTCAAATAAACGTTGCGAATTTTTTTCTCCAGAAAATAGTACTTTAACTACCGAGGATTTAGACAACCTATATATTAATTATCTAGAAGCTTGTATAAAAATAAATTACGATAATTATTTAAACTCTATCCACTTTAAATTATTTAAAGAAAAAGCTTTGTCTTATTACAATAATAAATGTGTTCTTTGTGGCTCAAGTGATAATTTAGAAGTCCACCATGTTAATAAAAAATTTGGACGCGAAAATTTAGATGATGTTTTCGTTGTCTGTTCTGATTGTATTGCTAAATAATTAATAATACTTGTTATAAAAAATAATTTATCTCCACATACTAAGGTAGAAATAAATTTGTAGGAGGTATTTTAAAATGATAAATAGTAATTTAAACTGTTCGGCTACTAGCTGTGCTCATAACAACGCTGGAGGATGTTTTGCAGGAGGTATAAATGTAGATGGACGTAAAGCTACTACTACTGGACATACTAATTGTGCATCTTATGTAGATAAAGCTAGCGCTGGATTTACAAGTTCTGCTAATGAGTGTGATTGTGTAAGTACACAAAACATTCATTGTAAAGCTACTAACTGTAAATATAATGAAAGTGAGCTATGTAAGGCGGACCAAGTTCATATAAACAATGATAGTAATGCAAGTTGTGAAACTTTCATATCTAGATAATAAAAAATAGTACTGAATAAATTTATTCAGTACTATTTTTTATTTATGCTATTTTACCTTCTTTTCTTTTTTCCTTAATATCCGATAATTTAGGGAATCCAAAAGCTATAGCTAATATTCCAAATAACCCCATCAGAATTGGATAATGTAAGTATCTTAAAATCTCAACTGGAGATATTGCTGCTAATCCTGCAGCTGTTAATATTTGAGCTCCATATGGAATCATTCCTTGACAACAAGAAGAGAAAATATCTAATATACTTGCTGATCTTCTTGGATCTATATCAAATTCTTGTGCTATATCTTTAGCTAATGGCCCTGCCATAACTATTGCTATAGTATTATTTGCTGTACATAAGTCAACTAAAGCTACAAGTGCTGCGATTCCAAATTCAGCGCCTTTTTTATTTTTTATTCTACTTGTTATAAAATGTAGTACAAAATCTATTCCACCATTAAACTTTATAAGTTCAACAATTCCGCCTATTACTATAGACATCATACATAATTCATACATTCCTGACATACCCTGTGATGCAGAATCTATAAATCCAAATACATCAAATGATCCTGTTGATATTCCTATTATTGCTGATACAAATATTCCCATTGGAAGTAATTTAAATACATTCATTCCAAGTAATGCTCCAGCTAATACTATAATGTATGGAACTACTTTTATTATTTGATAACTATAGTTTTCCGATAATACTACGTTATATCCTGATGTATTTATTCCAAGTATTATAGTTGTTATTATAGCTGCTGGTAAAACTATTAAGAAATTAACCTTAAATTTATCTTTAAGCTCGCACCCTTGAGTTCTAACTGCAGTTATAGTTGTGTCAGATATCATAGATAAATTGTCTCCAAACATAGCTCCACCTATTACTGCTCCTATCACTAAAGCCATTGGTATTCCAGTTTTTTCTGATATACCTATTCCTACTGGTGCTATTGCTGCTATTGTTCCCATTGATGTTCCCATTGAAACAGATATAAAACAACCTATAACAAATAATCCTACTACTACAAGATTTGGTGGTAATATTGATAAGCTTAGGTTTACAGTAGCATCAACTCCACCCATGGCCTTTGAAACACTTCCAAATGTACCTGCCAATAAGAAAATCATACACATCAATATAATATCAGGCTTTCCTGCTCCCTTGCAAAACACATCTATTTTTGTAGAAAATAATTCTTTTTTATTTAACATTAATGCAACGCCAGCCGATATAATAAATGCAACTAATACTGGCATTTTATAGAAATCACCTGTTATAATTCCCGTTCCTAAAAATAATAATAAAAATACTCCTAATGGTAATAATGCCAATGCATTACCCTTTTTTATTTCTTTTTCCATACATGTCGCCTCCTCTTATGTTCTAATTAATATATAAAAAAGCCTGAGAATAAACTCAGGCTATAATAAGCAATTATTTACTCATCTTTCAGCTATTAGCTGCAGGATTTAGCACCAATGTATATTAAATATACTGGTTGCCGGGTTTCAAAGGGCCAGCCCCTCCACCTCTCTTGATAAGGAGTATTTAATTTTTCTCTTGCTATTTTTTTATAATACTATAATTGTCTAAATATTTCAAGTATTTTTGATTTTTTTAATAATTATTTTTTTAATAATTTTATCAACATTAGTTTTATGCTTTAGCTAGTTCATTTTCTTCATATACTCTAGCATTTTCTTCTCCTAATAATACCCTTAAAATTCCTAAAGATAAAGACTCAAGTTCATTTTCACCTGGAATAATGTCTACTGGTGCTATAAAATCTACTCTTTGTTTAATCATAGAAGTTATCATATTTGAATAAGCAATTCCACCTGTAATAACTATTGCATCAACTTTTCCCTCTACAACCGTTGCTAATTCACCTATACTTTTAGAAACTTGATATGCCATTGCTTTGTGAACAAGTTTTGCCTTTTCATTACCTTTATTTATCATTTTTTCTACGTCTCTAACATCAACCGTTCCTAAATACGATACTATACCACCATTTCCTCTTATCATTTTTAGCATTTCTCTATGTGAGTATTCTCCTGAAAAACATCTATCTATGATTTTTTTACAAGGCACTCTTCCAGCTCTTTCTGGTGAAAATGATCCTTCATCATCTGATACAATATCTACCATCTTACCTTTTTTGTGTACACTAACTGTTATACCTCCACCTAAGTGAGCTACTATTAAATTTAAATCTTTGTAGTTTTTATTGTTATTTTTACAATGTTTCATAGCCATAGCCCTAGAATTTAGTGCATGACTTAAGCAATCTCTATCCATTCCACAAATTCCAGATATTCTAGCTATATCATCAAGTTCATCTACTGCCACAGAATCATATATGTATGCATTTATTCCAAGTTGTTTTGCTATTTCATAAGATATAATAGCCCCTAGATTTGATGCGTGCTCAATTATAGGTCTATTTACTAATCTATCTATCATTTGATCATTCACTAAATATGCCCCTGATTTAACTGGTGGAAGTAATCCACCTCTTCCAACAACTGCACTCAATGTGTTTATATCTATATTATTTTCTTTAATAACTTTTAGTACCTCATCTTTTCTCATTTCAAATTGATCTTGTATATTATTATATTTTGCTATTTCACAAACAGGATGATTAATTCCTTTTACTAATACTATCTTATCATTATCATAAACTGCTATTTTAGTAGATGTAGACCCTGGATTTACAGCTAGTATTCTATAGATCATAAATATCCCCTCTTTATTTTATTTTCTATAAATTAAGCTATTACTGTATATCTATACTTGTAATAGCTTAATTTAATGTTCTAACTTTTATTTATACTAGTTTGTTTGAATAGCTTCACTAGGAATTAAACTCATACCTTCTTTTAAAGCTTTTATATTTATATCTACAAATTTTTCTTTTACATTATCTTTTATTATCTTTTCCCAATTAATATACTCTAATTTCATAGATTTAACTAAACTTCCTAATAATATAACGTTCATTATTTTAGAATTTCCAAGTTCTAAAGCTTTATCCGCTGCACTTAGACAAATAGCATTTAATCTTTCTAGTTCTTCATCTATTTCTGTTTCAAGGTATTGTGCTTTACCTGTTAATACTGGCATAGAGTCCATTCTATAGTTATTGTAAATAATTTTACCTTCTGGCTTTAAGAATTTTATCCATCTTAGTGTTTCCATCTTTTCAAATGATACTAAAATATCAGCTCCACCTACTTCTATAACTGGAGAATATACTTTTTCACCATATCTAACTTGTGATGATACCGAGCCTCCCCTTTGGCTCATTCCATGTATCTCACTCATTTTTACATCATATCCAGCTTCCATAAGTCCTGTAGTTAATAATTTACTAGCAAGTATAGTCCCTTGCCCTCCTACTCCTACTAAAAGAATACTCTTAGTCATACTACATTACCCCCTTAGACACAGAATTATTAGATATAGCTTCTTTTGGACAAACTTGTGAGCAAACCCCACATCCTACACATTGGTTTGGATCTATATTTACTTTTTTAGTTTCTTTTGTAAATGATATAGCTGGACATCCTGTCTTCATACAGATTTTACATCCTATACAATCATCATGGTCTACAGTACATTTACTTGCAAAAGGATTATTAAATTCTTCTAAATCTTGTTTAGAGAATTTTTTTAAAACACATGGCCATCTAGTTATAATTACTGAGGGTTCTTCTAAATTAAATGCCCAATCAAGAGTTTCATTTACTTCTTTTAAATTGTTCGGATCAATATTTTTAACATTTTTTATTCCGCAAGCTCTAACTAATTCTTCTACATTTACTTCATTTGTACTTTCGCCCTGCAAAGTATATCCTGTTCCAGGATTTTGTTGGTGACCTGTCATACCTGTTATTCTATTATCTAGTATTACAGATACACAATTCCCTTTATTATAGGCAATGTCTAAAAGTGAGTTTACTCCTGTATGGAAGAATGTAGAATCTCCTAAAACTCCAACAACCTTCATATCATTGTCTTGTTTCATATTAAATACTCTTTGAGCTCCGTGACCAGTACTTAAACTTGCACCCATACAGATTACTGTATCCATAGCATTATATGGTGGCGCAAATCCAAGAGTATAACAACCTATATCACCTGTTACCATTACATTTTTTCTTTTACCTAATTCATAGAAGAAACCTCTATGAGGACATCCTGCACATAATCCTGGAGGTCTTGGTACAACCAGCCCTTCGTTGAAATCTATAGTAGGATTTGTTTTACCATATATAGCTTTTCTAATTACATCTGGTGTCATTTCCCCGTAAACAGGTAATATGTCTTTTCCAAAACATTCTATACCGTTTGCTTTCATTTGCTCTTCTATAAATGGATCATTTTCTTCTATTACATAGATTTTGTCTACCTTAGATGAGAATTCTTTTATTTTTTCAATTGGCATTGGGTTAGTAAATCCTAACTTCATATATGATGCATCTTTACCAAATACTTCTTGTGCGTATGTATGACACATACCAGATGCAACTATTCCAATTTTAGTATCATTTATTTCGTAATAATTTAAAGGTGTGCTATTTGAAAATTCTTCTAATTCTTTTAATCTTTTTTCTACTGCAACTCTTCTTACTCTAGCATGTGCTGGTACAGTAAGATTTTTCTGAGGATTTTTGATATAGTCTTTTATTCCTACTTCTTTTCTATCAAAACATTCTACTATTCCTTTTGAATGACATAGCCTTGTCGTTAATCTGTATAAAACTGGTGTGTCGAATTTTTCACTTATCTCAAATGCTTCTTTAAACATTTCTTTAGCTTCTTGACTAGTTGAAGGCTCTAAAAGAGCTATCTTAGCAAATTTAGCATAATTTCTATTATCTTGTTCATTTTGTGATGAGTGCATTCCTGGTTCATCTGCTGAAATTAAAACCATACCACCATTTACTCCTGTATATGCAAAAGTAAATAGTGGATCTGCTGCAACATTTATGCCTACATGCTTCATAGAAGCCATAGTTCTAGCACCTGCTATAGATCCTCCTATAGCAGCTTCTAATGCTACTTTCTCATTAGGTGCCCACTCAGCAACTATGTCATCTTTATACAATGCTACATTTTCTAATATTTCAGTACTCGGAGTACCTGGATAAGCACATGCATATTTAACACCAGCTTCATATGCTCCACGAGCAATAGCTTCATTACCTGTCATTAATTGTTTCATAGTTAAAATCCCCCATAAATAATTATTAATTTATAATCTATTTACTATGTCCCTATATATTTAATGATTTTTGACTTTCTACATATTCAAGTGCATTTTTTATGATACTTGGAGCTACCCTACATTTTTCTTCTGATACTGCACAAATTGCAAATCTAATACCCATTTTCAATGGTACAGCATAGACATTATCTTTTGTTAATTCTTCTGAAACTTCCATAGGATTATCACATGGTATACTTATAAAGAATCCATCTCTATATGGAAGTATTGGAAGTCCTACCTTTCGAGCTTCTTTAACAAATATTTCAGCTCTTTTATTTAACATTTCTTTGTGGATGTTTTTTTCTTTTGTGTATGTTTTTAGCTTTTGTTGGTCTTTGACTATATTAGATAATAGAGTCATAGCTCCCCTATTACAGTTTGACCAGTTTGCCCTACAAGAATGAACACATGCATAGTAAAACTCTTCTGCTACATTTTCACAAGATGTTATACATATCGCTGCACCCATTCTCATTCCATAAGCTGTAAATCCTTTTGACATACTAAAGCCTACTATTACAAGTACATTTTCTGGAAGATTAGAGAATTTAGAGAAGAATTTCCTACTTCCATCATCATCCTTTGCAAAATCTATATATGCAATATCTACAAATAATATTATCTTCTTATCTTTGTCTTTTGCTACTTCTTTTGATAGATTTAAAATTTTATCCCATTCATCATCTGATACACTATATCCAGTTGGATTGTGCGCTGGTGTATTTAATATAGTAAATATTCTTTCCTGTTTAGATGATATTCTTAAAAATTCTTCTTCAAATGAATTAAAGTTGAAGTTATTATTTTCGTCAAATAGTTTATATGTAGCAACTTTTCTTCCTATTTCCTCTGTTATGCTTATATATGGACTCCAGAACCAATCAGATGTTAATACTTCATCACCTTCATTAGTATAATTCCAAGTTGCTAACTTTATAGCACCACTTCCTCCTGGAGAGGCTACAGCTTTTACATATCCTTCAGGTAAGTATTCTTTAAAACATATTTTTTTAACTGCTTCAAGGTAATCTGGTTGTCCTTCTAATGCAGCATATGCTGAAATATCTCTATTCTCTAATGATTTGTACTCATTGTATACAGTTTCCATTGTTATTAACTTACCTTCATCGTCCATAAGAGCTCCTATAGTTGCATTTATAACATTATCTTTTCCTATAGCTCGCTCTGCTTTTTGAGCCCTTTCTGATAAATTAAATATTATATCTTTCTTCCTTGGCCACATAGAATGTTTCGCCACCATACTCTGAGTCATAATCAATACCCCCTAATAATATTTTGTAATGTCATTTAAAAGCAACTTATATGCCAATTTTATTATGTTAAATAAAGTCTTTACTATATTAAATATAATTTTTGTTCGGCATAAAAAAATCAGGTAAATTACCTGATTTAACATTATTATTTATATGTCTTTTTTAATATTATTTATGTATTAATTCATTTATATTTTAACTAATTTATATATATTAATTTTTATTAACACTAGTTAACATTTGTTAACTTTAGTAAACTATATATTTTTATTACATTTTTTCCATAATGCAGTTCTACTTATTCCAAGTATTTGCGATACTTCCGTTTTATTTAAACCTTGACTTAATAACATATCTATAATTTTTTGTTCCACAAAATTATTTATTTCTTTCATATTTATATTTATATTAGCATAGTCAAATTCAGTATTTTTATATTCATCTTTATAATCTCTATCTACACTAATATAATCAATTTCATTTATAGTATAGTCTAGTTTTATTTTACCTGTTACAACATACTTTTGAGCTATGTTTTTAAGTTCTCTAACATTTCCTGGCCAATTATAAGCTTTTAGTTTGTCTATATCTTCTTTGTTCAATTTAGAATTTTTTACTACTTTGTCCAACTCATCAATGTTTCTATTTTTTAGTATTTCGTCTACAAAGTGTTCAAATAATGGTACTATATCTTCTTTTCTCTCTCTAAGAGGTGGGATATTTATTTCTAAGCTACTTAATCTATAAAATAAGTCAGCTCTAAATGAATTATCTCTTATTTTTTCAGTTAAAAACTCATTTGTTGCTGCTATTATTCTAATATCTAAAGGTATAATATGATCTGATCCTATTCTCATTATTTGCCTTTCTTCTATAACCCTTAATAGTTTAGTTTGAAAATTAAGTGATAAGCTATTAATTTCATCTAAAAATAGTGTCCCTTCATGAGCTAACTCAAATAATCCAGGCTTACCTCCTTTTTTAGCTCCTGTGAAAGCTCCTTCTTCATATCCAAATAATTCACTTTCTAAAAGATTTTCAGATATAGTTGCACAATTTATTGCAACAAATGTCTTATCTTTTCTTTTACTTATATTGTGCATACTTTGAGCTAGTATCTCTTTTCCAGCTCCACTTTCACCATAAAGCAATGTTGTATAATCAGTTCTTCCAATTCTTTTAGCTTCTTCAATAAATTCACTTGTTACTTTATCTTTAAACATAAAATCAGAAAATGTATATCTAGCATAAAGTCCTTTTTTATTTAAATCTGCTCTTATTTTTCTTTCTAAATTTTGTAATTTAGTTATATCTTGAATTATTCCAATTGCTCCATAAATATGGCCATCTACTTTTATTAGTTTTGCATTAGTGTTTACTATCGAATTATAGATATGTCTTATTTTTCGCTTGCTGTCTTTCTTAGTATGTAAACATTCTAGCAACCACTCCATGTTAGGAAATACGTCTAATATGTATCGATTAGATACATCTTTTTTATCGACTTTCATTATTTTCATGGCTGTATCGTTATACAATAATATATTTCCATTATTATCTATTGCTATTATTCCATCCTTTACTCCATCTAGTATATTTCTTAAAATCTCGTTATCAAATTTTTCCTTTTCAACTGTTTCAAGTAAATTTTTAGAATATTCTATAGCCTCTTTTATAGAATCATCACTTGCGCCTATAAATACATTATCCATGTTGTACTGTTTCGCAAAAGAACATGCAATTCCACTTCCAACAATAACTACATCATTTTTTTCATCTATATATTTGATTACTTTATTCCTTATTTCATACTTAGATTTAAACCATTCTTCAGATATATCTACGTCTATTATCTCTCTCCATTTATTATAGTCAAAGTCAACTTCATCATATCCTAATATTAATACAACTTTCTTTGAATATGAACTTGCTTCTTTTATAGCCTTTAATAAATCTATTATTTTCATATTTAAAGGTATTACAGGTACATTAACAGTGTCTAAAATTAGTTTATACCCTCCGCCTCTTCCAATTATAACTTGGGCACCTTTATCAACTAACATTTTACCTTGCTCTTCTAATAGATCCATATCTATAATATCTATTATTATATTTTTATCCTTAACATCTTTATAATATAATTTTTCAATTCTATTTTTTAGTTCTAAATTAGATGCTATTATACCTATTCTCTTTTGCACTATCTATTCTCTCCCCTATTTTAAGATGTATTTATCTCTAAATATTTTCCTTTATATAATTTATCTGGGTTTTTAATAGTATAAACTATATATACCTTCATTCATAGTAATATTCTGTATTATATCATAACTTTATTGCTTATTGAATAAATCAACCTTGATATAAAATTCATATTTTCATATAGCTTTGAATATAATTCCTATGTAATGTACTAGGTTTTAAGGAGGTATTACAATGCAATTTAGAAATAATAGTAATATATGCATGCCTACAAATAAAGGATGTTTATCTGTAAATGGAAAGGGCTATATTGAAATAAATGCTGATATAGCTAAACTAAATCTTAGAGTAACTACAGAAAGTAAGAGTTTAGAAGAAGCACAAGAACAAAATAGTAAAATAGTTAATATTTTACTAACTAGTTTATATGACTATGGAATACCTAAAGAGAATATTCATACTGAAGATATATCTGTAACTAGAAATTATGACTATACTAATAATGTATTGATTTCTTATAAGGTTTCACAGTTAATTAGTATATTAATTACTGATCTATCTAAATTAAAAGACGTATATGAACTAGTAATAGAAAATGGAGCTAATGATGATATAAATGTAGATTTTATGCTTTCAAATCCATCTTATTATTATAGTAAGGCATTAAAAAAAGCTAGCCAAGATGCTATTAATAAAGCATCATTATTAGCTAAGAATTTTTCTCTAAAATATAATCCTATTCCATCTAAGGTAACTGAAATTAGTTCTTCACTACGTTCAATTACATATTCATCCTCTAGTAATATTTCTCAAAATTTTGCTCCCGGATTAGTTAAAGTTACAGCTGAGGTTGAAGCTGTATTTACAACCTTTCCTTTCTAAAATTTATTTTGGTATAGTAAAAAAGCCTACTATTTCTAGTAGACTTTTTATACTATACAATTTTCTATTTGTATTATATAATCTTTACATTTTTCGCAAATTATTATACTAATTATATAACTATCATCGGCTTTATTTTGCTTACAAAGCTTATTAAATGATAATCCCTTGTATTCTTCACTTATGTCACTAATTACATATTCACCTTTCTTAGTAAATATATAAAAATGATATTCTAAAAATCCAAAGAATTTTTGCTTTTCTTTTACTCCAGCTAAACATTCTGGACATGCTTCTTGATAGTATTCAATATCAAATTCTACATCTTGTGAATTATTTAGTATATCTATTATATTACATACTTCAATTCCTTTTACAGGCTTTTCATCATCATTTATTAATCCGCTACAATTGTCTTGATTTAATAAATATTCTTCATCTTCATAAGTAAATTTGTATAAACTCATTTCACACCTCATTATTTATTTTCCTATTTCTGATATAAAAGGTACACTTTCCCTTAGAGCTTCTTTATATTCTTTATCAGTTATATATCCAAGTTCATTCATTTTATATAATATAGTTTCTTGTCTTTTTTTAGCTTCTCTATGTTCTACATATCTTACCGGATTGTTAGTTATCCCTGCAATCATTGCACATTGGGCTAAAGTAAGTTCACTAACATTTTTACCAAAATAAACTTTAGCACCTTTGCCAACTCCATAAGATGATTTTCCTAAATATATATTATTTAAATATACTCCTAATATTTCATCTTTAGTTATATTTTTGTCCATAGAAATCGCATTATACATATCTCGTAATTTTCTTTTTATAGTTTTATCATCATTAGTTATTAAATTCTTTGATATTTGCATTTCTATAGTACTCCCACCTTGAGTAGTATCTGTAAAAATATTATGTAGCACAGATCTTACTAAAGATATTGGATCTACACCCTTGTGATTATAAAAACGTTCATCTTCTATGGATACAATTGCATTTTTTAAGTGTTTCGGTATTTCATCAGTGCTTACTACTTGACTACTAATATATTTTGATTCTAATAATTCTTTAGTTACAGGTTGTGATCCTTTTAATGATGACATTACAAATGCCGATCCTGCTAAAGATAATACAACTAGTGGTATTAACATAATCACTAGCATTCTTTTTAATATTTTTCCTGCTTTCCTTCTGTTAGCTTTCTTTTTGCTTCTTTTAGCTTTGCTAACTCTAGAGCTTGGGTGCGCTCTCTCTCTATCTATTTTATCTTTTTTAATACTTGAATTATTTGTTTTACTATTTTTTTCATAAGATCTATTGTCTTGTAAGTTTCTTGTAATATTATCACTAGAACTTATTTTTCTTCTTCTTATTTTATTCTCATTATTGTCGTAATAACTCATTTTATCCTCCTCATTCTATAAAATTAATTATACCTTGTTATATTAAATAAATCAAAGAACAAAATTGTAAGATTAAGTTCTAATTTAAGATAAAAAATATAATATTGTTTTATATTATAAATTAAAATCATATTTTTATTTATGTAGTAAATTTACTTTTTTTGGGTATCATATATTGTAAATTGTAAAAGGAGGTATATAATATGGCTTACTTTATAACAGATACTTGTATAAGCTGTGGTGCTTGTGAACCTGAATGTCCTGTTGATTGTATTTCCGATGGAGATGATAAATTTGTTATAGATCCTGAGATATGTATAGAATGTGGAGCTTGTAATAATGTTTGTCCTGTCGATGCTCCTCAACCAGATTAAATACATAAAAAAAGAAAAGCTTAAGCTTTTCTTTTTTATTTTATATTTATACTTTCAGTTATTTTTTCATTTTTTTCATCTTCAATATTAGAAAACTCTAAACTTATAGGATCTTCAGTATTATGTAATGCTACTCCCATTTTTATAGTTTTAGATTCTTTAGGCTTTAAGTTGCCTATAAATCCTGTAATATTATCTTCTGACGTACTTACAAAATATTTTGTTTCTTTGTTATCTTGATATGGATATACATCTATATTTGATAATTCTATATCATCTAAAGAATTATTCTCTACATTCATAGTCAATATAGCTGATGCATTATATTTTTTTCCAATATCAATACTTTCTTTTAGTATCTTTATATCTACTACATTGACTTTAATTCCTTTAGTATTAAGATTATTTATCCATATATCTTTAGTATATTTATTTTCTATGCAAGTTGACTTAGTGTAACTGCAAAGGGATATAAATATAGCTATAAAACAGGTTAAAAGCTTTTTATTCATAAAATCCTCCTAAGTAATTTTTTCTTATTTTATGCATAGGAAAATTTTTCATTCATAATTTTTAAACTAAAATTTTTTTTATAATTTTATTTAATTTAATTTTCATATATTTTTTTTGAAATTACCTATTGCTTTTTTTGTCGAATTTTGTTATTATTTATTTAAGGTTATTCCCCTAATAACCGATTATTTTACTCCCCAAATAAAATATATTCCCTAATAAACCCCTTTTTATAATATATTTTACCCCTTTATAGCCTTACTTGATCGGTTTAAAGTAAGGCTATTTTTTCATATTTTTTTATTATTTCTCTAATGACTCTGTATCCTTTTGCTTTACTATCAACAAATGAATTTATTTTACCATTATCTATAATATTCCATACATCATTTTCTTTATAAAGCTCTAACTTAACACTATTCCCTAATACCCATGAAAATCTACTTTTACTTATTTTATAATAATTCCAGTCTAGATTTTCATTAACTAAAGATAGTTCATTCATTATTTCTAATACATTCTCATATCTTTCCTGAGGATTTACCTTTATACATTTCTCTATTATATTTATCATTGATTTTGGTATATGAGGTAAATATTTTTTCCTAATCGGAAATTTCCCTTTCGCACAAGCTAACTTTAGGCTATTTAAATCTTTATATTTTCTAGCCTGCTTATTGTATTCTTCATTTCCATTGCACATTCTATATAACGTTGTTCCTATCTGATATATGTCTATTTTTTTACTTATTATAGAGTTACTGCATTGTTCTGGTGCTATATGTTTATAATAAACATTTTTAAGCCTTGCATTTCCTAAATAATTTAAATATAGAGCTGACCCAAAATCAGTTAGTACTGCATTATCTTCATTACCCATAAGAATATTATTTGGCTTTATATCACAATGTATAACATTTTTACTATGCATATAGTCTACCGCTGATAAAAAATCTAAAGAATATTTTATTATTTTTCTTACTGATAAATTTTCATTTTGCAATAAACTATATAAAGACCCTCTTTTAAAATAAGGCATAGTAATATAAATATACTCTTCATCATATGATGCTGTATTTATAGGAATTATATTAGGATGCTTTAGATTATATATTTTTTTTGATTCTTCAAAATAATTCCCATCATCTCTAAAATTATTTTTTGATATTTGTTTTAATATAAATATAGATCCTAATTGCACATCTTTAACAAGATAAAGTGCAGAGTTAACTCCTTCAGAATTTATTTTTTCTATTATTTCAAGATTGAAATTTGGACTTATATACACTTTTCCACCCCACAATTTGAAAGCAATTCATCTAATACGCCTTCCATTTTTACTATATTAATAACATCTATACCAAGATTATCTTCTATATTCATATATGCTTTTTCTATTTTATATTGCTTTATAAGTCTAGCCATGAATTTTCTTATATAATTTAATTTATCACCTATATTAAAAGATTGTGGTACTATAATTTTATCTTGTAATATATCTTTCTTCTCATATTCATATTCAAATATATTAAATTCTATTTTATCTATAAATATATTAATATCTATAAAAACCATACACTCAACTCCTAAGAAAGATTTCTGTCTGTTATATACTATGAAACCATTTAAAATTTAAACACTAATTGGACAAAAAAATAAGCATGAAGTTCATGCTTATCTTAGTTTTCATCTTTAATTTTTAAAAATAATTTCGCTGTAGCTAATGTATCGCTATCTGCTCTATGAGCATTTTTGTTTTCTATATTATAATACTCACATGCTGTTTCTAATTTTTTATTTTTACCTTTATAACTTTTACTTTGTTTTAATAACTCTAAAGTACAGATATGTTTATCTATTGGTTCTAAATTCAACTCTTTAAGGTAGTAATTTAGAAATTTCAAATCAAATTTTGCATTATGAGCTATTATCGTTCTGTCACCTATATAATCTCTAAATCTAGGTAGTACGGTTTCTATACTTTCTTCACCTTCAACCATTTCATTAGTTATATTTGTTATTTCAGTTATAAAGTATGGTATTATTGATTTCGGCTTTATAAGCCTTGAATAGTTTTTAACTATCTTATTGTTAATTATTTCAGTTATACCTATTTCTATTATCTCACAACCTTTATATGGATCAAGGCCTGTAGTTTCTAAGTCTACAACTACATATTCATTCATATTATTCTCCTCAAATTGCAAATACGCATATTTAATATAATCTAATTATATCAAATATGCGTATTTATATAAACTCTTATATTTACAAACTATTATCCTATATAAGGCATCGGGTTAGTATGTTTTCCATTTATTCTTACTTCAAAATGTAAATGTGGTCCTGTTGATCTACCTGTTGAACCTATCTTAGTAACAACTTGTCCTTTTTGAACTCTTTGACCAACCGATACAACTAACTCACTATTATGTGCATATAATGTTACTTTCCCATCATCATGTTGTATCATAACTGTATTTCCGTAGCTTCCTTGTGTTCCAGAGAATATTACTGTTCCATTATCTATAGCTACTGCAGGAGTACCCTTAGGTGCTGGTATATCTACACCTGTATGTAACTTTTGTACATTTAAAACTGGATGTTGTCTATATCCATATGGAGAACTTATTCTTGTATGCCCTGGTACAGGCCAAGATCCGCTAGATATAACACCTGTTGGACCACTAGTTGTCCCATTATTTGATGATTCTTGTCTTGCTGCTTGCTCTGCTGCTAATTTAGCCGCTGCTTCTGCTGCTATTTTTTCTAATTCTGATTCTAAGTCATTTTCTTCTTTTTCTAATTCATTTTTTAATGCTTGTAATTCGCTTTTATCAGCTTGCACTGATTCATTATCACTTTGTAGTTGTGATTTAAGTTCTTCTTGCTTTTGTTTTTTATCTTCTAATTCTTTTTCTTTACTTTCTACTGCCACTTTATTATCATCTAGCTCTTGTAAAAGTATTTTATCTTGTTCTACAACTTGCTTAACTATGTAAATATTATTAAAAAAGTCTGATAAAGATGTACTACTTAAAATAACCTTTAAGTATCCCATAGAATAATTGTTATTTATAACTTTTAATCTTTTTCCTAAAGCTTCTTCATTATCTCTTATATTATTTTCTAAAGTTTTAATTTCTTCTTGTGTACTATTGATTTCTGTATCTAATTTACTTATTCCTTCATTAGTCTTTGAAATATTAGCTTCTATTTCTGCAACTTTTTCATCTAAATCTTTTATTTTATTTACTATATTTATTTGTTCTTGCCTATTTTCATTTAACTTTTTATCTAGATTATCTTCTTTATTATCTGCATATATAAAGTTTGTACTAACTACCACAGCACATACTGTTATTAATGATACTATTTTTTTCACTCAATTTCCCCCTATTATCTATACTTTTAAATGTTTTTTAACTGATAATACACTTCCAAGCACTCCTATAGTTATTCCTGTTATAACTAAAACTGCTATAAGAGACATAGATATGCTAGTTAAAGGAAGTGCTACATTTCCTACAACTCTGCTTATAACAGATGTAGTCTTTTCTAATATGTATCCATACATTCCTATGCATGCTCCTACGGCTAAAAGTGAACCTATCATTCCTATAGTAAATCCTTCTACTATAAATGGCGCTATTATAAATCCATTACTAGCCCCAACATATTTTATTATTTGTATTTCTTCTTTTTTACTGTAAACTCTGCTTTTTATCGTATTTGATATTATTACTAAGCATATTAGTAGTAAGGCAATTATTATTATTGATCCGAATTTTTTAACTATATTTGATATATTTAAAAAGTTTTGCATTATATCTTGATGGAATTTAACATCTTCAACTCCATCTAATTTTAACATTTTAGATGATATCTCTTTTAATTTATCTGGATTATCTATTTTTACAAGATAATAATCGTCAAGTGGATTTTTTATACCATCTAGTAGGTACGCTTCTTCTCCCCAACTCTTTTTCATACTACTAAGAGCTTCCTCTTTCGTTTTATATTCTGCTTCTTTTACACCCGTTATTTTTTTTATATCTTCTTTAATCTTTTCTCTATCTTCTTCACTTATATTAGCTTTCATTGAAACTCTTACTTCATTTATTTCATCTTTAGCAAACGTAATAAGTTGATTTATATTTAAAACTATAGTAAATACTATACCAAGTATAATTAAAGCAGATGTTACTGATATTACCGATATAAAACTCATAGTTTTATTGCTAAAAATTCCTTTTATTCCTTGTTTTAAACTATATAAACACTTAGACACTAACTTCATATAAATCCCTCTTTGTATCTTTGACTATTTTTCCTTTTTGAATTTCTACAATTCTATTTGGAAATAATTTTAAAATTTCTATATCATGAGTTGCCATTATAACAGTAACTCCTTCCGAATTTATGTCACTTAATAAATTTAATATACCTATTGAGTTATGTATATCTAAATTTCCAGTACATTCATCTGCTATTATTATAGATGGTTTGTTTACTATAGCCCTTGCTATACCAACTCTTTGACACTCTCCACCTGATAATTCTGCTGGATATTTGTTGTATTTATCTGCAATCCCAACCTTTTTTAATACATCCATTACCTTTGGCTTTATTTCACTAGGATTTGTTCCGACTACCCTTAGGGCTATTTCTACATTTTCAAATACTGTTTTTTCATTTAATAATTTAAAATCTTGAAAAACTACTCCTAGATTTCTTCTGTAATTATGTATTTTATTAGTTTTTAATTTTGTAATCTCTTCTCCTAAAACTGAAAGTCTTCCTGATGATATCTTTTCTTCTCTAGTCATTAGCTTAAGTAAAGTTGATTTTCCTGCACCTGAGTGACCTACTAAAAATACAAATTCGCCTTGCTTTATACCTAAGTTTATATTATCTAATGATTTATTACCATCAGCATAGACTTTATCTACATTAGTAAATTTAATCATTTATACCACTCCATTTTACTTTTTTCTTGATTATTTTCGTTATTTTTTTCTTTATTATTCAATTATACCTAATTATAACATTTTTTGTAACCTTTTTGTAACTTTAAAACGAAATTTTTATTTTCTGTCAATTTACACTATTTATAATCAAAAAAGAAACTCTCATAGTTTTATATAAACTATGAGAGTTTCTTTTTTAGTATTTTATTTTTTTCTTTCCTTTTACTTCTGCCAAATAAACAAGTCCATTTCCTTGTACTGCTCTTGAATAATCTAATACTTTTGTATGTTTAATTAACTGAGCATATAGTTCTCTTTGGCTTAAGTTTCTTTGAAACTCTTTTTTAGACCAATTTTTAAGAAGAGCTAAACTTCCACTTACATGTGGAGTTGCCATACTAGTTCCACTTAATATAGCAAATTGATTGTTTGGATAAGTTGACAATATATTTACACCTGGTGCAACTACATCAACAGCTAAATTTGCATTACTAAAACTAGCAGGAACTCCTTTTTTATCAACTGCTCCAACTGATATTACATCCATATAAGCTGCTGGATAAGAGTATTCAAAGTCATTAGAATTTCCATCTCCATCATTTCCTGCTGCACATACAACTAAAATATGTTTATTTATAGCTTCTTTTACTGCCTTTTCTAATTTTTCACTATTTTGTGACATTCCAAGTGACATAGATATTATATCTACATTTTGCTCAATCGCATAATAAATAGCATTTACTACCCAGCTTAACTTACCTGATCCAGTTTTATCTATAGCTTTTAATACATAAATCTGAGCATTTGGTGCTACTCCAACTAGGGTATTATTTCCTCCATTAGCAGCTATAGTTCCAGTTACATGTGTTCCATGTCCAACTCTATCTATAACTATATCTGATTTTTTTCCATCTTCATCAGTAAAGTTTTTAACACCTACTATATTATTTTTAAGACTTTCATGATTAATATCACAACCTGAATCTATTACGGCAACTTTCACACCTTCGCCCATTTGAGACTCTTCCCATATACTTTTAGCTTTTATCATATCTACTCCATATGGAGCTTTTGTATCTTTTCTTCTAACTTCTCTATCTAAAGTAAATGGAATTAATTTTACAGTTAAATCTTCTTGTTTTATCTTCAATATAATCACTCCAAACTTGTTTTATATTTAATTATATATATTTGAATTGATTATTGTGAATACTACCTCTTTTTAAATAACTTTCTATATTTGATATTATCTTCTTTTCATCCTTTTCATTTATATCTATTTCATGTAAATATAAATCTTCTTCACCTTCTATTTTATATACCCCTTGTACTATTTTTTCATCTTCTATAACTACTTCTAATTTAGCTTTAAGCGGTAAATAGAAAGTGCCTATTTTTTCTTTTTTATCTTCGTTCCATTCTCCAACATATTTATATAACTCACAAGTATATGTACCTATCCCATCTCTTTTTCCATTTTTAAAATCTCCTTCATAAATACTTTTATCATTATATGTATATCTACCTATTCCATCAAATAAATCGTCTTTGAAATCTCCTTCATAAACTTCATTTGTTCTAAATTTATATATGCCCTTTCCTCTCTTTAATCCATATTTAAATTCTCCTTCATATATATTCCCACTAGATTCTGTATAGCATCCGTGACCATGAAACACATTATCTTTAAACTCTCCTATGTATTTACTACCATCTTTATATCTATACTCTCCCTTTCCATTTATCTTTGAACATTTAAATTCCCCTTCATATACATCTCCATTTGATTTTATTAGTTTGCCTTCCCCACACTGTAAATTATCTTCCCACATACCACTGTATTTACTGCCATCTTTATAGTATAAAACTCCCTTACCATTTTTTTTATTATTTTTAAAATAACCTTTATATATATCTTTATTAGTGTGAGTATACATTCCTAATCCTTCAATTATCCCATATTTAAAATCTCCACTATATACCGCTCCGTTGTTATATGTATATTTTCCTACACTATGCATCATATCATCTTTCCATAGACCCTCATATCTCTCTTTATTAGAAAATATACATACTCCAAATCCATTTTTCTTACCGTTTATTAATTCTCCTTTATACCTATCTCCATTATCATAATTTATTATTTTTTCTCCATTTAAATTATAGTCTTCTTTATAATTATATTTATCTTTTTTATTTTTTATTTTTCCTTCTAAATTAAATTTATAACCTTCTAAGCTTCCTCTTGACATTGTTTTATTTTTATTCTTTTTAAATGTAAATATGAATTTTATTAAAATAGTTACTATAAATACAGCCCATAAACAAATAAATACCTTTAATATAATAGTTATATAATTCAGAATTTGTTCCATAGTTTAATTTGCCTCCTTTCTATATATAATTTATATTTAGCAACTACTATCTTTAGACTACTTGATACACAATTTAAAAGCTGTTAATAAAATAATTTTATTAACAGCTCTCTTCTAAGAAGTCTCTACAATTTATATTCTCATAACTTAAATCTTCATCATATAAGGTTATAATATTATTAAGCTCTTCTTTATATTCAGTTTCATTTAATTTATAAAGCATTAAATCTTCTAAAAGGTCTTTCATATCAAAATAAAAGTTTTCTAATAAATACATGTATCCTATATTTATATCTTTTATATTTTCTAAAATATCTAATTTTTTATTTATATCTCTAAGTACATCTATATTATATATATCAATATCCTTTATAGTTTCAACATATAATCTTATAGTTTTTAGTACTTCAATCGACATATCTAATTCATTGTAGTTACCTTCATTTTTATAAAAATATTTTTTATATTCTTCAAATTTTCCTTCTAATTTTTCATTAATTATACTAAATGGTGGTTTAACTATATCTTGTATTACTAATATATCTCTAATGTTTTCATTATTTTCTAGTGCATCATCTAGTATATATAAATTATAAGCATCATATAGAGGGTCATGTGCATCTCCTAAAAACTCAATGTTAGCGCACCTCAATAAGTTTTTTAAAGAAATATAATTCATGCACCTTATTCCATTAGATAAATACTTATCCTTTATATCTACAAATAAATTTCTAATGTTATTTATAAAACGTGGATGATTGTGTTTTTTCGCACTTTTTTTATCAGTATTATTAAAACATGTTAAATCTAAACTCCCAAATGTATATATGCCCTCAATTTGCGAAAATGTACCTAACCATTTTTTAAAATTTCTCATAACAATCTCATAAGTAGGTGCTTTTGTTAAGTCTTCTTGAGTTATATGAGTTAGTTCTTCTATATGTGGATATATATGCATATTACCAACTGGCTTTATTAAAGATTTGAACTCTTCTATTTCTCCAGTATCTGTATCATACTTTATTGCACCTATAGCTATTATATCTGCATCTAACATATCTCTTTTATTTTTAGAACTTGGCATATTCATTTCAAAGTCTATATATATTTTTTTCAATATAAACTCACCCCTTCTAAATACATCTAATTATATTCTATCATTTTTGTTTATACATAGTAAAAAAAATTCGCTACGCTCATATCGCCAACAACCTTGATAGTCAGGTCTGTTGCTTAAGATTAGCAGTTGAGATTATAAATCATCTATAAACCAGATAATTTATAATCTCTTAAATATAAAAAACCGTTGAATTTTTCATCAACGGTCTTATAATTTAACTATTTATTCATATTTTTCCATAAAAGAATGCTTAACTCCATCTTCTTGCCATCCTAAAACTGAATCTATATTAACATTTTCAGCTGCTTTAAATATAGATTTTTCTACATCTTTAAATTGCGGTTCTAAACTCTTTATTAAATCTTTTATTTCATATCTTTTATTACCTGTTTTCTTAGCTGCAACCATGCAAGCGCAGTTTAATGGCCATATACCACTATTTTGTATAAATCTTACTATATGTTCTTCTCTTATATAGTAAAGAGGTCTTATTATTTGTATACCATCAAAGTTTGTAGAATTTAACTTAGGTAACATAGTCTTAAAGTTTCCAGCACACAATAAATTAAGCATTGTTGTTTCTATAACATCATCATAGTGATGCCCAAGTGCAAGTTTATTACATCCTAATTCTTCAGCTTTAGAATATAATGCTCCCCTTCTCATTCTAGCACACATATAGCAAGGATAATCCTTAGCTATTTCATCAGCTATTTCAAATATTCTTGAGTCAAATAAATGTATTGGTATATCTAAATACTCACAGTTATCTACAAGTAACTTTCTAATATCTTCATGATACCCTGGATCCATTGCAATAAATTCCACTTCAAAGTTAACCTGTCCATGTCTTTTTAATTCTTGAAACATTTTTGCCATAAGTAAGCTATCTTTTCCGCCAGATATAGCTACTGCTATTTTATCTCCTTCTTCTACTAGTTTATAATCTCTTATAGCTTTTATAAATTTTGACCATAAATGTTTTCTATATCTTTTTATTACACTTCTTTCTATTTCTTTTAATGGCTGTCTTTCATCAAAAGGTACTATAATCTCACAGCCTTTTCCTGCTAATTCACTCATTTTATCACCTCATTATTATGCAAACATGCAAATTATTTTATCATATATTCTATTCTTAGTTCAAGTAATACCTAAATTAATCTATTATTATTTATTTTATACTCTTATTATTTGTCAATTAAAATATATGCATCCTTTTTAGGAACAAAATTTGCTTGTACGAATAATATATATTAGATAATTATTATCTAACTTTTAATTTAGGAGGAATATTCAATGCAAAATGACAACAGGGGCGTTTCTCAAAACTGTGGATGTTCTCTTGCAAGACCTTATGTAAATGATCAGGTTTTTACAAAAATGTATAATCCTTGTGCTGCATTGCAACACGGGACTTTATTTCCAGAATTATACTTATGGGAATCTTTAATGTACAACAAAGACCTATACTCTACACCTATAATAAAAAGATCTGGAGGTAAAAAACAATGAGAAAAGAGTCTAGAAGAGAACTTTTATTAAGAATACAAGAATTATGTTTTGCATGCTTAGATATGAATCTATACTTAGATACACATCCAGAAGATCAAAAAGCTGTAAACACTTTTAATTCATTAAGTAAACAATTTATGCAGGCTAAGTGTGCTTATGAGAGTAAGTATGGACCACTAACAAATTTTGGTCATTCAACAAGTAATTGCAATAATTGGCAATGGGTTTGTCAACCTTGGCCTTGGGATAGAGAAGTTAATTATTAGATATCAAAACTACTGGGAGGATTAATTTTTATGTGGATATATCAAAAAACTTTACAGCATCCTGTTAACCTTAAAGGTGGGGATTTGCAAATGGCGAAGTATCTAATAACTCAATTTGGGGGGCCAAACGGAGAGTTAGGTGCAGCACTTAGATATTTAAGCCAACGTTATACTATGCCTACTGGAAAATCTCGTGCACTTTTAACTGACATCGGTACAGAAGAACTTGCACATGTTGAAATGATAGCTACTATGGTTTATCAATTAACTTATGACGCTACTCCAGAACAATTAAGAGCTGCTGGACTTGGTTCAAGCTATGCTCAAAATGGTTTTGGAATATTTCCATCAGATGCTAATGGTGTTCCATTTAGTGCGTCTACAATAGCTGTTATGGGAAATCCAGTTACTGATTTACATGAAGACATGGCAGCTGAACAAAAAGCTTTAGCAACTTATTATCAACTTGTAAATTTAACTGATGATGCTGATATAAAAAATGTACTAAAATTCTTAGGCGAAAGAGAAATAGTTCATTACCAAAGATTTGGTGAGGCTTTAATGGATGTATATGACTTTGAAGAAAGTCAAAAATTATTTTAATATTTTCTAAATATATGTCACCAACGAAGTTTATAAATAAACATGTTGGTGACATATTCATTTAATAAACAAAATATAAAAACCTCCTACAATATGTACTTATAAGAGGTTTTTATATTTTATTTATTAAGTTAAACACGATAGTTCTCCTTTGAAGTATTTATTGCATAATATTTATTTAATTATTCAAACGAATATTTCATATGAATTTATCTTTTGTATACATTCATTATTCAGCATCGTAATCTGGTGTATAATCATATTCTAATTCGCTTTCGTAATCAAGGTATACTAAATCTAAACTATTATCCATAATTTTGCCTCCTAAATTTTTTATAGCTTAAAATTTGAAAGTTTATCTAATATTCTTTCATTTTACAATATTATATGCAGTTAGTTAACTAAAATTTCCATTTGTTACAAAATTGTTTCTGTGTTTTTTAATTATGCATTTTACAATATAAAAACTCTCCCTACTACCGTAGGAAGAGTTTTTATATTGTAGATAATACTCTTACTTTAATATCTTCATTTAATATACTAAATCTTGATATATTCTCTATATCCTTAATTAGGTATGATTGTAAGTAATCATTTAAGACTCTTAAAGGCATATATTCATTTCTATCATTAAAGTAACAATTTAAACTTTTTATATATTTTAAATAACATTTATTAATTCTTAATTCTACATATAAAGAATCTGTACTTTCTCTTGATATTTGAAACATCTCTTTCAATCTCATATATGCACATTGGAAATCTTTTGGTAATTCTAAGCTACTTAACCTTTCATTTAAAGCTTCTTCGATACTTAAAACTGCAACTCTGTTAATAAATAAATCTATATAATAGCAATTTCTGCTATATTTGAATTGATAAAAATCAGTTACTGGGCCCATTGCTACACTCCTTACACTTTACATCTGATTTTTGACTCTTATATTTATTATTTTCAATATCCCCTGTTATTTATTCATCAATCAGTAATAAAGTTAACTTTGATTATTACATAAAAAAATCTATTTTTACTTTATTAAGTAAAAATAGATTATATAGTCATATATTTATTATAAAACTCTTCTTGCGTTTACATATGCATTATTGTAGTATGCATTCATATCAGATATTATTACTTTCTTTTTACTTGATGATGCATGTATAAATTGTCCATTTCCCATATATATTCCTATATGACTTACTTGTCCATTATTAGATCCATCAGTGTCAAATGATATTAAGTCACCCTTTTTAATATCACTTTTATTTATATATTGACCAAATTTAGCTTGATCTCTAGAAACCCTTGGAATGCTAACTCCCACAGATTTTTTAAATACATATTGAGTAAATCCTGAACAGTCAAAGCTACTTGGACCTTCAGCTCCCCACACATAGGGCTTTCCTAATAATGTTTTAGCAAATTCTATAACCTTGTCTGCCTTTTGACTACTAGGTACATTAGATGATCCTTTGTCACCTAGATATTGACTTGACATATATCCTATTTTTCCATTATAGCTTATCTTTGACCATCCATTAGATTCTGATATAAATCCTACCTCTGTACCTTTATTTAGCTTACCAATTGACGAGTTACTTGTACTTGGGCCTGTTCTAAAATTCACTGAATTTTCAGTTACTACTTTTGTTGATTTTACAGAATTATCTCCTGATGGTGCATTACCTTTATTTGATAAATATTGGCTTGACATATACCCTATTTTTCCATTATAGCTTATCTTTGACCATCCATTAGATTCTGATATAAATCCTACCTCTGTACCTTTATTTAGCTTACCAATTGACGAGTTACTTGTACTTGGGCCTGTTCTAAAATTCACTGAATTTTCAGTTACTACTTTTGTTGATTTTACAGAATTATCTCCTGATGGTGCATTACCTTTATTTGATAAGTATTGGCTTGACATATATCCTATTTTTCCATTATAGCTTATCTTTGCCCATCCATTAGATTCTGATATAAACCCTACCTCTGTACCTTTATTTAGCTTACCAATTGATGAGTTACTTGTACTTGGTCCTGTTCTAAAGTTTACTGAATTTCCATTTACTACTTTCGTTGATTTTATAGTATTATCTGTTGAAGTGTTATTAGATGTAGATACATAATCTCCATGTACATATCCTACTTTTCCATTATACTTAACGTTTACCCATGCACCACTTTTACCAATATACTCTATAGTATTACCTTTATTTAATTTACCCACAGATGAATAATTTGTCCCTGGACCTGTTCTAAAGTTTACTGAATTTCCAGTTATTGTTCTATATTCTATATTTATCGCTTGTACACTATTTTCATTTGCACTTGCTATAGTTGCTGACATTGGTAGAACTATAGATGTAGCTACCAATGTAGCAACTGCTTCTTTTTTACTTATGTTCATAATAAATTATTACAGACTTAATAGACTGTAATTAACTCAACTCCTTTCAAGTTTTAATAATGTTTATATAAAGCAATCTAATATATTTAAATTAGCTCACTTTACAATTATGTTCTATTTACACTTCAAGCTTGGTATGTATACTGTTTAATTTTATAAATATTTTTTTATTTCATTTTAATCTATAATATTATTATTGCAAATTTGTTACTTTTTGTCTATACAAATACTAATTTGTAAAAAACTTACATATATTACATATTTATACATAAAAAAAGAGTTAAATATTAATATTTAACTCTTTTTTTAGATATAGTTTTATTTAAAATCCAGTAGATCCAAATCCACCTTGACCTCTCTCTGTATTATCTAATTCTTTAACTTCTTCTATATTTATATCATATATTGGTTTAACTACCATTTGAGCAATTTTCATCCCTTTAGTTACAACAAATTCGTCTTTGCCATGATTTATTAGTATTATACAGATTTCACCTCTATATCCTTCATCTATAGTACCAGGTGTATTTAAAACTGTAATTGAATGCTTAAGAGCCATACCACTTCTTGGTCTTACTTGAGCTTCTGTATTTTTAGGTAGTTGGATTGATATTCCAGTTTTTATAAGTCTTGTCTCACTTGAAGGAATAACCACCTCTTCTATAGAATATAAATCCATACCAGCATCACCTTGGTGAGCAAAGTTTGGTATTATTGCTTCTTCGCTTAGTTTTTTTATCTTTAATGTATACATTTTAGTCTCTCCTTTTTTATTCTTATTTAACTATTATATACATAATATTAATTATATTAAAGAGAGATATATTTTATTGATTAGAAATTATATTTATTTAGGAGGGATTTCATGAATTTATTACCTGTTCCTTGGATGAAACAAAAGTTAGAAAGTATTTATGAAGAAAGATTATATGGCAACCTATTTTTAATTTATAATAGTTTAAACTTTAATAATAACAATTTTAATACTTCTGATTTAATTGACTTACTTGATGATTTTAACATTACTATAAATGATACTAATCCACTGTATCTATATCTACCTATTGAAGTAAATGAATTTATTAAAAACTTAATTTTATCATTTAAATCTATTTCTAAAGATAATGTATATATTGTACTTGGTGGATATAAGGAAAATCATCTTAAATGTAGTGAGTTAGATTTATCTTATGATTTATATATGAAATTTCCAGAACTAAAAGGTTTAATAGACCATACATATTTAATTGATACTTCAAAATGCTTTGAGATTTTTACATCTTTATCAGATACTCAAAGAATTTATATAAATCCGCTATCATCTTGTACTATATCTGGTTCTATTTTAAATTACAATTTGAAAAAAAATAATCCTGATAATACAAATCATATAGCTTTTGTAGCTTTAATGGATGAATTTTTAGCTGACAGTTTTGTTGATTGCTATCTAAAAGGCCTAACCAATAAAAACAATAATTTTAATTATAATGTATAGACTGCCTTGCAGTCTTTTCTTTTTTTGTGATAATATATTTAAAGTTGTTAAAAAACTTTTATGCACTTTATAAAGGAGGTTTATATTTATTGAAACTAGTATTAGCGGAAAAACCATCTGTTGCCAAAACTATAGCATCCTTCTTAGGTGCTAAAACTAGAGGTGATGGATACTTCGAGGGAAATGGTTATATAATTACTTATGCTGTTGGGCATTTGGTTGGTTTATATGATATGAAGGATTACGACAAAGATAGATATTCGGGGTCATGGAAGATGGATAATTTTCCATTCATACCTACTGATAAATTTAAATTTAAAGTAGATAGTTCTAAGAAAAAGCAATTTGATATAGTAAAAAAACTTTTACATAGAGATGATGTAGAATATATTATAAATGCAACAGATAACGATAGAGAGGGAGAGTTAATATCTTTCCTTATATTTTTACTTGCCAAAAACAAAAAACCTATTAAAAGAATCTTAGTTAATGAATGGACACCTGAAGATATAACAAGAGGTATTAACAATTTAAAAGACGACTCTGAAATGAGAAATTCACAAGCAGCAGGATATACTAGACTTATTACTGACTGGTTAATTGGTATTAACTTTACTTCCGCTGCTACATTAAAATATGGTAATGGAAAGTTACTTAATATTGGTCGTGTCATACTTCCAACTGTAAAATTGGTTTATGATAGAGATATGGAAATATTAAACTTTGTACCTAAAACTTATTATGAGATAGAAGGTAATTTTAGATGTGATAATGGGAAATACAAAGGAAAGTACATAAAAGGTAAAGAAAGTAAATTTGATACAATTGAAGAAGCAAATAAAGTTATCGATAGTATAACTTCAAATACCGGAACTATAGAAGATAAGAAAGTTACCATGTCTAAGGAATATGCTCCTAAGCTTTTCAGTTTAACATCTTTGCAAGGATATATAACATCCAAACATGCAAATTTTACATCAGATAAGGTTTTAAGTGTATGTCAGTCACTTTATGAAGGAAAAGGTAAAGGTGGATATATAACATATCCTAGAACTGATTCTATTTATTTAGAAGAAAGTTTAACTTCAAAAGTATCACAAGCTTTAGACAAATTAAAGGCAGGACTTGAATATGAGAATAAAGTAAAGTTTTCTAAAACAAAAAGAGTTTTCGATTCATCTAAAGTAGATAGCCATAGTGCTATTATACCTACTTACATAATACCTAATAATTTAAGTACTGATGAACTTATAGTTTATAATGCTATTAAAGATAGATTTATAGCAAACTTTATGCCTCCTGCTGAATATGAAAATACTGAGATTAAAACAAATGTTGATGGACATATTTTCTTAACTAAAGGTAAAGTTCTTAAAACTAAAGGCTATTTAGAAGTTTATAATAAAGAAGAAAAAGATGATTTACTTCCTATGGTAAATAACAAAGATGTTGTTGATATAATAGATATAAAAACTTTAACCAAGCAAACTACTCCACCTAAGCCTTATACTGAAGATACTTTACTTAAGGCTATGAAAAACTGTGGTAAAAATGTATCTGAAGAAGATACTGCTGTATTATCAGGCTACTCTATAGGTACATCTGCGACTCGTGCTGATGTATTAAAAAAAATTATGCAAGTTGGATATGTTGGTAAAAAAGGTAAATCATATTTTATATCTGATTTAGGAAAAAATTTAGTTGAAATATTCCCTGTTAAAGATTTATTTGACGTTGACTATACTGGTAAGCTAGAAAAAAGTTTAAGTGATATTCAAAAAGGAAATTTCACTAGAAAAGAGTATCTAACTAATATAATGAGTTTTATTGTTAAAAATGTAGAACTTATAAAAAGAGATACGCCTAAAAATATTAGTACAGAAAACTATACATATAACCCTAAAACTAAGAAATTTACTAAAGAATCATCTAAAAAAACTAATTCTAAATCTTCAAATAATAATACTTCAAAATCACCTGATACTAAAAATGAATCATTAGGAAAGTGCCCTATTTGTCAGGGAGATGTTGTTGAAATTGGCAAAGGATATATATGTAATAATTACAAAGAATGTAAATTTGCAATATGGAAAAATGATAAATTCTTAGAATACTACAAAAAGAAACCTAATAAGACTATGGTAAAAAGTATACTAAAAAATGGATCAGCAAAAGTTAAATCACTAACTTCTAAACAAGGTGATAAATTTGATGCTATATTAAAATATTATAAAAAAGAAAATGGATATTTCGGTTGGGATATTGAAAGGCAGTAATAGGTTGCTAATTTTTAGCAACCTATTTTTCTTTATCATAAAAAGTTTCATCGATTTTACATCTTGCCATTTTCATAATCTCAGAAAATTTATATCCTTTTAGCTTGCATCCACACTTTGGACAGTACTCTAATTTTCTAGATACTAACGCTCTACAACTTGGTTCTGGACATCTTACCTTTTGATTTACTTCTGATACCTTAAGCCCACATCTTGGGCATATTGTTCCAGGTCTTGATGAAACATCTTTTTGGCATCTTGGACATTTTATCATTTTATATCCCCCATTGAATTTGATTTTCAAAATATCATTATATATTATGAAATGTCTATTCTAGATGTTACATTAAAAAACTCCTCTATAAGTTATTTTATAAAGGAGTTTATATTTAAATTATTTATTTTTTATAGTTGCTTGTGCTGCTGCAAGTCTTGCTATAGGAACTCTAAATGGTGAACAAGATACATAATTAAGTCCAAGCTTATAACAGAACTCTACTGAAGATGGTTCTCCTCCATGCTCTCCACATATTCCTATTTTTAATTCTGGTTTTGTTTCTCTTCCTAATTTAGAACCCATTTTGACTAACTTTCCAACACCATTTTGATCTAATACTTCAAATGGATCTTTTTCTAAAAGTTCATTATTTACATATTCCCCTAAGAACTTTCCTGCATCATCTCTTGAATATCCAAAAGTCATTTGAGTTAAATCATTAGTTCCAAAGCTGAAGAAATCTGCCTCTTGTGCTATTTCATCTGCTGTTAAACACGCTCTTGGAACTTCTATCATCGTACCTACTGTATAATCTACTTTTAAATCTTCTTCTTTTATTATATTATCTATAGTTTCTTTTATCATTTCTCTTATTACTTTTAATTCTTTTACTTCACCTACTAAAGGTATCATTATTTCAGGTATTACTTTTACTCCTAATTTAATAGCTTCTATTGCTCCATATATTATAGCCTTTGCTTGCATTTCATATATTTCAGGGAATGTTATAGCAAGTCTACATCCTCTATGACCAAGCATTGGGTTAAATTCTTCTAAATCTACTATTCTTCTTTTTATTTCGCTTACTTCTATATTCATAGTTTTAGCAAGAACATTTATAGATTCATCATCATGAGGTAAGAATTCATGAAGAGGTGGATCAAGTAATCTTATATTAACTTCTTTTCCATCCATAACTTTAAATATTTCTATAAAATCTTCTTTTTGCATAGGAAGTAATTTATCTAATGCTATTAATCTTTGCTCTAGTGTATTAGATAATATCATCTCTCTTACAGCAGGTATTCTATCTTCATCAAAGAACATATGCTCAGTTCTACATAAACCAATACCTTCTGCGCCAAATTTAATAGCAGCTTTTGCATCTCTTGGATTATCTGCATTAGTTCTTACTGCTATGTCTTTATATTCATTTACCCAATTCATTAATATTTCAAAGCTTCCACTTAAAGCTACATCCGTTTTTTTAACTTCCCCTAAATAAACACATCCACTAGATCCATCTAATGAAATATACTCGCCCTCTTTTATTACCGCTAACTCTGTTCTTATCTCTTTATTAAACTCATCTACCTTTATATCTGAGCATCCAGCTACACAACATTTACCCATACCACGTGCTACAACAGCTGCATGAGATGTCATACCACCTCTTGCTGTAAGTATACCTTCTGCACATACCATACCTTCTATATCTTCAGGTGATGTTTCAAGTCTAACAAGTATTGCTTCTTCTCCTCTTTCTTTAGCACTAACAACATCTTGTGCATTGAAGTAAACCTTTCCTCTACCTGCTCCAGGTGATGCTGGTAGTCCTTTAGCTATAACTGTTGATTTTTCTAAAGATTCGTTTTCAAAACTTGGATGAAGAAGTTGGTCTAATTGCTTAGGATCTATTCTCATTATAGCTTCTTTTTTATCTATAATATTTTCTTTAACTAAATCTACAGCTATATTTATAGATGCTTTAGCTGTCCTTTTACCGTTTCTTGTTTGTAGTATATATAACTTTTCTCTCTCTATAGTAAATTCTATATCTTGCATATCTTTATAATGATTTTCAAGTATAGATGTTATTTTCGTAAATTCATCGTATGCACTTGGCATAACTTCTTTTAATGTAGATATATCTTTAGGAGTTCTTATTCCGGCTACAACGTCTTCACCTTGTGCATTAAGCAAGAATTCTCCAAATAATTTATTTTCTCCAGTAGATGGGTTTCTAGTAAATGCAACACCCGTACCACTAGTTTCTCCCATATTTCCAAATACCATTGATTGTATATTCACGGCTGTCCCTAAGTTGTGAGGTATATCATTTAATCTACGATATACTGCTGCTCTCGGATTATTCCATGATTTAAATACAGCTTTTATAGCAAGCATCAATTGCTCTTTTGGATTTTCTGGGAAATCTACTTTTATTTCTTTTTTATATAATTTTTTATATTCTTTTACTAATTCTTTTAAATCATCAATATTTAAATCTGTATCAAATTTATATTCTTTACTTTCTTTTATTTTATCTAATATATTTTCAAATTTATATTTTGGAATTCCCATAGCTACATCTGAAAACATTTGTATAAATCTTCTATAACTATCATATGCAAATCTCTCATTTTTTGTAGCCTTAGCTAGTGCTACTACACTTGTATCATTAAGTCCTAGGTTAAGTATTGTGTCCATCATACCAGGCATAGAGAATACTGCTCCTGAACGAACTGACAATAATAATGGATTTTTGCTACATCCTAGTGACTTATTTAACTCTTTTTCTAATCCTAATAATTGACTTTCTATTTCAGTTATTATTTCTTCTCTTATTGTCTCATTATTATCATAATAATCATTACATGCTTTAGTAGTAATAGTAAAACCATTAGGAACAGGTAGTCCTATCTTTGTCATCTCTGCTAAGTTAGCACCTTTACCTCCTAATAAAGATTTCATTTCTTTGTTACCTTCAGTAAAACTATAAACATATTTAGCTTCCATCATTTAATCCCCCATCGATTAATATTGTAGATTTTTATTTATATACTACTTCTCGCCATCTTTGTGGACTTTAATTCCATTTTCTTTCATTATATCTATTATAATGCCCGCTGTTTCTTCAATTGCTTTGCTAGAAACATCTATAACAGGGCATCCTACCTTTTTCATTACTTTCTCTGAATAGTCTAACTCTTGAAGTATTCTTTCTAGATTTGCGTAACTTGCATTACTAGATAGTCCTAATGCTTTTAATCTTTCCTGCCTTATTCTATTTAGCTTTTCTGGAGTGTTTGTAAGACCTATTATTTTCTTAGGATTTATTTCAAATACTTCTTTTGGTATTGGTATTTCTGGAACCAAAGGTACATTTGCTACCTTTATATTCTTATTTGCCAAATACATACTAAGTGGCGTCTTAGATGTTCTTGATATACCAAGTAAAACTATGTCTGATTTTAATATACCTCTTGGGTCTTTTCCATCATCATATTTAACAGCAAATTCGATAGCCTCTACTCTTTTGAAGTAGCTTTCATCAAGCTTTCTTATTATTCCAGGCTCTCTTTTAGGCTTGATATTTGTCTTATTTGATATTTCTCTAAGTAAAGGTGTCATTAAGTCTATATGGCTTAATCTTTCTATTTGACAAAATTCCTTTGTTATATTTAATAAAGTTTCATCTACTAAGGTATATACTATTATGGCATCTTCATTTTTTCCGCTATTAAGTATCTCCTTTAAAAATCCTCTATCTGTAACATAAGGGAATCTTCTAATTTCATAATTATCTTCCATGCTAAATTGTGATATAGCAGCTTTAGTTACTTGCTGTGCAGTTTCACCAACTGAATCTGATATGACATATATAATTAAATTTTCCATATGTTCCTCCTTAATTGTCTGTTAACTCTAAAAATAACTTTGTTATGTTAGTTTTAGACATTCTTCCAATAACCTTAGCTTGATTAGGGTCATCTTCATGTTCTTCAATTACTGGTATGGAATCAACTTCATGTTCTATTATCTTTTTAGCTGCTACTAAAATTCCTTCTTCTTGACTTACAGTTATTACATTTGGTGTTCTAGTCATTATCATACCTATAGGCATTTTATTTATATCTCCACCACCTATAGTTGCTTTTAGTAAATCTTTTCTAGATACTATCCCACATAAGTTTTCATCGTCGTCTATAATAAATATACTTCCTACATCAGATAAAAACATTGTTACTATAACATCGTATATACTTGTGTCTTTTTTAACAACAATAGGCATACTCATTATATCTTTAACTTTTTTATCTTTTATTTTATTTCCTATTAAATTAATTTCGCTAACTCCCGAGTAAAAATATCCAACTTTAGGTCTTGCATCTAATATGCCTGTCATAGTTAATATAGCTAAGTCTGACCTTAGTGTAGCACGAGTTACATTTAAGTTAGCGGCAATACATTCACTTGTTATAGGCTCATTAGCTTTTACTATGTCAATTATTTTTAATTGTCTTTGGTTAAGTTGAATAATGTTCACCTTCTTTCATTTGTGCTATACTTTTTACAGATTTCATCTTATATATTACATTATATATCTGTATATACCATTCTGTAAACACTTTTTATAAATAAATGTTATACTTTTTCTTTTCTTATCACTTTATTAGTGTATCTAATATATATTTATTGGGGTTATATATTAAATAATGTAGCTAAATTGTTTATACTATATAATATTATAATACATTATTGTACATAGTAACCAATTTAATACTAAATTTTTACTAAAATATAAAAATTTTAATATACATATAATTATTTTTTAATATTTTGATTTAAAGTCAGCTTCTCTTAAGCTACTTTATGGTCGAAATACTTTAAATTTAAATGTTTAGATTATAAAAATAAGACCTAGGATTATCTCCTAGGTCTTATTTTATTACTTATATACTATTTTAGATAAATCACATATACTTAACATAGTATCGTATATTTGTTTAAGTAAACCTAATCTATTATTTTTTATAGCTTCATCTTTATCCATTACCATAACACTATCAAACATAGCATCTATTGATGGTCTTAATGATGCAAAAGAATCTAGAGCTTCACTATATTTTTTGTCTTTTAATAATTCTTCAACTTTATCTTTTGTACTATTAAATTCTTTATATAAAGCTATTTCTGCTTCCTCTTTTAACAGTTCTTCATTAATTTCACTAGATATAGCCTTTTGAGCTAATGTAGATACTCTATTGAATGCTGTTAACATTTCAACTAATTCATCTTTATCTAGCCAATTATTAAGTTCTTCTGCTCTTAAATGCATATCTGATATATCATTTAGTTTAGAACTTAATACTGCATCTATAACATCATATCTTATTCCTAAATCTCTGAATAGGTTCTTTATTCTCTCTTTAAAGAATTCCATAATAGAAGCTATTACTTCCTCTTTATTAAATTCTAAGTTAGAGTAATTATTAAGAGCTAATTCAACTAAATCAGCTAAATTAACATCTAATTTACTATCCATTAATATATTTAAAACACCTAATGCTTGACGTCTTAAAGCATAAGGGTCTTGTGAACCTGTTGGCTGTATTCCTATTGCAAAGAATCCTGCTATAGAATCTAATTTATCTGCTATAGATAAAGCTATTCCAGCATTAGTTTTAGGAAGTATATCTCCTGCAAATCTAGGTAAATAGTGTTCAAATATAGCTTCACTAACTGCTTCATTTTCTCCACTAACTTTAGCATATTCTCTACCCATTATACCTTGAAGCTCAGTAAATTCAAATACCATTCCTGTAACTAAGTCAGACTTACATAATGCAGCTGCTCTTTTAGTATCTTCTTTATCATTTGATAGGTTTAATAAGTCAATTATATTAGAGCTTAAGTTTTCTATTCTTAAAGTTTTATCATATACTGTTCCAAGTTTTGCTTGGAATACCACACTCTTTAATTTCTCGCTATAGCTTTCTAGGCTCTTCTTTGTATCTTCTTTATAGAAGAATAGTGCATCTTCAAGTCTTGCAACTAAAACTTTTTCATTTCCTTCTTTAACTTTATCTATTCTATAATCATTACCATTTCTAACTGCTATAAAGTTAGGTAATAACTTACCATCTTTGACAACAGGGAAATATCTTTGATGCTGTTGCATTGGAGTTGTTACAACTTCTTTAGGTAGTTTTGCATAGTCTTCATTGAATTCTCCATAAAATGCTGTTGGATATTCAACTAAATGAGTTACTTCTTCAAGTAAATCCTCATCAAATTCAACTTCTCCACCTAATGAATTAGCAACTTCTATACATTGTTTTCTTATAATGTCTTTTCTTCTATCTTGGTCTAATATTACAAAGTTTTCTTCTAATTTATTTAAGTAATCTTGTAGCGAATTAACTTCAAATTCATTTTGTCCTAAGAATCTATGACCCTTAGTAATATTAGATGACTTTATACCTTCTAAATCAAATTCTAATACATTATCATTTAATAAAGTAACCATCCATCTTATAGGTCTAGCAAATCTCATATTCTTACCACCCCAACGCATAGCTTTAGGGAATGTTACATTTTTTACAGCTTCTGGTAATATAGTTTTTAAAACTTCACTAGTTTCTTTGCCAGCTTGTCTTATAGTTCCAAATATGTATTCATCTTTACCTACAACTTTAAACACTACATCTTCTTCTTTAAGACCTTTACTCTTCATAAATCCAAGTGCAGGTTTTGTAAAGTTTCCATCAGCATCTAATGCTATTTTTTTAGATGGACCTTTTACTTCTTCTTCTAAATTACTTTGTTTTTCACTTATGCCTTCAACTATAAAAGTTAATCTTCTTGGAGTTCCATAAGTATTTATTTCATTAAATTCAATTCTATTTTCATTAAACATTTTTGTTAAGTTATTTTTTATTTGTTGTAGAGTACTACTTACAAATCTTGATGGTAATTCTTCAACACCAACTTCAAATAAAAGGTAGTTGTTCATTATCTATCACCTTCCTTTAAAAGAGGATATCCTAATTCTTCTCTTTGTTTTACAAATGCAGCTGCAACATTTCTAGCCATATTTCTAACTCTTCCTATAAATGAGGCTCTTTGACTAACACCTACAGCTCCTCTGGCATCTAATGTATTGAACGTATGAGAACACTTTAATACATAATCATATGCTGGCACTACAAGTCCTCTTTCCATAAGTTTTAATCCTTCTTTCTCATATGTATCAAATAGATTAAATAACATATCTGCATCACATTCTTCAAATGCATACATAGAGTTTTCATATTCAGATTGTTTAAATACATCACCATAAGTTATTTCATCGTTCCATTTAAGGTCATATACGCTATCAACCTCTTGAATGTACATTGCAAGTCTTTCTAATCCGTATGTAATTTCTCCAGTTTCTAACTCACACTCTATACCACCAACTTGTTGGAAATATGTAAACTGAGTTATTTCCATCCCGTCTAACCATACTTCCCATCCAAGTCCCCAAGCTCCAACAGTAGTTGATTCCCAGTTATCTTCAACGAATCTTATATCATGTTCACTTGGGTCTATTCCTATAGTTTCTAAACTCCCTAGATATAATTCTTGTATATTATCTGGTGATGGCTTAAGTATTACTTGGAATTGATGATGTTGATATAGTCTATTAGGGTTTTCTCCATATCTACCATCAGCTGGTCTTCTAGATGGCTCTACATAACAAACTTTCCAAGGCTCTGGACCTAATGATCTTAAAAATGTGTTAGGGTTCATCGTTCCCGCACCCTTTTCAACATCATATGGTTGCATCATTATGCATCCTTGATTAGCCCAGTAGTTTTGTAGCGTAAGTATCATATTTTGAAAATTCATAATAATACCTCCTATAATAAAAATTTAACTTTCCTATAATATAACAAAGCCTTTCGTCTACACGAAAGGCCTTTAAATAGCTCTTTTCTAACTTTTAGAATATCAAATTCTATAAATTTTGTCAATGTAGATATAAGTAAGTAAATTATACTCTATTTAATTATTTATATCTTTTTTATTGTCTTCTTTGATAAGCTCATCTGTTATATCTTTGTCATCTTTTTTATTGTCTACTACAACATCTTTTACATCTTTTGCTGTGTTCGCTAACATTTGCTTTAGCATATTAAGTTTCTCTTCGTTTAATTCTCCTAAGTCAACAATAGTTCCATCATCTTCATTTTGAATTTTTATTCTATATTTTCCTAACACTGCTGCTGATAATCCTACTAAAGTCACTAATGGTCCTAGTGCTAAACCTACAACTCCAACTGTTAAAGGTATATTCATTATAATCTTATCATTTTTTTCTACCATAACTCTTATAACACTACTTTTTTTAAGTAACTCTTTTACTTGTTCTTTTACATGGGCAAAATCTTCTCCAAATTGTTCCTTAAATTCTTTCATGTCTTCGTTATCTTTATTAAAAACCTCTTCAATTTTTTGTCTAGCTTGCTTTGTTTTTTTACTTATTGGGTTTATAGATTCTAACGCAATAACTGCTTCTATTACATCTCCATTCGAATCTATAAGTGCTTGTTTAACCTGCGCATAAGTAGCATTTGGAACTCTTGATATTACTGCATCCATTTGTTCAATAGTTATATTACTATTCATCCGTATCAACTCCCTTATTATTTTGAATATTTTGTAATAGATATAATGATTTTAAATTTACATTATCAATATAGGTATTTAGATATTTATTTAATATCTTTCCCAATTCATATGTTATATATTTTGAAACTTTTGCCTTACTACACTTCAATATGTCATTACTTAATATATATTCCATAAGCCTCACAGTAGTTACGTCAATTTTTAAATTATTTTCAGTATGTTCACTACATATTCCACATAATATGCCACCTTCGTCTACGTTAAAAACAGGTGTCTTTAAATCTTTACTTCCACAACTACAGCATCTATTTACTACAGGTTTAAATCCTATATAATCTAAAAACTTTATCTCAAAAGCTCTAGTTATAAATTGTTTGTCTACATCATTTTGAGTATATAAATGTAGAGTTTGTGCCAGTAGTATAAACAGTCTATTATTTGTCTGATTTTCTAATGTAGATCCTTCTACTAGTTTTGTAATATATGTAGCATATGAAAATGCATCTATATCATAAGATATATCATAAAAACTTTTTATTATATCACTTTGGCTTACTCTATACATATTACCTTGTTTTTTTAAAGTATAATTAGAATAGGAGAAGAGCTGCGATGATGAAAGGAAAGAACTTTTATTCCTCTTAGCTCCTTTCGCTAAAGCAGCTACTTTTCCAAGCTTTCTAGTAAACAAAGTTAATATTACATCATTCTCTTCATATCTTACCGCTTTAAGTACTATCCCCTGGGTGTTCAAGATTATCATAGTCGGTATCTATCTCCCTTATATCTTCATTTTCTTCATGCAGGCCTTTGAAGTCATTTAAATACATATATGCTTCTATACTACCCGTCTTTTTAAAAACTTCCCAACATAAATTGTTCATTTTTAAAAACCCCCTCCTTACATTTATACTATATTTTTAGTAAGAAGAGGGTAAATAATACATAAAGTTATTAAACAATTTTTGACAATAATACAGTAGTTATAACAAGGTATATTGCTATCCCAGTTATATCAAGGACTGTAGCTATAACTGGTGCTGAAATTATTGATGGATCTAAATCTAATTTTTTTAAAAATACTGGTATAAAAGCTCCTATCATTGCTCCAACGATCATATTTATAAATAATGATAAAGATACAACTATGACAATATCTATATCTTTAGTAAATATAAATACAACAATAGCAAGTATTATACTACATATAACTCCTGTAATAAGACCTACTATACCTTCCCTTATAACATTACTAAATTCTAAATCTTTATTTGATAATGCCATAACAGTAAGTGCAGAAGATTGAGTTCCTATATTTCCACCCATACCTATAACAACTGGTATGAAAAATACTAAAATTGCATAAGTAGGATTCATTATAAAGTCTAAGTTAGAAACCATCATTGCAGATAATAATCCTCCAATTAGTGTTATTATAAGCCATGGCATCCTTCCTCTAACTGATGATGAAATTTGGTCTTTTAACATTGGATTTACTTTTTCCACTGTATCTCTTTCATGTTCTGAAGAACCTGCAAATTTATACATATCCTCTGTTGCTTCTTCTTCTATAACATCAATTATATCATCTACAGTTATTATACCTTTTAATTTTTGATCTCTATCTATTACCGGTATTGCTATTAAATTATATTTCGATACTAATCTTACAGCTTCTTCTCTATCTTCGTCTACGAAAACTGATATTATATTCTCACTCATCAAATCTTTTATAATATTAGAATCTCTAGAAGTTATTAATTCTCTTAAAGATAATACTCCTACTAGTCTTTCATCGTTATCTACTACATATATATAATAAATAGTTTCTGCATCTTCGGCATTTTCTCTCATGTGTTCTATTGCTTCTTTTGCAGTCATTTCTTCATTTATTTCTATATATCCGGTAGTCATTATTCCACCAGTAGATTCTTCTTCATATATTAATAGTTCTTTTAAGTCATCTGCATCTTCTTTACTTAAAAGTTCCATTATTCTCTCTCTTTCTTCTTCCTCAAGCTGACTTAATATATCAGCCATATCATCCAGAGACATTAATTCTAGTATATTTTTTCTATGTTCTACATCTATTTTTGATAGTATTGTGCTAAAAAACTCAACATCACTTTCTTCTAGTATAGACGCTGCCATATCAAGAGGAAGTACTTCAAATAATTTTATTTTCATACTTTCCTCTAAATGTTCCATTATATCAAAAATATCTATTATATGATACTCTTCAAGTAATTCTCTTAATTCTAATATTTTATTATTTTCAATTAATATTTTGACTTCACTCAATAAGTCCTGGGACGCCTCTTGTTTCCTATCCATATAATCCACCTTTATTTATCAGTATATCCAAAATTACTTACGTAATTTTGTAAGTTTCTCCAATTCTCCTTAACTTTAACCCATAATTGAAGATTTATTTGAGATCCTAAAAGTAATTCCATATCTTCTCTTGCTGATTTACCTATTCCTTTTAGTTTTCTACCATTTTTACCTATTATTATACCTTTATGAGAGTCTCTTTCGCAATATATTACTGCAGAAACGTCTACTATTTCTTTATCTTTTCTTGATTTCATTTTTTCAATTTCAACAGCAACACCATGAGGGATTTCATCATGTATATAATGAAGAACTTTTTCTCTTATTAATTCTGATACTAATACTCTTTCTGGTTGGTCTGTTATCATATAATCTGGGAAATATTTAGGTCCTTCTTCTAAATGATTTTGAACTACCTTTAATAGCTCCTTAACATTTCTTCCCTTTAGTGCTGATATAGGTACTATTTGCTTGAACACACCTTCAGCGTGATACATCTTCATCATATCAAATAAATCTTGTTCTTCAATTTGATCCATTTTATTTATAACTAAAACTACAGGAGTTTTTACATTTTTTAGATCATCTATTATTTTTCTATCTCCTGGTCCTATTTTTTTAGAATCATCTACTACATATAATACTAAGTCTACATTTTTAAATGCATCAGTAGCAGATTTTACCATAAATTCTCCTAATTTATTTTTAGGCTTATGAATTCCTGGTGTATCTAAAAATACTATTTGGCATTCTTCATCTGTATAAACTGCCTGTATTGTATTTCTTGTAGTTTGAGGTTTATCACTCATTATAGCTATTTTTTCTCCAACTACATTATTCATTAAAGTAGATTTCCCTACATTTGGTCTTCCTACTATACTAACAAATCCTGATTTAAACATATTGTCGCTTCTCCTATCATTTTCTTTTGTGTCTTATAAATTTTTTATTATCTGATTTATATTTATCTAGTTTATATTCATTTTATTATCTATAGATTTATATTATAAAAAATAGATAATAAATATTCTTAATTTAATATAATTTAATATTAATCTTTTTATCTAGTACGTTCCATTATAACATAAAAAGAAGTCTTAAAGACTTCTTTTATAAACATTATACACTCTTTTTCTATTATAATTCATTAAATTTAATATTATATATTATTTTATGTAAAAAACACTCATTTGGAATATTAATATCCCTATTAGAGTTCCTAAAATCCCACCTGCTACAGTCTCCCAAAAAGTATGTATCTTTCCTTCTATCCTACTTTGAGCAACTAACACTGCCATTAAGTAGGCTAGTGTTGATGCAACTACTCTTTCAGTCATAAATGTAATTCCTGTAGCCATAGCAAATGCAAGCGCTGCGTGTCCACTAGGCATTCCTCCTTTTAAAGGAGTACCTGTTGAGGTCATCGCCTTCACTACTACTACAGCTATAAGTACTAATACAATACATATTAATGTTATATGAGGTTCCGACTCTCTAATAGTGTACATTAGTCGTACTGATATATCAGTTATTTTATCATAAAACAATAGATATCCAACTACAACAGAATTTAGTGCTGCAATTAGTACTCCACCAGCAGCAACGTCCTTAGCAATTTTAGCAAGCACATTATATTCTTCGGTTATCATATCAATGGTTTTTTCTATGGCTGTATTAAACATTTCCGATATTACAACTAAACTTATAGAAAATATTAATATAAGCATTTCTACCCTTGATAAATCAAAAAATAAACTTGCTACAAACACTAATACGGCAACAAAATAATGTATTTTCATATTTCTTTCAAATTTAAAGGTATATATAATACCTTCTATTGCCGCATTAAATGCTTTAATTATCCCCTGACGAGTTTTTTTAGATTTCATAAATTACTCCCTTGTTATGTTTAGCTTGTTTAATATATATTCTTCCTTCTGTCTCATTTCTTTTGTACTTTCTTCATTATCATGATCATATCCTAAAAGATGGAATGTACTATGACAAACTAAAAAGCACACTTCTCTTTCAAAGCTATGATTATATTCTTCACTTTGTTCAAAAGCTCTTTCTAAAGATATTACTATATCACCTAGAGACTCTTCTTCAACTTCTATATCAAATTCATCACTTAAGAGAGGAAAGGATAGTACGTCTGTAGCTCTATCTACGCCTCTATATTCTCTATTTAATTCATGTATTTCTTTATTATCTACAAATGATAAACTAACTTCATAATCATCATCATATCCTTCATAGTCTAAACACTCTACAATTATATCTTCTATTTTCTCTATTAACTCTTCACTTATCTGTATTTTATCTTGTCTATTATCTATTATAAGTTCCATATTTTTCTTCCTTTGTTTAAAATTTATATTATTTTTTACTCATTTTCTTTTCTTCTTCTTTATCAAACTTTTCATAAGCTCTTATTATTCTTTGAACTAGTTCATGTCTTACAACATCTTTGTCACTTAAAGCTATAGATCCAATACCTTCCACATCTTTTAATATTGCTGTAGCTTGTAAAAGTCCACTTTTTTTCTTATTCGGTAGATCTGTTTGAGTTAAATCTCCAGTTACAACTGCCTTTGATCCAAATCCAAGCCTAGTTAAAAACATTTTCATTTGCTCTGGAGTTGTATTTTGAGCTTCATCTAATATTATAAATGCATTGTCTAATGTTCTTCCTCTCATAAAAGCAAGAGGCGCAACTTCTATAGTACCTCTTTCTAAGTACTTAACAAATTTTTCTGGACCTAGCATATCAAATAAAGCGTCATATAATGGTATTAAATATGGATCTACCTTTTCCTTTAAATCTCCTGGTAAAAAACCTAAATTTTCTCCTGCTTCTACTGCTGGTCTAGTTAATATTATTTTACTTACCTCATCTCTTTTAAATGCTTTTACAGCCATAGCCACAGCTAAATATGTTTTTCCCGTTCCTGCTGGTCCAATACCAAAAGTTATGTCATTTGATTTTATAAGATTTATATACTTTTTTTGCCCTAATGTTTTAGGTTGAACCGGTTTTCCTTTTTTAGTTACAACTATAACATCTTCAAGTTCTTTAAGTTGTTCTTCTTTTCCTTCTAATAATAAAGATAATGAGTATGATATACTTTGCTTATCTAAACTTTTTCCATTTGATACAGTTTGGTGAAGCTCATTCATAAGCTTTAATGCTTCATCTACATTCTTTTCTTGCCCCATTAAAACTATATTACCTTCTCTTAGTATTACATCTATATTTAAAGTTTCTTCTATCAATTTTATATTTTCATCAAAATTTCCAAATAGCTCTCTTTCAAATTTTTCTTCTGAAATTATAAACTTCTTTTGTACTATCAATTTAGTATGCCTCCTTGAATAAGATAATTAATTTTCATCTTTAGTATCATTTTGCTCTTTACTATTATTTTTATCCTCAAATTCATTTCTTATATCATTTATTGGTCTTTTCCCCGGATTTGAAGGAAGTGGTTCTTCTGTATCAGTAGAATTATCTTGTTCTTTTATTATCTGTTCTGCCTCTGACTTACTAAGAGGATAAAGTTTTGCTATATTTTCAGACGCTTGAACTGTAATTCTATACTCTAATATATTTTTATTAACTTTATAATCGTGATCTACATCTACTATTCTTGCAGAAGCTGGTATTATGTATTCTAGTTCTTTTAATACATTCTCAGAAAGTTCTTTTTTAAGTTTTTCTTTATCTTTTTTAACTTTAACATTCTTTGTTTCATAGAAAGTACTTACTTTTATTTTTAAAGGAAAAGTATAGTCTCCAATAGAAAGTTTATGTTCTTTATTTTCAATAACATAATTATTATAGTTTATATTTCTTCTTATTGTATAGTTTTTATCATAAAAGCTTATACTATATACTTTTTTACTTTCTCCAGTTTTTTCTTTTTCTACATCTTCATAGCTTGCACTTTTTGAAACCTCATAAAATGTGCTTGCCCATACTTCTGGTACTGATTTCGTATTTGCTCCATTTAAAAGAACATCACCTTTTTGAACTATATCTCCAACGTTTACAATCTGACTTCCACTTCTTGGTATTACCTTTTCTATTATACCATTTTTTTGAGCTATTATATTACAATAATTTGATTCATCCGTTGACTTTAAACTCTCATCTTTTTTTGTTACAGTTACAAATATATTTGTCCCTTTAACATTTATAGATACATATGCTACTTCATCAAATGCTAACATTATTTGATCCCTTATTTCTTTTCTATCTATATTCTTCTTATAGACACCAGGCTTAAGTCCAGCATCGTATAGTTCTTTCCTTAATGATTCTTTTTTTATACCTTCTGGAACTTGTATGTATATATCCGTTACAAACTGAGATGTCATAATTAAAAGTGCTAAAGATATAATAGCGAAAACCCATAAACCTTTATGCTTATATATTCTTTTTATTAGGAATGGCAAACCTGTTTTTTGTTTGACCTTAACATCATAGTTACTACCTCTATATACTTGTTTAAACTCCTTCATATCCTGCCTATCCACACTAAACTGAATTTTATTACTATTTATTCTGGTAACATCATATACCTTTATTCCATTTCTCATAAGGTGATTTAAAAAACGTTCTACACCTATTCCCTCTACAGTTATTACATAATATCCTCTTATGTAACTTATCAATTCAATCTCCTCCTAATCTGTATACTCTACACTATATATAATTCCTTTTATTCCTATTTCCCCATCAGTAATATATTTTAGTGAAAGTTTATCTCCCGATATCTTAATTGACTTTACTTTAGTTTTTATTTTTATTAAATCAGTTTCATAAGTTATTATAGATAAGTAATTTTCCACACTTACAAATGTATTACCTACAATAGTTACTGTGGGTTGGTTTACTTGCAGGTCAGTTGATATATCTACCATATCCATATCCCCCCTTAATATATTTTATGTTCATGATTTTTCTTAAATTACTTTTTAATCCTTAAAATTGATATATACTACATCTTTATTATATTTTTTATATATTATAAATTTTATTTAAATAATAGCTTACTAATTACTATTTTTTATAATACTCTCTTATTTAAATATGTGTGTAAACTTATATATATGTTTAGAATAAAATAAGAATATATCAATAAATTTTATTAGAAAGGATGGTTACATGAAAAACACCTTTGTGAATATAATTCAAAAATGTATATGCGTAGACTTTTTACTAAATACATTAATAAGTTCAAACTCCTATCAATACTTGAATTTCTTATCTGATATGAAAAGTGAGAACTTAAGAAACATTAAGGTTATATGTCATTTGTATGAATATATTTCATATGAGCGGTTAAGCATAGATGATATAGATCCTTTAAAACTCAAAAAATCCAATGAAGATAGACTACACAAATTGCTCAAATTTAACTTTAATATATTATCTGAGCTTGAAGACTTAAAAAAATGTTCTTTTAATCCTTATTCTTTTAGACTTGTACAAGGATTAATTAATAGTTATCTTAATTTCATATCCTTTATACACTGCTTTTGTCCAATTACACAAAACGAAAAACGTAACTTTGAAATAAACAATACTACACCTTATTTTAAGATAGATTCTCATATACTTAATTACCGCTTTTTTTATATGGTAAGTGAATACAACAATGAAAATATACCTAAAGATATTTCAATAGACTTTATTAGAGATATTTCAATAGATGCTATTGATTTCTTTTTTGATTACTCTTTACTAGATAATATAATTTCTTCTGAACAATACGAAATTTTTTTTGAGAATAATCCCGAAAATAAGTTTTATCAATTCTTTTTTAAATCAAATGATAAATCTTTTAAAATTAGAGTTATGGATAAAGATCCATCTGTTTTTTATATGTCCCAAATTTCAGATAATTTTGTTGAAATTGCTCCATCTATAGATAAAAATGACGCTATAAATTTTGCTAATGATTACATTAAAGAAAAATTTAAAGATGTGTACTCTGATTTAGTGCTTGATGAGAGCTATACAAATACTTCAACATATATGGATACAATTGAAAGTTATAAACTTAAATATAATTATAAAGGTGATAAGGGTAAGATAAATCTTAATAAGGGTTTGTATATTACAGTGGATGCTAGATATCTTAATATAAAGGAAATATCATTATTTTAAATATCATTACAAGACTATTATTAATTACTTAAAAATAAAAATACTGAGCATATCTCAGTATTTTTATTTTATCTATTTATTGTCCATATAAAGTAATTTAAAAATAATGCATAAAAAGTCCATAGAAGATATGGTATGTTTAAATATGCAGCTTTTTTATTTAATTTGTAGAATTTAAAAATCATTATTATTATTATTATTATCATAATAATTAAATCTGCCATCGCTGTAAACCTTAAATCTAGTCCAAAAAACAGTATACTCCATAAGAAGTTAAGAGCTAGTTGTAGCCAATAATAAAACATAGCGTCTTTAACTTTAGTAGATTTATAATCTTTTTTCATAATAATATATGAGGATATCCCCATTAGTATGTAAATTATAGTCCAAGCTATAGGAAACATAAAACTTGGAGGTGCAAATCCTGGCTTTATTAATTGAGAATAAGATGTAGCTATATCGACTCCTGAAAGTATTTGTGATATAAAACTACTAGCATAGCCAATTGCTAGTGGTATTAATATACTTATTAGAAAATTTCTAACTTCTTTTACTGATATAATCAAAATTTTCCCCTCTTTCATATTCTTATTTAATTAATAAATATGTACAAGACTATATCATTATTCCAAGTTTTACTTTCATTATTTATAAATTTAATTACTATAAAACTATACGTTATCATATTACTTACATGTTCACTAAAATATTTCCTAATACATAAAAAAGCCTAGAGATTTCTCTCTAGACTTTTAATCTATTGTAAGTTAGCCTTAACCAACTCATTTATAAGTTTGCCATCAGCTCTTCCTTTTGTTTTCGGTTTTATAGCTGACATTATTTTTCCCATATCTTTCATAGAAGTTGCTCCAACTTCAGATATAGTAGATTTTACTATTTCATTTAATTCTTCTTCGCTTAATTGCTGAGGTAGGTACTCTTTTAAAACTTCGATTTCAGCCTCTGTTTCCTTTACTAAGTCTTCTCTATTAGCTTTTGCAAATTCAGTTAAAGCATCCTTACGTTGCTTTAATTGCTTAGAAATTATATCAATAATTTCCTCATCGCCAAGTTCAACTCTATTGTCAATCTCGTATTGCTTTATAGAAGCTCTTATTAAAGTTACTACAGACTTTTTAACTGTATCTTTGTTCTTCATTGAAGATTTTAAATCTTCTTGTAACTTTTCTTTAAGGGACATTCCCTTCACCTCTTTATTTCTTTTTTACTATTTCTTAGCGTTTTTTCTTCTTGCAGCTTCTGCTTTTTTCTTACGTCTAACGCTTGGCTTATCATAGTGCTCTCTTTTTCTAACTTCAGACATGATGCCAGACATTGCACATGAACGCTTGAATCTTCTTAAAGCGCTGTCTAATGTTTCATTTTCTCTAACTCTTACTTCTGACATTTCTTTTTCCCTCCCTCCGATAGCGCGAATTATGCTGGGACTGTAACTACGATTATATCTGCATAATATGCATTACAACCTCACACTTTGTTTATTATAAACTAATCTTTTATTTTTTTCAAGTATTTTTATTTAATAAGATTTTAATTTTTAAATTTAGACTATTTTTTCTCTATTTCATACATAGGTAGCTTTTTGCCAGCTAATATATGGTAGTGAACATGCTTAACTTCCTGTCCGCCATCTTCTCCACAGTTATTTATAATTCTAAATCCAGTTTTATTAAATCCTTTTTTATTAGCTATCTTATTAATTACATTATGAATATGTCCCATGATTTCCATTTCATTTTCAGGTATGTCTACTACACTTTCATAGTGTTTTTTGGGTATAACTAATATATGATATGGAGCTACCGGATTTATATCATTAAATGCTAAAACTAAGTCATCTTCATAGACTTTACTGCACGGAATTTCTCCCTCTATTATTTTACAAAATATACAACTCATTTTAATTCCTCCCCATATAAAATTTCTCTATAGTTCTATATACTATACTACTATTCCTTCTACATACTGGTCTTTAACATTAGTTATCTTAACTTTTAGTATCTCGCCTTGTATGTCTTTTTCACTTGGAACAACTACTCTTATATAGTTAGTAGTTAAACCTTCATACATGTTATCAACTACACTTTGTTCAAATAGTATTTCTAGTTCTTCACCTATAAACTTAGATGCAAACTTATTAAAGTTTTCTTTGTTTAAATTTAAAAGCTTATCACTTCTAAATTGTTTCATTTGTGGATCTATTTGATTATCCATAGTTGCAGCTGGTGTACCTTTTCTTGGAGAATATTTGAATATATGCATTTGAGAAAGCTCTATATCCTTTAAAAATTCATAAGTCTTATTGAATTCATCATTAGTTTCCCCCGGAAACCCTACAATTACATCAGTAGTTATTGCCACATTAGGTATATTTTCTCTTAATCTATCTACTATAGCCTTATATTCCTCTGTAGTATATCTTCTATTCATTCTTTTTAAAGTTTCATCACATCCACTTTGAAGTGATAAATGATAGTGTGGGCACACTTTTTCCATTTTCGAAACTTCGCTTACAAACTCATCAGTAAATAAAACTGGCTCAACTGAACTTAATCTTATTCTCTTTACACCTTCAACTTTGTTTATTTCTTTTATTACATTTAATAAATTTATTTGTTCATCCCTTAAGTCTTTTCCATAAGAAGCAACATGTATTCCTGTCAAAACAAATTCTTTATATCCATTACTTACTAATTTGTTAACTTCTTCTAATATACTCTCTAAACTTCTACTTCTTACCTTACCACCTCTAGCATAAGGTATTATACAGTAGCTACAAAATCTATCGCATCCATCTTGTATTTTCATAAATGCTCTAGTTTTTCCATTAGATTGGCTTATTTCTATTTCTTCAAAGGCTCTAACCTTCATTATATCATCAACTGTACTTACTTTTTTACTTGCATCTATTTTTTTAATTTCATCAACTATGGTTCTTCTTTCATTAGTTCCCATTACTAGGTTTACTTCTTCAATATCTAATATTTCTTCTGGAGATACTTGAGAATAACATCCAACAACAGCTATTATTGCATCTGGGTTTTTCTTTTTCATCCTTCTTATATATTGACGTGATTTTCTATCACTCATATGTGTTACTGTACATGTATTTATTACATAAACATCTGCAAATTCTTCACTATCAACTTGAGTATAACCTTCTTTTTTAAACATCTCAAGCATTGCTTCTGTTTCATATTGATTTACTTTACACCCTAGTGTATAAAAAGCTACCTTTTTCACTTATACTCTACCTCCTATGTCACTTAGTTCATATAAAACTATTGACGACGCTACTACTGACGCTGTCTCTGTTCTTAATATTCTTGGCCCTAAAGAAACGACTTGTCCTTTAATTTCTTCTATAGATTGAATTTCACTTTCTTCAAATCCGCCTTCCGGACCTACAAAAACACCTATGTTATTTATATCTACACCTTTTATGGCTTTTTTAATCGATTTTGTTCTTTCATTTTCATAAGGAGCTATATTTAAGTCATTCTCTTTCATATCTTCTAAGGCTTCTTTAAAACTTAATATACCTCTTAACTTAGGTATCTTCCCTCTTTTACTTTGTTTAGCTGCTTCGTATATTATTCTTTCCCAACGCTCAATTTTTTTATCTTCCTTTTTATCAGAAACATTAACTACACTTCTCTTTGTTTGAACTAGTATTATTTCGTCTACTCCAATTTCTGTAAGTTTCTGAAGTATCATTTCCATTTTAGGACCTTTTGGTAATCCTTGATATAATTTAACTTTTAAATCTGATTCTCTTTTTATATCAATATGTTCTAATATATCTAAAGTAACATTATCTTTATCTATATTAGTTATTTCACATATATATTCCTTATTATCATTATCGCATATTTCTAATTCTTCTCCGATTTTACATCTTAAAACTTTAGATATATGTTTAACATCTTCACCTTCAATGATACATGTGTTATTTTCAAGGTTTATATTTTTCTTTTCTACAAAAAATCTATCCATAATTTCACCTACTTAAGTTTTGATACTATAGCATTCCACTCACCTAAAGATTGAACTTCGACTATTTCAAATCCATTCTCAACTAGGCTAGTTTTTACTTCATCAACTTTAGCATGTATTATACCTGATGATATAAATACTGCGTCATCTTTCATAAAGTTAGCCACATCTTTAGCTAATATTTTTATTATATCTGCTATTATGTTAGCCACTACTATATCTGCTTTATCTTTTATAACTTCTGTTAAATTTCCATGAAGTGCAACTATTTTATCTTCTACTTTATTTAATTCTATATTTTCTTTAGATACTTTTACAGCTACTTCATCTAAATCAACAGCTGTTACTTCCTTTGCTCCTAATTTTGCTGCAGCTATTGCAAGTATTCCACTTCCACAACCTATATCAAACACCTTTGAATCTTTTTTAACATATTTTTCTAATTGTTGTATGCACATACTTGTAGTTTCATGAGTTCCTGTACCAAAAGCCATACCTGGATCTAATTCTATTATTAAATCTTCTTCTTCAGCTTTATATTCTTCCCATGTTGGTTTTACAACTACTCTTTGACCTACTTTTGTTGGTTTGTAGTAGTTTTTCCATTCATTAGCCCAATCTTCTTCATCAACTTGAGAAAGCTCAACTATTGCATCTCCTATATCTATTCCAAACTCTTTTAGTCCTTGTATCTTCTCTCTTATTAAATTTAAGTCTTCACTTACGTCTCTTTCTTCAGTTATGTAAGTTTTTATTATAACTCCATCATATCCACTATTGAATATCTCTTCTTCTACAAAATCCCAGTCATACTCATTTTTCTTTTGGAATTTAAAGTCTTTAGGGTCTTCTATTGATACTCCACCTACATTTTGTTCATATAATATATTAGTTATGGCTTCAACTGCTTCAGTTGTAGTCTTTATTGTTATTTCAGCCCATTTCATTTATTAAGCACCATCCTTATGTTTAATTGTCTTATTTTCATAAATTTTATTATATCATAATTATTATTGTCTTTAATATCATTCTTTAATCTATTTTACAATACCCTACAATTATAACTCTAAATGTAGCATATAAATATAAATACTTTAAAATTAAAACTACCTCTTTCCTTTAAAATACAAGAAAAAGGTAGTTTTATATACTATTAATCTATAGCTTTTTAAATAGTTGTTATATTATTTTATTTCTTAGAAATACTAAAGTTCATTAGCTTTTCATTATAATTTAATATAATTTTACCATAATCTATTCCATTGATGTTTATATTACAGCTACTATACTTCTTACTATATCCATTATTAATTAGTTCAATATTAATAATTAGTTTATCTTCATTTTCTACAGATATCTTGTATAAATTATATTTTCCATTTCTATAATCAAATGACTCTCCATCATCTTGATAATGAGTATACTCAAAATTATTTTCATCTAAGTATATATCTAAAACTAAAGTATCTATTTCTTTTTCACCTATATAATTTATTTGAGGGAGATTTGGTATTATGCTTCCTGATTTAATATATATTGGACATATATCTATTGGAGTTTCTTTTATTATATACTTTCCACCTTCATACACTTCTTTCGTCCAGTAATCTATCCATCTACTCCCTTTTGGTAAATATACCATTCTAGCCTTTTTACCTTGTTCAAGTATTGGAGCTACCATTATATTTTCACCACAAAGGAATTGGTCGTTTATTTCATATGTTTTTTCATCATTTTGATAATGTAGTAAAAGAGGTCTTATTAGAGGAAGTCCATCCTTTTCTCCTTTATAAAAATTATCATATATATATGGAAGTATCTTATATCTTAACTTTACATATTTTCTATAAATATCTTCTGTCTTTTTATCAAATGCCCAAGGTTCTTGATCTCTTGAATAAATTGTTGTGTGATTTCTAAATAATGGAGTAAATGCACCAACTTGAACCCACCTACTAAGTAACTCCGATGTAGCATCATATCCAAATCCACCTACATCTGTACCACAAAATGACATTCCACTAAGACCTAAATTCATAAGCATTGGCACACTCATTCTAAGGTGTTCCCAAGTACTTTGATTATCTCCAGTCCAAACTGTGGAATACTTTTGCGTTCCTGAATAACATGCTCTTGTTATTACAAAAGGTCTTTTATCTGTATGTTTTTTTATTCCTTCATATGTAGCTTTACTCATCATATGTCCATATACATTATGAATCTCTTTATGGTCTAAAATATCGCCATCTTCATTAAATTTGATATCATCTGGAAGTGGCCCATTGAAACTTGCTGGTTCATTCATATCATTCCAAACTCCAGCTACTCCATCCTCAAGAAGTATTTTTTGATTATTTGACCACCAGTTCCTAACTTTACTATTCATAAAATCTGGAAAAACAGAATTACCTGGCCATACCCAGTTAGTATATGTTATTCCATTTTTATCTGTTGCAAAATATCCATTTTTTAGACCTTCATCATATATAGAGTAACATTTATCTACCTTAACACCAGGGTCTATTATTGTAACCAACTTAAATCCATTTTCTTTAAGATTTTCTATCATTTTTTTAGGGTTTTTAAATTTATTTTTATCCCATGTAAATACTCTAAAATCATCCATATACTCTATATCTAAGTATAGTGCATCACAAGGTATATCTTTTTCTCTAAATTTATTAGCTATATCAACTACATTACTTTCAGGACAATACGCCCATCTACACTGTTGATATCCTAAAGTCCATAGCTGAGGAAGTGGAGTACTTCCAGTTAAATATGTATATCCTTTTATTACTTTATCAACACTTGGTCCATATATAAAATAATAATCGATGTTTCCATCTAATGACGCAAAGTAATAATAATTCGAATTTTCTTTTCCTAAATCAAAATGAGATTCAAAAGTATTATCAAAGAAAATTCCAAAAGCTTCTTTACCTTCTAAAGTTATAAAAAATGGTATTGATTTATATAATTTTTCATATGTTTCACCATGAGGAGTTGGGTCATCTGTATTCCAATTAATATAATGACACCCTCTCTTATTTAAATGACCCGTTCTTTCACCAAATCCATAAAAATACATCTCTTCTTTTAATTTTTTAGGGATAAATACCTTGTATTCTACATGATCTGTTGGTTTATGTCCTTCCTGCATGGCTATATCTAATCTACCCGCACAGTTTTTTATAAATGGTTCCCTATCTCCCCTATAGTCTTGGCATATCAATTTTCCATTTTTATTGTATATATCTGTTTTAAAGTTATCATATACTCTTATAATTAAATCATTAGTTTTTATCTCTATATATAATTCTTTATTTGTAACTTTAAATTCGCATTTTTCTATCTTCAAATCTTCAATTGCTTTAGACTTTCTCTTCTCCCTTAATGTAGGCACAAAAAAGTTTACTATATAAGAATTTATAATTTCTATTTTTACATCAATATTTTCAAATTTTATATTTACAATATTATCTTTAATGTTATAATCTTTTATTTTTCCAAACATGTCATTCCTCCACTATATAACCTTATAAGCTGATGCATAATATACATCAGCTTACTTAAGTATTTAAATTATTTAATTCTCTTTTACTATTTCAACTTCTTCATTTACTACTTTCGGATTTTTTAAATTTTCAAAAGATGTTTTTAAATCAGATTCAACTTTTAATATTTCTTCCTTTTCTACTTCCACTTTATCTATCACTTCTTTAGCTTTTCTTAATATAGATTCAAAGCTTTCATCTTTTATTCCTAAATTTTTATATTCTTCCTCTATTTTTTGTATAGTCTCATTCAATTGATATAAAGATTGTTTATTATCTATAACCGTAACTTTATTAGCGTCTAAACCTAATACTTCTATTTCATAAATTCTAGTTGCTCCACCTGATCCTTGTTCTGATTTATTTATTTTAACTCTTACATATCTTGCTAATTCATAGTTTAAATCATCTTTAGATACTGCATCAGTATTTCCTTTTATATCTTTTAATTGAGTCCATGTTTTTGAATCCTTGCTAACTTCTACAGTATACTCAGATGTATTTAAACTTCTAGCTTCTCCACCTGCTTGTGCATGGCTCATTCTTAGTTCCTTTATAGTCATTTCTTTCCCTAAGTCAACTTCTATCCAGTTACCTTTTTCTCCAAATGCACACCACTTACTATTTAATTTTCCATCAAATGCAAATTTAGCAGCTTCCCCATCATTAACTTGGGTATTGGCTTTTGCTTCTTTGTTTAGGGCTAAGTTTGAAAGCCCACCTTTAGCTTGATTACTTACAACTATAAAATCATCTTTTTTATTAATAGTTTCTCCTGCTGGATTTGATACTATTTGAGTTATAGAATACACTCCTGGTTTATCAAATTTAACAGTTACTTCTTCACCACTTAATTCTTCATTTTTATGTAGTCCTTCGATTTTCCAGTTAATACTATTTTCAGCTAATGATTTATCAGTTAAAGTTATTGTTTCTCCTGGCTCTACAATTGGTGAGCTAATTTCAAAATTAGCTTTAGGAGTTTCAAGTTTTGGCCACTTAACATTTACTTTTGCTTCGTGTTGTGGGTTAGTTTGGTTAAGCTTACTTACTGGTTTTACTATAAAAGTTGACTGTGTATCTAATGTAAGTTCTCTTTCTATATTGCTTACATAGAATGCATTTGTTGGAGTTGCTCCTATTAGTTTTTTATTTCCTTTACTATCTTCTATGTATATTTCATAATGACTTATATCATTACTTCCTTTATCCCATGTTAATCTAACATTTCCATAATAATTATCTATAACTTTAAAATCTTCTACTTTTAAATTAGATATTTTAGAAACATCATTACCTTTATTTCCATCTGTTATAGATAGTTCACCTAAATTTAATTTATATTTAGTTGACCTAGATTTTCCTTCTACTACTAAAGATATTTCCTCTAATTCTTTCCCTGCAAATTTACCTAAAGAAGCTTTAGCTTCACTCCACTCTCCATTTTGCTTAGTATCTAAATTTACAGTTTGTTTTTTATCATCAATAACTAACTCCAACTTTAATTTAGATTTATCATTAGTTGATTTGTACTTTAAAGCTATCTCAGTATTTGAAGTTAAATCTAGTTCTGAAGCATATAGTTTTATAGTACTTTTTCCACCATTTTCTAACTTACCTCTAAGCGCTATAGAGTTTCCTCCATAGAAACTATCAGTATAATCTACATCTGCACTTAAGTTATTTTTCTTATTATCTATTACCCATCTATAAGTTGGCATTACATCCATCATGCCTCTATGGTTCCATTCATCATCTGAAACTTGCTTTCCATTTACATTAAAGAACTTACCATTACCCATAGAGAAATTTGTTACAAATGGTAAAGATGTTACAGGAGATTTTTCTACTATGTAGTTAGATATACCTTTCCAATCGTCTTCACCCTTTTCCCTTGGATCACCACTTTCATTTACCCAGAACTTATTCTCTTTTGCCAAAAATTCGTCAAAATCTTTTGATGAATCATAAGTCCATGAAGGGCAGTATAATCCTAAAGATGTATTTGCATCTTGACCTTTTGGGAATAAATAATCCCATTTAATTTTTGTATTATATCCGTCAGCTTGTACATCAACTCCTGCATATAAGTCGTATGGGCTTCTTTTCATTCGCTTAGCAAGCTTAGCTGATTCTTTTAACTCTTTACCCGTTACAGTATAAGGAATTCTATTTTGAGTATTTTCAGGATCTACAGCTCCATACTTTTCATTAGTCCACCAGAAATTTAAAAACATACCATCTGATAACGTTTTCTTGTTAGTTCCTAAAAAATTCTTATTATATTCGTTTAATCTGTTTTGCCAAAATACTCTACCATCATCTATCATAGAATCATACCAAATTATTTCCATATTATCAGGCTTTATCTTTTGTAAATATTCTAAAAATTCTTTCATTAACTTTGCTAATTCAGGTTTAAGAGTTTGTCTATCTCCAGTTTCCTGATTTATAAACCATCCATCAAAATTATAGTACTTTGCTACTTCAACTAACTTATCAGCCATTGGGAATGTTCCATCTTTACTCTTTTGTAAAAATTCTTCCATCCATTCATATCTTCCTCCATATTCTAATGGTGGGAAAAATACTGTTCCTAATACTGGAACTCCATTAGTATGAGCTGAATCTATTAAATCTGCACTCGGACTTAATATTAGTCCTTCACCACCAGATCCTCCCCATGCTACTAACGTATCTATATATTGCCAATAACTAAAGTTATATCCATCGAATGTATCTTTTCCTTGAGATGGAGTAGAGCTAGTTGTTTTATTAGCTATAGCTAAAGATATAACTTTCGCATCTTCACTTTGAGATTTTTTTAATTTTTCCCCATCTGTTCTTTCTTGAAGAGGTACCGTTCCAACATTAAACTTTGCATCTTTGTCAGTTTGTGGACTCCATTTTAATAATTCATCTGGATACCAGTAAGATGAAAATGGCTGTCCTGTTTTTTCCTGTTCTTGTATATCTGAGTCTAATATTGCATAACTTGTACTTGGTATAGCGCTAAAAAGCATCATTGCAGCTATTGCTGATGAAATAAACTTTCTGTGTTTCATAGGTTTCCTCCCCATATTGATTATTTTATATATTAAAGCGAATTATATTTATCATTTATAATTCGCTTTTTCTAACTTAAAACCAGCAACATATTTCTATTGTATTTTTTATAGATAAACCTAGCTACTTGAAGTTTCTATCTTATATTTATTAATATAATTATATAAAGCTCCTATTTTACCTGAGTCATTTTGGAATTTACAAGTATCAATTTCGACAGATTTTAGAATATCTTTATTTAAAAGTTCTAATTTTTTCTCTATATTTTCAATTAAATCATCTCTTACACTTAATCCTCCGCCAATTAAAACCTTCTCTGGCGCAAAACTATAAACAATATTATAAATTCCTATTGCTAATGAGAAATAAAAATCTTCTATCAACTTTTGGACTTCTACATCTCCATTTTGTGCTAATTCAAAAACTTCCCTACCATCTAGGTTAGTCCCCTTAAGATTATTGACTTTTGATACTAGATTGTATGTTGAACCTAATCTACTAAAAGTTTTATACTCTAAATTTTCTAATTCTGATATTCTATGTTCTAATATATTTATCCCAAATTCTCCGGCCATACCTCTGTGTCCCCTATATAATTGGTTGTTTATAAATACTCCTCCACCAATTCCTGTACCTATAGTTATACATACAAAGTTTTTATTATCTATTGCATTTCCCATATATTTTTCAGCCATTGCTACACAATTAACATCATTATCATAAGAACAATGAAGTCCTGTATGTTCTTTTATGTACTTGTTAAGATACATATTTTGAAGGTCTGTTACTTGTCCCATAAAATGAATATATCCATCATCGTCAATACCACCAGGAACGCTCATAGCTACACCTTCAATATCGTATAATGTTTTATATTCATTTATTATATCTACAAGTATCTTTTGCGTTTTCCCTTGACCTTGATTAGGTGTTTTTAAAGAATTAGAAACTATCATATCTCCTTCTTTATTCATTAAACTATATTTTATAGATGTTCCTCCAATATCAAAAACTATATAATACATATGTCCCCCACATTTTTAACTTTATTTTTATTAAAATCCGTTATTTTCTATAACTTCTTTAAACCAATAAGCGCTTTTTTTAGGTGTTCTTTTAAAATCGTTATTTATATCAACTTCTATAAATCCATATCTGTTTTTGTAAGCATTTAACCAAGACCAGTTATCCATAAATGTCCATAAGTGATATCCTTTTAAATTACATCCTTCTTCAAGCGCTTTATGAGCCCATTTCAAATGTTCACTTATAAACTCTATACGATAATCATCTTCTATTTTTCCATCTATCTTAAACTTTTCTTCACCTTCTACACCCATACCATTTTCAGATATGAAAAATGGTGTATTTTTATAATTATCTCTAATATTTATAGCTAAGTCGTAAATACCTTTTTCATATATCTCCCAACCTCTATGAGGATTTATTTTCTTCCCAGGCATATCATAAAAATCAAAGAATGATTCTGGTGTTAAAGGTTCTCCTTCTTCAATCTTACTTTCCTTAGCCATTACTCTTCTTGGCTGATAGTAGTTTACTCCTAATAAATCTACTGTGTTATTTTTAATTGCATCTAAATCTTCTACTGTAAACTCAGGCATTAAATTTTGTTCTTTTACAAATTCTATTAATTTCCCAGGAAATTCCCCTAAAACAGACGTATCTAAGAATGACCTATTTAGTATTAAATCAGCTATATTAGATGCTTTTAAGTCCTCTTTACTATTACTTCTTGGGTATGATGGTGTTAAATTTATTATTATTCCTATTTCTCCACCTTGATTTAATTTCTTATATTCCATAATAGCTAATGAACTAGATAACATTATATGATATCCAACTTGTACTGCTCTTTTAAAATCAACTACACATGGATAATGGTAATGACCTAAATACCCGCATTCAACTGGAACTATCGGTTCATTGTGAGTAAACCATTTTTTAACCCTATCTCCAAATAGCTCAAAACATTTTTTAGCAAAGTTTTGATAACAAGTTACAACCTCACGATTTTCCCATCCACCTATATTTTGTAAATACATAGGCATATCAAAATGGAATAAATTTATAAATGGTTCTACATTATTTTCTATCATAGTATTTATTACATCATTATAAAATTTAACTGCATTTTCATTTACACTTTGGTCTTCATTTATAAGCCTAGACCAACTTATAGAAAATCTAAAAGAATTGTGTGAAAAATCTTTCATTAACTTTATATCATCTTTATATTTATAATAAAAATTACTAGTATTATGAGGTCCTATATTATTGTGAAATTTTTCTGGTTCTATTTCATACCAGTAGTCCCATATATTTTGTTCTTTCCCGTCAATATTATATGCACCTTCCATTTGTGTTGCCGATGATGCACTTCCCCACCAAAAATCATTTGGAAATTTATAATTCATGTTAACTCCTCCATAAAATTCACTTCATTAAATTAATCGATTTATATTATTAAAAAAGCTATATAACTATAGCTATATAGCTTTTTATAACTTTTATTTTTTAACTTTTATTCCACAGTAATCTAAAACTAATTCACAGAGCATCATATTTGCCCAAGAGAACCAATCTCTAGTGAATTTATTTGGATCATCTGGATGGAACCCTTCATGCATTAAATATGTTCCTGCATCTGTATTCTTCATAATTTCTAGTAATTCTTTCTTTTTATCCATATCATTAGTTGTTAAACCTTGCATAGCAAGTGATATATGCCATATATAACCTTCAGGAGTATGAGGGCTTCCTACACCTGATGCAAATTTTCCTATATGGAACTCTGAATTTTCAGTGCTTAATATGAAGTTTCTAGTATTAACATATTTTTCATCATTTATATCTGCATATCCTAAGTATGGTATAGCTAATAAACTCGGAAGATTTGCATCATCCATTAGGTTATAATTACCTAATCCGTCTACTTCATATGCATATATTTCTCCACATCTTGGATGATTGTAAACTGCATGCTTTTGTATTCCTTCATTTATTTCATCACTTAATTCTCTTGCGCATTTAGATAGTTCACCATCATTTAATATTTCTTTAGCGATTTCATCGATATAATTTAGTACTACTACTGCAAACATATTAGATGGTACTAAGTAGCTATATTGGCATGCATCATCACTTGGTCTAAACCCACACCAAGTCATTCCTGTTTCTTTATGCATTGGCCCTTTACCACTTCTTGCTAATGTATCTAATTGACGACAATCAAGTCTTTCAAATATATATGGAGAGTTTTCTTCATGATTTTGTTCCACTTTCCACAAATCAATTATTGTATGTGCTGCCTTTTTAAAAGTTTCATTAAATTGAGTTGTTCTTCCCGTATTTTTATATAATAAGTAACTTAATTGTATTGGGAAACATAAAGAGTCTATCTCATATTTTCTCTCCCATATTTCAGGCTTCATATTGGTTAAATCACTTTGATGCCCCATACCATTTGCATCTTCATTAAATGCATTTGCATATGGGTCAACTAGTATATATCTAAATTGTCTTTCAACTAACCCTTCTATCATATTAGCGATTTCTTCATCTTCATTAGCTAAAACTAAATATGGTCTAATTTGGCATACAGAGTCTCTTAACCACATAGCTGGTATATCCCCTGTTAATACATATGTTGTACCATCATTCATTCTTTTAACAGTTGTATTTATAGTATTTAAGAAACATTTTTCAAACATTTCTCCTAGTTTTACATCATCTTTTAGCTTATCTTTCACTTCTTGTACTAATACATTTATTGAGTTATACATTTTGTCCCCCTATATTAATCAAGGTATTCTACTACTATTTTGTAGAAGAATACCTTGATATATAAATTTAATGTTATTTTATTCGTTATTTATTATTTTTTTTGATCTGCCATCCACTTGTCGTATTGTTCTTGTATATTAGCCATAACTTTATCAAGTCCTGCAGATTTTAATTTCTTATTTAATTCTCCTAAGTATTTATCTGTATCTACAGATCCTGTATATAATGGAGCTTTGAATTCTTGAACTATATTAGATATAGTAGCTAATTCTGTACTTATATCAGTTGTATCTACATAGAATCCTAATGTTGGAGATGCTACTGCTTTTTCATTGAATTTTTCATATTGTTCTATTCTATCTTTAGGGTCAGTATCGAAGTTTTTAGTTAAAAATACATTTCCTAAAGCCCAAGAAGGCATGTTGTAAGCTTTAGCTTCTTCAGTTTTAGTTATAGTTTTATCTTCATTAGTCTTATAGTGAACATCTTCTATTCCTCTGTCTATTAAGTTTCTTAAGTACTCATCTGTATTTAATAAGTTTAAGAACTTCATAGCTTCCTCTGGATGCTTAGATGCTGCTGATATTGACATTACAGAACCTGTAACAGAGTTATTTATAGTTAAAGGGTCATGCATTTCACTATATTTAATTGGATATCCTGCATTTGAAGACCACATTTCTCCTGCACCTGGTGCATATTGTTCTTTTCTAACAAACCAGTTTTGAACACTCATTTCATGTGGATCTGTATCTGTTGAAGCTTGTGTATGTATAAATCCTTTTTGATAGAATCTTCTTAATGTATCTAAAGTCTTTTTAACATCTTTTTGTTCATATATATTTACAACCTTAGTTGTATCACCCTCTAAAGCTATACCAAATGGTAAGTTTTCTCCTAATAATAAATCATATGGCATATATGGTACAAAAGTTGATCCTGCTGACATAGGCATTTTTAAGTCTGGTTTTTTAGCTTTAACTACTTCTAATACTTTTTCTAAATCTTCTAATGTTTTAACATTAGTCATATCTACACCAATCTCTTTTGCCATATCTGCATTGTAAGCCCAAACCATTTGTTGACCAACTTCTTTGTTAGCTGGTACTCCGTATAATTTTCCATTTATAGAAGCTCCTTCTAAGAATAAAGGATTTATAGCTTCTTTTAATTCTTTTCCATTATTTTCTAATAAATCACTTATTTCTAAGTAAGCTCCTTTTTGAGCATTTAATGCATAGTCACTTGCAAATGCTATATCAAATGGTTCACCTGAAGAAGTTATAACTTGCATTTTTTGACCATAATCACCCCAGTCAACCATTCTTAAATCTAATGTGACACCTATTTTTTCCGCTGTATATTTGTTTACTTCTTCCATAACCTTTGCTTGGTCTGGTTGTGGAGTTCCTATCATATACCACACTAATTCAACATTGTCTCCATTACCTTTTTTAGCTTCATCAGACTTTTTAGTGCTTGAGCATCCTGTAAGTATCGCTGATGACGCTATTGTTACTGCTAAAAATAAACTAGATATTTTTTTGAATTTCATAATAAAATCCCCCACTTATTATTTTTTAATGTATATTTTATTACTCTTTTACCCCACCTATAGTTAATCCGCTTATAAAGTATTTTTGGAAGAATGGATATGTACATGCTATTGGTAATGTTGATATTACTACCATTGCCATTCTAACAGATTCTTGAGGTAATGTTGACATAACTTGTCCACTTAACATTGCATTTTGCCTTATGAATTCCATATTCTTTTCTATCTTCATAAGCATGTGTTGTAGTGGAACTAATTCTTGATAATCAACATATAGCATTGCATTAAACCAGTCATTCCAATATGCTAATGTAGAGAATAATGCTATTGTTGCTATACCCGGTAGAGCTAGTGGTATAACCATCTTTATAAATATTTTAAACTCACTTGCACCATCTATTCTAGCTGACTCTATTATTGACTCTGGAACAGACTTTTGGAAGAATGTTCTCATTACTATTATGTTAAATGAATTAAATGCTAGCGGTAATATTAATGCCCATATAGTATTTTTAAGACCTAATACTTGAGTCATAACTATGTATGAAGGAACCATACCTCCTCCAAATAACATAGTAAAGAATACTAAGAACATAAACTGTTTTCTAAATGCGAAGTTTGGTCTAGATATTGCATATGCATATGTAGATACCATACTTACATTTATTAAAGTTCCTAATACTGTTACAATTATTGTTACTATATAAGATTGAGCTAATTGCCCACCTGATTCAATTAAATATTTATAAGCATCTAAACTCCACTCTTTTGGGAATATAGAGTACCCATGTTGTATTAACGATTGTTCTGATGTTAAAGATATTACAATAACAAATACAAATGGGAATATGCATGCTATTGAGAATATCGCTAATATTATGTTTGTTATTATATTTGTTATACCTGTAAACCCTTCATTATAAGCCTTTTTCTTTTTCTTAGAAGAGCGTACTGGCTTTTTTGCATCTTTTTTAATTGCTTGTGAATCCATATTTTATCGGCAAATAAATGCCTCTCCCCCTTCTATTTTAGAATAAACCATATTCAGGATCTATTTTCTTAACTGCAAAGTTTGTAGCCATTATTAATATAAATCCTACTATAGCTTGATATAAACCTGCTGCTGTACTCATTCCTATATTCCCCATATTCATAAGTCCTTTATAAATATATGTATCTATAACATCTGTTACAGGATATAAAACAGCTGAGTTTCTTGGTACTTGATAGAATAATCCAAAGTCTGATCTGAATATTCCTCCGATTGCCATTATTGTAAGTATTATCATTAAAGGTACTATTAAAGGTATAGTTATATTTTTTATTTGTTGCCATTTACTAGCTCCATCTATTGTCGCTGCTTCATAATAAGTTTTATCAATACCTACTATTGCCGCTAAATAAACTATACTTCCGTATCCAACACCTTTCCATATATTCATAAATACAAGTATTCCTGGCCAGTGCTTCGGTTCACTATACCAAGACACAGGATCTACCCCAAATGCGCCTAATACCGAATTAAGCATTCCTTTGTCAAAGCTTAAGAAACTAAATACGAAGTAACTTACTATAACCCACGATAAGAAGTGAGGAAATAACATACTAGTCTGATATATTTTCCCTAATTTTTTATTCGATATTTCGCTAAGTGCTATAGCTACAAATACTGCAAATATTAATCCTAATAGTATGAATACTAAATTGTATACAACAGTATTTCTAGTGATTCTAAATGCATCTCCACTACTAAATAAGAATTCAAAGTTATCAAACCCTACCCATTTACTATTAATTAAACTTTCTATAAATCCACCCGAACTTATTTTAAAGTCTTTAAATGCTAATACTGTACCAAACATTGGTAAGTATGAGAATATTAATAACCATATAGTTCCTGGTAAAACCATCAATAGCCATGATTTGTTTTTCCATAATTTCTTTAGAAATTTTTTCACTATATCCACCCCTCTCTTTACTTATATTTTACCATCAGGCAAATGTTTTCTAAAGTTTACAATTATTAGATTAGCTACACAAATCTTACTAAGTATACGTTTTCCGAAACTATTTTTTATAAAACACATAAAAAAGGTTGGTAATAACTTATTACCAACCTTTTTTAATTAATTTATAATTATAAATTAATTTTTCTCCACTCACTTGGAGTTACTCCAGCAATATTTTTGAATTTACGATAAAAATAATTTTTATTGGTATACCCCACTAAAATCCCTATTTCACTAGCTTTAAGAGTTGTATCTGATAATAATTTTTTAGCTTTATTAACTCTAAAGTTATTTATATAATCTGAAAATAATGTTCCCGTTTCTCTTTGGAATAACTGTCCTAAATATATAGCATTAATATTTAATTTATCGCTTATTTCTTTTAAATTTAAATCATATTTATAATTATCTTCTATATACTCTAATAACTTTAATATAACAGGGCTTATGCTTTCGTCTGCTTGTTCTAATTTAGTTTGTATATGCTTAAGCATATTAATTAATTGAAGCTCTATTTCGTCTACAGTACTATGGTTATTTACTATACATTCAAAATATTTGTGTAAATCTTTTATAATCTTAGATTCATTAAAGTAATTATAGACATTTAAAAATATTTCTACTGATTTCATTTTAATTTGTTTTGGAGTTAAATCTTCTTCACTTTTTAACTTTCTAAAAATTTGATTAATATAATCTGAAGTTTTAGATATATCTTTATTTACTAACATTTTTTTTAATTCTTCAAACTCTATATACGTATCATTTTGTTTTAATCCCTGCTCTTTATAAATTTTAACCCACGATTTATCTGAACATATCATTTTATATTCACTAATTTCTAATGAAGTTTTATAACTTTTGCATATGTCTTTAACTGAATCTACATATTTTCCTACACTTATATAAACTAGAGAATTACTTTCTTTCATTATACCGGCTTTAAGTTGAGATAATTCACTTATTAATATATCCTTATTTTTTTCATTAACAATTAGTAAGGCTCTAGATTTGGATTTTATACAATATATAAATTTATTATTTTTTATTTTTTCTTTTAATATGATGTTTATATCACAAGATGTGTCACTTAGCTCTATCATAGCTACACAATAATTATCTTCTTTAAATACTATATTTAATTCCTCTAAATCACTTGTAGTATTCTCCTCGTATTCCTCAGTTAATAATTTTAATAGTAGGTTATTTTTTACTATGCTTTTATCTAGTATATTTTTTTCTTTTAGTTTTATATTTTTGTATACATTTTTTAAGTTTTCAGATAACTCATCTGTATCTATCGGTTTTAGTAAATAATTTTCTGCACCCATATTCATAGCACGTTTAGCGTATTTAAACTCTTGAAATGCACTAAGTACTATAAAGTTAGTATCATAATTTTCTTCTTTTAATTTACTAATTAATTCTAAACCTGTCATTTTAGGCATCATTATATCTGTTATTATTAAATCAATATCACTTTTTATTATCTCATTAAATCCATCTTCTCCATTACCTGCACTTCCAACAATATTAAAACCATATTCTTCCCAAGGAACGATGTATCTTAATCCTTCTAATATAAATGGCTCATCGTCTAATAAATATACACTATACATCTTCATCCCCATCCTTTAAAATTGGTAGCTTGATTTTTACAATAGTCCATTCAAACTCTTTGCTACTGATTTCTAACCCATAGCTATCTCCAAATTTTAATTTTAATCTGTTATTTATATTCATTAATCCTATTGAATTTGTTTTTTGTAGGTTTTTTACAAGTTGTTCTTTAATCATTAATAAGACTTTTTCATTTATTCCAACCCCATTATCTTTTATAACGATTTCAATATCTTCATTTAACTTTATTACATCTATTTGTATCTTATTATCGCTTCGATCTTTTCTTATACCATGATTTATAACATTTTCAACTATTGGCTGTAAAATAAATTTTGGTACTATATAATCCATTGATTCTTCATCAATATTTATAGTATAGTCAAATATTCCTTTATACCTTGTACAACATAGATTTAAATACATCTTACAATATTTTATTTCTTCACTTAATAAAACCATACTTCCATTGTTATAAGTAGAATACCTAAACATACCTGCTAAACTATATATCATACCTGCTACTTCTGTATTCTTACTAGAAAGTGCGCACATTCTTATAACTTCTAACATGTTGTATAAAAAATGAGGCTTTATCTGTGCTTGAAGTGCATTTATTTCTGCTTGCTTTTGTTTAACCTGAGATATATAATTTTTATTTATATTATATTGTAGACTTTCACTCATTTTATCTATTCCCATAGCTATCATGTCTAACTCATCATCTTCTTTTTCTATATTAAATCTAGCATCTAAGTTCCCTTTTTTAATTTCGTCTATACATCTCATCATTTTTTTTAATTTTAATGAATATCTTTGTATTATAAAATAAGTAATTAATATTATAGTTAGAATACATATTAAAGATATAATTCCTATTTTTAATACAATACTTTTTATACCTAAAGCTTCATTGTTTATTAAACTTATATATTTAAGTTTGGTTTGAGCATCCTCTTTAAGGCTAATTATAGGCTCATTATCAAGCAAAGTTTTAACATGTATAGTATTATTTTTTGGCGAATAGCTTTCTTTCCCTATTTTTTTAATGTAATCCTTTCTAATATTTTTATCTGAACTAAATACTATATCTTTATTTTCATCACAAATAACTAAATCTCCCTTTAAATTTGTGTTTTTTAATATTTTATTTAATTCATTTATATCAAAATATATATCAAGATACCCTATTGTATACATAGAATCTACATTTTTTATAGGCTTTGTAATTTTTCTCATAGATGAGTTTTGCTTTTTTAAGTTGTACCACTTATTATGATTTAAAACTATTTCACTTTTATATTCCTTATCTTTATCATTAATTACTACTGCTAAAACATCACTTCTATTAGATAGCATAGTATCTAGCAAGTACTTTAAATCAATTGGAGTTTTGCTTCTAATTGAAAATCTGTCTAATTTATAACTTAAATATTCTTCATATGATGATGTTGTTAAAACCTGAATTTCATTTGTTACATCCGATTGCGTATTTACACCATTTATAATTGAATTACTGATTGTATTTTGCTCTTCAAATCTTTTTTCTATATTAAATATTACTTCTGAATGTATATTTAGCTCATTTTGAATTTCATTTTCTATATAGTAACTTAAAAATATATTCGTTAATAAAAATATAGATATTATAGTTATAGCTGAGTATATAAGTAACATTTTATTGAATAATTTATTTTTTATATACTTAGTGTATAGTTTTTTCAAGTCCCCACTCCCTATGCGCTAAGAGTTTTCTTTAAATATAAAAATCTCTTGTATAATATATGCATTACCCAATAAGACGGTATAACCATAAAGAAAAATGGAATTAATCCCGGACTTCCTTTTACAAAATAATAAATTAATCCAAATCCTACTCCTATTAGGACTGTTTGCATTGGACTAGTTAATGCTAGTATAAATGAGTTTTTAATATAATCTTTTATACCTAATTCAAAGTGTACATATGTAGGGAAGAAGTAAATAAATGCTACACTTACAAAGAATAACACTGCCATTACTAGTATATATAGTGCTGTTGAGTATAAAGCTTCCATTTTGTATAAGATATTAAGATCTACTGCTAAAAACATAAATACAGCCGCAAAAAACAGACCACATTTATTAGCATTTTTAAATTCCTTTATATATACATCTTTAAATGTTTTAAATATAGGTATATCTAATTCTCCTTGAACCCATTTTCTTAATATATAAAACGTTGTTACTGTTGCTGGCATAATCCCTAATACTACACCACCCATTACTGTAAATGCAACCCATAAAAAATTGAGTATTAAAAACCTGTAAATCCATTCACAAAAACTTATTAGCATACCATCTAATTTCATATAAATCACCCCAGTTGTATTTTTATTTATTAACATACCCTTCACTTATAAAAGGTTTTCCCTATTTATATTATAATATATTAAAATAAAAGTTTTAACCCTATTTTATAATAAGTTTAAAACTTTTATTTTTAAATATTAAATATGGGAACAAATTATTTCCATATTACCTTCTATTTTAAAGTCTTTTATACTAAATGGTAATATAAAATTAGATCCTTTATTTAATAAGTACTCTTTAGAGTCTAAATGTATTTTTCCACTACCTTCTAATACACTGTATAATGTAAATGGTTTATCATGTGTAAATTTACATTCCCCAAATATATCTAACTTATGTACGCTAAAAAATTCATTACTTATAAAAGTTGTACACTTATATGTATCTTTAGAAACTATATTATAAGTATTATTATCTTCAATATGAGGTACTGTTGAAACATCTATAGATTTTTGTACATGTAGGTCACGTTTATTTCCATTATCATCAACTCTGTCATAGTCATAAACTCTATATGTAGTATCTGAATTTTGTTGAGTTTCTAAAATTAAAGTACCCTTACATAAAGCATGTATAGTTCCACTTGGAACATAAAAGAAATCACCTTTTTTAATTTTCACTTTTCTAAGAAGGTTATCCCACTCATCATTTTCTATCATTTTTTGTAATTCATCTTTAGTTTTAGCATTATGACCAAATATCATCTCTGCATCATCATCACAATCTATAATATACCAACATTCTGTTTTCCCAAGTTCTCCGTTTTCATTTACTTTAGCATATTCATCATCTGGATGAACTTGAACTGATAGATTATCATTTGCATCTAATATTTTAGTAAGTAGAGGGAATTTTTCTCCTTCTATGTTACCAAATAATTCTCTATTTTTATTCCAAACTCTAGATAATGTTTTTCCTTTATACTGTCCATTTTGTATTTCGCAATCTCCATTTTCATGAGAGCTTATAGCCCAACATTCCCCTGTACTATCAGATGGAATATCATAATTAAATTTATTTTTTAATTCATTTCCTCCCCATATTCTATACATAAATAAAGGATTTAAAAATAATGGTTCCATAAATATATTACCTCCATAGTTTATAAAAAGGTTGTCTTTTAAGACAACCTTTTTATTAGTCTCCTATAGCTATAGTTGCTATTTCAGATTTTCTTAAATTAATTGAATCTTCTATAGTATTTTTTAATTCTTCTTCTAATATATTTGTTTTGTACTTTTTACCTTTTATTTCACACTTGTTTATATTTAATGAAGAGTCTGAGTCTGATGCATTAAATACTCTAAGTATTGTTTTATTATTTTCATTTAGCTTTAATGTAGACCACATTACTGCATTGCCTTCAATGTCTATTAAATTATGATTATGGCTTACATCACCTGTCTTAGTTTCTAATTGCTTAGTAAGCACTGGTACTTGGAACATGTTAGCTTCTCTAAATGATTCATACATATCCTGTCCATGAGTTATGATTTCTAATTCTGCTTCATATTGTCCTTGGCATTGTGCTTGGGGAGTTTCAAATACTCCCCAGTCTCCTAGCTCCCTAACACTTCTAAGAAGAGTTACAGCTATATGATTTCTTTCATCATTTAACATTTCATATTCATTTAACCCTTTGTTTGCTATTGTAATACCATAGTCTTCATTATGAACATTTACAAAAGTATGTTGATGTTGACAGTTACTTGGATTTTCCCAAGTTTCATAAGTAGTATTACTTCTTTTTGCTACCTCAAAGATAGATTCTGCAAAATGAACATCAGATTTTATATCTGTAGCAAATAACATTCTCATTCTATGATCTTTTGCAATATTATTAAATGATGATTTTATTTTTAAGCCTTTAGATGATTTTTCCAAAGTTAAAGTTGTCTTTATTATTAATGTTACAGTCTCTTTGACTCTTTGAGATTTTCTATGTTTAAATTCTAAAACTTCCTCTATTTCTTTATTTAATAATTCATTTGCACAAGATGGAACTTCAAATCTATGAGTAATTTCAACTACTGCTTTATAAGGTAAGTCCTCGACTACTTTTATATCTGCGCTCATGTCTTTTGTAGTTAAAGGTATTTCTCCAACTGGTTTCATATAAATATATTCATTTCCTATATCCCCAGTATTTTCATATATACATAGATCTTTAAATTCTTTATAAGTATTTTTATCTAGTATATTAACTGAACCATTTTCATTTATTTCAACTTTTATATATTCATTTTCTAGTATATTTTCGTTTACTAATGAATTTTTAGCTTCATTGTCTATACTTTCATCATCTTTTACTAAAGCATATGTATCCCATCCAAATGATTTAATATTTTTAGTTTCAAGTTCTACTCTAACTAATCTACAATAGTATGGCTGTCTGAATTTATCATCTGGTAAATCATAATCAAACTTTATGCCTAAATCAGTTATTTTTGCATCTATTTTATTTCCATCTATATCTACTACTTTAAATTTAGGTAATGATACCTTCCTCATTTCCTTAGCTATTTCATTAGGATTACCTTCTCTGAAATACTTTTTATAAAGCTTAATATCAGTAGCTACTACTGAACATCTATCATATCCTGTAGTATTTACTACCATAAACGGATGTACTTCTTCACCTAATTGTAAAAAATTTTCTGTATTAATTTGACTACCTAAATACATTAAACTTTCATTTATTATATAATTTGCAACGTCTTTTGCTTTATCAAATCTTGCTACCATTTCTCTGTGTACTTCATCTACACTACAACCACATATACTATCATGAGGATGATTTTTCATTAAAGATTTCCACCCATATTCAAATAAGTGATGAGGATATTCAAATCCAAAGCTGTGTGCCATAGTTGCTAATGGTTCAGCTACTTTTTCAAATAAAGTTTGGCATAATTGATTCCACTGTTTCAAATAAACTCTAGCTGAAGCAGTATTTACTAATGTATACCATCCATCAGTTTGTTGACTTCTAAGTTCACCTTTTATAACTTGTAAGTCATTATTCATATTTTCTCTTAATTCTTTTATATAATCATCAAAGTTTGAATGTACAAATTCTATATCTTTGTATAAATCTATTGCAGTACTTATAGCATTTGATAAATCTGTTTGTATCGGTTGATGGTCACATCCATTCATAAATAATAATTGATTAGAAGATGCAAACTTTGATGCATCATTTAGTCTTTTATCCCAATACTCCTTTGCTTCATCAGCATCTACAGGAACTTCCATTCCATTACAATACCAATTTGCAAATAATATACCTAATACTCTTGAGCCATCTGGTGATTCCCAATACATTTCTGAATATGGTGATTCAAATTTATCATCTGCACTTACTTCATTATTAAATCCTGTTGGCTTTACACCTCTTCCAAATGCTGCAGTATTTATCCCAGCTTGTTTTAATATTTGAGGAGCTTGCCCCATATTTCCAAAAGAATCTGGGAAATATCCTACTTTAGTTACATCTTTATTATATTTTCCCGCATCTTTATGACCATATTGTAAATTTCTGATATTCGATTCACTGCTAGTTAAAAATTCATCCTGTAATACATACCATGGACCTATTTTTAATTTTCCTTCTTTTATTACTTTTTCTAATAATTCTCTTCTCTGTGGTCTTACTTCTAGGTAATCTTCTAATAAAACAGTTTGACCATCTAAGTGATAATATTTAAATTCAGGATCATTTTCAAAAGTATCTAAAAGTGTATCCATAGTTTTTATAAGCATCATATGATGAGTTTCATATGGTAAATACCATTCTCTGTCCCAATGTGTATGAGATATTATGTGCGCTTTTTTTCTCATTATTTTAGTCCCCCATTTTATAATATTTATTTGAATTTTGTTATTTTATAGAGTTAAGGTAACTTCCTTACCGTAGTTAGTATAAAGTAAGAAAGTTACCTTTGGAGTATATATAAAATTTAAAATAGTTAGCTTATTTATTCATTTTTATCTTTATTGTTTTTATTTCATAAGGAGTTAATGTTAAGTTTATTTCTTTTTCATTTCTTAACTCTTCTATCGCTCTTTCCATTAAATCAGTTTCTTGCCATGCATTTATTTCATATCCACTAGTTATATTTACTTTTTGAGTACTTCCTGCATATTCATGCAAACGAATAACCACTGCATCTTCATCTTCACATTTCTTTATAGCATCAACTAATACATACGCATCATTGAAGTTAAACATCTTATTTGGTATATCTTCTCTTATGCATCCATTTATATAAGTTAATGGTTGATTTAATTCATAAGCTGCTTTAACTGTATTACCTTCAACGAAGTCTTTGCTATGTGGAAGTAATGAGTAAGTGAAGTTTTGCTCTCCTTGATCTTGTACTGGATCTGGATGAGTAGCTGATTTCAATAATGTTAATCTTATTACATTATCTTTTATATCATGACCATACTTACAGTTATTTAATAAACTTACTCCATAATCTCTTTGAGATAAGTCTACCCATTGTTGAGCTACAGTTTCAAACCTTGCCATATCCCAACTTGTATTCCAATGAGTAGGTCTCTTAACATTACCAAACTGAACATCATAAGTTGCCATTGTACTTCTTACATCTACTGGGAATGCTACTTTTAATAATTGCTTTTGCTCTCTCCAGTCAACATTAGTTACAAAGTCTATTCTTCTATTATCTGCATACACTACCATGTCTTGGTTTATAGTAGTATTCATATATTTGTAGCTAAATCTTACAACTGCTTTTAGGTTTTTACACTCTATTAACTCTATATTTTGTAAATCAGTAACTTCTCTCATTTTTTCTTGGTAATAGATATCTATATCCCAAGCTTCATGTGCCATTGGCTTATCTTCAAACATTTGTAGAACATTTCCTCTTTGTCCTTTAGCTAATACTTCTCTATTATTAGTTTTATCAAATATAGAAGTTAATTGACCAACTTCATTCCATTTTATTTCATAGTTAGGAGTAGTTATTTCATACTTACTATATTTAAATACTGCTCCATTTTCTTCTATAGCTTCTTCCTTTAAAGTTATTCTTTTCCATCCTGTTGAAGGAACATCTTTAACCTTTACTATATACTTTCCTTTTTCTTTTTGTGCTTCTAACTTATTTCCATCTTCATCATAGAAATTACCTACTAAATCAGTTTCTATTTCTACAACTTCAGTTCTATCCCAGTTAGCATTATTTATAACTGTAAAAGTTCCTTCTTTTTCAGTTACTAGAGTTTTATTAAATTCACCCCTCGCATCAAGTGCTAAATCCTCAGCTTCTTTATATTCTATTTTTGCATCTTCATAAACTTCTGTAATTGAAGAGCCTGGTATTATATCATGGAATTGATTTCTAAGTATAGTTTTCCATCCTTTAAGTAAGTTAGTACTTGGATATAATGCCCAATCATTATTTATTAATGAATTTACAGCTCCTAACCATTCAGTTTCTCTATATAAAAGTTCTAATTTTCTATTCATCATTTTAGTATAAGCTTGGCTTGTATATGTTCCCCTATGATACTCTAAATATAATTCTCCATCCCAAGTATGAACATATTCGTTAGTATTTTCTACTTTTTTTCTTAAAGCTTTGAAATACTCTCCTGCTTTTCCTGTTTTAACATTTGGAAGTCCTGGCATCTTATCTAATCTTCTTCTATACTCTAGCATTTCACGGTTTACACCACCACCGCCATCTCCAAATCCATAAGAAACTAAAAGGTCTTTAGTTAAGTTTTTATCTGTATAAGCATCCCATACACCTTTTACAGTTTTTGGTGTAAGTCTTCCATTATATGTATAAAACCAAGATCCCGGTTGACTCCATGGTTCTGGAGTAGTTATAAAGTGAGTTAATATTTCAGAACCATCTATACCTCTCCAGTTAAATGTATCGTGTGGCATTCTATTGTATTGGTTCCAGCTTATTTTTGTAGTCATAAATGTTTTTATACCTGATTTTTTTAATATTTGAGGTAAAGCCCATGAATATCCAAATACATCTGGCAACCATAAATATTCAACATCTTTGTTAAATTCTTCTTTTATGAATCTTGAACCAACTAATAATTGTCTCACTAATGATTCTCCTGATGGTATATTACAATCTGCTTCTAACCACATACCTCCATCAATCTCCCATGAACCATCTGCTACTTTTTGTTTTATAGCTTCATATAATTCCGGATAATCATTTTTTGCATATTCATATAATTGTGGCTGTGTTTGTAAAAATACATACTCTGGATATCTTTCCATAAGCCTAAGTACTGTAGAGAATGATCTAGCGCATTTTTCTCTAGTATGTTTTAATCTCCATAACCATGCAACATCTATATGAGTATGACCTATGCAAGTTACATTAACTACTGAGTGCTTATCTATTTTATCTATTTCTTCATTTAAATAATCTGCTGCTTTATGAGCTGACTCATAGAACGATTCACTTCCTGGATAAGACCAATCTATAAATTTAAATGCATCATTTAGTATTTTTGTTAAATTGACTTTATCTACAGAGTACTCATCTAACTCTCCTATTGTTTCTAAAATTACCATTGCATTATAATATAAATCATCCATTTTTTCATCTAGCCATGCAATTTGTGCTCTATTTATACGATGTTCTTGATCTCTTTTTACTCCTCCACCTTCAAGTCCTGTCCATAGTCTAAACATTAACTCTAAGTTAGTTCCTGAAGTCCCTTCTGGGAAAAATACTTCTTTATGGTTGCTATCAACACCTTGGTATGGCTTATTATTTAAATAAAATAACGATTCAAACCCTGAGTTGTTACCCGCTCCTGTTTCTCCAAAATCAAATATACCAACTACCTTATTTTCTCCCCAAGATTTAGGTACTTCTACAACCTTATTCATCCAAAGGTATAAATCTCTACCTTTCCAAGTTTCTCCTGTTCTTATTACTCCATCAAATTCTGTTGGTATTTCAGGATTTATATCTCTATCACCATTTAATTTAGTATTAAAGTATTCAAGCTCTATTACATCTCTATATCTATAATTATCTAACTCATGTATTCTATTTCTAAGTTTATCTATTGTATAAAACATATTGTCCTCCCCTAAAACCTTTTTATATAAGTTTTCTTATTCATATTTCGATTATAATTTAGAAACGTTTTCAATGTCAATTTTCTACACATATATACTTATTTAGTGCAGTTTTTATAATATGAGTATAGCTGTTTATTATAAAATTCACTTTGCTCATCTCGCCAACACGTTTCTCAAGTTTAAATATTTATATTATAGAAATGCTGCTCCTATTATTCCCGCATCAGACCCTAAAGTAGCACATACGATTTTTGCAAACTCTTCATTCCTATAAAGTACATACTCTCTTATAATTAGTTCTATATCTTTAAGTATGATATCAGATGCTCTAGATACTCCTCCGCCAATAGATATAATCTCTGGATCTAATATATTTATAATACTAGCCATCGCTTTAGCTAAATACATTTTAAATCTAGTAATTACCTTTATGGCTACTTCATCACCTTGTCTATATGCATCAAATACAATCTTAGCAGTTATTTGTTCTAGATCACCTTCAACAAAGTCTAGTATTATACTTTTTCTACCTTCTTTTATTAGCTTCCTGGCATACTTTATAATTGCAGTTGCTGAGCAAAAAGTTTCTAGACATCCATTATTTCCACAGTTACAATCAAAATAGTTTTCTCCTATTATTGCGTGACCTATTTCAGATCCCATACCGTGAGCCCCTGTAAATGCTTTTTCATTTATTATTATTCCACCACCAACTCCAGTACCTAGAGTATACATAACTGCAACGCTAGCATCTTTCATACTTCCAAATTTAGCTTCACCAAGTGCAGCTACTGTAGCATCATTTTCAGCATTAACTTTAACTTCAGGAAATCTTCTTTTTAAAGCACCCATAAAATCAACTTCAAACCATCCTAAATTTACACAGGTTACTAATCCCGTTTTGTTTATAAAGCTTGGAACACCAAAACCTATGGATTCTATAGTGTTTATACTTAAGTTATTCTCCTCTAATAAACTCCTTACTAGAGTATTTATATCATCCATTACTTTATCAAATCCACCATCGATATCAGTTTTGCACTCTTTTCTAAAAAGAATTTTACCAAACTCATCAACTATTCCAGCTTGAATCCCTGTTCCCCCAATGTCAACTCCAACAAAATACATATTTTCCTCCTTGAAAACTTTTAGCTTTATCATATTTTAATTTATTTATATATCACTTTTTAGAAAAGTAATTTAATTCTTTGATTAACTCCTTAATTCTATATTATATTAATGATTTTAATAGTAAAAGTTCAAATATCTAACTTTTTCTATACTTATCTTATATTCAACTTTAAAATCTACAGTTTTATGAAAACATTTTCTTTATTATACTTAATCCATACCTTATACTAATTACTATAAACATTAATTCGAATCAACCATTGGGGGTATTTAGTATGAATAAGCTTGAATCAATAAAACTATTTAATGACTTACAACAAGTATCAAAAAAATATAGTAATTTAGAATTAAAAAATAATGAAAAAGAGTTAGAAGACAATAAAAAATTTAATTCTTTAATTCAATTTTATAAATCAAACATTAATCAAATAAAAGAAAGAGCTCATCTTATATCTAAAGAAACTAGGGAAGAGTTAAAAAATTCAAACTCTAAAGATATTTATAAAACTCTTCTTCAGCTTAATAATTTTGCTAGTGATAAATATAAAAATTTAAGCTTAAGTAATATGGATATTGAATCTACTACAGTTAAAGTAGTTATGCTTACAACTATAGATGAATTAATTCTTATAAATGAGTCTATTAAAAATAAAGACTATTTAAAAGATAAAAATACTTACTTTTATATCTATGAAAAAATTACTGTAAATGCGTTTTTGACTTTTTTAGCTTTAAAAGATATGGATATTGAAAAATCTAAAATAGATAACTTATCTCAGGCTATACTTAGCCAAATCCAAACTCTATCTTTTATATCTTTATAATAAAAACTTTTTGATTTATCAAATATGGCACTTAATTTTTTAAGTGTCATATTTTATTGTTTCTACTTAAAATTTATACAAGTTGATATACTTGATATATTTTTATTTATTTACTCTTTAATAATATACATGTATAATTATCTTAATTACACTGTATCAACAATGTTTTTTATAGTCAATAATACTTTTTAAAGTTGTATATTAAGTTGATATTGTTGGTATATATTAAGGAGGTAACTTTGCTAATGAATGATAAAAATTCTCCATTATATATGAAAATTAAGGAATATCTACTAGATCTTATTGATAAAAATAAAAATATTCCAAATTATAAACTTCCATCTGAAAATCAATTAGCTCTTAAATTTGATGCAAGTAGAATTTCAGCTAAAAATGCAATAAAATCCCTTCAAAATGAAGGTCTAGTTTACAGACTTCAAGGAAAAGGAACTTTTATAAATCATAATATAAATTTCCATTGTAAATCTTTAAAAAATACAACAGACTCTATTAAGATTTCTAATTCTAAAAACGAGAATATTATATGCATGTTAATACCATGGATAGATAGCAGATTTGCTATAAATATAATAAATGGAGCTAAGGAATATCTTGAATCTAATGATTTTAAGTTAGTATTAATGATTACCGATACAGACCAAGATAAAGAAAAAGAACTTATAAAAACAGCTTTAAATATGAATTGTAGAGGTTTAATTATTTTCCCTAGTGATAACCAAATATATAATCCTGAAATTTTAAAACTTTCTCTTAATAAGTTTCCTACAGTATTAATAGATAGAAAATTAGAAGGTTTAGATATAAGTTATGTTGCTAGTGATCATTTTAATTCTGCTTTTAATGCCACTGAGTATTTAATTAATAAAGGCCATACTAATATAGGTTTTATTAGTCCTAGTCCTAAAATTGCATCATCTGTATGTGAAAGAATACATGGATATGAAAAAGCTTTAAGTTCTAGTGTTGGATTAAGAGATCAGTTAAAATTAACTCTTCCATTCGAATTAGAAAATAGAACTCAACTATTAAAAAATTTTTTATCTAAAAATAAAGATATCTCAGCTATAATTTGCGATGGAGGAATGACAGGACTTAGCTTAATTAAAATAATCTATTCTCTAGGTCTTAAGTGTCCTGATGATATAGAACTTATTCTATATGACAATGAATTTGAGCAATACATGGATTTTCTTCCATGCAAGCCTATTGTAATAGAGCAAAATCCTCATGAAATAGGATATACTTCGGGTAAAGTTTTACATAATCTAATAGCTAATAAATCATCACCTCAAAGTATAACAATAAACGAAAAAATCATATTTTAGTATATAAAAATTAAAGTGCTGATATATTATCAGCACTTTAATAACAATTATTATATTCTACTTTGATAGGAATAACCTTATCTAGATTTGTTCCGTGGGCAGTTATTTTTATACATCCGCTACCAGAACATTCAGCTATAAATGTTGTAAAAAAACATCCATCTCCAAAACTTATTGCTGGGCTAAAAGTCATTGTTCCTAAGTCGTAATCGGATAGTTCAAAGTTTATTATAGCATTTCTTACAGGATGACCATGGCCATCTACTAATACTCCAAATATCATCTGCTTACCACCTGGATTTAACTCTATTTTATATGGAAACATATATTTTAGACAAACTTGCTTAGGTCCTTGGTGCTGAACGTTCTTATGTTTTTTTCCTCTAGAATAATCTTCATTATTAACTTCACTTAATTCTATATTACACTCATGTTTTAATTTATTTTTTAAAAATTCATGAAGTTCTTCCTTTGTCTTAATTTCTTTACCTTCTATAAATAAAGTATCCATACATCCCCCACCTTTATATTCTAAAATAGCATCTTAAAATATATTATGATTTAGTAGAGTAACATATTCCTTTATATAAAAAATTCGATTCGCTTAAGCTACTGTGTGAGCGCTACACTTCATCTTAATCCGTTACTCTAAAGCTTTTTTACGCTCCCCAAGTTAGTGGATATTACTTATGTGTAGTAATTATTTATCGTTATTGAAGTAATTTAGTTTCCTTGAGTGTAAAAAAGTCCTAGGAAAATATCCTAGAACTTCTTTTTACTTTTTTCTAAACATATCTTCGATTTTTTGCCCAAAAGTTCTTTTCTTCTCATGAACTTCTTCTCCACACTCTTTAGCAAATTCTCTTAATATATCTTTTTGTTTTTCATTTAATTTCCTTGGTGTATCAACAACTACTTTTATATATTGATCTCCTCTAGAGTTTCCTCTTAGTCTTGGTATACCTTTTTCTCTTAATCTAAATACCGTTCCAGTTTGAGTTCCTTCTGGTACTGTATATTTAACTTTTCCATCTAATGTAGGAACTTCTATCTCATCTCCTAATGCTGCCTGAACAAATGTAATTGGCATATCGAAGTAGATATCATTTCCTTCTCTAGTGAATAATGGATGAGATTTAACATTTACTACTATATAAAGGTCTCCTCTTGGTCCACCTTTACTTCCAAGTTCACCTTGACCTGAAAGTTTTATCATTTGACCATCATCTATACCTGCTGGTATATCAACTTCTATAGTCTTAACTTTTCTAGTACTTCCCTGTCCATTACATTTACTACATGGAGATTCAACTACTTCGCCTTCTCCATTACACGCACTACAAGTTCTAGAACTTGCTATATTTCCAAATGGAGTTCTTTGTACTGTTCTAACTTCACCTGCTCCATTACAAGTAGGGCAAGTTTTCTTTGATGTTCCAGGTTTAGCTCCACTTCCGCTACATTCACTACACTCTTCACTTCTATTTATTTTTATAGACATTTTTTTACCAAATGCAGCTTCTTCAAAAGTTATATTTACGTCTTGTCTAATATCAGCTCCGCGTTCTGGACCTCTTCTTCTAGCCCTTCCTCCGCCGAATATATCACCAAACATGTCTCCGAATATATCTTCAAACCCGCCAAATCCTTGACCACTAAATCCACCTTGGCCAAATCCACCTTGACCATTTACACCTTCATGGCCAAATTGATCATAAGTTCTTCTTTTAGTATCGTCTGATAAAACTTCATATGCTTCATTTACTTCTTTGAATTTTTCTTCAGCTTCTTTATTATCAGGATTTCTATCTGGATGATATTTCATCGCCATTTTTCTATATGCTTTTTTAAGCGCTTGTGCGTCTGCATTTTTATCAACGCCAAGGACTTCATAATAATCTCTTTTAGTACTCAAATTTTGCCACCACCTTCATTTTACAAAACAATAGCTTGTAGAATATCAAACTACAAGCTATTATCTCTATTTAAGCAATTATTGCTTTAGAAAAGATACTCTTTTCTTTTAATATATATTATTATATACAAATACTTCTATTTGTGTAAATTATTTTTCATCATTTACTTCTGTAAAGTCAGCATCTACTACATTATCATCTTGTGCTGATCCTGCTTGCTCTTGTCCTGGAGCTTGTTGTTCAGCCCCAGCTTGTTGATACATTTGTTCAGAAACTTTATGGAATTTATTCATTACTTCATCCATAGCTTTCTTGATATCTTCAGCTGTTGCATCTTCTTTTTCTTTAACAGCTTTTAAATCAGCTATGGCAGTTTCTATTGCAGACTTATCGTCAGCACTTACTTTGTCACCTAATTCATTTAATGTTTTTTCTGTTTGATATATTGTAGAATCAGCTTGATTTAATGCTTCTATTTTATCTTTCTTTTGCTTATCAGCTTCAGCATTCATTTCAGCTTCTTTTACTTTTTTCTCTATTTCTTCTTCAGATAAATTAGTTCCTGAAGTTATAGTTACCTTTTGCTCTTTTCCTGTTCCTAGATCTTTAGCAGTAACATGAACTATACCATTAGCATCTATATCGAAAGTAACTTCTATTTGAGGTATTCCTCTTGGTGCTGGTGGTATATCTGTTAATTGGAATCTACCTAAAGTACTATTATCATAAGACATACTTCTCTCACCTTGAAGTACATGTATATCAACAGCAGTTTGGTTATCTGCAGCAGTTGAGAATACTTGAGACTTCTTAGTTGGTATTGTTGTATTTCTTTCTATTATCTTAGTCATTACGTTACCCATAGTTTCTATTCCTAAAGATAGAGGAGTAACATCAAGAAGTAATAAATCATTAACTTCTCCAGTTAAAACACCAGCTTGTATAGCAGCACCTGCAGCAACACATTCATCTGGGTTTATTCCTTTATGAGCTTCTTTTCCTATAAACTTCTTAACTGCTTCTTGAACAGCTGGTATTCTAGTTGATCCTCCAACTAATAATACATCATCTATATCAGATGTAGATAATCCTGCATCTTGTAATGCTCTTCTTGTTGGTTCCATAGTCTTTTCTACTAAATTAGAAGTTAATTCATCAAACTTAGCTCTTGATAAGTCTAAATTCATATGCTTTGGACCTTCAGCTGTAGCTGTTATAAATGGTAAGTTTATATTTGTAGACATTGTAGATGATAATTCTTTTTTAGCTTTTTCAGCAGCTTCTTTTAATCTTTGAAGAGCCATTTTATCATTTCTTAAGTCTACACCTTCAGCCTTTTTAAATTCTTCAGCTAAATAATCTATTATTATTTGATCAAAGTCGTCTCCACCTAATCTGTTGTTACCAGCAGTAGCTAAAACTTCGAATGTTCCATCTCCTATTTCAAGTATCGAAACATCAAATGTTCCTCCACCTAAGTCAAACACTAATATTTTCTTTTCTTGATCTAACTTATCCATACCGTAAGCAAGAGCTGCTGCAGTTGGTTCGTTTATTATTCTCTTAACATCAAGACCTGCTATTCTACCTGCATCTTTAGTTGCTTGTCTTTGAGCATCTGTAAAGTATGCTGGAACTGTTATAACCGCTTCTGTTACTGGTTGACCTAAGTAAGCTTCAGCATCAGCCTTTAATTTTTGTAAAGTTATTGCAGATATTTCTTGCGGAGTATAATCTTTACCATCTATATTAACTTTATAGTCTGTTCCCATATGAGTTTTTATAGATATTATTGTTTTGTCAGCATTAGTAACTGCTTGTCTTTTTGCAGGTTCTCCTACTATTCTTTCACCATCTTTAGTAAATGCCACTACTGATGGAGTAGTTCTCATACCTTCTGCATTTGTTATAACTTGTGCTTCTCCACCTTCAAGTACTGCAACACAAGAGTTAGTTGTTCCTAAGTCAATTCCTATCACTTTTCCCATGATTAATATCCTCCTTAATTGGTTATATATTAATTTTTATATTCTTATTTTAGTATTTTAACTTCATTTTTTATATGAAGAATTATTAATTATTTTATGTTTTGTATAAACTTATTTTAGCAAGAAACTTTAACCATACTAGCTCTTAGTACCTTTGTTCCTAGCCTATATCCTTTTTGAAGAACCATAACTACTTTGTTGGCTTCAACTCCATCTATACTTTCTTGCATTACTGCTAGGTGTAGATTTGGATCAAAATCTGAATTCTCAGCTTCTATTTCTTCTACTCCAAATTTTACTAGAGTATCTTTAAGTTGCTTATAAACTAAATCTATACCTTTATACATGTTATCTTCTTTATCTTCACATGCATCTAATGCTCTTTCCATATTGTCTATAACTGGTATTAAATCACCTATCATTTTTTCATTTGCAAATAAACCTATAGTTTCTTTTTCCTCTTGTGTTCTTCTTCTATAGTTTGCATATTCAGCTTGAAGCCTTTGATGTTGATCATTAAGTGATTCTATTTCTTCCTTTAGCTTATTTTCTTCTAACTTAGAGTTTATATCAGATATATTATCTCCTTGGTTAGATTCTTCACACTTACACTCTTCTTGACAGTCCTCAACCTTTTCAGTCTGAGATTCTTGTTCTAAAGTGCCTTTATCTTCTTTTAACTCTTCTTGTTGTATGTTATTTTCTTCCAAGATATTACACCCCTTAGTTATTTTATTATAAATTTACTTTCTATTAAATAATAGGCTCATATAATTGACTATTGAATAGATTCTTGCATAATCCATTCTTGTAGGACCAATAAAACTTATACGACCTACTAAATCTTTATCAATATTATATGTTGCTGTAACTATACTGCAATCTTTAGCCAACTCACAGTCATTGTCACTACCTATTATTATATTTATATTATCCTTTTGTATTCCTTTAGATCTAACCATGCTAGTTATAGTTTCTTTTTTCTCAAGCATATTTAAAAAAGATTTCGCTTTTATTATATCGTTAAACTCTGGATAACTAAATATATTGGTAGCTCCATTTAATGAGACTGATAAGTCTTCTTCTGATATATTAAAGTTAAGTGCATTTACAAGTTCATCTATAAATGCTGAATACTCACTTATCTCATATTTTATAAATGCAATTAATCTATTGTCTAGCTCTGTTATGCTTTTTCCTGATAATTTATTTGTAAGATTATCAGAAATTAGGTTTAATTTAGATTGATCTAAATTAATGTTAGTTAAAAGATTTGCATTTTTTATATCACCTTTGTCTGTGACCACTATTAGTAGAATTTTATTGTCACCCATTCCTACCAATTGTATGTGCTTTATAACACTTTGATTTACTAAACTTTTAGTCACAGCTACTGTTGTATAATTAGTAAGCTGAGATAATAACTTAGAGGTCTCATGAATTAAATCTTTTATATGATTTACATTTTTTTCTAAACATTGTTCAATTAATAGCTTTTCATCATCTCTAAGCTCATTTTGAGACATCAGCAAATCTACATATAATTTATATCCCTTTTCAGAAGGAACTCTACCTGCAGATGTATGTGGCTGAATCAAATAGCCTAGTTCTTCAAGATCAGCCATTTCATTTCTTATAGTAGCTGCACTAACGCCTAGATCATGTTTCTTTGATATAGTTCTAGAGCCTACAGCTTCAGCCGTTTCTATATAATCTTTAACTATAGCTTTGAGGATATTTAGTTTTCTTTCGTTTAGTTCCATTTTTTCGCCTCCTCGCTGTTAGCACTCACTAAATTCGAGTGCTAAAAAGATTATATATATTATATATCATTATATTTTTCATTTGTCAACACCCTTAAATTAATCTATAAATTCTATAAATATACTATTTGATATTTCTCTTCCTTTCTGAGTAAGTCTAATCCCAGTTATATCCTCATTTATAAGTTTTCTTTCTTTTAATTTTTTTATTTTTTTACTATATTTTGCCTTAAAATTTATATTAAATTCTTCTTTAAAATCTTTGAACTTTATTCCTTCATTCATCCTAAGCCCCATAAATATTTTTTCTTTACTTTTATCATCTATAGTTAAATTTTCTTTACTTTCTATTGGTTTATCATTTAAAAATAATTTTTCATGATATTCTTTTAAAGATTCAACATTCTTATATCTAAAATCATTTATATATCCTGAAGCACCTGGCCCAAGTCCTATATAATGATTACATTTCCAGTATAGTATATTGTGTTCACATTCACATTTATCTTTTGCATAGTTAGATATTTCATATTGGTTATATCCATTACTTTTTAAGTAATTTATAGTATAGTTATACATATTAATATCTGTATCCTCATCTATAACATTAAATTCATTATTTTCATACATTTCATATAATTTTGTACCTTCTTCTAATATAAGTGAGTATGCTGATATATGTGATGGATTTAAGCTAACTATTTTCTCTAAACTTTCTTTCCAATCTTCAAAAGTTTGATTTGGAAGTGCATACATTAAATCTATATTAATATTATTAAATCCAACTTCTAATGCATCTTTATAGTTTTTTTCAAATTCATCATAAGTATGTATTCTTCCAATAGATTTTAGATGGTAATCTTGAACAGCCTGTAATCCAATGCTTAGTCGATTTACACCAATTTCTTTCATAATTTTTAACTTCTCTTTAGTCAAGGTTCCAGGATTACATTCAACTGTTATTTCTGCATTTTTTTTTACATTAAAATATAAATTTATATTTTCAAATATATATTTTAGTTCATTACTATTTAATATACTTGGTGTCCCTCCTCCTAAGAAAACACTTGTAATATAATTATCTTCTTTCAAATTTTTACTATATAGTTCCATCTCTTTTTTCAAGTCTTTTAAATATTTATCTTTCGCTATTTTATCCATTTTAAATGAATTAAAATCACAGTAATTACATTTACTTACGCAAAATGGAATATGTATATATAATCCTAGCATTAATTTTCCTCTTTTCCTAATTTTATACAACTTAAATTATACCTTTTTATACCATATCAAGCTATCATATTATATTAAATAAATCTAATTTAAAATTTATTTATATTTAATTTTAAATTCCCTAAATCAATATAATTTAAACCTTATATCTATATAATTTTAAAAGCCTTTACCTAAAATATTAAGCAAAGGCCTTTATAAAATATAAAAATTTAATTACTTTTTTTGCTCATATATGAATATATCGGAAGTCCTATTAATGTTATAATTATACCTCCTAATGCTATTGTTGTGGCTGTTATTAATTGATTTAGTATAACAAATATACCACCTGCTATAGCTATTAACGGTATAACAGGGTAAAGAGGAACTTTATACGGTCTTGGTAAGTCCGGATAATCTCTTCTAAGCTTCATAACTCCTATAAATGTTAATACATAAAATACCCAAACTATAAATATAGTTAAGTCAGTTAATAAATTAAACTGCCCTGATAGTGCATATATACAAGCTAGTATAGCTATTAACCATATTGAGTTGTATGGAGATCCTCCACTATTAACCTTTGATAGTATCTCACTACATGGAAATGTTTTATTTTTAGCTAGTGTATATGGTATTCTAGGTCCTGTAAGTAAATACCCATTCAGTGTACCAAATACTGATATAAGTATACCTATAGTTATTACATCTCCTCCTATAGATCCAAATATTTTAGTCGCTACTAATGTCGCCGGTGCTGTTACTTTAGCTAATTCACTTGCTGGAGCTACCCATAAATACGCTAAATTTATAACTACATATACAGCCATTACAAGAGATAATCCTCCTATTATAGCAGTTGGTAAATCTCTGCCTGGATTTTTCATCTCTCCAGCTATAGCGCCTACATTTATCCATCCATCATATGCAAATAATGCGGCTATCAACACCTGACCTAAAGCTTTATTTATAGTTACACCTTCTCCAACCATAGGACTTATAATTGGATTTCCACTTCCTTTTACAAAACCAAATATTATTATTAATATTAGTGGCAATAATTTGCAAACCGTTGAAACTGTTTGTATACTACCTCCTAAAGATGAACCTACAGTATTTAATAATGCTAATAAAATTATAACACCTATAGCTACAGGTAAAACTATGGCCATGTTAGATGATGCATACCCCATAAGTTCTGCAACTTGTTGTGCAAATATTACAGCTAAAGCTGCTGCTGTTCCTGGGAAAAATAATACAGTTTGCATCCAACCTGTTAAAAAACCTAACTTAGCTCCGTATATTTCTTCTATATATACCATCATTCCACCAGTTTTTGGTATTGCAGCTGATACTTCTGCAGCTGTAAGTCCTGCCGTTATAGTTATAATACCAGCTATAATCCAGACAAGCATCCCTAACCCTGGTGCTCCATTAGTTGTAGAATATATTGATTGTGGTTTAAAAAATACACCTGAACCTATAACCATACCCACAACTGTAGAAATGGCTGCGGAAAAACCAAGTGTTTTCTTAAGTTTATTGCTCATAGTTTTCCTCCTGTCAATTTTATAAATATATAAAATTATTTCATTTGATGTATGAATTTAGTATTACCAAAATTTTTTTAATTATAAAATTTTCACATTAAAAGTGATTTTTAGTAGATAAAAAGCGATACATGACTAAAATTCATCTAATATAGTAAGAGAAATTTTTCACCTGTATAATAAAAATAACCCTACGTAGAGTAGGGTCATTTTTAAAATTAGATTTTATTATTTTATTTTCTAAAACTTTTGGCTATATTTAAAAGCTCTATATCTTCTTGCGTAAAAGGCTCGTCTATCTTTAAATTGTGAGGCATCTTAACTCCATTTTCATCAATGCAAACAAAAGTTAAAAAACCGTCTACTATAATATTCTCATTATTATTTCTAGTAACTTTTCCATAAACAATTAAGCTTGTTTTTCCAGTATAAACTATTTTAGATTTTATATTTATAATATCGCCTTTTCTTATAGGCTGTTTAAAATTAATTTCATTAACTTTTCTACATACTAAATTTTCTGGGTGCTTATATTCATCTGCGACTGTTATAAAACAACTCTCAACAAACCATTCTGTCATCCTTCCAGCAAACAACGTTCCATGATGATTTAAATCTTCTCCCTTAACAAGCCTATGTGTATCATAATACTTCATATAAACCCCTCCTAGTATATTAAATCTATAAGCTATTATTTATATACTATACCTAAAACTCTATATTAACAATAAATTCCAATAAAATTTAACATTGATTTAATAATATGTCCCTTATTTTATTCACTATTAATATTATTTAAATAAAAAAACCAAAGATTTAAATCTTTGGTTTTGAGTTTATATTTTCTTAGTCATCTAATTTTAATACAGACATGAATGCCTTTTGAGGAACTTCAACAGATCCTACTTGTCTCATACGTTTCTTACCTTCTTTTTGCTTTTCAAGAAGTTTCTTCTTACGAGATATATCTCCACCGTAGCACTTAGCTAGTACATCTTTTCTAAGTGCACTTATAGTTTCTCTAGCCACTACCTTATTTCCAACAGCTGCTTGTATTGGTATCGGGAATTGATGTCTTGGTATTTCATTTTTTAATTTTTCACACATAGATTTACCTCTTGGATAAGCTCTAGTTTCATGTACTATAAAACTAAGTGCATCTACTTGTTCTTTATTTATTAATACATCAAGTTTAACAAGAGTAGAAGGAACATATCCTTTTATCTCGTAGTCTAGTGATCCATATCCTCTAGTTCTAGATTTTAAAGCGTCAAAGAAATCATATACAACTTCGTTAAGAGGAAGGTCATAATGAAGCATAACTCTCTTTTCATCTATATACTCCATATTTATCATATTTCCACGTCTTTCCTGACAAAGTTCCATAACTATACCTACATAATCTTTAGGAACTATTATATCCCCTTTAACTATAGGTTCTTCTATCATTTTGATTTCAGACACCTCTGGTAGATTAGCAGGGTTTTGTATCATAACAACTTCCCCATCAGTTTTTGTAACTCTGTATATAACAGACGGTGCAGTTGTTATAATATCAAGATTAAATTCTCTTTCTAATCTTTCTTGAATTATTTCCATGTGTAAAAGACCTAAGAAACCACATCTAAATCCAAACCCTAATGCTGCTGAAGTTTCAGCTTCAAACTCAAGCGCTGCATCATTTACTTGTAGCTTTTCAAGTGCATCTCTTACATTTTCATACTTTTCACCTTCACCTGGGTATATACCACAGTAAACCATTGGTGTCGCCTTTTTATATCCTGGCATAGGGATATCAGTAGGATATTCTGCATTAGTTATTGTATCCCCTACCTGACAACTTCTTATATCTTTAATACTTGCTGCGATATAACCAACATCTCCAGCACAAAGTTCATCAAGCTCTGTTTGACCCGGAGCCATAACTCCAACTTCAGTTACTTCGAACTTTTTATTAGTATTCATCATTTTTATTGTCATACCTTTTTTTACAGTTCCTTCGTATACTCTAACATAAGCTACTACACCTTTATACGCATCATAGTATGAATCAAATATTAAAGCTTTTAATGGAGCTTCTTTATCCCCTGTAGGAGCTGGTACATTTTTTACTATAGTTTCTAATACATCTTCTATATTTAGACCGCTCTTAGCTGATATAAGCGGTGCTTCACTTGCATCAAGCCCTATTATATCCTCTATTTCTTGCTTTATTTCATCTGGTCTAGCACTTGGTAAATCTATTTTATTTATAACTGGTAATATCTCTAAATCTTGGTCTAGAGCTAAATAAACGTTAGCTAATGTTTGAGCTTCAACACCTTGTGCTGCATCTACTACTAATAATGCACCTTCACATGCTGCTAAACTTCTTGAAACCTCATAAGTAAAGTCTACATGACCTGGCGTGTCTATAAGATTTAAATAATATTCATTTCCATCCTTAGCTTTATATATTAATCTTATATTTTGAAGCTTTATAGTGATTCCTCTTTCTCTTTCAAGATCCATGTTGTCTAATAATTGAGCTTTCATGTCTCTGTCACTAACAAGTCCCGTCTTTTGTATTAATCTATCAGCTAAGGTAGACTTCCCGTGATCTATATGTGCTATTATACTAAAATTTCTAGTTCTACTTTGTTTATTGTCCACCTTGTTTCCTCCTTATATTATTTATCATAACTTTTATTTTATAATATATCCTCTTTTATGTAAATAACAGTTATATAAAAATAAGACTTATTATGATATAAGTCTTATTTTTATTATTATTTATTAAAATTTTTAATTATATTATCCTTAATTTCTTCAATATTATTAAAATCTATGTTTTCTTTTATATTACTTATTATAGAACTTATTGTAAATGTTTTTTCTCCCAACATTTGTTTAGCACTATTATCTACTATAATTATACAAATCATTAGATTTATAGCCATACATAACATAAATACCACTTTACTTATAAATCTAACTTTTTTATTTTTATGTTTTTTCTGTATAGTCTTTTCTAATCTACTCATTTGATTCTCCTATTATAATAGACTAATTCTTTTGTTTAAAATATTCATCTAGTATTTGAGCTACATATTTAGCACTTGCTTTTGCCTCATCCGCACTTGTCCCATTACTTCCAACTTCTATTAACATATGGTTTTTAGCAACAAATTGATTATACTTCCCATATGGTTTTTCTACTACTGGAAGAATTAATTCTGGATATTTACTTTGTGCAAACTTTGTTATGTCTTGTGCTAATGATCTAACATGCTCTACATTTGGATTTTTTTCTCCTACTACAAAGAAGAATTTTGCTACTTTTTCTCCATTAATAGTTGTAGTCATTCTTTTTTCTTCTGCCTTTTTAAGTGCATCATTAGTTAAATCTCTTGCATCTCTATGTAAGTCTATAGCAATATCTATACTATTATACTTTGGTAAAATAGATTGTATTGTTTTTAAACTGTTTGCATAAGCATGATTAAATGAAGGATAATCATTGTATTTAGTTGTATGAACTACACCCCATCCTTTTTTATTTAACTCTTCTGTAACTAAGCTACCTACAGCCATTACTGAGTTTTCTTTATCCTTTGAATGGAAATTTCCTCCTGGTGAGTTTGAATATGTTTCTCCTGAGTGTGTATGGTATATTAATATTCTTGGACTTTCTTTAGTTACTCTAATGTCACCCTTATATTCTGATGTATTTACTGTAGTTTTTGTAACTTCATTATTGCTATTATTTTCATTACTTTTTATTTTTGGTATATTTTCTTCCCCTACATGAAATTTAATATAATCTTTTCCTTGTTTATCCTCTGTGTTTTTATTTTCATTTTTAGTATTTTTACTTACTTCCTTATTATCATCTTTAACTTCTGGATATGATGAGTTTACTAAAAACTTTAAAAACTCATCTTTATCCATTGAATAAGATGCTATTGGTAAAATACAAACTAACACACAGGCTATAGAAAGTGCCTTTATGCGTTTTCTTAACATTTTTACTCCTCCTTAATTAATGATCCTACCTGGGTGAAGAGATCTATTTAATCCTTCGCTTATTATTACTGATAAATTTTCAATAGTTTCGTCTATATCCTTAGGTGTTACTATTAAGTTTTTATCATATGGATCTAGTGAATCTTTTATTAAATTATATTTTTCTTCTTCTTTAAGTTGCTTTAACATACTATAAAAATTTTCTATTCCTTCTGATTGATTCATTAAATTATCAATTGCTAAATCTAATACATCACTTGTTAAAGTTGCAGCGTCTACAACAGTAGGAACACCTATTGCTATAACATCTACTCCTAAATAGTCTTTATTTAGGGCTTTTCTCTTGTTTCCTACCCCTCCTCCAGGTGCTATACCTGCAGTTGATATTTGTATTGTAGTGTTTACCCTTTCCATTTTTCTAGAGGCAAGAGCATCTATGGCTATAACTCTATCTGGTTTAATTTTATCTACAACTGATTTTACAATTTCACTTGTCTCTATCCCTGTAAGTCCCATCACCCCAGGACTTAACCCTGCTACTTCAGTAAAATCATCATCGTAATCTTTGTTATAATTTTTAAAAATATGCCTTGTTACTAGTGTTTTAGATACAGTCTTTGGTCCTAAGGCATCTGATGTTATATTCCAGTTTCCAAGTCCTATTACTAATGTTTTTTTAGTTTTATCTGTACCTAATATTTCTGCTAATTCATTTCTTAAGTAACCTATTACTTCTTCTCTAGATTCATCATCATCAAATTTCATAAGATTACTTTCTAAAGTTATATATTTTCCGATTCCTTTATTCATTATTTGAGATCCTTGTTCATCTATAACTTCAACTTTTGTTACTATACAATTTTCTAATTCTTTTTTTTCAAGTTTAACCCCTGGTATCTCACTAGATGACTGTCCATCTTCACACATCTCTCTAGCTTCTAAGGCTAAGTCTGTTCTTATACTAATCATTTTAACCCTCCTAGTACAAATTAAATGCTAGTTATAAGTGTTAACAAATTTTAGTATTTTATAACAAAAATTATAATTTTATAAATCCATGAATATTTAATTTCTGTGTTGTAAATTATTTTTATATGGGTTATAATCTAAAAAGTCAAAAGAAAAAGATATTATATAAAACTAATAAATAATTATCCTTGATTTTTAGATTTATTTCTGTTAAAATCTAATATGTTGACGATGAATATAATAAAAAAAACACGAGGGGGTGAACACGGTGGCAAACATAAAATCAGCTAAAAAGAGAATAAAAGTTATCGAAAAGAAAACTGCTTTAAATAGAGCTAGAAAATCTCAAGTTAAAACTGCTATAAGAAGATTCGAAGAAGCTGTATTAGCAGGAAATAAAGATGAGGCTGTATCAAGATTTGAATACGCTCAAAAGAGAATAAGCCAAGTAGCTTCTAAAGGAACTATACACAAGAACGCTGCAGCTAGAAAGATATCTAAATTAGCTCAAAAATTAAACGGGATGAACGCTTAATTAACCGTTTATAATGTTAATAGATATTAGCCCTTGATTAAAATCAAGGGCTTTTTTATTATTAAAAATAAAATACAGAAAAATCTTAGTATTTATACTAAGATTTTTCTGTATTTTATTTAAATTATTTTAGAGTTGCAATACTTTCCTACTAGCATTTCTACAGCTAAATTTTCTCTTATTAACCCATTTTTTATCTTATAATCACTTTCTAATATATAATTTAACATATCTACAATTATATCATCAGAGAAGTTTTTAGTTTGTTTTAATGCTTTCCCTGCTACAAATGGATGTATCTTTAATTTCTCAGCTATTATTTTAGCACTATAACCATCTGTACTTAGCTGTCTAACTTGCATAACTATTTTAAATTGTTTTGCTATCATTGCAAATATACCTAAAACTGACTCCCCTTCTTGTAACATATCATTTAAGATTTTCATTGAGTCCGAAGATTTTTTTTCTCCTATGTAATCTATTAATTTAAATATATCATTTTCAACTTTTTTTTGTGATAACTTATCTATTATATCATTTGTCACTTTATTTTCTTTTCCAACAAATGAGCTTATTTTATTAATTTCATTTTCTAAATCAGATAAAGTCTTTTCACTGCTTTTATCTCTATATCCTTCTTGATCTATAAAGTACATTATTTGAGGATTGTCTACTACTACATTATTTAGTTCAAACTTCTTTTTGACCCATTTAAATAAATCCATATCAGATAATTTATCACAGTTAAATACTATACCTTTTTTATCAATTTTCTTAACTAAAGATTTTCTTTTATCAACATCTCCATATACAGCAAAAACTACTACTGTACTTTCTGGTATATTATCTAAATGTTCAATTAAATACTTTTCATCACTATCACTAAAATTCTTTTTCTTACCTTTTAGTAATTCAAAGTCCTTTATTATAACTATTTTTTTATCATCCATAAATGGTAGTGTCTCTATAGAGCTTATGATTTGATCTAACATAGTTTCTTTTCCATCAATAACATCTAGGTTAAAATCTACCATACTTTCATTTAACGTGTCTTTAAATGACTTTATTGCATTTTCAATCAAGTAGTATTCTCTACCATAAAATAGATACATATTTTCAAAGTTTTTATTTTTAAGATTATTTATAATATCCTTGTAATTCATTCTTTTGCTCCTTCATAACCTTCTGTTCTTTATAAATCATATATGAAAACACTATTGTATAATAAATAATTACACAACATATGCTTGGATTATTTACTTCAATGTATGAAAAATATAAATTACTAAGTTTTTCTAGTAAAAAATATATTATATCTATTATAAATCCATTAAAGTTTGATATCAACTTTGCTAGTTGTATATTTATTTTAAATAAAGCTACACTCATAATGCTTAAATACATTATAAGACCTATAAACGGCACTATTACTATATTACTAATTACCGAAATTACAGGTATACCTTTAAAATTATAATATACTACTGGTAATGTTAATATATTGGCTGATAATGTTAATGATATTAAACTTATTTTTATAATATTATTTATATAGCCATAGAAATATATTATAGACAATGTAGCGAGAAAAGACAATTGAAAACTTACATTATATATAATATATGGGTTATTTATTATTAAAAATATGCCTATCATAGATAAAGTTGATATTTGATCTCTTTTTTTATCAATAAAAACTGCTAGATACAAAATTATAGTAAATATAACAGATCTTATTATAGACGGTGATGCCCCCACCATAATTGAATATAAAAATATAATAGATGAAAGTATTATTAATTTATAATATTTATTTATTCCTCCTATTATAAAACTTATTAACACACAAAATATACTAGTATGAAATCCTGAAATGGCTATTATATGACTTGTACCTGTTTTACTAAACATCTCTTTATCTTCTTTAGTAAGGTTTTCTTTTTCTCCTATTATTATTGAATTTATAAAATCAGATGTTTCTTTATATAGATACCTTGTTGTACTTCTTATGTATGTCTTTATATTTCCTATTGATAGATATAATTTATTATTACCTGACACTTCATAACTACTAATATAAATTAATCCTTTATATCCATTACTCTTTAAATATTTACCATAATTAAAATCTTCATAATTTATTCTATCTAAACTTTTAAACTTTCCTTCTATCTTTATTATTTGTCCCATTTTTATATTTTTATTTTTTTTATAATCTCTTATTAAAAATTCATCTACTTTATACTCATTATATTTTTCCTTTTCTTTTTTGTCTTTTACTAAGCCTTCTATAATTATATTTTTATTATCATATAATACATTTTCTTTTTCATTTTTAGTATATATAGATGATATAAAAATAATAATAACAAATACTATTAGCAGTGGTCTTCTCATCCTACCTCCTAATACAACCTTTTTCTTTGATTATTTTCAAAGGCTTTAAATTTTAAACAATTATAATTCCTAACAAACAAAAAAGAGATATCTAATTGATACCTCTTATATATATTCATTTATATAATTTTTTTTCTTTGTAAATATAGTACTAAATAATTTAATTACATTTTCACTACATTCATTTTCTGACTTGTTATTTATCACTAATGCCTCTTCCATATCTATATATGAAAATGATAGTTGAGTCATAGTATTTATAGTAAAATATCCATCATAATCACTATCAACTTTTTTAACTTCTAGTTTATTGTTATTTAATTTTATATTAAATACTCCATTATTTTCACTTAAAAATTGATCTTCTACGAACACATTCGCTTCTAAATTTAAATTACTATCTATATCTAAACTTTCTAAGTATTTTTCTAAGTTTATAATTCTACCCATCATAAATGGCTTTATCTTTATTTGTGAGGTTTTAGGATTATCTAGTATAAACCTTATTTTATCATTTACAGGTGACGAAATTACAACTTCTCTACATTGAGTGTTATGATTATATATAAACTTTAGCATAGATTTTAGAGAATTAATATTTTTATAAAATAGTTCTCTAACAAACATCTTGTCTCCATTTAAGAAATAAATTATATACCCTTGATTACCTTCATCTTCATGTATATACATATATCCATTTTCACTTTTCACTTCTTTGAATTGGTTTTTATAATATTCATCCGTCTTATAAACATTTCCATTAGTATCTTTTAAGAAAAACTTACTAATATCTATTAAATCATTTATATGAGATTCATTTATTTTATGTAATCTACCACCTATTTTAAATCTTTTTAAATCTTCAATATCTATAGTATATTCAAGTTGGTCGTAACAGTGTTCATATCCATATTTTCTATACAGTCTATAATCTATTGGCATAAGAATTGATATTAACTGTCCTTTTGCATATAGTTCTCTAAGTGTAAATTTCATTATATTTCTCATATATCCTCTTCCTCTAACTTGAGGTAGTGTTGAAACTCCGACTACATATGAACTATCATATACTTTATTATTTAAAATAAGTTTATATTGATTTAATTGAAGGGAAGAAACTATTTCTTCCCCTTCATTTACTACAACAGTGTTAAATCTGCTGTACTTATCGTTAAAATAATAATTTACGAAACTATCACTATCATCAAAGCAATAATTCCATATATCTTTTATATCATCTATCTCATTAGACCTAGCATATCTTATTTTCATTTTATGCCTCCCTAACAGTATACTTTTCTACAAATCTACATGGATGGTAAGAAAGTTTAGCTTTTCTAAGTCCTTCTATTCCTAAATCTTCTTCTCTGTTTACAAATTCAACATCTTCAAATTCATTTACTATAAATTGTTGATTGATATATGGGTATAATCCTCTAATTTCCGGATTAGCTTTTTCTATATGAACTAAAGCCATATTTTTATTTAATAATTCACCAATTGTAAATGCTTCTAATTTTCCATCTACATATATTCCAGCGACCTTTAATTTATCTTTTAAAACATCATAGTTATCAAATATTTTCTTTATTCCTATAAGTTCATCATCCATACCTTCATCAAATTCATCATGTTCTTCTTTATTATTCGTCCATTCTTTCATTAAATCTAAACATTCTTTGAAGTTTTCTTTATCTAATAATTTATATTCAAATCTTCCTTCATATTCATTTAAGAAATAGTTTATATGATTTCTTTTCTTTTGATTTTTTCTTCCAGCTAAAGTTCTTAAGCTTTCTCCATCATATACATAGTCAAATAAATCTCTTTCTTCTATATATTCAAATTTATTTGGGTATCTTTCTTTTAAAAATTCTACGATATCTTTATTAACACCTCTTAAATATATTTTTTTATTTTCCTCTTCAAAGTGTCTTACTACAAAATCTATAACTTCAGGCAGTTTTTCTTTACGAGCTAATGGCTGTATTGAAAAGCTATCACCTTCATATTCTCCAACTATTACTGCAAAATCTTCTCCGATATAATATCCTGTGTTATAAGCATGTTGCCACATATATAAAGTACTAAAACAGTACTCACAAGCTTCATAATCGACTAATTCAAAATATGGATCTAATTCCTTTTTTGAATTTATATTAATTTCTTTAAAAATCATAAAATCCTCCTAGTTTTACTACTTTAACATTTAATTTATAAATATATACTACTTTAATTTTATTTATTATATAAAATACTCTTTATTAATTATTTTAGTGAATCATTATTTTATTGAATTATCTTATATTATATTGTTTAGAATATAAAATAAAATACTTTTACTAACTTATATTACCCATCTTATATTTTTTGTAAACATGTAATGAATGGAGGTATTATGCAATTTAGGAATTTATTTATAACATTGATATTTATTATAATATCACTTTTATGCGGTTGTGACAAAACTTCTCATTTAGCTGTACATATAATTGATGTTGGTCAAGGAGATAGTATATTAATACAAACTCCTAATTCTAAAAATATTTTGGTAGATAGCGGAGATGAAAATAGTTCACATATAATTAAATCTTACTTAAAAAAATATAAAGTAAAAACTGTAGATATAATGATTGCTACCCATCCAGACTCAGACCACATCGGAGGACTTGATAATATAATCAATGATTTTAACGTTAAATCAATCTTTATGCCAGAACAAGAAACAAATACTAACGCTTATAAAAATTTAGTTAATGCTTGTTTAAATAAAAATTTATCTATTCAACACTTATATAAAGATGACACCATAAATATTGAAGATAATATAGATATACTAACTTTAAATCCTTCTTTTATCCAAGATGATAATAACTTAAATTCAATCGTATTCAAACTAAACTTTATGAATAAATCATTTTTATTTACAGGAGATGCTGAGTATCAAAATGAAATAGATATCATAAATTCCTTTAATTTAGATGATGTAGATTTTTTAAAAGTAGGACATCACGGCAGTAGCTCTTCAACTAATGAAAACTTTTTAAAAGAAGTATCTCCAGATATAGCTACAATATCATGTGGGTATAAAAATCAATACGGACATCCTCATAGATCAACTCTAGAAAATTTATCTACTGAAGGTGTAAAAGTCTATAGAACTGATTTACTTGGAGATATTGTATTTTATAGCGATGGTAAAACTATTTATACTAAAAAGAATTATAAATATGAAAAATAAGGAACAATATTACTTGTTCCTTATTTATTATTTATTTAATAAGTCATTTATAACTACAGATGCTATTATTAAACCTCCAACAGATGGTACAAATGAAGTACTTCCTGGTGTTATTTTTTTGCCGTTCATTATTTTCTTTTTTAGTTCTTGAGGTTGTTCTGTTGAGTATACAACCTTTAATTTTTTTATTCTTCTATCCTTTAGTTCTTTTCTCATTACTTTAGCTAATGGGCACATACTTGTTTTATGTATATCTGTAACAACTATTTTTGTAGGATCTAATTTATTTCCCATACCCATAGAACTTACAATCTCTAATCCTTTAGACTTGCAAGTTTCTATTAAGTGTATTTTTGATGTAACCATATCTATAGCATCTATTACATAATCATAATCTTCTGTTAGTATCTCCTCACTCGTATCTTTGTTATATACTTTTCTAACAGCCTTAATTTTTATATCCGGATTAATATCAAGTATTCTTTCTTTCATAACTTCTACCTTATACTTACCTACTGTAGAGTGTAGCGCCGGAAGCTGTCTATTGATATTTGTTATATCCACATCATCAAAATCAACAATTGTAAGATTTCCCACTCCTGCTCTAGCTATTGCTTCTGCAGCAAAACTTCCAACCCCTCCAACTCCAAATACTATCACATTAGAATTTTTTAATTTTTCTAGTCCTTCATCACCTATTATAAGGCCTGTTCTTGTTTTAAAGTTTTTTTCCATATTTACTATGCTCCTAAAGTTATTTATTTTAGTTTAACAGAATATATTTTAATATTAAATCCTAAAATTATAAGGAGGTTTAATTTGAATAAAATTATAAATCTGCTATCTTTTTTACTTATTATAAATTTACTTATCTTTGGTAATTTGTTAGTAAAAAAATATACTCACGAAACTATATTACCTATTTCTTATGCTAAAAATGTTATACATAATAATGATAATTATAATTTAATTTTAAAAATTTTAAAAGACACTAATAATGATAATCTTATAAAATATGCTGATTATATAGAAATTTCTGTTACCGATGAAATACCTAATGATAATAAAAATAAAGTTGCTTTTACTTTATCTTTACCTGAACAAATTTCTTTTATAGCTATTTATGATAAAATTGATAATAATAATTTAAAATTTCAATGTAGTATTAATAACTTAGCTCTTGTTAGCAACTTTTATTTTTATAAGGATTTCTTAATAGTTGAGCAAAAATACTCTAATTCTTCTGATAATATTAGCCAAAGAGAGTTTTTCGAAATATTTTATAAAAAAGATAATAAGTACATATCCGTTTTTAATAAAAGTATATATAGCGAAAAAATAAATAAAAAAGAGAATAGCGATGACCTCATCAAAAATATAGAATCAAGTTCTATAGATTGTTTAGAAGGATCCATACCTCGTATTTTATGTATAACAACTATAACGGAATATGAAGGTTCTCAGTCTAGCGAAGAATTCAATGAAATAAATAAAAATACCACAAAAGAAATATATAAGTGGGATGATAAAAATGAGAAGTTTATAAAATCAACATCTGAAAATATAAATAAATAATTCTCTATCTTTAATATGCAAAAAGGAACTCAAAAGAGTTCCTTTTTATAATTGGCGGGAGTGCGTGGGAGTCGAACCCACCCAAGAAGCTATTAACCCCTCATACTAGTTTTGAAGACTAGAGGACACACCAGCACCCATCCACCCCCGTATAAAATATTTTTTTATAGCTTAAGTCTTATAATAACATTTTTATTTATAATTTTCAACAGATTTATAATTTTTAATCATATTAAATAAAAAGAAGTAGCTTAATAGCTACTCCTTAATTTTATCCAACAATATATATATCTATAGTTTTTCTTCCCCAGTTCTTAACTGTAGACTCATCATTCATAAATATATCTATTTTATTTCCCTTTATAGCTCCTCCGCAGTCTTCTGCTATAAATGTCTGACCAAATTGAGGTATATACACCTTTGTTCCGTATGGTATTACACTTGGGTCTACTGCTATAGTTCCCCACTTAGGCTTTGTACCTGTAGATGTTACAGTATCTCCTGAATAAGCCGTTGCAACTACCTTCATATGTTTACCTTTACTACTTGATGAATTTGATTTAACCGATTCAGTTGATGTAGTTGCTACATTAGCTTTTCTTCCAGCATTAGAACCTCTTGATGATGCAACTTGAACCTCAACTTTAGTTCCTTTTTTAACTATCTTATTAACTGGCTCAACTGATACTAGTTCTTCTACAAATTTCTTTTCCATTTGTTTCCCATTATGATAAGTTATTTTATAAACTAATTCATTCTTACCAGCTTGCCCTTCTGTTTTAATTTCCGTTTTACCTTTTAGTAAATTGTTATCTTCAACTACATTTACTTCAAAAGGTACCTCTTTGTTTTCTTTAATAACTTCTTCTTTAACGTCTATTATTTCTATTTTCGATCCATCTTTTAACTTACTATCTAAATCTACGCTTACAATATCATTTCCGTCATATTTAACATTTTGTTCTTCTAAAATTTCCTTCGCTGTAGATTTAAACGTTGATACTGATGTTTCCTCTCCTTTTACTACTAAGGTTATATCTTTGTTTAATATAGAGTAGCCACCTGCTAAAATTCCAACTGATAATAAACCGGCCAAGACCGAGACTTTTAATGTTTTATTATTTTTTAAGTTCATAATATTCTCCTTCCTTATCTTCTAAGTTTTATATTTAAATTAAAGTTATTTGTCACTTTCTATGTATAAATTGTAACTTTTTTGATACCACTTGTCAACTTGACAAAAAACAAAAAATATGCTTGTTTAGTTTTTCCAACGTGTTCAGCATACTTTTTATTAGTTACATTTTTGTAACATTTAATTTGATTTTAGTTCATATTTATATCCTTTAATTCCATTTGAAAGACTATATATTTTTTCAAATCCATTTATAATTAATACCTTGCCTGCACTTATACTTTTACTGCCTATTCCACAATATAAAATAATAGATTTTTTCTTGTATAAATCTAAAAAATTTAATTTATCAGTTATTTCATTTATGGGAATATTTATAGCCCCTGGCAAATGCCCTTTATGGTAATTTTCATTATCTCTTAAATCTATAATTAAATCAAATTGATTATTTTCTATCATTTCTTTAACTTGAATCGGCTTTAACATAATTAAATCCATAAAATATCACCTAATTCCTTTTAATACATATTATTAAAATTGTATTTAAAAGTTACAATTAAATACAAAAATAGCCAGATTTCTAATTAAATTAGAAGTCTGGCTATTTTTTATATATTAGGTATTTGCCAATCAATTGGATCTTTATTTATACTTTTAAGAATTTCATTTATTTTTGAAAAGTGTTTACACCCGAAAAATCCTCTATATGCCGATAGCGGGCTTGGATGAGGAGATTCTAGTATGTAATGTTTTTTATTATCTATTAATTTTTTCTTACTACGTGCGTTTGAACCCCATAAAACGAATATAATTGGTTCTTCACGCCCACTTAAGATTTTTATTATACTGTCAGTAAAAATTTCCCATCCTTTATCTTTATGAGAATTAGCTTCATGAGCTCTAACTGTTAATGCTGTATTTAATAAAAGAATTCCTTGATCAGCCCAAGGCATTAAATATCCATTATTAGGTATAAAACATCCTAAATCTGATTGTAATTCCTTATATATATTTAATAAAGATGGAGGAGTTTGTATTCCTTTTTGAACTGAAAATGCTAAACCATGAGCCTGACCTTCTCCATGATATGGATCTTGCCCTAATATTAAAACCTTAGTACCATTATATGATGTATGCTTTAAAGCTTCAAATATGTTATTTGCATCAGGGTATATTACTTTTGAACTATATTCAACCTTTAAAAATTCTCTTAAGTTTAGATAATATTCTTTTTTAAATTCATCTTCTAATAGAATATCCCAATCATTACCTAATTTAACCATAATATCACCTACTTTAATTTAATATAAATCTATTTATATCTATTTTTCTACTATTTTAGTAATATATATCCGAAAATTCTATTTTTATTTTTTCATCAATATTATATATCCTTCTATCTTCCTGATAATCGTCATTATGTACATTTGTTTTAGGTATAATTATTATAAACTCAGTACCTTTATTTTCCTCACTTTTAACATATATACTACCATTATGTAGTTCAACTAAGTTTTTTACTATAGAAAGACCTATTCCACTACCCTCTGCATTTCTAGATAATGTTTTATTTACCTGTCCAAATTCTTCAAATATTAATCCTATTTTATTCTTTGGTATACCAACGCCATTATCTAGTACACTTATTGCAACATTACTTCCTTTATCATATATATTTACATTTATACTTCCACCAATATCTGTGAATTTTATACAATTTGATAATAAATTTAATATTATTCTTTCCATTTCAGATTTATCTATATTAACATATACTTCTTCACTATCTGTATCAAATACAATGCTTATATCTTTTTTATTTGCATATTCTTCTATTTTCATAAATAAATCTTCAACAACATTTACAATATTGTATTTATATAGCTTTAACCTATAGAATCCTGATTCCATCTTCGTTAGATCTATTATATTTCCAATTAATCTTTGTAATCTATATGAACTTTGTCTAACTAAATCTATATGAGATTTCACGCTATTATTATAATCTTCAATTTTTTCATTTTTATAAAGTGAATCTAATAATTGGTTAGAACTAGAAATAACATTTAATGGTGTTTTAAGTTCATGGGACATATTCGCAAAGAATTCTGTTTTTATTTTATCAGTCTTAAATCTATCTAGTATTTCTTTTTCTGCCATCTCAGATGTTTTTTTATAGGTTAAATCTTTGATTATAAGCATTATATAATTATCTTCATTAAAAAATGGAGTTGCATTTACTTCTACTTGAACCTTATTTTTATTATGTGTTATTAACTCATACTCTAGTAAAAGCATGTATTTATTTTTGCTGATAACCTTTTTCATTTTTCTATCAAATAAATCTTCTTCTTCTTCAGTTAAATTTATTATACTTTTAATATTGTTATTATTAATTTGATTTAAGCTATTAATTTCTAACATATCTAAAAGAGATTTATTAGCATATGTAATTTGTAATTCTTCATTTAATAGACAAATACCATCAGGTAATATATCTATAAACTTAGAATATGCCTTTTGGTTTTCTCTTAGACTCATTTGAGCTCTTTTACGACTAGTTATATCCCTTACCACTACTATAGTGTTTAATTCTTTATTTTTTGTATAATCTGAAAATTCCATTTCTAGAAATACTTCTTTTCCATCAATTTTAAAGTAAGCTTCTTTATTTTTATTTTGCCTATAAAAATTAAAATCTATAGAATTTAATCTTTCTTTAAATATATTCTTACTTGCTTTATTAGTATATATTTTTTCTCCATTTTGAAAAACTATTATTCCATCTCCTATACTTTCTAAAAATCTTTCAGATTTCTTATTAGCATCGATTATTTTTTGTCCATACTCTATTTGTCTTGTTTTGTTTATTAATATACATAGAGCACCTTGTATATTACCCTTTATTATTAAGGGAGAAAATGCAGCATGATAAACTCTATTATTATTTACTTTAATAATTTGGTTTAAATTTTCTTTACCATCAAATACATAATCTACATTTTTTATAAAATCGTCAAAGTTACCTATTGTATATTTCATGCTTTCTTCTATGCTATTAGTTATTTTATCTCCTTCATATGCAAATATTGATTCAAATTTTTTATTTGTATATGTCACTTTTTTATCTTTATTAAAAACTATTATGCAATTTACTGAAACATCTAATGTTGATTGCAATTTTGACTCTTTATCATTAAGAACTTCCTTAAGACCATACATATTATTTGTATGTTCTATAAGCTTAATATTATTATTTTTTAATATATTTGTTTTTTTTACTAGTTCATAGTTTATGGAATTTAATTTATTATAAGGTTTTTTAAAATTTGCATATACTATGTAGTTATATATATATATCATAGCTACATTAGTTATAATTTGGCTTAATATATCTGCAAATTTTAAATTATTTGAATACGGATTTATTAGTGTTGTTATTCTAGATAGAGATATAACTATAATCATCCTCTTAAAATAGTACTTTTCTTGATCATCTAGACATTCTCCAATGTTACCAACTTTTTTATATATAACTATACCCATTAAAAGTAAAAATCCATTTATAATCAATTCAATTAATAACTTATTTTCTTTTTCCATTAAGTTTATTTTTATTAAACTATTATCTGACAAAACTTTCATTGCTATAAATATTGATATTGTTGTAACAACTGTCAATATAATTATATCCATAATCACATTTTTGTCTCGTTTTATGTGATTAAAACTTAAATATATACCTATCATTGGTAGTATATCTACAAAAGCTATTAAGATAACTTTAAAATTGTTGCTGTAGTGCATATTACTTCTATCTGTTACCATTGTAATTACATAAATACATTCTATTATCCCAGTAAGTGCAAATACCGCACCTAAAAATATACAAAATTTATCTATATTAAATTCTATACTTTTAAATACTACTATTCCCATAGCAATTAAAAATGTAGAATATATAGTGTGTACAAAAATTTCAAACTGAGCAACATCTTTCATAATATATGATAATAATATATATCCTATAAAAATAAATAAAATAGCTAAGTTTTCATTTATATAGTTTTTCTTTTCCCTTATCGATACAATATCCTCCAATACCCTCTCCTCCTATTTATTTATACTCTATTATTATACTATAAATGCTTTTTTATCTCATTATTTCTTTATTATTTGCATAATAAAATACCAAGATATGTATGTTTTTGTTATTATATCTTGGTATTTTATAAATAATGTAATTTTTAGAATAAAACTCTTTTATTTTCTTCTCTTTTAGTTATTTTCTTTCTATCAAAATTTTCTAATAAAATCATACAATTTTTTCTATTAGAATTAATTAAATCTCTATATTCACCTAAAGTTATTTCTTTATTTTCCATTAAATAATTTATTAATTCTTCTTTAGCAGATTCATATATTTCTTTGTCCATAACATGATTATCATCTAATTTTTCAACATAATTACCTATCATAGATTCTAAAACTTCTATATAGTAATGATTACTTTCACATATACTTTCTATACTTAATATAGGTAATACATCATCTTCTCTAAGTTTTTTTTGTATATTTGATTTTATTTCTTTTTGTTTATCATTAAATACAACTTCAAAATTATATAAAGAAACTATATTATTATCTAATTTTACTATTTTTTCATTTTCCATATAATTTAATAATGTATCTATATCTTTTATTTTAAATTTAGACTCTAATTTTGATCTAAATTCTTCCTTTAGCATACCTTTTCTAAGCCTATATTTTTTATGATAAGATAATAATATTTTTACTGTATCTTCCTTAAATTTTTCATACTTGCTCATATGAATATAAATATTATTTATAATAAGTATTCTTTTTTCTTTCACTAATTTGTCTATAGCTTCCTTTATATTAAGTTCACTATCTCCGCTATAGCTCATAATATCTTTTATAGTTATGTACTTATTTAAATTTATTTTTAAGTACTCTTCTAAAATATCTTTTAGTTCACCTTTTTCTTTTAACTTAAGTGCCTGTATTAACTCATCATCAAATCTTTTATGCTTTTTAGGCGATGCATCTATTATTATGCCTCCTCCAATTGTTTCCATAGGTGAATAGGTTCTTAATACAAATTTATCTCCTTTTTTAGCAACTATATTTTCTTCTAGTCTTAGTTGTACATATCCACTTTGTCCACTCTCTATAGTTTCTACATTTAGCGGAACTGCTCTACAAAATATTTCTCTACTTCCATGATATAATCTTAATCTATCCCAATGTTTTAATATTTTGTTAGAATGATTTACTAGTGAAAGTTTTGTATCTAACATCATAGATTCCTCCAAAGAATCTTTTGCTGCCAATACATCTCCCCTTTGTATTTCTTCTACTTTTGCATTTGATATATTTATAGCAGTTCTCTGTCCTGCATAAGCTTCATTAACACTTTCTCCATGCACCTGTATACTTCTTATCTTAGTTGGTAATTTTTTAGGATAAATAACTAAATCATCATCTATACTAATTTTTCCTTCTAATAATGTTCCTGTTATAACCGTTCCAAATCCATTTACAGAAAAAACTCGATCTATATTAAGCCTTGCTGGTAAGTCTCTATCATTATCTTCTATTTCTTCACTCATCTTATCTATTGCATTAACTAAATTATCTATTCCTCTTTTTGATATAGAGTCAACTTCTATAATATCTACATTTTCTAAAAACGTTCCTCTTACCTTTTGCTCAACATCTTCTTTTGCTAGTTCTATAAATTCATCATCAACTGTATCGCACTTTGTAAGTACTATTATTCCTTTTTTTACATTTAAAAATGTTAATATATCTAAATGCTCAACAGTTTGGGGCATAACCCCTTCATCACATGCAACTACAAAAAGTACAATATCTATACCAGCCACTCCTGCTAGCATATTTTTTATAAATTTCTCATGTCCCGGAACATCTACTATTCCAGCTCTTTTATTGCTTGGTAAATCAAAATATGTAAATCCTAAATTTATAGATATACCTCTTCTTTTTTCTTCTGCTAATGTATCTGTTTCCCTACCAGTTAGCGCTTTTATAAGAGTAGTTTTACCGTGATCTATATGTCCTGCTGTTCCTATTACTATGTTTTTCATCTATTCCTCCCAATAAAGATTTTATGTTAAAGCATTTTCTAGTTCACTTGCAATAACATCAAACTCATCTTCAAATATTGTTCTTACATCTAATATATATTTGTTATCATATATTCTAGCTACTATATGAGATTCGCTTAGTCTAAGTCTTTTTTCTAAAGTTGATACATTTATTTTATTTGGAGTTATAGCTATAACTTTTGTTTTTATAACTTCAATAGGCATAGACCCTCCCCCAACTTGTGAAAAACCATCTTCAATCGATATATTTATATCTAAATTTAGTTTATTAACTTTGTTAAATAAATTTAAAGCCTTTTCCTCTAACTCTGATTTATTTAATGTTAGCATTTTTAATGTAGGTATATTCTCTACTGCCTTTTTCTCATCTAAATACATTCTTAAAGTAGCCTCTAAAGCACATATTGTTAACTTATCAACCCTTAGGGCTCTTGTGAGTTGATTTTTTTTCATTTCATCTATATATTTTTTCTTCCCCACTATAATACCAGCTTGAGGGCCTCCGAGCATTTTATCTCCACTAAAAGTTACTATATCTGCCCCACTTTTTATAGAATCTAGTACTGTCGGTTCATAAGATAAACCATATTTAGATAAATCTATAAATACTCCACTTCCTAAATCTTCTATAACAGGAATATTATATTCTTTACCTAATTTAGACAAGTCTTCTATATCTACACTGTCTGTAAATCCTAGTATTTTATAATTACTTGTATGTACTTTCATTATAGCTTTTGTATCTTCATTTATAGCCCTCTTATAGTCACTTAAATTAGTTTTATTAGTTGAACCAATTTCTACAAGTTTAGTTCCACTTAATTCCATTATATTAGGTATTCTAAATGATCCACCTACTTCAACTAATTCTCCACGCGAAACTATAGTTTCTTTATTCTTAGCCATTGTGCTTAGTACAAGTAAAACCGCTGCTGCATTATTATTCACAACCAAAACATCTTCAGCATTTGTAAGCTTTTTTATCATTTGTGTCAAATGATTATACCTAGAACCTCTTTCCCCTTTTTCTAAATCATATTCTAAATTTGAATATCTAGATGATAGGTTCCATAATTCTTCCTTTATACTTTCACTAAGTAATGATCTTCCTAAATTAGTATGTATAACTGTTCCAGTTGCATTTATAACTTTCTTTAATGATAACGAATAATTTATTCTAATTCTTTGAAGCGAATCTTTTATAATATCTTCCAATTTTATATTAAAGTTATCTATACTATTTTCATTTATATTTATGATAAATTTTCTTTTTACATCTATTGATTCTCTTATTGAATCTAACACCAAACTCCTCGGATATTCTTCTAATGCTTTTATTACATTTTTATCCCCTAATACTTCATCAACTGATGGTAGTATAGAAAATAATTCTTTTTTTATCAACACAATCACCCTTTCCTTGTTAATATATAAAAATTACGGTTATTTATATAACCGTAATATATTTTTCAGATTTTTGTTTTACAGTACCTATAATTTTTGCCTCTATAGAACCATTCTTTTTCATATCTTTTACAAGTTCTTGTGCTAATTCTGGTTTTACTGATACTAATAATCCTCCAGAAGTCTGAGGATCATATAAAATATCTTCTATTTCTGGTTTTATATTTTTTACATCAACATCTTTTGATATATATTCTTTATTTCTATACATTCCAGCAGGTATAATTCCCATCTGTGCCATTTCAACTGTACCGTCTAATATAGGAACTTCTTTAGCCTCTATCTCAATACTTACATCTGATGCTTTAGCCATTTCAAGAGTATGTCCTAAAAGACCAAATCCAGTTATATCTGTTGCTGAATTTACATCTGTAACTTCAAAACTTTTAGCCGCATATTTATTTAAGTGTACCATTACCTCAATTACTTTATCAGATATATTTTTGTCCACTAAGTTTTCTTTCATAGCAGTATTTAATATTCCTACACCTATTGGTTTAGTAAGTATTAATTTATCTCCTACTTTAGCAGTTGCATTTGATAAAACCTTATTTGGATTTACTATACCAGATACAGAAAGTCCATACTTTGGCTCTTTATCATCCACAGTATGTCCCCCAACTAAAAGCGCTCCACTTTCTTTTACTTTATCAAATCCACCTTTTAATATTTCTGCCAACACGTTCATATCATGGCAAGATGGAAAACAAACTATATTCATTGCAACTAAAGGAGTTCCTCCCATAGCATATACATCTGATAAAGAGTTTGAAGCTGCTATTTGACCAAATACATATGGATTATCTATCATTGGCGTGAAAAAGTCTAATGTTTGTATTAAAGCCATTTCATCATTTAATTGATAAACAGCTGCATCATCTGATGTTTCTAATCCTACTAATAATTTATCTGTACTTTCATTTTTAGGAAGCTGTGATAAAACTGAAGCCAGAACCTCTGGCCCTATTTTAGCCGCTCAGCCACCTGAAGTCGTCATTTCAGTAAGCCTTTTTAAAATTTGCATAACCCTACTCCTTTAGCTAATTATTATATTCCTATAATATCACACTTTAATATGTTTATTGAATAGATTTAAACTTGTATAGTTATATTAATTTATACAAATAGCATCTTTTAAATCTTCATATTTTTTCTCACCTATTCCATTTACATTTTTTATTTCTTCTATTGATTTAAATGTTCCATTTTCTTGTCTATAATTTAGTATCTTATTTGCTGTTGCTTCTCCGACACCAGGCAAAGAATCTAATTCTTGTACTGTAGCAGTATTAATATTTATTTTATTACTGTCTTTATTTTCAAAACTTTTCATAGTATTTGATTCTTCATTATTAAACTCTAGCTCTTCGCCTATTTTAGGTATTATATAATGTTTCTCATCTTCTATTTTCATAGCTAAATTTATTCTATTAAAATCAGCTTCCTTAGTCAGCCCACCTAATTTGTCTATTGCATCAGATAACCTTTTATCACTATCTATAGTTACTACACCAGGCGAATTAACTTCACCACTAATATATATAGTCGCAACTTTATTATTTACGTCTTTATTACTTTTTGCAACCTTTATATCTTCTATTTTATCATTATTTTCTTTATTATTTTTTGAAATTGTTTGTTTATTATTCTCTTCACTCTCACTAACTACGTAAATATTATCTTCTAATTTTTTGCTATTTTTATATATAATTGTTCCTATACTTAAAATTATTATCAAAGAAAATATAATAATATTACCCAATTTTTTCAAATTTTGATCACTCCTTTATTTTAATTATTGACAAAAATATGTTATACTAAAATATAAGTTTTAAATTTGGAGGTTAATACATGAAAAGAATTTTATCTCTTTTAGTGTCATGTCTTATAGCCTTTACCTCATTTTTAAGTACTGCAAATATATCATTTGCAAATAACGCTAAGCCAAATCTAACAGCTGAACATGCAGTTTTAATGGATTACGAAACTGGAAAAGTTTTATATGATAAAAACGGTTCTTCAAAACTTTACCCAGCTTCTACTACTAAAGCTTGGACAGCTTATGTTGTCTTAAAACATGTTCCTGATTTAAGTCAAGTTGTAGAAATTAAGGACTTGCCACCTGTGGATGGCTCAAGTATGTACTTAAAAAACGGTGAATCTTTCAATGTTAAACAATTATTAGACGCCCTACTAGTTCACTCTTCTAATGATGTAGCTGTTGTATTAGCTAGATATGTAGGTGGTGGATCAGTAGAAAAATTTGTTGAACTAATGAATAAAGAAGCTAAAGCAATCGGTGCTAAAAACACTCACTTTAACAATCCTCATGGATTGCCAGATACAAACCATTATACTACAGCTTACGATATGGCTCTTATGGCTAGAGAAGCTATGAATAATGAAATCTTTAGAAATATTGTTAAAACTAAGTCTATTAGTTATCAACCTAGTGAAGCATATCCTCACGAAAGATACTTTGTAAATACTAACAAGTTTCTGACTTCAAATGAAAAGATTAATTATAAAGGAAATCAAATCGATATTAAGTATGATATAGTTGATGGTATAAAAACTGGATATACTGATGATGCCGGAAGATGCCTTTTATCTAGTGCTGTTAAAGATAATATGAGGCTTATCTCTGCTGTCTTCAAAACTACTGGGAATGATTTATATCTAGATTCTAGAACCTTATTAGATTATGGATATGAAAATTTCTATTCTACTACTATTGTTACTAAAGAAAAACAGGCTGGTACTAAGAAAATCCTCCTTAGTAAACAAAAAGAGCTTTCTTATGAGCCAGAGTATAGTTATAAACGCGTCTTACCTAAAGGTCAAAAGGAAAGTAGCTATACTACAAAAGCTAATTTAGCAAGAACTAAGTTACCTATTAGAAAAGGTGATAAAGTCGGTACTTTAGATGTATATAATTCAGGTAAACTTGAACATTCAATAGATTTAATAGCTAAAAATAATGTTAACAGTGTATTTGCTTTTATAACTGAGAATAAAGCTGTTATGTCAATAATAAAATTAGCTACATTAATAGTTATATCATTAGTAATAATTGTTATAGCATTTGTTATAATGAGAAAAAGAAGAAAAAAAAGAAAACCATATAATAGAAATATATATTCAAAAAAAAGAGGTAAACATAGCAGAAGAAGAAGATAATAAAAAGGATAGCAACTATTAGTAGCTATCCTTCTTTTATATTTTTAATTTTATTATATTTACATTCTTTACAATTTCCAATACATTCATCTATTCTATCTAAACATTCTTTAAATGCAATTTTACTGCTATTTCTATGCCTTACTATTAATATATCATTTTTTTTAGCTTGATTTTCCGCTATCGAAGTCATTTTGTGTGAAACAGCTGAAGTAAATATGACTATTGCATCAGGTTTTCCGATTGAGTTATTAAACTTTGATGACATAGTTGTAAATACCTTCGTTTTATATCCTTTTTGTTTTCCTATATTAATATAATCTTTTTCCATTCTTTCGTGTCCGCCAACTACTACTAAATTCATTAATATACGCCCCTTTCATATTAGTAATTAGTATCTTTATTATTAATGATAGTATTATAAAACCCCTTTGTCAATGCTTATTGATATTAATTATCATTTTTATTTAACTTTTTTATATTTAACAAAATAAATAATAGCCATACTAATTTAAATTAGTATGGCTATTATTTATTTTAAATGTTTTTTTATCCCTTTATTTAATATACTCTCATAATCTATAAAATCATATATATCATTTTTAAATACATTCGAAAATTTTAATAACTCATCCATAGTAAGATCTTCTATTGCCTTTTTGTTATCTTCACAGTATATTACAATGCTTCCAACTATTTGATGAGCATCTCTAAATGCAATATTATTATTAACTAAATAATCTGCAACTTCTGTAGCATTTAAAAATCCAGATTTAACAGCTTCTTTCATTTTATCTTTATTAACCTTAATAGTAGATATTATTTTTTCCATTATTGAAACGCACATTTCAACTGTATTTACACTGTCGAAAAATCCTTCTTTATCTTCCTGCATATCTTTGTTATAAGCTAGCGGAAGTCCTTTCATAACCGTTAAAAGTCCAAAAAAGTTACCATATACTCTTCCTGTTTTACCTCTTATCAATTCTGCCCCATCAGGATTTTTCTTTTGCGGCATTATGCTACTTCCTGTAGTATATAAATCATCGATTTCTACAAATTGAAATTCTTGACTACTCCATAATATTAATTCTTCACTAAGTCTACTTAAATGCATCATAATTATTGAAAAATCACTCATCAATTCTAACAAATAATCTCTATCACTAACTCCATCTATATAATTTTCTACAATTCGCTTAAATCCTAATTTTTCTTTAGTTATATTTCTATCTATACTATGTGTAGTTCCAGCTAAAGCCCCACACCCTAAAGGAGATTCATCTAATATTTCTAAAGCATTTTTAAGTCTTTTTTCGTCTCTATCAAACATGCTGTAATAAGCCATTAAGTGGTGTTTAAAGGTAACTACCTGAGCTCTTTGAAGATGAGTATATCCAGGCATAATAACTGGATTTTCATATGCAACTTCTTTTATAGTATTTTTAAAATCAGATATTAAGCTTATTATATTAATTGTTTTTTCTTTAGCATATAATCTCATATCAGTAGCAACTTGGTCATTTCTACTTCTGCATGTATGAAGTTTTTTTCCTATATCACCAATTCTATTTATTAAATTTATTTCTATAAAACTATGTATATCTTCATAGTTTCCTTCTAATAATAATTTTCTATTTAAAATATCTTTATATATCCCAACTAATCCATCTGTTATAGCTATTCCCTCTTCTTCTGTTAATAATTTACAATGAACTTGCATATATACATGAGCAATACTTCCTTCTATATCTTTTTTATATAAAACATTGTCATAATCAAATGATTTATTAAACTCCTCCATAAGTTTATTTTCTTCTTTTCTAAAACGTCCACCCCATAGTTTCATATTATTCACCTCGTATTATATATTATTTTGTGTATTTTTTAGTATATACAGTATTGTTTCCAATGTTATAAGTATTAAGCTTATTTTACAAATTTATCCATGATTACTCCTCCAAAGAAAATTTAAACAAAAAGCCTCTTGGCCTAAAGACCAAGAGGCGAATTTCAATCCGTGTTACCACTCTTATTGATAATAATACTTATATAATAAGTAATTTAAAATATTAAAAAAGCCCCTTGGTTATAAAACCAAGAGACGAAATATTCCGCGTTACCACTCTAATTAATAAGTAAAACTTATCCACTCTAATCTCTTAAGGCGAGATAAACCGAATGCCATACTAAAATTTCAAGCATCCTCCTCTAAAGCTCTCTTCATTATAAAATTTACTATTAGGCTCACACCAACCCTAACTCGCTGTAGCTTATTTTATATTTACTTTCTTTTTCGCTGGATTTTTATTTTTACATTTTTATATATTATAATTACAAAATTCAAAATAGTCAATATATTTTTATATTTTTAATACTTTAATCTTTAATATTAAAGTGTATCATTTGTTACAGACTTTTATCTAAAGGGTATGTATAATTTTATATATAAAATTATACATAAATTTTTTAGGAGGATTTATTATGAGTTGCGGATGTTCTAATACAGATAAAAATAATGGTAAAAATGTAGTTGATTTAGTGAGAAGTAAGGGTAAAGGTGAGTTTCCTTTAAGAACTCATCATGAAATAGAGTGTGTTAATTGCTCTAAATCATTTACTATGAAAACTCATGTAGATAAATGTCCACACTGCTTTATGGTTTATGGTGTTACTCCTTGCAGTTCTAGTGATAAAAACAATATAAAACCTGCAGATATAAACTACTAATATAAAAAAAGCTTCTTATAAATTATAAGAAGCTTTTTTATACCACATTAGATATCATTACATAAGTCATCATATAATTTTATTCCATTTCCATGTACCATTATTAAATTTTTAGGTTTTATTGTATTTACAGTTTTTATTAAATCCTCATATTGAGCATGTGATGATAAGCTTATTTCAATTAAATTTACTTTAATAGTATCATACGGTTTTAGTCTCTTTTTTATTATTTCCCTATCCATACATCCACAATTTAAAATAGTTACTATATCATTATCTTCTAAAACTAAGTTATAGTAGCTTTCTGATATACTTTTATCTTTTAATATCCCTCCACTTACAATTATCACATCATTTTCATAGTACTTTTCATAAATAGACCTATATTTTTTATAGTCAATTTCCTTATTTATATTAATTTTTTTATCTACTTTATTATAATATTTATTAACTTTAACAGCTAAGCCATCTATTAAAATATTTGCTTTAGTTGTACTATTTTTTATTAAATCATAATACTCTTGAGTTATTCCAATAGTTGCAGATGGAATTAGTACTCTTTTTTTATTTTTTACAGATAAATTAGTAAAGTAATTAAATAGTTTTTTATTATATCTATAAGGCAAGGTAATTCTTTTATTTCCATAGGTTGTTTCCATAATAAGATAATCTGCGTTTTTGAATTTAACAAAGCTTTTTTCATCAATATATCTAGTTGTTGATTGTCTATTAAAAGAAAAATCCCCTGTATAAATTATTTTTTTACCTTCATATTCTATACATACTCCGACTGAGCCTTTTATATGATTAGAAGGAAAGAAAGTAACTTTTAAATCCTTAATCATAAATTGTTCATTATCTTTTTTTATTTTTAATTTCTTAGAATCTATATTATATCCAGTTGATACAACATTAATAATATTATAAGTATCTTTAGTCATATAAATTTCATTTACATATGGTTGTAAAATATCTAAGCTACCATAATGATCTAAATGAGCATGACTTATTATTAATGATTTTATTTTTTCCTTAGGAAGGTTATTCTCATGTAAAAACTTTTCTATATTAATTTTTTTTATTTCTGAGTTTATTATTTCTGCTCCACAGTCTAATATTAAGTATTCATCTTTTATTTTTAAAATATGCATGCTAACTGAAGATTTTCCTCTATAACTATAAATTTCTATGAACTCATCTTTAAAGTTGTATTTATTTATTCTATCAGGTATATAATTATGATTTATATTTTTTAAATCTATTATATCTAATAATGATTTACAGATATATTTAGGTAGATTATCGCATGATACTTCACTGTATATTTCTTTATTGTCTAAATTATCTATTTTGGATTTATAAAGTATAGCTATTTCTTCTAATTTTAATTCTTTTAATATATTTATGGTTTCATATAAATATTCTTTATACGACTCCAGAATTTTTTCCATTTCTAAACCATTTGATTTTTCTATTTCTTTATTTATGTTATCTTTTATTTCTTCTATGAAATTAACTAATATATATAAGTATTTTTTTCTTTTATCTTTTATATTATCTATTTTATAATTTAAATCATCCGATGGATTTAAAGATATCCTAAAATAAATTAATAAATCTATAAAATCATCTATATCACACTTATTAGAATTTATTATATCCATTATTCTTTCTTCATTTTCTCTAAACATATACTCTGCTTGATCATATAAGCTTAAGTGTAGCAATGATAATATAGAATATACTATTCCCAGGCTATTTTTATTGAAAGAAAAACCTTCTAATCCATATTGAAAAGATAGTAAATACTCTCCTAATTTATACTTTGTATAAGCTAATATTTCTAAAAAATCTTTCTTCCCCATTTGAATATAAGATATATTTTCTATAAAATAATCAATTTCTTTTATATTTTTTATATCATCATATTTAGAGTTTTCTATTGTACAAATTATATCTTTTTCTATATCTTCAATATATAATTTTTTTATTATAGTGCCTTTATATATATACATAATTATTTTGGTGGATCTACTTTCAGTCTTTTTAGCATGGATATTGCTTTAAATTTTATCCTTGAGCTACATTTTTCATTTTCAATTATAAAAAATAATATATCTATAAATTCATCTTTATTTTTATCATTAAGTAATCTCTCTATTAAGCTTATTAAAGCCATATATATATTATCAGAATATTCTATACTAGAACTGCCATTTAAACCTATAGATTTTTTTATAGATGAAAGAGCAACTTCTTTAAAATTAAATTTCGGTTTATCACATAATTCATATGCGCCATTTATAGCCTTTATAATTTTCGTCTCATCATCACTGTTTAAATACTCATCATAAATAGTTTTTATTGCATATCTTAAAAGTTGATTACTCTTATATGCACAATCTCTTATTATAGAAAATACCTGTCTACTTTCATAATAGTCTTCCTCTAAAAACTCTCTTATCAACTCTATCGCATTTTTTTCATCCCCTAAACTACACATAGCTGCACTGCAATATACTTTTTTAGTAATATCATTTTTATTTTTATTTATTAAATCTGAAAATCTAGGACTCAAACCTTTCCTAGAACCCCATTGGGCTAATGTCACTAAAGCTGTACCTATCTCTATAGAGTTACATGAATATCTATTAAGTATATCTATTACCATATCTTCAACTTTTGATGAATTAGAGTATCTTATTGCTAAAAATGCATTTTTTCTAGTGTTACTATTATTCATCCACTCTTCAAACGAGCTATAAAAGTCACTTTCTAAATCCCAATTTTTAGCTTTTTTTATCATAGCGTCTAAAGTTACAGATTCATCTTTAGCTCCCGATGGTATAGTTCTACTTATTATTTTTCTAGCAGTTTTATTTATACTTGGTATTTCTAAATACTTCTCTGCTTTTTTTATAGCTTTATTTCCAAAGCTTTTTGTATAGTTATGTATAAAGTACTTAGCCATTTGAACTTCTGTATTATCTGATTCCTGTGTCAAGCTTATTAATTTTAAAGCGTAATCTATACATATATCATCATTTTTATTCATGAAAGCTTTTAAGGCTTGTAATCTAGTATCTCCTTTAGTATGTCTATCAAAAATAATCTTTAAAAATTCTGTATCATTTATTTTTCCGCAAGCATTTATTAAAATCATAATCTGAGTTGACCACGACCATTCATATAATATAAATCTAATCGTATCTTTATATTCTTCTTTATTTTTGCTATAAATTTCTGCTGTAACATTTCCGATTGTTTCTATTAGCAAGTTATTATTGATTAATATATTATTAATAGTTTTTGATGCATATAATATAGCTTCTATAGGGCATGTATTTTCATCCATCATATCTTGTGAAATAAATCTTAAGTCCATTTCCAATTCATGTAATTTTCCTGAATTTACTCCTCCTAATGTAAGCTTCTCATAAGCTCTTAATAATTCTTCTATATAATATGGTTTAAAGTTCCAATAAAATAGTTTATTATTACAGTTATTAGTACTTTCGCCACCACCTTCACTTACCTCATTTATATCACTCAAACTAACTGAAGGCTTTGAGATACTCATATTATTTCTGTATTTTTCTAAATCTTCTAAGCTTTTTAATATCACAAAAATACCCCCTTATATAATTTCTTTTTCTTTTAAGTCCACTTCTTGTTTTAATTCTATTTTTTCTCCATCTACATCTACTGATAGTTTTAAATATTTATCTTTATCTATTGAGAAATTTATATCCATTGGTGTTCCCGGCTTTTTAGGAGTTTTAAAATAAGCCTTATATTTTCTTTGTATCCTCATTTTAGAGTCATATTGGTCTATTCCTGCATAAAGATTTATTTCTACCCCTGATGGACTCGTAGTTTTTAATGCCCCTTCTAATTTACCTTCATATGGTACTTCTTGGTTTGAGTTAATTATAACTACTGGTAGACCTTGCTTCACATCTATCATTATTGCCTCTGCTAGTACCCTTGTTAACTCAAATTTTTTATCTTTCTTTATATCCGTAATTTTATCTTCCGATTTATTTATAGAATTAGGCCTGTTTATTATGGTTTCATAATAATCATATATAGCTGCTCCTTTTGCTACTGATATTAACGGATCTGCAGAGTTTATAACTTGTTCGTCTTCAAGATTTAATATTTTTTTAATTTTATCTCTTACTAATTGATACTTTGTCATTCCTCCAGTTAAAAATAAATAATCTATACTGCCTTTACTTATATCATAGTCTCTCAATGTATTTAATATAGGGTCAACTATATTCTTTTGAGCTTCTTCATCAAGTCTTTTATTAGTTGGCGTAGATTTTGTAAAGAAATCTTTTATTGCATCATCATACTCATCTTTATTTATACAGAACTGGACATGATCATCATTATAAAAATCCATTATATAATGGTCAAAGCTTTCCCCAAAATAACAGTTCATCTCTATATCCGACGATATTCTTTCCTTTGCCTTTTCTGCAAATATTCTTAAATGCCTTACCATATTTTCTCTATCTTCTTTGTCTATATCACTATATTTTAAATTATATCTTTCTAAGAATTCATTTAACTTAACTAATGCAACTTTGTTGTCAAAATCGATGCCTCCTAGCTCATCATATCTACCTATTGCAACTTCAGTAAATTCAACTTTTCTTCCATTTTGTATTACATCTACAACAGCTACGTCGCATGTACCTCCCCCTAAATCAAATACTAATATTCTCGTACTTTTACTTAAATCAACTTGTCTTTGACTCTCTATTAAATTTGTTTGTTCATTTATAAAATCGATAAGAGCTGATGTAGGCTCTGGTATAAGGTTTACATTTTTGAATCCGATTTCTAGTGCTGCATCTTTTGTATCCTTAATTTGATCTGTATTAAAAGATGCAGGTACTGTTATTGTTACACTATCGACATCATTACCTTGATTATATCTTTTCATAGAGTCTCTACATGCTTTAAGGATTTGCTTTGCTACATCCTTAGCACTATATTCAGAGTTTCCTAATAACCATTTTTTATTAGTTCCTATATATCTCTTTGTATTATATAAAACTTTTTTAGATGCTTTCGATTTTATTTCTTTAGCAATTTTCCCAACATACTCTTTTCCATTTTCATCAACATATAATACTGAAGGTAATATAAATTCCATTGTAGGAGATTTATTTTCGTCAACTTGCATAACTTGTATAATCTGAGATTGTATCAATCCATTAAATAATAAGTTTCCTTTTGAAACTACAGTATTAGTTGTTCCTAAATCAATACCAAAGTAAATATCATTTCCTGATTCTCTATTCATAATTTACTCCCCCTTAATGTTTACATATGGCTTTAATATCTCTTTATTATTGTAAAACCATGCCGGATACAATACTTTACCTTCACATGAGTTAATGTCTGATATATCTTTATTTAGCCTATAGTTATAAAAAGAATACTCTTCTACTTTTACATTATCACCTACTCTTATGGTCTCTCTTGGAAAAATCCCCATTTCTCTTAGCACATTAAACAAATTTGTTGCAACAAACATTAGATTAGTCTCTTCTTTTCCTTTTGAGTAACAATAAAGTCTATCTAATAAATTACCATTTGTTGAATCATTCATATTTTGTACCAAATCAATTAAAGCTTTTGAATATTGCTCTTTAGCGTATCCAATTAGCTCTATATTTTCTAACTGTAGTTTATTTAATTCATTCTTAAGGCTTACTTCTTTGTCAATATATTCATTTATAATAACATTATTTAATTCTATATCTTTTTTTAATTTTTCTATATGCCATTTTAATTTATCAATTCGTTCTATTTTTTCGTCATCTTTAAGGATTACGTTTTCCCCAAAGTCATTATTTTTATGTATTATATAATTTAGTTTTAACTTTATATTATTTCTATTCTCTATGGCTTTTACAGTTTCATCAAAAGCTAATTTTATTTCTTTTTGCTTATCAATTAAAGACTTTTTGCATATGAAAAATAGTTTTTTATCTTTAAATAAATAATCAAAGTCTGATATAACTATATCTTTTTCATTTAAGTTAATTTTACTTTTATTAAGTTCGCTATATATAAATGCTTTTAATTTTTCTTTTGATGGTTCATCGTTATTTACTATGATCATCATAAGATATAATTCTACAAGTATAGATATTATAAATTTTTCACTTTTTATACCTTCAAATCCTTCATCCTTAACAATTTTATATGGTAATTTATGAGATTTTACATATTTAGCTATTATAGAAAAGCTTTTTTCTATATCTAAATTCCACTTATCCATATATTCATAAAACCTTAACCTCATTACATCATAATACTCTCCTGAGTTTTTATCAAATGCAATTAAGTTCAAAAATAAAGTTAATTCATTTATAAATTCATTTCTATTATTTTTTACACCTAATTCATTAACTACATCTTTTATTCCTATTTTTAAATTCCCCAATTTTACCTCCCAGAGCATCCACTTTATTTTACTTAATTAAGTTTACCAACTAATAAACTTCGATATTTTTCCTTAAATACCTTCTTTTTTTCCTATAATAACTTTTTTATAGTAATAATAAAAAGGAGTAGATTAACGTCTACTCCTTAATTATATTCAAGTGTTAATTTATTTTTTACTAATTATTTGTATTATCCAAATATTTTAGTAGTTAAAGAACATCCTGTACAAGTAGCAGCAACTCCACCTAATGCAGTTTCTCTTAACTCCATAGGAAGTTCTTTACCTACTTTGTACATTGCAGCAACCGTTTCATCAAATGGTATTATGTTTAATATTCCAGCTAGGCATAACTCTGCTGATATTAAAGCATTTGCTACACCTATTGCATTTCTTCCTTGACAAGGTGCTTCAACTAAACCTGCTATTGGGTCACATACAAGTCCCATAACATTTTGTAAACAATGAGATGCAGCATGTATAGCTTGCTCAGGTGAACCACCCATCATCTCTACTACTCCAGCCGATGCCATTGCAGCAGCAGCTCCAGTTTCAGCTTGACAGCCACCTTCTGCACCAGATACTGTAGCATTTCTAGTTATTATAACACCTATTGCAGATGCAGTGAATAACGCATCTATCATTTCTTCATCATTAAATCCATATTCTTTACCTATAGTAACAACAGCTCCTGGAAGTATACCGCAAGACCCTGCTGTTGGTGCAGCAACTATTAATCCCATAGAAGCATTAACTTCCATAGTACCCATAGCAGCAGCCATAGCTTTATTCATTAATTCTCCACATACAGTTCTAGATGAACCTCTGTATTTAGTTAACTTTTTAGCTTCTCCACCTATAAGTCCACCCATAGACTTTATATCTTCTTCTATGGCTTTCTCTATAGCTGCTTTCATTATATTTAAACTAACTCTCATTTTTTCTCTTACTTCTTCAGTAGATAATCCTGCAAGTTCAGCTTCTCTCTCTAAACATATTTGGTGTATTGGCATTTTAAGCTCATTACATTTTTCTAATAATTCTGCTCCGCTTGTGAAGTTATATTTCATTTTTTTATCTCTCCTTACTCATTAGAATTTGTCTAAAACTACAACCTTAGCTACTACTTCAAATTTCTTTAATTGATCTATTAAATCTTTTTCTAATTGATCATCTGTCTCTAGTGTTAAGAATGTATATTCAGATTTAGCTGGTTTGTTTGTTGACATTGTTGCTATATTTTTATTGTTATGAGCAAGTAATCCTGTTACAAATGATATTGCACCAGGGATATCTTTTATTTCTAAAACTACAGCTGCTCTTGCTCCATTAAAGTCTAATGCTAATCCGTCCATTTCTGTAAGCTTTATGTTTCCTCCACCTATAGATGCACCTTTTACAGTTGATATTGTATCATCTTCTAATAACATTTCCATTTTAACAGTATTAGGATGTACATCATCACCTAAGTTAGCTTTTATAAACTCAAACTTAACTCCAGCTTGCTCAGCTAATTCAAAAGAGTTTTTTATTCTAGCATCATCTGGTTGAAATCCTAAGATTCCTCCAACTAACGCTTTATCTGTACCATGACCTTTATAAGTTTCAGCAAAAGATCCATGAAGATAGAATTTAACTTCTTTTATAGATTTTCCTGCTATTTTCGAAGCAGTTTTTCCAAGTCTTGCAGCTCCCGCAGTATGGGAACTTGATGGTCCTATCATATTAGGCCCTACGATATCAAATACACTATAATCTTTAGCCATTATATTACCTCTTTCTTTTGTCTTAAAAATGTCTTATTAATTTCAATATACCTTTTAGATTTAATCATTAGATAATTTTCTGATGTCTTATTGATATCTATATACCCAAAATTTAAATATAAAATAATTTATATTTCACTTTGCATAAATAGTATCTATCTAAAGATGTCATATAATTCATTGATTATTTTAGATAAATTGTAAACTATATATATATAAATAAGATTTTGTAAATACTTATTAAATCTTACTAATTAACTATTTAGATATATTTATAAATTTATTAATAAAATGATTGCATATACACTATTATGCACTGAAAATAATTATAAAATGACCAGTTTGTACTGGTCATTTTATTATTCTTAAAAAGAATTATATTACAGCAATTACTTCTATTTCAACTTTAACGTCTTTTGGAAGTCTTGCAACTTCTACACAAGCTCTAGCTGGCTTGTTATCACCGAAGTATTCAGCATAAACTTCGTTTATTTGTGCGAATTCATTCATATCTTTTATGAATACTGTAGATTTTACTACATGTGAAAAATCTAATCCTGCTTCAGCTAATATAGCTTGAACATTCTTTAAAGATTGAGCTGCTTGAGCTTTAACATCTCCTTCAACTATTTCCATAGTTTCTGGTACAAATGGAACTTGTCCAGATACAAATAACATATTTCCAGCTTTAACAGCTTGAGAATATGGTCCTATAGCTTTAGGTGCATTATCTGTATGTATTACTTGATGTTTCATATTGTAGTCCTCCTAGTAAATATATATTTTAATATAAAGTACACGTTTTCATATACTATTATACTATTATATATGCATTAATGTATATATATTTTTTAAAATGTGGCATAAAAAGTATAATTATTTTTTATACCACATTTTATTTTCATTTTTTTAACATATTTTAATATTTTTTATTGTTTTTTGTATATTTATCTGTGTATTTGTACGAATATTACATTTCTATTATTTCAAATCCACCTTTAGTTATAGCTTCTTTTAGTTTAGATATATGTTCATTATTAAATGTTTCTAATGTTAATTCAGCTGTTTGTTCCCCTAAATTACCACCAACTGTTAATCTTGATAAATTTGCACTTAATATATTTCCATCATTTTCACTTATTATCTTAGTTAATTCAGCAAGTCCGCCTGGCTTATCTTGAATTACTGTGTTAAATGAATATCTTCTACCTTCTTTAGTTAAAGCAGCCCCTATTACTCTGTATAATGTGTTAACATCCACATTACCTCCAGATATTATACAAACTACATTTTCCCCTTCTTGTGGTACATATTTTTTATTTAATAAGGCCGCTGTAGTTACTGCTCCTGAACCTTCAGCTACAACTTTTTGATTTTCCATTAAGAATAACATACCTTGAGCTATTTCATTTTCTTCTACTACAACTACTTCATCGACTAGTTCTTTTATTATTTCAAAAGTAAGATCCCCTGGTGTTTTAACAGCTATACCGTCTGCTATTGTAGTATCATTAAATGCTGTAGTTACTTTACCTTGTTTCATCGATTCATGCATTGAAGGTATATTTGCAGTTTGAACTCCTATTATTTTTACGTTAGGATTTAAAGCTTTAGCAGCAACAGCAACCCCTGCTATTATACCGCCTCCACCAATTGGACAAAGTATCGTGTCAACGTTTTCATTTAATTGTTCGAATATTTCAAGAGCCATAGTCCCTTGTCCTGCGATAACATGCTTATCATTGAATGGATGTAAGAATGTAGCTCCGGTTTCTTTTTGTATTTCAACCGCTTTTGCATAAGCATCATCATATACTAAGCCGTTTAATACTACTTCTGCTCCATATCCTTTGGTCGCTGTAACTTTTGCAAGTGGTGCAGTTGCTGGCATTACTATTGTTGCTTTTATTCCACTCATTTTAGCACCTAATGCAACACCTTGTGCATGGTTTCCTGCACTTGATGCTATAACACCGTTTGCCTTTTCTTGTTCTGTTAAATTTGCGATTTTATTACAAGCACCCCTTACCTTGAAAGAACCTGTTTTTTGAAGATTTTCACATTTATAGAAAACATTTGCCCCAGTCATCTGACTAAGCTTTACACTTTCTAATATATCTGTTTTTTTAACGATATCTTTAATTGTCTCTCTAGCTTCATTTATATCTTGTAAAGTAACTTTTGCCATAATTTTTTACTCTCCCTGTAAAACAAATTTTGTATTTTGTATTTCTCTTAACACCTATATTCTATAATCTTTTTTTACAAAAATCAACATGAAAACGCTATTTTTTAATTTTTAGATAAGTCTAAAAATATAAAAAAATTAAATAATTGAATATTAAAAATTAAATTATGTTTTATATTTTAATTTTATTTTTTAAGCATTATCATTCTAAACCATTGAAAAATCAAGTTTTTAAAAACTTTACCTAATTTTATTAATATTGTATTAATTATATATTTTTTTAATCAATTGTCTTTTTTAAAATATTAATTTCAATTTTAGTTTTAACTTTTTTTAATTCTTTTATAATATTTATTTTAAAAATCTATTTTTTGACATTAATTAATATAAAAAAAGGAGTAGTTATTTAAACTACTCCTAAGAAAATTATTTAACTACTATATTAACTAGCTTTTTAGGTACTGCGACTACTTTAATTACAGTTTTGCCTTCAACTAGCACTTTTATCTTTTCATCTTCCATCGCTACTTTTTCCATATCTTCTCTAGATATATTAGAAGCAACGCTTAATTTTCCTCTTACTTTACCATTTACCTGAACTACTATTTCAACTTCATCTTTAACTAATGCAGTTTCATCGTATTTAGGCCAGCTTATATCAAATATACTTCCTTCTTTTCCTATCATAGTCCATAGTTCTTCACCCATATGTGGTGCAAATGGTGCAAGTATAGTTACAATTGTTTCTATACCTTCTTTTATAACTGCATCATTTCTATTATCTAATTCTTTGTATTTATACATTTCATTTATTAATTCCATTAATGCAGATATTGCAGTATTAAATCCAAACTTCTCATTTAAATCTTCAGTTACTTTCTTTAAAGTAGTGTTTATAGTATATCTCATAGCCTTATCTTCTTTGCTTAATTCTCCTAAAGATACATCTGACTTAGTAATATCTTTTAATTCATCCATTAATCTATAAACTCTATTTAAGAATCTGAAACATCCTTCAACACCTTGATCTGACCATTCTAAGTCTCTTTCTGGAGGAGCTGCAAATAATACGAATAATCTAGCAGTATCAACTCCATACTCTTCTATTATTTCTGAAGGTGCTACAACATTACCTTTAGATTTACTCATCTTAGTTCCATCTTTTAAAACCATACCTTGAGTTAATAAGTTCTTGAAAGGTTCTTTAAAATCTAACATTCCCATTGAATTAAATGCTTTTACAAAGAATCTTGAATAAAGAAGATGAAGTATTGCATGTTCTACCCCACCTATATATTGATCTACTGGCATCCAGTTGTTAACAGCTTCTTTACTAAATGGTTCTTCAGTATTTTTAGGATCTATGTATCTTAAGAAATACCAAGAAGAGTCAACGAAAGTATCCATTGTATCTGCTTCTCTTCTAGCTGACTTTCCACAATGAGGACAAGTAGCATTCATAAATGTTTTTGAAGTTGTAAGTGGAGATTCACCTTTACCTGTAAACTCAACATCTGTTGGTAATAATACTGGTAAATTTTCTTGTTTTTCAGGAACTATACCACATTCATCACAATATACTACAGGTATTGGGCATCCCCAGTATCTTTGTCTAGAAAGTAACCAGTCTCTTAGTCTATAGTTAACTGTTTTCTTCCCTCTTCCAATTTCTTCTATTTTTTCTATTATAGCATCAAAAGCTTTTGATGCATCCATTCCATCAAACTCACCAGAGTTTATCATTACATTGTCTTCATTTATAACTTCAACAATTTCTAAGTTATACTTAGCTGCAAACTCGCCATCTCTTTCATCATGTGCAGGAACTGCCATAACTGCACCTGTTCCATAATCAGCAAGTACATAATTAGCTATCCATAATTGAACTTTCTTTCCGTTTACAGGATTTATTACATATTTTCCTATGAACATTCCTTCTTTTTCTACATCACTTGAAGTTCTTTCTATTTCAGTCATAGTATGCATTTTTTGAACGAAAGCTTCTACATCTGCTTCATATTCAGTTTTAGCAACTAATTCCTTAACTAATGCATGTTCTGGAGCTAAAACCATGTAAGAAACTCCATAAACTGTATCTGGTCTAGTAGTAAATACCGTTACCTTCTTATCACTTCCATCTATATCAAAAGTTATTTCTGCTCCAGTACTCTTTCCTATCCAGTTCTTTTGCATTGTTTTAACTTTTTCTGGCCAACCATCTAAAGTATCTATATCTTGAAGTAATTCTTCTGCAAAGTGAGTTGTTTTAAAATACCATTGTTCTAAGTCTTTTTTTACAACAACAGAGTCACATCTTTCACATGCACCTTGTACAACTTGCTCATTAGCAAGAACTGTTTCACAAGATGGACACCAGTTAACAAAAGATTTCTTTTTATATGCTAGTCCATGTTCTAACATCTTTAAGAATATTTGTTGAGTAAATTTATAATACTCTGGTGTAGATGTTGCTATTTCTCTATCCCAATCAAAGCTAAGGCCTAATGTCTTTAGTTGACTGCTCATCTCCGCTATGTTTTGCATAGTCCATTTATCTGGATGTACTCCATGCTTTATAGCTGCATTTTCTGCTGGAAGTCCAAATGAATCCCATCCCATTGGATGTAGAACATTATATCCTTGCATTTTCTTAAATCTTGCTACAACATCACCTATAGAGTAGTTTCTAACGTGTCCCATATGTAAGTTACCTGATGGATACGGAAACATTTCTAATGCATAATATTTTGGTTTTGTTGTATCATTTGTATCAGTTTTGTATTGGTTGTTTTCTTCCCAAGTTTGTTGCCATTTAGCTTCAATTTCATTTGGTTTATAAACGTTCATTTAATTTCCTCCTATATTTTTATATTAAAAAATCCCCATCACTAAACTTACGTTTAGGGACGAGGATTATATTCGCGGTACCACCCTAATTAGCCTAAAAATTAGACTCTCTTAGATAGTTTTTATGCCAACTACGGCTAAATAGATTATATCTAGCAAGTTCAAAGGTATATTTTACTAGTTCACACCACCACTAGCTCTCTGAAAAAACATATTCTTTTACTACTCTAGTCTATTTAATTAATTTTAAGTTATAATATTTTATGTTATCACTTTTATGCTAAAGTGTCAACGTCAACAAATGGTGCATCTTTCCATAACTTCTCTAAGTTATAAAATGCTCTACTTTCTTCATTGAATACATGAACCATAACATCACCATAATCAAGAAGTACCCAAGTTTGAGATTCATATCCTTCTTTCCCTCTTGGTTCTATTTCAAGCTTAGTTAATTCGTCTTCTACATTATCAGCTATAGCTTTTACTTGTCTTTGAGAACCAGCTGTTGCTATAACAAAGTAATCACATAAACTTGATACTGCACCTATATTTATTATAGATATATCTTGACCTAATTTGTCATCTATTGCATCGTATATAACTTTTGTCATTTGTTCTACAGTCATATAATCTCCTACCTTTCCTAATTTTAAACACATTTAACTATTATACCATAAATAATAATCTCTATATATGAAATTTTTATTTTTGATAAATATTTTATATTAAGTTACTAAATCATTACAAATTTTCTTTTATAAGATAATTTCTAGCGTCTATAGTTCTTGGATGTATCATTTGGTTATTGTCTATAACAAACTTAATTGTATTATTAAATGAAACTATTAAAGCCTCGTTAAGTTTTCCTGAATAAGTTAATTCTCTTAACTTCTCAACTCCTGGGAAATCTCTTCCTTCTTCTATTAAATCTGCAATATAAATTATTTTCTCTAGAATATCCATATTCTCTTTACCTGTAGTATGATACTTTATGGCATTAATTATATCATCATTTTCTATATTTAATTCATATTTAGCTATATATGATCCTATAACACTATGAGATAGCGCTAAATTATCTTTTTCTAAAGAATCTAAATTAATATTATATTTATTTACATAGTATTTAACTTCCTCTTTATTTAAATATTTTGCACAATCATGTGCAATTCCAGCTAAATACGCTTTTTCTTTATCATAATTATATATTTCACTTAACTTAGCTGCACATGTTGCTACATTTAAAGAATGGTTAAATCTCTTTTCTGGTAGCATTTCTTTTAATTTACTATTAATATTTTCTAAAATCATTTATTCTTCTCCATGCTTATATAATTCATTGTCATATATATATTTTTCTACGTATTCAGGAACTAAGTATCTTATCGATTTATTTTCCTTTAATTGATCTCTTATATATGTGGAAGATATATCTAAAGAAGGAACATAAACACTTATTATATTAGCATTATATTTTTTTTCTAGACATTCTATCTTTTCCTGAGATCTTAATACACTTATACCTGGCCTAGTTGCAGCAATAAATGTGGCTAATTTAAAGTTTTCACTTACATCTTTCCAACTTTCAATATCACAAATAGCATCTGCCCCTGTTATAAAATAAATATCTATATTACTATGCTTTTTCTTAAGTTCTCTTAAAGTATCTACGGTATAAGTTCTTTCTTCTCTTTCTATTTCTATATCTGAAACGATAAAGTTATCATTATTATTAGTTGCTAAAAGTACCATATTATATCTATCATACTTATTTGTAATATCTAATTTTTTATGCGGAGGATTACCTGATGGTATAAAAAGTATTTTATCTATTTTATACTTGTCTCTAATAAATTCAGCCGTAGCTAAATGGGCATAATGAATTGGATCAAACGTCCCTCCCATTATTCCTATTTTCATTTTCTTATTCTTACTTTTAAATTTCTCTAGTTTACTATTATTTATTAGCTTTGCTTTGTTAACTAGATTATCAATACTCATACTTGCTCTCCTTTATAGAAATTATATTACTATTGTATCATTATTTTAAATTTATTAAAGGTTATAAATTGTTTTTTAGTATATACTTATATCTATAAATAATACAAAGGAGATTTTAAATGGCTATAATTACTAAAATAGAATCACAAAAAAAAAATACTGATAGAGTTAATATATATGTAAACAATGAATTTTTCATGGCTATATTTACAGAGTTAGTTTACAGTTTTAATTTAAAAAAGGGAATGGAGATAGAAGAAGAAGTATTAAAACCTTTAATTAAAGATGAGATGTATATAAAAGCTAAAAATAAATCTTTAAATATTTTATCTAAAGCTGATCAATCTGAAAAGAAAATAAGAGAAAAACTATCTAATGAATTTGAAGAAGATACAATCGATAAAGTTATCGATTTTTTAAAGAAGAATAATTTTATAAATGATGATATCTTAGCTCAAAAAATTGTTAATACTAATATTAACTTAAATAGATGTGGAAGAAATAAAATTAAACAAAATCTATACAATAAAGGTATTGATAAACAGTCTATTAATGAAGCTATTAATGATATTGATGAAAATGCTGAATTTGAAAATGCTATGTATTTAGCTCAAAAACGATATAATCGCATAAAAAATGAAGATAAAAGAAAAATATATCAAAAAATCTCTCAACATTTAGCTTATAAAGGCTTTAATTATGATATTATAAAAAGAGTTTTAAGTAAGCTTTTAAATACTGATGAATATGATTTTTAAATTCTTTATATACAAATAAAGGGACATAAAAGAAGCGGATTTTTTTACTAATTAGGAGGTAATACTTTTGAAATCATTAATAATAGGTGGCTTAAGTCTTGCACTTGGCATCTATAACGTTATACAACTATATAAAAAAGATAGCATTAGATAATTCTACTCACAACAAAACCCCCTTTAATTAATATATATTAATTAAAGGGGGTTTTAACTATGGACCAAAATAGAAAGAAAAGAGCCTCAGGATATTCTTTTGCCACAATGTTAATATTGGTTGGCGTTCTTGGATTAATTATTTTGTCAGAAGTTTCAAAATCTGAGATTACTGGATTAGTATTTTTCTTTATATGTTTAATACCTGCTATTGGAATTTATGTATATTTAGGATTTACTTCTGAAGAAAATCCTTATACCAAAATCTATAAGCCTTCTAAATCTAAAAAAAGCGAAATAATAGCTTCTACAATTTGGTTATTATCTATCTCTTCGTTTTTTTTAATAGGTTTTATATTTGATGGATGGGATTATGCATGGGTAGTTTTTTTAATTGGAGCTGCAGCTCAAAATCTCACAGAGTTATTTAATTCAAATGATAAAGATGATCTAAATTAATATAAATCCCCTTATAAATAGAGACTAAAGTGTACTATTATAAGGGGATTTATATTAACTATTTTGCAAATTTTATATTTTTTCTTATATTTCTTAGAATAAATTTAATTAATTCATTTATTAACAGTACCGCAGATGAAGATAGTATTATTTTAACCCACATACTAGTATCTAATGAAACTGCGTTGAAAAGCCCTGGGCATAACTGAATAACTAAAATTTGTAAAACTCCTGTTATAATTATTACTTGTATAGCTAATTTATTTTTGAAAAAATTAGTTGCTGCACTATTTAACCCAAACTCTCTACAGTTAAACGCATTAAATAATGCATTAAATGCAAATAATGAAAATATCACAGTCCCTTGTTCTTCTGCTGTAGCTCCTAAGAAATTATTTAGGTACTGAGAATATACAGCTATAATTATTAAAGATGCATTAATAATTATATTAACTACCATAGATCTAGTTATTATATTAGCTTTTCTATTTATTGGTTTTCTATTTAATACATAGTCTCTAACAGGTTCTAAGCCTAAAGCTAATGCTGGAGGTCCATCCATTATTATATTTACCCATAATAATTGTATTGTAGTAAATGGCATTTCTTTTCCCATTATTTGAGATAAAATTGCTATTAAAAAAGCAACGATATTAACTGTTAACTGAAACTGTATAAATCTTTGGAAGTTTTCATAAATACCTCTGCCCCACTTAATTCCATCAATAATAGTGGTAAAACTATCATCTGTTAATATTATATCTGCTGCATTTTTAGATACCTCTGTTCCTGATATTCCCATAGCTATACCTACGTCAGCTTTAGAAAGTGCCGGTGCATCATTTATTCCATCACCTGTGACTGCAACTACTTCATTATTATTTTGAAGTGCTGATACAATTCTCATTTTTGTATCTGGTTTACTTCTGGCAACTATTGATATATTTTTTATTTCTGATCTTAACTCTTTATCTGTAAGTGAATCTATATATGTTGCTTCAACTGCTTTTTTCCCATTTTCTAATAATCCTATTTCTTTACCTATTGCTTTTGCTGTGTTTATGTTATCACCCGTAAGCATTTTAACTTCTACACCTGCATCATTAGCTGTATTTATAGAATCCTTAACACCATCCCTTAATGGATCTACTATTCCTACAAATCCACTAAATACTAAGTCAGAAGAATTTTCATATTGTTCAACGTCTTCTGTAATAGCTAATTCATCTTCATATGTTGCAGCTACTTGTGAATATGATTTATTTATTTTTTTATATGCGAATCCTAATGTTCTCATAGATTTTGCTTGTAGTTTTTCTATTTCTCTCAATATGCGACTTCTTATATCATTTGTAATTTTTATTACATCTTTCCCATTTTGAATATAAGAACAGTTTTTTAAAATAATTTCAGGAGCACCTTTACATAAATATATTTCTGATTTGTCTTTTTGAATAAGTGAAGACATTCTTTTTTTATCTGAGCTAAATGGTAATTGAGATATTAAGTTTGTACATTTTCGTACTTCTCTATAATCCTTTTTGTTATATAAAAGTAATGCACATTCTGTTGCGCTCCCTATATATTTATAACTTTTACCATCTCTTTCTATATCAGCAGTAGAATTAACCGTGCAATTTTCGTTAAAATAGCTATAGCTATTGTAGTCACTATTTAAGTTATCTACATAATTGCCATCTATATAAGCCACTTCTACCACCATTTTATTTTGAGTTAATGTTCCTGTTTTATCTGAGCAAATTACTGATACTGCACCTATTGTCTCACAGGCTTCTTTTTTAGTTACTAAAGCATTTATCTTAGCCATCTTTTGCATTGTTATAGCTAAAGTTATATTTACCATTGTAGGTAACCCTTCTGGCACAGTTGCTACAATTAAAGCTATACATACCATATATGCATCTTTTGCTGGTTCTAATGACTGTAAAAATGGTATAAAACCAGATGTATCTAGTATTAACTGCCCCTTTGTATGCAGATTAAACATAATATATATACAAAGTAAAGTTGCTATAGTTCCTGATATAGCTGCTATTTGAGCACCTAATTTACCTAATTTAATTTGAAGGGGAGTTGAAATAGCATCTTGATCTAAATTTTTTGATATTTTTCCCATTTCACTACTATCACCAATTGATGTAACTACCATAGTTCCCCTACCATATGCAACTAATGTTCCTCCAAATACCATGTTTATCTGTTTAGATGGAATTGCATCTTGTTCCTTAGTATCATTTCTTGAGTATATAACTTCCGTATCAACTGTAACATCTGATCTTTTTAATACATCATCAGATTCACCAGTTAGCATATCCTCTCTAACTTTTAAGTTTATCGATTCAATAATTCTTCCATCAGCGGGTATCATGTCTCCGGTTTCTATATATACTATGTCTCCAGGAACTAAATCATTTTTAGAAAGCTTTGTTACTTTACCATCTCTAAGGGCTTTTACTTCTATATTTTCAGTTAGTTTAGAAAGTGATTGGGCTGCCTTTTTAGATTTTCCCTCTGTTACTATCCCTATAGATATTCCTAATATTATAGCACCTATTATACCTATTGCATCATGTAATTCACCTACAAATGCACTTATAACTGCTGCTCCTAATAATATTAATATCATTGGCTCAGTTATGCTTTTCCCTAATTCATCAAAAAATGAACTTTCTTCTTTAACTGTAAATTCATTTTTCCCATATTTTTCATTCCTTAACTTTACCTCATTACTATTTAAGCCTTTTAAGGCGTCTACTTTAAGGTGTTCTAAAACTTCGTCCTTCGGTTCGTTATAATATTTCATAGTTTTATCCCCCTAGTTAAACTTAATTTATACTTGTCCTATGAAATATTATATAAAGGGTAGTTAGAAAATATTACTAATTTTTAAAAAGTATTATATAAAAAATACTACTATAGTTTATTATTTATATCTAAAGATAAACTACAGTAGTGTTTAAACTATCTTATATACTTTTTTATAACTTTAGCTATAGGTAATCCTATTATAAGTCCTATAACTACCTGAGTTATATTTCCTGGTATCGATGTTAAAGGAACCGTTAAATTTCCATATAATATTACTTCCGTTATATAATAACCAATTAACATCCAAATACCAGCTATTATTATAGCAAAAATATTAGTAACTGTATTATTTCCGTATTTCCCACTTGACCATGATATACTACCTATTATATATCCCATAATTCCTCTTACTATCAATGTAAATGGAGCCCACATAGTCCATCCCGAAACCAAATCAAATAATGCCATTCCAAAAGCACCAGATATAGCACCCTTTTTCTTACCAAATACTATCGCTGATATAAACAACATTGTATTTCCTAAATGTATTAATCCACCATTTATAGATATAGGAAGTTTTATATTTATAAATTTAGTTGCTATAAATACCAATGCTATAAGTAAAGAAGTTTCAACCAAATCTCTAGTTGTAAACTTTTCATTTCTAATTGTAGTTTCCATAGTCTCCCCCTAAATTTCATCTCTAATTATAATATTTATTAAATAGCTCAACTAAATTCTTATCACCTTTAAAACCTAAATCCTTTAAGCTCTTATCTAATGTGTTTAATATATATATTATAGTTTCTAACCTAGCATTTTCTCCCATATGACCTATTCTTAATAATTTATCCATATATTCACCTAAAGACGTAGCTACAAGTGTGTTATATTTTTGTATCATATAATGTGATAAATTTAGAGCACCTATACCTTCTGGTATCTTTATTGCTGTAACGGTATTTGAATATCCCTTATCTAAAAATAATTCTAGCCCATATTCCTTTATAGCTTTTCTAGTAGCTAAAGCTATTTTCGCATGTCTATTAAGTATATTTTCTATTCCTTCATCCAATATATTATCTATTGCTTTATCTAGCCCCATTATATCGCTTATAGGCATTGTATATGGAAAACTTTTATTTTCATAGTAATTTTCCCATATACTTAAATTACAATAAAATCCACTTATCTTTATTTTTCTATTTTTAATAGATATCTTTGCATCATCACTAATACTTACTATTGTAAGGCCAGCTGGCGCAGATATCGCCTTTTGAGATCCACCTAAAGCTATATCAATTTGCCATTTATCTACATTTAATTTTTCTCCAACCATAGCTGCAACAGAGTCTACAACTGTCAATATATTGTACTCTTTTAAAAGTGGGCAAATTTCACCTATATTATTTAATACACCTGTTGGAGTATCGCAATGAACTACCGTTGCATATTTAAAATTATTGTCTTTTTCTAAAAATGCTTTTAAATCTTCTACATCTAAATCTTTATTATAATCATTTGAGAAATACACTACTTCTCCGCCATACATAGTAATAAAATCCGCAAAGCCTCTTCCAAATATTCCATTGTCTATTACAAGCACCCTATCACCTTCTTCTGTTAAAGATGCACAAGCTGCTTCAAGACCTAATATCCCTTCTCCACTTAATATGTAAACATCATTTTTAGTATTTATTATTTTTCCAATCTTTTCACATGTATTTTTATAAAAATCAAAGAAATCTTTATCTATATCTGGATTGGTTGTTTTTTGCGCTCTAGCTAACAAAACATTCTCTCTTATAGATGTTGGTCCTGGCGTATAAACAAATTTATTATTCACTTAATCTCCCCCTTTTTTATTCTAAAAATATTATAGCTAATTTTCATTCAAAGCGATACAATTTATATTTTTTTAATAATTGTATGGATACAGTTTGATGTATAAATTCAAACCAAATTTATAATATTAAAATATACCCTTACTATCTTTTAATTTAGACAAATTAAACTTTACAAAGTTATAAATTCTACTATATTAAATATAATTGTCATAACAAATACAAAAATACTATTTCCTAGGAAATTTTTAATATAAAGTTGTCAAATTTAAAGCTTTAATACTATAACAAAGTATAAAAATAAATGTTAAAATAATTAAATAAATATGTTTTCAAATACAAATACTATACTAAATAATACCTATAAGGAGATAAATATGATTGATTTAGTTTTGCTCGGATGTGGTGGTAATATGCCAATGCCTAATAGATTTTTGTCTTCTCTATTTATAAACTATATGGGAAGAAAAATACTTATCGATTGCGGCGAAGGAACTCAGGTTTCTATGAGAATGAAAAATTGTGGATTTAAAAATATAGATTTAATATGTATAACTCATCTTCACGGAGATCATATAAATGGTATTATTGGACTTTTATCAACTATAGGGAATAGTTCTAGAACTGAAGATTTGACAATTGTAGGTCCTAAAGGAATAATAGAAGTTATGAATGCAATTAAGGTTTTAATTGAGTATTTACCTTATAAAATAAACATTATTGAAAATCCTAAAGGCCCTTTTTCTTTAAGTAACGGCCCTTTAAAAGACGTTGAGATCTCTACATTGGAGTTGCAACATTCAACTGAGTGTTTAGGATATAGCTTATATTTTAAAAGAAAACCCAAATTTAATATAGAAAAAGCTACTTCTAATAATGTACCTAAGATACTTTGGAATAAACTTCAGTCTGGAGATAATGTTGTTTTAGATAATGTAGAGTATACTCCTAGTATGGTTTTAGGTGATGATAGAAAAGGAATTAAAGTTAGTTTTATAACTGATACAAGACCTATAGATACAATCCCAAATTTTATAAATAATAGCGATTTATTTATATGCGAATCTATGTATGGGGATGACTTAGAGATTTCAAAAGCTGTTAAAAATCAACATATGACCTTTAGAGAAGCTGCTAATTTAGCATCCCTGGGAAAAGTAAAAAAGCTTGTACTGACTCATTTTAGTCCCTCTCTTGAAGATCCTAATTTTTATTTAGATAACGCTACTAAAGTATTTAAAAATACAATTGCAGGTGAAGATAGACTAGAAATAAATTTAAATTTTAAAGAATAAAAAATTCGCTTTGTCTAAGTAACTGTATTGGTGAATTATAATTTCCTTTTATTAAAAAAGCATCTATAAATTTATAGATGCTTTTATTTTAACTATTTAGCTACATTTCCTGCTACGTTTAATACATCCCATGTTCTTGCAAATGGTGGTGCATAACATAAATCTAACATTCCTAATTGATTAGTTGTTAATTTTCCAAATATAGCTGCTGCTATTACATTTGTTCTTTGAACTGAATCTTTAAATCCAGCAACTTGCCCACCTAATATAACTTTAGTTTTTGCATCATATACAAGTTTTACATATATTTTATCTCTACCTGGATAGTAGTTAGTTTGATTGAAATCAGATATAAACTTAACTTTAAAATCTAATCCTAATTTCTCCGCCTGTACTTCTGTTAAACCAGTTGAACCAGCTTCCATATCCATAACCTTTAAGCAACTTGAACCTAAAGACCCTTGGAATGTATTATTAGCTCCAGCTAAATTTTCTCCAACTATTCTTCCTAATTTATTAGCTCCTGTTGCTAATGGTACATATGTATCTTGTCCACTAACAATATTTTTAATAGTTGCACAGTCTCCTGCTGAATATATATCTTCTACAGATGTTTTCCCAAACTCATCTACTATTATAGCTCCATTTTGTAACATTTCTATTCCACTATCTTTTAAGAACGCAGTGTTTGGTCTAACTCCTGTAGCTATTATAACTACATCTGCTTTAACTTCACCTTTATTTGTTATAACCTTTTCTACTTTAGTTTCTCCAACTAATTCAGAAACAAGTTCTTCTAATCTTAAGTCTACTTCATGTTTTCTTATTTCTTCTTCTAATACATCAGTTATTTCTTTGTCAAAAACTTGTTCTAATATTCTATTTCCAGCTTGGAATACAGTAACATTCTTTCCTAAATGTCTAGCTGCTTCTACAGCTTCTAATCCTATAAATCCTGCCCCTATTATAACTATGTTTTTATTTTCTTCTTTATTTAATAATTCTTTTACTCTTACTCCATCTTCCATGCTTTTTAATGTTGAAATATTTTCAAGCTTAACATTTTTAATAGGAGGTATTATACTACTTGCTCCTGTTGCTATCATTAACTTATCATATGAATCTTCAAACTCTTCACCAGTTTTTACATTTTTCACTATAACCTTTTTTTCAACTGGGTCAACGTTTACCACTTCATTAAATACATTTAAATCAATTCCTGTTTCTCTGAATTTTTCTGGTGTTCTAGCTATCATTTTTTCAGCTTCATCAAAGAATCCTCCAACAAAGTATGGAAGCCCACAAGCACCAAATGATACTACATCAGTTTTTTCATAAACTACAACTTCATATTCAGGCTGCATTCTTTTTAACTTTGCTGCTGCACTCATACCTGCTGCAACTGCCCCTATTATAATAACTCTCATTTTGTTCCTCCTTAAAATGATACATTCTTTATATATTAAATATATTTTTATTATACACTTTAACTTATACAGTTATTATCTTAACATTTTTTGATATAAAAAGCTATATTTTAACATTCCTTTTTATATATAAAATTCTATTTTATAATATTATAATTACCCAAAAACAAAAAAAGCATCTGTAATTTTACAAATGCTTTTGTTTTATCTAAAATTTATTTATCTTCTAGCTGATCTTTTAGTTGGTTTACCTTTTCTAGTAACATTTTCATCTTTAACCTTAGCCTTAGCTGGAGCATGTCCAGGGAATACTATTTTAGGTTCATCCATATTTTTTTTATATAAAGTAAACTTAGATCCTATAGCTTGAACAAATTCTGCTCTTAAAGCTTCACATACTGCATTTGCAGTTTCTTTTGTATCAAGTCCTGCATTTTCAAGTATTGTAACTTTAACTATTTCTCTAGTTTTTAACATTCCATCAAGTTGCTCTAAAAAGCTTTCAGTTACACCATCTTTTCCTATTTGAGTAACAGGCTTTAAAGTGTTCGCTATTGATCTTAAGTATGCTCTTTGCTTTCCTTTTAACATTTTGTCACCTCGTGTCTTTTCTAATTATAGAATTCGAATTCTATTTCGTAAATTCTAACTGTGTCTCCATCTTCAATTCCCATTTCTCTAAGTTTGTCAAATACACCTTGACCTTCCATAGCTTTTTGGAAGAATTGAAGAGATTCCATGTCATCAAAGTTAACAGAGTACATAATTCTTCTAAGGGCTTTACCTGTAACAACATATACTCCATCTTCTATATCTATATTTAATGTTTCTTCTTCTCGAACGTCTAATTCTGGCTTGTACATTTCTTCTTCTGTAACTAACTCTACATCTTCAACTTCATTTAATAACGTTGATACATAAGCTATTACATCATCTATACCTTGACGAGTAGCAGCAGACATTTTAAATACCTTATATCCTCTACCTTCTAACTCGCTTTTAAATTCTTCAAATGTACTTTCATCTTCTAATATATCTATTTTATTAGCAACTACCACTTGCGGTCTTGTTGATAATCTTTCATTATACATTTTAAGTTCATCATTTATTTTATCAAAGTCTTCTAAAGCATCTCTACCTTCTAAACCTGATATATCTACTATATGAATTAAAACTTTAGTTCTTTCAACGTGTCTTAAGAAGTCATGTCCAAGACCAATTCCTTCAGCCGCTCCTTCTATAAGTCCAGGTATATCCGCTAATACAAAACTATCTCCAAACTTAGTTTGAACAACTCCTAAATTAGGCGTTAAAGTTGTGAAATGATAGTTAGCTATCTTTGGCTTAGCCTTAGTTACAACTGATAAGAATGTAGATTTACCTACATTTGGGAATCCAAGTAACCCTACATCAGCTATCATCTTAAGCTCTAATGTTACCCATCTTTCTTGTCCATCTGTACCAGATTTAGCGAAAGCCGGGGCTTGTCTTACTGCATTGGCAAAGTGTTGGTTTCCTTTTCCACCTCTACCACCTCTGGCAACTACCGCTCTATCGCCTTCTTCTTTTAAATCTGCTAAGATAAGACCTGTTGCTTCATCTCTTATTATCGTACCTGCAGGAACTTTAAGAATTAAATCTTCTCCATTTTTACCTGCTCTTTTTGACTTTCCACCGTCTCCACCTGGCTCTGCTGAGTATTTTCTTTGATATTTGAAATCCATTAATGTTCTAAGACCTAAATCTACTTCAAATACTATACTTGCACCATGTCCACCGTCTCCACCATCTGGACCACCAGCTGGAACATATTTTTCTTTTCTAAATCCTACCGAACCATTTCCACCGTTTCCGGCTTTAACAAAAATTCTTGCCTTATCTATAAACATATTAATCACCTACTTGATTAAGTCATTTTTTATTTATTTTTCCCAAAATAGATATATATCATTCTGTAAATATCTATTTACAAGAAAAAGGAGTGCATTAACACTCCTTTTTTATGTATTACTCAGCTATTGATACTGGGTATACACTTACTTTCTTTCTCTTCTTATCTTTTCTTTCGAATTTAACAGCACCGTCAACTAATGCAAATAAAGTGTCATCGCCACCTATACCTACGTTAGTTCCTGGATGTATTTTAGTACCTCTTTGTCTTACTATTATACTACCAGCAGTTACTACTTGTCCGTCGAATCTCTTAACACCTAATCTCTTAGATATAGAATCTCTACCGTTTTTAGAAGACCCTACCCCTTTTTTAGATGCAAGTAACTGTAAGTTCATGTTTAACATATGGAGTCACCCCCTACTTTTTTAAGATTTTTATATTTTTGGGATATTCCCGTTTAATTCCATCAATTGCTAATTGAAAATGATTTAGTAATAATTGAGATTTCTCAATATATGTATCTTTAACAATACATTCTATATGACCTTCTTGTCCTATTACAGTTTCAAATTCAACCTTCACTAATTTGTCTAAAGAATTTATTACTGCAATAGCATTAGATGTAACTGCAGAACATACTATATCATAACCAATTTCAGCGAAATCAGCATGACCTTTTAAACAAAATCCTTTTAGTGAAAAGTCATCATCGTAATAATATTTAACTTTTATCATTACTCAACCTTTAATTAAGCGTTTATCTTTTCGATAACTATCTTAGTGTATGGTTGACGATGTCCTTGCTTTCTTCTGTAGTCTTTCTTAGCTTTATACTTGAAAACTACAACTTTCTTAGCTTTACCTTGCTCTACAACTTTTGCAGAAACAGAAGCACCTTCAACAACAGGAGCTCCAACTACTAACTCTCCATCTTTAGTGCAAGCTAATACTTCGTTTAAAGTAACAACATCACCTGCGTTAGCTTCTAACTTTTCAACGAATAATACATCACCTTCAGCAACTTTATATTGCTTTCCACCTGTTTTAACTATAGCGTACATTAAATACACCTCCTCGGTCTTAAACTCGCCATATAGGTACTTCCTAAGAAGATTTTAACCTTTTCTGTGCGGCATTACAGTTATTAATTTTACTACTTAAATGTACAATTGTCAACTAAGTATTATAAATTATATTTATTTTTTCGTAATTTAATTCACTGTTTTTTCCTAGCGATATGATTATACCATATTTTTCACCAATATTTTTAATTATATTTGTAAATTCTCCATTTATTATATTATATAAGTTACAATTTAATTCAATTTTTATATTTTCATATGATGTATGATTACTAACTCTTAATACTTCATTTTCAATGCTATCTATAATATAATTAATTGACTTTCTATACCCATACTCTTCGTATTCTTTATCTATATAGTATTTGTCTATCGAATCCTTTTCTCTTCTTCTTGTTACTTCTACCAATCCTAACCTTGTCATTCCTAGCACTTCTGTTTTTCTTTTATCTTTTTTAAGTTCTCTATTTAAAACTTTGATTACATCATCTTTATATATATCTTTATGCATATCTATAAAATCTATTATTATTATTCCACCAATATCTCTAAGCTTTAGCTGTTTTGCTATTTCAGCTGCTGCTTCTAAGTTTGTTTTATAAACTGTCTCAGATAACTTTATATTTCCTGTGAATTTACCTGTATTAACATCTATGACTGTTAAAGCTTCTGTTTTTTCTATTATTAGGTATCCTCCACTTTTTAGCCATACTTTATTACTTAATGCTTTATCTATTTGCCCCTCTACTCTATATAAATTAAATATATCTTTGTTTTCTTCCAGTTCTAACTTATTTATATAATCTTTATTTATATATTTTAAAATATTTTTTATTTCATCATATTTTTCACTACTATTAGTTACTATCTTTTCTACACTGTCATTTATATTATCTTTAACATACTTACTTGATAAATCTAGTTCTTTATGTAGAAGCTTCGGTCCTATACCTAATTTATATTCTTTTAATATGTTTTCATATTTATTTTTTAAATCTATAATATCCTTTTCTAATTCCTCTTTACTACATCCAACTGCCTCAGTTCTTATTATAAATCCTAAATTATTAGGACTTACAGATTTTATAATTTCTTTTAATCTATCTTTTTCTTCTTCTTTTGATATCTTACTCGAAACTGTTGTTTTATTATTAGACGGTATATACACTAAATATCTTCCAGCTATACTTATTTCTAAATTAAGCTTTGCACCTTTAGTTCCTATTTCTTCTTTATTTACTTGAACTAATATATCTTGTCCTGATTTTATATCACTATTTTTTTTCAACTGAAGATACGCTAGCTTTTCAAATCCTATATCTACAAAACAAGCTTGCATTCCAGGTAATACTTTTTTAACTATACCTCTATATATATTTGATGCAGTTTTACTTTTTATATTATCCTCAATTAATAACTCTGTTAATTTCTCATTTTCTAATATAGCAGTTTTTTGAGATGCTACTAGACACTCTATTATTATCTTCTTCATAATATATTACTCCTTACAAAATTAGCTATCCTCATATCACTAACTAGTTTCTCAAAAATTGTACATAAAAAGGTGGTTTTACCCACCTTTTCACTACATAGGAGATACTAATTGATTATCTTCTACTACATATAAGTCTCTTCTTAGTATATCTACATCTAATGGATCCATTTCTAATTCTAACATTTCTAGTATCTTAGGAACAAATACATTATTATTTAAATTTGCTTTAGAACCAGTAGCAAGCATAGCCTCTAAAATCATTTTATTATCTTGAATATCCAATAAATCAAAGCTCTTTATCATAGGCCTTATATCAGACTCTACCATTTTACCTTTTTTATTTTTCTTAGTTATCACTATTTCTTCGTTACTCATAAAATCTAAAATTTTAGATTTTACTAATTCTTTAGTTAATGGTTTTTCAACTTCTATAGTAAATAAATATTCTCCATATTCTATAGTTGAAGCTAATGATGGAGTTTGCTTATTTATCTCCACTGCTTTTATAAAAGTTATACCATCTGGTAATTGTTTATTCATTCTATCTAAGTATTCTTCTACACTTAAATCGTCTACTATTTCAACATCTACATACTCTCCTTGGCTTTCAGTACCTAAAGCTAAGGCATTTCCATAACTTATTTTAGGATGAGGGTTAAATCCTTGAGAATGAACTAAGTCTATATCAGCTCTTCTAAATGCTCTTTGTAATAATTGTTGTAAATCAAGGTGTGATATGTATATCATATCTCCTTCTTTATTATATTTAGTTCTTATTATTTTGCTCATAATTAGCAAAGCCCCCTTCCTATATCATGTGCGTTTATTCCACATCCATTACACTTATGTCTACAATCTGGAGAAATTGCATCTTGTCTTGATTTTTCATTTTCTCTAACTAGGAATTTCTTAGTTACACCTACATCTATATGATCCCACGGGAATACTTCTTCATAGTCTCTTTCTCTATTTGCATAGAAGGCTATATCAAGTTCATTTTTCTCCATGGCTTCTTTCCAAGTATCTAAATTAAAGTGCTCTGACCATCCATCAAATTTAGCACCTGATTTAAATGCATCATATATAACTTTTCCTATTTTTCTATCTCCTCTAGCAATAACAGCTTCCATTAAGCTTGTCTTAGAATCATGATAGTTATATTTTATATTTCCATTTTTTAATTTTTTAACTAAATGTCTTTGCTTTTCTACAACTTCTTCAGTTGTATCTTGTCCATGCCATTGGAATGGTGTAAATGGTTTAGGTACAAATGTCGATGTACTTACTGTAACTCCAAAGCTTCTTTTTATCTTTCCATTATGAACATCTCTATAAGTATCTATAACATTATAAGCAAGGTCCGCTATACCGTCTAAATCATCATAAGTTTCTGTTGGAAGCCCTATCATAAAGTATAATTTAACGCTATTCCATCCCATTTCAAATGCTTTTCTTGTTGCATTAGATAAATCTTCTTCACTTACACCTTTATTTATAACATCTCTCATTCTTTGAGTCCCCGCCTCTGGTGCAAATGTAAGACCTGATTTTCTAACTTGTTGTATCTTTTCAGCTATTTCCATAGAGAAGTTATCAAGTCTAAGTGACGGAAGTGATATACCTATATTCTTAGACGCATATTCTTCAACTAAGAAATCTGTAAGGTCTGCTAACTGTGAATAATCACTAGTACTTAAAGATGAAAGTGATATTTCATCATATCCTGTATTCTTAATCAATTTATCTACTATTTCTTTTAATCTATTTAAACTTTTTTCCCTTATAGGTCTATAAATCATACCAGCTTGGCAGAATCTACAGCCTCTAGTACATCCTCTAAATAACTCTAATACAACTCTGTTATGAACTGTATCAATAAATGGTACTATTAGTTTTTCTGGGTATGGTACTTCTTCAACATTTTTTATTATTCTCTTTTGTACCTTAGCTGGTACACCTTCTCTATTAGGAGTAACATCCTTAACTGTGTTATCTTCATTATAAGTTACATCATAAAAACTAGGTATATAAACCCCTTCTATCTGAGAAACTTTATATAAGAAATCTTCTCTAGTTGTCTTATTTTTCTTCCAGTCTTTATAAGCATTTACAACTTCTAGGTTTACTTCTTCACCTTCTCCTAAAATTACTATATCAACAAAATCAGATAACGGCTCTACATTGTATGCACAAGGTCCACCTACCATTATAAATGGATCCTCTAATTTTCTTTCTTCTCTTAGTAAAGGTATGTTTGCTAAATCTAATATATTTAAAATATTAGTATATGAAAGTTCATATTGAAGAGTAAAAACTACAAAATCAAAATTAGTTATTGCTTCTCTTGATTCTAATGCAAACATAGGTATATTTTTTTCTCTCATTATAGTTTCCATATCTACAGCAGGAGAATATACTCTTTCACAAAATACATCTGCATCTCTATTTATTACATCATATAGTATATGACTTCCTAAATGACTCATCCCAACCTCATATAAATCTGGAAAACAATGAGCATATCTTATTAGATTTTTATTTGAAGTATCTTTATGTATTGAATTTATTTCGTTACCAAGATATCTTGCTGGCTTTTCTACCTTTTTCAAAATTCTTTTTAAGTCAACCTTATTCATTTATCTTAAACCCTCCGAATATGTTTATTGTTTTAGACATAATTACTATTATACACGATATGATATTATGTATCAAAATTTTATTGCTTATAAATAATAGTTTTTCCAAATATTTAGACATTATCTATTTGAATATTTTTATAAATCTTAAGTATTTTTATATTATAACCTCAATCTATATATAGTATTAAATTCCATACAAAAAATCATTTTTTTTATACTTTTTTTGATATAATATAATTGAATACTATTTTTAAAATAATTTTTCAACGTTTTTTGTATACAAAGAACAAATTTGTAATATTTTGTTTCAGTGTAAATAAATTGGGTATAATTTTTATATGAAATTAATTTTAGGAGGATTTTCAATGAGTAATGTATTTGAAATAAAAAAGGATATTTACTGTACAGGTGTAGTAGATAAAGATTTAAAAGTATTTGACATAATAATGGAAACTGAATTCGGGACTACTTATAACTGTTATTTAGTAAAAGATGAAAAAACTGTTTTATTTGATACGGTAAAAGGAAATTTCAAAGAAGAATTTTTAAATAATTTATCTGAAGTTACAGATATAAAAGATATAGATTATGTAGTAATACATCATACTGAGCCTGACCACGCTGGTAGCTTAAAATATTTATTAGACTTAAATCCTAATATAGAAGTTTTCTGTACTAAAGCTGCTAAATTATATTTAAATGATCAAATAAATAAACCTTTTAAATGTCATGTTATAACTGATGGCGAAGTATTAAATATAGGAAAAAGAAACATTAAATTTATAACTGCTCCATTCTTACACTGGGCAGATACAATGTTCACTTATATAGAAGAGGATAAAACTTTATTCACTTGTGATGCTTTCGGATGTCACTTTGCAAGCGTTGATGCTAATGTTGTTGAAAGTGAAGATTACTTAAAATCAGCTAAGCATTACTATGATTGTATAGTTAAACCATTTGCTAAACATGTTTTAAGTGCTATAAATAAAGTTGTAGAGTTAAAATTAGATTTTGATACAATATTAACTTCTCATGGTCCTATGCTTACAAAAGACCCTATGGCTGCAGTTAAAAGATATTTAGACTGGTCAACTGAAGTTATAGAAACTACTAATCAAAATCAAGTGTCAGTATTTTACTTATCAGCTTATACAAATACTTTAACTATGGCAAAAAAAATAGAAGAAGGTTTACTATCAGAAGGTGCCAATGTTAAATTATACGATTTAGAAGAGATGTCTTTAAAAGATATGCATGATGCAGTTGTAATGTCTAAAGTTATATTATTAGGTTCTCCTACAATAAACAAAACTATGGTTAAGCCTATGTGGGACTTATTCTCTACGATAGATCCTATGGCAAATATAGGTTCTATAGCAGGAGTATTCGGTTCATTTGGATGGAGTGGTGAAGGTCTTACTATGGCTGAATGTAACCTTAAAGCTATGAACTTCAAAATGCCTATACCAACTTTAAAGAAAAAATTCTTCCCATGTGATGATACATTACAAGAGTGTTTCGACTTTGGTGTAGAATTCGCTAAATTAGTTAAATAGTTAATATAAAAAGGACAAGGTTAAATTTAACCTTGTCCTTTAATTTGCTTATTAAACTCTTTGGCTAGTAGTTTTTCTAACCTCTCTCCAAGAAAGTTCCCCTCTATCTAGTGCCTTTATAAATATTTCTGCTGATGCAAGATTTGTAGCTACTGGTACATGATAAACATCACACAGTCTTATTAATGCTTGTATATCAGTTTCATGAGCCTGAGATGTAAGAGGATCACGTAAAAAGATTACTAAGTCTATATCTTGAGATACTATTAATGATCCTATTTGTTGATCTCCTCCAAGAGGACCTGATGCAAGCCTATTAATGTTTAATTCTGTTTCATCCATTATTCTTTTTCCTGTTGTTCCTGTTGCGTAAAGACCATAGTTTTTTAATATAACTTCATAACCTATACAAAACCCTACCATTGTGTTTTTCATTTCATCATGTGCTACTAATGCAATATTCATAAGTCCCTCCATTATGATTAAAAGTTTATTTTTTTCCTTCTCATACAAACATTTAAAACTAATCCTAGGTTAGCTAAGGATGTTAGTAATGAACTTCCTCCATAACTAATAAACGGAAGTGTTACTCCAGTTACAGGAATTAATGCTACTGTCATACCTATGTTTTGAATAATTTGATATCCAAACATACTCATTACCCCTATTACTATTAGTGTACCATAAAAATCTTTAGCTTCTCTAGCTATATAAATCATCCTAGTTAAGAAAATCGCATATAATGCTATTACAGACGCCATTCCTACTGCGCCTAACTCTTCACCTATAACAGCAAATACAAAGTCACTTTCTTGAACAGGTAAAAATCCTTCTTGACTTTGACTACCATTGTATAATCCTTTACCAGTTGGCCCACCTGAACCTATGGCAATCATAGATTGCATAACTTGATAATTTCCTTTTAGTGTTGGGTCTTCCGGATTTAAAAATGCTTCTATTCTATCTTTTTGATGAGGAGCCATAAATAAATACATTATAGGCAAAGACACAAGCGCTATTATTATCCCCCTCTTTATCAACTTTATATCAAGTCCCGCTGTAAATAACATTCCTGCTATTATACAAGAAAATACTATTGCTGTTCCTAAATCGGGTTGGGCAAATAACAATCCTATAAAAGGTAAGGCATACACTGCAACTGGTATAATATCCTTTATAGTATTTAATTTACCTTTTCTAGATTCTACTATTTTAGCATAACTTAATATAAAAGTTAGTTTTGCTAACTCTGATGTTTGAAAATCTAAAGGTCCTAAATTAATCCAAGATCTGGCTCCACCTCTTTCAGCTCCAATACCAGGTATTAAAACTATAAATAATAATACTAAACTAATTATATATAATGCTTTATAATACTTTCCTAAAAAGTTATAATCAAAGAATAGCATTATAGCTATCACACCTATACCTAATGCAAAAGCCATTCCTTGTACAAATACCTGTTTATAATTACCTGTATCTTGTGCATGTGTAGCACTTACTAATATTACAAGTCCAAAAACAAATATCGCTAGTACTGTTAATATTAACTTCCAATCTAATTGCTTTATTAATTTAATAGTCGATTTGTATTCGATCATATATTCACCGTCTTTCTAACTATAAATTGAAAACTTATTTTGAGTCGTATATTTGTGAATTACTTTAAAATAAATAAAGGGGGATTTTAGACCATCCCCCTTTAAAATCTCCTTTATATGCTTCTATCTTTTATATTTTTTAGTGGTATATTAGCGACTAATGCAGACACTGTTATATCTTCTTGATCTCCTCTAGCTTTAGACATTTTTATTTCAAGACCATCTTCTTCTATTTCAGCATAGTTTGCTATAACTTTTAATATATCGGTCTTTATCATATCTAAAAACTTAGGAGAGCAATCGACTCTATCATGCACTAAAACTAATTTTAATCTTTCTTTCGCAACTGATTTACTCGTTTTAGACTCGTCAGAAAAAACTTTTAAAAAATCTAACACTGACACTGACATATCCCCCTTTACTACTTGGCCATGCCAAATATTTTCTTAATTTTACTGAAGATATTATTTTCAGATTCTAATTCCATCATCGGTATATCTTGACCTAGTATTCTTTTAGCTACATCTTTATAAGCTTGTCCTGCACTAGATTTAGAATCAAGTATAGCAGGCTCTCCCTTATTGGTAGATACTATGATACTTTCATCATCTGGAACAAGACCTATTAAATCAATAGCTAATATCTCTATTATGTCTTGTTTATCCATCATATCTCCACGTCTAACCATATCTTGTCTTATTCTATTTATAACTAATCTAATATCTTTAATTTCGTTTGCTTCTAGTAATCCTATAATTCTATCTGCATCTCTTACCGCTGATACTTCTGGGTTTGTTACAACGATTGCTCTATCAGCTCCAGCAACAGCATTTTTAAATCCTTGCTCTATACCTGCTGGACAGTCTATAAGTACATAATCAAATGACTCTTTAAGTTTCTCACATAAATTTGACATTTGTTCTACACTTACTGCATTTTTATCTCTTGTTTGAGCAGCTGGTAATAAATAAAGATTATCAAATCTTTTATCTTTTATTAATGCTTGTTTAAGTCTACATGTTCCTTCTACTACGTCTACTATATCGTATACGATTCTATTTTCAAGACCCATAACTACATCTAAGTTTCTAAGTCCAATATCTGCATCCACTATAACTGTTTTTTTATTTTCCAAGCTTAGAGCAGTTCCTAAGTTTGCCGCGGTAGTAGTCTTTCCAACTCCACCTTTACCAGATGTTATAACTATAACTTCGCTCATAATACTACCCCCCTATGGATTAATCCTTATTATTTTATTATTTTAGGTAAGTAACTTTCTATTATTATTCTACCATTACTTACTAGGGCTATTTCTGGGACATTTGCTTTTTCTTCTTCATAGTTCTCATCATCTGGTGCTTCAGCTATATTACCTGCAATCTGTAATACTTTAGCATTAAGATTATTAGCAACAGCATATGCATTTTCATTTCCAGTTGCTCCTGCATGTATAAAACCTTTAACACTGCCCATTACTATAACATTACCATTGGCTACAACTCGCGCTCCAGAACTTACATCACCCATAATTACTACATTTGAAGTTGAGCTTACCTGTGATCCTGATTTCATATCCGTCATTACAATTACATCTCCATCAAATTCAATATTTTCTCCAGATCTTAAGTTGTTTACATATCTAGTTTGAAAGGTTTTAATCATTTTATTTTCATCGTCTCCAACAAACTCTACATCAAATCTAGATGATATATCGTCTTTTATATTTATAATTTGTATATCACTTAGACATTCACTGTTAATCTCACAAATTTTAGCCCCATTGAAAAAACCTATAGACGATTCTAGTCTATCTATTATAGCTTGTTTTATCTCATCAAAAGACGCTACTCTTTTAATGTTTACTATTATCCCTCTTTTACTGCCCTTGAACTCTACTAGTTCTCTGGCTTCAAAATCTATCAAAGACATAACAACCTCCAGAGTGATATATCAATATTATATATTCTTCAAAAAAATCTTAATTCCTCTTATTTTTTCATTTGTGAAACAAAATTTATACTTTCTTTATTAGATACCTCATTTTTTTGCTCATTAGAATTATTTTCATCAACTTTTGTCTTATCTTTTCCTAAGCCCATATAAGTCCCTATTAACTCTCTTATAGGTAACATTGCGTATACACTTTCATTACCTTGAGGTATCATAGTTACTACTGCAATTTCAGGGTTATCTGCTGGAGCAAATCCTACACTCCATGCAAAAGCCGCATAGCTTTGCTTATATGAATCTATTTTTTCATCAGTTATTTTAGGATTTAATTCCTTTATAGCTTTTTTTAGATAAGCAGAATTAATTTTATCAGTATCTTCTAGCTTAACTTTAACTCCATCTTTTAATTCTTCTTCTAATTCTTTTCTTTTTTCATCATCTAATTTTTTATCTTTTAATTCTTCTTTTATTTCTTGTTCTTTTTCTTTTGATAATTCTTTTTCTCTTTCTAATTTCAATTTATTAGATAGCTTAACTGCATCTTCCGTTGATACTCCATAAGATCCCATATGACTTAGTAAATATTCATAGTCATTTTCAGTAGGGATTTTACCACTCTTTTCAGCAGTACCTGTTTTAGCAGCCACACTTACTGGGAAATTGGTAAATAAGTTCTTAGTTGAGCTTTGAGTTGTAACTCTTTTCATACCTTCAGTTAAATCTTTTAGCTTTTCACTATTTTTAAATGGTATTTTTTCTTTAGCATTTTCATCTATATCCACTGATGAATAATCACTTGATATAACCCTATCTATTACAGATAAGTCTACTAAGTCTCCTCCATTTGCTATTGCAGCTACATATCTTGCCATTTGTGCTGGAGTATATTGATTTTCCCCCTGACCTATTGCAAGGTTGAATGTATCTGCAGTACTCCATTTAGCAAACTTTAAATGATCATATACTATTTTATCTGCAAAGTAAACTACCTTGTCTTTCTTAACATTTAATTTAGTTAATCTTTTTATTCCTTCAAGTCTATCAATAGTTTTTTCTTCATCTGCCCAATTAACTATTTCTTCTATCCTAGCTTCATATTTTTCTTCGTCTTTTGACTTACTTATATCAGTAAATGCATTTGCCATTTCTTTGTCAAGGAACGTTCTAAGTAAAGCTTTTGCTGAATTTAATTTAACCTCTATACTTGGTACTTTACCTTTTCTTTCATCTATTTCAGTATTTAATCCTGTATAATCATTTAAACCAAACAACTTAGCATATTCTAGTATATCATTAGGTCCTATCTTTACATCAGGATCTGCTCCTATTCCACGATTTTTACCAGAACCTATACTATAAAAATAAATATTACAAGATTCTTGAATCGCTTTATAAAGGTTAGTAGAACCATGATTACGTCTAGATTTATGCCATATATAATCGGCAAAAGGTCTACTATTTTTACTTTTAGAAAGATACGTAACACCAGTATCTTGTATTGTATAATTTGGACTTAAACCATTATCTATTGCAGCCATTCCAGTTACCATCTTAAATGTAGATCCTGGTTGAAATACACCTTGAGTAGCTAAGTTAACTTGAGGATTTGGTGCTAATACATCATTTTTATTTTTTGGTTGAAGAGCTTCAAAATCTTCATATGATATACCATTTACAAATTTATTTGGATCATAGTTTGGATAACTAGCCATCGCTAATACATCTCCAGTTTTTACATCTATAGCCATAACTGCACCTGATTTTGCATTTGGTGCTGTCTTTGAAAAACTTTTATCTCCAAATTCACTTTTAAATGTTCCACCTGTTCTAGCTACATCTATTGTTCTTTTTAATACGTCTTCTGCTACTTCTTGTAAATCTTTATCTACACTTAAGTATACTGTATCTCCAGACTGAGGTTCTGTTACTTCAAGCTCCTTAGTTACTCTACCTAAAGCATCAACTTGTACTTTCTTATATCCATCTACACCACGTAGCTGTTCTTCATAATTTTTTTCTATTCCTGATATACCAACAGTGTCACCTTTAGAGTATTTTTTTCCTTTTTCTCTATTTAGGTATGATGCTTCATCATTTGATGGCATTTTACCCATATGTCCTAAGGTATGAGAAGCTAAATTTCCATTTGGATAATCCCTTACAGGCTCTATTGCAACTGATACTCCTGGAAGATCCATAGCATTTTCTTCTATTTTAGATATAGTTTCTTCACTTATATCCTTAGCTATAGTTACTGGGTTGTATTGTGAGTAACCTTGAGATTTTATATGATCTCTTACAACTAATATCTTTCTTGCATCTTTATCATCTATATCTTCATTTCTTTCATAAACTATTATGTTTTTTTTATCTTTCTCAGAGTATTTTTTAACTTTTTTATCTATTTCATAATACTCTCTAATTTTTTTGAATGCTTCTTTTGCATTTATATTACTACCTTCTATTTTATAACTTTGTATCCAATCTTGTTTATTTTTTTCTTCTGTAAATAACCATTTACTAACAAGAATAGGAGGATAGTATCCATTTTCATTTAATTTTTTTTGAAGTTTGCTTACTTCTAGTTTTCTATCTTCTTGAGTCAATACACCTTCATTGATTAATCTATCAACTAAATAGTAAAAACTTTCTTTAGCATTTAAATCAAGAGGTATATTATTATCTTTTTTAAAATTTCTAATATTTCTATCGAAAGTATAAAAATATTTTTCATTTTCTATATATATAGGAAATTCATCTATATACTCTTCATTATTATCTTCTAATAAATTTATAAGCTTTAATGATATGTCATTTGCCATAGACTCTTTTTTATCATTAACTTTATTGATTCCATTACCTGATACTTGAATAGTAAATAAATTTTTATTTCCTGCTAGTAACCTTCCATATTTATCCCTTATTTCTCCTCTAGGAGCTTTTATAGGAAGCTCTTTGTAAGTTTTATTTTCTGCTAGTTGAGTATAATGGTCATATTTAAATGTTGTCATAAATACTATCTTACATAATATTACAACGAATGCTACTAGTATGATATTTCTCATTATGGATAATCTATCTGCTTTTTTATTTTCTTCCATGAAATCACCACTAATCTTCTTTAAGTTTTAATATATATTTTTTTGACATGTTATATAAAACTATACTAAGTAAACTATTACACAACGGTGCAATTAAAATTCCCTTAGAAATCATTGTCACTATTCCATAAGTATTATATACTTGACTAGCTGTTGCAATATTTACCATAGAGTCAAATAAGCTAGTTATAAATACTAGTGCAAATATAGTAATATTACTTTCTTTATAAATTTTATTTTTTAAATGACTAATTCCATAAGCTATTGCAAATAAAATAAGTCCATTAACTCCAAATATAGCTCCAACAGTTATATCTTTCACTAAACCAATTATAGCGCCTATAATACCGACTTCTAATTCATCTAAGTATAGTGCTATAATAGTCATATATATAATAACTATATTAAAACTCATACCGAATATATCTATATAATTTGTAATGCTATTTTCTATTATCACTAATAATATCCCCAAAAGACAAAGTAAAACTCTTTTCATAATCATTAGTCTCCTTTATCCTATATTTCTCGGTTCTATAATAGTAACGTCATCTATATTTTTAAAATCTGCGTAAGGTTTTACAATTACAAATTTCATAGATTTATTTTTGTCATCTATTACTTTATCCACTTCACCTACAGGTATACCTTCTGGGTATAGTCCTAAACCTGATGTTACTAGCACATCCCCTGGTAAAACTTTATCCGTTGTCTCAAACATGTATCCATGTAATTGACCTTTATTTTTATAATTTTCCTTATCTTCTAATGTTGAATTTTGAGTTATAACACCTTTAGCGTTGCTATCTTTTAGTTTAAAACTAACTGATGATTTAGTATCTAATAAAGAAATTGCTTTACTGTAGTTATCAGAAACTTCATATACTTTACCAACTAATCCACTTCCATTCATTACAATACTATCTTTTTTTACACCTTGTTTTTTTCCAGCTCCTATTACAAAACTGTTATACCAGTTCCCATCATTTTTACCTACAACACTTGCTGATATGCTTTTAGCTTTATAAGACTCGTCTATAAAATTCAAAGATTTTTTTAAACTTTCTAGTGACTGTGTATCTGATATTTTATTGTTTAATGCTATTATTTCTTTCTTTAAGTCATCGTTTTCTTTTTTCATACTTTCTAAGTCATCAGCATTTTTTTTGTAATTTAATAATTCTTTTAAATTGTCTTGTAAAAATACAAAACCTTTATTTAAATTTCCTTCTATTGCTGTTATTCCATCCAATACTTTTCCTGGCCCAACAGGATTTTGGCCAGCAAATTTGCCTATTGATATTCCTACAATTCCAATTAAAGTGATAGCAACTACCCCAGTTGCTATCACTTTAATGTTAATCCTCTTTTTGTCTTTTCTATTCTTATCGAATCTCAAAGGTATCACCAACTTTTAATTACTTTCTAGCGTTCATCATTAATACTTTTTCAAATATTTCTTGATCTTCAACTGATTTTCCTGTTCCTAAGGCAACACAATCTAGTGGGTCTTCAGCTATTTGTACTGGCATTCCTGTTTCCTGCTTAACTAACTTATCAAGGCCTCTAAGTAATGCTCCCCCTCCAGTTAGCATTATTCCATTTTCCATTATATCTGATGCTAATTCTGGCGGTGTTTTTTCTAAAGTTGATTTTATTGCATCTACTATTGAGTTTATTGGTTCTTTTAAAGCACCTCTAACTTCTGTAGAATTTATTTCTACTGTTTTAGGAAGACCTGATATTAAATCTCTACCTCTTATTTGCATATTAGTTTCTTGGTCATCTTTGAAAGTTGAACCTATATTTATCTTAACGTCTTCTGCTGTTCTTTCACCTATAGCTAAGTTATATTCTTTTTTAACATAACTTACTATAGACTCATCAAACTCATCTCCACCTATTCTGATAGATTTTGCAGTAACTATACCACCTAAAGATATTATAGCTATTTCTGTAGTACCTCCACCGATATCTACTACCATATTACCTTCTGGTTCCTCAACTCTTAATCCAGCTCCTATAGCTGCCGCCATTGGCTCTTCTATAAGATAAGCATCTCTAGCTCCTGCTTGTCTTGCAGCTTCTTCTATAGCTCTCTTTTCAACTTCTGTAACTCCAAATGGGACACATATTGCTATTCTTGGACTTACAACTCCTTTTTTAGCCGCAGCCTTTTGTATAAAGTAGCTAAGCATTGATTGAGTAACATCAAAATCAGCTATAACCCCATCTTTCATAGGTCTTATAGCTACTATATTACCTGGTGTTCTACCTATCATTCTTTTAGCTTCTTCTCCAACTGCTAAAACTTCTTTACTATCATCTCTTATTGCTACAACAGATGGTTCTCTTACTACTATTCCTTGCCCTTTTATATAAACTAATGTATTTGCTGTACCTAAATCTATACCCATATCCTTAGTCATCTTCTTTAATCCAAGCATAGACATGAATCCTTTTTTCTCTTTTTTTTCCTTAGCCATTTTGTTGCTCCTTCCACTCTATCAAATCAAATTATCATATTTTCTTTAAAACTAAAGTATAATCCATCTCCTATTATTATATGGTCAATAACTTCAATACCTATTATTTCTCCACATTTTATAAGCCTTGAAGTAATATTTTTATCTTCTTTAGAAGGCTCTATACTTCCCGATGGATGGTTATGCATTAGAATTATTTTATTTGTACTTCTTTTTATCGCTTCTCTAAACACTTCTCTCGGATGAACCAATGATGAATTTAGAGTTCCTATAGATACATCTATATCCGATATTATTTCATTTTTTGTATTTAAAAGAACTACCTTAAAAACCTCTTTTTTTTGATATCTTAAACTGTCCATATAATACTTATATATATCCCAAGGATTTTTCACCTTGTATGTCTTCGGTTTAACACTTGCAACTCTAATGCCTAATTCTAGTGCCGCCTTTATCATGGTTGCCTTAGATAGTCCTATTCCGTCTATTTCACATAATTCTTCTATAGTCATATCTTGTAGATATCTTAATCCTTGTAAATCCTTACTTATAATATAGTTAGCTAATTCAATAGCATTTTTATGTTTTGTGCCTGTCCTAAGTAAAATTGCTAATAATTCTGCATTGGATAAACTTTTTTCTCCTTTTGCAAGCATTTTTTCTCTAGGTCTTTCATCAGCTGCCATTTCTTTTACTGTCATTTGTAAATTCAAAGGCATTTTAAGCTTCATCACCCTCCATAAAAAGATTTATACTAAAATGTTTCTTTAATAAATCACTTAGCCTAGATATGGGAAGTCCTACTATATTAAAGTAATCACCTTGAATTTCTTCAACTAATAATGCTCCATATCCCTGAATCCCATAAGCTCCTGCCTTATCTAAAGATTCATTAGTTTGTATATAATCTATTATGTCCTCATGTGATAATTCTTTAAACTTAACATTACTAACTACATAATCAATTATTTTTTTATCTGCATCTAAATTTATTAGACTTATTCCTGTTATAACTTGATGCCATCTGCCTGATAATCTTTCTATCATATCAATTGCATCTTCTTTATCCTTAGGCTTTCCTAATATAGTATTATCTAAAACTACAATAGTATCTGCGCCTATAACTAAGCTATTTTTATTCTTAGATGCTATATCTATACACTTCTCAAACGCAAGCCTCATAACTGCTTGTGTAGGTGCTTCTTCTTCTAATATAACCTCGTCTATTTCACTTTTTATTACGTCAAATTTGACCTTTGTATTACCTAGAATTTCCTTCCTTCTAGGAGATGCTGATGCTAAGATTATATTCATTTATTCACCTCATTTGTTACTTAGAATTTGTACTTATTTAGTCTATCATTATATTGTAAAAAATTCAACACAAATGTCGAACGTTTTTATTACACTATTGTTATTTTTCAGCATTTAATTGCAGTTTTTTGTAAAGCTTTAATAATTTTGGTTTTATAATTTTAATATACATTTAAAAATATAAATTTAAGTTTAATTCCCAGTATAATCCATATATATTTAATTATTGCTCAATTTATATATTTATAATACCTATATATAAAAAAAGGTATGGAAAATCCATACCTTTATCTTATCCATATTATATAGTTTTAATAGCCTTTTTGGGGCATTTTTGAATACATAAATGACATCCTACACACTTATCTTTATCAATTATGTGCTTTTCTTTCAATTCACCACTTATTGCATCAAATTTGCATTGTTTCTTACAAATTGTACAACCTATACAAAGAGATTCATCAATTTTCACTTTTTGTCTTTTATTTATATTTCCTTTTATAACTTTTGTTGGGCATTTTTCAACGCACACCATACAACCTACACATTTATCATAATTTATCTTTGCAATTTTATTTTCAAATTCTATTGCATCAAATTTGCAAGATTTATAGCAAATTCCACATCCTATACACCCTACGCTACATTTTTCCTTAACAGCCTTACCAAAATCTTTACTATTACATTCAACTACTATATCTTGGTTAAAAGGTTTTATAGATATTACTTTCTTTGGACAGACTTCTATGCACTTTCCACACATAACACATTTTTCTTCATCTATTACAGCTATATTATCTATTATAGTTATAGCATCAAACTTACATACATCTTTACATGTTCCTAGTCCTAAACATCCAAATTCACAAGACTTAGCACCTGAATTTAAGGTTGCAGCAGCTCTACAATCTGATATTCCTTCGTATTTGTACTTATCTTTTGAAGTTTTACAGTTACCTTTACAAATTACTTTTGCAACTTTCTTCTCTGAGACATCTGCACTAATACCCATTATTTCTCCTATTTTAGATGTACAATCTGCTCCACCTACTGGGCATCCATTTACAGGAGCATCTCCATTTACTATAGCACTTGCCAAACCTCCGCATCCAGGAAATCCACATCCTCCACAGTTTGCACCTGGAAGAACTACCATAATTTTTTCTACTCTCTCATCTATTTCTACTGCAAACTTTTTTGAAGCATATGCTAAAATCGCTCCGAAGGTCAGACCTAAGCCACCTAACACTGCAATTGAACTAATTATAGACACTTACTTCTCCCCCCCCCTGTTTATAAATTTATAAGGCCTGCAAATCCTAAAAAAGCCATAGACATTAAACTTGCTGATATTAAAGTTATAGGAAACCCTTTAAACGATTCTGGTATGTCAGATAACTCTAATCTTTCTCTTATTCCAGCAAATAAAACTATTGCTAATGTAAATCCTACTCCCGCTCCAAATCCATTTACTATAGTTTCCACTAAGCTGTAACCTTCTTGAACATTAACTAATGCTATACCTAATACTGCACAGTTTGTAGTTATTAAAGGTAGAAAAACACCTAGTGCTTGATATAGCGATGGACTCATTTTTTGGATTACCATTTCAACAAACTGAACTATAGATGCTATTACTAATATAAAAGCTATTGTTTGTAAAAATTCATTCCCTGTCACTTCTAGTAAATTTTGTATAAAATATGTTATTACTGATGCTAATGTTAAAACGAAAGTAACTGCAAATCCCATTCCAACGGCAGTATCCACCTTTTTAGATACTCCTAAGAAAGGACATATTCCCATAAACTGAGACATTATAACGTTGTTAACTAAAACTATACTTAAAAATAAAAGTATTAACTTCATTTGCTCCCCTCCTTATGCTTTTTTATTTTTTATTTTATTAAATCCAGCTAATAAAAATCCTAATGTTAAAAATGCCCCTGGTGGTAATATAAATAATAATATTGGCTCAAAAGACGCTCCAAATAAGCTAAATCCAAATATACTACCGCTTCCAAGAATTTCTCTTATTATCCCTAATACTGTAAGAGATAAACTAAATCCAAATCCCATACCTAAACCATCTACTGCTGATTCTAAAGGACCATTCTTTGAAGCAAAACTCTCCGCTCTAGCTAATATTAAACAGTTAACAACTATTAAAGGTATAAATAATCCAAGTGCTTTATCAAGAGCAGGAAGAAAGGCTTTTAAAAGCATTCCTACAATTGTAACAAAAGTAGCTATAACTACTATAAATGAAGGTATTCTTATTTTATCTGGTATTATTTTTCTCATTAAAGATATTACTATATTAGAACAAACTAAAACTGCAGTTGTGGAGAGTCCCATGCCTAATCCATTCATAGCTGATGTTGTTACTGCTAGAGTAGGACACATTCCTATAACTTGAACGAGTACTGGATTTTCATTTATCAATCCATTTTTAAATACTTTTCCTAACTTCATAGCTTATTTTCCCTCCTTATTACTTAGTTCTTCATTAAATAAGTCTATTGCAGCATTAACTCCAGACGTTACAGCTTTAGATGATATAGTTGCTCCAGATATTGCAACTATATCTGATTCGCTTGAAGCTTTTCCTTTTACTACATTTATTTGATTATCTGTTGATTTATCATTATATTGATTTTTAAATTCTGGTTCTGATGCTTTAGATCCAAGTCCAGGAGTTTCAGAGTTAGTTCCTATATTAACACCTGTTATCTTCCCATCTATAGATATACCAACTATAACTTCCATTTCCCCTCCATATCCCTTAGGCTTAGTTTTCATTGTATATCCTACTGTATCAGACCCATTACTTCCTTCGTATACTTCTTCTACTAATTCACTTTTTAGATTATCTATTAATTTAAATTCTTTTGCGCTTTCTAATACTATTTTTCTTGATTCATTGTTAGCTTGTATATTTCTCTCCTCTATAATTGGGGCTGTAACATCATTAGTTATTCCAAGAGCTAATGCTGCTACTGCACAAATAATAAATAAAGTAATTCCTAACTTAACTATATTTTTCATTATTTAGATACCTCCCCAAAGACTCTATTTTTAACATATTTATCTATAAGAGGAGTAATTACATTAACTATTACTATTGAGTATGATACTCCTTCGGGGTATCCTCCATATAATCTTATTACAGTTGTTATAAGACCAGCTATAAATGCATAAATTATCTGCCCTTTTATTGTCATAGGAGAAGTAGTATAGTCCGTTAGCATAAAAAATGCCCCTATCATAAGACCTCCTGCAAATAATTGATACATTGCAAATTCAATACTAAATCCACCTAATACAAAGGATAATATTAGTACTGTTAATATGTAAAATAGAGGTATTACATAATTTATTATGCCTTTATAAATCAAATAAGCTCCACCTATTATTATAAGTATTGCTGATGTCTCTCCAATACATCCTCCTATATTACCTATAATCATATCCGTCAAGTTTGTTCCACTATCATAAAGAGCGGATAAACCTGCTGGACCTTCTTTTAAAAAACTAAGAGGTGTAGCTGTAGTTATTGCATCTAAGTCTGTAGAACCTATCCAGTTAACACCTGTTTTAGTCCATGCAGTCATTGCAACTGGAAAAGATGCTAATAAGAAAATTCTAGCGGTTAAGGCTGGATTCATAAAGTTATGACCTATTCCTCCAAATACCATTTTAACTACTACTATTGCAAAAGCAGATCCCATTAAACACATCCACCATGGAAGTGATGCAGGAACATTAAAAGCTAGTAATAAACCTGTAACTACGGCTGAGTAATCTCCTATTGTACTTTCTTGCTTACTTATTTTTTGATATAAATATTCTGATCCCACTGCGCCAAGTATACAGAAAAACATGACACTTAATGCATTTAATCTGAAAAAGTATAAACCTGCTAATGCAGCTGGTGTAAGTGCTATTATAACTTGTTTCATTATATACGAGGTATCTTCACTACTTCTCACGTGAGGAGAAGATGATACTATAAACTTATTATCCATAAACTGTCCCCCTAATCTCCATTATTTCCTTTTACTTGCTATTATTTCTCTTTTAGCATTTCTTATTGATTGAAGTAATTGCCTTCTTGCTGGGCATACAAATGAACATGATCCACACTCTATACAATCTAGAGCTCTGTACTCGCCAGATTTTTCAAAATCATTTTTTAGTGAATATGCACTTATGTAAAGTGGTTGTAAAAATGCTGGACATACATCCACACATCTTCCACATCTTAAACAATTTTGTTGTTTTGGAGTTTTTGACTCTTCTTCATCTAAACATAATATTCCTGAAGATCCTTTATTTATAGGAATGTTCATTGTATACTGAGCTATCCCCATCATAGGCCCACCCATTATAAATTTGCCTACTTTTTTACCTTCTTTTAATCCTGCGCATTGTTCTATTATCTCTGATACTAAAGTACCAACTTTGACTACAAGATTTTTAGGTTCTTTTATACAACTTCCTGTTATTGTTGTAATTCTATCTATTAATGGCAACCCAGTTTGTATTGTCCTTGCAATTTGAGCAGCTGTTGCAACATTATTAACTACTGCACCTGCATCCATAGGTAAACCACCTGATGGTACTTCTCTTCCTGTACAAGCATAAATAAGTTGTTTTTCTGCTCCCTGTGGGTACTTTACTTGAAGTCCTATAATATCAATATCTTCATATTTTTGAGCGGATTTTTGCAATATTTCTAATGCATCTGGCTTATTATTTTCTACTGCCACATATCCTTTTTTAACATCTAAGGCTTTCATTAGTACTTTAAGCCCAAATAAAACATCTTCTGGATTTTCTAACATAAGTCTGTGATCTGCCGTTAAGTATGGTTCGCATTCTGCCCCGTTTAGTATTACTACATCAATTTTTTTATCTGGTGGTGGTGATATTTTTACATGAGTAGGGAATGTTGCTCCTCCCATACCAACAATTCCTGCCTCTTTTACAATATTTACTATGTCTTCTTTTGTTAGGTTTTCTAGTTTTCCTTTAGGTTTTATACTCTCATGTAACTCTTCCTTGAAATCGTTTTCTATAGCTATACATACACCATGGCCTCCAGGAAGTTCATGCTCTTTTATTCCTATAACTTTTCCAGATACTGAAGAATGTACATTACAAGAAACAAATCCTTGCTGTTCACCTATCTTTTGGCCCATCTTTACTTGGTCTCCTACATTTACAATAACTTTAGCAGGAGCACCTATATGTTGTTGTAGTGGTATATATACAATTTTAGGATTGTCTGCCTTTTGAAGTGGTTTTTGACTTGAATAATCCTTTTTTTCTGGAGGATGTGTTCCTCCTTTAAAAGTTAATAATTTCATTTTTTGCCCCCTTATTATAGATAAAATAAATTTATTCTACTTTATATAAGTATACTATACATATTGGTAAAACTTAACTATTGTTAAAATTTTATCCATCTTTCAATTATTTTATTTAATTGTTTAAAGAAAAAAGGCTGTTAAAAAACAACCTTTTCTAAGCCTTATTTATAGAGTTTATAAATGAAAAATATCCTTGCATAGATGATAAGTATAAACTTTCACTTACATAATAGTTTTGTTCATTAGCGGCCTTTGATGCCATCGTAATTTTTTCATCCATATCATTTAAATATTTAACTAAATTTTGTTTAAATACATCCATATTCGAATAGTCTATTTTATCAGTTTCCTTCTTAATATCTTCTATTATTTTCCTTCTACTTGTTAATATATTGTTATACTCTGATAAATCCACTTTTTCTTTATTTGATGCCCAGAATTTAGACTCTTCTTTAAAATTAGAAATTAAATTATTTAATTGTTTTGATATGTCTTCTACATATGAATATTTATTAGTATATTCCAATGACAGCAATGGAACTTTCATTTGAGATAAAAATGCATCTTGGAATACTTTTTTAACTTCATCCATATGACTTCGTGTACTTTCTTGATCAAAAAATGCATATGTTTGTACTTTTTTTAACCCATCTATTTCTACTACTGAAAATGGTATTTTATTATCAGTTAATTGCTTTTCTATTTTGGGAATATCATTATCATTTTCTACTGAAGCAACCTGAACTGTATGTAAATTCCATCCTTCTATAATTGCTAATTTAATATCTTCGCTTACTTCTGATTGACTTTGTTTTTCAACTTTTTCATTTTTATTCTCTATTTCTTTACTTTTTTCCTTTTGAATAGCTTCTAATTCTTTAGATATATCACCAGAACTAGTAACTTTAGGCTTTTCAAATTTAAAATTATCTAAACTAAAAGATGGTATTTTATCAGTTAGTAATGATACTTTACTACTTAATTTTGTAAATATTTTCATATCTTTAGCTTTTATATATGCATATCCCCCTATCAAACATATACTCATACCAATAGCCGCTATTTTAATAACTTTTGTCTTACGTCTTTTATTAAATCCTCTGTATATTGTTCTTCTCTTATTCATTAGTTTGTCCCCCCTAAAAATATTCTTAATAATATATATTTTTAAGAATTAAAATTTATGAATAAATATAAAAAAAACTACATTAAAATATAATATTCTAATGTAGTTTCACAGTTTATTTAATTAAAATCTTCTTACACCTTTAAGTACCTTTGACCAATATGATGACCCTAGATTATCAATCTTTACTTTCTCTGGTTTACTTGGAGTTCCACTGCAGTGTATAAATTCATTGTTTCCAACATATATACCTACATGGTTAACTTCACCATCACCATCAGTATCAAAAGTTACTAAGTCTCCCGGAGCATAATTCTCTCTAGAAACAGCTGTTCCGTATCTAGCTTGATCTCTAGATACCCTTGGTATATTTTTTCCTCCTGCTTGCTTATAAACATATTGAGTAAATCCTGAGCAGTCAAAACTATCCGGTCCTTCAGCTCCCCATTTATATGATTTACCCATCAATCCATATGCAAGATTTACAACAGCACTTTTGTCTATAGAAGATGGTGGTTTTTGTGTATTATCGTTGTTATTGTTATTGTTATTATTATTGTTACTTGAATTATCATTTGATGATTCTGCAGTTTCTACTATATAGTCACCACTTCCCCATCCTACTATTCCATTTTGTAATTTTATTTTATACCATCCATTACTAGATTTTTCTAGTAAATCAACTATATCTCCATTATTAGCATTTCCTATTACTGAATAAGTAGTACCTGCTCCACTTCTTATATTTAGTCTTGGATTAGCCTTTATTTTACCTCTTTTACCTTGAATAGGTGTAGAAGTTGATGGATTTTGGGTATTTGTATTTGAATCATTAGACGATTGATTAGTTTCTACTATATAACTACTGCTTCCCCATCCAATTACTCCATTTGACATTTTTACTTTGAACCACCCATTACTAGATTTTTCTAATAGTTCTACTATCTCTCCATTATTAGCTTTTCCTACTATTGAATAATTAACCCCTGTTCCACTTCTTATATTTAGTCTTGGACTTGCAGAGATTTTTCCTTTTTTTCCTTGAAGTGATGTATTAGCAGAGCTACTATTAGTTCCTTTAGATATATACTGTCCACTTGCCCAACCTATTTTGCCATTAGGTAACTTAACTTTATGCCATCCATTGCTCGATTCTAATATCTCTATATTTTGACCTTTATAAGCTTTATCAATTATCGAATTATTTGTACTCGGTCCACTTCTTATATTTAATACACTTGTAGTTATAGTTCCTGCTTCCATCGCGCTTGCCTCTATAGCATTTATAGAAATGGCCATAGCGCTTATCCCTAAAGTTGCAACTAATTTTTTAACCATACTCAAGCTCCCCCTTTATATTTTTATTACATTATTATCCATTTTTATTGGTATAATTTAATAATAACTCATTTTGTATAATATTGTAAAGGTATGTGACAACATTAAGTAAGGTTTATATAAATACTATCTTTTAATACTTTTTAGGTAATATTTCTATCCAATAATTGTCTGGATCTGCTATAAAGTAAATTCCCATTGCTGTATTTTCATAGCATATACAGTCTAACTCTTTATGTAATTTATGAGCCCCTTCAAAATCATCTACTTCTAAAGCTAAATGGAATTCATTATCTCCTAAATTATATTCTCTATCCCAATCTCTAAGCCAAGTTAACTCTAGTGTATGTGGAGTTACTCCATCCCCTAAATATACTAATATAAAGCTTCCATCTTCTGCTTCTTTACGCTTAACTTCTTTTAAATTTAAAGTCTTCTTATAAAACTCTAAACTTTTATCTAAATCTCTAACATTAAAATTATTATGACAAAAACTAAATTTCATTTTTAAATCCTCCTAAAGTATAAATAATTATTAATATTACTTTATACTATTTTATACTTACATCCTTATTTTTGCAATTATTGGATAGTGGTCTGACATATTTTTTATTAATACTTCATAGTCTAATACCTCAATATCAGGTGATACAAATATATAATCTATTCTATCTAACCCAGTTGCAAAGGTTAATACATTAGCTTTATCTAATTCTTTTGCAACATCTTTTAAAATACTCTCATCTATATTCATACTGCCATCATTGAAATCCCCAACAACAATATAAGGTTCATCGCCTATTTTTTTTATAAATTCTACTAATTCCTTAACTTGTATTTCTCTCTCCTCTTTGCTTAATCCTAGATGAACATTTATAATATTTAACTTTCGTCTATCTATATTTACAACCGTGTGTAAAATTCCTCTTTGCTCTCTACCACTGCTTAGATATATATGATCCTCACTTTTTATAGGATATTTGGAGTATGTAACAAGTCCATAATTTAAACCAAAGTCAACTACATTAGCTCCAAAGTGGGAATACATTTTTAGCTCATCTTTAAAGCTACTAACTTGAAACCCAGCCTTTGCAGATTCGTTAACTTCTTGAAGACATATTATATCTGCATTAGAAATTCTCAAAAAATCAATTATGTCAAAGAGCGTCGGGAACATATCCTTATTCAAACCGCTATGTATATTATAAGTAACTACTTTAAGTTCTTTTTTAGTGGGAAAAAAACTTTTTTCTATGTTATAAGCTATGATGATTAAAGATACTACTACCATTAATATAAATCCATTTTTTAAACGTATACGTCATCATCTCCTCATATGATCTCTTTTATATTATATGCCAAAATAAAAATTAAAGACGCCAAATTGGCGTCTTAAAGTCTTATTTTATTTACTTTTAGAAAGCTTCTCTTTCATAATATAATTTATTACTTTTTTCCTTATATCTTCTGCACCATCATCTTCTTTGACATTAATATTTAATAGCTTAGCTATAGATCTCATGTCATTTCTAGTTTTAGATTTATAACTTTCTATTAAATCAGTTTTTATCTTTTCTGGTTCTAAAATATATTCTTCCTCTCCTCTTTTATATGAAACATACCTTTTACTATATGAATTTCTATTTGAATATATGTGATTTGATACTTTTCGTAGTATCTGATTATATGAGCTTTTCATGTTTACATTTATACCTAAATGCTTAGCAAATTTAACTAATTCATTTTTTGATTTAAATAATTCTTCTGCTTTTATATATCTTGCTACTGAAGAAATATTTTCTTGATTTGCACCATTTTTCAATACTTTTGAATATACTCTATTTGCCCCTATACCTTGATTAAACTTTTTAATATTTTCATTTATTATCTTATCAACGTTTCCATCAAAGTATTTTTGAACTCCTTTTTGAGATACATAGCTATCAAGTTCTTTTTGGGCCATATCAAGTATTAATTTTCTTAAATTATCTTTATATCCTCTTTCATCCATGATACTCCCCCCTTAGTTATTTATATTATATTCAAACTTTTTTAAAAATGTGAGTTCCATTCTTGGCCAATTTTCATAATATAGTGTTATACAACTAAATTATATTAATTTTATATATTTTAGTGTATATATTCATTGAGTGTGGACATACTATTAATGTAAAATCAAACATACTCAATCTCCCCCATTTAGACTTCTATTTATTTCCCCCAATAGAAGTCTTTTTTTAATAAAAAAAGAACTAGCAATTGCTAGTTCTTTTTTGTTAATTATTCTATTCCTTTTAACTCATATCCTACTTCTTCTATTACTTCTTTTAATGCATTTTCAGATATATTCTCATTCATATCAACTATAGCACATTTATCTTCTAATCTAACATCTATTACCTTAACACCTTCTATATCTTCTGTAAGTGCTGTTTTTAAATGATTTACACAGTGTCCACAACTCATACCATCTATTAATAATTTCTTTTTCATAACTATACCTCCTTATATACCCTATAAGGGTATTATATCATAAGTTAATTTATTTTTTAATATATTTTTTATTATTTATCTTATTTTTAAATATATGCTATCTTAAACCTATAAAATAAAAAAGTAGGACTATTAAAGTCCTACTTTTTTATTATTTTTTAGCTTCTATATTTAAATTTGTTATACCTTCATATACATCAAAGTCATTAGGTGAAATTTTTCCTTCTAAACGTCTATTTGTAACTATATAATCATGTCTAATAACTAAACTCATAAATAATGCATTATCATTTACATACGCTTGTAAAGATTTATATACATCACTTATTTGAGATTGTGATGTTGCATTTATTAAAGATGTTATATAACCAGTTAATTTTTCATCACTATATCCTATATTCTCTATTACATTTCTAGCATCTGGAACACTTGATAATTCCCATCCTACTAATGCTAAATCATATTTTTTTGAACTAATAGCCTCATCTAGTTCTTTATCTACTAGTTCAACTACTGTCGATTTTATTCCTATAGCTTTTAAATTTTCACTTATTAAATATGCAGATTTAACTCTTTCACTATTATTTTTATTAACTACTATTTTTAGATTCAATTTAGAAATCATCTTTTTAATTTCAGCTTTATTATTTTCTGTTTTGTCTTTATCACTATCTTTGCCTTTAATTTCATTCTTTTTATTTTCTTTTGATGAGTTTTTATCCTTATTATTTTCATCTTTACTTAACTGTTTATCATCTGCTGAAGGATTTACTTTTTCAAGATAGCTTTTAGCTTTTTCCTTGTCATATTCTAATTGTTTAATATCATTATTATAATACTTAGATTTGGAATTTAATGGAAAATTAACTAGTTTTCCATTTCCCATATATCCTTCTTCTAGTATTTTTTCTTTATTTATAGCATGTGAAATTGCTTTTCTAAAATTAACATCTTTTAAGAATTTATTGTCATAATTAAATATTACAGACTCATAATCTCTGCCTTCATATTTAGTTATATTAAATTCTTTTTCATAGAATTTACTTAAATCACTTAATGAAACACTAGTTATATCACTATCCAATGCCATAACCATAGAAACTTGAGCTTCTGCATCTGGAACTATTCCTATTTTTATATCTTTAGAATTAGAAGGTAACTTACTATAGTAATCTTTATTTATACTTAAAATCATACCATCTCTAATTCCATACTTTTCTATTTTATAAGGTCCATTTCCTATTAAATTATTCTTTTCTTCATCAGCCTTACCATCGCTTAATTCATCCTTAGATACTATTGGAAAAATTAATGTATCTACTGAGAATGCATATTTATTTTTAAACTTAATAGTCAATTCCTTATTATTTATTGTAGATACAGATGCAATATTATCAGTTAAAATCTTATATGGACTTTCTGAGCTTTTTTGAATTAACTCTATACTGTATTTAACATCTTGTGATGTCACATTATTTCCATTGTGCCATTTTGCATCTTTTAATTTAATATCTATACTCATACCATCTTGAGATATTCCATACTCTTCTACTAATTGAGGTACTACATTATAGTTTTCGTCAATCGTAAATAGTCCGTCATAAATCAAATTCATTATATATCCTACTGATTTATCTTTATTTATTATAGGATTTATGGTTTTAGGCTTTACCATTGTAAGGTTTATGTACTCTGAATTTATACCACTTTTTTCAGCGTCTGAATTAGCCTCATTCTCTTTATTATCACTGCACCCAACAAATGTAAGTGCTGATGCTAAAATTATAGCTAGAATTTTTTTCTTCTTCATTAGTTTTTACCTTCCTTGCTATATATCTTATTGTACTTTTCATAGTTTTTACTTACTTTTTCAACATAATTTGAAGTTTCTTTAAATGGTATACTATGAAGTTTTTGCCCATCTTTGCTATATTCATTATTTCGTAACCATTTTTTAACATTACCTGACCCACCATTGTATGCGGCTATAACTAAATCTAATTTACCGAACTCTTTATACAATTTATTTATATACCAACATCCTACTCTTATATTTACTGCTGGATCAAAAATATCTATTTCTCCTAATTCTAATTCTTCCTTCGCCCAATCCCTTGTTATATCACTTATTTGCATTAAACCCTTTGCACCCTTGTGAGATACTGCATCTTGCTTAAATTTACTTTCTGCTTTTATAACACTATAAACTAAATTTTCATCTAAGCTAAATTCTTTAGCATATTCTTCTACATACTCAGAATACTTCTTCGGGTATATTAACTTATTTATTGTGTCTTTCTCAACAAGTAAGGCTCCAAATAAGATTATGAAAATAGATAGTATTATTAATATCCTTTTCTTAATCACACCATTTCTCCTTCATGTATTTTATAAAATTATGTACTTTTTCTCTAAGCTCTATAATACTCCCCGAATTATCTATTATAAAATCTCCGTACTTAATTTTTTCTTCTTGATTCATTTGAGACTTTATTCTACTTACAGCTTCTTCTTTAGTACAATTATCTCTTTTTTGTATTCTTTGTATCTGAATTTCTTCATTACATGTAACTACTACTAGTTTGTCCACTATATCTAGGTATCCGCCTTCTACTAATAAAGCTGCATCTATCACTATTATATCTTTATTATTGGTTTTTGCTTCATTTATTTTATCTATTATTTTTTCTTTTATTTTAGGATGAGTCAAACTATTTAGTAAGATTAATTTCTCATCATTATTAAAAACTATATTTCCTAATGCTTTTCTATTTAAAGATTGGTCATTATTTATTATATCGTCTCCAAAAGCCTCAAATACTTTATGTAAAAGCTCTCTATCTTCAAATATGTGTCTTGCTATAATGTCTGCATCAACTACATCTATTTCATTTTCCACTAGTATATTGGAAAGGCTGCTTTTACCACAGCCAATATTTCCTGTAAGCCCTAATACCAACATAATATCACCTACTTTGTTTCATACCAAGATTTACCTACATTTAAGTCCACATCTAAGTTAACGTCCATACTTACCGCATTTTCCATTTCTTCTTTTACAATTGTTTTTACTATATCAACTTCATCTTCTACAGTTTCAACTATAAGCTCATCGTGTACTTGTAATATAAGTTTAGATTTTAAGTTTTTCTCTTCTATTTTTTTATATACGTTTACCATTGCTATTTTTATTATATCCGCTGCACTTCCCTGAATAGGAGCATTCATGGCTGCCCTTTTTCCAGCATTTCTTACCATAAAGTTACTAGATTTTATTTCTGGTATATATCTTCTCCTATTTAATATAGTTGTTACATATCCATCTTCTGAAGCTTTTTCTATAATATTATCCATAAACTCTTTTATCTTAGAATACTTATTGAAGTAACCTTGAATATATTCCTTAGCTTGCTTAAGTGGTATATGAAGTTCTTCAGATAATCCAAAATCACTTTTCCCATAAACTATACCAAAGTTTACTGCTTTAGCTGCACTTCTTAATTCACTAGTAACATCTTTAGCCTCTATGTTAAATACTTGTGTTGCTGTTTTAGTATGTATATCTTCATTATGTTTAAATGCATCTATCATAGTTTCATCTTGACTCATATGCGCTAGTACTCTAAGCTCTACTTGAGAATAATCGGCATCAACTAAATCACATCCATTGTCAGCAATAAATACTTTTCTTATATTTCTTCCCATTTCAAGCTTTACAGGTATATTTTGAAGATTTGGTTCTGTAGAAGAAATTCTCCCTGTTGTAGTTATAGTTTGATTAAATGATGAGTGTATTCTACCACTAACAGGGTTTATTATGGCTAAAAGACCTTCTACATAAGTTGAATTTAATTTTACTATTTGTCTATACTCAGTAATTTTATCAATTATAGGACTTTTATCTCTTAACTTATCTAATACTTCTGCATTAGTTGAATATCCTGTTTTAGTTTTTTTGATTACTGGTAATTCTAATTTTTCAAATAGTACTATACCTAACTGCTTTGGAGAATTTATATTAAACTTTTCTCCAGCAATTTCATATATTTCTTCTTCTAGTCTCTTTATTATCTCTTTAAACTCAGTTCCTAGTTCATTTAACTTTTCTTTATCTATCTTTACACCTTCATACTCCATATATCCTAATACTTCTACTAAAGGCATTTCTACATGATAAAATAGTCCATCCATATCCATTTCATTTAAACTTTTTTCCATTACAGGCATAGTTTTAGCTACTGTATTTATTACTTGGCCTATATAGCCACTTAGTTCATTAAATTCTAAATCTTGATACTTCTTAGCTTTTACACCTTTTCCTAATAACTCTTCACTTGATTTAACTTTTCTTGTTAAATACTTCATAGCTATAGCACTACATTCATATGATGTTGATGATGTTGAATCTATAAGATATTCTGCTATTGTTATATCAAAGTTCATATTTTCTAGTTTTATTCCATATGATCTTAAAGCTATATAATCATCTTTTAGATTATATCCAAATTTGTTAATTTCGTTACTTGAAAATACATCTTTGAATTTATTTATTTCATCTTCATTTATATAATATATATTTTTACCATCAATACTCATAAATACATACATTATATTTTTTTCTAATATGTTGCCTTCTCTTTTAACAGTTTTTAATATAACTTTTTTATTTTCATTAATTTCATTTATAAATTCATCTATATTTTCTAACTTCTCTATATTAAGTAAGGCTTCATCTTCTTCTTTTTGTTGTCCTCCATCTAAATCAACTAATCTAGATATTAAACTTGTAAATCCAAGATTTCTAAATGCTTCTATAACAGCATCTTTATCAAATTCTCCATACTCTAAATCTTCTAATTTAAATTCTACTGGAACATCTCTTATAATTGTAGCAAGTCTTTTACTCATTATAGCTAAGTCTTTATTTTCTTCTAGTTTCTTTTTAACACTTCCTTTAAGACTTTCTATATTTTCAATTATTCCTTCTATACTAGAAAATTCTTTTATAAGCTTTATACCTGTCTTTTCACCTATACCTGGAACCCCTGGTATATTATCAGATTTATCTCCCATAAGCCCTTTTAAATCTATAAATTGAGTCGGTGTCATTTCATATGTCCTCATTACAGATTCAAAATCGTACTCTTCTACTTCTCCTACACCTTTTTTAGTTATTAATGTAGTTGTTTTATCTGATGCAAGCTGTATAGCATCTTTATCTCCAGTTACTATGTATACTTTATAATCGTTATCTTCTGCCAACTTAGAAACAGTTCCTATTATGTCATCTGCTTCATAACCATCTATTTCTAATCTGTTTATATTAAATTTATCTAATAGATTTTTTAATGGTTCAAATTGTACTCTTAATTCATCTGGCATTTTCTTTCTACCAGCTTTATATTCATTAAATTCTAAATGCCTAAATGTTGGTGCTTTCCTATCAAATGCTACACTTATATGTGTTGGTTTATATGTATCTATTATTTTAAATAACATAGTTGTAAATCCATATATAGCATTTGTTTTTAACCCTTCTTTATTATTCATTTCTGGTAAAGCATAAAATGCTCTATTTATTATTGAGTTTCCATCTATTATAATTAATCTTTTGTCCAAATTTATCACTCCCATAGTTTTTCTTATTATTTTCTTACATAAATATGTTATTATTTAATATTACCATATTATTGATAGTATATTAAGAATTATTATGTTGCAAACGATTTATTTAGTTGCTATAATTTATATAGAATTATTTAATTGCCGGATTGGTGGAATGGCAGACGCGACGGACTCAAAATCCGTTGGTAGAAATACCGTATGGGTTCAAGTCCCATATCCGGCACCAATTAAGAATTTATAGAGCTTTAACATTTTAGTTGAAGCTCTTTTATTTTATAGAAAATCTGTATTTTGTCTCTAAAATTTAATAATAAGATAAATTATTTATATTTTCTCAATATAAAAAGGCTTAAGTTTTTTAACTACTTAAGCCTTTTTTATATTTAATTTATGCTTTAGCTTCATTAGTATTTAAAAATAAAAATACTACGTACTTATAAGATACATAAGCTACAATTCCTATAGCTAATATCATTTGAAAATAAGTTAAATATTTTAATATAGGTATTATTATTCCTTGCTTTATAAAATACATATTAGTTTGCTTAGTTGCTATTGCAGTTATAACAAGCGGGAAAGTAAGCGCTGAATAACTTGGATAAAATTTAATCTTTAGTATTTTTGGTAAACACACTAATATTCCAATAAATATTAAAATCGATAGTGTTCCTAAAAATCCTATCATTAAAATATCTTTCTCTTTAAAACTTGATATATATCCCGCTAAACAAAGATTTGCAGGTGCTGTAAGTATTAATATTGTTGGAAGAGCTGATTCAGGTATATCTTTTACTTTAAATAATCTATAAAGTACTATTGGTAGTAAAATTATATAACTTATTAATCCAAACCAAAATAAATACTCACCTAATTTATTTAAATTATAGGTAGGAGCAGTTATACCTCCTGTTGCTATTCCTACGTAAACTACAAAATAACTGGGAAGTACTTTTTTAATATCAAACTTCATTATAAATTTATAAGTAAAATATAATATCAATATAATATGTAAAATCAATCCTATACTCCATATTAATACTGCTAAGCGTGGAGCTAGTTTATTTATATATGTTGAAAGTATCATAATTCCCATACTAAAAGTCGGGGCTACACTTGCTATAGCTGGATTTTTTAGTTTCTCTAAAATATCTTTAAAATCAATAAATATTTTTATAATCATAAATACTAATAATACAGTGGATAATATCCCAAAAATATTTCTATAGACGTCTCCATATGATAAGACTAGATTACCTGTCGCCGCTAAGGCTAACATCAATCCAGCCATAGGTATAGGAACTTTTTTTAATATATTTATCATATAGTTCACCTAATTAGTCGTCTAAATTAGCTATGCCTAATTCTCTAACTATAACCTCAGCAGTTTTTCTAGCCATTTCACCTGTAAATGCTATGCATTGTTCTTTATGCTCTCCTGAACCCATATCCATACCTTTAGTATGTACGCTACAACACAGTACTCTATGATTTTTTCTGAAACTTTCTTGTACTTCATTTGCTAATTCTAAAGTTCTATTTACCTTAGGGTCTGCCCCTGTTTTTCTTCCAAAGAAATATCCTATGCACATTATAGCTCCTGAAACAGCTCCACATACACATTTAGATCTTCCTATTCCAATTGGAAACCCTGATGCCATTGCTATCATTTCTTCTGGCATATCTAATTCAAAGTTACTTCTTATAGATGCCACTATAGCTTCTGAGCAGAAATAATCACCTTTTCTATATAACTCTTCTGCATCTTTTTGAATCTTACTTACACTTACTGCCATTACCATATCTTTAACCATATTTATACCTCCTATATACATTACATTCAGCTAAATTATATATTTTATGTCTTATGTTGTAAATTCAAATAGGAATTACCAATATATATGATAGTACTTATAGCTTTTTTATATAATTTATATACGTTTCATCAATTCAATACAATCTGTAAATATACCATCAACTCCATATTCAATTAGCTTTTCAGCTAATTCTAAAGAGTTTACAGTATAAACAAATACTTTTATATTATTATCATGTGCATGTTGAACTAGCTCTTTTGTAGCTAATTCAACATCTATATTAATACTATAAAGTTCTAATTCTTTGATTTTTTTAGTTAGATCTTTACTATTTGTACCTTTATCTCCATATAAGTTTGCATATTTAATATCATTTTTAAGTTCTTTAAATCTTTTTATGCTTTCATGATTAAAACTAGATATTAAAACTTTATCTTTCATACCATATTTATTAATTATATCTAAAGTATCCTGTTCTAATTTATAGTCAATTACATCTGTTTTTGCTTCTATATTTAAAAATATATCTTTATCTTTTATTAAATTTATTACTTCTTCTAATGTAGGAATTTTACATAAATCATTATCTCTAAATTTTATAGTCTTACATTTAAATTTTCTTAATTCTTCTAGAGTATAATCTTTAATAAGACCTTTCCCTTCTAATGTTCTTTCTATATCCTCATCATGTATTACAACTATTTTATCATCTTTAGTTTTATGAATATCTAGTTCAATTGCTTTTGCATCTTTTTCTAAAGATTTTTCAAAAGCTAGCATTGTATTTTCAGGATATTTAAAGCTGTATCCTCTATGTGCAAATATCATCATGTCTATTTCCCCCATATCTTATTTGTGTTTTAAAATTATTTTAACTATTTCTGGTCTACAATTTATTCTCATTAAAATTCTAGAACCTCCTAATCCTTTACTAAGTAACATTGTAGATTCTTCTTTATTATATGTTCCAAAATCATATTTAGGAAAAAATTCTCTGTTTGGCGATAGTAATCCACCAACATATGGAATTCTTATAATCCCTCCATGTACATGACCTGCTAATACTAAATCTGCACCCCAAGAAGCATATTCTTCAAAGAAAAATGGTGTGTGTGCAAGTAGTACATTATATTCATTTTTATCTATTTTACCTAAAATATCTTCTATAATTTTTTTATCTAATTTTAAGTTTTTATTTTTATAATTATTGAAAAAATATATATAATAATCTAAAGGTACAATTAATCCATATATATTTATATGACTATTATTCTTTTCTATTTTAACTACTTCATTTTCTAAATTAATTATATTTTTACTATATAGTTCTTTAAAATAATTATTATACAAATTTTTATATCTTTTTATTAATGATTTTTGTTCATGATTACCAATTATATGATAAACTTTATACTTTTTAGTTAAGTCATCTATTAAATTTAATGCTATATTAAATTTTTTATTTTCTCCATCTACTAAATCCCCTGTTATTACTATAATGTCAGGATTTAATTCATCTATAATCTTCAGTAGTTTTTTATTATTCTTTCCGAAACTTTTATTATGCAAATCACTAATTTGAACTATATTAAAATTATCGAACTCCTTAGGTATTTTAGCATTTTCTATTATATATTCAGTTTTTTCTATACTGTCTACTTGATATTTATATAAAGAGTATGCACTTGTTAAAATTGCACCTCCAATTAAAATTTCATTTATCATGTTAAGTACCTCACTTTAAAATACACTTACTTATTTTATATTATAAGTTACTATAAAAATAAATAAAAAAGAAGAGATTTATTAAATCTCTTCTTTTAATTATTAATCTTTCTTTTTTACTTTATGGTATAGTTTTTCCGTTTTAGTTTTATTACTTCCAGAATCTTTTGCTCCAATTTTTTGACCATCTTCTATCCCTAACTCTGATCCATGCTCAGAGTACATTTTTCTCAGTTCTGAATTAGATTTTGGTCTGTCTTTAAGTCTATTTTTATTATTGTCCATTTAAAATGCCTCCTATGAAACTCTTAGTTATGCACTTTTAATTTATCCAAATGAGACATTTAATATTCAATCTACTTTCTATGAAGTTTACTATAAACTCCGTCTTTATTTATTAACTCTTCATGAGTTCCTCTTTCTTCTATTCCTTTATCAGTTAAAACGATTATTTCATCAGCATTTTTTATAGTAGATAATCTATGTGCAACAACTAAGTTAGTTCTATCTTTACTTAATTCTTCTAAAGATTCTTGTATTTCTCTTTCTGTAACATTATCTAACGCTGAAGTTGCCTCGTCTAAAATTATTATCGGAGGATTTTTTAAGAATATTCTAGATATAGATATTCTTTGCTTTTGTCCACCTGATAATTTAACTCCTCTTTCTCCAATATAAGTTTCATATCCATCTGGAAGTGTTTCTATAAAATCATGTATTCTTGCTTTTTTAGCTGCATCTATAATCTCTTCATCACTAGCATTTGGATTACCACAAATAATATTTTCTTTTATAGTTCCTGTAAATAAAAATACATCTTGCTGAACTACACCTATATTTTTTCTTAAAGATTTTAAGCTTACATCTCTTATACTCTTACCATCTATTTTTATATCACCTTGTTCAAATTCATAAAATCTTGGTATTAAACTACATAAAGTAGTCTTTCCTCCTCCAGATGGTCCAACTAATGCTACAGTTTTTCCTGCTTCTATTGATAGACTTAATCCATTTAAAACTTGAGTTTCATCTTCATATGTAAAAGATACATTTTCTATTTCTATATCACCTTTTACACCTTTTAATTCAACTGGATTTTTCACTTCTTTTTCAGTTTCATGATTTATTATTTCATTAAATCTTTCAAATCCTGTCATACCACTTTGATATTGTTCTGTAAAGTTTATAAGTTTCTTTATTGGTTCTATAAACATTTTTACATATAGTATATACGCTGCAAAATCTCCTAATGTTATTCTTCCAAGATAAGTAAAATAACCTCCTGCAACAAGTGCTATAAGTTCTAATATATCCATAAATAAGTTCATTCCTGAGAAATATTCAGCCATAACTTTGTATGCACTTTCTCTTGCATATCTAAATATATTATTACTTTCAGAAAATTTTTCTAACTCTTCTTTTTCAGTACAAAAAGATTTAGTAACTTTCATCCCTGCTATACTATTTTCTAAAGTTGCATTTACATCTCCTGTTTTTACTCTAGTTTCCATAAATGCATTATTCATTTTCTTTCTTTGCGCTATTGCAAACCATACTACAAAAGGTAGTACTGAAAATATCATAAGAGTAAGCTCTACGTTTACTCCTAATAAAATAGCGAAAGATCCTCCTAGCATTATAATAGAAATAAATAAATCTTCTGGACCATGATGTGCTAATTCCGATACTTCCATTAAATCATTTATTATTCTAGACATAGTAACACCTGTCTTATTATTATCAAAATAAGTATTAGGTAATTTTTGTAAATGTGTGAATACATAACTTCTCATATCAGCTTGCATTCTAACACCTACAACGTGTCCCCAATACTGCATAAAATAATTTAGCCCAGCTTTTAATATAAATATCCCTATAAGTACTATTGCAAATACTGCTAACATTTGTACGTTTTTGTTTGGTATAACTTCGTCCATTATATTTCTAGTTATCATAGGATAAACTAAGTTACATGTTGCAAATAAGAATGCTGCTAATAAATCTAATATAAATAGTTTTTTGTATGGTTTGTAATATTTCACAAATTCCTTTAGCATATAAATCCCTCCTGTCTTAATATAATAAAAATTCACACTATTTAATTTAGCTTAAATAAATATTATATCATACCTAATTTAAAATATATTCATACAAATAATACTTTATAAATAAAACAATATAAAAAGTACGGTAAAACCGTACTTTTTATTTATACCCAATATTATTATTTACTAACTGCCTGCATAGCATCGTCTATCATTGTATTTAAAGAATTAAGTCCTCCATCATTTAAGTACCAAGTTGCTCCATCTAAGTATACTATTTTATTATTTTTAAACGCATCCATAGATTTTACCATATCATTATTTAATGTTGACTTAGCTGATTCAGATTTGCCTATTGCTACACCTCTATCTAAAACAAACATAACTTGAGGATTTTGTTTAGCTAAATATTCAAAAGTAACATTTTGACCATGAGCTGAATCATCTATATTTTGATCTTTATTCTTAAATCCAAATGATTGATATAATATACCAAATCTTGATTCTTCACCAAATACACTTAACTTACTTTCATTTACCATTACTGTTAAAGCATTTATATCTTTTTCTTTAACTTTTTTATTTAATTCTGCTATTTTCTTTTCAGCTTTAGCAAATTCTTCTTTAGCTTTTTCTTCTACACCAAATATTTGAGCTACTGTATTTATATTTTTCTTAACTGACCCTAAGTAATCTTTGTTATCTTTACTTATACTTATTGTTGGAGCTATTTCAGATAATTTATCATAAAAATCTGCTTGTCTTCCACCTATTATTATTAAATCTGGGTTTTGTGATTTTATACCTTCTAAATCTGGCTCTTTTAATGCACCTAAATCTGCATATTTTTTATCTTTATATTTTTCTAAAGACTTTGGTAAAGTTGCTTTTGGAAGACCTACTACATTTTCAATCCCTAAAGCATCCATTGTGTCTAACGCAGAATAATCAAACACTACAACTTTTTTAGGATTTTTTACAACATCCGTTTCTCCTAAATTATGAACTATTTTCATACTAGCATTTGCCTCTACTGCTGTTTCTTGTCCCTTTTTTTTATTCCCACCTAATGCAAATGCTCCTACTAATCCTATTATTGCTACTCCAGCTATAATTGCTGCTTTTTTATTCATATCAATCTCTCCTCTTTATTAATATTTAAAATCATTCTCAACTATATCTTTTTTATAAGAGATTGCTGTTTTGCAATCTCTGTATTTTTAGAAATAAACGCATATTCTATTTCCGTTTATACTTTTTATATCAAAGTCCATTTCATAAATATCCTCTAAAACTTCTCTTTGAACTATATCTTCTGTAGTTCCTACCTTTTCAATCTTTCCATTTTTAAGTGCTACTATATTATCTGAGTAACATGAAGCAAAATTTATATCATGCATTACTAGAACTATAGTTTTACCTAATTCATCACAAAGATTTCTAAGAACCTTCATCATTTGAACAGAATGGTTCATATCTAAATTATTTAATGGTTCATCAAGTAATATGTATTCTGTATCTTGGGCTATTACCATTGCTATATAAGCCCTTTGTCTTTGACCACCGCTTAGTTCATCTAAATATTTGTCTTGTATATCAGTTAGTTTCATATACTCTATAGCTTCATCAATATGTTTTTCATCTTCTTTAGTTATATTACCTTCACTATATGGAAATCTACCAAATCCAACTAATTCTTTTATTGTAAGCTTTAAAGTTATATTGTTAGATTGCTTAAGTATAGCTATTTTTTTTGCTAGTTCTTTACTTTCATAACCTTCTAAATTCTTACCTTCTATTAAAACGTCTCCACCATCTCCAGATATAAGTCTAGTTACTATTGATAAAACTGTACTTTTACCCGCTCCATTTGGTCCTATAAAAGATGTTATTTTTCCTTTTTCTATATTAAAGGAAACATCATCTACGACATTTTTATTTTTATATTTTTTAAATATATTTTTTATTTCTATCATCTATTTACTCTCCTTTAATAATAGTTGTATAAAGTAAATTCCACCTATAAAATTTATAATTACACTTAATGTTGTATTAAATTTAAATATATGTTGTACAAAGAACTGACCACCAATTAATGTAATCATACTAATTAATGTTGCTCCTAATATTAAGTAAGTATGTTTATATGTTTTCATACTTTCTCTTGCAATATTAGCAACTATTAAGCCTAAAAATGTCATAGGGCCAATAAGTGCTGTTGATATTGATACTAAAACAGATATTACTATAATCATTTTCTTAACTAATCTATCATAATCTACACCTAAGTTTATCGCTTGTTCTCTTCCTAGAGACAATACATCTAAATATTTTATATCATCATATATAAAAGGCATAATAGCAATAATCATTATCGATGCAATTATAAGAATATCTGTATTCATGTTATTTAAACTAGCCATCATCTTACTTTGTACAGCTAAAAATTCGTTTGGGTCTATCATAATTTGAATAAATGATGATCCACTTTTAAATAATGTTCCAAATATCATACCTACTAGTAATAAGAAAAATATATTATTTTTTCCTTTTTCAAATAACACTTTGTACAATAACACAGAAGCTGCAATCATAATCAGTACATTTATTATAAAGTTATAATTTTTATTTATTATAAATGTACTTGTTGAACCAAATAAAAATGCTATTACAGTTTGAACTAATACATACAATGAATCTAATCCTAGCACACTAGGTGTTAGTATTTGATTGTTAGTAATTGTTTGAAAGACTACAGTAGTAAATGCTATACATCCTCCACCTAAAACTATTGCTACAATTTTTGGAATTCGTTTAGATAAGGCATAGTCTAAATGGTTCATATCTATTCCATAACTTAAAAATAGTATTGCAAATACTAAAACTATTAATCCCATCATATATATTCTTTTGTTAATACTAAGCTTCATTTGCATTCCTCCTTAATATCATATAAAGGAATGTTATACTTCCTATAACTCCAACTGTAAGCCCTATAGATATCTCATATGGATATATAATTATTCTTCCAAATATATCACATACAAGTACAAATATTGCTCCAAATAAACCTGTATGCCATATACTTTCTCTTATATTATCACCCATATATAATGATACAATATTTGGAACTATAAGTCCTATATAAGGGATACTACCTGCTGTAACAACAACAGATACTGTTACTAAAGATACTATTATTAATCCTAAATTAACTACCTTTTTGTAATTTAGACCTAGATTTGTTGCAAAATCTTCACCCATTCCAGCAACTGTAAATCGATTCGCATAAATATAAGCTAATATAACAAGAGGTATTGTTATATATAATATTTCATAATTCCCTTTAAGTATCATAGAAAAATCACCTTGCATCCATGCAGTTACATTTTGGCTCATATCGTACTTGTAAGCTATAAAATCTGTCATAGCTCCTATTATATTCCCAAACATTATACCTACTAATGGTACAAATATTATATTTTTAAATTGTAATTTTCCTATTATTTTCATAAACATAAACGTTCCTATAAGTGAAAAAATAAATGATACCATTGTTTTAGTAAATATAGACGCCCCTGGTATTGTTAGCATACAAATTACTATACCTAACTGAGCTGCATCTATTGTAGCTCCTGTTGTAGGAGATACAAATTTATTTTTACTTACCTGTTGCATTATAAGCCCCGCTATACTCATACCTAGGCCTGCAACTAATATACTTATTAGTCTTGGTACTCTACTTATAAGAAATACCATTAGTTTATATTGATCTTTAGTAAATATATCCATTAAAGTTATATCCTGAGCCCCTATAAACAAGGAAATATAAGATAAAACTATTAGTCCTATAATTAAGTACCTCTTTTTCATTATTCCTCCCACAAAATTCCTTTTACTATGTATTTTATTTTTAATTGATAATAGTTTTCACTTTTCATAAGTTTAACAATAACAATTATCATTGTCAATACTTAAATGTTTTTCATCGATAAAAATTATCATTTGCGACTACATAAATAAATATACCCAGTTTTTATAATCTATAACATATAATTGAAAATAATATTCAACAAATAAAAAAAGCTATAACATCTGTTATAACTTTTTATCTATTTATTATTATATAAATGACTTTTCACTACGTTCATTGTCTTATCTGCACTAACTATATCAATAGATTCAATCAAATTATCTTTTTCATATATTGTTAATACATTTTTAAAGCTACCGTCATTTTCTTTTAAAAAGTACCCTTTTATTTTTTCTTTTCTTTCTTTATCATATGCTTCAAAATTTGATGAGTCTTCATCTAATAAACTATATAGTTCTTTTTTATCTTTATGAATATAGTTTTTAAAATCTATATTTTTGAATTTTTCTATTGGCAATGTTATTTTTTCGTTGTATTGGTCTACAATTATATCTACATTACTCCTAACGGCTTCCGTTTCAATATCATAATCTGAAAACTCATAAGTTTGCACACCTATAACTTTATAATTATTAATTTCTATATATAATGCACTTCCATCTAGTTCATTATCTGATGTATATTTCGGATATATTAACCTCATATTATTAGCCGTTACAATTTTATTAAGTTCATCTATAGTATTTGCACTCTCCATAAGTTCAGCATCTATATAGTATGTGGTACAATATGGTACCCCCATATTCTTAAGTACATAATCGTAGTCCTTACCAATTATCTCATTTGCATTGTTTTGGACTTTTGTCATAGTTTTTTGATGGGTTTCTTCATCTGCAATTTTACTTGGTTCTTTTATATTATTTTTACTACATCCCGTAACAAACATACCTATTAAAATAATACTATATATAGTCTTTTTTAAGTTCATTGATTAATCCTCCTTTCGTGAATTTCAATATTTCTTTATATAACATTTGAAATATTTTCTATATCACAGAGTTTATATTAGCTGCCTTAGATAAATTATATACTATTTGATAAGCTTTAATAATACTTAAGGGTAATCTGTAATATTTTTGTAACAGAATGACTTATTAACATTCATTAATAAATAAATTTTTATGTTTTTGTAAATTAAGCCCAAATTATTCCAATATTATAACAGATTGTATATAAATAATCAAAACTATATATAACCTATTCTATGTTATAATATAATAATTAGAAAAAGGAGGATTTTTTATGGATTTTAAACAACTCGAAGTTTTTATTGCTGTAGCTAAGCATCAAAGTTTCTCAAAGGCCGCTCGTGAATTATTTTTAACTCAACCAACAGTAAGTGCTCACATTCAAAATCTCGAGAGAGAATTAGACACTATTTTAGTAAATAGAAGCAATAAAAATATTACTTTAACTAAATCCGGAGAACTTCTTTATGAACATGCTATTGAAATATTAAATAATTGTAAAAAAGCAATTTATGATATAAAAGAGTATTCAGGAAAAATAGAAGGAATTATTGATATTGCTTGTAGTTCTATTCCAGAAACCTATGTATTACCTGATTTTCTAAGTAACTTTTCTAGTACATATCCTGACGTAAAGTTTACTGTTAGTCATTATGATTCTCAATATGCAATATCTGAAATTTTAAATGAAAAAATAAGTTTTGGACTTGTTGGTTCAAAAATCAATAATTCTCAAATAGAATACCTCGATTTAATTGATGATGAACTTATTTTAATTACTCCAAATGATTTATATATTGAAAATGAAAATGGTTATATTAATTTAGATGAACTTTATAATCTTAAATTTATTATGAGAAAAGAGGGTTCCGGTACTCTTAGCTTAATTTTAAATACTCTAAAAAGTAATAATTTTGCCATAGATAAATTAAATATAGCAGCTCATATAGAATCTAATGAATCTATTAAAGAGATGGTTAGAGTTGGTATTGGGGTATCTTTTGTATCTTATATTTCTGCCATAGATTTTATAAATTCTAAAAAGCTAAACTTTTATAGAATTAAAGATATAGAATTTATACGAAAGTTTTATTTTATATATTCTAAGAAAAAAACTTTTAACCCACTAGAAAATAAATTTTTATATAGTTTATGTGATTATTATAATATAAATAAGCCTTAAGATCTCTCTCAAGGCTTATTTATATTATATATTCATATTAAAAAATGCTTTATATCCTTTATACATTTCATATATGTCAACTTTTGAAACTATCTCATAAGGAGCATGCATATTTAACACTCCCACTCCACAATCTATAACTTCTGCTCCATAGTTTGCTAGTATATATGCGATAGTTCCACCACCACCTTGATCTACTTTACCAAGTTCAGCAGTTTGCCATACTACATTAGCATTATTAAAAGTTCTTCTTACTTCTGCCATAAATTCAGCATTAGCATCATTACATCCACCTTTTCCTCTAGATCCAGTGTATTTACTTAATACTAGCCCTTTACCCATATAAGCTGAATTTCTTTTTTCATAAGCATCTGCATAATTAGGGTCATATCCAGCTGAAACATCTGCAGATAATACCTTAGCATTCGCCATAGCTCTTCTTACCTTTAAGTCACAGTAATTGCCTTCTAAAGCAATAAGTTCTGCAACTGTATTTTCAAAGAACCTAGACTGCATACCTGTATTTCCTTGAGAGCCAACTTCTTCTTTATCAACACATAATGCAACTGCACAGTACTCTGGCATTTCTGTTTCAATTATTGATTTTACAGCGGCGTAAGAACAAACTCTATCATCATGGCCATAAGCTAGTACCATAGATTTATCAAATCCTAAATCACGAGCACGACCAGAAGGAACAACTTCTATTTCTGCACTTAAAAAATCTTCTTCAATCATACCATATTTATCATTTAGTATTTTTAATATATTTTGTTCTATAGCATCTTTTTCTTCACCTTCTAATGGTATATGTCCAACTAATATATTTAGTGATTCTCCAGTTATACCATCAGAAAGTTTCTTTTGCATCTGATCTCCTGCTAAGTGTACTAATAAATCAGTTATACAAAATACTGGATCATTTTCATCTTCTCCAATACAAATATCTACTTTTTTACCATCATTTAAAATCACTACTCCATGTATAGAAAGAGGTGTTGCTGTCCATTGGTATTTTTTTATTCCACCATAGTAATGAGTTTTGAAAAATCCTAGATTAGCTTCTTGATATAGTGGGTTCGGCTTTAAATCTATTCTAGGAGCATCTATATGAGCGCCTATTACTTTCATTCCTTTTTCTAATGGATTTTTACCCATTACAAATAAGGCAACAGATTTATCCTTATTAGCTGCATAAATTTTATCTCCTGGACTTATACTACCTCTTTGTATTACTTCGTCTATTGATATGTACCCATTTTCTTTAGCTATTTTTACTATTTCTCTAGCTGAGGTTCTTTCAGTTTTTCCATTATCTAAAAATAGTTTATATTCATTAGCGTAAGACATTATGTCATTTAATTTATTATTTTCTCTTTCAACTTCCCATGCATTTTTAAATTCATGCTTTAGTTTCATGGTACCCCTCCAAAACTATAATATATTTAAAACTAATTATATTATTTTATGATTAGTTTTTTTTATTTCTCATATGTTCTTCATATTCTTCTGGTGATACAACTTTAACTTGATCTAATCTTGATCTAAAATGAGCTCTAAAGTTAGCTAAGTATTCTTTTCTTAATTCTTCTCTTTCTTTTATCTCTATTTCAGTTAAACCCTCAGTTTTATTTTTCTTCGCTAGTTCATTTATTCTATCTAATTTCTTTTGATCAAACATTTTATCATCATACTCAAATAATTCTTTAAATCTGAGTATTCTCCTTTCCTATTTTCTTAATAAAATAATTTATTACTTTTTATATTTATATTGTTTTTATACTCTTTTAAAAATTCATCTAAATTTTCATATATTATAGATATTCCCTTTTCTAAATCTTGTATACTTGACTTTGCTATATTTATCCTAAAAAATCTATCATCAAATATATTGTCAAAAAAATATGTACCAGGAAGTATCGATACTCCCTTATCTAGCATAAACTTTTCAAAATCTTGTGATAAATACCCTCTGGGTAATTCTAAAAAGAAATTTATTCCTCCATTGGAATTACTTATCTTTAATTTATCACTCAATTTTTCATTAATCAACTTTTTTGCTAAATTATATTTTTGAGTATATATAGTTTCTACACTTTCTAAGTACTTGTCCCAGTCAAAGCATTCCATATAATAGTACATTGATTTTTGAATAAGTCCTGGCGTTGATATATCTGAAGAATACTTCGCCCATAGCACTTTCTTTAAAAGTTCATTTGGTATCTCTACAATACCTATTCTAAGGCCAGGCATAAATATCTTAGAGAAACTTTTTATATATATAACTCTATTTTTATCATCATAACTTTTTAGTGGTCTATTATCATCTGAATCAAATTTAAAATCACTTATAAAGTCGTCTTCAACAATATAAAAATCATACTCTTCTGCTAGTTCTATAAGTTTTTTCTTTTTATATGTAGAGTATGATATGCCCGTAGGATTTTGAAAATTAGGCATAGTGTATATTAACTTAGGTTTTATTTTTTCTAGCTTTAACTTAAGTATGCCTATATCAATTCCATCATCTAGCATTGGTATAGATATTATTTTTGCTCCCCTACTTTTAAATACTTGTATTGCTCCATTATATGTTGGTTCTTCAACAAACACTACATCAGAGTAATTAATAAGACCTTTACAAATAATATCAATTCCTTGCTGTGCTCCAGATATTATTTGAATATTTTCTTTGCTAGTTTCTATACTTCTTTTTTTAAGGTAGTCAACAATTTTTTTTCTTAGATTGTCATAACCTAACCCTTCATCATATTCAAATATAGAGCTTCCCTCTTTAGCTAGTGCCATATTTATAGCACTCTTAAAGTCCTCAATTGGAAACATTTCTGTAGATGGATTTCCACTATCAAATTGTATTACTCCATCTTTATTTTTATGGTCTTCTTCTTTCTCCACTTTAAGCACTGATGCAAATGTCCCACTTCCAATAGATTTATATACATACCCCTCATTTTCTAATAATTCATAGACTTTAACTATAGTTGTATTATTCACACCTATATATTTAGCTAACTTTCTTATTGGTGGTAATTTTTCATGCTCATTTATTTCTTTGGTTAATATCATTTGCTTTATATTATTGTATATTTGTAGATATTTTATAGTATTTTTATCCAATTCTATATTGTATTTTTCCATTTTATCACCACTTATATTTTTCTTAATTCCTTGATGGTTATATTTATATTTGCTAATATGTAGTATGTATATATAATACCAAAATTTTAATGAAAAGGGGAAATATTTATGTTTTATGACTATCACATGCACTCTAGTTTCTCTAATGACAGCAAAACTGATATGGAAGATATGATAAAAAAATCTATAGATTTAGGCTTAAAAGAAATATGCTTTACAGATCATGTTGATTATGACCTTGATGCTGATGATGATTGGGGGATTGATTATAATAAGTACTTTGATAAAATAAAATTTTTCCAAAATAAGTACTTTGATAAAATTTCTATAAAACAAGGTATAGAATTTGGTCTTCAAGAACAAATAATAGATAAATGTAATAAAGAAGCCAATATGTATCCTTTTGACTTTATAATTTGTTCTATGCATGCTATTAATAGATCCGATTTATACTTTGGAAACTTCTTTAAAGATAAAACACAACATGAAGCTTATGAGATATATTTTACAAAGCTTTATAATATTATAAAAAACTATAAAGATTATTCAGTTCTTGGTCATTTGGATTTAGTTAAAAGATATGGTAACTATGATAAATTATTAGATGATAAATTATTTTCAGATATTATAGAAGCTATATTAAAACAAGCCATACATGATGGAAAAGGTATAGAAATAAATACATCTTGTTATAGATATAATCTTCCAGACTTAACGCCTTCTAGATATATATTAAATATGTATAAAGATTTAGGAGGAGAAATTATAACTACAGGTTCAGACTCTCACAATACATCTCAAATCGCATATCAATTTGACTACATATACTCATATCTAAAAGATATAGGGTTTGAGTATGTTTGCAAATTTAACAAAATGAATCCAGAATTTATAAAGATATAATTATTTTTTCGCCCCCTTATGAATATATTTAAACATAAGGGGGTGATTTATTGAAGTTACCTAATCTCGTATTATCTACTATTACTTTATTTGTATCTAATATAATAGTAAGGGCTCTTGGTTTTTTATATAAAATATTTTTATCAAGATCAATTGGAGAAACAGGCTTAGGTATATATCATATAATTTTTAACTTTTTAATGATTTGTTTAGCTTTTACCACTACAGGTATTCCCACTGCCCTTAGCTGCTTAGTTGCCAAGAAAAAGGCTTTAAATGATAAACATAATAGTAATGTTCTTTTTATATCTACTTTGTATGTAGCATTTTTGGTTGCTTTGATAATCTCATTGTTTATTGCTTTAAATGCTAATTTTCTATCCCTTAAATTATTAAAGCATAGTGATTTAAGCTTATTTATACTGGCAATTTGTCCTGCTATTGTTGTTATAACTCTATCTAATGTACTTAGGGGGTATTACTATGGTATTAAGGAAGTAGCTGTACCTGCTATTGGTCAAATTTTAGAACAAATTAGTAAAATTATATTTGTTTTTTTAATTATAATGTATATAAATAATAAATCTTTAAACTGCTATATTGCACTTTTAGGTATCTCAGTTGGTGAAGCCGTAAACATACTTTATATAAGTATTTGTCTTTATAAAAATTCTAATCTTTATAATAGATACACTATTAATATTAAAGATTTTTATAGTTCCTCTATGGAAACAATTAGGCTTTCTATACCAATAACTTGTAATCGTATGTCAAATATATTACTTCACTCAATTAGTTCAATGATTGTTCCATCTAGACTTGTGTTATCAGGACTTTCATACCATAAATCGTTAAGTATGTATGGTATTATAAGCGGAATGGTTATGCCTTTTGTATACCTTCCTTTTACTGTGGGTTCTGCTTTGGTTGTCAATTTAATACCAAGTATTTCACAAGAAATGGCACTTAGTAAGTATAAAAATGTTGTAAAAAAAATAAATTATGCTCTACTTTTAACTATAACAGTTGGTGTTGTATCTTCTACTTTTTTTTATTTTTTCGGAAGTAAGCTTTGCTTATTAATTTTTGATAATAAGATAGCTGGTACATATTTAAAGGCAATGTTTTTAGTTCCTTTATTTATGTCTTTAAATCAAACATTATCAGGTATACTTCATTCTATAAAAAAAGAAGTTGCATCTAGTGTAATTACTATTATCAGTATGATTATTCAGTTAATTGCACTTTACTTATTACTTCCTGTTCCAAGTATTAATATTTATGCATACATATACACAATGACATTTGTTTCAATGTTTACATGTTTGTTACATATTATAGTTCTTATTAGAACTTTAAAAAAATTTAAATACTAGGAGGCTACAATGAATAATAATGATATAAAACCTTTTTACATATATACCAATAAAAATTGCCTATATATAAAAAATATAAATGAACGCACTGATAGATTAGCTAATAATATATTCTCTTATTGTGCAAATATTGATTCAAATAACAAAATTCATATCTGTGGTATAGATAGACAAGGGAAGTTAGTTCATTTTACTAATAATAACGGTAATTGGAGAAAAAAAGTTATTAATAAAGTTTTTAATAGTATTAGAAATATTAAAGAAATGAGATTATATATAATTGATGACTACTTAAATATCTTTGCTGTAGAAAATTATCCTCTATCTGAAAACTTATATAAAGTTTCTCATTTTAATTTTAATGAGAAAAATTCAAAGTTCTCTAGATATAATATAAATAATATTTGTAAAAATGATGGATATTTTTATAGACTTAATATAGATGACTCCTCTAATATTGTTTTTGAATACAAGGCATTAAATAAATCTGATAGAAGCTTTAATAATAATACTCTTATATTTAATAATATTAGTAAAAAATGGCTAACACCTAATTCTATGCTTAGAGGTGGGTGCCCTACAGATTTAAAAGAATTAGATATTAAAGATGATATTTTTGAATATTGTTATAGTATAAAATATAAATTTTAATAAAATAAAGCTACCAATAAAATTGGTAGCTTTATACTTAATTATCTATCTGTTACATCCACAATTATTGTCTCTATTTCTATCTCTATCTCTGTCTCTGTCTCTGTCTCTGTCTCTTTCTCTTTCTCTTTCTTCACATGTTCTAAAATCACATACTTTATCAAAAGTATCTACTACTCTTGGTTGTATTGCATTTTGAGATCCTAAAACTACTAGTTGTTCACTAGTTAATGTGCTAACTACAGCTTCTAAACACATTATTAAATCTATATCATTTGGTATACATAGTTCGAAGTGAGATTCACAACATTCATCACATATGCATTTTAATAAAGCTTTACCTATACAATCTACAGTTAAATTAGTTCTAAAGTCTTGTCTTAAAGTAAATGCTCTTCCATCAGCTGGTACACTTATAGGAGCTGTTAATGTATTGAATAAGAATTCAACATCACAGCATCTCTTAATTTGTCCACCCATTAATCTAACTGCTGGGAATGCCAATGCTACTACTTCTGTACATCCACATCTACCTCTTAGTTCTAATACTAGATCCTCTACTAATACACTTAATCCTCTTTCTTTATAAACTACATTTTGACCTAATCCTTGATTACAGCATGTATCATTTTTTCTTCCACATACAGCATATTCAAAGATAGTTTCACAAGATTTACCAGTTGTTGGTTCTAGTGGTTCTATATCGAAGTCTTCTAAAGTAGTTCTTCCTGTATCTATTACTATAGCAGAGAAGTTCATACATACTTTATCTATTGTTACATTTACTTGACCACCTCTTGGAATTGGTCCATTTACATCTACTACATCAAAATCAAAAACTAGTGTCTCTCCATTTGGAGCTACTGCATCTGTAAAAGTTTGGAATACCATAGTATCAAATACTCTATTAGTTTCTATTGCAATTGGTCTAGCATTTGCTGGTGATAATACTGGTCTTATAGGACCTCCACATCCAGGGTGTGCGCATGGGTTTTTAACACATGTTTCTGATTCTAATTCACAAGGTTTACAGTGTTTATGATTGTGGTCGCAATCATGGTCATGTTTACAATCGCAATCACAGTCATGATCATGCTTGCAATCATGGTCATGTTTACAATCACAGTCATGATCATGTTTACATTCACATTTATTTTGTTTTGGTTTGCATCCACAACCTCTATTTAGTTCTTCATCCATGCAACCTTCTATATGTTTTTCATTAGGCTCAACATTATTAACCATAGGTTCAACTTGTTGATTCGTCATTCTTCTTTTACTTCTTTTAATATCTTGCATATCTTAACTTCCTCCCCTTAAATGAATTATTAAAGTGTCTTGGCTTTTTGTAGCCTAATTAATAATATGCAGTTTTATTACCATTTGTTACTTGGACTTGAAGATTAGATAAATTAGAATAAATAATTTTTTTTAAAATATAATATATAATATAAATGTTTCTATAAGGGGGGATATATGTGAGTTTTATTAATAAATGCTCTACTATTCTTAGACTTTCAAATAAAGATATTTGCCATATCTATTCTGATAAAGATCTTAGATTTGACTACTTAGATAAAGATGATAATTTAATTTATTCTAATTCCTTAGCTAATTCTAGTAATATAGATTTCACTAATTCTTACTTTGATTTAGATGAATATGATAATATCTACGGAATATATAAAGATAATTCATTAAATATGATTGAATTAAAAAAAGGATCTAATGAAATTATTCAAAAAGAAATTTTAAGCTTTAATTATAAGAAATTTGATTTAATGTTTCCATATATAAAAAGAATAAAAAATGATATTCACATTTTATACTATGTTTATAACAATAATTCTACTGATACTTGTGCATTATTTCATCATTATAATCATAATGGTGTTTGGGTAGAAAATAAAGTTGATTTTATAAATCATTTAGTATTAAATAATTTTATAGTATCATGGAGCAATAACTGTCCAATCGTGTACTACTTTAATCTAGTAAATGGATATGAAGAAATATTCTTATCTAAATTTGATATAAATACCTTAACTTGGTGCACTCCTATTCAAATCACTGATTCTGGTAAAAGAAAAATTTATTTATCTGCACTTAGAGACAGTATGAATTTTTATCACTTAACATTTTGTGAAGAAGTAGGCAACGGATATGCAGTTAAATACATAAACGGATACTTAAGTGATGACAAATTAGATGTAGATGTTTGTACTTATATAACGAAGCCTTCTACATGCAGATATCCTAGTTTAATTAAATACAAATCTAATATTTATCTATCATGGGTTGACTATGAAAAGCTAAATATATGTACATCTAATGACTTTGGGAAATCTTGGGGTAAGCATGAAGTTGATAAATTTAGTTTAAGTGAAGATTTTACTAGAGCTAATTTTTCATCTAACTATGTTGATGATATTCCTTATAATGTTACGTCTGTTTTTACAACGGCTAATGATATTGGAATACTTGGCTTTTAATATAAAAAAGTGTTGCTAAGCTTAGCAACACTTTTTTATATTAAAAATCCCAAAACACCGGCGACCCAATAAATTCATACCCGAGATACTCCCAGGTGGGTGACCTACTATCTACTTTTAACTTCCCGTATATATACAGGCATGTTATCCATAGATGGACTCAGTCTCCCTTATAACATTTGTCGGTTGAATTTAAATAAGCCTATCGAATGCTTCAGGATTTTTATAATATTATTATATAACAAAATGCTAAATTTTAAAAGTAATTTTACATAGTAATTAATATAATATCAGTATTTTTTTGGAAATTTAATTATTGTCATCATCTATGTAGCCATCATCCTCATAAATTTCGTATTCATCGTCAAAATCTTCATCACCATATTCTTCATCTTCGTATTCATATTCATCGTCATCATATTCTTCATCATCATAAGAGCTATCTTCTCCATCAGATCTTAAAAGACTTCCTAATAGTTTAAGGTTATTCATACTTCCTAGATTGTTTATATTGGCTAATGAACTTAAACTAAATCCACCTTCACCAAAATCATCTGGTAAAAATAATTCCGCAAATAAATCAATTTTCTTTTTCATATCTATAGCTTTTTCTATAGATTCTTTTCTCTTCTCTGGGAATACTTCTAGTATTTCTTTTATCATCATATTTTTTTTATCATCTTCGTCCATGCTTCTAAAAAAGTTTGTTTCTTCTTCTTGTATATCATCGATTCCACTTAATCTCTTTATACCTTTTACTAAATCTAGTAAACTTTCTAGTTTTGCTAAAACTTTCATCTCATCTCTAGACATATATTTTTTAGTTCTAGTTATTATTTCCATTCCACGTTCTAGATCTTCATCACTTAAATCCATTAATTTCATACCCTTGTTTATATCATTCATATTAAATCCAAGCATACTATTACTACTCTTTCTCTCCCTCTTTGGGTTTGTTTTTTTAGGAATTTTAGGCTTTACTTCTTTTACTTTTTTCTTTTTTATAGATGGACATCTAACTCCATCTGCATTAATTTCTTTTGGTTTATTTTTATTATTATCAAATAACGAAATATTTCCGTTACTAAGCGCGATCATTCCAAGTATCAACAGTATATTATTCAATCCCAGTCACCCCTTAAAATATACTTCTCCTCATATATAAAGTATGTTTTATTTGCTATTAATGTTACTTTTTTTTGTTCATATGCATATACATTATTTATAGGAAATCTTATTTATCTAAAATTTAATATATCATTCATTTTTTAAGATTATTTCTATATATAAATAATATGAGTAAAATCTAATATATATTATAGAAAGGGGCATTTTTATGAAAAAAGTAAATACAGACGCATTGGAGAAAATGGCTAAACAAAAAAATATTGATAAGGAAAAAATTGAACAAATTGCTGATAACTATAAAGGCAAATCTGAAAATGAACTTATGGATGAACTTATAAAAATAGGTAAAAATCTTCAAGGAAAAGATGAGGTTATATCAAAATTTAAGACATTCTTAGATGATGATCAACGTAAAAAATTAGATACTATAATGGGTAAAATTTCTGAAGCTGAAGTTCAAGATAAACTAGAAAGTAAAAAATTAAAGTCAAAAAAATCTGCTTCTGGAAATAAATCTTCTAAGGAAAGTACATCTAATCAAAATACACCTAAGAAGCATAAATCTAGTAAACATAACTCATCCGTACAAGATGAAAGTACATCTGAACCTAATGGTAATAAAAAAGTTAAAAAAGTAGTTAAAAAAGTTAAAAAATCTAATCATAATAACTAAAAAAATAAAGCTAGAGTAATTACTCTAGCTTTATTTTTTTAGTTATTAAGTTTATTGTGTATAGATTTCATTAGATTATCTTTGATTTCACTTCCTTCTAATAAAAGTTCATCACATTCTTTGCTGTAAACTTTATATAACTCTTTATTTTCAAGAGTCATTAAATTTACCTTTACATTTAATAAAGCTCCTTCTAGGCCACTGTATAGCATTAGTGTTCCTACTCCAATGTCAGTTATAGCGTTTTGGTTTCCATGTTTAGTTAGATACTCTAATAGTTGTAGTGCTTTAAAAGACAATTTAGCAGTTTTGAAAGGAACATCTATAGAAAATAATGTTGCATCTTGTATAGCAACCTTTCTAGCCTTAATTTCATCATCGGTATTCTTAGGCATTTTCATAGCTTTCATAACTTCATTAAATGATTCAGTATCTCTATCTATAAGCTCTATTAGCTCTTGCCTTATATCTCCAAGCTTATTGAACTTATCTACAAACTCTGCTCTTACTTTTTCTTCTAAAGCTTCATATTTTTTCTTTCCAAAACTTAAGTGTGCCATCATTCTAGCAAGCCCTATACCTATATTACTTGATAGTGCAGCTACTGAACCACCACCAGGTGCCGGGGAATTAGAATCTACTTCATCCGAAAACTCAGACACAGTCATATCCACTAATTTCATATTTCTCCTCCTATATGGTATTGTTATAAATTACCCCTTTGTTATCTACTACTAATTTACCTTCTTTATAAACTTTATTCACATGATTTATTCCAAAATGATACATTAAATACTCTATATTAGGAGCATCAAATACTACTAAATCTGCTTTTTTTCCTACTTCTAATGAACCAATGTTATCTTGTCTATCAATTGCATATGCTGCATTTATAGTTACTGCATTTAATACTTCATTTGGTGTCATTTTTAATCCTAAACACCCAAGTTGCATTACGAATTGTAAGTTTTCACTTGGACAGCTTCCCGGATTATAATCACTAGATAAAGAAACTGCTACTCCTAGTTCTATCATTTTTCGTGCATTTGCATAATCTTTATTTAGATTAAATGAAGTGGCTGGAAGTATATTGGCTATTACTTTATTTTTTGCCATCATTCTTAAACCTTCTTCACTTGCTGCCATTAAATGATCTGATGATATACACCCTAATTTAGCTGAGAGCTTTGCTCCACCTAATGAAACTATTTCATCTGCATGTATTTTTAATTTATATCCCATTTTTTTTGCTTTTGTTAATATATATTCACTTTCTTCTATAGTAAATACACCTTCTTCACAGAATACATCACAAAATTCTGCTAACTCTAATTCTTTAACCTTAGGCATCATATCATTTACTATTATATCTATGAACTCCTTATGATTCTCTTTATATTCTTGTGGAATTGCATGTGCGCCTAAAAATGTATGTACTAAATCTACTGGATGATTTTTATCTAAGTCTTTTGCAACTTTAAGTTGCTTAATCTCTGTTTCTAATTCTAGTCCATATCCACTTTTAGCCTCTGCAGTTGTAACTCCAAGTTCTAACATTCTATCTAAACTTTTTTTAGCTTTATAGTATAATTCTTTATCTGTAGCTTCTTTAGTAGACTTAACTGTACTAAGTATTCCTCCACCTTGATTTAATATTTCTATATATGGCACACCAGATATTTTTTTAGAAAACTCATTTTCTCTAGATCCACCATGAACTAAATGTGTATGAGAATCTATTAATCCTGGAGTTACCAAAAGTCCATTTACATCATCTATTTTAGTGTTTGAATCTATTAATCTTTCATAGCTATCTTTAGTGCCTATTTCTGCAATTCTACCACCACTTATAGCTATATATGCATCTTCTATTAACTCTAGATTATTCATTTCTTCCCCAGATTTTGGGCAACCAAAACTTTTACATGTAGCCAATTTGCCTATGTTTTTTATAATTAAATCTATCTTCATATCTCTACTCCATTAAACTAGTTTCTAAAACTTTATCCATACTAAAATTTTCCAACCCTAAGTAATATGATGCTACATCTATTAATGATTCCATTGGGCAAAGACCTACTATCTCACTTCCAACTACATTTACACCATATCTTTTAGCTTCCATTTTTACAGTTTCAAAAGCTCTGTACATACTAGTTTTAGTATAATCAGTTAAATTCATAGTTACTTGAGTTATTCCTCTTTCTGGAACCTCTACTGGTCCTGCTTTAATATATCTATATCCTCCACTTGAAAATCTTATAGTTTTAGCTATACTTGATGCTATTTCTATATTTGTAGTATCAAGATTAATATTATAGGCTATAAGAGGTCTTCTAGCACCTATAGCTATTGCTCCTGCGCTAGGATGTTTCTTAGGTTGACCAAAATCAGGCTTCCAGTTTGGATCTTCTAATTTTTCATCTAGTCCTTCATATTGTCCTTTTCTAACAGTAGCTAAATTTTCTCTTTCTGGTTTACTAGCTGCATTTTCATATAAAAATACTGGTATTTCATATTTTGAAGCCACTTCTTCACCTAATTCTTTAGCTAATTCTATTGTTTCTTCCATTGTCATATCTTTTATAGGTATAAATGGGCACACATCTGTAGCCCCAAATCTAGAGTGCTGACCTTTATGAACATTCATGTCTATAACATCTTTAGCAACTCCTATAGACTCTAAAACTGCATTTTTAACTTTTTGAGGTTCTCCTATAACTGTGACTACTAGTCTATTATAATTTTTATCTGCCTCGTAGTTTAATAATTTTACTCCTTCTTTTCCTCTTAATGGATTTATTATCTTTTCTATTTTATCTAAATCCTTACCCTCACTAAAATTAGGAACACATTGTACTATTGCCATATTTAGACCCCCTTTATATTTAAATAAATATAATTACAAGATAGCTTATTTTTTAAGCTACCTAGCAACTATATAAAACTATTACCTTATTAATACTATTTATCTGCTTTAATTAAAATTATAAATTTTCTATCGTTTCATTAATTAAATTATCATCAACTATATATGGGAGTGTTATATGATCCTTTCCTTCACACATTTTGTTATACTCTATTACTGTAGATATAGAGTTTTCATTTCTGGCCCAAGCACGTCTAGCAACTCCACTCATAACATCCCAAGGCATTGAAGTTCTTAGTATATCATCAACTCTTTGAGAACCATCTAAAACCATCCCAAATCCACCATTAATAGACTTTCCTATACCTACTCCTCCACCATTATGAAGGGCTACTAAACTCATTCCCCTTGCACAGTTTCCTGCAAAGCAATGAGTCGCCATATCAGCCATTATATTACTTCCATCTTTTATGTTTGAAGTTTCTCTAAATGGAGAATCTGTACCTGATACATCATGATGATCTCTTCCTAGCATAACTGGACCTATTTCTCCTCTTCTTACCATATCATTGAATTTTAAAGCTATATTTGTTCTTCCCATAGCATCTTGATAAAGTATTCTCGCTTTTGTTCCTACTACTAATGCATTTTCTTTAGCATCTCTTATCCAAGCCCAGTTATCTCTATCTTGATATCTTCTATTTGGGTCAATTAAATCCATCGCTGCTTTATCAGTTTTTTCTAAATCTTCATCTAGTCCACTTAAACAAACCCATCTAAATGGACCATATCCATAATCAAATAGCTGTGGACCTAATATATCTTCAACATATGATGGGAATATAAATCCATCTTTTTCATCTATTCCATTTTTAGAAATTTCACTGCATCCTGCATCATAAACAGCTTTCATAAAGCTATTTCCATAATCAAAGAAATATACACCTCTATTATGTAATTCTTTTATAGCTTTAAAGTGTTTTATAAGCGTTTCATCAACTAATTCTATAAACTTATCTTTATTCTCTGATAATAGTCTTGTTCTCTCTTCAAAAGTTATACCTTGTGGGCAATATCCTCCATCATAAACAGCATGGCAAGATGTTTGGTCTGATAATAAATCAATATGTATATTATTTTCTATTGCATATTCCAATAAATCTACTATATTCCCATGATAAGCAATTGCACAAGGTGTTCCTTTTTTCATACACTCATAAGCCACTTCAAATGACTCTTTGCAAGTTTTTGTTACCTTACTTACCCATCCTTGAGTATGTCTAGTTTCTATTCTTGAATAGTCAACTTCTGCTATTATACCCACTCCACCTGCAATTTCTACAGCTTTTCCCTGAGCACCACTCATTCCTCCTAACCCTGATGTTACAAATAATTTACCTTTTAAATCTGAATGTTGGTCTACTCCTAAAACTAATCTTCCTGCATTTAATAATGTTGAATATGTTCCATGAACGATTCCTTGAGGACCTATATACATCCACCCACCAGCTGTCATTTGTCCATAATTAGATACACCTATTGCTGCAGCTCTTTTCCAATCTTCTTGATTATCAAACATACCAATCATAAGACCATTAGTTAATATAACCCTTGGAGCATCTGGTTTTGATTTAAATAATCCAACTGGATGACCTGATTGAAGTACTAAAGTTTGATCCTCTGTTAATTCTTTTAAGTATTCTTTAACTAGAGCATACTGCATCCAATTTTGAAACACTTGACCTGTTTCTCCATATGTTACTAGTTCATAAGGATATAAAGCTATGTCAAAATCTAAGTTATTATCTATCATGACTTGAAAAGCTTTTCCTTCTATGCATTTCCCTTCATAATCATCTATAGAAAGTCCTTTTAAATTTCCTTCTGGTCTAAATCTATATCCATAAATTCTTCCCATCGTCATTAATTCATCTAAAAATTCTTTTGCTAGCTCATCATGATACTCTTCTGGTATATATCTTAAAGCATTTTTTAAAGCCAATTTAATATCTGAATCATATAATTTTGCCTCTCTTTTTGGTGCTCTTCTTATTCCCTCTATAAAATGCGGAGTTTCTTGAGGAACATAATTTAATTTTATACTCATAGAATCTTTTATATCTTCATTTAGTATATTTAATGTTTTTTCCATATAAATACCTCCTTTTATTTAACTCAAACTTTCAACTAATAGTTCTTCATCCATTAAAAGCTCACATTCTATAGCTTTCTCAACTGCTTCAACTAATAGATTTTTCTTTATTAAATCTTCTGATATATTTATATCCTTATACATTATTCTATCTTTATCTACAAATGTAGTATTTTCTCTAACTACTCTATATGCTGCTTCAGTACCTATTCCAAGTTTTTTCTTACCTCTTAAATCTATAGCCTGAACAGCGCCTAATATTTCCATAGATAGTACTTTTCTTGTGTTTTCCATTATTTCTCTTGCTTTTCTTGCTGCTATTGTACCCATGGATACATGGTCTTCTTGGTTTGCTGATGATGGTATTGAATCTACACTTGCTGGATGTGCTAAAACTTTATTTTCTGATACTAGTGATGCCGCACTATATTGAACTATCATAAATCCTGAATTTAGACCACCTTTATTTACTAAGAATGCTGGTAATCCATGGCTTAATGCTGGGTTTACTAATTTCTCAAGTCTTCTTTCTGATATATTTGCTATTTCTGATAGAGCGATTCCTAAAAAGTCAAAGCTTAAAGCCATTGGTTGGCCGTGGAAGTTACCTCCTGATATTACTTCTTCTTCTTGTGGGAATATTATTGGATTGTCTGTAACTGAATTAATTTCTATATTTATTTTATTTTTTACATATTCAAGTGCATCTTTACTCGCTCCATGAATTTGCGGTGAGCATCTTATTGAGTATGCGTCTTGAACTCTCATTTGACCTTGTTTAGTTGTCATTTCGCTTCCTGATACTATATTTAATATGTTTTTAGCAGTATTAATTTGTCCCTTATGAGGTCTTACTGAGTGTACTTTTTCATCCATTGCACAAGTTATTCCATTTAAGGCTTCCATAGTCAAACCTAATGCTATATCTGCAGTTTTTAAAAGGTTCATTGAATCATATAATGTTAATAAACCTACTGATGTCATAACTTGAGTTCCATTTATTAAAGCTAAGCCTTCTTTTTCTGATAAATACTCTAACACATCTATACCTGCTTTTTCCATAGCTACTTTAGAATCTAACCTTTCACCTTTATAAATCGCTTCTCCTTCTCCTAACATGGTTAAAACCATGTGCGATAAAGGAGCTAAATCTCCTGATGCTCCTAAGGATCCTTTTTCTGGTATTATAGGATGTACTCCTTTGTTTATCATATTTACTAAAGTTTGTAGAGTTTCTATTCTAATTCCTGAATTTCCTTTTGATAGAGCATTTACCCTTAATAACATAATTGATCTTACAATATCTTCACTTAAAGGATTACCTACACCACATGAATGACTTATTATTAAATTTTTTTGGAGTTGCTTTGAATCCTCTTTTGATATTGCTACATCTGAAAACTTTCCAAATCCTGTAGTTATTCCATAAGATATCTTTTCATTCTCTACTAAGTTGTCAACTAAATTTCTTGCTATCTTTACTTTACTTATAGATTCTTCACTTAGTACTACTTCATAATTATTTCGGCAAACATTAACTACGTCTTCAATAGTTAAGCTACTACCATCAATTAATACCCTTTTCATAACAGACTCTCCCCACTATTATTAAATTTGTTTAAATTTTCTCTATCACTTTAATTATTTCTATATATATATCCACAATCCTTCATTATAATTTTATATTTTTAACTATAAAAAATATGACATCTGCAGGGTACAGATGCCATATCATTACTTATTAAGATATTAGTTTCCGCTAATACGAAATCCTTGTGGAAGTGGATCTTTTGGATCTAATACTAACTGATTAAATCCCATGATATGTGATACTCCAGATACCTCTGTAATAACAGCGTTATAATCTCCAACTTTGGTTTCTGAAATAACCTTTCCTTCCATTGATGTATCAATTATACTTTTATTTATAAGAATTTGATCTTTATTTAATTCTCCCTTAGCATAATGAATCGCTACACGTCCACCAGTTCCAGATCCAGTTGGAGAACGATCTATTTGCCCTTGTGCAAATATGCAAACATTTTTAGTCAAAACTTTATCTCCTTCATCAACTACTGGCTCATAAAAAATAGTTCCATATAACCAGTTAATTCCCGGCTCAGTTGGATGATTAAATTCATATTTATCCATTACTTTATGTTTAATTTCCATTCCAATTTTAACTAATAAATCTGCATCTTCTGATATTACACTTAAATTTACTTTGGTAACATCTATATATACATAAAACGCTCCACAGTAAGCTATATCTCCAACTATTGTTCCAATTCCATCCACTTCAACTTCAATATTTTCTTTATAAACGAAGCAAGGAACATTCTGGAAATAAACTTTTTCTACTACTCCGTTTTTAATATAAGCTTTAGACTCAACTCGTCCACAAGGAGCATCAATTTTAACTAAATTTTCTCCTTCTTTCCCTTGAAGCATACCTACTTCAAAAGCAGTTTTTGTAAGACCTATAGTTGCATGACCGCACATAGAACTTAATCCTTCATTATGCGTAAATAAAACTGCAAAATCACCATCTTCAGTTACAGGCTCACATAAAATACAACCATACATACCACTATGACCTCTAGGCTCAAGCATAATCATTTTTCTTAAATCATCATAGTTTTCTAAAACATATTTTCTCTTTTCTAAAATAGTTTTTCCTGGTATTTTAGGAAAACCTGAAGTAACGATTCTTGTGGCTTCCCCTCCTGTATGTGTATCTATACAATTTATAAGATTTTTAAACTTCATCATGATAATTCTACCTCCATATATCCCAATATACGTTTTCTACTTAACTTTATAACCAACATCCTTTTCTAAGGCTACTTTATAAATTCTTTCAGCTACAATCAAATCAAAAATAGCAATTCCAACTGATTTAAAGAAAGAAGTTGAATTTTTAACTTTATATTTTTCTTCATCCGAAGCAGAAAGAAGAAAATCACTAAATCTTTTTATATTATTTTTGTCAAGTATCCCCTTATTTATTGGCTGTATAAGATCACCAGATTCTTCTAAAGCAATATCAGCATCTACATAAACTGAATCTAATAGTGGATATAGTGCGTCTGGAAATTCACGCATATTTGGCTTGTAAGAACCAATACCAATAAAATGCTTACCTTCAAGTAATTCTGGATTCTCTGGCAAAGTTGGAGAGGTTGCTGTAGTTGTTGTGATAATAACATCTGATTTCTTTAATAGGTCTTTAGAGTCATTACAAATAATAATCTCAATCTCTAGTGATAATTGTTTTTGTAGCCTCTCTACAAAACTTTCTATATTCTTTGAATATGGATCGAAAATATAAATCTTTTGGAAATTCCTTACTTGACAAGCATAAATCAATTGATAAAATCCTTGAACTCCAGCTCCTATTAATCCAACACTATTTACATTTTCTGGTGTAGTGTGCTTAATTCCTATCCCACCAACAGCTCCAGTTCTTAGTGCAGTTAATGTTTTTCCATCCATCATACATGTTGGCTTCCCTGTTTCATAGTCATTTAAAAGCATAAGTCCATCTAAAGAAGGAATACCCTTATTTATATTTTCAGGGAAAATAGTTAAAATTTTTGTACCTAAACTCTCTTCTACAAAACATGGCATATAAAGCAGTGTTTTATTTTTGTAATCAACATGAAAACGATCTGGCATATAATAACTTTTATCGTTATAGACTTTGTAAGCATACTCGATTGCATCTAAAATCTCTTTGTAAGAAACAATCTTTAAAATATCCTCATTATTTATAACTAGCATATTATTACCTCCTCTCTTTTTTATTTAATTCTAAAATTTTAATAAAATTTATTTTTTACTTATTATTAAAAATATTTTTATATTTGTAATAGTATATTCATCATTACACATTGTCAATTCATTTTAATAAAAATAATTTCATTAAAATGAATTTATTTTATCAAAATAAATTGACTTGTGATATTTCACCTATATACAATATAAATATAAGCAATTGTTAAATATTAAATAATATTGTTAAGGAGAGATTTTATGGATAATAAAACTATTCAATCAAAAAAGACTAACAATGTAGTAGACGATTATCAAAATAATTCTTGCGAAATACGTAAAGAGATTAGCAAAGGAACTTATTTATGTCTTATTTTTGTAGTTGCTCTTGGTACGTATTTTGGCGTGGTCATGGGTGTTGGCACAATGTTTAGTGTTATTATGAAAACTGCACATGATTTATTGCTAAACACTGCTTTTTATATTATGGGAGTTGCTGTATTAGCTGGTGCCCTATCTTCTGTTTTTTCCGAGTTTGGTGTTACAGCTCTAATTAACAAGATAATATCTCCTATAATGAAACCTATTTTTGGATTACCTGGTGCTTCTGCTTTAGGAGCTATAACTTGCTATTTCTCAGATAATCCTGCAATTGTACCAATTTCTAAAGATCCAGCGTATGCAAAATATTTTAAAAAATATCAATGGGCTACAATGGTCAACTTTGGTACTACTTTTGGTATGGGTATTATAATATCTGGTGGTATTCTTGGAATTGAAGCTGGTAAATTTGCCCCTAGTGTTGTTATAGGAACAATTTGCGCTATTATCGGAGGAATCATCAGTAATAGATTATTGATGCGTTATACAAAGAAACTTTACGGAAAAGAAGCCGAAGTCAATCAACAATATCTAGATTCTGAAATTGTAAATGTGAAACATGGATACCGTAAGATTAGAAGCGGTAGTCCATTTCAAAGGGGGTTAAATGCAACTTTTGACGGTGCAAAAGCTGGCGTAGACTTAGGATTAAGTATTATACCTGGAATCTTAATATTCTGTACACTTGTAATGATGTTAACAAATGGCCCTAGTCTTGTTGATGGTAAAGAAGTTTATCTAGGTGTTGCTTATGAGGGTACTGGTCTTCTTACTTTAATTGGTGATAAAATTTCCTTCCTACTTAATCCATTATTTGGTTTTGCAAATTCAGCAGTTTTAGGTCTACCTTTAACAGCATTAGGTGCATGTGGTGCATCTATAGCTGGTGCTAAATCTTTAGCTGAATCAGGTCTATTGAATGCTCATGACATGACCGTTTATTTTGCAATTGCATATTGCTGGGCTGGTTTTCTTTCTACTACAGCTAGTATGGCTGATAGCCTAAAAGTAAGAGAAATTACTACAAAAGCAATGATCACTCATTTAATTGGAGGTCTTTGTGCTGGTATAATTGCAAATTATATGCACACTCTTATTTTCATGATTTTTTAATAAAAAAGACTGATGTAGTATCAAAATACTAAATCAGTCTTTTTTATATTTTTAGAGAAATTAAAAATTTTACTATCTTATTAGTTTCATTTAACCAGATATGCTTTTTAAATCCCTTTTAAAGTATTATATTTTTTTTCTTTCTATAACACTTTCTCTTTCTACTATTCTATATGGTAATTCTATCTTTTTATTTTCTAATTGTTCTTTATTTATCATTTTTATTACCATTCTTATAGCAACTGCTCCAATATCGTATAATGGTTGATGAACTGTAGTTAATTTAGGTCTATACATTTTAGCTATTTTAACATCATTAAATCCAGCTACTGATATATCCTCTGGAACTTTATATCCAGCATCACATATAGCATTTATTGCACCGATTGCAGCCTCATCTCCTGTTACAAATGCAGCATGAGGAACTATTCCTTCATCTAATAATTCTTTCATACTTTTATAACCAGTCTCGTAAGTTGTTCCACCGTATTTTATTAAACTTTGATCTAACTTTATATTATTTTCATTTAGAGCATCTTCATAACCTGATAATCTTTCCATTTCTAAAACAGTATCATCTTCACTTGTCATTATAAATGCTATTTTTTCATGTCCTTTGTTAACAAGATACTTAGTCATATCATAAGTAGCTTCTTTATTGCTTGTACTAACTGTGTGTATATCATAGTTTCTAGCAGTCTTACTTATATATGTTGCAGGTATACCACAATTTTGGATGTATTCTATATGATCTTCTTCTACTTTCCAAGATATCATAACTATACCTTCTACTTGTTTTGCTCTTAACAAGTTTATGCTTTTTAATTCTTGCTCTTTATCAGAGTATGTATTTGCTAAAAGTATGTCATAGTCATACATTTTTGCTATTTCTTCTACTCCATTTAGTATCTCATTTACGAAAGAATCAGACACCTCTGGAACTATTACTCCGATTAATTGACTTTTTTTAGTTACCAGACTTCTTGCAAGTGGATTTGGAATATATCCAGTCTCTTTTATAACATCTAAAACCTTTTGTTTTACTTCATCCGTTACGGGCTTTGAATCATTTATAACTCTAGATACAGTAGATATAGAAACTCCTGCTTGTTTTGCAACATCTTTTATAGTTATATTAGTCTTCATTTCAAATCCCCTCCTTTTATTAATTTATTTAAAGTTATAATAAGTTTAATTAAAACTCTATTCTATCATAAATTTCCGATTATATAAATACATTAAAAATATATTAATTATGTAAAACCTTTTCTTAGTTTAATTATTAATTTACATCGATAGTTTTATACATGAATATTAATATTATTATAACAAAAAACGTTGGTATTTAATACCAACGTTTTTTATTACTTAATATTAACAGCATCCATCGTCAAACATTCCACCACAAGAACAAGTTATTAATAATAATATTAAGAATGGTATCCAAGCCATTATATCTATATCAGCCCAGCAATCTCCAAAAGCTAGGAATAAGAAGAATAGTACTATTATCCACCATGCTCCTCCACCGAAGCCACCTTCTCCAAAGAATCTATCTAACATATTAAAGCCCTCCCATTAATGAAAATTTTATAAATATATTAAAATATATTTACTACTGGCTAGTAAATTATATATTTAACTAACCATTACCATAATATATAATATGAAATTAATTTGATTTTGTTACTAAAGCTCTAAATTATTAATCCCATATACCACAGCTACAAAGTATTAATAATAATATTAAGAAAGGTATCCAAGCCATTATGTCTATATCTACCCAAGTATCTCCAAAAGCTAAGAATAAGAAGAATAATATTATTATCCACCAAGCACCTGCACCAAAGAATCCTTCATCCCCAAAAAATCTATCTAACATTTTGCTACCTCCTGTTGATATTTAATTTTGAGCTTTCGCTCTTAAGATATAATATGCAAGCTATATAATTTGTGATAGTGTTTTTTTGCTCTAAATTTAATTTTTAATATTCAGAAAAGTAAATCTAACAAAAAACAAAAGAGAGTGCAATTGCACCCTCTTTTGCCTTACTTAATTAACATCCGCAGTCAAAACTATTGTCTAAGCATCCACAATCATCATCACCTAAGCCACAAGAACAAACTATTAGTAGTAATATTAAAAATGGAATCCAATCTGTTATGCATATTTCAGACCAGCATTCTTGGAAAGCTAAGAATAGGAAGAATAATACTATTATCCACCATCCACCTCCACCAAAACAATCAAATACTCTACTTAATTTATTACTCACACAAATCCCCTCCTAATATATAGATACTCTAATTTATGCAAGTACTCAGCTGTTATTAGGTTATTTACCTTCTCCATACTATACTATGTAACTCTTTAAAAAGTGTTATTATTTTTTATAAATTTCTAATAAAAATTTGATTTACTTTAAGATGTTTTCAAATAAAAAAAGAGGCTCTACCTGAGCCCCCCTTAATGATATTAACAACAGCATCCACCATCAAAATCAAAATTAGTTAAAAGTAGTACTAATAATACTATCCATATTAGAGCCATATCGTCGCAGAACAACCATTCTATAAGGTCATCTCCTAATAGAAGTATTGCTCCTAGTATTAGTAGCACTATTATTCCTAGTCCACCTCCACCAAATATACCTCCACCAAAGAAACGTTGTAAGCCTTGCTCATTTGACATTTTAATGCCCCCTTTTTTATTTATAGGCAATTATTATTTCTACCTACTTAATAAATATTATGTATTTGTGGCTTAAATTGTTACATTTTATTGTTTTATAGTTTCATTTTTTTGCTTGTACTATTTTTATATAAAAAAAAGAAATCACTAGGATTTCTTCTAAGCCAAATACTAACAACAATTATCATCAAAATTAAATAATAAAAGTATGATTAATATAATCCATATCCATATGCTGTCATCTTCTAAAACGCCATCTAATATATCTGTGCATAGTACAATAAATATTAATACTATAATTACTAGCATTCCATTGCCAAAAAGGCCATCATCGCCTCCAAAAAAACGGGATAGCGCATCTTCTAATTTTGCCATGACCTTCCCCCCTTAATTCAAAGCTTTCTTGTTTTAAGTATATGTCATAGCTGATAAATAAGTTACCTCTTTAAAACTCTTATTAGCTAATTTATCTAATTCTTCATCACACAAGCTATTGTATTTATCTGCATCTTCTAAGTGCTTTTCCTTATTCTTATTTTCTGATATACTTTGTATTAAACTATCTATTGATTTTATTTTATACTCTTTGTAGTCGTTTATTAAAAATGTTGTTTTAGAGTTTGTAATACCTTTTTTTATAGATACCAACCTCGATATGTACTCATCCTTCTTTTCTTTAACATGTTCTTCTTTTTCCAATATATCCTCTAATATAATATTGGTTTCAAATACATAGTCCTTTATCTTTTGCATATCTAATGTCACTGAATTATAGTATAAATTTATTAATATTATTAAAAATACTCCAATTGATGATACTACCAATCCTATATATTTCATAACAATTCCTCCTATGTGTAAATTTATATTATAATTTATATTCTTTTACTAAAAATTTATTACTTTTTTATAATTGTATATTGAATTTTTTTACATATTATATTAAACTACAATTAAAATTAATCAACTCTTTTAGGAGGTTTACAATGTTTGAAAAAATAAAAGAAATAATAGCAGAACAACTAGGGATAGATAATGTAGACAAAATAACTCCACAAACATCTTTAATAGATGACTTAGAAGCAGATTCTTTAGATGCTGTAGAAGTTATAATGGCACTTGAAGATGAGTTTGGAATAGAAATTCCAGATGAAGAAGCTGAACACTTCAAGACTATAGGCGATATAGCTAAGTTTATAGAAGGTAATAAATAATAAAACCGAGCATTTAAGCTCGGTTTTATTTTATATATATTTAATTCTAGCAACAACAATCATTGTTATTGTTAAACATAAACACTAAGAACACTATAAGTATAATCCAAATAAATGAATTATTTTGTTCAAAGAAGCATCCTATATCTCCATTGCCCATAAATAAAAAAATTATAGCTCCTATTATTAAAAATAAAATAAGTGGGTTATCATCTATACAATCAAATCCTCTAAAAAATCCTGTTATTTGATCCATTTATACTCCTCCTTAACTTGATATGTAACAATTTAATAGTTCTCTTATTTATAAATATGATTGTATATTTATCTTTGTGCATGTACAAAAAAATAGTATGAAAATATTAACTATCTTCATACTATCTATACTTATTTTTCTTCGTAGAATTTTATATTTTTAAGTACTATATCTATTGTTCCATCTGTATTTTGTCTTACGCTATATTTCATTGGATCCTCAAAGTCAGCTAAATTACCTTTTAAATCAAATCCATTATCTGTTTTTATACTTCTCTTTTTAAGCTTCTTTTCGACCCATTTTTTATCTATACTAAATCCTTCTTCTAATCCTTTATCTTCCATATGTTCTTTAAAACTTTCTTTAAGATTTTCATCTTTTATTGAGTTTTCTACAAAATCATGAATATCTATTTCATGCTTTTCTTTTAATGTATAATTTAATATACTTCTAACATCTTCTGCTTGTTTTATATCATCACTTAGTGCATTTGTAATCCAATTTTCTGCTGAATTTTTAAATACTTTAGTCTTATATTTATCATCTTCTATCTTCTCAGCATTCAAAAATTCTGTTATAAACTTAGATTCACTTTCTTCCTTTTCAGCATCTTTATCTAAAAGTCTTAAATGGAATTCGTCATTTATACCACTTGTTCCAATTATTGCACATTGCTTTTGTCTACCTGTTTCTGGGATACCTACTTCATTTGCAACCATTTGTATATTAAATTTCTCATCTATAAATTCTATTGAATGAGTATAAAGTTTCTTGTAGTCTAACTTTAATATAGCCACATACTTTTCATCTTTTACAGTATATAAGCATATTGCTAAGTCACAAGATTCGATTTCTGCATTAATTTTCATAATATCAAATAAGTATGCTGCTATTTCCTTAGAGTTTTCTAAAAATGTGCTTTCATCATATATAATTTGTTCGCAACAATTTTTTATTGTATTATCATTATAATTTTTAAATGCACCTTTTCTTAAATCATCATCTTTAGTAACTCTTTTTATAACCTTTTGGAAAAACTTATCTACTTCTTGATTAACCTTACCTTCAAAATCATTTAATATTGGCACATCACTATTTTTATCTAGTACATGCACTATAAACTTATGTATTATCATATTTCCTGCACCTCAATCTTATATATATTTTATCTATCTTAATTTTTCTATTAAATCTTTTATATCACTTGGTAAATCTGCTTTAAAACTTAATTTCTCTTTAGTTCTTGGCTGTTCAAACTCTAAGCTATATGCGTGTAAAGCTTGTCTATTAATAAGATTTTCATCAACATGACCATAAAGCTCATCACCTATTATTCCATGTCCAATAGATTCCATATGAACTCTTATTTGATGAGTTCTTCCAGTTTCAAGCTTTACCTCTAGTACAGTAGCCTCATTTAATCTTTCAAGCACTTTATAGTGAGTTACTGATGCCTGTCCTCTTTCATCTATAACTCTTTTTATACTATCTCCAGTTTGTCTATATATGGGCTTATTAATAGTTCCTTCATTATCTAAAACTTGTCCTTTTACAACAGTTATATAAGTTTTTTCAACCTTATCTTCACTCATATCTTGGGATAATGTGTGATGTGCATAGGCATTTTTTGCCACTATTACAAGACCTGATGTATTCATATCTAATCTATTTACAAATCTTATTTTTACTTTTTCATTATTTTTTATAATATAGTCTGTTACAGCATTTGCAATAGTTTTATCATAATGACTTTTAGTTGGATGAACTACCATAAATGGTGGCTTATTTACCATTATTAAGTCAAAATCATCATATAATACTTCTAAATTTAAATCTTGTGGTTCAAAGTTAGCCATATCTTCTTCTATTTTTACTTCTATCAAATCACCTTTTTTTATCTTAGTACTTGGCTTTTTAAATTCACCATTCACTGATACACTTTGTTCTCTTTTCATTTTAGATAAAGATCTTACTGAGAAGTTTAATTTATCTAATAATACTTCTTTTAAAGTTAATTCTTCATCATTTATATATGATATAAGGTTATATTTCTGACCTTCTTTTTTAAACAAATCTACACCTACTTCCTTTTTGCTAATAACATTATATATTTTACACTATTTTTTTAATATATAGATGCTTTTTTGACTAAATTAAAGAAAAGACTTTAATTTATTATACAAACTAAAGTCTTTTTGATTATTTATAATTCTTTATTGTTTGACTTTCTTATTGCTAAAACTTTTTACTAAAATTAAAAATGCAATTAAGCAACATATACCACCTAATATAAATGGTAACTTATTTCCATAATCAAATATAAATCCAGAAACTAAAGATCCTGTAATCATACCTATCGCTTTAAATGAACCTTGAACGCCCATTATCTCTCCATAGTTATCCTTAGCTAACTTCGATACTATACTTTGCTGCATAGGAGTAACTAGTGCGCTTGATGCTATAAATAAACTTAAGAAAAGTAAAGCTACAAATATATTATTACTCAAGCTTGATATTATTATAGAAATCCCTGCTATTACTAATGCATATATTATACTTTTATTTTCATTAAACTTCTTACCTAAATACGGATTAACAAATAAGTTCATTATTAAAGCTATTATTCCTGCTACCGCCATAACTGCTCCGTTTACAGTAGTTGGCATATTTAATACTGACTCTATATAATAATTTATCGTTGAATTATAAGATGTTGTTGATATTGTAATTAAAGTCATTACTATCATCATTATTCCTATAGTAGACTTTAAATCAACTGATTTTTTACTAGGTTTTAAGTGGTTTAAGTAAATTTTAAATTTTCCATATTTATTATTTATGGTTTCATCAATTAAAATATAAATTATTATTGCTACTATAATAGATAATATAAATTGACTTATAAAAGCGTACTTATATCCAAAACTACCTATTGTTCCTCCAAGAAGTGCTCCTGCTGAACTTGCAATAGATCCAGTTGCAGTGTGATAAGCCATATATTTTACTCGTTCTTTTTTCGTAGATACATCACTTATATATGCAGTTGCCACTGTTATAAAGCCAACTGACATTCCTCCTCCTAGTATTCTAAATAATAAAATCGTGCTTGTAGTTTGCGAAAGACCAAATCCGAGTTGGCTTATTCCATATCCTAACACTCCTATTATTAAAAATATTTTTCTTCCTTTTGTATCAGACATAGCTCCCCATATTGGAGACATTACAAACTGAGCAATTGCCATAGTTGAATAAAGTACCCCAAACATATATGTAGGTAGCCCCAATGTATTTATTAATGTTGGAGTTACAGGGTGAGCCATGTTAAATGTTGTCATAGTTATAAAGTTTATAAATAATATTTTCTTTAGTTTATTTTTGTCCATATTGCCCTCTATTGTTAATAATATTTTATACATTATAAAATACCCCAAATTGTTATTTTTAAATTGTTTCCAAATAAAAAATTCGTTTTACTCATGTTACTAATTACCTACAAAAAATGTACATTGCTTGAGCAACTGTGTTGGCGAAACATTTTAAGCTTGGTAACTGGAATTTATATGTAAAAAAGCCTATCAATTGATAGACTAATTTTTATTATGTGCTTCGAAATTAAAAGAATGACTTCTATTATCTTGTTGTACATTTATACATCCAGTTTCTAAAAATGGTAAATCAACTGTATATCTTCCGTCAAAATCTATATTTACAGAATATAAATCAAAATAATTTTTGTCTAAAGTTAATCCTTTTGGAAATAAAAACTCTACATATCCTTCTTTATAAGGTTTTATTCCATATAAAAACATTTTATCACTTTCACTAACATGATTTTCATTATCTCCCATATCTCTTTCATATGAAGTTAATTCTATATTAGATCCAAAATGTGTTACCTCTTCATTTTCTTCCTCTATCTTTCTTTGAAAAATTAATTTTGCACTATTTAACCTATAAGTATATTTACTTTCGTTCTTTATTTTAAATTTAAATATAGTACCTTCTTTAACTTCCTTTTTATCATATAAATCTACTCTTATTTCTTTTATATTTTTTTCTTCATAATCATTTACATGTATCATATCTTTAAATATTAATTTATTACCTATAAAAAATACTGTAAATACTATTAGTATGCTTATTGAAATTTTTATAAATCTTTTCATATTTCTCCCTCCCTAATATTAGTAGTGTGAATTTTTAGACTTTATAATTTTTAGAGACACATACATTGATATTATAAAAATTATAAGAGTTATAAACGTAATAGTATTTAAATTTAAATATTTTGAACTAGCATTTTCAATAAAATTAATTATTACATTTCCAATTGAACTTAATGGTCCATAACTAATAAAATAGTCTGACCTTGAGCTATAAAATACTTTATCTGAAATCATACTAAGTGTATTTATGTAAAAAATCAAAATAAATACACTTATAAATCCGCATAGCCCTCTGACTTTATGGTATCCAAATTTGAAATACAGAGGTAGTATTATGGATATAATTACTAAAAATGAATTTACTCCAAAGTATATATCATCTAGTACTACTTCTCTAAGTAAAAATATAGAAAATATTTGATTTATTATTGTAGAAAGTATAGTTATTATAAGTATTGTAGCTGCCCCCATTATATATTTGGAATAAATTATATCTTCTTTACTTGTTGGCATACTTTTTATAAAATTTCTTGAATTATTTTCATAATCACAATAAAAAGTATTTGCTAGTATTAAATAACTTATAAATACAGGCGTTATATAATAATGTTGATCTCTAAATATTATATAAGATACTAAAAATATAAATAAATATTTTATATTTTTTATACCTTCTGTTTTTATGCTTGTTATTATATCTTTTTTAATTAAATTAAGCATTATTTTTCCCCTCCACATAATAATACATTACATCTTCTATAACTGAATTTTCTATACTAATAATCTCAATACTTTTTAATATATCAATAGCTTCCATAGTATCTAACTTAATTAAAGCTTCACTGTAATATTTATTATTTTTCATACCAATTATAAATTTACTAAGCTTTTCTAATTCTTCCCTTGATGCCCTAACTATTTTATAATCTTCTATTAAGCTTTCTTTATCCATTGTAAATACTTGTTTTCCTCTATTTATAAAAGTTATGTAATCAGCTATTTTATCTAATTCTTCTGTATTATGTGTTGATATTATTACACTTGTTTTTCCTTCTTCAATAAATTCTTGTAAATATCCTAATATTTCTTTCCTAATTATAGGGTCTAACCCAGCTGTAGGTTCATCTAAAATCAAAAGCTTTGCATCATGACTAAGCGCATTTGCTAACATTAACTTAACAGATTCTCCTTTAGATAAATGTTTTATAGTAAATTTTTCATTTAAATTAAATTTACTTAGGTAATTATTAAATTTATTTTTATCAAATTTTTCATACATTAATTCCATGATCTTTTTGAAATCTTTAATCTTAAGATGAGGATAAAAATCTAAGCTATCATATACAAAACCAATATTATTTTTTATATCTATAGGGTAATATTTAATTTCTTTATTAAATATTTTTATATTTCCTTCATCTGCATCTAATAAACCCATTATAAGTTTCATAAGTGTAGTTTTTCCTGAACCATTGGGTCCAACAATTCCCATAATAAAGCCTTCATCTAAATTTATATTTAGATTTTCTAATTTAAAGCTTCCTAAATTTTTACTTAGATTTTCAATTTTAAGCATTTAATCACCCCTCGTATATGCACTCTAAAATTTCTATTATTTCTTCCTTTGATAAATCTATCATTTTTGATATCTCTATTATTTCTTCAAGCTTATTTTCTATTTGTTTTACTTTTTCCTCAAATACTATTTCCTTTTTAAATCCTGATACAAATGTTCCTTTTCCTGCTACTATATCTATAAAACCTTGTTTTTGAAGCTCTTCATAAGCTCGTTTTGTTGTTATAACACTTATATTTAAATCTTTAGCAAGTGTTCTTATTGATGGAAGTAACTGACCTTGTAAAATCTCTTGTTCTATTATTGATTTTTTTATTTGATTTACTATCTGTTTATAAATCGGAATATCTGATGAGTTACTTATTATAATGTTCATGATTTCTCCTTTCTTTTCAAAATATCTATATATACTGTATATATTCAGTATATACTGTTAATGTAAATATGTCTACTTGAATTTTATTAACATATGCCTTCTCTATATAGAATAAATTAACTTATAGTTTTATAAATTTATGTTATAATACAAAGTATGAAGGGGTGGAAAAATGAAAAGAATTATTACTATAAATTCAAATGGAGTTTTAAAATCTTTAGAAACTAAGGAGCTATTATCCAAAAAACTTATAAATGCAGGGTTTGAAGTAAGAGATGATTTCCATCCAAATACAGAACTAATTATATCAATTGGGGGTGATGGGTCTTTTTTAAAAACTATTCATGATTTTGAATTTCCTGAAGTACCTGTTGTTGGAATAAATACAGGGCATCTTGGTTTTTTCCCAGATATTTCTCCTGATAATATAGACGATTTTATTGAAGCTTACTTAAAAAAGGATTATCTTATTCAAGATATATCTCTTATACAAGCCAGTATATGCACTAATAAACATTGCTTAGATGTATTTGCTATAAATGAGGTTGTAGTAAAGGGTGATAAGTCTAGAACTATTCATCTTAATTTAAAAGTAAATGATAAACATATACAAAATTTCAGTGGTGATGGAATGATTATATCTACTCCTACAGGGTCTACAGCATATAATTATGCTGCTGGTGGAAGTATTGTAGATTCAAGTTTAAACCTTATGCAACTTACACCACTTTATCCTATAAATACAAATGCTTATAGATGTTTTACATCTAGCATAATTTTTTCTAGCGAATCTATAATAAATGTTATTCCTGAATATAGATTTGAAGATTCTCTATTAATAGTTATTGATGGTGTTGAACATAGATATAATCAAATATCCGATATAAAGGTTTTTGTATCAGATATAAAAATAAACTTACTTAGAATGTCAAATTATGAATTCTGGAGTAGAGTCTCTGAAAAATTTTTATAATAATACATACTTAGGAGGAATTTAATATGAAAATAGGAGTAATGAGTGATACTCATGGAAGTTTACTTTATTTTGAAAAAGCTTTAGATACTTTAAATGATTGTGATTTTATACTACACGGTGGTGATGTATTATACCATGGACCAAGAAATCCTCTACCAGAAGGTTATAATCCAAAAGAGTTAGCTTTAAGATTAAATGAAGTTCAAAATATACTTATCGCTAAAGGTAATTGTGATTCTGATGTAGACCAAATGGTTATAGACCATCCTATTCAAACACCTTATGTTGTAAGCCAATTTGGAAAACTTAGAGTTTTAGTTACTCATGGATATGTAGAATCAAAAGAAGAAATGATAAAGAAAGCAAAATCTATGAATGCTAGTGTTCTTATATCTGGACATACTCATGTAAAAGAGCTATACCTTGATGAAAATTTAGTAGTTTTAAATCCTGGTTCTACATCTATACCTAAAGATGGAAGTCATTCAGTTGCAACTATAGAAGTAATGGGTGAAGATCAACATGAGTTAGATTTAGATATAAATTTAATAGATATAAATAGTGGAGAAATTATAGAGTTAGATAATTAATAATAAATTTAATAAAAATAGGTATTGGATTAATCCAATACCTATTTTATATATAAAATAACTTATTCTCTTTGGTAAATTTTATTTACCCTTTTTCTACGTATTTTTCGGCTATCTTAACTATAAGTTGAGCACATTTTTCCATTGAATTTACTGGTATACATTCATTTTTACTGTGGAAATTTAATCCTCCAGTGAATATATTTGGACATGGCAGACCCATAAATGATAATCTAGCTCCATCTGTACCACCTCTTATTGGTAATATAAGTGGTTCTATTCCAACTTCATTCATAGCATCTTTTGCTATATCAACTATAAACTTAGCAGGCTCTACTTTTTCTTTCATATTAAAATATTGATCTTTTAAATCTAAAGTTATTCTTCCATCATATTTTTTATTTAACTTATTTATACTTTCAGTCATATAAGCTTTTCTTTCTTCAAACTTTTGCTTATTATGATCTCTTATTATATAAACCATACTTGCTTTTTCAACATTACCATTTAGATCATTTAAGTGATAGAATCCTTCATAACCTTCTGTAGTTTCTGGTCTTTCACTTTTAGGGAACATTTCAGATACTTCAGCTGCTATATGTAGTGCATTAACCATTTTATTTTTAGATGCACCTGGGTGAACGTTTCTTCCTTGTATAGTTATAGTAGCTCCTGCTGCATTAAAGTTTTCATATTGAAGCTCACCTATTATACCACCGTCTATAGTATAAGCGTATTTAGCTCCAAACTTTTCAACATTAAATAAATTAGCTCCTCTACCTATTTCTTCATCTGGAGTAAATCCTATTTTTATATCTCCATGTTTTATCTGAGGATTGTTTACTAGGTACTCTATAGCTGTAACTATTTCTGCTACACCAGCCTTATCATCAGCACCAAGTAATGTGGTACCATCAGTAACTATTAAATCTTGACCTACAAATTTAGCAATCTCTGGATAATCTTCAACTTTTGTAACTATATTTAGCTCTGAATTTAATACTATGTCTTTTCCATCATAGTTTTTAACTATTCTTGGTTTAACATCTTTACCTGTAACATCTGGTGCTGTATCTAAGTGAGATATAAATCCTATCGTTTCTATACCTTCTACATTACCTTTTAAAGTTGCCATTACGTAACTGTTTTCATCTACGTTGGCATCTGTAAGTCCTAATGATTTTAATTCTTCAACTAAATAGTTAGCAAATACTCTCTGCCCCTCTGTTGATGGACAGTTTGAATTTTTAGGATCTGCAGTCGTATCAAATGTAACATATTTCAAAAATCTTTCTACTACTTTTTCTCTCATGTTTTAATCCCTCTCTCTTTAGTTTCTGTTGATTAGTAATCCATATATAATTAAGTATTACCATTATTTTACCATTTAATGTTTATATTTTTCTACATTTTCCGTTATTTTATTTTAATTTATAATAATTTTCGTTTGTAATAGTTTTTGCTTATATATAAAAAACACCGCTATAAGCAGTGTTTTATGTAAAAATTCTTATTTTCTTTATTCTATTTTTATCTAGACTTTCTATACAGAATCTTATATTATCAAATTCAATAACTTCATTTTCTTCAGGCCATCGTCTTAAATGACCTATTATAAAACCGCCTATAGAATCAAACTCATCTGATTCTAACTTAACACCTATAAGTTCATTTATATCTGTTATTTTTGTACTACCTTCAACAATATATTCATCTTCTTGTATTACTATTATATCATCATCTTCTTCATCATACTCATCTTCTATATCACCAACAATTACTTCTACTAAATCTTCTATAGTTATTAATCCTGATGTACCACCGTATTCATCTACAACTATGGCCATTTGACTTTTTTCTTTTTTCATCTCTTCAAGTAATTGAGTTATCTTTTTAAATTCGTATGTAAAGAATGGCTCTCTTATATAATTATTAACATTAAAGTCTTTTATTTCATCATCTTTTAAAAATATTACATCTTTTATATTAAGTATACCTATAATATCATCTATTGAGTCCTCATAAACAGGAAGTCTACTTATCTTTTCATTTTTAAACATCTCTATTATTTCTTCATAGCTATCTTCTGTATTTATAGCTATCATATCTAATCTTTGAACCATGGCTTCTTTAGCTTGCATATCACCAAATTGGAATACATTATTAATAATTTGTCTTTCTTCTATTTCTAGCACTCCTTCTTCATGACTTACATTTACCATAGTCTTTAATTCTTCTTCCGTTATATATGGTTGTACTCCCTTATCTTTTATACCAAATAACTTAAATATTACATTTGTGATTATATTAAATATCCATACAACAGGTGCAGTTATAAATATAACTAATTTTATTGGTTTAGATACAAAAAGTGCCACTTTCTCTGAATTATTTGCTGCTACTGTTTTTGGAGTTATTTCTCCAAATATTAATACTAATATCGTCATAACAGCTGTTGCAAGTGGTACAGCTCCAGGTTTTTCACCTAATATAGATATAAATAAAGATGTTGATATTGATGTTGCTGCTATATTAACAACGTTGTTACCTACTAATATAGAACTTAGTAATTTATTAGGCTCCTCCATTAAAGAACTAACTAATCTAGCTCCCTTTACTCCTTCATCTTTCATATGCCTCATTCTTATTTTACTTAAAGACATTAAAGCCGTTTCAGATGCTGAAAAGAATCCCGAACCTATAAGTAATATTACTAAAAATCCTATCTGAATCAAAATACCGGTCAAATCCAACCTTTACCACACTCCTAGTTTTTATTTTTAATGTTAGTATATTATATCATATATGAGCCTTATTAGGAAATAATACATATTAGTAATTACTTTAAATACATGTTTATTATACCCTTATAATAATAATAAATATTTACTTATATTCTAATAAAATATATATGCTTATTTTTAATTATTTACATATATAAAATTAATTTATTTCCATATACTATTATTACTGTATAAAGGAGGTATTATTATGAAAGATTTACTTGAAAAAGGTGCCGTATTACAAAGAGATAAAGAAACTTATGCAATAGCACCCCATGTTCCTGCTGGATTAATATCATCTGACCAACTTCGAAAACTCGCTGATGTTGCAGATAAATACAATGTTGGTGCAATTAAAATAACTGCCGCTCAACGTATTGCTTTAGTTGGATTGAAAGAAGAAGATATTGATAATGCTTGGGATGATTTAGGAATGAAGCCTGGTGCTGCTATAGGATTATGCGTTAGAAGTATTAAAACATGTCCTGGAACAACATTTTGTAAAAGAGGATTTAGAGATTCTGTGTCTATAGGACTTAAACTTGACGATAGATATCACGGAATGAATCTTCCTAATAAATTAAAAATTGGAGTAAGTGGTTGTCCTAACAGCTGTTCAGATAATCATACTCGTGATATAGGACTAATGGGTATGCCTAAAGGATGGGCAGTTTTTGTTGGTGGTAAAGGTGGTAATGTTCCAAGACTAGGTGATAAATTAGCTATTAATATACCTGATGATAAGGTTTTAGATGTAGTTGATAAAATCGTACAAATATATTCAAGTAATGCAACTGGTAAAGAACGACTAGGTTCTTACATAGATAGAATCGGATTTGATGAATTTAAATCTACAGTCAATTTAGACAATATTTTACAATAAATAATAAAAAAAATATTTTTTATTATTTTGTGTCATTTTTTGTATTTATATCATATGTTATATTAAGAGAAGCTTAAAGTAGAGTTTCTCTTACAAAACCAAATAATATGAATATCAAAACTCCTGTTAGTATTATAATTAATGATCGGATATAAAAATTTCTTTCCCCCCAAAATATTCTAAGCCACCTATTTCTCCCCCCCCTGAATAGGTGGCTATTTTTTATACTTATTTGGTTTAATACGTATATAAAGTTATTTTTTGTTAATAATTATAATTGAGAGCGGAAAATATATATACCTCTCCCCCTAATAAGTATATATATAAAATAAAGGCGTCTACGAATTCCCCCTTGTAGACGCCACTTTTTTTAGCAACGGACCTGCCTTCCAAGATCGTTGGCGACATGAGCGAAGCGAATTTTATATTAATATTTTCTACTTATAAGCTTTTCTGTAACTTCTATAAGTATTTGTTTATATTCATTGTCTGGTAATTTATTTATATCTCTAAATGCTTTTTTAGAATACTTTTCTGCAATTTTTATTGATTCTTCTATACCACCATTATCTTTAACTAACTTTATTATGCCTTTTATTTCTTCTTCATTGTATCTATCTTTATCTAAAGCTTCTTTAATTTCTTTATGATTGTTTTTTATAGCTAAAATTAATGGAAGTGTATATATACCATCTTCTAAATCTTTTCCTGATTTTTTTCCTATTTCTTCATCTGTTGCAGTATAGTCTAATATATCATCTAGTATTTGAAATGCCATACCTATATTATGACCTATATTCCAAAATAATCTACACATTTTTTTATCACATAAACTCTCTGCAGCTCCTATATACAAACTTAATGAAAATAACTCAGCTGTTTTACCTGATATTCTTTTTAAATAATCTTTCACTGATACGTCTTTATCATATCTTGAATTTAGCTGTTCTATTTCTCCCATACATATACGAGACATAACTTTCGTATCTACATCAATTCCTCTTTCTATTGATGATGTAGTAGCTAATATTCTAAAACATAAACAAAAAAGGTAATCACCTATATAAACTGCATAGTTTTTACCATATCTTGACTGTATAGTTTCTTTTCCTCTTCTAAATTCGGCTTCATCTATAATATCATCATGTACTAATGTTGCCATATGAAACATTTCTATTACTGACGCAAATGCATGTGCTCTTTCTTCATTATATTCTCCAAACTTCGAAGCTATTATTGTAAAAGCAGGTCTTATCATTTTTCCACCTGACTCTAACAATTCTAATATACTACTTTCTATAATCTTGTCCTTACATTTTGCATTTTGTGCAATTTGCTTTTTTACTTTTTCAATTTCTTTATCAATTATGGGATAATCTATCCAAAATTTACTCATACTCATCCCTCACTTTGTTGTCTTAATAATTTTTAATAAAATTTATTTAAAAAGCAGGAATCTCTTCCTGCTTTTAATTTTTATGTCTTTAGTAACTATTTTGCTAAAGAATCAGATTTTCCATGTACTTCATAGATTGGTCTTCTCTTACCCATCCAGAAGTTGCCTACCAGATTACTAATCCAAGGCATTACATAATAATCTAATCCGAATGTTCTACCTGCTCCACACATTAATGCTATACTTCCAAATGTGTACCATAAGATTTCCCATCCAGCCATAGCCGATAATATAAAGTTAACTGTCATAAATGCTGATGCTGCTGATGCTAAGAATGTAAATAATCCTGCTATTAAACATAACCCCATACCTATTTCAGCTATTACTACCATTGTTTGGAATAATACTGCAACCTCTGGAGTTGGCATAAATATTCTCATTATTTCTTCATAAAGCTTTGGTACTGTTTCTAAAATTGGTTGTGGCATATTTGTTGCACCATCAACTGCTTGCGATGCTCCAGATACTGCGTCATGTAACCATTCAAACGGCATATTAACATTTCCTGCTCTTACCCAGCTGTCAGCTCCAATTGCTACGTTATTTACTAACTCATTAATATATCCACCAATGCTTGAAGTTTCTCCTGCTTTTGCAAACATTGTATCCCATGTTCCTTCACCAATTAACTTTTTAAGACCTTCAATTAACCATAATGCACCTATATAAACTCTTAAAGGTACTAACCATAATCTGTTTCCTTTAGATGATAGGTGACCTCTCATTATACATCTTCTTTCCTTCATTGCAAAGAATTCATGTTGAAGATAGTTATATACTGCGTGTACATTATTTACTCCAAATAAGTATACCATATTTATAAGATGTTTCATTACCATTGCAAAGAATCCAGATAACTTCATTCCCATTAAATCTGCTACTGCATATCTTCCACCAATAGAAACCATAAATCCGTGATAATTAGACTTAAATTCTACTTTTTCCTTATTTTCTATAGAAGCTATTATATTTTTAGCCGCTGTTACTGCTGTTTGTTCTGCAGCTTCAACTATTTGAGGATTTTCCTTTCCTGGTTCTTCTTCTATATATGCAACGTCTCCAACAACATATATATTTTCCCTACCTTGTGATTGCATATATTTATTAGCTGAGTATCTACCAGCTCTAGCTTTTTCAACATCCATATCACTTAAATCTTGGTTTGCCTGTACTCCACAAGTCCATATTAAAGTTTCAGTTGGAATAACTGTTCCATCTTTTAACTTTATAGATTCCTCTGTTACTTGCACTATTGGAGAATCTTTTAGTATTTCTACTCCATGTTTAACCATATATTTTTCAGCTTTATTAGCTTGTTTTCTATCTAACATGTTTAATATAGTTGACATAGCTTCAACTACTAATAATCTTATTTCGCTTTCATCTACTCTATATTCTCTAGCTAATGTAGTTTTCCACTCAAGTAGTTCTCCTGCCATCTCTATTCCAGTAAATCCTGAACCCGCCACTACAAAAGTAAGCATCTTCTTTCTTTTCTCTGCATCTCTTTCATAAGAAGCTTCTTTAACTCTGTCTTTTATATGAGCTTTTATTTTAAGAGCATCTTCTAATGACCATAGAGTAAATCCATTTTCTTTTACTCCTTCAACACCAAAGAATGCTGGCTCACTTCCTACTCCTATAATTAAATAGTCATAGCTATATTCACCTTGATTTGTTTTAACTACATTGTTATTGCTGTCTACATTTTCTATATAATCAACCACAACATTTACCTTAGTTCTATTGAATATTCTGTAAAGATCAACTTTTACTGACTCTTCAGGAACTCTACCTCCTGCAACTTCATGTAATTCAGTCATTAAGGTATGATAAGGGTTCTTATCTATTAATGTAATCTCTACCTCATTATTTTTTTTATACTTCTTTGCTAATTTCTTAGCGGCATGGACACCTGCATATCCTGCACCTAAAATCACAATTTTAGTCGACATACTATTCCCCCTTAGTTATATTTTTTATATTAGATTGATGGCGATACTAACTATATATGATATACCTAGTACCATAAAGTTCTTTACAGCTGTAATAAATGTTTGTGATTTAATTTGATTTTTTTCAAATATTTTAATATTTTTTTGTATTATATATAAACTTAAAATAGTTAATAATGTCGAATTTGGTAATATTTTAACTATCACTGACAGTAAAATAACTATATATCCAAAGTAATATATGTACTTATACAATTTAATAGCTATATCTTTTGTTATGTAGTATGGTAATGTGAATCTACTAACTTTAATATCTTCTTCTAAATCACATATATTATTTGCAAGCATTATATTTGCAATTCCACATATTAAAGGTGTTGATACCATTAATATAGCTATACCTTCTATAAAATTAAACTTACCTAATATCATGCTACCTTCTATGTATATTCCAAAAAATTCTTTGTCATGTATACTTGCATATATAGTTATAAATGGTATAAAAAGACCCATAAATATGCCAGAAAATACTTCTCCTAATGGCATTCTAGATATTGGTATAGGTCCAAATGTATAAAATATTCCTATAAAAAAACAAATCACACCTATAAATAGGATTAATATATTTGTTTTAAATGCAAGTAGTATACCAAATATAGTGGCTATACTTAATAATATAGCTATTGTATGTAGACCTGCTTTTTGTGAAATTCCATGTACATGCATTGGATTTTTCCCTTGATAATTTTCACCTTGATGGCTTATTTCATTTTTGTAATCACAATAATTATTAATAGCTGTTGTAGCCATATCAAATGTTATCATTGATATAAACATTATTGTTAAATTAACAACATTTATTTCGCCATATCTATATATGCTATATACAACCCCCATAATAAATGGAATCACACTAGCTACTTTTGTTGGAAGTTCAACAAAATTTATATAGCCCTTTAAGTTCATCTTGTTCTCCTTTATATTACTAACTTTATACCTTCTTTATTTAAAATATGTTCTAATTCTTTTTTTAATATTTTAATTTTTTTCTTTATATCATTTCCTATATCTTTTTTATAAGTTATAAATAAATCATAATTACCTTCTGCTACATTTTCACATAAATTTATAAGTTTTCCTAACTTTAACTCTTCCTCTACTGCAATTTTGGGAACAATTGCTGATGTATTCGGATTTTTTAAGTATTCTTTTATGGTATCTAAGGAATCCGTTTTCAAGCAAAAATTTATATTATTTAATTCTTTAATTTTAATAGAATTAGAACTTGAGTCATCATCAAGTATAGCTATTGTATTTTTATCTACTTTGTCGCATTCAATATATTTTTTACTAACTAAAATTAATTTACTACTTCCTATATGAGTTGATACAAGGTCCGTATCATTTATCTTGTTGCATCCAATTACTATATCTGCTTTGTTATGTAAAAGCATTGATTTTTCATTGGATTGCAAGTACCTATTTATGCTTATATTAAATCCATTAAATATTTCGCCTATATCTCTAGCTATAGTAGATATAAAGAAATTTGCATATACGCTAGACATATTTATTTTTATTTCTTTTCTTTCGTAATTTTCTGAGTTTATTTCTTCAAGTAAATTATTATGTATATTAATTATTTCTTTAGAGTATTTGTATAATATCTCTCCCTTACTAGTTAGCTCTACTCCTCTATTACTTCTTTCAAAAAGCTTCACTCCAAGATCTTTTTCTAGCTTAAAAAGCTGATGACTTAAAGCGGGCTGTGATATATGTAAATCTTTTGAAACCTTCGATATACTTTTTAACTCTGCCACTTCATAAAAATATCTTAAACTACTTATTCGCATATCATTATCCACTCCCCTAAACTCTAATTAGAAAGCTCAAAGCTATCATTAACTATCTTAAAGTTTCCTTTTAATCCTTTTGTTATATAGACTTTACTATTGTTCATTACAAATATTGCCTCTGCTATTTCTAATTCATCTAAAAACTTTAATCCTTCATCTAAACCTTTTGTAAATATTAATGTCGATAAAGCATCTGCGTCTACTGACTCATCTGCAACTATTGTTACTCCAGCAATGTCTGTTTTATATGGATATCCAGTTTTAGGATTTAAGATATGGTGATATTTAATTCCATCTTTTTCAATAAACCTTTCGTATACTCCTGTTGTAACAACTGATTTATTTGCAATTTCAATTGTTCCAATAACATTTCCTCTATCTTCAAATGGATTCTGAATCCCTATCTTCCATTTATGTTCCTTATCTTTTGTACCCATAGCATATATATTTCCACCTAAATCAATAATTGCTCTTTCTACGTCATTCTCTTTAAGAAGTCTAGCAATATCATCAGCTATATAACCTTTAGCTATACTACCAAGGTCTATAATCATCCCTTTTTCGCTTAAGAATACTTCTTTCGTAGAATCATTCATCTTGACTTTTGTGTAATCAATATTTTTTATTACTTCTTTGATATCATCTTCACTTGGAACATTTGCCTCTGGAAGACCTATACTCCAAAGCTTTACTAAAGGTCCTATAGAAACATCATATCCTCCATGAGAAAGTTCTGAGTATTCTAAAGCTTTTTTAATAAGATTGTAGCTAAAATCACTAAGTTTAACGCCTTTTATTCCAGCATTTTCATTTAATAGTCCTACTTCAGTTCCCTCTTTATTTATACTAACTAAGTCCTCTACTTCAGATACACGTTTAAATACGTCATCTAATAGTTTTTCACTTGCATGATCATAAAGAGTTACTTTTACCGCAGTACCCATAAATAATTCAGTTCTACTAAGTTGCTTGTTAGAATCTTCTTTTGCGCAACTTACTAAACCAATGGCCAAAATAATTGTTGTTATTATAACAATTACTTTTTTCCCCATAATTTCTATTCTCCTTTTACTTAAACTACATTAGATATAAATTATTAATATTTTATAGTAAATAATATCTATTCTCATTACATTTTATCTATTTTTAACTAATAATTCAATATTTTGTATAATTTTATTTAAGATTATTGTAGCTATTTTAAATTTTTTATAATTAAATTTAAAATCAAAAAGGTTTATATTCTTTATTTATGGATTTTTTAAATATTTAAAGTGTAAGGTTGATGTATAAAAAATTCACTTCACTAATGTCCTAAAGTATAATTTCCTTATATGTAAAAAAACTGTTAGTATAGGTTAACCTATACTAACAGCATCGTTAATTATTTAACTTCAACTACTTCTTTTTCAGCTTTTCCTTCATTTGCATTTTTTAAAGCTGCTCCAAATAATGTCTTAGCTTTTGCAGATGAATGTGTTGCTCCTGTTACTCCATCTATTTCAGCAGATTGTGCTTCTACCACTTGCTTTTCTATTGCTGGTTCATATTCTGATGGATTAGTTCCAGACTTTTCTTTCATCATTTTATTGTATCCTTCGTTTGCTCTCTTATCTCCATCATCAGTGAATTCATTGTAGCTAGCTTCTACTATTTTTCCACTTTCAACTTTTACACTTACTCTTGCTTTTCCACCATTTTCATCAGCTTCTTTAGTTTCAGCTTCATAAACTCCATCTTTCATTCCTGATGCTGTTTCTTCTGTTTTTGGTGTTTCCTTTGCTGGTGCTTCTTCCTTAGGTGTTGATGAACAACCTACAAGTGAAAATGTTAATAAACTTGCACATAATCCTACTAAAACTTTTCTTTTCATAATATTCCCTCCACATTTACATTTTTTATGTAATTACCTCTAACTGGATTATACAACGTTTTACAACATATATATTAATAGTTTTTTTTAATACAGTATAAATTATTTGTATCACTATTTTATTTTCCTATTCCTTAAAATTCAGTATAATGGGTTATATACTGAATTTTAAGGAGAAACGTTTTATGAAAACTTTAAAAAAACTTGATGTTGTTATTATAGTTTTTCTGTTAATTTTATCATTTACTCCACATTTAATATTTTCAAAGTCATTATCTAAAGAATACTCATCAACTTATGCTAATATTAAACTATCAGGAAAAGTTTATGATACAATTGATTTATCATCATTTAAAGGAGAAAAAACACTAGATATAAAAACTTCTCATGGTATTAATAAAATACTTATAAAAGATGGTAGTATTCAAATATTAGATGCTAATTGTAGTGATAAGTTATGTGTAAGGCAAGGATCTATTTCTAAAGTAGGAGAAACTCTTGTATGTTTACCTCACAAATTAATAATAGAAATTAAAGGAGATGAAAGTGGAAGTTTGGATGATATGATACTTTCACATTAAATATTATGAAACTAAATAAAACTTCTAAAATGGTATATATGTCTCTACTAGTGTCTATGGCTTTAATATTGTCTTTAATCGAGCGTATGATACCTACCCCATTTATAGCTCCAGGTGCAAAGCTTGGATTAGCTAACCTTATAATAATAATATCTGTTTATACCTTAGATAACTATAAAGAGTCTTTTCTTGTATTATTTTTAAGAATTTTCCTAGCTGCACTTTTAGGTGGTAGTGTTTCATCACTATTATATAGTGTTACTGGTGGAATCTTAAGTTTTATAATTACAGTTATAGTCAAAGAACTTGGAGGTAAACATGTTTCTGTAATTGGCGTTAGTGCTTCTGCTGCTGTATTTCATAATGTAGGCCAATTATTAGCAGCATCACTTATACTAAATAATTTTAGTATATTTTTATATCTTCCTCTTTTATCTATTACTGGTATAATAACAGGTATTTTTATAGGATTATCTGCAAATTATGTTTTAAATCATCTTAAAACTTTACCATATTTCAAATATGCTAAAGTAAAATAAGTAACTATTTTTAAATATAATTTAAAATTTTATTAATAAAATAAAAAATCTGTAAAATTAGAATTTAAATTCTAATTTTACAGATTTTTATTTTTAAATTTACTTTAATTAAATACATCACAAATTAATTTTTTACCATCATAAAGTTTTGTAATTTCATTTTCTCTATACATCCACTCTTGGCATAAATTAAAGTCATCAATATTAAAGACTTCTTGCTTTTCAAATTCAAAATTTTTCATTCTATTTGCCATATCTAAACTGTATCCAGCACAGTCAATACATATATTTACCTTTTCTTCTTGTGATAATGAGTTAAATAATTCTTGTGCTTCTTCTAATGCCTTATGGAAATTAGATACAGCTAATTTATTATTATTATAAAACTCTTCATCAAAAGCCCACATAACTAAATTTTTATCACTATTTCTACTGCTCCAAATTATTTCTCCACCACTTTCAATTACATCACTTACAAAAGGCTCTATTGCTACTAATGCATCAATTTCTCCATCTTCAAGTGCCTTAATTCTTTCATATGAATTATTAATCCAAACAACTTTCGCATTTTCAAGTATATCCTTTAAGTCATTTTCTAAATATAGGCGAAACAAACCTGCTCTATTTACCCCAACTTTAAGATTTTTTAAGTCTTTTGGATAGTGTTTGCCTCCTACAACATGTATTGTACGAGTTAAATTAGATGTTAATACTGCTCTTTTGCCTTTTTCTAACATATAAAAGAAAAATGTTAAATCTCCAACCATTGAATCCACTTTTCCATCATAAAAGTCTTTATTTCCATCAAATAAAAACTTTTCATCTATTCTCAGGTTAATATTAATACCATACTTTTTAAATATTTTCTTTTTATCTGCAATAAAAACTGGTACAGTTAATGGATTTATTCTTATTAATTTTAAATTTATTGTGTTCATATTTAAATTAAATCTCCTTTTTAATTCTCTGTATATATTACTATTTTATAATTAAGGCAGCTAAAAATTCTATGCTCATAACAATATGAAATCCATATATTAATAATAATGGTCTAGGTCCCCAATCTTTTCCCATCTGAGGATATACTTGTTCTATCTTATAGTAATCCCTATACCAACGTAGATATCCATAATAATAAAATATAACTAATCCACTTATAAAAATTATTATTGAAATATTATTCGTAAAATATAAAATCCCCCAAAGTACTATCATTGTTATAGCCTCTGGTATTATAATTTTGATAGAATTTCTAAATCCAATAACATGAGGAAGAGTTATTCTTGTACCTTTATCTTTTTCGTAATCTGAAGTATTATTAGTCGACATTAAAAACACTGTCATTATCATAGCTATTAGAGAATATAAAAGTATTGCATAATTTGCCATACTAGTTTGAATATATGCTGATACAAAACAACTAATTGCTCCAACAAATACCCCTGACACAAATTCTCCAACTGGATAAACTATATATGGCTTTGGACCTAAAGAATATCCTATAGCTGCTAAAACACTTATTAGTCCAATTATTAATATTTTAATATTTTTTGTTATAAATACTATTGATAATCCACATATACCACTAATAATTAATAAAACTCCTATTACAATTAAAGCATCTATTAGCTTAGCATCGCCTCTTACTAAGCCCTCACTTCCTAAATGCCCTGTAAATGTATCTTCATTTTCTTCATTTTTTAAAAATGCTCTTATTTCATTTGCTACATTAGCTACTATATTTAAGCAAAACCCTGTGATAAACATAAGAATTAATAATAATATGTTTAATTTACCTACCATGTAGGCCCCAAATAATCCACCACTTAGAACTGGTAAACCCGTTGCAAACCCTGTTCTTATCTCCATTACAGTGTATGCTCTTTCAAAAAAATTCTTTTTATTCATTATTTAATACTCCCTGAAGTTATACCATCATATATATGTTTCTGTAAAAAAATAAAAAATACTAACATTGGTATTATACTAATTATAATTGCAGCACAAATAACATGCCACTGTATTTCATATGGACCTATAAATTTAAATAAGGTCGTTGACACTGTTTGTAGATTCATATCTGGCATATATAAAAATGGTATATAAAAATCATTATATATAGAAATCATTTTTATCATAATAACACTTATAATTACTGGCTTTAATAATGGAAATATTATATTCCTATATATTTGAAAATAATTTGCTCCCTCTAACATAGCCGCTCTATCTAATTCTTTTGGAATTTTTTCTAATGCCTGCATGTACATATATATCATTAAGACATCTGCACCTATATAAAGTAGTATTGGTGCTAGCCTTGTATTATAAAGACCTAAATTATCAATTATTTTAAATGTTGATACTTGTGATATTTCCATTGGTACTACTGATACTGCAAAGTATATAAATAAAATTAATTTTTTACTCTTAAAATTAAATCTATTTATAACATATGCAACCATTGATCCAACTACTATACTTCCTAAAACTCCAAATAATGTTAATATAAATGTATTAAAAAATCCAAGTAACATACGTCCTTCAAACAATGCTTTCTTATAATTTTCTATATTAAAAAAGTTACTTGGTGGAATAATACCTGGAGTTTTCGTAAACTCTTCAAAGTTTTTAAAAGAACCAAACAAAATTGTTAATACAGGTAATATAATAATTATCGTCCACAATAATAAACTTGTGTATACAAATATATTTTTAGTAACTTTTTTAAAATTCATCTTCATCATTCCTATATACTATTTTTTGTAACATAATAAGTACTCCTACTACAATTGATAGTATAACAGCCATGGACGCTGCCATACCAAACATTTTTTTCTCAAATGCTGTTTTCATAGTTTGAAGTAAAAACGTCATTGTACCGTTTGATCCATTGGTTAAAATCATTGGAATTTCAAAAACTGAAATAGCTCCAATTGTTAATAAAATAAAATTCACTTTAATCACAGTGTGAATATTTGGTAATATTATGTATCTTACTTGCTGAATAAAAGATGCCCCCTCTAACTGTGCTACTTTTTTATACTCATTTGGAATAGTCGCTATTGCACCAAAATACATTATAAAACTAAATCCAGTATATCGCCAAAGTGAGATACCTGCTAATGTGTAATTTACAAATTCTGGGTCTCCTAGCCAAAATTTTATATGTTCTTTTAATCCAAGTAGTATAAGTATTTCATCAAATGTTCCTCCTGGACTAAAAAACATTCTAAACATCATCGATATAGCTACACCACTAATAAGTGTTGGAAAAAATATAATTGCTTTAAAAAATGACTTTCCCTTTATTTTTGTAGATAATAAAATTGCAAAATATAGAGATATTATTATTTGTAAAACACCAGACGCAAAATAATATAAACTATTTAAAAATACTTTTACATAGGATGGGTCTGTTATTATTTTTATAAAATTATCAAATCCAACAAATTCTTTTATTTCAGATAGCCCATTCCAAGAAGTTAAACTATATTGAAATAAATAAATAACAGGCAAAAATCCAAATGTAACTAAAAGTAAAACAGGGAAAAAAAGAAATAGAAAAATAATTTTCCTTTCTTTTTTTCTAATACTATTACTTTGCATTATTCTTTACTGCTTTAGCCCAACTTGCTTCTAAGCTGTTTATGTAATTTTCGTAGCTTTCATTTTGATCTGGATATAAACCTATATTAATTACCTTTTGTAATGAATCTTTTAATCTTCCAACTCCAACCTCATTTGCTATATCTGAATATAATTTATCATCTTCTGGTTTTTCCGTTGGAACAGTTAATATAACTTTATTTTCTTCAAATATTTTCTTTTGCCCATCTGTAAAATCAGATTTTTTTGGTGATATTCCATTTGATTCGGCTGCATATCCACTTTCACTAGATATAAAGAAATCTAAAAATGCTTTTGCTGTTTCAATATTTTTACTATTTTTATTTATTCCAACAACTGAATCTGCCCCATATGCAATAGTATCCTCACCATTTAATTTTACAGGGAATGGAGCTATTGCTATGTTATCTTTATCACTATTCATATTTTCTATTGTAGGTACATCTTGAGAACCACTTACTATCATAGCAACTTTTCCATCAGCTAACATTTGTAGAGACTTTGCTATATCTCCTGTTATTGGATCTTTTTCTATCAAACCATTTGATGAAACATAATATATAAAGTCCATGATTTCTCTCATTGGTTGCCCTTCTTTAAATGCTGTACCTGCTTTTAGTGTTTCAGATCGGTATTGTTCTCCTCCAAATGATGTTAATGCTCCTCCCCAAATTCCAAGTATTGTATTATAATTTGTGTAATATGGGATTGCATCTGTATTATCTTTAATTTTTTTAAGCGCAACTTCCATCTCTTCCATTGTAGTTGGCATAGTTTCTATACCTGCTTCTTTTAATACCTTCTTATTGTAAATTACTCCAAGTGAATTTAAACGAGAAGGTAAACCATATGCTACTGAGTCATAATCAGCTTCTGTTACATCCATATACTCTTTTTCAAGATTTTCTACTTTTCCTAATGGAACAAAGTAATTACTATATTCCTGTGGTGTAGCATTTAAGCTAAATGGTATAAATAATACATCTCCATATTCTTTAGTGTTCATACGAGTTGTAATATGAGTGTCATAATCTGTTGATGATTCCCACTTAATATCTACTACATCTGGATATTTCTTTTTAAAATTTTCTTCAACTTGTGCGAAAAATTCATCTGCATCTGTTCTATCTGTCACTACAGTTATTTCTCCCCCAATTTTCCCCTTATTAGAAACTTCACTTTCTGACTTTTTTGCACATCCACTTAATGCTAATGTTGCAATAAGTGATAAACCAATCATTCTTTTCATTTTACTCTCTCCTTAAATTTTCTTTCGTTATACTATCAAAAATATTTGCTTTATTAAAATCAAATACTACACTTATCACTTCTCCTACTTTCAGACTTTCATTTTGATTATATTTCATTGTAAATGTAGTATCTTTTTTTCTTAAATAAATTAATGATTCTCCACCTATATATTCTATTTTTTCAATTGTTGCCTCTAATATATTTTTATTTTTTATATATTCATTTATTGTACCTACAAATCTTATATGCTCTGGTCGAATCCCAATAATATAACTTTTTCTATTATCTAAATTAGGTAATTGATCTTTTGAAAAAACAATATCATCATTTATACAAAAAGTGTCCTTACTAATCTTTATATCAAATGTATTCATCTTAGGCCTACCTATAAATGTTGCTACAAATAGATTTGATGGATTTTCATAAATTTCATTAGGTCTACCTACTTGTTGAATAACTCCGTCATTTAGTATAACTATTCTGTATGCCATTGATAGTGCTTCTACATGATCGTGTGTAACATAAATAGTTGTTGCTCCTATTTTTTTATGTAAATTTGTAATCTCGTTACATGTTGAGTATCTAAGCTGAGAATCTAGATTAGATAGCGGCTCATCCATAAGAAATAGTTTTGGTTCTCTAACCATTGCACGAGCAAGAGCTACTCTTTGTCTTTGACCTCCTGATAACTTTTTAGGCTTTAACTTTAAAAATGCTTCTATCTCTAATATTTTAGATGCCCATTTTACTTTATTTTCTATAGTTTTTTTATCTATTTTTCTTATCTTCATTCCAAATGCAATATTTTCATACACAGTCATATGAGGAAATAATGCATAGTCTTGAAATACCATTGATACATTTCTATCTTTGGGCAATACATCATTGATTATATTACCGTCTATCTCAATAGTTCCACTAGTTGGTGACTCAAATCCACATATCATTTCTAACAATGTTGATTTTCCGCTACCACTTGGACCTAAAATTACAATAAACTCCCCCTTATTTATATTTAAATCAAAACTATTTATAGTGTTTTTTTCATTACTCTTATATTTTTTTACAATATTTTTTAATACTATATAGCTGATAATTTATCTCTCCTATCCTTGTTTAATATAACAATTATAAATATATAAAAAGGGAGATATCTTAATGATTAAATCCATTTCGATACCTCCCTTTTAGTCTATTATACTTAAAGCTTGCATAATAAATCAATAAATACGGAAAAACCATATATTCAAGTTTTTTATAGCATTATAACTAAATCAAATACCTAACTTGCCATAATTCTGCATTTTATAAATAAATTACGTCTAATCTTAATTATAAATACCAATTAATAATATGATGAATTATAAATGTTAATTAGAATATATATATTATCAGACTACTTAGTTTTTATACTAATCTAAAAAACACAGAAGGGGGTGCTACTATTTTACCTAAATTAAAAGATTCTCTAAAAAACTCGTTTAACATATACAATAACTATTGTATTGATAACTATCAATTTGATTTTATGGGAGAATTTTTACTTACTAACTCTAAATACTTTTTAAGCAAGGATAAAGTTATTTATGCTTATGAAAATAATGAATATATTTTTGCTAAAGAAGTAGAAAACCTATCAAAAGAATACCTAAACCAAAATATATTGCCTTTTATAAGTTATGCTTTAGACAATATTGTAAAAACCAATCAAAATCATATGTCATCAATAGTAACTTTATTTTTATCATCCAATTCTATTGATCCTGATCTAAAAAATCATATAAAAAAATACAGAAGAAGAAAAAGCTATAAGTTTGGTCTTAGAGGATATGCCTCAACTAGACTTATATTATTTGATAATACGAAACAAGAACTTCTCTATAACTCAGAGTCTAAAGATGTTATAAATTTTTATAAGGAGGTTTTAAAATGAATTCATTTACGCTTTTAATAGGAAGTGCAATTATACTTTTAGTAGCTTATATATTCTATGGTGGATACCTTGCTAAAAAGTGGGGTGTTGACGATTCCCGTAAAACACCTGCACATACAAAATATGATGGTGTTGACTATGTTCCAGCTAAATCTCCAGTTTTACTTGGTCATCACTTCGCATCAATAGCTGGTGCCGGTCCTATTGTCGGCCCTATACAAGCAGCAATTTTTGGTTGGATTCCAGTTACCTTATGGGTAATAATAGGTAGTATATTCTTTGGTGGTGTTCAAGATTTTGGTTCATTATTTGCATCTATAAGACATGATGGTAAATCTATTGGTGAGATAATAGAAGCTAATATGGGTAAGAAAGGTAAAAAATTATTTGCTTTATTTGCTTGGTTAACTTTAATTTTAGTAGTTGCCGCTTTTGCAAATATAGTTGCTGATAACTTTGTTTCAACTCCTCAGGCTGCAAGCGCTTCTGTATTCTTTATGATTCTAGCAGTATTCTTTGGTATAGCAGTATATAGATTTAAAGCACCTCTTTTATTATCTACTATAATTGGAGTCATATTATTATTTACTTGCATTTACTTAGGATTTTTATTTCCACTAGTTTTATCTAAACAAGTTTGGATTCTTATACTTATGGTATATATATTTGTTGCATCTGTTACTCCAGTATGGATACTCCTTCAACCTAGAGATTATTTAAATTCATATTTATTATATGCAATGATAGCAGGTGCCCTTTTAGGTATAGTTATATTAAGACCTGAGATACAAATGGATGGATTTGTAGGCTTTAACGTTAATGGTCAGTATTTATTCCCTGTATTATTTGTTACTGTTGCTTGTGGTGCAATATCAGGTTTTCACTCTTTAGTCGGTTCTGGTACATCTTCAAAACAATTATACAAAGAGTCTGATGCTAAAAAGATAGGTTATGGTGCAATGCTTATAGAAGGTCTATTAGCTATAGTAGCACTTATAACTGTTGCTTATATATCAAATGCTCAATTTGGTGATTTATTATCAAACGGTGGTCCTGTAAATGTTTTTTCAGAAGGTATAGCAAACTTTATGCTTTCTTTTGGTATTCCATTTAGCATCGGTAAAACTTTCACAGCACTTGCAATATCTGCCTTCGCTCTTACTTCACTGGATACTGCAACTAGACTTGGAAGATTTATATTCCAAGAGTTCTTTGATAATGATAGCTGTGAAAATAAAGAAGAATCTAAGAAAAATCCCCTTACAAATATGTATGTTTCAACAACTATAACAGTTGTATGTTCTGGATTTTTAGCTATTTTAGGTTACGAAAAAATTTGGCCAATATTTGGTTCTGCAAATCAATTATTAGCTGCAATATCTTTAATGGCAATAGCTATATGGCTTGCTAATACAAATAGAGGATGTAAGGAGTTTATTATTCCTATAATATTTATGTTTATTGTTACTATAGTCTCTCTTTGCTTTAACATTAAATCAAATATGGGTGTAAATTATCCATTAGTTATAATAGCTATAGCACTTTTAGTCTTATCGCTTGTATTAATAAAAGAGGCATTAGCATTTTTCAAACATAATAAAGATAAAGAAATTATCTAATAATTAAATATTTTATAAAAAGGCCGTCGCCCTATATTTTTAGTGCGACAGCCCCTTTTATTTACATTGAAATACCTTCATCTATTCCAAATAAATATACATACTTTTCTTTTACTTCTTTTCCTGTTAAATCTTCAACTACTTGAGCGTATAAATCTAACTGCTTTTTATATCTATTTACTACATCTTCTTTATTTTCTTCATTTACGAAATCTGTTTTATAATCAACTATGACAATTTTTTCATCTTCTTCAAAGTACATATCTATTATACCTCTTAACATAAGACTTTCATCATCATATCTTGTAATTTCATCATATGTTTCTAGCTCTTCATATATATATACATCTTTCATTTTGATTTGAGCATAAATTGCTTGTTCTTTTTTAATAAATTGAGATTTCAGTACTCTTTGACCTAAATCTGATTTAAAGAATTTATATATCTTATATGGATTTATAACTGATGATTGCTTATTAGTTATTATACCTTTAGATATAAAACTTTTAATTTGTTCTTCTATTTCACTAATACTATTTATTTTATTAAAGTCTAAAACTTCCATAACTAAATGGACTATAGTGCCTTTTTCAGCTCCAGTTATTTTATCATTAACTTCTGATTCTTGCATAAATAATGGTTTCTTTAGACTAATTTGATTATTAAATATATCCTTTGTATATTCTTCTTCATAATTATTTTGTATCTTTTTAATTTCTGTTACTGATATACTAGCAGGTTTAGTTACACAAAGTTCGTATGGATAAATATAGTCTAATTTTTCTTTTATATCATAGTAATACTCACTATCAGGTTTATCTACATCTAAATTTTTTATAATCGCTTTAATTCCTTCTTGCTCTTCACCTTCTTTTTCTTCTATTGATACATCATCTTTATACCAAATTTTTGCATTCCACTTTGAACTATGATTATCAATATTATCTATATCAATATCAGCTATTTCTCTTAAATTTTCTAAGTCTTTATGCTTTAAAACCGCTGGCATTATCCAATCTAAAAATCCCTTACCTTTTAATATTTTATATTGTGATATTGGTTCATTTCCATCTATTCCATTTGACCATGATTTTAAACTTTTCTCTATATTTCTAGTAGAGCCTGTTATTATAAGTTTTTCTTTTGGTCTTGTAAAGGCAACATATAGTACCCTCATCTCTTCCGATAGATTTTCTACATTTATTTTACTTTTTAATGCTTCTTTTGCTATACTTGGGTAAGATATTCTTCTTTCATAATCTACAACCTGAGGACCATATCCTAGATTATGATGATATAATATATCCTTCTTAAAATCTTGAGTATTGAAATTTTTACCCATACCAGAACATATTACAACAGGGAATTCTAGACCTTTACTTTTATGTATACTCATTATCCTAACTACATTAGCATTTTCTCCTAAAGTTTTTGCACTTCCCATATCCGTATTAGATTTTCTTAATTTACTTACAAAATTTATAAAGTTAAATATGCCTTTAAAGCTAGTTTCTTCAAATTGCTTAGCTCTTTCAAATAGTATCTTTAGATTTGCTTGTCTTTGAGAACCTCCAGGTAGTGCCCCTGCATAAGCATAATATCCTGTTTTAGTATATAAGTACCAAAGAAATTCATCTGTACTCATGTAGAGTGATTTTTCTTTATAGTCATGTAATCTATTTATAAATTCTATGCACTTTTTACTTTTCTCATCTTGACTTTGGCTAAACATTTCTAATGCTTCGTAAAAGCTTTTTTGACCATCTTCAACTCTTATATCTATTAAATCTTCTGGGGTAAATCCACAAATTGGTGATTTAAGCACTGCTAAAAGAGGTATATCTTGCATTGGATTATCTATAACTTGAAGTAGAGATATAATAGTTTTTATTTCTATTGTATCAAAATACCCTATTCCTGTATCTGCATAAGTTGGTATATCCATATTCATAAGTTCATCTGCAAATACAGGTGCCCAAGCTGAAGTTGCTCTAAGAAGTATTACGATATCTTTAAATTGTACTGGTCTATAATCATCTAATTTTTTATCATAAACCATTTGAATTTTGCCATCTTCGTTTTGATTCATTAAATCTTTTATTATTTTACCAACCATTCTAGCTTCAAGCTGAATGTTATCTACTTCTTCCTCTTCTTCATTACTTTCATTTTCTTTTTCTTCACTTGAATCTTCAGATCTTAACTTGCTTTGCATTATATGTATTTCAGAAGGTCCTCCAACTAAAGCTTTTTCATTAGTATTTTCTTTAAATATAGCCCCTAAATTAAGTCTTTCTTCTTCTGTATAATCTATCTCTCCAATATGCAAACTCATTGTATTTTCAAATATATAATTTGCACAGTCTACAACTTCTTCTCTACTTCTAAAGTTTTTATATAGCATTATTTTTCTATATAAAGAACCTTTTTCAGTATCATAATCTGCATATTTCTTTAAAAATATTTCAGGTTTGGCCTGTCTAAATCTATATATACTTTGCTTAACATCTCCAACCATAAATCTATTAGGCACTTTTATTTTTGCAATAGTGCTAAGAAGTACCTCTTGTACTAAATTACTATCTTGATATTCATCTATAAATATTTCATAGAATTTATCTCTATATCCTAAAGCTATATCTGATGGTATATCATTTCCGTTATCATCTTTTTCTGTAAGTATTTTCAAAGCAAAATGTTCTATATCGTTAAAGTCAATTATTCCTTTTTCTCTTTTTTTACTATCATAAGCTTCTTCAAACTTAATTACAGTTTCTGATATAGATTTTGCTACATTATATAAATATCTAAGTTCATCATTTATATCTTCATTTTCTTTACAAAATGTTGATGCTATCATTGATTCTATTGATTTTTTAGCTTTTTTCCTTATATCATCTGCTTTTTTCTTTATATCAGTTATATATGTTGGTGCATCTTTAGGGATTCTTTTTACTCCTTTTGTGTAATTTTCAAATTTCATAGATGACATCGCCTTAAATGCATCATCCCAAGATTTATTACACCCCTCTAGTATCTTTTTTATCCCATTATAATCACTTTTGAATTTATCTAAATATGTCTCAAGCTCTTCTATATCTTGAAGTTCTTCTAAAGCTTTTACCATACTTATTTCCATTCCACTTACTTCTATTTTAACGGTATCTAGTATAGCCTTAGCCCAAATTGAATTTGAAAACTCAAAGCTTTCATCTATATTAAATTGCTCAGCTGAAAATTCTAACCATTCTTTTGGATTTGGAGATGCCATTGCGAAATTATATATCCTAAGTATAATATCAGCTAAATTACTATCTCCTCTTCTCTCTGCATAACTTTCAACTAAATTTAAAAATCCTTTATCTTGCTCTACATAAAGTTGTTCAAAAACTTCTTCTATAGCTTCTTGCTTTAGCAAGGTACATTCTGTAGTATCTCCTATTCTAAAGTTAGGGTCTAGGTTTATCTTGTGGAAGTTAGATTTTATAACTTCTAAACAAAATGAATGTATCGTTGTTATACTCGCTTTATTTAAAAGTACAAGCTGACTTTGTAAATGTTTATTTTCTGGATTTTTATCTAATGCTTTACCTATTGCATCTCCTACTCTTTCTCTCATTTCTGAGGCTGCTGCATTAGTAAATGTAACTACTAATAACTTATCTATATCAATAGGATTATCTCTATCGGTTATCATTTGTATGATACGTTCAACTAGTACTGCAGTTTTACCCGAACCTGCAGCTGCTGCTACAAGCAAATTACAGTCTCTACTATCTATAACTGCTTGCTGTTCATTTGTCCATTTAGGAGAACTCATTATTTCACCTCTTCTCTCATTGTCTTTATTATTTCATCATCGCTCTTTTTATTTATAACTTTATATTTATTGTCCTTTAATGTTGTATCAAATTGGCATATAGCTGAATAGTTACAGAATGTACATGAATTTTTATCTTTATTTTTATATGGAGATATACTTATATTTCCGTCTAACATATCTTCACATAAGTCTTTTATAAGATCTTTTACATACTTTCTTATTACATCAAATTCTTCACTACTTACTCCTTTTGTGTGTCTACCTAAAGTTCCATCTTTGTTTAAATTTGCTGGTATTATTAAGGAAGTAGATCTTTCTCCGTTTGCTAAAGACTTGTCCATTTCTTTTATAATATTTGAGTCTTTTATTAAAAGTCCTTGCATCTTTAAACTTTTTAATATATTTTCTCTAATTTCTTCATCATCTTTATTTTCATCAAATTTCACTATTGGATCATCAATTCTAGAGTATAAAATGGCTGCTGGATTTAAACTTTTACCATCATCCTTACCACTTTCTAGTATTGCATCTATATAAACTAATAGTTGCAACTGAAGACCATGATATATATCGGTTAAACTTAAATCTTTTTTACCAGATTTATAATCTACAATCCTTATATATCTTCCTTCTTCATTTTCAAACTCATCAACTCTATCAATTTGCCCTCTTAGATTTATTTCTTCTCCGTTATTTAATACTATTTTTATTGGAGGATATTTTCCTTTCACAGAAAAATCAACTTCATAATCTGTTGGCTCAAAAGACCCTTGCTTTATTTGTTCACTGATTATACTTATTGCTGATATAAGCATGTTTTTAAGTCTATATGCAAGATATTTGTATCTCTCAGAACTTTCTAATATATACCCTGGAATTCTACCAACTATATCATCTACTATTTGAGATACTCTGTTTGTTATATATATTTGATCTATATCTCTCCAATCTAAATTATCAATACTTAGTTGTTTTGAAAATCTATCTAATATATTATGAATAAATGTTCCTAAATCTGGTGCTGTAAACGAATATTCTTTTCTTTCTTTTGCTTTTAATCCATATTGAATAAAATAAGCAAATGGGCACTGTGCATACATTTCTAATCTAGAAACACTTAAGTTTTTATCATATAAAGATCTTATTTTTTCTTCTTCTATTTTTTGAACTTGATTTGTATAACTTAGTCCACTTATTACTTTTTTAGTAATATTAGAGTACTCTTTATCATTTAAATAGTATCTATATACATCGATCCATATATTATTAATTTCTTTTCCATCATCAAATTCTTTTATTTCATTTATAAGTTCATTAAATGTTGGAGCTTTTACAGTTATTTTATCTAATATTTCTTCATCATTCTTAGCTTCTTTTTCTATTAAGTAACTTTTGTTATCAATATTTGGGAATATTTTTTTAAGTCTAGATATTATAACTGATGGTCTTAAAGTTTTTCCTTCATGATCTGCAATAGGATAAGTTACTATAAGATTCTCACTTGTAGATGTCAAAGCCTTATAAACTAAATATTGTTCCTCAAAAGTTTTCGTTTTACTATCAATATCTACCTCTACACCTTTTTGACCTAAATTCTCTCTATCACTATCACTTAATAGTCCATTGTCTTTTGCTATAAGTGGGAATGTACCATCTGTTGTTCCTATTAAATATAAATACTTTGTATTAGGATTTTTCATTCTATCTACACTACTTACTAATACTTGGTCTATACTTGGAGGTACTAATCCTAGTTCATACTCATCAAATCCTAAGCTTATAAGTTTTATAAACTTATCTAAAGATATTTTTTCATCACCCATTATTTCTACCATTTGATCAAAAATATCTACTACTATATTCCACACTTGTGAATATTGATTTGCTACATCTAGCTCACCTTTATCTTTAAAATTCATTATTAAATTTTCTATTGTAGTAGGCATTTCAATTTCTAACAAAAATTCATATACAAACTTACAAATATCACTTACGCTATTTCTTCCCTTTAATTTTTCTTGTAAGTTTATTATGGGTGATAATACTCTATTCTTTATTTCATTGACTCTAATCCTTATTTCAACTTCATTTTCTTTTTCTTCAGCTGCTATGTTATGATTTATTCTATAAGTCCACTCTTCTTCAAACCACTTTTTACCCTTTATACCATTTGCAAGCACATAGTTTTCAAGTAAGCTAATATCTTCATTACTTATACCTATAAGGCCACTTTTTAAATATCTAAACATAGTTTCATAACTGTATCTTCTATTTTTCATTTCTAATGCAGATATTATAAGTACTATTATTGGATTACTTTTAGCTTCTCTTTTTTTATCTATAAAGTTAGGTATTTTATATTCGTTAAAAATTGAGTGTACTAAAAAGTCATACTTATTTAAATCTCTTGTAGCTATAGTAATATCTCTATATCTAACATCTTTATCTCTTACTAATTTTACTATTTCTTTGGCTATTTCTTCTACTTCAGAATACAGGTTATTAAATTCTTTTATTTTTATATCTTTAGTTTCATTGTCATAGGTATTATATGGATAAGAGTGATAGTATTTTTCTAAATGTTGTAATTCTTCACTATTTTTAAATCTTTGTATAATAGAACTATTTAAATTAATAGATGGAAGTAATTGAATACCATCTTCATTACATAATTTAATAAGCTTTTGATATGTAAATTTAGTTCTCGAAAACGCATCTGCCTTATTATAAGATATAGCTTGCGGATTATCCACCGTTAAAGATATAGTTACTTCTTTTGCTTTAGCAAATATACTTTTAAGAACTCTATACTGGTTAGGTGTAAATCCCGTAAATTCATCTATATAAATATAAGCATCTTTAAAATAGTCACATAAATTTAACTTGTCCGCTAATGAGTTAAGCATATCCTGAGAGTCTACATAATTTTCATTTAATTTTTCTTCATATTCTTTATATATTTTACTTACATCCTTAAGCTTTAATTTTAAAGTTTCATTATCAATATCTCCACTTATATTTTCTAACATTTCATAACTTATATTGTATTGCTTTAATTCTGATATAATATCAGATATTGAACTTACAAATCCAGATTGAGAAGATGATTTTGAAAATATATTAAGCTCATCACTTACACTTTCTATTGCTCTGTAAGTCATCATTGCTCTACCACTTGAATTTATATTAACTTCTGTTAATCCTCCAACATGAGAGAAAACTATATTACTCATGGTCTTAAAACTTAAAACTCTAGATCTTAGAAATTTATCTTTTTCCTCTCCTAAGAAAAGTTTACTCATTCTTTTTTCCATCTCAAAGGTATATTGTTCTGGAACTAACAATATAACAGGAGATGTTTCATTATCTTGAACTCTTCTTTTTATATCTTCAAGAATATATGTAGATTTTCCACTCCCGCCTCTACCGAACACAAATCTAACACTCATAAATTTCCTCCTCTAAAATGTTATAATTTATATCGTCTCCATTGCATAGTTTATTAAACTCACAAAACTTGCAATGCTCTTTATTATGAATTAAATCATATCTATAATCTTTTTGTTCATCATCATACTTAGTGTGCTTTATCATATTTATGTACTCATTTAATTTATTTCTATTCGTATTATGTTTTTGATCACTATATGAAATAGTAATTGGCCCATCCTCAAATAATGGTTGATAATATTTCATTACTATATTTGAAGTATCAATATTAATATCAAATAACTTTGGTATTACCTCTTTAGCTAAAAACATATACACTATTGTTTGCATCCTATTTTCTATATTTTTATAATTAATTTTTCTATTTTCTGTTTTCCAATCATATATTTCAATTTTATCTTTTCCTAATATAACTAAGTCATATTTGGCTTGTACTTCATTTCCAAACAAATTATATCTAATTTCATATTCTGGCAAATATATATCTTCTTTATTTATAGGTATTAATTTCTTTATTTTACTTATCCATATAGAAAAGTTACTTTTATCACTATCATTTATGCCTAAGGGTATATTGCTAAAATATCTTTCACAAAGTAAATGAAATTCTCTACCACTTTTTAGACCTTCATAATACTCTCTACTTTCTATATCATCATGTTTCCAATTTATATTATCTATGTATTTATATTTAAATTTTAAAGGACATGACTTATACGTATTTATTGAGTTTTGACTGTAACAAAAATACTTTAACTTGTCGTTCAATTAATATCACTTCCTTTTAGATATCTATATTTTTATTATTGTTTATAGAATTTTCTTTTTTATATTTAATATATTTTTCAAGCTCATTTATATAAATAGATGGCTTTTGCTCTCTATTTTTCTTTCCTACTTCACTTTCATCTTTATAAGAACTACATGATAATATTAGCATTTCTTTTGCTCTAGTTATACCTACATATAGTAATCTTATCTTTTCATTTATTAACTCTATCTTCGTTTTGTTTATATAATCAGTAGGATTCTCTCCTGTAAATATTGCATCTATTTCTGATTTAATTACTGCAATTGGATTTTTATATTTATCTTTTAAATACCATTTATCGCATTGAAACTTTTGAGTTATATTATCTGGAAAATTATACTCTACAAGGCCTAATAAAAATACACAGTCCCATTCTAGCCCTTTAGATTTATGATAATTACAAACCGTTATACTTCCTGGTTCTGGTTCATATCCATTCATTTCATAAACTACATCTATAATATGATTAAACACTTTATTCTTTGTATCAAATAATATCTCATATACATCCACTAAGTTTATATTAATATTTTCTGCTGTCAAATATTTTATATAGAAAGCTATATAATCAACTATAGCCTTATCTTCCTTTTCTAAATTTAATTGTTCTCCTATATATAAAATTAATAAATCTAATCTAGATGTTGGGTATTCAATTATATCTTTTAATACACTTACTCCATGTAAAAAGCTTTTATATAAGTCACTATTATCATCTATTATTAATGATTCATTTTTTTCTATATTATATATTATTTCTTCTGTATCATATTTTCTAAGAATCTCTAAGAAATCTTTTTTACCTAATTCATTATCGGTGTGTATAAACACTTTATCTAAAACATTTATAAGCGCTTCTATATCATCACAGTTTAATATAAAATTAATAATATAAGTTATATTATTAACCATATTTCTTTTGCTCATAGAATTTGGTCCTAATTCTTCAAATTCCATATTATTTTCAATTAGTTTTCTTGCCACTTGAGTAATTTGATCATTGAAAGGTACTAATATTCCTATACTTTTATCTGGATATTTTTTCTTTATACCCTTTGCATACGCTACTGTTTTTTCTACTTCATCATTCCAAGTTAAATATCTCTTTGTATTTATACTATAAATATCGGGTTTAGGGTTTTCTTTATAACCCATATCTATTGGAACTGTTTTTATTTCCATATCTTCTAGGGCATCTCTACATTCTACTTGTCTAAATTCATAATTTACGTATTTAACAAGTCTATTTGCTAAATCTAATATATCCTTAGAGCTTCTATTAGACATATCCATTCTATAGCAATTATCACTTTCTTCTATAAATTCTTTAAAATATTTAGGGTCTGATGATGAAAATGTACCGGTTATACTTTGATTTATATCCCCTACTCTTACCAAGTTGTTATTTTTTTTAGATATTAACTTTATTATATTTCCTTGTATTTCATTAGAATCCTGACATTCATCTTCAAATATATATTTATATCTATTTTGAAGCTTTAACCTTAGGCTTTCATCTAACTTAAGTGCCCTATATGCTAAAATTAATATGTCATCATAATCTAATAATCCATATTGTTTTAGTTTATTATCGTACTCCCTGTATATTGGAAGTATAATTTTAAGTATACCTTTATAGTTTTGCTCTATTATATCTTCCAAATTTTTTGGTGATATTTCTTTATACTTTAATTCACCTATAGCATTTCCTACAAGTTCATAGAAACCATGCTCCCAGGCATCAAACATTCTATCTCTCCACTCACCATCTTTTTGGTCTTTTAAAAACCACCTAAATGCCCTTTCTCCTCCATTTAATCTAAAATTATTTATACATTCATTAAGTATTATGTTTTTCTGTAAATCATCAGCAATACTAAATTCTTCACTTAACATTACTACTTCTGGTTTTTCCTTTATTATTTTTACCGCTAAACTATGTATCGTCATAACTTCATATGAATTTTCTTCTTTTATGTTATTATCTTGAAGTATTTTTTTTATTCTTCCTTTAAAATTACTTACTGCACTATTCATATATGTTAGTATTAATATCTTTGAACCATCATGCCTATTTTCTTTTAGAAGCTTAGCAACTAAGTTTGTTACTATAAATGTTTTACCCGCTCCTGGCACTGCTGGAACTGCCATAGTTCCACTTTCATATCCTATTATAGGTAATTGATCTATCCTATAATTTATATTATTCATTCTCGATTTCCCCTTTATCTAATATCTTTAATAATAAGCTATACAATATACTTTCTTGAATATATCCATTCACCGTATACTCACTTTTATATGCATATACTCGCTTTGCATTTTTTAAAAGATTATAAATCATATTATATAAATAATATCTTTTATACCCTTCTTCCATATCATCAGTATAAATCTTATTTTCATTAAAGGATTTTCTAAGGATTACTACATTACTTATATCCTTTTCTATTTTCATATTCCATGCATTACTTCCTATGTCAACCCAAAGCTGGATTGGCCTTTGTATATTAGATGATATATAAAAGTAAGGCGTTGTTATTAAAACTTTATTTGAGTCATTTAATCTATCTATATCAGCTCCACTATAATAATCATTTATTGTACTTTTAAGTTCCTCTATGAATATTCTTTCTTTCTCTTTATTTTTGTCTAAGTTTAATAGACTTATATTTTCAGTAAAAATCTCACTTTCATTTATTATATTTTTACATATATGTACATTCTTTCTTCCATCTTTTAAATTTAGCATCTTATCTATATAAAATTGAATTAAAAATTCACTTATTTTTAATTTATTTTCTTTTTTGCTATTTATATATTTTAGAATACATAAATAGCTATCATGTTCATCTTTATTCTTAAATATCTTAAATGCTTGTATCCTATTTACATCTAAAATTATTTCTATAAAGCTAATAAATTCTTCTTCCTTTATTAACTCTATATAATCATAGAAAATACATGTTGCCACTACTAATGCATTAGCATATGGATAATCTATAATTTTCTTATCTTTTTTACTATTAAATACTTCTAAGTTATTATTTTCTAATATATTTTTAATTTGATAATCTAATACTGTATTGTTTACTGGAGATATTATAGCTATATCCTTAGGGCTTGTACTACTATTTACAAGTTCTATTACTTTATTACAAACTTCACTAATCATTTCATTATATAATTGACTTGATTCATCTAAATATATATCTGCAGAAGTATACAGTAAATCATTTATACTAATATTTTTAAATATATCATTGCTTACTTTGAAGTTTTCTCTTATTAAATTATTTATACAATCCATATCTATATTGTTAAAAACTGAATAATCTCTAGTTGAATTAAAGTTTATGTATAAATCATTTACGTCTTCTTTTAGTAAATCTATAAATTCAATTTCGGCATTGCTACAACTTTCAAGACTATCTACTATTAGGTAATTTATTTCTTTTTTTAGAAGTCTAATATACCTTTCATCCTTAAGCAAATAATTATTATATATATATATACAAAGAGAATTATCCACCATACCATTTGATAATAATATATTTATATAATTTTCTATTATTTCATTCATCTGACTATAAGAAAATCTATTTAAACTCTCCCTATTCTTTTTTGATAAATATATTTTTTCTCCTATCGTTATAAAATCTATTAATCCTCTTGCAGCTTGATTAATATTAGTATTTATACTCTTTGATATGTTTCTACTTGTACCCGTTATATCATCAAAATAACCTTCTAAATTTCTTTTATTATCAACCTCAGAATTTATTATATAATCAGATAAACTACTTGATATAAATGTTGGTGATACTGTATTTTTTTCTATTTTGTCACATCTTTCTAATACTAATGGCCAAAATTTGATAATTTCTTTTTTTATAAAACTTAAGTACGTAGTTACTTTTAATTCTTCACTAAAACTTAAGTTTAATTTTCTTAAATATGTAATTCTAGCCCTATTATTAGGTACTAGTATCATTATTTTTTTAGATCTATTGTTATTTTGATTAATTAATTTATTATATATATCTATAAATTTATCTATTTTTTTACTTATATTTTTCTCTATAAATAAATATTTCATATTAACACCTTCTTTTTACTTATTTAATAGTATTTTAATTATATCATATAAAAATTTAATACTACCATATTGTAAGTTAGCCTATATTTTATATATTGTATAAAAGTTTATACTCTAAATTATCTACAAATCATACAAATTATAGTATATTAGTGCATAAAAAATTCGCATTTATCAGACATCCTGTAAATAATAAAAGTTATAATTTTTTATAATAAAAAATGCAGCCTATTGGCTGCTTTTTATTTTATCTTTATTAAAATAACATATTCGTTAATTAACTTCTAATTTAATTATCATTAGATTTACCATAAATATATTTTTAAATTTATATAAATCATTAGCTAATTAGACTTTTACGTCTAAAGTTTAGCTAGTTTCTAACTTAATTTAAATATATCATTTGCATTTAATACATATTATTCTATCTTATATTTTGTAGATTTTATTATATAAATTTATAAATTACTGTAAAAATTTATTTATAATAAATTTACTAAAAGAACCCATTACAACCATTGCTATATTAATAAACATTAAATAAATAACATAAGATATACTTATTTCTTTTATAAACATCTTAATTGCAGACATAGTTGGACTAAAATATGGCATCGCTATCCATAAAGCAGTATTTGGACTATTTAATATATACTGAGTGTATAGTGCAAAAAATAGTAAAAATAAGCCCATTGAACAACCTATTAATCCTACAATTAACGATTCTAAAAACTTAAGATTATATTTGTATCCTACATAGAAATTAACTCCAATATAAAGTATTGTAAATACCATACCTATTGTAAGTGTTAAATTTGTAATAGGAAGAAAATTAAAGTAAATAAAAGACACTAGGCATATAATTAATATGTCAAAGAATAATGCTTCACCTGCTTGAAATACCTTTTGCATATACTCACCTCAAACTCCTTTATTTTATTATATTTAAAGTGAATTTAAAGTGTGAGTATTAGTACATAAAAAAAGATTACGTGGCTACGTCTTACTCTCCCAGGCAGTTGCCCACCAAGTACCATCAGCGCTAAAGAGCTTAACTTCTGTGTTCGGAATGGGAACAGGTGTATCCTCTTTGCTATTGTAACCACATAATCTTTTATTTTAGAGTTAATACTCTGAAAACTGCAAACATTTAACATATTAGTCATTTTAATGAGGTCAAGTCCTCGACCTATTAGTATCGATAAGCTAAATACATTACTGCACTTACACCTTCGACCTATCAACCAGGTAGTCTTCCTGGGGTCTTACCCTTACGGTGGGAAATCTTATCTTGAAGTTGGCTTCGCGCTTAGATGCTTTCAGCGCTTATCCATTCCGTACATAGCTACCCAGCCATGCCCTTGGCAGAACAACTGGTACACCAGAGGTACGTCCATCCCGGTCCTCTCGTACTAAGGACAGGTCTCCTCAAATTTCCTACGCCTGCGACGGATAGGGACCGAACTGTCTCACGACGTTCTGAACCCAGCTCGCGTACCACTTTAATGGGCGAACAGCCCAACCCTTGGGACCTACTACAGCCCCAGGATGTGATGAGCCGACATCGAGGTGCCAAACCTCCCCGTCGATGTGGACTCTTGGGGGAGATAAGCCTGTTATCCCCAGGGTAGCTTTTATCCGTTGAGCGATGGCCCTTCCATGCGGAACCACCGGATCACTAAGTCCGACTTTCGTCCTTGCTCGACCTGTATGTCTTGCAATCAAGCTCTCTTTTGCCTTTACACTCTTCGTACGATTTCCGACCGTACTGAGAGAACCTTTGAGCGCCTCCGTTACTCTTTGGGAGGCGACCGCCCCAGTCAAACTGCCCACCTGACGGTGTCCCAAGACCTGATTCAAGGCCTCTGGTTAGGATCCCAGTACTACAAGGGTGGTATCCCAAGGATGACTCTACACAAACTGGCGTTCATGCTTCAAAGTCTCCCACCTATCCTGTACATGTAGTACCAAGACCCAACGTCAAGCTACAGTAAAGCTCCATGGGGTCTTTCCGTCCTGTCGCAGGTACCCGGCATCTTCACCGGGATTACAATTTCACCGAGTCTATTGTTGAGACAGTGCCCAAATCGTTACGCCTTTCGTGCGGGTCGGAACTTACCCGACAAGGAATTTCGCTACCTTAGGACCGTTATAGTTACGGCCGCCGTTTACTGGGGCTTAAGTTCACTGCTTCGATTGCTCTAACAGATCCCCTTAACCTTCCAGCACCGGGCAGGCGTCAGCTCCTATACATCGTCTTGCGACTTAGCAGAAACCTGTGTTTTTGGTAAACAGTCGCTTGGGCCTATTCTCTGCGGCCATCCAAAGGATGGCACCCCTTCTCCCTAAGTTACGGGGTCATTTTGCCGAGTTCCTTAACAATAGTTCTCTCGCTGGCCTTAGGATACTCTCCTCACCCACCTGTGTCGGTTTGAGGTACGGGCGCCTTTAAACTCGATAGAGACTTTTCTTGACAGTGTGAAATCAGCTACTTCGCTACTAAATTTCGCTCCCCATCGTACCCCAGCATTATCAAGACGGATTTGCCTATCTTGACTGCCTCAGTACTTAGCCACACATAACCAACAGTGTGGTTAGCTTATCCTACTGTGTCATCCCATTTCTCAAGCGTTTATTGGCGGTACAGGAATATCAACCTGTTGTCCATCACCTACGCCTTTCGGCCTCGGCTTAGGTCCCGACTAACCCAGGGCGGACGAACCTTCCCCTGGAAACCTTGGGTTTACGGCCCGTGGGATTCTCACCCACGTCTCGCTACTCATGCCAACATTCTCACTCGTATACTGTCCACGTGTCCTTACGGTCACGCTTCAGCCTGCATACGAAGCTCCCCTACCCATCATAATGATGCCGTAGCTTCGGTAGTACGTTTTAGCCCCGGAAATTTTCGGCGCAGGATCACTCGACCAGTGAGCTATTACGCACTCTTTAAATGAGTGGCTGCTTCTAAGCCAACATCCTGGTTGTCTGTGCAATCCCACATCCTTTACCACTTAACGTACATTTAGGGACCTTAGCTGACGATCTGGGCTGTTGCCCTTTCGACTATGAATCTTATCACCCACAGTCTGACTCCCAAGTATAAGAATACGGCATTCGGAGTTTGATAGTCTTCGGTAAGTGCAATACCCCCTAGGACATTCAGTGCTCTACCTCCGCTTCTCTCAACCTTGAGGCTAGCCCTAAAGCTATTTCGGGGAGAACCAGCTATCTCCGGGCTCGATTGGAATTTCACCGCTATCCACAAGTCATCCCCGAGCTTTTCAACGCTCGTGGGTTCGGTCCTCCACGAAATTTTACTTTCGCTTCAACCTGCTCATGGATAGGTCGCCCGGTTTCGGGTCTACGTCAAGTAACTTAAGCGCCCATTTAAGACTCGCTTTCGCTACGGCTCCGCACCTTAAGTGCTTAACCTTGCTACTTAACGTAACTCGTTGGCCCGTTCTACAAAAAGTACGCGGTCACACAAATAATGTGCTCCCACAGCTTGTAAGTGCAGGGTTTCAGGTTCTATTTCACTCCCCTCCCGGGGTTCTTTTCACCTTTCCCTCACGGTACTATGCGCTATCGGTCACTAGGTAGTATTTAGGCTTGGAGGATGGTCCCTCCTGCTTCCCACAGGGTTTCACGTGTCCCGTGGTACTCTGGATCATATCTGAAGTCTTCTCGTTTTGACTACGTGGCTGTTACACTTTATAGCGGAGCTTTCCAACTCTCTTCGTCTACAATAGCCTCTTCGTTTATGATATGTCCGCAACCCCAACAAAGAAAACTTCATTGGTTTGGCCTGTTCCGCGTTCGCTCGCCGCTACTTACGGAATCGAATTTCTTTCTTTTCCTCCGGGTACTTAGATGTTTCAGTTCCCCGAGTTCCCCTCGCTAAGCTATGTATTCACTTAACGATACTTAGACATTACTCTAAGTGAGTTTCCTCATTCGGAAATCTTCGGATCAAAGTTTACGTGCAACTCCCCGAAGCTTATCGCAGCTTATCGCGTCCTTCATCGGCTCCTAGTGCCAAGGCATCCGCCCTGCACCCTTAATAACTTGACCAGTTATTAAAGTGTTTCGTCAACGAACAAACTTCGTATTCACTCAGTTTATTACGTTACTCAAAGTTGATATTTTAATGACTTATCGTGTCGTCGATATTTTTAGAAGTTATCTTCTTCATATATATAAAATGATGTCATATCACTAAATGTTATGCAGTTTTCAAGGTACTAACGCACTTTGTCAACGATATTATTTCACATACGTTCAATAACATCCGTTACTCAAAGTAATATTTCGGGCTACGCCCTATTTTTGAGATGTTCTAATGAACTCTCAAAATTAAACAGTAGGCAATTCTCCTTAGAAAGGAGGTGATCCAGCCGCACCTTCCGATACGGCTACCTTGTTACGACTTCACCCCAGTTATTGATTTCACCTTCGACGGCCGCTTCCAAAAGGTTAGCAAACCGGCTTCGGGCGCCCCCAACTTCCGTGGTGTGACGGGCGGTGTGTACAAGACCCGGGAACGCATTCACCGCAGCATTCTGATCTGCGATTACTAGTAACTCCAGCTTCATGTAGGCGAGTTTCAGCCTACAATCCGAACTGAGAATGGCTTTAAGGGATTAGCTCCGCCTCACGACTTGGCTGCCCTCTGTACCACCCATTGTAGCACGTGTGTAGCCCTAAGCATAAGGGGCATGATGATTTGACGTCATCCCCACCTTCCTCCAGGTTATCCCTGGCAGTCCCTCTAGAGTGCCCAACTTAATGCTGGCAACTAAAGGCAAGGGTTGCGCTCGTTGCGGGACTTAACCCAACATCTCACGACACGAGCTGACGACAACCATGCACCACCTGTCACTTCTGTCCCCGAAGGGAAATCTCCGATTAGGGAGAGGTCAAAAGGATGTCAAGCTTAGGTAAGGTTCTTCGCGTTGCTTCGAATTAAACCACATGCTCCGCTACTTGTGCGGGTCCCCGTCAATTCCTTTGAGTTTCACTCTTGCGAGCGTACTTCCCAGGCGGAGTACTTAATGCGTTAGCTGCGCCACCGAAGGGGGTAACCTCCGACAGCTAGTACTCATCGTTTACGGCGTGGACTACCAGGGTATCTAATCCTGTTTGCTCCCCACGCTTTCGTGCCTCAGTGTCAGTTACAGTCCAGAGAGCCGCCTTCGCAACTGGTATTCCTCCTAATATCTACGCATTTCACCGCTACACTAGGAATTCTACTCTCCTCTCCTGCACTCAAGTTTCTCAGTTTCAAAGGCTTACTACGGTTGAGCCGTAGCCTTTCACCTCTGACTTAAGAAACCACCTACGCACCCTTTACGCCCAGTAATTCCGGATAACGCTAGCCCCCTACGTATTACCGCGGCTGCTGGCACGTAGTTAGCCGGGGCTTCCTCCTCAAGTACCGTCATTATCTTCCTTGAGGACAGAGCTTTACGACCCGAAGGCCTTCATCGCTCACGCGGCGTTGCTGCATCAGGCTTTCGCCCATTGTGCAATATTCCCCACTGCTGCCTCCCGTAGGAGTTTGGACCGTGTCTCAGTTCCAATGTGGCCGATCACCCTCTCAGGTCGGCTACTGATCGTCGCCTTGGTAAGCCGTTACCTTACCAACTAGCTAATCAGACGCGGGTCCATCCTGTACCGCCGGAGCTTTGATAAGAAAGCCATGCGACTCTCTCATGTTATCCCGTATTAGCATACCTTTCGGTATGTTATCCGTGTGTACAGGGCAGGTTACCCACGCGTTACTCACCCGTCCGCCGCTCTTTCCCGAAGGAAATCGCTCGACTTGCATGTGTTAGGCACGCCGCCAGCGTTCATCCTGAGCCAGGATCAAACTCTTAAATATAAGTTTTGACTTGGGCTCAGATACTGTTATATATCTGGCTTTGTTTGGTTGTTTCAAATTCTATAAATTAACCTACTGTTTAATTTTCAAAGTTCATTTTAAGCGACTGTATCGGCGCTTACTTTTTTGTTTCGTCCTTATCTCTTGGACAAGTAATACTATATCACCTTAAAAATATATCGTCAACACTTTTTGTAAAACTTTTTTTATTTTTGTCGTATTTTGTTCAAATTATTTTATTCTACTATCTATATTTTATAGTCTAATTTCTGTAAATTATAACGTTTTATCACACTTATAAGTACATCAGCATAAACAGGGTTGCCTTTTTTATCTTTCTTTGTACTATAACCCGCATCTTCTAAAGCTTGAGCTTGATCTTTGTAGTTCTTAGCTTTAAACAATCCATTTTCTTCATATCTCTTATTTTCTTCTAAAAATTTTCCATGATCATATATAGAATCATCAACATGATTATACTTTCTAAACTTTGCATTTATTTTATCATTATGATTTTCTAAAGTACTTACCTCTACAAACTCACCATCCCAACTATTATCCGCTTTTATACCAAACAAATTATTACTCTTCTTCGCTAATTCTGATTCTCCCCATCCTGATTCTAGTATAGCTTGAGCTACTGTTATAGATGGCAATATTTTATACTTTTTATAGTTTTTTTTAGCCCCAGACTCGATTTTTTTTATAAAATCATTTTGTTCTAGCGTAATACTTACTTCTTCTTTATCTTTTACATCTTCTATATCCTTTGTCAAATTAAAAATCGCATATATACTTAATAATACACCTATTGTAATCAATATCTTGTTAGAAACAAATTTAATTCTATTTTTTATTCTTTTGTTTTTTCCAAGGTGTTTTATTTTCTTCTTCCCCATAGATTCCCCCTAAATATATTACTAATTTTGTAATTCAAAAAATACTTCCTATATAATTTATATTATAGCAAAATAAAAAAGAGTAGAATATTCTACTCTTTTTTATTTTGATTTTAATTCTATCCATGCTCTATCATATATTTTTATATCATTACCGATATCTATAAATGTCTCAGACTTATCAAGTACATCCTGTGAAGGATATGCCACTGGGTTACTTGTTATTTCTTCATCTAATAATTCTAATGCTCCTGTATTAGGTATTGAGTAACCTATATATTCTGCATTTACCTTGGCATTTTCAGGGTCTAATAAAAAGTTTATAAACATTTCTGCTTCTTTTTTATGCTTTGCTGTAGTTGGTATGCACATTGCATCAACCCACTTATTACTACCTTCTTTTGGTATTGAATATTCTAGATTAGGATTTTCTTCCATTAAAGTTACTGCATCTCCTGAGTATATTATACCCATTGCAGCTTCTTCTCCAAGTAATCTATCTTTTCCTTCATCATTTACATATGCTAATACTAAGTCTTTTTGCTTCATAAGAAGCTCTTTTGCTTCATTTATTTCTTTTGGATCAGTAGTGTTCATACTATATCCAAGTTTTTTAAGTGCTATTCCCATAGTGTCTCTTACAGAGTCAAACATCATTATATTACTTTTATACTTAGGATTCCAAAGTATATCCCAGCTATTTACTGGTTCATCTACCATTTTTTTATTATATAAAATCCCAAATGTTCCCCACATGTAAGGTACACTATATTCATTAGTTTCATCATATATAGGATTTTTGAAATTTTTATCTATATATTTAAAGTTCGGTATATTTTTAAAATCTATTTTTTGAAGAAGCTTCTCACTTTTCATCTTTTCTACCATATAGTCAGATGGGAAAACTAAGTCATAGCTTGTGCTCCCACTTTTTACTTTTTGATACATCATTTCATTTGTATCATAAGTTTCATATTGTACTTCTATTCCTGTCTCTTCTTCAAATTTTCCTATAAGGCTTTCGTCTATATAATCTCCGACATTATATACACTAAGAACATTTTTTGATTCATTGCTCTTACCACACCCCACTGTAAGTCCTAAGCTTAATCCAGTAATAGTTAAAAGTGATATTATTTTTTTTGATATAGCCATTACTTCTCACCTCTTACTATAGATTGTTTTTTATTTGATAGTAAAAGTAAACCTAAAACTACGATGAACATTATAGTTGATAATGCATTTATTTCAGGTTTTATACCTCTTCTAGCCATACCATATATCTCTATAGAAAGATTACTAACACCATTTCCTGTATTAAAGAAACTTATTATGAAATCATCTATAGACATAGTAAAAGCAATTAAAAATCCAGATATTATACCTGGTTTTATTTGAGGAAGTATTACTTTTCTAAGAGCATATATAGGTTTTGCTCCTAAATCCATAGCTGCTTCTTCAATATTTTGTGGTAATTGCTTTACTCTAGGTAAAACAGATAGTATTACATATGGTATATTAAACATTATGTGAGCTAAAAGCATAGTAGTAAATCCAAATTCTACATTTAAAAATACAAATAAACTCATAAGTGCTACTGCTGTAACTATATCTGGGTTTAATACTGGTAGATAGTTAATGTTTAGCATTAACTTTCTATTTTTGCTTTTCATTTTATGTATCCCTATTGCACTTATCGTTCCAACTATTGTAGCTATTATAGATGAAATTAATGCTACTATAATTGTATAATATAAAGCGCTCATAATACTTTCATTATGAATTAGTCTTTCATACCATTTAAATGTAAATCCGCCCCAGTGAGCCATTGATTTAGAATCATTAAATGAAAATACAACTAATGCAAATATTGGTGCATATAAAAATATAAACACTAAAAATAAATATATATTAGATATTGATTTTCTTAACTTTAAAATAATAACCCACCGCCTTCCTTGTCTGATTCATCTTCAAACTTAGCCATAATAGCCATAGATATTAATATAACTATCATCATAAATATTGATACAGCAGATCCGAAGTTCCAATCTCCCACTACTGTGAATTGTTGTTCTATTAAATCTCCAAGTAACATAAATTTACCGCCACCTAATAGTCTTGATATAGCAAATGTTGTAACTGCTGGCATAAATACCATTGTTATCCCAGATATAACTCCTGGTAGACTAAGTGGGAAAATAACTTTTGTGAAAACTTGGAATTTATTTGCTCCTAAGTCATGTGCTGCATTAACTAAATCATTATCCATTTTTGATAACGATGTAAATATTGGTAATACCATAAATGGTAAGAAGTTATATACCATCCCAAGAAGTATTGCAAAATTAGTATATAAAATACTTATTGGCTCCACTCCAAACAATCCAAGGAAAGAATTTAATAAACCATTTTTACCTAGTATCGCTACCCAAGCATAAGTTCTTAAAAGGAAATTCATCCACATTGGTAGAATAAATAATAATATTAAAGTTCCTCTTTTACTTATAGGTGCTTTAGAGATTATATAAGCAACTGGATAACCAACTATAAGGCATACTAATGTTGCTATTCCTGCTAACATAATTGATCTAAAAAATACTGTAAAGTATATTGGGTCCATTAGTTCTTTATAATTTGATAATGAAAATACATATTTACCATCTACTTCTGTGCTAAAACTGAAAAATATTACTAATATTAAAGGGATTACTATGAATATTGCACTCCATATTACGTATGGATAAGCTAAAAATGACTTCTTCTTCATATTATTCAGCTACTTTTCTCATAATATGAATATCTTCTGGATATATATCCATACCAAGCATTGAGCCTATTTCAGCATTTTTAGTATTATGAAGTATCCAACTTCTGTCATCTTCTTTTACTGTTATTTCATAGTGAACTCCTTTAAATACTGTAGATGTAACTGTTCCCTTTAACATACCATCTTCTGCATTAACCATTTTTATATCTTCTGGTCTTATTACAACTTCTATATCTTCATTTTTTTCAAAACCTTTATCTACACAATCAAACTCTTTATCACAAAATACTACTTTAAAATCATCAAGCATAACTCCATCAAATATATTACTTTCACCTATAAATCTAGCTACAAATGAGTTTTCTGGCTCATTATATATATCTTCTGGCGTTCCCATTTGCTGAATTTTTCCTTTGTTCATAACTATTATAGTGTCTGACATACTTAGTGCTTCTTCTTGGTCATGAGTTACGAATATAAAAGTTATTCCTAATTTCTGTTGCATTCTTTTTAACTCTATTTGCATTTCTTGTCTTAATTTTAAATCTAGTGCTCCTAAAGGCTCATCTAGTAAAAGAACTTTAGGTTCATTTACTAATGCTCTAGCTATAGCAATTCTTTGTTGTTGACCACCACTTAAAGAATCAACCTTTCTATTTTCAAAACCTTCTAATGCAACTAGTTTTAACATCTCTTTTACTTTTTTATCTATTTCTTCCTTTGGCATTTTCTTAATCTTAAGACCAAATGCTATATTTTCGTAAATATTCATATGTGGAAATAACGCGTACTTTTGGAATACTGTATTTACTTGTCTTTCATATGGAGGAAGGTTGTTCATTTCCTTACCTTCAAATAAAACTTGACCTTCATCTGCGTATTCAAAACCTGCTATTATTTTTAAAGTTGTAGTTTTACCACATCCACTTGGTCCTAGTAATGTCAAAAACTCATTTTTCTTTATATCTAAACTTAATTTATCTAAAACTGTGTTATCATCGTATGTTTTAGATATGTTGTGTAATTCTATTATATTTTCTACCAATTGTTAACACCTCTTCTCTAGAATGACGGTGGCGTACTCACCCAAATTACCTTCGCTGTAGTTTTTCCTGCATTTGATATATAATGATTAGCTCTTGGTTTAAAGTAGAAACTTTCACCTTTTCTTACTTTACTTTTTTTGTCACCTATATGTAAATATATAGCTCCAGCAAGTACATATCCGAATTCTTCTCCCTCATGTGGTTTTTCTTCTTTATATTGCCCACCAGGATATAAAGTTATTATTACAGGTTCCATTTCATTTTTTTGTGAATTTGGTATTAGCCATGTAAATGTGTATTTTAAATCCTCGTCTTCTGTTTCAAACATATCATCTTTTGTGAAAGAAATTCTTTCATCATCTATTTCATTAAAAAATTCCCTTAAATTTGTACCTAATATTTCAAGTATATCTATAAGGGTAGCAATGGATGGTGATGTTAAGTTGTTTTCTAATTGAGATATAAACCCTTTAGACAACTCACATCTATTTGCTAATTCTTCTTGGGTCAGTTGCTTTTCTATTCTCATTCGTTTTATTTTTTCACCGATATCCATAGTTCCACCTCCTAAGGTTTTGTTATTATAACTAAACACTATGTTTAAAATTTCTAAACAACAAAATTTATTATATAAAAATTCATACTATAATTCAATAGATTTTAGTTATTTTTTTATTTTTTATTTTCATATATAAAAACTAGTATTTTAAACACTTTGTCTAATATCTCCTAGTAATTGTGTTTATATTAATATTTATAAAGTTTAGTATCCCTAATTTATATAAATTAATTTATAAAATAATAAAAATTAATTTATATATTTTTTTAGTATTTTTATATATAAAAAATAACATCTTTATTCAAAGATGTTATTTTTTGGTTATTCGTTTTCAACTATTTCTTCTGTCATATTATTTTCTCTATTTAAATATTTTCTAATTCCTATTATATTATCTTCAATAGACTTGTGATTAATTTTAGAAGAATCGAATTTAAATATTTTAAATACTATTTGCATAATATATCCTAGGCTTAAAGCAGCTATAATTGTTCCTACTCCAGTTTTTCCTCCTAAAATAACTCCAACTAATAAAGCTCCTAGTTCTATACATCCTCTTATTAGTTTTACTGGTTTTTTTGTCTTCTTTTGAAGAGCAACCATTAAACCATCTCTCGGACCACTACCAAGTCCACATCCCATATAAAATACGGTTCCAACAGATAAAAATATTAATCCTATTATTAATGTGGCAAATCCTATTATTTTATTATTTGGCAACGGTGCCATATTATTAAAAACTATTATATCCATAAAAATCCCAATGAATATCATATTTAATACAGTAGCGATACCTATTTTTTCTCCAAGTAATGCATCTATAATTACAATAAGTAGTCCAACTATAATACTCGCTGTACCTATAGTTATGCCTGTTCTATATGATACTCCTTGATGAAACACATCCCAAGGTGCAGCACCTAGGCTAGAATTTATAATACATATAGTTCCATAAGCACACATAAAAAATCCTGCAAAGAGTCTTAATCCCTTCAATATAATTTTACTCAACAATATCTATCCCTCCATTTTTATCCAACAATCTAGTCATCTATTATAATACAGTATCATTGTAATAATAACTAGTTAAAACAACTTATTTATCTTGTTATTATTTAGCTTGAGATTTAAATTCTTTAAATAAGAATAGACTAACTATAATAACCGCCATTATATCTGCTATTGGTTGCGATATCCATACTCCATCTAGTCCTAAAATTCTCGGTAATGTTAATATTAATGGCACTAATATTATAAATTGTCTAAGTAATGTTAAAAACATTGATTGCTTAACTTTTCCTATAGATTGGAAATATACTGGACCAATTATAGCTATAGAAACTATAGGCATCGCAAATAAATTTATATTTATACCTTTTTTAGCTAAATCTATAAGCGATTTATCTTTATTAAATATACTTATAAAGAATTCTGGAAATACTTTTATCAGTATAAATCCAGTCGTCAATATAAATATAGCCGTTATTATTGCTAAAATTAATGCTTTTTTACTTCTATCATACTGCTTAGCTCCATAATTATATGCTATTATAGTTTGCATCCCTTGGCTTAACCCAAACACAGGCATCATAAATAAAAGATATATAGAGGTTACACAAGTCATTGCCCCTATTGCAAAATCTCCTCCATACACTTTTAAGGCATTATTGCTTATTACATGTATTAATCCAGTTGCCATTTCCATTAAAAAAGGTGCTAAACCTACTGATATAATTACCTTTACTATTTTAAAATCCATTTTAATATTTGATTTTTTTAGCTCTACGCTTGATTTTTTTCTTAAGAAATAGCTTAATACCCATATTGATATTATTATTTGACACAGTACTGTAGCTATAGCTGCTCCCTTTATACCTAAACCAAATACAAATATAAACATAGGGTCTAATATTACATTTAATATACATCCTACTATCATAGTCTTAGCAGCTAATTTAGGGTTACCTTCTGCTCTAATTGCGCTATTTAAACAAAATGCAATTAAATTAAATGGTGTTCCTAAAAATATAACTCCTATATAATCCCTTGCATAAGAAATTGTATGCTCACTTGCACCAAATAGGTAAAGTATTTTATCTATAAATAAGATGCCTACTATCACTACTATCAAAGATATAATAATTGCTAACATCAATGTATTTCCTAACACTTTTTCTGCATTTTCTTTGTCTTGTTCACCAAGCTTTATGGAAATATTAGTACTTCCTCCAACTGCAATTAAAACCCCAAAACCTACTATTATTGTAAATATTGGCATAGTAACCCCAAGACCAGATATAGCAAGTGCACCTACACCTTCAATAGAACCTATAAAGGCTCTATCCACAGTGTTATAAAGAGATGTTACCATCATTGCAAGTATTGCAGGTACTGAGTATTTTATTAATAAATTACTTATACTTTCATATCTTAATGATTCTTGATTGTCCACTTTTTCACCTTTTAAACCATATCATACGTTATACATACTGGTCTTTGTGTCCTTGGGTCTTTAACAATTTCTGCATCTATATTAAATATTTCTCTAAGATTTTCTTTTGTCATAACCTGATTAGCACTACCTTCACATACTATTTTGCCTTTTTTAACGCCTATCATATGATCGGCAAACCTAGCAGCATTATTAAGTTCATGTATAACCATGACAATGGTTCTTCCTTCTTTTTTATTTAATTCTTCTAATAATTTTAAAATTTCAAGTTGATGAGCTAAATCTAAATATGTAGTTGGCTCATCAAGTAAAAGTATATCCGTTTCTTGAGCTAAAGCCATAGCTATCCAAGCTCTCTGTCTTTGTCCACCTGATAAATCATCTATATCTCTATCCTTAAACTCTAAAATACCTGTTACCTCTAAAGCCCACTTTACAATGTCTTTATCTTCTTTTTTAGCTTTTCCAAATCCACTTTGATGTGGAAATCTTCCATAAGAAATTAATTCTTCAACAGTTAATCCACTTGGTGCTTGAGGACTTTGAGGAAGTACTGCCATTTCTTTAGCTAAATCTTTTGGGTTTTGTTTGTGTATATCCTTATCGTTTACGTAAATATTTCCACTTTTAGGATTTATAATTCTACCTATTGTTTTTAATATAGTAGATTTCCCACATCCATTTGCACCTATTATTGTAGTTATTTTACCTTTAGGTATTTTTAAATTTAAATCTTTAACAATATCTATATTTCCATAACTTATATTCAAATTTTTCGTAGTTATACAATTCATATTTATTCCCTCTTTCTAGTTTGATAACATTAAATAGATAAAATACGGTACACCAATTATAGATACTACTATACCTACAGGTATCTCTATTGGTGCTAATAAATTTCTTGATATAGTATCAGAAACTAATAATATTAATGTTCCTATAAGTGCTGCTGTTGGTATTAGTTTTTTATGTTTAGGACCAACTAATTTTCTTGCAATATGAGGTGAAACTAAACCTAAAAATGCTATACTACCTGCTACTGATGTAGCAACTCCAGATAATATAACTGCATAAACAATTAATTTTCTTCTTTCCTTTTCAACATTTATTCCAAGTCCTGTAGATATCTCATCACCTAGGTTTATTACATCTAAGTATCTGGCTTTATAAATAGTAATTACCATAAATAGTAATATAAATGGTAAAACTGCAAGTACGTACTTCCAGCTAGTTCCCCATATACTTCCTGATGTCCATGCCATAACTCTATTAAATTCTTGTGTTGTAAACTTCAATTGGAATATTGTTAGAATAGATGTAAATGCTACATTTATTCCTATTCCTATTAGTAATAATCGCGATGAACTTATACCATTTTTCCAAGCTAAAATATATATTAAAAACGCTCCAAATAAAGCACCACCTAGTGCTACTATTGGCATTGTAAATATCGTAAAATCACTAACTCCATCATATACATTCCCATTCATTAAAAATATGTATACTACTACAAATAATGCTGCTCCTGAGTTTATACCTAGTATACCCGAGTCCGCCAAATCATTTTTTGTTACACCTTGAAGTATTGTTCCTGCTGTTGCAAGCGAAGTACCTACTAATATAGCCATTACGATTCTCGGTAGTCTTAGTTTAAATATAGCTATTTCATGATTTCTTTGCCCTTGTCCAATTAATGTTTTTATAACATCCTCTGGACTTATAGCAAATGAACCTAAGTTTAAACTTACTAAAAACGTAATAAATATTAATACTATTAAAATTGCACTTATAAGTAAAAATTTTTTATTTTTGTTCATTTTCATAGTCTATTTAGTTTCCTTTCTTACAAGATATATAAATACTGGAACTCCTAAAAGTGCAGTTAATGAACCTATTGGTGTTTCAAATGGTGGATTTATCATTCTAGCCATAATATCACTATATACTAACAATATTGCTCCTAATACTAAAGAACAAGGAATTATATACTTATAATCAGCTCCAACTATTGCTTTAACAATTTGAGGTACTATAAGACCGACAAACACTATATTTCCAGCAACAGCCACTGATGAACCAGCTAATAGTATAACTAATAATAAACATATAAATCTTACTAAGTTTGTATTTTGTCCAAGTCCTATAGCTACTTCTTCTCCTAAACTTAGTATAGTTATCTTAGGTGCCATTACCATAGCTAATATAGTGGATACTCCTCCTACTATGAAGAGTAATTTAACACCTTCCCATTTAGCACTTGTAAGACCACCTGCTATCCAAAAACTTAACTGTTGTGATAAATTAAAATACATTGATACTGCCATTGCTAATGACACTAATAATGTACCTAGGGCAGTTCCTGCTAAAGCAAGCTTTACAGGATCAACTTTACCTCTTGATTTAGAACTTACAAAATAAACTAATAAACCACTAATACTTGCTCCTAAAAATGCAAATATCATAAGACCAAAACTTCCTAATGCAAATCCAGGAATTAGTACTTGTAATACTAATGCTATTGCTATTGTAAATGTGGCTCCTTGAGTTATACCCATAACAGATGGATCTGCAATCGGATTTCTAGTTATACCCTGCATTATAGCACCGGATACTGCTAAAAATCCTCCTACCAATACTGCAGCTATTGCTCTTGGTAATCTTATATCTTTAACTATATTTGTATTTATATCAATATTTGATGAGAATAAGCTTTGTATAGTTGTCTTAAAACTCATATCATTTGCACCTAGGGATATTGATAATAAAATTCCTAATGCAAGAATGATAAGACCAAAAACAATTAACAAATATGCTTTTTTCTTTTTATTCAACTTAACCATATTTTCCTCCAAAACTTTATTAGCTTAAAATTAAATTTTCTCATATACCCATTTATTTCTATTTCATAAAATCTCTTAAATATAAAATAAGGTGTGAAAAATGTATACATTATCTCACACCTGTATTAATCAATTATTTTGTTAAAGCTTCCATCATTGGCTCTAATAACATTTCTCTTCCTATTGGGTTATAGCATTGAGTAAAGTATGGTATAGCATCAAGTATTGTTGCATTGCCTTCTTTAACAGCTCTTACTTGTGACCATACACTACTTTTATCTAAATCTTTTTTATCAGATTCAGTAGCTATTGCTACTATATGGTCTGAATCTATTTTAGTTAAACCTTCCATAGTAACAGTTGGTAATGTTATACCATCTTGCTTTGGCATGTTTTCTGGTCTAGCTAACTTCATATCTTCATTAATTATAGTTCCTATACCTGCATCACTAAATACCATGAAGCTTCCTGTTGTTGATAGTACTGGTAAGTATGATTTATTTCCATTTTTAGCTATTACTTCTTTACCCATTTTTTGTGCTTTTTCATCATATTTTTTTAACCAATCATTTGCAATGTTTTCTTGGTCAAATAATTTAGATACGTCAACTAGCTTAGTTCTCCAATCATTTGCATAATCTTTCATCATAACTACTGGAGCAATTTCTTTTAATTGGTCATATATTTTTTCTTGTCTTTGACTCATTATTATTAAATCTGGATTTAATGATAATATAGCTTCCATATCCATAGTATCCATCATAGAGTGACCAACTATTTTTGTTCCTTCTAATTTATTTTCTATGTATGATGGAAATTTATCAGTTTGATAAGAGTCTACATTTGATGATCCAACTGGTTTTTTATCTAATATTAATAATTCCTCTGTAGATCCTGATATATCTACTATTTTCTGTGGATTAGCTGGTATTTCAACTTCTCCTTTTACACTTTGAACCTTTCTTGTTTCATTGCTAGATTCATTTATACTTTTACTTGAACATCCACTTAAAACACCCATTGTTAAAACTGATGTCAAAAGTAATGCTAATGATTTTTTCTTTAACATGAATTTGCCTCCTAATTGTTTTCCGTTTATACTTGAAATTAATTATCATTTCTGTATTTTATTATAACATCTCTTTAAATTTAGTCAATATCTTTATAAAATTTTGTATTTTACCAAATTTACACATAAAAATAAAACTAGATTTAACATCTAGCTTTATTTTTTATCTTTATAATTGTTCTTCTTCTTTTATATTTAGCATTACTTTGAGAATTTTCCATTCCATCAGATGGAATAGTCTTTCTCCTTGTTTTGTATTCTCAGCATATCTAATTCCATTTTCAATAAGATTTAAATAATACTACTTTCACCATAGCCTTTTTATATTTATATTAAACTAATTTATAATCTTCCTGATTTAATTTGCTTGCAGCTTCTTCATCTAATATTAGTACTATATCATTGTGGAATTGTAATATTGATGCTGGAACTTCTGGTATAACTTTTCCATATACAGTGTTGTATATAGCGTCTGCTTTACCTTCTCCACAAGCTAATAACATTATTTTTCTAGCTTTAAATATTGATCCAGTTCCCATTGTTATAGCTTTTCTAGGAACATCCTCTATCTTATCAAAAAATCTTGCATTAGCTTCTATTGTACTTTCCTTTAAGTCAACTAAATGAGTTCCTCTTTCAAAGTTTATAGTTGGTTCATTAAATCCTATATGAGCATTGTGACCTATACCTAAAACTTGTATATCTATTCCACCAGATTCCTTTATAAAGTTATCGTATCTGTTGCATTCTGCTTCTACATCTTTAACCATACCATTTGGTACGTGTATATTTTCTTTTTTTACATTTATATGGTTAAATAAATTTTCATGCATGAAATAGTGATAACTTTGGTCATTAGTTATAGGTAGTTGATAGTATTCATCTAAATTAAATGTAGTTACTTCACTAAAATCTATAACATTATTTTTATACATATTTACTAATTCTTTATACATACCCATAGGAGTACTGCCTGTTGCTAATCCTAAAACTGAATTTGGCTTTAATGTAACTTGGCTTAATATCATTTGTGCTGCTTTTTTGCTCATTTCTTCATAGTTTTTACATACTAATATTCTCATGTTTTTCCCCCTACATGTTATTTTTTAAATATAACGTTTCCTTTGTTTATCGTCATATAACAATTTATATTTTCATCAAATATAGCTATATCTGCATCTTTTCCAATCTCTATACTTCCTTTAATTTTATCAACACCTATTGATTTAGCTGGATTTAATGAAGCAAGCTTTACAACTTTTCTTACATCTAAATTCGTATTGTTTAAGAAATTATATACCATTTTATTAAGTGGCATTACACTCCCTGCTAAAGATCCACTTTCTAGTCTTGCTTGACTATCTTTTACTACAACTTTCTGACCACCTAAAGAATATTCTCCATCTTCAAGTCCACCAGCTTCTATAGAATCTGTTATAAGTATTATTTTATCTTCACCTTTATTGTCTAATATAAACTGGAATAAATCTGTAGTTATATGGATTGTATCTGCTATTATCTCACAGTATGCATTACTTGTAAGAGCTGCACCTACTACACCAGGATTTCTATGGTTAAGAGGTGTCATACCATTAAACATATGAGTTATATTCCTAGCTCCTAAGTTTATAGCATCCATAGCTTGTTTATATGTTGACTTACTATGTCCTATTGATAATGCTATATTTGTATTTCTAACTACTTCTTTAGTAAATTCATAGTTTTCATCATTTTCTGGGGCATAAGTTATTACCTTTATTACATCTTTATACTTTTTAATAAATTCATAACTTGGCTCTGCTATAAATGTTTCATTTTGAGCACCTTTATATTTTTGGTGTATAAATGGACCTTCTAAATGAGCTCCTAATATTTCTGCTCTACTTTCTCCACTTCCCATTAACTCTTTGACAACATCTAGTGCATTATATATCGATTCTTTATCCATCGTCATAGTTGTTGGTAAAAATGATGTTACACCGTATCTAGCCACAGATTTAGCTATAGTTGTAACTGATTCTTCAGTCGCATCCATTGTGTCTTTTCCCATATTCCCATGAATATGTATATCTATAAACCCTGGAGATACAAATTGTCCTTTAGCATCAATAATTTCACATCCTTGAGGCACCTCATCACTTATATCCACTATCTTTTCATCAAATACCAATACTTTACCTTCTAATATTTTATTTTCTAATATTATCTTCCCATTAACTATACATTTCATATCAATCACCTACTCACTTAATATTAATTCATATTGGAACTTATCGCTTCTAAATACTGAAATAGTATATTCTATAGGTTCTTTGTTTATGTCGTATGAATTTCTTTGTATCTTAAGTGCTAATGAACCTTCTTCAGCTTCTAAAAGCCTGCATTCTTCTTTTGATAAAACTATTGGTTCTATACTTTGGTTTGCTTTTGTAATTTTATGATTATATATTTCATTTAGTATTTTATATAATGAATTGTTATCAATCATACCTTTTGTAAAACCTTTGCATGAAGCTTCTGATAAATATACTGTTTCTATAGCAAATGGCTCCCCATCTGTATATCTTAATCTAACAATTTTATATATATTAGTTTTATCATCACTTATTCCTAATTTTCTTTTTATCAATTCACTTGGTATTTCCATCTCGAAGGAAAGTATATCAGTCCTTATATCTATTCCCTTTTCTTTCATTACATCTGTAAATCCTCTTATATTTGAGAATTGGTATTTCTTTTTATTTTTTGCCACAAATGTACCCCTACCTTGAACTCTATAAAGTAAACCTTCTGAAACTAATGTAGCTATTGCTTTATTTACTGTCATTCTACTAACATCTTGCATACTACATAGTTCTCTTTCAGCAGTTATAGAATCACCTTCTTTTAACTCACCTTCTTCTATCATTTTTCTTATTATAGAACTAAGTTGAGTGTGTATAGGTACTGTACTATTTTTATTTACCTTATCCATTTGTTCATTACCTCTTTATAATTGGTATATACCAATTATACATTATTTTATATATTTTTATCAATACTTTCCTTGATTTATTAACAAAATTTTTGTCTATAATATATTTCTTATATATGGTATTATATTAAATTATAACTAAGTAATAATAACAACTAAGGAGATGATATAAATTGATAAAAATAGGTGATTATAATACACTTGAAGTTAAAAGAAAAACTGACTTCGGATATTTCTTAGATGCTAAAACTGGAAACACTAAAGATGATGTATTACTTCATAATAGATTATTAGGAAAAAATAAAATTGAAGTAGGTCAAGAAGTTAATGTCTTCATATATAAGGATTCTGAAGGTAGAACTTCTGCTACTTTAGATTATCCTAAGGCTAAAGTAGGCGATGTAGCTTATTTAAAAGTAGTTGCTCATACACAAATAGGTAGTTTTATAGATGTAGGTCTTCAAAAGGATATATTAGTACCTTTCAGTGCTAAGACTTATGAACTTGAAAAAGGTAGTAGATATCCATTCTATATATACTTAGATAAGTCAGGAAGAATAGCTGCAACTACTGATATAAATGAGCATCTTACAACAGACCATGAGTACAATATAGGTGATAGTGTAACTGGTGTAGTTTACGGATTCCAAACTAATAACTCTGCTATGATTTGTGTAGATAACAAATATGCAGGTGTTATACTTCATAACGAATACTTCACTGAGTTAAAAATAGGTGATCAATTAAACTTAAACGTTATAAAAATATACGAAGATGGTAAATTAGGACTTACTCCTAGAAGCAATAGAAAAGATGAACTAGATTCTCTAGAAAGTTCAATCATGAGTTACCTAGAAGGTGCTGATGGTCATATGAGATTTAATGATAAATCAACACCAGAAGAAATATCTACTGTGTTTAATAGCAGTAAAAAGAACTTCAAGCGTGCCCTTGGTGTTTTAATGAAAAAAGGATTAATAACTCAAGATGAAAATGGAACTTCTATAAAGTAGTGGCTCAAAAAAGACTAGTCTAATGACTAGTCTTTTTGTTTTATTAATTTCCTATTCTTTCATATAAATCTATGAACTCTTCAGCTAATTGTTGGAAATTCATAGCATTCATAAGATGATCTTGTGCATGAACTAATATAACACTCATCTCTGTTTTATTTCCACTTGCTTCATTTTGTATTAATTCAGTTTGAAATCTATGAGCTACAACCATACCTTCTTTAGATTTAACTATATTTTCTCTAGCTGCTTCTATATTTCCGGCTTTAGCCTCTCTTATAGCTTCAAAAGCTAATCCTTTAGCATCTCCTGCATGAGCTATAATATTAAATGATATTTCAATTATTTTTTCATCCATTATAAATTTCCTCCTTATGTTATCTATTAAACTGTGGTAAATATTCTTTATGTGCTTCTAACATTTCGTCTAATAATACCTTAGCAGTATCATCAGATGGTATTAATGGATTTATAGAAAGTGCAAGAAGTGCTGTATTATAATCTCCATATACAGCAGCTTTTGCTGCTAGTAATTCAAATGATTTTATTTCACTAACTAATCCATGAACCGCTTCAGGTAAGTACCCTATTGCTAAAGGCTTTGGCCCATTTTTAGTGATAACACTACTTACTTCTACACTTTGATCATCTTTAAAGTCTCTTATAGCTCCATTATTTAAAGTATTAACTACTTGTATATCGCCTTTGTCATTATATATAGAACTTATTAAGTTGCAAGCTGCATCACTATAGTATGCTCCACCTCTTTTTTCTAGCTGAGGAGGTTTTACATCTAAATTTTCATCTTTATATAATTCAAATAATTGTTCTTCTAATTCTTTAACTACCTGACCTCTGGCTTTCCCCTTAGAAAACTCATGAAGTTCCTCTTGTAACATCTCCTTAGACTTATAGTAGTATCTATGGTAAGGACAAGGTATTGCTCCTAAAGCTTTAACAAATTCAGCATTAAAATCTATAGCTTTTATATTTTGCATAGATATTTTAGAATTTGTAAACTTTTCTATAGCTTCCTCTGTTACATCTACACCATCTAAAGATACATTTAGACCATAAACCATATGATTAAGTCCAGCAAAATCCATATGAATTCTCTCGTGATCTACTTCAAATTCTTTTGCTATCCCATTTCTCATTCCTATAGGTACATTACATAAACCTATATAGTTTTTAAAATTAGTATATCTAAATACAGCTTCAGTTATTATACCAGTTGGGTTTGTAAAGTTTATAAGCCATGCATTTGGGCATAACTCTTGAATATCTTTAATTATATCTAATACTACAGGTACAGTTCTTAGAGCTTTAAAAAGACCTCCTGCTCCATTAGTTTCCTGACCAATTATTCCATGAGATAAAGGAATGCTCTCATCCTTTATTCTTGCATCTAATAATCCAACTCTTAACTGAGTTGTTACAAAGTCAGCTCCCTTTAAAGCTTCTCTTCTGTCTAAAGTTAAATGTACATCTATATCTAATCCTGCTTTTTTTATCATTCTCTTTGCAAGATTTCCAACTATATCAAGCTTTTCTTTTCCTTCTTTTATATCCACTAACCAAATTTCACTCAATGGAAGTTCTTCATATCTTTTTATAAATCCTTCTATAAGTTCCGGTGTGTAACTAGACCCACCGCCTATAGTTACTATCTTCAGCCCTTTTTTCATCAATGTCTACCACCTTATCTATAGATTATTAATTTACGCTTTGTTTATCTAATTTTTTCTTTGTCATTCTTTCTTCAGCTGCAACAAATGGTAAGTAAATACCTATAGATATTAATAAGTTAACTGCTGCTAATGCTCCTCCAGTCCAGTGACCTGTAGCCATTAATCCTCCCATTATTGGTGGTGTAACCCATGGTATTTTAGACATTATTACTGGATGAACTATTCCTGATGATATCGCAAAGTACGAAAGTGCTGCACATATAACAGGTGCTAAAACAAATGGTATTGCATACATTGGATTTAGTACTATTGGTAAACCAAATATCATAGGCTCACTTATATTAAATATTGATGGTGGCCCACCTAAAGCTATCATTTCTTTACGTCTTCTACCTGCTATTAATAATGCTATTACTAGACCAAGTATCATACCTGATCCACCTAAGTATACAAATGCATCAAGGAATGCTCCTGCAAATACATTGTATCCTGTAGTTGCTCCTGCTGCTGCTAAAGCTTCGTTTTGTCCACCTAATTGCATTAGTATTGGTTCAACAACTGGTAAAGCTATGTTTGCACCATGAAGTCCAAATATCCAAAGAACGTGAACAAATAATGCTACTACTATTGTTCCTATAAATGAATCAGCAACTCCTGCTAAAGGCATCGCTAAATATTTTGATAATAAATCGTTAAGATGTAATCCACCTGATAATTTATTAATAAAGATTCCTATAACACCCATTACAAATAATGTTATTACCCCTGGTAATAATTTTGCAAATGATCTTGAAACTGCTGGTGGTACACTATCAGGCATCTTAATTGTTAACCATGATACTTTTGATAATTTAACGTATAATTCAGTTGCTATTATTGCTACTATAATTGCTGTAAACAATGCATCAGTTGATATATATCCCTTCGGAATGAATCCCCATCCTTCAGCTACAACTGCTCCAGCTTCATCCACTACTTTAGCTACTTGAGGAGCTAATAATAAGAATGAGCTTAAAGATATAAGTCCTGCTTGTAATTCATTTTCGTTATATGATTTCGCTAAGAAATATGCTACTGAAACTGCTAAGAATAATGCCATTGTGGCAATTGATGCCCACCATATATTTCCCCCTAGTGTAGTCCATCCTTCACCAAATATACTAGCCATCATATTTTTATATGCTTGAATTGGTAAGTTATTAATAAGCGTTGCAAATGCACCAGCCATTGTTATAGGTATCATAGCAACAAATCCATCCCTTACTGCTACTAGATGTCTTTGTGATCCTATTTTTGCGGCTATTGGTACTAAGTATTTTTCCATAAAAGCCATTATCTTTTCCATTACTATACCTGCCTTCCCTAATCTTATTTTATGTTTTAGGGATTGGATAACATTTTCCTAGCCATTTGTATATAATTGTATTTCAAATGTATATACATTTCAAGTACTTTTTTTAATTTTAATATTTTTCTGAAAAGGCAGAGTAAGTTTAGTAATATTTTCTATTTATTTTGGAACTGCATTTAATGTTAATGTGTATCCATGATGATATGTATGAGAGTATTCAAATGCTTCACTATTTTGTAATTTACATACCTGAGCTATATATAATAAAGCTTGAGGACCATCTAATTCTAAAGCTTCTTCTATTTCTATTTCAGACATAACAGCAGTTACTTCTCTTTCAGACATAGCTATTTTATATCCACAATCTTCCTCTACATATTTATATAAAGATCCATTGCAACGTTCTTTGCTTAAATTAGGAAATAATTTTACAGGCATATATGTTACCATGTATGAAACTCTTTCATCGTCAGCAATTCTTACTCTTTTGATTTCCCATACATTATCATTTTCTTCTAGGTTTAACTTTTTTTTAAGTGTTTCATCAGCTTGGACAATATTAAGATCAAGTACTATATTAGAAACTTTATATCCTTTACTCTCCATTTCTCTTGTAAATCCACTTATTGTAGATATATTATCGTATATATTATTTCCTAGTACTATGCTACCTATTCCTCTTCTTCTTGCTATGTATCCTCCGTTAACTAAGTTGTTAAGAGCTGACCTTACAGTCATTCTAGTTACATTAAACTTTTCTGTTAATTGTTTTTCAGATGGGATTAAATCGCCTTCTTGTAATTGCCCACTTTCAATTAGGTTCATTACGTAATTTTCAATATTTTTATACATAGGTTCCTTCATTTTAATATATTCCTCTCTCGTTTTTATTTTCTATATTTTATCTCTATAAAAATTTATATTACTAATTTCGACATATGTATATCAAATATAAGCAATAGTTCTTTAATACATAAAATTCTAATAATAAAAGTATATTATAATTTTATGTAAATTTAAAGGCTAGTAAAATTATATTAAATTTACTAGCCTTATTTTTAATTATATTTTATTTACTTTAGTATCAATAGCCGCTTTTTTAACTGCATTTGAAACATTTTTAGCTACATTTTTATTAAATGCATCTGGTAAAATATAGTCTATTGAGATTTCTTCATCAGATATAGTATTTGCAATAGCATAAGCCGCTGCTATTTTCATTTCTTCATTTATCTCTTTAGCTCTAACATCTAACGCCCCTCTAAATATTCCAGGGAATGCTAATACATTGTTAACTTGGTTTGGAAAATCTGAACGTCCTGTTCCAACTACTAATGCTCCACCTAGTTTAGCTTCATCTGGCATTATCTCAGGAGTTGGGTTTGCCATTGCTAATACCATTGATTTATCATTCATAGTTTCTACCATTTCTTTATTTAGCATATTTGGCCCTGAAACTCCAATGAAAATATCTTTTCCTTTTATCACTTCTTTTAAAGATCCCTTTTCATTATTTATATTAGTTTTATCTAGCATTTCTCTTTGTGCCCAGTTTAAGTCATCCATGCTTTCTTCAAGTGCACCTTGCTTGTTGCAAAATATTACATTTTTTACATTCATACTTAGCAATATCTTTCCTATTGCAATCCCTGCAGCACCTGGACCGTTTATTACTATTTCTAAATCTTCAATTTTTTTAGATGATAATTTAACATAGTTAATTACAGCAGCTGCTACAACTATTGCTGTACCATGTTGATCATCATGAAATACCGGTATATCCAATTCTTTTTTTAATATATTTTCTATTTCAAAACATCTTGGAGAACTTATATCTTCTAGATTTACTCCTCCAAATACAGGTTCTAATAATTTCACAGTATTTACTATTTCATCTACATCATTAGTTTTTACACATATTGGAAATGCATCAACATCTGCAAATTCCTTAAATAATATTGCCTTTCCTTCCATAACTGGAATAGATGCATGCGCTCCTATATCTCCAAGTCCAAGCACTGCACTTCCATCACTCACTACTGCAACAGTATTTCCTTTTGATGTATATTTATATACATTATCTATATCTTTATGTATTTTTCTACAAGGCTCAGCTACACCTGGAGTATACGCTGTAGATAAATCATCTCTAGTTTCTATTTTTACTTTACTTTCTACTCTAATTTTACCTTTATTTTCTTCATGCATTTTAAGTGCTAATTGAGAATAATCTTTATTGTTTTTCATACATCTTTCTCCCTTTTTCATATATGTTATTTCCTTTGCTATCTATAGCTACAATTAGTTGAAGATCTTCCACTTCTAATTTTCTTATAGCCTCTGCATCTAAATCATCATAAGCTATTACTTCACAAGTTTTTATAGAATTTGATATATATGCACCAGCTCCACCTATAGCAATAAGATAAATAGCATTGTACTTTTTTATACCTTCTATAACTTCATTACTTCTTTTTCCCTTGCCTATCATTACTTTTAATCCTCTTTCTAAAAGAGGAATTGTTAAATCGTCCATTCTATAAGAGGTTGTTGGTCCTGCCGAACCTATTACTTCTCCTGGTTTATTTGGTGTCGGTCCAACATAATATATTCCTTGGTCTTTAATATTAAAAGGTAACTCTTTATCTTTATTTATACAATCTATTAATCTTTTATGTGCAGCATCTCTAGCAGTATATATAGTTCCACTTAATCTTATTATATCTCCACAACTTAGCTTCTTTATTTCATCTTCTTTTATAGGCATACTTAAACTTATCATATTGACTCTCCTATATAATTATTTTTTTATGTCTTGAAGCATGACAATTTATATTAACTACAACAGGTAAGCCTGCTATATGTGTTGGATATGTTTCTATATTAATAGCTAGTGCAGTAGTATTTCCTCCTACACCTTGTGGTCCTATACCTAATTTATTAATTTCAGTTAATAAATCTTTTTCTAATGTTTCTATATCTTTATTTTTATTATGCATCCCTACTTCTCTAAGTAAAGATTTTTTAGCTATTTGAGCGCATTTTTCTACTGTTCCACCTATTCCAACGCCTACAACTATTGGAGGACATGGATTTGGGCCAGCTTCTGAAACTGTATCTATTACAAATTCTTTTATTCCATCTATACCATCTGATGGTTTTAACATTTTTAATTTACTCATATTTTCACTCCCAAATCCCTTTGGAGCAAACTCTATTATTATTTTATCTCCTTTAATAATCTCATAGTGTATTATTGCTGGAGTATTATCTTTGGTATTTATTCTACTTAATGGGTCTACAACAGATTTTCTTAAATACCCATCTCTATATCCCTGCCTAACTCCCTCATTTATTGCATCTGTAATTGTATCTCCTTTTACAACTACATCATTTCCTAATTTAACAAAAAATACAGCCATTCCTGTGTCTTGGCATATAGGTGTATTTTTTTCGTTTGCAATATTTGCATTATCTATTATTATATTTAAAATATTTTTTCCTAATTGACTTTCTTCTTTTTCTAGGTTTGATTTTAATGAATTTACTACATCATTTCCTAGATTTATGTTTGCATCTATACAAATTTCTTTTACTTTTTCCGTAATTTCATGAGATTCTATCACTCTCACTCGAACATCCCCCTATGCATTCAATTTTAATATTCGTATATTTATACTTTAACATTTTTTCTAGTCTACTACAAGTTGTAAAAAAGCTAACACTCATAAACTTAAATTTATAAATTAATATTGATAGTATAATTTTTTAAATAAAAAAAGAGTTAGTTATAAATCTAACTCTTTTTTTTATTTTATTATATCTATAAATTCACACTCAGTTATTTTTTGTAAATCTAACGGATTTAGTTGCACTTGATATCCTATTTTACCAGCACTTACTATAATTTGTTCTAAATCAGATGCAGTCTCATTTACAAAAGTTTTATATTTCTTTTTCATGCCGATAGGGGAACATCCTCCTCTTATGTATCCTGTAATCTTATTTATATCGGCTACATGTATCATTTCTATCTTTTTTTCTTTTGCTACATTTGCTGCTTTTTTAAGGTCTAAACTTTCATTTACCGGTATTACATATACGTATATGGTTTTGCTATTACCTTGAGCTACTAAAGTTTTATAAACTTCTTTTTCATCTTTTCCTATTTGTTTAGCTACTTCAACTCCATCTACATGTTCTCCTTTTTTTACATTATAAGAAAACATATTGTAGCTTACTTTGTTAGAGTCTAATATTCTCATCGCATTAGTTTTTACTTTTGACATAACTCCTCCTAATATATAGCTTTAGTTTTAAATTTTTAAATTCCTTTATTTATTATATCAAATTATTAAATTATTCTTTTCATATTATTTTTATTATAATTACAAATTAAAAAGATATTGATTAAATATCAATATCCTTTTAATTTATATCTCTCTAGTATATTCTTTTAACCAGTCTTTTTCTTCTTCAGTTAAATATGGACCTATCTTATCATAAACAAGTTTGTGGTAAGAATTTAAGTAATTTACTTCATCTTTTAGCATAATATCTTTATCTATAGCATCTAAATCTATCGGCGCAAATGTAACTACTTCAAAGTCCATAAATTGACCATATTCATTTTTTTCAGCTTTCCTTACTACTATTTCATTTTCAATTCTTATACCATGAGAACCTTCTATATAAACTCCAGGCTCATTTGTAGTAACCATACCTTCTTCAAGTATACAGCTATCATCTCTATCTGCAACTACTTTCCATCTAAACCCATTAGGTGCCTCATGTACATTTAAAACAAATCCTATACCATGACCTGTTCCACATTTGTAATCTATCCCTAAATCCCAAAGCGGCCCTCTTGCAAGCATATCTAAGTTATATCCTCTGCATCCATATAAAAACTTAGCTTTTGATAATCTTATCATACCTCTGACTACGCTTGTAAAATGAGTCTTTATTTCTTTTGATATTTCTCCTAGTGCTATAGTTCTTGTTATATCTGTTGTTCCATCTAAATATTGTCCTCCAGAGTCTACTAAGAATAAATCTTTTGGCTCTAATTTGTAGTTACTTTCCTCATTTGCGCTATAATGCATCATAGCTGCATGTTCTCTATATGCTGCAATAGTATCAAAACTTGGTTCTATAAATTTATCTTGTTGTTTTCTAAAATCTTCTAATTTTTTCGTAGCACTTATTTCACTTATTTCTATTTTTCCTACCTTATTTTTTAACCAGTACATAAATTTAGTAAAAGCTACACCATCTTTTATATGGCTGTTTCTAATATTATCTAATTCTACTTCATTTTTTATTGCCTTAAACATTATAGTAGGATTAGTACCTTCTATTTTTTGAATGTTACTTGGAATATTATTATAAATTGCATAGTTTACCTTATTTGGGTCAAGTAAAACAACTTCATTTTTATCTAAAGTTTTTACAAATTCATAAATTGAATCATAAGGCTTTATAACTACATTTTCTTTACCTAATTCTTCTTTTATCTCATTATTAAGCTTATTATCATCAACAAATAAGTAAACATTCTTTAAGCCTATAACAGCATATGAAAGCACAACAGGATTTGATTTTACATCTCCTCCTCTTATATTAAATAACCAAGCTATATCGTCTAATGTAGTAATTATATGAGTTGTTGCATTTTTTTCTTTCATAACATCTCTTACTCTAGATAATTTTTCACTAAAGCTTGCACCGCTATATTCATTTCCTAGTAAGAAAGCTGGTTTATTAGGTAAATCATATCTATCTTCCCATATACTATCTATTAAATCATAAGAGTATTCTATTGATACGTTTTTAAATTCTAGCTTCTTAGCTAATTTTTCACCTTCTTTAGTGCATATTACTTTACCATCAAATCCTAATTTAGAATCATTTGGCATTTTATCTGCTAAATATTCTTCTATAGTTGGTACTCCCTCTTCTCCCATCTTAAATAATTCTATACTACTATCTTTTAATTGATTTTCAGCTTGTATAAAATATCTTCCATCAGTCCATAAACCCGCTTCATCCTGAGTTACTACAACAGTACCCGCAGATCCTGTAAATCCTGATATGAATTCTCTACTTTTAAAATAATCTCCTACATACTCACTTTGATGATAATCTGAAGATGGTATTATGTAAGCAAAAATATTTTTTTCTTTCATTATATATCTTAATTTATTAATTCTTTCTTTTATCATAATTTCTGCCTCCTTATAATAAAATATTACCCTACAATAATTATTGTATATTATAACCTAAACAATACATAGTCTTAAATCTTTAATTTATATGTATACTGATATCTCCTTTATTAAGTTTCTTAGAATTATCTAATATAGCCTTTATTTCAATAGGTCTATTTCCTAATATAATTATTTTATCACTCAAATATAAAGCTTCATCAATATCATGAGTTACAAATATTACGGTTCTCTTTTCTATTTTTAGTATATCATTGAAATTATCTATTATAACTTTTTTATTTAATATATCAATAGATTTAAATGGCTCATCCATTATAATAATATTAGAAGGACAAATTAATCCCCTTGCAATATTAACTCTCTGCCTCATTCCTCCACTAAGCATTTGAGGATAATAATTTTTATAATCAGAAATTCCTACTAAGCTTAAGTATTTATGTACTTCTTTATCTAATTCATTCTTTTTGTAATAGTTTTTAGCTATTAATCTAATATTTTCTTCAACTGTTAACCAATCTATTAATCTATCTTCTTGAAATATATAGCTTATTCCAAAACTTTCTAAAGTATCAAATTCTCTACAATCACTTTTAATAATTCCACTTATAATATTTAAAAGTGTACTTTTTCCACATCCTGATTTTCCAAGAATACAGTTTACTTTATTTTTATAAAATTTTATACTAAAATCTTTGAATATTACATCTTCATTATAGCTTTTATTTATATTATTAATTTCAAGTATCATCTCTTCCATATAAAAGTTCTCCTTAATAATACTTTTTGGATTATATCTAAAACCACAGAGATTAATAGTATTATTACAATCCATGCAAATATCCCCGATGTATTGAAATTAATCTTTTCAACTTGTATCATAGTTCCAATTCCATAAGTTGGCTGTCCATATACTTCACCTGCTATAACTACTTTTAATGCTAATGAAAATGTAGATATAAAAATAGGCATTAAGCTATGTTTTATGGACGGTAAATATAATTTTAATACTTTATCATTTATATTTATTTTATATATTTCACTCATTTCAATCAATTTTTTATCTATATTTAACATTGATCCTAATACAGCATCATATAGTATTGGCATAACTATTGAAAATCCAACTATAAATGGTGCTTTATCTTTGTTAAACCATATTAATACAAGTAAAACTAGTATCATAGTAGGAATAGACTCTAATATTTTACTTATAGGCTTAATAATATTTCTAATAATTTTATTACTATATGATAATATTCCTATAACCATAGCTAAAACTAATGCAAGTAAAAAACTATACAAACTTCTCCCTATAGAATAAGCCATATCCAAATAAAATCTTGGTTCTAAAATTATTTCTTTCATACTATTTAATGTTTGATTTATAGTAGGCAGGTATATTTCATTATTTATTAATATAGCTATAATTTGCCATAAAAACAATAGGAGAATACATGAAAGTACGATCTCCATTTTATCTTTCCTATTAGAATTATTTAGAAATGAAGTATATACCTTCATCTGGTAATTTTCCTCCTACAGAGTTAGTATCAAAATCAAATAGTTTTTTATAATAATAATTATAATCATCAATCATATCTTTAATAGGAACAAATTTTAAATTAGATCTTTCCATAGCTCGCCCTATAATACTCGATTCAATAGATATGCCTATTTCTTTAGCATATTCTCCTACTCTATCAGAGTTTGTATTAGCCCATTTCACACTATCTGATATTTGATTTATAAATGAATCTACAAACTCTTTATTTTCTTTAGCAAAATCAGATTTTACTATTATTGTAGACTGTGGATATCCCTCTTGTGAGTTATTAATTTCTTTCCATTCATCATTTAAGCTTTTTATTATTTTCACTTTTTTATTTGTATTTAGTAGCCCTGTTAATGCCGGTTCAGGAACAAATGCTGTACTAAGTTTATTTGTTGCTAAAAGTGGGACTAATTCATTTACTGAATTAACATAACTAAAATTTATTTTCCCTAAATCAACACCTCTATCCTTTAAAACAGCTTGAGCAGTTATATCTGGTGTTAGGCCCTTACCAGTATTTCCAACTTCATACCCTTCTAAATCTTTTAGCTCTTTTATATCTTCTGTAGATACTAAATAAAATGATCCCATGCCTACAGTTCCAGTTATTTGATAGTTAGATGTTTTATTATAGGCTATAGCTGCCATATTTGACGGTACTATGGCTATATCAACATCTTCTTTCATAACTGATGTAGATAGTGCTTCTGGAGCTTTTTCTATTGTATATTTTATATCATATCCTTCTTTTATTTTAATATCTTCATTCATTAATTTAGCTAGCGTTATTGACGGTAATCCATCAGGGGCAGATATTTTTACTTCCTTACTATCTACTTTACCCTCTGATTTAGTTATTTCTTTAGATGTTTGGCTACACCCTACTAATAATATAGAACTAATAGCTACTGATAGTAAAATACTTATTCCTTTTTTCATTTTCGTTTACCCCCTAAAAACTATTTTAAACTAATAACTTCTTCTAGTTTTATAAATATTCCTTCTTTTATATATAGTAAAAAAGAACTTATATGTAATTTACATATAAGTTCTTTTTTACTATATAAATGGATTATAAAATCTTGATCCATTTAACTTAACCATAGCTACAGATATAATTAATATAATTATTAAAAATATTATTGCAATATAATCTTCTTTTTTAAATCTTCTCATACTATACCATGTACGTTTTTTTCCATTTCCAAATGCTCTTAGTTCCATAGCTAAACTTATTTTATCTATTCTTTCTAAACTTGAAAATATTAAAGGTATTAGTATAGCCGATGAATTTTTTATTCTTTTTATTAATTTCTCATTTCTAGATAAATCTATTCCTCTCGCTTGTTGCGCAAATGATATATCTTTATAATCTCTTTGTACATCTGGTATGTATCTTAAAGCAATTGATACAGTATACGCCGCTTTATAATTTATGCCTATTTTATTTAAAGATGCTGCAAACTCACTAGGTTCTGTAGTAAGTATAAATAAAAGAGCTATTGGAATTGTTGAAAAATACTTAAGTATTACATTAAACTCATAAAATAATTGTTCTTTTGTTAATGTATATGGACCTAGTATATTAAATATATCATGTCTAGTGCCATATATTTCTACTCCTTGATATGGAGCAAATATAAATATCATAATTGCATTTAAAACTAAGAAAAATAATATAAAATAAAGTACAAAAGATATATCTTTAAATTCTATCTTAGATACCTTAAATGCAATTAATCCTATTATAAAAAGTCCTAATAAAACTCTTGTATCATACGTTATCATAGCAGCTATTGTCCAAACTAGAAAACATATTAATTTAGTAGCTCCTGTTAACTTATGAATAGGTGAGTCTTTCTTTATATATGACAACATTTCTGTATTCATAGCTTTCTAACCCTCCTATCATATTCTATAAATCTATTTACAAATTCTACTGAATCTTCTATACCGCACTTTATAGCAAGTTCATGTAGTGATGTTTCTTTTAAGTTTGCTTTTTTTACTATATCTTTATTAGTTAATATATTAATAGCATTATCATCGGCTAACTTTTTCCCTTCTGCCAATACAATTACATTATTAGTGTACTCTAACATAAGATGCATATCATGAGTTACCATTATAACTGTAACTCCTTTTTTATTTAGTTCAACTAAAAATTCCATTATTTCTGTATAATGTTTAAAATCTTGGCCCGCTGTAGGTTCATCTAAAATTATAACTTCTGGATTTAATACAAGTATTGATGCTATTGTGACTCTTTTCTTTTGACCGTAACTAAGTGCTGAAATTGGCCAATTCCTATATCCATATAATCCACATATTTTAAGTGTTTCATATACTCTTTCTTTAATTTCATCTTCTTTAATACCTTTTATTTTTAGCCCAAAAGCAACTTCATCAAATACCATTGTTTTAGATATCATTTGATTGGGATTTTGCATTACAAATCCTATCTTTTCTGAACGTTCTTTTATAGATTCATCTATTATATCTTTAGTATCAAATAGTATTCTTCCTGATATAGGTTTATAAAAACCACATATTAATTTTGATATAGTTGATTTTCCTGCACCATTTCTTCCAACTATACTTACCATATCTCCTTTATCTATTTTAAAAGAAAGATCTTTTAAAACTTGCTTTTCATTTCCATATGAAAAACTTACTTTATCAAACTCTAAAATTGTATTAGTTTTAGACTTTTGTATAGCTTTGTTTGCACTTTCATACCAAGTGTTAACTTTACACTTACAAGCACTACAATCTAAAGTTTTAATATTTGAAAGGTTTAACTTTGGATTTATATCACAATTTGCATATTTAAGTGCTGTTATATATAAAGGTTCTCTAACTCCAATTTCTGATAAAGTATTACTTGAAAGAAGTTCATTTGGAGTAGTATCCACTACGATTTCACCTTTATCCATTACTACAATTCTATCTACATCACAATGAAGAACATCTTCTAATCGATGTTCTATTATAACAATTGTCTTATCTCCATTTTTTTGTATGCTATCTATTAATTCTATAGCACTTTTACCTGTTGCTGGATCTAAACTTGCTAATGGTTCATCAAACAACAATACTTTAACCTCATCTACTGTAACTCCAGCTAAAGTAACTCTTTGCTTTTGACCACCTGATAATCTATATGGAGATTCATTTATTTCTTTATATATATCAACTAACTTCGCTGACTTTTCTACTTTTTCTATCATTTTCTCTTGTTCTACACAGTAATTTTCTAGTTTAAAAGCTATATCCTCGCCTACTGTAAGTCCTATAAATTGACTATCCGGGTCTTGCAATACCGTTCCTACAATTTTAGATAAATCAAATATATTTTTAGATTTTATATTTTCATTATTTATTTTTAATTGCCCTGTCATTTTTCCATCATAATAAAATGGAACTAATCCGTTAAGACAATGAGCTAATGTACTTTTTCCAGACCCTGATGGACCCACTATAAGAACTTTTTCACCTTCATATATAGTTAAATTTATATTTTTAAGCGTTGGCACTGCTTGTACTCTATATTGAAAGCTAAAATCTTTAAACTCTATTATCTTTCTTTTCATCTAAGGTCTCCTTATTAAATTTTAATCTTCTATTCTTAAACTTCCACTCTTTATTTTAGTCTTAGAATAAGTTAATAATATTAAAGTACCTAGTATACCTATAGTTAACATATTAGATATACCACCTATCATACCTTGAATATAAACTTTATCAGCCGGCTCTGCATATATATATATATCTAATGTAGGTGCAACTAAAAACCATGCAATTACATTTGCTATGACTTGTGTTATATTAAATAGTATTATTTGTTTAGTTGCAAAAAGTCCATCATTAACCTTTAATCTCTTCCATACTAATCCTATTATCAAACCAACTATTGCTGATGATATAACCCAGCTAAACCACGGCATTCCGTAAAATACTAAATCCTTTAATCCATGCCCTATAAGTCCAATTAAAAATCCTGCTACTGGCCCATATAATATAGCCATTAATGCAAGATATGCATACGCCGTTTCTATATTAGTATTTGGTATACCAGTTGGTATCGAGCCAAATCTACCTAATATCATAAATACTGCAGCTCCAATTCCTATAGCAACTATAGTTTTTATTGAAAATTTACTTTTATTCATACTTATACCTCTCTATTTTAGATGTATACATTTATATTTATTTAAATTAAACACAAATTTTAGTATAAACTTTACTAAAAAAAATGTCAATATAGGTCGCTTTTTTAGCCATTCTTCTACCTTTATTATTTGCTATATTCGTTTATGTATCCTTAACTTTTATTTAGATAAATAAAAAGGCAGAGAAAACTCTCTGCCTAGTGTAAATTAGATACTATCTTCTTTAAAATTTTAATTTACATTAATAATTGATTCTGTCTAAGTGATATTCTTAATCAAGATCAGCAACTTGTAAATCAAAGCAAAGCAATACTCTTGCTGTACCTCCTCCAGTTTGAAGTGTTAGATGATCTATTCCATTTACTGTAATTGCAGCTTCTTGATTAGGTCCTACAACAGTACCCAAACCATTTGTTCCAACAGTAACACTAACACTTGGCGATAAATTTATAATTTTTATTGTAGCACGTGTAATAGTATTTGTATTTGCTTTGTAAACAGTTATTTCATTAGATGAAGCAGTTGCTCTTATAGTAAATTGTTCTTTAACAAAAGTGTCACAGCATTCACTTTCAATTTCGCAAACTCTTTCCCTTTTATCATCATGATCTGGTCTTGGGGAACATCCACAGTTACTACCTTCATGCATATCATACATAGTATATACATCTCCTTTTAATGTAGGACAATTTTTTTGCCCTCAATATATAATATGATTTATATAAAACTTAGTTACACTAAAAAAGACATTTTTTTACTTTTTTTGACACTTTGTGTTGATTACCATATAAATACATAAAGGATATGAGATTATCTCATATCCTTTATGTATTTATCTTCTTTTCTTTTTTATAGGCTTAGAGTTTTTAGAAAACTTCTTTCCTGATTGATTATTTCTATCATTTTTACTTCTATTATTCGATTCGTTCTCTCTTGAAGAGTTTCTTCCTCTTGAATCCTTATTATTTGAGTTTTTCGAGTTATTATTCTTTTTATTAGAATTTGAGCCTCTATTTGAATATCCTCTTGCATCTTTTGGCTTAATTAAACATCTATGTCCAAGTCCTATTAAATCTTCTCTTCCAGCTTCTACTAAAGCTTGGTGAACTAAATCATAATTTCTTGGAGCTCTATATTGAAGCAATGCTCTTTGCATAGCTTTTTCTTGTTTTGACTTAGGAACATACACAGGCTTCATAGTAAGTGGGTCTATTCCGGTATAGAACATTGTAGTAGATAATGTTCCTGGAGTTGGATAGAAATCCTGTACTTGCTCTGGTTGATACTGAGTATCTCTTAAATATTCAGCTAATTCAATTGAACTATTTAATGTAGAACCAGGATGGGATGACATTAAATATGGTATTAAATATTGTTTTTTACCTAATTGTTCATTTATAGCAAAGAACTTTTGTCTAAACTTATCATAAGTGTTACCTGCAGGTTTTTGCATATGATGTAGAACTTCTTCTGCAACGTGTTCTGGGGCAACTTTAAGCTGTCCACTAACATGATGTTCTATTAATTCCCTAAGGAATTTATTATCTTTATCTGCCATAACATAATCGTATCTTATTCCTGAACGAACAAATACTTTCTTTATGTTAGGAAGTTTTCTTAATCTTCTTAATAACTGTAAATATTCACTGTGGTCTACAGTTAAGTTTTTACATGGCTCTGGGTGTAGACATTGCTTTTTCTTACAAGCACCTTTTGTAATTTGTTTTTTACATGCTTCTTTTCTAAAGTTTGCAGTAGGTCCACCAACGTCATGTATATACCCTTTAAAATCAGGTAAAGAACTTATCCACTTAGCTTCATCTACTATAGATTCTTGACTTCTACTTTGAACAGCTCTACCTTGATGGAAAGTTATTGCACAGAAAGCACAACTTCCAAAGCATCCTCTAGAACTTACTATACCAAACTTAACTTCTTCAATAGCTGGTATTCCTCCATCCTTTTTGTATATAGGATGATATGTCTTTTGATAAGGAAGTGCATATACTGCATCTAGTTCTTCTCTATTTAAAGGTCTTTCTGGTTTATTTTGAACAAGATACTTATCACCATGCTTTTGTACTATCGCTTTTCCTCTATATGGATCTTGTTCATCATATTGAACTTTAAAAGCTTCAACATACTTTATTTTATCATCACAAACTTCTTTATATGATGGTATAAGTATATAATCATCATATATTTCATCTAAAGTATCCGCTATATAACACGTCCCATTTATATGTCTTATATATTTAGGATCAAATCCATCATTAAGCGCATCTGCTACTTCAACTATTTGCTTTTCACTCATACCATAAACTAATAAATCCGCTCCACTATCTATAAGCATTGACTTTCTTACTTTATCACTCCAATAATCATAATGAGCAAATCTTCTTAAACTAGCTTCTAATCCACCGATTACTATTGATATATTTTTATATGCTTCTCTTATTTTATTACAATATACTATTGTAGCTCTATCTGGTCTAAGACCCATTTTAGCTCCTGGAGAATACATATCCTTATCTCTATGCTTTTTACTAACTGAATAGTGGTTAACCATAGAGTCCATATTTCCGCCATTTACTAAGAATCCTAATCTTGGCCTTCCTAATTTCATAAAATCATCTGTATTTTTCCAGTCAGGTTGTGCTATTATACCAACCTTATACCCTGAATTTTCTAGTACTCTTGATATTATGGCTGTTCCGAAACTGTGATGGTCAACATAAGCATCTCCTGTAACTATTATAAAATCTAGTTCATCCCATCCTCTATCTATCATATCTTGCTTGCATATCGGTAAAAATTTATTTTCCATTTTATCACCTGCTTTTTATATCATTAAATTTATTATATCCTAATTAAATCCAAACGAAACTATAGTCTCTATTTTGAGCCTCTAAATTGTAATTATACCACAAAATATGATTTAATTTGTCATATTCTATAATTTATTTAAATAGTATTTTAAGGAATAAAATAATAAAAAAAGCATGGATATAAATTCATGCTTTTTTATTATTTAAGATACTCTTTCGTTATATATATAGTTTTTTATTTTATACTTACTCCATTCAAATTCAGTAAACATTGCTAATGCAGTTATATTTATTGATGTTGCTATGAATAATAGTATATTTAATAAATTAAACAATATATCGAATTTAAATACTGATAAAGCACCTGATACTACTAAAAGTGCTATATACAAAGTATTTTTCTTTACAGTTTCTTTTTCTATTAAATTATTTAAAAGAATATACGCTCCCAGTAAAGTAGTCATTCCTGATAATATTATAAATATAAATAAGATTGCAAATCCAAAACTTCCAGTCACACTAATAACAGTTTCAAAATATGAAACTAATCTATACACCCCTACTTCAGAAAAAGTTATTATACCTTTATCAAGTCCATAAGATGCTATATAAGATGTAACTACTATAGAAACAACTACTAGTGTAGTAGTTAAAATTAACGAAATCGTTCCAGCTACTCTTGGGTTTGAATCTGACTTCATTGAAGCTAAAGCTAAAGTCCCTAAACCAGGTTCAGCAATTTGTATAACCCTTTGCATTCCAAATATTAATCCTAAAGGAATTCCTAATATCATAGAAACAGGATTTTTAAATCCTATAATAACTCTTTCTATAAATACAGGAATATAACTTGATGTTTTTGCTGCAAACAACCCAAAGAATATAAAGTATATAGTAACTGCTACTAATATCATACCTATCATACATTTTATAAATATATCTTGTCTATTTTTTAGTACTATAATCGTAATAATTCCTATTAATGGTATAACTATATATAAATATCTTTGTAATTCACTAAGTTCAATACTAAACACTTTATCTAATGTCGTTATCATAATAGCCTCAATTCCACTAAATTGGACTCCACCTATTGCAAATACATATAATAATATTAATGCCACTATATAAACCTTTGCTGCACCTTTGCATACAAATGATTTAATATATTCTTTTGGTTCCATTCCTACAATTTTTGCTATTAAAGTCTCACAATATGATATTGGTATTAGCACAAATGATCCTAGTAATGCCCAAATAGCAACTGCTTCTACATATATTTGACCGCTTATTGCTAAATTACTTAAAGCGCCTATAAAACCTATTATTGTTCCTGTTCCCATCATAGCTCCTAATGCTACAGATGCCTGAGGAACTATGTACTTTAAATTTACACAACTTTTTTTAGTTGTAAGAGATCTTATGTTCAAGATTACTTGAGAAGAAATATAAATTCCAACTAATAATAAAAATGGAATAAATATAGGCCAAACTACATTAGATATTATTGTTGTAAATTGCTCTAAATATGATAGTATATTTTCCAAAGTGCGCCCCCTTTATTAAGTTATTTTAAATAAATACTACTCTATATTTAATTTTTGATATATACGATCTTTTTTAAATTCAGATTTAAATATTGTTTGTATTTAACTTGTTTTTAGCTAATCCATAGAGTATTATATCATGTTAAATACTATCTTTCATCCCTAAAATACGATATTTTAAAACAAATTATATTTTATGGTATCCTTTGAGTTATTTCGACTTTACTTTGTATTTATATAAGTTAATTTATTGGTAATAAAAAAGAGTATAGACTTAGCCTATACTCCTCTTAAATTATAATAAAAAACTATTAAAAACTATTTTTTAAAAATTGAATTTCCTTCTTTTATAGTTTCCAAAACATTTATATTTTTTATTTCTGATGCTTCAACTTCTAGTGGATTTTTATCAAGTATAACTAAGTCTGCTAATTTACCAGGTTCTATACTTCCTTTTATATCTTCTTCAAAGTATTGGTAAGCTCCGTTTATAGTTACAGCTTTTATAGCTTCTATAACAGCTATTCTTTGATGTTCACCTAATACTCTACCACTTTCTGTCATTCTGTTTACAGCAGTGTGTATAGCAAATATTTGATTAGGCATTTTAACTGGTGGATCTTGGTGTAGAGTAAACTTTATACCTTTTTCTAATGCCCAACCTATTGGAGATATATTTTGAGATCTTTCTGGTCCAAACACTTGATCATGATGTAAATCTCCCCAGAATGCTACGTGATCATTGAAGAATGTTGGAACAGCTCCAACAGCTATAACGTCATCTAACTGATCTTTTCTTAATGCCTGGCAATGAACCATAACCGGTCTTAATTCAGCGCCATGTCCTGTTATTTCCATAGCCTTTTTATAGCATCTTAAGAATTGAGCACATGCCTCATCTCCATTTACGTGAACATGAACTTGTATATTTAAGTTTATACAATCAACAAAGTATTGAGTTACAACTTCGTCAGTTTGAGTTCCATATCCACAATAATTGGCAGGTTGTCCTTCAGGTACAACATGATAAGGTTCACTTAACCAAGCTGTAAATCCTTGAGGCGAACCATCTAGCCAAGTCTTACCTCCAGCTAATTTATAATGATTTTTATACTCTCTCTTTGGAGTACCTTCATTTGTCATAAGCTTAGTTGTTACTGGTTGAGTTGCTAATCCCATTATATCTATTATTAATTTTCCAGTATTAGCACAAGTTTCTAATATATGAGTATATCCATTAGCTAACTCAACAGAAGCATCTTGAGTAGTTGTTACACCTAAAGATGCATATACTTTTTGAACTCTCTCAACAGCTCTTAAAACATCTTCAAATCCTGGTGATATTACTACTTTTTTCTTTTCACTATCAAGGATAGCATTTTCTTCTAAAACTCCATTTGCTTCTTTAGAATCAGGAGATACAGTTCTTACGACTCCACCTTCTGGTACTATATAATCATCTCCTACATATCCATATAACTCTAAAGCTTTTGAGTTAACAGACGCTAAGTGTCCAGATGCATGAGATACAGTTATAGGTATATCTTTGCTTACTGAATCTAAATCAAATTTTGTAGGATGTTGACCATCTTCAAATTTCGTATTATCATATCCAAATCCTATTAACCATTTATCTCCTTGAGGAGGATTTTCTTCTAACTCTTTTTTTAATTTAGCTAATAATTCTTCTCTTGAAGTAACCTCTCCTAAAGTAACTATCATTAAAGTTTGAGCTGTAGCTACTATATGTCCATGAGGATCTATAAATCCTGGTAACATAGTTTTTCCTTCAAGGTCAACTAAATTAATATTTTCATCTTTTAAAGATAATATTTCTTCATTGTTTCCAACTTTAGAAATTTTTCCATTTTCAACTAAAACCGCTTCTGCTATTGTGTTGTTACTATCTACTGTAACAACTTTACCATTAAAATAAATAGTCTTTTGCATAATACTGTCTCCTTAGTCCTCTAATTGATTTGAGAGCATCTATTAAAAGATGCTCTCTATATATTAAGATATTTTCTTATCTTCGAATAAATCTTCTAACTTGTATTCTTTCCATTTCTTTAAACTGAATATTAATAATGCAGTTACGTTTATTCCAGAAAGAACGAATAATAATAAGTCAACAGCTTCAAATACTACGTTAGCTCCAAATACTGCTAATGTTCCAGCAGCTATTATTAATGCTAAATATATAGCTATATTTTTGTTTATTGGGTTTTGCTTGAATAACTTTGTCATATAGTAATAAGATCCAAGTATTGTTGTTAAAGCTGATAATACTGTAAATGCACATAATACTACTAATCCAAATGTTCCTGTTACTGCTTCTGCAGTTGCAAAGTATTGAGATAATCTAGTTACAGCATCTGCTGGGAATTCTATTATTCCATTGTTTAATCCATAAGATGCTATATAAGAAGTAACTACTATAGATACTACAACTGTAACTACTGTAGGTATTAAAGATATCATAGCAGCTTCTCTTGGCTTAGAATCTGATTCTTGAGCAGCCATAGCTAACGCTCCTAGACCTGTTTCAGCAGTTTGTATTATCTTTTGCATTCCTAATACAAATCCTAATACTATACCAGTAAGTCCGTTAACTGGATTAGTCATACCTTGGATTACACCTTCAACATAAGTAGGTATATATCCTGAAGTTTTTATAACGAACATTGTGAAGAATATAAAGTATCCTGCAACAGCTGTTCCTATCATATAAGTCATAGCTCCCATGAATAGTTCATGCTTTTTAGATAATACTAGTGCAGCAACTACAGCTATTACCGGTACTACTATAAACATATATCTTTGAACTAAAGTAAGTTCCATACCAAATTTATCAAGTACTATCGCTGAAACTGAATCTATACCACTAAATTGGAATCCACCGAACCCAAATACAGCTAATGCTACGAAACATACTGCATATAATAAACCAAGCTTTGGTGATATTAATGATGATATATACTCTTTTGGAGTTTTACCCATTATTTTAGAGTTTAATGTTTCTGCATAAGAAACTGGAACCATTATACATGCTCCTATTAAAGCCCATATAGCCATTGCTTCTATATTTCTTTCTCCTGATGCAGCTAATTTTGATAATGCTCCTAAAACTCCTATTATTGCCCCTGTACCTATCATTGCTCCTAATGATATAGATGCTGGACCTATAACATTCTTTATTTGTAACTTAGCAGGCGTTGTAGCCTTCTTTTGAATCATAAATATCGTTCTTATAGACATTATCGCACCCGTTATTAATATAAATGGTAAGAATACTGGCCATATCATATCCGATATTTTAGTTATCACAACTTCTAATTGATGTAACATTTGCCCCTCCAACTCCTTTTTTAACTTTATTTGTTTTGATGAATTAATAAAATATAAAAATAGCTAAATAATATTTTTTATATTCCTTCGAGATCTTAATTACATGAATTAATTTATTTACACTTAACAAATAAAATTAATTTTATTTGCATAATAAAATCAATTAATTTGTCTGAACATGTAATTATATAACTTAAAGTGCCTATTTACGATTAGAAGTTTATCAATTTTCGTCGATAAAAGTCAACGGAGTATTTTTTGTATTATTTTTTTATTTCAACAAATTCAATTTTACTATTCAACAGTTTATTTAATTGTTTGGTCAAATTTCTCATTTATTAGTTTTGCATATATTCTTGTTTTTGATATTCTATCAATAACTTCACATTTATCTTCTATAACAACATCTTTTCTCTCATTCCAAAGTCTATCGAATACGTTGCTACAAATATCACCAAATTCATTATTTTTTATCATTGCATAATCATTTATATCTTCTGTTGGATGTACCTTTGTAAACTTTATTGTCTTAGATAAATATAAAGATGGCGCTTTATTATGTCTAAACTCTTCTACAAAATTTCCTCCAACAAGTTTTATATTTATCTTTTCAGATTCTTGTAAGATTCTTTCTATATACTCTATATGTCTTTCTCTTTGTTCAAAACTTAAAGTAATTGGTATATTAAAGAAGTTCATTTTACCTGTAGAAATATAGTCTCTCAGCTCTGATTCATAAATAAGTATTTTTATATCTGAGCTATAAGTTACATTTTGAAGGAATAGATTAATTTTTTGCAGTTCATCTATAATTTCTGTATTATCGCCAAAGACTTGTCTTCCAATCTCCATAAACAATTCTCCTGGCATTAGTAGTTCATTTATAGATCCCATTAGCCATCTTAAATCGCTTCCCATTATATATTGAACATATATTTGGTTTCTTATTATAGATAAAGAATTTAACCTTTCAAACATTTTCTTTCCTCTATTTTTAAGTATATCTTCTAAACTATAATACATATCATCTACAACCTCTTTTTCCTTTGACATATTAGTAAGTAAGCATCTTTTATCCTTTGTAAATAAGGCGCTGTGGAATATATTATCCTTTATTACTGATAATATTGATCCTGATTCTACTTCACAATTATATATTTCAAAGTCCATTTCAGGATGAGCTATAATCATATTAATAGTTAATATAGTATTTAATATGGAATCTTCATTCATTCCATCAAATCCCATAAGAAACCTTACTTTTACTTGATAGTCGCCTTCTAACTCAGATAACGCTTGCTTCATGACTGATATAGATCTCTTATCATCATTATTTATATGATATAAATTAGCAGATATTATCATATCCAATTTTTTTGATTTACTTAAAAATAGTTCTGCATCATTCGTTAAATACTGCTTTCTAAGACTTGGGTTGATATGAGTTGCACTATTATAATTATCTTCTGATCGAGTACCTTTATATATATTTATATTTTTTACTTCAGCCGTAGTCATATATGCATTTTTTAAACTTCTTTCTATATACTGAACTAATACTTCATCATTATATATCTCTTTACTTATCTCAAAGTAGTCTAGTAGACCTTGCTTTGATTTCTCACTTAATGAACTTACTATAAATCTTGCTGTAGTTTTACATATTTCTGAAATATTTTTTTGACTCGGTAGGTTCTTTGTATTAATCCATTTACTGATATAAGATATGTCATAACCTAACTCTTTAGCTAATGTCCCCTTTTTTTGATTTGATAAATATAATAATTTTTCTAATAATTGCCCAAATGTTGTACTATTCATATAAATACCTCTCTTCATATGTTTTTATATTATTTTATAATTACTTTTTTATTCTTATAAACTAACTGATTTATTATATCTTAAAATTATAAGTTAAATTTATTTGATTTTTATTTGATTTTTTTGAAACTATTTTATTTTTTATTCAAATTACTTCAGTCATTTTCCCTTCATTCAAACTATAGGTATATGTTATCCTATAGTTATTCAAAATATTTCTTTTAATCGGTGCCTATTTACAAAACACAAATTAAAGGAGAAAACATTATGAGTACTTTAAATCAAAGTAAAAAGAAATTTGCAACTGGTTGGTTAATTGTTGTTGCATGTATGCTTATACAAGCTATACCATTTGGTGTTGCAGCAAATATACAACCTCAATTCGTAAGTTACGTTGTTGAAGAACATGGATTCACACTTGCTGGATTCTCTTTAATATTTACATTAGGTACTGTAGTATCTGCTATCGCTTCACCTATAATAGGTATGATGTTTAATAAAATAAATGCAAAAGTTATGTATTTATTAGGATGTATACTTTCTGGTGGAGGATTCTTAGCATTCTCTATGTGTCAAGAATTATGGCAATTCTATATTGTTGCTGGTATAGTACAAGTTGGTACTGCAGCTATATCTTCAATAGGTGTACCACTTTTAATAAATGGATGGTTCGATGAGTTATCTAAAGGTAAAGCTATGGGTCTTGCTTTTGCCGGTGGATCTATAGGTAATATATTCCTTCAACAAATGACTGCCTTCTCATTAGCTAGTAATGGAGCTAGCAAGTCTTACATGTTATTCGGAGCTTTATCATTAATAGTAGGAATACCAGTTACTTTATTATTCTTAAGAATGCCTAAAAACGATAACGAAATCGTTAAAGGTTCTAAAAAAGAAAATGGTAAAGAAGGAAATTCTCAAAATACAGTTTCAGTAGACTGGGGATATACTTTTAAAGAAGCTAAAAATCTTAAGTTCTTCTGGGTATTTGCTTTAGGTTTATTCTTCTTAGGTATGTATGTTTCTGCTTTAGCAGTTCAATATCCAGCTTACTTAAAAGTTCATTTAAAATTAGCTCCTGTTATAGTTGGTTCTGTTGGATCAATATTTGCTTTATTCTCTTTAGGTGGAAACTTATTTGGGGGAATAATATTTGATAAATTAGGTGTAACTAAAGGTCTTATGGTAGCATCTGTATTAGCATTTATTTCATGTTTAGCTTTAATGTTCTCTGGTAGTATACCACAACTTGCATTCGTATTCGCTGCATTAAAAGGTTTATCAGTTTTCGCTTACATGATGGGACCTTCTCTACTTGCAGGATCATTTTTCGGTAAAAAAGAATTTGGTGCTATATTAGGTGTAGTTCAAATATTCTTTGCCGTAGGATTTGCTGCTGGTTCATCAGTATTCGGTGCACTAGTTGATAATCTTGGATACGGAGTTGCTTGGTCAGCTATATTAGTATTCATAGTAGTATGTTACGGTTCATTAATATTAGCTTCTATCGGTATGGCTAAATTAAACAAAGAAAGAATAGCAAAGTTAGAACTTGAAGCTAAAAAAGTTGGATAAGTTTTATATAAAAAAAACTATGATATCTGTATAATACAGATATCATAGTTTTTTATTAATTATTAATTTCAATATCTTGTATATCATCTATGGATACTGGCTTTGAATAAATATATCCTTGTATATAAAATTTATCATTTTTTATTTTTTTTATAGCATCCCTTTGAGATATTTTTTCAACACCCTCTGCTATTATAGTTTTTCCTGTAATTATAGTTAACTGTGAAAGAAAATTCATTATTAACTTTCTGACCTCAGATCCCTCCATATCATCTATGAAATATTTGTCTAGTTTTATTATATCAAAATCAAGTTTTTCTAGTATATCTAGATTAGAATACTCAACTCCAAAATCATCTATTGCAATCATAAATCCTACTTTTTTTAATTCTTTTATAGATTTTTGTATTTTTTCTAGGTCATTTATACCTACCTTTTCTATAATTTCCAAACAAATTTTGTTATTTCCTATTTTACTATCTAATATGCATTTTATAATTTCATTAATGAACTTTTCATTTTCTATTTCTTTTAATGATACATTTATTGATATATAAAAGTTATCATTTATTATATTATTTGATTTTTTTACTATGTCATACTCTTTAATAGCTCTTTTAAGAACCCATATAGAAATATCGAATAACATATCATTTTCTTCAATTTCTTTTATAAATAAATATGGAGGTACTATGCCCAACTTTTTATCTTTTAATCTTAATAATGCTTCAAATCCAACTATATCATTTTTCTTAGGATTTACTATTGGTTGATAAAACAGTAAATATTCATTATTATTCATTCGTTCTTTAATGTTAATTTTAATTCTTTTCTTCTTAATTTTTGGATGTATATAAACATACATTATGAATATATATATAGCTGCTATTAATAAACTAATATTTATTATAATTTTAGTTTCTTTAGAATTAAGATTTGAATTTTTTGCAAAATACTGATTTTGTATATCTTTGATAGGGTTTTTATTTAATTTAGAATATTTTTCTAACATCTCATCAAACTTATCTATTATATATGCATTCTTTTTATTTCCTGCTATATATACAGGACCTGCTGAATACTCATATATCTTATTTTTATTTTCAAGTTCGTCATTTTTAATTGCCGCAACAGTTGCATCTACCTTTTTTTCACTCAACAATTTTATAGATTCTTCATATGAGTTAGATTTAATAGGAACTATATTTATTCCTTTTTTTTCTAGAAACTTAAGCATCCAATCTGAATTCAATTCCTGCTCTATAAAAGCAAAATCTAATCCTTCTAGTTCTTCTAACTCTCCATATAAAATATCTTTATTTGTATATACTCCATATGTTTCTGTTCCTATATAATGGTTTGTATATATAAGCTTACTTTCTCTTTCTTCGCTATTACGTATACCAACCAGCAAATCTAATTCTCCACTTTCTAACTTTTTAATACTTTGCGTAAACTCATAATCTACATACTCAAATTTAATCCCTAAATCTTTTGCAAGTAATTCTAGTACATCGTGATAGTAACCATCTGGGCATCCATCTTTATTAATGAAATAATAAGGCTTATATTCATAAAATCCAACTTTAAATACTTTATTATATTTATTATCTGCACATACATTACCAGGAATAATGCAACCAATAAAAATAATAAGGGTAAAAATCCTTTTTAATAGTTTATTCATATATTATTCCACCTTACTCAATTATCTTATTTATTATAGAGTTATCATATAAATAGTACTACATTTTTATACAAAAAAATATAATTTTCTACTACTTTTTTCCTTTTTACTCCTTATTCCATTATTTTATGATATATTCTTATTTTTGTACCCACTTATTTAGATTATTTTTAAAATATTTTTTTAAATATAATAAAAAAATGAGATACCAATATATTGATATCCCATTTTTTACGGTATTTTATTAAGCTTTAAATATAGTATTTCCTTCTTTTATAGTCTCTAAGACCTTAATATTTTTTATTTCTTCTGGATCAACTTCTAGTATATTCTTGTCTAGTATTACAAAGTCTGCATACTTTCCTACTTCTATACTTCCTTTTATATCTTCTTCAAAATATCCATAAGCTCCATTTATAGTTGCAGCTTTTAATGCTTCTAACGGTGATATCTTGTGTTGTCCACCTAATACTCTTCCTGATTGAGTTTTTCTATTTACAGCATTATGCATACCTAGTATTTGATCTGGCATTTTTACTGGTGGATCTTGATGTATTGTAAACTTTAGACCTTCTTCTAATGCCCAACCTAGTGGAGATATATTTTGAGCTCTTTCTGGTCCAAATACTGATTCATAGTGATAATCTCCCCAGAACCAAACGTGATCATTAAAGAATGTTGGTACTGCTCCTAATTCAGCCATTTTCCTAATTTGGTCTTTTCTTATCGCTTGACAGTGAACTAATACAGGTCTTAAATTTGTTTTCTTTGTTGTATTTCCTGTTAATTCTAAAGCCTTTTCATAACATCTAAAGAATTGATCTATTGCAGCATCACCATTTGAATGAGTGTGAACTTGCCAATTATTTTCTATACACATTTTGTAGTATGATATCATATCTTCATCACTTTGAGTAGGGTATCCAAGATAATCTTTAGATTCACCTTCTGGAACTTCATAATAAGGTTGAGTTAACCAAGCAGTTTTTCCTTGAGGAGAACCATCTAAGAAAGTCTTTCCTCCACCTATTTTATAGTGGTTTACATACTCTCTCTTTGGAGTTCCTTCATTTGTTTTAATTAATTTTTCTGTAAAAGGCATTAATGCATATCCTAATATATCTATTTTTAATTTACCCATTTGACCTGCTGCTGTTAACATTTGATCATATCCTGGATCCAAACTTGCATCTTGAGCTGTAGTTATACCTAATTGAGCGTATAAGTCTTGAGCTCTAACTAAACTATCTAAAACTTGTTCAAATTGAGGAGCTGGTACTATACCTTTTTTTTCTTCTGCCATTATAGCATTTTCTTCTAGTATTCCATTAGCTTCTCTTGAGTCCGGCCTTACAGTTTGTACAACTCCACCTTCTGGAACTACATAGTCTTCTCCAGCATATCCGTAAGCTTTAAGTCCAAACGAATTGGTAACAGCTAAGTGTCCTGATGCATGTGTACAGTATATTCCTATTTCTGTACTTACATCATCTAAATCAAATTTAGTAGGATGCTCTTTATCTTCAAATTTAGTATTATCATATCCAAATCCTATTACCCAAGCACCTTCAGGTAATTTAGTAGTTGCTATATAATTTCTTAATCTTTCTTTTACTTCTTCTACTGAAGTAGCATCTCCAAGCTGAACTAATAATAATGTTTGAGCTATAGCTGCTATATGTCCATGAGGATCTATAAATCCTGGAACCATAGTTTTACCTTCTAAATCTACAAGCTTAGTACCATCATCTTTCTTCGATAGAACTTCATCATTAGTTCCTACTTTAACTATCCTTCCATTTTCTACTAAAACAGATTCTGCTACTGTGTTATTACTGTCTACTGTAACAACGTTTCCATTAAAATAAATAGTTTTTTGCATTATGTTGCCTCCTAAGTTGTATAATGTAGAGTTTTTATATAAACATATTTTATTAAGATACTTTCTTATTCTCTAATGAACCTTCTAACTTAAATTCTTGCCATTTCTTTAAACTGAATATTAATAACGCAGTTACGTTTATTCCAGAAAGAACGAATAATAATAAGTCAACAGCTTCAAATACTACGTTAGCTCCAAATACTGCTAATGTTCCAGCAGCTATTATTAATGCTAAGTATATAGCTATATTTTTGTTTATTGGGTTTTGCTTGAATAACTTTGTCATATAGTAATAAGATCCAAGTATTGTTGTTAACGCTGATAATACTGTAAATGCACATAATACTACTAATCCAAATGTTCCTGTTACTGCTTCTGCAGTTGCAAAGTATTGAGATAATCTAGTTACAGCATCTGCTGGGAATTCTATTATCCCATTGTTTAATCCATAAGATGCTATATAAGAAGTAACTACTATAGATACTACAACTGTAACTACTGTAGGTATTAAAGATATCATAGCAGCTTCTCTTGGCTTAGAATCTGATTCTTGAGCAGCCATAGCTAAGGCCCCTAAACCTGTTTCAGCAGTTTGTATTATCTTTTGCATTCCTAATACAAATCCTAATACTATACCAGTAAGTCCGTTAACTGGATTAGTCATACCTTGGATTACACCTTCAACATAAGTAGGTATATATCCTGAAGTTTTTATAACGAACATTGTGAAGAATATAAAGTATCCTGCAACAGCTGTTCCTATCATATAAGTCATAGCTCCCATGAATAGTTCATGCTTTTTAGATAATACTAGTGCAGCAACTACAGCTATTACCGGTACTACTATAAACATATATCTTTGAACTAAAGTAAGTTCCATACCAAATTTATCAAGTACTATCGCTGAAACTGAATCTATACCACTAAATTGGAATCCACCGAACCCAAATACAGCTAATGCTACGAAACATACTGCATATAATAAACCAAGCTTTGGTGATATTAATGATGATATATACTCTTTTGGAGTTTTACCCATTATTTTAGAGTTTAATGTTTCTGCATAAGAAACCGGAACCATTATACATGCTCCTATTAAAGCCCATATAGCCATTGCTTCTATATTTCTTTCTCCTGATGCAGCTAATTTTGATAATGCTCCTAAAACTCCTATTATTGCCCCTGTACCTATCATTGCTCCTAATGATATAGATGCTGGACCTATAACATTCTTTATTTGTAACTTAGCAGGCGTTGTAGCCTTCTTTTGAATCATAAATATCGTTCTTATAGACATTATCGCACCCGTTATTAATATAAATGGTAAGAATACTGGCCATATCATATCCGATATTTTAGTTATTATAGCTTCTAATTGATGTAACATTTGCCCCATTTTCGACTCCTTTTCTTTAGCCTTATTAACTTTGATGAATTAATTTGATGAATTTAATAAAATAGCTAAAGTAATATTTATATATATTTCTTTAACTTTTAGTTACACTTATATTTTTCCATAAAAAAAATAGACATTAGTTTAAAATTATAATTATGCACAAAACAGTAATAGAAATAATTCATAATTGCTGCTTTGTAATTTCATATAATTTAAAAACGCCTATTTACATTTTCAGTTTATTTATTTTTTTTTATGAAGTCAATATAAATTTTTAATCATTTTAAAATCATTCACATTATTCATTAATTTTTTTATTTTTAAAATTAATTAAGATTGTCATTTATTATCTTTGTATGGCTTAGAAATTCTCTTATGCTCTCTATTATTTGTTCTTTATTATCTAAAGTTATATCTTGTCTCTCATTCCACATTGAATTAAATAAATCATCACATATTGTTTTAAACTGGTTATCTGATACAATTGCATATTGATTTTTATAATCATCAGGACAAATTGTTGTTAACTTTATATTTTTTGATAAATATAATGATGGATTTAGCTTGTCTTTAAATTCCTCAACAAAATCTCCTTCAATTAGTTTAATTTCTAGATTGTTATTTTCTCTTAATACTTTCTTCATATATTCTATATGTCTTTCACGCTGTTGAAAACTTAGCTTTACATGAACATTGAAAAATCTAAGCTCTCCTGAAGATATATATCTTCTAAGCTCATTTTCATAAATTAATATTTTTAAATCAGATTTATAAGTTTTATTATTTAAAAATATATTAATTTTATTTAGTTCTTCCATTATCTCGTTATTATCACCAAATACTTCTTTTCCTACTTCAATAAATAAATCCTCCGGCATAAAAAGCTCATTCATTGACCCTATCAACCATCTTAAATCATTACCTAATATATATTGAGTATATATATTATTTTTTATAATTGACATTACGTCTTTTTTTTCAAAAATAGGTTTTCCTTGTCTTTTTAGTAACCCTTCTAAACTATAATATAGCTCATCTATAGTTTCTTTTTCTTTTGACATAGTACTAAATATACACTCACCATTTTTATTAAATATAGATGTATTAAGCAGCTCATCTTTAATTATAAAAAAATAAGAATCACTAGTAATAGCACAGTTATATATTTCAAAGTCTAATTGTGGATATGTAGCTACCATATTCAAAATCATTATAGCATCCATTATAATATTGTTACTTTCTCCTGTAAATCCAGCCAAAAATCTAATCTTTATATTTTCATTATTTTGTAGACTATATATTCCTTTTTTCATATTAGATAATGATATGCTTTCCTCATAATTAGATTGGAATAAATCAGCTGCTATTATAATATCAATCTCTTTGTTCTTACTTAAGTATATATATATCTCATTCTCTAAATATTGTTTTCTAAGTTTAGTATTTACAGTTACTAAACCATTGTATTTCATTTCTAACTGAGTATCTTTCGGTATTTTTTGTGTGCTTTTATGTTGTGTATTTAAATAAGATTCTTTTAATTCCCTAGATATATACTTAATTAAAAATACTTTATCACATTCATCACTGTTTATTCCAAAGTAATTAATAATATCTTGGTGTGAAGTACTGTCTAGAGATGTAACTATAAAACTTGATATAGATTTACACACTTTATTTATATTTTTAGGTGTAGGTAGATTTTTTCCAGTAATCCATTTACTTATATAAGATGTATCATAACCTAACTCCTTAGCAAGAGTACCTTTTTTTTGATTAGATATATATAATAATTGATCTAATAATTGCCCAAATGTATTGTTATTCAAACTAATACTCCTCCTTAAGTCACTATAACTTTTTATATTAACGATTATATCATCATAAAAATGATTATACAAATGCACCTTTTATATACACTACTTAATGAATTTTTTTTGATTTTTTTTGATTCATTATGAATTAATAAGAATTCAAACTCTGTTTTTGTCGCTATTTGTCTTATTTTTTATTTTTTTTCTATGTTATGATGATTTTATATTAATTATATTTCTTAATTTATTAATGCCTATTTACAAAAGATTTAATATAAGGAGAAATTAATTTAATGACTAATATTAATAAAAAGAATACAAAAAAATTTACTACTGGCTGGATGATAGTAGCAGCTTGTATGCTTATTCAAGCTATACCTTACGGTGTTCTTGCTAACTTACAGCCTCAATTTATGCACTATGTTATGGCTGATAAAGCTTTAGGATTTACTACTGCTAGCTTTTCACTTATATTTACAATAGGAACCATTGCATCAGCGTTTGCTTCACCTTTCATAGGTAAATTATTTGATAAATTCAGTTTAAAAACATTATATATAGCTGGAGCTTTCTTAGGATGTGGTAGTTTCGCTGCATACTCTTTATGTAATGCTCCATGGCAATTTTATGCGATTTCTGTTGTAATGCAATTCGGAGCTGCAATAATATCAGCAATAGGGGTTCCTTTGTTAATCAACGCTTGGTTTGATGGCGCTGGTAGAGGTAAAGCTCTAGGTATAGCTATGTGTGGTGGTTCTATAGGTAATATATTCATGCAAGCTACAGTTGTTTATGTTCTAGAAACTTTCGGATATAAAGCTTCTTATTTAGCTTTCGGTCTTACTGGTTTAATAGTAGCAATACCAATAACTTTATTTATGTTAAGATTACCTAAAGATGAATCTGAAATTGTTAAGTCTAAATCAAAAAATAATGATACTAATGCTAATTCTTCTTGGGGATATACTGTTAAAGAAGCTTTAGCTCTTAAAGAATTTAAGTTACTTGGACTTGCATTCTTATTTGTAGGTATATACGTATCTGCTTTATCAGTTCAATACCCAGCATATTTACACCAAAACAATAATATAAGCGTTGGTTTAGTAGGGTCTGTATTTGCTATATGTTCTCTTAGTGGTAATTTACTTGGTGGAACACTATTTGATAAAATTGGTACTACTAAAACACTTATATTCGCTGGATTACTAGTTGCCGGATCTGATTTAGCATTAATATACTCAGTTGATATAACACCTCTTGCATATCTATTTGCTCTACTAAAAGGATTATCAATATTTGCTTATATGATGGGTCCTGCTTTACTTACTGGATCTCTATTTGGAAATAAAGAATATGCAGGTATATTAGGTTTAATCCAATTAATATTCGGTATAGGATTTGCTGCTGGTTCATCTGCTTTCGGATTAATTGTAGACAGCTTAGGATACAGAGTAGCTTGGTTTGTTATTTTAGGAGCTATAATATTAGCTTATAGTTTATTAGTTATGGTATCTATAAAAATGAATAAATTAAACAAATCTAAAAAAGAGCAAGCTGCTGCTTAATATAAAAAAGAAGGTTTTATAAAACCTTCTTTTTTTATATTTCTATATATTCTAAGTCAGATTTTTCTTCAAACCATTCATCATCATTAAAACTATCATCTGCTATTTTATCTATTGGCATTTTCATATACTTACCTGTAGCAGTTACTGCAACTTCTCCGTTTGGGAGAATTATCTCTCCGCTACCTTCAAATAATTTTCTATTCTCTTTAGTTATTCTACCAACTATTTTTATCTCACAGTCTGTTGGAACAGGCTTTTTGTATTTAAGCTCTAATGATACAGTAACACCCCAAATAGTGTCATCACTTATACTTACTGCTCTTCCTATAGTTTCATCAAGTAATGCTGCTGACATACCTCCATGTACTCTACCAGGATAACTTTGATGCCAGTCCTTTGTATTGCATATTGCTACTAGTTCATTACTTTCTAACTCATAAAAAGATGCTTTAAGCCCAAGTTCATTATCTAAACCACATACGATACATCTTTTACTGTTATTTTGTTTTTTAACTACTTTATATTTCAATATCGACACCCACCTATATCTTTTAAGTTTTTTAGTAATTATAAAAAGCGATAAATTTAAATTTATCACTTTATTATAATTAAAAATTAATTTTGAAAAACTCTATTATTTCTTCATCATTATAGTTTATAACTAATTCATTTGGAAAATCTAAATCAGCTATAATTTTTTGAGAATAAGGGAATTTCCCTACATCATAAGATATATGAGCATCACTTCCAAGTACGATTCTTACACCATATTTTTTACAAAGACCAAGCATAATAGTTACATTTTCCCATGCACCTTGTCTAAAAGTATTTGGTTTTAATGATGAATTATTAATTTCTAGTAAAATATTTTTTTCTTTAGCTTTTTTTACTATAGTCTCATAATCAACTTTATATCTATTATCATCTAAATGACCTATTATTTTAACCTTTGGATGATCCATTACTTTTAGTATAGTATTAGTATTTTCTTCTCTCGATCCTGATACTAGACATGGAGTATGTAAACTAGCTATCATATAATCTATATGAGTTAATAAATCATCCTCTACATCTGTATTTCCATTATAATCAATAATATTTGCCTCTACACCTCTAAGTATTTTTACCCCATCTACTTCTCTTGGTATAACATGCATATTGTGAAAATAAAATGGATGAGGTCCCCCCGGCATAGTTGGGGCATGTTCTGAAAGTCCTAAATATTTTAATCCTACCTTTTTAGCTTGAGCTATATTTTCTTGTATTGTACTATAAGCATGTCCACTCACTATAGTATGTGTATGTAAATCAATTAAAGCCTTCATGTATATCACCTCTAAATTATGATTTTAAAAATAAGCCATATTTTTAAAATATGGCTTATTTTTATTTATTATTATAATTTTAAATCTTTGAATTTATCCTTAAATAATTCTCCAAGGCTCCCTAAAGAATCTTCTATTTCTAAGAATTCACTTATATCTTCTTCTGGCTCTCTTGTAGCTTCTTTTATTGATACTAACATTCTTCTGTTCTTTGGATTAAAGTCAAGTACCATAACGTTAACTTCATCACCTACATTAACAACATTAGTAACTTTCATTACTCTTTCTTCACTTAACTCAGATATAGGTAAAAATGCTTCTACACCTTCTCTAATTTGTACAAAAGCACCTTTTTCAATTATTCTAACTACTGTACCTGTAACTATATCATCTAATTCTACTTCCTCTTTTATTAAATTCCATGGATCATTATTTATGTCTTTTAAAGCTAATGCAATTTTTTTAGTTTCAACATCAACATCTAATACATAAACTTCTACTTCTTGACCTTCACTTAACATATCCTCTACAGACTCAACTCTTGTCCAAGATAAGTTATTTAAATGAACTAAACCTTCAAGTCCACCGATATCAACAAATGCTCCATAAGGCATTAGCTTTGTAACTTTACCTTCTCTTTTTTGTCCTACTTCTAAAGAATTAAATAATGCTTCTTTTTCTGCTTTAACTTTAGCTCTGTAAGCTTCTCTATCTGCTTTAGCTTTTGCTTTTGCTTCTTCTCTTTCAGCTTGTACTTTTGCTCTTCTTTCTTCTCTTTCTATATCTAAACGTTCTTGTAACACTTCTCTATGAGAAGCTACTAATCTATTTTTCTTAGTGTCCATTTCTTTTATGTAAACTTCTAAATTAAGACCTACATAGCTAGATGTATCAGTAACAAATTTTGTATCTAATTGAGATATTGGTATGAATAATGATTGTGTATTATATGTAGCAAATACACCTCTTTCAATGTTCTTTTCTACATTTACAGTTATTATTCTATGTTCTTTGTAAGCCTTTTCTAAGCATTCTAAATCTGCTCTTTTATCTAATTGTAATTTAGATAAATGTATTACTCCATCTTTATGATAAACTTTGCTTATTACAGCGCTTATTTCATCTCCTACGTTATATACATCACTAGCATATTGCCCTTTTAAAAGATTTAATTCTTCAGTTGATATAACTCCGTCAAATCCATAGTTTAATTCTAAAACAATACCTTCATTAGTTATTTTAGATATTTTTCCAGTTATAGTTTGTCCAACCTTAACATTACTAAATTCTTGTTCTTGTTGGTCTAATAGTTCTTGCATAGATAAGTTATTCGTCATGATTTTCAATCCTTTCATTATAATTCTTATACATATAAGTATTATACCATTAATATTTCAAATACTTAAATTTTTCTTGTAATATTTTATATCATTGATATTACTTGAATCAAACTTTTGATTCTTTATACTTTACAATATAACCTTTACATCATCCTTTATAATTATTGAATCTTGATTGACTATACAATCGTATGCTAGTACGTCTACACCTTTTGCATTTGCCATATTTAAAGCTTCTGATAACTCTAGATGCATTTTTTTATTAGGTGTAAAATAAAGTACATTCTCCATTTGAACTACAAATATAACATAGCATTTATATCCCTCTTCACTTGCTTTTATAAGTTCATTGATATGCTTTACTCCTCTTTCTGTTTTAGCATCTGGAAACATTACTATATTTTCTTCCTCTAAAGTAGCTCCCTTTATTTCTATAAATACTTTTTTACTTTCAGTTTCTAGATATATATCAAATCTTGAATTTCCATATGTTTTTTCTGTCTTTATTAATTTTATATCTTCATTTAAATTTGGTAATATTATTGATTTATTAACTAAAGCTTCATATACCACTTTATTAGGTACTTGAGAGTCCATATTTATTAATCTATCACCTTTTTGTACAGCTATTAATGAGTATTTTGTTTTTCTATTTGGGTTGTCACTTTCCTCTAAGTATACTGTACAATTTGGAGTAAGTAATTCTCTACATCTTCCAGTATTTTTAACATGTACTTTTTCTATATTGCCGCATATATTACAATAGGCTATAAATCTATTGGGCCTTTCTATAAATTCTGCTTTTATTATATTGTTATATTTCATTTTAACTCCTTTAATTTACCTTTATGTACTATATAATCCCTATATATATTTTTAAATTTATACCTGTTTTATATGATAAGTAATCTACAAATTCCTAATATTTAAAAAGTCTTTTCTTTTATAATATACTCTTTTTTTCTACATATAAGTATTTAAAGTTAAAATTATATTTACTTAATATAACTTTTTTATTTTTTATATATAAAAATAACCTTAATCAACATTGATTAAGGTTATTTTTATTGGAGCTGGTGATAGGAATCGAACCTACAACCTGCTGATTACAAGTCAGCTGCTCTACCGTTGAGCCACACCAGCAAAATTAATTGGAGGCGACACCCAGATTCGAACTGGGGATCAAGGAGTTGCAGTCCACTGCCTTACCACTTGGCTATGTCGCCTTGTTCACTACATTATAATTATATGATTTGTACCACCATTTGGCAACCATTAATTTAAAATATTTTTTATATTAAGTAGTTTCTATATTATATTTAAATCTATATAATTTTATTCATTTATTTACAAACTGTTTTATTTTTATTTATATAATTAAATATAAAAATAGTAGGATAATATATATTATCCTACTATTTAATTATATTATTCTAAGAACATCTTTATATCATCTTCTACAGTGCTTATTCCACCTATTCCAAAGTTTTCAACTAATACTTTAGCTACATTTGGAGATAAAAATGCTGGTAATGTTGGCCCTAAATGAATATTTTTAACTCCTAAGTATAGTAATGATAATAATACTATTACAGCCTTTTGCTCATACCATGCTATATTAAATGCTATTGGAAGCTCATTTATATCTTGTAATTCAAATACTTCCTTAAGCTTTAATGCTATAAGAGCTAATGAGTAAGAATCATTACATTGTCCTGCATCTAGCACTCTTGGTATACCATTTATATCACCTAAAGGTAATTTATTGTATTTATATTTAGCACATCCTGCAGTAAGTATTACTGTATCTTTTGGTAACGCTTTTGCAAAATCAGTGTAGTAATTTCTTGATTTAGCTCTTCCATCACAACCTGCCATAACAAAGAATTTCTTTATAGCACCAGTTTTAACTGCTTCTACAACTTGGTCTGCTAATGCAAATACTTGGTTATGCGCAAACCCACCTATTATTTCTCCTGTTTCTATTTCTGTAGGTGCTTGACATTTTTTAGCATGATCTATTATAACAGAGAAATCTTTATTGTCTTCACTTTCACCTTTTATATGAGTACATCCTACAAATCCAGCAGCCCCAGTAGTGTATAGTCTATCTTTATAGCTATCCTTTGGAGGAACTATACAGTTTGTAGTCATTAATATTGGACCATTAAAGCTTTCAAACTCTTCTTTTTGCTTCCACCATGCATTTCCATAGTTTCCTGCAAAATGAGTATATTTCTTAAATGCTGGATAGTAATGTGCTGGTAACATTTCAGAGTGAGTATATACATCTATTCCAGTTCCTTCAGTTTGATTTAATAATAATTCTAAGTCTTTTAAATCATGTCCTGATACTAATATACCTGGGTTATTTCTAACACCTATATTAACTTTAGTTATTTCTGGATTTCCATAAGTTCCTGTGTTAGCTGAATCAAGTAAAGCCATTCCATCTACTCCAACTTTACCAGTTTCTAAAGTTAAAGCTATTAATTCATCTATAGTTAGGTTATCATCTAGTGTCTTAGCTAAAGCGCTTTGCATAAATGCATTTACTTCTTCATCGTCATATCCTAATGCATTTGCATGTTTCATATAAGCTGACATACCTTTTAATCCATATATTATAAGCTCTCTTAAACTTCTTATATCCTCATCTTTAGTAGCTAACACTCCTACTTTTGTTGATTTTTCATCTAATATTGAATCTATTGAAACTGATTCGCCACTTCCTAATACTGCATTCTTTAATTTAGCTAAAACTCCTACTTTAACATCCATCTCGGCATTTGAAGATGCATTCCATAAAGCAGCTTCTGATAGATTTTCTTTATTATCTAATTTAGATAATAATTCTTCTTTAGTAGATAATGTCATCTTAACTCTATCATAGAATATCGCATCATCGAAGTTTGCATTTGTTATAGTTGTAAATAAGTTTATTGTTATTAAATGGTTTACTTCATGATCAATTAATTTCCCTTCTCCTCTAAGTCTTGTTGTAACCTCTGATAATCCTTTTGTTGTATATATTAATAGGTCTTGCATTCTAGCTAAATCTGGTGATTTTCCACATACCCCAAATTTAGTACATCCTGTGCAACCTGCTGTTTCTTGACACTGAAAACAAAACATTTTATTTTCCATATTTTCATCCTCCATTTTTTAATGTGTATTTTATATACTTATTATAGTTTGAAAGACTATATATTTTCCGTAACCTATGTTACAATATCAAAATATAATAAATTTTTTTAATAGGTGATTTTATGTTTAAAAATAAAACCAGAAATGAGATAATGGATTTTTTTAAAGATTATAATTGTAAAATAGTTAAGTTTTCTAAAAATGATATAATTGCTTTAGAAAGTTCTCCCTGTGAAAAAGTTGGATTAGTTTTAACAGGCAATATTGATATTAAAAGAATTTTAACAAGTAATACTGTAATTCATTTATCTTCATTTGGACCCGGGCGCTTATTTGGAGAAGTAATTGCTTTTTCAGATACAAATCGTTATCCTGCTACAGTTATATCTGCTACTAATAGTGAGATTATGTTTATTGGTAAAAATGATTTTATAAAGTTTTGTACTCACCATCCTGACTTTTTAAGTATGTTCTTAAATGAACTAACTAATAAAATAATTACTCTTAACAAATCAATAGCAGGTTTATCTTTTAGTAGTATTCGCCAAAAATTAACTAACTTTTTGCTTACTGAATTTAATATTCAAAATAGTTTATTTATTGAGCTAAACATGACAAAACAAAAACTATCCGAAATATTAGGAGTTCCTAGACCATCGTTGTCTAGAGAACTTATAAATATGAAAAATTTAGGTCTTATCGACTATTCTAAGGATTTTATTAAAATATTAGATAAAGATGCACTAGAAGAGATATTAATGGAATAAGAGGCATAAACATGCCTCTTATTTAGATACTATATTAATTTTTTATTATTTTTACTAATTCTTTTAGCTTAACTTCATCAATTTTTCCAAATGGATTTTTATCAACTCTTATAGCTGTACCAAAGTGGTAATCTTTAGCATTAGTTTTTTCTTTAATTTCATTAATATTGCTAAAGTTTAATCCTCCACCTAAAAGTATATTTATATTATTTGATTTATACATCATTTTTTTTATTATATCTATATTATCAAGTATGTTTCCTTTTCCTCCAGATGTTAATATATTTGTTATTTGACTATAATTATTTAATATATCTATACTTTTTATACAATTAGTTTCATCTATTGCCTTATGAAAAGTTACATCTAAATTACCACATTCTTTTAATAAAAATTTTAGATTAGGTTCATCTATATTATTGTAATTATCTAATAAACCTAGTACAATTCCATTTGCACCAATATTTTTAACTATTTCAATATCCTTTAGCATTATACTTATATCTTCATTACTATAAACAAAGCTATTTGCATGATGCCTTATCATAACATTTACAGGTATATCTACGCTATTTACAACCGCTTCTATAAGTCCAAAACTAGGTGTTACTCCACCTTCTGTTAATGCACTTACAAGTTCAATTCTATCTGCCCCACAATATTCTATTATTTTAGCATCATCTACTGTCATCCCTATTATCTCTAGCATACATCCTCCTAATACTTTTTCTTTTGTACATTTCTAAACTATATTTAATCTATAAGTATTTTACCATTATCTATATACTAAATAGTTTAATTTTTATTTTTTTTATAAAAAGGTTCTATATGAAGTATTACTTGAGCACTTTCATTTATTCTGTCCTGTATTTTACCTTCTATTTCGTGGGATAGTATATGAGATTTCTCTACGCTTATATCTGGCTCTATCATTACGTGCATATCTATATGAATGTCATTTTCGCTTCCTCTACTTCTTATGTTATGAACTTCTTTCACTTCATTAAATTCCTCTACAACATTTCTTATATCATCTTCCTCTAATATCGCTTGGTCCACCAGCACTCCTGTTGAAGATTTAAATATTTCGTATGCTGAGCAAATTATAAATCCTGAAACTATTAAAGATGCCAATGGATCAATCCATGCTGGTAACCCTAGCTTAACTCCTATCAAAGTTAATAAGACTCCCACAGATACTAATATATCACTTCTTGTATGCAATGAATCAGATATTAATATATAGCTATTTAGTTTTTTACCTATCCTATTTTCATAGGTACATACAAATATATTTATTAAAAGTGTTAAAATTAACACTAGCAAACTTTCTATTGTTATAGATGGTTTTACTACATTTTGAAATCTTGAAATTGCATCAAAAATAATTTTACCTGCCATTGTAACAAGCATAGCCCCTATAAACAAACTTGCCATCACTTCAAATTTTTTATGTCCATATGGATGTTGTTTATCATTTGGTTTTGATGCGATGCTTATTCCTATTATTCCAACTATATTAGATGCACCATCTGAGAATGAGTGAAAACCATCAGCTGTCATACTCGTACTTTTAATAGATAGTCCTATAATAATTTTTAATAAAGATACTGCAAAGTTAGCAAATAAAATAACCCATAGAACTTGCTTTACTTTTTTATAATTATTAATTACCATAAGTTTCCCTCCTAAAAATAATATCCACTTTCCTATAATAATAGATTTCATTTGCATATTATCTAAAAAATCCATGGAAGAGTTTTTAATTAAAACTATCCCATGGACTTAATTCCACTGCCATAAAGGCCCGGCTAAATAATAAATACTGCCTGTTTAGTAAAAGTGACTATATTTTTTACATTAATTTTTTATACTATCTATATATTCAAATATTGTTATATTTGTGCATTCATCTTTTTTATCAATTAAATTTGAAACAGTTACTCCTAGAAGCCTTATTTGCTTATCATTAACTTCTACATTATTGAACAAATTATATACATTTGTTCTAATATCTTCATGATTGGATATGGGGTGTTCTAAACTTAAACTTCTTGTTATCTGAGTAAAATCACTATACTTTATCTTTATAGTTATGGTTTTTCCAAGCTTATCACAATAGTCTAGCCTGTGTGAAACTTCTTCACATATTTCACTTAATATATCTACAACTTCTTCTTCGTCAATACTTAGATTACTTCCTAGTGTAGTTTCTGCTCCTACTGATTTTCTTTCTCTATGAGGCTCTACTGGCCTATTATCAACTCCTCTTGCAAACTGATAAAATATATAACCTCTATTTTTAAATATATTTTCTAATTGATTCAAATCTAGTTTCCTTAAATCATATCCAGTATTTATACCTAGATGTCTAAGTGTTTTTTCAGTTACTTTCCCTACTCCAAAAAATTTATTTATAGGCAGATTATCAAGAAATTCTTGTTTATTTTCATGTGTTATTACTGTTAATCCATTTGGTTTTTTATAGTCAGATGCTAACTTAGCTAAAAATTTATTATAGGAAACCCCTGCTGAAGATGTTAATCCAACTTCTTTTAAAATATCTTCTTTTATTCTCTTTGCAACCTCTGTTGCATATTTTATATTTTTCTTATTATTTGTAACATCTAAATAAGCTTCATCCAATGAAAGTGGCTCTACTAAATCCGTATATCTATAAAATATTTCTCGTATTTGAGCTGATACTTGCTTATATACATGAAATCTTGGTCTTACAAAATAAGCATAAGGACATCTTTTGTATGCTATTTTAGCTGGCATAGCTGAATGAATTCCATAACTTCTCGCCTCATATGAACAGGTTGCTACTACACCTCTACTCTGAGGATTACCTCCAACTATTACAGGCTTACCTCTTAGCTCTTTATTATCTCTTTGTTCAACAGATGCATAAAATGCGTCCATATCTATATGTATTATCTTTCTATTCTCATCCATAATTATCACCTTATTATATATTTTAAGCAACATATCTGGTTTATATGCCATTTTAGCCACATGTTGGTGAACCACTTAAACTACATGATTGAATTTTTTTACTAGTTTAAAAAAATAACTTGCAAAATTTTCAAAAAACCTTTAAAATAGGTATTCCAAGGAACTAAGTTATCTTACGTACTTGTTAACCGTATATTTATATTTATTTTTAAGATTATATAATTTTATATAAGAAAGACCATACTACATCCGTTGTAATATGGTCTTATATTTTCTATTTTTTATTAGTTAGCGTAATAAAGGTTTCTTGATGGATATTCTGGATCACTTGTAACATCTATTCCAAGTTCTCTAAATGTTTGTTCATCATTCTTACTTAATATAGTTGTTGAATGAGCTTGTGCTCCTTTTAACATAGGTAATGTTTCAAGAACTGCATGAGCTGTTGGATTTGTAACTGCACATATACTTAATGTAGTTAAAACCTCTTCACAACTTAACTCTGGTGTTCTACTTGCTAATGTTTTAGTTTTTAAATTTACAATTGGTTCAACAATAGCTGGTGATAATAAATGTATATCATCAGATATATTCGCTAAGTGCTTTATAGCATTTAATATAACTGCTGCACTTGCATTCATTAAGTTTGAGCCTTTACCTGTAAGTATTGTACCATCATTTAATTCTAACGCTACTACTGGACAAGCATTATCTTTACTAGCAGTTTCTTTTAACTTAGCACTGTATTCTCTAGCAGGCTTAACTACACTTCTATCTTCTGGCTTTAATCCTACTTCACTCATTATTAATTGAATAGTATCAAAAGCACCTTTATCAAATTGACCTTTTTTATATTCACAAGCAGTCTTAAAGTATCTTCTTATTATTTCTTGTCTAGAAGCTTCTTTAACTACTTCATCATCTACTATACCAAATCCTACTCTATTAACACCCATATCTGTTGGTGATTGGAATATAGATTCTTTTCCTGTTATTTTTTCTATTATTTTTTTAAGAACTGGGAATAATTCTAAATCTCTGTTATAGTTTACTGACATTTCACCATATTTTTCTAAATGGAATGAATCTATCATGTTAACATCTTTTAAATCAACAGTTGCTGCTTCATAAGCTATATTTACTGGATGCTTAAGTGGTAAATTCCATACTGGGAAAGTTTCAAACTTTGAGTACCCAACACTATTTCCTCTTTTATTTTCATGGTATAACTGACTTAGACAAGTTCCAAGCTTTCCGCTATTTGGTCCTGGAGCTGTTACTACGACTATTGGTTTAGTAGTTTCTATATATGGGTTAGCTCCATATCCTTCATCACTTACTATTGTATCAACATCACTTGGATATCCTTTAGTTGGAGCATGTTTATAAACTTTTATGCCCCTTCTCTCTAATTTATTTATAAATACTGTTGTAGCAGGTTGTCCTTCAAATCTAGTAATTGCTACACTATTTACGTCTAGTTCATAAGATCTTAAATCATCTATTAATCTTAAAACTTCCATATCATAAGTTATTCCGTAATCACCTCTTATTTTATTTCTTTCTATATCTCCTGCATAAACACATATAACAACTTCAACTTTTTCTTTCATGTGTTGTAGTACTTTTATTTTTGCATTCTCATCAAATCCTGGTAAAATTCTTTTAGCATGTAAATCACCTATTAATTTTCCACCGAATTCTAGGTATAACTTGTCAAAATTATTAACTCTTTCTAATATGTACTTAGATTGTTCCTCCAAATACTTTTTGTGATCAAATCCTATTTTCATATTTCCACCTCACTAAATTATTTTGTTTTGTTAGCCGTATATTTATATTTATTTTATTGGTTTAAAGTAAAAATCCCTATAATTTACTTAATACTCTAGCGGTATTTTTTTCAATTATTTTTCACTTTAAGACTATATTATACAGTTAAGCTAGCTATATTTCAAGACGATTTTAAGTAAAAATTAGCTATATTCATATATTCAGATGCCTACAATCCAAGTCTATTGCTAAAGTTTATCAATCATAATTTTTATTTATGAATCATACATAAATATAATTTCTTTATATGTAAAAAAGTAGACTGTCTAATGACAGTCTACTTTTTTAATTATTAACAACCACAACCGTCGTCAAATATACCACCCATTCCACAAACTATTAATAATAATATTAAGAATGGTATCCAATCACATATATCAAATTCTGCCCATGTATCTTGGAATACTAAGAATAGGAAGAATAGTACTATTATCCATATTCCTCCTGCACAATCACATCCGCCAAATAATCTGTCTAACATTTTGCTACCCCCTGTTGTATTTAATTCTTTGGAGTTTTACTCCTAATTTATACTATGAGAGTTTTTTGATTTTTGACATTACTTTTTTGAAATATCAAAGATTTATAGTCTTAATCTACAGATTTTAAGGACTCTACCATTTCTACATTCTTTAGTTTATAGTACATAGCTAGGTTAACTATTAAACCTAATGTGATTGTAAGAATCATTGCTATTAAATAACTACTACTTTCTATAATTCTACCAAACATCATACTTTCTATTTCTACAGTTACCATTATAAATTGGTGTAGTAATTTTCCTATACCTAATCCTGTTATAGTACCTATTACAGTAAGTATTATATTTTCTCTATAAATATATGCTGAAACTTCATTATCATAAAATCCTAGAACTTTTATAGTTGCTATTTCTCTTATTCTCTCTGAAATATTTACATTTGTAAGATTGTATAAAACAACAAATGCTAACGCTCCTGCTGATATAGTCATTATTAAAACTACATAGTTTAAATTTTCTATTGTAGTTTCAAAATTTTCCTTAAGGCCTGTATTAAAACTTACTCCATTTACTCCAGATTGGCTTATAAGTTTTTTAGAAATATTATCTTCAGCCGATTTTGATTCATTATTTAAAATACCAATTACTCTATTGTAATCTACATCTCTTTTAAATACTTCTTTATAGTATTCCTTTGAAATATAAGCATAATGTGATATATAATTTTCAGTTATGCCTATCACTTTAACTCTAGCCTTCTTATCTTTATTGTTTACAATATCTATACTATCTCCTACTTTTATATTTAAATCTCTAGCCGCTTTCTCACTTAGTACTATCCCTTTATTATTTAACTCTATTTTCTTTTGTGATTTTCTATCTTTAAGCCCTACAAAATTTTTAAATTCATTACTATTTTTAGGTATAACTATATTTATAGATTTCTCACTTTTGCCTACAGATATTTTACCATTTTGATTGTTTATAAATTGATAGTTTGATATATCATTTTCTTCTTTGATATATTTTTCTACATTTATCAATTCACTATTTTTTATATTATTATCCAAATTAACACTCATATCATATTTAAATATACTTCCATACTGACCATCTACTATCATTTGTATAGAGTCTTGTATACCAAGTCCCGATAATATTAAAGCACTACACCCTGAAATGCCAAGTACCGTCATTAAAAATCGCTTTTTATATCTAAATATATTTCTTATAGTCACCTTACCTATAAAACCTATTTTATTCCATATAAATGGAATTCTTTCTAACATTATTCTCTTTCCATTTTTAGGTGCTCTTGGTCTCATTAAAACCGACGGAGTCTCCCTAAGTTCTTTAAAACATGCTGAGTATGCTGCTATAGTAGTTATAAGTATCGCTGTTAAAGTAACACCTACTGCTAATCTTACGTCAAATACTAAATCTACAGGTGGTAATGTATACATTATTCCATAAGAATTAAATACTATTATAGGAAATACTGTATATCCTATCATTAATCCTAAAATACTCCCTAAAAGACTTGCACTCAATGCATAAAGTATATATTTTTTAGCTATTTGACCTGTTGTATACCCAAGCCCCTTTAATGTACCTATATTTATTCTTTGTTCATCTACCATTCTAGTCATAGTAGTTAAGCATACTAATGCTGCAACTGAAAAGAAAAATACTGGAAATATCTTTGCTAGAGCATCTATACTATTTGCACATCCTGCATATTCTGCATAAGAATAATGACTATTTCTATCTAGAATATACCACTGTGGCTTTTCTATTTTCTTTATATCATCTTCTGAATCTTTTATCTTATTTTCAGCTTTTATCAATTCATCATTTGCTTTTATTTTAGATTCGTTTAATTTTTCTTTTGATTTTTCTATTTTTTGTTGTTGTTTTTTAAATTCATTTTCAGCTTTATCAAATTCTAATTTTGATTTAGCTTCCATATTAATAATATTTTCTTTTTCTTTAGATAATTTTTCTTTATTACTATCTAATGTAGCCTTAGTACTTGAAAGCTTATTTTCTATATCTTTAAACTGTTGTTTTTTATTTTCTAATTCATTTTTTCCATTTTTATATGAGCTGTTTAATGTCTGTAATACTAAATTATTTTTATTTAATTCCTCAGTTAATTTATTTTTTTCTTGTTCACTTAAATTTTCTTGATTTAGTTTTTCCTCTAGTGATGAATTTACATTATTTAAGTAATGTATTTGTTTGTTTAATTCTTCTAACTTATTTTGTGCATCTATAAAACCTTGCTGAGCTAAATTTTTATTTTCATTAAATTCGTTTAAGTGATTTTCATATTGGATGTATCCATTTTTAATCTCTTTTTCTCCTAAACTTATTTGTTTATTTCCATTTGATATCTTAAGAGATACCTCATTTTTTTTGTTTTTTAACTGATTCTCTCCACTTTCTATTTGTTTACTATATGTATTTATATCACTTTCAGCTTTTTTTAATTCATTATTTACTTCATCTCTTTTATCTTCAAATTCTTTTTTACCATTTTGAAGTTCTTCATTAGCTGCATCAATTACTTCATTGTATCTTTTATCTATTCTAGATTTTGATATGTTATCTAATTTATCAGTAACTTCATTTACCTTATCAAAATACTTATCACTGTAAGAATCTTCTCCTTTAGCTCCATCTACAGTTAAAAACGCCTCCGTATATGCTTCTATTTTAAAGTCTTCTTGTGGAATCATTACTATTTTATTTATTGCTCCACTTCCTATACTACTACTTCCTTTTTCATAAGAAAGATAGTAAGGAGTTTCAATATATCCAACTACTGTATATTCTGTATTTTTTAAGCTATCACTAATGTCTTTATCAGTTCCTGATTTTAATTTTATTTTAGTACCTAAAGGTATTTTTAATTTCTCTATTTTATTTCTTTCTATTACACATTCTCCAGATTTTTGTGGCAATCTTCCTTCTACAAGTTTTACTCTATTTATGTAATCATCATTATTATTTTCCATATTATTCAATTCTAATGAGTGCACTTTTAAAACTTGTTGATTAGATTTATACTCTGTTAAAACATCCATAGAGTATGTCGGAAAAATACCTTTAACCCCTTTAATCTTTTTTATTTCAGATATATCATCATCAGTAAGCCCTAATGTAGATATAAGTTTTATATCCATAAGATTATAATCATCATAGTATTTATCCGATGTATTTTTCATAACTATTGGTGAAACTTTTATCCCTGAAAAAAATGCGACACCCAAGGCTACTATAAATAATATGGATAAAAATCTACCTTTAGATTTTCTTATGTCCATTATAATATCTTTATTTAAAATACTTTTCATTACTACCACTCAATCCTTTCTACTTCAACCGGATTTTCATTAATAGTAACGTTTTCTATCTTACCATTTTTAACCTTTATTACTTTATCACCCATAGGAGTTAAAGCTAAGTTATGAGTGATTATTATAACTGTCATACCCATTTTTCTACAAGTATCTTGTAATAATTTAAGGATTGATTTTCCTGTATTATAGTCTAATGCTCCTGTTGGTTCATCACATAATAATAATTTTGGATTTTTAGCAAGAGCTCTTGCTATTGCTACTCTTTGCTGCTCTCCTCCAGACAATTGAGCTGGGAAATTTCCTTTTCTATTTTCTAGACCAACAGCTTTCATGATTTCATCTATATCAAGTGGATCTTTGCAAATCTGTGTTGCTAGTTCAACATTTTCACGTGCAGTTAAATTTTGAACTAAATTATAAAATTGAAAAACAAATCCTATATCAAATCTTCTATATGTTATTAAATCTTTATTTGAAAAATTATTTATTTTTTTATTATCTACTATTACTTCTCCACTACTAGAACTATCCATTCCACCTAAAATATTTAATATTGTACTTTTACCAGCACCACTAGCACCTGCAACTACTACAAACTCACCTTTATCTATAGAAAAGTCTACTCCACTTAATGCGCTTATTTCAACTTCTCCCATTTTATATATCTTCTTAACATTTTTAAATTCGATAAATTTGCTCACTTGTTCCCCTCTATTCTTATTTAAATTTAATTTAGTATATTATATCATAACTAAATCATTCTATTTCTTTTCTAATTATTTTATTAGAAAAACATTAAAGGAGATAATTAAAACTTCACATAGGTCTATATATTAGTATATACTATTTACATTTTGACAATTTGAATATTTTTATAGTTTATAGTATATACATATATTAAATAGTCTACTATCATTATTTAAACGTATTGGAAAACACTATAGAAATATACATAGAACATCATTAAATTATTAGATATTATTTTATTTATACCTTTATCAATCATTTCTTTAATCATACCTTAAAACCCAAAGCTATTATACATAAATAAAAAATAAACTCATGACTAAACCGTTAAAAATAACCATCTATTAATACTTTTTAAAATCAACCTTTGCTATTAAATATCATATCCTTTTATATGAATAATTTATCTATACTTCTATATAATAAAGCATATAGGAGGATTATCGTATGAAAATGAAATTTATCTATTTAATATTACCAGCGTTAATAATATGTATTGGAATATATAATTTATTTAGCTCAAATAACATATCATCTGCATTTAGTGACACTCAAAATAAATTACCTTTAAATGAGATGTATTTCAACAAGTGGAAAGGTAAGTCATGGATAACTTTAGGTGATAGTATAACAAAGGCTAATGGATATCAGCATAAACTTAAGGATATCTTAGGATTTTCAAAAATTGATAATATTGGTGAAAATGGACACACAATGGCATACCAACCTCAAAATAAGTCAACATATACAGTTGGAAAATTAGTTAATTATAAAGAATATGATTTGGCTACAATTTTTATTGGAACTAATGACTTTAGATATAATAAAAAACTAGGAAAAATCAAAGAAAGCGGAAGTAATGGATTTGATAAAACTACATTTACAGGTGCATATCAACTATTAATAGAGACTATTTTATCATCAAATCCTTATATAGATTTAGTTTTGATTACTCCGCCTCAAAGAATTCATGATGGATATGATATTATCTTTACCAATGAAGCCGGAAGTAAACTGATAGATTATGTATCTGTTATCAAAACATTAGGCGAGATGTATTCACTTCCTGTCTTAGATTTATATTCTGAAGGTGGTATAACAAAAGAAAATATGAATACATTTACAAGAGATGGGCTTCATCCAAATGAGGTTGGATATGAACGGATATCAGAAAAAATGTATAGATTTTTATTAGATATATAAACAAAGAGAGAATATTAAATATTCTCTCTTTGTTCTTTGATTACATCTATCATCGATTTAAAGTCTGTTGTATTATACATAAACATAACCATATCAGCATCACTATTTCTTATAATATTATCAATAGATAAATCAATACTTTCAATATATCGAGGATCTACTAGTTGTACTTCTGAAAATATATCAGCAAATAACCATGATGTAGGAGCTTGATATGAATCTCTTATTATAAGTAATTTTTTATCAGATAAAGCATCTTCATTTCTAATTTTTAAGATAGAACAAGCATTACCAAACATATATGTACCACCGTATAAAATTTCTTCTTCATTTCTACGAGTACCTATAACATCTTCTTCCTTGCATTTAGTTTCTGTTTTTCCATCAAATTTATAATATTCATAATTAGGTCTATTTTTTAGATGAACGTATGGAATAGTTTCATCTTCTTTTACTAAATTATTTAAATTTTTATTATAACTTCCTAGAAAATATCCTTTATCAAACATTGTCTGAGTATAGTTATCCCAAGAAATATTATTTACTATATTCATATCTTCAATGATAGATTTAAAACCTTCGTAAGCTCCTATTCCATTCCAATGATGATCTGTTTTAAAATATAAATTTTCTCGTTGAGACTCATTAAACTCTTTTAAGAAATGCTCATCTACATCTATACAATTTATATTTTCTAAATCTAAATAACGTTTAAAATTATTTTTATTATCAATAGCATTTTCTAATCCATCAGTATACTTAGGATATAAATGTGTTAACATACTTTCTTTGTGTGGTATAGAAACATAATAAACTTTTTTATTTGAATTTACTGCTATCTTAGATAATTCATTTATTTCATTTGCAGCATCTTTCAATTCTTTTTCAGACATTTTTTTTGATGGTGTTGGCATTATCCAGTTATCATCTAGTAAGTAATAATTTTTAACTTTATCTTTACCAAGAAGTATTTCTGCCTTAGAGTATAATTCTGATAACTCTTCTCTAAATGGAAATTGATCAGAAAAATAGTTTTCAAATTTACCTGTATATTCTCCTGATTTAACATCTTTTAAAGTTGGCATTTGAGCCAATGTTCTATTTTCAGATGCACTATATTCTTTATCTTTAATTATTACAGAGATAAAGAAAGTTCCCATTATTATAGTTATAAAAGGAAGTGCTATCCATTTTGCTTTTTTATTATTCAATTTAACGCCCTCCCCTAGAATCTGAAATATAAAAATGGATTATATGTAGAATTTATCAATATTACAACTACCACAAACATTAATGACATTAAACAAGTTGAGTAAAGTCCATATATAAGATTACTTCCCACTAGTTTTTTATTTTTTGATCTCAATATCGATTTCAGTTTAGGTATAACAGGTGTTGCAAATATTATACTTAAAAATACAATATATCCAGAATCACTTATATAACGAACAAATGAATTATTATATACTGGATTTGAACCAATTCCAAATAAAATTTGTATAAATTCAGATGCTTGTACCATATTTTCTGCTCTGAAAAATACCCATCCAATCATTACTATTAGTAATAAGTATATATGTCTGAATACCTGTGGTAGCTTTTTTAGTAACTTATCTAAAAAAGCTTTTTCTATCCCAATTAATACTCCATAATATAGTCCCCATGCCATAAATGTCCAATTAGCTCCATGCCATATTCCGGTTAAAGACCATACTATAAATAGATTTCTATATTGCTTAATTGGACAAACTCTATTTCCACCCAAAGGAATATATACATAATCTCTAAACCAACTACCTAAGGATATATGCCATCTTCTCCAAAATTCAGATACAGATTGAGATATATATGGATAATTAAAGTTTTCAAGAAACTCAAATCCAAACATTTTGCCTAAACCTATTGCCATATCACTATACCCGCTAAAATCAAAATATATTTGAAGTGTATAACATATTATCCCTAACCAAGCTTCAAGTGTAGATAAATTCGATGACTGTACTGCAAAGATTCCATCAGATATTAGACCTAATTGATTTGAGAATATCACTTTTTTACCAAGCCCTATTATGAATCTGTCAACGCCAGATGCAAATTTATTTATAGAGTGCTTTCTACTGCTTATCTGATCAGCTACTGTTTGATACCTAACAATAGGCCCCGCTACAAGTTGAGGGAATAAACTTATATATAGTGCTAAGTCAAATATATTTCTTTGAACTTTTCCATCTTTTCTGTACACATCAATTATATAGCTTATAATCTGGAAGGTGAAAAAAGATATACCTAAAGGTAGATTTATAACCGGAATACTTATCTTAACATTAAGTAAAGTGTTCAAATTATCTACAAAAAAATTACTATATTTAAATATAACTAATATTGAAATATTAAAAATTACAGATAGTGTTAACCATAATTTATTTTTTTTCTTATCACTTGAAGATACTTTAAGCCCAAATATATAATTGACTCCTATAGATCCAAGCATTAAGAATATATACGTTGGTTCTCCCCAAGCATAAAAAAACAGACTTGCAAGTAATAACACGAAGTTTTTAAGTCTATCATTAACTAAATAATAAAATATAAAAACTATCGGTAAAAACAAGAATAAAAATACTAAACTGCTAAAAACCATATTGTCATATCAATTTAAATTTATTAAATTGATATACTCACCCCTTTCAATTTACATATACTAATCCATTTAGTTTTACAATTTTTTATTTCACCTTTACATATTCATACCCACTAAAATATAACATACTTTATTTTTTTCACCAATACGTTTGGCCCAACTGATTATTTTATAGACCCAACTGTCATAAATCTACCTTAAAATTGTATAAATTCTACCCTATGATTTGAATTGTATTAATTTATGCTCCTAAAAAACCTAGACATTAGTTTTTAGTATTGCAGTAATCTAATTATTACGATACATAAAATTTAAAACTTTCAGAATGTGATAGCCTTAGAGGTTTTAATAAAAAATAAAATAATCATCTTAAAGTAGCGTATGAATTTGAAATACCAAGCTGCTCTCAATTATCAAGGTTAAATGTGTATAAATTTGTAAACTATTTTAAAGAAATATTGTTATTTTGTATTATCTGACTTCAATTCTTCCTATTCGCATTATTATATATAATTCATACTCATTCATTTATAATTGTTATTCTAAGTTATAACTATAACCTTATTTTTGTTCTAATATTTTTTATTTATACTTCCATTATTATAGTAAACACACTTGGTCTTCTTTTAGTTTTATCATATAGAAGATGCTCTACTGATTTTTTTACATGAATTTTTAGTACTTGCCACTCTAAAATTTGCTTTTCTAAACATTCCTCTATTTCATTTTTAGCCACTTCTTTTATTTTATTTATTAAATCTTCTGATTCCCTTGCATATATAAAACCCCTAGTTATTATATCTGGACCAGATACTATGCTATAATCATGTCTATTTATAGCTACAACAATAGTAACCATACCATCTCTTGCTAAATCTCTTCTATCTCTTAATACAATATTTCCTACATCTCCGACTCCAAGACCATCTACAAATACTACACCTGTATGAACTCTTTTAGCTTTATTTGCCCCTTCTTTTGAAATTTCAAGTACTTGTCCTGTTTCTAATGTAAATACATTTGACGGCTTCATTCCTAGCTTTATAGCTAAATCACTATGGTGTTTTAAATGTCTATACTCACCATGAACAGGCATAAAGTATTTTGGTTTAACTATGGTATGAATTAATTTTAACTCTTCTTGATAAGCATGTCCTGATACATGTATTTCTTCTAAATCCTCATATATAACCTCTACACCTTTTCTAAATAATTGATTTATAACTCTAGATACTAATTTGTCATTTCCAGGTATTGGAGATGCTGATATAATAAATAAATCATCTTTTTCTATTAATATTTTTCTATGAGATCCATATGCTATTCTAGAAAGTCCAGCCATAGGCTCTCCTTGACTTCCTGTTGTTATTATAGTTATATTTTCATGTGGATAATTATTAATATCATCTATATTTATTATATTTTCTGGTGGTATATGAAGATATCCTAAATCTATAGCAACTTGAGATATATTTTCCATACTTCTTCCACTAAAAGCTACTTTTCTATTATGTGTAACTGAGGCATTTGCAATTTGTTGCATTCTATGAATATTTGATGCAAAAGTAGCGACTATAACTCTACCTTTTGCATTTGAGAATAATCTAGTCAAAGCTTCACCTATAGTTTTTTCTGATAGCGAATGGCCTTTCCTTTCAACATTAGTACTATCTGCCATTAACAGTAATACTCCTTTTTTACCTAAAGTAGCCATTCTACTTAAATCAGTAACTCTTCCATCTATTGGTGTATAATCTATCTTAAAATCTCCTGTATGCAATATAACACCTATTGGAGTATGTATAGCTAAGGCGCATGCATCTGCAATACTATGAGTTACTTTTATAAATTCAATTTTTAAGTTTTCTAATTTAATTTTTTCTCCTGATTTTACAGATTTTAAATCACATATATCTATCATGTTATGTTCTTTTAATTTATTTTCTACTAGGCCTAATGTAAGCTTAGTTCCATATACAGGCATATTTATTTGCTTTAAAATATATGGAATTGCACCTATATGATCTTCATGTCCATGTGTTAAAAACAATCCTTTTATTTTATCTTTTTTATCTAATAAATATTTTACATCAGGTATTACTAAGTCTACTCCATACATATCTTCATCTGGAAATGATATTCCACAGTCAATTACTATAATTTCATCATCATATTCTATAGCCGTAATATTTTTCCCTATTTCCCCAAGACCTCCTAGAGGAATTATCCTTAGCTTACTATTTTCCATATAAATACTTCTCCTTTATAATTATTTAATTTATATAAACTATTATCATATTTCAAATTTAAATATATCTTTGTTTTCAATTTTATTTTTAACTAGTCATTATTAGTTTTCTCTAAATACGTATAATAATTCCATTTTTAATATAATCTTTTGAGAAATTTATATAAAAAAAGCTATAGATACTCTAATTGAGCAATCTATAGCTTTTGTGTTATGCTTGTATTATTTTACAAGAGCTTCGTATTCCGCTTTAGTTTTAGGAGCTTTTAACTCTCCTTTTTTGAATTTAGCGGCTTGTTCGTTTACGAAATCTATTATATCTTGAGGTACTAAGTTTTTAGTAGTTTCAGGTATTCCAACTGCATTTTCATCAAGTCCGTACACAGTAGTATCTCCACCTTTGAATTCACCTTCTTTTAAACCTTTAGCTAATTCAAATACACCTACATCAACTCTTTTTATAGCTGAAGATAATACATTCTTTGGTGCTAAATCACTTTGATCTCTATCAACACCTATAGCAAATTTATTATTTTCTTTAGCTGCTTCTATTGCACCTGTTCCAACATCTCCACCTGCTATAAATAATATATCTGCATCTTTTGAATACATTTGATTAGCTATTGCTTTACCCTTTGCTTGATCTGTAAATGAGTTAGCATATTGTGTTTGTATTTCTATACTTGGGTTAACAGCTTTTACTCCTGCCATAAATCCATATTGGAAAGTCTCTATAACTGGTAATTCCATACCACCTATAAACCCTACATTATTAGTTTTTGTCATCTTTCCTGCTACTAATCCTACTAAGTAGGCTGATTGTTCAGCATTAAATTGTATAGTTTCTACATTTTTAGGTATATTTTTATAAGTCTCATCTACTAATGCAAATTTTTGTTGGGGATATAATTTAGCGCCCTCTTCTATAGCTCCCGATAACTTCATTCCAACTCCTAGTATTAAATCTACTTCTTCATCTGCTAAAGTTTCTATATTACTAGCATAATCAGAATCTTGTTTAGACTCTAAATATTTTACTTTTATTCCTAATTCTTTTTCAGCTTTTTTAAGACCTTCCCACGCACTTTGGTTAAATGATTGGTCATTTACACCAGCCACGTCTGTTATCATACCTATAGTTATTTGTGAATCATCTTTTTCTTTAGTTTTTCCCGAACATCCAACTAACATAGATGCTGATAATATTGTTGTCATTGCTAGTGCTGCTATTTTTTTAAGTTTCATGCTTTAACCTCCTGATGTTTTTCTAAAAAAAATCCTTTTATCATCATGATAAAAGGATAGTTAGCTTTTTTCTATGTTTTAACTATTCAAATATCTTTTTAGTCTCTCTGGACCAAATTAAAGTTTATTTTTGTAATTTATTTATAAATTTTCCTTAAGTATTATCACATTTTATATAGTATTTGTCAATATATTTTTACTTTTATATCAATTATTATTTTAATTTTTATTAAAATATAATGTATTAGCAACATGTATCATAACACCAATCGACAAACATTCCTCATCAATATTAAATTTTGATGTATGCAATGGTTCTATTATACCTTTTTCTTTGTTCCCACAACCTAAGTTAAAGAACACACCTTCACACTCTCTAGTATAGAAAGAAAAATCCTCGCCCCCTAAAGATGGTTTTTCCTTCATACTAAACTTATCTTTTCCTAGTAATTCTTCAGTATTTTTCTTTACTATATCCACTAAAAATTTATTGTTTATAACAGCTGGGTATCCATATTCATCTAAGTCTAATTCCCCACTACATCCAAAAGCTAATGAAACATTTTCTATTATTGTTTTTATTCTATTTAGCATAAAATCTCTAGTTTCTTGATTTAATGTTCTTAATGTTGCTTTCATATTTATCTCATCACATATAATATTTTGTGCTTCTCCTCCACATATTTGTCCTATTGTCAATACTGCCGAATTAAGTGGAGATAAATTTCTACTTATTATACTTTGTAATGCTGTTACTACATGAGCTGCTGCTAATAAAGCATCAGCTCCATTTTCTGGATATGCTCCATGAGCTTTCTTGCCCTTTATAGAAATCTTTAATGTATCAGTGCTTGCATTTAATGTATTATATTTAGTTTCTATAGTTCCTGTATCCACAGTTGGCATTACATGAAGACCAAATATATAATCTACTTTTGGATTTTCTAGACATTTATCTTTTATCAGAAATCTAGCCCCACCTACAGTTTCTTCTGCAGGTTGAAATAAAAATTTAACATTAATATTTAGTTTATCTTTTATTGAATAAAGTACTTTACATGCGCCTAGTAGTATTGATGTATGAGCATCATGCCCACACGCATGCATTACTCCTTCATTTATTGATTTGTATGAGGAATCTACTTGCTCTTTTATTGGAAGTGCATCTATATCTGCTCTTATCGCTATTGTTTGTTTTGAATTTTCATTAATTATATATGCCATTATTCCACTGTGATCTTTAAAATCTATATAATCTATTCCTATTTCTTTTAGGTATTTTATTATTTTTTTCTTAGTTTCATATTCTTTTTCTGACAATTCTGGTGTCTTATGAAGATATCTTCTTATATTAACAAGCCAGGGTTTTATATTTTCACACTCTTTAATCAACCTCTCTTTATCCATACCAATTTCTCCTCATATTATTTTAATTAAAAGTATTATAATATTTATGCTTAGTTAGTTTTTATATTACAATTTATGCAATAAAAGAAGCTTTTCAAAATAGAACAAAAATTTATAAAATTTAGTTAAATATCTCATTTCAGTCCACGATATTCCCATTTTAGTCCAATATTATTATTTTAGAAAAAATAACTGCTAACATCATAGTCAAAAGGGAGTTTTAAAAATTTTGGGGTTATATGGAGGAATAGTTATGAAAAACAGAGTTTTAAAAAAATCAATTAATGCATTTTGTGTCGTAGGTTTATGTGCTCTTATGGGAGGCACATCTTATGCATGGGATGGTAAAAAAGATGGTACAGGAACACATGCATTAATAGCAGAACAGGGGTTAACTATGCTAAATAATGATTTAAGTAAAAATGAATCACCAATAGTTAAACAAAATATAGAAATATTAAATAAATATATTAAGGATTTAAAAGTAGGATCAACTTACCCTGATTATGATTCAAACGCATATGATTTGTATCAAGATCATTTCTTTGATCCTGATACAGGTAATAACTTTACACTAGATAATAAGTGGTATGTAGCATCACCTATATATGATACAGCTGAAACTCAAGTAAGAAAATTTACAATTCTAGCACAAAACGAATGGGAAAAAGGTAATTATCAAGAAGCTACATTTTTATTAGGACAAGGATTACACTATTTAGGAGATTTAAATACTCCTTATCATGCATCTAATATAACTGCTGTAGATAGTCCCGGTCACGTTAAGTATGAAACATTTGTGGAAGAAAGAAAAGAAAATTATGCATTAAACACAACTGGAACAGATACTGCTTCAGGCGTATATAAAGAAGCATCTAAAAATAAAAATTATGATGAATGGATGACTCAAAATTCAATTTTATACGCTAAAAAAGCTAAAGATTTATATTATAGCCATTCAACTATGAATCATAGTTGGGAAAATTGGGATTACTCAGGAAGAGAAGCTATAAAAAATTCACAAGTTTGTACAGCAGGTTTTTTATATAGATTTATGGATGAGGTATCTAAAGATGAATCTACGGATTTAAATAACAATATGGCTAGTGAATTTAATTTAGTATTAAAAACTGCTGACAATAAATATGCAGGAACAAATGATAATGTATATTTTGGATTTGAAACAAAAGATGGCGTAAAAAATGAATGGATATTAGATAATGCAGGTGATGATTTTGAAAGAAATCAAGTAGATAACTATTTATTAAAAACAAAAGATAATTTAAAATTTGATACGAATAATATAACTAAGTTTTGGATTAGAAAAGATAATATGGCTGTTGCAAGCGATGATTTGGAACTAAGTAATTTAAAATTAATATCAAATGGAAGGGTAATACTTCAAAAGGATATAAATAAAGTATTATCAGGAAATGAAACTTACTATATAAGTAAATAAACAATAAAGGGGCTGTCTATTTTGAGACAACCCCTTTTATATAACTACTATTATATTTTTACTTAACAAACTTATTAACAAAATTTATCATCATAGATTTAAATATTCCACTGTAGTCAACTATTTGAGCTACCTGGTTTTTATTTTCTGTTTGTGAGTTAAAGTTTGCTATTTTAAAAGTAAGATAACCATCTACTTCATTAATTAAGTATCCTGCATCTTTAGTATTAGATATTTCTAAATCACCCATATCTAAGTCTAAATCTTCTACTATTTCTTTATTTCCACATAAAATACCTTTTGAATATGTACTTATATCTGTAGCAAATACTATATACTTAGCTTTAGCATCTTTATCATCAGATTTTATAAATAAACGGTCTGTTAAATTACTTTTTACCATATTAACAGATATTAAACTTTCATCCACTGCTTCATCTAAGTTTTCTTTTATAGTATTTATAAAACCTTCCATATCAAACTTATCTAATTCTACTTTTAATATATTTAATGTTTCTATATTTTCTTTAGGTATGTAGTTTGATACATTTTGAAAAACATGATATATATCTTTTATTTCATATCCTTTATTTATGTAATTTTCTTTTATTTCATACTCTTCATCAAATTCTTTAATTAATTTAGGTAGTTCAGTTTTTGTATTTGCATCCTTTATACTAGTTACAAATGGTATTATTTTATTAGGTTTCATTAAAAACATTTCTAATGGCTTTATCGTTGCATTTGCTTCTTTTATATCACTCTCTTCAAACGCTACTTCTATACCATCTTCTAAAAATGCTACTTCAACTTCCATTTCATACTCTTCTTCATCTATTATATTTGTTCCCACTGGATACATTACTATTAATTTACTTTTATCAAAAACGTAACCAAATGAATAGTCTATCTCTAATTGTTTATTCATATTATTTCTCCTTTGTTTTAATTATGTAATTATATTATCATAGTTTTACCTAATCATTCTAATCTTTTTTACAAGTTAGCAATCTATTAATTTTACAACCTCGCCTATTAAATACGCCTGATTTTTTTATAAATATTGATACTAATATAACTACTCCAAATAAACCTGATATTGGATATATTAGGTTAACTAACATCGCAAAAGGTAATCTTCCTCCTATAAATCCTGCTACAGTACATAAAATGGCTATTATTGCAAATTTAGATGTTTTTTCTTTAGCAAAGCTACTACATACACTCCAAAGTAGTGGAACTGCCGTAGTATAAATTCCAGCTATAAGCATTAAAGAAAACATAACTCCAACTATTGGCCCTATTTTATCTGCCATATATAATGTTGGTATTTCTGTCATATATATATTTTGTATATCTGACATTATTCCTAAATTTAAAGTTATAGCCGCAATCATAAATGCTATACCACCTAAAATTCCACCCCATATGCAATTTTTCCTATTTCTAGCTGTAGTGCCTACTCCTACTAAAAATGGTGTTGCTATAATTAAATTTAGACCACTATAAATAATACCTGTTATAGCCCAGCTCTCAATTGCTTTAGTAACGTTTATTGTAGATATTATTTCATTTACAGCAAGAAATGATTCATAATTTCTTGCAATTGTAACAACACCTACACCAACTGATATTATTATAATCATAGGCCCTATATTGCCTAATATATCTATTAGTTTATTCATCCCCATTAGTACTGATCCAAGGGCTAATAGTGCAAGGATCAATGATCCTATATTTTTATCTATTCCGTAGTACTGATTAATAGATGCACCTGCACCAGATATCATAACTACAAAACTTAAAAAGAAAAATATAGGCATAAAAAGTTTAAAAAAACCTCCTATCAAGTTGCCACATAAATATGTAAAAATATCATTACTTGATCTTAATTTTGCACTCTTTCCTATTTCTAACAAACTAGCTCCACAATAAGCTAAAACTACCATACATATTATATTCGATAGTATACTTATCATTCCATGTGCTGAAAAAAACTGCATAATTTCTTGTCCTGTTGCAAATCCCGAGCCTATACAAACAGATATATAGGTTCCTGCAAATCGCATAATTTCTTTGAAGTTACTCCCCCTACTCATCTAAAGTCCCTCCTATAATAATAGTTTTCCCCTTTATTTATCTATATGCTTGTTCAATATTATTAATATCATTTTATTTAAAAATAAAAACTCTACTTCAAATAAGTTAATTTTATTTAAAGTAGAGCCCTATATTCATTATTTATATTATTTAATTTGATACTGCTTTATAAGCATATTTTTGTATATTTGCTACTTTAGATATAATAATCATTGTTATAAATTCTGTTACAAACATACTGACCCATATACCATTGGCCCCAAATATTTTAGATAAAACAATTAGTATAATAGGAAGAACTAATATTGAACGTAGAGCTCCTATTAAATTTGAATACTTAGTAAATTCTATCGCTTGATAATATACTGTTGTTGTTAAATTCTTTCCTATTAAAAAATATGCTAAATTAGTCATGTTAAGCGCTATATAAGCCATATCAATTATCACCTTATCTGATGTAAATATTCCTATTATAGGCTTTCCAAAGAATAAACATGTAAGGAAAAATCCAGTAGAAATTATCATACTAGTTTTAACAGCTAACCCATATACATTTATTATTTTATCTGCATCTTTAGCTCCGAAATTATAACTCATAAGAGGCTGTGCACCTAAAGTTACCCCTAATAATACTAAGTATATATTAGTAGTAATATAGTTTACTACTGCATAAGCTGAAAGTCCCATTTCTCCAATTACAAAAGTTATAGCAATATTATGAATAAGTATCATTACTGAAAAAGCTGCTTCTGCAATAAATGATGGGAAACCAACTTTTATAGCTTCCATTATAATTTCTTTTTCCATTTTAGATTTTCCAAATGTAAGCTTACCCCTTTTTCCTATAAAATGAGGTACTATTATTAAAACTGTTACTATTTGGCCTAAGCCCGTAGCTACTGCTGCACTTTTTATACCTAATCCTAATTTAAATATAAATATATAGTTTAATGCTACGTTACATATAGTACCTACTATAGTAGATATCATTGCAAGATTTGGTCTACTATCATTTCTTACAAAACTTCCAAGTGCAATTCCTAATAAATTTGGTATACAAAACATTGCATAGTATCTTAAATATTCTGCAGATAAATCTTGAAGATTTTCTGTAGCCCCCATTAATTTAACTATTGGAGATGCAAAAATAACACATACAACGCTAAGTGTTAAACTTATAATAACTAAAAACTTCATTACCTGTCTAAATACACTTATAGCCCTTTCATCATTTTTTGCTCCAAAGTTTTTTGAAACTAAAGCTCCACCACCAACTGCTACCATAGTAGCAAGACCAAAAAATATTATAGTAAGTGGCATAACTATATTTACAGCTGCAAGAGCTAAATCCCCAACACCTCTTCCTAAAAATACTCCATCTAATACTGTATTAAATGAAGCTATACACATAGCTAAAGCTGATGGTATAGCATATTTTAAAAATTCTTTTGACATATACTACAACCTCCTAAAAAATTATTTACTTTTTAGATTGTAAAGTGTACAGTTAGTGGAGTGTCAATATTTTTTTATTATTTTTTTAATATTTCTATTTGTACTAAAGTTTTTTCCTTTGTATCCTTATCTATCCTTGGCATTATCCACCTTTCATTAAAGTCTCCAACTACCTCTATATTATTTTCTTTTATGTATTTAACTATTTTTTTATAGTATTTTATATAATTTTTATAGTTGTCATCAAATAATATAGTTATATACTCTCCCTCCGGTAAAACACCTTCTCTTTTATACTTTTCTCTTTGAGAAAAACTTTTGATTCCTGTATATACTAACTTACCTTCACTAACTAATTTATCATAAGATGAACTTGCTCCAAGTTGAGGATATGTTTCATTGTACTTATTTTCAATATCGATAATAACCTTTCTTAAATGCATCTCGAATTCTTCTAATTCACTAGCTATACAATCGTACTTTATAAATTTACGTTCTTTATTATATTTTATAATCACTGTATTCATTTTAGAGTCTATTGTTTCTTCTATATTCGCTTCTAATTCATCTAAATATGATTTAACATCTGATAGCTCTTTAATTTTTTTCTCTAATAAGCTACTCTGTCTTTTTAATGTATTTAACATAGATTCTACGGTTCCATCAGAGTTTATAAGTTTTTTTATTTCTTCTAAAGACATTCCTATTAATTTGCAATATTTTATTATATCTATATGCATAAATTGCTCTATTGAATAATATCTGTAATTATTTTCTTTATTTATATATGCAGGTTTCAATATCCCTATTTGGTCATAATACCTAAGTGTCTTTATAGGTAAATTAGATAGCTTAGATATCTCTCCTATTGTAAAGTATGTTCTCATTTTACCACCTTCTTAAAAATTATTATATTTAATAATACACTAATGATACATTACTTTTTTCTAAAAAAATATAATTATTATAATTTTTAATATATAAAAAAAGTACTAAGTATTACCTTAGTACTCTTTTTTATAATTATGCTAATTGAGATTTAGCATCTTTATTATATTGTTCTAAGTCTAAATCTTTCTCACTATTTGCTATAACTAAAGTACAAACATTATCTCCCATAACGTTGACTGTAGTTCTAAACATATCTATAATTCTCTCAACTCCCATTATAAGACCTATACCTTCAAGTGGAAGTCCTACTGACTGAAGAACCATCGATAACATTATCATACCTACACCAGGAACTCCCGCTGTTCCTATAGATGCTAATGTTGCAGTAAGTACAATTGTCATCATATCATTTAATCCTAAATCTACTCCATATATTTGTGCTATAAATAATGCTGCTATTCCTTGCATTATAGCAGTACCGTCCATATTTATAGTTGCACCCATCGGTATTGTAAATGATCTTGTTGCTTTCCCAACACCTAATTCTTCCATTATCTCTAAGCTTACCGGTACTGAAGCATTACTTGACGCAGTAGAAAAAGTTACTGCTGCTACTTGTGTAAACTTTTTTAAAAAAGGCTTTATTTTTTGCTTTGTAAATATTTTGAATAATCCACCATAGACTACACTTACATGTATTAATAGTCCTAGTAATACAACAGCTACATACTTTAATAATGCAAATACTGCATCCGTTCCAACTGTTGCAAATGTATTAGCAACTAATGCAAATACTCCATATGGAGCAAATAACATTATTATATTTACCATTTTCATACAAACTTCATTTGCACTTTCAAATAATACTTTAATAGGTTCTGCCTTTTTACCAACAACATTTATAGCTACCCCTATAAGTAATGCAAAGAATATAACTTGTAACATATCTCCATTTGCTAATGATTGTATTGGATTACTTGGTATAATATTTAATATTATTTCAACTAACGATTTTGATTCTCCTATTGCAACATCTCCTGAAACTAAGTTACTCATGTCAAGACCTAAACCTGGTTTTAATACACTACCTAAGAATAATGATACTATTATTGCTATCGCAGTAGTTCCTAGATAAAATAACATAGTTTTTCCACCTATTCTACCTAACTTATTAACATCTCCCATAGAAGCCGAACCGCAAATTAATGAAACAAATACTAATGGAACAACCATCATTTTTATAGCAGAAGTAAATCCATTTCCAAAAATCTTAAATACTCCTCCTAAAATTACTGTATCTTTTATATAACTCGATGGCATCTGCTTTAATAGTAATCCAAATAAGAATCCTAGCAGAAGACCTAGTAAAATTTTACTCGTCAACGTGATCTTTTTTTTCATAATCATTCTCCTCTCTTCGAACTTTTTTCATTTTATATATTATATTATACACTACTACCTTTATTTTTTCATTAAAAAAATAAAGTCCGTCTATGTTTTAGGTGTCGAATTTTTAATTTTGTAAAGTTATCAGTGTCTTTAGTTTAATTAAATTAGTATTTTGATATTTAACCAACTTTCATTAAATAATATCTTCGAAAATTCATTAATTATATATAAATAAGGAGTATAAGTTAGATTTCTTAATATTTTCCAACTTATACTCCTTTTATTTTCTTATTTATATTATAATTAAAACGGCAGTTCTTCTTCTATTGAGTTAATATCCACTCCTACATTTTCAAATAATTTGTTACCATCATACTGCTTACTTTCTTCCTTTATATCATTGATTTTATCCCTTGTTTCGATATATTTAAAGCTGTTTACATAAATCTTAGTTATAGCTCTACTCTCATCATCTGCTGTCTTATACCTATCTACTACAACACTTCCTTGTATTAATGTAAATGCTCCTTTTTTTAATCTAGGAGCAAAAGCTTGAGCTCTATTACCCCATGCCTCTATATTTATAAAATCTGTTCCTCTATTACCATATTTATCTTTATAATCTCTATCTACTGCTAATGTAAATCTCGCTCTCGCAACTTGAGAATCTCCTACAAAATCTATATCTGCATCCCTAGTAAGTCGTCCTGCTAAAATAACATTATTCATAAATATCATCCTCTTTAATTTATTTTTATTTAAATTATGAACAATGATTTCATCTATAATACACATTTTCCAAAATTTAGATTTTTTATAGTAAATTTCAAAAAAAGAATGCAAATTTGCATTCTTTTTTCTAAGTTATTTTTAATTATATTAGTTTTCCATTATCTTTCTCATATTAAATATTCTAAATGATTTTTTATTTAATTCTATATTAAAATTATCATCTTCTTTAAATATGCTTTCTACATATTTTTTAACACCATAGTTTATATCTATTTCTTCCAAAATATCTCCATCTAAATTTATATTTATGTCTTGAATATAATCTTTTCTATTTACTAAAACTAAAATTCTTTCATTATCTTCAGTAAATCTTATAAACCCAAATACATCATCATTTTTAGTATCTATAAACTTAGTACCTCCATGAACTAATGGCTTTAATTTTTTTCTTGTTGATATTATATTTTTGTAGAATTCTATCATATCCTCATCTTCATTGTTCCAAGGATACGTTCTTCTATTATCTGGATCTTTTTTACCTATAAGGCCTGCTTCATCTCCGTAGTAAATGTATGGAACTCCTTCAAATGTCATTTGTATAGAAACAGCTAGTTTAACCATATCATTATCTTCATTTAATTCAGTTTTTATTCTAGTAACATCATGGCTACCTATTAGGTTTAGATTTGATTTAAAAGCTTCCTTAGGATAATTCTCTTTAATCCCCATAAACTTATTTCTAAGATCTTTAGATGTTATTTCTCCTTTTAAAAATGAAATTACATTGCTTCTAAAAGGATATCCCATAACTGAATCTAACTGATTTCCAAGAAGATAGCTTCTTCTTTCATCATAGCTTACTTTATTAGATGCATCTTCCCAGACTTCACCTGCTAAGATGGCCTCATTATCTATATCTTTCAATTCTTCTTTTAACAATTTTATAAAGTTAGTTGGAAGTTCATCAGCTACATCTAATCTCCAACCTTTTGCACCTTTACTTGTCCATTTTCTAATTATACTATCTTTACTTTTTATAATATAATCTATATATCCCGGATCTAATTCATTAACATTTGGTAATGTTTTTACACCCCACCAACATTTATATTCTAGAGGGAAGTTTTTAAAGTTATACCAAGAATTATATTTAGATTCTTGTGACTGAAAAGCTCCTACTTCATCATATGTTCCATACTTATTAAAATATTTACTATCTGCACCAGTATGGCTAAATACTCCATCTAATACTATATTTATACCTTTTTTTTCTGCTTTTTTTATTAAATCTTCAAATATTTCTTCATCCCCAAACATCGGATCTATCTTTTCATAGTTTCCTGTATCGTATTTGTGATTACTTGAAGATTCAAATATTGGACTTAAGTATATAATACTTACACCTAGCTTTTTTAAATATGTAAGTTTATCTATTATACCTTTTAAATTTCCACCATGAAAATCCCATCTTATTACTTCGCCTTCCTCATTCTTTATATACATAGGCGTATCACGCCAAGTTCCATATATAAAGCTATTTTCTTTAGGATTACTAGGCTTTTTGGTTTTATTACCATTATTAAATCTATCTACAAATATTTGATACACTATACCTTCTTTATACCAAGCAGGAACTTCATATTCTTCATACACAGTTACTTGATATTTATTTATATCATAATAAGAGTATTCACAAGCCTGCCCATCTTCCCTACTCTTTCCATAGAACAATTTTTGATTATTATTTAGTTCTATTTCAAAATAATAAAAGTAAATACCAGCTTCTTCAAATGGACTACATTCTCCGTTATAACAATTTTCACTTTCCTTTACTAAGTTAATTCTACTTAATTCTACATCTTCTCTAAATATTACCCAGGCAATATTTGATATATTAGACTCTTTATTTACATTTATTGATATTTTCATACCTTGATTGATTTTCAAGGCTCCAAAAGGAGCCTTGTTTTCCCAAGAATTATAGTTTATTATCTTCCCCATTTATCTCACACCCTTTAAACCAAATATCTTTTGCATATTCTAATATAGTTCTATCTGAAGAAAATATTCCTGAATTGGCTATATTGACTAAAGATATACTATTCCACTTTTCTTTTTGTTTATATAATTTATTTATTTTTTGCTGTGCCTCTATATAATTTTCCATATCTCTTAATACAAAATACTCATCATTATACGTTATTAATGAATCATAAATTTCTCTACCTTCTTTTTCTATATTAGGTATAAATCCATTTATTAAGTCATCTACAACTCTTTTTATATATCTATTAGACTTATATAAATCTAGTGCTGAGTATCCGCCATATTTATCATAATCTAGTACTTGTTTAGCACTTAATCCGAATAATATAATATTTTCATCTCCAACTTGCTCATGTATTTCAACATTTGCCCCATCCAATGTTGCTATAGTTACTGCACCATTCATCATAAATTTCATATTACTCGTTCCAGATGCTTCTTTTGTAGTTGTTGAAATTTGTTCACTTACATCAGCAGCCGGTATTATTATTTCAGCTAAGGATACACTATAGTTTTCAACAAAAACAACCTTTAGTTTATCTTTAACACTTTCATCATTATTAATTTTATATGCTACTGAATTTATAAATTTAATTATCGATTTTGCTAATTGATACCCAGGTGCAGCTTTTGCACCAAATATAAACGTTCTAGGCTCCATATCAAAATGTTGATTTTCCAATAATTCATGATATAAATGAAGTATATGGAAAACATTTAAAAGTTGCCTTTTATACGCATGTAACCTCTTAATTTGAACATCATATATAGAGTTTGGATTTATATCTATATCATATTTTTCTTTTATATGATTGGATAATATTTTTTTATTATTTGTTTTTATTTCATCTAATACATTTAATACATCTAAATCATCTTTATATTTTTCCAACTCTTTTAGTTTTGAAGTATCTCTTTTCCATTCACTTCCTATAAGTTCTGTGATAAGATTTGCTAGCTTCGGATTACAGCTTAGTAACCATCTTCTATGAGCTATTCCATTTGTCTTATTATTAAACTTTTCTGGTTCATCATCATAGAAATCTTTTAACACTTCATTTTTTAATATTTCAGTATGAAGATTTGCTACACCATTTACACTATGACTTCCCATTATGCATAAATGAGCCATACTTATATTTTCACAATTTATAATACTCATATGGTCGATCATGTTAATATCTCCATAATATTTTTCATTTAAATAATTCTTATACCTTCTATCTATCTCTTCTATTATCATGTATATTCTAGGAAGTAATTTCTTCATCATTTCTGCAGGCCATTTTTCCATAGCCTCAGCCATTATTGTATGATTTGTATAAGATATTGTATTTTGGGTTATATCCCAAGCCTCATCCCAAGATAATCCTTCTTCATCTAATAATATTCTCATCAATTCTGGAATACAAAGTGTTGGATGTGTATCATTTATATGAATAGCAACACTTTTAGGTAGGTCTAATATATTAGACTTATGCTTTTTAAATTTTCTTATTATATCTTGAATCCCTGCACTAACGAAGAAGTATTCTTGCTTTAATCTAAGTAATCTTCCTGCATAGTTCGAGTCATTTGGATATAAAACTTGTGATATTTCTTCTGCATAGTACTTATATTTTAGTGCATCATCATAGCTTCCCGAATAATTTTTAGCATTAGAAGATGTAGGACCAAAATCTCTTCTTACAATATCACTTTTAAATAATCTTAATGTATTTATAGCATCATTTTCATATCCTATAATAGGAATATCATAAGGCATAGCCATAACTGGAATGTAATTTTTATGAACTACTCTTAACCTTTTATTATCATCTATTAATTCTACATCCCCTTCAAATTTAACTACTACAGCCTTATTAGGTCTTACAGTTTCCCATATATAATTTCCTTGTGTAAGCCAGTTATCAGGAACTTCTACCTGATAACCGTTAACAAATTTTTGCTCAAAAAGACCATACTTGTATCTAATTCCGTATCCATGACCACTTATATCTAATGATGCCATAGAATCTAAGAAACATGCTGCTAGTCGTCCTAATCCACCATTTCCTAGGGCTGGGTCTACTTCTTCTTCTATTAAGTCATCTAAGCTAATTCCTAAATCTGTTAAACCATCTCTTATAGTTTTTTCTAGGTCTAGATTTAATAAATTAGATTTTAGCTGTCTTCCTATTAAAAACTCTATACAAAAATAATATACTTCTTTTTGACAACTTACTTTAGTTTCAACCCATCTTTTTGCAATTATATCTTTTATAACGCTACATAAAACATTTAATAATTGCTCATTACTAGCTTCATTTATAGACTGAGCATACAAACTATACATCTTAGTTTCAAATTGCTGTTTAAATTTCTTTTTACTAATTGTGACCAAAATCAAATCACCCCTTTAATCTAGCATATCTTGATAGGTCTTTATATAATCTTGAGCTGATTTCTTCCAGCTACTATCAGTTTCCATAGCATTAAACATTAATTTTTTCCAAGTATCTTTATCATTATAAAGTCCTACCGCTCTCTGTATGCAATAAAGCATCTCATGAGCATTATAATTTGCAAATGTAAATCCATTTCCCTCTTTAGTATATTGGTTATATGGCTTAACTGTATCTTTTAAACCACCGGTTTCTCTAACAATTGGAAGTGTTCCATATCGCATGGCTAACATTTGTCCAATTCCACATGGTTCAAATAATGATGGCATTAAGAATATATCACTTGCTGCATATATTTGCTGTGCTAATGCACTATCAAATGTTATTCTTGCGGATACTTTATTAGGGAAATGTGAATCATAATAATTAAACATCGATTGATATTGATGCTCTCCAGTACCTAGAACTACTATTTGTAAATTTTCTCTCATAAGTTCTGGCATAATATAAGATATTAAATCAAATCCTTTTTGTGATACTAATCTAGAAACTATTCCTATTAGTGGTATATCATGGTTTACTTCAAGACCTAAAATTTCTTGCAATTTAAGTTTATTTTCAACTTTTTTGTCAATACTATTAATATCAAAGTTAACAAATATATCTTTATCTGTTTTAGGATTATTTAAATCATAATCTATTCCATTTAATATTCCGGTTAATTTAGATGAATTATGTCTTAATAATCCATCTAAGCTTTCTCCATAAAACTCAGTTTGTATTTCATTTGTATAAGTAGGGCTTACAGTGCTTACCTTATCACTAAATACTATACCTGATTTCATAAAGCTAACTCCTCCATAGTATTCAACATCTCCATTTTCAAGATACTTATATGGAAGGTCTAGTACATCTCCTAAAACCGAATTAGAAAATACACCTTGATATTGTAAATTATGGATAGTGTATATAGTTTTTATATCTTTATATCCTTGTAAATTCCTATACTTCTCATTTAAAGTTAATGGTATCATACCTGTATGCCAATCATTTAGATGAATTATATCCGGATAAAAATCAAGTATTGATATAGCTTTTAACACAGCATTACTAAAGAAAGTATATCTTTCTGCATCATCATCATATCCATAAAGGTATGCAATTTCTCCCTCCCTTCTAAAGTAATATTCATTATCTATAAAGTAAAACTTAACTCCATCTAATTCCATTTCTAAAAGTCCACAGTATTGGTTTCTCCATCCAACCTTGACATTAAATATAGCTACTTCTTTTAATTTTTCTTTTAAATAATTTGGCATATTTGAATACTTTGGAAGTATTACTCTAATATCAATACCTTCCTTTTTTAATGCTTTAGGTAATGCATAAGCTACATCACCTAATCCCCCTGTTTTTGCAAATGGCCAACACTCTGATGTTGCATAAAGAACTTTCACTAAAAATTTCCCCCCTCTAAATACTTATATCTTTTTCTATGACTATAGGATAATTTTCATCTCCTCTTAATTCTTTTCCTTCACCCATATTTATATTTTTATCAAATATAACATTTTGTAAATATGCACCTTTATCTATAATACAGTTTTGCATTACTACACAGTTTTCTATATTAGCACCTTCTTTTATATGTACCTTTCTAAATATAATACTATTTTTCACATTTCCTTCTATTACGCATCCTGTAGCTATAAATGAGTTCTCTACATTTGCATTATCAGAATATACTGTAGGCGATTCATTTTTTTCTTTAGTTAATATTCTTCTATCTGAATATAATAATTCCTTAGCTATATCTATATTTAATAAGTCTTTACTCATATCAAAGTATGATTTAGTTGTTTTTATACATTTTAAATATCCATTGTATTCATACGCTCCAACTCTTAAATTATTTACATTTTCAGATATGTAATCTTCTAAATATAAATATTCTCCTGTATTACTTAACATATATATAGTTTTTATAAAATCTTCTCTTTTCATTATGTATGTTTCCATCCATATATTTGCATTAGAGTATACCCCTAAGTTACTACCTATATTTACTACTTTTTTATCATCTAACACCAGAGTCAAATTTCCATCAAAATCTTCATTTGCATTATCAACTGGTTTATATACCATTGTTATATCATTTTTAGATCTTATATGGTATTTAATAGCTTCACTATAATCCATATTACACATCATATAACTTGGTGAAATTAGTATATATTCTTCTTCACTCTTTTCTATATAACCTATATTGCATAATATATTGTAAATATCTCCCTTTCTATATGGATATTTATTTTGTACTTCAGTATCTTCTGGACTAAATATATATAATCCACCTTTTTTTCTACTTAAATCCCAATCTTTTCCGCTTCCTATGTGATCAGTTAAAGATCTGTATTTTTCTTTTGCATATATTCCTATATTAGTAATTCCTGAGTTTACCATATTAGATAAAGTGAAATCTATTACTCTATATCTTCCTGCTATCGGCGTTGATGCTAAGGGTCTTCCATAATTAAGTTTACTTATATTTGGCTCCCCTTTTTTATTTAAATTTATTAATCCCATACACTTATTTGCCATTTTACAGACCTCCTTCTAATACAGCTTCAGCTTTTATAACTTCATACTCAGAAACTACATTTATTTCATTTCTATCATTTTTTATATAGCAATTATCTTCTATTATTGCCCCTTCTCCGATCATAGCTTTTTCTATAACTACATTTTTACCTATTTTAACATTAGGCATTATTACCGAATCTTTTATAATACTTCCTTCTCCAATTTCTACTCCATGAGATAATACAGAATGATCCACTTTACCTAGTACCATGCAACCATCTGCGATCATTGATTTACTTAAATTTGCATTTGAACCAACATATTGAGGAGGCATAGCCTTTGTATTTGTGTATATTCTCCATTTATTATCATTTAACTTTAATGTTTCTTCTGAATTTATAAGATCCATATTAGCTTCCCACAAGCTTTGTATAGTACCTACATCTCTCCAATATCCCGTGAACGGATATGCAAACATTTCAACATTGTCTTCTAGCATTTGAGGTAATAAATTTTTTCCAAAATCATCATAGTTTACATTTTCTGTTTCAATCTGTTTAAAGTAACTTTTTAAGACCTTCCAATCAAATATATAAACTCCCATAGAAGCTAAATTATTTTTAGGATTTTCAGGTTTTTCATCAAATTCATAAATACTTCCATCATTATTTGTATTCATTATTCCAAATCTTGAAGCTTCATCCCATGGAACTTCAATTACAGCTATAGTAGCTTTTGCATTTCTTTCTTTATGATATGATAGCATTTTATTATAATCCATTTTATATATATGATCACCTGATAATACTAATACATATTCAGGGTTATAATTATCTATAAAATCAATATTTTTATATATAGCATCTGCAGTACCTTTATACCAATTTCCTTCTGTTTCATTCATATATGGTTGAAGTACATATACTCCTCCATTTATTCTATCTAAATCCCAATGGCTTCCCATACCTATATGAGTATTTAAAATTAATGGTCTATATTGTGTTAATACACCTACTGTATCTATACCTGAATTAGAACAATTGCTTAATACAAAATCTATTATTCTATACTTTCCACCGAATGATACTGCTGGCTTAGCAATTCTTTTTGTAAAAACTCCTAGTCTTGAACCTTGTCCCCCTGCTAAAATCATAGCTAACATTTCTTTTTTCACTAGTTATCCCCCTTATTACTAATCACTAATTTATTATTAAAATATTTTTTATATTTTTATAATTCCTGAACTTTGATTATACTTTTTTTATTTATAATTTCACTTTTCTTACTCTTACCACCAATAAGTATTTTCTCTTCTTTATTTATATCTAATTTATCTAAAAATATATCTTTTCCCTTAATAAAACTTACTCCTAAAGGAGGAACTTTTATTTTTATATAGTGGTCTTTATTATGCCATTTTTCATTTATAGAAGTTAACTTAGCACCTTCCATAGTTTGGTTTGATCCAAAATATTTATCATTGTCAGAGTTTAATACTTCTTCATATACACCCTCATATGGAACACCTACTTTATAGTCATAGTAAACAATAGGAGTGAAGTTTATTACTGCTATCATAAAATCTTTAGGCTTTTTACCTTTTCTCATAAGTACTACTACACTTTGTTCACTATTGTGAGGATCAATAAAATCAAAACCTTCATAACTATTATCTATTTCATGTAAGGCTTTTTCACTTCTATATAAATTATTTAAATCTCTTATATAATCTTTCATCTTAATATGAGGCTCTATTTCTAAAAGCTCCCATTCTAATCCATAAGCATATCGCCACTCTAACCCTTGAGCAAATTCGCATCCCATAAATAAAAGTTTCTTTCCTGGGTGCATCATATAATACGCATATAAAGTTCTAAGATTTGCAAATTTTTGCCATGTATCCCCTGGCATTTTATCCAATAATGATTTTTTACCATGGACAACTTCATCATGAGATAAAGGTAGTATGAAATTTTCTGAGAAGGCATACATAAAAGAAAAAGTTATTAATTCATGATGATATTTCCTATATATAGGATCCATTTCCATGTATCTTAAGGTATCATTCATCCATCCCATATTCCATTTATATGTAAAACCTAGTGCTCCCTTATATGTTGGTCCTGTTACCATTGGCCATGCTGTAGATTCTTCAGCTACTACTATAGGGTTATCAACGTATCTATATATAGTTTCATTAAATCGTTTTAAAAAATCTATTGCTTCTAAATTTTCTCTTCCTCCATATTTATTCGGTTTCCATTGACCTATGTCATAATCTAAATACAACATACTGGATACTGCATCTACTCTCATTCCATCTATATGAAACTCATTAAACCAATAAATGGCGTTTGATAATAAAAAGCTATTAACTTCTGATTTTCCTAAATCAAAATGAGCAGTTCCCCAGCCTATATTTTCAGCCTTTAGTGGATCACTATATTCAAATTGATTAGTTCCATCAAACTTATATAATCCATGTTCATCTTTGCAAAAATGGCTATATGCAAAATCTACTATTACTCCAATTTCACTTTTATGGCACTTGTCTATAAATGCTTTAAATTCATCTGGTCTACCATATCTGCTAGTGCTACTATAATATCCTATAGTTTGATATCCCCAAGATTCATCTAATGGATGCTCCGTTATAGGAAGTATTTCTATATGTGTATATCCCATATCTTTTACATAATCTATCATTTCATAGAGTTCATCATAAGAAAAAAATTCCCCATCCCATTTTCTTTTCCATGAACCTAAATGAACCTCATAAATATTCATCGGCTCATTGTCATACTTTTTATTTTCTCTATTTTTTAACCATTTTTGATCTTTCCACTTATAATCGTCTTGATTATATACTATAGATGCAGTGTTTGGCCTTTTTTGAGAATATACTGCATATGGATCCGATTTCATTCTACTGATACCATCATAACCTATTACATTATATTTATATGATTGACCTATTATTACATTTGTTAGAAAAATACTCCATATTCCACTATCATTAATATTTTCCATAGGATATGATTCTTTGTTCCAATCATTGAAATCTCCTACTAAATACACATTTTTCGCATTTGGTGCCCATACATTAAAACATATCCCCTTTTTACCTTTGCGCGTAGCTATATGGCTTCCCATAAATTTGTAGCTATCATATGAATGACCCATTTTAAATCTATCAATATTTTCTCGGCTAATGAGATCTTCATATTTTATATTTTTTTTGTACGCCATATGTAAAATTTCCTCCCCCTATTGATCTCTCACATAGTAATTAATTATATAGTAAAATGTTCTATGCTTTAATTAATTATATAGTAAAACATTATATACTTTACGAATAAGTTTTAGAAAAATTCAGTCATTTTATTGTATGTTATTCCATATTAATAAATCTATTTTCATATATCGAGTTTATTCGTGGTAAAGATTCAATTAATATTAAATCTAAAAAAAGAAGTCTTATAAAATTATAAGACTTCTTTAAAATAATTTATTCTATATAAATACTACTTATCATCACCTAAAACCTCTTTTATTCCTTTAAATGTTCCTAAAAAGTTTACAGTATCTGAAGGTAGTATAAGCTTCGTTGCATTTCCATCTGCCATTTTTTCAAGAGCTTCTATTGATTTTAAAGCTAGCATATTATCATCAATATCAGATTCTTTCATAGCTAAAAATACTTCTCTTAAACCTTTAGCATTTGCTTCTTGGACTCTAAATATAACTTCTGCATCCCCTTGAGCTTTTGCTATTGCAATTTGTCTTATTGCTTCAGCCTCACCTTGCGCTTTAAGTATATCTGCTTCTTTTTGACCTTCTGCCTCACGAATCGTAGATTCTTTTTTAGCTTCTGCTCTAAGTATTGCAGATTGCTTTTCCCCTTCCGCCTGAAGTATTGATGCAGATTTGTTACCTTCTGCTTGAAGGATAGATTCTCTTCTTTCTCTTTCTGCTCTCATTTGTTTTTCCATAGTTACTTGTATATCATGTGGAGGCATTATATTTTTAAGCTCTACTCTATTTACTTTTATACCCCACTTATCTGTTGCTTCATCTAATATTACTCTCATTTTTGTATTTATTATATCTCTAGACGTTAATGTTTCATCTAGGTCTAATTCACCTATTATATTTCTAAGAGTTGTTGCTGTTAAATTTTCTATTGCTGTTATTGGATTTGCTATTTCAAATACATATCTAGCTGGATCTGTAACTCTATAATAAACTACAGTATCTATTTGCATAGTTACATTATCCTTAGTTATAACTGGTTGCGGTGGAAAATCTACTACATTTTCTCTTAAATCAATTACATAGCTCATAGTATCTATAAATGGTACTAAAAAATGAACTCCTGTATCTGCTACTTTTAGAAACTTTCCAAGTCTCATTACTATTCCTACTTTAGACTGCTTTATTACCCTAACACATGATAAGCCTAATATTACAACAACAGCTATTAATACTATTGGTAATATTATCGGCATTACTGATTCTACCATTTAAATCATACCCCCACTATATTTATTTTTTTTATTTTTTTGACAACTAATTTAACTCCCTCAATTTTAACTACTTCTACAATATCGCCTTTTTCTAATTTTCTTCCATCAATAGATATAGCACTCCACTTTTCACTATCAACTACTACTAATCCAGTTTGACCCGGAAGTATTTCTGACTCCACTGTTCCTCTCTTTGAAATGATAGCCTGCAAGTTAGTATTATATTTATAACTTTCATCTTTTTTTACTATTTTTTTAGTAGCTATAAATAAAAGAGCTGTAGATATTATTGCAAATAGTACTATTTGTATAAATATACTCTCTATAAAGCTGCTTAAAAATAATACTACTAATGCACCTATGCTAAACCATATTAATGTTAAACTAGGTGTCATAGCCTCTGCTATCCCAAATGCAATAGCTATTATTAACCATATTAACTTCATATCAATCCCTCATTTAATATTATATTTTAAATTTATTAAGCTTTTAAATCTTCTATTATTAAATATATGTTTATAAAAAAAATTATTAACTAAAAAATAAGATTCTCCCCTCTTATTTAAATACAGTTTACCATAATTTAAAGCTATATATATTACAAAAAGATTACGACTGCATAAACAAGCATAAAATTTAAATATATATACCCACAAATCGGATAAAATATAATCTCCTTATATATAAAATAACTCCTGCTAAGTACAGGAGCTATCTAATGAATATTATGTATCTTTCCCAATTAATTATTTTTAAAATTATAATTTATCTTAGATACATTATTTTATCTTCATTTATATTTAAATTTACACTATCATTAATATTAAAATCTACACTATCTTTATATAGGTCTACTTGAATAAGTTTACATTCTCTATTTTCTTTATTTTTAATAAAGATTGTATATCCAAATGGATTTTTTACTATATTTTTTATTTTAAATAATCCTTTTATATCTTTTTTCAAATTAATATGTTCTTGGCGAATTCCTATATAATTAATATTATCATCTAAAGCTTTATTAGTATTAATTACAAAGCTTAAGTCTGAAATATAAAAATTATGACCCTTAGTTTTTTCTATTTTTAATATATTTTTACAACCTGTCATTTTAGCTTCTACAATTGAATTTGGACTTTTAAATAGCTCCTCTATTTTTTTTTTATCCTTAGATAGCCCTTTATCGTATACTACTATATCATCGCAAACTCTATACGCTTCTTTTATATCATGAGTTACAAATATTACTTCACCTTTATAATCATTTAATATATTTACTAGCTCTATTTCCATGTCACTTCTAAGATGGTAGTCTAGCGCTGAAAATGGTTCATCTAAAAGCAATATTTCTGGCTCTGTAGCTAAAACTCTAGCCAATGCAACTCTTTGAGATTGTCCTCCTGATAGTTGATGAGGATATCTATTTTCTAATCCTACTAATTTAAATTTCTGAATGTATTTATTTGATATATATTTTATTTTATTTTTTTCTAAATTAAATAATCCAATTTCTATATTTTCTCTCACAGTCATATGTGGAAAAAGTGCATAATTTTGAAATAGAAATCCAATTTTTCTTTCTTGTACTGATAAATTTATTTTCTTTTCTGAGTCAAATAATATTCTATTATTTAACTCTATTTTTCCTTTTGTTGGAGTTTCAATACCAGCTATGCATTTTAAAGTCATACTTTTACCACAACCAGATTCACCTAAAAAACCAAGAACATTACCATTTTGTTCAAATTTAACTTTTAAATTAAAGGACTCTAACTTCTTTTCTATATCAATATAAAATGACATTTACTTTAGCCTCTTTCCTATTATTTTTTGTTGTTTATCAGACCAGTAATTTAGAATTATAATCATAAGAAATGATATTAAAATAATCATAATTACCCACGTCATGGCCTTGTTCATGTCTCCACTTTCAACAGCAAAAAAAATAGCTACTGGCATTGTTTGAGTTTTACCTGGAATATTACCTGCTATCATCAAAGTTGCCCCAAATTCCCCCAACGCTCTAGCAAATGTTAATACACATCCTCCAATAATTCCAGGATACGCTAGCGGAATAGCAATCTTTGTAAAAATCTTTAACTCACTAAGACCTAATGTTCTTGCCGATAGAATAATATTATCATCAATTTGCTCAAATGCTGATCTAGTCGTCCTATACATCATAGGAAATGAAACAACAACTGCTGATATAACTGTTGCTGACCAAGTAAATATTATATTTTTATCAAATGAAAAAAGTAATTTACCTAAAATTGAATTCTTACCTAAAATAATTAGTAGAAAAAAACCTATTACTGTAGGTGGCAATATTAATGGTATTGTTAGTAATCCATCAATTAACCCCTTAAATTTTCCTTTATACATTGCCATTTTATAAGACACCAATATCCCTATAAAAAAAGTAATACTAGTCGCTAAAATAGAGGTTTTTATAGATATATATAGTGGTGACCAATCCATAACTTTAAATTCCTTTCTATACTTTCTAATCTTTAATTGTATCCATATTTATTTAATATTTTTTTTACATCTTCACTAAGTAAAAATTCTTCAAGTTTCTTACTTTGTTCAATTTTTTTGCTACTCTTTGTAATAGCTACTGGATAAATTATTGGCGAATGATTTTTTTCATCTATAACTTCAATTACTTTAACGCTATCATTATTTACAGTATCACTTATATAAACAAATCCTGCATCCGCATTTCCTGAGCTTGTCCAAGCTAATACTTCTTTTACATCTTTTCCAAAGGTTAATTTATCTTTTATTTTCTCTTTTAAGTTTAAACTATTTAATACTTCATCTGCATATTTCCCTGCTGGTACACTATCAGGATAACCAACACCTATATGTTTTATTTTATCTGTAGTCAAGTCATCTATTTTACCTAAAGTTCCATCCTTTGGAGCTATTAAAGCCAGCTTATTTCTTGTAAATTCTTTAACTGTATCAGATACTAAAAATCCACCTTTATCTAAATCATCTACTTGGCTTTGTCCTGCTGATATAAAAATATCACATGGAGCTCCCTGTTCAATTTGTTGCTTTAAAGAACCTGAACTTCCGTAATTTATAGTAAGATTTATATTTTTATTTTTACTTTCATATTCAGTTTTTATTTCGCCCATAACTTCTTTTAAACTAGCTGCAGCTGATATATTTATTTCTTCAACTGTGTTTTTAGATTGGCATCCAACCATTACTAGAAAAACTGGAAGTATAAAGTACAGCTTCTTAATTATATTTTTCATTTTTTCTTACCCCCCTATAATATATTTTCCTTAATACTATATAATTTTACATTAAAATAGCGCCTAATAATATAGGCGCTGTAACTTTTAAGCTAAGTTTCTTTTAAAAAGTATATTAATTAAACCAGTTTCACTGTCTTCATTGACTATTGCATCAACTTCGTATACTGCTTTTATTAATTCTTTAGTCAATACTTCTTTTGGAGTTCCGTATTTGACTATTTCTCCATTTTTTAATACATATATCTTATCACAGTACATAGCTGCAATATTTAAGTCATGTATTGCTGCTACTACTTCTATATTTAAATTTTTAACTATATCCATTAATTGTAATTGATATTTTATATCTAGGTGGTTAGTTGGTTCGTCTAATATTAAACATGATGTTTTTTGAGCTAAAGCTCTTGCTAATATTATACGTTGTTGCTCCCCTCCAGATAGAGTAGAAAATATTCTATCCTTAAAATCTAACATATTTACCTTATCTAAAGATTTATACATAATTTTATAATCATCTTCAGTATCTCTTTCCATCATTTTTTTGTGAGGAGATCTCCCCATTAATACTATATCTTTTACAGTAAAATCAAAATCATAATAATTATGCTGAGAAACAACCGCCATTTTTTTAGCAGTATCTTTTATAGATAGCTTATCTATATTTACTTCATCTAATTTTATAGTTCCGCCATGTGGTTTTAATGTTCTATAAATACATTTTAAAAATGTTGATTTTCCACTTCCATTTGGCCCTATTATTCCTACAAATTCTTTATTATCTACATCTATATTAATATTCGTTAAAATATCTATATCACCTATTTTAGCATTAACTCCATATGTTTTTATATGCATTAATTTTTCCCTCCAAATCCGTAAGCATTTCTTATCATTAACCAAATAAAACATGGAGCTCCTATTATAGAAGTTAATATACCTATTGGGATTTCAGTTCCTTTTATTATTATTCTAGATAATACATCTGCCCATATTAAAAATATTGCTCCTAATATTGCAGCTATAGGTATTATCTTCTTGTGGTCTGTTCCAAATATCATTCTTACTATATGAGGTATGACAAGGCCTACAAATCCTATCATACCAGATGCATACACTAAAACTCCTATCATCAATGATGTTATTATCAGATACATATGTCTATACTTATGCAAATCAGTTCCTAAAGTAATAGAAACTTCATCTCCTAATAACATTAAGTTTAATGTTCTGTATTGAGTTATAAAAAATATAGTTCCAATTATTATTATAGGTAGTATAAAAATTAACTCTTCCCATTTAGCTCCTGCCAAACTTCCCATAAGCCAAAATGTTATAGTTTTTATTTTACTTGCATCATCCACTATATATACTATAAAGCTCGAAAATGCACTACAAACTGAACTTATTGCTGTTCCTGCTAATAGAAGTTTTATAGAATTTGCTCTTCCTCCAATATTTGATATAACAAGAACTAGTATAGATGCTATAAATGCTCCAATAAAACCAGAAACTCCAATTGCATTACTTCCTAATATTGAACCAACTCCAAACATGACAGCTATTGTAGCTCCTAATGATGCTCCTGATGATACCCCTAATATATAAGGATCTGCTAGTGGATTTTTTACAATAGCTTGCATTACTATTCCCACTACTGATAATCCCATACCTACACATATTGCTAATACAATTCTTGGAAGCCTTATAAGCCACACAACATCATGAATAGCTCCATTACCTAGGATTTCTGATTGTCCAATATTAAATAGTTTATAAAAAATAATATCATATACTTCTTTTATGCTTATATCAACAGAACCAAGTGTAACTGCAAGGCCTACTGATAAAAATAATAGTATTAATAAAAATATAGAAACACCTATATAAATAGGTGTTCCTTTAAATATATTAGAGTTTCCATCTTTAATATAAATTTCTTTTTCCATTATGACTCTCCTAGTTTTTTAAGTCTGGATATAATCCTTTTGCAAAAGTATTTATACCATCAATAGTTCTTATACCACTAGAGTACATATCTCCTAAAGGTATCGCATAAACTCTTTTATTTTTAACTGCATTTAAGCTTTTTAACGCCTTATTTTCTAATATCTTATTTACTTCTTGCTTAGGAACCTTTTCATCTGATCTATCCATGTATACAACAAATATAGAATCTGGATTTAAGTTTATTAAATCTTCTTCATTAATTGCTTTCCCTTGAGGATTTAATAAATTTGCTCCTAATGTTTTTATCATATCTCCACCTAATGAATTCGCTCCATAAGTAATCATTTGATCTTTACCAAACTCAACAATTAAAGTGCTTTGTTTTTCTTTACCTTCTACAGATTTAGATACTTCCTCAACCTTTTTATTTATTTTATTTACCAGCTCTTGAGCTTTATCTTCAACATTAAATATTTTTCCTAAATTTAATATATCTGTTATTTCATTTTCTATTGTTTTTTCATCTTTTACACCACTATTTAAAGACATATATGTATTTATATTGTTCTTGTGCCAATAATCTACTTCACCTAGTCTTTTTTCATCAAATAATGAATACCAACTTAATATAAAATCTGGTTTTTCCATTATTATACTTTCTTTTGATGGTGTAAATTCTTCTAAATATTTCACTTTTTTAAATGCTTCTTTATATTCATCTTTTACATCATGGTCAAGACCTGCTGCTGCAACTATTTTATCTTCTAATCCTAATGCTAACATTGTTTCAATTGAATTTTGATATATAGCTACAACTTTTTCAGGAGCCTTATTAAAAGTTATTTCAACTGGCTCTTTTTTATAATTATAAGTTGTAATAGTTACTGGGTAGTGAGAATCTTTATTTGCTGATTCTTCCACCTTTGAGTTGCTTTTACCTTCATCCTTTTTTTCATTTGTTGGGCTACATCCAACAGCTCCAATTATAAATATGAAGCTTAATAAAAATACCATCATTTGCTTAATTTTTTTCATGTCATCCTCCATTTTGTATCTAAATTATAATTTGTAAAAAATTATAACTGTCTATAGATATAATATAAGGACACTCTCAGTAATGACACTTTATTGATATTTATTTATGTCTTATATCTCTCTTTGTACCGAAGAGTATCGATATTTTAATACTGGCAAGTCTCCTGACTTATAAATCATCGCACTAACTAGCCTTCCCAAATTATAAATTCAGTGACATAGTAAGTTAGCACTCCTTAATTACAGTAGCGGCACTGTGTGGAAATCTCATCCATCTTCCTTTTTAATTCACACTAAAACCAATATTATCCATATATAGTAATAATTTTATTACTTTATATATAATTATAATAGAATTTATGTTTTTTTTCTATATTATTGGGTATTTTAATTAATTATTGTATTTTTATTGAAAACATTGTCAGATTTTTTACGGTTGTAAATTATATTCTTCTGAAGTTAATTTAAACTTTCCTTTTATACCACTTGTAAGATAAACCTTATTATCCTTTGTCACAAAAATAGCTTCTACGTCACTCTTATCATTTACATATTCTAAACCTTTATCAAGCCCCATAGAGAATATCGCTGTCGATAATGCATCACAATATGTAGAATCATCCGATATAATAGAAACACTTTGTAAATTATTTTCTACAGGGTATCCTGTCTTTCTATCTAATATATGGTGATATAGTTTCCCATTATTTACAAAATTTCGTTCATATATTCCTGATGTTACTACTGATTTATTTGCTACATCTAATGCTCCTATGACATCATTTTTAGATTTTTTTCCATCTCTTATTCCTACCTTGTATGGGCTAGAATCAACTTTTTCTCCTATACATAATATGTTTCCACCTATATTTAAAACTGCATGTTTATATCCACTATCTAAAATAATACTTTTTAATTTCTCTCCTACATATCCTTTTGCTATTGCCCCTAAATCAATCATCATACCTTTTTGTTTTAGCATAATAGAGCTTTCTTTTTTATTTAATGATATTTTATCTATATCAACTAAACTCAAAGCATTTTTTATATCTAAATCATCTGGCAAGCTAGCATCTTCAAATCCAATATTCCATAATTTAACTACAGGACCTATTGCTATATCTAAATTTTCATTAGTTTCTTTACTATACTTTATGCCTCGCTCAATTAATTCAAAAGTTTCTTTACTAACGTTTACAAATTCAGTTCCAGCTTTCTCATTTATCTTGTCGACTTCACTTTCTACGTTTTTGTCATTGATAGACATTTTATGATCTACATCTCTTATAGCATTTTCCATTCTTTCAAAAACTTTATCATCTACTTTTTCTTGTGAATATATGCTAATTTTTATATAAGATCCCATAGCGAATACATCCATATCATAGCTACTATATTCTTTTTTCTCACATCCTATAGATAATACTCCTAACAATAATATAACTATTAAATATATTTTTTTCATGCTTCCCTCTCATAATCAATAGTAATACGAAACTATGTGGTTTCGTATTACTATTACTATTATATTTATATATTATACTTAATTTTAAAATGTATAAGTATAGTCAGTGTATCCATCTGATTTTATTGTTACTATATCACCGGAATTTAGCTGATTATATAAATCTATTCCTCCAGAGTAGTTAAACTTATATCCTTTAGTCGGGTTTATCTCTGATGTTTTTTCAATTTCTTCCCCATTTATTTGTACACTAGTTATAGATTCACTCCACCCATTATTAGATGAAGTAAATGTATAACTACCTGTGAACGTATTTTTATTAGATTTTACTTTATTATCAACTAACTGAACATTGTATATATAGTCATTATATCCTTCTGATTTTATAAGTATATTATCATTTATAGATAATGGAACTAATACCGTAACTTGACCATAATCAGCTCTAACTTCTTCATTATTTTTTAATATTTTTCCATTTATACTTACTTCTACATTTTCAGTCCAATTATAGTCTGAATGTGAAAATACAGAATTACCATTATTCTTTTTAGATAACTTTATATTTTCTACTGATTTTTTAGGCACCTTATATGAGTTATCTGCATATAAACTTGATTCTAGAGTTATTTCACTTCCTCCTATTAATTCATTAAATATTATAATTTTATCTTTGTCTAAAATCCAACCATCACTGCTGTATGAATTTGATGCTTTTGTTAAGCTTTTTCCATTAATTTTTATGCTATCAATACTATTTAAATAATCTTTATCATTAGATTTAATTATATTTTTTCTAAACATATCTTTTTCAAATATTATTTCTGGAGCAGGTATTTTTTTTGTATCTACGGTAATTTCTGGCTTAGATTCTTCTTGTTTACCTATTCTTTTATTTATAACAAAATCCTTATAATTATTAGTTTTTATTGTTATTTCATAATTATTTTCCTCATTAAAAACTGTACCTGCTATTTCAATTGAATAGAAATTATCTTTAGATGCAGTATACTCTACATTTTTACCATTTACTAAAATATTTGTTATGTCTTTTCTATACTTTCCATCAGTAACATCTTCTACATCTATTAATACACTTTCATTTTTATTAAATTTATTTGATTCATTTAACTTAACAAAATTAGGTATATCCAGCTTTTCTACACTTTTTATTTCTAATTTTTTAGGAATAAATGATAAGCTAGAATCATCATATTTATTCGCTTTCACTATCATAGTTTGTTGTTGATCTTCTTTATTTTCAAATAATTTATTTCTTAAAACTAAAGTTTCTCCTATATAGTAATAATCGCCATTACCACCAACTTGAGAATCACTTAATAATGATTTTCCATTAAGTGATAAGCCTACTACATTGCTCTTAAAGTCTTTATCAAATTTTATTAATATATTTCCATTATTATCTTTACTAGCTTTTAAATCTACTTCTTTATTTCTTAAGTTTACAGATATTATATTATCTTTGTATCCTTTTGCTACTAGCTTGATAATATTTTCATCCCTACTAAATTTAGATGTATCGGTAATTGTTATTTTTGAGTTTTCAATTTTATAACTATCTTTTGAGAGTTCATTCATGCCTACTAAAACTCTTTCTATATTTTCAGTATATTGATTATCATTATCAATGTTAATTTTTAATCCATCCTCAATATTACCTTCAATTGATAATTTAGGTGCTATTTTTAAATTTTCTTGCGAATACAATTGTACATCTCCAAATAATCCATTTTCTAACATATATTTAATTTGGTATGGTCCATTTAAGTAATTACTTTCTTTTACGCTATCATAGTAACTTTTAAATGTTAAATACTTACCTTTCATGGCCGCTTCATTTACAGCATTTTTATAGCTTTGATAACTTATTACTTTCTCAGATTCATTAGTTAATACAGCATCTTTTGTCATAGCTGCCCACCAAGATAAAACTTCATTTGAGTAGTCTGTACCCATTCTTAAATTTCTAAGAATCATAGCATTTGAAATCAAGTCAAAATCATATATTATATTAGCTCTCATCATTAAGCTTCCTCCAGTACTACCACCTCCACCACTTGCACTTGATATGGTATCTATACTTGATATAGAAGCATTATTTATACTTAATTTAGAATTTCCTTTTTCATGATTCATAGATGGGTTACTACTACCTTCCGGTGCTTCTTCTAGGTAAAATTCTTTAGTAGAATCTTCATATCCGTATGCTTTAATAGTTATACTATGTTTACCCGGTGTAAGTTTACCTAGAGCATCATTTTCTAATCTGATTAAATCTGATATTACATGATAGTCAATGCAATTTCCTTCTATAACTTTTCCATCTAGTAAGATTTCATAAACTGGATTTTGTATAGCATAAGTAAAATCTTTTAATCTAAATACCAGTTCATTATTAGCCCAGAAATTAAAATCACCTGAAAGTTCTACTTTTCTTGCTGGTTTTACTATCTCTATAGTTATATCTAAATCATTGTACCCTTTTGATTTTATCCTTATGTTATGTACTCCATTTCTATCTTTTATAGCTACAGAATCTTTATCTATTACTATTTTTCCATCTTGTATTGAGTAGTGTAAGCTTTCTTTACTACTACTATCTTTATGTACTCTTTCTATTTTATAAATATTTTTTTGCCAATCTTTAGCTTGCTGGCTACTATTATCAAATGTCATTACAACATCTTTACCTAATTTTGTTTTGTTTATACTTAATTTTGGTAAAGTAGGATCAATCCCTTCATTAGTATCATGTTTTGTACTAAATGTAGTTTTACTTGGAGTAAGTATTCGTTCTCCATTTTTATCGTAATTAGCTTGATGGTAATCAAACTTACTGATAGGTCCAGATGCTAATATTTTATTTGGTACTTCATTTTTTATAATTTTTGTAAATGATTTTCCACCTTGATTAAGAGTTATATTTTCAGTTCCTCCACTATTTTGAGTTACACTAATTTCAGCTATTTCATTAGGGTTAACTTCAAATTTAACTATTGTACCTTCAGTATTAACGGGAGTTGGATTTATTGATACTTTATTAAATTTAAATGTTGTATTATTTATATCTCCTTTAGATAAAGTTACTACTGCATATGCACTTCCTTCAACTTTAATAATTTTTGTTTTATCTGAATTTATAATAGAATCACTATTTACATCATTTTTATTATCTTTATATACTATATCTGTTATAGCATATATTCCACCGTTTTCTACACTATCTTTTCCTGATATATTTACAAAAAATTCTGGTAGCATTAATAACTTTATATCACCATAAATTTTATTATTATTAAAGTCATTATTTCTCTTGTTAGTATTTATGCTAGCATCATGATCTAATGATTTTCCTTTTATAGATAAAATTATATTTTTATCATCTTGCCTTTTTATATAAAGAGAGTGACCTTTATTTAATCCCATCACACTTGCAGACGTTATTGCATCTACATTTCCATCAATATTATTTGCAAAAGTTGCTTTTGTATCATTAGAAATAGTTACTTTTAAATCATTTTTTATTGTTCCTGATTTTAGCTCTGATTCTTCAAATTGTTTTAATCCACTAATTGAAATATCACTAGATTTAATATTATTTCTAGCTTTATTGTTTATTTTAGTTTGTATTGTATTTGAATTTTTCCCTGATTCACCTTTATTAACTACTATATTATTTACATTTTCTTGTTTTATAATTTTTTCTGTTACTTTATTTGTATTATTTACATTTTTAGGAGCTATAATTTTTTCAACTATTTCACCTTTTTCATTTACTTTATCTATCTTTGTTATTTTATTAACTAACTTATCCATATTATTTTCTTTTTCATTATCTATAATTTGCTTATCTACTTTACCTATATCGTTTACTTTTTCTTGGTTTACAATTTGATTAGGTATTTTATCTGTATTATTTACTTTCTCTGATTTAACAATTTCCTCTCCTTTTACTATATTACCTATTGTTTTTATCTCACTGTCTGGTCTAGATAGATTAGTTGCTTTTATTGTTGAATTACCACTTCCTATTTTTTTACTATCACCGTTATCACTAATTTCATCTGAATTTAAATTTATCACTTCATGGTTTGTATCCTCTTTAGAGGATACTTTTTTTTCTGTTATAAATTTATTATTATCTGTACCATCTAATTTATTATTTGATAAATTTACTCCTATTGAGATTGATGATGCTGTTATTAGTGATATTACGGCCGTGCTCATTAATTTTCTATTCAATGAGATCCCCTCCCTCATATTAATTTTTTACTTAGGGAAAATTTCCCTTTATCTATAATATATATCACATTGGTTACCTTGTCTATAGTTATTGATAATTATTTTCATTTAATATTAATTATTAATTAGTCGAATTATTTTAATTTCTATACTTTTAATTTATTTTTAATTTTGCATTCTAATAAAAAAATCTATGGAAACTAACTATTTTCTTTAAATAGTATTGAAATCCATAGATTTTTAATAATATATTTTTAATTTTTAAATTTATAAAAATTTTTCTCTAAATCCAGCACCTCTTACTTCTTCTACGTGGTTTACAGATATAAAAGCACTTTCATCTTTGCTATATATTAATTCTGTAAGTTTTGCAACTTGACCTGATGCAACTATGCAGTACACTATTTTCTTTTTACTGTTAGTGTATGCTCCTTCAGCTTCTAAGAATGTTACACCAGTCCCCATTTCATTCATTATAGCTTTTGCAATTTCTTCATACTTTTCTGATATAAGAAGTATTGATTTATTTTTATCTAATATATCTTTCGCCATATCCATTGTTATTGAAGTTAAATACATTGCTATTAAAGTATACATTACTGGCTTTGCACCAAATAGGAATCCTCCAGCGCATACAATAAAGAAGTTTACGGTTAAATATGTATTCTTTAAAGGTATACCAAATTTTCTTTTCATTATAGCTGCTATTATATCTAGCCCACCTGCTGATGCTCTAGCTTTAAAAACTAATCCCATACCAATTCCATTTAATACACCACCAAATATGCATTGTAACATTATGTCATCCATATAAAATGCTTGGAATAAATCTTGCGTAGCTCCCAGGGAAAATGAGAATAAAATCATATTAAAAAAGCTTATAACTAAAAACTTTCTATCTAAAAATCTGCTACCTAATATAAATATAGGTATATTTATTAAGAAACTCATCATACCTTGGTTAAGGCCTAATGTCTGATTTAAAATTATACATATACCGGCTAATCCACCACTTAGCATCTTAGCTGGTGCTAAAAAAGCATTGATTCCCACAGCTTGAAGTATAGTACCAATAATTATTAATCCAAATTGTAAAAATTTATTATCTTCAATATTCAAAGATTTAGCTGTTGTCATTTACTCTCCTCCTTTTTAATAAATACATGTGTATATTTGCAACATCTTATTGTAACTCTATCATTTTGTTTTAGCAATAGTTTTTAATAATATTCGCATTAAATCATATTTTATTTATATATATATGTTAAATATTTGCATTTTTGTTTGTTTATATGATTGTAAGTTTTTATTTATATTCCCCTCCTATAGTTTATTTTATTTATATAAAGAAAAATGCGAATATTTATAAAATATTCGCATTTTTTCTTTATAATATAATTGTAAACTTAGCTCCTTTGCCTATATTTCCTTCAACATAAATTTCTCCATTATGCATTTCTATAATATGCTTGGTGATAGTTAAACCTAGACCACTTCCACCCTTTACCTCAGAATTAGCATCTACTATTTGGTTAAATCTGTCAAATATTAATTTATGGTACTTAGGATCTATACCTATACCATTATCTTCTATAGTTATAATCACCCTATTGTTTAACTCTTTTATCCTGACTTCGATGGTACCTCCACTTGGTGTGAATTTTGCTGCATTTCCTACTAGATTTACTATACATCTTTCTATCTCATATGCATCGCATTTTATATTTTTTTCTTCAATATCCGGATCAATTATTAACTGAATTCCTTTACTTTCTATATATTCTTTTAATGATAACGTCGCTTCTTCTACTATATATACTATATTTTCTTCTTTTAAATTAATCTTATATTTCCCATTATCTATTTTAGTTGTGTCGATTAGATTATTTATTAAATTAAGTAAACGTTTTATATTCCTATTCATTACCTTCATATAGTCACTCAATTTATCTTTCTCTATGCCTTTTTCAGACTTATTAAACTCTGTTATAAGCTGTTCCGTTGTATATATTACATTTAAAGGAGTTCTAAGTTCATGAGATAAATTTATAAAATAATTATTTTTATTTCTTTCTAGCTGAATAACTTTATTCAGTAATTCATTACTTTTTTCCATTTCATAACTTAATTGCTCTGTCTTTTTTGTTACTAACTTATCTAAATATTTCATTCTGTTTATATACGAATATATTATCAAAATAAAAAGTAGAAAATATATAAATATTGCTATATCACTTTTTAATGGATGTGGTAGTATCGTAAAACTTACATGATTTTCATCTGTTACTTTTCCATTATGACTTCTTGCCTTTACTTTAAGGGTATAATTACCTGGAGGTAAATTGCTATAATTTATATTATTTCTATCTAGCATATGCCACTCAGAATCTGCACCTTCTAGCATATATTTGTACTGTACGTTTTCTATATTTCTATAATCTGATATAAACATATTTATATTTATAAAATTTTCATTATGCTTAAACTTTAATCCATCTATATTATTATAGCTTTTTCCATTAACTTCAAATCCATCAAAAACAACATTTGGCACATAATCATTTTTCTTTACTTTATCTGGATTAAATATATTAAGCCCATTGGTTCCTCCAAAGAAAAATTCACCTTTACTATTTTCATAATATGCACTTCCATTAAATTCATTTCCTTGAAGTCCATCTGTTGCCCCAAACTTTTCAAACTTATTGCTCTCAGTATCTAACTTTGAAATACCTTCATTAGTACTAAGCCATAAATCATCATCGTTATCAACTAATATTCCATATACAGTATCATTAGATAATCCATCATGTACTGTATACCTTGTAAATGTTTCTGATTTTTTATTGAACTTATTCAGCCCATAACTAGTACCTATCCATAAATTTCCTTTATTATCTTCTGCTATTGATCTTACTGTATCACTACTTATAGTTCTCTTATCATTTGTTTTTCTTTTATAGTTTTTTATAGTTTTTTTAACTGGGTCTAATCTTATTAACCCCCCATCTACAAAGCTTCCAATCCAATATATTCCTTCTTTATCTTCATATATTACCCTAGCAAATAAATCTTCTATACCATTATCCTTTAATATTTTAGTAATGTCTATTACTTCATCATTTTTTGTATTTAATATGCTTACTCCATCTGTAGTTCCAATCCATAAATATCCTTTGCTGTCTAGATATAAGCATCTTACATTATCTTCACATATTCCATTTGATTTATCGTATGTATCTATAATATTTTTATCTTTATCAATTTTTACTAAACCATTATTAGTACCAATATATATTATATTATCTTTTCCTGTTATATCGTTTATAGAATCATTAACAAAAATTCCATTTGTACTGTCCTTATTTATATGAGTTACTTTATCACTTCTTCTATCTATTACGTTTACACCTTTAGAGTTCGTTCCTACCCATAGTAATCCATCCTTATCTTCATATATACCATGTATTAAATTATCACTTAATGAGTTTTTATTAGTTGGGTCTTTTTTATAATGTTCCATTTTATTATTAGAATCAAAAACACTTACACCATTATAAGTACCCACCCATATTAATCCACTTTTATCCTCTATAATTGTAAATAAGTCATCATCAACTAAACTATCTTCATCATATATTTTATTTTTATATGTCGTAAAGTTATCTTTTTTCTCATTATACTTTGCTAATCCTCTATCTGTAGCCACCCATAGTATATTATTACTATCTTTATATACATCTTTTACGTAATTTCCTGGAAGTGAATTTATATCTTTGGGGTCATTTTTATACCTTTTTATTTCATGAGTATTTATATCTATTCTGTTTAATCCTTCTTTAAAAGTTCCAATCCATATATATCCATCATCATCGTACGAAAGTCCATATATATTATTTCCACTTATGCTATTTTCTGTTTCATTGCTATAAAATTTATAAATTTTTTGGCTCTTAATATCTAACTTATTTAATCCATTTTTAGTTCCTATCCATATATCTCCATTGGCATCTTGCTTCAATGTATGGATAAACTGATTAGTTATATCATTTTCTCCACTTAAAATACGTTTAAATTCATTCTTCTCTTCATCATAAACATTAAGCCCATTAGATGTAGCAACCATAACATCTCCTGCTTTAGTTATTAATATATCACCTATATTATTATTTGATAGGTTCCCATTATCTTTTTCCGCGAAGTAATTAGTTATTTTACCTTGATGATTTATTTTATTTAATCCATTAGCCGTTCCTACCCATATATTTCCTTCTTTATCCTCTTGTAAATCAACAATATAATTATTTGTTATGCTATTTTCAGAATCCTGGTCATGTCTATATATCTTAAAATCATATCCATTATATTTATTAAGTCCGTCATTTGTGCCTATCCAAATATATCCTTGTCTATCTTGAATTATAGTCTCTACTGTTGCTTGAGATAACCCATCCTCATGGGTAATATTTCTAAACTTTATATCATGTGCATATGCATTTACATTAAAGAAACTCATAACAAAAAATATAAAGCTCAAAATATTAATAGTTAAAATATTTATTAAGCTTATTTTTTTCATCTCTTCCCCTTATGTTACCCCTAAGTTTTTACATTTTTTTAAATTATACTACATATTTACATTTTTTTCCATATTCAGAGATTTTGGTTAATATACAAAAAATAAAAAACCACTCATATATGAGTGATTTTATATATCTATTACTTTATTAATACCTTCAATTTCCTTAGTTAATAAATTTTCTACCACTAACTTTAAAGTAGCTGCTGACACAGGGCATTTTTTACAATTTCCTTCTAATCTTACTAATACAATACCCTGATCATTTACATTTACCAACTTTAAATCTTTACCTTCTTTCTGTAATAATGGCCTTATTCTTTCGATAACTGCTGACACCTTATCTGTCATAAACTTCCCCCTAAAATAATAATTTATAATTGCATATATTCATAAGTTTCTATGCTATATTTATATATCCTTTTCTCATTTTTCATTTTTATAATTTTATTTTTAATTAACTCATTTTATGCATAAAAAACAAATATTATATACAATTAACTTATTTTTATAATATTTTTAATTATATATCTTAAATATTATAAAATTTTTCTCAGGAAAATGTTTACAGACCTAATAAAAATAATTTATAATTAAAGTATAAATTATTATAAGGAGATGAGTATATATGAGGTATATAAATAAATTAATTATATATTTAGTTGTGTATATACTTTTTGTGGCTTTATATAGTTTAAATTTTAAAGGAGACATAAGCTTTATAAATATGAAACTATGCTTATTGTCATCAATAATCCCTGCTTTAGTAGGTGGTACTGCTACAAATTTATTATTTAAATAAAATTTTATGCATAATTAAAATAAAAAATATATAAAAAAATAAAGTCTTAAAGACTTTATTTTTTTATATATTTTTTTATTCTATTTACAATAATTTCAGATATTTCTCTTACTTCTTTAATATTAAATAGTAATATTAAAACTATATAAATAATTAATCCTACAAATACAGAAATTACAGTGTCCACGCCTATAAATTTTCTATTTTCTATTGTAAATATGTTTCTTAAGCCTAGTATCTTATTATACATAAACTTCATTGTTATTCCCATAATAATTGATGCTATTGATACTTTTATAAATGTTATAAATATATTTTTAAATCCTAGCTTTCCAATTTTTTTCCTTAAAGATATAAAAAGTAACATGGTAGTTAATATTGCAGATATAGAACTTGCTAAAGCTAAACCTCCAATACCCATATACCTTACTAAAACTATAGAAAAAATTACATTTATAACCACTGATATAGTAGCATTTTTAACTGGTGTTTTAGTATCTTGTAATGAATAAAACCCTTTAGCCAAAATTTCCCTAAGTCCATAAGCTACTATACCTACAGAGTAGCAAGATAGCGCTGTTGATGTTAAATATGTAGCATGTGAATCAAATGATCCTTCTTCAAATAAAATTCTAACTATAGGCGTTGAAAAATCCATAATCATAATCATTATAGGTACCATTAGTATTACTATAATATTTATAGATTTAGATAAATTACTTTTAAATCCTTTTATATTATTTTCACTAGCTAATTTTGATAAAACTGGATATATAACTGTAGATAGCGCTACAACTATTACACCTACTGCAAACATACTTAGTTTATTTGCATAGTTTAGTGCAGTAATACTTCCCTTTTCTAAGGTAGATGCCAAAGTTCTATTAACTATTGAATTTATTTGTCCTACATATGAACCAAAAAATACTGGTATAACAAGATATACTACTTGCTTTATATTTTCATCTTTAAAGTTTATTTTAAATCCATGCTTATATCCTTTTTTAAATAAAAATGGTAATTGGAATAAAAGTTGAGCTATATACGCAATTAATGTTCCAAACACCATAACATAAGAGTTTGTTATAGATCCTAATATTATCGCTCCTATAACAAATATATTAAATGGAATACTTATAAGACCTGATATGTAAACATCTCCTGACGCTACTAAATATGATGATATAAGCCCATTAGCTGCTATAAATATCATTGAGAATAATAGTATTTTTAAATATTCTACAGTAAGATTTAATACTTCTCCACTAAATCCCATGGCAAATAATTTTACTATGTATGGGGCAAATATCATACCTACAATGATAAATAATACACTTAGAACTACAACTATATTCAATACGTTGCTAGTAAATTTATTTACTCCTTCTTCTCCATCACTATCTTTAACTTTAAAAAACATAGGTATAAATGTTGTTCCAAGAGCAGCACTTATTCCATCAAATAAAACTACTGGTATATTTAACGCAGTAAGATATGCATCTGTTATTTCTCCAGCTCCAAAGGTTTGTGCTAATACTATATCTCTTAGAAAGCCAGTTATTTTTGATATTAATATTATCGTCATAAGAATAACTGCTGCCTTTTTAGTTCTCTTTGCCATATATAATCCTCTTCTCTACTAAACCTATTATATTCTATATTATTTTAATATTTTTATCTAATATTGTACAACTATATACTAATTATATCAAATTTTAATTACATAAATAATATTTTACTAATTAGACTTATTTTATATTAAGTTTTATAATTATAAATATATAAAAAGAGTGCATAGTTTATAAACTATGCACTCTTTTGTAATCTACATTTGTTCTGCTAATCTTTTATAGCCCTCGTATCTTTCTTTTGCATATTTTTCAGCTAATGTAAATAGTTCATCAGATATATCTGGGAATTGTTTAGCAATTGCTGAGTATCTTACTTGTCCCATTAAGAAATCTCTAAAACTTTCTTTAGGCTCTTTAGAATCTAATATAAATGGATTTTTTCCTTCTTCCTTTAATTGAGGATTGTATCTATATAAATGCCAATATCCACATGAAACTGCTTGAGCTTCATTAGCTATACTTCTTCCCATACCTTCTTTTAAACCATGACTTATACATGGTGCATAAGCTATTATTAATGATGGTCCATCATAGCTTTCAGCTTCTATTATTGCCTTCATTAATTGGTTTTTGTCTGCTCCCATAGATACTTGCGCTACATATACATTTGAGTATGTTATTGCCATCATACCTAGATCTTTTTTCTTAGATCTTTTTCCTGACGCTGCAAACTTAGCCATTGCAGCTACTGGCGTAGCTTTAGATGATTGTCCTCCAGTGTTAGAATATATTTCTGTATCAAATACTAATATATTAACATTTTCTCCAGATGCAATTACATGATCTAGGCCTCCATATCCTATATCATATGCCCAACCATCTCCACCTACTATCCATTGAGATGTCTTAACTAGATAATCTTTTCTATCTTTTATCTCATCAACTAAAACTTGTACATCTGGACTAAATGAAGATCCTTCTATAGCTTTTAGTACTTTTTTACTACTTGATTTAGATCCTTCACCGTTTTCCTTATTCGCTATCCATTCTTCAAAAACTTCTTTTAAACTTTCTGTGCCTTCCATAGTTAATAATTCATTCATTACATCTTCTATTTTACTTCTCATTTGCTTAGATGCTAAATACATTCCATATCCAAACTCTGCATTATCTTCAAATAATGAGTTTGCCCAAGCTGGACCCTTACCTTCATGGTTTATTGTATATGGACTAGTTGGAGCTGATGCACTCCATATTGATGAACATCCTGTCGCATTTGCTATTATCATTCTTTCTCCAAATAATTGAGTAACTAGTTTAATATATGGTGTTTCTCCACATCCTGCACATGCACCTGAGAATTCTATTAAAGGAGTTCTAAATTGAGAATCCTTCACTGTTTTACCAGCTACTAAATCTCCTTTATATGAAACTTCAGCTACTGCAAACTCCCAATTTGGTATTTCTTTTTCTATTTGGGTATGAAGTGGTTTCATAACTAATGCCTTTTCTTTAGCCGGGCATACATCTGCACAGTTTCCGCATCCTGTACAGTCCATAGTATCTACTTGTATCCTATATTGTAATCCTTCAAATCCTTTACCTACAGCTTTTTTAGTTCCAAATCCTTCTGGTGCTTTTCCTAGTTCTTCTTCACTTACAAGGAATGGTCTTATAGTAGCATGAGGACATATATATGAACATTGATTACATTGGATACAGTTTTCTAATATCCATTCTGGTACATTAACTCCTATACCACGTTTTTCATATGCTGCTGTCCCATTAGGGAATGTACCATCTTCGATTCCATTAAATGCACTTACAGGTAATCCATCTCCTTCTTGCGCATTCATTGGTCTTAATATATTTTTTACAAACTCGGGCTCATTGCTACTTTCTTTTACTTCATCGTTTGCATTTGTCCAACTTTGTGGAATTTCAATTTTTGTTATTGAATTTTTCCCTTTCTCTACTGCTTCATAGTTCATATTAACTACTTTTTCACCTTTTTTACCATAAGCTTTACTTATAGATGATTTTAGGTATTCAGTAGCTTCTTCTTCTGATATTATGTTAGCTAATTTAAAGAATGCAGATTGCATTATCATATTTATTCTATTTCCAAGACCTATTTCTTGAGCTATTTTAGTAGCATTTACTGTATAGAATTTAATATCATTATTAGCTATGTAATTTTTCATTTTTGCTGGTAAATGAGTATCTAATTCTTGATCATTCCATATAGTATTTAAAACAAAAATACCACCTTTTTTAAGTCCTCTTAATAAGTCATATTGATTTACATAAGATTGGTTATGACAAGCTATATAATCGGCATTATCTATTAAATAAGTTGATCTAATTGGTCTGTCTCCAAATCTTAAGTGAGACATAGTTATACCACCTGACTTTTTAGAATCATATGCAAAATATGCTTGTACATATTTTTTCGTATTATCTCCAATTATCTTTATTGCTTGCTTATTAGCTCCAACTGTACCATCTGATCCTAATCCCCAGAACTTACAGTTTATAGTTCCTTCATGGCTTAATTTTAACTCATCTTTAACTTCGATAGATGTATTAGTTACGTCATCATTTATACCAACTGTAAATTGGTCTTTAGGTGATTCACTTACTAAGTTATCAAATATCGCTTTTATATCTGAAGGTGTTACATCTTTTGATGCAAGTCCGTATCTTCCACCTATTATCATAGGTGCATTTTCTCTATTATAAAAAGCTGATCTAACATCTAAATATAGTGGCTCTCCTATTGCACCTGGTTCCTTAGTTCTATCTATTACACATATTTTTTCAACAGTTTTTGGCATGACATTAAATAAATGCTCTTTAGAGAATGGTCTATATAAATGAACTTTGACTAATCCATATTTTGCTCCTTTAGAATTTAGTTCATCTATTGTTTCTTCTATTGTTTCTGTTACTGATCCCATAGCAACTAATATTTCTTTTGCATCTTCAGCTCCATAGTAATTGAATAAACTATGATTTCTTCCTGTTAATTCGCTCATTTGTTTCATATAATCTTCTACTATTGGTATTATTTGATCATAATACTTATTACTTGCTTCTCTAGTTTGGAAGTATATATCTGAGTTTTGAGCCGTACCACGAGTAACTGGGTGATCTGGAGATAAGGCTCTATCTCTAAATTCTTGAAGTGCTTTTTTATCTAATAACTTTTCATAATCTCTATACTCTAGTACTTCTACTTTTTGAATTTCATGTGATGTTCTAAATCCATCAAAGAAATGTACAAATGGTAACCTTCCTTTTATAGCTGCTAAGTGAGCAACCGGAGCTATATCTGCAACTTCTTGTACCGAGCCTGATGCTAACATTACACATCCGGTTTGTCTTGTTGCCATAACATCTTGATGGTCACCAAATATTGATAAAGCTTGAGCTGCTATTGCACGCGCACTAACATGGAATACCCCTGGAAGTAATTCCCCTGAAACTTTATACATATTTGGTATCATAAGAAGCAACCCTTGTGATGCAGTGAAAGTAGTGGTAAGAGCTCCACCTTGTAATGAACCATGGAAAGCCCCTGCTGCTCCTGCTTCAGATTGCATTTCTACTACATTTACTTTTTGATTGAATATATTTTTTAAGCCTTGAGCTGCCCATTCATCTACTATTTCAGCCATAGTTGTTGATGGTGTAATTGGAAATATTGATGCAACATCTGTGAAAGCATACGCTACATAAGCCGCAGCTGTATTTCCATCAACTGTCTTCATTATTTTTGACATATTATATCTCCTCTCATTTTAGATTTTATTTATTTTTAATATATAAATCCTAATTATTTTTTACATAAATTCGATATAATACTCATGTTTTACCAAACTAATTTATAATTTTTTGCAAATATAACTTATAATTCTTAAATATACAAAAATCCCCTTGATAAACTTATATATCAAGGGGATTTTTGTATATTTAATTTAGACATAAAAAAAGATTACGTGGCTATGTCTTACTCTCCCAGGCAGTTGCCCACCAAGTACCATCAGCGCTAAAGAGCTTAACTTCTGTGTTCGGAATGGGAACAGGTGTATCCTCTTTGCTATAATAACCACATAATCTTTATGGAGCGGGTGAAGGGGATCGAACCCTCACAGCCGGCTTGGAAGGCCGGAACTCTACCATTGAGCTACACCCGCAATTTTAGAGTTAATACTCTGAAAACTGCAAACATTTAACATATTAGTCATTTTATTTTTTTGGTCAAGTCCTCGACCTATTAGTATCGATAAGCTAAATACATTACTGCACTTACACCTTCGACCTATCAACCAGGTAGTCTTCCTGGGGTCTTACCCTTACGGTGGGAAATCTTATCTTGAAGTTGGCTTCGCGCTTAGATGCTTTCAGCGCTTATCCATTCCGTACATAGCTACCCAGCCATGCCCTTGGCAGAACAACTGGTACACCAGAGGTACGTCCATCCCGGTCCTCTCGTACTAAGGACAGGTCTCCTCAAATTTCCTACGCCTGCGACGGATAGGGACCGAACTGTCTCACGACGTTCTGAACCCAGCTCGCGTACCACTTTAATGGGCGAACAGCCCAACCCTTGGGACCTACTACAGCCCCAGGATGTGATGAGCCGACATCGAGGTGCCAAACCTCCCCGTCGATGTGGACTCTTGGGGGAGATAAGCCTGTTATCCCCAGGGTAGCTTTTATCCGTTGAGCGATGGCCCTTCCATGCGGAACCACCGGATCACTAAGTCCGACTTTCGTCCTTGCTCGACCTGTATGTCTTGCAATCAAGCTCTCTTTTGCCTTTACACTCTTCGTACGATTTCCGACCGTACTGAGAGAACCTTTGAGCGCCTCCGTTACTCTTTGGGAGGCGACCGCCCCAGTCAAACTGCCCACCTGACGGTGTCCCAAGACCTGATTCAAGGCCTCTGGTTAGGATCCCAGTACTACAAGGGTGGTATCCCAAGGATGACTCCACACAAACTGGCGTTCATGCTTCAAAGTCTCCCACCTATCCTGTACATGTAGTACCAAGACCCAACGTCAAGCTACAGTAAAGCTCCATGGGGTCTTTCCGTCCTGTCGCAGGTACCCGGCATCTTCACCGGAATTACAATTTCACCGAGTCTATTGTTGAGACAGTGCCCAAATCGTTACGCCTTTCGTGCGGGTCGGAACTTACCCGACAAGGAATTTCGCTACCTTAGGACCGTTATAGTTACGGCCGCCGTTTACTGGGGCTTAAGTTCACTGCTTCGATTGCTCTAACAGATCCCCTTAACCTTCCAGCACCGGGCAGGCGTCAGCTCCTATACATCGTCTTGCGACTTAGCAGAAACCTGTGTTTTTGGTAAACAGTCGCTTGGGCCTATTCTCTGCGGCCATCCAAAGGATGGCACCCCTTCTCCCTAAGTTACGGGGTCATTTTGCCGAGTTCCTTAACAATAGTTCTCTCGCTGGCCTTAGGATACTCTCCTCACCCACCTGTGTCGGTTTGAGGTACGGGCGCCTTTAAACTCGATAGAGACTTTTCTTGACAGTGTGAAATCAGCTACTTCGCTACTAAATTTCGCTCCCCATCGTACCCCAGCATTATCAAGACGGATTTGCCTATCTTGACTGCCTCAGTACTTAGCCACACATAACCAACAGTGTGGTTAGCTTATCCTACTGTGTCATCCCATTTCTCAAGCGTTTATTGGCGGTACAGGAATATCAACCTGTTGTCCATCACCTACGCCTTTCGGCCTCGGCTTAGGTCCCGACTAACCCAGGGCGGACGAACCTTCCCCTGGAAACCTTGGGTTTACGGCCCGTGGGATTCTCACCCACGTCTCGCTACTCATGCCAACATTCTCACTCGTATACTGTCCACGCGTCCTTACGGTCACGCTTCAGCCTGCATACGAAGCTCCCCTACCCATCATAATGATGCCGTAGCTTCGGTAGTACGTTTTAGCCCCGGAAATTTTCGGCGCAGGATCACTCGACCAGTGAGCTATTACGCACTCTTTAAATGAGTGGCTGCTTCTAAGCCAACATCCTGGTTGTCTGTGCAATCCCACATCCTTTACCACTTAACGTACATTTAGGGACCTTAGCTGACGATCTGGGCTGTTGCCCTTTCGACTATGAATCTTATCACCCACAGTCTGACTCCCAAGTATAAGAATACGGCATTCGGAGTTTGATAGTCTTCGGTAAGTGCAATACCCCCTAGGACATTCAGTGCTCTACCTCCGCTTCTCTCAACCTTGAGGCTAGCCCTAAAGCTATTTCGGGGAGAACCAGCTATCTCCGGGCTCGATTGGAATTTCACCGCTATCCACAAGTCATCCCCGAGCTTTTCAACGCTCGTGGGTTCGGTCCTCCACGAAATTTTACTTTCGCTTCAACCTGCTCATGGATAGGTCGCCCGGTTTCGGGTCTACGTCAAGTAACTTAAGCGCCCATTTAAGACTCGCTTTCGCTACGGCTCCGCACCTTAAGTGCTTAACCTTGCTACTTAACGTAACTCGTTGGCCCGTTCTACAAAAAGTACGCGGTCACACAAGTAATGTGCTCCCACAGCTTGTAAGTGCAGGGTTTCAGGTTCTATTTCACTCCCCTCCCGGGGTTCTTTTCACCTTTCCCTCACGGTACTATGCGCTATCGGTCACTAGGTAGTATTTAGGCTTGGAGGATGGTCCCTCCTGCTTCCCACAGGGTTTCACGTGTCCCGTGGTACTCTGGATCATATCTAAAGAATTATCGTTTCAAATACAGGGCTATTACCTTCTATGGCGGAGCTTTCCAACTCTCTTCACTTACGATGACCTCTTCGTTTATGATATGTCCGCAACCCCAACGAAGAAAACTTCATTGGTTTGGCCTGTTCCGCGTTCGCTCGCCGCTACTTACGGAATCGAATTTCTTTCTTTTCCTCCGGGTACTTAGATGTTTCAGTTCCCCGAGTTCCCCTCGCTAAGCTATGTATTCACTTAACGATACTTAGACATTACTCTAAGTGAGTTTCCTCATTCGGAAATCTTCGGATCAAAGTTTACGTGCAACTCCCCGAAGCTTATCGCAGCTTATCGCGTCCTTCATCGGCTCCTAGTGCCAAGGCATCCGCCCTGCACCCTTAATAACTTGACCAGTTATTAAAAGTTATCGCTACTGAACAAACTTCGTATTCACTCAGTTTATTCCAGTGCTTAAAGTTGATTTTAAAGACTTATCTGTCTAGCTTATTTTAAAGACTTCATTGTCTATATATAAAATGATGTCATATCACTAAATGTTATGCAGTTTTCAAAGTACTAGCGTACATCGTCAACGAACAAATTTCATATTCATTCAATTTATTACGTTGCTCAAAGTACTAATGGTGGAGATGAGGAGGATCGAACTCCTGACCCCTTGCGTGCAAGGCAAGTGCTCTCCCAGCTGAGCTACACCCCCATATAGAGTTTTAAGAACTCTCAAAATTAAACAGTAGGTAATTCTCCTTAGAAAGGAGGTGATCCAGCCGCACCTTCCGATACGGCTACCTTGTTACGACTTCACCCCAGTTATTGATTTCACCTTCGACGGCCGCTTCCAAAAGGTTAGCAAACCGGCTTCGGGCGCCCCCAACTTCCGTGGTGTGACGGGCGGTGTGTACAAGACCCGGGAACGCATTCACCGCAGCATTCTGATCTGCGATTACTAGTAACTCCAGCTTCATGTAGGCGAGTTTCAGCCTACAATCCGAACTGAGAATGGCTTTAAGGGATTAGCTCCGCCTCACGACTTGGCTGCCCTCTGTACCACCCATTGTAGCACGTGTGTAGCCCTAAGCATAAGGGGCATGATGATTTGACGTCATCCCCACCTTCCTCCAGGTTATCCCTGGCAGTCCCTCTAGAGTGCCCAACTTAATGCTGGCAACTAAAGGCAAGGGTTGCGCTCGTTGCGGGACTTAACCCAACATCTCACGACACGAGCTGACGACAACCATGCACCACCTGTCACTTCTGTCCCCGAAGGGAAATCTTCGATTAGGGAGAGGTCAAAAGGATGTCAAGCTTAGGTAAGGTTCTTCGCGTTGCTTCGAATTAAACCACATGCTCCGCTACTTGTGCGGGTCCCCGTCAATTCCTTTGAGTTTCACTCTTGCGAGCGTACTTCCCAGGCGGAGTACTTAATGCGTTAGCTGCGCCACCGAAGGGGGTAACCTCCGACAGCTAGTACTCATCGTTTACGGCGTGGACTACCAGGGTATCTAATCCTGTTTGCTCCCCACGCTTTCGTGCCTCAGTGTCAGTTACAGTCCAGAGAGCCGCCTTCGCAACTGGTATTCCTCCTAATATCTACGCATTTCACCGCTACACTAGGAATTCTACTCTCCTCTCCTGCACTCAAGTTTCTCAGTTTCAAAGGCTTACTACGGTTGAGCCGTAGCCTTTCACCTCTGACTTAAGAAACCACCTACGCACCCTTTACGCCCAGTAATTCCGGATAACGCTAGCCCCCTACGTATTACCGCGGCTGCTGGCACGTAGTTAGCCGGGGCTTCCTCCTCAAGTACCGTCATTATCTTCCTTGAGGACAGAGCTTTACGACCCGAAGGCCTTCATCGCTCACGCGGCGTTGCTGCATCAGGCTTTCGCCCATTGTGCAATATTCCCCACTGCTGCCTCCCGTAGGAGTTTGGACCGTGTCTCAGTTCCAATGTGGCCGATCACCCTCTCAGGTCGGCTACTGATCGTCGCCTTGGTAAGCCGTTACCTTACCAACTAGCTAATCAGACGCGGGTCCATCCTGTACCGCCGGAGCTTTGATATTTCGACCATGCGATCAAAACATATTATCCCGTATTAGCATACCTTTCGGTATGTTATCCGTGTGTACAGGGCAGGTTACCCACGCGTTACTCACCCGTCCGCCGCTCTTTCCCGAAGGAAATCGCTCGACTTGCATGTGTTAGGCACGCCGCCAGCGTTCATCCTGAGCCAGGATCAAACTCTTAAATATAAGTTTTGACTTGGGCTCAGATACTGTTATATATCTGGCTTTGTTTGGTTGTTTCAAATTCTATAAATTAACCTACTGTTTAATTTTCAAAGTTCTTTATAACAACTTATTTGCTGTTATTTTTCGTCCTTGTCTTTCGGACAAGTATAACTATATCATCTTAAATTTATAACGTCAATACTTTTTTAAAACTTTTTTATAATTTTTATATTTAATTATAAATTTACGCTATACTTGTCCATTAAATTTACTTTTTATGCATTAATCTTGATATATTTTCATACTCTGTATGTAAGTTACTGTCATAATTTAATTTAGCTGTAATATTAACTAGATGTCTATTTTTATTATGGTTTACTTTTACATTATCATATCTTGCATCGTCAGAATTATCTTTTAAATAGTTTCTTAATAGCTCTTCTCCTGATTTATTATCTGCATTATCATATATATTAAAATAAGCAGAGTCTGCAACTTCAATAGATAAGTTGTAGCTACCATCTTCTAATTTATTTCTTTGCGCCATTATATTATCCATTTTATTTTACCTCCTAAAATAATATTCTTTTTTAATTTTTCCATAATATTAATTTTTATTATATTTTTTATAATTTATTTATATAAAAAAGCCATATAGAATATATATTTCAATTAATATATATTCTATATGGCTTTTCTCTAATAATAACTTTCTCTATCTCACTCATTTACAGTCATACTCTTATACATGATAAGCTGCATTGTATACATTTTTTGAATCCTTCTTTAGCCCTAACATCTACAACTAATAATTCTTTAGTGCTATTTATTAATTCTCCTGTCTACTTTTCATTTATATTTTTATTCACCTTCTATAGGTACATTAAATTGTGTACTTTTTATATGCTACTTAAAATATACTAGATTCTTATTTTTAACAATAAATCTTATTGATTCATTCTCATTAAATAAATCCTCGTTGCAACTAGCTTTTAATATACTGCCTTTGATTTTTAAATCGTAATGTGTCCTATCTCCTGAATATCTCTTTTTTACTATAATAGCTTTTGTTCCATATTCATAATATATACTACGTATATCTATATTTTCCTTTGGTATCATTAATTCTATATTATTTATATTTTCTTTATTATTTAAATTAATCTCTATAATATCACTTTTAAATACTCCATTTTCTATATTTCCTCTTATATAATTTCTTTCACCAAATATATTTGCTACATTTTTACTTATTGGATTTTCATATAAGTTTTTTGGTGTATCAAATTGTTTTATCTCTCCATCTAACATAACAGCTATTTTATCACTCATTATTAAAGCTTCTTCTTTATCATGAGTAACTAATATTGTTGTTATATTCTTTTTTCTTTGTATATCTAATACAAACTCTCTCATTTCATCTCTTAAATTTATATCTAAATTAGAAAAAGGCTCGTCTAATAATAATATCTCTGGCTCTACTGCTAATGCTCTTGCTATTGCGACTCTTTGCTTTTGACCGCCTGATAACTCTGATGGATATTTATTTTCATAATTATTTAATTTAACTAAGTATAATAGTTCTTTAACTTTAGAATCTATATCCTTGTTTGATACTTTCTTCATTTTTAATCCAAAAGCTATATTTTCATATACATTCATATGTGGAAATAATAAGTACTCTTGAAATACTATTACTGCATTTCTTTTTTCCGGAGGCAAATTTAAAACTGATTTATCATTAAATAATATATCCCCCTTATCTGGATTTAATAAACCTGCTATTAATTTTAAAGTTGTGCTTTTACCACACCCTGATGGACCCAATAAAGATATAATTTCGCCTTTATTGATATCTAAACTTATATTTTCTAAAACTTTTGTATCATTAAAATACTTTGTCATATTAACAAGCTTAACGTATGACATAATCTTCTCCCTTATAATTTTTTAATCTAATTTATAATTTATATTATCTTGTTTGTAGTACTTGTTAACAGTTAATTCAATAAGAATTAGTACTAATAAACTAACAAGTAAAAAAACTATACTATATAATGCTGATATTGTTCTGTCACCACTTTGTATATAAGGAAACATAATCATAGGATATGTTGTTATTACTCCACCGCCTATAAGTAGTGTCAAAAAATACTGACTAAATGATATTATAAAACACATACTAGATGCTCCGATTATACCTGGCATTAAAAGAGGTAAAGTAACATATCTAAATATACTAAATTTGTCTGCTCCTAGAACTTTAGCTTGTACGTTATATTTGTTTCCTAATATTTTATATACATCGCCTATAATTCTTACTGCATATGGGATGCAAGGCAACAAGTTGATAATTATCACTCCCAATATATTATTCGCAATTCCTAATTTTATAAATATAATATGTATTCCCATTGCCACTGATATTGTCGGAACTATTATCGGAGACAGTATCAGTATTTCTATGATTTTTTTACCTTTGAATTCATATAAGCTTAATGCATTTGCAGCTGGTATACTTATTAATATGGTTATTGTTACAACCATCATTGATATTAATATACTATTTAGTAATACCTTAACATTTTTCATATTTAGTATGTATTCAATCCCTCTAATTGAATAGTTTTTCGGCATTAATTCTGGGTATGCCCATGCATTTGTAAAAGCCCATATAATTAATATTAAAATTGGAGATATTAAAATTATAATACTTAAATCAATTATTAATCTTTTTAAATTTCTCTTCATAGTAATCACCTAATATCTATCCTTATATATCTTTGAAAAAACTTTATTATATATTAAAAGCATAAAAATACTTACTCCAGATAATATAACATTTATACTCATAGCAATTGGTCTTTGCATTAAATCTGAACTAGAATAACTTATATACGCTTGTACTGATAAGGCTTTTGGTGTAGATGGACCTATTAAAAAGGGAACTTCAAATGATCCAAAAGAAAATGCAAACAGTATAATAAAAGACGATATTATACTAGGTATTGCCAGTGGTAAAATTATAAATCTAAAAGCCTGAAACTTATTGGCCCCTAAATTTATAGCTACATTTTCTAAACTCTCGCTTATATTTTTTAAAATATTATAAGCAGTTATAATTACAAACGGTATTCCCTTCCATAAATATACAAGAATTATTCCTATACCATTTTCGTCTAGTACTAATTGTGTAAATTCTGATGAATCTTTTATTACTCCTAGATTATATAATATCCTTGATAAGATTCCGCTTTGAGAAAAAATCATAAATACTATAATAACTACTACTATATGAGGAACTATTATAGGTAAATTTAATAAATTTACTTTTAGTTTTGAGTACTTATTTTTAGATAATGCATAAGCTAGTAATGCACCTACTACTACACATATAAAAGATGATATAAAAGATATTTTTAAACTAAATATAAGAGATTTTAAGAAAGTTTCATCTCTTAAAATCTCTTTATAATAATCTAATGTAAAATTATTAAGTCCTATACTTGGAATATATCCTATACTTTGAAAAATACAATTTAATATTCCTACCCCCATTATTAATATAACTAATATACTAATTGGAGCTAGTAGTAAATATGGCTTTAATTTATTTTCCACTTTCTAAAACCTCTTTAATCCATATTTTTTCTATTATTGGAACTAAACCTGCTTTTAACTCTGGCAATGAATTTTCTATTATTATAGATTTACTAAACTTTGATTTTTCTTCTTTTTTCATTTTTTCTATATCTAATACAGTTGCATCTCCCCAATTTTCGCTATCTGACTTAGAACTTTGCGCATCTATGCTCATTAAGAAATCTGCTAAAACCATAGCACCAACTTGATTTTGAGAGTTTTTAGGTATTGCTAAGAAATGAGTATTACTTATATTACCTTTATCAAATTCTAGTATTTCTGTATCCTTGCTAAATTCTCCACTTTTAATTCTATTTAAAACTCCATTTGGTGAATATGTCATATTAAAATAAACTTCATTATCTAAATACATATTATCTAATTGAGATGAAGTTTGAGGATATGTTTTTCCTTTATTCCATAAATAAGGCTTTATTTCATTTAAGTAATCCATTGCTGGTTGTATAACTTCTTTTACCTTAGCTTCATCTTCTGGAAGATTTTTTACTTTTTCATATCCTACAATATCATATATTACATTTCTAACAAATGCACTTCCCGTGAAATCTGGTAATGCTGGGTATGTAAATTTACCTGGATACTTTTTAACTATTTCTTTTAAATTCTGAGTATTAGCCATCTTTTGAGACACTTTAGATGAATTTTTCATTATAGCAAATTGAGCTTTGCCCCAAGGTGCTTCCATACCATCTACACTCGTTCCAAAATCAGTAGTTATATCTTTCGATTCTCCATCTATATAATTATTAAAATTTGGAAGTTTAGCTGTAAAAGGTCCAAATAATAAGTCATTTTCTTTGGCTGTTTTAAAGTTTTCTCCATTTATCCATACTAAATCTATTACACCTTTTGAGCTAGCTTGTTTTTCTGATAATAACTGATTTAATATATTATCTATATCCATACCTACTCTTTTTACAGTTATATCATATTTTTCTTTCATTTGAGGTATTGCATATGTATCAAACCACTTATTCATTACCTCATCCCCACCGTATCCGTAGAAATTCACACTACTTCCTTTTGCACTTTCTAAAATTTCTTCGTAATTGTTATTTAGTATGTTTTCACTACTTTTAGTTTCTTTATTTGAACACCCTACTAAACTAATTGTAAGCAACATACATAATACTAATGTTATTATTTTTTTCATATTATTCTCCTTAATCGAGTATTTTTTTAGCTTCTAACACCCTTTGAAAAGCTGTTATTAAAATCATAATTGAAAATATATTAGTTATTATAGGTAAATAACTAGGTAATAAAATCATTAATGAAAACATTATAAATCCTTCACTTCTTTCAGCTACTCCAGCCTGGTAATAAAATGACTTCATACCTTTTTGCTGCGTAAGCGCTCCTACTGTTAAAAATATAGTCATGGATAAAATAATACTAATAGCTAATATTATTAAATTCATTCTTATATCTATATGTCTAAATCCTATAACTAATATAATTGAAACCTCTACTATCCTATCAAAAGTTATATCCATTAAAGTCCCAAAAGAAGAGGTTTTATTTGTTTTTCTTGCCATAGCTCCATCTACTGCATCTAAGTATCCTGACACCCATAATAGTATCACTCCTATAATCTCCATATCAAAGTATAAAAATACTGATGTAAGTACCCCTAATATTAGAGCTAATACAGTAACATTATTTGGAGTTAAATTTAGCTTTATAAAAAAATTAGCTCCACTCTCTATAATAGGATTTACATATTTTCTCGCATGAGTATCTAACATTTATTCCTCCTGTGCTTTATTTATATTATTTTTTATAAATTTCTTTTTTAAAATCATTGATATAAATATAAGAAGTATTAATGCTGAAATAGAAATATAAAAACTACTACTTCCTATATTTAAAGCATGTGCACCTATATTAGTAAACACAAGTATTCCTGGTACTGTACCTAAAAATGTAGCCAATATAAAATCCTTATATTTTACTTTAGTTAAACCCGCTCCATAACTTATGACATCAAATGGAAATAAAGGTATTAGCCTAAGTAAAAATATAATATAAAATCCATTATTATTTATTATATTTTCTATATTATCTAATTTATCTTTTGTAAATTTTTTTACTATATTTCTCCCTAATTTTTTTGAAATATAAAAAGATATAGTCGCTCCTATTAATGCTCCTATTGCTGTATAAATATACCCCTTATATAATCCAAATAATAATCCCCCAGATATTGCAAGAATAGAATCTGGGAACAGTGTAAGAGGTACTAATGCAAACATTATAATATATATAATTGGAGCGAAAGTTTTAAATGAACTTACATAGTCTTTTATATCACTTATACCTATATCCATCTTAAATATCTTATATACAATCAATATAAATATTATAACGAACACAATACTTATAAAATATTTTAACAAATTATTTTTATTTATCTTCATATTAAATACCTTTCATTATTTTAATACTTTCTTAGCTTTTTTTATCCCCTTGTATCTCGTTTTCCATTTTTCAATAGTGGATTTTTTATCTTGTGTAAATTTTATTTTATCTAGAACATCTTGATTAAACATAAAATCTAGTATATGAAGAGTATTCTTATCTACACTTAACATCGATTCACAACAAGATTCACAATAAGTAACTATATTATCACTTTTAGCTTCATTAGCTCTTTTTTTAGTTTGATTCATTGCTATTTTTGGATTAGTAACTCTTATCATCCCTCCAGAACCACAACACTCACTTTTATCTTTATTTTTATTAAATTCAGCTACTTTGACTCCTAAATCATTAAGTATATTTCTAACGTAATTATGTATATCACCTTCATCTCTAATAGGACATGGGTCATGAATTGAAAATACTTCTTCTATATCGTTATAGTATCCTCTTAACTCATTAGGTAGTTTATACTCTATAATTACCTCCCACAAAGTTTTTACAACTATGTTTTTGCTATAGTTTTTTATAGTTTTAAAGCAATTTGGACATGCTACTATAATTTCATATATGTTATTTTCATCAATTATAGACTGTAGCTTAGAATAATAATTATTAAACTTATCCATATCTCCCATAGATAAGGTTGGCTTTCCACAACATCCAAATACTAAAGATATATCTTTTATATTTGATTTTAAATAGTCATATGTTTTTAAAACTATATCATCGCTATAACTTGACAAGCTACATCCTGGAAAGAATATTCTTTTACTTTCCTTTTCAATAAATTGTTTTGAAAATACTGGAGAAAAGCTACTACTTTGATGGATTTTTACTGTTTTATATCCAATATTATCTACCTCTTTATGATTCTCTTTAAATATATCTTTCCTTATATTATAAAACATTGTATTTAAATCTATATCCTTTGGACATTTTATAGTACAAACATTACATAACATACATGAATAAGGTATATTTTTATCTATACTCTTTTCATTTATAATATCTGTTAATAATTCTTTAGGAGAAGAACTGTAATCTTTCATCATAGGACATGAGTTAAAACATATTTTACAATCAACACAATTATTTTCATTATCTATAATCTGGGTTAATCGTTTTTCATCTAAATTTATTTTCTTCATATTGCACCTCCATCTTCAAAATAGAAATTGTTGAAAATTAAATAGATTGATATATTATATCAATCTATTTAATTTGTAATATTTAATTCTGTTTAACTTGTCCATCGTTATAAACTTTTTTAAGCATATAAATAAATATGCTTATAGCAAATAATGTGAGTATTCCCATCATCATTAATTTAACTCCACCAGTTAACATACCTCCTACATAAGAATAGACTATTGTAGCCGGAAGTTGTCCTAATCCTGTAGCTATAAAAAATGATATAAAACTCATTGATGTTAAACCTGCTGCGTAACTTACTAAATCAAATGACATAAATGGTAAAAGTCTAGCTATTAATATTGTATGTTTTCCGTATTTATAAAAAAATTCGTCTACACTCTTAAGTGCAAACTTGCTTGTAAATTTTTCAACTGTATCCCTGCCTAAAAATCTAGCTATATAAAAACATAAAGCTGCTCCTGCCATGGCACTACTCCAAGATAGTATAGCTCCCATTACCCAACCAAATAATGCTGCGTTAGCAAAAGTTATAACAAATGAAGGAAGTGGAGCTGCAACTGATTGTAATATCATAAATAAAAATGATATTACTGGTGCCCAGGCTCCAAAAGATAGTATATATTCTTTTAATCCTTCTAAATCCAACCTAACTAAATAAGATATAACTAAATCTACAGTTCCTTTAATATTTGGTAAAAATATATAAATTAATATACACAATAATATAATTCCTAGTGTTATCCAAAATGAAATTAACTTTTTACTGCTTTGTTTATTTATAACAATTCCACTCCTCTCATTGACTTTATATAAAAAATGCCTAAATTTAATTATATCAAATATTTTATAGGTCATTTTATAGATTATATCTATATATAAATACATTGTTATATATTTTCTCTATTATATAAAAAAGAACGCCAATTGGCGTTCTTTTTTATATTCCACCATCTGTAAATACTACTGTTTTTGCTTGAGGTCTTATACTACTAATACCTGCATCTTTTATTGATTCACTATTAATATCACATCCTAAAGATACCATCATAGTAGCTTCAACAAGCATCGGCAAATTAGTTCCACAAAGTACTTCTAAATTATTATGTTCTAAAGTCAATTCACTACTTACTTTAAAAGGTGTACCTCCTACTAAGTCAGTAAATATATATACATTACTATCAGCTTCTTTTACAATGCTTTTTATTTCTTCTTTTAATTTTTCTGGAGATTTTTCCTCTGTAAAATCAACTGGCTTTATAAAGTTATGATCTCCAACTATTAAGTCCAGGCTAGTTTTAAGTCCAGTCCCAAACTTCCCATGTCCTGTTATTATAATCATTAGTATCCTCCTAGAATTTAAATACTCCTATATATGCTCCTATTAGTCCAATTACTACTAATATTAATATATTAACTAATGGAGACACATTCTTCTTAACTAATCCATACATACCAAATGTCACTACAAGTGGTAATAAACAAGGCATTATAGAATCTAATATAGATTGTATGTCAATTGTTCCAGACATACTTAAATGCTCCGGAGTAACTAGATTTATACCTACATAAGAAGCTATTAATGATCCAACAACTATCATACCTAATATTGTAGCTGCTCTTGTGAACTCTTTAGCATTTTTAGTAAGCTTAGTTATACCTTCAACACCAACTTTGTAAGACCAATGCATAAGTCCAAATCTAAGACCTAAGTGAACCACATTAAACATTACAAAGAATATAATTGGTCCTAATATACTACCTTGAAGAGAAAGGTTAGCCCCTATTCCTGCTGCTATTGGAAGTAATGTAAACCAGAATATCGCATCCCCTATACCTCCTAAAGGTCCCATTGCTGCAACTCTTAGAGCACGTATCGTTTGAACATCTGCTTTCTTTTGCTCTAAAGATATTATTATACCCATAACAAATGTTATTAAGAATGGATGACAGTTAAAGAACTCCATATTATGTTTCATTGAAGTTGACAAATCATCTTTATTTTTGTGTATTTTTTTAAGCCCTGGAAGTATAGAATATAACCATCCACCAGCTTGCATTCTTTCATAGTTAAATGATGCTTGTAAAAACATAGATCTCCATGCCATTTGATTTAAAGTTTTATTGTCAAGAGTCTGTGCTTCAGTCTTATCAATATATTCTCTTTGACCTCTCATCATTTCTTCTGTATTAGATGCCATCTCCTATACCTCCTCCTGTATTTTTAGTTTTCATACTTACGTGGAAGTCATAAACTGCTGCTGCTATACCTACCATAGCTACTGCTAATAATGGTAATTTTCCATATGCTACTAATACAAATCCTAATACCATAAATATTGCGTATTCTTTACTCAACATAACCTTAAGTAACATTGCAAATCCTAGTGCTGGCATCATTTTACCAGATGCAGTTAATCCATCCCAAACCCATAAAGGTAATACTTTTGTTAAAGTTTCTCCTATCGCTTGACCTGATAGTAATCCAGCTAAAACTATTAACGCAAAAGATACTGCTAATATTCCCATAGCCATATAGTTTACTTTATCTACTCCTCTTGGATTAGCATTATCAGCTGCTTTATCACATAATCCCATTAAAGGTGACATTACTGTAAATAGTGCTGTTACTGCATATTGACCAAGTAATGCAAATGGTATTGCAAGTGGTAATGCAGCTGAAGTATCAAGTCCTGATTGTATTGCAAATACTGTTGCCATTATTCCACCTATAACTGCATTTGGTGGTTGTGCTCCACCTACTGGCATTGCCCCTATCATCATAAGTTCATAAGAACCACCAACTATAAGACCTGTTTGTAAATCCCCCATGATAGCACCTATTATTGGCCCAACTATTATAGGTCTATATAAAGACTCTAAGAAGTTGAACTGGTCTATTGCTGCTATCATTGTTACGATTAAAATAAGACCAATTTGGATAAAACTTAATTCCATAAATACTTACCCCCTTATTTGAATAATTCATCTATATTCTCAGAAGATTCACTTGGAACTCTCCTGATTTCTAGCTCTACTCCTAATTCTCTAAGGCGCTTAAATGCAGCTACATCTTTATCGTCTACACACACAGCTTTTGATACTTGTCTTTTTCCTTCTGCCATATGCATATTTCCTATGTTGACTTTTTTTATAGGCACACCACCCTCAACTAATCTGACTACATCTTGTGGATTTTCACATATTATAGCTATGTGTTGAGCCTCACTTGCTCTATCAATTATATTTATAGTCTTTTCTATTGAAAAATATCTTGTTTGAGCAAAACTCGGTGCTGCCATATCCATAAGTCCCTGTCTAAATTCATTAGTTGAAACTTCATCATTTGCAACTAATAATAAATTTGCTCCAACGCTTGAAGACCACATTGTTGCTACTTGACCATGGATTAATCTGTTATCAATTCTTGTTAATACTATATTTGGCATAATCTCCACCCCTTGTTAAAAATTATTAGAAAACATTTTCTTTTTTTATATTTCCTTACTTTTTATAACTTAATTGTAGTTATCTAGTGAATGAATGTATTTATAGTTTCATTCTTCTGCTTTATAATTTTGCGTTAACTATTTAAGTTATTTAAGTTATGTAATCATTGAATTACTTTAATAAATTATATGAAAGTAATTTTGACTTTATAATAAAAATTTGACTTTATAATAATTTTTTTTAATTTAAAAGAAAAAATAGATCCATTTATAAAAAATAAACAAATTAAAGAGGGTATCCTAAAATACGATACCCTCTTTCTATCATAAGCTAAAATTAATTATTTAAATAAGTTAGCTTGAATAATGTAGATATACCTAATGCCCCAAGTAGTACTTCCTTTTTCATACGTAATATTTTCCCTTCAAAATTAATTAACCCAAAATTAAATATATATTAAAGTTTTTTATAAATTAAAGTTTTTTTAAATTTAATTTTGTATCTCACTAGTAAAACTATATAAGTAATTAAAGAAATTATCCCAACATAGAAAACTTCATTCCAAAAACTCCTCACTCTCAATACAGGTCTATAATCTATTCCAACTTCAAAACTTCCCCTTTTTCCATTTTTATTTGAAGACCCTATGTCAGTACCCCTTATAGCTATAGATTGAGTTTGATTTGAATTATCATTGTATCTATAAACAGGTTTCTTATCTGAATCTGAAGTAATCTCTAAATATCTTACATATTTAAAGTCTTTATCTTTTAATATATTTTCAATTTGCTTTTTATATGTTTCTGGCTTATCTATTCTTTTATCAATTCCTAATTCATAAATCTCTCCACGTATACTATATTGTATATACTCTAATTTATCAATTAATTTCTTACCATAAACCATAGTTGCAAGACCTACTATTAATGATATTATAAAAAAATTTCTAAATATATTTATGAATTTTTTATTTAATTTTTCATTATCCTTTTTACTTTCATTAAGAGCCTTATGTAAATCCTTTAACATCTCTGTTCCATCATCAAATTGGTTTATAGCTTGAAATTGTGCATCTTCTTCTGAGTATCCCTTAGCAATAAATTCATTAGTTGATGTCACTAAATGCTCTTTTAATTCTTCTTTTAATTCTTTTATTTCCTTGCTTTTATCATTTGTATATAAAGAATTTAAATATTCATCTATTATTTTCATATTTTATAACCTCCCCTTTAAAAATTGATTCATAATATTTTGTACAAAGTTCCATTCTTTTACCTTTATATCTAAAGCTTCTTTTCCTTCATCAGTTATATTGTAATACTTTCTTCTACTCCCTGCTCCTTGTTCATTTCCCCAGTAAGATTTTATCAATCCTTTAGATTCAAGCCTTTTAAGAGATACATACATTGTTCCATCTTTTAATTCAAAAGTTGTTTTTTCCCTGACTATTTTTGCAATTTCATAACCATAAGAGTCCTTTTCATCTAAAATTGCTAATATCAAAGTATCTATATGACCTTTTAAAACTTCCTTGTTCAATTCCATAATATCACCTCCTTATATTTAATACCTCACTATACGATGTAGTTATATAAATATAATAAATTATAATACCTCGTAATGCAATGATAAATTTTATTAGAATATATTTTCAAGCTTTACAGTAAAGGAAAATGATATAAACTCCAACTTCAATTAATATTATTTTTTTATAAAACTTCAATATGGATATAAGTATTAAAATGAAAATTAAAAGAGTAAAAAAATACCCAAATTAAAATTCACTTTAATTTGGGTATTTTTTATTTATTATATTTTAAGATGCTTCGCCTTCTTCAAACTGACTATTATATAAATCATAATAGAATCCTTTAGCCTTTAGTAATTCTTCATGGCTTCCTTGTTCTATTATATCTCCATCTTTCATTACTAAAATAACATCCGCATTTCTAATAGTTGATAATCTATGTGCTATTATGAAACTTGTTCTACCTTTCATAAGATTTTCCATAGCTTGTTGTATTAAAACTTCTGTACGTGTATCAACTGAACTTGTTGCTTCATCTAATATTAATATTTTAGGGTCTGAAAGTATAGCTCTAGCAATTGTTAACAATTGCTTTTGTCCTTGAGATATATTGTTTGCTTCTTCATTAACTTCAGTTTTATATCCTTCTGATAAAGTTTTTATAAAGTGGTCTGCATGTGCTAATTTAGATGCTTCTATAACTTCTTCATCTGTTGCTTCTAATCTACCATATCTTATGTTTTCCATCATACTACCATTAAATAACCATGTATCCTGTAGTACCATACCAAACATATCTCTTAAATCATTACGAGTAAAATCTTTAATATCATGACCATCTACTAATATTTTACCACTATTTAATTCATAGAATCTCATAAGTAGCTTAACAACCGTTGTTTTACCTGCACCTGTAGGTCCAACTATTGCAACTTTTTGGCCAGGTTTTATCTTAGCTGAGAAGTCATTTATTATTATTTTATCTTTATCATATCCAAAATGAACATCTTTAAATTCAACTTCACCTTTTACATTTTCAGTAGATAAAGGATTAGTCGTATCTTTAGCTTCCTCTTCTTCTTCTAAAAATTCAAATACTCTTTCTGCTGCTGCTGCTGTTGCTTGCATAACATTAGATATTTGAGCTGTTTGTGCTATAGGTTGCATAAATGATCTTGTGTATTGTATGAAAGATAGTATATCCCCAACTTGGATAGTTTTCTTTATAGCAAGATATCCACCCATTATAGCTACTATAACATAACCTAGATTACCTATAAATGTCATTATTGGCATCATCATTCCTGATAAGAATTGAGACTTCCACGCTGAATTATAAAGTTTTTCATTTATATCTTCAAACTCATTTATAGCTTTTTCTTCTCCATTAAATGCCTTCATTATATTGTGTCCACTATAGATTTCTTCTACATGACCATTAGTACTACCTAAATATTCTTGTTGTTCTTTAAAGTATTTTTGTGATTTTTTTACTACTAACATTATAAATATTAATGAAAGTGGTATTATAACTAAACTTGCAATAGTCATACTCACACTTATTGATAACATCATTATTAACACACCTATAATAGTTGTAGCTGCTGTTATCATTTGAGATAAGACTTGGTTTAAGTTTTGACTTATTGCATCAACATCATTAGTCACTCTAGATAAAACTTCTCCATTTGTAGTTTTATCAAAGTAATTTAAAGGTAAATTATTAATTTTTTCTGATATTTCTTTTCTCAAATTATAAGACACTTTTTGTGATATATCTGATGTTACAAATGTTTGAACAAATGAGAATAATGCACTTATAACATATAATCCTACTAACATTGATAAGATTCTTCCTATATATCCAAAATCTATACCATTTCCTGATCCACTTATTTTATTAACTAAACCTTCAAATATAGCTGTAGTTGCATTTCCAAGTATCTTTGGTCCTACTATGTTAAATGCTGCACTACCTATTGCAAATATTACAACAAGTACCATCGCTATTTTATACGGTTTTAAATGTTGTATTAATTTTTTCATTGTGCCTTTGAAGTCTTTAGCTTTACTTACTCCTGCCATTGCTCCCATAGGTCCACCTGGTCCACCTGGACCCATTTTTCTTGAATTACTCTTTGGATTCATTTTATAATTCCTCCTTTGAAAGCTGAGACTCTGCAATCTGATTATATACTTCACAATTTTTCATAAGCTCTTCATGCGTCCCGATTCCTACCATATTACCTTCATCAAGAACTATTATTTGGTCAGCATTCATAATAGTACTTACTCTTTGAGCAACTATAAGCATTGTACTATTGTGTATCTCTTCCTTTAATTTTTTACGAAGAGCTGCATCAGTTTTTAAATCTAGGGCTGAGAAACTATCGTCAAATATTAGTATCTTTGGATTTTTTGCAAGAGCACGAGCTATAGAAAGTCTTTGTTTTTGACCTCCTGATACATTTGTACCACCTTGTGATATCTCTGTTTGGAATTTATCTGGTTTGTTATCTATAAACTCCATAGCTTGAGCTATATCAGCTGCTTTTTCTAATTCATCTTGACTTAAGTTTTCCACTCCATATTTTATATTACTTTCAATTGTTCCTGAGAATAATACTCCTTTTTGTGGAACATATCCTATTTCATCTCTTAATTCATGTTGATTTATATCTTTAACATTTACACCATTTACTAATACTTCACCTTCAGATGTATCAAAGAAACGAGGTATTAAGTTTATAAGTGTTGACTTACCACTACCAGTACTTCCTATGAAGGCTGTTGTTTCACCAGGCTTTGCCACAAAGTTTATATTAGTTAAAACATTATGTTCAGCATCTGGATATTTAAATGATACATTTTTAAATTCAACATTTCCGTATTCTTCTTTATTAAATCCTTTAGGATTTTTAGGGTCATCTATAACTACATTGGTTTCTAAAACTTCTCCTATACGTCCAGCTGATACAGATGCACGAGGTAATATAACTGATAACATTGTTAACATTAAGAATGACATTATAATTTGCATTGCATATTGTATAAATGCCATCATATCTCCAACTTGCATATTCCCAGCATCTATTTGGTGAGCTCCTGACCATACTATTATAACTGTTATTACATTCATAATAAGCATCATAGTAGGCATCATTAAAGCCATTATACGATTGACAAATGTATTTGTTTTTCTAAGCATTTCATTTGTCTCATCAAATCTCTTTTCTTCAGTTTTTTGAGTACCAAATGCACGAATAACTAACATTCCTGTAAGCGATTCACGTGTTACTAGGTTTAATTTATCAACAAGTTTTTGAACTATTTTAAATCTAGGTATTGCTAATGCAAATAATACACTTACAAATGATAATATAGCTACCACTGCAACACCTATTATCCATGCCATAGATGTATCCGTATTTAATATCTTAATTACTCCACCTATACCTAGTATTGGAGCGTAAAATACCATTCTAACTAATAAAACCATGAATGTTTGTATTTGTTGAATGTCATTGGTACTACGAGTTATTAAAGATGCAGTTGAAAATTTATCAAATTCTGTATTTGAAAATCCTACAACTTTTCTAAACACATCTTTACGAAGATTTTTACCCATTCCTGCTGCTACTCTAGCTGCTAAAAATCCTACAGTTACTGTTGCTGCCATACTTATAAGTGCTATACCCAGCATTTTAGCTCCTGAAGTAAGTATGTAATTAGTTTGTAGTTTTTCTGTGTCTATTCCAATTTTTTCATATTCACTTTTAACGTAATAAATTGATGATTGAGTTAACATATTTTCATCTAAATCTTCTAGTTTTTCATCGATTCCTTTTTTCATCTCATTTATTTGATTTTGTGGCATTTTAGGAATAATAGTCCATATATCCGTACCTTTTGGAACATTAGGTATTTTTCCTTCTTTATTTGCCATATCAAGAGCTGAAACTGTCATTATAGATTTACTCATTATAGAGTTAAGTTCATCTATTGTTTCTTTATCTTTTGTGTTTAAATCATAAATAGCTTTATCATCTTGTGATAAAACATAATTTTTTTCGATTTTACTTTTTTCACTATCTGTCATGAAAATCATAAGTTTGTTCAATTCACTTTTACGAATTTCTTTTGGTACTGCATTTTCTATACCATTTTGCTGAATACCAACATTAACAATTTTTGATGTATAATCTGGTAATGAAAGATCACATACTGCTTGAACAACTAAAAGTGCAACTACTGTTATAATTGATAACACAAATGGTTTTAAGTATTTAAGAACTTTAAACATTAATCATTCCTCCTCCACATTGTTAAATATTTTTAATAACTTAAATAACTTTAAATTATAAATTTTACAATTTAATAAAATTTGTTGTATAATAGTTAACATAGTTATATTTTTTAATAGTTATACTTTTTAACTATTATACTTTTTAAGTATATATGTTTTTAAAAAAAAGTCAATAATATATATATTATTTTCTTGGTCACTAAATTTATTCTATTAATTTATACTAATAAATGTCACTTATATTTTTTATGGAGGGTAAGGTAAATGAATGATACTAAGCTAGAAAATATAGTTCAAAACTTTATAACTATAATGCCATTATTCAAAAAAAAATTATTTACAAAAAATGATTGTAATCTTTCACCTGAAAAATTAAATCATTCTCATTTTCAAATAATGGCTGTTTTAAAGGAAAAAGGAATGTTGCCTATATCAGAAATTGGTAAAAAGCTACTAATTTCTACACCTAATATGACTAAACTTATTAATAAACTTATTGATGAGGAAATGGTGGAGAGAATTCCAGATAAGAAAGACCGTAGAATTATTAATATTGAGTTAACACAAAAAGGTCACCAATATCTAGATGAAAAATTTAAACATGCTAAAGATGCTTTAAAAGTAAGACTTTCAACTTTATCAGATAGTCAACTTATTAAACTTGGTACATCTTTAGAAAATTTAAAAGAGGTTTTAATGGAATTAAGCTCAGAAGAATAATTCTGAGCTTAATTTTTTACATTATTATTTATATCATTATTTTTATTATCTTTACTAGGATTGGATATATTATCCAACGCAGTAGACTTACCAAAATAATATCCAAGTACCATACTAAATATAGGTATAAATTGGTCTTGAGTTATTTTTCCTTTTATACTTAAATAACAAAAAACAACTGTCAATAATAATGCAATTGTTTTTCTAACGCTTGAAAAATGCGTCCATAAAGATTTTCCTGTATTTTGAGAATTTTTCAAATTTGTCACCTCTTCTAATACATTCTATTCTGGACTATAACGTAATGTGATTTATTTGTTCTTTATTCAACATTAAATACTGATATTTCGGGTATATTCATTAATCTAAAAGGTGATCTTGTATTCCCTAAACCTGAATTAACATATAACTTTGTTCTATCGTTTATTTCATAGAAGCCTTTCGTGTATTTTTCTCCAAATGGAGGTGTAATTATAGCTCCTATAAATGGAAGTGCTACTTGACCTCCATGGCTATGGCCAGCAACTGCTAGATCTATATTTGAATAGTCAAACTCACTAATTAAATCTGGCTCGTGTAACATTAATATATTTATATCATTGTTATTTATGTTTTTTTCTATAGATTTTGCATCTGGTTTCCCAAACATAACTTCATCTAGGCCTGATATAGTAATATTTTTATCTTTATTTATAGGAATAGATACTGTTTCATTTACAAGTATTTTAAATCCTGACTTAATCATTATGTTCTCATAATACTTATGGCCTCCACTACCATAATCATGATTCCCCCATACTGCATACTTACCTAGTTTAGAATTTATATTAGACATTATTGAAGTTACTTTATCTATATCTTTATACTGACTTACTTTATCAATTAGATCTCCCGTAAACAATACAATATCTGGATTTTGTTTATTAATTTTCTTTACCGCTTTTTCTAATTGACTTAAAGAATAAAATTCACCTAGTTGAGTATCTGTAAACTGAACTATTTTTATATTCTTCGCTTCTTTATTTTCATTAATATTAATATTATAGTTTTTAGCTATTAGCATATTAGGTTCTATCTTTGCCATGTAAACTAAAAATGATGTTACAATTACTAGTGTTATTAATATAAATGTAAAAATTTTTTTTATTATTTTCATATCTGTCACTTCTTTCTATTTTTGTATAATTACATTTTATACTAAATAAATTACATTTAGATTAACAATATAAATTGATTTAGTTAAAGTTTTGATTTATCCACAACTAAGACAAAATACAATATTTCCTAATATAAAAAACTACCCTTTTTAGGATAGTTTTGAATACGTTTTCACTAAATTGTCCACAATTTTCAGACTTATCTACATATTTTTGTTAATTTGTAAGTATTTATATGTGTTTTATCATAAATTTTATTACTTCTACTACTTCATATTCTATTAAACTAAATATCTTATGCACAACATGGCTTTTAGGAATATTTGCAATATCTTCTTCAATCCAAGTTCTTACTATAGTATCTTCACTAGAATCATACTCAATATTTAAATTAGGTGTATCAAAATCCTTTATACTAACTTTAAATATATAGCTTTTATCTTTTATAATATCACTATTTTTTTCTATGTATTCTATTATCATTTTTCTATTTTCAAATTTTGTTTCCATATTTGGCTTTTCCTCCTTAAGATTTATATTATACATTTTATCCATAAAATAGATATATTATAAAAATCTATCAACTATTTTATTTAGATGATACATTTTTTATTGGTAATCTAATGATGAATTCTGTTCCTTTATCTACTTCACTATTTACCATTATATCACCACCATGTAGTTTTACTATTGATTTTGATATAGTAAGGCCTACACCTATTCCACCTGTTTCTTTGCTTCTAGATTCATCTACTCTATAAAAACGTTCAAATATATAATTTATATCTTTTTCAGGTATTCCTATCCCATTATCTTTTATAGATATATTTATACTAGAATCCTTTATATAATTTTTTATTTTAATATCGCCATTAATATTTGTATACTTAATTGCATTAGATAATAAATTTATAATTACTTGAGAAAATTGCCTTTTGTCTATATAAATATATATATCTTCAAGATCATAATCTAATTTTATATTTTTTTCTAATCCCTTGCCTTCGTAATTATATACTATATTTATTATTAAATCTTTTATATTTATTTTTTCTTTTTCTAGCTTATTTTTTTCACTATCAAATTTAGCTAGATTTCTAAGACCTTCTACTAACTTTGTGATTCTAGATACTTCTTCATTTATGCTTACTAATCTTTCTTTTGATGGTTCCCATATTCCAGCTATTATGAGGTCTAAATGCCCCTTTATACTTGTTAAAGGTGTTCTAAGTTCATGAGCTATATCTGTAGTTAGTCTTTTTCTTAAATTTTCTTGCTCGCTTAGTTCATACCCTAACTTATTTATAGAATTTATAAGCTCATCAACTTCATCTATGTTACTTTTATAGTCTATAGTATCCCTATAATTACCTTCTTCTATATCTTTAGCCATTTTTGATACCTTAGCTATAGGATTTGATATGGATTTAGATATTATAAAAGATATAATTATAATACTTCCTATAGATATAATAGCTATAATTATAATTACCTTATTCATATCATGAAAAAATTCTATATCATTTTTCATATAATATGTAGATGCATAATGTCCTATATATGGATATCCAGCAATATTTCCATTGTCATCATAAACAGTAATTTCATACTCACTAAATTGATTATTCCAAGTATTATCTATACTTTGCATATTTTTACTTATTTCATTTAATGTTTCATTAGATAATACTTTTTCATCCTCAAATATACTCCATACTAATTTTTTATTTTTATCATATATTTCAAGAGCGATTCCCTTTCTAATAGCATCTTCTCCTAACGCTTTTATAGTTTCTATATCCCAACTATCATCTTTATATATATTCTTTAAATCAAAAATAAGGTGTTCTACTTCTGCTTTATTACTATCATCAACATATTTTCTAAACCCATTTTCAAAAGTCATAGCTACAAATACTTTTATAGATATAATAGTTAATAGCATTATAATAGTAAATGCTTTAATTATTTTTCCATTTATTGATTTAGTTTTATAATCCAAATTTGTATCCTACTCCATATACAGTTTGTATAATTTTAGGCTTAGAAGAATCCAATTCTATCTTTTGGCGTAAATTCTTTATATGACTATCTATAACTCTATCTATTTTTTCGTAATAGCTTTCAGTTGTATTTTCTAAGAGTTCTTCTCTTGTATATGTCTTTTTTGGATTTGACGAAAGCCTTAATAGTATTTTATACTCGGTAAGAGTAAGTACTATCTGTTTTCCCCTTACTTTTAATTCTGGAGAAAGTTTACTTAGTTCAAACTCATCTCCAAATTTTATTGATGATGTTTCCTTTGAGTCCAAACTTCTTTTCAAAATAGATTTAACTCTATAGACTAATTCTATTACATTAAATGGTTTGCAAATATAATCATCACAACCTAATTTAAATCCATCTATTCTATCTTCATCTTCTATTTTTGCTGTTAACATTATTATTGGAGTATCTGATTTTTTCCTTATATATTCACATATTTTTTCTCCACTTATATCTGGTAGCATTCTATCTAATATCACAATGTCATAATTATTATTATCAAAGTAATCTATTGCATTTTTTCCATCGTGTGAAATATCTGTATTATAATTTTCTACATCTAAACATGCTTTTATAAATTCACATATTTTAGGCTCATCGTCTACAAGCAATATATTAGCCATGTTATTATCCCCTTCCTAAAAATTAATTTTTCTCTTTCTCATCCCTACATTTAAAACTAGACCTAAACTAGCTAATGATGAAACCAAAGAGCTTCCTCCATAGCTAATTAGTGGTAATGTTACACCAGTAACAGGTATTAATGCCATTGTCATTCCTATATTTTGTATAATTTGATAGGTAAACATACTTGTTACGCCTACTATTATTAATGTGCCATAAAAATCTTTTGCCTCTCTTGCCATATTAATCATCCTTGTAATAAACATTATATATAAAAATATAATGATAGACATACCCACCATTCCAAGTTCTTCTCCTATAACAGCAAATATAAAGTCACTATCCTGTACAGGTAAAAAATTACTATTATTTTGAGTTCCATTATAAAGACCTTTACCTTTATGTCCTCCAGAACCAATTGCTATCATAGATTGAACTACTTGATAATTTCCTGGATAGCTTAAATCATCAGGATGTAGGAACGCCTGTATTCTTACTTTCTGATGTGGAGCCATAAACATATAAATTAAGGGTATTATTATAACTAATACTATAAATGCTTTTTTTATTATATCTATATTAAGCCCTGCTACAAATAGCATTCCAAATATTATACATCCAAATACTATTGTTCCTCCTAAATCCGGCTGTATGAGCATTAATAAAAGTATAGGCATAGCATAAATAATTACCGGAATTAATTCTTTTATTGTATTTAGCTTTCCTCTTCTTTTTTCAACTATTTTAGCATAACTTATGGTAAAAGTAATCTTTACCAGTTCAGATGTTTGAAGGTATAGCGGGCCTAGTTTTATCCATCTTCTTGAACCTTCCTGAACTTTTCCAAGTCCCGGAACCCATATGATTAACAACAATATTATGCTTGCCATATAAAAAGCTTTATAGTTTTTACCTAAAGTATTGTAGCTAATCATTAGTGTAACCAATATTAAAATAACAGCTAGTGAAAAAGCTATTATTTGCTTAATTATCTTGTTGTAATTCCCTGTATCTCTTGCATGCGTTGCACTACTTAAAATTATTATCCCAAATATAAATATTGATAATATACTAAGTATGAGTTTTAAATCTAATTCTTTTATTATTTTATATTTTTTAGTGTTCATATTTTCCCGTCTTTCTAAAATAAAAGCCTATGATAAAAGAATTTATACATAGGCTTCATTGAATTTAATTTATTATATTCCTAAAAATAATCTAGCTAGTGTAAAATATATAGTTAACGCAAATGCATCTACTATTGTTGTTATAAGAGGACTTGCCATTATAGCTGGATCTAATTTTAATTTTTTAGCTATAATAGGTAAAATACTTCCTACAACCTTTGCTATTATTACAGTAAAAAATAAACTTCCACATACAGTAAGTGTAATCATTATGTCTGTATTTTCTAAAAAATATATTCTTAAAAAATTAACAGCCGAAAGTATTGATGCTACTATTAAACTTACTCTAAATTCTTTATACATTACCTTTAAGTAATCTTTTGTACTTATATCTCCAAGTGCTAATCCTCTAATAATTAATGTTGATGACTGAGATCCGGCATTTCCACCAGTATCCATAAGCATCGGTATAAATGCAGCTAGTATAACTACTGATTGAATAACTTCATCAAATTCTTTTATTATTGAACCCGTTACAGTAGCTGATATCATCAAAACTAAAAGCCATACTACTCTATGTTTTGCTAATTGCAACACTGATGTTTTTAAATATGCTTCTTCACTTGGTTTTATAGCTGCCATCTTTTGAAAATCTTCAGTATTTTCTTGTTCAATAATATCCACTATATCATCTATTGTTATTATTCCTACGAGTCTTTCTTCTTTATCTACTACTGCCATTGAAAGTAAGTCGTACTCTTTAAATAAAGAAGCAACTTTTTCTTGATCTTCACATGTTTTTACACTTATTGTATTTTTATCCATTATATTTGAAATTAGAGTATCTTCATCACTTAAAATTAAATCTTTTATAGTAATAGTTCCTTTTAACTTTCTATAGTTATCTATTACGAAACATGTATCTATTGTTTCTTTATTTAATCCAGTTTTTCTAGTGTGATTTATAGCTTCTTTTACTGTCATTTCTTCTTTTAAATCAACAAACTCTATTGTCATTATAGAACCTGCTGATGATTCATTATACTTTAGAAATTGATTTATTAATTTTCTTTTTTCTATTGAAGTATTTTTAAGAACCTTTTTTACTATATTAGCAGGTAGCTCTTCTATTAAAGCTACCGTATCATCTAAAAATAACTTTTCAATTATTTCTCTCACTTCACTATCTGCAATTATTTCTACAATATATTGTTGAGATTCTTTATCTAAATATGAAAAAACCTCTGCTGATACATCTTTTGGTAATATTCTAAACACCAAAATTAAGTCCTCAGTTTCTAAGTCCATCATACGCTTTGCTATATCTACATGCTTCATACTTTGCAGATATTCACTTAACTCTATAATTTTATTTTCATGTATTAATACTCTTATTTTTTCTGCCATGATTTTCTCCTTATCAGAGTTCATAAGCATAAACTAAAATATATTTATATTAGATTTCAATTTACTTAAGTTTAGTAGTGATACATATGAACTCTTTAAAATATTTTATTTTTTGATACTTATTTAAATGCTGCCAACTATCATCCATAAGATCACTCTCCTTTTCATATTTTTCATTATATAAAAAAAGTATGGAGAAAATATGGATAATTGTTTTTATACTAAAAAAGCGTATTGATAAATTTATCAATACGCTTAAAATATTTTATTTAGTTTATATCTAATACAATTTCATTTATCACTGCTTTAGGGTCATTCATAACAAATTTAGGCTCTACTTCGTAATATTCAAAGTCTATAAATCTTTCTATTTTTTCTATATCTTCTACAGTTCCATCTATAACAAATAATACTGCCATTGATGACTTTATTTCTTCTATTGAAAGTTCATTTATTATATTAGAACCGTTTTGTACCTCAGTTCTTATTCTAACTCCTAAAGCTTCCCCACTTTCTCTAAGTGCACTTGCACATGCTTCATTTTCACATACTGCTACTATACTTTTATTCATATTTTTTCCCTCTCTAATCTATTATACTACATTCTATATTATCTTATTTTTGTCTTTATTAAGTCAATAACTATTATTAATAACTTACATATATTATGTAAATTATTTTATTTTCATAGCTAATAAAATAGTAATTATAGGAAAGAAAAAACAAAGTACTGCATATGGAGCATAAGATAAGCATGATACCCCTGTAACTAAACGTATAATTATTGAGTTAACGTTCCATGGTATAATCGGCACAATTATAATTCCTGTATCAGATATAGTTCTCATCAATATATTTCACCTTTACCTATTTTACAAACTTCTATACTTTCTTCGCCTTAATACTTATATTTATAATATATATAATTTTACTCACTCATTTATAAATTTTTATCTAAAATATTTTCTTTTCTTAAAATAGCATCTTTTAATTGGTTCATTGCTTTTTCTAATAACAGCCTTGAACAAGCTACATTAAGTCTCATATATCCAGATCCTTCTATTCCAAAATCACGACCATCGTTTAATCCTATTTTCGCTTCATTTATAAAGAAATCTACTAAATCATCTTCATCTAAATTTAAACCTTTACAATCTAGCCACATTAAATATGTACAACCTGGTCTATTCGGTTTTATCTGCGGTATATTTTTATCACAAAAATCTATAATATATTCAACATTTCCTTCTATATATTTTAAAACTTGTTCTAACCATTCTTCACCTTCAGTATATGCAGCTATATTGGCTACTAAACTAATCGTATTAATATTATTTGAATCTAATCGTTCTTGCATATCTTCATATATTTCTTTCATTTCTAAGTTTGGAAATATAGTAGTTGAAACTTGTAATCCCGCTAAATTAAATGTTTTAGTAGATGATATACAAGTTATTGTATTTTCTGCAATTTCTTTTGATATAGATGCTAGTGGTACGTGTTTATTTCCCCAAAGCATTAAATCTGAATGTATCTCATCAGATATAATCATTACATCATTTTCTAAACATATATTACCTAATTTTGTGAGTTCTTCTTTACTCCAAACTCTTCCAACTGGATTATGAGGATTGCAAAGTATTAAAAATTTAGCACCTTCTTTAATTTTATTTTCTAAATCTTCATAGTCCATGTAGTAATCTCCATCTACTCGTTTAAGTGGATTATATAATAGCTCTCCATCCCAGTTTTCAACAGCTTTAAAAAAACCGTGATAAACAGGTGGCTGAATTATAACCTTATCTCCTTCATGTATAAATTCTCTCATAAAATGATTCATTATAGTCTTTACACCAGTAGCATTAGACATATATTCTGTCTCTATATTCCAATTATTTTTCTTTAACTGCCAATTCTTAATTACTTCAAAATATTCTTTTGGTGTTGAAGTATATCCAAAAACACCATGATTTGCTCTTTCTATTACTGCATCAATAATAGGCTTAGCAGTTTTAAAATCCATATCTGCGACCCATAAAGGAATTACATCTTCTTTATTAAATTTAATTTTTCTATTATCATATTTCACTGAGTAAGTTTTGCTACGGTCTATAATTTCATCAAAGTTATAATTCACTAATATCCCTCCATATTTGTTATATTTTTCCATTTATCACTTTAATTATATTTTAGTCTATATTCTTTAAAAATGGGGTTTATTTTATAATTTATTACATGAAAATAAACTCATTTTAATATTAAAATGAGTTTATTTATACTTGTCTAAGTTTCTCATGAAACTCTATATAATTTTCTCACAAAGTTTAGTCATACTCTCCTCAAATCTTATGTCATCTTCTTTTTGCCTCTTTTTAGGCCCTTTCATTCTACCTCCAGCACTTCTAACCTTTTTAGAAATATGTCTTGTAAATAATAATTGATCTATATTTTCATTATCATAAACTAGTCCATTTTGGTTTATAGGATACCCCCCTTTAGCTAAAACCATTGCTGCTAATCCATAATCTTGAGTTACAACAATATCTCCTTTTTCAACTTTATTAACAAGAGCAAAATCTACAGAATCAGATCCCTTTGATAAGGTTATTGTTTCAACTCCCAATCTTTTAAAATTATGGGACGTGTCACACATTATTATTGTCTTTAAGTTAAATTTTTTTGCTACCTTTATAGATATATCTACCACTGGGCAACCATCTGCATCTATTAGTATTTTCATATTCTCTCCTAAATAAAAAATTTTACTTAGCTAATATAGCTAACAAAATATATTTTTTAAAATCATTTACATAAGCTATCCATAAAATTCTAGGGTATAAGTTCCTTGAGTGTAAATAATTTACTATAACTTATATATTATAAAATAAAACCTACATACTATACAGTACATAGGCTTTATTTTATAATATTACTTTTCCCAACTCATTATTTATTAACTTTAATTTATCTATATCATTAACATCTTTTTTATTTATTATATATTTTATATTATTAATTATTTTCTTATTTTCAAAATCAGATTCTTCTCTTAATTCAATTAAACCTTCTATAATATTTTCCCTACTTAATACTATCATATATCTTCCCCCTTTATATATTTATACTTTCATTATTGACCTAGCACAGTATTTATAATCAAATTATTTTAAGCTTAATAAAAAATACTATACGTATTATACGTATAGTATTTTTTATTAAGCTTATAGATTATATTTTTCTAAAATATCATCTATGAACTTTCCATTTTCATAGAAAAGTTCGTTGTCTGCATATATTTTTCCACAATTTCTCATATCACATAACATATCCCAATGTAGAGATGATTTGTTCTTTCCTCCAGCCTCAGGCATTGAATCACCTATTGCCATATGAATAGTTCCACCAATCTTTTCATCAAATAACATATTAGATGTAAAATCTTTTATTCCGTAATTCGTTCCTATTGCTACCTCACCAAAAAAGCTTGAACCTTCATCTGTTTCTAATAATGCTTTTAATAAATCTTCACCTTTTTCAGCCCTTGCATTTATGACTTTTCCATCTTTAACATCTAGTTCTATTCCTTCAATAACCTTACCTTGAAATATTCCTGGGAATGAAAAACTAATATGACCATTTATATTATTTTCTACTGGTGATGTAAAAATTTCTCCATCTGGGAAATTTTCTTTACCATCACAATTTATCCACTTTCTACCACTTACATCAACTTTAATATCTGTGCCTTCTGATATTATATGAATTTCGTTTTTACTATCAAGATATTTTATCCATCGTTCTTGCTCTTTACTTATTCTTTTCCATTCAGCTACAGGGTCTTCTTTATCTAAAAGTCCTGCCCCATAAACAAAGTCTTCATATTCACTAATACTCATAGAAGCTTCTTGAGCATCTGCATATGTAGGGTACTGTGTCCCACACCATCTTAGAGAACCATCACCACACCTTTCTGAATAAACTTTTCTCCACTTCGTTGCTCCTTGTTGCGATAGCTTAAGTTTTTGTGCATCTATATTAGATAATCCCCTTGTATTTCTACTTCCCCATGCAGTTAACCATACATCGGATTTAGATAATAAGTTTTCGTATATAAAGTTTCCACCTTCTTTAAGTTGTTTTTCATTGCTATATTTTAGCTTTATTTCATCAACTTCATTAGAATCCATCATGTATTCTACATGAGCTCCAGCTCTTATAGATTCTTTAACTACTTCCACAACCCATGGTTTTGATACTTCATCTGCACATACAAATACAAAGTCTCCTTCTTTAACCTCGGTTGAATAGTTTACTAGTAATTTAGCTAATTTATTTAGTCTCTTATCTGCCATAAATATCCCTCCCATTAATTTAATCCCTATTTATATATTAAATCTTAAAATAATTAAACACCAATATATAAATAAATATTTATATAAAAAAAGTGTAGAAGGTTTAAATTATATAAACTTTCTACACTTTTTATTATTTCTTCTTTTTGAAACTAATTTTCGCCTTGAATAAATCTCCATCTACACTTATTTCTAAGCTTCCATCTTGCAATTCAACAAAGCTTTTAGCTATAGCAAGCCCTAATCCACTTCCTTCTGTATTACGGGATTTATCTCCTCTTACAAATCTCTCAACTATATTATTAACATCAAAATCTATTTCTACTGCTGACATATTCTTGAGTATTATATCAACTTTATCTTCATGTTCTAGTATATCAATATATACTCTTGAGTTTTTCATAGAATACTTTGTTATATTAAGTACTAGATTTTCAAATACTCTAAATGTACGTTGACTATCTAAGTTTAATATTACTTTTTCATTTGGAAAATTATTTTTAAATATTAACCCTGATTCTTCTATTTGATCACTTACTTCTAATAGTGTTTGTTTCATTAATGAAACTATGTCTACATCCATTTTATTTAAATGTATATTACCACTATTTACTTTACTCATCTCAAATAAATCTTCTATTAAATTTTCAAGTCTTTGAGATTTTTTATCTATTGTGTCTATATAAGATTGTCGATTTTCTTCACTTATATTTTCATTTTTTAATAAATCTATATAAGTAATTATAGAAGTTAATGGCGTTTTTAAATCGTGTGATACATTTGATATAAGCTCTGTTTTCATTTTTTGACTTACTACTTCTTTTTCAACTGCCATTTTAAAACCTTTTTGAATACTTTGTAGTTCATTTTTTATAGGCTCAAATACTCCTAAATTTTCATCTATTTCTATATCTAAATTACCGTGTGATATTTCATGAGTTGCCTCTAAAAGCTTATCATATTTTTTTATCACATCCTTTGAATATTTCTTTAGTATAATGAACATAACTAGTGTGTATATTATTGCAAGAACTATACCAAATATCCATACTATACACATAATTACTAATATTATTAGATTTATACTAAGTGCAGTGAATATAAATTTATTTGGCTTTTTCTTTAAATCTATCGCACTAACTCTATTCTTTATACTTCTTAATTTATTTACTAATTTATTTAATAACCTTCCAGTATAAGTGTGATTTTTAATATAATTTGAAAATCCTATTTTAAATATATATTTTACTAAAGTAGTCATTAAAAAGACGATTGTAAAATGTATAGACCATATAATTAAATTCATTAAATTTATTAATACATGAGCCATATTTTTATTTATATTTACACTAATCAAGTAATTTAATGTATCACTATTTACACTAGTTTGTACTATTCCTGCTGGATATATATTAAAGAATATTATTATAAACAGTATAAGTCCTATTACAAATTCTAGTGGTATTTTACACAATTTATTAAATCCAAGTACTTGACTTGATAATCTATAAGGTATTAAAAGAGATATTATTGCTACCATCATAGATAAATTTACTACAAATGAACTTGCTACAAAATCTCCCGCACGTTCTTCAATACTTATGTATCTAGATATGTTATCATAATAGTATAATTTGTGAGGTACTGCATATATAAATGTAGCATTTTTTATTGGCTCTATTTTATAATCAACATTAGTCCTATTTATATCTCTTAGATTTCTTTCTATAGATTTAGAATTTGCTCCGTAACTTTCTCTTACACTTATACTTCCATCTTCATCAAAATCAATAATTGTATAAAATTGATATTTTTCCTTAAGAGTATCTATTCTTTCTTTTGATTTTCCATCACTATTTTCTAATACATCAATTTCATTACTCTTACTATATACCGCTTTTTTACTATCTTTGTCTAATGCGTAATATTCCAAATTATCTAAATCATAATTTAAAGTTCTTTCCCAACCATTAAATCTATCTTCAAAATTTCTTTTAAGGTCTAATTTAATGTCTTCTTCTTTATATGAACTATAATTGCCTTCTAATTTAATATCTTCAGTTACTGATTTAATACTTTCATTATTTATAAAAATATCTGATGCATTTTTTACAGTATTAGTCTTTTTTTCAATTAACCTTTGATAAAGTACATAATTAGTAGAGTTTATATCATCTATAAGCTCTCTAGATTCAAACGGATTATAATCATACTCTTTGGATTTTTCATATATTATAGGATATGACTTAATCATTACAATTGAAAAAAGCAAGCTTATTATTAGTATACCAAGAGTGGCTATTAATTTTTTATCATTGTTTTTCAATTTTGTATCCAACACCCCACACCACCTTTAAATATTTTGGATTTTTTGGGTTTATTTCTATTTTTGATCTTAAATTTCTAATATGAACCATTATTGTATCTGTATTTACTGCACTTTCATTCCATACTCTTTCATATATCTCTTCTGATGAATATACTCTTCCTGGATTTTGCATCATTAAATGCAGTATTTTAAATTCAATAGGTGTCGTTTTTATATATTGTTCATCTACTGTAACTTCTTTTGTATCTTCATTTAATTCCAAACCACCTATAGTAAATATGCTACTATTCTCCTTATTCTCTTTAATTATATTTAAATATTTTGTATATCTCCTAAGGTGGGAGTTTACTCTTGCTAAAAGCTCTAAAGGTTTAAATGGCTTTGTTACATAATCATCTGCACCCATATTTAATCCCATTATTTTATCTACTTCTTCCGATTTTGCAGACAACATTATAACTGGAAAATTATAATGTTCTCTAAGCTTCATTGTTAATGTTATACCATCCATTTTTGGCATCATAATGTCTATTATTGCTAAATGAATAGTTTCTTTTTCTATAATATCAAGACCTTCAAGTCCATTATATCCTTTAAACACTTTATATCCTTGGTTTAACAAATATATTTCAATAGCATCAGCTATCTCTTTTTCATCTTCTACAACTAAAATATTATATGGTTTCATATCAATTACCCCCTTCTTATAACTATTACATAATAATTATTATACAATATCATAAGAATTTTAGCATTTATTGATATTTTATTCATTCTAAATTATCTAATTAACATATTCTGATACTAATGAAGTAAATTTTTTATATATTTGATTTTTATGGCAATAATTTTCAATAACCTTTTTATAATTTAATTCAACTAGTTTTGCAATATTTGAATTTAAATACTTAAGAGAAGTATCATAAGCTCCTTGGCTTAATCTCTCCATATCAGACTCATTATTCATTAAATAACTTATTTTTTCAACCCAGTCTTTTATATTATCATTTGTCATATATCCATTAATGTTATTTTTAACTACATCAGTAACACCACTTGCTTGTATTGCTATCACTGGATTTTTAGCTGCCATTGCTTCTAATAAAACAATTCCTTGTGTTTCAGATTTAGATGAAAATAAAAACATATCACAAGCTTTATAGTAATTTCCTATTTTTTCATTCTTTATAGAATTTAAAAATATTATATTATTTTCTAACTCTAAATATTTAGCTTTGTTCATAAGTTCTTCTTTTAAAGGACCATCACCTATCATTATAAGATTAAAACAATCCCCTTCTTTTTCTTTTAATTTTCTTAAACCTTCTATTATAAACTCTAAATTTTTTTCTTTTACAAGTCTCGCTACTGTACAAAACAAATAATTTTTATTTCTTTTATATTTGCTTCTTATTTCTTGTACTTCATCTATATTTGCATTAAAATATCTTTTTTCTAGCCCAGTTGGAACTATTTCAATATCTGTATTTATACCATTATCTTCTAAGCTCTCTTTAATTAAGTTTGTTGGAGCGAATACCATATCACACTTATTCGCAAATTTACTTAAATACTTTGGTACAAAATTATTTTTAGTATAGTTTAATATTTTATCCTCTAAATAAATTAAATTTCTATTATTTTCAACTTTACGCCTCTCTTCAATAGCGCTATATACTTTTACATAGTGTAAGTACTGTTCATATCTTGTGTGATAAGTAAATACAACAGGTACATTATATTTTCTACCTAGATAAAGTCCAATATTACCTAATAAAAATGGATGATGTACATGTATAACATCAATGTTTAATTTTTTAAATTCTTTTTCAAGCCTAGTATCTAATATTTTAGGTATAACATGTCTGTCTTTTTTACTTGTTTTAGATTTACATCTTATTACATGTTCTTCATATATCTGATTATCATAATTTGGTGCAAATACGAAAACTTCATGTCCAATTTCTTTTAACCCGTCAGTTAATCTTTCTACCGATATAGGAACTCCTCCTATAAATGGCTTATAATTATTAGTTAACATAGCTATACGCATATAATCATCCCTCCGTATTCTAAATTTTTATAATAATGCTTGTAAAACTCTATCTCCAAAAAAATATCCTGATGCTATAAATATGAAGTTCCATATTAATATACCTAAAGTTGAATATACTGTGTATTTTATAAAATTTAATTTCAATACCCCCGCTGGTATTGATATAATTGTTCTTACCATTGGTATAAACTTACTTATAAATACACCTACATTTCCTCTTTTCCTTAACATTTCCATATTGCTTTTAATGTACTTTTCATGACTTGGAAATTTTTTAATATATTTATCTAGGAAAAACTCTCCACCATACATTCCTAAAAAATACAACAGCCAGCTTCCTATTAACCCAGCTAATACAGAAACTATAAGGGCAACAAAAAAATTATTTCCACTATTTGCTACCCAAATTCCAGCTAATGGCATAATTACTCCAGCAGGAAATCCTGGTAAATTCATATATTCTAAAAGTACTATTATAAATAAAAATATAAGTCCATACTCTGATAAATAACTTGTTAATGACTCTACTCCCATCTCAATTCCTCCTTCGTTATTAATTAGATATATAATAAACTTAAAAACTTAAGATATTATTGTAGTAAATCTAAAGAATTTCTAAAGAATTATTTAAAATAAAAAAGCACTTACTAATTTATAAATTAGTAAGTGCTTTTTTATTTTTCAGCTAAATTCCAACACTTTCTAAAAATCTATATAGATGGTCTATATAAGATTTTTCATCCGAATCTAAAGTTGTAGTATGTTTTGCTTTTTTAACTTCATATTTATCTTTTATACCATATTTTTTGGCATTAAATATCTTTTCACACATATCAAATGGTACTACCGTATCTTCTCTTCCATGTATTAAAAGTAGTGGAGTCTTCGTATTTTTAATAGATTTTATAGGTGAAACTTGTTTAAAGCTCCATCCATATTTAATTTTATTTATAATACTTGAAAATATAATTATATAGTTTTGAATTATATCCAGTTTTATATTAAAGTCCTGTCTTAATATAAACTTCGCTTCTTCTCTAAAATCTGTATATCCACATGTATCAACACAAAACTCTACATCATCATATAAACCTAAATATTCTATTATTATAGCTGATCCCATTGATTCTCCGTGTAAGCCTATTTTTATATTATTTCCATATCTATTTCTCAGCCAATCTACACAAGCCTTTAAGTCATATTTTTCATAATATCCATATGATACACTTTTACCCTCACTAAGACCGTGGTATCTGTGGTCATATGCTAATATACTAAACCCCTTAGGTATATATGCAAATCCATATTTTAACATATTCCAAAGATTAGATGTAACTCCATGTGATAATATTACAACCTTATCTACTTTTTTATTCGGGAAAAATATCCCATTTAATTTATATCCATAAACCGAATCTATGCTAACTTTTTCTTTTTTTAATTTGTTATAAGTTTCTATTACCTTAGGCTCTCTTCCTTTAGTACAATAATAAGTTTCTTCATAACTACGACATATTGGTCTAGCTATAATGAGTGAAAAATAATAACCTGTTACAATACCTGTTACAGATATAATTATCAAAAGTATAATAAATATTGTCCATATACTCATTTTAGCCCTCCCTCCCAAGCTTATTTATACTATTATCTGCATATAAATACTAATTTATACCAAATTATATCTATATCATATACATAGATTTTAATATAATTAAAAATACCTTGAGACATAAACTTTATTAAGTCTATATCCCAAGGTATTTTATTACAAGGAGTATATATCTGAGAATTCTACGTTACATTTTTCTATTTGAAAATCTATGTAATCATTTTTCATATAGCATCTTTTATTTTCTTTGATTATTTTTACTGGTATTTCAAATACAAATTCTGATCCTTTTCCAAATTCACTATATACATTTATTTTACCACCATGCATCTCAACTAAAGATTTAACTAAGGAGAGTCCTATTCCGCTACCTTCGCATCTTCTAGTCAGGCTATTGTCAACTTGCATAAACCTATCAAATATCATCTCGATTTTATCTTTACATATTCCTATTCCATTATCCTTAACAGAGACCTTCACTCTATTCTTATTGCAATTTACATCTACTTTAATCTCTCCATTTTTATCAGTATACTTTATTGCGTTAGATATAAGGTTTAGCATAATTCTTTCTATTTTATCTGAATCACATGCTAAAATAAGTTCCTCCTCATTTGTATCAAATATAAGATTTATTCCTTTATTTTCTATATGATGAGCTACAGACATCGTTATATTTTCTACAATTGATACAATATTACTATTTTCTATATTTAAATCATAATATCCAGTATCAATTCTAGTCATATCTATTAAGTTATTTACTAATCTTAAAAGTCTATATGAGTTTTGTTTTATTGGTCTCATATATTTACTTAAATCTATAATATTAGTATTTTGCATATTCCCACTTTTCACATATTTATCTATTAATTGAATAGTTCCTAATATAATATTTAATGGTGTTTTAAATTCATGAGATATATTTGCAAAAAACTCATTTTTAATACTTTCTAAATGAATTGCTTCTTGAAGATTTTTTCTTTCTTCTTCTAATCTTTTTTCTTCAGTAATATCTCTAACTGTTGTTATATACTCTTTTCTTTCGTCTAAGTATCTACAGTTCCATGCTAGCCATTTATATTCATTGTTTTTACATAAAAATCTATTTTCTGCATAAATTATAAACTTTTCATCCTTATTTTTTACTATTTTTCTTTCACAAGGATTTAAATCATCCTTATGAATTAAATCTTCATAATTCATTGATAATAACTCTTCATTACTCCATCCAAGAGTTTTACTCCATTGATAATTTATTTTTTTAAAATTACCTTTCTCATCTATTATTCCTATAAGATCTGTTGCTGTGTCTAAAAAAAGCTCTAACTCATCTTCTATCTCAACTCTTCTATCGAACTCTTTCTTAACCTCTTGAGATAGCCTAAAGTTATTAACAATAATCCCTATTTCACTACAGATATCTTTAATATGATCATATAAATTATAAAGTGGTATATTACCACTTTTATATCCAATAGTCATAATACCAATAAATTCATTATTTAATACGATATTATAAACACCTAAATACTTTATATATTTATTTTGCTTATCTTTAATAAAAGATCTATTGTTTATATCCATTAGACCTTCATAATTATTATTTTTAATTAATTTTTTAGCGTCTTCATTTGATATTTTTATATCTTCAATATCTTTTAACACCTCAACTGCCAAGCCAATTTTTGTTTTACTTTCTAAAATTTCTTTATTTTTATCATATAAAAATATAGATAATCCATCTGCTTCTAAATAATCTTTTGTATTATGCGAAATATTATTTAATATATCATACAAGTCATTTTCTTTATACTTTTCGTTTAATATGTCATATAAGTTTGATATATATTTATGTTTTTTAGAGTTCTCTTCTTCCATTGATTTTCTTAATGTAATATCTCTACTTGTTCCTACTAAATACTTATATTTACCATTTTCACCTATAAGAGCCTTACACGTTTCATACCATCTTACATCCCCATTTATTATTCTTCTTTCTTCTATTAATTTTGGTATCCCTTCTTCAATCACTTTTTTATCTGTTTTTTTAAATTCTGAAAGAATATCCTTTTCCCATATTTCATAATCGTATTTTCCTAAAACATTTTCCTGTTCAATTGGTAGTGAAAAAAAGCTATTTACATATAAATATTTTCCATTAATATCTTTTATCCAAGATGCATAAGGATGATGGTCTAACAAATTTTCCAAATCCTTTTTGGAATAAAATTTTTCTGACATATCTTTTGATATGATAAAAATACCTTTTTCTCTATTCCATTTACTTATTACTATCTTAGAAGTAACATCTATTTTCTCTTTATAGTCTGAGTATAAAGTTAAATCTAAACTTATCTCATTTTCATTATTTAATATTTTATTTATGTAATTTTCTTGATTATATAAAATATTATATATATCTTTTTCATATATATCTTTTTTACTATATCCTAATTTTTTTAATAAACAGTCATTACAATATTTTATATTTCCTTTATTATTTATAACTAATATATATTCATCTAAATTATTAAATACGAATTCCATTACTAAACTTCCCCTTTGATAAACTTCTTTGTATTTTTTACATTTAATTCAAGGTACATTATTATTTTACATATTTTTACTGTCTAAATATGTAATTTACTGCTATTAAGAAAAATTTATTTTTTGTGAAATATCTTAAATATATACTTTCTGTAAAATTACTTTTAGTTTTGTGAATAATATAAGATTTACAACTAATCATATAATTATGTTATTATATTAAAGTATAAATAAGTAAATTTTTTATATTATCTATTAGATTGGAGATTTCTTATGAATGATAAATATATTGTGTACTTTATAAGCAGAACAAAAGCAAACATGATAAAATTTATAGAAAATAAACTTAAAATAAGCGGACTTAATGATTTAGTTCCTACTCATGGTAATATTTTAACTGCTCTTTATGAAAGTAATGGAAAGCTTACTATGAAAGAAATTGCTAAAAAAATAGGTAAAGATAAATCTACTGTTACATCTTTAGTAAATAGGCTTATAGGTTTAGGGTATATAGAAAAAGAAAAATGTGATAAAGACAAGCGTGTTACTTATATAAAATTAACTGACAAAGCTAGAAGTATAGAAGATAAATTTAATAATATATCTTCTCAAGTTAAAGAAATTGCTTATAGCAACTTTACTGAAGATGAAAAAAAAGAATTTTTAAGATTGTTAAAAAAACTTAGCAAGAACTTTAAGGATGCTAATTAATATTTAAGGGAGGGTATGGAATAAATTAAATAATACGCTCCCTTAAATCCCTAATTTTTAGTGTTTATTATCTACTCTTTTATTATATCTATTGTTCCAAGTAAAACATGTGCTGCTCCTACTCCTATTAAAAGAGTACCTACCATACTTGTATAATCATTTCTTTGACATTTATACTTTTTACTTTGCTTAGAATCTAAAGCTAGTCCTGTTGCTGTTACTATTGTACCTAAAGCTACTGGTATTAAACCTTTTTTCATAAATATGTCCTCCATGATTTCTTATAATTAAATATAGTTTGTCTATTTTTAGATAATTATATAATATGATTTTTTTAATTAAACAGTATATCTATTTCTTCCATTTTCTTTTGAACTATATAGTTTCTCATCTGCCGATTTTATTATTTTATCAATATCATTTTTTTCACATATTTTCATAGTTTCAATTCCAATACTTAAAGTTACTCTATCACTAATCAATGAGTATTCATGAATTATGTTTTTATTATATAGTTTTATCATTAATTCTTTTATATTTTCAACTATTTTTTCCTTACTAAAATTAGATATTATTAAAAATTCTTCTCCACCATATCTTGATACTATATCTTCTTTAAAGACTGTTTTTAAAATTTGTGACACTTCTTTTAATACTATATCTCCATTTAAGTGTCCATAATTATCATTGTACAATTTAAAATAATCAATATCTATCATTATAAAACTAATGTCTTCTTTTTTCTTGTAAATATCTTTCATTTGATTATTTAAAAATCTTTTATTATATAATCCAGTTAAAGGATCTGTCATACTTATTAATTTTAGCTCTTCATTTAATTTTTTTATTCTTTTATTCTTATTATGAGTTATAAATATTATAGTAATTATAGATATAATAATTAAAGAACTAATCTTAATTCTTACTTTCATATTTTTTATCTTTTTATTTATAATATCATTTTCAAATTTATTAATTGAATAATCAGCTGATGTATCTAGATTTTTGTTAGACTCTTTTTCTATTTCCTCTAGTTTCTTATTGGTATAAATTAGTGTAGTATAATAGTCATTGTTTTTTTCACTTAGGTCTATAATAGACTCAATAGTTGCATCCTTTATTCCTGATTTTATTCCTCTATCTTCAATTTTATTTAATAACTCTATGTATCCATTTAGTACTTTACTATAAGCTACATTTTTCTTAGACTTTATGTCTAGTTCAACTTTTTTTATCCAAATATCAGTATTAGAAAACATTGCCGCTTCATTGCTTTTGTATATCCTATTTGCTTCATCTAAGCACTCAATCGATTCTTCTATATTACCTTGCTTTACCTTATATTCAGCAACTGTTATATATAGCCAGTTTAGTTCTTTATTTTTTTTAATAACTGGTAATGTTTTTACTTCTTTTAAATACTCTTTCATATATTTATCCGCTTTATTATAGTCCTCTATTTTAGAATAGCTCTCCATAAGATAGCCTATTACTAGCAGCTTATTTTCTAATGTTTTTATATAATCTCCATACAAAATTTTTTCATATATAGTTATCGCCCTATTGTATTTATCTTGGCTATAGTAATTAGTTCCAAGGCTTATCAACCCCTCTGTAATAAGTCTATTGAAATTATTGTCTATTGCCATTTCTACTGCCTTATTGCTATAGGTCAAAGCTAAATCAAACATATCACTTATCATATATAATTTTGATATAAATAAATAATTTTCTACTTTATTTCTGCTACTTTGTTCTAATTTCAAAGCTTTTTCTAGTAAACTGATGGCTTCTCCTACTCCTTTATCAAAATTAATTAAAGATTTTGCTCTAGCCCTATACATACTTGATAAATCATTATATTTTCTAGTATTTTTAGCTAAATTTTCAGCTTTCTTAAAATATTCATATGATTTATCTAGATTTTTAATTGCCATATAACTCTTTGATACGCCACTATAAGTCATTAGCTGTACTTTATGCCTTCTCATTATTTTATAATCTAAAGACTTTAATAAATAATTTGTTGATTTTTCATAATTTCCACTAATAAATTCTATATATCCTAGTGAGCAATATGCCTTTTTCAAAATCGAATTATTTATAGTATCTTTTATTTCATTGTTAATTTTTTCTTTATAAAATATAATGTTACTATCCTCTAAATTATATTCTTCATTATTTTCAATGATATTAATAAATCTATCTGTATATAAAGATTTATTCTTATTCTCTGTTGAAAAAGTAAGAATAATCATTGTTAAGATAAAAATAAAAAATACTACTCCCTTTTTAAAAAACTTTAACCTCATAGCAATCCCTTCCCTAATATATAGTAACGTCAAATTAAATTTGTTATGATTAATTTTATTGCATTATTATATTCTATATTGTCACCTTTACCTTTTCAATATTATGTAGTGATTAACATGTATTTTGTTACGAAATGTCATATTAGGTCATTTTTTGACATATTTTTATTAATATTTAGAATTTCCTAATATTATTCATATTTTTTATTTAGTTTATATAGTAATATCTTATTAGAATTATTTTTATAATATAATTGAAAGGATTAATTTTATGGAAGAAAATACAATATCTATTGAAGAAATGATAAACTACATACACGAGCAAAGTAAACTTATGGGATTACCTATTTCTGTAGATAAAATAAGAATTATATTAGATTTAGAAGAAAAATTCCTAGATTCTAAAGGATTAATCTCAATTGAAGAAGATTATTATTAAAAATACTTTAGTACTTAAATAAATAAGGATATTACTAATATTAGTAATACCCTTATTGTTTAGATTTCAAATCATTATCATATGAAATAATTATAGATTTAATAATTTAACAACTTTTTATATTTATATTTTTTATTTCTTCAATACTTATTGGTTTAGAGTAAAAATATCCTTGAATAAAAAATTTATTATTTTCAATATTTTTTATTATTTCTCTCTGTAATAAATCTTCAACGCCTTCTGCAACTAAAGATTTATTTTTAATTATAGTTATATCTGAAATAAATTTCATTATACGTTGTCTGACTATTGATTCTGATATATCATCAACAAAATACTTGTCCAACTTTATTATATCAAAATCTAATTTTTCTAATATATCTAGATTTGAATATTCAACTCCAAAATCATCTATTGCAATCATAAATCCAAAATTCTTCAATGTTTGTATCGCCTTTTGTAACTTTTCTAAATTACTTATTCTAACACTCTCTACTATTTCTAGGCATATTGAGTTTTTCTCCATACGATATATATTTAATATTTCTTGTATCTTATATATAAAATCATCATTTTCAATTTCTTTGATTGTCAAATTCATTGATATATAAAATTTCTTATTATCTATATTATTATATTTTTTTATTTTATTATAATCTAATAATACTTGTTTTAGCACCCAAATAGACACTTCTGACAGCATGTCGTTTTTTTCTATCTCATCTATAAATTTATAAGGAGTTAGTATTCCTTCTTTAGGATGATTTAATCTTAATAATGCCTCAAATCCGACTATACTATCTTTTTTAGGATCAACTATAGGTTGATAATATAATAGATACTCTTTATTTCTTATTCTATTTCTAATACTAGACTTAATTTTATTTTTCTTTATTTTCGGGTACATACTTTTTATTACTAAAACACATGTAGATATAATCAATAAAAAAATAATACTAATTATAATAGTTATTTTTTTCTTATCCAGATTTGTAGCTTCATTAAAATAGTCTCTATATATTTTTTCTATATGTTTTTTTTCTAATACATCAATATAATCTATTCTATTATCTAATTCTTTAATAATACTTCCTTTGTGTTTATTTCCCGCTATATATACAGGACCTGCTGAAAATTCATATATATTCTTATACCCATCAAGATCATTATTTTCAGCACTACCTACTATTGCACCTACAGATTTGTTTTTTAATAGTTTTATACTATCTTTATCTGTATCTACCCATACAGGTATAATATTAATATCTTTATTTTCAAGAAACTCAAATATCCAATTTGAATTCATACCATTTTTAACAAGTCCAAACTTCAATCCCTCTAATTCATCTAGTTTACCATATCTTATATCTTTATTCGTATAAATCCTATAAGTCTCTATTTCTATATAATTATTTGTATATATAACCTTTTTCATTCTTTCATCTGTTCTATGTAAACCAAATAATAAATCTATCTCCCCATTTTCTAGTTTATTAACAGCCTCTGAAAAATCATATTTTATATATTTATATTTAATACCAGTCCCTTTAATTAACAAGTTTAATAAATCGTGGTAGTACCCATCTTCTTTTCCTTTTTTGTTCATAAAATAGTATGGCTTATTATCATAAAAACCTACTTTTAGTATTTCTTCGTTATTATTTATATCACTATCTGCATATGATTTTATATTTAATATACAAAACAATGAAAATAATATTAATATAAATCTAGCTTTAAATATTTTTTCCATATACTTTTCCCCTGATATTTACACTATTAATATTGATTTTTTATAATGTATATATATTTATAATTGCCTAAATAATAACAGTTTAAAGTTCTTATTTCAAGCATTTTGTATCAAATTGTATATTTTTGGTTGCGAATATTTTTTTTTGTATTATTTTCCATAATTTTAGCACTATTTTTTACATTTTTAAAATTTTAATTATAATAATTTTATTATTATAATTTTTCAACATAAAAGCTACATAAATATTTATGTAGCTTTTATGTTAGTATTAAATTTTATAATTTTTTAACCATTATTTTTTCCTCATTAATATCCAACTCTCCATTAAATTCAAATCCAAATTTTTTATATAAGTGTAACGCACCCGTATTATTCTCATATAAGCTTAGAAATATTTTATTACACTTATATTTGTTAGATAAATATTTTATTAAATTATCTAACATAATACTACCAAGACCTTCACCTTGATATTTTTTATCTATCAAAAATCTATCTAACCATACTCTTCCATCTTCCCCTTCTCTAGGAAAAAATCCATACATTGCAAATCCAACTAGCACACCATCAATATAAAGTCCTGCTGGCTCATAAAACTTACATTCATCTGCCTCTTTTAAGCATTCTTCAGTCGATTCAATATAAGAATTTTGATTTTCATTTATCCTTAATTTTAATATATCCTCTAAATTTTTATCATTTACTTTTTTAATCTCTATATCCATAATTTAGCCTCTCAAGTTGTTAATATTATAATATTTTATTAATTATTTATTGATTTATGATATCAATGTTGTTATGATATCATAATAGTATATACGGTTACCGTATAGTCAATAGAGGGAGTTATTTATGAATAAAAATTTGGATAAATATTTTACCACTGGAGAATTTGCAAAACTATGTAATGTAAAAAAACAAACGCTTTTTCATTATGATAATATAGGAATTTTCTGTCCTGAAATAAAAGATGAAAATGGGTATAGGTACTATTCTTATCAACAATTTGAGATTTTCAGTGTTATTACAATTTTAAAGGAAATTAATATGCCTTTAAAAGAAATTAAATCTTATTTAGATAATAGAACACCAAGCTCCTTAATTAATCTTTTTAAAAACAAAATAAAGGAAGTAGATAAAGAAATCGAGAATTTAAATAAAATTCGTACATTAATGGAAACTAAAATTGATATCACAGAAAAAGCTTGTAATGTTAATCACTCTAAAATAAATTTAAAAATACAAGATGAAGAGTATTTAATCCTTAGCAATCCTATTGATAATACCAGTGATAAAGGATTTTTTAAGGCTGTGTCAGACCATATGGACTACTGTATTTGTAATAATTTGAATATTGGTTACTCTATAGGAGCAATTATTAATAAAGATAATATTTTAAAGGGTAATCATAATGGCTATTCTTACTTATATACAAAAGTAGATGATCTACAATCTAGTCCTTTTATTTACATTAAACCTAAAGGCTTGTATTTAGTCGCTTATCATCAAGGTAGCTACGAAAATATAAAAGAAACTTATGATAAAATATTGCTATTTATAGATGAAAATAATCTAACTTTAGGTGATTACTCTTATGAAGAGTATATTTTAGATGAAGTCTCAGTTAAAGGTTATGAAAATTACCTAACTCAGATATTAGTTGAAGTAAAAAATATATAAAAAAGACACTGATAGTTATCAGTGTCTTTTTTATTATCTATTTGTATATTCTGAGTATTGAGGTGTTGGCATTGAATATCCGCCAGCTACCTCTAAAATATCTCCAGTTATAAATGATGAATCATCACTAGCATAAAATAACACAGCCTTTGCTATATCTTCAGGTCTACCCATACGATTTAATGGTACGTGTCTTAAGAATGAATCTATAAACTCGTCAGACATATTGTCAATAGCTGCTTTAGTTGCTATAAGACCTGGTAGTACCGCATTACATCTAATATTATCTCTAGCATATTGAGTTGCTATATTTTTAGTTAATGAATTTACTGCAGATTTTGAAACACAGTATGCTATTCTTGATAAATCTGGAACTACAGATCCTATACTAGAAATATTTACAATACTTCCGCCTCCATTTTTTATCATATATGGAACAGCTACCTTACATGGTAAATATACACTTTGAAGGTTATCCTTAACTATATTGAAAAATTCATCAGTATCACCATCTACAAGATTTTTATCAAGAGCTACATTAGTTCCTCCATAGTTATTCACTAAGATATCAATTCTTCCTTCATTTTTAACTACTTCTTCTATCATTAAAGTGTAAGTTTCCTCTTCTCTAGCATTAAAGTATACAAATTTTGCTTCTCCACCTTTTAAAGCAATATTAGATATAACCTCATTTGCTAAATCCTTAGATCTAGCTGCTATATAAACTAATGCTCCATTTTCAGCTAAAATTTCTGCTGATGCTAATCCTATCCCCTTTGTTGATGATGTTACTACTGCAACTTTGCCTTGTAACTTCTTCATTGTCAATGCCTCCAGTATTTTTGTCTTAAACCATATTTTTACATTTTACCATTTAAAAATAGTACTAAATTCTAATATTTAGTACTATTTTTAATAAATTTATATTTTATTTATACCATTTTTAATCTATATATAAACTACAATATTTTATTATAAATTTTTTATTAAGAATATATATCTGAAAACTCTATATTACATTTTTCAATTCTAAGCTCTTCATAGTTATCTTTATTTATATTTTCATTTTTTTCTTCTACAGTTTTTATCGGAATTTCAAATGTAAATTCAGTTCCTTCTCCTATATTACTTTTTACATATATATCACCATCATGCATATTTATCAGTGACTTAACTAATGATAATCCAATACCACTACCTTCACATCTTCTTGTTAATGCATTGTTTGCTTGTCCAAACCTCTCAAAAATAAAATCTAACTTTTCTTCAGATATACCTACCCCATTGTCCTTTATAGACACAGTTATCTTTTTAGCAACTTGATTTAAGTCTACCATAATTTTACCATGCTCATCTGTATATTTAATAGCATTAGATAAGATATTAAGCATAATTCTTTCTATTTTATCTGGATCACAAGCTATAACAGACTCTTCAACATTAGTATCAAATATTATATCTATACCTTTATTTTCAACATATTGGGTTACAGACATTGTTATATCTTCTACTATTTTTACAATATCATAATTTTTAAGATTTATTTCATAATATCCAGTATCTATTCTACTCATATCAATTAAATTATTCACAAGCCTTAATAGTCTATATGAATTTTGCTTTATTGAATTAATATAATTTAATAAATTTGTATCATCATTACAATATATAGAACCTTGATTTACTTTTCTATTTAATAACTGCATAGTCCCAAGAATTATATTAATAGGAGTTTTAAATTCATGAGATATATTAGCAAAAAATTCATTTTTTACACTCTCTAATTCAACTGCTTCTTGTAATGCTTTTTTTTCTTCCTTTATCTTTTTTTCTTCCGTAATATCCCTAGCAGTCATAGCGTATGAGTCTTCATCCTTTAAATACATAGCATTAACATATAGCCATCTGTATTCACCATTTTTACATAAATATCGTCTTTGCCCACGCATTGTACTTTTATTATTTTTAAGTTCAATCCAAATATCATCAAAACTCTCTTTATCTTCAGGATGGATAATTTCATTCCAATTCATTGATAATAGCTCTTCACTACTCCATCCAAGAATTTTAGTCCATGACATACTTACCTTTTTTATATGTCCTTTGCTATCTATAATTCCTACAATATCAGCTGCCGTTTCTAAAAAAACCTCTAATTTATGTTCAGTTTCTTTTCTTTTATCAAATTCTACTTTGACTTCTTGAGACAATGTAAAGTTTTTAATTATTACAGCAATTTGCATACAAATTATTTTTATAGTACTATCTAAGTCATGTTTAGGAGTATTTCCCTTTTTATAGCTAAAACTTAGCATTCCAATAAGCTCATTATTAAGAGAAATACTATAACTTCCTATATATTCTATATCTTCTTCTGCAGATGGATCTATAGTTATAATATTTTCTGCATACTTAATACCTTTAATTCCCTCATTATCTTTTTTTTCTAAAATTTCTAAAGCTTTACTCCTCGATAAATTTATAAAGCAATCTTTTGGAATGCTTTTTTTTGCATAATCAATTCTGACTTTAGGCTCTAATATTTCTTTATCAGCATTATATAACATTATAGATATTCCATCGGATCCTATATGTTCTAATACATTTTTGCATATCTGTTCTAGTAATTCATACAAATCAATTTCTTTATCACTATTTATTAGATTATTTAATGTAGCTATCTCAGCATAATTATCTGCAATTTTATCTTTTAAATTTCTTTCTGCTGTAATACTTTTTCCGACTCCAAGTATATACTTCAAATTACCGTTTTCATCAGCTACAGGATATTTAAATTTTTCAAACCATTCTTCTTTTCCGTTACATGTAAATTTTTCTTCATAAGATTTAGCTCTATTGCTATTTATTATTTCTTTATCTATTTTTATATATTTTGTTGCATTTTCTAGACACCATATATCTTTATCATACTTACCTAAAATTTCCGATTTGCTTTTGTGTATACTATCTTCATAAGCTTTATTTACATACAAATATTTTCCATTTACATCCTTAATCCAAGCAGTGAATGGAGATTTATCTAGTAGTATTTCTAAATCATCTATTGAATAGCATCTTTCGCATATTTCCTTACCTATAATAAAAATCAAATTTTCGTTATTGTATATGTCTTCAATTATTTCACAAGTCATGTACATTACTTTATTAGACTTTGAGTGTAAGTTCAAATCTATTTTCCCTTTATTTTTATATTTTAATAACTCTGTTAAAGAATTTCTGTCATTGGATAATATACTGGATACATTTAAATTTTGTATTTCCCTTTCATCATATTGCAATTTTAGTAATAATTTATCATTACAATATTTTATATATCCATTTTCATCCATTACCAAAATGTGTTCATCTAACTTATTAAAAAACAGCCTCATTAATTAATTTCCCCTCTATTTAAATGTGTGTATATTTTAATTATATATTAATATTACGTAATAAAAAATAATTTTCAATGAGTTACTATAAAAATAAAAGCTTACATTTAATAAATGCAAGCTTTTTTGTTATTTATTATTAAATTTTTTCTATGGTAGTTGGAAGTATAATTACAAACTCACTACCTTCATCTTTTTTACTTTTAACATATATTTCGCCTTTGTGAAGTTCTATTATATGCTTTGTTATAGTAAGTCCTAGACCGCTTCCTCCTTTTGTTTCAGAGTCTGGGTCAATAACTTGATTAAATCTATCAAATATAGATTTATGATATTTTTCATCTATTCCGATTCCAGTGTCCTTTACACTTATCTTTACTTTATCATCTAGATCAGTTATATTAACTTCTATTTTCCCACCTTCTGGTGTAAATTTGGCAGCATTACTAACTAAATTAACGATGCATCTATCTATTTCATCCTCATCACAAATTATATATTTTTCTTCTACGTCTGTGTCTATTATTAACTCAATTTCTCTAGATTCGATATATTCTTTTAGGCCTAGTGCAGCTTCTTCAACTATATATACAATATCATATTTATCTAAGTTAATTTTATAGTTTCCATGTTCAATTTTATTCGTGTCTATTATATTATTTATTAAATTTAATAACCTTTTTGAGTTTTTCTTCAATACGTCCATATAATGGGCTAATTTATCTTTACTTATTTCCTTTTCAGATTTATTAAGTTCTGTAATTAACTGTTCTATTGAATTAATTACATTCAAAGGAGTTCTAAGCTCATGAGATAAGTTTATAAAATAATTATTTTTATTTTTTTCAAGTTTTATAACTTGATTTAAAAGCTTATTATTTTTTTTCATTTCATCTCTTAATTGCTTAGTTCTTTTATCTACTAGTATATCTAATCTTTTTACTTTAGTTGTTGTTCTATAAACTATAATAATAATTATAAATATATATAACATTATAGCCGTTTGGCTTTGCCAAAATGGAGGATTTATTGTAAACTTTAGACTACTCTCTTTTCCCATAACACCATTTTGATTTCTAGCTTTTATTTTGAATGTATAATCTCCAGGGTCTAAATCTGAATATATAGCTTCATTATTATTTACTAAAATCCATTTATCATTTAATCCTTCCATCTTATATTGATATTGTATATTTTTATTATTTTTATAATCTGGTATAAAGTACTTTATTCTTACTGTATTTGAATCATAATCAAATTTATTATTATTTATATTTTTATATTCTTTACCTTGAACTTCAAAATCATCAAAAACAACATCTGGGCAGTACTCTAGATTTACAATTTCATCTGGATTAAATATATTTAGTCCACTAATTCCACCAAATAAGAATTCTCCATTTTTTCCTTTGTATGCTGCCTTACCATTAAACTCATTATTTTGTAAACCATCTACAATGCTTAGGTTTCTAAATTCCTTGGTGTTTACATCTAACTTTGATATACCATTATTTGTACTAACCCAAGGATTATTATTATTATCTAGTAAGACGCCATAAACTGTATTATTAGCTAATCCATCCTTTTGAGTATACGTAGTAAATTTTCCAGTAGTTTTATCAAGTTTATTTAATCCGTAATTAGTTCCTATCCATAAGTATCCATACTTATCTTCTACTATAGACCTTATAGTATTTATATTATTATTATTTCTTCCATTTTCTCCATCAGTATTTTTATAATTTTTTAATGGCTCACTAGTAGAGTTTGGATCTATTTTTATTAGTCCACCACCTATAAACGTACCTATCCAATAATTTCCATCCCTATCCTCATAAATTTCTTCAATATATATATCTTCTATTCCATAATCTTTAAGTATTGGAGTTAAGTCTGTTATACTGTCATCTTTCGTATTTAAAATATTAAGTCCATCAGGAGTTCCAATCCACAAATATCCTTTACTATCTAAAAGTAAACTTTTTATATTATCTCCTACTAGTCCATCTTTTTTTGTATATGACTTAACAGTCATATCTTTTTTATTTACTTTATTTAATCCTTCTCTACTACCTATCCAAATTATATTATTTTTACCTGTTATAACCTTTATTGAATTGCTATTTAAATCAAACTTACTATTTCCCTTATTGATATGTTTAATTTCATTTGATTTTCTATTTATTATATTTACACCATTATCTTTAGTACCAACCCATATTAAACCCTCTTCATCTTCATAAATTCCATGTATTACATTATCACTAAGAGAGTTTGTATTAAATGGGTCATTTTTATAGTGGCTTATTCTATGACTTGGATCAAATATACTTATCCCCGCGTAAGTCCCAACCCATATTAATCCACTTTTATCTTCTATAACCGTATATACAGTATTATTTATTAAACTATTAACATCATGTTGTTTATTTGTATATGTTATAAAGTTATCCTCTCTAGCTACATACTTAGCTAATCCCTTATCTGTTCCTATCCATATATCTCCCCTTTTATCTTGAAGCATATTTCTAGTATAATTTTCTGGTATTGATTTTTTATCTTTTTCATCATGTTTGTATATTTTTATTTCATTAGTTTTTATATTTATTCTATTTAATCCATAGCCTCTAGTTGACGCCCACATGTATCCATTCTTGTCACTAAGAAGTCCATATACATCATTTCCACTTATACCATTTTCATGTCCAGAATAGTATTTATCTATTTTTTTGCTATTTATATTAATCTTATTTAATCCATCTCTAGTGGCTATCCACACATTACCATCTACATCCATTTTCATATTAGATATATCTTGGCTAGTTATATCTCCATTTTCATCTAATATCCTTTTAAAACTATCGGTTTCTTCATCATAAATATTTATTCCATCAGATGTTCCGACTAATACTTCATTTTTTTCAGTTATTAAAATTGAACTCGTATAATAATGAGATAAATTTCCATTATCTTCACCATCGTAATAATTTTTTACATTACCGGTGTTAATGTTTATTTTACTTAACCCATAGCAAGTTGCGATCCATACGTTTCCCTTTTTATCTTCAGCTATATTTAATATATAATTATCAGATATACTTTCTTTACTATCATCATTTTTATAAACTTTCATATCGTAACCATTATATCTATTAAGCCCATCATTTGTTCCCAACCATATGTAGCCTTTGCTATCTTGAAGTATTGCTTGTACTGTAGACTGTGATAGACCATCTTCGATATTAATATTTTTGAAAGTTACGTTATCATATGCATATATACTATTTATTGAAATTGATGATATAAATAATATTGCAATGAGTACAATTTTGTACTTATTTATTTTTATCATTTTTTACTCCTTTTAGACAAATTCCCCTTGTTTTCTCTAAATAATTATACTATATTTAATAACTTATAACTATGCCATAGAATAATATTTATAGTTTTTACACTCTGTAAAAATATAAAGAGCCTAATAATTAAACTATTAGGCTCTTTATATTTTTTAATAATATTCAATTTCAACTATTTTTCCTAAATCTAGAAGTGTTTTTTTTAGTTTATTTAATACATATAATTTTATACTTAGTTCATTAGGAAAATCTGGATTTTGATGTGCAGGATTAATACTTCTTCCAATAAGCATTTTTATATGTGTACAATCCTCAAATAGTATTTTAGCAAGCTTAGATGCCCCATCTTCTTTATATATAAAATTTAAATCTGTTGCCACTTTAAGCTTTTCTAACTTTTCTGTTGCCCTTTTTATCGTTAATACACCTTCTGTAACAAGATCAATTCCTTTTATATATCCCATAGGAGGTACCTCTTTATCAATTACCTCAAAACTTACTTTTATATCTTCATCTAGTTCTCTAGCTACTATATTACCTGCTGTACCACCACAAACAATCTTTTTACCAATAGTATTCATAAGTACCTCTACTACTTCTTTATCCATATTAGGATCTATGGGGGGGCCTGAAAATAAAGTAGCTTTACTTGGTCTAATTACTTTTATCGTTGCTACCGTTGCATCATCTCCTGGCTTTTGTATATAAAGTTGATCACATGCTCCTAATAGCATATTAGTAATTGTCTTAGATGACATATCTTTGTTTGTATATTGTCTTAAATACTTATCTATATCTTCCCATTTCCATCCTAGATTTAGTACTATTCCTGCACCTGCATGAATAACCCCGTCACTTACAAATACAAGGACGTCCTTTTCTTCTAATTTAAATTTACTTTCTTTTATCTTTCTTCCATTTATTTCTGTAGTATTCCATTCCAATTTTTTTATATGTCTATCATTTAGAAAAAATATACTCGGATTGTCAAACTCGACCACATATGTCATTCCATCTTTGTCTATCTTTATAATTGTAAATGTAGAGTAAGCTAGTTTTCTAACAGAACATACTGGTAATGTATGAATGATTGTATCTACTACATCCTCAATTGGTAAACCTTCTTTTAACATAGTAATAGCTATTTTTGATGTTAATGTTGCTAATATATTTGCCTTAACTCCACTTCCTAATCCATCAGATAATACTGCAATAAAACTATCTTCCCCATTATAAAACTCAACCTTATCTCCACATAACTCTTCTCCATACTTATTTAAACTACCACTTGAAAAATCTACAAAGAATTCCATTATATATTTCCCTCTTCCTCCTGAATAAGATTTTTAAGCTGAGTTAAAGTAACTTTAGTTTCAGCTGTTGTCTCACCTAAAAGGCTTGCAATTTCTTGCGCTACAGTCATTTGTTTATTAATAACCTTTTGGGCCATATTAATAGCATCTATTTTCATATTTTGAATTTTCTTTTCCATATATTCATTTCTAGTAATATCGTCTGCAATCCATATCATAAGCTGACTATGTTCTACCCAAATTATACTTTGTATAATTGTTGAATCGTATTGTTTAAGAGTCACTTTTTCTTTATATATATTTTTATTATTTTTTTTCACACTATAAAATCTTTCTTCTTCCAAAAACATCAATATTGGCAGGCCTTTTACTACTTCTCTTTCCATATTAAAAAATTTTCTAGCTGCATGATTTAACTGAATAATGTCTAAATCCTTATTAGTTATTACTATCATATTAGGTGTTGTATCAAAAATTATATTTGTTATATTTTCTGATTTTTCTCTCATAAATGGCATACACATGTTTATTTCTGCCATGTTATTGTATACTGCTACTGCCTTTTCTCTGCAAGTTTTATATCCGCAGCTTCCACAATTTAATTCATCACTTTTTTTATATTTTCCCATAGTATTAAGTATTTCTATTACTTCTTTTTCACTCGGAATTTTAAGTGGTATATTTAATGATTGAAACTCTTTATGTACGCATATATTTGGTAAATATCTATCTTCTTCATTTGGTTCTTCTTCATTTTTAATTAATAAATTATTTGCATATCTATTAAGCTTTTCTTTACGTTCATAACAACTTATACCATCTTCAGGCATTCCAGATCCACCTATGCAGCTATGCCTACAACAACTCATTTCAAATAGTGTATTTTTGAATTTACCACTTTTTATGGACTCTAAAACTTGAATACATTGTTCTATTCCATCTACTGGTATAATATTTTTTTCAGTATTTTGATTACTAATGTCTTTAATTGGTTGACCTACTATTGGAAATAATCGTTTGTGAAGTGATATATTATTAAATATACTTTCTTCTAAATCATTTAATTTCATATTTTCTTCTTTAATCCATTTTTTTAACTCTTCAAATGTAAGCACTGCGTCTATAGATTCATCATCATAGGCTTCTACCTTTTTAGCTAAGCATGGTCCTATAAAAACTACCTTTGCATCTTTACCATACTTTTCTTTTAGTATTTTACCATGACATATAAATGGGGATACAACTGGTATTAAATTGTTTATAATTTCTGGATAGTGTTTTTGAATAAGATTATTTACTGATGGGCAAAAACTTGTTATATAAGTATTTTCTTCGTCTTTATTTGCATATATATTATATTCTTTTATTATAGGATCTACAGCTGATATTGTTTCTTCTACATAATCAAATCCTAATTTTTTAAGTGCATTAGGTATTTTTAAACTATGCTCCCCAAATATGGATATAAAACTAGGAGCAATAGATGCTACCACTTTTTCTTCACTTTTTAAGAAATGTTTTACTATACTTTTTTCCGATCTAATCCCTTTGGTATTTTGTGGACATGCCTTTGAGCACCTTCCACATACAATACATCTTTCTTTAATAATTCTTGCTTTTTCATCTTTAACTCTAATTGCATTTACAGGACATACTCTTACACAGGCATAGCAATTCTTGCAATTTGTTTTAGAAAAATTTACAAACCACAAATAAATCCCCCCTTAAATATATGGAATTATGTTTTTTTCAAATATATCTTTTGCATTTTCTTGACATACAGATAAAACTTCTCCATCCCATCTCATAACCGAAACTGCTTGCGTACATTTTCCAAGACAAAATGATGCAAGCAGTTCAACTTCATCTTCAAGATTATACTCACTAATTAAGTTTTTAAATATTTCTATTACTTCTTCTGAACCTTTTATGTGACATGCACTCCCTATACATATCTTTATAGATTTCATTATAGATACCCTCTCATCCTTATAATAAATACTTCTATTATTTTTATTTATTTTATATTTAATTTATGATAAGTAAACCACAAAACAATACGATTTACTTATATTTTAGTGACTTCCATGAACTATTTTAAATCCTTCTTTAGATAACATATCTTCATGTTTTTCATAATGTTTGCATTCTACTTTAATGCAATAAGCCAAGTGAATTACTTCTACGTTATTATTTTTAAGTTGATTAATTTTGTGACTCCAGTCCTCATCTTGTGTGATTGCTTCATTACATCCAGCGCAGTAGAAGAAACTACTAAGTTCACAGTTTTCATCTTTATAAATTTCAAAAGCTTTTTCTGAATTATTATATGCTTTAAAACATCCTGAACCAGAGCATTTAGATACTAATTTTCTACAGGCCATTATCGCTATATTCATATTTATATCCCTTCTATTTTTTGTATTTTACTAATTATATATTATAATTATAACTTATATAAGAGCATAAAAAATAAGCAAAAGTAAAATACTTCTGCTTATTTTATTTATATATTATTATTTTGTTATTGACTTGCTTATTTCCATTGATAAACCTGCAACTATTGCTAAAGCAAAACATGTAACAGCACTTGTTAATTCAAATGATTGAGGAATAGCAAATATCTCTCTCATAAATGGTATTAATGTTACTGAAAACATTCCTAAACATATTACAACTGCACCTAATGCATATTTATTACTTGTAATTCCTAATTTAAATATAGTCTCACTATTAGATCTTGATGCAAATGTTTGTAGTATTCTAGATAAAGTAAGAGTCGCAAAAGCCATTGCTGTACCTAATTGTGGTGAATGCTTCATACCTATATACTGAGCTATTATTGTAACTATACCTATTATACTACCTCTAATTAATACAGTTTTTAATGTTCCTCCTGCTAATATACTCTCATTAGGGTCTCTAGGAGGATTATTCATAACACCTTTTTCTGGCTTTTCAAGTCCAAGAGCTATTGCTGGTAGAGAGTCTGTTACTAAGTTTATAAATAATAATTGTAATGTTGTGAATGGATTTGCCCAATCAGCCATTACTGCAAATAATATAGCTATTATCCCTCCTAAGTTACCTGAGAAAAGATATGTTATTGATTTTTTAATATTATTATAAACTGTTCTACCTACCTCAACAGCATTTACTATTGTTGAGAAGTTATCATCAAGTAGTACCATTGCTGATGCATCTTTTGCAACTTCAGTACCACTACCCATACCTATACCTATATCTGCTTGTTTTAAAGCTGGAGCATCATTTACTCCATCTCCTGTCATAGCACAAACTTTACCTTTTCTTTGCCATGCTTTTACTATTCTTATTTTATTTTCTGGTGAAACTCTAGCATATACTGATATTTTTTCTAATTTTTCATCTAGTTCTAAATCACTTAAAGCATCTAGCTCTTGACCTGTAAGTGCTAAGTCTCCATCTACCATAATACCTATATCTTTTGCTATTGCAGCTGCTGTTGTTTTATGGTCTCCTGTTATCATTACAGTTTTTATTCCTGAGTTTTTAGCTTCAGCTACTGCTTCATATACCTCTTCTCTTGGAGGGTCTATCATTGCCATAATACCTATAAGTGTTAAATCACATTCGTCTTTGATTGATGGTACAAAGTTTTCATCTTTTATATCTTTACTAGCAAATGCTAAGACTCTTAATGCTTTATTTGAAAACTCTTCATTTACACTTTTATATTTATTTATTATCTCTTCACTTATTGGAACTATTTCTCCATTATTTAATGCATGTTTACATCTACTAAATACAACGTCTGGTGCTCCTTTAGTAAACATAACCACTTCATTGTCTATCTTATTTATAGTAGACATAAGTTTTCTATCACTATCAAATGGTAATTCATTTAATCTACTGTATTTTTCTCTTAGTTTTTTATAATCTAAATTATTTTTATCTGCATAATTTATAAGCGCTACTTCTGTTGGATCTCCTATTTCTACACCTTCATTAGTTACATCTGAATCATTACATAGTATAGAAGCTAAAGATAAATCCCACTCTTGATTTGCCATATTATCTAGTGCTACTTCTTTACCAGATATATTTTCATCTAATACACCTTCTTTGATTCCATACATGTAAGAATTTACTACTGTCATTTTATTTTGAGTTAGTGTACCTGTTTTATCTGTACATATAACACTTGTTGAACCTAAAGTTTCAACTGCTGGTAATTTTCTTATTACAGCTTGCTTTTTTGCCATTATATTAGTTCCAACTGCTAAAACTATTGTAACTATTGAAGATAATGCTTCTGGTATAGCTGCTACCGCGATTGCTATTGCAAACATAAATGAATCGATTAACTGAGCACCCCTAAATACTTGAACTCCAAATATTATAGCTGCTAATATAACAATTCCTACTCCAAGCTTCTTACCAAAATCATCTAGTTTATGTTGAAGTGGAGTTTGTTTATTTTCAGCACTTTCTAGTAAATTAGCTATTTTACCAACTTCTGTTTTCATACCACATTCAGTTACTATATACGTAGCCCTTCCGTATACTACCATAGAACCACTAAATACCATATTTTTTTGATCGCCTAGCGGAACTTCTTTGTCTATTTTTTCTTCATGTTTAAGTACTGGTTCTGATTCTCCAGTTAACATACCTTCTACAACTTTAAAAGTTTGAGCTTCCATTATTCTACCATCTGTAGGTACATAATCTCCTGCTTCTAAAATAACTATGTCCCCTGGTACTAATTCTCTTGATGGTATTGTAATCTTTTTATTATTTCTCATTACCTTAGCATTTGGAACTGATAATTGCTTTAAACTTGCAAGTGATCCTTCAGCTTTTCTAGTTTGAACAACTCCCAATACTGAATTTAATATTAAAACTGTAAATATTATTGCTGACTCAAACCTTTCTCCTAAAAATACTTGAACCAAAGCTGCAATTAAAAGAATTATAACTAATGGATCCTTAAAACTATCTACAAATAGTTTCCACGTTGGTGTTTTTCCTTTTTCATCCAACTCATTATATCCATATTTCTCTAATCTAGTCTTTATTTCTGCTTCTGATAATCCACCTAAATTACTTCCAAGTTCATTTACTACATCTTTAAACTCTTTTTTGTAAAACATAATTATCCTCCAATTTTTCTATTATTATTTTCTCCAATTTTCTTATAATTATTTTAATTATAAATTTTTGAAAATAAAAAAGACCTCCAAAGTAGAATTTTTAATCTACTTAGAAGGTCTTGCTAACAAGCTTATGTACTCGCTAATCAACCGGGAATTATATCCGAAATGACGATTGATTATCACTTTTGTGAAAGCTACTCCCCTTCAAGGGAATCTTTATTTATTTGTATAAATATTATACACCTTTACTGAAATTCTCGCAATATATAATTATATTTATGACTAGTTTCAATAAGGTGTATATAATTTATATATGCTTTAATATATTTATACGTTACATATTTTTGTTTATGCATATTTTTATAAATATTTATTGCAATTTTTTTTGATAGGTATCATTATGACCATATGAAACTCTCTTGTTTTATCGTTATATTCCCAATCTAAGTTTCCAGAGTATTTTTTTATAGATTTATTAATATTTCTTATGCCATAACCATGAAGTTCAACCTCTTTTTTACTCGTAATAAACTTATTTAGTTTAAATATAGGACTATTATCACAACTATTTAAAAGATTTATAACAATAAAACTTTTATTGAAACAATGAATTTTTAATAAAATATCCTTAGATTCACTTTTTTTACAGCTATCAATAGCATTATCTAATAAGTTAGTTATTATAGTGCATACATCTTTGTCTTCTATAAAATCCATATTTATATTTTGTATCTCATGAGTAAAGTTTATATTATTTTCTTTCATTAGTAATACTTTCTCATTTATAATAATATCTACTAATCTATTTCCTGTTATGGTAGAATAGGATAACTGACTTATATCATTATTTATACTATCTACATATTCAACTACCTTTTTGGCGTCTAAATCTTTTGCTAATCCTTTAATACATATTAAGTGATTTTTTATGTCATGTATAATCTGTTTTGTTTGTTCATACTTATTTTCTACTATATTATAATGTTGTAATATTATTTTATTCTTTTGTTTATCAAGTTCTACTCGTCTTACTTTTTTTGAATTATAAATAGTAACTGCAAGTATTCCAGCTATAATAAAACATGATATAGCAGTTATTATAGTTATATTTATCTGATATATTACATCTTTTTCAAAAGATTTTATTTCCTTGTAAAATATGTCATTTATATTATCTATACTTGCTGATGTAGATATAATCCAATTATAATCTTTATATAATTTTGAATAAACGATATCTTTATCTTTTTTATTTTCATTTCTTTTTAAAGAAACATCATAAGGTGAATTATAGTAAATCTTATAAAATGATTCTCCATCTTTTTTTATTCCATCTAATTCTTGTTTAAATATTAAATTACCACCATGATCTTCATCATTTGTTGATCTATACTTACCTTCTAGTTTTCTATTGTCTGGATGTACAATATTTTTTGCATAATTGTTTCCTCCCTCATAACTTACTATTTCTTTTATCCATATATATTTATTATCCTTCAATTCTGTGTTTCTTATTTTTCTTTCTATTATAGTTTTTGTTTTTTTCTCAAAATTTTCTTTTGATATTCCTGCTATTAGTATTTGTTTAGAATTATTTAATTCTTTATCTATATAAAATTCGTAGTTTTTTAAATAATTTTCTAAATCTTCACTGCTATTTATAGATTTTTCATTTATACGAGTATTTTTAGAATAAACTACTTTTGATTGTTCTTTGTCCCAAACAAATGATTCTATAATAGATAATCCTTTAATATAGTCTTTTAAATCTTCTTCTGACAATACATCTACTATTTTCTCTAAAGCTTTAATAGACTTTTTAGCCTCAATATATATATATTCTCGCTCAATATCTATTTCATTTATAGTATTATCTATGATTTCCTTTATAGTTTCTTTTTTAGATTCTTCAACTATTCTATATATTTCATTTATACTGCTAACATGAATTTTATTTATTCTTAAAATATAACTCGTTGAAAGCATAACTATAAAAACTATACAAAATGCCATAACAAACATATATGATGTACTTCCGAGTATTTTTTTTTTCATATAGTATTTAATCACTCCATTTTAAAACAAAAAGTCACCTATACAAGGTGACTTTTTGTAATCTATATTTGACCTATATATTTTATAAATCTAGTTTTAAAATCTTTATATTTCCTCTGTGAAACATAGATTGTTTCTCCGTCTATTAATGTTACTTTTTCTTTAGATATACCCGTCACATAGTTCATATTCACTAAATAACTACTATGAGGATTTGCAAATCCATATGGATATAGTTTCTTATTCCAATACCTCAAGGTCTGATTACTAGTATATACCCCCGAAGTTGTATTTATATGCACTTTCCGATGCAATATTTCTAAATATCTTATATTTTGAATTGATATAGTTTTTAAATCTCCATCACTAGTAATAGTTATAAAGGCTTTTGTTTTATTAACCGCATTAATTATATTGTTTATTTCTTCATAAAATTTATCTTCATCTATTGGCTTTACTATGTATCTAAAAGCATTTACATTATACCCCTCTGGCCAATATTTTTCTATTGCCGTTACAAACATCAGTTTAATATTTTCATTGGTTTTTCTAATTATTTTAGCAACTTCTATCCCATTAATTTGATCCATCTTTATATCTAAAACTATAATATCATATTGATCATATCCATTTTCTATCAATAATTCTCCAGATGAAAATTTATCTATATTAAATACTACCTTTTCAATCTCTTCGTATTTTCTAAATAGACGTTCTAATTGATTTGCTTGAATTATTTCATCTTCGCAAATTGCTATATTGTACATATCTCCCCACCAACCAAAGTTCAATTTTATACTTCTGTAATTACATATGCTTTACATTTCCCCAATAAATGTAAAGCATATGTAATTACAGAAATAGAATTCACTAACACATTAGTGAATTCTATTTCTACGAATATTTATAATTATTAATTTATACTATACTTCCCCATTTAGAGTTATTTTATAATACATATTAAGCCTTTAAGTAAATATTATAATAAAACCCATTATTATAATAATAATTTTTTTAATATAAATAATCAATACACTTTACAAAAACGATTATTTTTTTTGATAAATCGACCATTAGTGATATTTAAATTAAATCATATCTTGTTAGCTATTAGAAGTTTCCATTTTATTTTTTCTATATAAATCATCGCGCTCTATTTGCATGTACTCTATAATTAATTCATCTAGTTCTTGACTTATCCCAACTATATTATTATGTGTTAATTTAGCTAAATCATATTGTTCTATCTCGAATTCTAGTTTAGCTTTTAACTTTTTTATATCATCCATAATCGACATATAAAACATTATCCCCCTTATAATTTCAATTAAATTCAATAATGTACTAATAAAATTTATAATTTTTTATACTATTTTTCAATTAGCTTTGTAAAATTGATTAGTTTTTGCGACAATACGATAAATTTTATGTACTTTTTATAAGATAAAAAAGAGTATCCCTCAATAATTTAATTATTAAGGGATACTCTTTTTTATATTTCTATATATCTTGTTGACCTTCAAGATTAGAATTTAATGTCTTTTTATAAAATATCATAAAACAAATTAGAGTAGTTGTTGCTGCTAAAATATCAGAGATTGGCTCAGCTAATAGTACTGCTTGGAACCCATTTTCTAATATAGCTGGAAGTATAAATATTAACGGTACTAATAATACAACCTTTCTTAATAATGCTAATAGTAAAGAAATTTTCGCTTCCCCTAATGCTAAGAATGTTTGTTGACAAGCTATCTGAGCCCCAAATATTGCCATACCTGGGAAGTATATTCTCATCGCCCATGATGTTATTTCAACAAGCTCTGGTTTATTATTAAATATTCCTACAAATACAGATGGGAACAGCATTATTAATGTAACCATTGTAACTGTGTAAATTAAGCAACTTATTATTAATAACTTAAATGCTTTTTTAACTCTATCTAAATTTTTAGCTCCGTAGTTGTAACTTATAATTGGCTGTGCACCTTGGGTAAGACCCATAAGTGGCAATGTAATTATTTGCATTATACTACTCATTATAGTCATAGCACCAATAGCTAAGTCTCCACCAAATTTTGATAATTGATTATTTAAACTAATTAATACTAAACTTTCTGTACTTTGCATAATAAAAGGTGCTATACCTAAAGCCAATACAGGTAATATTACCTTCTTACTTGGTAATAAATATTTTTTTCTAATTTTTAGAGTACTTTTCTTTCCAAGTAAAAATTTTAATACCCAAATTGCAGAAACTGCTTGGGCTATTATAGTAGCAAGCGCTGCACCTTTAACTCCCATTCCAAATCCAAATATGAATATAGGGTCAAGAATTATATTTATTAAAGCACCTATAGATACCGTAAACATTCCTATTTTTGTAAATCCTTGAGTATTAATAAATGGATTCATACCTACAGATATTAGTGCAAATATAGTACCTATTATATATATTGTTAAATAATCCATAGAATATCCTATAGTAGCTTCACTTGCACCGAATGCCCAAAGTATTTGTTCTTTAAAAACTATAAATATTGTCGTTAAAATTAATGATAGTACAATAAGGGTAGAGAAACTATTACTCATTATTTTTTCAGCTTCATCATTATCTTTTTCTCCCATTTTAATTGCTACTAATGGAGCTCCACCACTACCAATTAATGCACTAAATGCAGAAACTAGCATTATTATAGGCATTGCCACTCCAATACCTGCCATTGCCAATTCTCCATTTGGCATTCTACCTATAAATATTCTATCTATTATGTTATATAGTAGGTTTACCATTTGTGCAACTATTGTTGGAACAGCTAAATTTAAAAGTAATTTACCAATGCTACCACTTCCTAGTGCAACATTTTTATTATCCATTTTTACATTCTCCTCTTCTTAAATATTAATTCGTATAAAGCTAATAAATTATATTTTCACTTCCTTGAATTCTTATTATTCTATTATGATATAATAAGATATAGGGTAACACTATAGTCAATAGGAGATTTAAAAATATGAGAAAAAAATTAAGATATCTTTCAACAGGAGAATTTGCAAAGCTTTGTAACGTAAAAAAGCATACATTATTTCATTATGATGATATTGATCTTTTAAAACCTGAAGCTTTTGATGATAATGGATATAGACTATACTCCCATGAACAACTAACCTTATTTTACTTTATATCTATTATGAAAGACTTAGGAATGCCATTATCTAAAATAAAGTATCATCTAGACAATCGTACTCCTAAGCAAATAGAAGAAATCTTTGTAGATAAAATTAATGATATCGATAAAGAAATTAATAAGTTAAAAAACCTTCAACATACACTACAAAATAGAGTTGATAAAATTAGATTTGCTTCTAATATTGACTTTTCCACATTTAATATTGAATATCATAATGAAGAATACTATATTTTAGGTAGATCCCTAAAGGTTTCTACAGATGAGGATATGTATGAAATTATTAAAGATAATCTTAGTGAGTATGTTCACCACTATGATCTTAGTGATTCAATGTGCTTATTATTAGATATTGCTCATACAAGTAATGGATATAAACTAGAGCGTGAACATGCATTACAATTAGTAGATAAAAATACTCCTACTTCTAAAATGCATATTAAGAAAAAAGGTCTATATTTAGTTGGATACCATAAAGGATATTATGTAACAGTAGAATCTACCATTGATAAAATGTATGATTATATACAAAAAAATGATCTGAAAATAGGAAATCATTCTTATATAAAAGAAATTTTAAATGAATTAACTTCTGCAAATAAAGAAGGATATATACTAAAAATATCAATTGAATTAATATAGATAAAAAACCCTGTAACTAATTTTTTATAGATACAGGGTTTTATATATTAAATCAAATTATCTTCTTTTAACAAGTTAAATAATGTAGGATCAAAGTTAAACTGATCCATTAAAGTCTTAACTTCATTTAATGATTTTTCTTTTTTATCCTTAGATATATTTCCTTTTGAAGCTCTAATTAGTATGTTCTTAGGAGAATGTGCTATATCTATAAATTCTAAAAGCTGAGTTTTATATCCAGCGCTTTCTAATAAGTTAGCTCTAGCTGCGTCAGTCATAAGTGCTGCTACTCTTTCTTGAACTATTCCATATTTAGTTAATATATCTAAATATTTAGCTTTCATTTGATGATTAAACTCATGTTGGCAACAAGGAACAGAAAAAATCATTTTACTATTCCATTTTATCGCATTGTATAAAGCATAATCAGTCGCTGTATCACATGCATGTAACGTAATTACCATATCTACTTTATTATTATATTTAAACCCATTAACATCTCCGATTTCAAAATGTAGATTTTCATAATTATATCTTTTAGCTATATCATTACATTTTTTAATTACATCAGCTTTAAGGTCTAAACCTATCATTTTTACATTAATCTTTTTAATTTCTACAAAGTAATAATATAGTACAAATGTTAAGTAAGATTTTCCACATCCAAAATCCAGTATAGTAAGCTCTTTATAATCATTTTTTTTAATTTCATCATCAATAATTTCAACAAATCTATTTATTTGCTTGTACTTGTCATATTTAGAATTAACTACTTTACCTTCTTTAGTAAATACACCTAAATCTATAAGAGGTTGAATTATCATACCTTCTTTAAGAATATAATTTTTTTCTTTATTGTGTCCTTTATTTACAATGTTTTCATTATCACTTTTCTTTTTCCCTAAAAATACTTTACCTTTTTTAGATATTTTTAAGTCAAATGTACTATCATTTGACCAAGCAGCTAAGTTCTTGTAATTACCTGATAAGTACTTTTCAACCTTCTCTTTTAAATCATCTTTGTCAATATTTTCGTGAAATACTTGCTTATCTGTGTATTTTTCTATTTGATAATACTTTCCTTTATTATTTTCTTTTAATCCAAATGCTATTTTATTGTACTCAACATCTTTATTCATTTTGTTACTTATAACTATTTTAATTATATCTTGGCTAGTTATTTCATCAATTGCTTTTTTTAAATCGTCCATTTATTCACACCTTATCATTTATTTTAAGTTAATTTTTTACACATCAATATTATTATATATATTAAATTAATTCAAACGCTTTTTTAATACTTATTTACTATTTTCTATTTTATCTAATTTTTTATTATATAAAAATATATAAAATGCTGCAGAAAATACTATTAAATATCCTACTATACTTAGCATATCCGGTATTTGATTAAATAAAAATATACTTAAAATTGCAGAGAAAATTATATTACTATAATCAAATATAGATATTTCTTTAGCAGGTGCATATCTATATGCTAAAGTTATTCCAAATTGACCTAAGCTAGCAAATACTCCGGCTAAAATTAAATATGATAATTGAGCTAATGTCATTGGTTCGTATACATATATAAATGCTGGTAAAATTGTAATTAATGAAAACATTGAGAAGAAAAATACTATAGTATAAGGCTCTTCTTTATTTCCAATAGCCCTTAAGCAAGTATATGCAGATGCTGCAAATAAAGCTCCCATAACCCCTATAATATAAGGTATTACTTCTATACTAAATGTAGGTTTTATTATAAATAACGCTCCTATAAATGCTATTATAATTGATCCTATTTGTATTTTATTTATCTTTTCATTTAAAAATATTGCACAAAGTATCACTACAAGAAATGGACTAAGTTTATTTAACATATTTGCATCTGATAAAACTAATTTATCAATAGCATAAAAGTTAAGAATTACACCTAGAGTTCCAAAAGTCGATCTAAGAATTAAAAGTTTCCTATTTTCTTTCTTACCAGTTAAACTTCCTTTATGCTTCATTATTAAATATAGCGCTACTAATGCTGATACTAAATTTCTAAAAAATACTTTTTGAAAATTTGGTACATCACCAGCTAATTTTACGCATGCTGACATAAGAGCAAATCCTAATGCCGATGCTATTATACATATTATTCCTTTTGTTCTATTTGATTTAATTATTTCACTCATACTTTCAACCTCCTTTTACTTACTTTAATCCTTATGCAAGGATATATTTATCAATTTAAATATCCAATAATTTAGTATATCCTAAAATATGGATAGTTACAAATACATGATAGTTATTATAATTTATACACAAATTATACGGTTTATAATCCCTATAAAAATAGATATTGATTGAAATCAATATCTATTTTTAATAATTTAAAGTATTTTAGCAACATTATTTATTTTTTCTTTCAAATCTATGAGATTTTTTCTAATCTCTTTAAAGTCTGCGGTTACTAATTTCTTATTTTTTACCGCTACTTTTCCATCCACTATAACAGTATCCACATTAGAAGGATTAGCCGAATACACTATAGCAGCATAATAGTCGTATATAGGTTGCATATTAACAGAATTTGTTTCTATTAAAGTTAAGTCAGCTTTTTTTCCAACTTCAATTGAACCAACTGACTTATCAATTCCAAGAACTCTTGCCCCACCAATCGTTGCCATTTCTACCAATTCTACTGATGGCATTAGTGTTCTATCGTTATTAAATAATTTATGTACTTTTCCCACTTGAGACATTTGAGTTATTATATCTAATGTATTTCCACTCATCGGTCCATCAGTTCCTAATCCTACATCAATTCCTTTTTCTCTCATTTTTATAATAGGTGCTACTCCTTTTGCTCCCTTAGAATTCGCTCCTATATTATGAGATACTTTAACATTTCTTTCTTTTAATATTTGTATATCATTATCATCGACTAGAACAGTATGCGCTGATATAAAATTAGAATCTAAAATCCCTAATTTGTCCATATAAGCAACTGGTGTTAAATTGTATTTTTCTTTATACTCATTTAATTCATAATCCATTTCTGCTAAATGAGTAGTTAATGGAACATTGTATTCTTTACTTATATTGTATGCTTCTTTTAAAGATTCATCAGTATTTGTATACGGTGCATGAGGAGCTATCCCTGGAGTTATTAAATTATCATCTTTCCATTTTTCTATAAACCATTTTGAATACTCTAATCCTCCAAATGGCTCTTTGGCATTTGGTGAAGGAAAGTCTACTATAGTTTCACATAATATACCTCTCATATTCATTTCTTTAGCAGCTTTTGCCACTTCATCTTCAAAATAGTACATATCACAAAATGTTGTGACTCCTCCTAACAACATTTCAGCTATACCATATTTTGCTCCTATATAAGTTAGTTCCTTATCTACTAATTTTTGCTCTAGTGGAAACAAGTATCTTTTTAACCTATCTTTATAATCATCTGCTAAACTTCTAAAGGGAACCATTGAAATATGTGTATGACAATTTATCATACCCGGCATTAATATCCCTTCGTCTCCATCTATAATTTCAATATCATATTCATTTTTAAGTTCTTCTTCTATATTCTTATCTGAAACAGATATTATTTTATTATCTTTAAATGCTACTACTCCATTTTCTATAATATCTCTATTTTCATTCATTGTAAGTATAGTAATATTTTTTAATATAGTTACTTTATCTTTTGCTTTCATATTATCCTCCAAAGTATAAGTATATGAAATTAGACTATGTATATACATAGTCTAATTCTTATAGTTCTAACTATTACTTAAATAAAGAGATAATCTTATTTTTACCCACATCTATTAATCCTTTATCTGTGATTTTAAGCGCCGGGCTTACCGGTAATGATAACGTACTAAATGACATTATCTCATTCATATGATTATATCCTAAATCTTTCATAGCACTTCTTACTTTACCTAAATTTTCTCCTAGTATTTCAATAGGTTCATCACTAATTATTCCACCTATTGGTAGACTTAAATTAGCTAATATACTACCTTTATTAGCTACTGCATATCCTCCACCTAGTGAAATAACTTTATTTGCAGCTAATACCATATCATCTACATTATTTCCCATTACCATAAGGTTATGATGGTCATGAGCCCATGTAGTTGCAACTGCACCCTCTTTTAATATACTACCTTCTACTAATCCAAAGGATACATTATTATTTTTTCCATATCTTTCAAATACAGCTATTAATGCGCAATCATTATTTTCCCACTTAAGTATTTGATTATCTACTTTTAAAGTTTTTTCACATTCCTGTGTAAATGTTGTATTTTCAGACACCTTCATAGTTCTACATGTAACATTATCTAAATATTTATTAGGAACTTTTACTAATAAATCATCATTAGTAATTTTATCTAATTTTATGCTATTATAAAATTCTTTTTTTATAGTACTTTTATTTTTAAAATATTCTCTTTTTATCCCATTCGATTTACTGTATACTTGTTCTCCATTTTTATAAACTTCTTCTATTTTAAATTCTTCTAAATTACTAAGTAAAATAAAGTCTGCAATCTTTCCTGGAGCTATACTTCCTCTATCAAATAATCCCATTCTTCTAGCTGGAGTATACGTTGATACATATATGGCATTTTCTGGTGACATCCCCAAATTCATTGCTTCTATAACTAACTTATTAAGGTGTCCATCTAAAAGTTTATCTGCCATTACATCATCTGTTGCTAAGCAAAAATGCTCATATAAATTATTTTCTATTAAATAATTCATATTGTCTTTAGTCATAGATTTATGTTGAACTTCTATAAACATACCATTCCTAATTTTTTCTTCTAGAGATTTCACGCTTTGTTGAGTATGGTCTCCATTAACTCCACTACATAAATAAAGAGATAAATCTACACCTTCTATTTTGGGACAATGACCTTCTAAAGGCATATTTTTATTATTATATTTAACATAGTTTATTATATTATTAATTTTAGAAGTTTTATCATCTATTAAATCTTTAAAGTTCATTACTTCTCCTAAGCATAAAACTTTATCATAATTTAATAATTCTCTTACTTCCTTTACTCCTATTTGTCCCCCAGTAGTTTCTAGTTCTGACGATGTTGATGGAACTGAGCTTGGTATTCCATAAAATATGTCTACCTTTTCTTCTTCCTTTAAAAATTCTTTAATTCCTTCAACCCCAAAAATATTTGCAATTTCATGAGGGTCAGCTACAACTGTAGTGACCCCTTGTTTTATGACAGCCTTTGAAAATTCACTTGGAATCGTCATCGAGCTCTCTATATGCATGTGTATATCTACAAGTCCTGGAATCATGTACTTATTATTACCGTCTATAATATTATTAGATGTTAGTCTGTCGTCATAGTTTTCCCCTATATGAATAAACTTACCTTCATGTATTATAACATCACCTAATATAAACTGTTTAAAGTAACTATTATATACTTTTAAGTTTTTTATAATTAATTGTACTTCCATAGTCTCACCTATTTAACACTAGTTCATTATTCTGTTCCAAGTATTAATCCATTCATTCATTAATGTATTTACAAATTTAAAGTCTATTACTTTTGCATTTTCTAATACTTTTCCGTATGTTAAATTCTTAGCATCTTCTTCATTTAATTTAACTTCGCCATTAACTGGAGCTTCACTTAAAGCTTTAGCTGCTCTTTCTTGAACTTCTGGACTTAAAGCATAGTTTATAAATTCATAAGCTAAATCTTTATTCTTTGAATTTTTGTTAATATTTATTGTATTGAAGTTTAAGTAGGTTCCTGATTCAGGTATTACATTTTTAACTTCTGGCTTAGCTTTTGCTATTGTTTCAAATGCAAAATCTGAAGCTACTGCTGCTACTATTTCTCCGCTTGAGAACATATTAGCTAAATCTGATGATTTAGAGTAAGTTTTAACAACATTTGGCTTTAATTTTTCTAATTCTTTAAATGCAGCTTCACCTTTATCTTTAGTTATATCTACACCTGCTTTTTGAGCCGCTATACTTACTATCGCAGCACCATTAGTAGTTGTTATATCTGGTATAGCTATTTTTCCTTTTAACTCAGGCTTCCATAAATCTTCCCATGATTTTATGTCTATACCTGCTGATGGATCTACTACTATTCCTATACTATTTAATGTATAAGCTGGACCATATCCTCTTTCTACAGTAGCTTTAGCTTTTTCATTTATACTTTTAGAATTTGGTATTTTTGAATAGTCTATTTTTTCAAATATTCCTGCTTCTATTCCTTGCTCAGCAAATGATTCTGCTAAATAAGTTATATCTATATTTGAATTTGGATTATTTTTCATTTTAGTTAATCTTTCAGAGTTATTTCCAACTTCTAAAACTACTTCTACTCCATGTTCTTTAGCAAATGGCTCAAATACTTCTTTCTTTAATACATCTTCATTTAATCCCCAAGTGGAAACTATAAGTTTTTTGTTTGATGCAGATTCTTCTGATTTTCCACATCCAACTAAAGCTGTCGCTGAAATCACACCTGTTAATAATAATGTTAAAATTTTCTTGTTCATAGTTTTTCTCCTTTATCCTATAATATAACTATTTTATTTGATGGTAATTGAAGTCTTACTTTATTTCCTTTTTCATATATAACACTATTTTCACTATTTACAATTATACTACCCATAGATGTTTTAACATCATATTGATAAGCCTTACCTAAAAAGGTTCTTATTTCTATAGTGCCCTCTATCATGTTTTCTAATTCTTCATCAACTATTTTTATATCATCTGGTCTTATAGTTGCTTTTACTTGTGTTTTATACTTATCTCTATCAACCTTAAATTTAACTCCACTTTCATTAACATAAGTGTTATCTGAAGTTTTCTTTAAATCAATAAAGTTTTCAAACCCTACGAATCTTGCAACGAATTCAGTAGCTGGATTTGAGTAAATATTTTCAGGAGTATCAAATTGTTCTATAACTCCTTTATTAAGTACTGCTACTCTATCTGATATTGAAAAACATTCCTCTTGATCATGTGTAACAAATAATGTTGTTATCCCAAGTTTTTGTTGAAGTTTTCTTATTTCAACTCTCATTTTAAGTCTTAACTTAGCATCAAGGTTACTTAATGGTTCGTCTAAAAGTAATAAGCTCGGTTCTATAACTAAAGCTCTTGCTATAGCAACCCTTTGTCTTTGACCACCTGATAGTTCTTTAGGATATCTTTTTGCTAAATGAGACATATCTACAGTTTCTAAAATCTCAGCAACCTTTACTTTTATCTCATCCTTTGGTACCTTTTTCATGTTTAATCCAAAAGCAACATTTTCTTCAACCGTTAAGTGTGGGAATAATGCATAACTTTGGAATACTAGTCCGAAGTTTCTTTCGTGAACTGGTATATTTGTATAATCTTTATCTCCTAATAAAAACTTCCCTGCTGTTGGCTCTATAAACCCTGCAACAACTCTTAGTGTTGTAGTTTTTCCACATCCACTTGGACCAAGAAGAGATACTAGTTCCCCCTTTTTAACATTTAGGTTTAAGTTTTCTAATATATTATTTTTTTTATCATATGAAACATTTATATGTTGTAATTTTATTAAATCCATTTTACTAATCCTCCAAGTCTTTATTAGTTATAACTTTATCCTGCAAAGTTGTTAAGACCTAATGTCTTTTCTAAGATGTACATAATTCCAATAGTTAATATCATTAGTATTACTGATAATGCTGATACTGTTGGATCATAGTTATATTCAACATAGTTCATCATTGTTATAGGTAATGTAGACACACCTGGACCAGTTAAAAACATTGATACTGGAACATTATTAAATGAATTTATAAAAGCTAACATAAATGCTGCCATTACTCCTGATGTTATGTTTGGTAATACTACCTTAAAGAAAGTTTGTGATTTTTTACATCCTAAACTCATGGCTGCTTCTTCTATCGAATAATCAAATACTTCTAAACTAGAGCCTACAACTCTTATAATGTATGGTATTATTACTAATGTATGTCCAATAAATAAACTCATATTTACTGAAAGATTTAACTTTACTAGTAAGAATTGGAATAATGAAAACCCAACTACTATACCTGGTATTATAAGCGGTGAGAAGAAGAAACTTTTAATAGCTGCTTTGCCCTTAAAATCATATCTACTTAACCCATAAGCTGCTGGCATACCTATAACTAATGCAGCTAATGTAGCTATACCTGATATCGTTAAGCTTGTTATCATAGAGCTAACAAAAGCTTCTGATTTAAATACAGTTGTAAACCATTGTAAACTAAATCCTTTCGGAGGAAATGCTATATAATTTTCCGTTCCTATACTTGTCATAGCAATTATAGCTAATGGTGCAAATAAGAATATATATACTAATACAACAAATGCCGTTAAAAATTTACTCTTTTTCATCTTAAGAAACACCTCTCTTATCTAATCTTGATGCTAGGAAGTTGATTCCTTTTATAACTATTAATGTAACTATAATCATTATAGTTGCTACTACTGCAGCTCCTTGCCAATCTCCTAATGTCATAGTCTTTTGATATATTAATGTAGCTAAAACTGTATTTTTATTTCCACCTAATAATTGAGGTGTTGTATATGCAGTTAAAGAACCTGTAAAGACTAGTACAGTTCCAACTATTAATCCTGGTAAACTTAATGGGAATATAACTTTGAAAAATGCTTTTAATCTGTTAGCTCCTAAGCTTTCAGCTGCTTCTAATAAATCATTTTCAACATTTTCCATAACTCCAACAAGAGATATTATCATTAGTGGTAAGAATATGTATACAGTACCTATTATAATAGCTCCTTCAGTATATAAAAGCGATAATGGCTCTGTTATTAAATTAAGCTTAATAAGTAAGCTATTGATAACTCCATTTTTTCCTAAGATACTCATCCATGCAAACGAACGAACAACAGAATTCGTTAAGATTGGAAATACTGTCAATGCAATAAATAACCCTCTTAACTTTTTAGATGTTCTTGATATGAAATATGCTACTGGCACCCCTACAAACATACATATTATTGACGATAATAATGATATTTTTATAGTTCTAATAAATATGCTCATCATATATTCATCTTTAAAAAATGACGTATACGCACTAAACATACCACCTGCCGTATTAGTAAATGTAGGTAATATAGTTCCAATTAAGGGCACTATCATAAAATATGCTACTAATACTACACATGGTATAAATAATATATAATAACCTTTCTTTTTCATAATGTGTAAACTCCCTCTCTAGATAATTTATTAAAAAAACGAATATTTTTGTCGAAATTTAATTTTATATTTACATTTTACTCACATTATCGAACATTGTCAATATTATAAATTTTATATTTCGCTCTTTTATAAACTTTAATTATAAATTTTGTTTATTTATTCATTCAAAATCTAACTAATCCTAACCTTATTATGGACAATAAATTCAAACATACTCTATATTTATTAAAGTTTGATAATTAATTTAAGGTATAAAAAAAGATTGCAATATTAATTGCAATCTCTTTTATCTTATTTACAAAGATAATATTCTTTTACAAGTCTTACTATTTGCTTGGCTTCTTCTGTTTGAGCTTTAGGTACTTTAAATGATATAGGAGCATTGTATGATGTATTTTGAGTAACCACTGTATTTCCATCAACACCTATTTTTATATCAACATCTAAATCCATTGTTGATGCTGTTTCAAAAGAGATACTCTTAATGTTCTTCTTAGGGAAGAACTTTACTTCTACTTTTTTCCCACTTAATCCTTGAACATCTACTCTATAAAGCCCATGATTAGTAAGTATTATAGAATCTCTTATAAATGTAAATCCAATGATAACCTCTTCATCATCTAGTAAATATTCTCTTATCTTATCCTCACATTGATTGTCTACTGATCCATAACCTGCTATCTTATTAAAAAATGACATAGTCTAAAAACTCCTTTAAATCATTATTTGTTACAATAATTATATCATTTCATTAATTATTTTGTATATTATAGAATTATTGGTAAATACAAAGTTTATTTTTTACATAAATAAATCTATCACCTCATCTTTAGATAAATTTTTAAGTATATTACTATTATCTAAATTACCATCTATAATATCTTCAATAAGCTCCTTTTTATTTTCTTGTAAGCCAATTACTCTTTCTTCAACAGTATCTTTAGCAATAAGCTTTATAACGTTAACCACATTTCTTTGTCCTATTCTATGGGCTCTATCACTTGCTTGGTCTTCAACAGCAGGATTCCACCAAGGGTCAAAGTGAATAACCATACTTGCACTAGTTAAATTAAGGCCTGTTCCTCCAGCTTTTAGAGATATTAAAAATACTTTTTTATCTTCTTTATTATTAAATTCATCAACTAATTTAATTCTATCTTCTGCACTAGTTTTTCCATCTAGATAGCTATATGAAACTTCTTCTTTACCTAACCTTTGTTCTATTATACTTAGTACTTTTGTAAACTGAGAGAATACTAGTATCTTTTTATCCCCTGAATCATTTATTATATCTACTAATATATCTATTTTAGAATTTTTACCAATATAATTTTTAACCATTAACTCTGGCGCTAAGCATAACTGTCTTATTTTAGTTAAGTAAGAAAATACAGTTATATTATTTTGATTATCTTCTTTTATCTTCTCTTTTATAAGTTTTATATATCCATTATAAGATTTTCTATGGTCTTTATCTAATTGTACAAAGAATTTTTGCTCTATTTTATCTGGAAGTTCTGATATAACTTCTTTTTTAGTTCTTCTAAGCATAAATGGTTTTATAAGTTTTTTAAGTTCACTTGTACTTTTATCGTTATTTACAAATATACTTTTAAATTTCTCTTTATGATATAAATAACCTGGCATTATAAAATCAAATATTGACCATAACTCTAATAAATTATTTTCTATTGGTGTACCTGTTAATGCAAATCTAACTTTGGAATTTATACTTTTTATAGTTTTCGTAATAATAGAATCTGGATTTTTTATGTTCTGAGCTTCATCTATAATACAGTAATCAAAACTTATATTTTCATATTTATCTAAATCATTTCTAAATGTTGTGTAAGTAGTTAATATAACATCATAATTATCAATATTATTTACTATCTTATCTCTTTCTAATTTATTTCCATGTACTACTCCTATTTTCAAATCTGGAGCAAATTTATCAAACTCATTTTTCCAGTTATATATAAGAGCTGTCGGTGTTATTACTATACTTTTTTTATTTACTTGAGATAGTAAAAATGCTATTGCTTGAATAGTTTTACCAAGCCCCATCTCATCCGCTAATATACATCCAAATTCATAGTTTGATAATGTTGTAAAAAATTCAAATCCTCTAACTTGATAGTCTCTAAGTTTAGCATTTAAATTTTTAGGTACTCTACATTCTATTTTTGAGTTCTTTTTAAACTTTTTAATTACATTACTTACGTACTGTCTTCCATCTATAAAGTCTATATTTTCTTCTTCTATGAAATTATCTAAATATAAAGCTTTATTATTAGGTATTTTCATATTTTCAAAATCATTATATATCCCTAATACATCTATTAATTTAAGGGCTTTTACTAAATTTTCATCTTCTAAATCTAAGTAATCTCCATTTGAAAGTCTATGTAACTTTTTATTTTCTTTAAAAGAATTAAATATTCTTCTATAATTTATTTTATCAACTCCATCAATATTTAAATTTATACCCATATGACCATTTCTTGACTGAGTTATATTTACTATTACTTGAGGATTTATTGTTATTCCTTCATTATAAGATTCTTGCATTTTTACATTTTTTAGATTATTAACACCATTAAGAGCTATTGCAACCATATGTGGACATATTTGAGCCTTATGATCTTTTGATATTGATCCACTACAATCACAACTTATATTTGATACGACTCTAGTCTTTAAATTAATACTTATCATAGCAGTATAATTTTGTCTATGATATTCATCTATAATAGTTGCATAAAATATAACATTATCTCCTTCTATTTTTGAATAATCGTTAATAATTTTATTTCTTTTATACATAGTAAATCCACTGTTGAATTTTGTTCTATCTGTATTAAATTTTAATATGTCTTCTATTATATTTAAGTCCACGTTATAACCCTTCTTCCTATTTTAATTTATCTATCTAATATTATTTTTTAATTACTCTATTTTTAATAACTTCTATTATACATTATAACTATAAAAAAGATGTTAGTATTTCTACTAACATCTTAACTATTAATCAATTCTACAATGGCATCCAATAGATTTATCTTGTTTAATCATAGCATCTAAAAGTATAAGTGAAAAATTTATATAACTATCAAGCATAGATTTATCACTTATTGAAAGTTTAATATTAGAGATACTTACTTTTAATCTATTAATCTTATTTTTAGCATTTTTAATACTCTTTTCACTTCTTAATATAGAAACTTCGGTATATAACACTTCTCTAATTTCAGATATAGCATTTTTAAATTTATTATAATCATCTAAATTATATTCTGCACTATAATTACTATTTATATTAAAATCTTCAAAATTATTTGATCTACAATATTCACTGGCACTTCTTCCTGCTATAGCACCAAAAACTAATGCATTACAAGTAGATAATCCACCGATTCTATCGGCACCATGAACTCCACCAGTTACCTCTCCACATGCAAATATCCCATCTACCGTAGTACAAGCTTTTTCATCTATTTTAAGTCCACCATTACAAGCATGAGCAAATGGTACTATATGTATTTTATCATTGATATCTTTTTTCGATTCATTAATCCACTTAAAATAATTGTATATTAAAGTATCATTTATACTATCTATATTTTTTGGATACTCAAAGCAAGCACTATTATTATCTTTTTGATAATATTTAAATAATGTTTTATCAACTATACTTGATCTAAGACGTGTGGTAAATGGACCATACGTTGACCTTTCATTCATTATAGTCTCTATATCATCTATATTTTCTAAAATGTCATTTCCATCTTTATCCTTAAGATTTATATATTTGAAAACTCTTTCATTAAAAATAGTTTTATACATAGGTTTTATATACGCTGGTATAAATTGAACAAATTCTAGATTAATAAGTTCACATCCTATTTTATTAGCCAAGTACTGAACTATAGGAGAATCAAGCTCAAGAGAAAAGTTATGTTTAAATAAAGAAGTATAGCCTCCAGATGCTATTACTATTGATTTTGATTTTATTAAATCTATTGATTTATCCTTATTTTCTATTAAAACTCCCTTAGAGCTCTTTCCTTTATTATAAATATCAATAACTTTAGTTTTTGATAGTAATGTAAAGCTTTCATTATCTAACATATTACTAAATACTTCTTTTGCACTTTTGAAATCAAAACCAAACCATCTTCTTTTATTAGAATCAAAACATGGAACAACTCCATCTTTATCCACAGATTCTTTTAAATTTATCCCTTGTTCGATTAGTAAATCGATTTCATTATTCACACTATCCACCAAAATAGAGCTTAATTGTGGATTGGATAAGTTACATCCAACTCTATTTATATTTTCTAATAAGTCCTTCTTATCTTTTTCATCTTTAGGTCCAATCATTCCAAGTCCCCAAGTCCCAGGGTAAAAACTAGCTCCAGAACAAAATTCTTTCGAAGTTACCATACATACTTTTAAATTATTTTTTAAAAGTTCTTGTGAACAACGTATTCCACCAAGTCCTGAACCTATAACTATTACATCAAATACTGTGCTATTCATATAAAATTTCTCCTTATATTAAAATTTAGTGATTAATTAAATTTCTACAAAAAACTCTATATTCCTTTATAAAAATACATAAAAAAGACTATGAATATAAATTTATATCCACAGTCTTTTTATGCTTTATTTTTAATCTATTACTTATATGCTTTAAATCCTTTAAGTCTAAGTGCATTACTAATTACAGATACTGAACTTAAGCTCATAGCTGCTGCTGCAAACATTGGATTTAATAACGGACCACCAAACATGTATAGTACACCTGCTGCTATTGGTATTCCTACTGTGTTGTATGCAAATGCCCAGAATAAGTTTTGTTTAATATTTTTTATAGTTTCTTTACTTAACTTTATAGCTGTTGGAACATCCATTAAGTCACTTCTCATTAAAACTATATCAGCAGATTCCATAGCTACATCTGTTCCACTTCCTATTGCTATACCTATATTCGCCTCAGCTAAAGCTGGAGCATCATTTATTCCATCCCCTACCATAGCAACAAACTTTCCTTGTTCTTGAAGTTTTTTAACCTCATTTGATTTATCTTGTGGTAAAACTTCTGCAAGTACTATATCTATACCAACTTCTTTTGCTATTGCATCAGCAGTCTTTTTATTATCTCCTGTTACCATAGCTACTTTTATTCCCATACTATGAAGTTTTTCTATAGCTCTTTTACTGCTTTCTTTAACTACATCTGCTACTGCTATTATTCCTGATAGCTCATTTTCCATAGCTATATACATAGGTGTTTTACCTTGTGTAGCTAATTCATCTGATTTATCTTTTAAATCTCCTAGACTTATATTTCTATCATCCATAAGCTTTTTATTTCCAAGTAAAACATTTTTATTATCTATAGTTACTTCTATACCATATCCTGGTATAGCTTTGAATTTTTCTACCTTCATAAATTCAATATTTTTTTCTTCACCAAATCTTACTATGGCTTCTCCTAGTGGATGTTCTGAACCTTTTTCAGCGCTTGATGCTATGCATAATAAATAATCTTCATTTACACCATTACTTACTACTATATCTGTGACTTGAGGTTTTCCTTCTGTTATCGTTCCAGTTTTATCAAATATTATCGTATCTATCTTATGAGCTAACTCTAGAGCTTCTCCACCTTTTATTAATATTCCATTTTCTGCACCTTTACCTGTACCTACCATGATTGCTGTAGGAGTTGCAAGACCTAGGGCACATGGGCAAGCTATTACAAGTACTGATATAAATATTGTAAGAACAAATTCTAAGTCCTTACTTCCAACTACAAACCAAAGTAGTGCTGATAATAAAGATATAGCTATAACTGTTGGTACAAAATACCCTGATACAGTATCTGCTAATTTTGCTATTGGCGCTTTTTTACCTTGTGCATCTTCAACTAATTTTATAATTTGAGATAGTACAGTATCTGCACCTATTTTTTCTGTTTTAAATTTTATGATACCATTTTTATTAATACTTGCTCCTGTAACTTTATCTCCTATATTCTTTTCTACAGGTATACTTTCTCCTGTAAGCATCGACTCATCTACAGAAGTGTGACCTTCTATTACTATACCATCTACAGGTATCTTACTACCTGGCTTAACTACTATTATATCTCCAACTTCAACTTCTTCTATTGGTATTTCTATTTCTTTTCCATCTTTTATAACTATTGCCGTTTTAGGCTGAAGACCCATAAGTTTCTTTATAGCCTCACTTGTTTTACCTTTTGATTTTGATTCTAAATATTTACCAAGTAATATAAGTGCTATTATTATACCTGCACTCTCATAGTACAATTGATGATGTCCATGACCTGCTACCATATCTGTAGTAGCCATTTGAATTGTTGTATATACACTGTATAAAAATGCTGCTAGTGTTCCTATTGCTACTAATGAATCCATATTTGGACTTTTGTTAATTAATGCTTTAAATCCATTTGTATAGAACTTATTTCCAGCTACCATTACTGGTATTACTAATACTAATTGAATTAAAGCATAGTTTAATGGATTTGCCATTGGATCTATAATATTTGGCACTGGCCATGGTCCAAATGGTTTTGATATCATAGGTCCCATTGCTATATAAAATAGCGGTATAGAAAATCCTACTGCAACTAAGAACTTTGTAAATAGTATTTTCATTTCTTTTTCTTTTCTCAACTTATCTTCATCTACATTTGAATCTTTAGTTGTGCTCTTTTCTAATACTTTATATCCTGCTTTTTCTATAGTATTTCTTATTTGAGTTAATTTTAATTTAGATGTATCATAGTTTATAGTAGCTTTTTCTGTAGCTACATTTACATTAATATTTTCTACCCCATCTAACTTTTTAACTGCTCTTTCTATTGCTTTTGCACAAGACGCACAAGTCATTCCACCTATCTTGAAATCTATCTTATTATAACTAACATCTTCTATCAAATTGTACCCTGCTTTTTTTACCGCTTTTTCTAAATCTTCAAATTTAACTTTACTATTATCATATTCTATTTGAATTTTTTCTGTAGCCATATTTACACTTTGATCAACTACTCCATCAACTTTTTTTACAGCTCTTTCTGCAGCCTTACCACAAGCTGAGCATGTCATTCCAGTTACTTTAAAACTTCTTTTTACTGTATTACTCATTTTGTATCTCCTTTCATATTTTTATAGATGCTATATATCTATAAACCGAATTATATATATATTTCAGCCGCTTTAATTTATATTTTCAATACCCCCTACGGGTATCTTATAGCTATAGTATAGCTCATTTTTTTTATTTGTCAATAATATTTTCAAAAATAAAAAAAGATATTGTGAGTCCACAATATCTTTTTTACTTAAACCTTATTATATATTTGAGTTATACAATTTTTCAAGTTCATCAGCTACAAACTGTACTTGTGTTCCTACAATAATTTGTATACTATTTTTACCTGGTCTAATTATACCTGATATACCTGATGATTTAATAACTTTTTCGTTTACTAATGATTGATCTTTTATTTCTAAACGAAGTCTAGTTATGCAGTTATCAATAGATATTACATTTTCTTTTCCGCCAAGACCTCTTAATATAATTTCTGCTTTTTCAGTAAAGCTATTATTTGAAAATCTAGGGTTATTGTTTAAAACATTTGAAGTATTGTCTACTTCGACCTCATCTTCTTCTCTACCTGGTGTATGTAAATTAAATTTAACTATAGCAAAACGGAATACTACATAGTAAATTAAAGCAAATGCTAAACCTATTGGTATTAACATCCATGGGTTTTCAGCCATTGGAGCTTTAAAACTTAAAAACCAGTCTACAAATCCTGCACTAAAATTAAATCCTGATCTTACTGGTAATAATGCACAAACTACTCCTGATATACCTGTTAAAACTGCATGTATAAAGTATAATCCTGGCGCTAAGAACATAAATGCAAATTCTAAAGGTTCTGTAACACCTGAGAAAAATGAAGATATACCTGCTGCTAATAATAATCCATATACAGCTTTTTTCTTCTTATCTTTTGCAGTATGATACATTGCAAGTGCCCCTGCTGGTAGTCCAAACATCATTACTGGGAAGAAACCTGTAAGATACATTCCTGTAACACCTTTAGTTCCTACTGCTCCTGCTGTTCCCCAGAATTTAGCTATATCATTTATTCCAGCTACATCAAACCAGAATACTGAATTAAGCGCATGATGAAGACCTGTTGGTATTAATAATCTATTAAAGAACATATAGATACCAGAACCTACTGCTCCAGTAGAAAGTATAGACTCTCCAAATGCTACTAATGCATTATAAACTACTGGCCATACAAAGAATAACACTAATGCTGCTAAAGCTGATGCACCTGCAGTCACGATTGCAACTGATCGTTTTCCACTAAAGAATGATAATGCGTCTGGTAACTTAGTCTTTTTAAATTTATTGTAGCAACTAGCTCCTATTAAACCTGATATAATACCTGTAAACTGAGTTTGTATTTTAGTAAATGCTACTGCTACTTCTTCAACTGGTATACCTTTGAAGAATGCTACTGATTCTGGTGCTAATAATGTTGTAATAATTAACCATGAAACAAGACCTGCAAGACCAGATGTTCCATCATTGTCATCAGACATTCCAACTCCAACACCTATAGCAAATAAAATTGCCATGTTATCAATTAATGCACTACCTGCTTTTATTAAAAAAGCTGCTAATACACTATTTGCTCCCCAACCTGTTGGGTCAATCCAGTAACCAATACCCATAAAGATACTTGCAACTGGTAGACATGCAACTGGAAGCATTAATGACTTACCTAGTCTTTGTAAATATTTCATCATAATAAATATACCCCCCTCATAATTTTTATTTAAAGGATTTCATCCTTAAAATACATTGTTATATTTATTTGATAACTTCAATAACTTTATCCAGTTCTTTTACTTTTCCTATTTTACTTTCTAATACATTGCTAAATTCAGCTGTATTACAAACTACAACTGGAGTAGTTATATCATATCCAGCTTCTTTAATTTTATCTATATTGAACTCAACTAATAAATCCCCAGCTTCTACTTTATCTCCTACATCTACATGAGATTTGAAATGCTCTCCTTTTAAATTGACAGTTTCAAGACCTACATGTATCAAAATTTCTACACCATCTTCACTTACTAAAGATAATGCGTGTTTTGTTTTAAACATAATAGTTACTTCTCCATCTACTGGAGCTACGACTCTACCATTACTTGGCTTTATTGCAATACCCTTACCTAGTATCTCTTCTGAGAAAGTAGGGTCATTAACTTCTTTTATAGAAACTACTTCACCTTCTATAGGTGATCCAATTAATATGCCATTATCTTCTTTTTTTCCTAGTTTTTCTTTTAATTTCTTAAACATTGTATTCCTCCAAATATATATTCTACTTCTAAAGTTCATGTGTAAGCATAGATACTCTTTTAATATGTACCGTTAAATATGCTAACTCTTCCCCAGAAACATTTTTCTTATATTTATCTTTTATATAATTTTTTATTTTTAAACTACATTCATATTCTTTAGGGTATCTACTGATAATTATGTCTGTAAATACATCATCATTTTCTTTTAATAATTCATCTGCAAATATTCTTTGAGATAGAAATTTTAAATGAGTGATAAACCTTGAATAATGCAAACTTTCCTCATCTAGTTCTATTTTATAAAAATCTTTAACAATTTTTAAAATATCACTTATTAATGTAGTAATTTTAAGGGCATCTTTCATATCTGTGTTGTACTCTGCATTTACAATATGAAGGGCAATATTTGCTGCCTCATCTTCAGTCATACTTATTCCCAACCTTTTCTTAATCAATCTAACAGCATATTCACCTATTAAGAATTCACTTTTATAAAATTGTTTTACCTCCCATAATAGTGGATTTGAAAACTGCATTCCATTTTCAAATCTCTGTACTGCAAAATTAATATGATCAGTTAATGTAATATATATATTTTGGTTCAATCTTTTACCTAAAGTACGTCTTGTATAACTAATAATCTCGTGAGATACCTTAAAGTGTTCCAAAGGTAATTTTTCAATAAGTTGCTTAAACTTATCAATAGTAGATTGACTATCCATTGTAAAGATCTTTTCTACCTTACGCTTATCAATTTCTTCCCCTTCTACTGCTTTAAAACCAATTCCCTTACCCATAATAACAACTTCTTTGTTATTTGCATTGTAAGCACAAACAACATTATTATTAATCACTTTTGTAATTTTCATAAATATTTTCATGCCCCCTCTTTTAAAATTCAAACAAAAATGACCAAACCTTATAAAACATTATAAAAACTATAATGTTTTATAAAATTTGGTCTTGCCTGCATAATCAGTAACACGCCAAATGCGTTATATCCAGTTATTATTTAATATAAATATAGCTTTTCAATAAAAGTTTGTCAATATTTTTAATTAATATTATTACTAAATTTCAATAAAATAAAATATTTTATAAAGTTAAAATCCAAACTAGTTAGTTTTCTAAATTATTTTTATCTTTTTATAGTGTTTTATTTAAAATAATCACTTCTCTAATATCATTACATTCAATTTCAAGTTCATATAATTCATTTTTATAAACTTCTCTAAAACTTACTCTTTTTTCTATAAATGGATTTTTATTATTAAAAAAATCAAACCTTGCTGCTGCTATAATATCTTTACCTTTATATAAATTATAAGAATAATATATACCTTCTTCATTGTTTAAAATTGAGCTTTTAGGGTCTATTTTTAAAGTGGATTGCTTATTTTCTATTGTTAGTGTTATATCCCAATTTTCACTATACCCAACAAGTTCAACCATCCTATTTTTATTCATTGTAAATACACAAACTATTGATATAGAAATTATGGTTATTAATATATGTATTATTTTATTATTCAACTTTATATCTCCCAAGCTATTTAAATTTATTTTAGTTGTGATATGTTTTCAAAGATAAATATAAAATCCTCTCTTAATATCACTATAATATATAACGATATTAAGAGAGGATTTGTGACTTATTTATATATTAAATTTATTTAATTTAAAAAGATATTTTTTCTAATTAATTTACAATTTAATATTTTAAATCTATCTAGATTCTTTCCAATCTCTAGCATACTCATCAAATAAATTATTTATGGCTTTTCCTATTTCAATATATTGTTCATCCTTTAAATTTGCAAGAGAAACACGAATTGACCAAGTTGGCCCTTCAAATCCACCACCATTTAATAATACTATACTATGTCTTTCAGCTAATTCAAATAAAAACTCTATAACATCTCGCTCTTTTTCTAGGTATCTTGCAAAATCTTCTCCATATTTCATTTTAGCCCAAATTAATAAATCATATTGATTATAATAGGAAGTACTATGCGGGTCTACTTTAATTGGCAATCCAATCAAGTTATTATATAATAATTGCTTACGCTTTCTACAAATAGATTTTGTTTTTTCTTTATATCGGTTATCACTATCTAATAATGCAAATATTGAAAAGATTGCCATTTGAACTTGTAAAGGAGTTGATAATCCCGCAGTATGATTTAGAGCCACTTGCCTACTATCAGCTACTATTCTATCTATAAATTTAATTTTTTCTGGTTCAGTAGTTAAAGATGAATATCTTTCTGCAATTATATCTTTTTTATCATTTGGTAGTTCTGATATTAATTTATTAAATATATTATCTTTAGCAAGTGCTATAACGCCTAACCTCCAACCAGTTACTCCAAAATATTTTGAGAAAGAGTATACACCCAAAGTATTAAATGGCATTGTAACCATTAAAGACTTAAAATTATCTGCAAATGTTCCATATACATCGTCTGTTATAATTATTAAGTTTGGATTTTTTTCTTCAACAATTTTCTTTAAGTAATTCATTGATTCTTCGTCCATTGCAACTGATGGTGGGTTACTTGGGTTAACTATGCAAAGGGCTTTTATACTAGGGTCGGCAAGTTTATCTAATTCTTCTTTAGGATATTGCCAAGTATGTCTACCTTCTTCACTCATTGATGATGCACGAACTTCTACCACATCAAATTTATATCTAGGTAAATCTGGTATATCTATATATGGCGTGAAAATTGGAACCATTAACGCTAATTTATCACCTTTATTCATTAAATAATTCGCTATTAATGAATCAAATATGTAGCACATTGCAGCAGTACCACCTTCTACTGCAAAAAGATCTTGTGTTGCATCTTTTGAGTTGCCACCCATTTCTTTAATTAAGTATTCTCTTACTACTTTTTCAATTCTAATTAACATACGATCCGGTACTGGGTAGTTATCACCAATAATACCATCTACTAATTCAAATACCCATGAGTCTGGTTCAAAGTTATGTTTTTCTATACCATAATCTATAATTTTATCTAATAATTCAATCCCTTCTACATCTTTACGTTCATTGTAATAAGCTTTAAATCTATCATATATACCTTGTTTTTCTGGCATACCAGCTAAATCACCATCACACCAAACTCTTTGACTTTCGTGTACTGCAAATTGTCCTAATGTAAAAAATGATTGTCTTGGAGTCGATGCCGTCCAGTTCGGATTTCCTCTTCCTGCATTAAGTAAAACCCTTACACCTTTTCGCTCTGACTTTTTAGCTAAATTTATTAATTCATCCTTTAATTCAAAAGGGCTTAATGTCTTGACTTTTTCTATTAGTTGCTCTCTTTTAAGTTCTCTATCATCCATAAATTTTACACACTCTTTCTTTTAATAATTATCAAGATCTTATGCGAAAAATAATATAATTACTTAACTTCAAACTATTAAACTCATATTTTAGTTACTATCAAAACTATTGTTTCCAACTATTTATACATTATCCAAGCTATATATAAATTATATTTAGCTTCTATGTTAAAATTCCTCTTATTATGTCTCCAAAATATTGGTAATCTCATCTTCGCATAGTTAAATATTAATAACATATACTATTTATGATTACATAATATTATTTTTTATGGAGGTATATATGAAAAAACTATTGGTTTCGACACTCTGCTTTTTATTACTTTTTACAAATATTTCATTTGCCAATCCAGTTCTAGTTGAAAAATCAGTTAAAGATTTAGATATGGTCAATAATAATATGAATGTTCTATTTAAAACTATTTTATCTAAAGAAAATCTTAGTAAGGATGATATTTTTAAACAAGTTGCATTTAATGATTCTATACTATCTGAAAACTCTAATAAAATAATTACAGCATATTCTAAAGAAAATAACCTGCATATAAAGAGGACTTATTCTTCAATAATGTATATTAGTTCCTTATATCAACTAGGTTTATCTAGTTTATTAGTTTACTTAGATGATACAAGTCAACTAGATTATTTTCTTGATGCCAGTGCAAGTGCCGTTTCTGCAAATACTCTACTTTTACAACTAAAATCTGATATAAAAAAATAAATCAATAAAACCGTATCATCTATTTTTGACACGGTTTTATTTATTATAGATAAAATCAAACAAATTAAATTATATATTTAAATAATACGTTACTTAACTTCCATCCAATATCCTAAAATTGATTTATCTTTAAATCCTCTGTTTTTGTACATATTATAGGCTCTTTGATTTTTTTTAATAACAATTAATTCAATATTTTCTACAGATTTTTTATTTAAAAAATCTATTGCTGTTTCCAATAAAGATTTACCATATCCTTTTCCCCTATATTCCTTACATAACCCAATGTCAAATAATCCTCTATCTTTTTCTATTTCAATATTCATAAATCCTATAATATTATTATCTTTAACCACCATAAAGAAATGATTATTTTCATCAGATTTATTTATGTATTTTTCTATATCTGTAATATAATGGTATATTCCATGGGGCATATCGCTAAATGAATCATTAATTATATTTAAATATATTTCTTTATTTTCATTACTTAATTTAATTAAATCTAAAGTCTTTTCTCTTAATGATTTATCATCTAAAGTCATACTAAGAGAAATATACTCTTCTTTATGCCCTAAATTTTCTAGTATTCTAAGGCGTTCTTTATTACCTGCGCATAAATATATTGAAGTAGGATTATGTTTTTTAGCTATTTCTATTGCTGCATTAGTTAAATCTATTACAACCAATTCCTTATTTTCAAAATCGTCTAATATCTCGTGCGAATATATATAAACAGTTCCAAGTTCTTTACAAACCTCTAGAACTATAGATACTTTCCCAACCACCTTATTATCTATAAAACAAAATAAACTTCCCTTCCCATATCCATTTACCTTATTATTAAACAAATCCTCAATTTCATCTAATGATTTTTCTGAATCCCCATTTCTATTAACAAACTTATAAACTTCATGTTTTTCTAAATTACTTAAATCTGAATACCCCTTAATCATATATATCACCCCTATTATTAGTCTCCACTAAAATTTCATATAATATTATAATAAAGTAAAGCTCTAGAAATATTTCTAGAGCTTTACTTTATTATAAAAATTAATTAAAATTTGCTTGCTATCTCTTTAGCTTGTTTTTTACCATTTTCTATTATTTCATTTATATCCACAACACCAGTGTCTGTATTATCTAATGCTATTGTTTTCATATCTGTAATTCCGAAAAATCCTAGTATAGTTTTTAAATATCTATCACCCATTTCATATGGTGAATTATTATAATCTCCACCTCTAGATACTATATGAACAGCTTTTTTATTATTTAAAAGTCCAACTGGCCCTTGTGCTGTATATTTAAATGTTATACCTGATACACTTACATAATCTATATATGCTTTTAATATTGCCGGTATACTTAAATTCCACATTGGAGCTGCAATTATGTATTTATCAGCTTCTGCAAATTGGTAAGCATATTTTAATTTTGGATGATTTTTACTTTCTTCATCTTTAGAACCAAATAATTTTTCTAAATCTTCCGGTCTTAAAAAATCTATATTTTCCTTATATAAATCTAATGTTACAACTTCATCATTAGGATTATTTTTTTTGTATTCTTCCACAAATTCATCTGAAACTTTAAATGTTCTTGATTGACCTTCTGGTTTAATATTCGCTTTTATATATAATACTCTGCTCATTTTATTTCTCCTTTTAATTGAATTTATATAGATTTATATCTTTCTTAAAATGCCTTAATTTTGTTTATATAATATATAGATACCCATTTACTTATATTTTCCATCTAAATTTATAATATTTGCATCTTTTATATATTCATCAATTATGCTTTTTCCTATATTAAAATAGCTTACACACTTATCAAGTATTGCCGCATCAGTACTAACTACTCTCTCTAGTTTGTCTAAAATAACATCTGCATTATTTACTAATTCAACTTCAGTTTTAATTTTCCAACTGTTAGCATAATCTAATATTTTGTACTTTAAGTTTCCAGAATTAGAAACTGGTGCATCTAAGTAAAATTTAATTTCTTTACAATTATATTTTTCTAAAAACTTTCCTATTAAGTTTAAAGTTTCATCTGTCTTATCAATAATTTTATAAGTTCCTCTTAGCCCTGCCAAATCTCTAATATTATTATCGCTACCTAAAATTAAAGTTCCTCCGGATAACGCAACCTCAAGGGTTATTATCAAATTAAATCCATCTATATATAAACATCCATCATTTATTTTATCTATAGAAAGATTTTTTGACTTTCTTATTATTATTTTTTCCTCTATACATATTGATCTTTTCAATGCATCCCTTTGCCTAGATGAAAATTGGTATCTATCCCCAACAAAATTTACTACTGGGTCTATTTTATAATCTCTATTTATTAACCACTCAATTTCTTCTTTAGCTTTTTTTAATCGTATTAATTCTTTATCAGAAAACCATCTTTTATCATTTTCATCAAATCCTCTTCTAGATACTTTGCCCATGCCACCCTCACCACCGGATTCTATTTGTATAATGTTTTAATTAAACTACGAAATATTTTAAAATCAAAGGTTCCAAACTTTCCAAAATCAAAGTCATCGTATGCTTGTATTATTTCTTCTTTTGTATTCATTACAAATTGACCATGCGTAAATATTGGCTCTCCACTTAATACAATAACTAGTGATTTTTCAGTAATTGATTCTAATATAATATTCCCATCTACATTATTAAATAATACAAAATCACTTTCTTTATATGTAGAGCCATCATTAATTTTTATTTCCTAATTTAAAATTAATAATCTTGTATTAAAATTACCCGGTTCATCTAGTAATACTATATAAATTTTAATAAAAGTAAAAAGCTATTAATTAAATAATTAATAGCTTTTATTATACTTAAATAATTTACATTACTAAGTCCATCTATCAGTAAATATATATTCTTACTTTCTTCAGTTATTTTTCCTTGTTCACTCTGTCTCCATATCAATCTTCTCGTTCTAAATTTATATAAAAGGTACACATAATTTACAATTATCTATAGGTGAATCTATAAGTTTACAGTTAACTCCAAATACATCTTTTATAAGATTTTCATTTATAATATCACCTTTATGGCCTTTAGCAAGTATATTTCCATTTTTTATTGCAACTATATTATCAGCATATTTTAAAGCATGATTTATATCATGGATAACCATTACTATAGTTCTGTTTTCTTTTTCATTTAAATCTTTTAAAATATTTAAAATTTCTAATTGATATTTTATATCTAAATGATTTGTAGGTTCATCTAAAAGTATTATATCTGTATTTTGTGCTAATGCTAATGCAATCCAAGCCCTTTGCCTTTGTCCACCAGATAAGCTATCTAAAGTTCTATCTTTATCATCTATAAGGCCAACTTTTTTTATAGAATCTAGTACTATTTCTTCATCTTTCTTACTCCAAAATGATAGTAAATTATGGTATGGATATCTTCCTTGTTTTACTAAATCATAAATAGTTAAATCTTCTGGAGCATTACTACTTTGAGGAAGCATTGCTAATATCTTAGATACTTCTTTTGAAGGCATTTTAAGAATATCTTTATTCTCCATTTCTATAGATCCATTTTTAGGCATAAGTATTCTTGCTATAGCCTTTATTAATGTAGATTTTCCACATCCATTAGAACCAATTAATGCTGTAATCTTTCCTTTTTCTATATCTAAATTTATATTATCTAATATAACTTTTTCATCGTAACATAATTTTAAGTCTTTTGCTTTTATCATTTTTATCTCCCCTTTGAATATTTTCTATTTTTTATTAAAAGATATATAAAGTAAGGTGCTCCTATTGAAGCTGTAAAAATACCTATAGGTAAATCTTGTGGGTAGAATAACCATTTAGAAGCAAAATCAGCTACTAAAGTTATTATTCCACCTATAAGTATTGAAAGGGGAATTAAATTCTCAAACTTTGAATCTACAAGTTTTCTAGCAATATGAGGTGCTATTAAACCTACAAAGCCTATACCTCCTCCAATAGTCACAGCACCTGCTGTTAATCCTGCTGAAATACATAAAAGTATTAATCTACTTTTACGTAAGTTATTTCCAAGAACTGTTACTACATCATCATCTAATTGATGTAGATTTAAATCTTTTATAAATATTACTGCCATTATAGCGAAAACAAAGAATGTTGCCGTTATCATTATTACATGACTCCAGTTTGACCCATATATAGTACCTGTTATCCAAGTTGTTGCTTCTTTTATAAATATTACTGGTCCATTTATAATAAGGATATTAGTTAAAGCTTTACAAATAGCCGAAACTCCAATTCCTATTATAATTAATTTACTTGTTGAAGTAGATTTTCCATACATGAAAAAAATAAATATTAACGCTAAAAATGAAAATGCAAAAGTAAATATTGGCATATACAGTATTGATGTTGTTAATGAGTTATTTTTAGGATCTGTAAAAATAGTTAAAAATACTAATGCACCAACAGACCCACCATTTACTATTCCTAATATATCAGGTGATGCTAAAGGATTTTTAACTACTCCTTGAAGTATAGCTCCAGCTAATGCTAAAGATGCTCCAACAAAAAATGCAACAAGAACTCTTGGTAATCTTATATTCATTACTAAAACAGAGGAAAATCCCGTATCTATTCCTACTATGCTCTTTAATACATCTAATGGATTTACCATTACTTCTCCAAATCCTAAAGAAAATGTAATAAGTAAAGCTGTAATGAATAGTAAAATACAACTTAGCTTAATAGTTTTTTTGCTAACATTAATCATTAATTATTCCTCCTTTTCGCAATATATATAAAGAATGGACCACCTATAAGTGCAGTTAATGCACCAACTGGAACTTCTTTTGGATAAATTATAAATCTTGACATTATATCTGCAAGTAATAATATAGCTGAACCAGTTAGTACAGAAAAAGGTATAAGCCATCTATAATCCGTCCCAATAAATTTGTGTACTATGTGTGGAGTTACAAGCCCAATAAAAGCTACAGGACCTGCAAGTGCTACTGATACGCCTGATAAAACTGCAACCATGGCTATTATAACTATTTTTAAATGTAGTGTTTTCATCCCTAAAGACCTAGCCATTTCTTCTCCTAATGAAAATACATTAAGCTTTTTTCCAATTAATAATGTTGATGCTATTGCTATTAATATTATTGGTGCAAACTGAAGAATAAGCTCTATTTTTTTACCTTCGACAGAACCCGTCATCCAGTATACAACTTGTTCTAGGGCAACGTCATTTTTATATAAAATACCTTGTGTCAAAGAAAATAATAATGCAGCTAAAGCAGTTCCTCCTAGCGTTAAATCCATAGGCCTTACATCCTTAAAAAGACCTCCTGATAATATAAAAACTAATGCTGAAGCAAATAATGCTCCAAAGAAAGCTACCCATGCAAGACCCATCGTAGATATTTGTGGTATATAAGTCATAGCTATAACTAAAGCAAATACTGCTCCAGAATTTATCCCCAGTATACTTGGAGAGGCTAATTTATTTCTTGTTAGTCCTTGAGTTAAAAGCCCTGCTACTCCAAGGGCACCTCCAACTAAAAGAGCATTTAAAGTTCTTGGAACTCTAGATGTTTTTATAATTATATGCTCTTGAGAATTATTGAAGTTTTTATATGCATCTATAACCATATCGTAAGATGTATGTATAAAACCTTTAGTAATGCTTAGATAACATAATATAAAAATTAGTGCTGTTAACATCAGAAGTAATACAGCTTTACCTTTATTACTTTTTGAAAAATTTTTCATACATTTTCCTCCATTTTATTTTATTGATAAAAATTATCATTTTTTATTGATATTCTTTTTCAATTATGATATCATAACTGCATCGATATATCTACAGTATTCGACAAAAAACATAAAGTAATAGGAGGATTATTACATATGCAAAAAAAATTGCTATCTATAATTTCATTAAGCGTAATAACTATGGGCTTACTTGCTGGATGCTCAAGCCCATCTTCAGATAAAGCTGAAGATACATCAAAAGGAAAGACTTTATCTATACAAGATGCTATGGGAACAGCAGAAGTTCCTACAGATCCTAAGAGAGTTGTTATATTAACTAACGAAGGTACTGAAGCTCTTCTTTCTCTTGGAGTTAAACCAGTAGGAGCTGTAACTGGTGTTACTGGTGAATGGTATGACCATACTAAAAAAGAATTAGAAGGTGTTAAACCTCTTGGAAAAGAAAAATCTATAAATATAGAGGCTGTTGCTGCTTTAAAACCAGATTTAATAATCGGTAATAAAATGAGACATGAAAAAATATATGATCAATTAAAATCAATAGCTCCAACTGTTTACTCAGATACTATAAGAGGTGCATGGAAAGATAATTTCAAATTCTATGCTAAAGTTTTAAATAAAGAAGCTGAAGGTGAAAAAGCTATAAAAGAATATGAAGATAAAGTAACTTACATACAAAATAATTACAAAGATAAATTAGATAGTGAAGTATCACTAGTTAGATTTATGGACGGAAAAACTAGAATATATCTTGGAGATACTTTCGCAGGAACTATCCTTAAAGAGATAGGATTTAAGAGACCAAAAGCTCAACAAGGAACAGAGTTTGTTAACGAAATCGGTAAAGAAAGATTAAAAGAAGCTGAGGGAGATGTAATGTTCTACTTCACTTATGAATTAGGTGATGGTAAAGGACTTGCTAGAGAAACAGAATGGATAAATGATCCATTATTTAAATCTTTAGATGTAGTTAAAAATAACAAAGCAATCAAAGTAAATGATACTATATGGAATACAGCTGGTGGTATAAAAGCTGCTAACTTAATGATTGATGATTTAACTAATACATTAAAAGAAGGTGAATTCTAAACCTTAAGTAAAAAGACACCTATATTTACAGGTGTCTTTTTCAAATCTGAATAAAAATAATAAACTCCCTATAACCCCTCATACAATAGATTCATAGAAAAATATATTTATACCAAGTATTCCATTTATAATCATCAAATTTCTGAGATTCTACAGAATTGAATGCATAAAATATCGCTACTACAAATATCAATGTTAAAAAGTATATAGCATAATCTCAAAAGCTTCTTTTTACATTCTTTATTGATAAATCTAAGAACATCACTAGAGTCACCTTGTTTTATAAAATAATTTTAACCTAATTTGTAATTTGCTCATATTGATTCAGTTTTCATTAGCCTTTCAATTTTTAAATAAAATGTTTTGTTGAACAAAAAAGTATCTAGTCTTATACTACATTCTTAATTGCAGCTCCATTATTACCTTGGAACAAATATAACTTATAGAACTTGAGTTTATTCTTAAATCTATCTTAGTTGTAATGTTCTTATATATGTATATACCGATCTCCGTTAATTTTTCATAAGTTCTATTATTCTTCTGTATACCTTCTTAAAAATAATTTATCTAAATTGTAATTTAATTAATAACTATTGTACTATCTTCAGGTACATTATCATATATCCACTTAGCATTCTCTGTAGCTAATCTTATACATCCATGACTTATTGCCACCCCTAACCTACCATCTTTTATATATATACCCTTTCCATCATATAGTATTGAATGGTAATAGTAATCATCTTTTATATTAGTAGCATATTTTACTGAAGTATTTTCATCCCCTATAGCTGGATATTTAACTCCTACAGAAAAAACACCCTTTGGACTAGGTGTTGAAGGCTTCCCAACTGTACAACTCCATTTATATAATAATTCCCATGCGTTATTTTGTTTTATATATATATAAGTAAGCTTATTTTGGGTAGATGTAATTATTAAGTAATCCGTTGGACTTTTGATATTATTATCATTTACGAATTCGGTCATATTCGTATTAAATTTACTATAATTTAATGCTCTATTGTACATTAGATTCCTATAGTTTTTCATAAAAATTCTCCTTTACTTTTTTAATGAAGTAATTCCACTCATATAGCTTCATAGTATATAATACTTTCTATTATAAAATTGGTTACTAAACCATTTACATTTTATTAGCAAATAAAAATACCCCAGAATATTATCTGAGGTATTAAAATATATAATATTAAATATCTGCTATACGTTTAACTTTTGAAAGTGAAAACTTATAAGTTATAAACATAAATAATATTGTTACTAATATAATAAATAGTCCAACTAAAAGACCTAACATCTCTCCATATGTTATAGATCCATCTCCACCATTTCCATAAAATATCATAAAGAACATCATGTATATAAAAGCACTTCCTATTACTGTAGGATATATAAACACCTTAGCAAGCTGTTTCTTTATATTATTTTCAATATATTTATTACTTGCCCCAAGCTTTTTAATATCTGAAAATAATTGCTTATTATCAAGACCAATAGTTACTGCTCTAGTATAAGTTATTATTGCCACAGCCGCAAAACAAATTATAGATATATAAGTAAATAACATAAGAAATACTGCCATATTTTTCAGTATATCCTGACTCTCTAAAGGTTTAAAGCTAGGATAATACGCCCAATCATTAAAAAGTTGAGTATTATCAGGCGAAAGATCTATCTTAGTTCCATAGTAGTATTCATCACCTTTTTCTTTTGCTACTTTCTCTTTGTATTCATCATAAATTGTATCAAAAGCAACATCATCTGAACTTCTTTTTAGAATTTCATTTTTTAATTCTTTTGCAAATAAATATGTTTCCTCCGGATTTTTTACATTAAATAATACATATTTATCATATTTTTGGTCTGGCAAATCTTTCGAAAGTCTTTCATAATCTTCATCTGATATTATATATTTTTCTTTATAATATTCAGATACAAAAGGTCTAAATGATGTAGTTCCTGCAAATTTTACTTTTTCTGATTTTCCTGTAACTGGGTGAGTTATTAGGTCTAGGTCATCCCATTTATTCCAAATACTTTCTGAATCTCCATCAAGTATAATTCTTTTGTATTCTCCTTGTTTTATATCAACATTTTGTCCTGAAATTCTATTAAATTCACTTTCTTTAAAAAACTCATTGTGCTGCCTTTTTTCAACATAATCGTTTGTAAGCATATTATTTTCATCAGACTCTCTATAGTAACCATTTGTAACAAGTGATATTGCATCTGTTTCATAATAATCAGTTATTGAAACATTATTATCATTAGCAAGTGAGTATATCTCATCTTTACTTATTTGATTTTCACTTCCTTTATAATAAAAAGAATAATCTATTGGGTTATTTTTAATGTCTACAATTAAGTTAGAAATCATTGTTGGTACGTAAAATGATGCAAACAATCCTCCTGCAATTAAAAATGTGATAACACACATATTTTTAACAGTTTGTCTTCCTGAAAATCTCATCATATTTGTTGATATAATATTTTTATAATATTTTTTTGGATTCTTTCCTTTTTTACTATAAGTTACTGCATGAAGCATTATCATATAAATACCTACAAGTGATAATATGTATACTACATTCCATATAGACGGCATAAGATATCCAAACACCCTAACTACTATACTTGGAACTAAATATCCTAAAAATATACCACTAATAACTAGAATCCAACCAACTATACCACACCAAGGTTTAATATCTTTAACAACTTCAGATTTACGTTGTTCATATATAACATCCATAATATTACTTCTTTTTATAAACTTTGTTCCATTTATAAAAATACAAAGTGTTACAAAAATACAAAATCCAATTCCAAATACAAGACCTGTAGCTCCAAACTGATATGCCATTTCTTTAGTGTCTACAATAAATATTTGGAAAAGTTTCCATATTCCATATGATGTTGGAATACTAAGAATTACTCCTAAAGCCAAACATAAAGGAATAATAAATATAAGTTCTTTTAGAAGTAATTTCTTAAGCTTTGATTTTCTTTCTCCTAATGCCATTAAAATTCCAAACTCACGGCTTTTATATTTAAAAAATAAAGAAGATGCATAAGTTGTAAATACTGCACATCCAACAATAGCTATGGAAAATATCATAAAACCTTGTTTTCTACTGTCTCCACCTGCTGGTAAAATGTTTAATACCGTAGGGCTAAAAAACATTAAAGCATATGAAGTAACAAGTAACACTGATAAAGTTATACAAAATACAAGTATATAGTAATTTTTTATACTGTTTTTTCTAAGCTTTGATATAATCTTATTCATTGTCACTATCATCACCTCCTAGTTTTTTTAATGTATCAAGAAGTTTATCCATAAACTCTATACGATTTCCGCTTCTTGTAAGCTCAGTGTATACTTTCCCATCTTTAAGAACTATAACCCTATCACAAAATGATGCTGCAAAACTATCATGAGTTACCATAAATACAGTTGCTTCAAGCTTACATTTAGCTTGAACAAATGAATCTATAACTGCTCTAGCCGATTTACTATCTAAGTTTCCTGTTGGCTCATCAGCTAAAATAACATATGGATTATTAATAAGTGCTCTTGCAACAGCGCTACGTTGCTTTTCTCCACCTGAAATTTCTGCTGGATACTTATCTTTAATATGTGAAATTCCAAAAGTATTGCAAAGCTTATTTGCAAGTACTTCCATTTTAACAACATCTTTATTTGCTATAATTTGTGGTAAGCATATATTTTCTATTACACTTAATCCATCTAATAACATAAAATCTTGAAAAACAAATCCAAGTTTTTGGTTTCTAATATCTGCAAGTTTTTCTTCATTTAGTCCAGATATGTTTTCTCCTCCCAGTAATATTTCGCCTTCTTCAAATGGTATAAAGCAAGAAATACTATTTAAAAGAGTTGTCTTACCACTTCCTGATGGTCCCATAACCGCTACAAACTCTCCCTTTTTCACCTCAAAAGATATATTTTTTAATACATCATAAGTTACATTTCCTGTTTTATAGCTTTTATATAAATTCTTTACTTTAAGCATAAATTTACCTCCTAATATTTATAATTTTTATTATGTATCTCAAATAAGTCATCACTTAAAATAATTCTTACTGAGTTTCTTTATATATTAATTGTAAGGTAATCTATATAAATTAAATATTAGCCTAAATGTAATCTTTGGTACTTATATTGTAATTTTCGGTAAATGAATTCATCTATAATAGAAAGCTACTATTTCAAATGATATAATTTAAAATATAAGGGGGTAGAGTTAATGCTAAAAATTGCAATATGTGATGACGAAAAGTCTCAGCTTAATTTATTAAAAAATATATTATCTATACATATGGACTTAAAGGGGTTAGATTATAAAATTTATGAGTTTGAATCTGGGGAAGATCTTATTGATTCTATAAATAATGAAAACTACGATATTATATTTTCAGATATAGAAATGAAAAATTTAGATGGTATTGAAACAGCCAAAAATATAAGAATACACAATAAAAAGTCTGTCATTATATTCGTTACTGCATATCCTGATTTTGTTTTCCAAGGATATGATGTTAAAGCTTTTAATTATATATTAAAGCCTTATAAGTCTGAAAAAATAGGACAAGTTTTAGAATCTGCTCTTGAAGAATTAGATTATATTAAAGATAAATTTTATATTGTTGAATTAAAATCAGGAACTAAAAAAATAAATTTAAATAATACTATTTATTTTACAAGTGATAAACGTAAAGTAAACGCATTTACTTTAACTGAGAATATAGATTTTTATGATAAGTTAGATGCTCTTGAAAATAGTCTACCTTCTTTCTTTGTAAGAATACATCAACGTTATCTTGTAAACATTAACTTTGTTTCTTCTGTTGAATCTAATAGTTTAACTATAAACGGTGAAAACTTACCTATAAGTCGTGGTAGGTATAATTCATTTATGGTTGAGTTTGCAAAAATAATGTTAAGGTAGGTGTAATTATGAACCTTATAATTGAAAATCTCAATTGGTTAGTATCTTATTTTATTACAAGTTTTTACTTTTATAAAGTAATTAATAGCTTTTGTGATGTTAAAGATAGTAAAATTGCTAAATTAGTTTCTTTAATTGGAGCTTATTTTATTCCAAATGTAATTATTTATGCTTCTGATATTGTAAATGTAGGTTATACTATGATTGGTTTTATTTTAATGATGGTTATTTTTTATAAAGGTAGCTATATTAAAAATATTTCTGTTGTAATGATTTTTTATCCTATTGTAGTATCCTTAAACTTGCTTGTAAAAGATATTCATGGAAAAATATACTTTTTTTTAGACGAAACATTGTTTATAGATTACTTTACTACTACTCTTGAAATGGGCATTATTGCTCTTACATGGTGTTTAATTTATAATTTTTCAAAAGATAAGCTTAATAATATAAGCAGATACATTGATATAAAAACATGGATTATGATTGATATTATATGCATAGCCCCTTTCATTTCGATTATAGTAACAATTATAAATACTCCTAATTCAAATGTACTTCAAGCATACCCAATTGCAATTGCATGTATAGCAACAAGCCTTAGTATGATTTTTCTTATTGAGTACATTGTTAAAAGCGTTAAAAATAAACTTGAAATTCAAAATTTTAAACTTGAATATAGCTACTATAAAGAACTTGAAGAAAACCAACTTGGAATACGAAAACTTCATCATGATATGAATAATCATTTATCTGTAATATATTCGTTTTTAGAATATGATAATTTAGATGGTGCTAAGGATTATTTTAATGGGCTTTCAAATAAGTTTAGGTTAAGTAATAGGGTGTTTTGTAAAAATAGTATAGTAAATGCAGTAATAAATTCAAAGTATAATTTAGCAATTGAAAATAAGATTGATTGTTTTTTTAATATTGATATAAATAATATTCTTCCAATAGAAGATATTGATTTGTGTTCTATTTTTGCAAATACACTTGATAACTCTATTGAAGCTTCACAAAAAATAGGTGATATATCAAGCAGAAAAATTTCTTTAAAAGCACGCTGTGATAAAGGATATTTTAGCTACTCTATTACTAATAATTACAACGGTGATATTAAGCTTAATAATGAAAAGTATATCTCAACTAAATCAGATAATAAAATGCACGGTTTTGGGCTTGAAAATATAGGTGACATAGTAAGAAGATATAATGGTACACTTAATATTACTTATTCTGACCTTGAATTTAGTGTATTAATTATAATAAAAATTTAGGCAAAAATAAAAAAGTCCTATATTAAGATACCTTTATATCATCGTATCTTAATATAGGTTTTGCATGATTTATAAATAATAGTCTGTTTATGTTAATTTTTCAAATTGTTTATATATTATTCATTTTATTTTTATAACGATATTAAATTATTATAAAAACGATTTTCTCTAATCTTCATTAATACTTAGCTTAAATACATCTGGTCTAGAATAATGACCAGTTGGGTCAAAATCCATTCTACTTAATACAACTTGGTCCATATATAACTCAGCATATAAAATTTCTTCCTTATTCCATACAGGCCCTGCGATATATTTACCAAATGGATCAATAATACAGCTACCACCAGGACACATGTCTTCTGGGCATTTTTCGATATCATCTTGGCATTTAAAATCAGTTGGGTACATACTTTTAGTAACGTACTGGTTACAACCAATTACAAAACATCTACCTTCTAAAGCAATATGCTTCATAGTAGCTTGCCACTCTTCTCTTGAGTCAGCCGTTGGAGCTAAATATATTGATACTCCTTTTTGATACATAGCAACTCTTGCTAATGGCATATAATTTTCCCAACAAATTAATGCTCCTACTGTACCAAATTCAGTATCAACAGTAGTAAGTCCACTTCCATCTCCTTCTCCCCATATACATCTTTCTGTTCCTGTTGGTTTTAACTTTCTATGTTTTCCTAATAAACTCCCATCTGGCCCAAAGAAAAGTTGAGTACAATATAAAGTACAATTTATCGGATCTCTTTCTGTTATCCCCATAGATACATATGCATTTGCTTCACGAGCTGCCTCTCCAATAATATCAGTATCACAACTTGGAACAATAACTGAATTATCATAATATCTTTTCCAATCTTCTCTACCTTCCATAGTTCTACTTCCTACAATATACCCATAAGAAAATCCTCTAGGATATGCAGGTATAAAAGCCTCTGGAAAAACAATTATATTGGAACCGTTTTCAGATGCCTTTTTAATAAGCATTACTGCTTTTTCTATTGTTTTTTCTTTGTTAAATAAAACTGGTGATGCTTGTACAACAGCTATTTTACATATTTTCTCTAAATCTTTCATACTTATTTTCTCCTCCTTGAAATAAATTTCAAACTACGGTATCCTAAAGTTATTGTAGTCTAAAATTTCATATCAGTAAAATTGAATTATATGATATGTTTTATTATAAATTATGATAAGGAGATCTTATGGAACTTAGACATCTTGAAACCTTTATTAAAGTGGCTGAATTTCAGAATTTTTCAAAGGCTGCTGATCAATTAAAATACGCTCAATCAACTGTTACTATGCAAATTAAACAACTAGAAAATGAACTTGGATTTTTACTTTTTGAAAGAATTGGAAAAAGGATATCTCTCACTAATAAAGGTATTGAGTTTCTAGACTATGCTTATGCTATTACAAAATGTACTTCAGAAGCTCTAGAGGCTATGTCTGGTAATAAAGAACCTTCTGGTGTTCTCAAAATTGGTATTGTAGAATCACTTTGTACATCTATATTTAAAGATATTTTTAAAGAATTTCTAATAATCTATCCTAAAGTTGAACTTGTAATAAAGATAGGTACTACATCCGAAATTATGGAGATGTTAAATAAAAGCCAAGTTGACTTTATTGTAGCTTTAGATAATAAAATTAATAATCCTAATTGGGTTACAGTTTTTGAAAAAGAAGAAGCCATTTCTTTCTTTTGCTCTAATAAGCATCCTCTTGCAAAATATGATGAAATCCCTTTACAAAAATTAATTAATGAAAACTTTATTTTAACAGAAAAGGAATGTAACTATCGTGAATCCTTTGAACAAATGCTTAATAAAATAAATCTTTCGGTTACTTCCTCTTTAGAAATTGAAAATACAGATATTATAATAAAATATGTAAAAGAAAATCTTGGCATATCATTCTTACCTAAGGTAACTCTTGTAGAGTCTGTATATAAAAATGATATTCATATACTTTCTGTACCAAATTGTAGTATTCCTATGTATACTCAGTTAATTTATAAAAAAAATAAATGGCTGTCTCCATCAATGCAAGCATTCTTTTCATTGAGTAATAAAGTTCTATGTAATAATATTTAAGTTAACCTATATTATTATTTATTGATAAAAAAACTGACAAGAATTAATTGTCAGTTTTTTATTAATATTTTTAACCTTTATTTTATTTTCATCCTTTGCAAGGTATCATAATCTTAACAATAAATTTATTTTCAGAATGATTAATAACCATTTCTCCTAAATACTTTTCAACTGAACTTTTTATATTATTTAAGCCTATTCCATGGATATATGAATTCTTTTTACTAGTTATAAATAAATTTTTTCTTATTTTAATCTCATTTATTTTAGTATTTTCAATTAAAATAATACAAAATTGGTCTATATATTTACTTTCTAGCTTTATTTTTTTGTTTATATTAGATTTATTTATCTTATCACAAGCCTCTATGGCATTGTCTATTAAATTAGAAAATATGGTACATACATCCATCATATCCATAAAATCATTTTTTGAAAAATCTATATTAATATCAAAATCAATTTGTTTTTCAACACATATTGATTTTTTATTTATCAATATTGAATCTAATATCATATTTCCTGTATTAAACTCCTCTTTATATTTATTATATTTTATTATATTAGTTTTCATACTATCTATATATTCTATTATCTTTTCTGTATCATTAGTTTTACATAAATGCCTTATACATATCATATGGTTTTTAGTATCATGATATAAACTTTTAACTTTATCCTTTTCTTTATTTATATTTAAATAATAATTATACTCTTTAAATATATTTTCTTTAAGAGTTTTATTTTCATGTTCTACTTTGTAACCTTTTATAATTTTTTTCATCATATTAAGGAAATATATATTAGAAATTAATATTAGAACAGGCATACATACTAAAATTAAAATATCAACTTTAAAAAATATTCTATCTATTGCAATTAGTCTAAAAGCTACTATTAAAGTCAAAATATTTATTATGACTGGGATACATATAAATATATCTGATATTTTTTTAAATTTATAAAAGTTTTGTGCATATATGAAAGTATATAATGACGATAACATAAATACAAATTGAATTATCATACTTTCTAACTCAACTTTATTAGGGTTTATATAGTAGTCTTTAGTTAAATCATTAAAATTTATAATAAAAGCTAAATCCAAACTAATATATTCAATAGGTATATATACACAAAACCAATACATACAGCTAACTAAAATACACTTTAAAATACTCTCATTATAATTAATTTTATAAAAAATAAAACAGATTAATACAAATACTATAGGACTCTCAAACTCAAATATAAATATAACTATAGAAATTGCAATCATTACCCCATAAATAATCTTATTATCAAACTTTTTCTGACTGAAATAGTCCAATATATATTTAAATAAAATTAAATATGTAAATATATTCATAAAACTTATGATACATGTAAAATAATCATGTATGTCTATCATAATAAATCCCCTAATATATTAGTTATTTTTATTCTTAAGTCTTTTATTTTATATCTACTAACTAATATTTCATTATTTTTAATTAAAACCGAATCCTTACTTATACATCTTACCTTATTTAGATTTATTAAATACGATCTATGGCACCTATAAAACTTTTTATCTTTTAGATCATTTTCAAATTTATTAATCTTTACTTTTGTCCGGTATGATTGAGTATCTGTATGTATTAATACACATCTAGATTCTGTCTCCATATATAATATAGACTCTATCGGTATGATAATAATATTTCCTTCTGTATCATCCTTAATAGTCAAATAATTTTTATTATTATTTATGATGTCTTTTTCACATTCTAATAAATGTTTTGAAAAATCACTATACTCTATAGGTTTTAACAAATACCTAAATGCTCTTACTTCATACCCTTGTTGCATGAAATCTATAATAGCAGTAGTAAATATTATAACTACATTTGTATCAAATCTTCTTACTTTCTTTGCAGTTTCAACCCCATTCATCCCCACCATTTGAATATCTAGTAATAATATATCAAGTTTTTCAGGATAATCTTCTAATAATTCTTCCCCACTATCAAATTCCATTAACTTATAGCATCTATTAGGAAATGCTCTATCTAAATAATCTGATATAATCTGCCTATGTATAGGCTCATCATCACAAATAGCTATATTAAGGACCATAAAAATATACCCTCCTAACAAACAATTATTCCCTTTTAATAAATATACGTAAGTATATTATTTATATTAAATCTCCAGACTTATAAAGTTTCTATTTTAAATTATAACAAAATTTAACACTATTTTAACATTTTTACCATATTTTTCCATAAAACTGCATAGATTTTAAATTTATAGTAGCTGGAATACGTTATCATTTCATTTAAATATTATATACTTATATAATTTATATCTTAAAATAAAAAAGAGCCATAAATAATTATGACTCTAATATAGTTATTTTTCCAAGTGGAAAAACTATATTAACTTTTCTTCCTATATTTTCTCTAGAACTTAATATTATGCCTAAACCTAACTTAGTTACAAGTTTTTTACATATATATAACCCCATACCAGTTGATTTACCATATTTTCTACCATTAGTTCCTGTAAATCCTTTTTAAAATATATGGTAAGCTTTGTATTTTTATATCTAATTTTATAATAAAAAAACTTTATTTTAATTATCTATCAGATGCCTTATAACTAAAGTAAGATTTTATCCCAGTAACTATTAGTCCAACTATTCCGGTAAAAAGGAATAAGTATCCAATTGGAACTAAGAAGAATGGTTCAACAAGAGTCCCATCAGGAGCAACCTCACTTCCTATTATACTAAAAGCTATAAAGCATCCTATCCCTATTATAAAAGGCATTAAAGCTAAAATATATTTTTTCATTTCATTTCCTCCATTAATAAAATTTATATTTTAAGTTTTATTTATTTCATAAACAATGTTTATATTTGAATTAATTATAATATCTTTTTTTATATAAGTCAATATTTTTTTATCGTTTTTCAATAATATTTTATTATTAATCATACATTTCAATTTAATATCATCATAATATAAAAAGCTATTGATTAAATTTCAATAGCTTTCTATATATCTTATGTTTTTATTACTTTTTCCTTGTTATAATCTCTATTCCATAGCTTGGAACTATAATACTTTTTTCAATATATCTTCCTGTAATTATATTTAAGTATTTAGATTTGTTTAATAATACTTCTTTATCCTTATCCGAGTAATTCTGTATAAATAAATACTCATTATTATCATCTTCTCTTTTAGAAATAGTAACCCCCTCTGGAATTGCAGTATCTAAATTTTGTTCAATCCCTATTTTATCTACTAAGTTTGTTAAAAAATCTCTATTAAATTCATCTTCATTCCTAGAAGCAATATAATATGCCTTACCTTTCCCATATTCATTTTCAGTAAGCGCCGGCCTTCCTTTATAAAAATCACTACTATATTCCGCTAATACCTTTGCTTCATTTGCATGAATTAGGTCACATATATGCGTACATTTATATAATTTATTGTCTTTATATCTTTTTATGGTATTTACTTCATTATCATAAAGTGCATCTACCTCTTCACTTCTTATTCCAAATACATCCATCAAATCTCCAGGAAATCCACCTAAGTAGCATAAATCTGTATCATTAACTATAGCTGAAAAATAAGTTAATACAAAATTCCCCCCTTGACTTATAAATGTTCTTATTTTATCTTGATATCTATTCCTAGTCATATATAAAATAGGTGCAACTACTAAATCGTACTTATCTATATTACATTCCATATCTACAAAATCTACATTTATACCTAATTCCCAAAATATCTTATAGTACTCCATAACTATATCATTATAATTTAATCCAATATTTCTTGGGCCTTGAGCATCATTTAAAGCCCATAAATTTTCCCAATCATAAACAATGGCTATTTTAGATTTTGTTTTACTATTACAAACTAATTCTAACTTTTCTAATATCTCACCTAAATTCGCAACATCTTTAAACACTCTAGTATCTTCTTTTCCATAATGATCTACTACTGCACCATGAAGCTTTTCACTAGAACCTCTACTTTTTCTCCATTGAAAATATTGAACAGTATCAGATCCATGTGCAATAGCTTGAAGAGATGAAAGTTTATGCATGCCAGGCTTTTTAAGTTTGCTAACTCTTTGCCAATTTGTCATACTTGGTGTACTTTCCATAAGCATAAAAGGTTTATCTTTTATACTTCTCATAATGTCATAATATGCAGCTGTTTTATATCCAACCTCAATATTATTTTCACTATGCCATTCTGGATAGCAATCGATTGAAATAATATCAATATGATCTTTAAATTTAAAATAATTTAAACCTTCAAAGTATAACATAAAATTAGTTGTAGCTGGAATATTAGGGTTATACTCTTTGACTACACTAATTTCATGATTCATAAAATCTATAGTTCTATTGGTTACAAATCGCTTCCAGTCCAAATTAAGTGCATGTATTTGATTTTCTCCAATAGGAGATGGACTTTCAATTTGTGACCATGATGTATATGTATGGCTCCAAAAAGTAGTCCACCATTCTTTATTTAAATTATCTAATGTTTTATATTTTTTCTTAAGAAAATTTCTAAACTCTTCTTGGCAAAGCTCGCAATGACATTCACCACCAAACTCATTAGATATATGCCACATTATAACTGCTGGATTATTTGCATATCGTTTTGCTAATTTCTCATTTAATATTTTTATTTTTTCCCTATAAATTGGAGATGTATAACAATGATTATGCCTAAATCCGTGTAAGTTTCTAACTCTATTAGCTTCCACTCTTAAAACTTCTGGATACTTTTGCGATAACCATGCTGGCCTTGCCCCACTAGGTGTTGCTAATATAGTATTTATTCCATTTTCATAAAGTGTATTTATAACATTATCTAACCATTCAAAATCAAAAAATCCTTCTTTTGGTTCAAGTTTGGCCCATGAAAAAATCCCAATTGACATAACATTACACTTAGCTTTTTTCATTAAATCTATATCTTGCTTAAATATTTCAGGATAATCTAGCCATTGTTCTGGATTATAATCTGCACCGTGCAAAAACTTATTTATAATATTATTCATACTTTATTCTCCCTTATATAGTTAATTAAACTTCAATGGATTTTTAATTTATTTAAAATTAAATCCTTAACCATAGTTTATTTTGATATCTACGGTCAAGGATTTAACTTTATTATTGTTAATTTACATTATTGAATTTCCATTTTATCTAATATAATATTTATATCTGATTCGTTATAAAATCTTATTGTGTTGTTACTAGCTAAAAGTGGTAATTTAATTTCAACTTTTCCAATTCCTGAAGTTGTAGGAAGATTTATTTTTTTTACTTCTCCATCATTAACTATGTAACTTAGCTCTACTTCTTGAGAAGTATTATATTGTAATGAAATTGTATATTCTGAGCTAACTTTTGCATCAATTAATGTATCTACTGAATTAGTATCTCCTCCTGAGATTTTTGTTACAACCCTTCCATTTGAAGCTGAATTATTATTTTCAATTTTCGCTAATCCATTAAACTTATTTAAATATGATTCAAATTCTATTGTTTTATCAGCTATATCTATTGTATTACCTTCTAATATAATTCCTAATACTCCATTTGCTCCTATAGAATCTACTCTAACAGTTATTGAACTATCTTCTTTTACAATTTCTTCTACTACAACTGGATCTATATCTATTGTTGAATCAGTTGTCATAGAATATACTTTTGCAGTTACTTTTTCTCCTTGTAAATATGGTAATTTATTCATATTCACAATAATATCTCCATATTCATTAGATGAATAATTAGTTAAAAATGCAACTGGTTTTCCGTTAGCATTAATTGCTCCTATACCATCACTTATCTCACTTTTTGATATATCTGCTGATTTTACTTTAAACTCTCCATTACCAAGTTCTAGTTTTTTGGATAGTAAATTCCAAGTTTTTGTAAATGTTGCTAATGTTGGATTACCATTGTTCCAAGCATATACACCCTTTCCTCTTTCTATCCAACCTGAACTTGCTTCGTAATCATCCATAGGTACATCACTTGGATAACATGTATAGTAACCTCCACCCTCATATCCATCAAGCATCATATCTATCATTATTCTACCATGATATGACATACTCTTCGATCCAGTATGATATTCATGCGGCTGACCTGTACTTGCATTATATTCATTTAAGAATATTGGTATATCTTTACCTGTTTTTTGTCTTAACCAATATTTAAAATTTCTACTATTCGCTCCATCATTTGAAGTACTCTGATTTGCTGGTCTTTCTCCGTATTTGTGAATTGATACAAATTCAACTCTATCTTGCCATTCTTTGCTATATTCACTCGAGAATATAGTTCCTAAAACTCCATAGTCACCACCCCAACTATCATCGGCACCTCCGCCTAGCTTCATAACTGGCTTTTTACCTTCTAATTCATATATAGCATCAATTGCTTGATACATAGTATCTGCTGCTATTAAGTTAACTTTATTTGTATTTGGGTATAGTGTTTTGTCTGGCCTTCTTTGTTCTCCACCTTTTGGAACATACCAATGTGGCTCATTTAAAAATTCATAGTAGTCTGCATATGGCTTAACCATTTTGTATACTTTCTGAATTATATCTCTAAATATCTCCCAATCCTTTGGTGCGCTATTACATGCTTTTTCAGTATGAGGTGCACCTGGTAATGGATAACCAGATGCTAACCATTCTGGTATTTGAAATGTCATAACCATTACTTCAAAATCCATTTCATCAGCTTTTTTTACCCAATTCATAAGTCTTTCTGTATTCCAATTATCTGGATTTGACATACCATTTAGATATTGTCCAGTTTCTGAGAAATGATCCATATCTTCTCTATATCCTTGTACAGAAAACTGTCTTTTAACTCCATCTGGACCTGTCACATAATAATAATCTGCTTCTACATAATTTGGTTGTCCTGGTTTTATATCAGAATTTGATGACCAATTTGTATTTGGAGTCTTAGTCCAAACTGGAAGTATTTCTTGAAGGCGAGCATCTGCTCTCATAAACTTTACTCCCATGTCATCTCTTAACATTTCCCAAACTTTTGAATGGTCTCCAATATCGCTATCTTTCTTATTTAAGTTCGGATAATGGGTTACACCAAATATTCCTGGTGAACCATTTGAAATTGTATTAGAATAGTCTATATTTATTTCTCCTGCTGATTCTGGCTTAGTAACTGTTATAGAACAAGTTGCTTCATATCCACCATCTTCTGTTTTTGCAGTTAATATAGCACTTCCAATTTCTCCAATAACTTTAACAGTAGCTTCATTATTATTACTGCTTTCTATTTCAACAAGATCTGAATTAGATATACTCCAAGTTATATTTTTATTTTCTGCATTTTCAGGTAACACTTTCGCAGATATTTTAGTTATTTGATTTTGCTTTAGTGTAATTGTTTTTGGAGTTACAGAAATTCCTGAAACTGCGTTTTCAATTACTATTTTAAATTTATTATTAACTTCTGTATTACCTACTATATTAGCTGTAATTTCAGCTTCTCCTACTGATAAAGGAGTTAATAATCCTTGATTATTCACCTTTACAATATTTTCATCGCTTGATTTATATTCAAGGTCGTAAGAATTAGCCACATTATCTGGGAATATCCTACCATCAACGTTAAAATCTTTACGTGCTAATGGAAGTACATACTTTTTATCATTCCCCTCTACTATCGATGAAAGTGTATTTAAGTTTTGAAATCCAATTGATAACTTTATATCTTTTGCTACTAATACTAATTTATCAGGTCTTAACTCTCCTGATTCTGTATATAATTTTATATTATTTTCGTTACCTGCATTTAAGTCTATATCAAAATCTACAGAGTTTGATATAGTAGCATCACTTCCATCAACTGTTATTGGCTCTTCTCCATTTACAGATACCTTTATTTTTGAGTTTTTAGAGTCTGTATATAGCTTAGCTGTATATTTTCCTGAACCACCAGCTTCTATTTTATTTAAAGTAACAAAATTATTTGATCCTCCAAAGTTCTTTACAACTCTATTAAAAGAAGCTCCACTTTGCCATGTAATTTCTGTATCCCCACCAAAATGATTGTCTTGACTTTCAAATTCATAAATAGTTTGTGCTGGTAAATTCTTATTAACTCCACCTTTAACTATTATGCCCGTTGCTCCATCTGATGGAATCGAAGGTATCGTAGCATTTATAATTCCATTAACAACATTTGCCGAAATTTTTGCATATGCTGTATTTGTTGATATACCATCTTTTGCAGCATAACATTCTAATTCAACATTACCATCTTCATATGGTACATTTCTTAATTCTATATTAACGTCCGTTTTTTCATTTCCAAAGTTATTTGCTAAGATTATAGATTCATTTTTACTATTTACCATTGCAATAGAGTCATCAACTATCCAACTACTTCCCATGTCAGTTGAAACTACCTTAAATTCTCCACTTCCTAGACCAAGTTTATTTGAAAGTAGATTCCATGCCTTTGTAAATGGATTTAATGAAATATTATCTCCATTCATTGTATATGAATAACTTGCTAGAGAATTCTTAGATGATGTTGTACTATTGAAAAGTACCAAATCCCAACCATCTCTCATTGCTTTAAATAAGGCATTAGCTTGTTGCTTTATTCCACTATTTCCAGTAATATTAGCATCTGGGATATTAGCATCTTTTGATACTGTAGTCCATCCTGTCATAAATAAAGGAATATTTGTATTATTTGACCATCTACGAATCTTTTTCCTACCTTCTTTAAACTCCCCAAAATAGTCATATTTATAATTATTAACATCTACATTGTATGCTCTCAAAGATATAAACTGTAAAAGGCTTTTATCTGATTCATTATTATATCCAGTTAATAAATCATGTATTTTACCTAAGTTAATATCATTTACACCTGTTAGAGTATATCCTGGGCCACCAATAATATAATTAGCTCCTAAACTTCTAATAGCCTTTGCTGTTGTATAATAAACTTCAACAAAATCTGATGAGTTTAATGATTCATCTGGTGTTATTTCAACAAACTTGATTATATCTTTGTATTCAACTGAATCATTTAAGAATTCTTTAATCATTGAAGTATACTTAACTTCATCATCATATTTTTTATCATTATTAATGTCTAACCAAGATGGTATATTTACAAACTCCAACATAATACCCATATCAGCTCCTCTAGCCCTTGTAAACTGACCTGATGCAACATGCAAATACTCTTCCTTAACATTAGTATCTACCTTTCCATCCTCATTTGGATAAAGTTTTGATAAATCAATTTGTATCTTAACCAACTTAACTCCCATTTTGCTATTCATAGAAGACCAAGCTGTAGCTTCATCAGATGAAGGTACTCCTGATCCTCCAAATATATATTTATTTCCAGTTCCTATATTAGTATTATAGTCAACAGTAATTTGTGGACTTTTTGTACTTTTAGATAAAGCATTTGCATCACCGATAATAGATGTTACCATTCCTAATGTTATGATTGAAGACACTACTTTTTTTAAAGCATTTTTAAGTCTCACTATATTTATTCCTCCTAAACTTATATCAGTATAAGTAATATATTTTAGTTATTTAATCCTGGATATAACGTCTTTTTACATGAAAGAACTAATTTTTATTTAACTGATCCAGCAATCATTCCATCTATTATATATTTCTGAGCAAATAAATAAATTATTAATATTGGTAGTATAGTTAATATAATAAATGCACAAACATAGTTCCATTTATAAGTCATATATCCTACGAAGTTATAAATTCCCATAGGCAGTGTATTTTTTGCACCATCTGTTATAAAATATAATGAGATTTGGAAGTCATTCCATACACCCATGAAAATTATTATTATATTAGTAAATGTTGCTGGCTTTAGTAAAGGAAATATAATTTTAAAAAACATTCTAATTGGTGAACATCCATCTAACATAGCAGCTTCATCTAATGATTGTGGAATTCCCTTCATAAAACCTGTATAAAGCATAATACTTAGTGGAAGTTTGATTGAAACATGTATCAAAATTACAGACAAATAGCTTCCACTTAACCCTAAAGCTTTAATTATAGCCACTTCTGGAATTAATGCTATCGGAGCTATAAGACCTAGTATAAAATAATTGCTTATAAACTTTGTTATCTTATCACTCCTTCTAGCTATTATAAATGCTGCAAGTGATCCAAATATAACAGTTATAAAAACTGTACTTCCCGTTATAAGTACGCTATTAAAGAATGCTCTCAATAACTTACCTTCTTTTATAACATAAGGATAATTTTCAAACATAAATTTCTCTGGCATACTTAATCCTACTACAGCTGATTCTGGAACTGTCTTAAAAGAATTAAGTAATACCAGATATAATGGTAATAAAACAAGGAATGACATAACGACACAAGCTGTGTATATTGCAATTTTTGAAATAGATGTTTTGTTTGCTCTACTTATTTCCATTATATTTCCTCACCTCGTTTCAATAATTTTAAAAGTGGTGTTATTACTATTACAATTAATACTAATTGTATTACATTTATAGCTGATGCATATCCCATTGTTCCAGATCTCATAGCATCATAAGATAACTTACTTATAACCTGCGTTGCTCCATTTGGTCCGCCATTAGTCATAGACATTACTATATCAAATACATTAAATCCACCTATAATACATAATGTTATCGTCGTATTAATTGTAGGTCTTAAAAATGGTAATGTTATCTTTTTAAATCTTTGAAAAGCATTTGCTCCATCTATGCGAGCTGCTTCGTAAATTTCTTCCGGTATAGATTGTAATCCTGCTAGAAGTATAGCTACATTAAATCCTATCCATATCCACGATTCAACAGCCGCTACTGAATATAGCGCAATTTTGGGATCCCCTAACCAATTAAGAGCAATGGATTCTAGTCCTATTGAGATAAGAAATTGATTTAATACTCCAGTATCTGGTTGCAGTATAAAACTAAATACATAACCTATAACTAAAGTTCCTATTGTACAAGGTAAAAATGATACTGCTCTAAATAAATTTCTTCCTTTAAATTTATTATTTAATAATAATGCTATTAATAGTCCTAATCCAACTTTAACTATAGTCGTTATTATTGCAAATATAGTTACATTCTTAAGTGCTGGTAAAAAGCTTATTGAAGTAAATAAGTCTCTAAAATTCTCAAATCCTATAAATTGAGGATTATTAAAATTATATATATTCCAATTAGTAAATGAGAATATAATACCTCCTACTAGGGAGCCCACATAAAAAATTGTAAACACAACTAGTGCAGGTATTATCAAATACATTGGGTAATATTTCTTTTCTAGTTTGTTCACATTACTCACTCTCCTTTTAAGAATTTTCGCTAGCGAAACCGCTAGCGAAATTCTTTTGTTATATTATTTTATTTTGTAAATCCTTCAAGTCCAAGTTGCTTTCCATTTTTAATTATTTCATCACTCCAAATTTTAGCTGCTTCCTTAGGAGATTTTTGTCCTAATAAAACTGAAAGTAATGCACTTTCTGATTCTGCTGGTGGTACTATTACATAAGTTTGGTTATAATGTTTTTGGCTCATGCCTTCATCAAAATAAACTTGAGAATCTTTTAATGTAGTACTAACATTTTCATTAGTTATATCATTCCATACAGATGTACAAGCCCTCTTATCTATATCATACTTAATAGTATCTTCTGAAGTCATATAATTTAAGAAATCTTTTACTACATCTAAGTTTTTAGATTCTTTTGAAACATATAATCCTCCAGGTCCTGCTGCTGCTAAATAGCTTTTTCCATCTTCACTTGGTGCTGCAAACATTCCTATTTTACCTTCTGCTGATGGCTCAGTTTTTATATACTCAGGGTCTGCCCAATCTCCCATATACATCATTGCTGATTGACCTAAACCTACTGATTTTTGTGCCATTTCATAACTTGCTGTACTTAAGTCACTATTTATATATCCTTTATCAACCCATCCCTTAATTCTTTCAAATACGTTAACAAATTCAGGAACTTCATCCCATCTTATTTCATTATTATTTAAATTTTCTAATAACCCAGGATTTTTAGCTAATATATTTGGCCATTCTCCATTTATTATTTGATTTACAGTCCAAGCATCCCCCATTGAAACATACATTGGCGTAATACCTGCATTCTTTAATTTTTCACATACTTGTTCAAATTCTTTATAAGTTTTAGGAATTTCTATATTATTTTTTTCAAATACTTCTTTGTTGTAAGCTATTCCAAATGAATTTATTCCTCCCAATGGCATACAATATACCTTGCCATCTGTATGAGTAACAAAATCTTTACCTATATCACTTAAGTTGCTAACCCATTTTTCTGATGAAAGATCAACTAAGTTTTTTTCATGATTATATTTTGTAGATTGTGTTCCTGTATCTCCTATAAACATATCCCACATTCCACCTGAAGTCATTTTTGTAAGCATTAATTGTTCAAACTGATTATCATCAACTGCTTGAATTTCAAGCTTATTACCAGTTTTAGCTTCCCACTTTTCTTTATGATAATTCATATTTGAAACTTCTAACTGAGTTGCTTTCATTCCTAAAGTAATCGTTTTCCCATTAGCTGAACTTGAACTATCACCTTCTTTATCATTTGTAGACCCACAAGCTACCATTGAAAGTGATACTAATCCTGTTGTAAGTAAAGAAATACTTCGTTTTAATAATTTGTTCATCTCAAATCCCCCCTCAATTTAATTCTTATATAATTTCCTTACTTTAATTATATAAATATAAGTACTTAATAAAAATGTACTTTTCTATAAATATTTAATGTATTTTCTTGCATTCATTTAATTATTCAAATTATTATGTTAGAATATTTCAGTAAACATTTTCCTACAACAAATATGCAGAGGGTATTTAATATGAAAAAATCTGGATTTAAATATAAATTAGCTATAAATATTACATTGATTATAACTACAATAGTTTTTTTAAGCTTCTTATTATACAGATACCATACATCAAAAAATTTAAAGATTAATGAAACTAATAACTCTAGGATTATACTTGAAAATATTTCAGCACAAATAGACTTACTATATAATGAAATGGACACTGCTATATCATCATTAATTTATAATTCTCAATTAAAAAATTCATTGTATACTATCAATAACCCTGACATATCACAAAATTCACTCGAGTTTATAGAACAAAAAAAGATAATTGAATCTAATTTAGGAACTGTTTTGTTTTTTCCTAATATATCAAATGTATTTTTATATAATTCTAAAAAAAATTATTTTTATTACTCAGGATACTATTTAAATGATCTTAATTACATAAAAAAGTCTCTTTCTAATAATAACTATTTAAATAATTTGAGTGATCATTCTTCGAGAATTATGCTCGGATCACATATGAGCCCTTGGTCACCAAACCTTAAACCTGTGATATCTGTTTATGGAAACTTCTCTGATAATCTATTGCTAAAAGATACAATTATTGAAGCACAAATACCTTATAGTGTGGTTGATAATATATGTACTCAAGAATCTTTTAAAGATAATAAAGAAATAATTATTTTTGATAATGATTTTAATGTAGTTTATCCACTAAAAAACTATTTCAAAATCATAGATGATAAGGAATTAAGCAATATAAAAGAAAATTTAAATAAAGATATATATGAAGATTATAATAAGACTTATAATTACCTAATGAAAAAATCTGATTATACTAATTTAAATATTATGCTAGTATCTAATAGTAGTTATATTAATAAACAAAACTTTGATTCTTTAGTTTTAACATTCATAATCACGTTGATAATACTATGTACCATATTAGGAATTTGCTTTTTTATGTTTAAAAAGCTTCTAGAACCACTAAATGAATTAATTGATTATATTCACTCTATTAATTCTGGTAGTAAAATGAAACTCTCTATAAAAGATAACGGAATTGATGAATTTAAAATTATAAATGATTCTTTTAATAATATGTTGGAAAAGCTTAAAGATTCAATGTCCTTAGCTTACGAATCTCAAATTAAGGAAATGGAAGCTAGTTTCATTGCACTTCAAGCTCAAATTAATCCACATTTTTTATACAACACACTAAATTCAATTAGTGCCGCTAGCGATATTTATGGCAGTGAAGTAACTCAAAAGATGTGCCAAGAATTATCTCTTATGATGAGATATATAACATCAAAGCATCAGGAAACAAAACTAATTGACGAAATTAATCATACTAGAAATTATTTAGAATTAATGAAGATCTCTCATGTTGATGCTTTTGACTATGACATTAACATTGATATCGAAACATACGATTTTATTATACCTAAATTAACAATTCAACCTATTGTTGAAAATTGCTTTAAACATGCATTTAGTACTTGTACTCCACCATGGCATATTTCAATAAATTGCAAATTAATTAATGGATTCTATAAGATTACTATTATTGACAATGGCATTGGTTTTACTAAGGAAGCTTTGAGGGATTTAGATGATTTTATAAAAAAATATGAGGGCAATAAATATTTAGACTCTTATAAAAACTTATCAATTGGTGGTCTCGGTATTAAAAATATTTATTCAAGATTAGCAATTTTTTACGAAGGAGACTTTTCATTTAAAGTATCCTATGACAATGGATGTAAAATTACAATTGAAAGGATGATTAATATTGATTAATGTAATTATAGCTGAGGATCAACAACTCATATTAAAGGATTTATGTAACAAAATTTCTAAAATAGATAACGATATTAATATTGTAGCTACAGCAATTAACGGAGCTGATGCATATGAAAAAATTATTAATTTAAAGCCTGATATAGTATTTACAGACATAAATATGCCTATCATAAACGGAATTGAAATGATAGAAAAAGCTAAAAATGAAAATATTGACACCCGTTTTGTAATAATTAGTGGTTATAAAGATTTTGAATATGCTAGAGCTGCTATTAAAGTTGGTGTTGATGAGTACCTTTTAAAACCAATATTAATAGATGATATAAAAAAAATATTAAATAATTTAAAGTCAAAAATTTCAATGAAGCAAAAAGATTATGAACAACATATTATAGATAAATTAATAAACTCAACAGTTACTGATAAACCTACAATAAACACTAACTTTGATTATAAGTATTATTATGTAATACTATTTATAGCTGGTCCATACTCAAGTTTTACAATTGATTTTGATACACCATTTACTAAAATTTTAACTACTATAGACTTAATGAGTCTGTCTAAAAATTATCTTGACGCTGATGATAAAATGTTTTTAACTAAAGGTAAACATTGTAATGAAATAGTTGGGATATGGGCAAGTAATCATGAATCTGCTGATAAAATTAGATTGTTATGTGATGAAATGATCTCTATATGTAATAAAGAAAATATATTTTTGACTGTTGGTTTAAGTAGGCCTATTAAACATATCGATAATATCGGTATCACCAGCCAGATAGTTAGGACTGTATTAAAAAAGAAAATAGTATTTTCACAATCAAATATTTTAGATTGTTCCAAAAGCGAAATATACATTCATAATCATAGAGTTTTTCTTACAGATAGTATGGAAAAAAGCATTAAATTTATGATTCAAAATAATCAAAAAGATAATTTTATCAATATATGCCTTGATCTTGTAAAAACTTTAGAACAAAATAATGCAACTCAATTAGAGATTGACAAGTGCCTAAAATCATTAATAAATATTTGCAATGCTTATATTCTATCTGAGTATAATATTTCTGATATCGATATTAAAATCGATGAGTGTATCTCATCATCTAATAACTACGATGAGCTTGAGTCTAATATAAAAACTATCTTCAACGAATTTATAGATGACTATAATAAAAACACTTTAAAAAGTAACTATATGAACGATATGATTGAGTCATCTAAAGAATATATAAAAAAACATTTTTCTGAAGATATTAATATTAATGATATTGCTAATTTATTCTCAGTATCCCCTACATACTTTAGCCGTTTATTTAAAAAAGAAGTAGGTATACCTCCTATTGTTTATCTCACAAGATATAGGTTAGAAAAAGCATGTGAATACTTTAATAATACTGAATTTACTGTAAAAGAAGTTTCTGAGCTTTGTGGATATTCTGATCCATTTTACTTTAGTAAATCTTTTAAATCAGTTATAGGTGTATCACCTAAAAAATATAAATTAAAAATTAATATTTAAATAATTATAATATATAAAAAACTACATTTAAAATAATCAAAAAAACACATTTAAATCCCCCTCATATTGTATTACTATAAATTACAAAGTTAGATTTATAGTAATACAATATGAGGGGGATATTTATATGAATAAATATAATTTAAAAATATTGGGAGATACATCAAATATTGATATTGAGAAATTATATAGAGTTGATGATGGTATAGAATATATAACAATTAATCTAAAAAGTGAAAATAAAAAAGTTTTTTCTAAACTTACACTAACACTATCAGTACCTGCTATTGATATCCATTATAAATGGAATCCTAAAATCCATATGTTAAAAGCATTAAATCTTGATTGGTTTAATAACCTTCATACGTGTAATGGATTTACAGGTGCTCCAGTTGAAACATTAATGACATATAACAATGAAAATAGATTTACACTAGCATTATCTGATACATTAAATACTATAGATTTTAAGTCTATTATTTGTGAAGAGGATGCAGAATATGAGTACCAATTAACACTATTTGATAATTGTAATATTTCAAGAGATTCTTACTCATTAACATTAAGAATTGATTCAAATAAAATTCCTTACTACGAAGCTCTTAGTAAAGTAACCAAATGGTGGGAAACTTTAGATAACAATAGGCCAGCATCAGTCCCATATCTTGCAAAAAAAGCAATGTATTCTTCTTGGTATAGCTTCCACCAACTACTTGATGAGAAGAAAATACTAAATCAATGCATACTTTCTAAAGAACTTGGTTGTGAATCTATAATTATAGATGACGGTTGGCAGACAAATGATAATAATCGTGGCTATGCTTACTGTGGTGATTGGAATGTAGCAACATCTAAAATAAAAGATATGAAAAAATTTATTGACAATGTTCATAACGAAGATATGAACATATTATTCTGGTACAGTGTTCCTTTTGTAGGTAAAAAATCAAGTGTATTTAATAGATTTAAAGATATGCTTATAGATCCTGAAAATGAAAGAGAGTGGCATGTTTTTGACCCTAGATTCCCTGAAGTTCGAGAATATATTATAGGTATTTACGAAAACGCTTTAAAAGAATGGGATTTAGATGGATTTAAGTTAGATTTCGTTGATGAATTTGTTGTTACTCCATTTAGTGGCAATCCAAATGATCAAAGACGTGATTATGAATCTATTGCTGATGCTTCAGATAGATTATTAAAGGACTGTATAAGTAGGCTAAAAATATTAAAGCCAGATATTATGCTTGAGTTTAGACAAACATACAATGGTCCAATGATGAGAACTTACGGAAATATATTTAGAGCTGTTGACTGTCCTTTAGATGATTTAGAAAACCGCATTAGAATCTGTGATATAAGACTACTTGCTGGAGATTCTGCTGTTCATTCAGATATGATAATGTGGAATATTAAAGATACTTTAGAAAGTGCTGCATTACAGTTTATAAATATATTATTTAGTGTACCTCAAATTTCAATGCTAATAGATGAGCTTCCCAAAAATCAGTATAATATGCTTAAGTTCTACTGTGATTTTTGGAATAAATATAGAGATGCATTCATAAATGGTAAATTTATGCCACTAAATCCTCATTGTAGATATAACGTACTGACTGGTTATAATGCTGATACTTTTGTATGTACTTACCACAGTAATGAAGTAATAAATATAGATAAAATATACAATAATATGGTATTTGTAAACGGAACTTATAGCTCAATGTTGCACTTGAATATTAATACAGATCCTATCAATAAGCATCTAATTGTATATAATTGTGAAGGAAATATTATATATGACGAAAATATCATTTTACATAATGGATATAATATGTTTAAAATTCCTCCTTGTGGTATTGCTGAATTTAAATAAGCCCATTTTACTAATTTAAGTTTAATATAAATAAAAAGATATTATCATAAATTTATGATAATATCTTTTTTAATTTAAATAAGCTTAATTACTTATAAAATTACTTGTGTTCACTTAGTAATTTTATATTATTTTCTTGTTTCTAAAAACTTAACTAAGTTATTTACAGTTGCCATATCGCTTCTTTCTAAATCCGTTGGTTGAAGCTCTATACCTAATCTTCCTTCAATTTCTAATAATACTTCTATTATAGCTAATGAATCTAATAGCTCTTCTTCAAATAAGTTTAAATCTTGATTATTTTCTAAATCATCATATCCTAATACTTCTTCAAATATTTCTATAACTACTTGTCTCATTTTTATTCCTCCTTATTTAGCAAAGTATCCTGAGAAAATCAGTAACCCAAAACATGCAATATTAAAAGTTATTACAATTTGCACAATTTCAAACCATTTCTCTTTCTTATGCTTTTTATAAAATTTAGATTTCTTTTGATATATATCTGTTAGTATCAGTACTACCCCTTGATATACACCATATAAAATGTAATACCATGTTAAACCATGCCAAAATCCCATAGTTATCATTGTTATCATTTGAGCAACATGTGCCGCTGTAGCTCTCTTTTTAAATCTTTTCTTTCTCATAGAAGATATTACAAATCTTGAGAAAATATAATCTCCAAACCATCTTGAAAGACTTATATGCCATCTAGTCCAAAATTCTTTCATATCCTTACTTATAAATGGTTTGTTAAAGTTGTCCGGTGTTTTGATCCCTAGTATATAACTTGTTCCTACTGCAAATAAGCTATATCCTGCAAAATCAAAGAATAAATATAAACTATATGCGTACATATAATTTATTGAATTAACAAAATTAATTTCTGATGGAATCTTTGACATCCAATAAGTATTTATTAAAAATGCTATAACAAATTTATATCCAACTCCCATTAAGATTTTACCAAATCCAGGAACTAAATAGTCATTTATATACTCTTCCTTCGGTATACTTTTTTCTAAGTCAGATTCAAATCTTCTTGACCTATCAATTGGACCTGAACTTAATGTTGGGAAGAATATTATAAAGTATAATGTTTTTAGTAAATTAACTTCCTTTATTGCCCCATCATAAATTTCGATTATCATTTGTATCGTTCTAAAGTTTAAATATGATATTCCTATAAAACCAATCACTCCAAATGATGTATGTGATGAAAGTTTATTTATTATTATAGGAAGCATTGAACTGAATAAAAATACCCAGTAAACATATTTATTTTTAGTCTTTTGTCTTATATAAAAATATCCTTTTATTAGACATATTTCAAATATCATAAACATTGTGAAATATAAAAGACTAACGTCTCTTCCTACGATTATAAATATCATGAATATACTTGCTATTATTCCATAATATTTTATGTTTTTACCTAGTAAACCTAATACTACTGCTGGTATTAATGTTAATAATAATATATAAAGGTAGAAGTAATCTCCGTATTGTGAAAAAGTCATTATAACTCAGCCATTAATTTCTTTCTATCTATTTTCCCATTTGTATTCATAGGGAACTCATCTATAACAGTTACATTTCTAGGTATCATATATTGTGGTAGATATTTTGATAGTTCTTTCTTTATTAATGTACCATTTTTTATGTTACTTAATTCATTCTTTTCTTTTAACTGAACTATACCTTTTAAATACGCTATTTTATCATTTTTGTATATAGGAATTACTATTGCATTTTTTATATTATCAACTTTTCTTAGGTTATTTTCTATATCTTCTATTTCTATTCTATATCCATTTAACTTAACTTGGAAATCAACTCTTCCAGAATAATAGATTCTGCCTTCATTCATATAACCAATATCTCCAGTTTTATAAGCTCTATGCTTTACATTGTTTATTTCATCAACATAAAATACTTCATCTGTTTTTTCTTTATTATTAAAGTAACCTTTTGAAACTGATGGACCTATTATTATAATCTCACCCTTTTCTCCGTCTTTAACTTCTATCCCATCTTCATCAACTATTTTAATTCTACAATTATCCATAGGATATCCTACTGGTAAACTTACTTCATCTTCAATATGTTCTAAAGTTATATCATTTACACTTACACCAACTGTTGCTTCTGTTGGTCCATATCCATTTATAACTCTTATTTTTGGGAATCTTTCTATAAGCTCTTTAGCAACATTTTTAGGTAAAACTTCACCTATAAATATCATTGATTCAAGATTTGGCATCATCTCTTGATTAAAGCTTGCATCAGATAAACAAACACCTGCAAATGATGGTGTTGATACCCATACTGACATATTCGATTTGTTTAGCTCATTAAATAATAATTTATAGTCTGCCAATACCTTCTTAGATATTGAAAATAATGTTGCTCCATTTACTAAACCAGGGTATATACTTGTAACTGATAAGTCAAATGAATATGCAGCTTGATTCATCATAACTTTTTCGCTTCCATCTACTTTTAGACAAGGACTCATCCAGTCTACAAAGCTATCTAAATTATAAGAACTTATTTGTACACCTTTTGGTTTACCTGTACTTCCTGATGTAAATAATATATATGCATTTTCATCTTCTTTTACCCAATTTTCACTAGATATTGATTGATCTTTATATTCTTTTATTAAGTCTTTAAGTTTTTCTTCATTTATTACTATAACGTCTTCAAATTCAACATCTTCACCAAAGTTAAATAAAACTTTTGGCTTAACTTCTTCAATTACAGCTTTTGCTCTTTCTATTGGAAAACTTGTATCAATAGGAACATATGCTCTACCAGATTTTAAAGCACCTATCATACAAGGCATCATCATATTTTCCTTATTTCCATATACTACAGCAGGTATATTTTCATCACCATGTATAGATTTTAAATATACGGCAATAGCTTCTGAATACTCATTTAAATCTCTATATGAAAGTTTTTCACCTTCACAGATTATTGCAATTCTATCAGTACTAGCATATTTTTTTATACTTTCAATAATTTTCATAGGTATATCTCCTTAATTAAAATTCATTATATACAAATGGTATTTGTTTAAATGGTGTAAATATCAATATTAATATTGCTATTATTATAATTAGAGTGAAACAAATACTCTTTATTAGATCTTTATTACTGATCAAACTTTTCATATAACTTTTCACTAACATCTACCCATCCTTTCGTTCCAAGATGCATTACATCTCTTAAATAATATTTTTCTGTTTCTTTATCTCTTAAATCCATAACTTCAAATCCATAACTTTTAGATATAGATATTATTTTGTCGTAAAGTTCATGTCTTTCTTCTTTTGATATACCTGTTAAATTGTAGTATTTATCCATAGAAGGTAACATCACTATTACAGGTTTTATTCCTAATTCTTTACATATTTTTAATTTAAGCTCATAATCTTTAATTTCCCTAGATTCTAGTAAATTAACATCATTATATCTACCTTTAACTTTGTCTAGCCCATCTTTAAAATACTTTTTGTAGTAACCTTTATCAATATTAAGGTCATTATTTCCTACTCTTTTTTTAGCATCTTCTATTGCTTTAGCTTTTTCTTTTTCCCAATCAATGGTTCCTTTTGGTGTGTGTTTTTTAGCATCATTTAACGATACTAATTCTTTATAAAGTAGACCCTTTTCTTTAAGTCTTACGAAATATTTTCTTAGCTCAAGATATGGCTTTAATAAAAACTTCTCAGTTTTTGAAATAAAATCATTTGAATTGTATAATTTTGCATAAACATATTCTGCTTTATATTCAGCAGATCCTTTTAAAAGTTCTTCACTTCTAGCAATTAGTTTACTTTTACTTTCTTTAGATATTTTGGGATTATCTAAGAAATTATAAAATTGTGATGGAGAAAATCTAAATTGATAGTGCCCTTCAGTTACTCCTTCTTTATCCATAAACCATTGCATCGATATTAGTAAAGCTACTTTTTTATCTTTAATATCTGGGTCTAAACTCCCTAATATTGTTGCATCTTGCAAACTTTGAGTGTATGCCCTTCCTATAGTTGCTACACCACGTTTACTTCTATTGGTGTTGAAATAGTATGTCGGGTGTTGTTTTGTTGAATGACCTAACTCAGAAGAACCTAATATAAGAGCATCTTCTCTCTCTAAAAAATAATTATTTGCTATGCTTCCTTTATCTTTTATATCACTTAACGAATCATTCATAATCGTAGTTAAATCTTTATTTTTTAATAAATCTTTTATCTTTAAATCAAAAAAATTATTTATCCCTAATACAAATATCATACCTAATATAAGTGGCATAACTACGTAACCTATTTTTTTCATTCTCAGCTCCTAATAATTATTTAAATACTCTATTTTACAATGTTTAATATTAAACATTGTTTTTTAATCACTTATATAATATTGCACATTTATTTTACTTAATCAATAGTTTTCATCGTTTTGTTATTTTTTGTTACTTTTTGCGTTACCTTTAAAATGTTTTTATTTTAAATTGTATTACAATTAAAATAGTTTACATAATCATTTTTTCTTCCCTAAAGTTTATATTTCAGTCCAAAAAAAACGCATTTCAGTCCACTTTCGATATTTTTATAAATTAAATATGCTAAAATATATCGATGAATCTTTTCCCCTAAATTTACTACCCCTAAGTAAATTTAGTTAAGTAAATAACATTCGTATTTTACAAAATATGTTCTTATGAATTTTATTTATTTAGTTAGTAAATCCGAAATAAATAGGTAATGATATATATAATACATATTAGCTTATCAATATTTATTTCAGACATACCCAAATAAAAAGGTATTAGCTTTATAGCTAATACCTTTTTAAATTATAGTTCTAAATCCTAAGAGTGTAAATCTATTGACTTACAAATTCAGCCCCTCTTTCAGTTTTAACATTTAGTGTACCTAAACGAATTCTAACGCTTTTTCCAGACTCATCTTCGTATTCTTCTATTTTACCAATTACTTCTATCCAATCATTCGGCTTAGGCATTTTTTTATCTCCTATAAATTCAATGCATGCTATTCCATCATTTCCACAGCATCCTGGAGATCGTCTAGAAACATAGTTAATGGTTCTTCCATCCATTTCAAGTGGATCATAAAACCCTTCTATTTTAATAGTTCTTCCAATATAGTCATTTGGGTTAGTAAAAACATCATCAAGTTGCGCTATAAACATTTTTTCTTTGATTTCTATTACCATATCATCATTTGTAGCAACTACTTCTTTTTGACTATTTACTTTTACTTCAGAATTTGAACATCCAGTAAGCAATAATAAAAATAATAATATTAACAAACGCTTTATTATTTTCATCTTTTAACTCCTTTTACTACATTTTATCTTCTCAAATATTGTAGCTAGTACAAAAATAATTATGTTTACTATTACAATACTAGCTCCAGTAGGTGTTGATAGTTTATATGATATAACCATACCTATGCAAAATGATAATATTGATACCGCCCCTGAACTAATAACTACTGTTTTAAAGCTCTTAAATATTTTCATTGATATTATCGCTGGAAAAATAATTAAACTTGATATAAGCATAGCTCCCATCATCCTCATCCCAAGAACGATAGTTATAGCAGTTAGAATTGATATCATCATATTATAAAAAGATACATTTATGCCTGTTGATTGTGCAAAATTTTCATCAAAAGTAATTGAGAATATTTTATTATAATAAATTGTAAATAAAAATAATACTACTATAGATAAAATTACACTTAAATACACATCATCTTTACTCATTGCTAGAATACTTCCAAACATATAGTTACATACATCTGTATTCATTCCAGTTGTCAACGCTATTGATATTACACCTATAGCTAATGAACTAGACGATATAATTGCTATAGCAGAATCACCTTTTATTTTACTAGTTTCTTTAATTCTAAGTAATAAGAAGGCTACTATAACAACGACTGGTATTGATAGCTTTAATGGTGCAACACCTAAAGCTACTGCTATAGATATTGCTCCAAAAGAAACATGAGATAATCCTTCACCAATCATTGAATATTTTTTTAAAACTAGACTTACACCTAATAAAGAGCAGCATAGTGACACTAAAATCCCCACTATCATAGCTCTTAAAACAAATGGATAAGATACCATCTCTGAAACTACATTAATCATTACTTCCACCACCTAAAAATCTCTTTCCAACTTCACTTTGTTTATAGTCTTTTACATCACCAAAAAACAACAATTCATTGCTCATATGTAATATTTTATTAGCGTAGTTTAGAGATGTTTTTATATCATGAGATACCATAATAATAGAAAGTTCATATTCTTTATTTAAATTATCTATCATATTATACATATCTAGTGTAGATTTTTGATCTAATCCAGTTATAGGTTCATCCATTATGATTAACTTATCTGTAGCACATAAAGCTCTTGCAATAAGAACCCTCTGTTGTTGCCCTCCTGATAATTCACTATAACATCTATTTTTCAAATTTAATATTTTTAATTTTCTCATGCTTTCACAAGCTAATACTTTATTTTCTTTGCTATAAAACGGAAATATGCTACTTCTTTTTATACATCCAGATAATACAACTTCATAGACTGTGGCTGGAAAATTTCTTTGAATATCACTTTGCTGAGGAATATATCCAATAGTTGTTTTTTTTAATTCTTCACTTATGAAAATATTTCCTTTATATGGCTTTATTAACCCTAATATACCTTTTACCAACGTACTTTTCCCAGAACCATTTTCACCAATTATACATAAGTAATCACCTTTTGAAACTTTAAAACTAACATTTTTTACTACAACATTATTTTCATATGAAAAACTTATATTCTTACATTCTACTAAGTTCATATTTATTCTAAGCCTTCCTTTAGGTTAGTAATGTTGTTATTCATTATATCTATATATGTAATGCCTTTATTAAATTCTTCCTTTGTAACATTGTGCGCGGAATGTAGTAATAGTACTTTAGCTCCTGTTTCTTCACTAATTGTTTTAGCTATTTTTTTATTGCTCATTTCAATATGATAAATGGCAGGTATCTTATTTTCTTTTACTTTGTTTATTAAATATGTAACTGTTTCAATGCTAGGTTCTGTTTGTGTGCTACACCCATTAAAAGCTGCTCTATATGTTAATCCATAATCATCTACAAGATACCTAAATGGAAACTTATCTCCAAAAACAAGCATTTTTCTTTTAGCTTTAGATACAGTATCTGTAAGTGACTTATCTAATTTTTCAAGTTCCTTTATGTACTTCTCATAATTAGTGTTGTAATCTTTTGAATTAACATTATTTACTTTAACTAAAGTATCTTTAATACCTTCTACCATCCTTATTGCATTTTTAGGAGAAGTCCAAATATGTTCGTCATATTCTTCCTCATCTTCATGATCTTGATTATTATTTTCACCTTTTTGTTCTAACGCTTCCTTTTCATGATCATGTTCATCCTCAGGTTCCATGCCTTCTACTTCCTCTTCTTTTACAGCCTTAACATAATCCATCATCTTAATAGTATTTACTTTTTTTGTATCTATAGAATCTATTACTTTATCAATCCATGCCTCTGCTTCACCACCATTGTAGATAAATACATCTGCATTTTGAATTGTTATGATATCTTCAGGAGTAGGCTCAAAAGAGTGACTATCTTGACCTGGCGATAAAAGTAATTTAACATCTCCCTTATCCCCAGCTATTTGTTTAGCAAAATCATATTGAGGGAATAAAGTTGTAACTATATTTAATTTATCTTTTTTTAAAATTGTCTTATTTTTATAATCTTCCTTATTTTTTGTATTCGTGCACCCTGTTAATATAGAAGATATCATTAAAATTGTAGACAATACAATAACAGTAATTTTCTTCATTTTATACTACCTTTCTGACTTGCCTCTACAATTATTACAAATACCGTAGAAGACAGTCTTTGCATTATTAATTATAAAGTTATGTTCTTTTAAGATATGATTATTTACATCTTCTAAATAAGAACATTCTAGATGTATTAACTCTTTGCATTCTGTACATTTCATATGAAAATGCTGATGGCAATCTTCATGATCTCCTATGTATTGATAACATGACCCTGCACCTTCCTCAATGTAATACTTTCTTAGTAAATCATCATTCGTTAATTTTTCCATGTATCTATATACTGTCGTTCTTCCTACCTTATTACCTTGCTCCTCTAAGTATTTAAATACGTCATCTATTGTTACATGTCTATCTTTATTTTCTTTTAAATAATCTAAGATTATCTCTCTTTGCTTTGTTTTGTATTCGGTTTTCTTATTCATGAATAATACCTCCTAAATTAATATTATTAATATTTATTTTATTTGTCAATATGAAATTGAAATTAGATTTCATTTTCTTTTTCTATAAAATATTATATTATTCTTACTTTTTATTTACATATAAATTAATCTGTTATTATATTGTCTATTTTTGAATTATTTACTTATAAATTCGTTTAATCTAATTATACCTGTAATATCTATATTTAATAAACTTCTATTAACAGTTTTAAGCTTTATTTTTAATATTGTATTTTATGTATATTATAATTATCTATTTTTATCTAACTTATATTTTAATAAAATAAAAAGTACCATAGATATATCTATAGTACTTATACTATTATTTATTATTTAAAACTAACTCTAAAGATGTATCAAAGAAAAACGTGTTTGCATTATATAAAAAGAGAATGTCTGTTGTCTTTTCCTCTTCAATTAATTTATCAATATCATCATAGTAGTATCTTGGGTCTACAACTACTATTTCCTTAAAATGAGGTGTTAAAAATGGTATAAAGTTATTTGCATATGAATCTTTGAATATAAGAAGCCTTCTATCTTCTTTAGATGTTGTTTTTATTTTAGTTAGAGGATGATTTCCTCCTAAAAATACTGAGTACTTATCTTTTACACTTAATTTTGAGCTATCATAAAAAGATGCAGACTTTTTTTGTTCCTCTACATAGTTAACTACATATTCATCATTTTTATTTTCAGGTATATAAACATCTATGTAATCCGATTCCTTTACTTTATATCCACTTTTAGAAGATAAAGTTCCAAAAAAACTATCTGATACCTTTTTTACATCATACTTAATTTTTTCTATATTAAGATTCATGCTATTCGCTGCTTCTAAAAAGGTATAATAAGACCCTAAAGTCGTCCAATGATGGTCTGTCTTATAGTAAATATACTCTTTATTATGGTCTTTTAATGCCTTGTATGCATCTATAAAATTCACATTTTTACTTAATTTATCTTTGAAATCATCAATATATTTTTTTTGACTTACAGTAGGTGCAAATATAGGAAGATTATTCTCTAATATTTCTATTGCATTGGGCGCTATTATAAAATGTTGTTTTATATTTTTATGTTTATCTGAGAATTTATTTATAGTATCCAAATTAGATTTTATAATCTTTGAATTTGGCTCTTTAAATTCTTCAATTAAATAATTATATTTACTTAAATAAACACCATTGGATTTATTTTTTCCTAACATTTTATCAAAGCTTGTTTTGACTTCTATCCATAAATCTCTATTTATAAATTGATCTACTTTATACTTTTCATATTTTTTTGCAAACTTTCCTTCTACTAACCTTTCAAGTGTAAACTTAGGCTTTTTAGCTAATATTCTATTTTCAGAATCAGAAAAATTTATATCTTTTTTTAGTATATTAAAAGCTACTATAACAATGAGCAATATTATAAATATAAAGCTCATTATTATATAGTATATCTTAGTATTTTTATTTTCATATATTTTTTTATTCATAATAATCCTCCTTTAATGTCCTTAAAATCTAAAGTATAAGAAAGGATTGTACGTCTCATTTACTAAATAAGATATAGATAATATCATTACTGATATATTAACAAATATAGCTATTGATAAGCCTACAACTTTTCCTTTTTTTATTATTATTTTAAATATTTTACTTACTATAGGTGTTGAACACAGTAATAGCACTACAAATAATATTAAGTTAGTATATAAATAGTATAAACCTGTCGAGTCTACTAGATTATTTCCAGATAATCCAAACATAACACTTATATAATCTAAAGCATAACTTAAAGTTTCACTTCCAAAGAAAACCCAACCTATCATAATTAAAACCATCGTGTAAATATGTCTTAGTGGTTTTGGTATTCTTTTTAGCAATTTATTTAATATAGTTTTTTCTATAAATAATATAGTTCCATAATAAAGCCCCCAAACTATAAAGTTCCAACTAGCACCATGCCATAACCCTGTAAGTAGCCAAACTACAAATATATTTCTTATACTTTTTAATTTACTTACTCTATTTCCTCCTAAAGGTATATATATATATTCCTTAAACCATGATCCTAGCGATATATGCCATCTTCTCCAAAATTCAGATACACTAGTTGATATATAAGGATAATTAAAGTTTTCTATAAAATCAAATCCAAACATTTTTCCAAGACCTATGGCCATATCTGAATAACCACTAAAATCAAAATATATCTGGAATGTATAAGCTATTATACCTATCCAAGATGTTAACACAGATATATTATCTATATTTGAAGATTGGATAGTTGTCCATACCATACCTATGTTATTAGCTAATAAAACTTTTTTACATATCCCCCTTAAAAATCTATCTACGCCTAAACCGAACTTAGGAATAGATTCTTCTCTATAATTAAGCTGTCTATCTATATCTTGATATCTTACAATTGGACCTGCTACTAGCTGAGGAAACATAGTTACATATAATCCAAGTGAGATTAAACTTTTCTGAACTTTTACTTTTCCTAAATATACATCTACTATATAAGATAATGTTTGAAATGTATAAAATGATATTCCTACAGGAAGTGGTAACTGCTTATATACTATATTTAAGCCAAATAACATATTTATATTTTCAATTAAAAATCCATAGTATTTAAAGAATCCTAAAATAAATATATTTACTAATACTGTAAATATCAATATATTTTTACAGCTAACATTTCTTTTGTTGCTGTCTATAACTCTACCCATTATAAAGTTAAATATTGTTGTAAATATCATTAATAAAACATACACAGGTTCCCCCCATGCATAAAACACTAAGCTTATTAATAATAATATTAAATTTCTCATATTTTTGGGAGTAATATAATATAATAATAAGCTTATCGGTAAAAAAGTGAATACAAAAATAATACTGCTAAAAACCATAACTGCTCACATTCCTTATTTATTTTTTATACTTTTGATAAATTCTTCTTTAATTTCTTCAGCTTTATTTGATACTACGAAAAAAACATATTTATCTTCTATCTTTATTTCATAATTATCTAATAACCCAACCTGGTCTACACCATATCCATTAAAATTCTCTATCTGCCTGTTTACTCTAGATTCTATGCTTTCTTCTATAAAATCTACCTTTTCCAAGTCTTTTGCCTTTAAGACTAACATTTCATCTACATCCATATTAGACTTAGGAGTATATAAAACAAAATCTTCCAAATCATCTGGATTTATTCCATAAAATCTTCTAAGTGTTTTTTGATTGCCTTTTTCCATGCTTTCAGTATCAATATTTTTAATTAAATTAGATTCAATATCATTTATAGACACATTTATTTCACTTGAACACCCCATCGTAAATATTGATACATTTATAACCATAATTGCTAACATTTTTTTTATATGTATTTTCATTTCTTTATCCTCATTAACTTATAAATTTGATTTATCTAAAAGAACTCTTAGCCATAATGGATAGAAACCTATTTTCATATGCACTCCATCTTTTTCAAATAGATTTGGATTTTTAACTACTATATCTTTACTCTCTATAAAAGTTAGCCCTAGTCTATTACACATATCTTTAAGGGCATTATTAAATTCATCTAATTTATAATAGAACTTATCCTCATCTATAACTTTTTGTTGTACGGGTAAAATTGAGCATATATATATTTTACTTTTAGGTAATTTTGACTTTAAATCTTGTATTAGTTTTTCATAAGATAAGATAAATTTATTAGCATCTCCTCTAAAGTATGGTATGTCATTCATTCCATAGGCCATAAATATATTAGATGGGTATAAATTGACAGCTAAATTTACATCTTTTTTAGCAGTTGATGTATTTCTTCCTTTATATGCTACTACAGAGGATTTATTTAATATGTTATATTCTATTAAAGATTCTGATATTGAATCTCCCATTATTACAGAATTCTCAAATATCTGTTTTAAATCTTTATCCTTTATATCTTTTTTCTTATTCACATTATCTTTTTTCTTATTCATATCATCTATTTTCTTTTCAACTTCTATAACATCTTTAAATTCAAGTTTTTTGATTAACTCTACACCACTTGATATGATCTTAGAATTCTCAATTGCGCTATTAAAACTGTCTTTAGCTTGAGAAGTTATATATCTACTACTTACTAAACCCACAAAAACTAAACCTACTAATATAAGAGTAGATTTTATTATCTTATCACGTATTTTTCTTCTAATTTTCATGCCTAAACCCTAGCCTTATATTCTGTTTATAATATATTTTTATCGATTATTTTGTATATTTGAATATCAATCTTATCTTTAGCAACTACTCCGTAATTATACTCACCTCCAAATTTTTATAATCTCTTAAAATCATTAGATAAAATTTTCATGACACTCCGTATTTCGACAAAAATCTTTTTAATTCTATTGTTAACTTCACTATATCATAAATTTTTAATATAAAAATTTACACTGTTGTAATCACTGTTTACAATTTTGTAATCATAATTTACACTGTTATTACAACTTTTTTAGTATAATATTTTTTATATTTTTATATGAATTTTTATTAATTTTATTTAAATATAAAAAGACACCTACAATATTATTTTGTAGATGCCTTATATATTTAAATATTAATCTATAAACGTTACAACCTCTTCTAATGGTTTACGAGGTGGTTGATTTGGAGTATTGTCTTCTGCTACTCCTAAAGAAATCATAGACATTAGTTCGTATCCTTCTTTATTAAATCCTATAAGCTTCTCTATCTCAGTTTTAGCATGTGTGGGACCTGTCATGTAACAAGTTCCATAACCCATTTCAGTTGCAGCTAATAAAATATTTTCTACTGCAGCACCTATACCTTGAGCTGCTGACTGAGGTGATACTAATACATCAAGAATTTCTTGAGGTGCATTATTTTCTTTTAATATCTTATATTCTATCATTTTATATTCACTTGAATATGCTAATATTACTACTGGAGCATATCTAAAACATGTATAGTATTTTATAACACTCATATGCTTTTTAAAGTCTTTTTCATTTTTTGCAAGTTGTCCTATATTTTCATGGCTTTTAGCTACTATATCTGCCATTTCATTTATTATATCTTTATTTTGTAATACAACAAAATGCCAATTTTGCTGATGTTTTGGAGATGGTGCATATGTCCCAGCCTTTAATAATTCAACTATATCTTCTTTTGGAACTGGTGTATTTTTAAACTGTCTTACACTCTTACGATTGTATATAAAATCTAAATTTGCCATTATGTATTTCTCCTCTTATATAATTAGTTTTATGTCAAACTAATTATATACCTATAATAGTTTCATGTCAAACCTTTTTGTTAAATATTAATTTTTCATAATATAATTATATAAATACTAAAAATAGATACATTAGTTATTTTAATTACAATTAAATACCTGTCTTTCTCGTAAATGCTATTCAAATAGATTTCTTAAAATTTTACAAAAAAGTATTACCAATTACTATGATAATACTTTTTTGTACTTTATATTAATTTATTTTTCATTTTTAAATAATAAATTTTGCTATATTTATTAATATTCATTCATTGAAAAATAATCTTTTTCATCATTATTGAAATTTATATTTTTTCTAGATTTATTTGAATCCTTTAATTCAAAGTTTTCAATAAGTGATTTTAGCATTTGCGCTTGTCCACTTAGTTCTTCACTAGCAGCAGCACTTTCTTCTGATGTTGCAGAGTTAGTTTGTACTACTTCTGAAATTTGCTCTACTCCTAATGTAACTTGAGTTATTGCGCTTGCCTCTTCTTCAGATGCTTTAGCTATATCATCAACTAATACAGTAGTTCTGCTAGTTGTATTTATTATCTTTTGAAGTGACTCAGCTGTACTATCTACAATATTAGTTCCTTTTTCAACTGCCTCTATTGAATTTTCGATAAGCGTTGCTGTATTTTTAGCAGCCTCTGCTGACTTAGCAGCAAGATTTCTTACCTCATCAGCAACAACAGCAAATCCTTTACCTGCATCCCCAGCTCTAGCTGCTTCTACAGCGGCATTTAATGCTAATATATTTGTTTGGAACGCTATATCATCTATTGTTTTTATAATTCTTCCTATTTCGTTAGAAGTAAATGAAATCTCTTCCATTGCTTTAACCATTTGTTTCATTTGTTCATTTCCATCTTTAACTTGACGGGCTGAGCTTACTGTTAAAGAATTAGCTTTTCTAGCGTTATCTGCAGTATCTTTAATTTTGTCAGATATTTCTATAATAGTTGCAGATAATTCTTGGATTGCACTTGCTTGTTCAGTAGAACCTTGTGATAACATTTGTGATCCACTTGCCACTTGTTCTGATGCAGCTTCAACTTCTTCCGCAGCTACATTTATTTGTGACATCGTTTCGCTTAAATCATTAGTTATTTTATTTATCGATTTTTCGATTTCTTTAAATACTCCTATAAATTCTACTTCAGGTTCAATATCGAAATTACCTGATGCAACTTCTCCTAAGCCACGAACTGTATCATTTATAATTTCTTTAGTTGTGTTACTCATCTTACGCATACTATTTGCTAAAGATCCTAGTTCATCTTTTGATTCATAGCTGATATCAATATCATAATCTCCAACAGCCATTTGATCTGCAGCTTCTTCTATTTCCTGTATTGGATTTCTTATGCTATTAGTAATATATAGACATATAACTCCTCCTACAACTATATTAACTATACTAATAGATATAGAAATAAAGGTAGATTTTTTAGTTGCGTCTTCTACACCTTTATTAAATTCAATTCCTTCAGCTTCTGCCTCTTTATTAAGAGCTATTGAAGTATCTCTAAGCTCATCATATATATTCCAATAAGGTGTATTCTCAGCTGTAACCTCTTTCACCGTCTTATAATCTCCTTTTAACATAAGATCATAAATCTTATTGTACTCCTGTTTTATTTTATCTACAGAATTTTTAAGATTATCTACCATTTTGTTATCTCCGCTAAAAGACTCTCTAATAGATTTAATTCTTTTTTCAATACTATCAAAGTTACCCATAATTTCATCTCTATATTTTGAAGGATTTTCCCTGATAATTGAATTAGCCATTCCTCTTCCTATAGCAACTACATCTCTACGAACTCCCATAGTTTCAGTTGTTGCATCATAAGGCCCATTAAATAATTGATTAGTCAAACGTTCTGATTTTCTTAAACTTGATATTGTATAAAAATTTGCAAATGTTGCAAGCATTAATAAAACAATAAAAGATATACTTAACTTTCTACTTATTTTTAAGTTTTTCATACTGTCCTCCATGTAATTTGATTGTTATAGCTTTACTACTTTAAGTAGTTTATTTTCTTACTATACGGATAGTTATGTATTTTCTTTATATTTGTATAAAATATTCTTTTCGTTATAATTTTATTTAACTCTTTAATTCTAGAAAAAATCCAAATTTTAGACAAAAATTTCTATAAAAATATAAATAAAAAACACACTGATAAAATCATCAATGTGTTTTTCATTTATATTAATCTATGCTTCCTTTTTCGTGTCACCAGTTATAACAACAGCCTTTTTATCTTTAATAAGACCAGGCTTGCATTTAAATGATTTTGAACCTCCTACAAAAAGGTCTATTTCTTCACTCATTTTACTATCTAAGGTTATAACATCTCCTAATTTTAGCTTTAGAAGGTCGTTTACTCTTACGTCTGCATTTCCTAGGCATGCAACTAACTCAGTTTTTACACCATCAATTTTTTTATATATTGCACTTGTAAATTCAAAATCATATTCTTTGTCCTTACCTATAAAAAGTCTTTTTGGCTCTAATTGATCTACTACAGGCTCTAAACAACTATATGGATTACAAAAACTCATTTTACCTATTTCTTCATTGCCATCCATCATTTTCATATGAGAAATAATAACCGATTCACTTATTGGATATTTTCCACTAGATCCCGCGTTAGTATAAACATTAGAAACTTCTCTAGATTCACATCCTTCAAAGATATGCATTTTTGTTAAAAATTCATTTCCTATATATGATATTAATTCTCTATCAACTTCAGTAAGTTCTCTTTTACTATTATCAACTATTCCATCCCCACCAAGTATTAAATCTATAAATGAAAGTGCAACACTTTTATCTAATTGATATATAAGACCTTTTACTAATGGTTGTATTGCATGTTCAATAATTACAGACTCATTTGATATCATGTTAATAAATTCTTCATAGTTTGTTTGTTCTATTCTTTCTAATTTACATACTATATTTGGTCTTCTTAATTCATAAGCTACGAATAGATTTATGCTCTTACAAAATTCATCTGATATTACAGATAAAAATCTCATATTGTCTGTAGAATATCTTTGTGGTTTTTTAAAGTTATATATACTTACATCCTGGTTCATCATATTCTATCATATCTCCTCTCTAGATCTTCTCTTCCTTTATATTCATAATTATTTCTTGTTTATGTTCAAGTGGCGTTTAAGTGGCTTATAACAAGCACACATCAAATCCACTATTAACTTCTAAATTAGAAACTAATAGGGGGTTTGATGTATCATATAGATATCTTGCTACAATTTGGTTAGTATCATAAAAGTAAGATGCATAAACATCTTACTTTTATGATACTAAGCCTTTATATATAATCTAAACTCAATTACCTATTATAAAATAAATTACAGTTTAGATAAAGCGGATACAATGATCTCTTCTTTAAAAGGCTTTACAATAAATCCTTTTGCTCCGTAGATAATTGCTTCTTTCATTCTCGCTTCTTGTCCTAATGCTGATACCATGACAATTGATGCACCTGGATCAATCTTTTTGATCTCTCTTAGCGCTTCTAGTCCATCCATTTCTGGCATAGTTATGTCCATTGTTACTATATCTGGTTGTAATTCTTGATATTTTTCAATTGCCATTAAACCATTTTCTGCTTCTCCAACTATTTCAAATTCATAATTTTGAAGCATATTGCGAATAGACATACGCATAAATGCTGCATCATCAACTATTAATACTCTTTTCATAATATTTCCTCCATTTTCATCAATTATAATTTTTTCCTATATACTGATGGTTTTACACGTTCAAAATCTGTTTTTAAATTAGATAAATTCTCTGACATCCCAATTATTAAATATCCTCCTGGCTTAAGAGCTTCATACAGTTTTTTACATAATGCCTGCTTTGTAGGATTATCAAAATAAATCATAACATTTCTACAAAAAATAACATCGTATTTACGCTTATCCCAACCTATGTAGTTATTTAAATTAAAATATTTGAATTCAACTAAATCTTTAACATTTTTAGTAATTGCATAATTTTTATCATTTACCTTTTGAAAGAAATTTTTCACCCATAATTCTGGTAATTTAGATATTTTATCTTCAGAATAAATACCTGCTTTTGCTTGCTTCAATACATTATTAGAAATATCTGATGCTGTTATAGACACTCTTAATTTTGAGCTTTTCCCCAAGATAGACGATACTAACATGGCAATACAATATGGTTCTTCTCCCGTAGATGAAGCTGCAGACCAAATTTTTATTCCTCCAATTGGTGGTTTTTTTAAATTAGGCAATAATACTTCCTCTTTTAAGAACTCAAAATGTTGCTCCTCACGCATAAAATATGTAAAATTCGTTGTTAGTTTTTCTACTAAAGCTGATACTTGCTCTCCTGTTTTATCTTGCATCAAACTATCTACATAACTTTTAAAATCAGGAAATCCTAAACGCTTTACCATCAATACTAGTCGTGTTTCAATTAACGTTCTTTTTTTTTCCAAATTTATCCCATAATTATTATACATAAAGTTTTTTAATCGTACAAAGTCTTTATTCGTTAATTCCATCGTTTATATCCTCTACAATTTGTACTAATGAGTCACAGTCTAGTATTAACTGGATTTCATCATTTATTTCACTAACGCCTTTTATGAAGTTTTGCTTAGATTCATCTTTATCTGAATTCATTTTCATACTTTGATTAGGTGAAATATGAATAACTTCATTTACAGCATCAACTATTAATCCGATTTGATCCATGTTATTTTCAATTATAATAATACAAGTTCTCTCATTATATTCAATTGGATCCATATCAAATCTCATCCTAGCATCCATTACAGGGATAATTGTACTTCTTAAATTTATAATCCCTTTCATATACTTAGGAAGGAATGGAACTTTCGTTATGGGTAACATTTCAATAATTTCTATAATATATTTTGATGATAATGCATATTTTTGATTATTTATAACAAATACCATATACAAATCATCTATTTTATTGTCTATTATCTCATCATTTGCATTCATAAATAATACACCATCCTTTTAAATGACTTTTTCATTTTTTCCAACGCTTTTGATACGTAACTTACTTGTAACAGTATCAAAAACAATAGTTCTTCCACAAGAACCTAGTACATCTTCAGAAACAATAGGAATATTTAGCTTAGCTAATGTTTCTTTACATGCCTTTACATTTTTTTCGCCAATAGTAAATATACTATTAGGTGTATTTTTAAAACTAAACATATGTGCACCACCAGCTAGCTTTGCTCTCATAAATCTAGGGTTTGCACCAACTTTTTTCATTTCTTCATGTAATAAAGTAATACCCGTATCTGCATACTTTGCCTTGTTTACTATGCTTTTGTCATGTCTCGAGTCAGAAAGCAAAATATGAACTAATCCAGCGATTTTATTTATTTCATCGTAAACTACCACGCCACAGCAAGATCCAAGTCCAATGGTCTTAATTTGATTAGGTGCCTTTACAATATTAAAGTCCGCTATACCCACTATTATATTTTCCATTAGCTAGTCTCCTAATCAACAAAGCCTAATGAAGATAACAGTTTTTTACATGATTCAACTTTAGGAATAAAATAATATTTTCCATCAATTTTGTGGTCTGTAGTGAAAAAGTCTGTTTCAATACATAAAATTGTGTCAGCTACTGGACCATATAATGAAATAGGTAAATTCATAATTGCCATAACCATATCTACACTAAAGTAAGGAATTGATGGATTTATACTTAAACCTGTCATATCTGATATTGCAGTTAAATATGTTCCACAAAGTATATTACAAACTTCACCTATTGAATTTAATTCTTCGCAAACTGAGTTGTAATCATTTCTATCACATGTAATTTCATTTCCAGTAATTTTTGATAATAAATTCAGTGCTGAATCAATTTTCATAATAACCATAATAAAACCTTCCATATCTCCTGAAAGTTGTAAAACAGTTCCTACAACTAACTCTTCTGGAGAGCTATAACTATTAGTTATATCTGAAAAATTAACCATATCACTTTTAGGAAGACCTATATCAACTAGCTCATTTAACATCATAGCTAATGAATTTGATGCATTACCTGAACCTATATTACTAATTTCACGAAATACATTCAATTTATCACATTCAAATTTCATACATACCTACTTTCTATCTAATCTTTAGATTTTACTGTTGATTGTCTTCTCTTTAGCTGATTTAATATTACATTTGGAATCATTTCTAAAGAGCTTTCTTTTTCAACTGCTCCAAGGTTCTTCGCAGCCATTGGCATTCCATAAACGACACAAGAATGTTTATTTTGACCAATGGTATATCCGTGAGCTTCCTTTATATCAAGTAATCCTTTAGCTCCGTCAGAACCCATTCCAGTTAAAATAACACCTATAACATTTTCTTTTGCTACTTTTGCTACAGATTGAAATAAATAATCTACTGAAGGACAATGACCACTAATCTTTTCTCCTTCTTTGATTTCTAATACATATTTATTATTTTTCTTTGCAATACCCATCTGTAATCCACCAGGGGCAATGTATGCATGTCCACTTAACACTTCTTGTCCATCTTTTCCTTCTAATACATTTATCACACATTCTTTGTTTAAGCGCTCTGCGTACCTTTTAGTGAATACTGGTGGCATATGTTGAGTAATTACAATTGGTGGTAATCCTAAAGGTAATTGACTTATTACTTTAGCAACAGCTTCTACACCACCCATAGATGCTCCTATTGCAATAATATCTTTATCATTTCTTCTTCTTATATTTTCACTGTTAAATGTACTCTTTCTTTGTACCGAGTTATTAACTTGAGAAGAATTCATTTTTGAATATTTCTTTTTATCCAATTTAGCAACTGAAGCTTCTTTAATTTTTGATGCCAAATCGTTAGAAAATTCGTTCATAGTACTCGAACTTGGCTTTTCAACGAAGCCAACAGCACCAGCACTTATGGCTTCAAAACATCTTCCATCAGCTCCACTAATAACAATTGTAGGAATAGGACACTGATTCATTATAATTTTTAAGAATTCAATTCCGTTCATACCCGGCATTTCTATATCAAGTGTTAATACATCCGGTCTAAACTCTATTATCTTATCCCTAGCATCATATGGGTCTTTAGCTGTTGCCACAACTTCCAACTCTGGGTGTTCTTGAAGATACTTTGATACAATTCGTCGAAACATGCTAGAATCATCGATTACCAACACTTTTATATTTTTATTATCTTCCATAGACTATTTCTCCTTTTTAATGCTTGTGCTATATTACTACACAGTTTCCCCATAATTTTTAAGCAATTTTGGCAGCTTCGTCTATAGTAATTATGTCGATTTTATTAACTAGTGCCATTTACCTATTTATAATGGCATTTACATCAAATATTAAACTAATAGAACCATCTTCTAAAATAGAACAACCTGACATATAAGATTGAACTTTTTCAAACTGTGTTATTAATGTAGGTATTGGCTTAATTACAACTTGTTGTTGTCCTATAATACTATCTACAATCATACATACATTTCCCATTTCAGATTCAACTAAAATCATAATACCTTCATCAGATTTAGTTTCATTTATTTCTAATATATTTGATAATCTGCGTATTTCATAACAATTCCCTCTAATGATACTATGTTCTTCTCCATTTGGATTTTGAACAATTTCATAAGCACCTTGTCTAAATACTTCTTTTATATTAAGTGATGGAATAATATATATTTCATCATCTATTTTTACTTTCATACCGTCTACAATAGCAAGTGTTAATGGAATACGAAGTACAATCATAGTACCTTTTCCTTTTTCACTATCTATACTAATAGAACCTCTTAACTTACGTATGTTTGTATAAACAACGTCCATACCTACACCACGTCCAGAGTACTCACTTACAGCGCTCTTTGTTGAAAATCCTGGTGCTAATATAAAGTTATAAGCCTCTTTATCGCTGATTTCTTCAATACTTTTACTTGTAATTCCTTTTTCAATTGCCTTTTTAACAATAGTCTCTTTATCCAATCCTCGACCATCATCTTTAATAATAATTACAACATCTCCACCAGTATTTTTTGCTTCTAATGTAACAGTTGCTTTTTCTGGTTTTGTAGTTTTTTTACGTTCTTCAGGTGTCTCGATACCATGGTCCATACTATTTCTTATCATATGCATTAAAGGATCTGAAATATTTTCTAAAATATTTTTGTCTACCTCAGTTTGCTCACCAATTAATTTAAGTTCTACTGATTTACCAGTCTTTTTACTCATATCTCTTACAACTCTTTGCATTTTAGTAAATGTAGAAGATATCGGAACCATACGAATAGACATAACCACATCTTGTAATTCGTTTGTTAATTGATGCAATCTTCTTGCTTGTTTTTCAAAGCTATCTGGATCAAAGTTTTCTAATTGCGATTGTTTTTCTACCATAGATTCAGTAGTTACAATTTCTCCAACTAAATTCATAAGTGTATCAACCTTATTAATATTTACAGTTAAATAACTATTTTTATTATGTACATGTTGTTGATTACCTTCTTCTTTAGTCTCTTTTTTTAATGCCTTATTAACGATTTCTACTTCTTCATTTTTCTTAGTTGGTACTTCTTGTTGTACAACTTCTTGTTTAGGTGCTTCTTGTTGTACAATCTCTTCTTTGACATTTTGCTCTAATACTTCATTAATAACTTCTACTTCTTTATCTACAGAATCTTGACTATCATTTGATACCTCTACATTAGAAACATCTTGTTGCTGAGTTTCTTCTACAACTTCAGTGATTTCAAAACTTTTTAAAAACATAGTCTCTTCAACAGCCTTTTTAATTACAGACTTTTCTTCCGTTGTTTTTATATATACAGTAAAGCCATCTTTAACTATAATATCATCACAGTCCATCATTAAATCTTCAGGTATAGTTTTTGAAATAGCACATAAATTTTGAATATTAGTAACTACACCAAGCGCTCTAATACCTTCCATACCACATCCGCTTTCGAATAAAACTTTTATACAAAGTTGTTTTTCGCCGGCTATTTGTGTATCTGAATTATTCTCAGTATCTTTAGGTAATTCTATTTCTAGTTCTTTACTTTCATCATTATCTTCATCGTCATTATGTAATAAATGTGAAGCTCTTTCATGTAATTCATCGATACTTGCCTCTGGAAGCAATCCATCTTGTACATTTAACATTTCTTCTTTTAGAAAATCAATAATTGCTAATACAACGTCAATGACTTCTTCCCACTTACTGCTAGAAAGTTCAAGCCCACTACGTATTTCATCAAAAACATCTTCTATACTATGAGTAAGCTTTGTTAAACTATCATATCCCATCATGGCCGAAGAGCCTTTAATCGTATGCATTGCACGAAAGATTTCTTCAATTGCTTCTTTTCCTAATCCACCAGTATCTAACTGGTCTACAAGTAAAATTTCTTCTAATTGCTCTAATAACTGCATATTTTCGTGTACATAAAATTCAGTTAAAGAATCTACTCCGCTCATATCTTTTCTCCTTTTATTAATTAAATATAATAGATTGCTATTTATTTTATATTTAAATTGAATTCTCAAAAATGGAAGCATAAAGGCTTCCATTTTTTAAATTTATAAATTATAACGTACTGTTACGTATCATTAATATTAATTCATAGCAAAATAATCAGTTTCATCACTATTGAAATTTATATTTTTTCTTGAATTATTTATATCTTTTAACTCAAAATTCTCAATAAGTGATTTTAACATTTGTGCTTGTCCACTTAGTTCTTCACTAGCAGCAGCACTTTCTTCTGATGTTGCAGAATTAGTTTGCACTACCTCTGAAATTTGCTCTACTCCTAATGTAACTTGAGTAATTGCACTAGCCTCTTCTTCAGATGTTTTTGCTATTTCATCAACTAATACAGTAGTTCTACTAGTTGTATTTATTATCTTTTGAAGTGACTCAGCTGTGTTATCCACAATCTTAGTTCCTTTATCAACTGCTTCTATTGAGTTTTCAATTAATGTAGCTGTATTTTTAGCAGCCTCTGCTGATTTAGCAGCAAGGTTTCTTACCTCATCAGCGACAACAGCAAATCCTTTACCAGCAGAACCAGCTCTAGCTGCTTCTACAGCGGCATTTAATGCTAATATATTTGTTTGGAATGCTATATCATCTATTGTTTTTATAATTCTTCCTATTTCATTAGAAGTAAATGAAATCTCTTCCATTGCTTTAACCATTTGTTTCATTTGCTCATTTCCATCTTTAACTTGACGAGCTGAACTTACTGTTAAAGAATTAGCTTTTCTAGCATTATCCGCAGTATCTTTGATTTTGTCAGATATTTCTATAATAGTTGCAGATAATTCTTGAATTGCACTTGCTTGTTCAGTAGCTCCTTGTGATAACATTTGTGATCCACCAGCTACTTGATCGGATGCCGCTCCTACTTCTTCTGCAGCTACATTTATTTGTGACATTGTTTCACTTAAATCATTCGTTATTTTATTTATTGATTGCTCAACATCTTTAAATACACCTATATATTCTACTTCAGGTTCAGCGTTGAAGTTACCTGATGCAACTTCACTTAAAACGTTAACTGTATCATTTATAATTTCCTTAGTTTTGTTGCTCATTTCACGCATACTATTTGATAAAGATCCTAATTCATCCCTTGATTCATAGTCAATGTTAATATCAAAGTCACCTTCAGCCATTTTATTTGCAGCTTTTTCTATTTCTTTAATTGGATCTCCTAAACTTTTTGTTATAGATATGCTTACAACAACTGCTACTATAATACTAATTAATACAATTGCGCTAGAAATAAAAAATGCTATTTTTACAGTAGATTGTACTTGTTTATCAAATTCAACGCCTTTGACCTCTGCATCTTCATAAAGATTAAGTGCATCTTTTGCGCATTTATTATAAACTTGTACAAGCTGCCCCTCTGCTTTAGTTTCTATTTCTTTTGCTTCTTCTTTATATCCTTCACCTTCTATAACTGCATAAATTCTTTCAAATTCTTTTCTTAATTCAGATACTGAATCTTCAAGAGGCTTAATTAACTTCTCCTCAGTTCTAGAAGACTCACGAATTACTTTTATACTTTTCTCAACATTTTCAAATGCATTTAAAATTACTACCTTATTATCTTTTGCAACATGATCTGCATAGATTGAATTACTAATATTATTTCCAATAGAACTTACATATGAACGAATAGCCATTGATTCTTTTGTTACTTCATAAGGGCCTTTAAATAAATCATGGCTTAAGTTTCCTGCTTTTTTCAAGTTAAATAGCGTATAAAAGCTTGCAAATGATGTTATCATCATCAAAATCAAAAAAGATAATCCTAATTTTTTACCAATTTTTAAGTTTCTCACACTTATTCCTCCCAAATACCTTTAGGTATTATTTAAATATTTAACCTCTTTTTAAAACTATCTATAAAATGCCTTATTTAATAATTATGTCCGAATCAAATGTCTAAAGTTTCTATATTATTCATTTGTTGCAAAATAATCAGTTTCATCGCTATTGAAACTTATATTTCTTCTAGATCCATTTGTATCTTTTAATTCAAAGTTTTCAATAAGTGATTTTAGCATTTGCGCTTGTCCACTTAATTCTTCACTAGCAGCAGCACTTTCTTCTGATGTTGCAGAGTTAGTTTGCACTACTTCTGAAATTTGCTCTACTCCTAATGTAACTTGAGTTATTGCACTTGCCTCTTCTTCAGATGCTTTAGCTATATCATCAACTAATACAGTAGTTCTACTAGTTGTATTTATTATCTTTTGAAGTGACTCAGCTGTACTATCTACAATATTAGTTCCTTTTTCAACTGCTTCTATTGAATTTTCGATAAGCGTTGCTGTATTTTTAGCAGCCTCTGCTGACTTAGCAGCAAGATTTCTTACCTCATCAGCAACAACAGCAAATCCTTTACCAGCAGAACCTGCTCTAGCTGCTTCTACAGCGGCATTTAATGCTAATATATTTGTTTGGAATGCTATATCATCTATCGTTTTTATAATTCTTCCTATTTCATTAGAAGTAAATGAAATTTCTTCCATTGCTTTGACCATTTGCTTCATTTGTTCATTTCCATCTTTAACTTGACGAGCTGAACTTACTGTTAAAGAATTAGCTTTTCTAGCGTTATCTGCAGTATCTTTGATTTTGTCAGATATTTCTATAATAGTTGCAGATAATTCTTGGATTGCACTTGCTTGTTCAGTAGCACCTTGTGATAACATTTGTGATCCACTAGCAACTTGATCTGATGCCGCCCCAACTTCTTCCGCAGCTACATTTATTTGTGACATTGTTTCACTTAAATCATTAGTTATTCTATATACTGATTTTTCAATTTCCTTGAATACCCCTGTATATTCAACTTCAGTTTCAATATTGAAATTACCTGATGCAACTTCTCCTAATACACGAACTGAATCATTTATAATTTCTTTAGTTGTATTACTCATTTTACGCATACTATTTGCTAAAGATCCTAATTCATCTTTTGATTCATAATCAATATCAATATTATAGTCACCAACAGCCATTTTCTCTGCAGCTTCTTCTATCTCTTTGATTGGATTCTTTAATCTATTCGTAATATATAAACATATAGCTATACCTGATACTATAGTAAATATACTAACTCCTATAGAAGCAAACGTTGCTCTTGTTGATGTTTCTTTTATTCCTTTGTTAAATTTAATAGCATCAGCCTCTACTTGTTCATTAAAAGATATTGCATAATCAACACACTTGTCGTATGCATTAAAATATGGAGTGTTTGGCTCTGTTATTTCTACTGCTTTTTCGTAATTACCTTGACCTATAAGCTCAAGAACTTTATCACATTCTTGTTTTAAACTTTGTATTGATTGTTCAAGATTATCAACAAGTTTTTGATCTCCGTTAAAAGCTGATTTAATATTTTTAAGTCTTTTTGCAATACTATCAAATTCGACCGTCATTTTAGCTTTATATAATTCAAGGTTCTTTTCCATGATTGCATTACCTAGATATCTTCCAACAGCAACTAAATCTCTACGAATCCCCATAGATTCAGTTGTCGTTACATAAGGCCCCGTAAATAACTGTTGACTGAATTTTTCTGATTCTTTTAATTTACTTATTGTATAAAAACTTGAAAACGATGTAAGCACTAACAAAATACCAAAAGCTACGATTAGCTTTTTGCCTATTTTTAAATTCTTCATTACATATTCCTCCCCGCAATTTTTTTGTCATAATTTTTCTACATCATACAATAATTTTTTCTATTTAAATAATAAGTTCAAATAGCCAACGTTGTCTTTTCCTTAGATGTCTAAGCTCTAAATAAATTCCCATTTTAATAGCATGTAGAGCTATATTATTTTAATATTTATGATTTATATTTTTAAATCACAAATGATTCTTATATTCCGGTACACTTCCATAATTTTTGAAGTGCATGTTGATATTGTTGATGTCATATTCTAACAATTGTAATTTCCCAATTATTCTTATAACCTCAAATAGTTCGCCTCTTTTTTATACGGACAAATAGTTAAAAACTTTAGATATTCTGTAAAATAATTTCTTATATTGTAAGTTTATTTAATATTTTAAATATGCAGATATTTACAAATAATTTATAAATTAGACAAAAAAGTAATATAACTGACCATACATTTTTATAAGGAATTTAATTGTATAAAAAACAGGCACTCTTACGAGTACCTGTTTTTAATCTATATTCTATTTTTTATATCTCTTTATTTATTAAAGTATCCTGAGAAAATCAGTAACCCAAAACATGCAATATTAAAAGTTATTACAATTTGCACAATTTCAAACCATTTCTCTTTCTTATGCTTTTTATAAAATTTAGATTTCTTTTGATATATATCTGTTAGGATAAGTACTACCCCTTGATATACACCATATAAAATGTAATACCATGTTAAACCATGCCAAAATCCCATAGTTATCATTGTTATCATTTGAGCAACATGTGCTGCTGTAGCTCTCTTTTTAAATCTTTTCTTTCTCATAGAAGATATTACAAATCTTGAGAAAATATAATCTCCAAACCATCTTGAAAGACTTATATGCCATCTAGTCCAAAATTCTTTCATATCCTTACTTATAAATGGCTTGTTAAAGTTGTCCGGTGTTTTGATCCCTAGTATATAACTTGTTCCTACTGCAAATAAGCTATATCCTGCAAAATCAAAGAATAAATATAAACTATATGCGTACATATAATTTATTGAATTAACAAAATTAATTTCTGATGGAATCTTTGACATCCAATAAGTATTTATTAAAAATGCTATAACAAATTTATATCCAACTCCCATTAATATTTTACCAAATCCAGGAACTAGATAGTCATTTATATACTCTTCCTTCGGTATACTCTTTTCTAAGTCAGACTCAAATCTTCTTGACCTATCAATTGGACCTGAACTTAATGTTGGGAAGAATATTATAAAGTATAATGTTTTTAGTAAATTAACTTCTTTTATTGCCCCATCATAAATTTCGATTATCATTTGTATTGTTCTAAAGTTTAAATATGATATTCCTATAAAACCAATCACTCCAAATGATGTATGTGATGAAAGTTTATTTATTATTATAGGAAGCATTGAACTGAATAAGAATACCCAGTAAACATATTTATTTTTAGTCTTTTGTCTTATATAAAAATATCCTTTTATTAGACATATTTCAAATATCATAAACATCGTGAAATATAAAAGACTAACGTCTCTTCCTACGATTATAAATATCATGAATATACTTGCTATTATTCCATAATATTTTATGTTTTTACCTAGTAAACCTAATACTACTGCTGGTATTAATGTTAATAATAATATATAAAGGTAGAAGTAATCTCCGTATTGTGAAAAAGTCATTATAAGTCACCCATTAGTTTCTTTCCATCTATTTTCCCATTTGCATTCATAGGGAATTCATCTATAACAGCTTTGTTTCTAGGTATTATATATTGTGGCGAGTATTTTGATAATTCTTTCTTTATTAATGTACTATTTTTTATGTTAGTTAACTCGTTCTTTTCATCACCATGTACATATTTTAAATATAGGTCAATAGCTTCTGAATAAGCATCTAAATCTTTATATGAAAGTTTTTCACCTTCATAAATAGCTGCAATTATATCATCTTTTGCATGTTTTTTTATGCTTCCAATAATTTTCATAGTTATATCTCCTTATTAAAATTCATTATATACAAATGGTATTTGCTTAAATGGAGTAAATATTAATATTAATATGGCTAATATTATAATAATAGTAAAACAAACACTCATCATTAACTCTTTATTATTGGTCAAACTTTTTATATAGTTTTTCACAAAGATCTACCCACCCTTTCGTTCCAAGATGCATAACATCTCTTAAGTAATACTTTTCAGTTTCTTTATCTCTTAAATCAATTGATTCAAAATCATATTTTTTAGCTTCATCTATTACTTTATCGTAAAATTCATGTCTTTCTTCTTTCGATATACCAGTTAGGTTATAATATCTATCCATAGAGGGCAGAACTACTACTACTGGTTTTATTCCTAATTCTTTACATACTTGTAACTCAAGTTCGTAATCCTTAAACTCTACCGATTCTAATAAGTTTACATCTTTATATCTATCTTTAAATTTATCTATACCCTCTTTAAAGTTTTCATTATAATAATATTGATCGATAGCTAACTCGTTATTACCTACTCTATGTTTAGCCTCTTCTATAGCTAAACTTTTTTCTTTTTCCCAATCAATTTTACCTTTTTCTTTATATGATTTTGCATTTTCTGAACGTAATAATTTTTTGTAAAGTAATCCTTTTTCTTTAAGTCTTACAAAATATTTTCTTAGCTCAAAGTATGGTTTTAGTAAAAACTTTTCAGTTTTTGATGTAAAATCATTTGAATTGTATAGTTTCGAATAAACATATTCTGGTTTATATTCATTAGATGTGCTTAAAAGATTCTCACTTCTAGCAACTAACTTATCTTTACTGTCTTTAGATAATTTATTACTGTCTAGGAAGTTATAAAATTGCGATGGAGAAAATCTAAGTTGATAGTGTTCTCCACTAACACCTTCTTTATCCATAAACCATTGCATAGATACTAATAAAACAACTTTTCTATCCTTGATTTCTGGATTTAGACTCCCTAATGTTGCTGTATGTTGAAGGCTTTGAGTGAATGGTCTTCCTATGGCTGCTAAACCATTTTTACTCCTATTTGTATTGAAGTAATTGGTTGGATGCTGTCTCTTTATAGCTGAACTTAATTCAGATGAACCCATCATAAGAATATCTTTTTTTGATAAAAAATAATTATTTGCTATACTACCCTTATCTTTTGTATCACTTATCGGGTCATTCATTATCTTAGTTAAATCTTTTTCTTTTAATAAACCTTTTATCTCAAAATCTAAAAATATATTTATTAATAATACAAATATTACACCCACTGTAATAGGCATAAGTATATAAACTAATTTTTTCATACTGTTCTCCTAACTCCCTGAATTTTTTAATCTAATTAAGCCCGTTTACATTATATTAGTATTGCATTTTTGATTTATTTCGTCTATATAATTTATTCCTTTGTTACTTTTTGTTACTTTTTAGCTGATACTGTTTTATTTATAAATAAAATAAAAAAGAGTATTGATGACTAAGTCAATACTCTTTTTTATCCTGATTATAAAAATGAACCATCAAAATAATATCTACTATTTTCTTGGTCCGTAAAATTTTGTAAATTCCATTTTTGTTATAATATAATTATATTTACTCTAATTACAATCTATATAAATGTCTTTTATTTATTTTCAATTATTTATTTTTTCTTTGATATAGGTTTCTACTTCTTCCCTAGGTATTCCTAAAACAACTGAAAATTCATCATTAATTAAGCCTTGAGCTATTTTCATGAATTTTTCATCTATTTGACCAAGTTTTTTTCCCTTAGTTGTTGCATTAGCTTTCTTAGTATAAATACCAGATATTACAGCCAATAAATCTACACATTCATGTGTTTCCATAAATTTTTTATAGTGAGATTGTAATAACCTTGAGTTTTTCTCATTACATTCCATTTCTTTCATAGAAGGAATAAGTTCAATCAGTTGTTGGACTTCTTCGTATGTAATAATAGCTCTCATAAACACACTTGTATCTGTTGGTGTATATATCTTTCCATTTTCATATACTGGTTTAAGTGTATAATAATCTCTCTTTTTACTAATACCTGAAATATTAAGTGTTCCTATATCTTCTACTTCACATACTCCATCATTACCATAAATAATAAATTCTCCAATTTTGTACATACTTTTATACCTCCCATTTTACTTTATATTCGAAAAATAGAACTCAACCCATTTAACTGGGCGCGTATTTCTAAAGCTGTACTTTTTTACTAATATATAGCTATATTTTTAATTTATTAGTAAGGTAAGTTCTAAGTTTGAATTATTTTCTATATTAATTAATATTTATAATATTATGATTAACGCTTTATGTTATTTTACATATAAAAAAAGATTCATCAAAGAATCTTTTTCAAAACAATGTATATATTATAATATAGTTATGTTTTCTGCTTGAGGTCCTCTAGCACCTTTAACTATGTCAAAGCTTACTTTTTGACCTTCTTCTAATGATTTAAATCCATCTGTTTGTATAGCTGAGAAATGAGCGAAAACATCATCTCCACCTTCTACTGATATAAATCCAAAACCTTTTTCATTATTAAACCATTTTACTATTCCGTTATTCATATAACTTCTCCTATTAAACCTGCATCAAGATATTCTTGATTTGTTTTGTATCTCTACAATATTCATTATAGCACGAATCAATAATAATAGATACTATTATAATCTATATTCTTTATTTATTAAATTTTCCTTAGTCTCAAATATTGATAAAAATATTTTTTAGGTATCAATTTTAATATATTTCATTAATTGATACGAATTTTAAAGATTACCTCCACAATTTTTGTTCGATATCTAACAAAACTCTTGTGATTATAATCACATACCGTATAAATAAATATATGTTACGATAAGCATAAAAAATATAAATTTTAATAAGGAGACATTTATGGATAAAATCAAACAAAATAGAGACTTTTTTAAATCTGATTTTGAAATACTAAAGCATATAAAAACAGATAAACAAAAAGGAATACCTGCTCCTTCTTTTCAAAAAGAATATGATTCAAATTCAGATTTAATAGAATTACCTCCTGTAAGTAAAGATATTTTAGTTAAACCTAACGTACTAGATTGTATAAATGATAGAAGAAGTATAAGAAAATATAGTAATGAAAAAATAAATTTAGGTGAACTTTCATATTTACTTTGGTCTACTCAAGGAATTCAAAATGTAAAAAATAAATTCAGTGCACTAAGAACAGTACCTTCTGCTGGATGCACTCATCCATTTGAAACATATTTAATAATAAATAATGTTGATGATTTAAGATGTGGAATTTATAGATATTTACCTTTGGAACATAAACTTCTATTTGTAAAAACTTTAGAAAATATAAACGATGAAATAAATAAAGCAACTCCAAACCAGCCTTTTGTTCAAGATTTTGTATCTAAAAGCGCAGTTGTATTCGCTTGGAGTTGTATTCCATATAGAAGTGAACATAGATTCAGTATAGCAGCTCATAAAAAAATACTTATAGATATTGGTCATGTTTGTCAAAACCTTTATATAGCATCAGAGTCTCTTGACTATGGTACTTGTGCAATTGGAATTTATGACCAAGACATAATTGATAATATGCTAAATTTAAATGGTGAGGATGAATTTGTAATTTATATGGCTTGTTTAGGTAAAAAACTGTAGCTAAATACTTAAAAGTATAGATCTAAAAAGTGCCTTAAAAATAAGCCACTTTTTAGATCTATACTTTTATATTACATAAAAAAGAAGCTAAAAACATTTATATGCTTAAGCTTCTTATAAATTGTAAAATCTGTGTATAGTTTACTATGTTGCATATTTATATTAATTACTCTCTTTTATCACACCATTTTTTACAAATATCTGCTTTTTTACTACAAAGGACTTTCTCTGATTTGCAAGAAGGACATTTCTCTTTATCTTGTTCATAATTTATTTCATAAATATTTCCACAATCAATACATTTAAACTTACAGTGCTTTGATCTATAATTCCCACCATCTATTTTTATAGCATTTCCTTGAGTTAAAGCAACTGCTACTTTTTTTCTAGCAGCATCTATAATATTTTGAAATGTTTGTCTAGAAACCTTCATCTTCTTTGCACATTCTTCTTGATTAAGCCCTTCAATATCTTTAAGTCTCATCGCTTCAAGTTCTTCTAGCTTTAAATTTATTTCCTCTATTTCACACTTTGGCTTCCCTATTGGAGCAAAATATGTATCTTTTGGAAAAAACTCTACTGTTCTAACCTTTGTTGGTCTTGCCACCTTAATTCCTCCCTACACGTGGTATATAGTTGTATAAACATAATATTTAAATCATTTATCTAAGCTATTATCTACCTCTAATTTTTATCTTAAGTTTAATCAATAAAAATTCATATTTGACTATTTATATCAATTATACTCTTACATTTCAATCATTTAAAGTAGATATAATATAGATTTTAATATATACTTATTTTGCTATTTACAACTGTGTAAGTAACTTTAAAGTTTTATAAATTTAGTCATTACAATGACCTTCGTGTGCATGTTCTTTGCATATACTTCCTGTTGATTTTAAATTTCCATCTATATACATTTTTATTACATCATCACTTGGTCCACTTGCTCCAACTATTACTTCTATATTATTATCCGCAAAAAGTTGTTGTGCTGTTTCTCCCATACCACCAGAAACTACAACATTTACGTCTAATTCTTTTAAAAATACAGGTAAGTATCCTGGTCTATGTCCTGGATTCTCTACAAATTCTTTTTTTAATATTTTATTTCCATCTAATTCATATATTTCAAATCCTTCACAATGACCAAAATGTCCACTTACATGGTTTCTTTCACTTGCAACTGCTATTTTCATTTTAATTTCCTCCTTGAAATTTAATAAATTTTTATATTATTTTTTATATTATTCCACATATCTTCAATTGCACTCTTAGCTATACTATCGCTATAATTAGTTATAGGTTTTAACTCGTTTATAGATTTCATAACTATATTGTCATATGGAATTTTACCAACCAATTTTAAACCTTTGTATATTGTAAAATCTTCTATCTTTATAGATACTTCATTATTAATATCATATTTATTTATACACACCATAGTGTAGATATCAAAGTGTTCACATAATTTTACTACTCTCTTTAAGTCTTTAAGTCCTGACTTTGTTGGCTCTGTAACAATTAATACTGCATCACTTCCAGTTATAGATGATATAACTGAACATCCTATTCCAGGTGAACCGTCGACTATAGTTAACTTTCCATCTTCATTAGCACTATTTCCATTTTTTCTTAATTGTGTAATCAATTTTCCTGAGCCGTCACTTCCTATTTCCATCTGTGCTCTTGAAATTATACCTTCATTTAATTCAGTCAAAAATATATCTGCAACCTTTTCATCTTTTAATTGTATTGCATCATATGTACAAACTAATGTACAAGCTCCGCAGCCTTCACAAAGAAATTGATTTATTTTATAATCCTCTATTGCCGAAAATTTGCATACTACTTCACATCTTCCACACTTTTTACATATACGATTATCTATTAAAGCCTTTTTTCCAACAACAAAAGCTTCTTTTTTTATATCTTTACCTTCATAAAACAGGTAAAAATTAGGTGCATCTACATCGCAATCTACTCTTACTACATCTTTTGAAAGTTCTCCTAGCGCTGTTGCAATCGTCGTCTTACCTGTTCCACCTTTTCCACTTAAAACAACTAATTCCAAGATAACACCTCACTTATTCTATCTGAAAGATTATCAAAAATTACTTTATGATTTAAGTCATCATATAATCTTTCTCCTTTAGAATATAACCTAGCTGTATTTTTGTTATATGGTATTGTTCCTATTATGTTAATATTTTCTTTCTCACTGTATTTTTTTACTATATTGTCTTTTCCATCATCTTTATTTATAACTATTCCAAAAGGTATATTATAATTTTTAACCAGTTCTATAGCCATTTTTAAGTCATGTAACCCAAATTGTGATGGCTCTGTTACAAGTATAGCAACATCAGCAAAACTTAAAGTATTAACGACATTACATGAAGTTCCTGGAGGGCAATCAATTAAATTAACTCCTTTATGTAGATTCTTTAAAAGCTTTTTTATAATAGGTACTGCCATTGGCTCTCCTATGTTTAAAGTCCCTCTACTACAATCTGTATTATTTGTTGTACCAATTTCTATTTTTCCAATTTCTCTTTTATCATAAGTTATAGCATCATACTTACATGAAATCGAGCAAGACCCACAACTATGACACAGCTTCTCAAACAAAATAATATTATCTCTTACTTTTGCTAAAGCATTGAATTGACATACATCTGCACATTTGCCACAATGTGTACACTTATTTTTTTCTATAATAGGATATTCAACCATGACCTTTTCTTCTTTATTTATAGTAGGCTTCAAAAATATAAACCCATTTGGCTCTTCTACATCGCAATCTATATAATTTGCTTTTAATGCAAGTGCTAGATTAGTCGATACTGTTGTCTTTCCTGTACCACCTTTTCCACTAAGCACAGCTATGTTCAATATCTATTCATCTCCAATCTAATAACTTTATCCTTGGTGTGAGGCTTTGCATGATTTTATTTCTTCAAGTTCTCCATTATTATATTTTTCAAGAGCTAAATCTATAGATATAGACTGACACTTATATGCTTTTATTCCAGCCCCTTCAACAAGATTAAAAGCATTCGGTCCAAGACTTCCTGTTATAATCACATCTATATTTTCTTCTATTAATTGATTAGATGTAGCTATCCCTGCCCCACCACTAGCACTTTGTCCTTTATTACTGATTGTTTTAACTTGTTTGTTATTTGTATCATAAATTTTAAAATATTCACATCTGCCAAACCTTGTATCTGATGTATTTTCATTAATTTTTCCCTTTGCTGAAATTGCTATTTTCATATAACACCCTCATCTCCTATTTATTGTTTTAAATCATCTATTATAATTGTTGATATTAGATCAAAAATTGACTTAAGTTCTTCATCTTCAGTTTTATTTTCACTTAAGTTGCTTATACTATTTAGCATAGGAAGTTCTCCTAAAAGTTTTAAATTCATTTCATTTAAGAATTTATTTGTACTTTCTCCGTTAAATAATTTTATTTTTTTCCCACAGTCTTCACAATTTATATAACTCATATTTTCAATAACACCTAAAATGTTTATGTCCATTTTCCTTGCCATATTTACAGCCTTTGAAACTATCATAGATACAAGGTCTTGTGGTATAGATACCATAACTATTCCGTCTATAGGTATTGATTGCATTACAGTTAATGCAACATCACTTGTCCCTGGAGGCATATCAATAAGTAAATAATCTAAATCCCCCCAAATAACATCTGTCCAAAATTGTTTTACTACACCTGATATCATAGGACCTCTCCATATTACTGGATCATCTTCATTATCTGTCATTAAATTCAATGACATTACTTTTATACCGTCATGATTTTCAACAGGTAAAATATTTTCATCTATATAAGATACTTTTTTATCCCTAACTCCTAATAACCTTGGAATACTTGGACCTGTTATATCTGCATCTAGTACACCTACACTATATCCTTTACGTTTTAGTGATTTTGCAATAAGTGAACAAATTGATGATTTCCCAACTCCACCTTTTCCACTCATAACACCAATAATTTTCTTTACGTTATTTAATTCGTTATTCTCTATCATACAACTTTCTTTGTCCCTTGAACATTTTTCATTTGATGGACATGTATTACAATTAGCCATAACTTCATCTCCCACCCCTTATTATTAGCATATGCTAATTAAATAGTAGCATTACTAGTAGTTATTGTCAAATGCCAATAATATTTTTAATAAATTATAAGAATATATAAGTATAAATAATGCTATTAATTTGTTTCTGTGTTTAAGTTATGTTATTTAAATATAAAAAGGAATTATTAACTTCTAGAAGTTAATAATTCCTTTTTTGCTTCATTAAAAAATATTCCACATACTTATTTATTAATATATTTAACAGCCTTATTTACTCTTTCTAAAGCATCTTGTACCATGTCCTTTGAACAAGCTATATTCATTCTAAAGAATCCTGAACCTGTATTTCCAAATAAACTGCCTCCATTTAATGCAACCTTTCCTTCTTCTATAAGAGCTTTTGATATTTCTTCATTACTTAAATTTAATCCCCTAAAATCTAACCATACTAGGTATGTTCCCTCTGGCTTTGTTATTTTTACTTCTGGCATATTCTCATTTACATACTCCATAACTAAGTTAACATTATCTTCTAAGTACTCTAATAACTCACATAGCCATGCTTCACCTTTGTTAAATGCAGCCTCCATAGCAACTAAGCTAAACGGATTATTTCGTCTTATATCTAATGCTGCTAACTTAGCATCAAATAAACTTAATTCTTCTTTTCTTGGGAATACTGCAAATGATGCTTGTAATCCAGCTATATTAAATGTTTTGGTCGCTGAAAAACATGTAATTGTTATATCTTCTACTTCTTTAGATAATGAAGTAAATGCTATAAACTCATGTCCTTTATAAACTAAATCTCTCCATATCTCATCTGCTATAACTCTTACATTATATTTCAAGCATATATTAGCCATTTTTTGTAACTCTTCTTTTTTCCAAACTCTACCTACTGGATTATGAGGATTGCATAATATAAACCACTTTAAATTCTTATCCTTTGCCTTAGCCTCAAAATCTTCAAAGTCTATATGCCAGTTTCCATCAGTATCTTGTACTAATTCATTTTCAACTAATATCTTATCACTATTTTTTACAGTTCCTGCAAATGGTGGGTACACAGGTGTTTGTATCATTATTTTATCTGTATCTTTTGTAAAGTATTTTAATATTATAGATATAGTTGGTATAACACCTGGAGAGTGTATTATTGTAGATAAATCTATATCATAGTTATATCTTTTCTTTGTCCAGTCTATTGCACTTTGATAGTATGAATCTGGTCTTGATACATATCCAAATATTTTTTGATCTAATTTATTTTTCATTTCTTCTAATATTTCTGGTGCTGTTTCAAAGTCCATATCAGCTATCCACATAGGAAGTAATTCATTACAACCAAAGTTTTTTCCCATCTCATCCCATTTAGCCGAGTTATTTTTTATTCTATCTACCTTTTTATCAAAATTGTATCTCATTATAAATACCTCCATAATATTTAATTTTCTATAATTTATTACAAGCAAAAAACATGCCATATTTAATAATTCAATTTAGAATTTATTTTTATGCATGTTTCTTATGTTTTTAATTATTTAATTGTATTTTTATGTATTAATTGTATTATATTGTTTTATAATATATCTTTCATTGATTTAATTGTTTCTATTCCCTTTTGAGTAAGTTTTGTTCCACCTCGTCCTTTACCTATCGCAACAATACCATCTAACTCTAATTCCAATAATATCTTTCTTATTTCAACTTCACTAATATATATATTTTCTTCCCTAGCTTTTTTTAATATAGCTGGTCTACCAATACCTCTTAACTGAAGCATAGCTTCTTTCATACATCTTAGAATAAATTTTTTTCCTTCATCAAAACTACTATTTTCATCATAATAAGCTATTGTATTTTCATTATATTCTTTTATTAAATCTTCATCTTCTAAAAAGTATTCTTGTAAATCTTCTAACTCTATTACATCTTTATCTATATAATTCAAAAACTCTATACAATTTATAAGTTCTCTTAAATTCCCTTCCCACTTATAATTTAATAAAAATGCTTCTGATTCTTTACTTAACTCATATACTAATCCTTTGTTAGCTTTGATATGATTAAATAATATTAAAATATCATTCCCTCTATCTCTTAAAGGTGGAATTTTTAATGGTAATACATTTAATCTGTAATATAAGTCACTTCTAAACTTTCCTTGTTTACTTAATTCTTTTAAGTTTCTATGAGTAGCCGCTATAATCCTTATGTCTACATGTATAACTCTATCTCCGCATATCCTCATTACTTCTCTTTCTTGTATTACCCTCAATAGCCTTGTTTGTAGATGTAGTGGCATTTCACCAATTTCATCTAAAAATATCGTTCCATTATGAGCAATTTCAAATAATCCCATTCTTCCACCTTTTTTTGCACCAGTAAATGCACCTTCATCATATCCGAAAAGTTCACTTTCTAGTAAATTTTCCGGTATAGCAGCACAGTTTATAGCAACAAACTGATAATCTTTCCTATATGAAGCATTATGAATAGATTGGGCAAAAAGCTCTTTTCCAACCCCTGATTCTCCTGTTATTAATATAGATAAATCTGATTTAGCCATTTTATTAGCTCTCTTTTTTATATCCTCGATTGCTTTTGAGCTACCTTTTATATCTTCAAAATTGTACTTTGCTACATATCCTTTTTTCACTAATTGTTTTCTTAAATTATGTTGGCTTTTTTCTTTTTCTTCAAATCTTTCAAATATCATTATAATTCCAGTAATTTCTCCCACAGTTTCCACCGGTACTGCCTTAAATGATATATTACAGTTATTTATTTTAATTAACTCAACATCTAAAGATCTCTTCTTCTTTATTGCTCTAGTTATAGATATGTGATTTATTATCTCACTTATATTCATTCTATCAAAATCCATTTTTCCTAGATTTAGTATAGATTTTGCTTTTTCATTTATAGTATAAATATGACCGTAAACATCTGTAACTATAATACCTTCATCTATAACATTTATTAACTCTAAAAATCTACTTTCAAGCACATTTGTATCATTTATTAACTTAGATATACCTATTGATGGTTTTTTTAATTTTTTAAAATGGTTTATAATTTTTTTACTCTTTAAAATATCTTCTTGTTCTATACTTATAGCTGTATCTATAATTGTACTCATATCTAATGTTCTATCATCTATATCTATAATATCTTCTACCCAGTGTGGTGCTACATGCGCCTCTCCTGTTGTAAGCACAAAATCAGTTTGGACAGTATTTACCTTCCCTAAATAATATGGCACAAAATCATATTCATCTAATCCAACTTGTCTAAATAGTGCAATTGTTTCCATAGTCATTTCTGGGCTATAGTTTACTACCATTATTTTAGAATTTTTAGGTATCTTCTTGATTTTTTCATACTGTTTCTCATTAATAGTTGTTCCAATTATTATAACTTTACCTCTTGGATTTATGTATTTTTTTACTTCTACATATATAGAATATATTGATATTAAGTATAAATCTGCTTCTATTTCAAAATCTATATACCCTTTATCATATGAATAAGTTTCAACCTCTATTTTCCCTTCAAATAAATATTCTAAAACATCCTTATGAAAATTTGCCACTTTATCAAAATTAGTTATTACTACAACTTTTTTCATATTTCCTCCAAGTGTTCTAATATATATCTTAATTATACTATATAACACTGAATAAAAAATAATAAGGATACCCTATTAGGCATCCTTATTATTTTTATGTAATTACTCATTTCCTATCTTATCAAGCACTTCACTAACTCTCCAACATTCTGTTTCTATACCTATATCAGTAGAGACAAATCTATTTCCATTAGAATTTTCATAGTTTTTAAGTGCTTTTAATACTACCTTACTTCCTATTAATAATGCAGGTACGTTACACATAACCATTACTATAGCAACAAAGTCAGATATATACCATAGGTTTCCTAACTCAAATCCACCTAATACTGTTAAAACTCCAAATGGAACGAAGAATAATGCTCCTATAAGTCTTATAATCTTTATAAAAGTTCTATTCTTACTTATAGAGTTTGCTGATACTTCTGCAAATAATATTAACCCTATTATAGTTGTAAATGAGAACAACCCATAACATAAAGAAACTACTGATGCAACCATATTATCAAAAGTTACACCTGGAACTAAGTGTTGTACAGATGTTAAAAATACAGTAAGCTTAGATTCTCTTATTGATTCCCATACTACTCCTGAATCTCCTGACCATATTTGTGCTACAACTACAACAAACGCTGTCATCGTACAAATTACCATAGTATCTAAAAATACTCCTAATGATTGTACAAATCCTTGCTCACATGGATGATTACATTCTGCTATAGCCGCAGCTGGAGTTACTGAACCTTGTCCAGCTTCATTTGACATAAGCCCTCTCTTAATACCTTGAGCTAAAACTATACCAAAAGCCCCACCAAATACAGCCTTTGGAGTAAATGCTCCACCAAATACTTCTGTGAAAAATCTAGGTATTAATGGTATATTTAATAAAATTAATCCAAATATAAGTAGGCTATATATAACTGCCATAACAGGAACTAACTTATCTGTTACATTTGTAACACCATGTATCCCGCCTATAACCGCACATAAAACTGTAACTATTACTGCTATACCTACTACATAATAAACTATAGATTGTCTATCAAATGTTTGACCTGCTACTCCTTCTGCTAGAGAAACAAGTCCAGTTATCATGTGAAACGTTTGCCCAGGGATGCTAAATAAGGCATACATTATAAATACACAAGATATAATTATTCCTACTATACGTTTATCACCTAATATCTTCTTTCCATAGAAAGCAAGTCCACCTACATAGTTGTCACCTTCTTGTTCTTTAAATATCTGAGATAAAACTGCTTCAGAGAAAGATGTTGCCATACCAAAGAATGCCGATATCCACATCCAAAATACTGCTCCTGGTCCTCCAACTGATATTGCCCCTGTTACCCCCATTATATTACCAGGACCTATTCTCATAGCAGAGCTTAGTAAGAATGATGCTAATGGACTTACACCTTTATCAGATGATTTACTTGATACTAATGATTTTATTCCTGATTTAAAGTATTTACATTGCACAAATCCTGTCTTAAATGTATAAAAAACTCCTGTACCTAATAAAAACAATATTGAAAATGCAAAATTACCTAATATCGGTATATTTTTATACCATTCAAAATTAGTTGGAAAATCCCATAAAAAATCTGCTATCGGTACTATAAATTCGAAAAACTGGTTTACGCTATTAAAAAGTGCCTCCATCGTTTTCTCCCTCCATTTTTTCATTTATATTTCTGTATTTTTATATAAGCAATATCTGTGCCATATTTTAATTTATATTTTTTATCTCTTTTTTTATTGAATTTGATTAATTTTCATTTTAGAATTGTATTTTATTGTTTATTATATATATAAATTGTATTTTATTGGATAGAATGCATTTAATAAAATTTAATTGTTTTATAATTGTATTTATATGTGTTAAAGTGTATAAATATATTTTAATACATATGTTAATACTTTTCTCACTTTAATTTTCAATTTCTAATTAGATTATTCAAAATAAAAAAGACATTGATTTCAATCAATGCCTTTTAATTTATTTTAATATTAGATAAAATTCATAAAATCATACCCAAGACTATATTTAATATTGTACTCATAAATTTTTAATTTACCTTATTAAAAGTTATCTATCCTAAGTACTCTAGTATCTCGCCTACATTTTTATCAGTTTTAACTTTATCATATACTTTTTCTATAATTCCATTTTCATCTATAATATAGGTAGTTCTAACAACCCCAAATCCTACTTTTCCATATAGTTTTTTTTCTTGCCATACATCATAAGCTTTTATAGATTCAAGTTCAGGATCCGATAATAGTATAAATGGTAATTCATTTTTTTGTGCAAATCTTTCGTGTGATTTTATACTATCTTTACTAATTCCTATTACCACAACATCTTTTGACTTGAATACTTCATAGTTATCTCTAAATGAACATGCTTGTTTAGTGCATCCTGGTGTACTATCTTTTGGATAGAAGTATAATACTACTTTTTTATTTTTAAAGTCTGATAGACTTACTGTGTTTCCTTCTTTATCTTGTAATTTAATTTCTGGTGCTTTTATTCCTGCATCTAACATATTTTTACTCCTCCGATTCGTATTTATTAAATATATACCAAATATATTTCAGACTTAAACTGATAACTTATCTCAAAATCAATTGAAAGTCTTCCAATTATATCTACATAGTTTAAAATACTTTATTTAGGTATATGACTTGAAATATATGAAGTTACTTAATCTAGAGAGATACTTAAAATAACTGCAAACTCTTAATTTAATAATCTTTTAGCTTCTTTCATAATATTTTCTTCGCTCATCATTTATAAATTTCTTGTTAGTTATATCTAAAATCTTACATACCCCTGTAATACCATACATTATATAATCATCAACCTTAAACATTAAACCCTCGCCATCCTTAATAAAATAAAAAAGTAGCTTTGACAACTGGGCTTACGTTATCAAAACTACCCTCTGTATAATCATATTATAAAATTTTAATGTAAGTGAAATTTTTATTTTGAGATATATAATTTTATTTTATATAGATCAACATTTTATTCCATCGAACACATTTGCATGATTCATTATAGTTTATTCATTTTGCTCTAAAAAATTTATTCCTTCATCTGTAATTATAAATTCTCCACCGACATATAGCTTTTTTATAACTTTTCATTCTTATACCAAATAACTCCTATAAAGGTTTTTATGATCTGAATCAATGTAATTAACCCAAATATAGCAGTTATATAATAAAATGCTCTTATTTCTTCCGCTGAATATATTAATATAAATCCTGTAAAAGAAAATACTAGTATAACCATCGTAATATTCATAGTAGTTACTATTTTTTTTAACATATTCTTTCTTTTCATATAAAGTATTAGTACTAATAACATTAGTATAGTAAGTCCTATTATAGATGCATATTGTATATTCGCTATAGGATATTGCTCTTCCCAAACATAATTCTTATGCACGACATGTCGTAACATTCCCATTTTCTTCTGTGTAAAGTAATTTACCATATACGCTCCAATTAACATCAAAACCTCTAATACCGTAGTTACTATATAAAAAATCTTTTTTGCTTTTTCCATATAAATATCAACCTCATTGCCTATAATTTAATATAAGCACTGCAATTAATACAGTGCTTATATTCTATAATTTATTTTGAAGCTTTATCTGTTGGTAGTTTATCTACTGTAGTATATTCACTATTACCACTCTTTGGATCTCCTACTTGTACAGGAAGTTTATTATTCATTTGCCATTCATTCCAACCACCATCATAAACAGTCATTCCTTCCCATCCTGCGTCATAACCAATTAACCAAGGAACTGAAGCTCTCCAACCAGTTCCACAATAGAATGAAAGTTCATTCTTTTTAGTAATATCAGAATCTGACCATAACTTTTCCATTTCTTCAGCAGTTATAACAGTTCCATCTTTGTGTATATAATCTTGCATATTATATGGATCACTTCCTGCATGTCCCCAAACTGCACCTTTAGGTTCACCAGCTCTGTCTATATAAGTATATCCGCTTGTTTTACCATCAAACTCTTCTTTACTTCTTATACTTACTAAACGGAAGTTTGAATCATTTTTTAATTTCTCTTGAACTTTGTCTATTGATATCCAATATTCCGGATGTGCTGGAACAGTTGTCCCAAAATCTTTTGCTGGTGTTGCTTTTTCTATTTTAGTTTCTGTTTCGTAACCTGCTTTTTTCCAAGCATCAAGTCCACCATTTAAAACTTTTACATTTTCAACGCCTGCCCAAAGGTATGCATATGCCACTCTACTTACTGCTGAAATATCTGTTCCATATAAGATAACAGTTTTATCTTTTGTTACTCCTAAATCTAACATACCTTTTTCAACTACTTTAGGCTCTGATATATTCCAAATTGGTTCAGATTCAATGCTTGAAGTATCCACATGTAACGCTCCTGGAAGATGTCCTTTTGTATAAGTTGGACTATCTTTATAAGTCCCCCATGAAACTTCTAATATAGTATAATTTTTAGACTCTGGTTGATTTCCATCTATTACACTTTGTACCCAGTCTGGTGATACAAATACTTTTTTTGCGTCTACTTGTTCTGCCTTTACATCTGTTTTTTCTTTATTTGTATTTTGAGAATCATTTGAAGGCTTGCTACACCCTACACCTATTGCTGCTACTATTGTAACACCAACTAACGCACTAATTAATTTTCTTTTCATAATTATCCTCCGTTATTTTTTCCATCATTTAAATTGAGGAAATTTGCCATCGATAATTTTATCATAATTAATATAAATCTCCAATATTTATACAAAAATCAAATACTTAGGATCGGTATTATTTATATTTTCTATATATCAAACTATTTATCATTATAAAATCGGTGATTGGTTAGCCATTGAATATCCATCATCTCTAACAACACTTATATCTGATGCATCTTCTTTTATTTTAACCTTGCTAAGTTTTTTAACTACCCCATAAGGTTCTCTTAATGAAAGTTTATCTCCTCTTCCAGAAATAACCCATAAAATTTTATACCCTCTAGGTATTACTTGTAACTTGCCCTCACCTTCGCCATCTGTAAAATACACCAATAAATTAAATTTTTTATTATTAGCATAATCAAAAACTGGAGTAAATTTAGTCCCTCCCCTTGTATTAATTCTATCTTTTATATCCTTTACAGATTTTACTTTATATGCACGTCTAATTTCGTTATCACACTCTATGATAGTAATTTCATGATTATAATTTTTAACTATATTAAGTACCTCTTTAATAGCTTGCTTAAATTCTTCATCGCTAATGCTTCCACTTATGTCAATCGCAACAGCTATCTCTGCTTTGTGACCTCTAAGTTCACCTCTTAAATCTAATCTATTAGGCTGTCTTCTATTTCTTCTTGTTATAGTTTTCTTTTTATTACTTTCAACTGTTCCCATTAGCTTCTTAAGATAAACATTCCAAGGCAATTCACCTTTACTATTTTTAAGTGATGATATCATACCTTGTAAATACTCTGGAATTTTACCTTTTTGTGAAATATCAGTAAATTTTTCTGTAAATTCTTTTAGAGTTTTTTCATCTATATCATTAGAATCTTCCCAAATATCATGAGTTTTTTCTGGATTATAATCAGTTTCTATATTTTCATTATTATTACTATCGTTCTCTTCCCCATCTTCATCTTCTTCTTGTAAATCTAATTCAATTTGAATTTTTTCTACATAGTATTCAAAAGTTTCATATGGTTCAAGGTTTAAAGAATACTTTGAATTTAACCATTCTAAAGTAGTAGAATATGGTGGTAAATAATCTAAATATTTATTTACTACTATATCCATCGCTATATTAATTGCAAGTGTACTATACTTGCCTTTTAATTCCTTTGCTCTTACTAAATGCATAGATACTATATGAAGAATTTCGTGCTTGATTGTACTTTCCATTTGTCTCATATTAAGGTTTAAAAAAATTATTGGATTAAAGTATATAACATATTTAGCTCCTTTAAAATTTACAGCAGTTGGACTACTTATATCAAATCTTATCTCTCTTGACATTTGAAATAAAAAATATCCATAAAAATTATCTTTCTCTTCCATAAGACTTAAATTTACTTTATCTACAAGGCTAAAAAACTCATTTTTAAAATCTTGTGGTATATCTATCTCAAATTTCTCATCTTTATGGTTTGCCTTTAACACAGCATAAGTATCTATAATTTTATCTGCTTTATCATAGAGCTCTTTTGTTTTTTTGTCAAAATAACTTTCCATAGATTATCCCCTTATTAAACTATAAGATTCAAAATACGATTTTACAAACTCTTCGTTTTCTATAGCTCTTTTATATACTTCAATATAACTATGCTTAATATCCTTCATAATTCCAACCATTAAATCTACAGGATATATTTTTAAAAATTCAATAAATCTATTAATATAATAGCTTGAATCATAATTATCATCTTTCATATTTGATTCTAAAGTTTTTAAAATATTTATTGCTGATAAATAAAGTCTTGTGTGACTTTCAGTTTTCACCTTTTCTACCACAGATGAACTTAAGTTTTCACCTAAAAAAACATCTTCATAAGATATTAATGGGCTAGAATCTGATTCAACAAAACTTATAAATTCTTCTGCAATAACTTTTCCTACATTTCCTTTTATAACATTTAAAAATACAGCTCTAGGTACTCTATCTTTTTGTTCCTTATAAATTTTATAACTCTTAGAAACTCTTTCATAACTTCTTGGAGTAGCACGTACGTCATCTTCATTTGTTTTATGCAGATATTCTGGGAAAGTTGAAATAAACTCTATAACCTTTTGCTCAATACCTGCACCTATTGCCCAATTTAACCACTGTGTATAATCAGGTTCCATGTTTAACCATACAAATCTATTTTCTTGAGCTGCATCCATATCTACAACTTGATAATCAAAATCTGAACCATATTTACTTGATGGGTTCATTGCTGCTAAAATTTTCACATCATCATTTAACTTATATCCATTGATTTCTCTATTTAATATTAAATTCATAAGTTCCTGCTGTACTGTATGTTCGCAACGGTTTATCTCATCTATAAATAAAAGAACTACTTTACCTTTAGATATTTCTTCATCAATTTCTCTTAACTTGTTATGAACAGCATATACTGTAGTTTTCTTTTCTATTTCATCTCCATCAGAGTTAATTCCTACATAAGATTCTATAGTTGGAAGACCACCTATTTCACCTTCTTTAAGTAAGTTTCCATCAATAACGACTAAGCTCCAATTATTTTCTTTAGCTAACTTCTTTGCTAAAGCTGTTTTTCCGATTCCACTTTCACCAACCACTAAAGGTACTTCTTTTGTAGCTAATACTAAGTCAACGCTCTTTAATGTATCTATAAAATTCATTTTGTCTTTCTCCTATATCATTTTTAGTTTTTCATCTACAGCTATTTTTTTTGCTTTTTTATTTCCATACTTATAAATGAACATTACCTTGTCCATTGTTATTGTGTCATTTTTTCTATCTATAGTACTACAATTTATAAAATCTCTAACATATTTTTCTGAGACATCTTCCTTTGATAGTACTATTTTTAATACTTCTTCTAATTCATCTTTAGATATTTTGTTTGCAACATATTTAATAACTAAGATATTTACCTTTAAAAGTTCTAAAATTTTATCTTTATCTAGATTAGTTACAAAACTAACAGCAGCTTCATTGTTCTTAATAGCTGCAATCTCTGCACTAAGTTTTGGTGCTTTTATATATCTTAATGCATCATAACTTATTTTTACAGCCTCTTTCTGAACATTTTCATAAGGTTCTTTTATATACTTTATTGAATCGTAATTTTTTCTTACTGCTAATAGTTGTAACTCTTCACTTGGATTTTTTACATATTGAATAGCCCATCCTGATTTACTTATTGCTAGTTTAATTACCTTATCAGTTGGATTTTTAATATCTTCTAAAATACTCCATCCTTCACTTACAGCTTTTATCATCATATCTTCTGTTGGATTCTTTATAAATTTAATTGCTCTAGCATTATTATCTATAGCTAACTCTTGCATTTCTATAGTTGGATTATCTATATATTCTAATACACGCCCATTTTTTTTAATAGCTAATAACTTCATCTCATCTGTAGGGTTATTTATAGTTGATATTATATTAGGATTGTTATTTATCATGTTAATAATTTTTGATTCTTCCATAACGCGCCTTTCTTTCTATTATTAATTTTTATTTTTATTTATATAATTATTACTTATTATAATTAATATACTTTTTACGTCAATTTAAACAGAATAATTATACCAATTATAATAAAAATACCTAAGGTGCAATAGACTTAGGTATAATATGATATAAAATTTTTGTACTAAAAATAATTCTAAAAATAGAGCTATTTACTTTCTAAATTATTTGTATTTTATAATTTCAATTTATTTATAAAGTGTGTATTTTTTGATGAAGATGCAGATATTATTATAAAACTTAATATTTAATATAGATTAAATAAAAATAAATACAAACTAAAATTATAATTCTGGAGGTACAGCTTTTATGAGTTTAGAAACTCCTATAAATCATAGTTTTAATATCAAATGTCCTAATTGTGATTATAAAAATTTATATGACTTTAGCATTAAAGATATTGAAAAAGTTAGTTCTAATAAAAAATCTCAAGGAACAAAAACACAGTATAAATTTATATCTTACTTAATTTGTAAAAATCCTATATGTAATTATGATATTGAAATTAAGGGAAATATTTGGGAGTATCCTATAGATACATTAAATTCAATAGAATTAACTTCTATAAAATAAATGTTATTATTACATACTTTGTAAAAAGCCATTTAAAAAGTTTTAAGTCTTTTTAAATGGCTTTTTTAAAATATCTGGGTAATTACGGTTGTATAATAATGCCCCCAAATCCTGCCTTAGCTTATAAATATTTTTTGTTGTTTTTTAATTTTTTTAAACATTGTAATATGTATAATCTAATAAATCTATTCTAAGTTGATTCTAAAACTAGATAAAACCTTAGAATCTTGACCTTCAACAGGAATATTTTTATATACTAAAATATCAATATATTTTGGAATCTCTCCTATATTAATTAATTCATTTATTTGAGTATATATTTTATTTTCTCCATCAGTACCTACAGACATTTGTAGCTCTCTTCCTTTATTATCTTTAACTATTATAAAGTTATTATGAGGATTACCTAAAGATGGTTGAAAAGGAAGTTCCATTTTTAACTCAACATAAGTTTTAGATATATTTACATTTTTTAATGTATAGTCTCCATCCTTTTTATTTATCTCTATATGCTTTTTGCCATCATCTATAGGTTTTATGTTAAAATCAAAAGACCATTTACCTTTAATATTTCCATCAGCCTTATTATGCTTAAACTTTTGAATACCAAAATTTATTTTAAAGTTTGCCTCATCTATATTATTAGTAGGGTCTAGCTCTATTAGGTAGTTAAGATTAACAGTGTGTTCATCAATAAATTCAACAACTCCAGCACTATATGAATATCCATCTAGCTTCACTTCATTTATATACATTTTTAAATTGTCTATATACATATTTTTCTCACCATCTCCATAAGGAGAATCTGATACCGCTTTTATAAACTCACTTTTCTTAAATGGCTTATCTGTTTTTAATGTCATATCTAAATATATTTTCTTTTTATCATACATTGCTTTATCTATAGTTATTTTTAAACCATTATCTTTACTTGATACATTAACAGGGGTTGCTATAAGCTTATTTTTTTGATTTTCTTCCTTCTCTTCTTCTATTTCAGGATAGAGATTTGGATCATACTCAATATCAGAATCATCATTAATAGATTTACTTATTTTATCTAGCATAGTTTGAAATTCAGGTATAATTTTTATAATGTTATCAGCTAAAGATGGGTTAATTATTCCAATCCCTGTAACTACAATTACTATTGATGCTATCCATGATATTAGTATATTAGTTTTTTTTCCTTTTTTACTTGATCTTTCTGATGATTTCAATCTATCTTGCATTTCTATCTTTAACTTTTTATTGTTATTAGTTTTTATTTCCATATATTTATTTGTATCTATTTTTACTTTATTAAAAATTTTAAACTTGTCCATCATAATTTAACTCTCCTATTTTGAAAATATTTTTCTAATCTTCTTCCTACCTCTAGATAGCCTGCTATGTAAATTTGATACATTGGTTTTAGTATCAATAGCTATTTCTTCTAGCTTATATCCATCTAAGTAGTATCTAGTAAAAAGTTCTTTGTCCTTATCATTTAAAAAGTTTAAAATCTCATTTATTTCTTCTTCTATCTCTACTCTTGCTAAATTTTCATCTATATAAAATATGTCATTGTCTATATCTAAGTTTAATTTAGATATATATTTTCTTTTATAATCAATTGCTTTATATTTTGCAATTGCACAAATCCAATTTTTAAAAGTGTTTTGTTTACTATCAAATCCTTCTATATTCTCCCAAATTAAGAAAAGGACATCGCTTATGCATTCCTCTTCATAGATTAGTAGAGGATTAATATGTTTACGAATCACTGATGTTAGTAATCCATTATAACTGTCTATTAACATCTCCATCCCCTTCTGATTACACCTTTTTATATATTTAACTATCAATTTATCTTGCAATTTGATTCCTCCTTGTAAAAGCTTTTACAACAGTTAATACGAAATTTATCATAAAAAACTGACAAAAAATAAAAAATAATTTATATAAAATTATTAAGTTTAAAATTGCTAATACTCTTAAATAAAAAAAGTACTAATATTAGTACTTTTTTTATTTAAATTATAGATACGATTCACAAAAATAATATCCACAATTATATTTCCATATGAAATTTATCCCTAAGGGTGATTGAGTAAAACACAATGTTTTTACTTTAAAATCTTATTAGGTAAAAGCACTGAAAAAATACTTCCATTACTATTTGAACTAACTTTTATATATCCATCTTCCTTAGTAATTATTTTTCTACTTAAATAAAGTCCTATACCAATCCCTTCCTCTTCATAGGCATTTTCACCTCTATAGAATCTTGAGAAAATTTTCGGAATTTCTTCTTCACTTATTCCTATTCCTTCATCTTTTATATCTATTTTCGTAAACATCTCATAACTTTCAACAGAAATATTAATCTCGCTTTCTATTGGAGAGTATTTTATAGCATTTTCTATTATGTTAAATATAGCTTCTGTTGTCCAATTTTTATCATGAATTAACAAAATATCATTTTCAGAATTAAAATTTATATGTATATTTTTCATCTCTGCCTTTTTATGTAATTGAGTTATCGCACTTATTATAGTTTCATTTATACTTAGTTTTTGAGGTCTTAAATTTATAATAGAACTTTCTAGGCGAGACATTTTTATCATGCTTTCTACTAAAAAACATAGTTTATCCAAAGAGATTATCATTGCCTTGTTAAACTCATCTTTCTCTTCCTTACTTATATCCTCATACTGCAAAAACTCACTATAAATCTTCATATTGGTTAAGGGTGTTTTTAGCTGATGAGCTATGTCAGATATTAGTGACTTTATTCTTTCCTTATCTTTCTCTATTTTAAGATTTTGAGACTTTAGTAATTTAGTCAACTTAATAGTTTGGTATTGCAATTTCGAGAATAAAGAATCATCTATTTGAGAAAACACTTCCTTTTCTCTCATATCGGATATAGTAGATAACATATCTGATAATTTTATTAAAATATTACTCATATAGTTTTCAAATAATTTTTCATAAATATAAAACCCTAGTAAAATAATAACTGTAAAACCTAAACATATATATGTTATTTTTAAATCTTTACTTACAAATAATATAATAATATTAAAGATTATACATAAAGTTATTATTATAATCCTAAAAAATGTATTGTACTTATTAAAATCCCTTAGTATGTTATCATTATAATTTTTTCCCATTTTTAATCTCCCATGATATAGCCAATACCAAATAAAGTAATTATATACTGTGGGTTTTTAGTATCTTCTTCTATCTTTTTTCGTAATCTTCTAATATTTACACTTATGGTATTTTCATCTACATAATTGCCATTACTATCCCAAAGCTTTTCTAAGATAATCTCCTTGGTAACAGCTCTCCCCTTATTTTTTGAAAGTAACTCTAAAAGTTTATATTCTGTCACTGTTAAGTTAACTTCCTCATCTTTTACAAATACCTTTCTGCTTTCAAAGTCTATGTTTAAGTCTTTGTATTTGAAAATGTCTGTTTCTACCTTCGCACTTATTTTTAGAATGGCATTAATTTTTAATTTTAGTACATCCATAGAAAAAGGTTTTGCAATATAATCATCACACCCCATTTCAAAACCTTTAATCATATCTTCATCTGTATCATTGGCAGTAAATAAGACTATAGGAAAATTGATTTTATCATTAATTTGTTCACATAAATCTAAGCCACTACCATCAGGTAAATTAATATCTAAAAGTAAAAAATCTATATCATTTTCCATAATAGAAACTTTCCCCTCTGATATATTATAATTACTTATTACATTATACCCTTCCTTCTTTAAAGCAAATGACACTCCTCTATTTAAAATTCTATCATCTTCTATTATTAAAATAGTCTCCACATAATCCTCCTAATATCTTATAACTTACTCTACACACCTTCATAATTATAACAATAGTGGTAGACTTTTAAAATCTACCACTATAATAAAATTATTTTTATTTTAATAATCATTTACAAATTAGTTATTATCTATAGTTCATTTTCTCTGAGTCTTTCCGTTACACTTTTTTTGCTAGAGTATTTATAAGCTATACTTGGAGTAATTAAGCATACTGCAAGTATTAATATTGTTAAAGAAATAAAAGGAATTACTGGTAATACAAAACTAGCATAATTATCTATTTTTCTTGCCATTTCACCAATTATAAATACTATCTTCACACCTAAAGTTGATACAAGTAAAGTGGTAATACCTGCATAGTAGGCTCCTTCAAGAGTTAACATTTTTTTAATTTGCTTTTTAGTCATACCTATACTTTCCATAACTGCAAGCTCTTTTAACCTTATATTGATACTTGTAACCATAACATTTATAAAGTTTAATAAGCCTATTAATATAAGTATGATAGACATCCCTCCCCCTATAATATTCATAATCATCTTGCTACTCTTAAGTTGCTTAAATTCTTCAAACTTTGATATCACAAATAAGCTCTTATCTTTTGTCATTCTTTTAATTTTAGAATTTATAGCTTCATTATATTTCTTGTCTACATTTATGTGTAGCGTATAATTTACAGCATTCTTATCTAATTTTTCCAACTGATTTAAACTAATATAAACAGTAGGTAACCCTGTATGTACTAATAAATTAGAATCATTTATAATTTGAGTTACATTGAAATTTAAAGAGTTCTTATGCTTTCCTCTTAAAACAATCTTTTCTTTAGTAAAATTTTTATCTTTTATAAATTTGTTATATTCTTCTGAAAAATAGTTACTATCTACTAAAGCCATCTTTCCTGATTTGAAAGCTTCAACATCTATTTTCAAATTACTTTTATCATTGAAGTTTTCTATAGCTAAGTCGTCTACTCCTACTATTATAGGCGATACATAAGTAGAGTGAGCTTTTTCAATTTCATCCTTAAAACGAGTTACTTCATCGAATAACTCTCCGCTATCTTCTCCATATCGAGCTCGTGGGTCAGGTATTTCATTTGTATCCTTTTGTAAGTTTGAAAGTTTGAAATTACTAACCGACTTAATTCCATCTATACTTTGTATTTCTTTAATAAGTCTATAATCTATTTTTCCATCAATAGCTTTGCTATTTTGTATTTCAAAATCATATCTTGTATATCTATTAATACAATTTTCTATGCTTAGACAATCTAAAAAAGTATTAACACTCAAATATGTTATAATCCCTATAAATAAAGATGCAAATACTAAAATTGCACGTTTTTTATCTCTAAATACATTATACCATGCCATTTTATAGAGCTTTCCACCATTAGTACTTTTTCTGTCTTTCTTTTGTTTATTCTGTTTTGATCCACTATATCTTAGCGATTCTGTTGGAGATATAGTACCTGCTATTTTAGCTGGTTTTCTACAACTTAAACTAATAGTAAATAATGAAAATAATGTAGCAAATATAAATATTAAAGGGCTAAAGGATATCTCTGATGGCATAGCATCTACATCTGCGCCTGATGGAATTGTGCTTAGTAGCATTGGTACCAATATAAAAGGTACTACAAATCCTAGTATTAAACCTATAGGTATTCCTATTGTAGAAAGTCTAAAAACTTGACCCTTTACTATTTTTTTTATTTGTTTAGGAGATGCTCCTATTGTTTTCATCAATCCATAAAAATGTATATCCTTAGTTACTGCTATATGCATAATATTATATATTAATAAATAACCACTAAGCACTATAAATAGTCCAATTGTTCCTATAGTCGCTATAGAGTATATAACCATTTCTATATAATTACGGTCTGTATCATAACTATAATTATATAATTGACCTTCATATAACTTTATCTTTGATTTTAATAAATTTGGCGCTTCATTTTTTTTGCTATTTTTTAATGTAAAAGATAGTGTTCCATTGTCGGATATATTTAAATTATTGCTTTTAATAAATTTTTCTGACACTGCTATATATCCTGTATAGAATTTAAGTCCATAAGTCGTATATATACCACTTAGTACAAACTCTTTTTTTATTTCGCTTCCTTCATTATCTATATAAGAAATCTTTATTTTATCGCCTATTTTAGATTTATCTTTCCCTAATAATTCTAATGCCTTTTTAGACATCATCACTTCATTTTCTTTAGTAGGATAATTTCCCTTAACATCTCCAATAGCTGGTGTTATTTGTTTTTTCCAGTTCTCTTTATCATAATATTGAAGAAAAACATTCCCCTTACTTTTTTGTATATCTTTCTTAACAATTTGACCTACCAAAATTTCCTTACCAATAAAATCACTTATTCCTAATTTTTCTATTGCTTTAATTTGTTCTTCTCTAGGATTTGGTAAATATACATTAGCAGTGCTTCCGTTCATCCTCACAAGCGTAGTCTTATAGTTCTTAATAAAACTAGCTCCTATACTAAATACTGAAGATATCATAAAAGTAGTAAGTACTATAGCCAAAACTACAAAAATATTTCTTCCTTTATTATATTTTATTGAAGAATTGGAGATTCTTTTTATAATCTCTTTGTTATTATTCTCTAGTTTCATCTATTAATTTCCTCCTACTACCTTACCATCTTCTATTCTTATTATTCTATCAGACAACTGAGCTATTTCTTCATTATGGGTAATCATAACCATAGTTTGATTAAACTTTTGAGAAGTCATTTTTAAAAGCCCTATAACATCCATGCTCGTCTTACTATCAAGATTTCCTGTTGGTTCATCTGCTAGTATTATTGCTGGCTTAGTCGCTAATGCTCTTGCTATCGCTACTCTTTGCTGTTGTCCCCCTGATAGCTTATTAGGACTACTATTTAACTTTTCTTTTAATCCTAAAGTATTTACTATAGAATCAATAAATTCATTATCTATTTTCATTCCATCCAGTTCTATTGGTAGCACTATATTTTCATAAACATTCAAAATAGGTACTAAGTTATAATTTTGAAAAATAAACCCTATATTTCTTCTTCTAAATATAGTTATTTCTTCATCGTTCATTTCACTTAGTTTTTTATTATTTATTGTTACTTCTCCACTAGTTAGATTATCAAGACCTCCTAACATGTTTAATAAAGTCGATTTTCCACTTCCTGATGTTCCAACTATAGCAACAAATTCACCTTCATTTATTTCTATACTTATATTATCTAATGATTTTACTATATTTTCTTCTTGTCCATATATTTTAACTAAGTTTTCTGCTTTTAATATACTCATTTTCTCCACCCCATTTACTTATTTTATACTTATATAATAACCTCTACTTCTTACAAACTTCTGACATAAATAAAAAACACATTAACAAAATTGTCAATGTGTTTTACAGATTTCAATATTTTAAACAAATAACAGAGATACTGATCACGATTATTGTGTATATCTTTAAATAATTATATAGTTTGTTTTTTTCCAAAATATTTTATTAAATATATTACAACTGGTATTGCTATAACTACTAAACTAATTAATACAGTTGAATATAATACTGGATTTCCAAAAATGTTATAAGTAGTAGGATAAACAAACATGCCTGATGTCCTAACAGCTTCTGCTAAATTTATTTCTCTAAAAACTCTGGCTATAGAATCCATCGGAATAAAGTTTCCTAAAAATGCTGGTATATAATACATACCTAAACTTAATAAAAGTGACACCATGTTATTTTTAACTATCAATGACATTAACATAGTAACTAATGAATATAACATAGCACCTATAAAGCTAATCCCTAATCCAACAACATAAAAATCAATAATTCTCATATCAAAAGGAGTAGTTCTATAATACTTAAATAGTTCTAAAGGTTTGTCCCACCCCATAAAATCAAATTTCATTGCTCCAAAAATATATATGGTATGTATTATAATACATATAATACTCGTATATATTAATCCAGTTGCTATTTTAGATATAACTAATTTATTCTTTCCACGCTTACAGCTTAGCATTATTTGAGCACTATTGCTTTGATATTCATCACTAAATATTGGAGCTAATCCAACTGCTATTAGTGTAGTGATTAAAGTTGCAAATACATTAAAATCAGTACTTGTAAGCCATCCATGAGAAAAATAATATTTTGATTCTTTTATATCTTTAACCTTATCATATACAAAATTAAGATTTTTGTATTCATATGTACCTTCTTTTTTTTCATTTTCTAGCTTGCTAATTTCATTTTTCATTTCATCTATTGTATAGTTTTTATTATTTACTGTATATGTGGGATTAGATAATACCATTGTTTCATATAAGTAGTTTTTATAAACTATCTCTTCTTTAGTAAGTTTTTTACCGCTTTCCTCTTTTTGTTTTAGGTTTTCTATAGTCTCTTCTGCTTTAAGAATTCCTTCTTGTGTAATTACTTTGCCTTCATATTTCTTCATAACGCTATACACGTCATCCATGCTATCAAGTCCCTGAAATTTCATATACACACTGTCTCCAAATACATTAAAAGCACAAAACAACACAGTCAGTAGCATTACTATAATCACTGATTTTTTTGAAAATATTTTGTATAACTCAAACTTTATTAAATCTAACATTTTACATCCCCCTATGCATTAGCACTTTCATTAAAATAATATAAAAATACATCTTCTAAATTTGGCTCTTCTTCTATGTATTCAACTTCTTTTATATTAGGTTTACTATCTCCAACTACCCTAACAAAAACTTCTTTATTAGTTCTTACCATGCTAGATATTTTAAATTCATCTTGGATATTATCTAACTCCATATCACTAACTTTGAGAGTATATACCTTACCTCTTACTCTATCTAAAATATCCTTTAGTGATGATTTTTCAACTAATTTTCCATCCTTCATAACTATTATTTCATTTGCTATAAATTCTATATCTGAAACTATATGAGTAGATAATATTACTATTTTATCTTTTGACAAGTCTGCTATTAGATTTTTAAATCTTATTCTTTCATTTGGATCAAGTCCTGCTGTTGGCTCATCTAATATAAGTATCTTAGGGTTATTTAGAAGAGCTTGGGCAATACCTAGTCTTTGCCTCATTCCCCCTGAAAATTTTCCTATTTTCCTTTTTCTATCTTTTTCTAAATTTACAAACTTTAATAGTTCATCAATTTTACTTTTCTGAGTTTCTTTATCTACTCCCTTTAGAGACGCTACATAATACAAAAACTTTTCAGCTGTAAAATTTTTATAAAATCCTATATTTTGAGGTAAATAACCTATTAAATCCCTATACTTACATCCTAATTTATTTTTACTTTCACCATTTACTAAAATTTCTCCACTGCTAGGATTTGATACATCTGCAATTATCCTCATTAAAGTTGTTTTACCTGACCCATTTGGTCCAAGTAATCCATATATTCCACTACTTAAAGTTACATTAAATTTATCTACTGCTAATTTATCTTTAAATTCCTTGCTTATACTATTTATAATAAGTTCCATAAAATATCCCCCTAAAAATCAAATGTTCTGTAATCTATACTATTTATACTTTTTTTATAAAATAATTTTAATGCTATTACTACAAATATTACTGACATACCTAAAGCTACTATTATATTAATATTAGTTATTTCCGCTACTTTTTCATACATGCTAATACCAAGTGCTCCTAATATCCATATTGCTACACATAAAGTAATACTATTTATACTTCTATATACAGAAGTAATAACTAAAGATATTGCTCCTACCAAAAATATAGGAATTAGCCATATACTAATCATTTTAAATAAGTTAATATCTGAGTAAGTATTATTTAAACCAATACTAATAATTATACTTATTAATATAGAAACTAAATTTATAATTATTAATCTTGATAAAACAATTTCTCTTAAAGAGTATTTATAGCTAAGTTCTAATTCCCAAACATTTTCATCTCTTCCTTTTATAATTTCAAATATTCCAAGTAATATTGGTATAGGCCCAATTATAGATGCACTTAAATATATACTTAAATTTAACTCTATTGTGGCTACAGTACCTACTAGTATTAATAATAATGATAATATGAAATATACTTTGCTAATTAAGCTAAATTGAAATTTAACTATTTCAGTATTATTTTTTATTCTTTCTAAGAATGTACTCTGCTCATTTATAGTCTGTACTTCTACTTTTGGCATATATGATTTTAATATATCAATTGTAGAATCTACTTTTTGTTCATCAACCTTATTAACTACATAACTATCTAAAAAGTTCTCTATATCCATTAAATCTGATTCTAATAAATCTTCAAATTGTTCATCGTCTAAATTTTCACACCTTAGGTTGTGTATGTTGTGATTTTTCTTCAAATATATCACCTCCAAGTAGTTTTTTTAAATTCTTAATTCCATTAAATAATCTAGATTTTATAGTATTTTCATTATCTCCGGTAATGCTACTTATCTCTTTTATTTTTAAATCATTATAATACTTTAAAAGTATTGCTTCTCTTTGAAGACTTGGTAACTTTTCAACAGCTTCTTTTATTTTTATTGCTTCTTCTTTTTTAGAAATTATATCAATAACATTTGATGAATCCTGTATTTGATGATTTTCTATATCATAATTTTCAATTCTTTGTTTGTATGTTTTACTTCTAAAATAATCTTTTGTTGTATTTACTGCTATTTTTAATAACCAGCTTTGAAATTTTCCATTTTCTAAATTATATTTATCTATGTTTTTCATCATTTTTATAAATACATCCTGGGTTATATCGTAAGCTATATTATAGTCACTTGTACTTCTATAAATATAGCTATGCACAAGGTCATAATGCCTTTTAACCAATATTTCCATTGCACTTTCATTTCCCTTTAGTATTTCTTTTATTAACTTTTCATCCGTCTGTGCCAACTTATCCCCCTCCCTTCATTTATATAACGAGTTCTATTTATAAAAGGTTTTATTTTTTTATAATATATTTTAATAATTACTTTACTCAACTTAATATTTTACTAAAAAAAGGCAGATTACTCTGCATTTTTGATTTACTTTTTTATTTTTGTTTTTTATATAATTATTTACAATAAAAAATGGAGGACATTCTCCTCCATCTATATTTTCTTACTAATTATTTAAAAATACCCATTTTCAATACCGTCTTTATACTTTCTCTCTCTATATACTCTATTATAAGCAGTATCTTTAAATTCAATAACTTTATTAATATCAAAGAAAGTCTCTTTAATCTCTTCTCCATCTGTAATGGATATAATAGCACAACATTTTACTTCATTAGAATCTGTTAGCTCTACATAATAACGTTTAAACTCATCTTTAATGCTACTCATGTACTCTCTTACTCTTGGAATATAATACTTAAAATGATGTTTATCTAAAAATTCTACGAGTTCCTCTCTAGTATTAAAAGTATATTTCTTCATATATCTCTCCTTTTTAAAATTATGTATATATTTTGCTAAGTTCTATATGTTTATATACTTATTATCTCTACTTTTTGAATAATTATTAAATATTGTAACTTTAATAAAAGTCTACTTTCATATTTTTTAGTGATTAAGTCACAGAACAAAGTTTGCATTAATCATATAATCTAAAAAGTATTAAATTTCTATGGAGGTAAATATATGGCTAAAATAAAAAGAAAAGCTATTGTCGATACTAATCTTTGTGTCGCTTGTGGTTCATGCGTTAAGGTATGTCCACTTCAAATTATAAATATAGAACAAGGTGTATTTGCAAAAATAGATACTAATAAATGTGTTGGATGTGGTAAATGCGCTAAAACTTGTCCTGCATCAGTTATAGATATTAAAACTATGGAGGTTGAATAATATATGAAAAAAAGTAAAAAGAAGCTTACAGATTATATGTGGATTTTAAGTGTTACTTATTTAACATTAGGATTATTTAATGTATTATTTGCATGGTTAGGACTTTTATGTTTCTTTATTCCACTAATAATTTCAGTAGCTGGTGGAGGAAAAAAATACTGCAATATCTACTGCGGTAGAGGACAGATGTTAGAGCTAATGGGTAATAAACTTAAACTTTCTAGAAATAAGGATATTCCTTCTTTTTTAAAAAGCAAGTGGTTTAGATATGGATTTTTAATATTCTTTTTAAGTATGTTTGTATCTATGTTGTATACTACTTATTTAGTATTTAGCAACGTAAAAGATTTAAAAGAAGTTATTACTTTAGTTTGGACATTTAAAGTACCTTGGAATTGGGCTGATACAAGTATTGTATCTCCATGGATTGCACAATTTGCATTTGGATTCTATAGTATGATGATTACTTCCTCAATTCTTGGTATTGTAACTATGATACTATACAAGCCAAGATCTTGGTGCGTTTATTGTCCAATGGGAAGTATAACTCAACTTATTTCAAAATCAAAATATAAGCCAGTTGAAGGTTTGACTTGTGAATCAAGTTGTTCTTCTTGCTCTAGTAAATGTGATAATGAATAAATAAGTATCTTCCTTAAATTATAGTCATGACTATCAATTTCTAAAATATAATTTCACAGTCAAATTGATGCCAATTCCATACACATAAAAAAACAATAGAATTAATTCTATTGTTTTTTTATCACATAATTTTTAACTATTAACATGATGCCTTCCCCTTGGTACTATAAAAGGTGAAGATGATACCGGATCCTTTATAACCATACAATCTAATCCAAATACTGTATCAATTAATTCTGATGTTATAACCTCAGATGGTTTACCCTGATCAATTAACTCTCCCTTACGAAGAGCAAATATATAATCTGCATACCTAGCAGATAAATTTATATCATGAAGTACCATTACAATAGTGGTTCCTCTTTTACGATTTAAGTCAGTTAATAAATCAAGAATCTCTACTTGATAAGTAATATCTAAATAAGTAGTTGGCTCATCTAAAAGAAGTATATCTGTTTGCTGTGCAAGTGCCATAGCAATCCAAACTCTCTGACGTTGTCCTCCTGATAGCTCATCTACGCTACGATTAGCAAGTTCTGTTATTCCCATTATTTCAAGTGCCTCTTCTACAGCTTCAAAGTCAGTTTGATCCATATTTTTTAAAAGTAATTGGTATGGAAATCTACCTCTTGAAACCAAATCACAAACAGTTATACCTTCTGGAACTATTGGCGATTGAGGTAGTAGACCTAAAACTTTAGCTAGTTCTTTTGATGGCATTGAGGTTATTTTTTTACCATCAATTATAACTTCTCCTGATTTAGGCTTTATAAGCCTAGCAAGTGTTTTTAATAAAGTTGATTTACCACATGCATTTGCTCCTATAATAACACTTATTTTATTACTTGGAATAGTTATATCAATTCCATCAATTATAATCTTTTTTTCATAGCCTGTTACTATGTTTTTTGCTTCAAATAGTTGTTGTTTTTTATTCATTACGCTTGCCCCCTCCTATTTATACATATTAGTAAAAATAGCATGTATGGCGCTCCTAAAATTCCCGTAATTACACCTACTGGAAATCTTGTACTAAATACAAACTGGCCTATCATATCTGCTCCAAGTACTAATAACGCTCCAACTAGACCTGATGCTAAAACATTTGGAGCTCCGGGTCCAACAAGTTTTGATGCTATTGGACCTGATAAAAATGCAACAAATGCTATTGGCCCTGTAACAGCAGTTGCAAATGCAATTAAAAATACTGAACTTAAAATTAATATAATTCTAACTAAATTTATTTTAACACCAAGTGTAGTAGCAAATTCATCTCCTAGTTCTAATATTTGAAGATGCTTTGTTAAGCATAAAATAATACTTCCAAATATAACTACAACAATAAATAAACTTGGTACATCTTTCATACTCATTCCATTTAAACTACCACTTAACCATCTAAGTGCACTTGGAACATCATATTGTGATGATTTAAGTAATAAAAATGATACAAGTGCATTTATCATTGCTTGTATTCCAATTCCTATAAGTATTAACCTACCACCTGAGAATCCTGAACCTTTAGATAATAGATATATAAGTGTTGCTACTATAATCCCAGAAATTACTGCTGCTATAGAAACACTACTTCCGCTCATACGAAGAACTAATATACAAAATACTGCTGCAATACTACAACCTGAAGTTATACCTATAATATCAGGACTAGCTAATGGATTTCTAAGCATAGTTTGAAATGTACTTCCTGCTATTCCAAAAGCTAATCCTACTAAAAGTCCACAAAGCATTCTTGGTAAACGTAAAGTTACTATTGTAAATGAAGCACCTTGGATTTGTTCTCCACCTAAAGTTTTCATAACTACACTTAATGGATAATTAGTCTTACCATATAAAAGCATAATAGTGCAAATACCTACTGTTAAAGCAAGAAGTATAATCGTTACACTAATCATACGCATTTTTCTTTTAGCATATCCTTGTTTTATCATATTGCTCTCACCTTCGCTTTCCTAGCAATAACAATAAGAATTGGTGCTCCTAAAAATGCAGTTATAATTCCTACCTCAAGTTCGCTTGGGCTTCCAATTACTCTTCCTATAACGTCCGAAATTGTTAAAATCATTGCTCCTCCAATAGCAGACATCGGAACTAAACTTCTCATATTTGAACCAAAAATAAGACGTATACTATGAGGTATCATTAAACCTACAAATCCAATAGGTCCTGCTATTGCAGTAGTTGCACCACATAGTATAACACCTGCTAATGCACATATAAATCTAATAATCCCTGTATTTACTCCTAGCCCAGTTGCCACCTCATCTCCTAATGCTAAAGCATTTAGTGCTGGTGTTGCTATTATACTTATAACTAAGCCAATTATTAAAAATGGTAATATGGAATTAATACCTTCCCAGGTTGCACCACTTACACTTCCAACTTGCCAAAATCTATAAGCATCCATAACATCTGCACGTGGCAAGATAACCGCACTTACTAAAGATGATAAAGCTGCACTAGTGGCTGCACCTGCTAAAGCAAGTTTTATAGGTGTCATACCTCCCGCTCCAATCGATGCTATACCATAAACAAATATTGCCGTTATCCCTGCTCCTGCTAGTGCAAACCAAATATATTCATTGGCTGTACCTATATTAAAAAATGCAATCCCACTTACAACAAATAAAGATGCACCCGTATTTACTCCTAAAATGCTTGGATCAGCTATTGGATTTCGAGTAATAGATTGCATAAGGGCTCCTGATATTCCAAGAGAAGCCCCTGCCATAATACTAAAAATAGTTCTTGGAATACGTTCACGAACTACTAATGCTGCAAAAGACGTATTATCACTATTAAATAAAGCATTTATTACTTGATTAAATTCAATATTTTTTGAACCAAATGCTAATGATGCTATTATACATATACCCAGGCAAATAAAACTAGCTAAGTATATTAATATTGGTTTTGAAAGTCTCATTATTTTACCTTATCTGCTGCCTCGTTAAGTACCTTTAAGTACTCATCTATTGTTGCTGGAATAGATAATGCACTAGGAGTACCAGATGCAGCTAAAGCTGAACCATCTTCTATAAGGGCAACTGAAGCTCTTTTTACTGCTGGAACTGTTCCTAATAAAGCATCTGATTGTAATTGTTTTAATAACTTGTCATTTCCATAAGCTACTATAACATCTACATCCTTTAACTTATCAATATTTTCTGAACTAATTTCAACAGCAAAACTATCTGAAGTTTCAGCTAGTTTAGTTATACTCTCAGGTACTTCAAGTCCTAAGTCAGTTAAGTATGCTGCACGAGGATCTGTTGGAAGATATATGTAAAACTTACCTAAATCAGCTGGGTTAAAGTAACAAAATACTGCCTTTTTCCCTTTAAGGTTAGAGTAACTACCCGTTTTCTCTTTTATTAATTTTTCTAAGTTTGAAACTAATTTCTCTCCCTCATCTTTTTTACCTATAGCAGTAGAGTTTATAGTTATTTGGTCACGCCAATATGTTTGCCATGGAAGTTTAGGATATGCTACAACAGGAGCGATTTTACTTAATAAATCATATTCCTCTTTTGTAATTCCTGAGTATGCAGCTAATATAACGTCTGGGTTAGAATTACTTATAGCTTCATAATCTAAACCATCTATATCATCAAAAGTAGCTGGTTTTTCTACTCCTAATTCTTTATATTTTTCACCTGTCCACGGTAATAAACCATTTTTATCTTTTTCACCATAGTTAGCCTTAGATACACCAACTGGTTTGACACCTAATGCTAAAGGTGTATCTTGATTTCCCCAAGAAATTGTAGCAACTCTTTCCGGTTGTTTTTCTATTACAGTTTCTCCAAATGCATGTTTTATTGTCATTGGATAACTAGCAGAACTACTTTGTCCTGTATTAGACTTATCTTGATCTTTGCCCGCTGGGCTTGAGCATCCTGTTATTAGTAAAGCACAAGCAATAACAACAGAACCTATTTTTTTTAGTTTCATAATCACCCTCCTGATTGTCTGTTAGTATTTTTTGTATAAATTTTTAATTACCCGTTTTATTGATAATAATTATCAATATCATTGCAATACTATTTTATATTTACCATTCAGGTTTGTCAATAACTTTTATTATATATTTTATTTATTATTTTAAATGCACTTTATTATAAGCTATATACCATCTATCTATTTTTCTATAATTTTCTTCTCCCTATGAGTTGTATCAATGGCAGATCTCTTAATTACTAGTATTTCATTATATTTTAGCAAAAAATAAAATATATTGTATCAAATTGTCTAGAAAATACATATATATAATTAAGTCGATAACAATTATCTACTTGATTATATAATATAGAGGAGAGCACTATATGAATAGACCTATAATAGAATATAAATTGACACCAAAATCATTCAATAGAACAAATAACGATAAATTTTTAAGAGAAAAAAAGAGAGAAGAAAGAAAAAAAAGAATTGAAAAAAGAAAGAGAGAGCTTGAAGAAGCAAAATTAAATAGAAGACGACATTGTGATTGCAATAATAATTGCTGTGATAGCTGTGATAATTGCTGCGATAGCTGTGATAATTGTTTAGATCCAGAAATAGATACTGACTATGATAAATATTTAGATGTAGACGTAGATGCTAATGCTTACGCTGATTCTGATGCTTGTGCTAACGCTGATGCTTGTGCTGACGCTAATGCTGATGCTTGCTCTGACGCTGATTCTACTGCTGATGCTACTGCTGATGCTGACTCTACTGCCGACGCTGATTCTACTGCTGACGCTGATTCTACTGCCGACGCTACTTCTGATGCTGACTCTACTGCTGATGCTGATTCTACTGCCGACGCTACTGCTGATGCTGATTCTACTGCCGACGCTACTGCCGATGCTGACTCTACTGCTGATGCTGATGCTACTGCTGATGCTGACTCTACTGCCGATGCCGACGCTACTGCTGACGCTGACTCTACTGCTGATGCTGACTCTACTGCTGATGCCGACGCTACTGCTGATGCTGATGCCGATGCTACTGCTGATGCTGACTCTACTGCCGATGCTGACGCTGACTCTACTGCTGATGCTGATGCCGATGCTACTGCTGATGCTGACTCTACTGCCGATGCCGACGCTACTGCTGATGCCGACGCTACTGCTGATGCTGATTCTACTGCTGATTCCGACGCTACTACTGATGCTGATGCCGATGCTACTGCTGATGCTGATGCCGATGCTACTGCTGACGCTGACTCTACTGCTGATGCTGATGCCGATGCTACTGCTGACGCTGACTCTACTGCTGATGCCGATGCTACTGCTGACGCTGACTCTACTGCTGATGCCGATGCTACTGCTGATGCCGACGCTACTGCTGATGCTGACTCTACTGCTGATGCTGACGCTGACTCTACTGCTGATGCCGATGCTACTGCTGACGCCGACTCTACTGCCGATGCCGACGCTACTGCTGATGCTGACGCTACTGCTGATGCCGACGCTACTGCTGACGCTGACTCTACTGCCGATGCCGACGCTACTGCTGATGCTACTGCTGATGCTGATTCTACTGCTGATTCCGACGCTACTACTGATGCTGATGCCGATGCTACTGCTGATGCCGATGCTACTGCTGACGCTGACTCTACTGCTGATGCTGATGCTACTGCTGACGCTGACTCTACTGCTGATGCTGACTCTACTGCTGATGCTGACGCTGACTCTACTGCTGATGCCGACGCTACTGCTGATGCCGACGCTACTGCTGATGCCGATGCTACTGCTGACGCCGACTCTACTGCCGATGCCGACGCTACTGCTGATGCTGATGCCGATGCTACTGCTGATGCTGACTCTACTGCTGATGCTGACTCTACTGCTGATGCCGACGCTACTGCTGATGCCGATGCTACTGCTGACGCTGACTCTACTGCTGATGCTACTGCTGATGCTGATGCCGATGCTACTGCTGATGCTGACTCTACTGCTGATGCCGACGCTACTGCTGATGCTGACGCCGACTCTACTGCCGATGCCGACGCTACTGCTGATGCCGATGCTACTGCTGACGCTGACTCTACTGCCGATGCCGACGCTACTGCTGATGCTGATGCCGATGCTACTGCTGATGCTGACGCTACTGCTGATGCCGACGCTACTGCTGATGCTGACGCTGACTCTACTGCTGATGCTGATGCCGATGCTACTGCTGACGCTGACTCTACTGCTGATGCTACTGCTGATGCTGATGCCGATGCTACTGCTGATGCTGACTCTACTGCTGATGCCGACGCTACTGCTGATGCTGACGCCGACTCTACTGCCGACGCTACTGCTGATGCTGATGCCGATGCTACTGCTGATGCTGACTCTACTGCTGATGCTGACGCCGACTCTACTGCCGATGCCGACGCTACTGCTGATGCCGATGCTACTGCTGACGCTGACTCTACTGCCGATGCCGACGCTACTGCTGATGCTGATGCCGATGCTACTGCTGATGCTGACGCTACTGCTGACGCTGACTCTACTGCTGATGCTGATGCCGATGCTACTGCTGACGCTGACTCTACTGCTGATGCTACTGCTGATGCTGATGCCGATGCTACTGCTGATGCTGACTCTACTGCTGATGCCGACGCTACTGCTGATGCTGACGCCGACTCTACTGCCGATGCCGACGCTACTGCTGATGCTGATGCCGATGCTACTGCTGATGCTGACGCTACTGCTGATGCTGACTCTACTGCTGATGCTGACTCTACTGCTGATGCCGACGCTACTGCTGATGCCGATGCTACTGCTGACGCTGACTCTACTGCCGATGCCGACGCTACTGCTGATGCTGACTCTACTGCTGATGCCGACGCTACTGCTGATGCCGATGCTACTGCTGATGCTGACTCTACTGCTGATGCTGATGCCGATGCTACTGCTGACGCCGATGCCGATGCTACTGCTGACGCCGATGCCGACGCTACTGCCGATGCTGATTCTACTGCCGACGCTGACTCTACTGCCGACGCTGATTCTACTGCCGACGCTACTGCTGATGCTGATGCTACTGCTGATGCCGACTCTACTGCTGATGCTGATTCTACTGCCGACGCTACTGCTGACGCTGACTCTACTGCTGATGCCGACTCTACTGCTGATGCCGATGCTACTGCTGATGCTGATACTAATGCTGAGTCAAGTGCAAATAATGATAACCAATCAAATGCAAATAACAATGTTGGACCAATAAATGTTAATACTCCTATAAATATATATATTACTTGCGGATGCTGTGATAAAAAACATAAATGCCATGAAAATGCTTTAGTAATCACAGATATAGAACCTCAGGATAGTCATTGCTGTAATGATTGTCATGATGATTGTCATAATGATTGTCATAATGATTGCTGTAATGATTGCCATAGTGGTTGCCATAATGGTTGCAAATATAGAACTTCTGAAGAATAATATATTATAAAGGAGAATAATTATTATGAATCAAATAAAAAACTCAGATAATAGTAAACATGTAAATGATAGTAAGCACTCTCATAATAATACGCCTGTAAAAGAGAGTAAACATTCAAGTGATAGTAAGCACTCTCATAATAATACGCCTGTAAAAGAGAGTAAACATTCAAGTGATAGTAAGCACTCTCATAATAATACTCCCGTAAAAGAGAGTAAACATTCAAGTGATAGTAAGCACTCTCATAATAATACTCCCGTAAAAGAGAGTAAACATTCAAGTGATAGTAAGCACTCTCATAATAATACTCCCGTAAAAGAGAGTAAACATTCAAGTGATAGTAAGCACTCTCATAATAATACTCCCGTAAAAGAGAGTAAACATTCAAGTGATAGTAAGCACTCTCATAATAATACGCCTGTAAAAGAGAGTAAACATTCAAGTGATAGTAAGCACTCTCATAATAATACTCCCGTAAAAGAGAGTAAACATTCAAGTGATAGTAAGCACTCTCATAATAATACTCCCTTAAAAGAGAGTAAACATTCAAGTGATAGTAAACACTCAGAAAATGAATAATATAATTAGAGACTGTCTAAAAATAAAAGTATAGCTACACAAAAATGAAATGGTGAACTCATTTAGAGCTCACCATTTCTTCGTATAATTTCAAAGAATTATCATTAAAACCAGATGTAACTGTTTATCTTGAAGATATATATTTGCAATTTATATTCTAAATAAAATACCCTATTTTTTGTTACTTTATGCATATTTTGCTCATCAAAATCTTTGATAGGTATACGTTACAATCCATTATACCTATCATAATCTCCTTCTTTGTATGCTATATAATCTATTAATTATCCAACATCTATGTTTGATATAACTACTACTTAAATTTCCATATATTTGAACGCCATTTTATACTATATCATTCCCATAAGTTTAGGTATGAATAAACTTATTTGAGGTATAAATGTTACTAGCATAAGAACTATTAATATACCTACGTAGAATGGTAATAAGTATTTTATTACATCTTCTATCTTCGTTTTACCTACTTTACATCCTATAAACAAGGTGTTTCCAACTGGTGGTGTTATATTTCCTATACATAAGTTAAATATAAGCATTATACCAAATTGTACTGAGTCCATACCAAAGTTTTTAGCTATTGGTAGGAATATTGGTGTAAATATTAATATTGCTGGAGTTAAGTCCATAAATGTACCAACTATTAATAATATTAAGTTCATTATTAATAATATAACAACTGGATTTGAAGATATTCCTAATAATATTTCAGTTATAGCACTTGGTATATTTGTAAATGCCATAACCCAAGACATTATAGATGATACCCCTATTAAAAATATTATTATACCTGTCATTTCAACTGTTTCTAGTAATATTCTTGGTATGTCTTTTACTTTTATTGATTTATAGAAGAAAAATGATAGTATGAAAGAGTATACAACTGCAACTGCTGCTCCTTCTGTAGCTGTAAATATCCCACCTACTATACCGCCTATTATTACAAATATTAAAGCTAAACTTGGTAAAGCATCTACAAATATTTTCATAGCTTCTTTGAAACTTATTTGATATTTTGATGAATATTTATATTTCTTAGCTAGTATAAAAGCAACTGCCATTACTGATAATCCCCATAATATACCTGGTATGTAACCTGCCATGAATAGTGCTGCTACTGATGTTCCACCACTTACTAGTGAATATATTATAAGCGAGTTACTTGGAGGAATTAAAAGTCCGGTCGGTGCAGAAGCTATATTTACTGCTGCACTATAATTTTTATTATATCCTTCAGCTTCTTGAAGTGGAGACATTGTTCCACCTATAGCAGCAGCTGCTGCAACTGAAGAACCACTTACAGCTCCAAATAACATATTTCCAACTACATTTGTATGTGCTAGAGATCCAGGTAATTTACCACTTAACACTTTTGCAAAGTTTACTAATTTTAAAGCTATACCACCATTGTTCATTATGATTCCTGCTAATACGAAAAATGGTATTGCTAATAATGAGAAACTACTTATACCTGTAAATATTCTTTGTGCCCCAGTTAATACTGCTACATCCCATGATAATGTAGTTAGTATACCAAATATAGATGCTATTCCTATAGTTATAGATATTGGTATTCCTAATAAAAGTAATATAGGAAAAACAATAGCTATAGCTGTACCTGCTTGAAATGCTAATTCCATAATCTTCTCTCCCTCAGATTAATTATTATTTACAACTTTTTTTGATGATGTTGATACTTTTTTTAAATCAACTAAATTTAAAATATTATATATAATCGTTATTATCCCTGATAAAGGTAGAGCTAGATAAATATATCCCATTGGTATACCTAGTGCAGGAGAAACTTGTCCCATAGCTAGCATACTTATTTGAACCCCACCTAAAACTAAAACTAATGCTGAAAATGCCATTACCACTAATTCTGTCATTACATTTAATATCATTTTTACACTAGGGCTTTTTGATTCAAGTTTCTGTCTAAAAAACACCATAGTCATATGATCTTTTTTTCCAAATACATATGATGAACCAAGTAAAGCCATCCATACAAATGAATATATTAATAAATCTTCTGATACTGTACTTGGATTATTTAACACATAACGAGTTATTATCTGCCAAGTACCTAAAACTACCATAAATGCTAGTAGTGTCATACATATGACTTCTATTACTTTGTTTAATGCTTTTCTTAAATTATCCATCTTAATTCCTCCCTACTAGTATTTATTTACTTTCTTTTGGTGCTTTTTCTTGTATTTTATCGTATACAGCTTTTACTTCTTTATCATTGTCAGTCATCTCTCTATGAAGTGGTAAAACTTTTTCTTTAAATGGCTCTATATCTGGATAGTAGAATTTAACCCCCATCTCTTTAGATTGTTTTACTGCTTCATTTACTTTATCTTCCCAAGCATCAACTTCAAATTTATTTATTTCATCAACTGCGTCTAATATTATATTTCTATGTTCTTCACTTAAGTTATCTAATAATTTAGCATTCATTATTAATATGTCTGGAATCATACCATGTTGGTTATATGAATAATGTTTTGCAACTTCTCCATGCTTATTATTAGTAAGCGCTAATTCATTATTCTCAGCGCCATCTATAACCTTTTGTTGAAGAGCAGTATAAACTTCTCCGAAACTCATTGGTGTAGCTGAACCACCTAATAATTCCATCATTCTTATGTTTGTTTGACTTTGTTGTACTCTTATTTTCTTCCCTTTTAAATCTTCTGGTTTCATTATAGGCTTATCTGTTGTGTACATATTTCTTGAACCTGCATCAAACCATGTAAGACCAACAAATCCAGATTCTCTAGTTGATTCATATATATCATCCATTATATTTTTATCATTCATTACAGAGTGATAATGTTCTTTACTATTAAATAAGTATGGAAGATTGAATACGCTATATGATTTATTAAAACTTTCAAGTAAACTTATACTTCCAACAGCTATATCTATAGCTCCTGTTTGAGTAAGCTCTACCGCCTCACGCTGTCCTCCTAATAACTCATTTGGGTATACCTGTATATCTATTTCATTATTAGTTTTATTTTCTACTATTTTCTCAAACTCTTTTAGAGCTAAATGTATTGGATGTTCTTCTCCTTGGTTGTGAGCAACCCTCATAACTCTTGCTTCGTTTTCTTTACTTGAGCTACATCCAACTACTGATAAGCTAGTTATGGCAACAAGTAAAAGTGCCTTAATCCTTTTATTCATCTATAAATTCCCCCTAGGATTATCTTATAAAATATTTTTTAGCGTTGTTGTAACATATATCTTCTACTATATTTCCTAATACTTCTAAATCACATGGATATTCTCCATTTTCAACTAGCTTTCCTAAGTAATTACAAAGAATTCTTCTGAAATATTCATGTCTTGTAAATGATAAAAAGCTTCTTGAATCCGTAAGCATTCCTACAAATTTACTAACTAGACCTAATTGTGAAAGTGCTACAAGCTGTCTTTCCATTCCATCCTTTTGGTCATTGAACCACCATCCAGATCCAAATTGAATTTTACCTGCAACTTGTCCCCCTTGGAAGTTTCCAATCATAGTTCCTAATACTTCATTATCTTTTGGATTTAAACAATAAAGAATAGTTTTCGGTAACTTATCTTCTACATCTAAACTATCTAATAATCTCGATGTAGAGTAAGCGATTTCCCCATCATCAATACTATCAAATCCTGCATCTGTTCCAACAATATTAAACATTCTAGTATTATTATTTCTAAGTGCTCCTATATGAAGTTGCATTACCATATTTCTTTCACTATACATTTTCCCTAATTCTATTAATGTAAATGTTGTGTATTTTTGAGCATCTTCTATGCTTATCTCTTCTCGCGCTAAAACTTTAACAAATATACTTGCAACTTCTTCTTTGTTAGTAGATTTAAAATAAATTCTTTCTAAACTATGGTCTGTTATACTACAGCCATTATCTACAAAGTAATCTAACCTTTTTTCTAATATTTCTATTAATTTATCATAGTCTTTAATTTCTGTATTTTCTATTTGCCCTAATAACTTTATATAATCACAAAAATCTTTATTTTGTATTTTTAATGCTCTATCTGGTCTAAATGTAGGTCTTACCTCACACTCAAAGCTATCATCAGCATTAATTTCTTTATGATACTTTAAATCATCTATTGGATCATCTGTCGTTCCTATATAAACTACATTAGACATGCTTATTAATTTTCTAGCAGTTAAACCATTCTCAGATATAGCATTATTGCATTTTTCCCAAATGTCTTTGGCAGTTTTTACACTTAAAGTTTCTTCAACATTAAAGTATCTTTTAAGCTCTAGATGTGACCAGTGATATATAGGATTTCCTATTAAATATGGCATCATCTTTGCAAATTCGTAGAACTTTTCAAAATCACTAGCATCACCAGTTATATATTTTTCATCTATTCCAAAACTTCTCATGGCTCTCCACTTATAATGATCATGGTATAACCACATTTGAGTTATATTTTCATATTCTTTATCCTCTGCTATCTCAACTGCTGGCAAGTGACAGTGGTAATCAAATATCGGCATTTTTGAAGCATTATTATGATATAATGTTTTAGCTATTTCATTTGATAATATAAAATCTTGGTCCATAAACTTTTTCATAGTTCTCTCCTAAATCAACGTTTTGATATCGTTTTCTTAATATATTAAATATTAACATGAATCTGAATATTCTCCAATATATTTCATTATTTTACTTTTTTATACATTTTTTATAAAATAGTGTTTTAAAATAAAATTTATTTCAAAACACTATTTTATTTTTATTATTTATTTTTATTTATTGCTTCTATTAATCCGTTTATATATACAGCCCCTAATGCTCTATCATATAATCCATATCCAGGTCTTCCAGTCTCTCCCCATATCATTCTTCCATGATCTGGTCTATATGGCCCTGTAAATTCATAATCACAGTATGCTTTTACTATTTCATAGAAATCTAGTGACCCTGCTTCAGATAAATGAGCCACCTCATTGAAACTACTATCTCCTGTTATTAAAACATTTCTTAAATGAGCAAAGTTTATTCTGTTCTTTTCTTTTCCAAAATAATTAACCATTTCTACTACATCATTAGTTTTAGTACATCCTAATGATCCTGTACATAAAGTTACACCGTTATATTCACTATCATAAATATTTATAAATCTTTCTAAATTTTCAAAGTTAGTTATTATTCTTGGAAGCCCAAATATTCCCCATGGTGGATCATCCGGATGTATAGCCATTTTTACGTTACTTTCTTCAGCTACAGGTATTATTTCTTTTATAAAGTACTCTAAATTTTCCCATAATTTTTCTTCATCTATATTTTTATACTTATCAAGTAAAGCACCTAGTCCACCTTCACCGTAAGAAGTATCCCATCCCGGAAGCTCTAACTCACCAAGTGCTGGATCCATTTTCTTAACTGTTTCTTCATCATATATTAAGCAAGTTGAACCATCTTCAAGCTCATAATTTAGATCTGAACGAGTCCAGTCAAATACTGGCATAAAGTTGTAACATACTGTTTCTATACCTGCTTTTCCTAAGTTTCTTAATGTTTCCTTGTAGTTTTCTATATATCTATCTCTAGTTGGTAAACCTAATTTTATATCTTCATGAACTGGTACACTTTCTATAACTGAAAGTTTTAGTCCATTATCTTCTACATTCTTCTTTAACTCTAATATTTTTTCTAATGGCCAAGCTTCTCCTACTGGTATATCATATATTGCAGTTACTATGCCCTTCATACCAGGTATTTGCCTGATATACTCTATTTTTACAGGATCATCTTGTCCATACCATCTAAATGTCATTTCCATATTTTAGTTCCCCCGAATTATCTTTTTATATTTTGTAATCCTTTTTCTATTAAACTAGTTACACTATCTTTATCTACTATATTTATATCACCTTTTATAGAGTGCTTTAATGCACTTGCGCAAACTCCAAATTCTATGATTTCTTTTTTATCTAAGTTATCTAATATTCCGTGAAGTATACCTGCTGTAAACGCATCTCCTCCACCAACTCTATCTAATATGTCAAAGTTGTATTCATTTGAAATATATAAATTTTCTTTATCAAATAAGTAACCTTTTAATGAGTTATTGTTTATTGAATGAACGCTTCTCTTTGTACAAGCTGCATATTTTATATTTGGATATTTTTCAAATAATCTTTCATATAAATTTTTAAGACTATCTTCAAATTCTAAATCGCAAGCTTCATATTTTAATATATTTGTCATATCTAAGTTTCCTAAAAAAGCTATATCCACAAAAGGAAGTATTTCTTCTAAAAAACCTTTAGCCTCTTCTAAACTCCAAAGCTTCGCTCTATAATTAGAATCTAAGGATACTAGTATACCAGTCTCATTGCAATATTTTGCTATTTCTATAGTTAAATCATATAAGTCTTTACTTAAAGCTGGTGTTATACCTGATAAATGAACCATTTTTATACCTTTTAGTATTTTTTCTATATCAAATTCATCTTTATTAGCCATAGATATGGCTGAATATTTTCTATCATATATAACCTCAGTACTTCTAAGTCCATGTCCGATTTCTAAAAAATAAATACCAAGTCTTCCATCACCTTGTAATATATCACTTGTATCTATATTATAGCTTCTTAAGTCTCTTATAACTTTATCACCTAAAGAGTTACTCGGTAATTTCGTTACAAACTTAGTTTCATGTCCAAAGCTTGCTAAACTTGCAACTACATTTGCTTCTCCTCCACCATAAGTTGCATCAAAAGAACTAACCTGTATAATCTTTTGATTATTAGGAGGCGTAAGTCTTAGCATTATTTCTCCAAATCCTAAAACCTTTTTATTATTTGCTTCTAACATCTTTTATTTTCTCCACAAATTCTTTAGCTAGTTTTTCTATATCTTCTAAGCTTCCTGCATTAAATAATGAACTACCTACTCCTACGCAAGAAACTCCCATTTCAAACCACTTATCTACATTATCTATACTAACTCCACCTGTTGGCATTATCTCAACATTAGGTATTGGAGCTTTTATTGCCTTTACATATTTATGTCCAAATGCATCTCCTGGGAATAATTTAACCATCTTGTTTCCTTTTTCTAAGGCATTCATTATCTCAGTAACTGTCATACATCCTGGTAAATAAAGAGTGTTTAGTTCCTTACAAACTTCATTAACTTCTTCATTATATCCTGGGCTTACAACATATTTTGCTCCGGCTAAGATTGCATCCTTAGCCATTGATCTATTTAAAACACTTCCAACACCTAGTATTAGATTTTCATCATTTCTTAATTCATTTATTAAATCAACAACATTTGGTATTGAGTAAGTTAATTCTACTGCTTTTATTCCACCATTTACACAAGCATTTATATATCCTTTAGCTTCTTCATGGTCTTTTGCTCTTATTACAGCAACTATACCTTCATTCTTTATAGAATTTAACATAACTGCCTCCTATACACCTGAGTAAGCACTAAATGCACCATCTACTGGTATTACTACACCATTTACAAATCCTGATGCTTCACTACTTACTAAGTATAATAATGTTCCTATTAATTCGTCAGCTTCTCCATATCTTCCCATTGGTGTACTATTTAATATCTTTTGGCTTCTTTCTGTTGGAGATCCATCTTCATTAAATAATAATTTTTCATTTTGAGCCGTTACAAAGAATCCTGGTGCTATAGCGTTTACTCTTACACCTACTTTTGACATATGTACAGCTAGCCATTGAGTAAAGTTACTTACTGCAGCTTTTGCTCCTGAGTATGCTGGTATTTTAGTAAGTGGAGTGTATGCATTCATTGAAGATATATTTATTATTGTACACCCTTCTCTGTTTATCATATCTCTACTAAACTCTTGTGATGGAAGTAATGTTCCTAAGAAATTTAAGTTAAATACGAATTCTACTCCTTTTGGATCTAAATCAAAGAATGATGTTAATTCTTCATTATCTAAATCTTCTTCTAATAAGTATTCCTTAGTTGTTGTTCCCTTTGGATGGTTTCCACCTGCTCCATTTATTAATATATCACATGGTCCAAATTCTTTTAGTATTATCTCATGTGCTCTTTTTAAACTTTCTTTATCTAAAACGTTAGCTTCTATTCCTATGGCACATCCACCATTATCTATTATTTCTTGGGCTTTAGCTTCACAAGCATCTTTTCCTAATGCAAGTATAGCTACTTTAGCTCCACATTTAGCTAAAGCTTCAACCATAGCCCCACAAAGTATTCCTGTTCCACCTGTTACTACAGCTACTTTATTATTTAAATCAATATTAAATGGTAATTTCATCTGTTGTACCTCCACCTCTCTTATATACTTGTATACTAGCATATTAATTTTTCTAATGCAATACCTTTTCCCTAAATTCTACAAAAAATTACAAATAAAAAACACCTGTAATTACAGATGTATTTTTTTATATACTCTTATTGGAAAAATGCCTTTATTTCTTCATTTTCATTTATTAATATTTCCCATTCATTTGCAGGCTCTACTATGTGTTTATCTACATATGTATCTATCTTATCAAACTCATTATTTTTAATTATTTCTATCATTTCTTCATGATGTTTTATTATTTGCATTTTATTACTTTTCATTTCAGATAAAAGTCTCATTCTATTGTAATGAGTGCTTATATTCATAATAGTATCCCATATATTCCCTTTATTGCATCCTAGGAATATTAGCCTATGAAAATTTTTATCTAAGTTATGAAATTCAATTTCTTTTCCTTCTTTACCTACAACTAGTTTTTGGGCAAATAAGTTTTTTTCTAGTTCTATAAATAATTCTTCTGGAAATTCCCTACAAGCTTCTTTTAATACTTCTTTTTCTAGTACAGATCTCATAAATATTGCTTCATTTATAAGATCTCTATTTATCAATGATACATAAGTTCCCGCTTGCGGTTTAACCTCTATAAGATGCTCATTTTTTAATCTCATTAATATTTCTCTTATTGGTGTTCTAGATATATTCAATGTTTCAGATAAATTAGATTCACTTAACAATTCACCTGGTTTTAAATCTAAAGACATAATGTTATCTTTTAAAACTCTATAAGCATATTCTTTCGCTGTTTCTTTATGTTTTCTCTTGTAAAGTATCATTTTTCCTCCAATATATTATTTTAATCTATATTATAAAATTAGTATTAATATTCTAGTATATTAATATATATTCTTTTTTATAATATCTCTTAATTAGATAAATTTAAAGAGTAAAAATCATTTACTATATTATTTTCAATGTTTTGTTTTGAACTTTGCTAACAAATTTAGGTAAAATATATTATTTAGAGAATGTAAGCTCTAGCTATAAATTTATTTTTATAGCACAGTATTTTTATATTAGTAAATCAAAAATAAGGGATAGCTTAATAGCTATCCATTTATATAATCTTTATATCTGATTGTTGTGTGCTATTTACCTTATTATAATACCATACATCACTGGTATTAGATTATATCTGTGAATTTATGAGGAAGTATGTCCAGAGTGGCAAAATGTATAGATAATGGTTCTATGGAAGGTTTTTGGGGTATTATTAAATCAGAGATGTACTATTTAAATAAATTTCATACATTTGATGAATTAAAATCAGTAATAGGTAATTATATAAAATTTTATAATGAAAAAAGATTACAAAAAATTAGGTGGTCTGGCTCCGTTGGAATATCGAAGTCAGACCTTAATTGCCTAGTTTGATTATTTACACTGTCCACTTGACAGGGTGCAGTCCCCCCTCCATATCGTGAACTTTAATTTAAGCTATTTTTCCATCTTTTATAACAACTACTTTATCCGCTATATTTGCTATATCATTGTTATGAGTTATCATAACCAAAGTATTACCAAATTTTTCAACACACTCTTTAAGAAGATTAATAACTTCATCTGTTGTCTTACTGTCTAGATTTCCTGTAGGCTCATCCGCAAATATTATCTCTGGCTCATTTGCAAGTGCACGAGCTATCGCTACCCTTTGCTGCTGACCACCACTTAATTGATTTGGAAATTTATTAATCTTGTCTCTAAGTCCTAAGATATCAATTATGCTATCAATATATTTTTTATCTACTTTTTTATTATCTATATCTACTGGAAGTACTATGTTATCGTACACACTTATAACTGGTATTAAATTGAAACTTTGAAATATAAACCCAAACTTTCTACTCCTAAGCTTTGATAATTTATCCTCTGATAACTTAGATATATCATCTCCATCTAGTATAACTTCTCCACTTGTTATGCTATCAAGACCAGCTATACAATGAAGTAGCGTACTTTTACCACTCCCACTAGGGCCTATTATTGCTGTAAATTTTCCTTTTTCAATAGATAAGTTAATATTTTTTAGAGCTTTTACTTTATTTTCGCCTTTTCCATAAGTCTTACTTAAATTTATCGCATCTAATATGTTCATCTCAGCCCCACCTTTACTCTTCATTTCTAAGACCTTCTACTATACTTAATTTTGAAACTCTGTTTTTTGCTAAATATCCAGCAATTATACATATAAGTATCGCCGCTACCCCAAACTGAAGTATTTCTACTACGGGTATCTTAAATTCATATGCCTGTTTAATTCCTAATCCCTCTGAAAAAATTTCATTTGCTCTTTGCATATTTTTATAAACATCATAACTAGAAAATACTCCAGCTATTATTGAACTTAAAACACCATATATAATACTTTCTTTTAGTATCATTTTTTTAATATTTTTCATACTCATTCCAATAGCTCTTAGTGTTGAAATTTCCTTAACTCTAATCATTATATTTGTTATAACTATACAAGCTATATTTATAGATGATATAACCATTGTAAGTACTACACTCACTAATACCTCTTTTTTAAGTTTTTCATTTCCTTCAGTAGATATTTTCCTATTTTCATATTTACTTTCTATTTCCTTAAAATCATCTTCATTTATTATTTCTTTTACCTTTGAAACAACTTCTTCTTCTTTATCCTTTTGTAATTTTATAGATATATTATTAAAGCCTTTTTTTCCTGTTAAGTTTTCAAAACTATTTTTATCTAATATCACTTGGAAATGTGAGACCCTTCCACCTTCAGCATTTAAAACATAGTCAGGATTTAATAGTCCTGCAACTTTAATTTTTTGATTAACATATTTTACTTCTTTACCATTAATTACTGGAATCTTAACTTCAATAATATCTCCTACTTTTAAATCTTTTAATGTAATTGCATTCTTTGATTCTCCTAAACCTGAATAAAAATGGTTAGATACTACCCCACTTATTGTATCGCCTTCTTCTTTTAGATTATCTATATTTCCATCTACTAGATATTTTTCTAGTTCTTTAAGAGTCCCTTTATCGTATCCTTTTATAGCTGTTCCTATTTCTAAATTTGATTCATCTTCATCTAGCGGATTGTATTGTTTATAATAGTCGCTTATATTTTCTTTGTTTGAGTTTAAGTATCCTGTAACATTCATTTTCTTAGTTAATTCACTAACTCCATCTATCTTAGATATCTTACTTGCTTCATCATCTGTGTATTCATTAAAATATTCACTTGAGTTATTAGAATTATGACTAAGTATTATATCACTTTCTCCCATAGCCATGATAATCATACTAAGACTATCTACATTCTTTTCATGTTGATTAAATGCAACCATATTAGTTATAAATAAAAAACCTGTCATACTTATTGAAAGTATTGATAAAATTGTTCTTGTTTTGTATCTCCATAGATTTTTGTATGCCATATATCCGCAAGTCCCAAATACTTTCCTTATTAACTTATGATAAAATCTATCTTTTTTTATTGACTTTGAACTATTAGTACTTCTAATAGCTTCTATTGGAGATATCTTTTTACACTTATAAATAGTAAAAATACTAGCCATAGCTACTGAAACCACTGCCATACTTAAAGGCTCTATTATACTTTTTTTATTTATATAAACACTTATATGTTCATTATATATACTTCTAAGACCTATGAATGACACTATTGTTCCCAGTAAAAATCCTACTACTAGTCCAATAAGTAACACTATAAGACTTTGGATACATACCATGTTCCTTACATTTTTCTTAGTCATACCTATTGCTCTTACCATTTCTATTTGTTTTTTCATATCTATTAATATAATATTAAATATGTTATATATAACTAGGGTAGCTGCAACCATAGGAATCAACTTATTATCAAGCTTAGTCTTTTCATCTCTATACTTACCATAGTTTTGTATAGCTTCATTTAGTTCTACATTTATCCTAAATTTCTCATCATCTAATTTATATTTGGCTATTGCTGTACTTGCCATATCCATGCTAGTCGTAAAGTTAAGTACACCTGAATGACTTATTAATTCTTTAGGTAAAATACTTTGATTCTCTGTGTATTTAGTAAATGCTTTGACTTTATAGTATAAATTTTCATCGTAAAATCCATCTGGCTTTTTTACTATTCCAACTAACTTAAATGACTTTTCTTTACTATAAATCTGATTTTGATTATTTTCATCCGTATAATTTTTAATAATATTAAAATCAATACTTTGACCTAGCTTATCGCCAAGTCCCATCTCTTTAAGAGCTCTTTCTTCTATTACTATTTCATTTTCATTTTTAGGTTCATTACCTTCTATAAGCTTATAACCATAAGAATCTATAAAATCTTTACTATAAGAGTTTAGACTTATAGATACCCCTTTATTACTTACCGCATTACCTAGGTTTATAATATCATTGATAATTTTTATAGTTTTATCATTTTTTAATTGATTTACAGTTTCTAAGTTAAGATCACTGTATTCTACATGATAATCACTAAAGTTTTTATACGCTTCTTTTATATCATGTTTATTCTTAGACTCGGGCACTACATTAAGTGTAAATACTAACATAACAGCTAATGCAATACTTATTATTAATGATAAAGTTCTTCCCTTTTGTTTTTTTAAGTATGCTATAGCTAATCTAAAACTTACTCTCATCATTTCCCTCCTTGTTTTCTTTGGTAGTAAATATAAAACCCTTATACGCAAAAAATGCTACCTTCTTTGTATAGAAGGTAACATTTATAAATTTTTGCTTCAATATAATACCGACAAGTGGTATGTTTTTACCGCCAACTAGCATACTAAAAGCTTAATTGTTTATTTTTATAAACAAACAATTATATAATATATTATTCAACTGGTATATGAATAGTAGCTATAAACTTAGACCTGCTATCCTTAATTTTTAATTCTCCATTATATTTTTTTATTGAAGATTTTATACTTTCAAGGCCAATTCCATGAAGGAATTTATCTTTTTTAGAAGTAAAAATCTTATTATTTTTTATTATTACTTTATTTGTCTTGCTATTTTCACATCTAACTACATAGTACCCTTTTATAAAAGTACTTTTTATAGTTATATATTTTTCTATATTATTATCATCTATTTTATCACATGCTTCTATTGCATTATCTATTAAGTTTGAAAATATGCTGCTTATATCAATCATATCTATAAAATCACATTTACTAAAATCTATGCCTACATTAAAATCTATATTATTTTCTATACAGACTTTACTTTTTTCATATAATATAATATCTAGTAGTACATTTTCTGTGTTATAAATATTTTTAGTTCCTTTCACTTCATCTTCTATATTGTTAATATATTTATTTACATCTTCACTACTATTTTTTAGTGATTTTATATTTTCCATATGATTATTCATATCGTGGTATACTTGCCTCATTTTTTCTTGTGAATCCTTAACCATTAAATAGTATTTATACTGCATATCTAATTTTTCATTTACAAACTCTGCTTTAGCTTTTTCTTTTTCTGATTTTATAGAATTTAAAAATATAGATATTAATAATATATTTACTATAATTAAAAGATAAGGAAATGTTTCTTTAATAGTCTCTGAAAATATAAGTACCGCTGAGGCATTAGTAAATTCAATATTATTTTTAGCTAGTGTCTCATATAAATTACCTATATCTGTATTTGACTTATTTATAAATGCTATTATTAATAAATTAATTATAGTGGTTAATGCAATATATAAATAATATTTCTTATTTTTATATATTTTTTCTAATCTATCATAAAAACTGATGCTTATTAAAAAAATAATAGCACTACCTATAAGAGTTATTTCAATTATATAATCTGTTTTTATAATTGAAATCTGTATAAACCAATAAATACTACATCCTACTAAAATATAAACTAAGCTATATATTACTGCGCTAATAATAGATTTTCTTGTATTAATTTTATAAAAAATGTTACAAATTAAATATATAGTTAAAAACATCCGTAGTATCCCCTGTATGGATGTTGTTCCAAATCCTAATCCCATTATAATTGTAAAAATTAAGAATATACTTGTAAGTATATATCTACTCTCTAATTTATATTGATAGACATAACCTTTTTTATTCATTAGCATAAAAAATGAAACTATAAATATTACCATATTTAAAACAGCTAAAATATAGGTTCTTACTAACATAATTTCGCCTCTATTAAGTCGAAAAATTTATCTTTTGTCTCCTTAAACCTATACCTACTAACAGGTATTTCCTCACTATTTTCAAGTATTACGATATACTGTTTTATACTTTTTATATGTTCTAGATTAACTAAAAAACTCTTGTGACATCTAAAAAATCTACTACAATCTATCTCCTTTTCAATATTACTCATAGTTTTATTTATCTTGTAAATCTCATCTAATGTATGTATAGTTATAGTTTCTTTTTGCACTTCTATATACATTATTTTATTTATGTCTAATTTAATTTGATTGCCTTGTTCTTTTACTATAATATATTTATTTTTTATATCTATTTCTTTTATGCAGTTTATTATATTTTCTTTTAAATTCTCATATTTTACTGGTTTTATTAAATATCTATAAGCCCTTACCTCATAACCTTCTAGGGCGTATTCTATTAATGATGTAATAAATATTATTTCTATTTTATCATCTAATGTCCTGATTTTTCTTGCAGTATCCATTCCATTAATTTGCCCCATTTGTATATCTAATAAAAGTACATCAGTATCTTTTGGATAGCTTTCAAGTAATTCTTCCCCTGAATTAAATACTTCCAACTTATATTTAACAGATAATCCCTCAAATATTTGGTCTATATATGTTTTCAACAACTCTTGTTGATCTTTTTCATCTTCACAAATTGCTATTTTTATCATTAATTCCCTACCCATGATGTAATTTTTTATTAAATTATTATTCCTTCGAAATGATCTACTTCATGCTGGATAATCTGTGCAGTAAATCCAGTAAATAGTTGCTTATGCTTATTAAAATTTTTATCTAGATATTCTACCTCTATTGTTTCATATCTTGTTGTTTTTCTAGATCCAATTAAAGATAGGCAACTTTCTTCCGCTTCATAAGAATCCTCTTTTTTTAATATAACTGGATTTACCATAGGAATTATCATATTACCTGCACAAAATACCAATATACGTTTTTTTACTCCTATCATATTAGCTGCCATTCCCACGCAATGATCTAAATTTGCTTTTAACGTATCAATTAAGTCATCGATAACTTCTACATCCTCTTTTGTTGCACATTCTGATTTTTGTTCTAAAAATGATATATCTTTTACAATTTTTCTTATCATAAATATTTTTAACCTTTCTAATTTTTTTTATTATAATCCTCTTTATGGTTTATTTATCCAAGTAAAGTAGTGTATATTTTAAATTCTACCAAAGTATTATTATTAAGTACAGTAAATACATAATAGATAACATTAACTATAGTAATATAATCCTACATTAATAAAATAGTATTTTATTTAATCTAATTTAGCTACTGCACAAAATATCTAAAGCTATTTATTTATGAAAGTTTTTTAATTTAATATAATGACAAATTCAAAATTATGGAATATAATTATGGTAATGAAAACGTTAATATAATTTTATGAACGAAATTGTATTAATTAAATATTTATGGCAGAGATAAGAGAGCCTTCTATAATAAATTATAGGTGGGCTCTCTGTTTTTTTGCCAAATATTAATACTCAGGGGGATTTATTTATGTTTGATATAGCTATAATAGGAGCTGGAATAACAGGAAGTGCTATCGCCAGAAACCTATCTAGATATAATTTAAAAACTGTTGTTTTAGAAAAAGGTGTTGAAGTATGCCAAGGTACAACTAAAGCTAATAGCGCCATAGTTCATGGTGGATTTGATGCTTATGAAGGTAGCTTAAAAGCAAAGCTTAATGTTTTAGGAAATAGCCTATACCCTTCTCTTTGCAAATATCTTAATGTTGAGTTTAAGCAAAATGGATCTTTAGTTTTGGCTTTTGATGATAAAGACTTATCTCATATAAAAGAGCTTTATGAAAGAGGATTAAAAAATGGGGCTTCTGGCCTTGAAATAATAGATGGAAATAAAGTTAAAGAAATAGAGCCTAATGTTAGTGAAAATGTAGTTGGAGCTCTTTTATGCAAAAGTGCAGGTATAGTTTGTCCTTTTAACCTAAATGTCGCACTTATGGAAAATGCTATTGATAATGGTGTCAAACTTAATTTACAAAGCGAAGTTATAGATATTAAAAAGGTTACTTCTGATAATGAAGAATACTTTGAAATAAAAACTGTAAATGGTGTTATAAAATCAAAATATGTTATAAATGCATCTGGTTTATATTCTGATAAAATAAACAAATTAATTGGTGGAGATGAATTTTATATAATCCCAAGAAAAGGTGAATATAAAATATTAGATAAAGTTGAAGGAAATAAAGCTGTACACACATTATTTACATGCCCTACTGAAAAAGGTAAAGGAATACTGGTTACTAAAACAGTTCATGGAAACTTACTTGTTGGTCCAAACGCTAAGCAAGTTGAGTTAGAAGATATAACAACTACTAAATCTGGCTTAAGAGAAATAATGGATAAAGCTTTAAAATCTGTGCAGAATATAGATTTCTCAAAAACTATAACTTCTTTTGCTGGAATTCGTGCCACTCCAAATACAGGTGACTTTATAATATTTGAATCTAAAAAATCAAAAGGTTTTATAAATGTAGCTGGAATTGAATCTCCAGGACTTGCTTCTGCTCCTGGTATAGCTGTTTATGTTGAAGGTATATTAAAAGATATTTTTGCTAGAGATAGTAAGTCTTTAGAATTAAATACTAATTTTAATCCTATGAGGGTAAAAGATAAGCCATTTTCTCAAATGACTAATGATGAAAGAATTTTAGCTACTGAGAAAAATCCTAAACATAAAACTATAATATGTAGATGTGAAAATGTAACTGAAGGAGAAATTATAGATGCTATAAATAGACCATGTGGTGCAAGAACTGTTGATGGGGTTAAAAGAAGAGTTCGTCCAGGTATGGGAAGATGCCAAGGAGGTTTCTGCGGTCCAAAGGTTGTTGAAATAATAGCTAGAGAGTTAAACATATCTGTTGAAGATGTTTTAAAAGATTATGAAGGTTCAAATATGGTTGTAGGAAAAATAAAAGAATTAAGGGGTGAGACTGTTGAAATATAATGTTGTTGTAATCGGTGGTGGTCCAGCTGGATTAGGTTCCGCTCTAGAAGCTAAGAGAAACGGATGTGAAAAGGTATTAATAATTGAAAGAGATAGAGAACTTGGGGGAATCTTAAATCAGTGTATCCATAACGGATTTGGTCTTCATGAATTTAAAGAAGAATTAACAGGACCTGAGTATGCTGGTAAGTTTATAAAAATGGTTCAGGAAGAAAATATAGACTTTATGTTAAATACTATGGTTCTTAATATAGATGAAACTAATGATGAAAAAGTTATATCTGCTATGGGCGAAGATGGTCTTATAGAAATAAGTGCAGATGCTGTAATTCTTGCAATGGGCTGTAGAGAAAGAACTAGAGGTGCTATAGATATTCCAGGCTATAGACCTGCTGGAGTTTATAATGCTGGTGCCTCTCAAAGATTTATTAATATGGAAGGATACTTAGTTGGTAAAAAAGTAGTTATCTACGGTTCTGGTGATATCGGACTTATTATGGCCAGACGTATGACATTAGAAGGTGCTAAGGTTCAATGTGTTGTAGAAATAAATCCTCACTCAAGCGGACTTACAAGAAACATAGTACAATGTCTAGATGATTTTAATATACCTTTAAAATTACAAACTTGTATAAACTATATACACGGAAAAGATAGAGTTAGCGGAGTTACTTTAGCTAAGCTTAATGATAATAGAGAGGTTATTGAAGGTAGCCAAGAATTTATAGAATGTGATACTGTTTTACTTTCAGTTGGATTAATTCCTGAAAATGAACTTTCTAGTGGTATTGGTATCAATCTAGATAACAAAACAAGCGGGCCTATAGTTAATAATAGTATGTCTACAAATAAAGAAGGTTTTTTCGCTTGTGGTAATGTTGTTCATGTTCATGATTTAGTTGACTTTGTTACAAAAGAAAGTAGAATTGCTGGTAAAAATGCTGCTTTATATGTTTTAAACAAGAAGTCTAAAAATGATTCTTGTGCATCTAATAATATAAAAACCGTTGCTAGTGATGGAATTGGTTATGTGGTTCCTCAATATATAAATACAAACTCTAATGAAGATGTAAATCTATTTATGAGAGTTCGTAGTATATGTACTGGTAAAAAGCTAGTAGGTAGATGTAATAATGAAGTTATTTTTGAAAAGAAAAGGGCTCATATGATACCTTCTGAAATGGAGCGTATTAATATAAATAAAGACCTTTTAGGTAAAATAGATAGCGATATCTATATAAGTGTTGAGGAGGTTTAATTATGAAAACTGAAGTTACTTGTGTAGTTTGTCCAATGGGTTGTAGAATGGTTATTGATAAGATAGATGGCACATATAAAGTAAGTGGTAATACCTGTAAAAGAGGAGAAAAATACGGTATTGAAGAAATAACTAGCCCTAAAAGAGTTATAACTTCTACAGTTAAGCTTGACGGTTCTTACTTAAACTTACTTCCAGTTAAGACTAATGGCTCTGTACCTAAAGGTATGATGTTTGATGTTATGGAAGCTTTAGATAGTATAATTGTTACATCTCCTGTTAATGTAGGAGATATAATAATCAAAGATGTTTTGGGTACAGGTGTTGATATTGTAAGTAGTAAAACTATAGCATAAACCAATAATATAAATTAATATAATTAAAGGGGGTTCGTTTTTACGACCCCCCCTTTAATTATATATCTAACTAAGCATTAGATTTTTCTTTTATATTATGAGTATTCCAAGTAAATGATAAAAATACTATTGCTAAGATTGAAGATATTATTAGCATTATAAATCCTCCATCCCAATTAAATTTATCAACTACCATACCCATTGCCAACTCAGCTAATACCTGACCTCCCATATATCCAAATAAACCTGTAAATCCTGCCGCAGTTCCAGCTGCCTTTTTAGGAACAAGATCTAGTGCACTTACCCCTATTAACATAACAGGCCCATAAATTAATGCTCCTATTGATGCCAATGCGCAATTTATAGCAAACGGACTTGTGCTTTTCCAGTATACCATTGTTGCTATAGCTACCCCAACCATACATATTATTCCCATTGGAGCACGTCTACCATGGAATATATGATCACTAATCCATCCAACTATAATAGTTCCTGGTATAGCTGCGTATTCAAATAATGCAAATGCTATAGAAGAATCTTTTGGATTAAAATTTCTAACTTCTTGTAGGTATGTGGGAACCCAGTTTATAACTCCATATCTAACTAAATATACAAAAACGTTTGCCAGAGCTACACACCATAAAAACTTATTATTTAATACATACTTAAATAGAATTTCCTTAGCGCTAAGTTCTGCTTCAGCATCTTTAACTTCAACCTCATACTCTGGATAATCATCTTTAAATTCCTCAATTGGCGGTAATCCAACAGATTGTGGAGTATCTCTTGCAAATATAATATATATTAATCCACCTACAATTGCTATTATTCCTGGTAAATAAAAAGTACCTTTCCATGTTCCAAATAATGATACTCCAATTAATACAATTGTAGCTATAAATCCTCCACCTATATTGTGTGCAGTGTTCCAAATAGACATTTTTACACCACGTTCCTTATCTGAAAACCAGTGAGTCATTATTCTACCACATGGAGGCCATCCCATTCCTTGGAACCATCCATTTAATAGCATTAAAACAAACATAAAAGCAACATTAGTTGCATTTGGTAAAAATAAATTTACTATACCAGACAATATAAGACCCATTGCTAAGAAATATCTTGGATTGGATCTATCTGATACATTCCCCATTACAAATTTACTAATACCATAAGATAATCCTAAAGCTGATGCAACAAACCCTATCTCAACTTTTGTAAACCCCTGTTCTATAAGATAAACCTTTGCTAAGGCAAAGTTACTTCTTACAAAATAGTATATAAGATATCCTACATAAATACTTATAAACATTTGGATACGATATCTCTTATACGTTGGAGCTATTTCATCTTCTGGTAACCTGTTTACATATGGCGCTGGCTTTAAAAATTTTAACATTAAAAATCCCCCTTTCACGCTAAAAAAAGCCAAGCTAAGCCTATATTAGTACTAATAATACCAATATTTTAAGGCTTGTGCTTGGCTCTCATTCTCTAGCGCACGTTGTATTGTATTTTCTCTAAACTTTTATCCACAACATAAAATGTAGCATACAACACTTTAATTTTCAACAACTTTTCCAAATTATATATTTAATACCTTTTCTCCATATTCGTTCCCTTAAAAATATTTTAATAAACTGTACTTAATTCGTATGTCATTTGAACATTTAATGATTTATAGCTAAAATATATTTATTATATTGTATTTATATACTTCATAAGTATATAAAGGGGAGTTTTTTTGAGTACTTATATAATATTACAAGGATTAAGTGGATTATAACTTACATATTAGTAATTAAGAAAAGTATTAAAGACAAGACTTACTGTATGCCATTTCTTGCAATGTGCCTTAATCTATCATGGGAGTTCGTATTTGCATTTATCTATAAGAGCGATGTATTTCAAGATAGTGTGCTTAATATGGTTTGTTCTTGACCTTATAATATAGCTTATACCTTTTTTAAATATAGCTATAGGTATTTTAAGAATAAATATCCTTTGAGTAAAATATCATTTTATTATGCTATTATTTAAAATAAAAAACGTATTGATTATTAAATCAATACGTTTTTTATTAATTTCAATGGCTGAGAAGATTCACAGGTATAATGTCGACGATTATAATATAAAATGATATTTAAAATTCTTTACTATCAAATATCATTTTGCTATCAAAGAACTTGTCTTGCTCATTCTTTAAGTTGAATTTACCAATAAGTTCTTTTAGCATGTAAGCTTGACTTGATAACTCTTCACTTGAAGCAGCACTTTCTTCAGAAGTTGCTGAATTAGCCTGTACAACTGTAGATATTTGTTCCACTCCAATATTTACATGATTAATATGCTGCGCTTGTTCATTGCTTGCATCTGCGATTTCTTGTATAATTTCTGATGACTCTTGTGCACTATAAACAACTTCTTCAAGAGACTTTGCAGTTTCTGAAACAATTATTGTACCATTTTCTATTGCTACAAGTGCTTTTTCAATTAAATCAGATGTATCTTTCGCACTTTGTGCAGATTTTGCAGCAAGGTTTCTAACTTCATCAGCAACAACAGCAAATCCTTTACCTGACTCTCCAGCACGTGCTGCCTCTACGGCTGCATTAAGTGCTAAAATATTTGTCTGGAATGCTATATCATCAATATTTTTTATTATATCTCCGATTCTATTTGATGTGTTGCTAATTTCATTCATTGCAGCAACCATTTCTTGCATTTGGTCTTTTCCTCTATCTATAGCCATACTTGATTTCATAGATATTTCTTTTGCTCTTACTGCATTTTCTGCGGTTTGCTTTATATGTGATGAAACTTCATTTATAGTTGCTGAAAGCTCTTGAATTGAGCTTGCTTGTTCTGTAGCACCTTGTGAAAGTATTTGTGCACCTTCTGACACTTGATTTGAACCAATTGCAACTTGTTCACCTGCAACATTTATTTGTGTTAAAGTACTATTTAAACTATCTACAATTTTATTTACAGATACTAGCATAGGTTCAAAATCATTTACAAATAAATCACTTAATTCCGCATTATCTACATTAACGTCTAAATTACCATTGCTAATTTCAGTTAATATATATGTTAATGCATTTATCATTTTTCTGAAGTCATCAACTATTTTGCTTGTAGCATCTGCTACCAGACCTATCTCATTATCTTCATCTACAACTGCAGTTTCTGAATTTAAATCACCTTCAGCTAACATTTCTAGTCTTTCACTACATTCTTTTAATGGGTTTCCTATTTTATTAGAAAGCTTTATTGCTACAATAAATGCTACAATTGTAAATACTATAGCTAATATTACTGTAATTATTATTGAAGCATACATCTCTCCAAGGAAATCATCTTTATTTGTCGTTATACCTATACCCCAACCATCACTATGTTTTATCGGAGCATATCCCAAGACCTTACCTTCACCACTGTATTCTAAATTAAAAGATCCTGTGTCTCCTGAAATAACCTTTTTATCCGCCTCTGCATAAGGAATCAAACTTTTATCTGTTTCTGATCTTTTTATAGTATTTTCTTTTCCAATAAGGCTAGTGTCTTTAGCCGTAATTGTTGTTCCTTCTTTATCTAGAAGATAAGGATAACTATTTTCTCCTATTTGTATATTAGAAACAATATCTGTTAAGAAATCTTTATTTACATTAAAAGTTACAACCCCAACTATTTTGCTACCCTGTACTCCATTTTCCCAAATAGGTGCTGCAACTAGCATTGTAGGTTTTCCTGTTGTTTTACTAACAATAGGACTACTCATATACGATTTTCCTGACATAGCAATTTTAAAATAGTTTCTATCAGAATAATCTTTTCCACTAAAATACTCTATACCTTTTAAATCTAAAATGTGACCTAACGTTAATCCATATAATTTTTCTTGTCTAGTTATAATATTTTGTTTCTCTTCTTTACTTACATTGGGATCTGAAATCTCTTTAATAATCCCTGTCTGAATTGCTGCATTTTCAAGATTTATAATTTTTTGAGAAACAGTTTCAGAAGCTTGCTTAGTTGTTTCTACAATTGCCTTTGATAAAATATCATTAGAAGTCTTATAATTTAGAAAACTTGTGATTGCTCCTAATAATAAGCAGCAAATAACTGCAAAACAAACAATTATTAAAGTAAGTTTGGTTTTTATACTTTTGCTTTTGTCTTTACTTTTGTGTCTTAACTTAAATTTCATTTCTATTTATCTCCCTATATTATTTTACTTTGCCTATTAATTTTTTAGCATTATTAATAAAATTAACTATTTAAGTCTTAATAATTTATTCGTCTAATCGAGCATTTTTCACATTAAAATATTCTAATTATTAAAATTCACTTGCATAATGTGTAAAATAAAAGAGCATCAACATAAACCTATTAACACTCTTCTCTAAAAGACAAATTTGTGAAACTGGCTAACTTAAAAATTCCCTCTAGCTTTGAATTGCCAAATCACTCTGGGTCTGCTAATTTTATTTAATTTTATAGTTAAATTTATACTATATATTAATATAATCGGATATTATTATAAATAATTTAGGTATTATAATGTATTTTTATTACTGTTGTCTATTTAATATATTTCTATATATACACAAACACTCATATTCAATGAACATGAGTGTTTGCGTATAATAATTATATAGATTGTCTTTTTCAGTTTTATAATATTTTTAACTTATTTCAATACTCTTATCAAGAATTTTTTCTTCAAATTTCTCATATTCAGTTCCATCTAAGTCTACTATATTTAACTTATTTGAATTCTCATCTGCTAGTTTATAACTATATTTATATAATACTGCTCTTATCTTTTTATTATTTTCGTTAACTTTATTAAAAAAGTACTTTTTTTCACCTTCGTATGTGTTCCCTCCTTTTAATCTTATCTCTGTATTATCTTCATTATATAGTTTAATCTCGTATAACTCTAAACCTTTTTCATCTATATACTCTTTATCTTTATAATCAACTGTTAATAGAGTTTCAAACGGTGTAATTACTATTGAGTCTAATGTAATCTCCTCTTGTTCATCATCTTTAAAATCTATTTTTTTACTTAGCTCTCTATTTATTTTTACAGGAACTTTAAAAGCCCAAGTTCCATTATATCTTTTTGTATCATTTAGAAACGTCATTCGTACTCCTTGCTTATTTGTCATAAACGATGTTATCTTCACTTGAAAATCAAATTCATCTGGTATTTCTTCTCCTAAGCCTTCTAAATCGTATGTATGCATCCCTACAAATGTATTTTTATCTATAAATTTACCATTTAAACCCGTTATATCCCATGTTGGTAATTCTTTATCAGTAAAACTTACTTTATTGTATGCTTCTATTGTATCCAGTTGAGCTACATCTAAATGCTTATATTTTTCTTCAGTATATGTCCATTTAAATGCTTTTTCATTCTCAACTAAGTATGTTACGTATAGTTTGAAGCCATCACTAGCAACTTCTTTTAATGTTACGCTTATACCATTAGATTTAGCTACTTGATTAACTGATGTAGAATACTGATAATAATTTGATGGAAATATTAAATTTTTCTCAATCATCTCAAAAATATTACCTACAAGTGGTATTTTAGCTGCTAATGCTGGATTTATAACCCCAATTATTATTATTCCTGAAATACTAGCTATAAGGATGTTTTTTACATTTCTCTTTTTATCACGCTTTTTTTCATATGAAGCTTTTTTTATCCCTTCTTTTATAAATAAATCTATGTTTTCTGGTACTTCTATTTTATCAAAATAATTTTTACTCATATAGATAGTCCTCCTTTAGTATATTTTTCATACTTTGTCTTGCCCTTCTAAGATGGCTTTTTACTGTATTTATTGGTATTTCCATTACATATGCTATCTCTTCAATAGTCATATCATCAAAATATTTTAATATTATTACCATTTTATACTCAGGTTTTAAGGTATCTATAGCTTCATGTATATCTACTTTTTCTTCAATTGATATGTCCTTTTTAACATGTACTATATTTTCATCGATTTCACTTATAATAATTTTGCTTTCTTTTTTTATTGTAGTTATAGCTATGTTTACAAGTATTTTAGATATCCATGGTTTAAATGATGATTCCTGCTTTAAATTTTTTATATTTTTCCATGCTCTATATGTACATTCTTGTATCAAATCTAGTGCTTTGTCTTCATTTTTTGTATAACTATATGCCACTTTATATAAATAAAATTTATACTTTTTTACTAACTCTTCAAAGCACTCCCCATCTCCTTTTATAGATTTTTTTATTAGTCTTTCTTCAGACAAATTTTCTTTTTTTCTTATATATGGTAATGAAATTATATTATTCACATACTACCTCCCTTGCTTTTTGCTATACATATATAGACACGCCTTTTTTAAATTAAGTTGCAAATTTTAATAAAAACTTTCAAAATCATTTTTCAACAAAAATAAAAAACACATTAATTAATCTATCAATATGTTTTTTGTGGATTTTAAAAGTTGTAAACGAATCGCAAATATATTACCTTCAATTCAAATTCTATTCTACTTAAGTTATATTTTCAAATCCTTTTCCTAATATTAAAAAATATCCTAGTCTAGGGTATAATACATAAGTCATTAATTGTGATATTCATATATAAGATGTGGAATTATATGGATGATAAAAATCATATAACACAGAATCTCTCTCCTTTGGAAAAGCCTCTGTTTATGATGATAACAACCTTTGTTGGAGGATATATTAATGGATATACCTATATTACAAGACATAATACATTAACTAATATACACACTGCTAATATGTCTAAATTAGGAATTAGAATTGCACTTGGTCAGTGGCAAGATTACTAAGCTACTTTATTCCAATGGTTACTTGTATACTAAGTGCTACATTTAGTGAATTAGTTAGATCTATACTTGTAAGACATAGATTCAAGGGGAATTGGAGAAAACTAGACCTGGTTTTAGAATCAATTTCATTGTTCTTTATAGGGTTGATACCTACTTCTTGCTCAGATTTCATTGTCACTAATCTGGTTTCTTTTTTATGGGACATCAGTTGTTTTTATTTAGAGAATGTTTAGGTATTGCATTTAACATAACTATATATACAGGAAACATTATAAATACCTATTAATTACTAGATAAAAAAAGTAAAATTTCTATAAGAAAGCTAATTATTTTTTAAATTTTACTTGTACAATTACTCTAGTTGAGATATTTTTATCATTTATTTCCTTTTCTAGCTCAGTAGCTACTAATCATCTAAGATTAGTTCGGATTCCATAATAGGCTCAAATACATAATCCTAAGAAAACCACCTAGCAATCCCCAACTGAAATTGTGCTAAATGGCATCGTAAAAGAATGTACAAATCCAGCTACACCTCACCAAAATATATTTCTTCCTATTATAATTAATAAATCTCCAAATAAAAAGGAAAGTGTTGAAAAAATGTAAATTATCTTTATAAATCTTTAATAACAAATAATTTTATTGTAATTTTTTTTGAATTATATTTTATTTTTTGTAGATTTTATACATATGCAGTCGAAGCATATCACTTATAAAAAATATATACCTTATTATAACTCGTATATTTTCCGTTTTTTAGATTTAGTATTCGATTTTTTAGCCGTATAAAAAAATTGTTTTACAAAAAAATACATGATATTATTTATAAATATTAAAAAACCAAGTACAATACGTGGTAATAAGGAGAATATATAAAAATGAATAAAAACAAAAAAGAGATTATATCACTTATTTTCTCTAAGACTTTAATATTTTTAGTCGTAGTTTTATTAGTAAGTACATTCAAAGGTATCTTTGGAGAAGAAAACTCACTACTTGGAGTTACTAGCGTAGTATTAATGTTAGTTCTATTGCCAAAAGATTTAACTATTCATACACTAAAAAATTTATTTGGATTAATAGGGCTTAACTTAGTATTTGGAGTATGCGCCCTTTTAGTTTCTCAAAATCTAATATTAGAATTAATACTTAACTTTGCTGTATTAGCATTTATAGGATATTACTTCAGTTATGAGCTACAAAAACCAGTTAGTTCTTTATTTGCACTACACTATCTGTTACTTATGACTAGCCCAGTGCCAGCTGCAGATTTACCAGTGAGATTTTTAGCATTAATTGCAGGTCCTATTTTAATAATGGCTGCTCAATTATTGGCTAATAAAAACAAATTATCTAAATCAAGAGACAAAATGTTTAATTCTATATTTGATAATATATTACTAAAAATAGAATTAATAAAATCAAATAAAGATACTGTGAATACAGATAAAGCATTATCTATATCTATAAATGAGCTTAAATCATGTGTGTTTAATAGTGGAAAAAATAAGTTAAATCTTACAGAGTGTGGAAGAAATACTCTTACTATATTATCTTGTTTAGAAAAAATAAACATATTACTAGATAATACAAAAGGTTCAAATGTAAATTCAGAGCTTTTAGGTGATATATCTACAGTACTAAAAGATATAAAAGATAAAAAGTCTTATATTAGTATCTCTGAATTAATAAATAAATATAAAGATAATAATTCAACAGATGTTTATGATTTTATAAATACTGTTAAAGTTTTAAACAGTGAAATAAAAGACTATTCTAATGTTAGTAATAAAGAAGAAGATGCTAAAGTTAAATTATCTCTTGATGATGAATTTAAAGATTCAACTATTCATAAAAGGAATTTAAACTTAAAACAACCTAGACTTGCATATGGATTAAGATTAGGTATAGTTGTTTCAATAATTTACTTTGTTATAACATTATTTAATATAGAATACGGAGATTGGGCTTTATATACAGCATTTACATTAACACAGCTACACTCAGAGTATACTATAATTAGGTCTAAAAAGAGAGTTATTGGTACTATATTAGGTGCTATACTAATAGGAGTATTGTTTAACTTAATCCCTGACCCATCTTTAAGAACTTTAATGCTGTTAGCTGCTGGTTATATAATGTCATATATGTCTGACTATAGAAATCTTGTAATATTTATTACATTCTCTTCTGTTGCTTCTGCTGCACTATCTGTAACTAATCCTAACTTTATTATAGTGAATAGAGTTGTATTCGTTATAATAGGTGCAGTTATAGCTATAGTAGCTAGTAAACTTTTATTCCCTCGTCATCTTTCCAATGAAGAGGAAAATTTGAATAATATGGAAATAAAAGCATTAAATAAAATGATGGAAAAAGTACTTCTTAATAGAGAGGAAAAAAGCGAAAGTTCTGTTGCTATTTTATCTTTAATTCCATCTTTAATAGATTTAAGAACAAATTATCTTGAAGTTAATGGTTTAAATATGGATATGTCTTTAATAAATAAAAGTAAAATAATAATAAATGATTTATATCAAATTCACTTATTAGAAAAAGATAATAAAGATTATAGCTATGTATTCTCTAAATTAAAAAAGAATATAGAAAACTCTAATACTATAAGAATTCTAGAATCTAGAATTAAAGAAGATATAAAATCTTCAAATAACTTTAAAGAAATATATATATTTACAAAAATTTTAAATATATTAAGTGAAATAAACAGTATTGGTTATAATGAAGAAAATCAAGCTGATTTATATCAATTTTTAACTATCTAAGTTTGCAACTATGAAATGCTACAAAAAGGTCTAGCTTCCAATAAATATATGAGCTAGACCTTTTTGTAGCTATCAATGATTGAAACGATTCACAGGAATAATACCAATTATTATTTTCACATCTTTTTAAATTTTTTCGTCCTGAGTGGTCATTAAACCACAAGAAATTCTCAGACACACAGTGAATCAGTTACTAGCATATACCTGATAAATCTGTTATAACTACTATATTTTAGTATATTACTTAATTTGTTTTTCTCTCATTCTTAATGGTTATAACTAAAGTTACTATAAATCCACCCCAAAGAATTGTCGCTCCTAATATAAAAAATCCTATTGATACACTTGTCATTTATAATATCTCCTTACTACTTATATTCTCTAACTTACTATTTTTCCAAGGCTTTTTACTAATTAGTAATCCACCGATAATTCCAAGAGCTATAATAGCCCAGCCATATAATAATAAAGATATTGAATCGTAACCTTCATAAGGACTTTTAAACTCATTTATAAGACTTTGAATTAAGGTTATTGTTAATAAAGTAGGTGTTACATATTTTATAATTATATCCCACCACTTACCAATTTTAAAATAAGATATATTATTTGTATGTTCTCTTATAACCTTAGGCTTAATTATCCATCCGATAATAAAAGCTTCTAATAGTCCAACTACAACTATTCCATAATTATTTATAAAGTTATCCATAATATCTAGTAAATATAAACCTGCATTACTTGCAAATACTATACTTGTAGCAAATCCTATTAAACACATATATGTAACAACTTTTTTACGCTTCCCACCAAACTTATCTATTATAGCTGATGATATTGCTTCTACTAAAGAAACTGATGATGTTATACCTGCAAACACTAGGCAAGAAAAAAATAAGACCCCCAATATATTCCCCCATATCCCCATCATTGTAAATACCTTAGGAAAAGCTATAAATGCTAACCCTATTCCACCTGTAACAACTTCTTCCATAGGTACACCTTGGCTTGTAGCCATTACTCCAAGTATGGCAAATACTCCTATAGCCGATAGAAATTCAAATCCACAGTTAGCAAACGCAGTCATAAATGCACTATTATTTATATCAGTCTTTTTAGGTAAGTAACTTGAATATGTCATCATTATACCAGTACCTATACTTAATGAGAAAAATACTTGTCCATATGCAGCTATCCAAACTTGAGGATTTTTTACCTTACCCCAATCTGGTGTAAATAATGTATTTAACCCAACACTTGCACCTTCTAAAGTAACACCTCTTATAACAATTATTATCATTATTACTAATAGAGATGGTAATAATATCTTACTAGTTTTTTCTATGCCTGATTTTATTCCTTTGTAACATATAAACCAATTTATAACCCATATTATCGCAATACCTATTAATATAGGCCAAACTATTCCTACAAAATTAAGTGGTGAATCTGATAATTTTAAGAAATCATTATAGAAAAATGAATTAGAATCTTGACCCCAAGCTTTAGTAAAACTCATAGTCATGTATTTAATTGCCCAACTTAATATCATTGAGTAATAGCATAATATAACCGACGAACTAATTATCGGCCACCATCCTATCCATTCAAATTTTTTGTTTGCTCTTGCTAAAGAAAGTGGTGTTGAACCTTTAAACTTATGTCCCATTCCATATTCTAATATTAAAAGTGGTATTCCTGCTGTAAATATGGCACATAAATAAGGTATTAAAAATGCTCCTCCTCCATTTGAATATACTACATAAGGAAATCTCCATATATTACCTAAACCTACTGCTGATCCAATTGCAGCAAGTATAAATCCAATCTTAGTTCCCCATTGTTCTCTATCTTCTTGCATTTTATTTCCTCCTAAGTTAAATTTATTTAGCATAACTATTTGGTCAACAGCCTATATAGATCTATTGCTAAAATTTTGCTAAAATATAAAATAAAAGCCCCATAGTTATATATAGAGCTTTACACCTAGGATATAATTAAAGCCCCATATTAATCTATGAGGCTTATTTTATCAAAAATAATATAATAATAGCCTCATAATAATTCTATGAGGCTTACTTTATGTAAAATAAAAATTAGCCGTCATAGATACAATTATCTAAGTAGCAATTGCATCTATTACAGTAATAAATATAAATTTATATATATCAATAAACACAATTGCTAAATTAAGTCGGCTACTAACAAGAGTACTCTATTAAATTGTGATATTATTGTTGTTTTCGAATTTATAATTTTCATAATATTTCCTCCATTCTTTAAATTATTATTTATTATAATCCTACTATTTTATTTTTGTCAATATATTTTTATCGACAATTAAATATTTTGCTTATTATTAGTCATTATTGACTATTCTTTTATATCCATTATAAGTTGCTATAAAATAAATTCCATAGACAACTAATATCGCTCCAATAGAAACTATATTGTTACTTATCATATCATGGTCTCCAAAGACCTTAATAAAATTATTTGCTACCTTTATTCCACATATACTATGAACTAATGCAAGCCCTATTGGTAAAAAGAAGTACAGTAATACTTGTACAAATATTGACTTATTTATCATTTCTGTACTTACTCCAAGATTTCTAATCGCCTTATATCTTTCTATACTTTCAGTAGCTCCAGACAATTGACTAAGAGCAAGTACTGCAGCACTTGATATTAAAAATACTATTCCTATATATATACCTACAAACAAGAATATATTTGCTGTTGCCATGTTACTTTCAAAACATAGTATTTTTGTCATAGCTGATATTTTGATGTCTAATTTTTCAAAATTATTAGTTGCTACTTTTTCAAGATCATTTAGTACCTTACTCTCTGTTTCCAATTTATCTCCCTTGTAATTAAAACTTAGTAATTTTTTATAAATATTCATATTTTCAACTTGTTTATCATCTACTATTAAAGTTAAAAAATTAATACTCATCGGAAGTGTCTCTATTGCTTTAAATTCATAATTATTTTTAATGTTTAGCTTAGTATTATTTATATCTATGATATGATTTTTCTCTATAAAATCTACAATAGGTTCTCTCATAGATTCCATATCTGTAAGTAATACAACTTCATTTTCTTTTAATTTTATTTCTTCTTTTCCTTGAGTTTTCATAACTTTGTTATAATCAGATATTTTAATTACAGGCACATTAAATTCTCTCATAGAGTCTATCTGCTTTTTCAAAAATTGACTATTAGTCTTTTCAAACATTTTTTTAAATGGAATATTATTATCATATAAATTATACTTTATAGCTTCACTAGCATAATTACCTAAATGTATACCTTTAGATTTTAAAAATTCATCAATTTCTATGTTATCTTTTTCTTCTAAAGCCTCTATATACATTGACATATCAAATGGAGTTTGAAATCTTACTGTATTTTCAAGAGTACTCTTCATCCCAATTCCAGTTGAAGACATTCCTATTGCTATAAATAACATTAAACATATTATACTCATAGATACATAATGAAGATTTATTTTGCTATTTAGTTGTCTTAAAGTAAATGTATTAAGATTTTTTAAGTAATAATTTTTACTACTTTGTGTAACTTTTATTAAAAATCCAGCTAAAGCTCTGAAAAATAAAACTGTCCCTATAATTCCTAAAATTATGGCTCTATTAAATTCTTTACCATTCAAATTGAATATCTGATTATCAAGTATAAATTTATATGCAAAGACTAAACAAACTATAGACATTACAAATAAAAATACTGATAGTAAAAGATTTGTACCTTTAAGCTTTTGATTAGCTTTTGACCTATATATTAAGTCTATTAAATTGTATCTTGATACTACTACAAAATTTAAAAACATTACTACAAAAAACATTATTCCAAAATAAAATACTGTTTTTAAACAAGATTCTTTTGAAAATACAAATTGATATTTTGTCATACTCGCTTCAAACAGTTTAGCAGTTATGCCAGCTAAACCTTGTGATAAAAATACTCCTATAAATATACCTACTAAAAGTGATAAAATCCCTATTATAATAGTTTCTACAAATAGCATTATTGATATTTTACTTTTGCTAATACCTAAGGTCATATATATACCAAATTCTTTATTTCTTTTCTTTATTATAAAGCTGTTAGCATATATTACTAGAAATCCCAAAATACATGATACAAATCCAGAAACTACTGATATTACTCTTGATATTAACTCTACAAATACTTTTTTACTTTCTGGTAAGTCCATCATTATAGTCTGAGATTCTAATGAGTTAAATACATAGAATATGCATACACCTAATACTAGAGTTAAAAAGTATATAGTATAATCTTTTATACTCCTTTTTACATTTCTTGAAGATAACTTAAATAACATTTTCATTGTCACCTCCAAGCAGCGTTACTACTTCTATTATTCTTTTGAAAAAGTCTTTTCTACTATCATTTCCCCTTATAAGTTCGTTAAATATCTTACCATCCTTTATAAATAATATCCTTTTACAATAACTTGCTGTAAAAGCATCATGAGTAACCATAATTATTGTAGAATTTAAGCTTTCATTCAAATCTTCCATGCTTTCAAGGAGTATCCTTGAAGACTTAGAATCGAGTGCACCTGTTGGCTCATCAGCTAGTATCAATGATGGATTAGTTATTATTGCTCTTGCAGAAGCTACCCTTTGCTTTTGACCACCTGATATTTCATAAGGAAACTTATTTAATATATCTGATATATTAAGCTTATTAGCTACTTGTTTTACTTTTATATCTATCTCTTTTCCCTTTACTCCTATAACTGATAATGCTAATGATATATTTTCATAAACATTTAATGTATCTAGTAAGTTGAAATCTTGAAATATGAATCCTAAATTTTCTCTTCTAAACTTTTCTATATTTTTTCTAGATAAAGTGGTTATGTCTTTACCTTCTATATTTATTGATCCTGTTGTTACCTTATCTATTGTAGCTATACAGTTTAATAAAGTAGTTTTTCCACTTCCACTTGGACCCATTATTCCTACAAACTCACCTTTATCAACTTCAAAAGATATATTATTTATAGCTTTTGTTAAGTTCCTCTTATTTCCGTAGTACTTTTCTATGTTTTTTACTTGTAATATTGTACTCATATTTTACCTCCCTAAAATATCTCATCTATTATCTAATAAATTTTTCTCTAGTGTATCTCTCTTATACAGTTCCTCAAGGCACTTTTACTTGATTTCATTTTTGTTATATTTATAGTTTATAGATATTAGAGGTTTTCTTTAATAACTAAACCTTACATAAAGCTTACATCAATGTAAGTTTCAGTTATATATATTAATTATTTATCACTCTCATTGTGTTATTTTCTGGGAAGGTAATCTTAACTATTGTATATTCATTTACTTTTGAGTATATCGATATACCTAAGGACATTTTATCTGCCAGTTTTTTAGATATATACAGTCCCATACCTGTTGATTTTTTTAGTTTTCTTCCATTAATCCCTGTAAATCCTTTTTCAAATACTTTCTTTACATCTTTTTCATCAATTCCTATTCCATTATCCTCAATGTATAACTCTGTGCTATGATTGTGTTCTTTAATATAAACTTTTATTTTTCCCTTTTCTTTTTCTAATTTCTTATTTACATTTTTATTAGCTATGTATTTTACAGAGTTAACTATTATTTGATTTAAAATAAATTCTAACCATTTATTATCACAATAAACTTCCCTTTCAAAATCTTCTATATCTATTGAAATTTGCTTTTCTCTAATACTTTTTTTATTTTTCTTTATTACGTTATTTGCACATCTTCTTAAGTTTATTTTTTTCACTATATAATCTCTTTCTAGCTCGTTACTTTTAGAATAATATAGTACTTGATTTATGTAGTCTTCAACTTTCTCTATTTCCTCTAATATACTTAAGGTATGTTCGTTTTTATTATTTTCTATTACCAGTTTGCTTGAAGCTATTGGTGTTTTTATTTCATGTACCCACATATCTATGTACTCTTTATACTCCTCTTGCATAAATAAGTACCTATTTACTTCTTCATTCATACCTTTGTCTGTGATACTAAGTACATCATATAAAATCTGGCCTTCTATAAATTCTGGCCTATTTATTATTACTGGTAGTAAGTACTTTTTATCTAAATGTCTTAAAATATTTTCAACTTCATTGTAATAGATAGCTTTTTTATTATAGTCATGTACAATTTCAATAGCATTCAATACAATCCATAACATTATTATAAATTTTATAGTTATAACTTCTACTTGAAGCAAATTTAATATATATATTACAAAAACTATAAATACTAGTCTTAATACTATGTATAACTGTTTATCTTTTATATATTTTTTTATGTTCATAATTTACGGCATTATATAGCCTACACCTCTTCTTGTTTGTATATAATCGCTACATCCTACAGTTTCTAGTTTTTTTCTAAGTCTGTTTATATTTACCGTTAGTGTATTATCATCTATAAATAAATCTAAGTCCCATAAATAGTCCATTAGGTCTCCTCTAGATACTATCTTACCTTGATTTTTCATTAAACAATTAAGTATCCTAAATTCATTTTTCGTTAAATCTAATTCCTTATCATTAAAATAAATACTATTTTTTGACAAATCTAATTCTAATTTTTTATAAGTAAGGGTTTCTAGTGATATTTTTTTGTAGGCTCTTTTTAGAATTGAATTTATATGAGCTAGAAGTATTTGAGTATTATATGGTTTTGTTATAAAATCATCTGCTCCTAGATTCATACTCATTAGCTCGTCCATTTCTGTATCTCTGCTTGTCACTACTATTATTGGTACATCTGATTTTTTCCTTATTTCTCTACATATGTAGTAACCATCATATATTGGTAGGTTTATATCTAATAATATTAAATGAGGATTTTCATTTAATGTATTTTCTATTATATTTTCAAATTCTTCCATTATTACTACTTCATAGTTGTAATTTACTAAGAAATTTTTGAGTTCTATTCTTATTTTTGCATCATCTTCTATTAGAATAATTTTTTCCATAATACTCTCCCCCTTTTATTATTTTACATTAATTATTATATCAATTCTTAATTATCTTTAGGATAGAACAAAGAAATATTATAGATAAAAGTAATAATAAGTTAATACAACAAAAGAAACTACAGTCTATGAGTGGTAGTTTCATATAGTCATCGTTCCTACATTAATCAGGAAGGAGGTGCCATCTATATGGAACTAATTATAAATTTTATTGTGTGGGATATTAGCTCTCTCTGTATTGGTCTAAATACTAATTACATATATGATAAAATTAAAAACCACTTATATATTGTTAAAAATCAAGATTTCGTTTTATTTACCATATATGTAACCTATCTTACATACACAATAATTAAATAATTAAAAGAGAGTGCTTATAAATGATTTATTAAGTCATATAAAAAGCACCCTCTTACATATATCTTCTTTTATACCTTTGTATCTCTTTTTCACTAATAATCTTTAAACTTTCATCTCCAACAATATAAATTTCATCACAAAGTTTTTCAATTAATTATTATGCATAATGGCACGCAATTTTGTGCCCCTTAGATACTTCAACAAGTTTTGGAGAATTTTCTTTGCAAATATCTCTAGCATTTATACACCTATTAAGATAAGGACATCCATCTATACTCTCATAGTTATTAACCTCTTCTATCAAATCATCAACTTTACTTCTATATTGAAATGATGATGCTAACAGCCTTTTCGTATAAGGATGCTTCATTTCATAAAAATCTTTTATATCTTCTATCTGCTCCATAATCTTTCCCTTATACATAACGACTATTGAATCTGATAGATAATACACTGCTTCTAAATCATGAGATATCAAAATATAAGTTAAATCTAAATCTTTCTTAAGATCTGATAATAAATTTAGAATTTGTGCTTGTATTGAAATATCTAGACTGCTTAAAGGTTCATCAAGAACTAATAGACTAGGACTCGATGCCAATGCCCTTGCTATACATATACGTTGTAACTGACCCCCACTAAATTGGTGTGGAAATTTATTTTTATCACTTCTATTCATTCCAACTTTTTCTAGAAGCTCTTCTACTCTTTTTATTGTATTTTCTTTTGATAATTTATAAAAATTCCTTAGTGGTTCTCCTATAATTTCTAGTACTGTACTTCTTCTATTTACTGCTGCTAGACTATCTTGAAAAACCATTTGTAATTCTTTTCTAAGTAAATCCCTTCTTTTAATATCTCGTACTTCTTTACCTTTAAAAACTATACTTCCATCTGTAATACCTTCTATTCCTAATATCATTTTACCTAAAGTACTCTTTCCACATCCACTTTCTCCTACTAATCCTACACACTTACCTTTTTTAATATTTAAACTAACTCCATCAACTGCATATAATTTCTCTTTACTTTTTAGTTTATATACTTTTTTTACTTCATTTATATTAAGCAGTTCCACAACTATATGCCCCCTCCTCAAAATGAATACATCTTACCTCATGATTTTGATTTACTTTAATACTAGAAATCACATTATTTTTACATTTTTCATTTTTTCTATTACACCTATTATAAAATTCGCATCCATTTCCTCTTTCAAATAAGTTCGGTGGTGTTCCCTCTAATATAGCTAATCTTTCTTTAGAAAAATTAGGTCTAGATGATATTAATCCTTTTGTATATGGATGTTTTGGACTTATCATAATTTTATTTATAGGTGCTTTTTCTACTATACTTCCGCCATACATTACTAGTACTTCATCTGCTAATTCTGATACTACTCCTAAATCGTGAGATACTAGAATTATTGAAGTACCTAAATCCTTTTGCATTTTAGAAAGTATTTTTATTATTTCGTATTGAACTGTTAAATCAAGAGCTGTAGTTGGCTCATCAGCAATTAATACCTCTGGCTCAAGTGCAATTGCTATCGCTATCATTATACGCTGTAGCATACCACCACTTAGCTCAAAAGAATAACTATCTAATACATTTTTAGGGTTTTGAATTTTCATCTTATTAAGAATATATATGGCTTTTTTTTCAATATCTTTTTTAGACATATTTTTATGAGTAGTAAGTGTTTCTATAAAATGATATCTTATAGTTCTTAGAGGATCAAAGGCGCTCATTGGATTTTGTGTTATTAGTGCAATATGCTTTCCCCTAAATTTATTCATATCTTTATTATTTCTATATGGAATTGGCGTTTCTCCAAAGTAAATATCTCCATTTATAATCCATTTTTTATCTTCTAAAAGCCCTAGTATTGCAGAACATGTAATAGACTTACCACTACCACTTTCTCCTATAATTCCTATCGTCTTTCCCGGGTCTAAGTCAAAACTTACATCCTTTACTGCTATTAGCTTTTGATTTTTATGAATTAATTCAATTTTTAAATTATCAATTTTTAAAACTGAATTATCTCCCATGTTTAAAATCCCCCTATAAAATTAATATTTACTAACTAACTACCTCTTCTAAAGTATCTCTTAATTTATCTCCTATTATATTTGTACTTAAAACTACAAGTAAAATCATAATACCTGGCCAAAACATTAGCATTGGGTTACTATGCATAAATGAACGTCCATCATTTATCATCATCCCCCACTCTGGCAGAGGTGCCTTAACTCCAAGCCCTAAAAAAGAAAATCCTGATACTGCTAATATTGTGTGACCAAAATCAATTGTTATTATAGACAATACTTGCGGAAAAATATTTGGCAAAATAGATTTAGTTAAAATTTTTATATTTGATGATCCAACTAGTTTGCTACAAGCTACATAGCTTAGCTCTCTCTCTCTTATTGTCAAATTTCTTGATACTCTTGCATACCAAATCCATTGTACAGAAATCATAGCTATAATAATATTTTTTATACCCGGTCCTAAGAAGCTTACTATTACTAAGGTTAAAACTAAACTTGGAAAAGAGTATAATACATCACATAATCTCATAATTATCATATCTATTTTCCCACCTTTAAATCCTGATAACATTCCTATAAATATTCCAAAAGTTGATGATATTGCACATGCAATTAAAGAAAATCCAATGGTTGGTCTAATTCCATGAACTATTCTAGAAAATATACACCTACCCATATTATCAGTACCCATAGGATATTCTATCGATATCGGCATAAATTTTTTTGTAAGCTCCATTTCCAAAGGATCATGTGGTGCTATAATTGGTGCAAAAACTCCTGTTATTATTACTATAATTATAAAAATAAAACATAATAGTGTTAACTTGTGTTTTAATAGATTCTGTGTAATTTCTTTTATATTCATAAATCTATCCTTCCAATCTTATTCTTGAATCAATACTTGCACATGCTAAATCAGCTAAAAGATTACTCAAAATAAATATTACTGCCATAAGTATTATGTATCCTTGAATCATAGGATAATCTCTTTGTGAAATTGACCCGACTATTACACGTCCAAGACCTGGCCATGAGAAAACATTCTCAACTATTACACTTCCTGATAACATTCCTCCAAAATTCATTCCTAGAGAAGTTATTATAGGTATCAAAGAATTTCTTAAAACATTATTAAATAATATCTTTCTTTCACTTATTCCTCTTGCCCTAGCATAAGTGACTGATGGTGACTTCATATTTTCTAGTAAGCTATTTCGTAATATTCTCGAATAAGTTGGAATATATCCAAAAGCTAGTGTTATTGATGGTAATATAATATTTGATAATTTCTCAGCTCCAGCCACTGGTAATATGCCTAATCTTATTGAAAAGAATTGTACCAATAAAAATCCTAGCCAAAATGTGGGCATAGACGAACCGATAAATGCAAATATACGGCTTAGATTATCCACTCTTTTACCTGGATGAGTTGCTGAGTACATACCAAGTGGAATACTAATAACAAATATCCACAATAGTGATGTAGCTGCTAACATCATAGTATATTTTAGACCTGATAATAACTCTTGAGATACTAAAGTTTTAGATATATATGATGTTCCTAAATTAAATTGTATTACGTTTTTTATCCAATCAAAGTATTGAACTATTATAGGTTTATCTAATCCTAGATTTGCCATTGCTATTTGTATGTTTTTTTCAGTTACAGGAATATTTGCTGTAGTTAAATATGCTGTTGCTGCATCTCCTGGCATAATCCTAACTAAAAGAAATGCTACTACTGAGATTCCAATCAATATGGGTACTAATGTAATCAGTCTTTTTAAAACATATTTCTTCATTATAAGTCCTCCTGTCTTATAATTACAATAAACTTAAACTCTAGTATTAATTTCCTATAACTAGAGCTTAAGTTTATTTATACTTTAATCTAACTATGTATTTATCTTATTTAGACTCTCTAGTAACCTCTTCAATTGGTATGTAGTAAAGTGTATTAAACTTTATTCCTTCTAAGTCTTTATCGCATGCAACCAATCTTGTAGTCTTAGAAATTGGTAAGTATACTGCTTGATCATGTAATGTTGTTAATATATCAGTATATAGATCTTGTCTAGTCTTTTCATCATTTTCAACTATAACCTTACCTATTTTTTCATCTAATTCTTTCTTCATAGGAAGTCCCTTTTGAGCTTGATAATCTGCATACCCCTCATTTTTCATAGAAGCTACTAATGTATGTGGATCATACGGATCTCCCCATGTTTCAGTTATAGTTATGTCAAAATCACCACTCTTAGTCTTATCAATTAAAGCTTGTCTTTCTTGAGATTCTAAGTTTATCTTTACACCCATCTTTTTATATTCACTTTGTAGTACTTCTCCTAAAGATTTGTATATGACATTATCCCCATCATAATAAAAACCTAATTCTAGTTCTTTTCCATCTTTAGATCTATACTCTTTACCTTCTTCTAATTTCCAACCCGCTTCATCAAGCATTTTTCCTGCTTTTTCTAGGTCATATTCATATTTTGCTAAATTGATATCACAATAAGGAACATTTTTATCAAATAATGTATCTGCCGGTTCTTGCAATCCATAAAATACATGCTTTGAAATAACTTCTTTATCTACTCCGTGTTGTAATGCTTTTCTAACTTTTAAATCTTTTGTAGCTCCATTAGTAGCATTTACAATTAAAGAAACTGTACTTAAAGGCTGTGAAACCTGAGTTTTAAATCCACTTGATTTCAATTCATTAAATGCATCTGGTGATAGCCTACTTTCAACATCAAATATCATATTAACTTCTCCAGCTTTTAGAGCATTTACTGCAGTATCACCATCTGGAGTAACTACCATTTTAACTTCCTTAAACTTTGGTTTTTCTCCCCAATAATCTTCATTTCTCTCAAGAATAGCATACTCTCCTGCTTTATGCTCTTTTAGCTTCCACATACCCGTACCTATTGGCTCGTTTATTTTTTCAGATGTATCTCCATCATCTGGAAATGATGCTTCAGCCATTATACGAACTGGTCTAGATAAAGCAAGTTCTTGTAAAACTGGATAATATGACTCTTTATACTTTATTTTTACTGTATGATCATCTACTACCTCTACAGATTCCATTAAATTAACTGACTCCAAGAAAGAATGTGCATCTTTATTCTTTAAAAACGAATCAAAATTCTTCTTAACTACGTTAGCATTAAGCTCTGAACCATCAGTAAATTTTACATTTTTTCGTAAATAGAAAGTGTATTCTTTACCATCTTCTGAAACATCCCATTTTTCTGCTAATGCAGGTTTTACTTCCCCTTCTTCAAAAGTAGTTAACCCCTCATACAAAAAATTTTGGCCATACATAGGACTATATCCATGTGCATTTAAGTCTCCAATGTCATTAGCCGTTGCTATTACTAACATATCATTTTTTTTGACTTCTTTATTTTCCTCACTAGTTGATGAACTGCATCCAATCATGCTCGCTGTCATTAAGCTTACTATTAAAAATAAACTAAGTTTCTTTCTAATACCCCTTATCATGATATACCCCCTCAATATATTTTTGCATAACAAAAAATACCACAAAAATATTATTCTACTTCATGTAGAAATTTCTACCTTCATGGTATTTTCTGTATATATATCTTATTAATTTAAGTATATTGAATATTTTATAATAAATCAATACGTTATGTTAATAATTTAATTTTAAAATTATTTTTATATGAAACATTTGCATTTATCACCGCTTTTACCTAAATCATAAGGCTTGTAAATGAAGATGTATATCTAACTTCATTTTACAATCTTAAGCTACATGGATATAAAGTTTTAAATAAAAATAAAACTAACAAATTGGCTATTGTTATTCATGGATAATTCCTGACTTAAGAGCTTACGGAAAAAATCAAGGTGATTACATTGCAATGAAATGGGATTATAGAAAAGATATAATAGATTGGATTAACTTAATTGTTAAATCTGATAAAGATTGTGAAATAATTTTACGCGATACTTCACTGGTTACAGAAACGGACTTTCACCGTCAAGTTGTTGCCTGTTCCGTACACACAAAAACAAACTAACAAAATTGTCAATGTGTTTTCGTGGATTTCAATGGTAGATATGAATCGTAGGAATAATACCCACTATTAACTTATACCTAAAATTCACATGAATTTATTATTCTATGCAATCTATTAGTGGTGGTTTCATATAGTCATAGTTCCTACAGTAAAGGTACATTCTATATGTAACTAATAATAAATTTTATTATAGGAGCTATTAGCCTATTTGTATTGGTATAAGTACTAATTTCATATATGATAAAATAAAAACCACATATCTATTAGCCGTAGAAAAAGTGGTTTAGAATTTGAATTTAAAATAAAATTCAAGTTCACTAAAAAGTAATCTATATTATAAACCACTAATCTATTCCACTAGATTGTAGTTTCTTTTTATTTTTTATATAATTATACTGTACTACATTAAATTTAAAAATAAACCTTAAATTTATTTGTTACAATTCATTAGTTCAAAAAAATATTTTGAATCATAAGTTTTATAAAGATTTAACCATGAATTTAATGATTCTGATTCAAAAACCTCTAAAATTTTCAATACTTGAAATGTAAATTCCAACGGAGCAATTCCCGAAGCCGTAACTAAATTTTCATCATTAACTACAGCTTCCATTTTATAATATTTTTCTCCTGAGTAATTTGGTATTACCATTTTAAGAAATTCTAAGTCATTACTTGTATGATTTCTAAAATCTAGTATTCCTTTTTTCGCTAGACCTAACGTAGATCCACAAATTGCTGCTACTATAGACCCTTGTACCAAAGCTTCTTTAGCTTTTTCTAATATTATTTCATGAATTGTTGATGTCCAAGTATCTCCTCCTGGCAAAATTAATACATCCTTACTTTCAATATTACACTCCTCTATAGAAATATCAGGAATAACTTTCAATCCCCCCATTGTCGTTATAAGATTTTTATCAATTCCCACTGTAATTACCTTTAATGGTTCTAATCCTTTTTTGAAATATCTTCCTGTATTTAATTCAGCAGTTAAATATCCCACTTCCCAATCTGACATAGTATCAAATACATACATATACACTTTTCTATTTTTCATCTTTTTTACTCCTTGTGTGACTAATTAATATAACTAATTATAAAATAACTTAACTGACATATTCAGTCAGTTAAGTTATTAAACTTGATAATGATTAACTAATTCTAATAGAGCCTCAACCATCTTCTTTTTTAAACTTAGTGGTTCGATTACTTGTACCGATTTTTCATAAGATAAAAGTATATTTGGTATATATTTACATATTACTTCTTCCTTAAGTAGAAATATTGCCTGATTCGGAGTTCTTTCTTTTAAATAATATCCTAAAAACCAATGCTGGCATAAGTTATCCAAAGCATTTATACTTCCTTCTATAACTAATGAAATCATACCTTGTTCATCTTTTATTTCACTTACAATTCCTTTTATAAAAAACTCACTTGCTGAGAACTCCTTTGGTCTATTAAATGTATTTATTGTTTCCATGATACTACTAATTCTATCTACTCTAAAACTACGAATCTCATTTCTCATTTGGCAAAATGCAACTACATACCAATTGTTATTCCAATAAACAATTCCATATGGATTTATATTTCTACATTTTGATTTTTCTTCACGACCTGTACGATAGTCAATTTCTACAGATAACTCATTTACTATTCCATACTCCAATGTTTTAAGTATTGATTCTATGGATATTTTTCCAATTGGTTTTATTACTTCAAAACCTACTAAATGTTGATCTAGAATTTTTTCTTGTTCTTTATTTGAATACATTTTTAACTTTGATGTTGCCTTATTTAATGCTTCATCAAAAAAATATCCCGCTTCTTTAGCAAATATCGTTGAATGAAGTAATGCTGTTTTCTCCTCAATATTGAAAAAAAGAGGTGCTTTAACAAAATTATTCAAAAGGCTATATCCACCATTATGGCCTGTATCTGAAATAATAGGCACTCCACTAGCCGAAATTGCATCAATATATCGATATACAGTTCTTATATTTATTTCTAGTTTTTCAGATATTTGTTTTGCTGTAACTTTTTTATCTGAGTTTAACATCCATAGTATAGCCATCATGTTATCAATTTTAGCCATAATTCTTCACCTCTTTGTGTTTGCTATATATAGTTATTATATAGCTTATATACTTGTTTTTGACAAATAAAAAGATATTAGCAAATAGTTAATATCTTTTCGTTGATTTCAATAGTAGAAACGATTCACAGGAATAATACCCACGTTTTAAATATTTATTGGAACACTTATCTAGTTTATTTTAAAATGATCTAAACTAAAACTTAATTTTAAATATAATATATCCTTTATCTAATTTAGCCTCAATTTTTCCATTCATAGACTCAACTAAAAACTTAGTTATAGTTAAACCTAGTCCCGAACTATCTCTACTCCTTGAATTATCCTTAATATAGAATCTATTAAACAATAAATCTAACTCCTCTTTATTTATATCATCTACATCATTTTTTAACTCTATAATAATTCCATTATCTGTACTATTCATTGAAATACAGAACTTACTCTTACTATATTTAGTAGCATTTTGAATTAGATTATGAAATACTCTTTCAATAGCATTTTTGTCTAAGTTTACAAACATCGGTTTTTCTTCTAATTTTATGTCCACATCTATATTCTTCTTCTCAAAATCATTATAAAACATAAGTATCTGTTCTTTTAATTCTTTATTAATATCTATAATTTCTATATTAAAGTTATAATCATTATTTTCAAGCCTGCTTAAATCATAAAAATCTTGAATTAGATTTTGAAGAACTTTAGCCCTTTTTTCTACAATCTGAATATAATCTTTCTTTTCATTTTCCGTAATATCCTCATCATCTATTAACTCTAAATATCCTCTAATAGAAGTTAATGGAGTCCTTAAATCATGAGATATATTTTCAATTTCTTTTCTAATATCTTCTTCTCTTTTTATATATTTTAATTTATAGTTTTGTGTTTCTTCTAAATAGTTATTTATCTCAACTAGTAATTTTTCTAAATTTCTATCTGGATATCCTAATTTAAACTTTCGATTTGTATCCATATTTTCAGAAATATATTTAAAATCTTTAATTACTTTATTAATATTTCTAGAAAGTAAGAAAAAGCGTGTAGAAAAATATACACTTGTTATTAATAACATTAATAAAATAAATTTCATCATCTACACACCTACTTTCTCTTATTTTATTTCTTTTTTCTTAAACATTATAAGTCCAAAGATATAGAAAACTCCCACTCCAATAACTCCTACTATAAAGCATCTAATAAAACCATCACTACTATTCCATGGCATAATTATTCTGCCTATACTACTATCAAATATAGCATTTCCAGCTATATTCCATGGTAACCAGCCTGATATTTTCTCTAATATGATTATTTTTCTTCCTGCCATTGATATTAATAATGGCACAAAAACTATAATAATTGACCAAACTGTCACAGCCATAGCTTCATTATCAAATATAAAATAAAAACAATTAGATGCGCTAACGCAAACTAATAATAACGGTAAACTTGCTACTATTGCTCGCATAAAATCTTGTAAATATATTATCCCACTATCCTCTAACATTACATAGGCTGCTATAACATATGCACTACTAATTAATACTAAGTTTATTATACATATTACTACTTCTACTAACCACTTTCCAAAATATATTTCACCTCTAGAAATACCAAATGAAATAGAATTTTTTAGTGTAGAATTTTTAAATTCTTGACCAAAGATTAATGATACTAAATAAACAGATATAAGCATTAATAATCCAATATAAGTATAGAAACTACTAAGAGAATATTTAGTAGATCCATATGGAAAATTAACCTGACTATTTGCAAATAATCCTAAAGCTACATTTATAAATACCACAAACCCTATACTTCCAAATAAAAATATATAGTTTCCTTTCGTATTTATATTACGATAAAACTCACTTTTTATGTAATTAAACATTATAAGTCCCCCCCATCAATGACATATAATAGTTTTCAAGATCGATAGTTTTTTCCTCTAGTGAGCTTAGTCCAATTCCGTTTTTAATTATAAGTTCGCTTACTTTTTCTGGATTTCTATCTTCATCAAACAACTGTATTACATCTTGTGGTAAAACCTTATAATCACTATATCCCAGCCTCTCTTCTAACAATGCCGCTAGTTTATTAGCATTAGTTACCTTAATTTCTAAATAGCTTTTACAATTTTCATTAAGTTCACTTGCAGATATTTCTTTTACTAATCTTCCTTTATTTAAAAATCCATAGCAAGTCGCAATATTAGCTAACTCTAAAAGTATATGGCTTGATATTAATATAGTGATATTTTTTTCCTTATTTAGTCTTAATAAAAGATTTCTAATTTCAATAATACCTGATGGGTCTAATCCATTAATAGGTTCATCAAGTATTAATAACTCTGGGTCTCCCATAATACATAATGCTAACCCAAGTCTTTGTTTCATACCTAAAGATAATTGACTAAACTTTTTCTTTCTAGCTTCATATATATTAACTTCTCTAAGTGCTTTTCCTACTTTCTCTTTTCCTGGTATACCTCTTTGAATACGATAATATTCTAAGTTTTTTTCAATAGTAAGATTTGGATAAAAACTTGGTGATTCTATGATAACACCTATGTGTTTTTTTACTTCCTTTAAGTCTTTATCATTTGAAGTTGAAAATAATTCAAAACTACCTTCACTAGATAATGACTGACCTGTTAATATCCTAAGTAAAGTAGTCTTACCTGCTCCATTATCACCTACTAATCCATATATATCCCCTTGTTTAACATTAATATTAATCTCCTTCAAGGCATCAAAATTCTTATATTGCTTTGATAAACCATAAGTTTTTATAACTTCCTTCATACCTTTCTCCTTTATTATTTAATTAAGTTAGAAATCATTAACTAACCTACAATATATATGATATAAATTTTTTTTTAATAAATATTCAAGAAAGTTTAAAGAAAGTATAAAGATTATTCTTAATTAGTATTTAATTTAAATCCAATTCCCCACACAGTTTTTATGTACTCTTCATCCTCTGATACTAACTTTATCTTTTTTCTAATATTGCTTATATGAACATTTACTGAATTATCTTCTCCATAGTATCCATTCTTCCACACCTGTTCATATAGAGTCTCCCTCGAATATACTCTATCAGGATTTTTTATTAAGATACTTAAAATATCAAATTCATGACCCGTTAAGTGTATCTCGATTCCTTTTACTGTTACTTTTCTTGTATCTTCTTCAAGTTCTATATTTTTAAATTTGTATTTTTCACTTTGATTTGCGCTTATCTCATACTTTCTATATCTTCTTAGGCTTGAATTTACTCTGGCTAATACTTCTTCTGTTTCAAAAGGCTTGGTTATATAATCATCTGCACCTATATTTAATACCTTTACTTTATCTTTTAGAGATGTTTTTGCTGATATTACTATTATTGCTATTTCTTTTTCAGTTCTTATTTTATTTATTATTTCCTCCCCATTTATTCCTGGCAACATTAAATCTAATAATATTAAGTCAAATTCTGATATTGATAGCTGTAATAATGCTTCAGTACCTGAAAATGCTTGAGTTGTTTTGTATCCTTCTTTTTCTAATTTCTTTTTTATTAGATTATTTATATCTACATCATCTTCTACTACTAAAATATGTTCTTTAAACATACACATAATCTCCCTGTTTTGTGTTTTATTTTATAATATCATATCTTAACATTTACATACTAAAAAAGATATTGACTATTTAGCCAATACCTTTTCGTGGATTTCAATGGTGGAGACGATTCACAAGAATCATATCCACTATTTCTTAACTTCTATTTATTTTTTATAAAACATATATCCTTTTCTTTTACGTATTCTATTCGTAGATATTTTCCTATATAATATTACAAACACTGCTGAAATAAATCCGAAAACAGTAACAGCAATACCATATGGTACTATATTCATTTTAATTAAATCAAATAATGATATATCCACTTTTCCTGATACTTTTGCTTTATAATTTGGTAATGAAAATGTTAGCTCTACTTCTTTATCTGCTAATTTCCATGCATTTTTATTTTTATCTTTATATTCTATTTTTGTATTTTTATCATTGATAGGATTTTTATAATACATTATATCTTTTGATGCTACAATTGGAGCCTCTACAGTCTTTTTAGGTCCAAAGAACCCAAATAAGTTGTACTCTAATTTTACTGTATCAATTTTTTCTCCAGTCTTTTTAAATACTTGCTTTTTAGCATTATATCCATCGTCTGCTATTATCTTACTATCATTAAATACATCTACATCATGTACTCCATACTCAGAATTAAGAGCAACCGTAACTAGATTTCTACCGCCTCTTTCAAAGAAACCAACAAAGCAACGACCTGCTTTAGTTTCATTTCCTGTTTTTCCACCTATATTGCCATATTCGTCAATCATTTTATTTCTTGTTTCAAGAATAATAGGTGATCCTGCTAATTCAATAGTTACCTTTTTATTTTTTTCTGATATTGTATCTCTAATCCATTCATTCTTATAAGCTTCTCTTGCAATTATTGCTATATCATACGCACTTGATAAATTTATTTCTTTATTTTCTGGATTTAGAGCATCACTTTCTAACCCACATGGATTTACTACATATGTATCTTTTAATCCCATAGACTTTACTCTATCGTTCATCATCTTTACGAAATCTTTAGTATTTCCAGCTACAGAGTCTCCCATTAGATATGCAGCATCATTAGCAGAAAAAATCATAACAGCTTTCATAAGATCATCACTTGAAATTTTATCTCCTGGATTAACTTTCTTGAAATTATTTAATGCAGTTTGAGTGGTTTTAAGTGCATCTTCAGTAAATGAAATGTTCTCTGACTTTGAAGTATTTTCTGCGTAAATTAATGATGTTAGTAATTTTATAGTACTTGCTATAGGCATCTGATTATCAGCATTTTTTGATGCAATAACTTCACCAGTGTCCATATCCATAACTATTGCTGATTGGGCAACTATTCCTTGAATTTGACCTATGTTCTCTTGTGCATTAGCTATACTGCTAAGAGATGTTAATGTTAATATTAAAATTGTTAGAATTATTGTCTTAAAAGACTTAAATTTTTTCACTTTAAACCTCATTTCTATCGTATATTATTAGTTCGTACTTTTAAAGCTTCATAACTTTTTTCTTAGGCGCAAGAAATCACTCTTACTAATACAATAAGAGTGCTTTAATCGATTAATATCAATTAGTTATATAGAAACCACACTCTCTTCCCTCTAGCCTGTAATTTCTTTTTAATTATACTATATTAATAATAAAAATAAACAAAAACTTATTTATAAGTATTACGTTATTATTTTTAATTTATATCGTAAAATAAACTTTATATAAAATTAAAAAGCTATTGATAATTTATCAATAGCTTTTTAATGAATTTCAATTGTGGAAATGATTCACAAGAATAATGCCCACTGTTTAATATCATTACATAGATAGTCTTCTCTATAACTCGTCAATAACTGCACTACATAATAAACCCTTAAATATTATGGATAACGACAATATTTAAGGAATCTTAAAATTCTTTACTTTTCATTTCATCTTTTACTTGTTTTAAATGAACAAGAGCATACGTAATCTTAACCTTATCTGATCTTAATAAGTACTAATTATATGAATTACATTCATTTATATACTATCTAATCTACATTCCTAAGTATTTTATATATTCTTCTAATGAAATCAAATCTTTTTCTAAATTCATCTTTACATCCTCATAAACTACCTTTTTAGTTGCCATCTCATATCCAGCTTGTTTTACATACTCCAAATAATCATCTACTATTTTTTTGATTTTTTCATCCTTACTCTTAAGCAATCTACCACAATTTCTATAAATCTCTAAAGTTGGATTACAAGACTTAAATACCTCTTTCATAGTCCCAAAATTATTTTCACCAGGGAAACCACTATTACATATAACCATAAATTGTTGTGTCTTTAATATACTATTTTCCAAATCAAAGTTACCATTTTGTTTCATCAATATTGGACTTTTTAAAGGAACTAATCTGTCTACAAAATTTTTAAGTACTGCTGTCATGTTCCAAGTATATACAGGACTAGCAAAGCATACTATATCTGACTCCATATACTTATTTATTAATTCCTCCATATCATCTTTATATACACATTTTCCTGGTGTCTTAAACCAACAAGTAAAGCATCCTTTACAATGTTTTACATCTTTATCAATTAAAAATATATTCTCTGTTTCAGCCCCTCCACGTCTTGCTCCTTCTAAAAAAGCTTCAACAATAATATTTGTATTACTATTGCTGCCACTAGGGCTTCCGTTAAATGTTATTATTTTCATATTCAATCTCCGATCATTTTTATATTAACTTATTAATCTATTGGCTAACCTTATTTTATATATTTATATATTTATATAATACAGTCCATGATTAGTGCAGTAGTAATACAGCCTACCATGACCTTGTTTTCTAAATCTAAATTCCATATTCCATTCTGGATATTGCTTTACTATAAGAGCTCTATCACCTCTTACATATGCCACAAAAGATATATAATGTTCTTTTTTCATTTCATGTTGTGATGTTACATAAAGTTCATCTTCTACCTTCTCAACCTCAAGTGTGTGTTCACTTTCTGATTTCTTTGGTTCTAATGGCTCTATAGTTTTTCCACAACAAGAAATAGTTGCCTCACCTGTAGCTGTCATTAAATTATTACAATGTTTACACATATAAAATTTTATTTTATTCATATTACCTCCCACTAAATCGTTTAAATTTAATTCGCCTGATAATATTTCATCTACACTAGTCCCTAGTATTTGTGCTAATTCTGGTAGTAATGATACATCAGGGCATCCTTGACCTCTCTCCCACTTGCTTATGGCTTTATCGCTTATATTCATCATGTCCCCAATTTGTTTTTGGGTCATGTTTTTTTCTTTTCTAAGTTGATATATTAAATTTCCGATTTTTTTACAATCCATCTGTATCACCTCTTCTATTAATTTAAACTAAATCAGGGTATCATACAATAAACTAACCGTAGAGTTGCTATTTTGTTATTTTACTTTCCATTATAGTATTACCCTTACTTTAGAATTGAGTCTGAGCTTATTTGTCTATGCTGACTTTTAAAGTATTTTTCATCTTGTAATACCATCTGGACTGTATGAAAATTTAATCGCTTTAGAGGTAAGTATTGATGCTTTCATAATTGCATTATAGTTTTAATCTCTAATTCTTCAGTTTTTCTGTAGTATTTCTTAGGTAAGATTAAAGTATATCCATCATTGAATGGTTGATAGTCTAAATATCAAGTTATATATTTATTTTCATACATTATATATGTTTTTAGTTTGTTATTTGCTAATTTACATCCTAATCAGTAATTTTCTTTTAGTATATCCGAGTTCTCTTTTTACTATATATTTTTTATATGCAAAAAAGGTACTATCATAAAGTTATGATAATACCTTTTTCGTGGATTTCAATGGTGGAGACGAATCGTAGGAATAATACCCACGATTTAATCTTACATATTTCTACACAATTTTTACCCTCAGATATCATGCAAAAACAAAGTCCTTGTTGCTATTAGTAATATGTTTTATACTTAATCTTCTAATATCCGCTATAAATACATCATTTTTATTCCCATTTAAAGCACTTAATTGCAACTGTTGAACAAATAATAGCTATTATTAGCATTATAAATATTGGCATTATAATATTTTCAACTGGTTGTCCTAGGGTTACTGATTTTAATATTTTTATTCCTTGTGTAAGTGGAAATACATCTACTATGTTTTTCATCATATTTGGCATAACCTCATATGGTATTGTTGCCCCTGAAAATATCAGCATAGGGAAATATAATACACTTGCTATAACTCCTGCAATTTTTGAATCTTTTGATATACCACCAACCATAATTCCAATACTAAACATTGAAACCATAATAAGCAGCCACCCTAAAATTAACTTTAAAACACTTCCTTGCATACTAAATTTAAAGAAAAGTTTCGCTACTAAAAACAATGAAATCATAGACACTAAAGAGTATAGAGCATATATAGCAACTTGTACTAATAATATAACTATTGGATTAACAGGTGTTACTTTAAATCTCTTTAAAATATGTTTACTTCTATAATCTGAAACTACTAAAGGTAATCCCATAACTCCTCCCGCGCAAATCGCAATAGATGTTATTGCTCCAAATGATTGCTCTAAAAATGTATAATTTGCTCCTTCGAAAGCAGGTTTGCTTCCATAAATAATACCTATTGCTACAAGTACAACTATAGGCATACATATAGCAAATATAAACATGTCTAGTCCTCTTAATGATAACTTCAACTCTGTTTTTAACATTGTAATAAATGACCTCATATTACATTACCTCCTCATCCGTATACCAAAGATATGCATCTTCTAATTTTTCATAAGGGCTTGCTTTAATAGCCTCTTTAACTGTTCCATGAAATACTACCTTTCCTTTTTTAAGAATACAAATAATATCACATAATACTTCTACCTCATCCATGAAATGTGAAGTTAACACAATTGTTAAGCCTTTTTTCTTTAAATCTTCTAATATTTTCCATACATCTCTTCTTGCTCTTGCATCAAGTCCAGTTGTAAGCTCATCTAAAAACACTACTTCCGGATTAGGAATAAGTGCAAGTATAATAAACAGTCTTTGCTTTTGTCCTCCTGAAATTTCCTTTACTAAAGCTTTACTTTTATCTTCGATTTCGAATATTTGTAATAGTTCTTTATAATCAGCTGGATTTTTATAAAGTGATGCTGTCACTTCACAAAGCTCTTCAACTCTTATATTTTCTTGATAATTAGCCTCTTGAAACTGGACTCCAACGCTTTCGAATAACTCTTTACGATTAGATATTGGATTTAATCCTAGTATTGAAACTTCACCTTTATCTATCTTTTTAGTTCCAAGTATACATTCAATACTTGTACTCTTTCCTGCTCCATTAGCTCCAAGTAACCCAAATACAGTTCCTTTTTTTACTTCAAAGCTTAGGTTATCTATCGCTGCATAACCTTTATAACTTTTTGATAGTTTATCTACCTTAATTGCATAATCCATTTTTACATCCTCCTCTTGTTTTATGTAAAAATAATAACACCAAACAAAAGTCTGGTGTTAAAGTGGAGAGTTTGAATATTTTCTTTTCATTTTATATAACATTTCTAATATTTCCTCAGCATTTTGGGCCGCTAAATTTAAAGAGTTTATAAGCTTGTCACATACTGAAATAATATCTTCATTTTCATCAGGTGAATTTAATATCTCATTAATATCAGCTTCATTATTCTCTGATAATTTATTAAGCATTCTAAGTATAGCAGAAAGAGAATAATTACCACATTTAAGAGAACGAATTACCTTTAAGCGTTGGATATCTTTATAAGTATAAATCCTATATCCATTTTCTTGTCTCTTAACATTTACTAATCCATTCATCTCCCAATTACGAATAGTATCCATAGTTATTCCAAGCAATTCAGAAACTTCTTTACGCTTTAAATTAAATTCTTTTTCATGATTTAATCCATTTATTAATTTTCCTGCAATATCTACAGCCTCATTAGCATTAGCAATCTCTTTTTTAATAGATTTAATATACTGATTAGTTAATACAATAGATCCATCAAAATCTTGTTTAGCTAACATCTTAACAATAGCTATAGCCTTTTTTCTTAATCCATTTTGTAGAACTTCAACTTCGAAAACCTTACGTGCTAACTTAAACTGATATATATGCAAATCTGTAAATACACGATAACCATTGTCTTTTCTAATAGGTTTTGATATTAACTCTAAATCCTCATACATACGTACAGTATTTGGATGTATTCCTATCATTTTAGCTACTTCACTTGTTTTATAAGTTTTCTCTATAGTACTCACTCCCCTTATAATAATTTTGGGTTTATTTCATCTTTATTTTTATTATTATCATAATATCTAATTCCATTTTTTATATAATATAACAATATAAATTTCTGATTTAGAATTATATTTCATTTTAAACTTATTATAATGTAATTTGCAAATCAATCCTTACTTACACTCTATGTAAGTTCTACTAAAATAAATTGAAATTTAGAATATTACTTTTGATACAGTTCATTATTATTTATTTTAAACTAAAAAAAGATATTGACTACATAGCCAATATCTTTTTCGTGGATTTCAATGGTGGAGACGAGGGGAGTCGAACCCCTGTCCGCAAGCTCTTTCCCTGTTGCATCTACGTGTGTAGCCAACTGATTTAGATTCTCGTCTCACACATCGCCCAGCTGCGGGCTATGTGATCGACCAGTCCCAATTAGTCCACTTTCAGTCGAGACACCCTAAAAGTAGTTCCCTGCATAAATGACGACCAGGCCTAACCGGCAGGAGGGCTCGGCGGGTCGAGCAGCATTAAGCTGCTAAAGCGTAATTATCGTTTGCGTTTATTTTTTTCCCCAGTTTTTACGTGACCCAGAGTAACACGACACGCAGCCCCAAGTTCCAAACCCACGTCGAAACCTTTACGCCCCCGTGGTAAGTTTAGAGTCTTAAAGACTTCTTAATTCGCAAACTTATTTGTTTCACCATCTATATTTAGTTTTTTAGTGTATCTATAATATAATACTTTTTAGAGCAAAAATCAATGTAATTAACTTGTTATTAAAGAAATCTTTACCTAAAGCATTAGTATTTTCCACGCATTTCTCTTTCTATATTTCTTTGAGCATCTTTTTTAGCTAAATCTTGACGCTTATCATATAGTTTTTTACCTTTAGCTAGTGCTAATTCTACTTTAACTTTACCATTTTTAAGATAAACACTTAAAGGAACTAATGAGTAACCTTTTATAGTAGTAGCACCTATAAGCTTTCTTATTTCATGTCTATGAAGTAATAATTTCCTAGTTCTTAAAGGATCAACATTAAATATGTTTCCTTGCTCGTATGGACTTATATGAACTTGTTTTAAAAATACTTCACTATTATCAACAGATGCAAATCCATCACTTAAGTTTAACTTACCTTGTCTTATAGATTTTACTTCTGTACCTTTTAATTCTACTCCACATTCATAAGTTTCTTCTATAAAGTACTCATGTCTTGCTTTTCTGTTTGTAGCTAATACCTTTTTACCACTCATATAAATTCACCTTCTTAACTTCTATATTATTCATAAACAATAAGCTTATTATTAGTAAAAATATACCATATTTACATGTATTAGTCAATATAACTATGTCATATTGACTAATACAATATATATCACTATTCGCTATCTACATTTGTGTTTTCATCTATTTTATATAGTAATTTAAAGTCTATTTCTCTAGCATCTATATTCACATTATCTACTTTTATTCTAACAGGATCACCTATTCTGAAAGTCTTCTTAGTACGCTCTCCCATTATAGTATATGTTGTATCATCATAAATATAATAGTCATCTGTAATATTTGCAAGTCTTATAAGTCCTTCAACAGTATCTGGAAGTTCTATAAACATACCAAATGAAGTTACACTTGATACTACACCGTCAAATTCTTCACCAATCTTATCATACATATATACTGCTTTATAGTAGTCTTTAACATCTCTTTCTGCAAGGTCTGCACTTCTTTCTCTTTCAGATGATTGAACTGATGCATAATCTACTATATTTTTAAGTTGATCTTGTCTTTTTTGATTTAATTTATTATTTAATTGCTCTTTTATTATTCTGTGTATTTGAAGGTCTGGATATCTTCTTATTGGAGAAGTAAAGTGGCAGTAATATTTAGCTGCTAATCCAAAGTGACCTACACATTCAGGAGCATATTTTGCCTGTCTTAATGAACGAAGCATTATTGTACTTATTGCTTCTTCTTCTCTTTTTCCTTTTATTCCTTCAACTATTGCTTGAAGAGCTTTAGGGTGTACTTCTTCCATATCACCTTTTATAGTATACCCAAATGTAGAAACAAACTTGCTTAAGTTTTGCATTTTTTCTACCGATGGAGTTTCATGTATTCTATAAACGAAAGGAACATTTAACCAGAAGAAATGCTCTGCTACTGTTTCATTACTTATAAGCATGAATTCTTCTATTATTTTATTTGATATTCTTCTTTCATATTGTTGTATTTCTAAAACTTTACCTTCTTTATCTAATATTATTTTAGCTTCTGGGAAGTCAAAGTCTATTGAACCTCTTTTTGTTCTTCTATCCATTAATATTCTAGCTAGTATTTCTGCATTTTTAAATTCTTCTACTAGATTAGAATATGTTTCTTTTAACTTTTCATCATCATTTTCTAAAATATCTGACACTTCTGTATATGTCATTCTAGCATCTGAATCTATTATAGTTTCTTTTATATCGTATTTAACAACATTACCTTTATGGTCTATTTCCATAAATACTGATAAAGCAAGTTTATCTTCATTAGGATTTAAACTACAAACTCCATTAGAAAGTGTTTTAGGTAGCATTGGTATTACTGTGTCTACTAAGTAAACTGAAGTTGCTCTTTTTAAAGCTTCTTTATCTAATTTACTTTTTTCTCTTACATAATGAGTAACGTCTGCTATATGAACACCTAAGCTGAAGTTTCCGTTATCCAGCATTTCTATAGATATAGCATCGTCTAAGTCTTTAGCGTCGTCTCCATCTATTGTAAATGTTTTTAATCCTCTTATATCTAATCTTCTTTCCATTTCTTCTTGTGGTATTGGAATAGCTACATGTTCTGCTTCATCTAATACCTTTTTAGGGAATTCTTCAGGTAATCCATGTGCTTTTATTATAGAATGTATTTCTACTTCTTTTAGTCCTTTTTGTCCTAATACCTCAACAACTTTACCTTCTGGTTTTCTATCTTCTTTAGGCCATACAGTTATTTCACATACAACCTTATCATTTTCTCTTGCACCACTAAAGAATTTTTTAGGTACATATATATCTTTATTAAACTTCTTATCATCAGGTATAACAAATCCAAAATTTTTATTTGGTTGAAATGTACCAACAATACGAGTTACTTCTCTTTGAATAACTTTTATTATTTTACCTTCAGCTCTTCTTTCATCTGTAGCCGGAGTTACTATTTCCGCCATAACTCTATCGTTATGCATAGCTCCATTTATATCACAAGCTGGTATAAATAAATCTTGTGTGTATTCTTCATCAGATTCAACAAATCCAAATCCTTTTCTATGCGATACAAACTTACCTACAAAATATCCCATAGTTTTAGGTGCTATTATTTTTTCCTTTTTAGTTTTACAAATATAGCCGTCTTCTTCTAGTTCATTTAAGAAGTTATAAAACATTGCTGCTTCACATGCATGTATATCAAAAATAACAGCTAGTTCTTCTTTCTTTAAAGGGCTATAATCTGGGTCATTTATAAGTCCCAATAAACGTTCTTTAAGTCCTGGTAACATTAACGTACCTCCATGTTCATTATTATATAAATCTTATTTTTCAAAAAATTTATTATATTTTATACTATGATATTAATTGTATATAATTAATATTAATTTACTTTATTAATTCTATATTTATATTTTATTATTACCATTTAATCATTATACACCATTGTAATACTTTGGTAAAACTGTCAAATTCCAGCCATTAAATTAATTAAACAATTAAAATACTTTTTTATGATTTAAATACTTTTTATAAGCTATATATTTTTTTAATATTATTTATTGTTTAATATTTCATAGCAAAACCATTCTAATAACTAATAAATAAACTATATTACATTATCTTCTATAATAAGAAAATATATTATTAGTTATTTTGTTGAATATACTCATACAACTTCGATAATACTACTATTGAATCTAAAGTAAAGGAGTTGACTATTATGGATAATTTAAATGAATTAGAGCTACAAAACCTACGACATTTAATTGGTGCTCACTGCACAATTGAAAAGAAATTAAATGACTATGCTTTACAATGTGCTGATGCAGAGTTAAAGCAAATGTTTGAAAAAGACGCTCAAGATGCAAAATCAAGCAAAGAAAAACTAATAATGTTCTTAGGATAGGAGGTAACTAAATGCAAGAAAAAGAGATAGTAAATGATTATTTAGCTGGTATAAACGCTAGCTTAGCTGGCTATGGTGGTATAATAGCTCAAACTGAAAATGAACAACTTCGTCAAACTCTACAACAAATGAGAGACCAAGATGAAATACGTCAATATAATCTTTTCAAAAAAGCTAAAGAAAAAGGCTATTATATTCCAGCACAGCCTGCTTCACCAACTGAAATTTCAATAGTTAAACAACAAGTTTCTCAAGGATAGTAAAAAACGTAACCTTAAGTATATATTATACCTAAGGTTACGTTTTTTATACGTTTAGTATTTAATAAATTACGTTCCACCAAATAACTACATTGTTAAGTCTAATAATAAAACAATTCCTATAAATCCCCTCAATCTAAATCTCACAGTTTACTTTAAAATTAAATAATATTTATTTAAGGTTTAATTAATTTTCATTTTTTTAATATTAGTGTATAATTACAATATCATAAATCACAGAGGGAGATGGCATAATGGATTATCAAAAATCAGAATTTGATGGTGGGGTTTTAGAACTTATAGGAATTAATATCATGGCATTTTTAATAACATTTTTCACTTTAGGAATTGCTACACCTTGGGCAGTTACTTTAAAGCATAGCTGGATTAAAAAACACACAGTTATAGAAGGTAGAAGACTTAAGTTCACTGGAACAGGTGGATCATTATTTGTTAACTATATCAAATGGTGGTTATTAACTATAATAACACTTGGAATATATGGATTCTGGCTTGAAATAAAAATGGAAGAATGGAAAGCTAAAAATACAGTATTTGATAACTAAAAATCTAAAAAAGCTATGGAATTGGTATATAACCTTTTTCCATAGCTTTTTTATTTAAACTAAAATAATGTATTAAAATAAAATTTTTATATTTTACTTCAATACATTATTCTTTTAAAAATTAAATTTAACTTTTAAATAATAACTTAAATACATTTATTAAATAATGGCCTGTTATTTAATATTACTTCTTTAATAAAAGCATTGCTAATGCATTTAAGAAAAATAACACTGATGTTATTTTAGTTAATCTACCAAGAAAAGCTTCTTTTCCTTTTGGCTTGAAGTAAGTTTGATTTCCTTCTCCACCAAATTGTGAAGGCACAGCTCCTTTACTATCTTGTGGCATTATACTAACTATTAAAAGTACAGCTAGTACAACTTGTACACCCATTAATATAGTTCCTAGATTCATCTGTAACCCCTCCATTCTCTTTTAGTATTGTCAAATTTTATTTACACTTTAATATATCATAATAAAATAGGCATTTCAAGGTATCCAAGCTAAAAATCAGCTTATACTAAAGTATATATCGATTAACTAATTTACCTCAAACACAGTTACTAAAAAAGCTTTCGCATATACCAAAAGCTTTTTTATAAAAATTTAAATATTTATTATTTTTTTAAGTTGTAGAAAGATTTTAATCCACAGTATCTAGCAGAATCTCCAACCATTTCTTCTATTCTTAATAATTGGTTGTACTTAGCAACTCTATCAGTTCTTGATGGAGCACCAGTCTTTATTTGTCCAGCGTTTACAGCTACAGCTAAGTCAGCTATAGTAGTATCTTCTGTTTCTCCTGATCTATGAGATATAACTGCAGTGTATCCAGCTCTCTTAGCCATTTCTATTGCATCTAGAGTTTCAGTTATTGTACCTATTTGGTTAACTTTAACTAATATAGAGTTAGCAACACCTTGCTCTATTCCTCTTTCTAATCTTTCAGTGTTAGTAACGAATAAGTCGTCTCCAACTAATTGTAATTTGTTTCCTAATTTCTCAGTTAATAACTTCCATCCATCCCAATCTTCTTCATCTAATCCGTCTTCTATAGTTATTATTGGGAAGTTATTTGACCAATCTTCATATAATTCAACCATTTCAGCTGCAGTTAATTCTTTTCCTTCTCCAGCTAAAACGTATTTTTTAGTTTCTTTGTTGTACATTTCTGTAGCAGCAACATCAAGTCCTAACATAACGTCTTTTCCTGGCTCATATCCAGCTTTAGATATAGCATCTACTATTAATTCTAAAGCAGCTCTGTTTGATGATAAGTTTGGAGCAAATCCACCTTCGTCACCTACACCACAAGCTAATCCGTTATCAGCTAGAACTTTCTTTAATGAATGGAATACTTCTGCACCCATTCTTAATCCTTCTTTGAATGTTTTTGCTCCAACTGGTAATATCATGAACTCTTGTACGTCAACATTATTATCAGCATGCTCTCCACCGTTTATTATGTTCATCATTGGAACTGGTAATTGCTTAGCATTTACTCCACCTATGTATTGGAATAATGGTAATCCTATTTCATCAGCAGCAGCTCTAGCTACAGCCATAGAAACACCTAATATTGCGTTAGCTCCTAATTTACCTTTGTTTAAAGTTCCATCTAATTCTATCATTAAACCATCTATACCAGGTTGGTCAAATGCATCCATACCTTCTAATTCTGGTGCTATTATTTCGTTTACATTATTAACAGCTTTTTCAGTACCTTTTCCTAAGTATCTTCCTTTGTCACCGTCTCTTAATTCAACAGCTTCGAAAGCTCCTGTTGATGCTCCTGATGGTACTATAGCTCTTCCTATTGATCCGCTTTCTAAAGCAACTTCAACTTCTACAGTTGGGTTTCCTCTTGAGTCTAATACTTCTCTTGCATATACTAATTCTATAGCTGACATTTTAATTCTCCTCTCAAATTCTTACTATATGTATAGATTAATCTGTTAAAAATAATTAACAGATTAATCATTTAAATTTTTTATTATTTTTCTATAGCATGTACCTTTATTAAGTTTGTAGTTCCACTTACTCCAGCTGGTACACCTGCTGTTATTACAACTAAGTCACCATCTTTTAAATAATTAACTTCTTTAGCTGATTCTATTGAGTTATTTATTATTTCATCTGTGCTTCCTGCATGAGATGTTTTGATTGGGTATACGCCCCAAGTTAAAGCTAATCTTCTCATAACTCCTTCATCTTCTGTTGTAGCTATTATTGGACACTGCGGTCTAAATTTAGAAACCATTCTAGCTGTATGTCCAGTTGAAGTAAAGGTTACTATTGAAGCTGCACTTAAATCTCTAGCTGTAGTACATGTAGCATGACTTATTGCATTTGTTACTGTTACTTCTTCTATCTTTCTTTTTCTTAATAATTCATTATAATTTAATGTTTCTTCCGTTCTTTTTGCTATGGTAGCCATAGTTTTAACAGCTTCTATCGGATACTTACCAGCAGCAGTTTCCCCTGATAACATTATTGCATCTGTTCCATCATATATAGCATTTGCAACATCTGTAACTTCTGCTCTTGTTGGTCTAGGATTTCTAATCATAGAATCTAACATTTGAGTAGCAGTTATTACTGGCTTACCTAATTTGTTGCATTTTTTTATCATCATCTTTTGAGCTATAGGTATTTCTTCTGTTGGTATTTCAACTCCTAAATCTCCCCTAGCAACCATTATTCCATCAGATACTTTTAATATTTCATCTATATTATCTATTCCTTCTTGGTTCTCTATTTTAGATATTATCTGAATATGTGTAGCATTATTTTTTTCTAATACTTCTTTTATTTCTAATACATCTGATGCTTTTCTAACAAATGATGCTGCTATATAATCTATTCCTTGCTCTATACCAAATTCTATATCGCTAACATCTTTTTCTGTTAATGCTGGTAGTTTTATACTTACTCCAGGTACATTAACTCCTTTATGATTTTTGACTATTCCAGAGTTTTCTACTATACAGTGTATATCGTCACCATTAACTTCTTGTACTCTAAGTCCTACTAATCCATCATCTATTAATATAGTATCTCCAGACACTACATCTTTTGAGAGACCTTTGTAACTTACGCTACACATTTCTTTATTTCCCATAACATCTTTCATAGTTATAGTGAATTTTTGACCTTCTTCTAATAAAACTTCAGGGTCTGCAAAGTTTCCTGTTCTTATTTCTGGTCCTTTTGTATCTAATAATATAGCTACTGGTTGATTTAAATCTTTTCTAACTTTTTTTACTAAATTCATTCTTTCTTTGTGCTCTTCATGAGACCCATGAGAAAAATTAAATCTACATACATTTAATCCGTTCTTTACAAGCTCTGTTAATGTTTCTTCTCTATCTGATGCCGGTCCTAATGTACATACTATTTTAGTTCTTTTTATATTATTTAACATTATTGCCTCCTAATTGTTTATCATAAGTCTCTATTATTTATTTTATAATTTACATTTATTACATCATTATTCCCCACATTATAGTTGAAACTATAGTCATAGAAAGTCCTACTAAAGATTCATATGGTATTAATTTTAAACGCTCACCTATACTCATATTTGTTGCTCCCGCTGTTGCATGGAAGAATGAACCATGTGGTAAGTGATCCAGTACTGTAGCTCCTGCATGAACCATAGCTGCTCCTGCTATTGGAGATACTCCAACTCCCATTATAGCTGGTCCAAATGTTGCTGATGCTATAGTTGCTCCTGATGTAGTTGATGCTGTTGCTGCTGACATTAATATACCTGATATTGGAGCTAATAAAAATGCTGGCATATTCATTGCATCAAGTAATCCTATTGTTGTTTGTTGCAGAGTTGACGCTTTTATTATTCCTGCAACTGTACCTGTTCCTATTAGTAAAATTGCAACTGGCATCATTTTTGAAAGTCCAAAAGTTATATATTCATTAAGATTCTTTGCTTTACCCATAGCTAATGCTCCAATTACTCCACCAACTGGTAATGCTATAAGTGGATCTACTGCTATTCCTGCTATTGGTCTTAGCGCAAGTAAAAGTATTGCTACTAGTGGTCCAATTATTGCTGCAAAGAAAGATGGTAATTCTAAATTATCTTGCTCATCTTTTACTATTTCTATCTTAGTTCCTTTAAATTTCTTAGCTAGCATACTTGCTAATATTACAGTAACTATAAGCCCTACTATTGCTGGTATAATATTTGCTGCCATTAGAGATGATAAATCAACTCCAAAGTTTTCTGCTGCTGATATAGTATTTGGATTTGGAGATATAATATTACCTGCTTTTCCTCCACCTATCATAGCTAAAAGAATAACCATTGGTGCATATCCTAATTTTTTAGATATTGCAAGTGCTATTGGTGCAACAGTTATTACTGCTACGTCTACGAATACTCCAACTGCTGTTAATATCATTGTTGATAAAGCTAGTGCAAATAAAGCTCTTTTTTCACCCAATGTTTTTATTATCTGATCAGCAATCTTAGCTGCTGCTCCTGTTTTTATAAGTACTCCAGCTAAAACTCCTGATGTTACTATACGAAGTATCGCAGGCATTATATCTTTTGCCCCACTTATCATTACATCTACAGTTCCGCTAAGTCCTGCTCCACCTACTAATCCTCCTACTACAGCTCCTAATATTAAGCTATATGCAGGATGTATTTTTTTAATTATTAATATAATTGCTACTGCAAGTCCTAGTAATGCTCCTAGTGTTGTTATTTGTACATCCATTTATCCCACCACCTAATAAGTTTTTTTAATATTATTTTCAACCTCTAAACTTGAGCAACGTACCCTCTCCTTAGGCCGTTGCCTATATGAGTGAAGCGAATTTTTGTGCGGTATTTACTTAACTGATTTTATAAGGTTAAATATTTGTGTTGTTGTCGCTATCATATTTTTAGTTGCAGTTTCTTTCTCCATTGCTTCTTCTATTGTCATTGAAGAGTTTACTATTGAGAAATATGCGTCTATTCCTTCTTCATTACATTTAACTGCATCATCTGTTGTGCATCCTGCTATTGCTATAACTTTTGCATTATTAGCTTTAGCAAGTTTTGCTACTCCAATAGGCGCTTTTCCCATAGCTGTTTGATTATCTAATCTACCTTCTCCTGTTATAACAAAATCAGCACCTTTTATTACTTCTTCTAGTTTTATTTCATCTAATATTATCTTTATACCTGATTCTAATTTTGAATTTAAAAATCCTAAGAATGCAAATCCAAGACCACCAGCTGCTCCTACACCTTCTACATGTGCTATATCTTTACCTAAGTCTTTTTTAACAACTTGTGAGAAATTAATAAGACCTTTATCTAACTCTTCAACTATTTCTTCTGTTGCACCTTTTTGAGGTCCGTATATATGAGCTGCTCCATTTTTTCCGTATAATGGATTGTTAACATCACAAGCTATTTTAAATGTACACTCATCAAGTTCTTTTAATCTATTATCTATTTTTATACTTTTTATTTCATTTAGTACTTTTCCACCTAATCCTACTAAGTTATTATTTTCATCATAGAATTCATAGCCTAGTGCTTGAAGCATTCCAACTCCACAGTCATTAGTAGCGCTTCCACCAATTCCAACTATAAAGTTTCTACATCCTTTATCTATTGCTTCTTTTATTATTTCTCCAACTCCATAAGTTGTTGTATTTAAAGGATTTCTAAGTTCTGGTTCAACTAGTGTAAGTCCAGAAGCTTGAGCCATCTCTATTATTGCTGTATTTGTATCTTTTAATATTCCATATTCTGCGTTCACTTCTTTATTTAAAGGTCCTGTTACGGATATTATTTGTTTTTCTCCATTCATACCTTCTACTAAGGCATCTACAGTACCCTCTCCACCATCTGCCAGAGGCATTATTGTTATATCTGCTTTATTATAAACGTTTAATATTCCTTTTTTTATTGCATTTGCTGCTTCTATTGAAGTTAAACTTCCTTTTAAAGAATCTATCGAAATTACTATTTTCATATTTCTCTCCTCCTTTTGATAATATTGTATCAAATACATATTTCGACATGAATGTTATTTGTAACAAATAATTTCGTTTTCCTACACTTATTTCTGTTACCTATAACATTGAAAATCTATTAATTTTATTGTAATAGTAAAAATTTAACTTTACTTAATCTATATACATATAAGCATTTCATATATTTTAAATCCTTAATCAAATACTTGTTTAAATTTATAATTTTCTTAAATATAAAAAAAGCCATAAATTTATGGCTTTTTTTATATTCATTTATATTCCTAGTTTTATATTTATAGCTAAATACAGTATAACTGAGTCATTAAATTTTCTTGGGTCAAAACCACTTTTTTGGTTTATTTTATCTAGTCTATACTGTAGTGTATTTTTATGAATATATAAATCTTCTGATGTTTGCTTTAATGACATATCATTTTTATAATAAATCTCTAATAAACTTATTTCCTCTTTGTCTAGATTATCTAAAATTTTGTCCATATATTGTTTCTTTACTTCTGCATCAACATTTTCTAATATAAGCTCTAAATTTAAAGAATCAATATAGGTTAAGATTTTTTTATAATTAGTAGAGTATTTTAATGCTATTCTAGCTTCTTGGTATGATTTATGAGTTTCGTAAATTTCTTTTAATCTTCCTACCCCTCCACTTAATGTTCCTTTATATGTTTTTAAAAAATCCATATAAACAGTTTTAAGCTTTTCATATCTTTCTTCATTAATTAAAGCAATAAACTCATTTGGATAAATATATACCTTAAAAACATTTCCAATAGAATCAAATACCTTTTTTATTTCATTTTCTATAATTTCTAAATCTCCATCTCTATGATATTTATTAATTTTCATAATAACAACTGCAAACTTCTGATTAGATGATATATTAAATTCTTCTAATATATTTTCTATTTCATCTTTATCTTCTATATCATTGTATATTAAAGACTTTACCACATAGCTTATTCTTTGCTTATCAGCCTCATATTTGAAATTCAATTGCTGTTCCTTTATAAATATTTCTGTAATCTTAGTAACAAGAAACCCATATCTACCAACTTCGCTAGGTTCTCCAGTTATCCCAATTGCTCCAATTGCAGTCTTATTTATTTTTATAGGATAATTTATACCATTTCTGCTTCCTTTATACTCACTATCATCATCAACAACTATATTATTTAATGTTCTTATTGCTTCATATCCAGCTTGATGAAATGTATTTAGTCTTTTTTTATCTGTACTACCTATTATTATTCCATTTTTATCTATAAAGTTTATATCTTTATCTACAACTTCTTTTACTGCATTTACTATCTCTTGCGCTAAGTTAAAACTAATCTTATTAATTGCCATAAATTCAACCTTCTTCTCATGAAATTTTATGTCTTTTATATTTTAGTATATTTTTATATTATCATTTTTATAAAAAAAATAAAGGGCAATAGATATATCTATTACCCTTTATCATATATTAAATTTAATTAAAAATTAAATTATTTTTTCAAGTTGTAGAAAGATTTTAATCCACAGTATCTAGCAGAATCTCCAACCATCTCTTCTATTCTTAATAATTGGTTGTACTTAGCAACTCTATCAGTTCTTGATGGAGCACCAGTTTTTATTTGTCCTGCATTTACAGCTACAGCTAAATCAGCTATAGTAGTATCTTCTGTTTCTCCTGATCTATGAGATATAACTGCTGTGTATCCAGCTCTCTTAGCCATTTCTATTGCATCTAGAGTTTCAGTTATTGTACCTATTTGGTTAACTTTAACTAATATAGAGTTAGCAACACCTTGCTCTATTCCTCTTTCTAATCTTTCAGTGTTAGTAACGAATAAGTCGTCTCCAACTAATTGTAATTTGTTTCCTAATTTCTCAGTTAATAACTTCCATCCATCCCAATCTTCTTCATCTAATCCGTCTTCTATAGTTATTATTGGGAAGTTATTTGACCAATCTTCGTATAACTCAACCATTTCAGCTGCAGTTAATTCTTTTCCTTCTCCAGCTAAAACATATTTCTTAGTTTCTTTGTTGTACATTTCTGTAGCAGCAACATCAAGTCCTAACATAACGTCTTTTCCTGGCTCATATCCAGCTTTAGATATAGCATCTACTATTAATTCTAAAGCAGCTCTGTTTGAACTTAAGTTTGGAGCAAATCCTCCCTCATCACCTACACCACAAGCTAATCCGTTGTCAGCTAAAACTTTCTTTAATGAATGGAATACTTCTGCACCCATTCTTAATCCTTCTTTGAATGTTGGAGCTCCAACTGGTAATATCATGAACTCTTGTACGTCAACGTTATTATCAGCATGCTCTCCACCGTTTATTATGTTCATCATTGGAACTGGTAATTGCTTAGCATTTACTCCACCTATGTATTGGAATAATGGTAATCCTATTTCATCAGCAGCAGCTCTAGCTACAGCCATAGATACACCTAATATTGCATTAGCTCCTAATTTACCTTTGTTTGGAGTTCCATCTAATTCTATCATTAAACCATCTATACCAGGTTGGTCAAATGCATCCATACCTTCTAATTCTGGTGCTATTATTTCGTTTACATTATTAACAGCTTTTTCAGTACCTTTTCCTAAGTATCTTCCTTTGTCACCGTCTCTTAATTCAACAGCTTCGAAAGCTCCTGTTGATGCTCCTGATGGTACTATAGCTCTTCCTATTGATCCACTTTCTAAAGCAACTTCAACTTCTACAGTTGGGTTTCCTCTTGAATCTAATACTTCTCTTGCATATACTAATTCGATAACTGACATATTTATATCTCCTCTCGATATTCGTAAATTTATTTTACCTTTTTATTATATTACATAAAAACTATCTTTGATGGGTAAATTTGTAAATTTTCCATGTAATATTTTATATTATAGGAAATTAATAATTTCCTTTTTTAACTTATATTATTTTATTATTATAGAATGACCTGTCATTTCTGATGGTTGTTCTAAATTCATCATATCTAAAACTGTTGGTGCTATATCACTTAATCTTCCATCTTCTTTTAGCTTAGCTGATTTTAAATCTTGCCCTACTACTATAAATGGTACTGGATTAATTGAATGAGCTGTTATTGTTGCATTACTTTCTGGGTCTTTCATGTACTCAGCGTTTCCATGATCTGCAGTTATTATTGCGCTACCACCTTTAGAAAGTATTTTATCAACTACTTTTCCTACACATGTATCAACTGTTTCTACAGCGACTATAGCAGCTTCCACTACTCCCGTATGTCCTACCATATCTGGGTTAGCATAATTTAGCACTATAAAGTCATATTTATCTTCATCTATTCTTGCTAATATTTTATCTGTTAATTCATTAGCACTCATCTCTGGTTGTAAGTCATAAGTTGCAACCTTTGGAGATGGTATTAATAATCTATCTTCATCTTTATTTGGCTCTTCTACTCCTCCATTAAAGAAGAATGTAACATGAGCATATTTTTCAGTTTCTGCAGCTCTTAACTGAGTTTTTCCATTATTAGCTAAGTATTCACCTAAAGTATTTGTTAAACTTTGAGGTCCAAATGCTACATTAACATTTTTTATAGTTATATCATATGTAGTTAAACATACGAATAATGTTTTCATATTTGGTCTTTCAAATCCAGAAAAATCAGTATCAACTATTGCTCTAGTTATTTCTCTTGCTCTATCTGGTCTAAAGTTTCCAAATACTATAGAATCATCTTCTTTTATAAGGCCTACTGGCTTATTGTTTTCAACTATTACAGTTGGAAGAACAAATTCATCATTTTTATCTTCATTATATGAGTTTTGTACAGCTTCAACTGCAGATGTTGAAGTCACACCTTTTCCATCTACTATCGCTTCATAAGCAAGTTGTACTCTTTCCCATCTTTTATCTCTATCCATTGCATAGTATCTACCAGAAACAGAAGCAAATTTACCTACCCCTAATTCTTTCATGTAGTCTTCTACGTCTTGTATATATCCTATAGCACTTCTTGGTGCAGTATCTCTACCATCTGTGAAAGCGTGTACAAATACGTTTTCAACATTGTTTTCTTTAGCCATTTTTAAAAGTGCTTTTAAATGATCTATATGAGAATGAACTCCTCCATCAGATAATAATCCCATTAAATGAAGAGAGTGGCTCTTTGCATTTTCCATAGCTTTTAATAAGACTTCATTTTCGAAGAAGTCTCCGTCTTTTATAGCCTTAGTAACTCTAGTTAAATCTTGGTATACTATTCTTCCTGCCCCGATGTTAGTGTGCCCTACTTCTGAGTTACCCATTTGTCCATCTGGAAGACCTACATCAAGTCCACTAGCATTTATTAAAGTATGAGGATATTCTTCAACTATTTTATCTAAGTTAGGTGTTTTAGCAGCAGCCACAGCATTACCTGTTTCTATCTTACTTTCACCAAAACCATCCATTATTATTAAAGCAATTGGTTTTTTCATATCTGTCACTCCTTAGAAATTAACAAGCTCTGTATAGTCGCTAGGTGCTAAAGACGCTCCACCAACTAAAGCTCCATCTATATCACTTTGGTTCATTATTTCAGTTACATTTGAAGGCTTAACGCTTCCTCCGTATTGAATTCTAACTTCATTAGCTAATTCTCCGTAAAGGTTAGCTACAACTTCTCTTATGTAAGCTATAACATCGTTAGCATCTTCAGCTGTTGCAGTTTTTCCAGTTCCTATAGCCCATATTGGTTCATAAGCTATAACAACTTTTACTAAATCTTCTTTAGTTACATTTTCTAAAGCTTTTTCTATTTGAACTTTACAAACTGACTTAGTTTCACCATTTTCTCTTTGCTCTAAAGTTTCACCACAGCATAATATTGGATCTATTCCATGTTCTAATGCTTTTAAAACTTTTTTGTTTACTGTTTCATCAGTTTCATTGAAGTATTGTCTTCTTTCAGAATGTCCTATAACTACATAGTCTATTCCTATTTCTTTTAACATAGCTGGTGATACTTCACCTGTGAAAGCTCCACTTTCTTCAAAGTGCATGTTTTGAGCACCTATTTTTATGTTGCTTCCTTTAGTAGCTTCTTTTAAATCTTTTAAAGCTAAAAAAGGTGCACATATTACAGCTTCTACTTTATCATTATTTACTTTATCTTTAACTTCATTCACAAATTCTACAGCCTCAGCTATAGTTTTGTTCATTTTCCAGTTTCCTGCTATTATTGGTTTTCTCATTTTATTATTCCTCCCACTTGGAATTAAATCTTTGAGAAATCTTAATATTAAGATTTCTCATGATTTAACTTATATTTTATAGGTAGTTTTACTAAAAGTAAAACTTAAACTGTGGACATATTTATATAAACATCTAGCATATTTAATACTTTATGATTTTTATCAAATTTATTTGTTATCTAATGCTACTATTCCTGGTAACTCTTTACCTTCTAAGAATTCAAGTGATGCTCCACCACCAGTTGATACGTGAGTCATCTTATCTCCAAATCCTAATTGGTTAACAGCTGCAGCACTATCTCCTCCACCTATTACAGTAGTAGCCTCTGTTAAAGCTGCCATAGCTTTAGCAACAGCTAATGTACCTTTGTTGAAGTTTTCAAATTCGAATACTCCCATTGGTCCATTCCATACTATTGTTTTAGAATCGTTTACTGTATTTACATATAATTCTATTGTCTTAGGTCCTATATCAAGTCCCATGTGACCAGTTGGTATATCAGCTCCTTCAGTTATAACTGGAGTTACATCAGCAAACTTGTCAGCAACAGCATTGTCTATTGGTAATAAGAATTTAACACCTTTAGCTTCTGCTTTAGCCATCATTTCTTTAGCGTATTCTACTCTATCTTCTTCAACTAATGAAGTTCCTATTTCGTGTCCTAAAGCCTTTAAGAATGTATAAGACATTCCTCCACCTATTATTATGTTGTCTACTTTTTCTAATAACTGCTCTATAACAGCTATCTTATCAGAAACTTTAGCTCCACCTAATATTGCAGTGAAAGGTCTTACTGGGTTTGCAACAGCTTCTCCTAAGAACTTTAATTCTTTTTGTATTAAATATCCGCAAGCTCTTTCATTTAAGAATTCTCCAGCACCTACTGTAGAACAGTGAGCTCTATGAGCAGTCCCGAATGCATCATTTACAAATACTTCAGCTAAAGATGCTAATTCTTTAGAGAAGTTTTCTTCATTTTTAGTTTCTTCTTTTCTGTATCTAGTGTTTTGTAATAATACTACATCACCATTTTCCATCTTTTCTACAGCCGTTTTCGCATTTTCCCCCACAACATTATCATCCGCAGCAAATACTACTTCCTTATCTAACATCTCCGATAGCCTTTTAGCAACTGGCGCTAAAGATAATTCTGGTTTAGCTTCCCCTTTTGGCTTTCCTAAGTGAGAACATAATATAACCTTTGCTCCATTATCTATTAAGTATTTTATAGTAGGTAGTGCCCCATTTAATCTGTTTTCATCAGTTATTACACCATCTTTTAATGGCACATTGAAGTCACATCTTACTAAAACCTTTTTCCCGTTCACATTTATATATTCTATTGTTTTTTTGTTAAGCATTGACATAATTATATCTCCTCTCAAAAGCAAATTAATTTCTAATTTAGCATATCACATTTTTGCTATTTTTCACACTTTATGTAATATATTTTTACCAAAAGTATACTCTATTTATTTTAAACAGTGTACTTTATTTAAATATTCTGTTTAAAAAATCCGAGTTATGCAGTAATAAACTACATATCCTCGGACTTTATATTAAATTACTTAGCTAAACCAGCGAAGTATCCTAATGTTCTTATTAATTGAGCAGTGTAAGACATTTCATTGTCATACCAAGAAGTAACTTTAACTAATTGTTCTCCGTTTACTTCCATAACTCTTGTTTGAGTAGCATCGAATAATGATCCGAAGTCTATTCCTACTATATCAGAAGATACTAATGGTTCTTCAGTGTATCCGAATGATTCATTAGATGCAGCTTTCATTGCAGCATTTATTTCTTCTACAGTTACTTTCTTTCCTAATGTACAAACTAATTCAGTTAAAGAACCAGTTACAACAGGTACTCTTTGAGCTCCACCGTCTAATTTACCTTTTAATGCAGGTATAACTAAACCTATAGCTTTTGCAGCTCCTGTAGTGTTAGGAACTATGTTAGAAGCAGCAGCTCTAGCTCTTCTTAAGTCTCCTTTAGCATGAGGTCCATCTAATGTATTTTGGTCATTAGTGTAAGCATGTATAGTAGTCATGAATCCTTTTTGTAATTCAAATTTATCGTTTAATACTTTAGCCATTGGTGCTAAGCAGTTAGTTGTACAAGATGCTCCTGATATAACTGTTTCTGATCCATCTAATACATCATTGTTTACGTTGAATACTACAGTTTTTAAATCCCCTGTTGCAGGTGCTGATATAACAACTTTCTTAGCTCCAGCTTCTAAGTGAAGTCCAGCTTTCTCTTGAGAAGTGAAGAATCCTGTACACTCTAATACTATATCAACATTTAACTGCGCCCATGGTAAATCAGCTGGGTTTCTTTCAGCAGTAACTTTTATTTCTTGTCCGTTAACTACGAAAGCACCTTCTTTAACTTCTATTTCACCATTGAATCTTCCTTGAGCAGTATCATATTTGAATAAGTGAGCTAAAGTTTTAGCATCTGTTAAGTCGTTTATTGCAACAACCTCAAACTTATCTGTTTGCTCCATTAATTTTCTTAAAGCTAATCTTCCTATTCTTCCAAATCCATTTATCGCAACTTTAACCATTTTGCTACCTCCCTATAAAGTAAAAATGTGTTTATATTATGACTAGCGATGCTAGTTAATCAACCTTTTAATTATATTAGTTCTAATATTTTGTTAGCGCTTTCTTCATCTGTTATAAGCACTATATTTTTGTTTATATTTGCCATAGCTATTAAAGCTTCTGCTTTTCTAGTTCCTGCAAATACGGCAATGTTTTCTTTAACATTTTTAAATGTTTCTAAGTTAATACCAACTGTATTTAACTTATATACTATTTCACCTTTTTTGTTAAAGTAGTGACCAAAAGCTTCACCTACTGCACCTTTTGATACTATTTCTTCAACTTGCCCTTTTGGTAATTTTCTTCTTGTTGCCATTTCATCTGCTCTACCAATTCCAAAAACTAATACATCTGTCTTCTCTATAATATCTAATGTCTTTTTAATTTGTGGCTCTTGAGTAAGTGTTTTCATAGCTTCTTCACCTAGCTCATCTGGTATATGTAATAATTTATACTCAGAGTTCAGTTTTTTACTAACCATTGCTACTATGTTGTTTGACTGAATATCAACGTCTGTACCCATACTCCCCCTTGCAGGAACTGCTACTACGTCGTTGTATTTTTTATCAGTCTTTATACTACTTGCAAACTCTAACATAGTACTTCCACCAGTTATAGAAACTATATCTCCATCTTTTAGTACATCTATGAAGTACTCGGCTCCAGATCTAGCTACATCTCTTAGTAATGTTTCATTACTATCATAACTTCCAGGTACTAATACTACCTTTTTTATACCAAGTTTATCTCTCACTCTATCTTGAAGTGTAGATAATCCCATGATATCGTTCATAATTTCTTTAAGCTCATCTAAAAGGTCTGAACCTTCTCTTGTAATAGTCATTCCAGATACTGCTACATCTATAAGACTTTGTTCTTTTAGAAATTCAGTTTCTGATCTTACTATTCTCTCACTAATTCCAGTTACATTCGATAAGGTTCTTCTCCCTATAGGCTCACTTATTGAAATCTGCCTTAGTATAGAGTATCTTCTTTCCATAAGCTCTATTACTTGTGGAATCAACTTTTGTTGAATTTTTAGTAAATTTTTCATATTGTGCTCCTTTGTTAAACATCTTGGGACTTTTTTTGTCCCTTGTATTTATTTCAGTCCCACAAGATAACTTTATTTTAAAGGAATTGGAAAGATATTTCAATAGTTTTTACGATATTTTTATATTTTTTTATTTTTAAAATTTCTTTCTTTTACTTGATGATAATATTCCTAGCTCTTCTCTATACTTTGCAATCGTTCTCCTAGCCACACTTAATCCTTTGTCTTTTAATAGCTTTGATATTTGGTCATCACTTAAAGGTTTCTTTTTATTTTCGCCCTTTATTGTCTCCTGTATTATCTTTTTTATACTAGTACTAGATATTACTCCATCATAATTTGTTTCTAATGAACTACTAAAGAAATATTTGAATTCAAATAATCCAAAAGGTGTTAACATATATTTTCCATTTACACCTCTACTTATTGTAGATTCATGAAAATTCAAAGTGTTAGCGATATCTTTCATCTTCATAGGTTTTATGTATTTAATTCCTTTTCTAAAAAAATCTTCTTGTGATTTAACTATTTCTTCTGCAATTTTTAATACAGTATTTTTTCTACCTTCTATATTTTTAATTAACCCTGTTGCAGAATTTAATTTTTCCTTTATAAAATCTTTTGCACTTTTATCATATTGTGCATTTTTCAATACTTCTTTATAAAAGTTGTTTATTTTTATTCTACAAGCATCATTACTATTTGTATAAACAATAAATTCATCATCTATTTTTTCTACTATTACATCAGGTTGTACGTATATACTTTTTTCTATAGATAAAGACCCAGCTGGTCTAGGGTCTAATGCCTTTATTATGTTTATCATATCAATACATCTTTTTAGAGATATATTATATTTTTTACTTATCTCTTTATACTTATTGCTTGCCACTAAATCTAAATCCTTATTAACTATTTCCTCTAGTGTCTTATTATGTAGTCCTAAGTTATTCATTTGTATTGTCAGACACTCTGATAAATTTCTAGCTCCAACACCGCTTGGTTCTAGTTGCCAAATTTTTTCTAAACAACTATTAAATAATTTTTTATCTATATTTAATAGATCAATAATTTCACCTTCATCAATTCTTAAATATCCATCTTTATCTAAGCTATCTATAATATACTCACATATATTCATTTCTTCCTTATTCAACTTATATAAGCTTATTTGAAGCTTAAGATGTTCATATATATTTGATGAGTCTTTTATCATATTTTCTAAATTTATATCATTATCCGGATTATAATTTAATTCATTTTTACTTATATGAGTTGATTTTTCAATATTTGCTATGTATTCTTCCCAATTTACTTCACTGCTTATCTCTACTTCTAATAATGGATTTTCCTCTGCTTCTTTTAAAATTATATCTTCTACTTCTAACTTACTCATATTTAATATGTTTAAGGATTGCTTAAGCGCAGTTGTCATTATTAATTTTTGAGACTGAGTTAGGTCTAAACTTTGATTAAAATTCATCTTATTTCACCTCATACTTCCCACTAATATACAAAAACCCTCTTATACAATTATATTTTATCATTTAAAATATAACTTGTCTAAAAGGGTTTATGTACTGATATTTATTATATTACATCTCTTTTAATATTTCTAAAAGATCTTCTTCACTATAGTGGTATTTTGAGTTACAGAATTGGCATCCTATCTCAGCTTTTTTATCTTCTTCTATTATAGAAGCTAATTCCTTTTTACCTATTGCTATTAAAACTTTTTGAACTCTTTCTTTTGAACATTCACATTCAAATCCAACTTCATATTTACCTAATATATTAGGCTCTAATCCATCTAAAACTATATTTAATATGTCTTCTGGAGTCTTACCTTCTTGCATCATATTAGTTATAGATGTTAATTTAGATACATTTTCTTCTAACTTGCATATATTTTCTTCTGTTGCATCTGGCATTAATTGAACTATAAATCCACCAGCATGTTCTACTTCATCTTCTTTAGTTAAAACTCCTAATGCTACTACTGATGGAGTTTGTTCTGATAGTGCAAAGTAATGAGTAAAATCTTCTGCTATTTCTCCACTTACTAATGGATATGCTCCATTATATGGCTCTCTAAGACCTAAATCTTTAGTAACTTTAACAACACCATCTGTTCCTACAGCTGCTGCAACATTTAACTTTCCATTTTCATAATCAGGCACTTCTACATATGGATTCTCTACGTATCCTTTTACTATACCTTTTGAGTTAGATGTAGCAAGTATTGTTCCTATAGGTCCTCCACCCTTTATTATAACTGTTAATTTATCGTTATCATTTTTCATCATTAAGCCCATCATAGATGTAGCTGTTAATGTTCTACCAAAAGCTGCAGTTGCAACCTTAGTAGTTTCATGTAATTTTCTTGCCTCTTCTACCATATTAGTAGTAGTTGCTACGAAAGCTCTAATTTGTCCTTGTCCTGCTGTTGCTCTTATTACGTAATCTTTCATTGTATTCCTCCAATAACTTTACTCTATTTTTTGCATACGAAGAATATTCTTTCATCTTCTCCACTTGGACTTTTAAAAGTGAAGTCTGCATATGTTTTTATATGCTCAAAACCTGCTTCTTTAAGTAAATCTATTATTTCGTCTTCTGTATAAGCTCTTTGTTGATGTATTTCTTCAAATCTTTCAAATTTTCCATCTTCACCTTTAATAAAGAATGATAATTCCATTTCTACTAAATTTTCTTCTTCATCAAAATAATTTTGCCACATATAAGCTATATCTTCTCTATTTTCACCATACATATTGTTTCCTAGTATAGTAGATAATTTGTAAAATGAGCTTATATCAAATATGAATAAACCGTCCTTTTTTAGTAGTTCATAAGATTTTTTAAATACATGTTCTAAATCATCATCATAAGTTATATAATTAAATCCATCACATGCACATAAAATACAGTCTAGATTTGGTATATCAAAATCTAATTCTGCCAAATCTTGTTGTAGTAAAACTAATTCTACACCTTCTTTTTCTGCTTTTTCCCTAGCAACACTAAGCATTTCTTCTGATATATCAATAGCTGCTATATCATAGTTTTTCTTAGTTAAAGGTATAGTCATATTCCCTGTACCACATGCTAATTCTAATATATTTTGAACTTTAACATTTTCACTTTTTATTATGTCTTCTATATATTTAACCCATCCATCATAATCAACTTCATTCATAAGTTCATCATAAACGAATGCAAAATTTTTATACTGTTCCATCGTCCTTATTTGCTTCCTCCATCATCTTCTTCTTTTGTTTTTTTCGTGATGTAAGCATTCCACCTATTTTTCCAGCTTCCTTAGCTGTAAGCCCTGCCCAGCCTTGTTCGCTAACCTTGTCCATAAGGCCAAGTTCTGATGCTATCTCATATTTCATTATATCATTATCTGTCAATATTCTTTTCTTTTTACTATTTGATTGACTTTTTTTACCTGGTTTATTTAATAATTCATTATTCATAAAAAACACCCCTTTTTATTTATATTTGTATTTTTGTCATATAAAGAAAAATTATACAAATATTTAAGGGGTATATTTAAGTAACAGATAATATTATTAAGTCGTTATTAATATAAAATGAAATAATTTTTTATTCTAATACATTTTTATATCTTAATAATTGAATGTATGAATTTAATCCATTTAATAAAACTTCTTCGTTAAAATTAAAGTTTAGGTTATGAAGTCCATTTATAAATCCTTTTTCTTCATCTCTTGATCCAAGCATAAAGAATAATCCTGGAACTTCCCTTTGATAATAAGAGAAATCTTCAGATATCATCATTGGGTCTAATCTTATTACTTTTTCTTCTCCTAGGGCATCTACAAATTCTTCATATAAATGTTTATTATTGTTTACAGAAGGATAATCATCTTTTATATGAAGATTTATTTTACAATTATAAGACTTCTCCATACCTTGGCATATTTCTCTCATTCTAGTTTTCATACTATCATAAACTTTCGGGTCAAAAGTTCTAAGAGTCCCTTCTAATCTTATATTTTCTGCGATTATATTTCTTCTACTTCCTCCATTTATTTTACCGACAGTAAGTACAGCATTATCTAATGGACTTACATTTCTAGAAACTATACTTTGTAATATATTTACAAGATTTGAAGCTATCAAAATTCCATCTATACCATTTTGAGGCATAGCCCCATGTCCACTTTTAGATATTATATCAATATCAAAATCCCCCGCCTGTGCCATAAAATATCCTGGAGCAAGACCTATATACCCTTCTTTTAACTCCGGATATATATGAAGTCCATATATTTCATCTATTTTATATTTATCTATTATACCTTCATTTATTAAATCTTCTGCTCCTCCTGGACCTTCTTCTGCTGGTTGAAATATAAATACTACATTATCATTTAAGTTTTCTAAATTATTATTTATAAATTCAACCAATCCTAATAATATACTAGTATGTCCATCATGGCCACATAAGTGCTTAACACCTTCTTCTGTAACAAGACCATCTATATCAGCTCTAAAAGCTATTGTTTTCTTTCCTATTTTTCCTTTTAAAATACCTAATGTTGCTGTTTTTAAATACGTATCATATTTAACATTAATACTATCTAAATAATCTCTTATATACTTTGCTGTTTTAAATTCTTTTCTACCTACCTCTGCTATATTATGAAGTGTTTTTCTATGATTATAAATATTTTCTTGTAAGCTTTTAGTATCTTTTATCATATACAATCCCCCTATAAATTTATCCCATATTTATATATGTTCTTGCATAAATTTTAAATACATATATTTTAAATTTTCTCTATTTTATATAAAAGGTATCCTTTTAAAGTAAATAGAATATACATAAAATTAAAGACTATTTTATATAAATCTACTTAGCTTCATCTTAAATAAATGTGTCTTATAATAACAATTTGGCACTATATTTTAAACAATTAAAGTTTTAAATAATTTAATTGAATTTTATTAATTGGGGTGATTTTAATGAAAAAGGTAAATGTGGCTTTAGTTGGAGCAACTGGTATGGTTGGGAGAACCTTTTTAAAGGTATTACAAGAAAGACAATTCCCTATTGAGAATTTATATTTATTTTCGTCTGCAAAATCTGCAGGTTCTCATGTCACTTTTAATGGAAAAGATTCTATAGTTGAAGAACTAAAAGAAGATGTGTTTAATAATAGAGATATACAAATTGCATTATTTTCAGCTGGAGGAGAAATTAGTAAAAAATATGCTCCTATAGCAGCATCTAATGGTATTATAGTAGTAGATAACTCTAGTTACTGGAGAATGGATCCAAATGTACCTTTAGTTGTTCCAGAAGTTAATCCTGAGGCTGTAAAAAATCATAATGGAATAATTGCAAATCCTAATTGTTCTACTATACAAGCAATGGTTCCACTTAAGCCTCTTCATGATAAATATAAATTAAAAAGAATTGTTTACTCTACATACCAGGCGGTTTCTGGTTCTGGTGTTAAAGGAGTTAAAGACCTAGAAGGTGGAGTTTTAGGAGAGCCTAATAATTTCTATCCACATCCAATAGCATTTAACTGCTTACCTCATATAGATGATTTTACTGAAAATGGTTATACAAAAGAAGAAATGAAAATGATTAATGAAACTATGAAAATATTTAATGATTATGAACTAAAAGTTACTGCTACTACAGTAAGGGTTCCAGTTAAAAATTGTCATAGTGAATCTATAAACATTGAATTTGAAGAAGCATTTGATTTATCTCACCTTGTAGATGCTCTTGAATCTATGCCTGGTATTGTAGTTGTTGATGAGCCTTTAAACAATGAATACCCTACTGCTATAGATTGTACTGGAAAAGATGAAGTCTATGTTGGAAGAATAAGAAGAGATTTTAGTGTTGATAACGGAATTAACCTATGGGTTGTAGCTGATAACATTAGAAAAGGTGCTGCTACTAATGCAGTACAAATAGCTGAATTATTATTATCTTATAACCTAGTTTAATTTCTTAATTATATAAACTAACTATAATATTAAATTTTTTAATTGAAGGAAATTATAATTTCCAACTGCTAAGCTTGAAATAATTCGCCAACACGTTGCTCAAGCAACAGACGTAATCGTTGGCAAAATAAGCAAAGCGAATTTTATATAAAAGGAGAATTATATATGATATTTAAGGGATCTGCAGTCGCTTTAGTTACACCTTTCAATGATAATGGTGTTGATTTTGAAAAATTAGGTAAATTAGTAGAGTATCACATAGAAAATCATACTGATGCATTGGTTATTTGCGGAACTACTGGTGAAGCTACAACTATGAGTGATGATGAACAATTAGCTGTTATAAAATATGTAGTAGATAAGGTTCAAAAAAGAATACCTGTTATAGCAGGTACTGGATCTAATAATACTGCTCACTCAATTTATTTAAGTCAAAAAGCTGAAAAATTAGGTGCTGATGCATTATTAATAATCACTCCTTATTATAATAAGGCTAATCAAAGAGGCCTTAAGCTTCATTTTGAAGAAATAGCTAAAAGTGTTAATTTACCAATAATACTTTACAATGTTCCTGGAAGAACATCTATGAACATAAAACCTAGTCTTGTAGCTGAACTTGCTAAAATAGATAATATAGTAGCAGTTAAAGAAGCTAGTGGAGATCTTGCTCAAGTAGCTGAAATTGCTAGATTAGTTCCTGATGATTTCGCTATATATTCAGGTAATGATGATTCTATAGTTCAATTACTATCTGTTGGTGGAAGCGGAGTTATATCTGTTCTTGCTAATGTTTGTCCTAGGGAAACTCATGATTTAGTTCAAAAATTCTTAGACGGAGATATAGAAGGTTCTAGAAAATTACAGCTTGATATGAAACCTTTAATAGATGCTTTATTTATTGAAGTAAATCCAATACCAGTAAAAACAGCAATGAATTTACTAGGATTTGAAGTTGGAAATTTAAGATTACCTTTAGCAGAAATGGATGAAAAAAATCTTCAAGTATTAAAACAAGAATTAATTAATAGAGGATTAAAGGTGGTAGATTAATTATGCTAAAAGTTATAGTAAATGGTTGCCTTGGTAAAATGGGATGTGTGTTAACAAAATGTATTCAAGAAGATAGTGAATTGGAATTAGTTTGTGGAGTATCTAAAGATTTACCAAGTAATCCGACCTTTAAAATGTATTCTAAAATGGTTGATATAGAGGAAAAAGCTGATGTGATTATAGATTTTTCTCATCATGAGGCACTAAATGATGTGTTATCATTTGCACTACAAAATAAAACACCTTTAGTAATAGCTACTACAGGGTATAACGATGATGAATTAAGAAAAATAAAAATAGCATCAAAAAGTATACCAATTTTCCACTCTTCTAATATGTCCTTAGGAGTTAATGTTATTTTAAAATTGGTAAGAGAAGCTTCAAAAGTTTTAAATGGTTTTGATATTGAGGTAATAGAAAAACACCATAATAAGAAGGTTGATGCTCCAAGCGGTACAGCTGTTATGATCGCTAACGCTGTAAAGGATGTTTTACCTAGTGTTGAATACAATTATGGTAGATATGGGCGTTCTGCAAAAAGAAGTGAAAATGAAATTGGTATACATGCTATTAGGGGTGGAACGATTGTCGGTGAACACGATGTAATTTTTGCAGGACATGATGAAGTTGTTCAAATTTCTCATAGTGCTCAGTCTAAAGATATTTTTGCTAAAGGTTCTATAACTGCTGCTAAATATCTAGTTAATCAAGATTGCGGTTATTATAATATGGACGATATGCTAAATTAGATTTTAATTAATATACTAAGGGGGATATCTAATGATAAATTTAAACGATGCTTATGAAATTGCTAATTTTATTAAACAGTCTAAAAAGGCTACACCTGTAAAGGTGTACGTAAATTGTAATAATATTATACTTAAATCAACTGATAGCTTTAAGGTTTTTGGTTCTAATAATTCATATATTTTAATAGGAGATTATGAAGAAATATCAAAAACGCTTAAAGATAATAGTGATAATATAATTGATACTCATATTGAATTTGATAGAAGAAACTCAGCTATACCTATGTATAACTACTTACATGAGCATGCAAGAATAGAACCTGGTGCGATTATTAGAGACATGGTTACTATCGGAAAGAATGCTGTTATTATGATGGGTGCTGTTATTAATATAGGTGCTGTTGTTGGAGAAAATTCTATGATAGATATGAATGCTGTTATTGGAGCCAGGGGTATAGTTGGTAAAAATGTTCATTTAGGTGCGGGTGCTGTAATCGCCGGAGTATTAGAACCACCATCAGCTTCTCCTGCAATAATAGAAGATGATGTATTAGTTGGAGCTAATGCTGTAATACTTGAAGGTGTAAAGGTAGGAAAAGGAGCTGTTGTAGCTGCTGGAGCTATTGTAACTCATGACGTAGCTCAAGGGTGTGTAGTTGCTGGTTCTCCTGCAAAAGTTATTAAAATGAAAGATGAAAAAACATCTGATAAGACTAAAACTATGGATGGACTTAGAGATTTAGATTAATAAAAAAGCTTAGTTACTTATAGTAACTAAGCTTTTTTTTATTCTGATATTGAAGGTGCTATAAAAGTTGCACCGTCTAAAGATTGAAACACTTGTACGTTAGGTAGATTTCCTAATGCATAAAATGTATATATTCTATCTGGATTTATAGTTTTTTGATTACTTCTTAAAATTCTTCCACTGGCTACAGCTTCTATATCTAATCTATAGTCTCCAGCTAATATCTCTACATAGTCACTAATATCTCTAAATTCAATATCCTTAAATAAAACTTCTCCATCTATTAATATATCTACTTCTGGTGCGTTCGGTGATAAATGAACTACTCTTATTTTAGAGTATCCTATTTGAGCTCTTTCTTTGTCTTCTTTTATACTAACTACTTGTAAATCATCAATATTTCCTGATACTGCAATAGTTACTAGTTCTCCATTCCTTACTTCAATATTTTCTGTTAACATTGGATTTTCTGTTGTATCAACAGCATATACTTTCATCTCATACGTTCCCTCAGGAACATATACATACGGACTAAATTGAGTAAATCTTATAGATTTAAAAAATAAAGTGTCATTTATATATATATCTACTGCATCACTATTCGGAACTGCGTGCAAAGCCCTAATTAATGAATATTCTTCTTCAAAATTTCTCACTATTATCCCCTCCTAAAATTTAAATTTACCCTCTACTATAATAGTATTGCTATCCATATAGTTTTGACACTAAAATTCCCTTCGCTCATGTCGCCAACGATATAACTTTGTATTCATTCAGTTACATCCGTTGCTTGAAATTCCCTTCGCTCAAATCCATTGCCCAAATAATATCTTTCTATATAAAAAAGCAGACTTATTAGTCTGCCTTCTTAGTTTATATCTGTATCTCTTATTTCTATTTCAGTTCCTTCAGGAGCCTTTATTTTAAATAAACTCTCACCTTCAACTTTATACACAACTTCTCCATTTTTCAATTTAAAATTATTATATCCTAAGTGTATAATTCTTTTATATTCTTCTTCTACATTATCCACTAAAAATGCCATATGCACAGGTCCTTCATTTAATGAACTCCATTTATTAAACTTATCCCCAGATTTCGGTGTTTGTAGCTCTATCATAAAGTCACCTAGACGTATCCAGGTATTATAATCTCTACTATGGAAGTTTGGTGTTTCACTTACTACCTCAAAACCTAGTATTTTTGTGTAAAAATCTAAAGATTCTTTGTAATTTTCAGTTTGAATGCATATATGATGTACCATTTTTATCCCCATGTTGTTACCTCCTATAATATTTTTTTATCTGAGTTATCCACTTTTTGTAAATTTTTATAGTTAATATGTGCATAAGATTCACTACACTTCATATCGACAACGAATATAGATTCGTATTCACTCAGTTATATTCGTTACTTAAAATTCAATTTATTTGTAATATAAAAAGTTGCTCCATTAGAGCAACTTTTTATATTATCTATCTTCGTTTGTTACATTAAATACATATGGTATATTTCTGTAGTAATCTCCAAAGTTTAATCCATATCCAACAACGAATTTATCTTCTATTTCAAATCCACAGTAGTCAGGAACTAATTCTACTTTTCTTCTGCTTGGCTTATCTAATAACACACAGCATTTTAAGCTTGCTGGATTTTTAGACTTTAAGTGGCTCATAACAAAGTCCATTGTAAGAGCTGTATCTGTTATATCATCTACAACTAATACGTGGCATCCTTCTATTTCTGAACCTATATCTGATACTAATTTTACTCTACCTGAACTTTCTTCTCCGTGTCCGTAACTTGAAGTAGTCATAAATTCAATCTTAACTGGTACAGTTATGTTTCTTACTAAATCTGCACAGAATATGAAGCTTCCCTTTAATAAAGATATAACTATAAGTTTTTCACCTTTATATTCTTCTGATATTTGAGAACCTAATTCTTTTAGCCTATTTGCTATCTGTTCCTGCGAACATAGGACTTCCCATTTTTTAGTTTCTATATCCATAGTATAATCCTCCACTATATATAATGATACTTTCCATTTTATCGAAGATTATCTTCTTTTGCAACAAAATTAGTCAACCTTGTTCATATCATCCATTACATTTATTATAACCTCATCTGTAGTAGTCATTCCCTTATCTGATACTTTTCCTAAATTTTGTATACTTTCTTCTACCGTATTACCAACTATACCTGTTAATGGAGGTACTATACAGTCTTGAGTTGCTATTATAGCATTTTGTATAGCTGCTGATGCTGCTGATGCTAATTTTAAAGAACACCCTGATTTCGCTCCATCACATATCATTCCACTTAAGCTTGCTACTATATTTTCCATAGCACCTTCTATTTGTTTTGTACTTCCATCCATTAACCAAGATATACCTGCTGTCGCCCCAGTTGATGCTGCAACACCACATCCGCACACTGCTGATAGTCTTCCTGTAAAGTTTTTAACATAAGCTGTTACTAAATGAGATATTGCTAATGATTTAGCTAATCTTTCATCACTTTGTGGGAATCTTTTATTGTATGCAACTATAGGAAGTATTGCTGTTATACCATGATTTCCACTACCATTTGAACTCATAACTGGTAATTTTACTCCGTTCATTCTAGCATCTGCCGCTGCTGCTGTTATCATCATTGTATTATTCATTAAGTCATCACCTAATAAACCTTTTTCAATAGACTTTTTCATTCCGTATCCAACGCCAATACCTATCTTATTTTCTAATCCACAATTAGCTATTTCTTCATTCATAGTTATTCCTTCTAATAAGAATTCTATATCTTTAAATTCCATATCTTCAACATTTGCTATTAATTCTTTTATAGTTATTGTATCTAATATATTTTCTGTAGCTACTTCAGTTGTAGAAGCAATTTCGTCTAATCCTTCTTGTGCTAATAGAACTTTTCCATTAGCTTCTAAGTATACAAAATTATCATGCTTAGTTCTTATGATTACCTTTGAAGTATTATTCTTTCCTTCTAAATTAACTTCTATATATACTTTTTCTTTTGTATCTGCTGGAGATACTGATATTGGCGTATTGTCCATATAGCTTTCAGCTAATTTAACCTCTTCGTTAGTTATACCTTCTAATACTCTTAACCCATCCTCTGAATGACCACCTATAAATCCAAGTGCAACCGATATTTTAAGTCCTACTCTCTCTGTTCCCGGTATACCAACACATAAACCATTTTTATAAACATTAGGGCTTACTAATACTCTATGCTTAACTATTTCTTCTCCTAATAATTCTTTAGCTTTTGCACAAGCTAGTGCTACTGCAACAGGCTCAGTACATCCCATAGCTGGTTTTACCTCTTCAACTAATATATTAATTAATCTTCCTTTTATATCCATAGCTTTTGTATCCATCATAATAAATCCCTCCAAAATAATAATATTATGACTTATAATTATAGCAATAAGCGTGCCAACTTTTATTCAAATTATTTTTTATATATTTTGGGAATGATTAAAATTATTTTTTATATTTAAATTTTTATTATTAAGTATTATATAAACATTGAAATTTAAACATATTTTTTAAATTAAATAATATATAAATTATTTTATAAAACTATGTAGAATTTTTTAATTTTTTTATATAATAATAGATTATTCACTTTTTATAAATTGAGTATATCATTATATAGTTTCACTTTTCTCAAAAATAATATAAAAAAATCTCAAAATGAGATTTAGTATCATTTTGAGACTATTTTATACTTTTCTAGTTTTCTATATAAAGTTGCCCTTGATATACCTAAGGCCTTTGCTGCTAAATCTTTATCTTTTTTATAATCCTTATATTTATCTAATGCCTTTATAATTTCTCTTCTTTCCAATTCTTCTAGATTAATTATTCCTTCTTTAATTATTATATCTTCATTTTTATCTATTTTTTTCATTCTATTTGGCATTGTATCTAATGTAATTACAGATGATGAAGACATATTTACACTATATTCTATAATATTTTGAAGCTCTCTTATATTGCCTGGCCATTTATAATTAATCATTAAGTTTATAACACTTTTATCTATATCGACTACATTTTTATTAAGTTTGATAGCGTATTCTTTCATCATAAAATTAGCTAATAAAGGAATATCTTCTCTACGCTCTCTCAGGCTTGGTAATGATATTGGAATTACATTTAATCTATAATATAAATCCTCTCTAAATGTTCCCTTATTGACCATCTTCTCTAAGTCTTTATTAGTTGCTGCTACAATTCTTACATCTATGAACACATTTGATTTCGCACCTATTTTATTAAGCTCCTTTTCTTGCAACACCCTAAGTAGTTTTGCTTGCAAATGCAAACTCATGTCTCCTATTTCATCTAAGAATATAGTTCCCTTATGAGCAAGCTCAAACTTACCTAATTTACCTCCTCTTTTAGCTCCAGTAAATGCACCTTCTTCATATCCAAATAATTCACTTTCAAGTAGATTATCTGGTATAGCTGCACAGTTTACCGCTACAAAAGGATTTTCATTCCTATTACTATGATTGTGTATAGCCCTTGCGAATAACTCTTTGCCTGTCCCACTTTCTCCTGTAATAAGAACTGTAGATGTTGATTTTGATGCAATAAGAGCTTCTTTTTTTGTACTATTTATAATATCACTTTCTCCTATTATATTATCTAGGGTTATTATATAATCTTTATTTATTTTGTTATAGTTTTTTATAGCATCTCTTTTATCTATAAAATCTATAACATATCCTTTAAGTTCGTTTTTTAAAATTATTTTGTTTGCATTGTATATTCCTTTTAAAGTATAATCTCCACTTTCATAATTAAAACTACAAGATTTATCTTTCTTAAAATTATTCATTGACTGTCTATCAATAAATTTTAGTATATCTGATATATCTTTATTTTTTATACTTCCTTTTAAGTTAAATATCTTCATAAACTTTGAATTATATTTATCTATTTTTCCATCTACATTAATAGATACTATAGCTTTATCCATACTGTCTATTAATGTTTCTAATCTTTTCTTTTCCAACTCTAATTCATAAGTTTTGATTTGAGCTTTTAATTTATTAGAAATCAAATCAGCCATTTTACCTAAAAAATTCATAAGATTATCTTTATTGTCTTTTATAATATTTGCTTGATCTTCTGTGAAGGCTATAAGACCTATTACACCATATGATTTTTCTTCACATATTATAGGGCAACACACCTCTGCAAACTCCTTACATCCTATATTACTGTCACATTCTTTGCAAATATCATTGCAGCTTGGATCATCAATTAATATATCAATTTGTTCAGTTAGTGATTTTTTAAATGCAGAGTATCCATATACTTTTTTACCTACTTTATCTATATATATTCCTGTACCTGCAATCCTTACTAAATTTTGATCTACTATAGTTACATCTATACCTAAAACAGCCACAATAGCCTCTGCTATGTTTTGAATATCATCTTTAATATATTCTAAGCTTATCATCTTAATCATTCCTTAATTTCTTAATATTAATTATTTCTTTTATATCTTTTAATATTAAATATATCTTATTTAGTGTTAACTGAATCGATATAAGTACTACAAATAACATTACAATAATAATTAAAGCATAATTTATGTTCATTTTTCCTCTCCTATAATAAAATTCGATACTCTTGAGCTACGTGTAGGCGAAACATTTTAAGCTATTGCTTTGGTGCTACACTTCATGTAATCAACATATTGCTCAAGTTTACAGTTTGAATTTATAAATTCATCATCATATTGAATAAAGACTAGGGATAACCTAGTCTTTATTTTTATTATCTATATATTTTATTTTACATTATCTACTTTCTTTTTCCTATATAAATATATCTTTCATTTTGAACTTCTTTAAGAGTACCTTCAAAGTTTAAGCTTGAGAACATATTGATTATATCTTGAGGGTAATGATATGTTATATTTTCACCACATAACTTACGCTTTAAATGCTTTAACTTGACTTTTAAATTTTTTAGATTTAAATCTTCTAATATAAGTTCTCCATTATTCTTTAAAACTCTATTTATTTCTTTTGAAGCTTTACTACAATTATTAGTATTATTAAAGTGATCTAATATTATAACTTTATCAAAATATTTATCTTCAAACGGTAGTAGTTCTAAACAACCTTTTACAACGCTACAGTTTTCATTGTGTATTAAAGAGTAACATACATCCTCATATGCACTATTTTCTAGTATCGTTACATACACACCTAACATTCTTAATCTTTTTCCTAAATTGCCTATTTCTCCAACAAGTAATATATTGTTTCCTATATTATACTTGATAGTATCTAAAAAACATGTTACATCATCAGAAGTATCAATCAAATCAGCATTAGGCTCGTAATCATGATATAATACGCTTTTCACAGTGTTCCCCCTCTTTTATTTTATACATTTATATAAATCATCATAGAATAGATTATAATCAATCCGAGGGAACTATTCAATAGGTAAATTTCAATGTTTTTTATGAAACCCTATTCATTGTTATTTTCACTAGTTTTCTTTATTTTAGATATAGAAACTTCATATGCAACTTTCTTAAGAACATCTCCATCATCAGTCTTCTTTTCGTACTCTCTACTTTGTACTCTTCCCCACATTTGTATTCTATCCCCTACTTTTAAACTCTTAGCAAACTTGGCATTTCTTCCCCATACTATTGATGGTATATAGTCTGATTTATTATATGGCCTATTTATAGCAACTAATAAATCAGTTATTTCTCTTCCTAATGGAGTTTTTCTATATATTGGATTTTTGCATATGTATCCATCTAAGAATATACTATTGGGGTCTTTATTTTCTTCATCACAGACTTTTATATCTCTAACAAATATAGTAAGAACTAATCTGTTTTTATTATCAATATTTTTATTATAAGATCTTAATTGGCCTACTACCTTAACAGATTTATTATTTTCAAAATCTATTTCCTCTAATAATCTTTCTGATACAGTTATCGGAAGTACATCATATGAATCACTAAGTCTATTTATTTTTATTTTAGTATTATAGAATTTTTCACCAAATATCTCATGACTAAATTCTAAATTTTCTTCTAATTCTCCCCTTAGGTTTACTACATTAGTATCGTCTTTAACAGTTATCATTTTTTTCTCCCCCCACAATTGTTAATTCTTATGTTTTATCTTTTTTATATAATAAATATATTGATTAAGTTTATTTTTTATTACAGTTTCTTAATATCTATTTAATCTTTAATTTTTTGTACTCCGTTGCTATCTATCGTATAATTGTCCTTATGTATTAGTTCTGACACTGGAACTATTTCATATCCATCTTTTTGAAGGTTACTTATTATTGAATCTAAGTAATCTTCTACATTACTTATGTTTGCATGGAATAATACTATTGATCCTGGTTGTGAGCCTCTAGCTACTCTTTCTATTACATGATTTGGTCCTATTTCTTTCCAGTCCATAGAATCCACATCCCATTTAACAACTTTATATCCTAAGGATTTGCATACTTCTAAAGTTTTATTATCTACATCCCCAAAAGGCGGTCTATATAACGTAGTTTTATCCCCTGTTATTTTTTCAATTTTACTTGATGTTACTTCTAGTTCTTGTACTATTGCCTTTTCTGATAACTCTTTTGTATTTGCATGAGTATTTGAGTGATTTCCTAATTCATGTCCTTTTTTATGTATTTTAGCAACAAGTTCTTCATTATCATCTATCCAACTTCCAACTAAAAAGAATGTAGATTTTATGTTGTATTTATCTAATATATTTAGAATTTCATCTATATTATCAGATCCCCATGCAACATCAAAACTTAAAGCTATTTTCTTCTCTTGTGTATCAACCTTATATATAGGCATATTTGCATTTTCTTGCTTGTAGCAAAAATATCTTATTCCATAAACTAAAGCAAATAATAATATTAATGTTAGCATTAGAAAAAAAATACTAGATATTAATGACTTAGTCTTTTTTAATCTGCTGTTCATGCTACACCTCCTTATAATAATTTATCCTATACTTAAAATTTATTTTTTTAATTTCAAAAAATTACTACTAAAATAAATTTGTTATTTGGAGAAACTAAATTTAATCATATTAAAAGGTGGTGATTTTGGTGGCAACTTTAAATAATATACCTAAAAATGTAAATGGAGAAAGAGAAAGTATTCACGATAATTCAGTATTTAAAAATAACGTTCATCCAAGAGAAATTCACAGTACTGTAAACGGTATAAGAAAAGATAAGAAAATAAAAATGAATAGAAAAGAATCTTAAAAAAATATTTTTTTTAAAAAAATAGTATATAAAATCATATTCGTGGGCAAATTAGTATTAACAACGAAAGAGTATAATTCGTTGTCAAACATCAACTTAAGGAGGAATTTTACTATGTCAAGTTCAAACAACAACAAAACTGTAGTTCCTGCAGCTAAAGCTGCTTTAAACCAAATGAAATTAGAAATAGCTAATGAAATAGGTTTAGCTAACTATGATACTGTTGATAAAGGTAACTTAACAGCTAGACAAAACGGATATGTTGGTGGTTATATGACTAAGAAATTAGTTGAAATGGCTGAACAACAAATGGCTGGGAAGTAGATTAAAATTCTGACACCTGGGTAAAAAAAGGGCTACCATTTTGGTAGCCTTTTTATTTACAAAATTATTCAAATTATACTCAAATATAATATTAAATAAATTGTGCTTTTATTTTTATATATTTTAGTTTAATATATTATATAGAAATAGTTTACGGAGGATGATATTATGTTTGAAAACTCATCTGAAGAATTAGCTTCTCATAAGCTATTAATTTTATATATTTTAAATAAAATTAATATGGATTTAACTAATTCTCAAATAACACAAGTTGTATTAGAAACAGAAATGATGAATTATTTCTCTCTTCAACAATTTCTATCTCAACTTATGGAATCCAAATTTTTAACTACATACAAAGACTCTGCTAGAGAATATTACTCTCTTACTCAAAAAGGGCTTGAGATACTAGAATATTTCTTATCTAGAATCCCAGAAGATGTGACAAAAAAAATAGATGAGTATATTAATAATAATAAAGAAAGTTTATTATCTGATACTCAAGTAAAGTCAAGTTTTGTTAAACAAAGTGATCATGAATTTATTGTTAATTTAAGAGTTATAGAAAATCAATCTAATTTAATAGATTTAAACTTAAATGTTTCTTCAGAAAAGCAAGCCAATTTAATTTGCAATAACTGGAAGAAAAATGCTTCTTACATGTATGCAGAAGTAATCGAATTACTTATACGTGATAATAATTAAGCCTACAAGCATAATATGGTTGTAGGCTCTTTTCCTACTTTTACCTCTTTTAATAAACTATTATCTAAAGTACTATATATTTTTATAGAATTTCTCTGAGTGTCCGAAACAAATAATAATTCTTCATTTTTAGATATTTCTAATCCTTGGGGATTTCCATTTACTTCGATAGATTCTAGATATTTTCCCGTTTCATATTCTAAAATCCTTATACTTTTATATCCCAAGTCTGCTATATATACTCTGTTTTTACTATAATTAAAGCATATTTGCACAGGTAATAAAAATTCCTCTATTATTTTTTTCACTTTCATATCAGTTCCGTCTAATATTACTAATTTTCCGTCTAAAGTTGATGTATATATTTCATTTTTTTCTGTATCTATTTTTATATGCCACGCTTTAAATTCTGTATCTATTTTTTTATCTATGCACTTGTTTGTTGTATCTATACAAACTATAGAATTTATACAGGGTACATATAACCTATTATCTTCATGGTCAAAATCAAATCCATGTGGCATCTCATCTACACTTATTATACCAATAGGATTTAAGCTATCTTGTTCTATTATATATATACTATTTGAATCTTCATTAGACACGAACAGTTCACCATTACATAATGCAACTTGACTTAAACTACCACCTATAGATATGTTATCTATAATCTTATTAGTCATTAAGTCTAGGACATACAAAACTCCATCATTAGAACTTGGTATATAGATTAACGATTTTTCTTTATCTATACAAAAATGATGGGGGTAAATTCTTTCTTCTAGTTCTATATCTTCTTCTAAATTAAACGTCTCGTAATTAAGCACACTGATACTCTTTGATAGATAGTTCGAAATATATACTTTCAAATAACATCCTCCTCCCTATAATAAATATCATATGATACTATATTAAATAGAATGCTTGTACTATGCATATCTTTTACATATTGCAATATTATCCACATCTTGGTATCATTAGTTGAAAATATTATTATGTATAGGAGTTTATGGGATGAAAATAACTTTTAAACCAAGCGGTGTATGCTGCAGAGAAATGTCATTTGATGTAGATGACAACAACAAAATAACAGACATTGAGTTTGTAGGCGGATGTCCAGGAAACATGATAGGAATAAAACACTTAGTAATCGGACAAGATGCTCATGAGGTTGCAAATAAATTAGAAAATATACCTTGTGGATCAAAAGCTACATCATGTCCAGACCAGTTATCTAAAGCTATACGTGATGCTTTAAAATAAAAAAATTGTGGCTATAGGGCCACATTTTTTATTTTATATCTATATTTTTTATGTATATATGTATAATATTAATGTAGAGTTGTATACAAAACATTAGTACTGGAGGATTTTATGAATCTATCAAAATTTACCGACTACGGTTTTAGAATACTAATTCACTTAGGAAATAATCCAGATAAACACTTTACTGTGGATGAATTATCTTCAGTTCTTAATTTATCATCACATCATGTGAAAAAAATTGTTTATAAGTTAGTTAAATGTGGATATATTTCATCCTCTAAAGGAAGAAATGGTGGCATAAAATTAGGAATAGATCCTAGTCGTATAAATTTAGGTGATTTACTTGAAGTTACAGAAGATAATTTAAATATTGTCGAATGCTTTTCTTTAGAAAATAATTCTTGTAATATAAGTAATTCTTGTAAACTAAAGCCTATAATAAATAATGCACTAGTATCTTTTAAGTCTGTTTTTTATAAATATACATTAGAAGATATTTTAGACAAAAAAGTATCTAGGATGTCCTAGATACTTTTTTGTCTATTAAAGTGAATTACTTATTATTTACTATAGTTCTAACCGCACCTATCATATATAAAGAACCTGCACTTATTATTACATCATCTTCATTTGAATTTTCTAATGCATAATTGACAGCATCTTCTATTTCTTTTTTCTCAACAACATTAGCTACATATTTAGATATCTTTTCTTTTAGTAATTCAGAACTAATAGCTCTTGGATTATCTGGAGTAGTTACTATAGCTTTATCGAATCTCGGCATAAGTATTTCTAAAACTCCATCTATATCCTTGTCTTCTAACATACCTATTAACATAGTTAGATTTTTACCTTTAAAGTTTTTATCTATTGCCTTTGCTAAAGATTTAGCTCCATCTTCATTATGAGCTCCATCTATTATAAATATTGGCATTTCTTTTATTTTTTCTATTCTACCTGGCCATTTAGTATTTATAAGACCTTTTCTTATATTTTCTTCACTTATCTCTAGTCCTTTAGTATCAACTAAGTACTTTATAACACTTAAAGCAAGTATTGAGTTATTTACTTGATGATCTCCTATTAATTTTATTTCTAAATCTTCATATCTTTCTCCCATTATAGTAGCATTATAAACTTGAGAGTATATATCTGATTTTTTTATATCTATATCATCAAATTTTACTTCTATGTAATTGGCATTTTTATCTTTACAAATTTCCTTTATTACATCCTTTGCTTCATTACTTTGATCATAAACTATGGCTGTCCCATTTTCTTTTATTATTCCACCTTTTTCATAAGCTATCTTTGGGATAGTATCTCCAAGTATATTTACATGATCTAAGCTTATCGAACATATTACACTTACTTCTGATCCTTTTATTATATTCGTAGCATCATATCTACCACCAAGACCAACTTCAAGAGCCACAAAATCAACTTCTTGCTCACAGTAATAATAAAATGCCATAGTAGTAACTATTTCAAATTCAGTAGGATATGAGTATCCTTCAGACACCATTTGCTCTATTTTTTCTCTTATTAAAGTAACTATTCTTGCTACATCTTCTTTAGGTATATTTTCTCCATTTACTCTTATTCTTTCTGTAAAAGTTTCTAAAAAAGGAGATGTATAAAGTCCTACTTTATATCCTGATTCCTTTAATATGCTCGTTATAAATGAACATGTTGAACCCTTACCATTAGTTCCTGCAACATGTATTATTTTTACTTTATCTTGAGGATTTCCTAAAAGTTCCAAAAGCCTACTCATATTATCTAATCCTAGCCTGATTCCAAACTTATGAGTTTCTTCTATATATTTTAATGATTCTTGATAGTTCATTTATTATCCCCCTTAGTCAAATTATCATTGGTTTATTCTTACTATTTTATTATAGTATATTTTATTCGCAATAAAAACTATATTAGGTCAATACTTAAAATATCATTTAAGTATAAAAAGTCACTCAAAATAGAGTGACTTTTTATACTTATTTCATTAATTCATTATTTTCCATAATTATTGGCTTTGATGACCCATCACCAGATGTATTATTATCCAATCTATCCATTAAGTAAGCTTTTAACTCTGCTTTATCCTTAAATTTAGAAACTTGATAAGGTAAAGATGGTCCATATTTTTCAATAAATAATAATCCATCTTTAGTTTTTATTAAAATACCTGCATGTCCTACAAATACCTCATTATCCTCTGGTGCATGTAAGAACACATTTATCATTGACACAGTTTCATTTTTTACAAATGATATCTTTCTTTTTTCCCATTCTTTTATAATTGCTTGTGTATGTTTTTCTACATCTTTTGAATTTTCTACTGGAATAGATACATATAAGTTAATAAATTTATCAACATCTTCTTTAGTAAATCTACTTATAGGGTTATTATCTATAGCATCTATATCAAACATTAAATTTCTATCATCACCTTTAAACTTTTCTCCTGAATTAACATATTTTTTAAATATTGAAAATGCTGTTAATCTACAGTTAAAATCCATGTAATTTAATTTTTTCATATCCCATTTTTCACCTAAGTATCCTTCATCATAAGGTACTTGTTGAGTTTTTATAGATGTGAATCCATCTTTTGATGTTTTTAATTTATTTATATCTGATTTATTATTATAGTCTTGTACAATCTTAATAAAATAGTTTGCTTGCTTTTCCTCTATTTTATTTTCTATTAATATATTTTTAATTTCATTTTGAGTTTTATCATCTATTAAATTAGAGTATGTAAGTTTTGAACCTTCTATTTTATCAGTCTTACCTATATTATTATTTGCGCATCCTGTAACTAATAATACTGCCGATAACATCACTGGTATAATATGTTTTATCATATACATTAACCTCCATAATAAAATTTATATTCTAATATACTTATTTCAAATAACTTGTCGACTTTTGTAGTATAAACTATTTTTGATAAACCTTTCAATGGATTTTTAGTTACAAATCTGATATAAAAAAGTAGCATTTTTTTAAAACTTTTTTGGTGATTAAAAATTCACCACTCTGGCTTAATCCATCAATATATATTTTTTTCAAATAAAAAATTCGCTTCACTCATATCGCCAACGACTACGTCCATTGCTTGAGTAATGCGTTTTCGAAACTTTTTAAGTTTAGCGATTGGGATTACAAATTATTCACAAACCAGATAATTTATAATCCCTTAGTATATAAAAATGCCCATTAAAGTAAGTATATAAATACTACTTTAATGGGCATTTTTGTTAATAATATATATTTTTATATTACTTCATTTTAGCTTCTAAATTTTCAAGTCTTTCAACTACAGACTTCATCATCTCTTCAAATTTTTCTTTCTTAGCTTTTTCTTCATTTATTAAACTTTCTGGAGCTTTAGCTAAGAATCCTTGGTTAGAAAGTTTTCCGTTAACTCTCTTTATTTCACCTTCTAATTTAGATTTTTCTTTGCTTAATCTTTCTATTTCTTTAGCAAAATCAACTAATTCATCAAGTGGTATAAATATCTTAACTCCTTCTATAACAACACTTACAGCATCTTCTGGTATATTAGTTTCATCTTCTAATATTTCAACTACTGATGCAGATGCTAATGTTACGAAGTAATCAGAACCTTCAACCATTGCTTCTTTCTTTTCAGCTGTAGGAACTATTATAACCTTTGCTTTCTTTGATGGCGGTACGTTCATTTCTGCTCTTACGTTTCTTATATTTCTTATACCATCCATAGTTAAGTTCATCATTTCTTCTTCTTTAGCCATATTATCAGTTTCAGTATAGTGAGGGAACTGTGCTACTACTATACTTCCTTCTACTGTTGGAAGATGAGTATATATTTCCTCTGTTATAAATGGCATATATGGGTGAAGAAGTTTTAATATTTTTTCTAATACGTATGTTAATGTATATAAAGCAGTTTGCTTAGCTTTTTTATCTTCAGAATATAATCTTGGCTTAACTATTTCTATATACCAGTCACAGTACTCTGACCATGCAAAGTCATATATCTTTTGAGCAGCTATACCAAGGTCAAACTTATCCATATTGTCTGTAACTTCTTTAACAACATTGTTAGCTCTTGATATTATCCACTTATCAGCTAAAGTCATATTATCTTCAACTGACTCTCTAGTTACACCATTCATTATCTCTTCATCTATATTCATAAATACAAATCTTGATGCATTCCATAATTTATTAGCAAAGTTTCTTGATGATTCTACTCTTTCCATGTAGAATCTCATGTCATTTCCTGGAGAATTTCCAGTTGCTAACATGAATCTTAATGCATCAGCACCATATTGGTCTATTACTTCTAATGGGTCTATTCCGTTTCCTAGAGATTTACTCATCTTTCTACCTTCTGAGTCTCTAACTAGGCCATGTATTAATACATGCTTAAATGGAGTTTGATCCATACAGAACATTCCTGCAAATGCCATTCTTACTACCCAGAAGAATATTATATCGTATCCAGTAACAAGTACACTTGTTGGATAGTAGTAGTTTAATTCTTCTGTATTGTTTGGCCATCCTAATGTTGAGAAAGGCCATAATGCAGAACTAAACCATGTATCTAGTACATCTTCGTCTTGCTTGAAGTTAGTGTGTCCACACTTACAAGCTTTAGGCATTTCTTTTGAAACTACAACTTCACCACATTCTTGACAGTAGTAAGCTGGTATTTGGTGACCCCACCATAATTGTCTTGATATACACCAGTCTCTTATGTTTTCTAACCATTGAGAATATGTTTTATCAAATTTATCTGGTACAAATTCTAAGTCTTTGTTTTTAAGTATATCTAAAGCTGGTTTAGCTAATTCGTCCATCTTAACGAACCATTGATCAGATAATCTTGGTTCAACTACTGTTCTACATCTGTAACAAGAACCAACATTGTGATTATGATCTTTTATAGCTATTAAGTATCCTTCTTTTTCTAAGTCAGCTATAAGTTGCTTTCTACACTCATATCTGTCCATACCTTCATACTTACCAGCTAACTTATTCATAGTTCCATCTTCGTTCATTACGTTTATCTTTTCAAGATTATGTCTTTGACCTACTTCAAAGTCATTAGGGTCATGGGCTGGAGTCATCTTAACTGCTCCTGTTCCAAACTCTAAATCAACATAATCATCAGCAACTATTATAAGTTCTCTATCTATCATAGGAAGTATTGCATGTTTTCCTACTAAGTGCTTATATCTTTCATCTTCAGGATTTACTGCTATACCTGTATCCCCAATCATTGTTTCTGGTCTAGTTGTAGCTATTTCTAAGAATTCATTACTACCTTTTATTGGGTATTTTATATGATAGAATTTACCATCATGCTCTTCATGTTCAACCTCAGCATCCGATAAAGTAGTCTTACAATCTGGACACCAGTTTATTATTCTGTTTCCTCTGTATATTTGACCCTTTTCATATAGTTTCACAAAGAACTCTGTAACTGCTTCATTACATCCTTCATCCATTGTGAATCTTTCTCTATCCCAATCACAAGAATCTCCTAACTGTTGCATTTGGTCTACTATCTTTCTACCAAATTCATTTCTCCAGTCCATAGCTCTTTTTAGGAATTCTTCTCTTCCTATTTCGTACTTAGTTTTTCCTTCTTGTTCTTTTATTCTTTCAACAACTTTAACTTCTGTTGCTATAGAAGCATGGTCTGTTCCCGGTTGCCATAAAGCTTCATAACCGTCCATACGCTTCCATCTTATAAGTATGTCTTGTAATGTATGGTCAAGTGCATGTCCCATATGTAATTGCCCTGTTATGTTAGGCGGTGGTAGCATTATTGTAAATGGTTTTTTATTTGGGTTTGGCTTAGATTTAAATAGCCCATCTTCTAGCCATTTTGAGTAAAGTCTTGACTCAAAATCTTTAGGATTATACGTTTTTGATAAATTTGTATTTTCCATTATATTACCTCCTTTTATTTTATTATTAATTAAAATTCGCTTTGAGCGACATGTTAGCTAAATATTATAATTTAAATATCTTTGATTATAAAAAAAGAGCCTTTCATCCTTAAATAAGGACGAAAAGCTCGCGTTACCACCTTAATTCCATCACTTTACTAGTAAAGTTTTGGCTCTTAATAGAATTTAACGATTCCACCCGTCTAAACTTACTATTAGTTCAGTTTAGAAACTCCAAAGCTACCTTCTGCAAACCTATACTTAGAAGACTTCTCAGCCCGTGAGTCTTCCTCTCTTTTAGTAGTATTTACATACTCCTCTTTATCATAGTTTTTATTTTAATTTATTGTTTAATTATATCTAATTAATATTATTATTGTCAATTACTTCTGATAATATATATGTTAATTTAAATATTTATACTTTCAGTAAAATTTCAAACTCACTCCATAATTAGATTTTAACAATATATGACTTATAAAATACAAATTAGTTAATCCGTATAGGTTAAAACAACATTTTATAAATTTTTATCCCAGAAATTCATAGGTTTCATGTATTCTTTTATTGGAAGTATTGTATATCCTCTTTCTTTTAATATCTTTATCATACCATCTAAGGCCTTTACTGTTTGTTCTTTTTCATGCATTAAAATTACTAGGTGTTGTCTGTCTCTTCCATAGTATAATACATTACTTACGATTTTATCTGTTGTTGCTCTCCAATCTTCTGTATCCAAATTCCAATCCCACATTAGATATCCATTTTGATCTAAAATATCATGAGATCCATCCGGCATATAGGGCTTACTTCCATAAGGTAATCTTATTAGTTTTGATACATCTCCTGTTATATCATAAAATGTATTATTGCAAGTTTCAAACTCATTTAATGTTGTTTCAGGACTTTTATAAAGCTGTTTTATATCATGGCTTACACTATGGAATCCTACACTATGACCTTCTTTTTGTACATTTTTTACTTCTTCTTTATGATTTTTCATATTTCCTTCTATCATAAAAAATGTAGCTTTTATATCATTCTTTTTTAAGGTTTTTAGTATCTCATTTGTATATTTAGATGGTCCATCATCTATAGTTATATATGCTATTTTTTTCGGACTAGGTCCCGGGCCTTTATGTGTTTGAGATGTTGCTTCATACATTATATTAGCCACAGTTTCATTCTTTATTTTATCAAAAACATCTCTTCTTTCGCTATATACACTGGTTTCTTCAACATTTTTTGTTGTGAAAGTTTTAAGCCCTAATACACCTACTATAATAACTAAACTAGCTATAACTATTGAAATAATTTTATTAGATTTATTTTTCATCCCCCAAATCTCCCTCTCATACAATTTCTTCTTCAAATGTTATTTGCACTAATTACTTGCTATTTTTTATATCCCTACTAAATATTTTTAAAATCTGTTCTTCTTCTTTCTCTCCTAATGATTCTACTTTTTTAATTCCTATAGCAGTCAAAAATTGTAATACATTTAAATTATCAAAAGGCGTCTCTATCTTTGTACTTTCTGAGTATTCATTAACATACTTTGTCCCCTCTTCTACGTTTATAATTCTCTTAGGTCCACCTACACATCCACCAACACAACCCATACCTTCTATAAACGTTGCATCGATTTCTTTATTAATAACCTTTTGCAGTCCTTCTCTACAGTCTTTGACACCTGAAAATGATTGAGAAATAAATTTAATATCTTTATTTATTCTCTCTGAAGATATCTGTATTGCCTTACTTACTCCTCCAGTCCTAGCATAAACTCTACCTGAATATGATGCCTCAACTCTATTTTCTTCTTCTAATTCGGATGGATTTATTTCTAAAGCATCAAAAATATCTTCTAATTCTTTAAATGTTAATACAAAATCAATAGCATCTTTTATCTCATCTATAGTTGCTTCTTTTTTCTTTGCAATACAAGGACCTATAAAAACTACTTTTGCTTTAGAATTTAATATTTTTATTGCCCTTCCACATGCAATCATAGGCGATACAGATGGAGACACATTTTCTAAAATTTCTGGAAAGCTATTTTGAATTAATCCTACCCATACTGGACAACAACAACTTGTTATATAATATCCTTCTTCATGACTTTTCATATGATCGCAATAGTCATAAGCCTCCTTTGCTGTAAGCATGTCTGCAGCTAGAGCTACTTCTATCATATCTTCAAATCCAATTTTCTTAAGAGCAGTCCTTATCTTACCTGGAGTAACTTCTGAACCAAATTGACCTATAAAGGCCGGTGCTACTATAGCATATATTGGGCAAGTTTCTTCTTTTAAAAGATTTATCATAGGAATAAACTGTATTTTATCTGATATAGCTCCTAGGCTACATTTTGATATACATTCTCCACATGCGTTACAAGTATTTGTCTCATTACAATTACTATGCTTATTTTTAATTAAACATGCACCTTCTTTGCTATTTTTATCACAGTGTTTACATGCTTGCTTTATTATTGATATTATAGGAGTGTTAATCTCCTTTAAATTTGTTGCTTCATTTAACATGTCTACCAATGAATAATCAAACTCATAAGTTGGATCTAATCCCATTATTACTCTCATTAAATTTATAATCGTTTCATTATCAAAATTATCATTCAAATTATCTCCTAGTACTTTTATAGGTATTTCTTCTATTTTTTCTATGTCCTCATACCAAACAGATTTTACTAATTCTTTGAAAAGCTTCATTTTATATTCTTCAAGGATTTTTGGGTTTATATTTATAGAATTCATATAGTACCTCCTAGTCTCTTATATAAGTTAATATTCACAGAGGCACTATATTTTATTTATGGATTGTTAGTTAGATTTGTTAATTTCGTGAAGAGTTTTCATTTCTTCTATTATCTTACTTAAATGATAATTAAATACAGGACTTTTTTCTTCATCTATGTCCCATTCAATATTTTCAGTTTTATATAACATCTTTAAATTTTTATGATTTTTATTGTTCAAATACAACTTCTTGTTTAGTAATTCTATAGCGTGTACATGAGAATATATCTCTTTACACATATTCATAGCTTCTCCAACTTTATCAGTGTTTATTTCATCTCTACTATATCTTGATTCATCTACAAGTTTTTTATATATACCTTCTAATTTTTTAATTTCTTTTTCAAATTTTGCTATATTTAACTTCTCTTTATTTACTATCTTATGCTTTATAGATTCTAATGCCATTTTTTCAAATTTGACTAGTTCATTTTTAACATTACCTAAATAGTTTGGTCTTGCTAATAGATAATTTATTACTATTCCAGTTATAACACCCACAGATGTATCAACTATTCTATTAAAAGAATATATTGCTGGATCACTATCTATTACACCCAAATATATAGATGTAAATGCTACATTTGCAACAGTTATTGCTGTATTTAATTTAAGGGCATTGCAAATATATATAGTTGCGATAACACCTAATCCACATAAAATCGGATCTCCTGGCTTAATAAGTACCATTAAGAAACCTATTATACCACCTATTATAGTTCCTTTTATTCTATCAAGTCCTGCTTTAAGGGAACCCGTTACTGTATCTTTCATAGATATTATACATGCTACTGCCGAATACATTGGATTTTGTACTATATATTTTCCTGCCATTACACAGCAGCTTACAGCTATACCGCTTTTAATCGTCCTCATTCCAATTTTTTCTAGCTTCAATTATATTCCTCCTAGCTCTTAAATTATAGTTTATATAAGCTATAATCTTATAATCTTTATTTTATTATCTCCATAAATATGTAATTTGTCGATATATTTCCTATGTTTTTTTAATGTTCTTGCTTAAAGTCTATTTTTTATATAAATGTAATCTACTTATATTTTGACAAGTACATTATTAATATTTATTGTCAGATATATTTTATTATTATTAAATTTTACAATAAGAATATAATAAATAAAAAAATGATTACCTAAATTCAGGTAATCATTTTTTTATTTATTATATTATCCCTTGGCTCATCATAGCTTCTGCAACTTTTAAGAATCCTGCTATATTAGCTCCAACTACATAGTTTCCTTTGTGTCCATATTCTTCTGCTGCATTTTTTGAAGCTTCAAATATGTTTATCATTATACCTTTTAATTTTTCCTCTACTTCTTCAAATGTCCATGAAAGCCTCATGCTATTTTGAGACATTTCAAGAGCTGATGTTGCAACTCCACCTGCATTTGCAGCTTTAGCTGGAGCTACTAATATTCCCTTCTCTAAGAAGTATTCTACTGCCTCATTTGTACAAGGCATATTTGCTCCCTCTCCAATAGCAAGCACATTATTTTCTACTAATAATTTAGCTTCTTCTATACTTATATCATTTTGAGTTGCACATGGAAGAGCTATATCACATTTAACAGACCATATACCTTTTTGTCCTTCAAAATATTGACTACCTTCTTTTCTATTAGCATACTCTCTTATTCTTTTTCTTTCTACTTCTTTTATTTGTTTTATTAATTCTATATCTATACCATTTTCATCAATTACATATCCAGCAGAATCACACATTGCAACTACATTAGCTCCAAATTCCTGCGCTTTTTGAGCTGCATATATAGCAACATTTCCAGATCCAGATATAACAACTCTCTTACCTTCTAGTGAATGTTTGTGATAATTTAGCATTTCATTTACAAAGTATATAACACCAAATCCAGTTGCTTCCTTTCTAGCAAGGGAACCTCCATACGTTAATCCTTTACCTGTTAATACTGCTGCATCATATGAGTTTCTTATCTTTTTATATTGTCCAAATAAAAATCCTATCTCTCTAGCTCCTACTCCTATATCACCTGCAGGAACATCCGTATGTTGTCCTATATGTCTATATAATTCAGTCATAAAACTTTGACAAAATCTCATTATTTCTCTATCTGACTTTCCTTTAGGATCAAAATCTGATCCACCTTTTCCTCCACCTATTGGTAGACCTGTTAAGGAATTTTTAAATATTTGCTCAAAACCTAAGAATTTTATTATTCCTAAATTAACTGATGGATGGAATCTTAAACCACCTTTATAAGGCCCTATTGCACTATTGAATTGTACTCTAAATCCTCTATTAACTTTAACATTTCCATTATCATCAACCCAAGGAACTCTAAACATTATTTGTCTTTCAGGTTCTACTATTCTTTCTAATATACTTTCCTTTATGTATTCTGGATGCTTCTCTAATACCGGTTCTAATGAGTGTAGTACTTCTTCTATTGTCTGATGAAATTCATTTTCTCCTTTATTTCTAACTTTTACATCTTCAATAACTTTGTTAACTACTTCTGCCACATTATATTCCATATTAAGATCCCCCTTATTTAAAAAAACCTTTCTTAATATAAATAATATTATTTAGAAAACGTTTTTTCAATATATTTTTGGTAAATTTTTAATTATATTTTTTGTATATAAAATATTCATACTTATATTTATACGGCTTTATGTCAATAAGTATTACAAAAATAGGATAAGACACCTGTCTTATCCTATTTCCATCATTTTTCCATTGATTGCATAAATAACTTTTTCACATACATTAGTGATATGGTCACCTATTCTTTCAAGGTATCTTCCTACAAATAAAAGTCTTACACCTTGATTTATCGTTTCTGGATTTTCATTCATTATATTTAAGCAATCTTCATGAATTATCTCATATAAACTATCTACTTTTTCATCTCTTAGAGCTGTATCATATGCTAATTTTTCATCTTCATTTTCTAGAGCTTCAAGTACTGCTAAAAGCATTTCTCTACATTCATTTGTCATTTTAGGAATATCTATTAATGCCTTTATATAAGGCTCATCCCCTATTTTTAATGTTTCAGCTGCAATATTAGATGCATAATCTCCTACTCTTTCTAATTCTATAGCTATATTTCCTAGAGCATATACATATCTTAAATCCCTTGCCATAGGTTGCTTTAATGCCATCAATTCAATACTTCTATCTCTTATATATTCTCTTAATGTATTTATCTCTTCATCTTCTTTTATAATTTTTTTTGAACCTTCTAAGTCTTTTCTTATCATACAATCTACAGATGACCCCAAAGCTTTTTCACACCTTTGCATCATTTTTATAGTGTACTGCTTTAAAGTATTTATATCTAGCTCTAAACTCGTATTAACCATCTTAAAAACTCCTTTTAGATTTTGTTATATAGATTTTATCCAAATCTACCTGTTATATAGTCTTCTGTACGTTTGTCTTCCGGGCTAGTAAACATAGTTTTTGTGTCATTAAATTCTACTACTTCTCCATTTAGGAAAAATGCTGTATCATCAGAAACACGTGCTGCTTGTTGCATATTATGTGTAACTATTACAATTGTATAATCATATTTTAATGCTTCTATTAATTCCTCAACTTTTAAAGTTGATATTGGATCTAGAGCTGATGTAGGCTCATCCATAAGGATTACTTCAGGCTTCATAGCTATAGCTCTAGCTATACATATACGTTGTTGCTGTCCTCCTGATAAGCCAAGTGCTGATGACTTTAATCTGTCTTTTACCTCATCCCATATAGCTGCACCTTTTAGACTTTCTTCAACTATTTTATCTAGCTCTTTTTTATCTCTTATTCCATGTGTACGAGGTCCGTATGCTACATTATCATAAATACTCATTGGGAATGGATTTGGTTTTTGAAATACCATTCCAACCTTTGTACGTAACTTTATAACATCTTCACTCTTATATATATCTTCTCCATCAACTTCTATATTTCCTTTTATAGTTACATTATCTATAAGGTCGTTCATTCTGTTTAAAGTTCTTAAAAATGTAGATTTTCCACATCCTGATGGCCCTATTAATGCTGTTACTTTATTCTCTTTTATATTCATATTTATTTTTTTCAGTGCTTGGTTATCACCATAAAATAAATCTAAGTCTCTTATTTTTAATTTTATTTCATTATTTGAATTCATTTTTACACCTCGTAAAATTTATTTAATAATTTGCCTTATTTAATTTCTTTGCAACAATTTTAGCTATCATATTTAATGATAATACTAGTATTATTAAAACAACTCCAATACTTGCTGCTCCAGATATATCGCCTTTCTCTTTAGTTAGTAAATATGCTTGAACAGTTAGTGTTCTAGCGCTATCAAATATTGTACCTGGCATTTGAGCAACCGTTCCTGCTGTTAATAATATAGCTGCTGATTCTCCTATAACACGGCCTACTGATAATATAAGCCCTGATAGTATCCCTGGTATAGCACTTGGAAGCACTACCTTATATAAAGTTTGAAACTTTGTTGATCCTAAAGCTAAAGATGCTTCTCTATAGTTTTGAGGCACTGTCTTTAATGATTCTTCTGTAGTTCTTATTATTACTGGTAATATTATTATCGCTACTGTTAATGCTCCTGATAATATAGAATATTTCATATCTAATGTTACTACGAAGAAAATTCCTCCAAATAATCCATATATTATAGATGGTATACCTGCTAAGCTTTCTGTAGCAAATCTTATTGCAGTTACCATTTTTCCTTTTTTAGCATATTCTTGTAAATATATTGCTGATAAAATCCCAATCGGTGTAGCTACCGCTATAGAAAGGACAACCATATATATTGTTGTTACTATCATTGGTAATATTCCACCATCTCCTGATGCAGAATAATTACTAAATAAGAATTTTAGATTTATTCCACCAATTCCGTTTATAAATATATATCCTACAATTACAACTAATGTTGCTACTGTAAATATTGCTGATAAATAAATTAATAATTTTAATATATTTTCTTTTAACTTTCTCATATTAATCTACCGCCTTGTTTGAAAGTTTGTTTAGTATTAAATTTAATATTAATATGAATGTAAATAATACAACCCCAGTTGCAAATAACATTTCTTGATGAGTTCCAAATGCGTATCCCATCTCTAGTGCTATATTAGTTGTAAGAGGTCTTACGCTATCCATTAAAGATGATGGCATAACTGGTGAGTTTCCTGCTACAAGTATTACAGCCATAGTTTCACCTAATGCTCTACCCACTCCTAAAACAACTGCTGCTAATATACCCGATTTAGCTGCTGGTAATATAACTTTAAATATAGTTTCTATTTTTGAAGCACCTAGTGCTAATGATCCTTCTTTATAAGCTCTTGGTACTGCCCTTATCGCTGTTTCTGATACTGATATTATTGTTGGTAACATCATTATTGCTAAAACTATTATTACTGCTAAAAGACTTTGACCTTTGGCTAAATTGAATGTATTTTGTATAGTTGGTACTATAAATGCTAATCCAAATACCCCATATAATACTGATGGTATCCCTGCTAGTAATTCAACTGCTGGCGATATTATTTTAGCTACTCTCTTTGGAGCAATTTCTGCTATAAATACAGATGTTAGTATACCAATTGGCACTCCTATAACCAAAGCTCCCATTGTAGCAACAATTGAAGCCACTACCATTGATGATATTCCAAATTTATCTGATGAAGGTAACCAATCACTTCCCATTAAAAATTCAGTAAAAGAGTAACCCTTTGATATAAAAGGAGTTAATCCTTTATAAAATACAAATCCTATTATTAAAAGTAAACTTAAAACTGCTATTAATGCACTTATAAAGAATATATTTTTAGATATTTTTTCTATAACATATTTATTTTTATTTCCATTTTTATTGTCTCTCTGATTTGAACTAACTATTCGAGACTTAACTAACATAAACAATCGCTCCTTTAAACATTTTTTATTTGATAAATTATTTTCTTACTCCCTACACCTATATAATATAAGTTTAAAGTTAAATCCATATTAGATTTATGTTAAGTAAAAGTAAAATTATTTAACATTCTTAACATTAATTACCATATAAATCACTTATGTTAAAACCATGTTAAATAATGATAAATTATAATTTACTTGCAATAAAAAAGACACATATATATGTGTCTTTTTCAGTAGGGTATTTATCTATTTTATGCTTATGAAGCCTTTACCTTCCATTATTTTTTGACCTTCATCACTTAATATGAAGTCTATAAATTTAGTTCCTTGCTCTGATATTTTACCTTCTGCATTAACTAATATAAATGGTCTTGCTATTGCATATTTACCTGACTTAACATTTTCTGAAGTTAACTCTACACCGTCTATTGTTAATCCATTTACTGCATCATCTACATACCCAAAAGATATATATCCTATTGCATTTTCATTTCCTTCAACTGTAGATTTTATATTTCCTGACCCATCACTTATTTGAGCATCTTTTACTAACTCTTCAGATTCAAATCCAACTTTTTCTTGGAATCCATCTCTAGTTCCTGAACCATCTTCTCTTGATAAAACTACTATAGGAGCATCTTTTCCTCCTACATCTTTCCAGTTAGTTATTTTTCCTGTATATATATCTTTTACTTGTTGTAAAGTTAAATCTTTTACTTCATTATTTTTATTAGTTATAAGTGATATACCATCAAGTGCTATTTCAGTTTCTTTTAATCCTGCATTTTTTTCTTCTTCTTTAATATCTCTTGATGCCATTCCTATTTCAGAAGTTCCTTCTATTGCATTTTTTATTCCTGCTGACGATCCAACTTGTTGTATTTCTACTGTAACACCTTCATTTTTAGCTTGGAACTCTTCTGCTATTACTTCCATAACTGGTCCTACTGAAGTTGAACCTGATACTGTAACTTTAGATCCATCTGATCCTTTATCTGAACTTGATCCACATCCTACTGCTAAACTTCCTACTAATATTGTACTAGCTAAAAGTACTCCTATTTTTTTCTTAAACATATAATGTACCCCCGTTTATATTTAAATTTTATTATTTTCATGTCCTTCACAATTTATATAATACAGTTGTTATGTTAAGTGAATATTATAAATAGGTTAAGCCAGTGTAAATAATGTTAAGAATGTGTAAAATAAACTTCGTTTATGGTGTCAACGATATAATTTCGCTACCGCTTCAATTATATCCGTTACTTAAAATTTAATTCGCTTATGACGCTAACGATATATCTTCACTACCGTTTCAGATGTATCCGTTGCTTAAAATTCACTTTGCTCACAATAAAAAATGAGCATTATAAATTTATAATGCTCATTTTTTCTTAATATTCTTTTTCTAATTTATCTACTAAGTCACTGAATACTTTTAATGCTTCCTCTACTGCTTCTTTTTTCTCCATGTCAACTCCAGCATCTTTTAGTTGTTTTAATGGATACTCAGATCCTCCACTTTTTAAGAATCCTAAGTATCTATCAACTGCCACTTGGCCTTCTTTTAATATTTGTTGACTTAATGCACTTGCAGCAGAGAATCCTGTTGCATATTTGTAAACGTAGAAATTTGAATAGAAATGTGGTATTCTAGCCCACTCTAATCCTATTTGTTCATCTACTTTAACAGAACTTCCATAATATTTTTTATTTAAATCATAGTATATAGATGTAAATTCTTCAGCTGTTAGTGGCTCTCCAGATTCTACTTTTTCGTGAGTTAATTTTTCAAACTCTCCAAACATAGTTTGTCTATATACAGTAGTTCTAAATTGTTCTAAATAATAGTTTAATAGATAAATTCTTTCTTCTTTAGAATTAGAATTTTCTAATAAATAGTTTATTAGCAACTGCTCATTTAATGTAGATGCAACCTCTGCAACAAATATTTTGTAGCTAGAATATAAGAAAGGCTGACTACTTCTAGAATAGTAACTGTGTAGCGAATGACCTAATTCATGTATTAAAGTAAATAAAGAATTTAAATCATCTTTATAACTCATTAATATATATGGATTAGAATTGTAACTTCCCCATGAATAAGCTCCACCTTGTTTTCCTTCATTTTCATAAACATCTATCCATCCATCTTCAAAAGCTTTCTTTATTATGCTTAAATACTCTTCACCTAAAGGCTTCAATGCATTTAATATAATCTCTTGAGCTTTTTCATATGGTATTTTCATATCAAATTTATCAGTTAGTGGAACATATAAATCATACATATGTATCTCATCTAACCCTAAGAATTTTTTCTTAAGATCTACATATTTATTTAAAGCACTTAAATTTTCATCCACCGCAGCTATAAGATTATTATATACATCTACACTTATATCATCTTGGAATAATGATGCTTGCAGTGCAGATTCATATTTTCTTATTTTGGCATAGAATATTTCTGCCTTTATTCCACCATAAAGAGTTGCTGCAAAAGTATTTTTATACTTATCATATATTGAATACATTGCTTCAAATGCATCTTTTCTTACTCTTGCATCCTTACTTCTAAGGAAAGTTGAGAAGTTAGAATCTGTTAATCTTACTTTTTCATGATTTTCATCTTCTATTTCTGGAAACTCTAAATCTGCAAATGCTAACATATCGTATACGTTTTCAGGAACTCCAGATAAATCTGCAGTTGCAGCTAGTATTTCTTCTTCTCTTTCATTTAATGTATGAGGCTTTTCTCTTAAAATATCATCTATATGTTTTTTATAAAACGATAATTTATCATCATTTAAATACTCATTTAATTTATTACTATCTATCGCTATTATTTCTGGGACCATATACGACGAAGCCATAGATAATTCTGTTGATAGCATATCTGTTTTCGTCGCTATCCCTTGATTAGCATTTATTCTAGTATCTTCATGTTGCTTCATATGAGTATATACATATAGATTTTGTAATAGTTGAGAAGCTTTTTCTGAAATACTTAAAGCCTCGTATAGGTTTTCCTTACTGTCAGCTAATTTTCCCTTAAATTCTTTTACCTTAGATATGAATCCTTTTACTTTTTCTATATCACTTTCTATAGCTTCTTTATTTGGATACATTCTTTCTATTTTCCATTTATACTTTTCTTCTATATTCTTTCTATCTACTCCCATAATTTCACTCCTTTAAAAAATTATAAAAATTTGCTTAGGTCAAACTTAGAGATTAAATTCTTTGAAGCATATATAAGGAAATTTATATTTTAATAATAAAGAATAAAATTTCCTATAAGCTATAAAACGGCTACTAGTATTGCTCCTTCTGATGTAAATGTTCCCATTATCGGACCTATACTTGCTATTAACACTTCTTTAAAATTAGCATTTACTTCTACAGTTTGCTTAATTTTCAAGGCCTTTTCTTGACAATTTGCATGAGCTATTATAACAGTTTTTTCGTTTGAATCTTTTACATTATTTTGTACATATTCAAGGGCTTTCTTTAAACTATTACCTCCACCTCTTGCTTTGTCTATAGGTTTAACTAATCCCTCTTCTATTTTTATGATTACTTTGAAATTTAATGCATTTATCAGTTTTCCAGCAATTGGATTTACTCTTCCACCTTTTATAGCATTTTCTAAAGTATCTAACGCTCCAAAGAAAACAATGTCTTCTTTAAATTTATCTATTGCATCTAGGATCTCATCCATAGTTTTTCCATTTTCTATTAATTCATTACATTTTAATATCATTAAGGCAACGCCAATAGAACCACTTTGGCTATCTATAACTTCGATTCTTTTATTCGGATTTTCTTCTAAGTACATATTTTTAGCTAAAACAGCATTACTATATGTGCTTGATAATTTTGATGTTAAAGTAAATACTAATAATTCGTCTTCTTCGCAATTATAAAGTTCTATAAATCTATCTGGGGAAGGACTTGATGTTTTAGGTAATTCCTTACATCCTCTCATTTTGTTGTAAAAAGTTTCTTCATCTATCTCTACCCCACCAATATAACTTTCTTCTCCAAAAGCCACATTGATACCTACTATACATGGGTTTACTCTATCCAAAATTTCCTTAGGAAAATCACACGAACCATCTGTTATTATTCTTATATTTTTTTTCATTTATACACCTCAATTTTAATTCTAGTTAGTTATCTTCTATTTTATATTATTTTAATGCAAATAATCTACATTTATTATGTTTTTTGACATATTTAGTTCTTTTACTAGTTCTTCTATCATAATTCTCCTATCATAAACTATAAAAAAACTTAATTTAAAATATTCTCCCTCTTCATCTTCTATATCTATATTTTTAACATCAATTTGAGATTTTGCGAATTTGGCGTATAATACTGATACCATATTTATATTATCTACCGTTACATTAAATATAGTCTGTTTTTTTTTAAATAAAATTTTATCTATATTTTTTAATATATAAAGGGTTATCATAACAAATAACCATGCTGATATGCTTAAAACGTAATATCCATATCCAATTGCTATTCCTATACATGCAGTTGCCCATATCCCAGCTGCTGTAGTTAATCCTCTTATACCATTTGAAGTTTTTAAAATTGCACCGGCACCTAAAAATCCTATACCTGATAATACTTGTGCCGTTAATCTAGCGGGGTCAAAGCTTGCATATGAATTATAATCAAAGAATAGGGATAACGATGTTATAGAAGTAATACATGATCCTACTGCTACTAAAATATGAGTTCTAAATCCAGCAAATTGATGTGATTTTTCTCTTTCTAATCCTGTTAATCCCCCTATTATAAGCGCTATTAATAATCTTATTATTATTTCCTTGTTCGTTATAATATAAATCCACCCCCCTTATAAAAAAATTACTTTCATTATATATGTTGATTAAAATTCTTAAATTAATTAATTATACTTTTATGTAATCTTATATAATAAAAGAGCTAAATTTATAGCTCTTTTTCATCATTGTTAATTTTATTGTCTATTATATTTATATGAGTAGGATACGCTATATGAACATTATTTTTCTTAAATATAATAAGTATTTGTAATTTAACTTCTTTAAGAGCTAAAAAATAGTTATGTGATTCTACTACTCCAGTTATAGTGTATTGAGCTCCTATTGGATTGTTTTCTATATCTGTTACTCCGTATACACTAAAAGGACTCATCGGCTCTTGTAGCGATGATTTATATAAATATTTTTCATAATCTTTATTCATCGTATTACAAACTTCCTCTAATGTACTTATTACTTTAATAGGATCTTCTTCATAAGATACTCTAACGTGTACTACTACTCTCATTTTATTCTTGCTATAATTTCTTATACTTGCTATATTTCCATTAGCAATAGTTATCCTTCTTAAATCCCAATCCCTTAAGCTAATGCTTCTAAGTCCAATTTCTTCTACTCTACCTCTAAATTCTTCATTAAGTACAATAAAGTCTCCAACTTGAACTTGCTTTTCAAATAATATAAAAAAACCATTGAAAATATCTTTTAATATACTTTGAGATGCTACCCCAGCTATTAAACCAACTATACTAGCTCCTGTAACTAATGATCCAAATTTTGTAACGTCCATTATTTGAAACTCTCTAAGTATCAATATTATACTAATTGTAAATATTATATAGTATGATATTGACATTAATACACTAGATAGTGTGTTTTCATATCTTACATCAAATTTAGTAATTTTAAATATCTTATTTATTAAGTATTGTATAAGCTTCAATAATATATATGAAAATATAATGATTATAATGGAATTTATAATTCTAACTAACATAATAAAATTCACCTTTATCTAATTATTTAGATATTTTATTAATTCTTATCTAGTTATTTTAATATTCTCAGTTTCCTAATAAGATATGCATTTACATATTTATTTTTAAATGTAAAAAAACCCACATATGTGGGCTTACTTACTACTTAAAATCATATACTTATTTATTAGTGTATCTATTTTATTGCTTGAGTCAACCAATTCATCCTTAAATATCTCTGGATATTCTATATATGTATTGATTTCTTCCCTAAGTGTTTCAATTTCCTTTTTTAATGCCTCTAATTCTCTATTCGCCATAATAATCACCATAGTTACAAAATTGTATGCTTTATGTCTCTATATTAACAAATTTCATCAGTCTTTGTCAATACAAAATCCCCTACTATCCCCATAAATTCAAGCATCCTAAGCAATATACAGTATACAATTAATATACTATATAATTAATTTTATATATTAATTATATATAGTTCAATTTCTTACATTTTGTTGACATAGAAATTGTTTACTGCTATACTCTTATTGATAATGAATTTCATTAGGAGGTATTAATGATGACTGTTTACGATTTAAAGGTTGGCCAAAAAGGTAATATTAATAAAATATATGGAAATGAAAAATTAGCAAAAAGATTACTTGCTTTAGGATGTATAGACAATACAGAAATAGAGGTTAAAAAAATCGCTCCTCTAGGAGATCCTATATTAGTTAGATTTAGAGGTTTTGATCTTGCTCTTAGAAAATCTGATGCTAAGAATATTTCTTTAAAATAAGGGGGAAAAAAATGATTAACGTAGCGTTACTAGGTAACCCTAATGTAGGTAAAACTACTGTTTTCAATATATTAACAGGTTCAAATCAATATGTTGGGAACTGGCCAGGTGTTACTATAGAAAAAAAAGAAGGTTTTATTGGTAAGGATATAAAAGTTATCGACTTACCTGGTATATATGCAATGGATACATTCTCTAATGAAGAAAAGGTATCTAAGTCTTTTTTAGAAGATGGAAATGTTGATTTAATATTAAATATTGTAGATGCTTCTAACTTAGATAGAAACTTATACTTAACTACACAACTTATGCAGTATAACAAACCAATAGTATTATTACTTAATATGGTTGATGTTGCTAAGTCTAAAGGTATAAATATTGATGCTAAAAAATTAGAAAGAGAGTTAGGCGTTAAAGTTATTCCTGTAGTCGCTAAGAAAAAAGAAGGTTTTGATAATATAGTTTCTGATATAAAATCAGCTTTATCATATAACTGTAACTATAGAAGAGACTTTGGAAACGAAGTTAATACTTATAAAGAAATAGATAAAATACTAGAAAATTCTATGGAATCAAATTTAAAAAATAAAAAATCTTTAAGTGATAAGATAGATAATGTAGTTTTAAATCCTATATTAGCTTACCCAATATTTATAGCGGCATTATTACTTTTATTCAAATTCACATTTGATTGGGTAGGTGGACCTCTTCAAGAACTAACTGAAAATTTAATAGATACCTATCTAGCTGGGCCTGTAGGTGATTTATTAGCAAATTCTAGCCCTTGGTTCCATTCTTTAATAGTAGATGGAATAATAGGTGGGTTAGGGGGAGCATTACCATTCTTCCCATTAATATTTGTTTTATTCTTAGGTATGTCGTTCTTTGAAGATTGTGGTTATATGGCAAGAACAGCATTCTTAATGGATAATATAATGAAAAAAGTAGGTTTATCTGGTAAAGCATTCATCCCTATGATATTAGGCCTTGGATGTGCATCTCCAGCTATAATGGCTACTAGAACTTTAGAAAGTGAAAAAGATAGAAAAATAACTGCACTTATATCTCCACTTATGACTTGCGGAGCTAAATTACCAGTTTATGCATTATTTGTTAGAATATTCTTCCCAAAAAATGCACCAGTTGTAACTACTTCACTTTACTTATTAGGTATAGTTGTTGCTATATTAGTAGCTTTAGTATTAAATAAAACAGCGTATAAAACAGAGGTTGAGCCATTTGTTTTAGAACTTCCACAATATAATTTACCATCATTAAGTAGTTTATTAAAGAATACTTGGGCTAAGGCTAAAGGATTCTTAATAAAAGTTTGTACTATAATGTTTGCGATGTCAGTTGTTATATGGGCATTATCTTATTTTAACTTCTCAGGATTTACTGAAAATATAGATGAGAGTTTCTTAGCTTCTATCGGTGGGTTTATAGCTCCAATATTTGCTCCATTAGGATTTGGAGATTGGAGAGCTGGTGTTTCTATATTAACAGGTATAAGTGCTAAAGAAGTTGTTATAACTACTATGGAAGTTGTTTATGGTAATGTGGATACTGTTTTACCTACTTTATTTACTGCTGTATCTGCTTATGGATTCTTAGCTTTCTCAGCTTTATATACTCCATGTATAGCTGCTCTTTCTACTATGAGAAAAGAGTATGGAAGTAAAATGATGATTATATCTGCAACTTACCAATTTGCAATAGCTTGGGTAGTAGCATTTATAATTAAGGTTGTTGGTTCATTAGTATTTGAAGGTGCTCATATATCTTCTGCAATAGAATTAGTTGTTGGAGGATTAATAGTAGCTATAGCACTTACAATACTTTATAGAAATATTAGATCAAAAAATAATGGTTGCTCTAGCTGTTCAGGATGCTCTAGCCAGTCTTCTTGTTCTAGTCAAAAAGCAAAATAATATAAAAAAGATGGGATTTTTATTATCCCATCTTTTTATTTTAGAACTTAACATCTAAAGTTATATCTTTTCCGTTTCTATTTACAGTTACTTTTGTACTATCTCCCTTTGAATATTTGTATAATGATTTATTAAGGTCTGACATACTAGATACATTAATATCTCCTACTTTAACTATTACATCTCCAGTTTGTATTCCTGATTTTTGAGCTGCTGTATTAGCAATTACTTCCGCTATATATACCCCTTCTTTGGCTGCTAAGTCTGTACCTGTAGAGGCTTCAAATATTGCTAAATCTATTCCTTTTATACCTAATGTAACTTTTTCAAAGTTTCCTGATTTTATTACTTGCTCAACTATAGGTTTTGCTGTATTTATAGGAATAGCAAATCCTAATCCTTCAGCTTGAGAAGCTTTAGCTGTATTTATACCTATTACTTGACCTTTTTGATTTAATAAAGGCCCTCCACTATTTCCTGGGTTTATACTAGCATCAGTTTGCATAAGACCCGTCATATTAGATTGCTTTGTTTGTATAGTTCTATCTAATCCACTTATTATACCTTGAGTTACACTCTTTTGGAATTCAAGACCTAATGGATTTCCTATAGCTATTGCTATGTCTCCAGTTCTAACATCATCGCTATTTCCAAGTTCAGCTGGTGTTAAACCTGTTTTTTCTACTTTTACCATTGCTAAATCTAATGTTGGATCATTCCATAACACCTTACCTTTTGAATTAGATCCATCATTAAATAATACGTTAACATCAACAGCTTGCCCATCTGATACAACATGAGAGTTTGTAAGTATATATCCATTTGCGTCAACTATAACTCCCGTACCTACACCCTCTGATTGAGTTGGTATAGCAAATACGTTATTTCTGTCTATTGTTGTAGCAGTTATACCAACTACTGATGGCATAGCTTTATCACTTACTGCATGATATATATTTTGAGTTTTTCCGTCATCATTTACAACTATCTGTTGCTGCTTTCCTGATGAACCATTATTTGATACTGTATTTTTCATTAGCACTATCGTTAAAAAACTACTTAGTACCCCCGTTATTACACATATTAAAACTACTAATCCGATGCCTCTTTTATTAGACATTCCAATCCCTCCTATATATTAATTTTTAATCTACAAAATAATCTTTTAATCTATTATTTGCATATTTTATACTTTAATAACAAATATTTATTTCCATATACATAAATACAATAAAACCATCATTTTGTAGTAATCTACTTTAATGATGGTTTTATTATATTACTTTATTCTTAACTTAACCTTAATTATTAAGTCTTTTTTCTAATTCTTCTCTTTCTTTCTCATATCCAGCTTTTCCTAATAATGCAAACATGTTTTTCTTATAAGCTTCAACTCCTGGTTGGTCAAATGGATTAACCCCTAATAAGTATCCACTTATTGCACAAGCTTTTTCAAAGAAGTATACTAAATAACCAAAGTTATATTCATCTAATTGAGGTACATTGATTACTAAGTTTGGAACTTGTCCATCTGTATGAGCAAGTATTGTTCCTTGTGTAGCCTTATGGTTAACAAACTCTACAGTTTTTCCTGCTAAGTAGTTTAATCCATCTAAGTCAACATCTGCTTCTTCTATAGTTATGTTTCTTCTTGAGCTTTCTACATTAATTACAGTTTCAAATAATATTCTCTTGCCTTCTTGTATGTATTGGCCCATAGAATGTAAGTCTGTTGAGAAATCTACTGCTGCAGGGAATATCCCCTTATTATCTTTTCCTTCACTTTCTCCAAATAACTGTTTCCACCATTCTCCTACATAGTGTAGTTGTGGTTCATAGTTTACTAATAATTCTATATCTTTACCTTTTCTATGTAATGCATTTCTTACTACTGCGTATTGATAACTTTCATTAGATTTTAAATCTGATGTTTTGAACTCCTCACAAGCGTCTTGAGCACCTTTCATCATTGAATCAATATCTAGACCTGAACAAGCTATAGGTAATAGCCCTACTGCCGTTAAAACAGAGAATCTACCACCAACATCATCTGGTATTATAAATGTTTCATATCCTTCTTCATCTGCTAATTGTCTAAGTGCCCCACGTTTAGCATCTGTTGTAGCATATATTCTTTTACTAGCTTCTTCTTTTCCGTATTTCTTCTCTACATAGTCTTTAAATATTCTAAATGCTATAGCAGGTTCCGTAGTTGTACCTGACTTTGATATAACATTTATAGATACATCTTTTCCTTTTATTACATCTAATAAATCCATAATGTATGTTGAACTTATATTATTTCCGACAAAGTAAATTTCTGGAGCTTTTCTATCTTCTTTAGATAAGTTATTTCTGAAAGAGTGACTTGCCATTTCTATAGCAGCTCTTGCTCCTAAATAAGATCCACCGATACCTATAACTAATAATACATCTGAGTCTGACTTTATTTTTTCTGCCGATTTTTTTATTCTATCAAATTCTTCTTTATCATAATTATTTGGAAGATCTACCCATCCTAAAAAATCATTACCTAATCCCGTTTTTTCATGAACCATGTCATGAGCTATATTTACATAAGATTGCATAGAATCTATTTCATGTTGATTTAAAAATCCAATGGCTTTGCTATAATCAAATTTTATATTTTTCATAAACTTACCCCTTTCATTTATCTAATCTACTGAAATTATAACATAAAATGGTTGTTTAATTAATAACAAATTTCAATAATAAACTTACATAATATTTAAATTTCCACCTATTTAGTACAGATATTACTATATAAAACTAATTTAGATAGTAAAAAATTCGCTTCGCTCATATCGCCAACGACCTATAAACAAGTTCCGTTGCTCAAGCTTAATAGTTGAAAATTATATTTATCTAAAAATCAGATAAAATATAATTTCCTTACATACAAAAAAGTTGCCTTTAAAAAGGCAACTTTTTTATTAATTATTAGCTAATCTAGCCGATATAACTTGTTGAGCTATATTAACAGCATGGTCAGATACTCTTTCTAAGTTACTAACTATATCTAAGTATATAACTCCATTATCTATACTACATGAACTATTATTTAATCTATTCATATGATTTGCTCTACAAGACTTTTCCATCATATCTACTTGTTCTTCCATTTTTATAACCTTACAAGCTAAATCTACATTTGATGTTCTCATAGCTTCTAATGCATATGTATAAGTAGAAATAACTTTATTGTACATACTTTGTAATTCTGCTTTACCTGCATCTGAGAATGTTTCATTCATTTCTATTGCAGATTGTGCTAATTCTGCAATGTTTTCTGCATGATCACCAATTCTCTCTATATCATTAACTGTATTAAATAATACATCTACTGATTCCCTTGAATTTTCATCTAATGAAGCTTTTGAAAGTTTAAGTAAATAGCTTAATATATTCTTTTGTAAATCATTTACAAGTTTTTCTCTTCCAAATGCTCTATTTACTTTTTCATTAGATTTTTCTAATAACCCTTCCATAGCTGCGTTTAAGCTTTCTTTAGCTTTTTCACCCATTCTTAAAGTTTCTTTAACTGTGTTAGCTAATGCTATTGAAGGTGTTTCTATCATTCTATCATCTATATATTTTACTGTTTTTATATCTTCTATCTCTGATGCTTGTTCTGGAACTAATTTCATTGCTATTTTAACTATAAATTTAGCAAATGGTAATAATATTAAAACATTTAATATATTAAATAGTGTATGTGCATTTGCTATTTGTCTAGCTGCATCTGTAGGATCTATAGATTGAACTATATGAACTATCGGCTTACTTAATACTAGCATAAATATAAGTGAGCCTAGAACATTAAATATTAAATGCATAATAGCTGCTCTCTTTGCATTACGGCTTGCACCAATACTTGATATTAAAGATGTAACACATGTACCTATATTTTCACCATATAATATTGGTAAGGCTGCTGATATAGGTATTAATCCCTGTGAAGCTAATGCTATAAGCATACCCATTGATGCACTTGAGCTTTGAACTATAGCTGTTATAGCAAATCCCATAAGAACTCCAAGTAATGGATTACTTCCAAAGCTTACTAACATGTCAGTAAATCCTTTAAATTCAGCTAAAGGCTTAACTGCATCTTTCATAAAGTCCATACCTGTAAATAATATACCAAATCCTATAAGTATTTCTGCTAAATGCTTAAGCTTTGGTTTGTTTGAAAACATATATATAATTATACCTACTCCTAAAGCTACTGGAGCAAGAAAATCTACGTCTAAAGATACTAATTGAGCAGTTATAGTCGTTCCTATATTAGCCCCCATTATAACCCCAATAGCTTGACCTAAACTCATAATTCCTGCATTAACAAACCCAACTACCATAACTGTAGTAGCACTACTACTTTGTATTACCATCGTAACTAACATACCAACTATAACACCCATTATAGTGTTGCTTGTAAGTAACTCTATTGTCTTCTTTAATTTATCTCCTGCAGATTTTTGAAGTCCATCTCCCATAAGGTTCATACCATATAAGAATAGTCCTAATCCTCCCATAAGATTTATAATAATTTCCAAAACACTCGTCCTCCTTGAGATAATTATCAATTTATAATTAAAATTTATGTCTATTGTATTTTATCAAATTCAAAGAGTGTATTGTGTTAAGATTATGTTAAATATTATAAAAGTATTAAATTCTTGTTAAAATTAAGATAAATTTCATATTAATGTAAATTATTAGTATATTTTTGTATTATTTTCTCAGCACATTTTATCCCATCTACAGCAGCAGTTACTATACCACCTGCATATCCAGCACCCTCACCGCATGGGTATAAGTTTTTAGTATTAATAGATTGTAATGTTTCTTCATCTCTTACTATTCTTATAGGAGCTGATGATCTAGTTTCCACACCTGTTAGTACAGCATCATGCATAGCAAATCCATTTATTTTATTATCTAGCTTTTGTAATGCTTCTTTCATTGTTGAAGTAACAAACTCTGGTAAACATTCTCTTAAGTCCACGAATTTATAACCTGGTTTATAAGATGGATCTACGTTACCTAAACTTGTTGATACTTTATCATTTAAAAAGTCTCCCACCAATTGAACTGGTGCACTGTAGTTTTTGCCACCTAATTCATATGCTAATCTTTCGTATTTTTCTTGGAATTTCACCCCTGCTAACGGATCATCACTTCCGAAGTCTGAAGGTAATACATTTACTAAAAATGCACTATTAGCATTAACCTTATCTCTAGCATGTTCACTCATTCCATTTGTAACTACTTCTCCCTCATTAGATGCTGATGCTATAACAGTACCTCCTGGGCACATACAGAAAGTATACGCTGTTCTCATGTTAGAAGTATGTTCTATTAACCTATAATCTGCGGCTCCTAATCTAGGATGATTATAAAACTCTTTATACTGAGATTTATTGATTAATTCTTGAGGGTGCTCTATTCTTGCTCCTATTGCAAAAGGCTTTTGTATTATCCTAACACCTCTTTTATGAAGCATTTTATAAGTATCCCTTGCACTATGACCTATCGCTAGTATTACATTATCTGCATCTATAGTCTCTTTATCATTTATGATTATTCCTTTTATAGAATCATTTTCTACTATTATGTCTGTAACCTTTGTATCAAATTTTACTTCTCCGCCAAGTCTTATTATTTCATTTCTTATATTTTTAACTACGCCTTTTAATATATCTGTACCAACGTGTGGCTTATATGAATATAGTATTTCTTCAGGAGATCCAAAATTAACAAGTTCATCTAAAACTTTTCTGCATCTTATATCTTTTATTCTAGTAGTTAATTTTCCATCTGAAAAGGTTCCTGCTCCACCTTCTCCAAACTGTACATTTGAATTACTTTTAAACTTTCTATTATTCCAAAATTCATCTATATCTTTACTTCTAGCATCTACGTCTAATCCTCTTTCTAACATAATTGGATTGTATCCCTTTTGTGCTAAAAGTAATGCAGCAAATAATCCAGCTGGTCCACTACCTATTATTACTGGTCTATTTTTTAATTTTTCATTTCCTACTTCAACTCCAATATACTTTGTTTGCTTTATCTCTATAACATCTTTTACTTTATTTTGTAGTATTTTTTTCTCATTTTTTATTTCTACATCTACTGTATAAACAAAGTCTATTTTACCTCTTTTTCTAGCATCTATAGATTCTTTGTATATAAAATATTTTATAAGATCATTTTCTTTTATTTTTAGTTTTTTTAGTATAGACTTTTTTATCATAGATACATCTTCGTCTATTCCTAATTTTAAATTAGATATTCTTAACATATTCTTCTCCTTTCTAATTACAGTTCAAAGCAATATAAAAGCTAGGGGTTTAAACCTAGCTTTCTATAAACATAACATCTATATTCTCTTTTTCTAGATTTTTACTAAATCTTACCTAATATAAACTCTTAGAATTAATTATATCTAGTCTTTTTTAGTTATAAGACCTCTTATTACCTTTAGATTGTTAAATACTTTTTCTAAGAAATTTTCTGCTTCTTCATTATCTAAAAGTGCTATTTCTAATTGCTCATCTTCTGGTATATTGTTAGATTTACAATATTGTTTAGCTATCTCTATTAATTCATTTTTTTCATCTATAGATAAATTAAATTCTTTATAATCTATTATTATGTATTGTTTAGTGTATTGAGATGTTTCTTGATTATATCCTATTTCTATATGATATATAACCGCATATAAGTTACTTGGGTTTTCTTCTCCCTTGTACACTGGTACCGCTGGGTTAGATTTTATAAAATTTGTTGATACCGCTACTCTACTTCCTAAGCTAAGACTCATAAGTATACCTCTTTCTGTATATATTATATATCTACTATTTTATACATTATTCTTATATATTAAAACCTTTTTTTCTAATTTATATAAAATTTAATTTTATTATATTTGAAATTTATAATTTTAGGCAAAAATTTAGGAATTATATAAAATATAATTCCTAAATTAATATATACATATTTAAGCTCTTAATTTACAATTCTTAATATAATCACTATAATAAAATATTTTTATATTTTATTTAGTGATTATATTAAGATATTTTAAGATCTTTGTATCTTTTTCCTAGTGTACTTGGGCTTATTTCATATTTTTTAGATATTTGAGCTTGAGTTATATTTTGTCCATTAACTTTATTTATATGGTACTCAACCGCTGCAGCCCATCCATTTTCAGAACCTTTTACATCTCCATTAGCTTTTTTGAATTCATTCCAGAATTCTATACAAGCATCTACATTCTCTTGTTCTGCATTTCTTCTAAGAACGCTACATACTTTGCAATCGTCTTCAACTGATACTGCTACTTCTTCAGATATCTTGTTCATTCTCTCTTCTTTTTGCTTTCTTAAATACTCCGCAACATTTGGGTCTAATAATTGTTGCATATATTTGTATAATATATGAGTATGATGAATTAAGAATGTTTTAATATCTTTGTATAAATCTTCATATTGTTTGAATAAATACATTATATCATTTGAAATAACGTCTTTAACTGCCTCTGATATGCTTATAGTAACGTCTATTAATATAGATGTATCATCAATAGTAACTATTCTCGCTATCATGCAACTTCCAACTTTAAAGTCTTTTAATAAGTTTACATCTTCTGTGTAAACTTCATTATCAGTTAAGCAGTCTTTTAATAATATCTTTCCATCTAATACTTCTTTAACTTCATATATACTTACATATGATTCAAATAAGCTTCTTAATATTTCTACTTCATGTGTATTTAATTTATCTCTGTTATCTTCATAGAATGCAACAGTCATAACTTTTTTACTTTCCATTATGTGGTCTTGCACAAAGTATGTATTGAAAAACCTTTCAAATTTCTCATTAATTGATTCATCTTCAACTATATAAAACATTTCTTTAGCTTTTTCATATTCTTCTTTAAACTTATCTTGTCTTGAGTATTCATATATTTTTGTATATAGCTCTGAATATTGTTTTTGTGAAAGCACAACTTTTCTTCCTGCTCTCTCTAATACAACATCTTTATTTAAACAACATTTTTTATATTTCATGCCACTTCCACAAGGGCATAGCTCATTTCTCCCTAACAATGTGACTTTCACTCCTTTATCTTTTAAATTAAAGTACAATTTGTTATTATACCATTTTTTTGTTAATCATTCTATAATTTATGATATTATTTTATTATTTTTATGTATACTGTTAAGTTTTGGTATAATATTTAATCGTATTATATATAAACCTTCTATGTATTTAATGTCTATTCCTCCGTCTTTTTATCACTAATTTAATACTTATTTCGCTATCTAATCTTACTAATTACCATAAGTATATTAGTTATTCCATACTATTTGATTATCCGACTTTAAATAACATTGTACAGTCTATATTATTTTCTTCATCATTCACATTGTTTTTTATTATTTTTATATCTTTTAACTTATCTTTAAAACCTAATATTTCTATTTTACCTTCAATCTTAAGTAGATTTTCTAATCTTCCACTTACATTTATCTCTATATTATCTTCTTCAATATTATCTTCATTCCAACTACTTATTTTATTTATAGAGTTAATAGTTAAAAATTCATTTAATTCTTTTTCAATTTTTAATATTATATCTTCTTCGTTTATTTTATAGCTCGTCTCAATATTTTCTGATTCTATTATTTCATTTTTATTATCATCTAAACTTGCTGTTTTATTATTCGTTTGTGTTATAGTAACTTTATTTATAGCAATCCCAAATAAAAGACTTATCAGTATAAATGATAATAATTTCTCTCTTTTATTCATAAACCTATCACCCAATTTTACATCTTATCTTAAAATTATAATAATCATTTTCTTTTATTACACTTTCTATAGAGTAGTCTTTTATAATATCTATATCTTTAATACTTTCTAAAGCTCTTAAGTTATTACACTTACCTTTAATTTCAATATTATTTTCAATTGCTACTAATTCATCTACATTACTATATCCAATAATAGAGTATATCCTTTTTATTTTACTAAAATTTAAGTTATTATACTCCTTAGCAGTCTCTTCATTATTATTTACTTGTATCTTTGATACATTATTTTCTAAATCTTTTATATCTAAAAAGTTCAGAAAAAGTTTAATGATTATTAAACATATTATAAATAAAGCTAATAATTTATATGTATTATATGTTCTATCTTGTGTTGAATAATTATCTAAAAAATTTACTAATTTATATCTTTTCAATTTAAATTATCATCCCTATGCTATTTATGTATTTTATACTTTCTTCTTTTATTTCATTTTTATCTTTTATTATTTTTATATTATTTTTTAGCTCAAGACACTGTAAATTAAAATCTTCTTTTAAATATTCATAGATAAATGGGTCTTTGTATCCATAATAGTATACATTGGTATGTTTTTTAATTGAGCTATATATAGATTCATATGATTGGATAGTTCTTGATAATATATGAGACTCATATATCTGCTTATCTTTTACTATATTGATAATAAACTTTCTTTCCTTACACTCTATAAAGGTTCCATATGTTTCAAAATTATCTATTAGATTTAAACTTATAAACTTTTGTAAAATATCAAAGTTTATGTTTATTTCTTTAGGTTTTAAATTTAATATTTTAGAAACATTTTTTAATATTTTAATAAAATATATTGGAAATAGTATAACCTGTACTTTTATAGTTTCTTTATTTGAGTCTATTATTTTATATTTTATTAAGTACTTATTTATGTCAATAGGTATATGCTGTGTAATTTCAAACTCTATCAACTTAATTATATCTTTCTTTTTTTTTATATTTAATATATCAATATTTCTGGTAATTATATCTTCATTTTGAATATTAAAATTTACATTTTTATAAGACTTTTTAAGCTTCCCTAGTTCATACTTAATATACTGTGCTATTTTATTTGAATAATCATTTATATTAACTTCATCTCTTCTTTCTAACTTAAAATCTAAATCTTTATGTATAGATTCACATATGAAAACTTTATTTTTAAATTTTTTTAATGTGGTTATATTTATATAGTCTTCATTTAATTCTATATTTAGTAATTTTTTTATAATATCCCTCCTAAGCATGAATTGTTTATAAAGTATTTATATCTTCTTGCTGACTATTTACTATCTGAATTAATATCTTCCCTTGGATAAAACGTTGTCCCATCTGCTTCTATAGTTATATCCCCTTTGCCATTAACTGTTATATCGAATTCACCTGTAGTACTTTGAGGTTTCGGTATTGAAGTTATATATCCATTACTCTTTAATACATTTAAAATATCTTCATTATTTCCTTCATTTATAACCCTATCATTAATTCCTAAATTTATTGCAGTTGCTATATTTGATGCAGCTATATAATCAGCATTTTCTTTAGCCCTTTCTTGTACTCCACCGAATTTCATAAATGCTATACTTGATAAAACTCCTAATATAGTTACAACTAAAACCATTTCTACTAAAGTAAATCCTTTTTTCTTTTTTAATTTCATTTTTTCTCCTTTACATTATATTGACGTTATTGCATCAAACATAGGTAGTACCATAGATATAATAAAGATACCTACTACAATCCCAATTATAACCGTTATGACAGGTTCTATAATCTTTACAAATTGTTGTATTTTAGTTTCTAAATCATTTTCATAAAATTCATTTATAGCCTTTAAACTATTATCTAATCTACCACTTTCTTCACCAATATTTATCATTGATATAAACAGTTGAGGGAATATATTCGGTTTACTAAGAGAGTTAGAAATACTATCTCCTCTTTGTATATATTCTCTACTTATTGCTAATCTTTCATAAATAAACTCATTATCAATCACTTGAGAAGATATATTTATAGCATCAATAATTTGTATTCCGCCTTCTATTAAGATACTAAAACTTCTACAAAATTTGCTAGTTATTACTAATCTACTTATATCCTTTATTATTGGAATTTTAAATGTCACTGAGTTTTTAAATTTACTACTCTTTATGTAACTATTAATCATAAATAAACTAATAGCAAATACAATTAGTATAAGTATATGATTTCCTCTTATCAATCTAGATATATTTATTAAGATTTTAGTCAATATAGGAGGATTTATACCATTATTTTGGAAAATAATTTCAAAATTTGGTACTATAAAAAATAATATAAATAGCATAGATGCTATAGATAAAATTATTAGTATTACTGGATATATTAAAATAAGCATTATTTTAGATTTTAATTTATGCTCTTTATCATAATAATCAGATAAGTCATTCATAACTTTATCTAAATTTCCACTTATTTCGCCTGCCTTTATCATACTTATAAAAAAATTTGAAAATGAGTTAGTTTCTTGAAATGATTCTGTTATAGAATTTCCCTTTTGAATATGATTTGTCACCTTATTGAATATTGTTTTAATTTTTTTATTTGATTGAGATTTTAAAATATCAAATATTTTAGTAATTTCACAGCCTGATTCTAGTAATATACTCATTTCTTTACATAGAATTTTAATTTCTCTGTCTTTTAATTTCTTATTTCTACAATTAGATTTTATCTCTTTTATACTTACTATTTTTAATTCATTTAAATGTGCATAACTATTTATTTGACTTTCAGACTCAAACTCTAGCTTGATAGATTTTCTATTTTTTTGTTTATCATAAACTATACATTTATATAAATTCATCAATTAACTCCTTATAGATTAATTACATAGTATTTACCATTATGCATTCTTCTAGAGTTGTTAACCTTTCTTCAATTAATTTTTTAGAGCTATCTTCAAATGTTATCATTCCATTTTCTATAGCTACTTTTCTTATAGTACTTGCATCATTCATATTTTTTATACACTTTTTAATATTTTCGTTTATCTCTAAAATCTCATAAATAGCTGTTCTTCCTCTATACCCTGTATATCCACACTCACTACACCCTTTTGATACTTTTGTACTTATCTCTTCGTCTTGATTATGTACTATTGATATATCATGGCTACATTTTGTACACACTTTTCTTACTAATTTTTGAGAAATAACGCCTATTAATGATGCATTTATTAAGTACGCTGGTATTTGCATTTCTATTAATCTAGATATAGAAGATACTGCATCTTTAGTATGCATAGTACTAACCACCAAGTGTCCAGTAGTAGCTGCTCTTATGGCTATTTTAGCGGTTTCTATATCTCTAATTTCACCTACCATAATAATATCTGGATCTTGCCTTAATATAGACCTTAATCCTATATCAAAACTTAAACCTAACTTACTATTAACCTGTATTTGATTTATTCCGTCCATTTTATATTCTACAGGGTCTTCTATAGTCATAATATTTTTACTTATATTTCTTAAATCATTTAACAACGAGTATACTGTAGTCGTTTTCCCGCTACCTGTAGAACCTGTTATTAATAATATCCCGGATGTTTTATTTATTATATTATGTATCCTTTTTATAGCCATATCAGAAAAACCTAGTTCTTTCTTATCTTTCAAAAAAGATTTTCTGTTAAGTATTCTTAGAACTATTTTTTCACCATATACAGTTGGTATGGAAGATACTCTTATATCTACAACTTCATTATTTATATTCACATCTACTCTTCCATCTTGAGGTAATCTTTTTTCTGTAATATTCATAGATGCTGAAAGTTTTATAACAGATATTAATGATTGATAAATATCAATGGAATAGCGCTCAACTTCCTTTAAATATCCATCTACACGCATCCTTATCACTAAAAATTCGCTAAATGGTTCTATGTGGATATCACTGGCTTTTTCATCTATAGATATTTCTAAAATTTTATTGAATAAATCTCTTGCAAAGTCTTCATTTAAATTGACATTATTCTTATAATGCACTCTTATCTTTTTATTTATAGTATCTTTATCTTTTTTCTCAAATATTATATTCATTCCTGTGGCTAATTTTAAATCTTGCAAAGCATACATGTTTTCATTTTCAATACCTACAACTAAGTTATTATCATTAATCTCAATTGGGAATACATTATATTTAACTGCTAACTTTTCTGGGATTAATGTTTCTAGTAAACTACTAGTGCTTAAAATAGCTTTACTTCCCTTCTATGTACCTTAATTTATTAGGAATATTCATTTTTTCCATAGATATATTTTTTTCAATTTTCTTTTCAATTTTTAAAGGATAACTATTTTTTATACTCTTTATATACTGGCTATCTTTATCAATATATTTTTCTAGCTTTTCAGTGTCTCCTATAACTTTAAATTCATAAGGTGGAGCTATTGGAACAGAGTTTATATTTATATGACTTCCAGCTAAAACTATCTCTGAATATTGATTTATTCTTTGGTCATTTATGGATATAAATTCTCCTCCATTTATCTTTATTTCATTGATTAAGTTTATTAAAATTTTATTATAGTCAACAAAGTTTGCTATATTTCCAGTATCTTCATTCAAAGCATCTATTTTTATGATTATTCCTTCATTTTCTAAACTTGTATATGACAGCATATACTTAATATTTTCTATCTCTTTTATTTTTTCTTTATCTTCATATTTAACCTTTAAATCTTCTATTTCTTTCTCTAATTCTTCTTTTGACTTATTTAGTTTTTTTATATTCTTATTAACTTGTCTTACTTCTTTTTTTACTAAAGTATCTTTAGGCATGTAAACACCATTTTTATAGTTATGTTCCTTTAATCCTGATCCTATAAATAAACCTAATACAGTACTAGTTAATATTATCAACACATAATTTTTTTTCATACCAACTTACTCCTATAAATGATTTTTAATCACTTTATTAATTTCATTATACTTATTTTAATATTCTTTCAAGTAAATATCTATATAAATTCTATCTATATGTAAAAAGAATGAGGTTTTTAATCCTCATTCTTTTATATTTAATCTTCGTATTTTAATATTCTTTCAATAAGTTCGCATTTTAATTCTTCTATTTCGTCAAATTTCATATTTGGTACATAGTGAGCCTCTATTACATCATGTTTAGATTTAGCTTTTTTAAGGTTTGAAATAGCATAATTTACTAATTCATCAAATATTTTTTTATCAAATTCTATTTCTTCTTTATATCTTTCTAATTTTTCTTTGTTTATACAACTATCTAAATCAATCTTATTTTGACCTTCAAATAAATTACTAGATGTTATTCCAATACCTAAATCTTTTATTAATATTGTTTCTAATTTTTCTTTTATTAATGGATAATGATACACTTCTACATTCAATCCAAGTTCCACAGCTTTAGTGTATACCTTTTGTAAGAATATAGTTTTACCAGTTCCTATTTCACCTTTTAGATAGTATACCTTACTAGCCTCGCTTAATATACTATCTGTATAATCTAAATGGCCTACAGGAGTTATCGCTGTTCCAAATAAATGTCTTTCTTTTTTATAATTCCCACTACATTTAACATCTTTAAATAAATCATTTATAAATTCTGATGTTAACGAATTTACCTTTCCGTAATCCATAGAATCTTTATATTTTTCTTCTATATCATAGTATATTGGTTCAGCAGCTTTTAAGAATTTATATGCTCTTCTAAATGAACTACTAATATCCTTTCCGCATTCTACTATTTCTACTTTATTTTTTTCTAGCCCTTCTAAGTTCCAATATTGTCCTAGGTTAACTATCTCATCTATAGCACCTGGATCTTTAGGGTCTACGATATGAGGTGCTGTTCCATCTAATAATACTACACCTAATTTCTTTATCACTACCCCATCTAAAGAGCTAGGATCTGATGGGCAATGATGTAACTCTACATCATATCCTTTTTCTATAAATTCTTTTGCTATTTTTTTCATAAGCGATGATTTACCTACTCCTGGTCCACCTTTTAAGCAAAATATTCTATTAACATTTTCCGGTATCATATAATTAAAAAAGTTGTATGATCCATTTGCTGTGTTACCACCTGGAAATAATTTTCTAGTTTTACCTTCCATATAAATTCCTCCCTATGATTAATCGTCTCCATACTAAAATATTAGTTATGCTTCAAATTTGTTACTATCAATTTTATTTTGCTTATATTTTTAATTTTAATTCTATTATTTTATATTTTTATTCAAAAATAAAAAAGACTACCCTATAAGTAGTCTTTTTTGTATATTATGCAATTGTTTCTCTTCTTGATTTAGAGTTCTTTTTCTTCATATATTCGTAAACTGGTAAACCAATAATCGTTATAATAAGACCTGATATAGCATTTTTTGGTTGAGTCATAATAGTACTTATTACTACAAATATTCCACCTATTGTTGCTATCATAGGTATTATTGGATATAAAGGAACCTTATATGGTCTTTTCATGTTTGGTTTAGTCTTTCTAAGCTTCATAACCCCTACAAATAACATTGTATAGAATATCCATATAGTAAATATTGCTAAATCAGATAGTAAATTAAACTGACCTGTTAAAGAATATAGTATAGCTAGTCCTGCTATTAACCACGTTCCATTTAAAGGTACACCATTGTTATTTAATCTAGAAAATACATTAGATAATGGTATTTTCTTTTCATATCCCATCATATATGGTATTCTTCCGCCTGTTAATATAAATCCATTAAGTGTTCCGAATACTGATATTAATACCCCTACACTAATTATCTTAGCTCCTGAAGCCCCAAATAACTTTTGAGCAACTAATGTCGCTGGAGCTGCTCCTACTGGTGCCATTTGAGATGCTGGTATTACAAATAGATATGCTACGTTTATCATTAAATAAACTGCCATAACTACAGATATACCACCAACTATGGCCATCGGTAAATGTTTAGATGGATTTTTCATTTCTCCAGCTAATGCTCCTACATATATCCACCCATCATATGCAAATAATGTTGCTATAAGCACCTGAGAAATGGCACTTACTACATTTACACCTTCGCCTACAAACGGTGTTATTATTTGAGATGATGAATCCCCTTTTGTAAAACCAAATATAATTATAATTGCTAATGGTAATAATTTACATACCGTCGATATAGTTTGTATACTTCCACCAAATTTTGCTCCTAATGAGTTAAGAGCTGCTATAAATACTATAACGCTTACCGCTATAACAATAACATATTCACTATTTAATCCCATCATACTTACTGCTTCTTGGGCAAATATAATTCCTAACGCAGCTGCTATTGCTGGTATAAATAATATAGTTTGCATCCATCCTGTTAAAAATCCGATTCTTTCTCCATATATTTCTTCTAAGTAAACCATTAATCCACCTGGTTTTATTATACTTGATGATACTTCTGCTGCAGTTAATCCTGCTGCAATCGTCACAAGCCCTCCTATTAGCCATGCTGATAATCCTAGCCCAGGCCCTCCATTTGTAGCAGAATAAATAGCTTGAGGCTTAAAAAATACCCCTGAACCTATTAACATCCCTACCACTGTTGATAAAGCCGCACTAAATCCGATTGTCTTCCTCAGCTTTTGCTGATTAGCATTTTGACTCATAGTTTGCACCTCCTTTTGAAATTCATTTTCGTACTTTTATTTACTATTTTTACATATTGTACTATTTAATACTAAAAATTGCAATATTATTTCTAAATTTTGTTTAAATTTTCAAAATATTTTAATATATTTATTTTATTACCAAATTATATCTTAATAGATAAAAAAAGAGTAGATATATCTACCCTTTTTTATTAATCTACAGTTATTTCATAACCATTTTGATTATATTGATTTATTATTTCATTCCATATTTCTTCTACACCAGTTTTCTTAAGAGAAGAAATCGGAAGTACTTTTTCATTAGGATCCATTTGTAATTTTTTTCTAATTATACTTATATGTTTTTGATATTGACCTCTAGATATTTTATCTGCTTTAGTTGCTATAACTACACAATTATATCCAAAGTGCTTTATCCATTCATACATCATAACATCATCTTTAGTTGGCTCATGTCTTATATCTACAAGTAAGAATATTGCACAAAGTTCATCTCTTTCTTGTAAATATCTTTCCATTATTGCTCCCCATTTTTCTTTCTCAGATTTAGCTATCTTAGCATATCCATAACCCGGAAGATCCACAAAGAAAAATTCATTATTTATAAGATAAAAATTTATAGTCCTCGTTTTACCTGGAGTCTGACTAGTTCTTGCAAAATTTCTTCTATTTAGTAATGTATTTACTGTTGATGATTTTCCAACATTAGATCTACCTACTAAAGCTATTTCTGGTATACCTTCATCTGGGTACTGAGATTTATTTACAGCACTCATAGTTATTTCTGCATTTCTAATTTTCATTACTTTCACCATTCCTTAATAATGCATGTTCTAATACTTCATCCATATGTTCAACAAGCACAAATTCCATTTTTTCTTTCACATTGCTAGGAATTTCATCTAAATCTGCTTCGCAATCTTTAGGTAATAACACTTTAGTTATTCCTGCTCTGTGTGCTGCTAATAGCTTTTCTTTTACTCCACCTACGGCTAATACTTTACCTCTAAGAGTTATTTCACCTGTCATAGCAACATTATTTAAAACAGGTATATTAGAAAGAGCTGATATAACAGCAACAGCCATAGTTATTCCTGCTGATGGACCATCTTTTGGTACTGCTCCTTCTGGTATATGAATGTGCATGTCCTTATTTTGGTAAAATTCTGGGTCTACATTATATCTTTCTGCTATAGATCTTGTATATGATATAGCTGTTCTAGCAGATTCTTTCATAACATCCCCAAGCTTTCCTGTTAAAACAATTTGTCCTTTTCCTTTTAGCGCATTGACTTCTACTGTAAGAGTTTCACCACCTACAGCTGTCCATGCAAGACCTGTAACTGTTCCTACTTCTGGTTTTGATCCCGCCATTTGATGTCTATATTTATCTTTTCCAAGATACTCTTCTAAGTTTGAACTATTAATAACTACTTCTTCAATAGATGAGTCTTCTACATATTTTTTAGCTATTTTTCTGCATAACTTTCCTAATGTTCTCTCTAAACTTCTTACTCCAGCTTCTCTAGTATAAGAGTTTATTATTTCTTTCATAATTTCATCATCTATTTTTATTAATCCATCTTTTAATGCATTTTCTTTCATTTGCTTTGGAAGTAAGTACTTCTTAGCAATATTTAGCTTTTCTTCATCTATATATCCTGATACTTGGATTATTTCCATTCTATCTAATAAAGGTCTTGGTATTGTACTTAAGCTATTTGCTGTAGTTACAAATAATACTTTTGATAAATCAAATGGTAGTTCTAAGTAGTGATCTACAAAATCTTTATTCTGTTCTGGATCTAATACCTCTAACATTGCAGCAGAAGGGTCACCCTTATAATCAGCTGCCATTTTATCTATCTCATCTAATAACATTATAGGGTTTTTAGTTTTAGCTTCTTTCATAGCATTTACTATTCTACCTGGTATAGCTCCTACATAAGTTCTTCTATGCCCTCTTATCTCAGCTTCATCTCTAACTCCACCTAAAGATATTCTTACAAATTTTCTGCCTAAAGAATTTGCTATAGATTTTGCTATAGATGTTTTACCTACTCCTGGAGGTCCAACTAAACATATTATTGGCCCTTTTAGTGATTTAGATAATTTTCTTACAGCTAGGTACTCTAATATTCTTTCCTTAACTTCTTCTAATCCATAATGTTCATTATCTAATATTTCTTTTGAAGCTACTATATCTAATTTGTCTCTAGTTTCATTATTCCATGGTAGCGAAAATACTGTATCTAAGTATCCTCTAAGAACAGATACATCTGGAGACATTGGAGATAATTTAGAGAATTTAGTAATTTCTTTTTCTATTTTCTCCTTCGTTTGCTTAGGTGCTTTTATTTTCTTAAGCATAGCTCTGTATTCATCCGCTTCAGAATTTATATCTTCTTCTTCACCTAACTCTTTTTGAATTGCTCTTAGTTGTTCTCTAAGATAATATTCTTTTTGAACTTTATTCATTTGTTTCTTTACTTTTAGAGTTATCTTTTTTTCTATTTTTAGAATTTCTATTTCTTCTAATAATATCTTATATATTAATTCTAATCTTTCTTTTAAGTCAAAAGTTTCTAATACTTCTTGTTTTTGATCAGACTTTAAATAAATATTTGAAGCTACAGTATCTATAAATCTATCTACATTTTCTGTTTCTGATAAAGATATAAGTATTTCAGGAGAAACCCTGTTTCCTATATTTATGTATTCCTCAAAAGCATCAAATACATTTCTTACAAATGCTTCTACCTCTACATCCTCTTGTGCATGTTCTTCATCAAATACTACTTCATCTACTTTAGCTTTAAAGTATCCATCTTCAAATTTTATTTCTTTTGCACTACCCCTAGAGATACCTTCTACTAATACACGCACTGTATCTCCTGGTAATTTTATCATTTGCTTTACTTTACATATCGTTCCTATATGATAAAAATCTTCTTCTGTTGGTTCATCTACCTCTGCTTTTTTCTGAGAAGTTAAGAAGACTAACTCTTCTTTTAACATTGCTTCATCTAAAGCTTTAAGTGATAAATCTCTACCTACATCAAAATTTAATATCATGTATGGGAATATCGCTAATCCTCTAAGCGGAATTAACGGTAATTCATGTTCTAATTTAGCATAATTCTGTTCCAATAATATCACTCCTTAAAGTGCTAGATTTTACCGCTTTATATATTATATATTTACAATACTTGATTTTCAACATTAATGCAAATTTCTTAGCATATTTTGTTCTTATTTTATTATTATATAATATGATTAGTAATATACTTGTTTATCTACTTTATAATTATATAATATTCATTATACCTTAAGATTTAGTTTTAAATCAAAATTCGAGTTGCTCATATCGCCAACATTATTATATTTATTTTCGCTTTATATGTATTTACTCATTAAATATTTTTAAATTTAAAAAAGAAGTCAAATTGACTTCTATGTTTTTAAATATAAAAGGAGCTTTTAAAGCTCCTTTTTTTATTATGCACTTTCTTCTTCATCTTTAAGTACTATAATTGGTTGTTCACCATCATCTACAGCTTCTTTAGTTACTATAACTTTTTTAATATCATCTCTAGAAGGAACTTCAAACATACTTTCCATCATAGTATTTTCTACTATGCTTCTAAGTCCTCTTGCTCCTGTATTTCTATCTATGGCTTTTTTAGCTATAGCACGAAGAGCCTCTTCTTCAAACTCTAGAGTAACATCATCTAATTCTAGTAATTTTTTATATTGTTTGATTATGGCATTTTTAGGCTCTTGTAATATTCTCATTAAAGCATCTTCATCTAATAATTCTAAAGTTGCTACAACTGGAATTCTTCCTATAAACTCTGGTATTATACCAAATTTTAGTAAGTCTTCTGGTAAAACTTGAGCATATATTTTACCTAAATCAATTTCTTTTTTACTTTCTATTTTAGCTCCAAATCCAAGTGTTTTTTCTCCACCACGTTTTTGGATTATTTTTTCTATTCCATCGAAAGCTCCACCTAGTATAAATAATACATTAGTAGTATCTATTTTTAAGAATTCTTGGTGAGGATGTTTTCTACCACCTTGTGGTGGAACATTAGCAACTGTACCTTCTAATATTTTTAAAAGAGCCTGTTGCACCCCTTCACCACTAACATCTCTAGTTATAGATGGGTTTTCTGATTTTCTAGCAATTTTATCGATTTCATCTATATAGATTATACCTCTTTCAGCTTTTTCTATATCAAAATCAGCAGCTTGGATAAGTTTTAAAAGAATATTTTCAACGTCTTCACCAACATATCCTGCCTCTGTTAAAGATGTAGCATCTGCCATTGCGAAAGGTACATTAAGGGTTTTTGCTAAAGTTTGAGCTAATAAAGTTTTCCCTGAACCTGTTGGTCCAAGTAAAAGTATATTACTCTTTTGTATTTCTATATCTTTTGATGTTGATTTCTTACTATAGATTCTTTTGTAATGGTTATATACAGCTACTGATAAAGCTTTTTTAGCTTTTTCTTGACCTATTACATAATCATTTAATATTTCCATCATTTCCTTAGGCTTTGGTAATGATGTTGTATCCTCTTCTACAGCTTCTTCTATTTCTTCTTGAATGATTTCATCACAAAGTTCCACACATTCATCACATATATAAACATTTGGACCTGCAATTAATCTTCTTACTTGCTCTTGATTTTTACCGCAGAATGAACATTTTAACTGTCTTTTTTCTTCGTATTTTGACATATTAACACCTCTTCCTATCCACGGTCTTTTTGTGTGATTACTTCATCAATTAAACCATATTCTTTAGCTTCATGCGCACTCATAAAGTTATCACGATCAGTATCTTTTTGGATATTTTCTATTGGCTGACCGCTTCTTTCTGCTAGTATTTTATTTAATTTTTCTTTAGTTTTTAGCAGCCATTTAGCATGTATCTCTACATCTGTTGCTTGACCTTTTGCTCCACCTAAAGGTTGATGTATCATTATTTCACTGTTAGGTAATGCAAATCTCTTTCCTTTTGCCCCTGCTGTTAGTAGAAATGCTCCCATTGAAGCAGCTAATCCTATACATATAGTACTTACATCAGGTTTGATGTATTGCATAGTATCATAAATAGCCATTCCTGCAGTTACGCTACCACCTGGTGAGTTTATATATAAATGTATATCCTTATCTGGGTCTTCAGCTTCTAAAAATAACAACTGAGCTACTACAAGCCCTGCTGTAACATCATTTACTTCATCTCCTAGAAATATGATTCTATCTTTTAATAGTCTAGAATATATATCGTAAGACCTTTCTCCTCTTCCTGTTTGCTCTACAACTGTAGGTACTAATGCCATATATCATACCCCCTCTATATCTTTCTATTTCTATATATAATTTACAGTAGCCAAATTAGGCTACTGTAAAAAATTAAGCTATTGTTGCGTTGTCAACTAATAAGTCTATTGTTTTTCTTATTTTTACTTGACCTTTTATATCTTCTATATCATTTTCTCTTAAAGAAGATTTTAATTTGTCAGCTTCCATGTTGTACATAGCTGCCATTTTTTCTAATTCAGCATTAAAGTCTTCATCACTTACTTCTATATTTTCTGCTTTAGCTATAGCTTCTAATACTAAAGAAGATTTAACTAATTTCTCTGCATCAGCTTTTCTTTCTTCTCTTAATTCAGCTATATCTCTACCAGTCATTGATAATAATTGTTGTAAGTTTAGTCCTTGATATTGTAATTGGTAATTAAGTTCCATTAACATGTTATCTATTTGATGTTCTACCATAACAGCAGGTAATTCTACTTCTGTGTTTGCAGCAACTTTCTCAACTATAGCGTTTCTCATTTCTGCATCAGCTTTATTTGTAGCATCTTTTTCTAATTTAGCTCTTACATCTGCTCTTAATTCAGCTAATGTATCGAATTCACTTGTATCCTTAGCAAACTCATCATCTAACTCTGCTAATTCTTTAACCTTTACATCATTTACTTTTACATTGAATACTACAGCTTTACCAGCTAAGTTTTCTGCATGGTATTCAGTTGGGAAAGTAACATTTACTTCTACTTCTTCTCCAGCTTTTTTACCAACTAATTGATCTTCAAATCCTGGTATGAAAGAGTTAGATCCTATAACTAAGCTATAGTTTTCACCTTTTCCACCTTCGAAAGCTACACCACTTTCAAATCCTTCAAAGTCTATAACAGCTGTATCTCCAGCTTCTAAAGCTTTATCTTCAACGCTTACTAATCTAGCGTTTTTGTTTACCATCTCTTCTAACTCGAATTTTACTTCTTCTTCAGTTACAGTATTATCAACTTTAGCTACTTCTATACCTTTGTAATTCCCTAACTCAAACTCAGGTTTAACTTCAACATTAACAACCATTACTAATCCGTTATCTTTGCTTATTTCTTCAACATCTAAGTCTGGTCTGTCTATTGGATCTATGTTTAACTCATCTAGAGCAGTTGGGTAAACCTCTGGGAATAATAATTCTATAGCATCATTATAGAATACTCCTTTACCGTATTGAGTTTCTATAACAACCTTTGGAGCTTTACCTTTTCTAAATCCTGGTATATTGTACTTACCTTTATTTTTATTGTAAGCTTTAGTTACCGCTGCTTCAAATTTATTATTATCTACAGTTATTTTTAAAGTAACTTTGTTACCTTCTTTCTTAATTAATTCTGCCTTCATTGAATTAATCCTCCTATATCATTATGTAATAATTTTCGTATGGCATTATAATCCATTCTACTTATAGTTTAACTCTTTAATTATAGCACATAACTTTTTTTATTTACAAGTCTTTGCCTTGATTTGCAAGGTTGTACAAGCTTTATTATATTTTTATTTTTTCTATATTTATATTCCCCTTTTCTATGTTAAGTATAGAAAAACTTCTATAATCAACTTCTCTAGGAAGTGATACACTCCCTGGGTTTATATAAATGATTTCATCTTTTTCTATATATAAAGGTACATGAGTGTGACCAAATACTACTATATCAGCATTCACAGATTTTGCCCTTGATTCTAACATTTCAATACCATATTTTACAGCGTATCTATCACCATGGCATAGAAATATAGTTTTATCCTCTATATCAAATACTAATTCTTCTTCTACATTATCAAAATCACAGTTTCCTTTTACTGCCATAATAGGCACTTTAGTTTCTGCATGTATATACTTAGAATCAGAAAAATTATCTCCTGCATGAATTACTAAATCACATTCTTTTAGGTATGGTATAGTTTTATCAATGAACTTCTTCATCATATGTGTGTCACTTACTACTCCAACTTTCATTATCTTGATACCCTTTTGTTAAACTCATTCTTCATTAATTTTAAAGCATTAGCTCTGTGGCTTATAGAATTTTTTATTGTAGCCGGTATCTCTCCAAAAGTTCTATTATAACCATCTACTATAAATAATGAATCATATCCAAATCCATTTTTTCCTTTTTCTTCAAATCCTATGCTACCTTCACAAGTTCCTCTAACAACAAACTCTTTTCCATCAGGAAATACTACTGCTATTGCCGATACAAATCTTGCAGTTCTTTTACTCATAGGTACATTATTTAATGCTTTTATTAGCTTTTCTCTATTTTCTTCATCTGTTGCGTTTTCTCCTGCATATCTAGCAGAATAAACACCTGGTTTTTTACCTATAGCATCAACTTCTAAACCTGAGTCATCTGATATTGATATTTTATTAGTAAGTTTTGCTATAGTTCTAGCTTTTATAAGTGCATTATGTTCAAACGTTTTACCATCTTCAACTATTTCTATACCACCTAAGTCTACATCTTTTAATGAATATATTGTATAATCAAAATCTTCTAATATTGCTCCTATTTCTTCTAACTTGTGAGCGTTATTAGTAGCTATGACTACTTCATCTCCATATTCCATACCTAATATTTCATCTGCTATCTCGCCTAGTGCAGCTCTTTGAGCCTTTATTAATTCTTTATTTCCTTTTTCACCAAGCTCTAAAAGTTCATTTAAATCTTTTCTTGAGAAAGGTCTTTCTTCCCCTGTTCCTTGAACTTCAACAAATTCACCTTTATCAGTCATTATTATATTCATATCTACTTGTGCATTAGAGTCTTCTTCATAGCATAAATCAAGAACATGTTCCCCATTTACTATACCCACGCTTATAGCTGATACAAAATTTCTAACCGGTATTTCTTTTACTGATTTTGATTTATGTAATTTATTTAATGCGTCTACCACAGCAACAAATGCACCTGTTATAGATGCTGTTCTTGTCCCTCCATCCGCTTGTATTACATCACAATCTACCCAAATAGTTCTTTCTCCTATTTTATCTAAATCTATTACCGATCTTATAGCTCTTCCTATTAATCTTTGTATCTCTTGAGTTCTTCCATCAACCTTTCCTCTAGATGATTCTCTTATTTTTCTTTGATGAGTAGATCTAGGTAACATAGAGTATTCTGCATTTATCCATCCTGTTCCAGTATTTCTTAAGAAAGGTGGTACTTTATCTTCTATTGAAGCAGTACATATTACTTTCGTTTCTCCCATTTCTATAAGAACAGAACCTTCTGCATATCTAGTATAATCTCTTGTAATTTTTATATCCCTTATTTGGTCGTTCTTTCTATTATCAATTCTAGTCATTTTTAATCCTTCCTTAAATCTATTTCAAAATATTATTGAATTATCAATATTATATTTTTTAGAAATTTTATCTTATCTATTAATAATATTAACACAAGTTTTAAGTATTTTTCTACATTCAAACATATCTATATAAACTTAATTTATCTTAAATTTTGCATGGATAAAGTCTAAATTTATTATTTAAGTAAATTATAATTTACTTTCTACCTCTTCTTTAGAGTTTAAATTTGAAAGTTCTATAAACATTTCCTCATCAACTACTTTAATTCCTAATTCATTAGCCTTTGTTAGCTTAGAACCAGCTTCTTCTCCTGCTAATACAAATGTTGTTGATTTGCTAACACTAGAAGTTGCTTTTGCGCCTCTAGCTTCTATCATTTCTTTAGCATCATTTCTTTTTAATGTTGGTAAAGTTCCTGTTAATACTATTTTCATTCCATCAAATATTTTAGGTATGTTAGAATTTTTATCTTCTATAGTTTTAATATTAACACCAGCTTTTTTAAGCTTTTCTATTACTTTTATATTTTTATCTTCTTTAAAGAACTCTACCACACTATTAGCCATAGTTTCTCCAAATTCTTCTAGATTAACTAATTCTCCTTCTGATACACTCATAATTTCATCTATATCTTTAAAGTTTTTAGCAAGTATCTTTGCACCTTTTACTCCAACAAATTTTATTCCTAAACCATTTATTAATCTCCATAAATCATTTTCTTTTGATTTTTTTATTGATTTAATTAAATTATTTGCTGATTTATCTCCCATTCTTTCTAGGTTAATTACATCTTCTTTCTTTATGCTATATAAATCTGAAACATCTTCTATTATTTTCTCATTTAATAATAATGTTATTATAGATTCTCCTAATCCATCTATATTCATTGCATCTCTTGATACAAAGTGAATTATCCCTCTTCTTATTTGAGCAGGACAAGACATATTTATACACTTTACAGCAGCTTCTCCCTCTAGTCTAACTGTTGGCTCTGAACATACCGGACAAACATTAGGCATATTAAATTTTATTTCTTCTCCACTACGTTCTTCTTTTATTACTTCTATAACTTGCGGTATTATATCCCCAGCTTTTTGAACTAATACAGTGTCATTTATTTTAATATCTTTTTCTTTTATGTAATCTTCATTATGTAATGTTGCTCTACTTACACTAGTTCCAGCAAGTCTTACTGGTTCAAGTACTGCAGTTGGTGTTATAGTTCCAGTTCTACCTACTTCTACTATTATGTCTAAAATCTTTGTTTTCTTCTTTTCTGCTGGGAATTTATACGCGATTGCCCATCTTGGACTTTTTGCAGTATATCCCATAGATTCTCTTTGTTTAAGATTATTAACTTTTATAACCATTCCATCTATCTCAAAATCTAGATTTCCTCTATTTTCAGTCCAGTACTCAATATGTTCTATTACATCATCTATACTTTTAAATACCTTATAGTTTGGGCTAACCGAAAATCCTAAATCACTTAAAAATTCTAGAGATTCACTATGGCTTTCAAACTCTAAATTTTGACCATACTCAAGGTTAAATACAAATATATCTAATGGTCTTTTAGCTGTTAATTTTGGGTCTAATTGTCTTAATGAACCTGCTGCAAGATTTCTTGGATTAGCATAAAGGGCAAGTCCTAAATTTTCTTGTTGTTCATTTATATTTTGGAAGTTTTCTTTTGATATATAAACTTCCCCTCTTACTACTATTTCATTATCTTCTTTTATCTTTAAAGGTATACTTTTTACTGTCATTAAATTTTGAGAAATGTCTTCTCCAACTACTCCATTACCTCTAGTTGCACCTTTTTCAAATTCTCCATCATTGTAAGTTACGCCTACAGATAATCCATCTATTTTAAATTCAACTACATACTCTACATCTGAACCTGCCATATCTCTTACTCTTTTATCAAAATCTTTTAAGTCTTGACTTGAGTATGCATTTGATAAACTTAGCATAGGTATTTTATGTACTATTTGATCAAACTTATCTAAAGCCTTTCCTCCAACTCTATTACTTGGAGAATCTACTCTTTTTAAATTCGGATTTTCTTCTTCTAATTTTATTAGTTCTTTAACTAAATTGTCATACTCTGCATCAGATATTTCTGGTGCATCTTGATTATAATATTTTTCATTATGATAGTTTATTAAGTTTATTAGTTCATCTATTCTATTCTCAATATTCATTTTTATCTCACCTCTTTTAAAAATTTGATTCACTTAAGCGACTTGTCGTCGAATTATTTTATATTGTCAACCATATTATTTAGTATTTACCAATCATATCAGTTACTTAAAATTGACTCCATAGTATTATTACCCTTTTATGAGTTTAATATATTTTTAGCATATTATTTAATAAAAAATATTCTATTTAATCAATATTTAAATAAATATTTTATACTACCTTAGTATTATAACAAAAGCTACCGTAAAATTCGGTAGCTTAATAAACATTTTTTATTTTAATAACCTTTTAATATATCAACAACATTATTTAAAGGTTTATTTTCTATATAATTTTTTAAATTATTGTAAATAACATTAAATGTTCTTTCTGTATCTTTGTCTGATATCCATGAATTGTGAGGTGTTATTATCACATTTTCAAAATCCCATAACTTACTATCTTTGCTTAATGGCTCTTTTTCAAAAACATCTAATGCTACTCCTCTAAATTTATCTATATAATCTATTAGATCATTTTCATTGACTATATTTCCTCTACCAACATTTATAAAAATTGATTTATCTTTCATAATTGAAAATTTATCTTTATTAATCATACCTATAGTATCTTTAGTAGCAGGTATAGTTGATACAATCACATCGCATTCTTTAAATACGTCATTCATATTTTCACTAGAGAAACATCTATCAAAGTATTCTTTATCAGTTCCTTTTGTATTTACACCCCATAGTTCTACTCCAAAAGCTTTTAATCTTTTAGCAGCTTCTGTTGCTATCGTACCAGTTCCTATAAATCCAACTCTCTTATCATATAGTTCAAGTAAATCAAATTCTATTTTCCACGTTCTGTTTTGCTGATTAGAATATAATTTCATACTATTCTTATAAATTTGTAGTATATACATTACGATCCATTCACTAATAGGTATGCTATATGCACCTTTGTTATTTGCTAAAACTATATTTCTCTTTAGCACTTCTTCTTTTGGAACTTGGTCTACCCCTACACTAGATGTCTGTATATATTTTAAATTATTAATTTTTGATATATCTAATGTCTTAAATGGATTATATGTTACTAACACATCTGCTGTATCTGTATCTTCATTATTTTGAATTTTACTTTCCTTATAATAAGTTACTTCATACCCTAAGTCTCTAATTTTTTGAAATTTTTCTTCTCCGTAATTATGCGTAAATAGAACTTTCATTTATAATCTCCTCCAATTAAAATATCCTACTATATAGATATTTTAATACAAAATTAAAAAGTCCTCCAAAATTTGGAGGACTTAATCTATTTTAAAATAAATGCATAAAGACTATGATGTCAAAATGACGAGGTGTGATATACATTTATTTAATAATATTCTATCCACTTTTAGACTATTTATTTGCTTAATATTAATTTGGTCATTAGAAATATTTTCTATTAAGTTTATTGTATAAAATAAAACTAGCTAATTTCAATTTAAAAATAACTAGTTTTATTTTAATTTTACTATTTTTTAGTATCTATTACATTTTGAACTAAAGCTCTACATCTTCCACAAGCAGATCCTGCTCCTGTTATTTCTGCAATCTTATCAGTTGTATCCGCTCCATCTTTAACCGCATTAACTACAGTTTCAAGAGAAACTCCTTTACATCCACAAATTGATTCTAATATTTTTTGTATCTCTGGTATACATCTTCCACATCCTGTTCCAGCTCCTGTCATTTCCTTTATTTCATCTACAGTACGAGCTCCAGCTATCATTACCTTTCTTATGTCTATATAACTTACATTTTTACAAAAACAAACCATTTGATCTCCAGCCATTTTCATTCTCCTTAGTTAATTAAATTTATGTAATTATATTATACCAAATATATCCACAATTAAACGATTATAAATAATATAACCTATCTAATATAAATAAAAAACACTGCTGAAAAATTCAACTTTCAGCAGTGCTTTTTATTGGTGTAAATACATTTGATCTACAATTAATCTTTTTTTACTAACTTAGCAACACATTCAACATGTCTCATTTTTAGTATGTGAACACTGATTTTTATTATCGTTGTTATCTTTTGAATACGCTTTTAACGAATTGTTATCTATAAATTTATTTCCATCTTGTTTATCATCAAATCCAGTTTTATATACAAAAGTTATTTTATAAGGATCAACTGTACCATCTTCATTAGTAGCTCCAACTATAACTTTATCTACTATGCTTTCAAATACATATCTATCGAAACTCTTTAACACTTCATTTCTTTCAAGTGTCTTTCTAAATTCTTTAAGCCTTGTTTTTATAGTTTTTTCATTTATTAAAGATGCCTTAAGAGTTTGTTTCTCTTTACTAAGTTTCTTTATTTCGACTGTTAAATCATCATACTTTTCTTCATATGATTCTTTATCAATTATATCTTCTAATCTCATATCTATAAGCTTTCTTCTTTTCTTATCTAAAGCTTCTATTTGTTTCTCTAAAACTAAGAACCTCTTTTCAACATTACTTTCATTTAAAGTATCTGATAATCTAGCTAAAAATTCTTCAAGAACTTCTTTATTATTTCCACATAATTGTCTATAGCTTTCAACAAAAGCATCTTCAAATACTTTTTCTGGAATCCCCTTACTATGTTCACAATATTTCTTTCCTCTTTTAGTTGAAACAACACATTGCCACACTACCTTGGAATGATTAGTTCCACTATGCCAACATCTTCTGGTAAATGTCCCTCCACAAAACGCACACTCTATCATACAACTAAATGCATATTTTCTACTATATTTCTGACGTTTAAATCCTTCTGTTTCATGTGTACCTCTTGGAATACTTCTTTTTAATCTTATAGCTTGAGCTTTATCAAAAACTTCTTCACTAACTATAGGTTCATGATGTTCTCTTAAATAAAATTGATCCTCTTCTCCATAATTCTCTAGCCTACGTTTAGATATAGGATCTAAAGTAAATGTCTTTCCTAAAAGTACATCACCTTTATATTTTTCATTTTTTATTATTCCTAATATAGTAGATTCATGCCATGTAGAACTTCCTCTTTTAGTTTTATATCCTAACTTCTCTAATTCATTACCAATTAATCTTCCACCTGCACCTTCGATATATCTGTTAAATATATATCGAACTATTTCTGCTTCTTCTCTATTAATAGTTATACTTTTATCTTCTACATTGTAATCATATCCTAAACACCCCTGAAAACCAACAAGTTCTCCTCTACTCATTTTCATTTTTAGTCCTTTTTTCACATTTGCAGAAATATTCTCAACCTCTTGTTGTGCTACAGAACTTAACACTACTAATAATAGTTCACCATCCATTGTTAAAGTATTTATTTTTTCATCTTCAAAATAAACAGCTATATTTCTTTCTTTAAGCATACGAACATATTTTAGAGTATCTAATGTGTTTCTAGCAAATCGTGATATTGATTTAGTAATAACCATATCTATTTCACCATTCATACAGTCATTAATTAATCTTTGAAAATTTGTTCTTTTAGAAATTTGAGTTCCTGTTATTCCTTCATCAGCATAGATATCAATGAAATTCCATTCATTATTTTTCCTAATTAAATCTGTATAATAAGCTACTTGTGAGTTATAGCTATTTAGCTGATCATCAGAGTCAGTACTTACACGACAATATGCTGCTACTCTTAAAAGAGACTCCATATTGTTCTTGTTTCGATCTGATAAACTGCGATTTGCTTTTATAATTTCAACTTTTTTCATATATCTCCCCTCCGTATTACTCTATAGTGTCTATTATACAGTATTAATACTTTAATATTCAAGTTGTAATATCAGATACTACACCATAATCCTCCATCAGTTTTCTCTTTACTTTTATATATTCATTCTCATTTATTAATTTCTTATTAAGGAGGTTTCTAAGCATAGAAAGTTGAATGCTATAATCTAATAATTTCATCTTCTTAATTTCCTCCACAACCTAAATTTATAAATCTTATATTCATGCGGCTACAGATTATATAGCTCCACAGGAATTCCACCTCTCCCTACTCTAGCGAGACGTATTTCTACGTGAGTATCATTATCTCAATTAATGCATCATTGCACTTTGATTATCTAATTTCAAAGTTTGTAGTTCAAATGTTAGTCGCTCTTTTTCAGCAAAAAGTCTTGGCGCATTTGCTACACAGCTCTCCATTAATTGAATGTACATGAATATATAACTATATTTAATTTTCAAAGATCAATAATTTAAAACATTATATATTTCATACTAATTAAAATAAAAATTTATCAGTCTATTCTAAATAACAAAATTTTACTTATTAATTTATTTTCTATTCTTTTGCAGGTATCTTCATCTACAATAAACTTCGCATCTCCGAAATTATCATAAATTTTTCTAACTGCCATCTTTGCTATATATCCAGAAAAGTGTTCTAACACTTTATTTACTGCTTCTATATCACCCTTAGTGGATTTAGCTATAATATCAAATGCTATTAGATTATTACTTTTATACTCTTTTCTCATACATCTTCTTCCTCCAGATATTTCCTTAATTCTATAAGAGCTTTATTTCTATACCTTGAAACAGTTCTTCTAACTAAATTAAGTTCTTCTGCTATCTCACTATCAGACATATTAAAACAATATGAGAATAAAATTATACTTCTCTGTTTTTCAGGTAAATTCATAATAATCTCCATAATATGTTCATCATTTATTTGAATAATTTCTTCTTTGCATTTAATAGAAGATTCCTCAAAAAAATATTCTGGAGATATAGATATTTTGTCTATATCCTTCATTGTAAGTTGCTCTAATGATATTTCTCTTTTGCTTTTACGTTCAAATTCTTTATAAATGTTACGAGCTTCATTCTTTATGATTTTTTTACAATAACTATCAAATGCATGTTGTTTATATTTTTCATTTGATTTTGTATTCATAAATTTCTACCTCCCTACATTTTTATAAATAAAAAATAGGCATCCCTCCTTTCATCTACTATTACAATTAGAGATGCTATTTCGGGACAGTTTTTGATAGAAATCTACAAAAAAATAAAGCTCTACTCAATTTATTTAAGGAGCTTCATTCTAAAAATTTATAACATAAAAATGATAGTTAATTTATATAATATTAAGTTATTTTATATTATTATTTATATTTATTTGCATAGATACTATGATTTTATCAAGAGCTTGACTTAGTAATAATACTTCTTCAGCGTTTCCATTTTCTAAATACATATCCCCTAATATTCTCTTTATAGTAATCAAATCTTGATATTTTATTTTAATCACTACAGCCACCCCCCAATGTATTAATTTATATAATATCCATTAAAAATCCATAAATTAATATAATGATAACTCATTTTATGTATAAATTTGTAAATTAAACCCAAACGACGCTTTTATGCAATCAAACATGCCATTATAATAATAAAAAAATTGCATTCAGTCTAAAAATCAATTTAGATGAAATGCAATTACAAAATTAATTACTCCAAGTTATTTTATTTTTATAGGTATCTTTATTAAAAACTTAAACTCTTTTTTATCCTGTTCTACTTTTATAAGAGCTATTCCATTTGCCTCTTCAACTATATGTCTGATGCTTTCTACTCCTACTCCATTAAGCTTACCGTGCTTTTTCGTACTTATTAACTTATCGTTTACCATTTTAATTTGCCCATTAAATGAATTAGTCTGATATATTATTAAATTATCTTCTTTTACATAACTTCTAAAATTAATACATTTATTTTCAGATTTATCTTGCTTGATACAAGCTTCAAAAGCATTACTTGATAAATTATTAAATATTCTTATTAATTCTAGTTCTGGCAATTTAATCTCTTCTGGAATATAACATTCTGCTTCAAAATTGATATTCTTAGTATCACATTCTTCACTTAATCTATTTAAGATAGCATTAACTAATAAATTGTTAGAAAATTCCTTATTATCTTCCATAACATTCTGTACTTGATCATCAAATTCCAATATTATTTTTTTTGCTTTCTCTATATCTCCCATATTCAAAAGAGATTTTACGTTATTTAATATACTTTTAAAATCATGGTTGTACATTTTTAATAGTTTCGAATACTCATCTCTTTTTTTATTCATCGATTTATTATGATCTACCGTTAAAATTTTTGCTCTGTATAAAACTTCATCTTCTACCCATTTAATTGATTTCATTCCCATTTTTAATGCACAATAAAAACAATAACCTATACAAATTCTATTTATCAACATAACTATTGGTGATGTAGTGCTTCCGGAATAATAATATGTATAATTAGAATTAAGCAATATAATAGCTAGTCCAGTAGTAGTAAGAGTAATTGTGTTTAACTTCTTTATATTAATTAATAACTTTTTTGCTTCTTTCATGTTACATACATTATTAAAATTAATACTTAGAATTAACATTACTATTCTACACAATGCAAATGATAGTAAATATGACTCATAAGATTGTATAGTTTTATACATACTCTGATTGAATAATATTGCCATTATACCTATTACAATATCTCTATTTAAAATAAGTTGAAAAATACAAGTTATACTTATATTATATATAACATGCATTGTTTCCTCAAAAATAATTTTAAATGTAGTAATATATATAAAAAGTGTTATTATATATGCAAAAGAAGTAAATAATTTTTGAGTAATCATTGTCATTGAAATTGTGGACATAATTATCGGAAAAATTATAATTATTAGTTTTTTATTTCCTATTTTTAAATTTAATAATTTCATATAATATGTTATGAAAAAAATATTATATAAATATATCGAAAAAAAAGTTATTATTTCTATAGTAAGTAGATTTATAATTATTCCCCCCTTAAATCATAAAAAAATTGTATATAGTATTAATTATATTAATAAAAATTTCAAAACTTACTTAGTTTCAAAACACTAATATATTTAAATTTGACTACATGTACTTAGATGCTTGTATATTATTAAAAGTTCATTTTCATCTAAATTATTTACAATTTTTATCATAATCTAATTTGTATTTTCTACTTATTATAAGATATATGATTATATTTAATTCTAGTACTATTGATTATAATGATATCCAAACACTAGACTTAAATATGTTAAATAGCCTAATAATTGATATCTTTTTCTAAAGACACTCATGTTATGATAATACTTACTTAAACACTTTAGGTTCAACAATTAATTTAGTTTTTACAACTGCACCATTCATTCTTACCCTAGCATCCTGTAGAGAATATGTATTTATATTTAGCTCTAAATCATAAATACCTTCATCTAAACTTTTATCTAATTCAACATTATATATTACCTTACCTGGTAATATCAATCTAGTTTTATATATTATAGTATTATCTATTACTATTTCATATTCAAAATAACATTGGTTCTTTAAAGGATTCAACAATTGTAATTTTAATATTTTCTCTTCAGTATTAATTTTTATATCATCATATCCTGGAATTATTATCTGTTCGGGATACCCATGCACATATTTATATTCCTCTAACTCGTTGCTTTTATTTTGAGGATTATTAATAAAAATTATAACTAATGATGTTAAACATAGCATAAAAATTACATTATTTAATGTACTAATAGCTGATCTACTGTTTATTTCACGTTTAATAGATTTATTTATTTTATATTTTTTTATACTAAATCTATTTATATCTTTATTTATAATTCCTGAGGTATTAGTTTTTCTAAATGCATTAAATTGCTTATAATCAATAACTACATCTTTATCCATCATTTTAAATAATAATATTATTATTGGTAAATTTAAGCTATATACCTTAGTGTGTTTTTCTTCATATTCATCTATATATTTAGCAAGATCTTTTTTTGCTGAATTTAATCTACTTTTTACAGTTCCTTCTGATATATTTAATACTTCAGCAATCTCATTGATTTTTAAGTCATTAAAATAAAATAAAGTTATAACTATCTTTTTCTTATCTGAGAGTCTATCTATAATTTCTAATACAATTTCCTTTTTTTCTTTTTCAATAATATTTTCTTCTAAATTAAATTCATCTTTTAATATTAATGTTTTTTCTTCATTATCAAAATAATAATTATCATTTATTTTCTTATTTTTCCTTATTAACATAAGACATTGATTTATTGCTATTTTTTTTATCCATCCATTAAACTTATCAATATCATTTAGACTAGTAATATTTTTATATACTTTAAGAAAAGTTTCTTGAGTTGCATCACCAGCATCTTCTTCATTTTTTAGTACGCTCTTACATAAAATAAATATTTTAATATAATATTTTTTATATATATAATTAAATGATTCATATTTACCATTTTGCACATCTTTAATTTTTTCACTTATATCTATCATACATAATATATCTCGCTTAAATTTATTTTTTTATTATTTATTACATAAAAAAACTATAATAAATTTAATTATTATAGTTTTATCTGAACTACTAAATAATCCTTATTTTATACTTCTTCCCTATAAATGCTATTTTGCAATTTATATTTATTTGATAATATATCTTTCTCTACTTCTTCAAATATATCGATTGGAGCTTTACTTATAACAAAAGTACCAACTAAAATTATTAAGATTATATTTTCATCTAAGAACTTGAGTATTTTGTTTGATTTCTTCATTCGATTCCTTTCTATAAATAACATATTTTAATTAGTGTAACTAATTAATTAAATCAATAAATATAATCTTTATATTATTATGTTATCAAATTCATTCTCTAAAAGTATACTTCTAAAATCTTTTGAATATTTTCTACCTATTGGTACTATAATTTCCTTTTGCAACTTACACTCTAGTTTATTAAAATTTTGTATATATTTAGCATTAACTATATATGATTTATGACAACGAATAAATCCATATTCCTTAACTTTCTCATATATATCTTTAAATACACAATTTATTACTTCTTGTCCAGATATTTTATGTAAAACAACTTTTTTATTTATACTTTCCATATAAATAATAGTATCTAAGTTCACAATTTTATTTTTAGGCTTAGAGGGAACAATTATATTTTTATTAGACGTTTTATCAACTTGTATAGCAGCTTTTATGAATATATCATTAAACCTATCATCATTATCGTCTTTTAATATATAATTTAATGGCTCAACCTTAAACGAATCTAATGCAAAATCTCTGCTTGAAGTTAAGAATATTATTATTCCATTGTATCCATACTTTCTTAATATTTTTGTTGTTTCAATACCATTAATATTCTTCATTATTATATCTATAATTATTATATTGAACCTATTAGGATTATCTTCAACCTCAAATATCAAACTTTCACCACTTCTAAACGTATCTATTTTAAATGCATAATTATCCTTACTTGCTAATTCACTTATTCTATTTGAATAATAGTTTAATACATTTACATCATCATCACATAAACAAATATTTAACATCTACAACTCCCCCTAAATATAAATTTATAATAATTATTTTATCTCTATAATTTCTATAACTCCACTTAGTATATCTACAAATGTATATGATTCTAATAAACCCATATTACTATTTATAACCTTACGTAAAACTAGTACATTACTATATACATATTCAATAATATATTCACGTATTGCTCCTTTACATTTTCCTTTTAATTTATAACCATTATATCTTATAATTATTGTTTTTCCTAACTTTAACTCTAATTCTCTTTTAAGATCATCAAGCTCACATTTACTAATCATTATTGATAAAATCCTCCTTTTACTATTTCGAACTAGTGCTTATGTTATTAATAAATTTATTAATTTATAAGCTTCGCATGAACAACTAACCTAGCATCAGAAAACTCATATGAGCAAGTAGATAAAGTAAGTATTCTATCTGTATCCTTAATATTTATATTTAAATTATAAATAGATTTACTCAGTATCATTTCAATATATGAATTAAACTCTTCTTCCGTATTGAATTGATTAGAGATAGTTTCTGTATCATTAGCATCCGTAACATATACTCCAAACACCTCATACATAAGATTTTCGTTTTCTTTTGTAGTTATATGTATATATTTATTTTTTTCTAAGTAATTTAAATCCTTGAATTTTTTCAATGCTCCAAACATAGATTGATCTTTCATATGATGTCCATAAATAATCACATTTTTATCTTGAAATCCTTTATTTCTATAATCCATAAAAATAGACCCCGAAATCAAATATTGTCTATCAAAACCTCTATTAAGATAGAATTCATTATCATTCCTTTTCATTATCGGATAATCAATAGGAGTATTATCAATATTTATCCATCCCATATAATCTGAGTTTATACTATATAAATCTGTATCTTCTTTTTCATTCCTTATTTTTTGATATGCTTGTCTTGAATTATTGTAATCTGTTATTGAAATAGAAATATTATATATACTAATCAAAAAAGACATTAATATTAAATATTTTAAAAATTTTTTCACTCTATTTATATTTATCACCCTTATATTTTTTTAGAATTATACCAAATTTAGACTCTATCTAAATACTATTTTCTTAAACAACACCTTTAATAGAATAAATAACATTCCTTTAAGGTCTTATCTCTAATTTTATCGTAATTATATATTGTATCGCTTTTATTATGATATTTTTAATAAATCTGTGGTTTCTATTAGTTCTTCCAGCTTCATAGGCTTATAAAAATACTAACCTTGTCCAAGTTCAAATCCTATATTTAATAAATTACTTAAATGCTCTTCTGATTCAACATCTTCAACTAATAATCATATATTCTTTTTTCTTATTATTAAAATTTCTAGCCATCCCTTTACCTAATTCGACCAAATTAACATTATAGTTCTTTATCATATCTATTTGATTAAATACTGAGCCTAAATCATAAATTGATATACTAAATCTCAAATTCTTTAATAAAGATTAATGCTTCTAATCCTATAATTTCTGATGTATTTAAATTAACTTTTGGTTGATATACCACATATCTATCTAAGCTCTTAAATTTTTTCATTTTATTCACCTTAAAAATAATTAATATAATAAATATATTGTTTTAATACAAAACTTCATAATATAAGAGTAATAGCATCGCCATTACTCTCATAAATAAAATAAATATATTACTTTTTTATTCCTGACCTTTTTGAGTCAACAATTCTAAATATTAATAGCATAGCAAGTGATAATATAGATAATATAATCCATCCCAACATGCCTTTATCTCCTGTTTGAGGATTTTTGATGCTATCATCTTTTATAATAGAATCATTTTTATCCTGCCCTGAATCACCACTAATATTATCTTTGCCATCAAATTGTATTGTTAACTCACTATCGGCAGCTACTCCTTTCAAGGATAATTTCTTTCCGTTTTTTATATCTTCTATTTCATAATACTTACTTAAATCAGTATCTCCACTTTTCCAAGATATGCTCTTTAATCCACTTCCTTTATCTGGAATAATTTCAAATGTTTTTTCTTCGCTTACTTTTATCTGATGTACTAAGTTTTCATTTCTTATACTTTTAGCTCCATTGAGCACCGCTCCATCTCCACTAACTTTTATACTTAAATCATACCTCATATCTTCTGATATATTGTATATTACAGGCACCGTACTTTGTCCAGATCTTGCATAAGCTGATATAGGTATAAATATTAACAATAATAATGAGAATAATATTGGTATTTTATAAAATTTCTTTAGCATAATATAACCTGCCTCCTTATTTAACATGCTCTATTATAAAATTCATTGTTCCCGTATACTCTACATTATTATATTTAAATCTTGATGTAGGAGCTTTTATTCTAAATGTATCTTTTCTATTAGTATTATTTAATGACATTAACTTATCTTTTTTACTTGAAGCTGTTCCACTTAATTTATCATTAAACGTCTTATATACATCCACTAATGCCATATCTTTGCTATTATTAGTATTTGTCATAGTAAAAACTGAATCACTATATATATTTACATTGCCAATAATAGTATCATCACTTGATATAGAAATTATATCTTTTGCACCTGCCATACCATAAACTGTAGGGTTTGGCTTTATAACATCTTTATCAGGTTTATAATTAATAGATGTTTTATCTGTCTCTTCATCATAATCTACAGAGTTTTCATCTAATACGTCTCCCATCTTTAAAGATGCTGGTATCACTACTAGATAATCAGGTCCCGGAACTTGATTTAATTCTATATTAACAGTTCCACTAAACATAAATTGATTATTCATCCAATTGTATGAAATATCTTGAATTCCATCGGGCAAATTAACCCATTTTACTCTATTATTTGCAAAATCGTAATCATCTGCACCACTTATATTATTTTCAATAGCTTCACTATTATATATAATATTGTCAAATATAAACTCACCTGAGTTAATATACGGTCTCTCTATATTTACTACTTGTTTTTTTATAGAATATTTATTAGCATTTAATTTAGCATTTTCAATTTGATCTTTTATAGGTCTTAAATCATATATCTTATTGTTATCAAAATAAAACTCATTTAATTTATCTAAACTTGATAAGTTATTTAAATCACTTATATTATTATTCTTTAAGCTTATTTTTTTTAATTTTAATAATTTACCAATAGCTTTACTATATTCATCATCTATATTAGCGCTATCCATAATTAAAGTATCTATATTAAATAATTGTTCTAAAGATTCTTTTGCTACTTTTGTATTGTTTGATAAATTTAAACTTTTCAAACTAGTAATTTTATTAAGTATAGATACATCCGTAATATCATTATTGCTACTTAAATTAATCTCTACTGCATTTATACAGTTTTCTAATCCTCCTATATTTGATATTCCCAAATTATTCAAATTAACAATATCCAACTCTCTCAACTCTTTACCATAAACTCTACCTTCAAAGTCTACAGGTCTATTTTCTACTATTTCTCCTTTTATATTATCAGTTAATCCTATTGTTAGGTTCGAATCTTCAATTGTTATAGACTTTGTACCCATCACACGTTTAGAATATGAGTTTATATCATAACTCATCCCATCCGCTCCAACTTGTGTACTTGTTTTAATCTCCTCATTTGATTCACCTACAACCTTAGGTATTTTCACCTTATATTCAACAATTCTGATATCTTTATTCTCTGGAATTTCAATATCAACTTTATTACCTACAAAAAAATCTTTTTCATCAATAGAGTTATCATCAATTTTGTTAGTCCCAACATAGCTCTTAAAACTATCTTGTATAATATATGCTTTATACCATTTTGATTCATTGCCTGATTCTACAGATAACCTTTGTCCCCTAAAATCATTATTTATTAGGTTTAATTTCATATTGTATGCAGTATCAGATTTAATATTTTGGTATTTCTGTCTTACTATAACTGTATCTTCTTCTTCTATATTATCACTGTCAGTTAGAAGAATCTCATTCCCGTCTATTACTTTATAATATTCAGTATCCTGTTTTAATTTAAAATCAGTATATTGAAATAAGTCATACACAACTTCTGTTTTTAAGTCAGTAGGATCATGCTCTAAATACGTACCTGCTGACGCTCCTATAGTATAGTAAGCCTCTTGTCCTCCTATAATATCTTCAATATTTTGGATTTTAGTTGATACTTCATGGTTTGCAAACTTAAGTTTAATAGTTTTATTTACAGCATCCCAAGCAATTTCATATTCTTGAATCCCCTTAAATAAATCTATATTTTTATCTAACAATTTTTCTGAAATAACCTGAGGGTTATTACCAGGTAAAATTCTATTTATGCCCAAATGTACATCTTCATTAGTTTTTCCAAAGTCACCCAAATCAGGTCTAATCGTATCCCTATTTCCCCAAGCATCAGCCTCTAAGACTAACGCTTTTTCTTTTAAGCCCGTACCATTATGATTATATATACCTAAATTACTCGAGTATCCTCCTCCAAACTTATATCCTTCTTGATTATGAAAAGCAAAAGCTATTCCGTCTGAATAGTTAAATCCAGCTAGATTTATTTTACCTAACATCTTAAAACTTCTCGAAAAATCAATTTTATATTTTGATGTTATAGATGTATTTTGATACTGTCCCAATCCTGAATCAGTAGCCTTTATATAGTTTTTCTCTATAGAATTACCTATGATACTACTATTATCTATCTGGTCAGGACTAACGCTAGTTCCATTATTATTACTTCCTCCCCAAGCTGAAATAATAAATTGATCTTTTAAATCTATATTAGCATTTATATTAGGCTGTAAAGCTGCTCTAGTTGTATTTAAATGTTTTTTATCCTCATGTTCAGCTTTAGATTGGTATCCCTCAACTTCATTTGAATTTTCATTTTTCGAATCGATACTGTCTTCCTTATTTTTCTCTTTTAACTCACTTGAAATAATAACATCTAGCATTCCTGAAAATTCTCCTTTTTCAGTACTAGCATTAAATTTCACTGTTTTTTTATTTTGTCCATTTATTAAGTTTGATAAAACTATTTTTCCTTCTTTTAAAGATACATCCTCTCCAAATAAAGATATTATTTTTGACCTGTCTATATTAACTAACATATTTTCAAATTCTACTTCTGTTTTATCTATATTTCCCAAGTCCAAATTTATACTTTGTTTAGAAATGTTATATTTTGCTAATTTACTAAGAGATCCTAACATACTTATATCTGTTATTTCATTTCCTTCTAAGTTAATGCTTTCTAAATTAATTGCATTTTCTATACCACTTAGATTCTGTATCCCTTTATTACTTAAGTTCAACTCAGTCAAAAGTTCCATATCTTTATTTGTTATAGTATTTTTAGTATAATCAGGATTTACCTTTTTTATCTCTTCTTGTACTGCTATCTTTAGATTTTCATCCTCTAGTTTTATCTCTGAACTTCCATCTGTTGCTGAATAAACTTGTAATGGTATTACTCCTAACATCATTACAAATGCTAAGAATGCACTTAATGATCTCTTTTTTATATTCTTATTCCTATTTTTTCTCTTAAAAATTCTAGAAGATAATAGATTCATTGATTAAAATCACTCTCCTTACCAAAAATAGGATGATTTCCACCATCCTATTTCAATAAAAATTATCTACATTATATTAAAAATTATTGCTTCTCAACAGTGTAAGTTAATGTATCTGTATGAGTACCTAATACTGTTGCTACATCATCACTTAATCTAGCTTGTCCATCTTGTGCTTTAACTGTATCACTTAATGTAGTTATAAGCTCTTTTGCTGTACCTTTTGCCATCGTTTTACTTCCATATGCTACTTTATATCCTACTGTAGAAGCTCCTTTTTTCAACTCATATCCATTTTTAGATGCTACTGATACATCTACATTAATAGTTGCACCTGAATATTCTGTTCCATCTGGATTTTGTAACTCTATTCCTACATCAGCAGTTTTCTTATCTTCTGTAAAGTTTATACCTGAAGGTATTGCAACTTGCCATTCAGGTGCCCCTGGATTATCTGGATCAACTATTACAGTTTGGTTGTTATATGTAACATTTATATCCTTACTTCCCTCTGCTGCTGAAGCAACTACTCCTGATAACATTGATGTTGTTATAGCACCTACTGCTAATAAACTAAAAATTTTCTTATTCATAATTAATTCTCCTCCTTGAAATATAAATATTTTCTTTTCTAGTTTATTATATTAATTTTATACATCTATTTCTTATTTTTTGATAAACGACATCTTTTCTACCGCAAACGACATATTTATATATTTTTCATTATTTTAAGACACCAAAATTCTTGAAAGGATATACCTTTAAAATAGCCTTACCCTTAATATCTTCTCCCTTAATAAATGGATTTCTCCATTTTCTTGAATCATATGATTTTTTCCTATTATCCCCTAAGAAAAAATATTCTCCTCTAGGTACCTTATATTTACCAGTAAACTCGTCCTTTTCTTTAATATAATTTTCACTTATTTGCTCATCATTTATACTTACAACACCATTCTCTATAGATATTCTATCTCCCGGAATTCCAATTAACCTCTTTATCATTAACTCGTCTTCTTCTTTGGAATAAAAAATAACAATATCTCCTCGTTTTAATTTTTCTGGATTATATACTTTAGTAGCTATTAATCTATCATTTACATTTAATGTCGGCATCATAGATTCAGATGGTATCTTAACGATAAACATAATAAAAATTCTTAACAATATGGTAGTAATCATAAAACTTATCAATATATGTGTTCTTTTTCTTTCTAATTTCTGTTCTCTTCTATTAATCCTAGATTTCATGTTATCTCCTCTTTCTATAAATAATTATTATTTACTATAAAATAAAGTACATAGAAATTAAACTATGTACTTTATCCAAAACTTTTATTTAATTTTATATAATTACTCTACAATTACTAACTTTGTTTTTACTTGCCCACCATTCATTTGTTCTGTATGGTCATCTAATGAATATGTATTTACATTAAGGGTTATATCATATGTTCCAGGCTTAAGACTCTTACTCAGCGGCAGTTTTGTAACTGCTTTACCAGGTGGAATTAAATCTGTTTTTAATATACTTTCTCCTGTTTGATCCATGATTATATCATACTCAAAATATACTGGATTATCCATCGGATTCCATAAAGCAACATAAGCAGCTCCTTCACCAGATTTAGCCTTAATTTCATTAAATCCTGGTATTGCTATTTTACTTGAATCCCAATCAGCTGGTCTTTGTATATTTGCTACATAGTCTTTTGCACTACTATCTAATTTAGGTCCAGAATTTTTTCCCCCAATTAGTGCAAACATTATTGCCAATATAGATAGTAATATTATAATAAACATCATCAAATTACTTTTTACTATAGCAACATACTCATTTTCACCACATTCTATATACCCAACAACTTTTCTATTTAACTTCCTACTCGTCCCTATATTCCCTATGCTTAATTCATTTTCCTCATATGTCATGATGTCTTGTTTATAGTCATCATTGGTTATTACTTCTCCAATTACTTTTATTTTTTTCTTATAATCTTTGGAGAATAATTGTTTCATCTTTTTATTTGAATAATACTTCCATACAAAATTATTTTTATCCTTATACGACTTATCGTAATCTTCCTTAACTATATAATTCCTTACCATTTATTCCCTCCACTGCATAAGCTTATTTACAAAAATAAAACTAAGTACTAATCCTCTAAAATAATAATACACTCTAGCTCGTATTTTTATCTTTTTATTACCAAACAGCACTTTTATATTCTCAAACAACACCTATAAGTTTAAATATCCTATTTAAACTAAAATATCCTCTTATAAATTAAAAGCGCTATACTACAATAATTTAATGTAATATAGCGCTTTTTCTTACATAATTTCTTAACTAAAAATATGTAAATTGCAAAACTTCTATTTATTTTCTTAATAACATTACTCTAATAAATCCTGTATTGTCGTCTTCTTTAAAGAAATTTCAATACTACTTTGCAATCCACAATAAAAACGTCTTACAGGACATGTGTCAGTTGCAAAACGGCTACAGTATTCATCCTCTTCTAAACAAAGATTTATTTTTGTAGTATTTTCCATAGTATTAATAATATCAAACATTGTAACTTGATTTGGACTCTTTGATAAAGAAATTTCATTATTATAATCATGTATATTTACTATTTCAGCATCTTTCAGTTTCTTGCAAAACCTAAGTGTATATTCTTGGTCAATTCCTAGTTTTTCTGATAACTCATTTGCTGAAACCGCATTATTTTTCATAGCTAAATATAGAACAATACGTATTGCATAATCAGTCGAAAGCTTTAATTGCATATAATTCTCCCTTCTATCTACGCTAACTAAATATTTATTTTTTATTATTAATAGAAGATTATTTTATTATATTAATATGACCTTGTACATATAATTGCTTAAACACCCCTCAAAGTAAGATAAACGTTTTTAATCATAATTTATATTCTACAATTTACTTTATAGCACTTAATATAAAAATATATTTTAACATGATAAGAATTGAATGCAGGCTAGCATTTTTTCAAATTACCTAATACAAATTTCTTTATTTCCTAGATATCCATATATTTTTATCAATTCATTGAAGCCATCATGTCCACCGCCACTCTCCAATAAATATTTTACAATAGCACTCTTTGAATTTTTATTTTTTAAACATTCTACTATTGTCATCCAAATTTTTTGATTGAAATCCATAGTACTTACCGTCTGCATGCTTTATAGGCTCTGTTTCAATACCAACCTGATTAAAATCAGTACGAATTCCTTCATTTAATCCATTTACGGTAGAATAAAAAATAGCATAAACTTTCAAATGCATCAGTAGCTTTAGGATGTTTTGTCTCAAATACTTTCCAGTTTATATTAATCATTATTGAGTTATCCCCTTATCTCTTTTACCTTGATTATATAACTTAATAAACTCTATTTAAATTAATTTATAGTTGATTTATAATTAATTTATAATCTATCTATTCTACTTCATAAATCTAAAATAGTATAACATGCTATATTTTTATCTACACTATACTTAGTTTTCATATATGGAATAGTGTATTTAATTATATAGTTACTAAATATCTATATTTTATTATTTAACAATATAGGAGGATGAAAATGTCAGAACGAGCATATAGCATAGAAAAGGGAATTAATATAACAGCTAAAAAAGCAAGCCAATTAGCTTCTAAAAATGAACTAATTGATAAAAGAGAATTTCGATGTCCTGATAAAAACTGTCAAATTGGATTAACCTGTTCAAACTGGGGAAAAACAAATGGTAAAAAGTATTATTTTAGACCTTCTAGTAATACTGAACTACATATCATTGGTTGTTCTGAAATTTCTCCATCGGAAGAAAAAAATCAAATAATTCTAGAAAAGAATAGTGCTAAAAATACTATAGCCAAAAATGGCTTAATAAAAATGACAAAATCTGTGAATAAAGTGAAAACAGATATATGTGAACATAATATTAGTGAAAATGATCTAATAAATAAGTCTCATAAAAAAACATCAAGTGATACAACTAAAACTAGAAAAGAATGTAGAAACCTCTATTCTTTAGATAGCTTTGTTGAATTGTATAATGATAACGATGTTGATCATAATAAAGAGCTTATTATGATTGACAATGAACTGTTAAGCTTAGATGAGTTATTTGTTGATATACAATCTAAATTTGAATTTGATAAAAATAGAATATTCTTTGGAAAAGCAAAACTAAGTACTGGTTTTAAAGAAGGTATGTTACAAATAGATTTTGTTAATTATAAAAATCTTAGAGTATTCTCTAACATAGATTCTATAAGCAAAAGAAGTTCAGCTAGAATATTAAATAAATATATTGATACAGATTATGAAGTCTATGTATATCTTCGAGGAAAAATAATATTAGATAGATTAAAAGAAAGATTTATACCCTATAATGATTCTGTCTATAAAGATTTTTATTGTTCAGAATAAAATTTAACTAACTTATCATTCAAGATATTCTTAAATACAAGAAGAGTATTCCATACAAATTCACACTGTATGGAATACTCTTTCATCTATTTTATTATATTCCAATTCTCATCTTTAGCTAAAATAAATTCATATTGTGAAATCTGAATTGCTTTTGTTATTGGGTCTATATATTTTACGCATGTTGATACTTTTATATTTTTTCCTTCTTTTGTGAAAATAGGATTTACTAGTTCTGAAAAGATATATTCTCCTTTTATAGGTTTAAGTGCTTCTCCTTTTACATAGTACTCTAATTCATTTTTAGATGCAGTAGGATATAACTTAAAGAATGTATTTAAAAATTCTGTAATTTCTTTAATTGTTTTTTGTTCTATTGTACTATCTGTTTCTTCTTTTTTGGTTTCATAATTTAATTTTTCTAGCATTTTTGATAATGTAGGATTTTTTATAATTATCAGATTTCCAATGTTATCTGTTTTAACTACAATTTCATACGAAGAAGTAATGTCTTTTATTTCTTCTCCTTCTTTTATAGCTTGTTCCACAGAATATTTAACTTCAAATTCATTTTCTTTAATTTGATTTACACTCCATATCTGAACATCTTTTATACTAGAACTTGTTGGAATGTCATTTCTTATTGTATCTTTATTTAGTTCCTGCAATTCTTTTGTAAGATACTCATTAATTTTAACTGTTCTTCTTTCAATAGATTCTTTGTTATTTTCCCATGAATAATATTCTTTAGCAAAGTTTTTCACAAAATTTTCAATGCCATTTGTATCTATAATTTTCTGTTCAATAATCTTCTTTTCGTGGATAGTATGTTTATCTATTGCAGTAAAGTTTTTATAAACACCAAATGTTATACTTAAAATTAAAATAATCCATAAAACAATTACAGACTTTTTATTTGTACCTAACCTTATAACTGGTATCTCCTTTTCCTTATATTTTTTCTCTTTTTTTCTTAACATATTTTCACCCCATCTATTTTTTTATCCTTCCAGCTCCGATTAAATGCTTCTGCCAATAGCTCTCTGTTAAGTCTGCATATCCAATAGGATCTCCTGCATGATACATTTTGTTATTTCCAACATATATTCCAACATGAGTTACATAAGTTCCAGCATTATATGTACCATGAAAAAACACTAAATCTCCTGGTTTTGCTTGATCTAGTGTAATATGTTGCATAATATCATATTGTTGTTGTGCTGTTCTTGGTAAATTTATTCCTGCTTTTTTAAAACACCATTGAGTTAATCCGCTACAATCAAAAGAAGTATTTGGATTATCTCCTCCAAATACATATTTCCAACCTTTATACTTCAATGCTTCATTTATAATTATTTGAACTGTTTCATCATTAAATTCACTTGTCCCAATATATTGAAGTACTAATTCTACGTAAAATTGATTTCCATATTTATATCTCCAACCACCATTTTTAGCAACAGCTATTGGATTGGTATAAGTTACTTTAACTCCTTGTGCCATATTTTTCGCAAAATTTTCTGATAAATTATAATTATGAAATTTTCCATTACTTTGAATATAGTTTAAATATCCAAATCCATAGTTATATGCTTGTATAGTTGAATTAATATCACATCCTTTTTCTTTTGATGTCTTTAAAAGATTTGAAAAGTACCTACATCCTTGTTCTATTGATTCTTCTGTTTCTAAAGTATTTGGTGGAAGCCCTAGTGATTCTGAAGATTGCATAACATCAACTAAAGTTCCACCTGATTCAACTTGCATAATAGCAAGTAGGTAATTTATATACTCTTGAACATCATATTTCTTAGCATATCTTTCAACCATAGGCTTAAATTTTAGAACTTCTGGTGATAAATTCATTCCAATTATATTTTGATTCATACCTCCGTTATGATTTTCATCTGATATTAAAGGTAAAAACAGTAATATTACTCCAAATATAAATAAGAATATACTAATAAAAATAGTTATCAGCTTTATTTTCATTGTTTTCTCACCTTATTCTCAGGAGTAAAATTAGATTTATTTTTTATTTTTCTCTCTTTAATATCTATGTGATTATACTTAGAATCTTTAGAATTAGAATTGATATTATGTCGTTCTATTTTTATAGTTTTACTGTTTTTTACTTTTCCATCTTGATTATTTTCAACTTTATTAGATAGTTCTTCGCTTTGATTTACAATCTCTCTTTCTTTATGAATAGGTTTCTCTGTAGATCTTTCTATTTTATTTATAGAATTACTTTTTTCTCTGTCTTTCTTATCACCTATTTTTTCTGAGACCGTTGGTCTAATATTTTCTCCTTTTTTCTTTTTCACTCTTTCAGAACTAATTGAAGGTTTATATTTTGAATCTGAGTGACAATCTATATTTTTGTCATCTGTAGATTTTTTCTCTTTAGCTTCTACTGTATTTCCTAGCTTAGCTCTTTTTTGAGCTATAGTCTCTCTATGATTTTGCTGCTTTTTATTTCTATCTTGTTGACGTTTTTCTTTTTCTTCTACGATACCTCTTTTAAAATCAGATATATTATCTTTACCTTTTTCTTTTGTATTATTAACTACATATTTAGCCTGCACAGGTATATCCTGTATATTTTCTTTAACTTGTTTTGATTTATCGGATATATTTTTCTTTGTATCCATAAATGCTCCAACAGTATTTCCAATACGTTTTGAAAAACTTTCTTTGCTAACTGATTTATCATAATTCTCTCTACTGTGTGAATAACCAGTTCTTTTTTGTGTATTATTTGCATTCCTTTGTGGATTATTTATGTTAGATGGTAATTTTTCTTTATCTTTTCCTCTAGATATTAAAGCCTTACTTATATGACGCTGTATATTTTTACTCTTATTTCTCATTGTTCTATATGGTTTTCTAAACATACGACTACTCATATTCTGACTATCCCCTGAGTGTAAGCTAAACATCCCCATAATATCTCCTAACTTCATATAAATTCCTGCAAATGTTACTATCTGTAAAAATGCAATCATAAAGAAGGGATAATCTGTGGATATTGTGTAAAACATTGTTGATATACTAAACGCTATAGTTATAATAAGAGTTATTCCAGCTCTCATCATTATAGTATTGAATAACTTTACAATTGCCTGTCTTCCAATACTTTCATATGAAGGTATCATAGATAGTAAAAAACTTAATGGTAAAAATATAGCGAAAATAATAAAAAGTATCTGTGAAAATATCATCATAGATACTAATAAAAAGATAAAAATGGTTATTCCTATATTAAATATAAGTAGAAAAAATACCTTACCTAATCTACTCATAACTTCTGTTATGGTCAAATTATTATTATGTTTCTCTTCTATTTCAGTTTTAACTATTTCCTCTCGTTTTTTTCCATCGTCTTCACTTGGATTTGTAGAAAGTAAGCTCTTTACCCTATCTCTACCAACTTCTTCTATATTAGAATCTCCATATTGTAATAACATCCATGGTTGTTGTACTTGTATAGAAAATAAATTATCTCTAATTAGATTTATACTATCTTTTCCTTCACTATTTGAATTAGAAGTTACAATTTTCGTTCCCAAATTTAAAGCAGCTTTACTAATATCAGAAGAAAAATCATTTACTTTTTTAATATACTCAGGAGCATAAGCAATAAACGATGCAGATATTATAAATATCACAACGAAATTAATAACAGAATTAATTGCCTTACTAGTTTCTTTTTTAATCAATCCTGTATATGCTACGTAAATTCCAAGAATCAAAACAAATAAAAGTAGAAAACCTATATAAAAGCCACTATTAGATATTCCACTTTGATTGATTCCAGCAATTGTTTGCATACTCTCACCTATTGAATCTGCCATATCATTAATAAAATCTAATTTATATGCTTCTTGAACAACGTATCCAGTTGCATTTGATAGATATAAGCTGATTATCCAAATAAAATTTGTTATGCAATATAACCCATACTGTACTGATTTACCTATTCCATCAGTCCAATTCCAAGGTAGCCACCCCCAAGAATTATCAACATAAAAATCAAGCTGATAATTTCCTATAGGATACATTGAATATATATTATTTGAATTTACAGTTTCATCTACTAGTCCTTCTGCGTAAGCTACAGATTCACTTATATAGATAAAAAATAGTACAATTATTACTATTAAAACAGTTATCCAGCTTAAATTTCTAAACACCCTAGATTTCATTAATCCACCTCTTTTCTTATAGGTGGTCTTGTATCAAATGCAGTAAGGAGTTCTTGAAAGACTGGATGTATTTGTATTACTCCAACTCTTCCATATAAATCTTGTATTAAACACTGTCCATTCTCTAACTCTCTTAACCTTTTTTGATTGTTCTCATCTTCCTTATCAACTCCGAAAAATTCAAGTGTTTTCTTAATCTCATTAGTATCTGTACTTCTAAATGCAAATTTTAATCCAATATTATTTTTTAAATTTTCATCTGATACATCACCTGCATTTTGAGTAACAAAATACACTCCTGCATTCATAGCACGCCCTGCTCTAACTAATTTATTAGATAAAGTTTTTCCTTGTGCTACATTAAGGAATGTCCAAGCTTCATCTAAATCTACTATTTTAAAAATACTTCTATCTGAATGTATAAAATCTAATGCAAAAGTACTAATTACTATCAACATAGCTACTGAAAGACTTTCCATGGTTGTATATTCTTCAAAAGAAGTATCTTTATCCGGTAAAACAAGATCCGCAACTTGTATTATATTCATTTGTTTTTCTAGATTAATTGAGCCTTTAATATTTCCATCTGAGAAAAGTAATTGTGCAAAATCATAATCTGTAAAACTTTCAATATGATCTGCAATATTATTTGATATTTGAGAATTATCTTTTCTTAGTTCATCTATTACTTTTAAAAGACCTCTGCATTTACTCTGAGTAACATTTCTTATTGCTTTTCTAAGTATAGGAAACTTCTCTCCATCACGACTACTTATTCCTGTAAGAAAAGTTAATATATCAATAGCTAAACTTTCACTATCTTTTACTTCTTTCATAATTACATACGGATCTAACATTCCCTTATTTTCTATATCGCTTGTTAAATTAACAATATTTATTTCATGAGATATATCTGGTAAATTTTCTTTCCATTTACCACGTTCAGCTTTTGGATCTACCAAAACAGCTTGCCCTCCAAACAATACTGTATAGTAAACAAGTAAGTTATTAGCAAAAGATTTCCCCCCTCCCAATGAACCTAAAAATGCTGCTGCCAATGCATTAGTTACAGAACCTTTTACTCCTTGACTTGCAAGGGATGGTTTCAGATACACATTCCTTCCTGTATCTAAACTATATCCAATATATATTCCTTCATTTTCTCCAAGTTGTTGAGTTGCTCCAAATCCTAATCCTGCTAGAAAATCACTAGTTACATATTGAATATAATCATTTATATATCTTTTGCTTGAAGGTATAAATTCATTATGAAATCCTATCATATCTCCCATGGGACGTACTAACTTTACATTTATATCATCATAAAAATCCTTAACCTCATCACAACGGCGTTTTAATTCATCAATGCTATCTGCTGATACTCTAATTACATAACTTAACTTATACATTGATTCTTTTGTTTGATCTAAATTGTTTTCAAGCTCATTTACAGCATCTAATGCCTCTACCACATTTGTTCCTGTTTCATTTCCTGCCTGCCAAGCATGATTATCTAAATCTTTTAACTCTTTTTTCTTATTTCTAACTGTAGTTAAAGCTTTTTTATTTGTTACAATTTCCACATTCATACTAGTATCAATAGGAAATGTAAACTGTTGTTGCTGATAATAAAATATCTCACTAGATGGAAAATCCATTTCTCCAATAATACTTTCAATAGTAAAATAAGCTACAAAACTTTCTGAATCCTCATGTACAATTTTTAAGTATCTTTGTTTTTCTTCTATAAGACATCTAGTTGGTTTTATAAGATCGTATTTTTTTACTAATGCTTCTCTTTTAAGTTTCTTTATAGGTAAATGGTATTGATAATCTTCAAATACTGTACCTTTCCTTCCATAATTATGTTCAATTAAATAGCCAAAATCATTTTTATCTAGCCTTCTAACTTTGAATCTTCTTGAGATTTTATTTTCTAATAACTTTTCCATTTTTGAAAATCTCATAATTTCATCATTGTTTATACTAACAAAATCACCCATCAATTTATTATTAACATCATATATAAAATCTGATAGATTAGCTAATACTGACTTTTTTATATTCTTTATATTCATTTCTTCTTCTGTAACTAAAAGCTTAAATCCAATAAAAAAGCGATAATCAATTTGATTATCGCCAATTATAGAAACAAGTGCTTCTGTTTGCTCATCTATTTTTTCGTAAGCAATTTCTTTTAATTTTCCTGTGATATTTTTCTTTGACCTTTCTTGTGTAGATCTTATAGAACTTTCTGTTGCAATTTGAAGTGCATGAATTTTTCCATTTCTATTTTGAGATATTAACTGCCTAAAATTATCATGTACAATAAATTTTTGTTCTGCTGATAAGAATGAATAGTTATATGGTATTAATTCATAATATGCAAAACATTCTCCCTCCTTATTAAGTACAAGATTATTTTCTATATATTTGATCGGGAACATATAATTCACTCCTTACTATAGTTATATTTTCATCAATAGTTTTATTTTTTAAATTAATTCTTTTTCCTGCATATGTTATTTTAGATCTAAATACATATAAGATTATTGACTTTAAAAATCCATATGGTTTCTTTCCATCAAAAGTCTTTTGAGACATAAACCAAGTTATAAAAACTGGTATTCCAAAGTACTTTAAAAATGCTCCTTCTATCATAGATAATGGTGGTAAATTTCCAAATAATATAACTAAAAGTAACATTATTACAAACCATGTCATTTGGGTAAAAGTAACTGGAAATGGAAGTTGAAAATCATTTATTGCATATATAACTTTCTCTACATTCCAAATTCCTGTATATGACTTAATCTTTTTCATATTGATTCCTCCATTCTTTTGTATAAAATAAATTTATACATCTGAATTAAAAATAAAAAATAAGAGCCTTCTTTTTAAGAAAGCCCTTTATTTTATAAAAAGAATTTTATTTATGAGTTACCCTGGAAGGTATTACTAGGAATCACAAGTCCACAAATAAATTCTCAGAAACAGCTATTTAATAAATTTAAGTTATTGTGATAAAAAAATGTTTTTTAATGGACTTAAAAATACTACTTCATTATTTTTAATTGTAAAATACAAAGTAATATTTCCATCAATAATAACTATACTCTTTTCATCTAATTTAATAATATATTTATTATCTAAATCTAAGTTCTTGACTATATATTTAACTATTCTCTTATGATTTTTATTCATATTTCATCACTTTTTATAAATTCTCCAATGCTTAATAATTATTATTTATTTTTCTTTATATTATAATAAAATTTCTTACTACAGAATTATATTTCGCAAACGACACTTAATCTATCTCAAATGCCATAATTCAATACTAACGTATATCTAAATTATTTTAATTTGCATACTCAAATACCCCATGATTAGTTATTACAAAGCTACCATTTATCTCTAAATCACGACCATATGCTTCATAATCAATATAGCTTTGTATTGATGATGGTATTTCACCTAAAGATCCACATTCATCAATAAGGTAATACGCAACATCAGTCATATCATCACATTCTGGGTAACAAATTATATCATCTTTGTTATCATATAATTCTTGAAAACTTGAGAAGAAAGCATTTTGAATATCACGTAATGCCTCTCCTATATCCATAGATTCTAATTCCTCTGCCATAGAACATAAGCGGTTGATATCTTCTATTGAAGTATATTCACTTATATCAAAAGGCAATTCCCAGTCATGAATTGCATATTCCTCATATTCACTATTTAACCCTATACGTTCCTTCAAGTCATCCCAATCAATCGGTGGTGTAAACCAATCTCCAACTAATTCACCTTCATTGTATTTTCCTAAGTTTGCAATATATACTCTCATTTCTTCCATAGTATTTTCACATCCTTTTGATAATAAAAAAACAGTTAACTCTTAAGAATTAACTGTTTTTTTATAAATTTAATAATTTAGTATCTTTTAATTTTTTAAAATTCTTATACCACTAGTATCTTCTCATTTACTTTACATATTTTAGATATACACATACATACTGTTGCTGGATCTATATCATATTCTGACGCAATAATATTAAAATTAACCATAGAGCATGTTAAATACATATCCTTGTCTTGTGTTGTAATTTGCTCTTTTAATAAATCTTCTCTTTTTATATGTTCTCTAATTATATCCGATCTTTGATTTGATGTTAAAGAATTAAATTGCTTTATTATAATATCTATATCTTCTAAACTTTGAGATAGTATTTTACAAGGTTGAATTACACTATTTAAATTATTCGTTGTTACTCTAATATACTTTATTTTTCCCATTTACATCTCCCTCCAAAACTCTTTGACACTCTTAAAGTACAGTTTCCCCTCTGATTTAAGCTTTAAAAGTAATGATTCAATCCTATCACAATCCGACTCATCAAAATAAAAATAAGTACACTCATCTATATTTGAATTATCAATAATTTCAAATAAATGATAATCATTATATGGAGATAACCCTAAAATAGTAAGTTTACCTGTTATATTTCTAAACTCCTCAATAGAATAGTCCTCTTGAAACTTTAATTCTGGATTTATAGTTTTAACTTTAATCGCCCTAGTTAAATTAGCTAATAATTTATTACCTTCATTTTCCCAACTATCAATATCATTGCGTAAAGATTCATTTGTTAAATATCCTTTTAACATTTTATCCATAGCTGAATTTGCTATAGAATTTTGATTTATTTGATATTGCTTATAGTCTCCACAATATGTTGATAACGCAGTAGAATGTAGATACATATATTTATAATCATTAGGTATTCCTTCTAATTGATTATCTCCAAGATTATTACGTAAAGAATCTGGATTATATACTTCACTTAACCTATCAAATTGTCCATGAATATGATATATGCTTTTTCCGGTAGCACTTTCAATATTACTATCATAGTTAGTAGTAAAAATATTATCAAAATCTGAAATATATTTTTTTAAATTATCACTATAACTTTTATACAGTAGATTTAATTTCCCCTCATTATAAATTGAATGGAAGTATGCCATTTTCATTGCTTCTCTAACTATATATTGCTCTGGATTAACAATGCCATACTTATGACAAACTAAATCATGTATTAAATAATAATCTTCAAATCCAATATCAGCAATTCTTAATGAATTCTTTTTTTCTTTATACCTTTGCTTAAAATCTTCTAAAGCTTTTTTCTCTGCACTACAATTTATAAACTCATCAAATTCATCGTTAATAATTTCTCTAGCAAATAAAAAAAGTTGTCCAATATAATTTTTTAATAAAATAGGCTCATCTACAATATAATCAACTGGATAATTCGGGTTGTCCAGGTTAGTTAATATTCTTAATACTATATTTTTAGTTGTATAATTAACATTATCATATTGTATATTAATACCATTTCCAATTAATAAATTTTTCATATTTTATTTCTCTTCCCCCTTAATTCTATATACTATATTAATTATATCATCCAATATAAATATCAAAAAGAATATTAACAATTCATATAATTATTATTTAATCAAGTTATACTCCTATAATTTTATTAAATAATTTAAGTAATATATCTTTAACTCCTCCTGCATTAAATACAAGTCCTACCGCAATTAATGCAACTACTAAAAATCCTATAAGTTTTGAAAACTCTCTCTTAAATCCAAGATATACACCTATTATAACTATAGCCATTAATACCAACGACTGTGCATTTGATAAAAACCAATTATATAAATTTTGTCCAAAATTCATATTTCTTCTCCCTCTAATCTATAATTTTTTATTTCATCTACTATCTATAATCCTTAAAACTTATATTCCTTTACTCATAAATAATCTCCTCAACGTTTACTGAATTTTGTTCAATTATTTTTTTATGTCGTTCTGTTAATTCTGCATTTCTTATTAATTCCTCCATTACTGTTGTATTATTTATATTATCTAATCTCTTAATAGTTTTTAAAGTAGGTGCAACTTGTCTTGATAGCCAATTTAGTGTTCTCTGAATACTATATGGTTCTGGATTAGTTGTTAATTTTAATTTTTCTCTACCTTCACCTATGAAATAGCTCCAATGATTATTAATTTTCCACTCACTCCTACTTTTATCATCTTCTTTATCTACAAAACGAATATATCTATTAATGATTGAAAACGCTGTTTTTTCTGCATCTCTATTAGCTAATAAATCTACTACTGCATGATATGCTCTCTCATTTTTTAACCTTATTTCAAATCTATTTTTTATCTTTGCATCATCCATTGGAATATCTAGCTTGATATATTGTTCATAGTCCTTTTCATATATACAAAAGTATACTTCACTCTTCAATGAACCAATATACAGTGTATTACCCATCCCAATTTTCTCATCCTTTCTTACTAACTCTCCTGACCTATAAGATTTAAAGCTACGGAATACTGATATACATTCTTCATTGTTACATTTCTTAGTTAGATTTTTTATATCTAGTATCCCTGTCATATCATTTATAGCTAGATCAATTCTTTTAATTACACCTCCAACCATTAACGCATCTAATAAAAAGTCATACCATGATCTATGTTGAGCTAATAAGAAATTTTCAAACTGTCTACACCCTTGCCCCTTTAGTTCTATTAAAACTCCTTTTTCTATATCTTGAGATACTAAAATAAATATATTACCTATAACATAATGTTCTGAATAGGAATAAAATCCATAATCTTCATGAATCATATATTCAATCTTTAATCTCAATATATTATCAACAATATGCTTTACATCTGTTGTAGGAAATCTTATCCTTATATAGTCAATCATCATTGTAAGTGGTGATTCTGGATTTAATTTTTCTAGCTCATTAATTATATACTTCTGCTTACATTCATCAGGTAAAATCTTTCCATTTTCCACATCGCTAATATATTGTCTTGGAACTCCACTTATAACCGCTAATTTATTTTGAGAAATTCCATATGCAAGTCTTTTGTTTTGTAAAAGTTCACTAAATGATATACCTTTATTCATTTCAATTCCTCCAATAAAAATAGCTGTCTGATTTTCTTAAAATCTGACAACTACTATTTAATCTTCTACTCCTTGGTTCTACTTACCTATTTAATTATTTTCAGTCTATTTGTGCCCCCCTGTTAGATACCGGGGGCTAATGTATATTGGTATGGCAAAGCCATACCAAAAGCAGGCTAGTTCGAGATCTCGTCTTTCGCTTCGCACGACGATTTCTCTATCTGCCTGCTTTTTATAATTTTACCTATCTCCTCTAAAAAATCATGTCCTTTTGGTACTAATGGAGTATAAAACTCACTTATAACATTTGTACCTACATCAACATACCCTCTCCCTTTAATTTGTTTTAAGAAAAAATTTTTATTTGATTCACCAAACATCATATTATATCCAAGTTCAGACATCCTCCCAAGTGCTACTCTAAAATTAAACTGATCCCTAATACCATCTCCAAGATACTTTGCATCTGGACGTTGACAAGCTAATATAAGAAAAAAACCTGCCTGTCTACCAAGCATTACTATTTTCTTTAGTTTATTTAAAACAGCAGTATTTTCTTTAGATCCTAACATTTCCATAAAAGCAACATACTCATCAAATATTAAAAAATTAGCCGGCAATCCAAGATAAGCATAGTTTTCTCCTGTCTTATAATTATCCATAGTTTTCATAACTTCACTACGTTCCATCATTTCATCATAGAAGTTATTTATACATGATATCATATCGTCTTTTTTATAATAGACATTTGGCATTACTGTTTTTAAATCAGCAAGATCAGCATTTTTAGGATCTAAAACATATAGTATAGAATCTGTACTTAATAATGATTCAATAATTGTAAGTATAAAATATGTCTTTCCCCCTCCAGTTCCTCCTGCAATTAGCATATGTGGTAATTTATCAAACTCCCAATATACAGACTTCATAAGTTTTAAACTTCCATTGCTAACTTTAACTTCATCAATTGATATTCTATTTGCAATAGTATCATATAATAAAACATACTCAATATAGGAATTTTTTAGCTCTTTAGAAACAAGTTCACAATATAAACCAGACTCTAACTTCTTTTCTAAATTTAATAATTGATCCTGATATTTCCCTAACGTTATTTCAACTTTAATATAAATTAATCCATCCTTTAATTCATAATACATTTTAGGAAAATATACTATTTTTTCTTTCTGTTTATTAGAATTCAAGTCTTTAAAGAAGCTATTATCTTTAATTGACTCAGATTCATACCATTTATTTTCTAATATCATTCTTGCTAGTTTTTGACGATGAATTAATTGTTTAAATTTATCATATTTATAGTGATAATATAAATAAGCGACTAATAAACAAATACTAATCGCTAATACTATGGTTAATATGTTATAAGTTGTAAATGAAAGTGATAACCCATTCTCTAAAAACAAGTTTATATTTTTCCAGTTTATTTCTGCAATCTGTTTCACATTAAGAACTGTCAATAATATAATAAATATAATTGGCAATATACTTATTGAAAAACGAAAAACCAGTGATTTATCACTGGCTCTTATCCTATTACCTCTATATTTATAAAATTTCATTTTTTATCCTTTCCATATTATTTATTAAAATCTTGTGCATTATATCTATCTATATTTCTGTTAAATTTTGGTTGTATTATTTTTTCATATTTTCTATTATCAATCCTTCTTTCAAATAACAGATTTTTATCTTTAGGGTAGCTATATCTTACATAATTTTTGTAGTATTTCAAAATCCTATCAGCTTCTTTTGTCAATGGATATATATATCGGAACATAAGTCCATTAATTTTTTCTATACCTTTGTACTCACAAAAACAATGTGTAAGCCAATATCTTTCTTTTACTCCGTCATAGTGTGCATTTTCTTCCAATAATTTTCTTGCACTACGTGGATGTATTTTTTCTCCTGTTTCTTTATCTCGATATACACTAGTCTTAAAATAACCACAATAATAAAAATTAGAAGCTTGATAAACATATCCGCATTTACCTTCTATTCCATCAGCAAGTGTATATAGAAATATACACTTTGTATATTCACGCACCCATCGTATTAATAATGAAAGAGAATAACTACCAAAATATTTATTATAATTCATCTCTGGTATAAAACACATTTTACCTATCTCTAAATAACCTTCTGTAATAAGCTTATGATTTGGAAATATTTTTCGTATGGTCTGTAATGGTTGTGTTCCCCATCCTAATTCCACTACTCCTAATAATCTACTATTTTCATAAATTCCTAAAAAATAACGACAAAGACGAGGTATAACTTTTGAATAGTGATATGTTCTAATAAAATCAATGGCTTCTTCTTTTGATATTTGCTGTATTTTTAAATCCAGTTTCTTTCTAGTTCTAATAGTTATTGAATCACTTTCATTTTTAACTATATTTTTCATATTATCCTACTTTTTCTTATGAATATCTTTTTGTAAATCTCCTCCTAATTGTTCTTGTCTATTTTTTAATACTATATCATCAACTTTAATATACCAATCTACATCAGTACCATTAAAATTAGCTGTAGCTACTGTATCTGCAACAGGATTAATGATATCTACTTCTGCATTATAATCAAACTCTTTTAAAGGTATTGATGCAGGAATGCTAACTTGTATCATTCTACCTTGTCCCCTACTCTTTAAATCATAAGTACGTTCTTTAATTTCATTTGATGGTGTTCCATCATCATTTTGAACACGTACTTCTCTTCTCAATGCTGAAAACTTTAACATTCCAAATGTTTTTTCTTTATCTATAGCTATTCCATTTGCTAATCTCATAATCTTATCCTCCTTAAGCCTTTACTATATCATCTGCTAATAAAATATAATTTGTAAAACCACGAGTTCCTATTTTATATCCTTCTGCTATAATTTTAGGATTTATCAACTTTACCTTTTCTTCAACTTCAAAAATCTTTTCACCTGCATTAGCTGGTAAAATAACAACTATATCATCTGCTCTCTGTATGTCAGAATAAAGATTGTATGATCTAGATATAACTGTCACTTTCCCATTTATTCTTTTTTGTTCAATATCTCCTTCTCCTGCATACTCTAAGTTTCCAAATGTCTTCTCCACGTTAGGAATAATATGTTTTAATTTCATAATCATTTACCTCTCTTTTCTAAATTTATATTTTCAATCTAAATCAAATTAATTTAAATGTTGGTAATCTAATAAATAATAATTTATGATTCATATTGTTATAGTACCTCCTTAAAAAAAGTATAAAAAAACAGATACTTATTTGTATCTGACATTCTCATACTTCTATTTATCTTTTTTGCGTCTCATTTTCAATAACAATGTTCCTGATGCCAATATTCCTATTCCATATAAGATAACACTATTTGTATCTCCTGTTTTAGGTATAAAAACTTTTTCAATCTTCTTATTTGTCATTTTGCAAGTTACAATTTCACCATCTTTTTTTATTTCAAATTTAATAGGTATCTCATCGATTTGATACCCTTTAGGAGCTTCATACTCTTGGAAGTAGTAAATTCCCTTGGGTAAATTATCAAAATAGAATATACCGCTCTCATCCGTTCTTCCTTCTACTAAGATACTTTTATCTTCACTTAATATTCTAATACCTGTGTCAGGTAATGGCTCTCCTGTTACTACATCTGTTTTTATTAACTTAGCGCCCCCTTTAATTAATTCATTTTTAATCTCTAGATGTTGAATCTCATCCTGCTTCTTGATTGTTAATTTAAAATCTTTTGCTGCAATATATCCTTCTGGCGTCTTAGTTTCTTTTACTGTATAAGTATCATATGGTAACTTCTCAAATTTTAGATATCCTTTTTCGTCTGTACATCCTTTTGTTATCAATTCTCCTGTCGTATCACTAAATACAGAAAACTCAACATCCTTTAAAAGTTTAATATCGTTATTAGTGCCTTTGAATATATTTTTTATCTTTTCTTTCCAATTCTTCTCTCCAAACTTTATTAGATCAAATCCACCTGTAATTACTTTCTCCTTTACCACAGTTTCACTTATAGCTGTTTCTACATTTTCACCTGCATAACTTATTTCAAAATAATGTTTAGTAGAATCTAATAAATATCCTTCTGGAGCTTCTTTCTCAATCCAATAGTAATTATCTAGATATAAATTCTCTACTTCAGCTCTTCCATCTTTAATAGTTATAGTTTCAACTAATTCATCATTACTTTCTCTTCTTAATTCATAAACCGCTCCATTAAGATTTGCACTCCCTTGAGAAGTTGCTCCAGTCTTTTCATCCTCTTTAATTAGTACTGCTATCCCTTTCTGTTCTTCATCTTTATGATTAATAGATACTGATGCTACTTCTACAGTTTGTCCAGCATACTTTAATTCAAATGGTATTTGTTCTTTATTTATTTGATATCCTTCTGGAGCTTTTTCTTCAATCATATAATATTTTCCTAATTTAATATTTTCTGATGTTGCTTTACCTAAATCATCAGTTGTTATGGTAGTTATCTTTTCATCATTCTCATTATAAATACCATAAATTGCTCCTTCTAATTTATAACTATCATTAGGCATTTCTACTCCAAAATCTTTTCCACTCTTACTAAGTATTACTTTACCTAACTGTTCTTTATTTCCTAATGTAACTTCTATAGTTTTATTTGCTTCAATAACAACTTTTTTAATTTCACCTTTATTAAAATATCCATTGGGTGCTGTCACTTCTGATATTGTTACAGTTGTTCCTTCCGGTATATCTCCTATACTCGCAATTCCATTAGAATCCGTTATAATTTCTTTACTCTTACCATCATACTCAAATCTAAGTTTTGCATTTGCTAATGCCTTTCCTGTATCTTCATCAATCTTTTTTACTTTAATATTTCCTAATTTTATTACACTTATATTTAAATTTGCACTCATTGAACTTTCCATATGAAATTCTGCTAAGCTTTGATGGTTAGGCTTACGATAAACTATCGATGTTCCAACCTCATTCTTAGGAATCTTTATATAACTAATAACTCCAGAATTAGAATTTTTATTTGTTGTAATTTTTAAAGTATTTTCTTCAAGCAATATATCTGTCCCAGTATTATTTGATTCTAATTGCATTTCTCTAATAATACCGTTCTTATCTTCTAACTCTATTGTTTCTCCACTTTTTATTTCAATATCCTGTTTATTCCATGAAGGTAATATATTATGTCTATTTACTTTTGCAAATATTTCTGATTTTCTTTTATGATAATTTGGAAGTGTTGTAGATATAAATTTATCACCTAATTCCTCCCATATAATTATTTGAGTTAATGCATAATCATATTTTGATTGATTTGTATCAGTATACCCATAGTAAGCTATCTTAGATAATATATCCTTCTTAGAATCTATATATTCTTCAGATACATACCCACCTCCACTAGATGTTGCAATTCCAGGTTCTATACAAAATACGGTCTTACCATCTACCTTCATACGGTAAATCTTATGATTAACCTTTTTATTTGTAATTGGACTAATACCTACATAATTAAATCCTGTACTCTCACTCATATCTAAATCACTTGCATAAACTGAAACTGCTGATGTAAATATGGTAGTTATTATAGTTATAAAAGCCATAATAAAGCTTAGACTCTTTTTAGGTACCTTTGATTTTTTCTTCATAAACGATCATCCTTTCTTTGATATATTTTTATATAAAAAATAGACATCGGATATATAAATTCAATGTCTATTTAATAACTATATTTAATTTTCTTATTTTTAAAATTTTCCTTATATTTTCCAAATACCATATATATATTAAAGATCCTAAAATTTAGAATTTCAACTCTTACTTTCGATTTAGCAACACTCTAGTCTACAAATGGAAATAATAAAAGTAGTAGTAGCCATAAATACCACTGCTGCAAAACTATTCATCCACTATATTCCTCACGCTTCTCATAATATCTACGCAGGATGCTTTTTTATAAGTACTTCTATTTTATAGTTTTAAAATTTACTTTTCAACTTATCACCTTAAATTCCTTTTTATATTTAGTTAACAATATTATTAATATAGTTAAAACTGAATTTAAAATTATCTAATTATTTATTATCATTCTTTCTGTATACAAGAAAATAATAAACTGTAAATCCAACTAATCCCAAATATGTAAAATTCAAAGCTCTTGATGTCATTTCTAAAGGTGGGTACATCAATGTTAAATCATTATATTCAACTGTTCTAGTAATTATAAATTTACTTAAATACATTGAAAATATATTTATTATGCTAAATATAATTACTATTATAAGACATATCAAACTATTCTTATCTTTATTCATTATCAATTCTCCTTATTTTCTAAGTATTTTTTCATAATGGACTCCTATAGGCTTTAATGCATGTCCAGTTTTCATTTTAGTATCTGGTAATCCCATTCTTCCTCTTAAATAAATAGAATATTGATATTTATCATACAATGGATGAGCTTTTAATACAGCTCTTTTCACATTTGATGGAACTTTATATGTTCCTGAATGAGAAACTGTATAATTTCTATTAACATTGAAGCCTAATTGAGCAGATATATCTGATTTGCTAACTCCAAATGTTGTAGAAACAGATGCAGAAATACTATCTGAAAATCCTAACTGCAAAGTAACTCCTGAATTTCCTGAAACAGTTTTTAGAGTTTTATTATAGTCTATATATTCACCTAAATACTTTTTATCTTTAACTTTATATCTTGCCATTCTTGGTGTTATTTCTGAAACATCTTCTTCCGGATTATAATTACTTTCTAACAAATCCTTATAAATTATTGTAATTCCATAATCATCTTCTATTCTTATAAATTTATCATTTTCTTCAACTATTTTATGAATATTACTTGAAGGAACTCTTTTTAATTCAATTGCAAAAACGTTATGAGGAGTAATAAGAATTAAAGAAAATACTAAACTTAAGCATAATACAGATATTTTTTTTAACATTTAAATCGCTCCTTTTTATTTTATTATAAACAATTTGAAAACGATTATCAATACTATTTATGTTTATATTAACAAATTTTACATATAAAAAATAGATATCAAATATATAAATTCAATATCTATTTCTATAATTAAAAATTTTATTATATCGTATTTCCACACTCCATATATATAACTACAGACACGTCAAAATACCTTTTTAATTCTTTATTCCTTATTTTCCTTCCATCTGACGCAAATATTATATGCTTGTGAAAGTGGCTAAAATTCAGGATTTCTAGCATTATTTTCGACGTAGCAACGCTACAGTCTCCACATGCATAGTATGTGGGAACATATCTACTGGTTGAATTTCTGTGCATTTATATCCGCGCTCATCTAAATAGTTTAAATCTCTTGCTAAAGTAGACGGATTACAAGAAACATATACAACTCTATCTGGTTTCATAGATATTATTGTATCTAATACCTTTTCATCGCACCCCTTTCTCGGAGGGTCTACTACTACTACATTAGCAGTTTTTCCTTCTTTATATATCTTAGGAACAACTTCTTCAGCTTTACCTACATAAAACTCTACATTATCTAAGTTATTTAATTTAGCATTTATTTTAGCATCTTTAATAGCATCTTCTACTATTTCTATACCATATACCTTGCTAGCTTTTTGAGCTAAGAATAAAGATATAGTTCCTATTCCGCAGTATATATCAAATACAGTATCATTTTCTTTTAAATCAGCATACTCTAACGCTTTATTATATAAGACTTCTGTTTGTATTGGGTTTACTTGGAAAAATGATAAAGGTGATATTTCAAATACTAAATCTCCTATATAATCATTTATTTTTCCTTCCCCAACTACAACTATATTTTCTTTTCCTAATATTACATTCGTTCTTTCTTTATTAATATTGACCACTAATGTTTTAAAACCAGGTACATTTTCTCTAAGAACTGATGCTAATTCATCTAGATGTGGTAATTTATTATTCTTTGCAACTAATACTACCATAACTTCATTTGTTGTGAATCCTATTTTAGTAACTAAGTGTCTAAGTACTCCTGTATGAGACTTTTCATCGTAGATACTTACGTCATATGCATTTATATATGTTTTTATAATTTTAACTATTTTATCATTTACTTCATGTTGTATTATACATTTATCCATCGGTATCACATCATGACTTTTCTTTTTATAAAAACCTATCGCTGGTGCATTATTCATTCTTTGAATAGGGAATTGAGCTTTATTTCTATATCTTAAAGGTGTATCCATTCCCATAGTATCATGTATTAAAACATTATCTAATTTTCCGATTCTAGTTATAACTTGTTTTACTTCATTCGTTTTTATATCAAGCTGATTTTTATAGTCTAATTCTTGTATTTGACATCCTCCACAATCTTTAAGGCTATCACTACAAGCTCTTTCTACTCTAAAAGGTGATGCATCTATTATTTCTACTATATCACCTACTGCATAGTTTTTTTTAGATTTATTTATTTTAACCTTTATCTTATCTTGTATTAATCCGCCCTCTACAAAAACAGTAAAGCCATCATATTTACCTATTCCAACTCCACCTTGACCTATATCTACTATATCTACTATATATTCTTTTTGTTTTTGAAGCATAGGTTTGTCCTCCGTACATGTATTTTTAAAAAAATCTCCAAGAATTAATTTTACCAAAAAAATAAGAGCTTATAAAGCCCTTATATGAATAAATCTCTACTTTTATATCCTCTATATAGCTGTAAACATGCAAATATTAGAAGAACACATCCAAATAATGGTCCTATATATACTAATTTCTCTGCTAGCCCTTGAGCTACTCCACTGTCTACAATTGCTTTAACTGCACCTTGGTAATCTACCTTTACATTTATTCCATATCTTATCCATGTAAAAGATGTCATTAGTGCAACTGGTACTAAACTCATAGTCATATAAAATCCTGTTATTGTCCTTTTCTTTACACCTTTTAATCCCAAATAAATAGGTAAGAAAAATAATACCGGAAGTATAAATCCATAAAATTGAGGTGATAGTGCTAGAAATAATATTGCACTAAATAAAAAACTTGTTATGTATTTTCTTAAGTAATTAGTTTTACCTTCAAAGTCACATAATGATGCTTTTAAATATCTTATATAAACTTCTATATTAGTTTCTAACTTATTTTTGTCTTTTAATGACTTTACATCTTTTATAAGCTCTATTCCTTTTGAATTTAATTGATTATATTGATTTTTCATGCCATCTGGCACATTAATATTATCATATTTATCATATATCTTAGCTAAATCAGATTTATATTTCTGTTTTTTATTATCTTTTATGATCTTAGATTTTCCTATTTCTAATTTTAGTTGATTTATTGTACTCATAACTAAATTTGAACTCATTTAAATCCCCCCTTTAAGTATATAATACTATACTCAATCTTATTTTATCAGAAAATTTCTAATTTTTTATAATCACTTTTTATATAAAAAACCCTACCTGTTTTAAGTAGGGTTTTTATGAATTTATCATTGATCTTTTACTATTTTTCTCATTGATATACCTATACAGGTAAATATGGTAACCCATATTGTCCCCATAAATATCCATGCTGCACCTGTCATATAATCACCCTCCTACTTTTTATGGAGTTTACTTATTTTTCTCCTTATCTCTTACTTTATTAGAATCTATTTCATCCTTATATTTTTTCTTTATTGATCTATATGATTGTATAAATCCTATTAATAGCACTCCAAATACTACAGCTCTACCTAAATTAACCCAAACAGCAAACTCTGGTATTTGAGCTATATAGCTAGGGACTGCTTTAAAGTTACCAGCAATCCAGTAATCCCTTGTGAAGAATAATAAGAATGTTATTATTGTAATTGGAGTTAAGAACTGATGGAATAACCTAAAGAACCATTTAGGTACTTTCCATAATCCACCTCTATTCATTTCATCAAGCGCTTTATCTTTGACGCACCATCCAATTACTATTATTTCTATTAATCCTAAAACTATTAATAAATAGTTACCTATCCAGTTATCAACTTCTGTAAAGTATATTAAATTAGAGCTTTGAGTTAATATTGATTCTAATGCTATAGGAGCTCCAACTATTAAATATCCAATAAATACTATCCAAGCACCTTTTTTTCTTTCTATTCCAGCGTCTTCTTCTAATAATGCAACTAAATAATTATACATTGCTATAGCAGATGTTATACCAGCAAAGAATAATAATAGGAACCACATCGCTCCAAATATTCCTCCACCAGTCATTGTGCTAAATACATTTGGTAGTGCCATAAATGCTAAACCTATACTTCCCTTTATACCTTCTGGTCCTAAAAATGCATAAGCTATAGGTATAACAGCAGTTCCTCCTAATATTACTTCTGCAAATTCGTTTAATGATACTGTTGCTACAGATGCAGTTACTATATCTTCATCTGGTTGTAGATATGAAGCGTAATTGTGAATTATACCCATTCCTAAAGATAATGTGAAGAATATTTGACCCGCTGCCGCTATTGCAGAACCCCATGATAATTGGCTAAAATCTGGATTCCATATAAAGTTAAGTCCTGCTAGTGAACTCCAATCAGGGTTAACAGGTGAACCTAAAGTTAATGCTCTAATACCCAGTATTATACCGAATACATAAAGTACAGGCATCATTACTTTAGCCCAAGATTCTATCCCTTTTTGTATACCTTTCATTACTGCAACTGCTAGGAAAAGTAATGCTATAACCCAAAATATTAAATTTTTGGGATCTTGTATATATGCACTAAAGAAACCACCTGGATCTGCGTTATACCCTCCTGTAAGAGAATTAAATGCAAATCCTAGTGACCATCCTATTATGTGGTTGTAATAAGAGTTGACTAATATTGTAACCCCAAACGCTATCATTCCACATAAAGCTCCAACTATAATTGCCTTTTTCGGCTTCATAGCCTGTTTTGCTTGTAAGTACATCATTGGACCTAATGTACCATGACCATGTTTCCCACCGTAACGACCTATACTCCATTCTACTAGCATTACAGGTATACCTATAACGATTAGTGCAAAGAAGTATGGTATCATAAATGCTCCTCCACCATTTGAAGCAGCTACATATGGGAACCTCCAGAAATTCCCTAATCCAACAGCATTACCTGCCATTGCTAATATAAGACCTATTTTTGAACCCCAGTTCTCTCTACTTTCCGTCATTAACTCTCCCTCCTCTTTTTTTCATATTCAAACTAATCTCTATAATTTTTTATTTAATTTGAATATTCTGACTATTAATTTTATAAAAGAGCCACTAAGCATTTTTAAGACTTAGTGGCCATTTATACTACTTATAAAATATAGTAGCATCATATTATATTTTTTTCAAGTTATTTTTCAAATTTTCTGAAAAATACATCATTTTATAATACTCTTGTAGAACCTCTGTATACTACACCTCTTGCTGCATCAACAGTTACTACTTCACCATTCTTCACTAAGTTAGTTATGTTTGTTGCAGATACTATAACAGGCTTATCTAAGTTTAATCCTACTATTGCTGCATGAGAAGTCATTCCGCCATCTTCTGTTACTATAGCAGATGATTTTTCTATATAAGGGTTCATTTCTATATCAGTCATAGTAGTAACTAATATATCTCCCTCATTAAAATCTTTACACTCTTCTCCACTCTTGATTATACGAACTTTACCTTCTACTGTTTTAGCTCCTACACCTATACCTTGAGCCATTTCTTCACTTATTACATGTACTTTTATTAAGTTAGTAGTTCCACTTACACCAACTGGTACTCCAGCAGTTATAACTACTAATTCTCCGTTATTTATATATTTAGCTTCTTTAGCTGCTTCTATAGAATTTTCTATAACTTCATCTGTATTTCCTGCTTCTGATGATTTAATAGAATATACACCCCAAGTAAGAGCTAATCTTCTCATTATTTTTTCGTCATTTGTAGTTGCTATTATAGGGCACTTAGGTCTAAATTTAGAAACCATTCTTGCAGTATATCCTGAAGAAGTTGAAGTTATTATTGAAGATGCATCTAAATCTACTGCTGTTGTACAAGTTGCATGGCTTATTGCGTCTGTAACTGTATTATTATTTTTTCCATTTGCTTTTAATATAGCATCATAGTCTAGTGTCTCTTCTGTTCTTTTAGCTATAGTAGCCATAGTCTTAACAGCTTCTACTGGATATTTACCAGCAGCAGTTTCCCCTGATAACATTATTGCATCAGTTCCATCATATATAGCATTTGCAACATCTGTAACTTCTGCTCTAGTAGGTCTTGGGTTTCTAATCATAGAATCAAGCATTTGAGTAGCAGTTATTACAGGTTTTGCTAATTCATTACATTTTTTTATCATCATTTTTTGAACTATTGGAATTTCTTCTGTAGGTATTTCAACACCTAAGTCTCCTCTAGCGACCATTATACCATCAGATACTTTTAATATTTCATCTATATTATCTACACCTTCTTGGTTTTCTATTTTAGATATTATTTGTATATCTGTAGCATTGTTTTCTTCTAATATTTCTCTTATAGCTAATACATCTGATGCTTTTCTTACGAATGATGCTGCTATATAGTCTATTCCTTGGCTTATACCGAATTCTATATCACTTCTATCTTTAGGCGTTATAGCTGGTAAATTTATTTTTACACCAGGTACATTTACACCTTTATGATTTTTAACTATTCCTGAATTTTCAACAACACAAACGATATCATCACCATTCACTTCTTGAACTTTAAGTCCAACTAATCCATCATCGATTAATATAGTATCCCCTGATTTAACATCATTTGAAAGACCTTTGTAGCTTACTGTACACATTTCTTTAGTTCCCATAACTTCTTTCATAGTTATAGTGAATTTTTTACCTTCTTCTAGAAGAACTTCTGGTTGATCAAAGTTTCCAGTTCTTATTTCAGGTCCTTTAGTATCTAATAAAAGAGCTACTGGTTGATTTAATTTTTCTCTAACTTTTTTAGCTAGATCTAATCTCCCCTTGTGTTCTTCATGAGATCCATGTGAAAAGTTGAATCTACAAACGTTTAACCCATTTTCAACTAATTGAGTTAAAGTTTCCTCTTTGTCTGATGCTGGTCCTAATGTACAAACTATTTTAGTCCTCTTAATATTCTTTAACATATATTTACCCTCCTATTGTTATATAGATAGTATTTTTGCCATTTCATAAGTATTTTTATCAAAATCTCTATTCATTGCTAAAGCTTCATTTATTTCCATATCAATTATCTTATTATCTTTTATACCTACTACCTTTGCAGCTTTTCCATCTAAAAGCAATTCTACTGCTCTAACTCCCATTCTACTAGCTAGTATTCTATCAAATGCAGTTGGGCTTCCGCCTCTTTGTACATGACCTAAAACAGTAACTCTTAAATCTGCTCCTGTATTTTCAACTATTTCTCTTCCTAAATCTTGTGCATTTCCTACACCTTCAGCTAGTACTATAATGCTGTGTCTCTTACCTCTTTTTTGAGTTGTTTTTAATCTATTACATACATCTTCTACTTTGAAATCTACCTCTGGCACTATTATAGTTTCCGCTCCACCTGCAAGACCTGCATATAAAGCTAAATCTCCACAGTGTCTTCCCATTACTTCTACTATGTTAACCCTTTCATGAGATGAAGATGTATCCCTTATTTTTCCTATTGCATCTATAACAGTATTCATAGCTGTATCAAATCCTATTGTATAGTCTGTGTAAGCTAAATCATTATCTATAGTTCCTGGAAGACCTATAGCTGGGAATCCTAATTCACTTAACTTTAAAGCTCCATTAAACGATCCATCTCCACCTATAACAACTAAACAGTCTATACCATACTTTTTTAACATTTTTACCCCTAATAATCTTCCTTCTTCTGTTTTAAATTCTTCACATCTAGAAGATTTTAGTATAGTTCCACCTCTATGTATAATATCTCCAACAGAGGATAAATTCATTTCTTTTATATCCTCTTCTATTAATCCTTTGTATCCTCTGTTAATTCCGTATACTTTACATCCATAGTATATTGCAGATCTTACTACAGCTCTAATAGCTGCATTCATTCCTGGAGCATCTCCTCCACTTGTCAATATTCCTATAGTTTTCATAGTGTTACCTCCTAATTATCTATTTTAGTAACATAGGGTCTTTTTTTGTCCCCCTATTAATTTTTCATCCCATCAAAGATAAAAAAATTAGAACTGTTAAAATATCCATTTTTTCATATTATACCATAATCTGAAAAACTTTTTCATATTATTATATAATTTTTTACTTTTAAAGTTCTAATTTTTTTAATATTATTTCTTAATTTTTATATCTTCTTTAGATAGTATTTTTTCTAACTTTTTAATTAATTCTTCAGACGTTTTTACTAATAGCCCATTGTATTTATACATTTGTTTTGAGTCTTGGGCATATAAAAATATATTTTCATTTCCTGGATAAAGTTTTAAAGTATCAACTATATTATCAATAAGTGGCTTATTATCAAAGCTATCTATTTTTAAATATAGTCCTGACTTAGAATTATTATTACTATTACTTTGGTTGTTATAAGTATTTCTAGATTTATATCTACTATCTTCAAATTCAGAATTATCATTTATATCTTTAAATTCTCTTGCTATTAGTTTTGGACTCTCATCTTCTTTTATGCTTAAAGTTCCTTTTACATATATAATATTATCTTCATTTAAAATATTATTATATCGCTGTAATAATTGAGGGAATACTATTATTTCTATTGTTCCATATAAATCTTCTAATTCTAAAAATGCCATTATATCATTTCTTTTAGTAGTTTTTATGGTTTTATTGACAATCATTCCACCCATTATAACTTCTCTTTCGTCTAAACTAACATAAGATTCTTCATCTTCCCTTAAAGAATTTAGTTTTCCGTTATCTATAGACGTATTTATTTGTAATTCTTCTTTAAATTCGGCTAATGGATGTCCACTTACATACATACCTAATACTTCTTTTTCTAAGTTAAGCCTCTCTCTTTCTTCAAATTCTTTCAGTTTTTTAATTACGCTTACTTCTTGGAAATCTTGACTTTCTTCGGTTGACGAAAAAGCATCGAACAATGATATTTGGCCTTGAATATTTTTCTTTCTATCCATAGATATACTGTCTAGTAAACTTTCATATCCAGCCATTAAGCTCGCTCTATTTTCACTTATTTCATCAAATGCTCCACATTTGATTAAACTTTCTATACATCTTTTATTAGTATCTTTTGAGTCTAATCTCTTCGCTAAGTCACCAAAATCCTTAAAGTAACCATTAGTTTCTCTTTCATTTATTATATTGTTAATTATATTTACTCCAACATTTTTTACTGCTGCTAGTCCAAATCTAATATTATTTCCTTCAACAGAGAATTTTGCAAAACTTTTATTTATATCTGGCTTTAAAATATCTATTTTTAAAGCACTACATTCTCTTATATATTCCACAACTTTATCTGTATTACCCATTACACTTGTAATAAGTGCTGCCATAAATTCTACTGGATAATATGCTTTTAAATATGCTGTTTGATATGATAAAACTCCATATGCCGCAGCATGCGATTTATTAAATGCATACTTTGCAAAATCTATCATATCATCAAATATTTTATCAGCTATATCTTCTGGAACTCCATTTCTTACGCATCCAGCAATTTCTGTATTACCATTTTCGTCTTCTTTACCATGGATGAAATATCTTCTTTCCTCTTCCATAACATCCATTTTCTTTTTACCCATGGCTCTTCTAACCAAGTCACTACGACCATAACTATATCCACCTAAATCTCTAACTACCTGCATTACCTGTTCTTGATAAACTAAACATCCATAGGTAACATCCATTATAGGTTTTAGTTTTTCATGTAAGTATTTTACATGCTGTGGGTTATTTTTATTGTCTATATAAGTTGGTATAGAGTCCATTGGCCCTGGTCTATATAAAGAAATTCCCGCTACTATATCTTCAAAGTTGTCTGGTCTTAGTTGTTTCATGAAACTTCTCATACCAGCACTTTCTAGCTGGAACACTCCTAGTGTGTTTCCTGATGATAATAATTCATATACTTTCGGATCATCATCACCCATTTTAGAAAAATCTATTTTTTTATTATGATTTTTTTCTATTAGTTCTAATGCATCTCTAATTACAGTAAGAGTTCTAAGTCCTAGAAAATCCATTTTAAGTAAGCCTAGTTCTTCTAGTGTAGTCATTGTAAATTGCGTTGTTATAGCATCTTGATGTTTGTATAACGGAACATATTCATCTACTGGATTTTTAGATATAACTACACCTGCTGCATGAGTTGAAGCATGTCTAAGCATTCCTTCTATCTGCTTAGATATATCTATGGTTTCACGAGTTTCCTTATCTTGATCATATAAAGCTTTTAGATTTGGATTGGTATCTAGTGCTTTATCTATTGTCATTCCAAGTGCAAAAGGTATTTCTTTTGCTATCTTATCAACCTTATTATAAGGTATATCAAGAACTCTACCAACATCTCTTATAGCAGCTTTAGCTCCCATAGTTCCAAATGTTATAATTTGGGCAACATGGTCTTCTCCATATTTTCTTTTTACATAATCTATAACTTCTTCTCTTCTCTCATAACAGAAATCTATATCTATATCGGGCATAGATACACGTTCTGGATTTAAAAAACGCTCAAATAAAAGAGAATACTTTATAGGGTCTATATCTGTAATCTTAAGAGTATACGCAACTATTGAACCTGCTGCACTACCTCTTCCAGGTCCAACCATTATATTATTTTCCTTTGAAAAGTTTATAAAATCCCATGTTATAAGGAAATATTCTACATATCCCATTCTCTCTATTACATCTAACTCATAATTAAGCCTATCTATAACATCTTGACTTGGATTTTCATATCTTTCCTCTAAACCTTTAAAACACAATTCTCTTAAATAACTATCCGTATTATATCCATTAGGTACTTCATATTGAGGAAGATGTATAGTATTAAAATCAAATTCAATATTACATCTTTCTGCTATTTTAACTGTATTTTCTACAGCTTCTAATGCATATGGAAATAATTCTTCCATTTCATCTCTAGATTTTAAATAAAATTCATCACTACCAAATCTCATTCGATTTGGGTCATTTACAGTTTTTCCCATTTGTATACACATAAGCACATCATGTATTTTTGCATCTTCTTTATTTACATAATGAACATCATTTGTTGCTACTAATGGAATTCCCGTCTCTTTTGATAGTTTTACAAGTCCTGAATTTACTTCTCTTTGCTCTGGTAAGTTGTGATCTTGTATTTCTAAATAAAAATTCTCGTCTCCAAATATATCTCTATACTCTAAAGCTTTACTTTTTGCTTTGTCATAATTTCTGTCCATAAGAGCTTGAGATACATCACCTGCTAGACAAGCAGATAAAGCTATTATTCCATCATTATATTTCTTTAATTCATCCATATCTACTCTTGGTTTATAATAAAACCCTTCTACATAAGATGTAGATACTAATTTAATTAAATTTTTATAACCATCCATATTTTTAGCTAATAAAATTAAATGCCCTTGTCTTTTATCATAATTTGGGTCTTTATCTTTTAATGTACGAGGTGCTGTGTATACTTCACATCCTACTATAGGTTTTATTCCTTCTTTTTTAGCTGTTTTATAAAAATCTATAACACCAAACATACATCCATGGTCTGTTATAGCAATTGAACTCATATTTAATTCTTTAGCTCTACTTACTAGTTTCTTTATTCTTGAGAAACCATCAAGTAAACTATATTCTGTATGAACATGAAGATGAACAAAATCTTTATTCATCAAATCACCTCCTATCTTATGATTTAATTTTACCACAAAAGTATATTATAAAACAAAGTTCAACACTTTATATAAAATTTAACAAAATTACTTTTAATATGACATTATCTTAAATAAATTATTGCAATATAAATAGAGGATTATATTGTAATATAACCCCCTATTTATAATTATTTATCTCTTAATCTATTAGCAATTTCTTCTATTTTTCTTAGCCTATGATTTACTCCTGATTTTCCTATAGGAGGACTTAACATTTCTCCTAATTCTTTTAATGTCATGTCTTCATATTCTACTCTAAGGCTAGCTATTTCTTGCAAATTTTCTGGTAAACTACTTATTCCTATTGTATTTTGTATTAACTTAATATTTTCTACTTGCCTCACAGCTGCATTAACTGTTTTCGAAAGGTTTGCCGTTTCACAATTAACAATACGATTAACATTATTTCTCATTTCTTTAACTACTTTAATGTTTTGTAAGCTTAATAAGGCTTGATGAGCTCCTATTATACTAAGTAAATCTGATATTTGCTCACTTTCTTTTAGATAGACAACATAATTATTTTTTCTAGATACTATCTTAGAATTAAATCCTAAAGAATTTATAAGCTCTTTTAAAGATTCTGCAAAATCTTCATTGTTAGTTACAAACTCCATATGGTATGTTTTACCAGGATCACTTATGGACCCTCCTCCAAGAAAAGCTCCTCTTATAAACGACCTTGCACACTCATCGTGTTGTATAAGGTTTGTAGGTACTTTATTCAAAGTATAAAATTGATCTCCTGGAGCTAGTATTCCTAATTCCTTTAACAACTTTTCAGCTCCCATTTCACTTGTAACCATTAAAACATAACTATTGTTTCTCTTTAACATTTGATTCTTATTTACTGAAATTGTCGTGTTGATTCCAAAGTTTTGTTTTAACAATTTAAATGCTTTACGAGCTATTGAGTTTAATTCCGTTGTTATTTTAAGATTTAATTTCTTATACCCTGCAATTTGTATACTTCCTGCTAACCTAACTATAGCAGCTAGTTCAGTTACATTACAGCAATGGTTTTCAGATGAAATCCTTGCTAATTCATTCTTTGTTTCAGCTGAAAAAGACATATCTATCACCTATTAACTAGTTCTTTTTTGATCTTTTTTTTATTTCTTGTAGTGCTACTTTTATTATTTCTTTTTCATCATCATATCTTGCTAAATCTACTACTCTATCTAAGTGTATAAATTTAGCATCGATGAATCCTTCCTCTTTTTGAGGTACTGTATCCATGCCTCTTGCTTGCATTAAATACCAGAAAACAGTTTTATGAACTGCCCTATTTTCATCCCAGTTTTCTTTAAAAGTATAATGTATTTCTCCTAAATACTTTAGTATATCCGCTTTTACTCCAGTTTCTTCTAGTACTTCTCTCAACGCTGCTTCTTGTCTGTTTTCTCCTTCTTCTACTTTACCTTTTGGCAAAACCCAATCTCCGTTGAATTTTCTAAGTAAAAGTATAGCGTTACCAAAAAGTACTACACCACCGGCACTAACCTCTTCTCTCATAGATGTTCACTCCTTAAAACTAACATAATAATAAGGATTTCTACATAAATTTTTAAAATCCTTTTTTACTTGCTTGTGTCATTTTTATGACTTAGTGCCAAATTAACTACTATATTAGAAATATAATTTGCATCATGCCTAATATAATTACTTTTTATTTCAATTAAATTTTCTTCTATAGCTTTTATCCCCATACTTTTTAAAACATCTTTTTGAGTTTTATCTAGTATAACTTGTTTTGCACCATCCCTTTGATATATTTCAAAAATATCAATAGGTAATACTTCATTATTAGTTATTACATAATCTACTATATTTTCATTAGCATGTTTTACTATAGCATTTATATGATCTAATACATTGTAGTCATCTGTTTCTCCTGGTTGAGTCATTATATTAGATATATATACTTTAGGAGCACTAGATTTTTTAATAGCATCCACTACACCCTCGACCAATAAGTTTGGTATTATGCTTGTGTATAAACTTCCTGGACCCATTATAATTATATCAGCATCTGCAATAGAATTGATTACTTCATCTAAAGGTTTTGCATCTATTGGGTCTAAGTATACTCTATCTATACCACTTTTTTGAGTCTTTACTTCATTAGGTATACTTGATTCTCCTTTTACAAATTCTCCATTTTTAAGTTTAGCAATTAAGTTTATATCTTCTAATGTTATAGGCAATACTCTACCTGTTATAGCAAATATTTCACTCATTTTATAAACTGCTAGCTCAAAATTTTCATATAATCCATTCATTGCTGCTAAAAATAGATTTCCAAAACTTTGACCTTTTAAAGCGCCTTCTGTAAATCTATATTTCATAACCTCATTCATAGTTGGTTCTATATTAGCTAAAGCTAGCAAACAGTTCCTTATATCTCCTGGCGGCAGCATACCTAAATCTTCCCTTAAGATACCTGAACCTCCACCATCATCTGCAACAGTAACTACTGCAGTTATATTTTGCGTAAAATGTTTAAGACCTCTTAAGAAAATTGATTGGCCTGTTCCTCCACCAATTACCACTACTTTTGGCCCTTTATATTCTTTAGATTTAATATGCAAAGATTGTTTTTTTTCTCTCTTTATTTTTTTATATAAATATAGAGATATAAAAAGGGCAATCCATCCTGTTACACCTATGCCTATAAGTATACTTGTCATTTTTTCCTCCAAATTATCTTAGCATAGAGTCCCTATGTTTTTTTACCACTCTATATCCTTTTTTACTTAATTCTTCATATATAAGGTTAGATATAGTTACAGATCTGTGTCTTCCACCTGTACAACCAATCCCTATTACTATATGATGTTTTCCTTCTTCAATATATTGAGGTATTAAAAACTCTATCATGTCTTTAAGTTTTGCGAAAAACTCTTCACTTACCTTAGAGTTCATTACATAATCCCTAACATCTTGCTCATCTCCAGTTTTAGGTCTTAGTTCTTCTACATAATATGGATTTGGAAGAAATCTTACATCAAATAATAAATCACAATCCGCTGGTATTCCATGTTTAAATCCAAAAGAAACTACTGATATAGTCAAATTAGGATTTTCTTCTCCAACAGAATATATTTTACTAACTTCTTCTTTAAGATCTTTAGGTTTCATATTTGTTGTATCTATTATACAATTTGATATTTCCTTTAAAGGCTCCATTATAAGTCTTTCCATTTTTATACCTTCAGGTATCTGTATGTCTATAGATAATGGATGATTTCTCCTTGTCATTTTATACCTTTTTAATAATACATCATCTGCACACTCTAAATATAATATTTCATATTTATAGTTTTGTTCTTGAAGGTAGTTTAAACTTTCATGAAGTTCTTTAAAAAACTTTCTACCTCTTATATCTATACCTAAAGCAACTTTATCAATACTTGAATTAGGCTGATAACAAAGTTCTGCAAATTTAGTTATTAGGGCAGGAGGTAAGTTGTCTACACAATAAAATCCCATGTCCTCTAAAGCCCTCATAGTTTCACTTTTCCCTGATCCTGAAAGACCTGTTACTATTACGAATTTCATCTTTTCTCCCCCTCTTTAAACTATATTTTTATATTTTCAATTAGTGATAAATCTAAATTTGCCTCTTTTGCAATTTTCATAGCTAGTTCAAAATTTCCTACATTTTCTGGTATATGAGCATCAGAACCAATAATAAATTTATTACCCATGCCTTTTATCTGTTTTAATTGATTTGCATTTAAAAATCCATGACTACTATTTATCTCCAACTTAGTATCTGTCTCTTTTGCTATTTTTGCAACTTCTTCAATATAAATATCTCCCTTATCACCAGGATGAGTTATTATAAATATATCATTTTTTTTCATTGCATTTATTAAAGCTTTTGTATTATATTCTTTAGATTTCTCACTTTTTATTATATAATTGTTGCAATGGTTTAGCATACTTTTTAATGAAGTAGGTGTCGAACCAAAGTGATAACCTGCCATAACATAATCTAATGAGCCAATAATCTTGTCATTTATATCTATATTACCATTATCATCTAATATATTACATTCCATTCCCAAAAGTATATTAATATTATCGTATTTCATATTTAGATTATCTATTTCTTCTCTCATTTTATAGATATCATTTATTTTAACTCCAAAGCTTATATGCTTATATCCATGGTCTGATATTCCTATAGTTTTTATTCCTTTAGAAATAGCTTCTTTAACATTATCTTCTATTGTACCTTTTCCATGGCTATATATTGTGTGTGTGTGATAATCAGCTAATATCTGCATTTATTAATCCTCTCCGAGTATTTTAACTTCTTCCTCTAGCATTATTCCAAATTTAGTTTTTACAGTACTCTTAACTACATACATTAAGTCTAAAAGATCTTTTGCATTTGCATTACCTAGATTAACAACAAATCCACAGTGTTTTTCAGATACTTGAGCTCCTCTTAATGTAAGTCCTCTAAGTCCACTATCTTCTATTAATTTACCTGCAAAATATCCTTCAGGTCTTTTAAATGTACTTCCAGCACTTGGTAAACTTAATGGTTGCTTTGTAACTCTTCTTTGTGTAAAATCAGCCATTTTAGTTTTTATTTCATCGTAGTTCCCTTTTTCAAGTTCTATTTCCGCTGATAAAACTACATAATCTGTTTTAGAAAGTATACTTCTTCTATAACCAAATTCCATTTCTTCACTTGAAAATTCTACTATATTTCCATCTGTATCCATAAGCCTTACAGATTTAACCATATCTTTCATTTCTCCACCATAAGCACCTGCATTCATAGCTAATGCTCCACCTATTGTTCCTGGTATTCCTGCAGCAAATTCAAATCCCTTTAATTCTGCTCTTAAAACGGCTTTACCTACTATAGAAAGTAATGCTCCTGATTGAACTGTAAGCTTATTTCCTTCTATATTAAATGAATTAAAGTTATCCGATATTTCTATTACTATACCTCTGATACCTCCATCCTTTATTAAAAGGTTTGAACCATTACCAATTACTAGATAAGGAATATTTTCCTTCTTTATTAAAGAAAAAACGCCTCTTAATTGTTCTTCTGTTCTTGGCTTTACTAATATGTCAGCTGGACCACCAACTCTAAAAGAAATATGCTTTTTCATAGGTTCATCCAGTTTTATGTCTTCCTTATCTAATATATTTAATAAATTTTCATATATATATTCTTTATTCATATATTTCCTCCTAGTTTATACTATTTATTCATTATTTATCTATGTTAAACTATATTATTAATTTCGTAATTAATTTCATATATTTAATATAATAATGTATTAAAAAAAAAATAACAATATATAAAGAGTTTAAAGTAAATTAAAAAAGCGTTGATATATCTATATCAACGCCGAAATTTCTATCGTACTTTTTCTGTTTTTTCTACTTTTTTATTTAAATAACAGCTGCGATACATAAAAGGAATTATTATTGCACCACCAACTATGTTTCCTAATGTAACTGGAATTAAATTCATAATAAGTTGAGTAATTCCTACATCAGCTCCTAAAGACATTCCCATTGGTATAAAAAACATATTTGCAACACTATGTTCAAATCCACATAAAACAAATAACATAATAGGAAACCAACATGCAAATATTTTAGATACTACATCTTGAGATGCTGTTGCCATCCATACAGCTAATACAACTAATATATTACAAAGTATACCCTTAAAAAAAGCTTCTGAAAAAGTCAATGCAACCTTACTTTCAGTTATTGCAATTGCCTTTGTAGCAGCATCTCCAGTTAGAGTTGTTGAATAAAAAACAAGTAAAACTAAAAATAATGACCCTATAAAATTAGCTATATATACTAATCCCCAGTTTCTAAACATTTGACCCATAGATATTTTTTTCTCTATTACTGCTAAAGACATTAAATTGTTCCCTGTAAATAATTCTGCTCCACACATAACAACTAGCATAAGTCCAACTGGGAATACTACACCGCCTGCAAATTTTGCTAATCCTGGATCTATTCCTGCGAGAGTTTGGGTAAATATAATGTTACCTAATCCCCCTAAGCCAATAAAAATACCTGCAAGTACTCCTAGCAAAAGACATGGCTTTGTATCAAGTCCCGCTCTTTTTATACTTACATTTACTATAGCTTCTGCTATTTCCCCGGGTGTTAAGAATCTTTTGTCCATAAATCCACCCCCTATTTTTATTTAACAAGCTTATAAAATATTGTAACACTTTTAAGTTATCATTGTTTAATTTAAATTTTGAAATTTTCTAAATTTTTCATTTTCTATAGATTCTACACCTTATTTCTCATTGTTAGAAATTTAATATCTTAATATTTTATAATTCTTTACATTATATATAATTAATTTATTAACAAAAATACCTTTCTATACATAATTTAACTAAAAACTTATGTTGTTTAATGTATACAAATATTTTTTTTTGATGTATAATTACAAATGTTGTGTCTTTATGCACAAAAATTAAAATGGAATTTTAAAATAAATTATTTTAATTAATATTTAAGGAGGACTTTTATATGTCAGATAAAAAAATGCTTTACCCAGCAGAAATAGCTAAATATACTATCGAAGCTGGTATAAAAAAAGTTAATACGCCTGCTAAAAAAGTTTTAGCTTCTGCATTCTTAGCTGGTGCTTATATAGCATTTGGAGCTTTAGGGTCAATTGCAGCTTCTTACAACTTATTAGCAAATCCTGCAACTTACGGATTAGGTAAATTTGTTGCTGGATTAATGTTCCCAGTTGGATTAATAGCTGTTTTAATAGCTGGTGCGGATTTATTTACTGGTAACATACTTGTTACTTTAGCTGCTTTAAAGAAAAGAGTAACTTGGGGACAAGCTTTCAAAAACTGGGCTTTAGTTTGGATAGGTAACTTAATTGGTGGAGCTTTAGTAGCTTGGATGGTAAGCTTCTCAGGAGTATTCGATTGGAGTAACGGTTTATACGGTGGAGTTGTAGTTAAAACTGCAATAGGTAAACTAGGATATAGCTTTATGCCTGCTTTAGTTTCAGGTATATTATGTAACTGGTTAGTTTGTGCTACTGTTTGGATGACTTACGGTGCTAAAGATATATCAGGTAAAGTTTTAACTGGATTCTTCGGTATATTCTTATTTGTATGTGCTGGATTTGAACATAGTGTTGCTAATATGGCATACTTATTCGGTGGTTTATTCGCTAAATCTAACCCAGCATTTTTAGAAGCTGCTCATAAGACTATCGCTGACGCATCTGTTATAAATATACCTAATATATTTGTAAACAATTTATTACCTGTTACAATAGGTAACATAATAGGTGGTGCAGTATTTGTTGCTGGTGTATACTTCTTCATATTTGAAACTAAGAGTGAAACTTCTGAATCAAATAAAGCCGCTTAATATAATTAAATAATTTTTAATATATGTAAATATACAAAGGTTGTTCTATATTCAATAGGCAGCCTTTTTTTATATCTTTCAGTTTTTACCTATTGACTGTATAATGTTTATAATGTTAATATACCTATTTATTACACGTTTTAAGCGTTTATATTTATAAAAGGAGGAATTTTCACATTGCACTTGTCATTTTTTAAAGATTTTGCCTATGAAATAGCTATTACAATTGTATACTTAATAAACTTCTTGGCTGTATTAAATCTTTTATTTAGGGAAAAACGTAAGACCGAAACTACTATAGCATGGGTTATGATATTAATTATTTTACCTGCTGTGGGGTGTATTTTATACTTAGCTGTAGGTCGTGGCATTTCTAAGGATAATATGTTTAAAATAAAGGAAGCTGAAGATAAAATTATAAAGAAAAATATATTAGACACTCAGGTTCGGCTTGAGTATGACCACGAACTAGATTCTAATATAATAGAGCATCGTGATATGATTTATGCCTTAGCTAATTCAAATGATGCTAATTTTACAACTAATAATGACGTAGATATATACCCCGAGTGTAATAGTTTCTTTGACACTCTTTTAGAGGAATTAAAAAATGCTAAGCAATATATAAATATACAATTTTATATATTTAAAGATGATGAAATTGGAAATAAAATAATTGATATTCTTATAGATAAGGTAAAGGAAGGCGTCGAGGTAAGACTTTTATATGATGAGGTCGGAAGTAGATTATTTACTGAAAAATCTATAATAAAATTAAAAAATTCAGGTGTTAAAGTTGGCGCATTCTTCCCTTCTTTTCTTAAAATTATAAACTTTAACTTAAACTATAGAAATCACCGTAAGATTGTAGTTATAGATGGGGATATAGGATTTATCGGAGGAAATAATATTGGAGATGAATATCTAGGTAAAGACCCTAGATTCGGAAATTGGAGAGATACTCACCTTAAACTTACCGGAGATTGTGTAAGAGATTTGAATATAAGATTTATTCTTGATTGGAGATACACAACCAAAGAAGATTTAGATTTAAATAAGTACTTTAATGAGACATGCTATACCTCTAATTCAAAATCTAAATCTAGTAAAGATATTGGAATACAGATTGTATCTAGTGGACCGGATATTACCGACTTAGATGAAATAAAATATGGATATATTAAAATGATACAAAAGGCAAAAAAATATGTATATATACAAAGTCCATACTTTATCCTAGATCAAACTCTTACTGATACTTTAAAAATAGCTTGCTTATCTGGTGTAGATGTTAGAATTATGATTCCATCTAAGCCAGACCATCCATTTGTATATTGGGCATCTTGTTCATATGCTGGAGAATTATTAAAATTTGGAGCTAAATTATATACTTATGATGAAGGTTCTTTCTTACATGCAAAAACTATAGTAATGGACGACTCCATTTGTTCAATAGGAACTGCCAATATGGATATAAGAAGTTTTGAATTAAACTTTGAAGTAAATGCATTTATTTATTCTTCTGAAATTGCTAAAAAACAAAGATTAATATTTGCAAATGATGTATTAAACTCAAAGGAAATTACAGCAGAGATTTATAATTCAAGATCTACTTATATGAGATTTAAAGAATCTATTTCTAGACTTTTATCTCCTGTTTTATAAAAAAATATTATAATTTTTAAAATTCCTAATATAAATACCTATATTAGGAATTTTTTGATTTAAATTTATTTATACTTTTATATAGTGTTCTTTAATATTTATATACTAAAATATTTCTAAACTAAAATTTAACAGTTAATATAAAACGTTTTCAGTTATTTTTTTGTTTATCGTCATTTTGAAGTGGTTATATATTATAATATACTTATCATAAACTAACCATTTCAATTTCAAACCAAAGCAGACTTTTGTATATTCTTATAAGTCATTCATCTTTTATAAATTTCTTAATTTTACCCAATATTTAATATTAAATCATAATTCTTACTAGTTAAGTAAAATCAAAGCAATTTTAAAACAAAGGGGGATTTGTATGTGCGATTTTGTTTCACGCAATAAACAGTTATTTGAACATTTAGATAGTTTTATTGATACACTTGAAACCAAGGAAGGCTCTTTAATACAAGTGCTTCACCATGCTCAAGGTATATTTGGCTATCTACCTCAAGAGGTTCAACTTTATATAGCTAAAAAGCTAAATGTTGCACCATCTAAAGTATATGGAGTTGTAAGTTTTTACTCATACTTTACTACTGAACCTATAGGAAAGTATAAAATTAGTGTTTGTCTAGGTACTGTATGTTTTGTAAAAGGTGCAGATAAAATACTTGCTGAATTTGAAAGACAGCTCGGTATAAAATCTGGTGAAACAACTAAAGATCTTAAATTTAGTCTTGAAGGACTAAGATGTGTAGGAGCTTGTGGATTAGCTCCTGTTGTAGTTGTTAATGGAAAAGTTTATGGAAAGGTAAAACCAGAATCGGTAGGAGAAATATTAAGCCATTATAAGAATTTAGAATTAAATTGCTAAGGGGTGATGAATGATGAATAAAATAGTATCATTTGATCAATTAAAAGATTTAGTCACTGAGTTAAAACCAACTCTTGATTTAAGAGAAAATCATACTAAAGATAACCTTACAAAACGAGAAATTCTAGTTTGCGGTGGTACTGGCTGTACTTCTGCAGATAGTTTAGACATAATTGAAAATTTAAAATATGAAATAAAATGTGCAGGCCTTGAAAATGAAGTTACAGTTCACTTAACAGGTTGCTTTGGTTTCTGTGCTAAAGGACCAATAGTTAAAGTTTTTCCTGATAATGTATTCTATATAGAAGTAACGCCTTCTGATGCTAAAGAATTAGTTACTGAGCATATAGTTAATAATAAAGTAGTTGAGAGATTATTATTCGAAGAACCTTCTTTAGATCATAAAAAGGTTGAAAAACACGACGATATGTCTTTCTATAAAAAACAATCAAGGGTTGCCCTTAGAAATTGTGGTCATATAAATCCTGAAAATATTGAAGAATACATAGGTGCTAGTGGGTACGTAGCTTTAGCTAAATGCATTTGCCATTTAAAACCTGAAGATGTTATAGCAGAAGTAAAAGCTTCTGGATTAAGAGGTAGAGGTGGAGCAGGATTTCCTACTGGAGTTAAATGGGAATCCTCTTCGCAAACACCTCCCGGACAAAAATATGTTGTATGTAATGCCGATGAAGGTGATCCTGGTGCATTTATGGATAGATCTATACTTGAAGGAGATCCTCATAGTGTATTAGAGGCTATGGCTATATGTGGTTATTCTATTGGAGCTGATACCGGATATATCTATATAAGAGCCGAGTATCCCCTTGCTATTGAAAGATTAAAAATAGCTATTAATCAAGCTGAAGAAGCAGGTTTACTTGGTAAAAACATACTTGGTACAGACTTTAATTTTAAGATTGAATTGAAATACGGTGCTGGAGCTTTTGTTTGTGGTGAAGGTACAGCTCTAATAAATTCAATCGAAGGTAAACGTGGAGAGCCTAGAATGAAAACATTTAGTTCTTCTAAGCACGGTCTTTGGGATGTTCCAACTTGTTTAAATAATGTTGAAACTTTTGCTAATATACCAGCAATAATTAATAAAGGAGCTTCTTGGTTTACTGAATATGGTACAGAAGATTCTTCTGGTACTAAAGTATTTGCTCTTGGTGGAAAAGTTAATAATGTTGGTCTTGTTGAAGTTCCAATGGGAACAACTCTAAGAGAGATAGTATATGAAATAGGTGGCGGTATACCTAATGGTAGAGAATTTAAGGCTGTTCAAACTGGAGGTCCATCTGGTGGATGTATCGCTTCTAAAAATTTAGATACCCCTATAGATTTCAAGTCATTAAGTTCAATAGGTTCTATGATGGGTTCTGGTGGTATGCTTGTTCTTGATGATTCGGACTGTATGGTTGATATATGTAAATTTTTTCTTGAATTTACTGTTGAAGAATCTTGTGGTAAATGTACTCCATGCCGTATAGGAAATAAAAGACTTTTAGAAATTCTTACTAAAATAACAGAAGGTAAAGGTTCAAAAGAAGATCTAGATGATCTAAAAGATTTATCTAAAACTATTAAAGCTACTTCTTTATGCGGTCTTGGTAAATGTGCTCCTAATCCAGTTTTAAGTACACTTGATTGTTTCTATGATGAATATTTAGCTCATGTTGTAGATAAAAAATGTCCATCTGGTAAATGTCAAGCATTGCTAGATTTTGTTATAACAGATGACTGTAAAGGTTGTACTAAATGCTCTAAAGTCTGTCCTGCTGGATGTATTACTGGAAAAGTAAAAGAAAAGCATTCAATAGATATTACTAAGTGCTTAAAATGCGGTGCTTGCATGGATTCATGTAAATTCAAAGCTATAATTAAGCAATAATTTTAGTCTGGGGGGAATATTAATGAGTTTAGTTAATTTAACTATAAATGGTAAATCTGTTTCGGTTCCTAAGGGTAGCACTATATTAGAAGCAGCCAAACAAATAAACATTAAAATACCTAATCTTTGCCATTTACACATGGATGAAATAAACATGGTTAATCAATGTGCATCTTGTCGTGTATGCATGGTAAGTTCTGGAAGAGGATTAGTGCCAGCTTGCGGTACTCTTGTCAAAGAAGGTATGAAAGTTAAAACTAATACTACAGAAGCTCTAAAAGCTCGTAAAAATGTTGTTGAATTATTATTATCTGACCATCCTAAGGATTGCTTATCTTGCGATAAGAACGGACACTGTGAATTACAAAATATAGCATCTGACTTAGGTGTAAGAGATATAAAATTTAATGGTGAGAAGTCTTATGCTCCTATGGATACCTCTTCAAAATCAATAGTAAAAGATTATAATAAATGTATTTTATGTAGAAGATGTGAAACAATGTGTAATGAAATCCAAACTGTAGGTGTTCTTTCTGGAGTTAACCGTGGTTTTAATACACAAGTTGGAACATTCTTTAATACTGAATTATGCAATACTGAATGTACATTCTGTGGTCAATGTATAGCAGTCTGTCCAACAGGTGCTTTAACTGAAGTAAATAATATTCCTACTGTATGGGATATATTAAATCAAAATAAGAAAACTGTAGTTGTTCAAGTAGCTCCTGCTGTAAGAGTTGCTATTGGTGAAGAGTTTGGATTAGAGCCTGGTTCTATATCTACAGGAAAGATGGTTTCTGCTATAAAATCTCTCGGATTTAAACATGTATTTGACACTAATTTTGCAGCCGACCTTACAATTTTAGAAGAAGCTTCTGAGTTTTTACATCGATTTAAAGAAAATCATAAACTTCCAATATTAACAAGCTGTTGTCCTGCTTGGGTAAATTTTATTGAACACAATTATCCTAATCTTCTAAACTTAACTTCTAGTTGTAAATCTCCTCAAGAAATGTTTGGATCTATCGCTAAAAATTACTACGGTCCTAAAATATTAAATACAAATCCAGAAGATATGTATGTAGTATCTATAATGCCTTGTGTAGCTAAAAAGTATGAATGCGCAAGACATGAACTAGGTCAAGAAGATTCTCTTGATGTAGATATAGTTATTACTACTAGAGAATTAGCAAAGATGATAAAAGAAGCCGGTATAGATTTAGCTAACCTCGAAGAAGATGAATTTGATAGCCCTCTAGGTCAATCTAGTGGTGCTGCTGATTTATTTGGAACTTCTGGTGGTGTTTTAGAAGCTGCTCTTCGTACTACATATGAATGGGCAACAGATAAAAAATTAACTGATGTTAATTTTACTTCTGTTAGAGGATTAGAAGGTATAAAAGAAGCTAGTATAGATATTGACGGCACAATAGTAAATGTATGTGTAGCTAATAGTCTTGGAAATGCTAGAAAAATTATGGATGAGGTTGTTCTTGGCAATTCTAAGTATCATATTATAGAAGTAATGGCTTGTCCTGGAGGGTGTATAGGTGGCGCTGGTCAGCCATATCACTATGGAAATTATGATATAGTGAAAAAACGTTCTGATGGATTATATAATATAGATAACAATAAAAATCTTCGTAAATCTCATGAAAATCCTTCTATAATTGCTTTATATAAAGAGTTTTTAGATGAACCTTATAGTGAGATTGCTCATAAGTACCTTCATACTTACTATGCTGACAAAAGCTTAGTATATGAAAAGCCTGACTCATGTAATTGTGGCAAACTAGCAGAATCTACTTGCGAATAAAAAATATTATTTATATAAAAAAGGATTGGCTAATACCAATCCTTTTTTATTATTTAGCGTCTATTAAATTAGATAGTTTTTTTGTAAACTCTTGAGCTGCATCATATCCCATACCTTTTTGTCTAAAGTTCATAGCCGCTACCTCAAGTATCATAGCTGTATTTCTACCAGGCTTAACTGGTACAACTAGTTTTTCAACTTTTATCCCTAATATTTCTTCATACTCTTTATCTAATCCAAGTCTATCATAGTATTTACCTTCATCCCATCCTTCTAGATGAACAACTAAATCTATTGTCTTAGAATTCTTAACTGCTCCTACCCCATATAAGCTTCTTACATCTATTATTCCTATACCTCTTATTTCTAAGAAATGTCGAAGAAGCTCAGGAGATTGTCCAGAAAGTATACTTTCATCTAATCTTCTTATTTCTACAGCATCATCAGCAATTAATCTATGTCCCCTTTGAATTAACTCTAGCGCTGTTTCTGACTTACCTATGCTACTCTCACCTTTTATTAATACTCCAATTCCATATACATCCACTAAAACCCCATGTAAGGTTGTGTAGGGTGCCAACCTATCATCTAAATAATTCGATAGCCTATTTATAAGCCTTGTAGTGTTTCTTTGTGTACTTAACACTACTCTATTATATTTTTTTGCATATTTTATAACATCCGGTTTTACTTCTAATTCCCTCGATACTATCAATGCGGGAATTTCATATGAGAAAAATTTATCTAAAACATTTTCTCTTGTTTCATCATCGATATAACTAAAAAAATTATACTCTGTCTTACCTACTATTTGTATTCTGTCATGTGCAAAGTATTCGAAATACCCAGCAAATTGTAATCCTGGTCTATTTATATCCTGAGAATATACATAGTAATCCTTATTCTCAGGCATATAAACTACTTCTAAATCTAAGTCTCTTATTATATCTTTTATTGATACTTTATCGATTAAATTCATACTCTTTATCCCTTTCTGAAAAATTCGCTTTGCTCATTTCACTCAAGTAATTCTCCCACACTTGGCTCAAACGACCTACAAATCAGGCCCGTTGCTCAAGGTAAGCAGTAAGGATGTTATAGTTTCCTACTGTTTAAAGAAGTTATACACACTCTCGCAAGAAGCTTTATTCATCCCCTCTACTTCTAATAGTTCTTCAAATGTAGCACTTTTTATAGCTTCTATATCCTTAAAGTGACCTAGTAGTGCTTTTTTTCTTTTTTCTCCTATTCCTTGTATATCATCTAATACCGATTTTGTCAAAGCTTTGTTTCTTAGACTTCTATGGTATGTTATAGCATAATTATGAACTTCTTCTTGAATACTTGCGACAAATCTATACAAATTAGATGTTTTATCTAATTCAATCTCCTTTTCCTGGGAAATTAATCCCTTTGTTCTATGTTTATCATCTTTATACATCCCCCATAGAGGAATTTCTACATTATATAAGTCTAAAACCTTTTTAACAGAGCTTACTTGCCCTTTTCCTCCATCTAATAGTATTAAATCTGGTAAATTCCCATATTTTAATCTTCTTTCTACTATTTCTGCCATGGAATCATAATCATTTGGACCTATGACAGTTTTTATCTTGTATCTACGATATTCCTTTTTATCTTTTTTTCCATTAGTAAATACAACCATAGACCCTATTGAGTCAACTCCTTGTATGTTAGAAATATCAAATGATTCTATTCTATTAGGTATATTTTCTAAATCTAGTATTTGCGTTAACTCTTCTAGTGCACCCATGCTCTTTTCATATTTTCTCTTATTCATATCAGAGAATTTTTCTAAATACTCTACTGCATTTTTTCTTACCATTTCAACAAGATTTTTCTTTTCCCCTTTTTGCGGTACCCTTATTATTACCTTTTGACCTTTTTTAGCAGACAGCCATTCTTCTAATATAAAACTATCTTCTATTTCATCTTCTACTATTAATTCCTTTGGTATATATTCTTGTTCCATATAAAATTGCTTAACAAATGATCCTAAGATAGACTCTCTCGAGCTATCCATTACACCTTCTAATATAAAGTGTTCTCTACCTACTATTTTTCCATTTCTAACAAAGAATACTTGAACACAAGCTTCATCATGAGCTCTAGCCATAGCAATTACATCTTGGTTTAAATCTGACGTAGTTGCATCTATCTTTTGTTTTTGCATCATATCTTCTAGACTTCTAATTTTATCTCTATACATAGCTGCATCTTCAAAATTAAAGTCTATAGCACATTTATTCATTTTTTCTTTTAATAATTCTATTAATTTTTCTTCTTTTCCTGATAAAAATAATATTATTTCTTCTATCATTTTATCGTATTCTTCTTTTGTAACAGTTCCTGTGCATGGACCAACACATTTTTTTATATGCATGTTTAAACATGGTCTTACTTTGTTTTTTATAGCTCTATCTATATCTATATTACAAGTTCTTATTGGATAAGTATTTCTTATTATTTCTAATGTATCATTAACTGCTGTTGTATTTGTATATGGCCCAAAATATCTAGCCTTATCTTTTAGTACTCTTCTAACTTTTAGTACTCTAGGAAAGTCTTCATTAGTAGTTACCTTAATATATGGGTATGTTTTATCATCTCTTAGTAAAACATTATACTTGGGCCTATATTGCTTAATTAAATTACATTCTAATATTAGTGCTTCTAATTCTGAGTCTGTTATAATGTATTCAAATTTATATATATTTTTGACCATAGACTTTACTTTTGAAGAGTGATTTTTAGATGACTGAAAGTATTGTCTTACTCTATTTTTTAAAGATATGGCTTTTCCTACATATATAATATTATCAAGTTTATCTTTCATTAAATACACACCAGGCTCAGCTGGAAGCTTCTTTAAATGATCCTGTATGTCAAACAATTTATTACCTCCGACATTTATATTTTCATACTAGAATTATACCCTAAAAGAATAAATTATTCCCATAGATAATTTTATTAAAAAAATAAGTGTAGATATAATACAGTCAGAACTGATTTATATCTACACTTTAGTTTGTGTACGAACCACTTTAATTAATCTATTTACTTTAAATATATTTCAAATCATTTATTATAAAACTATTTAAGGGATATCATAAATTTAAACTTTTCAATTTATTTTATTTAGAAGCTCCTCTTCCACCATTTACTTGTAGGAAGAATGTAGACGCTTGACTGTAGTTGTGTATTTCTTTACTATCTTTATATTTATCAACATAGTCAGAATCTAATAAACATCTATCTATTTGTCCATCTTCATATAAGTTAACTGACGCACCAGTTTCTTTAACTACTTTAGTGTTTATAGTGTCTAATTTTATTATATTTTTATTCCAATATCCAGGGTTTTTAGTCATAGTATATTGATCTTCTGTTTTCCAAGAAGTTAATGTAAATGGTCCATTGTATAATTGAGCATCTGCTGTAGTACCATATTTTTCTCCTTTAGCCTCAACAAATTTTTGATTTTGAGGGAAGAATACTTGGAATGATACTAACTCAGGGAAATAAGAAACTTTTCTATTTAATTTAACTTCTAAAGTATGATCATCAATAGCTTTAACTCCTACATTTTCTGATCCTTTATCAGTTGCTTCTGGTGCCCCTGATATATCATTCATTATGTATCCATACTCAGATGCTGTTTCAGGGTTTAGTGTTCTCTTCCAAGAATATTCAAAATCTTTAGCTGTTACAGGTTCTCCATTTGACCACTTAGAATCCTTTCTTAATTTAAAAGTCCAAGTTAACCCATCTTCAGAAACTTCCCAAGACTGTGCTACTCCTGGCTCAACTTTACCATCTTTATCTATTCTAGTTAAACCTTCCATAGTATTATTCATAACTGTAAAAGATGAAACGTCTGTTGCTTTACTTGGATCCATTGTAGGTATATCTGAAGTTATATCTAGATTAAGAACTTTTTTAGGCTTATCTACATCTGCATATCTATAATCATAGTCAGATCCCCAAGAATAATTTATTATTCCTGAAACATAAGGCTTTTCTAAATAAGTTCTTCCTTTTTGTTGTAATGGAGCTAAGAATCCATCTTCTAACATAAGTTTTTCAGCTTCTGAGTATTTTTTATAAGCATCAGCAGTACTTTCTGCCTTTGTAGCTTCATCTACTAACTTGTTAAACTCATCACTTTTATACCCAGTTTGATTAGCAAATTGATTTCCACTTTTCATTGTTATTAAGAATGTTAATGGGTCTGGATAGTCTGCCCCCCATCCTGAATAAGCTAAATCAAAATTTCCAGCAGTTTCTTCTGCTAGCTTTTGCTTAAATGGAAGGTTTTTAACTTCTACAGTTAATCCTTCTAATGCATCATTTAATTCTCCTTGAATAAACTCTCCTGTTCTTTTTCCTGAGTCATGGTCAAATGTTAATAACTCAAGCTTAACTGTATCAAATCCAACTTCTTCTTTTGCTTTTTTCCAAGATTCCTTAGCTTTTTCTTCGTCATATGCCATTCCCATACCTTTAGTATACTCTGCATAATCTTTTCCGTTATCAAAGGCTAAGTTAGATGATGTGAATGTATTTGTCGCTGTTGAACCATTATTTAATATAACATCACATAAAGCTTGCTTATCTATAGCCATAGCTATAGCATTTCTTGCATTCTTATTCGCAAGAACCTCTTCTGAAGTAGCTTCTCCTCCATCTTTACTACTACTACATCCAACAAGTAAGCTTGAACTTACTAGAGCTATCGTTGCTAATGCAGATATTTTTCTTTTTAAAAACATAACAATCACCCTCCCATATACCTTTTTATAAATAAACTCATATGTTTAAAATTTATTATATAACATGTTGAGTGAAAAATCATTTGTTTTTTTAAATTTTCTGATTTTTTAATTAAAAAAATTTTTTTATACAAAAATATTAATTTAAACTTGAAAATACTTTATTATGGTACTACAATTAGAATAATAAATAATTTCGAAAGGTGGTCAATTATGAAAAATATATTACATCTTCTTGCAATTGATGCTATTGTTAGTATATTATATTCAATTATCAACAATTTTAGTGCATATTCATTTCTAAATTGCGCATTTATTGTAGGAATGGTCTATTTCCTTTTCGGATTATTGTGTTTCGTTTGGGAAAAAGGCTTCTTTAATATTACACTTTTCTCTTTTAATAAGATAAGTCAACAATTTCAAAGAAGAAAAGGAATATTATCAGAGGATAATAATATAACAATTGAAGATTATATCTGTAGACAAAATAGCTTTCATCTTACAAATAGTTTATTAATATCAGGTCTATTAATATCAATCTCTTCTATTGGTATAAGTTTTATTATCATATCATAATCATATAAAACTATATAAGTTATTATTCTCAGAGTTTATGTCACTCAAAATTCGTGGTTTTGATTAAAAAATAAAAAAAGGGGGGATAGCGGTGTTTCGCTATATAATGAAACGTATTGCATATATGTTTGTCACTTTATTTGTAGTTATATCAGTTACTTTTTTCCTAGTAAGACTTCTTCCAGGTAGTCCATTTAATGAACAAAAGTTAAATCCTCAACAAATTGCTAGATTGGAAGCTACTTATGGTTTAGATGATCCTGTTCCTGTTCAATATGTAAGATACCTAACAGGTGTATTTAAAGGCGATCTTGGTACTTCTTTTAAGCAAGCTAATAAAAAAGTAGAAGATATTATAGCTATTCGTATAGGTCCTTCTGCTTTACTTGGATCCCAATCTTTAATTTTAGGTACTTTCGTAGGATTAACTCTTGGAATTATTGCAGCACTTAAAAGAAATACTATTTGGGATTATACTTGTACCATAATTTCAGTAATAGGAGTTTCTGTCCCATCCTTTGTATTTGCGGCCACACTCCAATTATATGTTGCAAGTAAATTTAAATTACTACCTATAACTTGGGGAGTTCCTCTAGGTTCAGATTTTAGATATGTTTGGACTATACTTCCATCAATTGCACTTTCATTCTTTACAATATCAAGTGTAGCTCGTTTTACTAGAACAGAGCTTGTTGAAGTATTAAATTCTGACTACATAGTTACAGCAAAGGCAAAAGGATTAAAACGCTCTACAGTTATTTTAAAACATGCTCTTAGAAATGCATTAATACCTGTCATAACTGTTTTAGGACCTTTAGCTGCAGGCCTACTTACTGGTTCTTTAGTCGTAGAAAAAGTTTTTGCTGTTCCTGGTATAGGTGACTTATTAGTTAATGCTATAACTACTAATGATTTATTTATAATTTCAGGAGTCGCTATACTTTATAGTGCTTTCTATATAGCCGTTATACTAATAGTTGATGTCCTTTATGGCATAATAGATCCAAGAATTCGTTTGGCAGGAGGTAAATAAAATGGTTGATAAAGTAATAATTGATGGTCAAGAAGTAGAATTAACAGCAGATTTATTTGAGCCTACCCCTGTTCAAGCAGGAGATAATGAGGCAATTACTAGAGAAAGTCTTACTTTCTGGCAAGATGCTAGAAAAAGATTATTTAAAAATAAAGGAGCTGTCGTAGGATTAGTCATCCTTATAAGTATAGTTTTAATGGCTATATTTGCTCCTATGTTTTCTAAATATGATTATAAATCTCAGAATTTAAGACACGTTAAAATTCCACCTAAAATGCCTATAGTATCTTCTTTAGGTATAATGAATGGTAAAGATTCAAATGGCGTTGATGTATATGCCCAAAAAGATATAAAAGATAATTATTTATTCGGTACAGATGCACTTGGACGTGATATATGGACTCGTACGTGGACTGGTGCTAGGGTTTCTTTATTCATAGCAATTTTAGCAGCTGTATTTGATTTACTTATAGGTGTTACTTATGGAGGTATATCTGCTTATTATGGCGGAAAAGTCGATATTGTAATGCAACGTATAATTGAAATAATTACAGGTATTCCTCAATTAGTTATTGTTACTCTTTTTATAATGGTCTTTGAACCTGGTATAGTATCAATTTCTTTAGCAATGGCTGTGTCTGGATGGACTGGTATGGCTAGAGTAGTTCGTTCTCATGTACTTCGACTTAAAAATCAAGAGTTTGTGTTAGCTTCTAAAACTTTAGGTTCTTCCGATTTTAGACTAATTCTTAAGCATCTTTTCCCTAACGTTATAGGCCCAATTGTGGTAATGATTATGTTCTCACTACCTCAAGCAATATTTTATGAGGCATTTTTAAGCTTTATAGGATTAGGACTACAACCACCAGATGCATCACTTGGTGTACTAATAAATGAAGGATTCAAGGCCTTACAAAACTATCCATATATGATGTTCATACCATCTATTGTAGTATGTTCATTAATATTTGCTCTTAACTTATTAGCTGATGGTTTAAGAGATGCAGTTGACCCTAAGATGCGTAATCAATAATTAGTAAGGGAGATGAGGAAATTGAAAAAATTATTAGAAGTTAAAAACTTATGTGTTAATTTCAACACTTATGGTGGTGAAGTTCAAGCCGTTAGAGGTGTCACATTTGATTTACATAAAGGCGAAACTTTAGCCATAGTTGGAGAATCTGGATCAGGTAAATCTGTTGCTTGTAAAACTATAATGAGAATTTTATCTGCAAATGGTTATATAAAAGACGGTGAAATATTATTTGATGGAAAAGATTTAACTAAACTTAGTGAAAGTGAAATGGAGAAATTAAGAGGTAAAGATATTGCAATGATATTCCAAGACCCTATGACTTCTCTAAATCCTACTATGACTATAGGAAAGCAAATAATGGAAGGTATTGTTAAACATCAGGGGCTTAGTAAAGAAGAGGCTAAAGTTAAAGCTATAGAACTTATAGACTTAGTTGGTATATCTGAACCTGAAAAAAGATTTAAGCAATATCCTCACCAGTTTTCTGGTGGTATGAGACAACGTATAGTAATAGCTATATCTTTAGCTTGTAATCCTAAAGTATTGATAGCAGATGAGCCAACTACTGCTCTAGATGTTACTATACAAGCTCAAATATTAGAACTTATGAAAGCCCTTCAAGAAAAAACTGAAGCTGCTCTTATATTTATAACTCACGACCTTGGAGTTGTTGCTAATATGGCTGATAGAGTTGCAGTTATGTATGCCGGTAAAATTGTAGAGTATGGAACGTCTAAAGATATATTCTATAATCCTCAACATCCATATACTTGGGGGCTTTTAGGTTCAATGCCAACTCTAGATATCGGAGATAATGATTTATATAATATACCTGGAACTCCTCCAGATTTAATGCATCCTCCTAAAGGTGATGCCTTTGCACTTCGTAGTGATTATGCACTTAAAATAGATCATATAGCTGAGCCACCTATGTTTAAAGTTTCTGATACTCACTATGCTGCTACTTGGCTTTTACATCCTTTAGCTAAGAAAACAGAAAGTCCTATCAATGTATCAAGAAAAGAGGTGTCTGTAGATGAGTAGAAATAAATTACTTGAAGTTAAAAATTTAAAACAATATTTTAAAATTGATAGAAATACTACTGTTAAAGCAGTTGATAATGTAAGTTTTCATATATATGAAGGTGAAACCTTTGGATTAGTTGGTGAATCAGGTTCAGGAAAATCTACTACAGGTAGAACTATAATTCGTCTTTATGACCCAACTGACGGAGAAGTTATATTTGACGGAAAAAATATATCCTCTAAAAGGTTAAAAAAAGGTGAAAAAAATCATGTAAATAAAAATATGCAAATGATTTTTCAGGACCCTATGGCCTGTCTAAATCCTCGTATGACTGTCAGTGATATAATCGCTGAAGGGTTAGATATTCATGGTCTCTGTAAAAATAAAGAAGAAAGAAGAGAAAAAGTTTATGAGCTTTTAAGAACTGTAGGTCTTAACGAACAACACGCTAGTAGATATCCTCATGAATTCTCTGGTGGTCAAAGACAACGTATTGGTATTGCTCGTGCTTTAGCTATAGAGCCAAAGTTTATAATTGCTGATGAGCCTATATCTGCACTTGATGTTTCTATCCAAGCACAAGTTGTTAATCTTCTTAGAAAGTTACAAAAGGAAAATGGTCTTACTTATTTATTTATCGCTCATGACCTTTCAATGGTTAAATATATAAGCGATAGAATAGGTGTTATGCATCGCGGTAAATTAGTAGAATTAACTACTGCTGATGAATTATATGAACATCCTCTTCATCCATATACTAAGTCATTACTATCAGCTATACCTCTTCCTGATCCTGATTATGAAAAGGATAGAGTTCGTATAAAGTATGACCCTAATATGCATGATTATTCTAAAGAAAGTCCTCAGTGGGTTGAAATAAGATCAGGGCATTTCATATATGCTTCTAAGTCGGAATTAGTTGAATATGAAAAGGAATTAGTTGCAAATGGAAATACTATTTAGAGTTAAAATTTAATTATATAAAAAAGACTATCTCAAAATAAGAGATAGTCTTTTTTATTCCTGTCTATTTTATTCAAAATATTTTTTTAAGAACATTCCTGTATATGAACCTTCTACTTGTGATACTTCTTTTGGAGTTCCAGTTGCTACTATTTCTCCTCCTCTGTATCCACCTTCTGGTCCTAAATCTATTATATAATCGCATGTTTTTATGACATCTAGATTATGCTCTATTACTATAATACTATTCCCTGTATCAGCTAATCTTTGTAATACATGAATTAACTTATCTACATCTGCCATATGTAAACCTGTTGTAGGTTCATCTAAGATGTATAAAGTTTTTCCTGTTGGCCTTTTACTTAACTCTGTAGCTAATTTAATTCTTTGTGCTTCTCCTCCTGATAGCTGAGTTGAAGGCTGTCCTAGTTTAATATATGAAAGTCCTACATCTATTAAAGTATCTAATTTTCTTTTTATATTAGGTATATTTTCAAAGAATTTAACTGCTTCTTCTACGTTCATATCTAGTATATCTGAAATAGTTTTGTCCTTATACTTAACTTGTAAAGTTTCTCTGTTGTACCTTTCTCCTTTACAAACCTCACAAGGAACATAAACATCTGGTAAAAAGTGCATTTCTATTTTTATTATACCATCACCCTTACAAGCTTCACATCTTCCACCTTTAACATTAAAACTAAATCTTCCTTTTTTATATCCTCTAGCTTTTGCCTCATTAGTTGCTGCAAATAAATCTCTTATCATATCAAATACTCCAGTATAAGTAGCTGGATTTGAACGAGGAGTCCTACCTATTGGACTTTGATCTATATTTATTATTTTATCTATATTTTCAATTCCTTTTATTTCCTTGTGTTTACCAGGCCTTTCTCTAAGTCTATTTATTTTCCCTGCTATACCTTTATATAATATATCATTTATTAATGTACTTTTTCCTGAACCTGACACACCTGTTATACAAGTAAATTTACCTAGAGGGAATTTTACACTTAAATTATTTAAGTTATTTTCGCTAGCTTTAACTATCTCTATAAATTGTCCATTACCTTCTCTAGTTTGTTCTGGTATTAAAATTTGTTTTTTACCACTTAAATATTGACCTGTTATTGAGTCTTCATCTTCTAATATTTCTTCTAAAGTTCCTTGTGCAACTATCTCTCCACCATGAACTCCAGCCCCAGGACCAATATCTACTACATAATCAGCTTCTCTCATAGTATCTTCATCATGCTCTACAACTATAAGAGTATTTCCTATATCAGTTAAATGTCTTAAAGTTCCTATAAGTCTATCATTATCTCTTTGGTGTAGACCTATACTTGGCTCATCAAGAACATATAACACTCCAACAAGTGCTGATCCTATTTGAGTTGCAAGTCTTATACGCTGAGCTTCTCCACCAGATAACGTCCCTGCTTTTCTTGATAGATTCAAATAATCTAGCCCAACATCTCTTAAAAATGATGCTCTTCCTTTTATTTCTTTTAGTATTTCATGAGCTATAAATTTTTGTTTTTCAGTTAAATCTATATTTTCCATAAATGCTATAAGATCATTAACAGAGAAATCTGTTACATCCATTATATTCTTTCCATCTACTAATACAGATAGTACTTCTTTTTTAAGTCTTGCTCCCTTACATTTTGGACAAGGTGTTTCTGCCATATATTCTTCTATTTTTTCTCTAGAATATTCAGAATTTGTTTCTCTATATCTTCTTTCTAAATTTACTATTACTCCTTCAAATGGAGCTTTATATTCTCTTCTTCCTCCAAATTTAGATTCAAATATAAATTCGACCATAACATTATCTTTTCCATAAAGCAGTTCTTGAACGAAGTCTTCTGGTAAATCATTAAATGGAGTATTTATAGATACACCAAATTTATCAGCTAAACTTTGTACCATTTTGCTATAGTATGTATCATCATTTGCTCCAACTGAACCCCAGGCAGCTATTGCTCCTTGTTTAATAGATAAATCTTTATTTGGAACAACTAAATCAGGATCGACTTCTCTACTTTCTCCAAGACCATTACAAGTATCACATGCTCCAAATGGACTATTAAACGAGAACATTCTAGGAGATAACTCTTCAATTCCTACACCATGTTCTGAACAAGCAAATTTAGTTGAATAAAGTATTTCTTCTCCATCTATTATTTGAGCTATTACAAGTCCATCCGATAACTTTATAGCTGTTTCTATAGAGTCTGCAAGTCTAGCTTCTATACCATCTTTTATTACTATTCTGTCTACGACAACTTCTATACTGTGTTTTTTGTTTTTGCTTAACTCTATATCATCAGTAACTTCGTAGTTTTCTCCATTTACTCTAACCCTTACAAAGCCCTCTTTCTTTATATTGTCTAATACTTTTTTATGAGTTCCTTTTTGACCTCTTATTACAGGAGATAATATTTGAAGTTTTGTTCTTTCTGGGAAATCCATCATTTTATCTACTATTTCTTGGACTGTCATTTGGCTAATTTTTTCTCCGCAAACAGGACAATGCACTTCCCCTACTCTTGCGAATAATAGTCTTAAATAGTCATATATTTCTGTAACTGTACCTACTGTAGAACGAGGATTTTTAGAAGTAGTTTTTTGATCTATTGATATAGCTGGTGATAATCCTTCTATATATTCTACATTTGGCTTTTCCATTTGCCCTAAGAATTGTCTAGCATATGCAGATAAACTCTCCACATATCTTCTCTGACCTTCTGCATATATAGTATCAAAAGCTAAAGAAGATTTACCAGATCCCGATAATCCTGTAAAAACTATAAATTTATTTCTAGGAAGCTCTAAATTTACATTTTTTAGGTTATGCTCTTTAGCACCTTTTATTATGATTTTATCTTCCATTTACTCTTGTATCCTTTCCTCTAGCTGTTTTATTTTGTCTCTAAGTTCAGCTGCCCTTTCAAATTGTAGATTTTGCGCAGCTTCCATCATTTCAGCTTGTAAGCTAGCTATATTGTTCTTAATTTCTTCTATATCATCACTTTCTTTAATTCCATAGATTACTTCTTCATCTGCAACAACAGTTGCTTCTATAGCATTCCTTACTCCTTTTTTGATAGTAGTTGGCGTTATTCCATGTTCTTCATTATACAGAGTTTGTATTTCTCTTCTTCTTTTTGTTTCTTCTATTGCACTTTCCATGGATCTAGTTATCTTATCAGCATACATTATAACTTTACCTTCTGAGTTTCTGGCAGCTCTACCTACAGTTTGTATTAAAGATGTTTCTGAACGTAAAAATCCTTCTTTATCTGCATCTAGTATTGCTACAAGAGAAACTTCAGGTATGTCTAGACCTTCTCTAAGTAAGTTTATACCTACTAGTACATCAAATTTACCTAGTCTCAAGTCTCTTATTATCTCTACTCTCTCTAATGTATCTATATCTGAGTGTAAATATTTTACCTTTATACCTATTTCTTTTAAGTAATTAGTTAAATCTTCACTCATTTTTTTAGTTAGAGTCGTTATTAATACTCTTTCTTTCTTTTTAATTATTTGATTTATTTCACCTACTAAATTATCTATTTGATTATTTATAGGTCTAACTTCAATTATAGGATCTAATAATCCTGTTGGTCTTATTATTTGCTCTGCTATTGTAGTTGAATGTTCAATTTCATAAGGACCAGGCGTTGCTGTTACAAATAGAATTTGATTAATATTTTCTTCAAACTCACTAAAGTTTAATGGTCTATTATCATATGCTGAAGGTAATCTAAATCCATTATCTATAAGTGAGCCTTTTCTTGATTTATCCCCTGCATACATTCCCCTAACTTGAGGTATAGTTACATGAGACTCATCAACTATTATTAAATAATCATCTGGGAAAAAGTCCATTAATGTATATGGCTTTTCTCCAGGCTCTCTACCTGTTATATGTCTTGAATAGTTTTCTATTCCTTGGCAGAATCCTATTTCTTTTAGCATTTCTATATCATATCTAGTTCTTTGATCTATTCTTTGAGCCTCTAGTAATTTATCATTTTCTTTAAAATAATTTATTCTATCTTCTAACTCTTTTTCTATTTGGGTAACTGCATTTTCTACTCTTTCTGGAGTTGTTACATAGTGAGATGCAGGGAATATTACAACGTGATTTCTAACTCCTGCTATTTTACCTGTAACATAATCTATTTCCGTTATTCTATCTATTTCATCTCCAAAAAATTCAATTCTTATTGCTCTTTCATCGTTACTAGCTGGGAATATTTCTAATATATCTCCTCTAACTCTAAATGTACCTCTTGTAAAATTTATATCATTTCTTTCATATTGTATCTCAATTAATTGTTTAATAATATCATCTCTATCTTTTTCCATTCCTGGCCTTAAAGATACCATAAGTTTTTTATAATCTTCCGGATCCCCTAAACCGTATATACATGATACTGAGGATATTATTATTACATCTTCTCTTTCTAAAATTGATGCTGTTGCTGAATGCCTTAATTTATCTATTTCATCATTTATACTTGCATCTTTCTCAATATATGTATCACTATGTGCAACGTAAGCTTCTGGTTGATAGTAATCATAATAACTTACAAAATATTCAACTGCATTATTTGGGAAAAATTCTTTAAACTCACCATATAGCTGTGCTGCTAATGTCTTATTGTGAGCTAGTATTAATGTAGGTTTTTTAACTTCTTGTATAATATTAGCCATTGTAAAAGTTTTTCCCGATCCAGTAACCCCTAATACTGTTGAAAACTTCTCATCATTATTTATAGCCGTGACAATTGATTTTATGGCTTGGGGTTGGTCTCCCGTTGGTTTAAAATCTGATTTTAAGTCAAAATCCAAAACTCTCACTCCTTTTCGAACATTCGTTCCTTATAAATATCATTATACCATATCTCTTATGTATTTAAATGTTTTTAATCATATAATTCTTAAATAATTTTTATATTCATTTTTCTTATATTTAATAAAATATTTTTACATATTTTACCCAATATATTATAATTTGAACCCCATTTATTTTATATGAAGTATAAAAAATAAGACCTCTATGGGGGATAGAGGTCTTATAAAATGGGGGAGATTGAGTAATTCATTTGTTTCTATTAAGTTTTACATTATAATTATTTCCACATATACAAAAAATATACATCAGATTCAAAATTTATTAAATTTAAATCCAATGTATATTTTCATAAATAATATTATATTAAGTTTTACAAAGCCATATTAATATTTATTAATCTTATTGATAAGTCACTTCTGTTCTTGGGTATAATGTTGTTCCCCAAATTGAAACATTTATATTGTTCGCTAATGGCATATTCACTTCATCAACCACTGTTCTCCACCATTCCCAAGCAAGTCCTGTACACTCTCTAGCTAAAACTTTTATATTTTTTACATTAGGTTTAAGAGGTATAACTGTAGAGAAATGAGCTGTTCTATCTTTGTAATTTCCATCCCATGTTCTATGAGTTAATATTTCTTTTCCGTCTTTATCATATGTAATTTCATCCCATGATACACAGAACTGAGCAACATATGCTCCACTATGGTCAAGATTTATTCTTCCTTTAGAGTATTCTGTAGAAGTAGTTTCTATATAGTCAGTCTTATTATGAACAGCAGCTACTGAATTATCTTTTAAGAATATACTTGTATATGAAATTGGATATGCTGGGTTCTTTAAACTAAACTCTGCATTTTCCTTAAGCACATTTCTTATTTCATCAAAGTCTTTTGTTATAATCTTGTTGTGCTCTTTAGCATCTCCACCTAATACTACAGCTGTAAATGAACTATTTTCAAATATATCTTTGTACTCTTGTTTAGATTCTACATTATTATTCTTTATTAAGGCTTTGAATGCAGATTGTACATCTTTACTCTTTGATGTTGTCTCTAATTTTACATATATAGTTCTACCATATGCTACATTAGATACCATAAGAGGTGGTGTATCATTACTAACACCTTTTCTTGTTAATTCTTTGAAAGTTACACTTTGATCAAAAAGATCTGCAGGATTATTTGGTAATTGTGCACTTACAGTGTAAAATATTTGCTTATATGCAGCAATCATAACTTTCTTTTCTCCATTTGCAATAGCATTAAAATCTATTCCTAATGAATTATCTATAAGCTTTGCATTAACATTTAATGCACCTGCTATTTGAGATTTGCTATATACCATAGATTCTAAATATTGTGTTCTCGCTGGTAAAGTATGTGTTGATGAATTTTTTTCACTCCAATTAGATACTAATTCATCTACAGCTCCAGATACATTACCATATGTAGGATTATCTACTTTTATTGTATTTTCTTTCTTCATACCAGGTAAATCTATACTTATATTCATAGGTTCTCTTTTACACATTAATAAGCTTGGTCTATTCTCTACAAAAGAGTTATCTGCAAGTTGTAATGCTCCTGGGTATGTACGGTCTGTCACTGAGTCTATTATAGAGATATCTACTGGTGATGTTGTAAGAGATTTTTTCTTTCTTTCAATCACTGTAAATTTCCCATTAGATTCTACTCCTTCTCTTGGAACTACATTTTCTATGCTATCACCTTTTGTAGCTAGAACCTGGTTTCTATTATACTTTAAGTTAGCTATACCCTCATTAATTTCATCTTTATTTAGATCACTAGGTGTTTGGGCAAAGCTTAAAGACATTTGCGTACCCATAGTCAACATAACTGTAAGGCATAATAATTTTTTTATCCTTTGAATTTGTTTTGTATTTCTCATAAAAATACCCCCTCTCTATTATAATCTTACGGACAGATTATAATAAGGTTGATAAGATTTGAGTCCATTTATTAAGGATTTAAGTCCACTTATTAAGTTAATATCAATATATTATCAATATATTTTTACACATAAAAAAAGATTACGTGGCTACGTCTTACTCTCCCAGGCGGTTGCCCACCAAGTACCATCAGCGCTAAAGAGCTTAACTTCTGTGTTCGGAATGGGAACAGGTGTATCCTCTTTGCTATTGTAACCACATAATCTTTTATTTTAGAGTTAATACTCTGAAAACTGCAAACATTTATCATATTAGTCATTTTAATTTTAGCAACCGGAATCTTCGATTCGGTTGGCGATATAAAAATCTTTAGATTTTTATTTTTTTGGTCAAGTCCTCGACCTATTAGTATCGATAAGCTAAATACATTACTGCACTTACACCTTCGACCTATCAACCAGGTAGTCTTCCTGGGGTCTTACCCTTACGGTGGGAAATCTTATCTTGAAGTTGGCTTCGCGCTTAGATGCTTTCAGCGCTTATCCATTCCGTACATAGCTACCCAGCCATGCCCTTGGCAGAACAACTGGTACACCAGAGGTACGTCCATCCCGGTCCTCTCGTACTAAGGACAGGTCTCCTCAAATTTCCTACGCCTGCGACGGATAGGGACCGAACTGTCTCACGACGTTCTGAACCCAGCTCGCGTACCACTTTAATGGGCGAACAGCCCAACCCTTGGGACCTACTACAGCCCCAGGATGTGATGAGCCGACATCGAGGTGCCAAACCTCCCCGTCGATGTGGACTCTTGGGGGAGATAAGCCTGTTATCCCCAGGGTAGCTTTTATCCGTTGAGCGATGGCCCTTCCATGCGGAACCACCGGATCACTAAGTCCGACTTTCGTCCTTGCTCGACCTGTATGTCTTGCAATCAAGCTCTCTTTTGCCTTTACACTCTTCGTACGATTTCCGACCGTACTGAGAGAACCTTTGAGCGCCTCCGTTACTCTTTGGGAGGCGACCGCCCCAGTCAAACTGCCCACCTGACGGTGTCCCAAGACCTGATTCAAGGCCTCTGGTTAGGATCCCAGTACTACAAGGGTGGTATCCCAAGGATGACTCCACACAAACTGGCGTTCATGCTTCAAAGTCTTCCACCTATCCTGTACATGTAGTACCAAGACCCAACGTCAAGCTACAGTAAAGCTCCATGGGGTCTTTCCGTCCTGTCGCAGGTACCCGGCATCTTCACCGGGATTACAATTTCACCGAGTCTATTGTTGAGACAGTGCCCAAATCGTTACGCCTTTCGTGCGGGTCGGAACTTACCCGACAAGGAATTTCGCTACCTTAGGACCGTTATAGTTACGGCCGCCGTTTACTGGGGCTTAAGTTCACTGCTTCGATTGCTCTAACAGATCCCCTTAACCTTCCAGCACCGGGCAGGCGTCAGCTCCTATACATCGTCTTGCGACTTAGCAGAAACCTGTGTTTTTGGTAAACAGTCGCTTGGGCCTATTCTCTGCGGCCATCCAAAGGATGGCACCCCTTCTCCCTAAGTTACGGGGTCATTTTGCCGAGTTCCTTAACAATAGTTCTCTCGCTGGCCTTAGGATACTCTCCTCACCCACCTGTGTCGGTTTGAGGTACGGGCGCCTTTAAACTCGATAGAGACTTTTCTTGACAGTGTGAAATCAGCTACTTCGCTACTAAATTTCGCTCCCCATCGTACCCCAGCATTATCAAGACGGATTTGCCTATCTTGACTGCCTCAGTACTTAGCCACACATAACCAACAGTGTGGTTAGCTTATCCTACTGTGTCATCCCATTTCTCAAGCGTTTATTGGCGGTACAGGAATATCAACCTGTTGTCCATCACCTACGCCTTTCGGCCTCGGCTTAGGTCCCGACTAACCCAGGGCGGACGAACCTTCCCCTGGAAACCTTGGGTTTACGGCCCGTGGGATTCTCACCCACGTCTCGCTACTCATGCCAACATTCTCACTCGTATACTGTCCACGCGTCCTTACGGTCACGCTTCAGCCTGCATACGAAGCTCCCCTACCCATCATAATGATGCCGTAGCTTCGGTAGTACGTTTTAGCCCCGGAAATTTTCGGCGCAGGATCACTCGACCAGTGAGCTATTACGCACTCTTTAAATGAGTGGCTGCTTCTAAGCCAACATCCTGGTTGTCTGTGCAATCCCACATCCTTTACCACTTAACGTACATTTAGGGACCTTAGCTGACGATCTGGGCTGTTGCCCTTTCGACTATGAATCTTATCACCCACAGTCTGACTCCCAAGTATAAGAATACGGCATTCGGAGTTTGATAGTCTTCGGTAAGTGCAATACCCCCTAGGACATTCAGTGCTCTACCTCCGCTTCTCTCAACCTTGAGGCTAGCCCTAAAGCTATTTCGGGGAGAACCAGCTATCTCCGGGCTCGATTGGAATTTCACCGCTATCCACAAGTCATCCCCGAGCTTTTCAACGCTCGTGGGTTCGGTCCTCCACGAAATTTTACTTTCGCTTCAACCTGCTCATGGATAGGTCGCCCGGTTTCGGGTCTACGTCAAGTAACTTAAGCGCCCATTTAAGACTCGCTTTCGCTACGGCTCCGCACCTTAAGTGCTTAACCTTGCTACTTAACGTAACTCGTTGGCCCGTTCTACAAAAAGTACGCGGTCACACAAATAATGTGCTCCCACAGCTTGTAAGTGCAGGGTTTCAGGTTCTATTTCACTCCCCTCCCGGGGTTCTTTTCACCTTTCCCTCACGGTACTATGCGCTATCGGTCACTAGGTAGTATTTAGGCTTGGAGGATGGTCCCTCCTGCTTCCCACAGGGTTTCACGTGTCCCGTGGTACTCTGGATCATATCTGAAGTCTTCTCGTTTTGACTACGTGGCTGTTACACTTTATAGCGGAGCTTTCCAACTCTCTTCGTCTACAATAGCCTCTTCGTTTATGATATGTCCGCAACCCCAACGAAGAAAACTTCATTGGTTTGGCCTGTTCCGCGTTCGCTCGCCGCTACTTACGGAATCGAATTTCTTTCTTTTCCTCCGGGTACTTAGATGTTTCAGTTCCCCGGGTTCCCCTCGCTAAGCTATGTATTCACTTAACGATACTTAGACATTACTCTAAGCGAGTTTCCTCATTCGGAAATCTTCGGATCAAAGTTTACGTGCAACTCCCCGAAGCTTATCGCAGCTTATCGCGTCCTTCATCGGCTCCTAGTGCCAAGGCATCCGCCCTGCACCCTTAATAACTTGACCAGTTATTAAAGTGTTTCGTCAACGAACAAACTTCGTATTCACTCAGTTTATTACGTTACTCAAAGTTGATATTTTAATGACTTATCGTGTCGTTGATATTTTTAGAAGTTATCTTCTTCATATATATAAAATGATGTCATATCACTAAATGTTATGCAGTTTTCAAAGTACTAATTTTGAAGGAATGAACCCTCAAAATTAAACAGTAGGCAATTCTCCTTAGAAAGGAGGTGATCCAGCCGCACCTTCCGATACGGCTACCTTGTTACGACTTCACCCCAGTTATTGATTTCACCTTCGACGGCCGCTTCCAAAAGGTTAGCAAACCGGCTTCGGGCGCCCCCAACTTCCGTGGTGTGACGGGCGGTGTGTACAAGACCCGGGAACGCATTCACCGCAGCATTCTGATCTGCGATTACTAGTAACTCCAGCTTCATGTAGGCGAGTTTCAGCCTACAATCCGAACTGAGAATGGCTTTAAGGGATTAGCTCCGCCTCACGACTTGGCTGCCCTCTGTACCACCCATTGTAGCACGTGTGTAGCCCTAAGCATAAGGGGCATGATGATTTGACGTCATCCCCACCTTCCTCCAGGTTATCCCTGGCAGTCCCTCTAGAGTGCCCAACTTAATGCTGGCAACTAAAGGCAAGGGTTGCGCTCGTTGCGGGACTTAACCCAACATCTCACGACACGAGCTGACGACAACCATGCACCACCTGTCACTTCTGTCCCCGAAGGGAAATCTCCGATTAGGGAGAGGTCAAAAGGATGTCAAGCTTAGGTAAGGTTCTTCGCGTTGCTTCGAATTAAACCACATGCTCCGCTACTTGTGCGGGTCCCCGTCAATTCCTTTGAGTTTCACTCTTGCGAGCGTACTTCCCAGGCGGAGTACTTAATGCGTTAGCTGCGCCACCGAAGGGGGTAACCTCCGACAGCTAGTACTCATCGTTTACGGCGTGGACTACCAGGGTATCTAATCCTGTTTGCTCCCCACGCTTTCGTGCCTCAGTGTCAGTTACAGTCCAGAGAGCCGCCTTCGCAACTGGTATTCCTCCTAATATCTACGCATTTCACCGCTACACTAGGAATTCTACTCTCCTCTCCTGCACTCAAGTTTCTCAGTTTCAAAGGCTTACTACGGTTGAGCCGTAGCCTTTCACCTCTGACTTAAGAAACCACCTACGCACCCTTTACGCCCAGTAATTCCGGATAACGCTAGCCCCCTACGTATTACCGCGGCTGCTGGCACGTAGTTAGCCGGGGCTTCCTCCTCAAGTACCGTCATTATCTTCCTTGAGGACAGAGCTTTACGACCCGAAGGCCTTCATCGCTCACGCGGCGTTGCTGCATCAGGCTTTCGCCCATTGTGCAATATTCCCCACTGCTGCCTCCCGTAGGAGTTTGGACCGTGTCTCAGTTCCAATGTGGCCGATCACCCTCTCAGGTCGGCTACTGATCGTCGCCTTGGTAAGCCGTTACCTTACCAACTAGCTAATCAGACGCGGGTCCATCCTGTACCGCCGGAGCTTTGATATTTCGACCATGCGATCAAAACATGTTATCCCGTATTAGCATACCTTTCGGTATGTTATCCGTGTGTACAGGGCAGGTTACCCACGCGTTACTCACCCGTCCGCCGCTCTTTCCCGAAGGAAATCGCTCGACTTGCATGTGTTAGGCACGCCGCCAGCGTTCATCCTGAGCCAGGATCAAACTCTTAAATATAAGTTTTGACTTGGGCTCAGATACTGTTATATATCTGGCTTTGTTTGGTTGTTTCAAATTCTATAAATTAACCTACTGTTTAATTTTCAAAGTTCATTTTAAGCAACCATGTTGGCGCTTATTTTTTTCAACTTCCTTAGTTTACCAAAGTTATTTAACCTTGTCAACTTTTTTCTGTTGTCTTTTTTACTTATTTGCCCTTGTCTTAAGGACAAGTATAACTATACCACCTTAAAATCATATCGTCAATACCTTTTTGAAACTTTTTTATTCAATTGTATAATTAAATTCATATTTTCATTTTAAATCCAGCATTTTCAAGACTTTCCAACTTTAATAGTATTTTTTAATTTTATTAAATATTTAAGTTTAAATATAGTTTTACATATATTTATAGTATTTAATTTTTTACATAAATAAAAAGACTATTAATACAAATTAAATTATTAATTTTATATATAGTCTTTTTTAAATATAAAATTTTTATAAAACTTTATTACTCCATATACATTGTATATGTAATAAATCGTTCTTAATCTCATATTTTATATCTCCATTCATTTTATCCATTAAACCTCTAACAATAAACAATCCTAAACCTGTATTTCTATCCTTTGAATTTCTAGACTGATCATTTGTATAGAATCTATCAAACATTAATTCTGCATCTTTTAATGTAAGGTTTTTAGATTCATTTATTATCGTAACTATTGTATTTAATCCTTCTTCACTTAAACCTATATATACATAGCCATTGGAGTGTTTAGCTATATTAATCATTAGATTTTCTAAAACTCTTTTAGTAGCTGATATATCTCCAATTACCATAACATCTTTATTTGGAATATCTATCTTAGGATTTATATCTCTACTAACGAAATATTCATAAAATCCTGCTAATTCATCACATAATATATTATTCAGATTTATATATTCTAAGTTAAGTTCATAGTCGCTTGATTCTAACAATGATAAATCAAAGAAATCATTTAGCAAATTTTGTAAGTATCTAGCTCTCTTTTCTGTTATCTCTATGTACTCTCTTTTCTTATTTTCATCTAAAGTCTTATTTTTTATCATTTGAATATATCCTAAAATTGAAGTAAGTGGCGTTCTTAAATCATGAGAAATATTAGCTATTGTCCTCTTTAGTTCTTCTTGTGATTTCATATTATTTACCTGTAATTCATTAGAAATAGAAATACACTCGTTAATATTCTCTGCTAAATTCTCTATATCTTTATCAAATAATTTTATATCTATTTTTTTACTAGATTTTAAACTATTATAACTATTTAGCTGTTTTGTAATATTTTTTATTTCTTTTTTAATAAAAAATATTCGGGCAAGCAAAATTGTAGTAGCAACAAAAAATATAGCTACTAAATAAGTCATATTACTCACCCTCCCCCCTTTATCTTATTTAATATCTTGTTTATTAAATATAATACATCCTAAAATAGTACTAATTAGAATTATTAATATTGAATTAACTGCAAAAGTAAGTAGTAATCCATTATTAAATGGCATAGAACATAAATCCATAAGCATTAGCATTGGTATTTTATAATTTATTTAAACCTAAAACCGTTGTTTTCTTTCTTGCCAACGTATGTATCATAGTATAAATACTAGCCATAGCACATAATATAACCAACCATACTATAATTACCTTTAAAATCATAGTAAATTCACTACCTGTAATACTTTTATTTACACCGTATATTACACTCCAAATTCCACATGAAACTACTATTGTCATAATAGAAAGTAATATAATTGCTACAAGAATACATAATAAATTTGATATATAAATTTTATATCTATTATGCCCATAAGAGACAGTATTTTTAATTACACCAAATTCATATCTTTCCATTACTAATTCTCCAACTATAAATAATAACATAATGCATATTATACCTGTGAATCCTAACGCTATTGCAAATATATCCATAGGACTTTCCCCAATTAATGTATTATTAAGTATAAATCCATACATTCTATTATCTACCTGTGTAGTTATAATTCCAATTTCGGCACCAGGTTCTGAAAAAAGACCAGTTATTAAAATTATAAATATAACCATAGAAAAAATACATTTTCTAAAAGTTTTATTTTTCTTTAATCTATATAAATCACTTTTTATTAAATTAGTCATTATTTTCTCCCCCTACTAAGTTCATAAAATAGTCTTCTAAATCATCACCTTTAGATGTCAATTGTCTTATTACTATGTCTTCCTTAGCAAAAGAAGTTGAAACATACCCTGGATCATTTATGAAATCATATAGCCTTATTGTTTCTTCTGGGAATACTTTATAATTTTTACTTTTAAAAATATTTTCTATAACCCATACAGCTTTATTAATATTATCTACTTTTATCTCTAAAGATTTTTTGCACTTTTCATCCAGTTCTGATTGCCTAATTTCTTCAACAAGTTTTCCTTTATTAATAATTCCATAGCATGTTGCTAATTGATATAATTCACTTAGTATATGGCTTGATATCAATATCGTAATACCCTTCTCTTTATTTAGCTTTTTTAAAAGTTCTCTCATTTCAATTATACCTATTGGATCTAACCCATTAGTAGGCTCATCTAATATAAGAAATTCTGGATCACCAATAGTAGCCATAGCTACACCCAACCTTTGCTTCATTCCTAAAGAGAAGTCTTTTACTTTCTTTTTATTTGTATCTCCTAGGCCTACTAAATCTAACTTTTCTTTTATACATGATTTTCCTGGAATACCTTTTTGAAATCTTATTAGTTCCATATTTTCATAAGCTGTCATATTTGGGTAAAATGACGGAGTTTCTATAAGTGCTCCTATTCTTCTTCTGCCATCAACTATCCCTTGCTCTGTACTATCATCGAAAATCTCTATACTTCCACTAGTTATTGTCGCTAGACCAGATACTAATCTTATTAAAGTAGTTTTTCCAGCTCCATTTTTTCCTATAAATCCATAAATATCTCCCTTTTTAATATTCATAGATACTTCTTTAACCACATATTCACCCTTGTATAATTTACTTAATTTGTTTGTTCGCAAGGCATAGTCTGATATTTTATTTATTTTCATAAATTCACCCCTTATAAATATTTTAATATACTCTTATTATAGAAATTAAGTTGTAATTAACTATAAATAAAACCTTAAGAAAGTCTTAAGTTTAAATATTTATAAGATTATTTTTCTAATTTATAACCAATACCCCAAATTGTTTGTATGTAATTATACTTTGTTTCAAATTTAGATAACTTATTCCTTAGGTTGCTAACATGAACAGTAATAGTATTATCATCACATACATATTCATTTTTCCATACACTTTCAAATAAATTTGACTTTGAAAATACTTTTTTAGGATTATTTATTAAAAGATTCAATATATCAAATTCCCTTGCTGTTAATATTACATTATTTTCATTTACAAATACTTCTCTTGTATCTTTATTAAGAGATATTTCTTTATAATTTACTATATCTTTACCGTTATCATATTCAGAAAATTCTATGTACCTTCTTAAATTAGATTCAATTCTAGCTAATACTTCTTCTATATCAAATGGCTTACTTATAAAATCATCTGCACCTAACTTAAGCATATCTATTTTAATACTTCTTTCTTCTTTAGCTGATATGATAATAACTGGCACTGTCATTCTTTTTCTGATATCACCTAAAAGCTCTTCCCCCGATTTACCTGGCAACATTAAGTCTAGTAAAACCATATGCCACGGTTCTTGTTCTAAATATATCAGCCCTTCTGTTCCAGAATAGGCTTGTTTTACTGTATAACCTTCATTTAATAACATTTCAGATAGCAATCTATTTATATCATTATCATCTTCAATTATTAATAATTTTATTTTTTTATTCATATATTCCTCCAATATTAACCCTAATAACTTTTATTTTATCAAACATTTTAATATAAAACTATTTAGAATTATTAATGAATAAAATACTTTGATTTTTTAATTTTTAAATTATGGCTTTTTAATCAATAAAAAAGAAGACTATACCTAATGGCATGTCTCCTTATATAAAAATTAATATATTTAACAAAATTAAAAAGATTACGTGGCTACGTCTTACTCTCCCAGGCAGTTGCCCACCAAGTACCATCAGCGCTAAAGAGCTTAACTTCTGTGTTCGGAATGGGAACAGGTGTATCCTCTTTGCTATTGTAACCACATAATCTTAATTTTAGAGTTAATACTCTGAAAACTGCAAACATTTAACATACTAATCATTTTAATTTTAGCAACCGGAATCTTCGATTCGGTTGGCTATATAAAAATCTTTAGATTTTTATTTTTTGGTCAAGTCCTCGACCTATTAGTATCGATAAGCTAAATACATTACTGCACTTACACCTTCGACCTATCAACCAGGTAGTCTTCCTGGGGTCTTACCCTTACGGTGGGAAATCTTATCTTGAAGTTGGCTTCGCGCTTAGATGCTTTCAGCGCTTATCCATTCCGTACATAGCTACCCAGCCATGCCCTTGGCAGAACAACTGGTACACCAGAGGTACGTCCATCCCGGTCCTCTCGTACTAAGGACAGGTCTCCTCAAATTTCCTACGCCTGCGACGGATAGGGACCGAACTGTCTCACGACGTTCTGAACCCAGCTCGCGTACCACTTTAATGGGCGAACAGCCCAACCCTTGGGACCTACTACAGCCCCAGGATGTGATGAGCCGACATCGAGGTGCCAAACCTCCCCGTCGATGTGGACTCTTGGGGGAGATAAGCCTGTTATCCCCAGGGTAGCTTTTATCCGTTGAGCGATGGCCCTTCCATGCGGAACCACCGGATCACTAAGTCCGACTTTCGTCCTTGCTCGACCTGTATGTCTTGCAATCAAGCTCTCTTTTGCCTTTACACTCTTCGTACGATTTCCGACCGTACTGAGAGAACCTTTGAGCGCCTCCGTTACTCTTTGGGAGGCGACCGCCCCAGTCAAACTGCCCACCTGACGGTGTCCCAAGACCTGATTCAAGGCCTCTGGTTAGGATCCCAGTACTACAAGGGTGGTATCCCAAGGATGACTCCACACAAACTGGCGTTCATGCTTCAAAGTCTCCCACCTATCCTGTACATGTAGTACCAAGACCCAACGTCAAGCTACAGTAAAGCTCCATGGGGTCTTTCCGTCCTGTCGCAGGTACCCGGCATCTTCACCGGGATTACAATTTCACCGAGTCTATTGTTGAGACAGTGCCCAAATCGTTACGCCTTTCGTGCGGGTCGGAACTTACCCGACAAGGAATTTCGCTACCTTAGGACCGTTATAGTTACGGCCGCCGTTTACTGGGGCTTAAGTTCACTGCTTCGATTGCTCTAACAGATCCCCTTAACCTTCCAGCACCGGGCAGGCGTCAGCTCCTATACATCGTCTTGCGACTTAGCAGAAACCTGTGTTTTTGGTAAACAGTCGCTTGGGCCTATTCTCTGCGGCCATCCAAAGGATGGCACCCCTTCTCCCTAAGTTACGGGGTCATTTTGCCGAGTTCCTTAACAATAGTTCTCTCGCTGGCCTTAGGATACTCTCCTCACCCACCTGTGTCGGTTTGAGGTACGGGCGCCTTTAAACTCGATAGAGACTTTTCTTGACAGTGTGAAATCAGCTACTTCGCTACTAAATTTCGCTCCCCATCGTACCCCAGCATTATCAAGACGGATTTGCCTATCTTGACTGCCTCAGTACTTAGCCACACATAACCAACAGTGTGGTTAGCTTATCCTACTGTGTCATCCCATTTCTCAAGCGTTTATTGGCGGTACAGGAATATCAACCTGTTGTCCATCACCTACGCCTTTCGGCCTCGGCTTAGGTCCCGACTAACCCAGGGCGGACGAACCTTCCCCTGGAAACCTTGGGTTTACGGCCCGTGGGATTCTCACCCACGTCTCGCTACTCATGCCAACATTCTCACTCGTATACTGTCCACGCGTCCTTACGGTCACGCTTCAGCCTGCATACGAAGCTCCCCTACCCATCATAATGATGCCGTAGCTTCGGTAGTACGTTTTAGCCCCGGAAATTTTCGGCGCAGGATCACTCGACCAGTGAGCTATTACGCACTCTTTAAATGAGTGGCTGCTTCTAAGCCAACATCCTGGTTGTCTGTGCAATCCCACATCCTTTACCACTTAACGTACATTTAGGGACCTTAGCTGACGATCTGGGCTGTTGCCCTTTCGACTATGAATCTTATCACCCACAGTCTGACTCCCAAGTATAAGAATACGGCATTCGGAGTTTGATAGTCTTCGGTAAGTGCAATACCCCCTAGGACATTCAGTGCTCTACCTCCGCTTCTCTCAACCTTGAGGCTAGCCCTAAAGCTATTTCGGGGAGAACCAGCTATCTCCGGGCTCGATTGGAATTTCACCGCTATCCACAAGTCATCCCCGAGCTTTTCAACGCTCGTGGGTTCGGTCCTCCACGAAATTTTACTTTCGCTTCAACCTGCTCATGGATAGGTCGCCCGGTTTCGGGTCTACGTCAAGTAACTTAAGCGCCCATTTAAGACTCGCTTTCGCTACGGCTCCGCACCTTAAGTGCTTAACCTTGCTACTTAACGTAACTCGTTGGCCCGTTCTACAAAAAGTACGCGGTCACACAAATAATGTGCTCCCACAGCTTGTAAGTGCAGGGTTTCAGGTTCTATTTCACTCCCCTCCCGGGGTTCTTTTCACCTTTCCCTCACGGTACTATGCGCTATCGGTCACTAGGTAGTATTTAGGCTTGGAGGATGGTCCCTCCTGCTTCCCACAGGGTTTCACGTGTCCCGTGGTACTCTGGATCATGCTAGTAGCTTTCTCGTTTCAATTACAGGGCTATTACCTTCTATGGCGGAGCTTTCCAACTCTCTTCACTTACGATATTGCATCCATATTGCATGTCCGCAACCCCAACAAAGAAAACTTCATTGGTTTGGCCTGTTCCGCGTTCGCTCGCCGCTACTTACGGAATCGAATTTCTTTCTTTTCCTCCGGGTACTTAGATGTTTCAGTTCCCCGGGTTCCCCTCGCTAAGCTATGTATTCACTTAACGATACTTAGACATTACTCTAAGTGAGTTTCCTCATTCGGAAATCTTCGGATCAAAGTTTACGTGCAACTCCCCGAAGCTTATCGCAGCTTATCGCGTCCTTCATCGGCTCCTAGTGCCAAGGCATCCGCCCTGCACCCTTAATAACTTGACCAGTTATTAAAGTGTTTCGTCAACGAACAAACTTCACATACGTTCAGTTTATTCCGTTACTCAAAGTTTGATATTTTAATGACTTATCGTGTCGTTGATATTTTTAGAAGTTATCTTCTTCATATATATAAAATGATGTCATATCACTAAATGTTATGCAGTTTTCAAAGTACTAAAATGCTTCGCATGTCGCCAACGATATTACTTCATATTCATTCAGTAACATCCGTTGCTCAAATTAAAAGCAATAATTTTGAAGGAATGAACCCTCAAAATTAAACAGTAGGCAATTCTCCTTAGAAAGGAGGTGATCCAGCCGCACCTTCCGATACGGCTACCTTGTTACGACTTCACCCCAGTTATTGATTTCACCTTCGACGGCCGCTTCCAAAAGGTTAGCAAACCGGCTTCGGGCGCCCCCAACTTCCGTGGTGTGACGGGCGGTGTGTACAAGACCCGGGAACGCATTCACCGCAGCATTCTGATCTGCGATTACTAGTAACTCCAGCTTCATGTAGGCGAGTTTCAGCCTACAATCCGAACTGAGAATGGCTTTAAGGGATTAGCTCCGCCTCACGACTTGGCTGCCCTCTGTACCACCCATTGTAGCACGTGTGTAGCCCTAAGCATAAGGGGCATGATGATTTGACGTCATCCCCACCTTCCTCCAGGTTATCCCTGGCAGTCCCTCTAGAGTGCCCAACTTAATGCTGGCAACTAAAGGCAAGGGTTGCGCTCGTTGCGGGACTTAACCCAACATCTCACGACACGAGCTGACGACAACCATGCACCACCTGTCACTTCTGTCCCCGAAGGGAAATCTCCGATTAGGGAGAGGTCAAAAGGATGTCAAGCTTAGGTAAGGTTCTTCGCGTTGCTTCGAATTAAACCACATGCTCCGCTACTTGTGCGGGTCCCCGTCAATTCCTTTGAGTTTCACTCTTGCGAGCGTACTTCCCAGGCGGAGTACTTAATGCGTTAGCTGCGCCACCGAAGGGGGTAACCTCCGACAGCTAGTACTCATCGTTTACGGCGTGGACTACCAGGGTATCTAATCCTGTTTGCTCCCCACGCTTTCGTGCCTCAGTGTCAGTTACAGTCCAGAGAGCCGCCTTCGCAACTGGTATTCCTCCTAATATCTACGCATTTCACCGCTACACTAGGAATTCTACTCTCCTCTCCTGCACTCAAGTTTCTCAGTTTCAAAGGCTTACTACGGTTGAGCCGTAGCCTTTCACCTCTGACTTAAGAAACCACCTACGCACCCTTTACGCCCAGTAATTCCGGATAACGCTAGCCCCCTACGTATTACCGCGGCTGCTGGCACGTAGTTAGCCGGGGCTTCCTCCTCAAGTACCGTCATTATCTTCCTTGAGGACAGAGCTTTACGACCCGAAGGCCTTCATCGCTCACGCGGCGTTGCTGCATCAGGCTTTCGCCCATTGTGCAATATTCCCCACTGCTGCCTCCCGTAGGAGTTTGGACCGTGTCTCAGTTCCAATGTGGCCGATCACCCTCTCAGGTCGGCTACTGATCGTCGCCTTGGTAAGCCGTTACCTTACCAACTAGCTAATCAGACGCGGGTCCATCCTGTACCGCCGGAGCTTTGATAAGAAAGCCATGCGACTCTCTCATGTTATCCCGTATTAGCATACCTTTCGGTATGTTATCCGTGTGTACAGGGCAGGTTACCCACGCGTTACTCACCCGTCCGCCGCTCTTTCCCAAAGGAAATCGCTCGACTTGCATGTGTTAGGCACGCCGCCAGCGTTCATCCTGAGCCAGGATCAAACTCTTAAATATAAGTTTTGACTTGGGCTCAGATACTGTTATATATCTGGCTTTGTTTGGTTGTTTCAAATTCTATAAATTAACCTACTGTTTAATTTTCAAAGTTCATTTTAAGCAACCATGTTGGCGCTTATTTTTTCAACTTCCTTAGTTTACCAAAGTCATTTAACTTTGTCAACTTTTTTCTGTTGTTTTTTTACTTGTTTGCCCTTTTCTTAAGGACAAGTATAACTATACCATCTTAAATTTATATCGTCAACACTTTTTTAAAAACTTTTTTAAATTTTATTTATTTTTTTATTTATTCATATTTTTCTATAAACTATCTATATAGTTAAATTGTTGATATTTATAGTAATTTGAATACTATATATATTTTGTGTAAAACTATATATAAATTAATGTAATATTATAAGGAGATGATTTTGTGACTAGTTTTAATGATTTAAAAAGTTTATATGAGGATGGATATAGATGTATTTATCATGATTGTATAAATAGTAACCATACGATATACCTTAAAAACTTTGATAATGAAAACTCACAAGCTCTTGAACTTGAAGTTAATGACGAAAACGAATTTTCTCAATTTCAAGATTATATGAATGATTTAAAGATGTCATAACCTTATAAACACATTTTTACAATAAAATAAGGAGTATTAATACTCCTTATTTTATTGTAACTATTCTCTTTATTAAGTTTAAAAGTTCATCTCTATCTGTTTGTAATTGTTTTTTCTTCTCTTTATACTCTTGAAGACTAACAACTTTTCCTCTATTTTTATTCATAAAATCACATCCTAATTAACATTATTAACTATACTTATTAATTCTATACTTTAAACCTATAACCTTCTATTTATTATAAAAATTTTCATAAAAATTTTCATTTTTTAAAATAATATAGATTAAAATGCGTTTATAAGTTATAACATTAAATTAAATTTTATAAATTATTTTACTTTTTTATTTTTCGCTACTTCATTTTATCTTTAATCCATTTAGTAGCAACCTCTAATTGTTTTGTTTCATTTTTTTCTTCAATTGTTGGTTTTATACCTTTTCCATTTATATAGTTTCCATTTGGAGTAAAGTACTGTGCAGTTGTTAACTTATATCCAGTTCCATCTTTCAATTCTCTTACACTTTGTACTAGTCCTTTTCCAAATGTAGTTGTTCCTACAGATACCCCAGCTTTATTATCTAAAATGGAACCTGTAAGTATTTCTGATGCTGATGCACTTCCTTTATTAGTTAATATAGCTATAGGTAAATCTACTTTTCCTTTACCTGATTTTAAATATTCTGTATTTCCTTTATTATCTTTAGTATATACAATAGTTCCCTCACCTATTAATTCATCTGCGATTTTTTGACATATATCTAATAGTCCACCACCATTATCTCTAACATCTAAAACTAAACCTTTTATTCCTTTTTCTTGCAATTTATTAAGTGCAGTTTTAAAGTCTTTGTATGTATTTTCACTAAATGATACTATTTTTATATATCCAATGCTATCCTCTAACATTTCACTTTCTATACTTTTTGAAACTATTTCTTCTCTTTTAACTTTAACATTAAATTCTTTTCCATCTCTGTTTAATGTTAATTCAACTTCAGTACCTGCTTTTCCTTTCATCATTCCTACTGCCTCATCAGAGTTTTTAGCAAAAACAGGATTTCCATCTACTTTTATTATTTTATCTCCAGATTGTACTCCACTTTTTTCAGCTGGAGAGCCTTCTATCGGAGCTATTACTGTTATGTAATCATCTTCAGATGTAGGACTTATATATATACCTATACCTACATAAGATCCACTTGTTTGTTCTTTTAATCTTTCAAACTCTTCCTTTGTATAATATTGAGAATATGGATCATCAAGACCAGAGAATAATCCTTTTATTGCTCCATCTACTAATTTTTTATCAGTTGGCTTTTGATAAAAGTCTTCCTTTATCATACCTTCTAATCCAATCATCTTGTTATACTTTTTATAGCCTTCGTACATGCCTTTAGATATTACAACTTTATCACCTAGTGCAATTTGAAAAGTTGATGTAAATAAAGCTGTAACTACTACGAGAACTATACCGTATATAATAGCTTTTTTCTTTGATATCATGTTCGTTGCATCTCCTTTATCCTAATCTATTATATATTATATGACTAGCTATTCTTTTTATTACTATTTAGCATTTGTATTGATTTAAGTTATTTACTTATACTAAAATTCATATTAGATGGATGTGTGAATTCATATCCACATTATACCATAGTAAAAGGGGTAGATTTTATGAAAAAAGAATTTAGAAATAAAGTTATAACTATTAGAAAAAATCAAAATCATGATTTTATATCTAGCCACTCATCAATAATAGTTGAAAAATTATTATCAATGGATTGCATAAAAAGTGCCAAAAATATTATGCTTTATCTAGATTTCAATAATGAAGTTCAGACAGATGAATTAGTTAATAAGCTTTTATCTCTAAAAAAGATAGTTTCATCTCCAATAACTATACTTAATGAAAGAAAACTTATACCGTTTCAAATTAAAGATTTGAGAAATGATATTCAAATTGGAACTTATGGTATAAGAGAGCCTAAGAAAGAATCTTCCTGTGAGGTAAATATCTCTGACATTGATATAGTAATAGTTCCTGCTGTTGCTTATGATGAAAAATGCTATAGACTTGGATATGGTGGTGGATTTTATGACAGATTCTTAGAAAACTTAAAAGATGATGCCATAACCATAGGAATAGCTTTTGATATTCAAATTTTTGACGAAATTCCAAAAGAACCTCATGACGCTCAATTAGATTACATAGTTACAGAAACAAGAGTATTAATACCTTCATTATAATTATAAAAAATATAAGCAAAAACATTTAATAAAGTAAATTTAATTAAATGCTTTTGCTTTATTAATCTTTACATTGAGTACTTGCTTGCTATATTACTTTTTATCCTTTTTATCGCTATCTTCTTTATCACTTTCTCTATATTTTTCTAATATATCGTTAACCTTTTTATCAATTTCTTCTATCTCTTTTCCTGTAAGTATTTGTAAACCTTCTTCAATATTTGATATTGCATATATATTAAACTTGCCTTCTTTAACAGCTTCTACTACTTCATCTTTAAGAACTAGGTTTTTAACATTTTGTATAGGCATCATAACTCCTTGATTTCCTGTAAATCCTTTTATTTTACATACATCAAAGAATCCTTCTATTTTCTCATTTATTCCACCTATTGGCTGTATCTCTCCTTTTTGACTTACAGAACCTGTAACTGCTATATGCTGTTTAATTGGAATATCAGCTATACTAGAAATTATCGCATATAATTCTGTACTTGATGCACTATCCCCATCTACTCCACTGTAATTTTGTTCAAACGTAATAGATGTAGTTATTGATAATGGTTTTTCTTTTCCATATCTAGACCCTAAGTATCCACTTAAAATTAATACACCTTTATCATGTATACTTCCACTTTGCTTTATTTCTCTTTCTATATTTACAACACCACTTCTACCCTTATATGTAGAAGCCGTTATTTTAGATGGCTTCCCAAAAGAGTATTCTCCTGTACCCATTACAGCAAGTCCATTTATTTGACCTACTTTTTCTCCCTCTATATCAATTAATAAAGTTTGATCTTCAAACATTTCATTTAATTTTTCTTCATATTTATTACTTCTATATATCTTTTGATTTATAGCATTTTGAACATCATCTCTAGTTACATATTCATTACTTTCATTACTTATAGTTGATGATTCATATATTATATCTACTATTTTATTAAATCTAGCTGTAAGCTTATCTTTATTGTCACTTACTCTAGTACTATATTCTATTATTCTTTCTACTGCAGATTTATCAAAATGCTTTAAACCATCTTCATTGCATTTATTAGCTATTAATTGAACTGTTTTATATATGTTTTCTTCATTTTTATCAATTTCTATATCAAAATCTGCCATTATCTTAAATAGATTTCTAAAATCTTCTTCATATGCATAAAGAAGACTATAATAATAACTATCTCCTACAAGTATAACTTTTACATCTAAGTCTATAGGTTCAGGTTTTAATGTAGATGTAACTACATATCCATATTGCTTATTCAAAGATTCTATTGCTATTTTCTCAGTCTTTAAGCTTCTTTTTAAAGAGTCCCAAGAAAATGGATTAGATAATAAGTCTTTTGCATTTATAATTAAATATCCTCCATTTGCTTTATGAAGAGCTCCTGGTTTTATTTCCATAAAGCTAGTTGTTAGTGCTCCTATTTCATTTTTATACTCAATACAACCTATCATATTGTAGTATGTAGGGTTATTTTCAACTATTATTTTACATTCATTACATTCGCTATTATCTATAAATAAATTAACCTTATATTTACTAAATAACTTTTCTTCATTTTTAGGAGATATCATACCTAATAGAGCCATTGGATTTTGTTGATTTTCATCATTATCCACTTTAAATTTAGAAATATTATTAACTATATCATCACATAAGTCTGTAATATATTTTTTAATTTTTTCATCCTCTCCATATTTACCTATTAAATACTGTCCGTAGAAATTCACTAAGCTCTTTCCAACATTTTTATCTAGCTCGAAATTTTTATTTTTATAGTCTTCTTCACATGCTTTAATCTTATCTATATATTCTTTGCTATCTTGATTAAGCTTTATTCCTTCTTCTCTTAATCTTTTTATCTCTACGGTTGTAAGGTTTCCTAATTCATCTTCTTGCATTAGTGTTCCATCTTCTTTTATTGGAATACTCATTAGGCCTCTGTCTGTAACTTGAAATTTAAATCCTCTTGGCTTTGAAAATTCATTTAAATCTTCTATTATCTTTTGTATATTATTTTCTAACTCACTCATTAATAACCTATTATGATATTCATACTCTTTAGAGTTAAATATTTTAGGTATCTCTGATTTAAGTTTATCTATAATATCTTCTATATCTTTTTTAAATAACTTACCTTCTCCTGCTCTAAATGATAGAGATGTAGGCTCATTTGAGTTTTTAAAGTTATAAACATATACCCAATCTTTTAATTCTTTTTGTTTTGCATGCTTTTTTATAAGTTTATTAGTATAGCTAGTTCTTCCAAGTCCGCTAGAACCTGCTACATATATGTTATATCCATTTTGCTTCATTTTAAGTCCAAATTCTATGGCACTGACAGCTCTATCTTGTCCAATTATTTCTCTTATTGATGATATCTCCTTAGTTGTATTAAAATCCATTTTGTCTAATACATTTTTGCATTTTAAATTTTCTATATCCACTTTATATTTATCTATATTTAACATTAATTCACCTCTATGTAGTATTTTAATTTTTATTTTTCCCTACTTTATGGTAAATAATTAGTTATTATTAAATTTTCTTTAAATAATAAAACCTAATAACCAAAATGATTATTAGGCTCCTTATATGTATTTATAAATAATCTTATTGTTCAGCTTTAGATGTATTTAATTCTATCCTATCTGGTAAATTAGTTAAGTTTGTTTCTACAACTACATACGGAGAAGATTTCTCTTTATCTTTATATGTAGCTTTTACTCTCATTATAGATTTTTCTTCCTCTTTTAAAAGGTCTATTTTGTCTATTTGAATTCCACGTTTACTATCATTGCCTCTGGTTACTATTACATATATTTTTTTATCTAATTTTACAGCTAATGCCCTTTCTTCATTTGTATATTTATCCATTACATCTAATATTTTTTCTGGTATAGCTTCTCTTTGTAATATTGTGTAATCTACTGGCTTAGATTTCTCCATAAACATATTAGGTATAAACACGAAACCTCCGATTATAAGTATTAATACTAAAACTCCATATATTACACCCTTAATATTAAATTTTATATTCAAATATATCACCTCCCATCTAATCTAAATATATGAATCTATTTATATACTTAGAATATTAATTATAAGAATAAGTTCTATCTGTTTACGGAAAAATAAATCATATTAATACTTAGGAGGCTATATATGAAAATGCAATATGTTCAAGGTAAACCAATTTTCACATCTATAAATAAAAATATAAAGCAGTTTAAATATCTAGACAAAGATTTAGAAACGGAAGTTTGTGTTATAGGAGGTGGTGTTACTGGTGCAATTGTTGGATATTATATGTCTAAAAATAATATTTCTAGCGTTGTATTAGATAAAAGTAGATTTGCCCACTTAAGTACAAGCGTTACTACATCACTTTTACAATATGAATTAGATGATAATCTAAGTGATTTGACAGAGTACACAACATTATCTAATGGTATAAAGTCCTATAAACTAGGCCTGAAGGCTTTGTCAGAACTAGAAGATTTCATTAAAATTCATGGCAACCATTGTCTATATAAGAAAAAAGATACTCTATTATATACAGCTAAAAATAATGAAATAAACGCTATTAAAAACGAGTATGATTTAAGAAAAGAAAACGAGTTAGATGTAGAGTATATAGATAATACTAACTCTCTATTTAGTTTTGATTTAAAGGCAGGTATAATATCCAAAAATGGAGGTGCAGAATTAGACCCAGTCCTATTTACTCATCAGTTACTAAATGTTGCTCAAAATAATGGACTTAAGGCTTTTGAAAATACAGAGGTTATAGATATAAAATATAATAATGAATTCATAGAAGTTATTACTGAATTTGGATACACTGTAAAATGCAAAAAAGTTATAGTTGCAACAGGTTATAATACTTTACAGTTTACAAAAAGAAACTTCGCCACTAAAAGTACAACTTTTAATATTGCTACAAAACCAGTCAAAAATTTTGATGGCTGGGATAGAAGAATTCTTATAAGAGATAACTGCGATCCATATAATTATCTACGCACAACTGATGATAATAGATTAATTATAGGCGGGGAAGATATTAGTTTTATCCCTGGTATATTTGATGAAAAATCCGCAAATGAAAAATATGATATATTAGAAGCTCGACTAAAATCAATGTTTCCAAATATAAATAATATAGAAGTAGATTATAAATATTGTGGTACATTTGCATCTACTAGCGATAACTTAGGATTTATAGGTCCAGACCCTGATCATAATAATTTATGGTACTGTTTAGGATATGGAGCAAATGGTATTTTATTTGCTATATTAGGTGGTATGTTTTTATATGATTTATACAAAAACAAAGTAAATAAAGATATGAATTTATTTAAAGTGAATAGATTTGATAAATAAAAAAATATAGCCATAATTGGCTATATTTTTTTATTTCTTAGATATTGCTTCTTTAACAGCCTTAGCTATATCATCAGATGTTAATCCATATTTCTTTAATAATTCAGTTGGTGTTCCAGACTCTCCGAATGTGTCTTTAACTCCTACTTTTTTAACAACAACTGGGCATTCTTCAGTTACTACTTCACTTACACTTGATCCTAATCCTCCGATTATATTGTGTTCTTCAGCAGTTACTATAGCACCTGTTTCTTTTGCTGCATTTATTATTATTTCTTTATCTATAGGTTTTATAGTAGACATATTTATAACTCTAGCATTTATACCTTCTGATTTTAATGATTCATGAGCCATAACTGCTTCATTTACCATTATTCCACAAGCTATTATTGTAGCATCATTACCTTCTCTAACTATTGCACCTTTTCCAATTTCAAATTTATAATTTTCATCAAATAATGTAGGCACTGCACTTCTTCCAAGACGAATATACATAGGTCCATTGAATTTAGCCGCTTCTAATATCATTTGTTCAGTTTCTACACCATCTGCAGGAACTAAAACAGTCATGTTTGGTACAGCTCTCATTATAGCTATATCTTCAACACTTTGGTGAGATGCTCCATCTTCACCTACTGTAAGACCCGCATGTGTTGCACATACTTTAACATTTAATTTAGGATATGCTGCTGAGTTTCTTATTATTTCGAAAGCTCTTCCTGTAGCAAACATAGCAAAACTACTTGCAAAAGGAATTTTTCCTGCTGCTGCAAAACCACAAGCTGCTCCTATTAAGTTTTGTTCTGCGATTCCCATATTAAAGAATCTTTCAGGGTAAGCTTTATAAAAATCATTTGTTTTAGTAGATTTTGATAAGTCAGCATCTAATACAACTACATTATCATTAATTTGACCTAACTTAACTAATGCTTTTCCATATGCCTCTCTAGTTGCTATCTTACTCATTGTCTGCACCCCCTAATTCTTCTAATGCTCTTTCTAAATCACTATCACTTGGAGCAGTTCCATGCCATCCAGCTTCATTTTCCATAAACGATATTCCTTTACCTTTTACAGTTTTGGCAACTATCATAGTTGGTTTTCCTACTGTTTCTTTAGCCATATCAAGAGCTGCAAATATTTGATCAAAATCATGACCATCTATTTCTATTACATTCCATCCAAAAGCTTTAAATTTATCTACTATCGGTCCGATATTCATTACTTTTGATACGTCTCCATCTATTTGAAGTCCGTTATAATCTAAAAATGCTACTACATTATCAAGATTATAATGAGCTGCACTCATTGCTGCTTCCCATACTATTCCTTCTTGAACTTCTCCATCACCAAGTAAAGTGTATACTCTCCATGGTGCATTATCTAATTTAGATGCCATAGCCATACCGCAAGCTACTGAAAAACCTTGTCCTAATGAACCAGTAGACATATCAATACCTGAGATATTTTTCATATCTGGATGTCCTTGTAACATACTTCCAGTTTTTCTTAATTTATTTAACTCGCTTCTATCAAAAAATCCCTTTTGAGCTAAAGTTGAATATAACACTGGTGCTGCATGTCCTTTTGATAAAACAAATCTATCTCTATCTTCCATTTTGCAATTATTAGCATCTACATTCATTTCATCAAAGTAAAGGGCTGTTAATATCTCAACAGCTGATAATGATCCTCCTGGATGCCCAGACTTAGATTCATGTATCATAGAGACTATATCTTTTCTGATATTACGTGCAATCTCATTTAATCCTTTATGGTCTCTCATGTAATTACCTCCCTGTGTTTGTAAAGTAAAAATTACTCATTATGTAATGTATTATTTCTTCCAATCTCATATTATTATATCACTTTTATATAGTTTTTTACTCATAATTTTTAAATAAAGGCCTATTATGTGTATTTTTTAGCTATATTTGGATATTTTATGTAACATAATTTGAAATTTCCCATTTTTATATTTTAATATATATCTGTATACATAAATACATCTTTCTTTATTAAAATCATATTTACAATTCAGTTTAAATTCACCTATATTTTAAATATATAGTTTATAATCTTTCCATAAATATCGTAAATTATAAATTTTAAAAATAAAAAAATATTGATATTAAAATTAATATCAATATTTTTATAGTACAAATAGCCCTAAACTTATTTGAAGGCTATTATCTACTTTTACCATCATATTCTTATCTAGACAACCAATCTTTTCTCTTAGCCTTTTTTTATCTATAGTTCTTATTTGTTCTAAGAGAATAACAGAATCCTTATTAAGCCCATATTCGTTAGCACTTATTTCTATATGAGTAGGCAACTTAGCCTTATTAATTTGGGATGTTATGGCTGCTACTATAACAGTTGGGCTATACTTGTTTCCTATGTCATTTTGTATTATCAAAACAGGTCTAACACCCCCCTGTTCTGAGCCAACAACTGGGCTTAAATCAGCATAATATAAATATCCTCGCTTTATATCCGAGTTAGTACTCACCTTGAGCGATCTTCCCTTCTGAATTATCATCAGAAGATACTTCATTTGTCATACCTAATTCAGCTAATGATAGGTTAATTTGACCCATTTCTTTATAACCCTTGATCATATGCTCCTTGAAGTCTATTTTTTTCTTTTGAGTTATATAGAATTGAAAAGCAGCTTTTGCAAAATCTTCTCTATTGCTATTTTCCATCTGGACGATATAATCTACTTCAGATATTAGAGAATCCGGTAAAGTAAATATTATTTTTTCCTTGCTTTTATTTCGCACAAAATCGCCTCCCGGAGTATACTATCAATTTTATTTTATCAAATAACTACCCGCTTGTAAAATTGCATCTTTTACCATATAAATACGGCTAACTCTTCTTGATACCATGCATAAAATTTCATAGTTTATAGTTCCTAAATCTTTAGCCATTCTTTCGACGGTCATATTATCTTCTCCAAATATTATAACCTCATCTCCTATTTTTATGTCTATTTCTTTATCTATTTTAACCATGCATTGATCCATGCATATTCTACCAACAATATCAAAGACCTTACCTTTTATAAGTACCTTAGGATTTCCTTGTATTCTTGTAAAACCATCAGCGTATCCAATAGGTATAGTTACGATTCTTTCCTTTTTGCTGCTTTTATACTTTAGCCCGTAACTTATACCTGTGCCTGACTCAATTTCTTTAATATGAGCTATTGTTGTTTTTAGCTTCATAGCTGGTTTTAATTCTAGTCTTTCTTTAATAACCTCATCAGATGGATAATGTCCATAAAGTATTATACCACATCTTACCATATCAAATCTTAAGTCTGAGCAATCCATAATTGCAGCACTATTAGATACATGCTTTATAGGTATATTTATGCCCTTAGAAAATAAACTATCTACCATAAACTTAAAGTTTTTTACTTGTTTATAAGTAAATTCTTTATCTTCTTCATCTGCCTTAGCAAAATGAGTATACATACCTTGCAGTTCTATAAACTCTAAATCATGTATCTTTTCTATTTCATTTACTGAAGATTCATTGCATATAAATCCTAATCTAGCCATACCTGTATCAATCTTAATATGAACAAAGGCCTTTTGCTTTATACTACTAGAAATATTGTTAATTTTTTCTGCCATTTCTAAAGAATAGACAGTAAGAGTTACATTATTTTTAATAGCCATCTCTAAAGAGTTTTCTGGAATATATCCTAAACATAGTATAGGAAGTTTTATATTATTTTCTCTTAATTCTATAGCTTCTTCCAATCTAGCTACCGCAAAGTAATCTACATTTTCATTTTCTAAGAATTTTGCAATTTCAACCGATCCATGTCCGTATGCATTAGCTTTTATTACTGCACAAATTTTAGTATCTTCCTTTAATATTTTTTTTATATTACTTAAATTAAATTTTATGTTATCTAGATTTATCTCCGCCCACGTAGGAGCTGTTATTGTATTTTTCATATCTTTCTTCCCCTTATTTCTTATACTCAAAGTCTTTATATGTTACTGTAAATCTAATGTCATCTTTATCATCCAGTATTTCCATTTTTTCAGGTAATTTTGTCTTTGAATTAATATATAAAACTTGTTTACTAAAATACTGATTATCTCCAGGTATTAAAGTTTCTAAGTATAAACTTCCCTTAGATAATTTTATAGTTACTTCTTCATTTTGAAGATAGTTTTTTATAAAATCACCTATAAACATATACTGATCATTAGTTCCTGCGTTAGGTAATTCTACTGTATCATTTATTTCTGGGTTTTTTACTAGTATCTTATCCTTATTATACTCTATAGTTTTATCTTTTAAATGTTTCGGAGAAACTACTTCTAGTTTGTAATTATCTGGCTTATTATAATTATGAATAAACACATAGTTATGTGCACTTTTATTTCCTACAACTTCTACATCTGCTATACACTTGTAAGAAGACATAGTTAATATTTTCTTTTGAAATTCTTCATATAATTCTTCTTTTGTGGACTCTTTCTTTTGACATCCTATGACAATACCTAAAATGCCGACAGTTATAATAATTAACACGGCCCACTTTTTCACTCAAAATCCTCCTACTGTATATTATTCATTATACATTGCTTTAATTATATCATATCTACATATTATTCCTTTTAAATTATTATCATCATCTATAACTGGAACCCTATTTATAGATTTTTTTATCATTAGGTTAGCTATATCATCAAATTTATCATTTTCATGTACCTTAACTATATCCTTAGACATTAAGTCTTCTACTTTATATGCTGCTACTTTTTTCATATCTTCTTCTAATTTTTTATAGTCATCTAAAAATATTAGGCCTTGCATGAAGTTTATTATGTGAGGAGATTCTATGTAAGTCTCTTTTTTCATTATATCAGTTTCAGAAATAATCCCTACAACCTTACTATCGTTATCTACTACAGGCAGCCCTCCTATCTTTTCTTGAATTAATAGCTTAGCTACACTTGCCAAACTATCATCTTTTTTTGCAATTATTACATCTTGAGTCATTATATCTTTTGCTGTTTTATTCTTCATTTTATCACTCCTTAATTATAGTCATTGCATTTGCTACTGCATATTCTTTACAGTGAGATATTGAAACTTTTATTTCTAAAACATTATAATCTATGCAAATTTGTCTTAGATTATTATAAGTTTTAACAACTGGCTTGCCTAAATTATTTCTTAAAACTTCAATATCATTAAAATTATAATTTCTTATCCCTGTACCTATAGATTTACTAATTGCTTCTTTTGCTGCAAAATTGCCTGCTATAGTTTCAGCTTTAAATCCTTTTGATTTAAAATAATCTATTTCATTGTTTGTAAATATTTTATCCAAAAATCTAGGATTATTTTCCAAAATATTTCTTACTCTTTCAATTTCTATAATATCTACACCAATATCTAATATATTCATTATATCCTCCCAAAATTACCTATAGTATTATTGTATTACTATTAGATGATTCTATTCAATGACTTATACTTTAAATTAAAAATATTTTATATACAAAAAGAGCTAGAAAAATTCTAGCTCTTTTTATATATAAAATTATAAAATCTTTTTTACATCCAATCAGCAGATTCAGTTACTATAACTATCTTTTCCTTATCTACATTCATGAATCCTCCAGAGATTTTAGCCTCTTTATATTTTCCGTCTTTTTTAATACGTAGAGTTCCAGTTGATAATCCTGCTACTAAGGGTCTGTGGTTTTTAAGTATACCTCTATCTCCTTCAGTAGTTCTAACTATTATCATCTCAGCTGTTCCATTGTAAAAGGTCTTATCAGGAGTAACAATTTCAAGTGCAAATTCGCTTGCCATTATTATCTACTCTCCTTTGATTTAGCAACAGCTTCTTCTATATTCCCTACGAATAAGAATGCTGATTCTGGTAAAGCATCATGCTTTCCTTCTAATATTTCTTTGAAACTTCTTATAGTTTCTTTTAATGGTACATATTTACCAGCAAATCCTGTAAATTGTTCTGCAACGTGGAAAGGTTGAGATAAGAATCTTTGTATCTTTCTAGCACGAGCAACTGTTATTTTATCTTCATCTGATAATTCGTCCATACCAAGTATAGCTATTATATCTTGAAGCTCATTATATTTTTGTAATATAGATTGAACTCCTCTTGCTACTTCATAATGTTCTTTTCCAACTATATGTGGGTCAAGAACTCTTGAACTAGATTCTAATGGGTCAACCGCTGGGAATATCCCTAGTGACGCTATTTGTCTAGATAAAACAGTTTTAGCATCTAAGTGAGTGAATGTTGTAGCTGGCGCTGGGTCAGTTAAGTCATCCGCAGGTACATATACAGCCTGAACTGATGTTATAGATCCACTCTTAGTAGATGTTATTCTCTCTTGTAATCTACCCATTTCTGTAGCTAATGTTGGTTGGTATCCAACTGCTGATGGAGTACGTCCAAGAAGAGCTGAAACCTCAGATCCTGCTTGAGTGAAACGGAATATATTATCTACGAATAATAAAACGTCTTGGTTTTCTTTATCTCTGAAATATTCCGCCATTGTAAGTCCTGTTAATGCAACTCTCATTCTTGCTCCAGGTGGCTCATTCATTTGTCCAAATACTAGTGCAGTCTTGTTTATAACTCCAGACTCACTCATTTCACCATAAAGGTCATTACCTTCTCTAGTTCTTTCTCCAACACCTGCGAATACTGATATACCACCATGTTGAGAAGCTATGTTATTTATAAGCTCTTGTATAAGAACTGTTTTTCCAACTCCGGCTCCACCGAATAGACCTATCTTACCACCTTTTAAGTATGGTGCTAATAAGTCAACTACCTTTATACCAGTTTCTAATATCTCAGCAGTTGGCTGTAATTCTTCAAAGCTTGGTGCTGGTCTATGTATAGGTAATTGAGGAGCACTTTTTGGTGCTTCTTTACCATCAACTGGTTCTCCTAATACATTGAATATTCTTCCTAATGTTGCATCTCCTACTGGAACACTTATTGGAGCCCCAGTATCAACAGCATCCATACCTCTAACAAGTCCATCCGTTGAACTCATTGATATACATCTAACAGTGTCATCACCTACGTGTTGTGAAACTTCTGCTACTATTTCTTTATCTCCATGCTTTATCACTAATGCATTTAATAGATTAGGTAAGCTTTTTTCACTATTAAACTTAACGTCTAATACCGGCCCTATGACCTGAACTATTTTACCTACATTTGCCATGTCCTAACCTCCTTAATTATTGAGCTGAAGAAGCCCCTGCAACTATCTCAGATATTTCTTGAGTAACTGCTGCTTGTCTAGCTCTATTGTAAACTAATTCTAATTTAGATATCATCTCGTTAGCATTATCTGTAGCTGATTCCATAGCATTTCTTCTTGCAGCTTGTTCAGATGCATAAGACTCTGCTATAGCTCCATATACACTTCCTGAAATGTACTTAGGTAATATGTATCCAAGTACTGAATCAGCTGAAGGTAAATATTGAACTGCAGATTTACTCTTTTTAACTTCTTTATCATTATCATTATTATCTATAGTAAGTGGTAATAACTTAACTATTTTAGGTTCTTGTGTTAATGCAGATATAAATTGTGTGTAGACAAGATTTACCTCATCAACTTCTCCATTTTTATAAGCATCCATTGCCCTTTGAGCTACTCTATTAGCATCTTCATAAGTAGCTTCTTCTACAGTACCTATAGAGTCCATTAATTCATATCCTCTTTTTGAGAATGAATCTTTAGATCTTTTACCTATAGAAATTATCTTTGCTCCATTAGAATGTTCATGCGCAATTACAGATTTTAAAATATTAGAGTTATAACCTCCAGCTAGTCCTCTGTCACCAGCTATTACTATGAAACACGATTTATTTACTTTTCTCTCTTTAAGAAATACATTCTTACTATTGCTCGTATTTTCAGCTATATCCTGAACAGTGTTGTATAGAGTATTAAAATAAGGCTTTACACTTTCAGCTCTCTCCTTAGCTTTTCTAAACTTAGAAGATGAAACTAGTTCCATGGCCTTAGTTATTTGCTTAGTACTTTCAACACTCTTAATACGAGTTTTAATTTCCTTCATTCCAGCTCCTGCCAATTGGGTTACCTCCTTTTTTAAAAAGGATTACGCTTCTATAACAAATTTTTTCTTAAATTCATTTATAGCGTTAGTTAATTCTTGAGCAAAATCTCCAGCTTCAAGAATTTTCTTTCCTATTTCTGGATAATTTGTATCTACAAATTGATATAATTCTTTTTCAAATCTTTGTATATTATTAACCGGTATATCTGATAATAAATCATTAGTTACAGCATGTATTATCATAACTTGATTTTGAACAGATAATGGTTGATGTTCACCTTGTTTTAATACTTCAACTATTCTTTCCCCTTGTGCAAGTCTCTTCTTTGTATCTTCATCTAAGTCAGATCCAAACTGAGCGAATGCAGCAAGCTCTTTATATTGAGAGTAAAGAAGTTTTAATGGTCCAGCAACTTTTTTCATTGATTTTATTTGAGCTGATCCTCCAACCCTTGATACTGATATACCAGGGTCAACTGCTGGTCTTATACCTGCGTAGAATAATTCAGGTGTTAAGTATATTTGTCCATCTGTTATAGATATAACGTTAGTTGGTATATACGCAGAAACGTCTCCACCTTGAGTTTCTATTATAGGTAATGCAGTTATAGAACCTCCACCTAAGTCATCTGATAACTTAGCTGCTCTTTCTAGTAATCTTGAATGTAAGTAGAATACATCCCCAGGATAAGCTTCACGTCCTGGTGGTCTTTTAAGTAATAATGACATTTCTCTGTATGCAACGGCATGCTTAGTTAAATCATCATATACTATAAGAACATGCTTTCCATTAAACATGAATTCTTCACCCATTGCAACACCTGCATATGGTGCTAAGAATTGTAAAGGTGCAGATTCAGATGCAGTAGCAGATACAACTATTGTGTAATCCATCGCTCCACCTTTTTCTAATGTATTAACTAATTGAGCTACTGTAGAACGTTTTTGTCCTATAGCAACGTATATACATATAACATCTTTACCTTTTTGGTTAAGTATTGCATCTATACATATAGATGTTTTACCAGTTTGTCTATCACCTATTACAAGCTCTCTTTGACCCTTTCCAATTGGAACCATTGCGTCAATTGCTTTTATACCTGTTTCTAATGGTTGATGAACAGATTTTCTAGCTATTATTCCTGTAGCTTCAGATTCAACTGGTCTAAATTTATCTGTGTTTATAGGTCCTTTTCCATCTATAGGTTGACCTAATGCGTTTACAACTCTTCCTACTAAAGCGTCACCAACTGGAACTGAAACTACATTCCCAGTTCTCTTAACAATGTCGCCTTCTTTTATTCCTTGGTCACTACCAAGCATAACAGCCCCAACCATATCTTCTTCTAGGTTAAGAGCCATTCCGTAAACTTCTCCTGGAAATTCTAAAAGTTCTCCTGCCATAGCATTTTCTAATCCGTAAACACTAGCTATACCATCTCCAACTTTTAAAACACTACCTGTATCAGTTAACTCAACTTTATTCTCATAATTTTTTATTTGCTCTTTAATTATAGAACTTATTTCTTCAGGTCTTAAGTTCATGGGTTCACCGCCATTCTAAGATATTACTTGAGATAATTGATTTTTCATGTTGGCTAAACGAGCCTTAACAGTACCATCTATCTCTTCGTTTCCAAGTCTAACTAGAACTCCTCCTATGATAGACTCGTCAACTTTATTTTCTAAAGTAACATTTTTATTGTATTTGCTTGAAAGTTTAGCTTCAAGCTGCTTTATTTCTTCTTGGCTCATAGATACTGCTGTTATTGCAATACCTTCTATGATATTATTCTTTTCATTTAATAATTCTTTAAAAGATTTCTGTATAGCTTCTATAGCCGATACTCTATCTTTATCTGCCATTATTTTTAAGAAATTGTTTAAGCTAGAGCTTATTTGTCCTTCAAAAACTTTCTCTAATAATTCTTTTTTGTCTCCCTTTCCTACAAGAGGAGATTTTAAAACACCATAAAAATCTTGATTCGATTTTAGTGTATCTACTACTGCATTTAGTTCTTCATATAACTTAGTAGTTGAGTTTGTTTCTTCTCCTACTTGAAATAGGGCTTCAGCGTATCTTCCTGCGATTACATTTATCATTTAGCTTCGCCTACCTCTTTTATAAAGTTATTTATTAACTCTTCATGCTTAGATTTGTCTAAGTCTTTTTCTATAACCTTAGATGCAGCTAATAATGCTATGTCTGATATATCATTTTTGATTTCATTCATAACTTTTTGTCTTTCTTGTGCTACATCTTTGCTAGCTTTTTCTTTTAAGCTTTGAGCTTCTTGTTTTGCAGTAGATATTATTTCAGATTCTTTTTGCTCTGCTCTTAGAGTAGCTTGCTTTATTATTTCTTGGCCTTCATTTTTAGCAGAACTTATTTTTTCTTCATATTCCTTCTTTAAAGATATACCTTCATTTTTACTTCTTTCTCCATGAGCTAAGTTTTCTTGTATATCTTTTTCTCTAGCTTCTATTATACCTAGTACTGGTTTAAATAAAAGTTTCTTTAAAAGCATAAATACTAAGAAAGTATTTATAAGTTGAAATGCTAATTCATATGATATGCCTATAAGCGGCTTTAATTCCATGTGTTATCCTCCTTTCTACTAATCACAATTTATAATTAGGAGATGGCAAATCCATCTCCTAATTATAAAAATATTCTAATATTCTTAACCTAAAAACTTCATAAGTGGGTTAGCGAATAGAAGGATTATTGCTATAACTAATCCGTATATTGCTGAAGATTCTGCAACTGCAGCTCCAAGTAACATTGTTTGAGTTATATCTCCTTTAGCTTCTGGTTGGTTACCAACTGCTTCTGCTGCCTTTCCTGCTGCGAACCCTTGTCCGATTCCTGCTCCTATACCTGTTACAACTGCAAGACCTGCTCCTATAGCTGAACCTGCTAATACTATAGCTGTTTCCATAATAAATTTCCTCCTTAAAATTTTTTTAATTTTTTATTTTAAATTATTTTCTTTAATCTCCTACTGCTGCATTTCCAACGAAAACCATCGTTAACATTATAAATATAAACGATTGTAATAATCCTGCAAATATATCGAAGTATAAATGTAGTGGTACTGGTATTAATAACTGACCAATTGGTATCGATACTCCTGGTATAAGTGTTGATAAATACGCTAAGAAATCATATAGTAGTTTCATTATAACCGATCCACCTAATATGTTACCAAATGGACGGAAACTTAATGATATTGGCTTAGCCAACTCTCCTATTAAGTTAAGCGGTAGTAAAAATGGTACTGGCTCAAGTAAACCTTTAAAGTATCCAAATCCATTAAACTTAACACCTACAAAGTAAATCATAAAGAATGTTATTAGTGCCCATGCTAATGTTGTATCTAAGTCTGTAGTAGGAGATCTAAACCCTAATAATCCTATTAGATTTGAACATGCAAAGAATAAGAATAAACTTCCTATGTACGGTATGATATTCGGCATTCTTTTTATTGTTTTTTCACCCATCGTATCAGTTACAAATTTAGCAAGTCCACCTATAGCAAACTCTAAAAATATTTGAACTTTACTTGTAGGAACTTTCTTTAAGTTTCTAGTAACTAAGAAAGATATTAAAGCTAAAGCAGCTATTATAATCCAACTTGTTACTACTGTATCACTTATTTTAAAGTTTCCTAAAAATAAAACCCATTTTGCTTGGCTCATACTTATTCCTCCTTTCTTTTTAGCTTGTCTATTAGTATTCTTCTTGATAATATAACAAATTTAGGGCTAAGTAACCCTAGTGCCACCCCTAATATATTCAAATACGGGGCCTGCGCAGAAACTAATAAAACTATACCTATTATAGTCATTCTCACTACATATCGACTTGACATATGTATTTGAGCTTTTGAAGCAGACATAGTTACTGCTTTGTCTATAGATAGTGCTAACAATCTAAAGTTTAATACTGCTATGATTGTTCCAAATACAATTCCTAACAGCATAGCTTTAGTAAAGTTTGATGTAATTAGTAATATTGCTATTATAATAATGTCAAATACTATAACTCCTTTTGTTATGTATTTTATCTCATTTCGCATCTTTATATCCATGATATCACTTCCTTTTTGCATAGACAGATAAAGTCTTATAAACAGACATGAATGCTCCACCTATTCCTAATAATATAAATATTAATAAAAATATCGGACTTGTATTCAATTTGGAATCGATAAATTTACCTATAAACATACATCCCAATATAGGTATTATTATCATTAATCCAACCTGAGTTAATAAAGAAAGCATCGTCGCTATTTCAAAATATGGATTTCTTTTACTCATAAATAGTACCTCTCACTATCATAAGATTATTTATTTTATAAAATTTTTATGCTTGATTTTTTAGTAAATTATATTTCATACCCAAAAAACTCTAATATAATTTTACCACTTTTTATGTGTTTTTCAAATGTTTTTTATCAAATTGATTAAATTTGATTTTTATTGACTTTTTTCGAGTAATTTTTTTTCATTATTTTATTTTTTGACTTTTTCTATATAAATTTTTATAAAATTCGTGCTAATATATAAACCAAATTATAATTTTTGTATATTATATATTAACTTAGACATATTTTTATCTTTATTATACGCCTAATATACGTAATTATCCATAAATATATTAACTTTTTTTGGAAAATTATAGCTTGCTTTTTATATTCTGTATACAATTTTATTTTTTAATTTTTTTATTAAATTTAATTAAAATTATTTAATATATAACAAAAGGAACCTATATATAATATAGATTCCCAATATTTCATTGATTATTTTGTTCCGAATAATCTATCTCCTGCATCACCTAATCCAGGTACTATATATCCGTGGTCATTTAATTTTTCATCTATAGATGCTACATATATATCTACATCTGGATGATATTTTTGAACTTCGGCTATTCCTTCTGGAGCTGCAACTAAGTTAACTAATCTTATAGAATTAGCTCCTTTTTTCTTAAGTACATCGATAGCTGCTACAGCTGATCCACCTGTTGCAAGCATTGGATCTACTACTATCATTTCTCTCTCTTCTATATCTTGCGGAAGTTTACAGTAGTATTCTACTGGTTGTAAAGTTTCTGGATCTCTGTATAATCCTACGTGACCAACTTTAGCAGCCGGTATTAAACTAACTAATCCATCTACCATTCCAAGCCCAGCTCTTAATATAGGCACTATACCTAATTTTTTCCCAGCTATAACTTTAGAAGTTGCCTTCACTACTGGAGTTTCTATTTCTACATCTTCTAATTGTAAATCTCTTGTTATTTCATATCCCATTAACATTGTTATCTCTGTTAAAAGTGCTCTGAAATCTTTAGACCCAGTGTTTTTGTCTCTCATAAATGTTAACTTATGTTGTATTAATGGATGGTCTGTTACTACTACCTTATTCATATTCTTTTCCTCCTACTTACTGTACTTCTTTTCTATTTCTTTTATCATATCAACTCTTCTAGAGTGTCTATCGCCTTCAAATTCTGTATTTATCCAAGCTTCAACTATTTCTAAAGCTAATCCTCTACCTAAAACTCTTTCACCTAGAGATAGCATATTAGCATTGTTGTGAGCTTTTGACATTTTTGCAGAAAATACATCTGATACGACTGCGCATCTTATCCCTGGAATCTTATTAGCTGCTAAAGATATACCTATACCTGTTCCACAACATACTATTCCATAATCTACTTCGCCGTTTTTAACTGCATTAGCAACTGTTTCTCCATATATAGGATAATCAACTGATTCTAAAGAATTATTTGGTCCGAAATCTACACATTTAATTCCTTTTTCCTCTAAATATTTTACTATTTCTGTTTTTAAATTATATCCTCCGTGGTCACTTCCTAAGCCTATGATCATATGTATATTTCCTCCAAATTATATTTTAGTAAATTTTTCGTATATCATATAAATACTCAAATTATCAATATTATACACTATTTTTGTAACTTTAGGAATAGTATAAGCTAAATTTGTGAAAATGTTTTATTCTATACTTCTATGACTTTATATCCCGCTGATTTTAACAGTCTATTCATAATAGCCTGTCCAACACCTTTAGTTGGAAATGCTTCTGAATATATTACATCCACATTTCTTTTATCCATTTCTCTCAATACACCAAATAGATTACTACCAACTGCCTCTAACGAGTCACCTAAAGCAATAACTTCTCCATTATATTGTTTTTCATTCTTACTTAGACACATTACTCCGGTTTTAATATTATTTTTAGAGTTTTCATCTATCATGTTATTAATTCTATCTATTACTTTATTCTCATTCCCAGATACAATATATACATCAGCATTTGGCGCATAATGTGTATATTTCATTCCAGGTGCCTTAGCTTTTTTATTATCTTCCTTATTAGATAAAGATGGGTCTATAGCAACTTCATTAATTACTTTTTCCAAATCTTCTTTTGTTATACTACCCGGTCTTAAAATCATCGGTATATCTGATGTTAAATCTAATACCGTAGATTCTAGTCCAAAATTGCTATCTCCACCTAATACTATCCCACTAACCCTGCCATTCATTTCTTCATAAACATGATTAGCTTTAGTTGGAGATGGTCTACCTGATATATTTGCAGAAGGTGCTGCTATAGGTACACCTGATTCTTTTATTATTTCTCTAGCTATTTTATGAGATGGCATTCTAATAGCTACAGTATCTAATCCACCACTTGTAATGTTAGGAATTATATCCTTTTTATCTAAAATTATTGTTATAGGTCCTGGCCAAAACTTATCCATTATAATTTCAGCTTTTTCACTTATATTTTTAGCTAAATCATAAACTTCATTCTTATCATATATATGTACTATAAGTGGATTATCACTAGGTCTACCTTTTGCTTCATATATCTTTTTAACTGCACTTTCATCTAATGCATTCGCGCCTAATCCATACACTGTTTCTGTTGGAAATATAACTGTATGTCCTTCTCTTAATAACTTAGCTTGATTTTTTAATTCTTCTGAATCTATATTATTTATATCAATTTTGCTTATTATAGTTTTCATCTTCTGTGTACCCACCTTCATTTTTAGTTTTAGATGCAATTTACAATAACTGTTCCTACTAAAAAACCTATTATACAATATAGACTTCTTGATTTAGGAAATATCTCTTCTAATACAACATACATCATTGTGCCTGCTGCAGTAGCAAGAAATACACCTATTAGAGAACTAAAAATACCTCCAAAGTATGCACCTAAAAAACTTCCTATACCCATAGGTATTCCTGCTACTACTGTAAATATTATTATTTTTGAAATCTTCATTTTTGATCCTACTAATCCCAAAGCCATTGCCAACCCTTCTGGTATATTATGAAGGCCTATAACTATAGCTAAAGTCATTCCTAAAGATTCTGCAGACATAAATGAAGACCCTATAGCTAACCCTTCTGGCAAGTTATGAAGCATTATACTTATAAATATAAGATATCCCGACTTCATATCTTTTGATACATCTAGTCTAGTTTTTATATACATAGTTAAAAGTACCCCAGCAAAGGTAAATATTACAGTATAAAGTACTCCCATTTGATCCATCGATTCACTCATCAAATCAAATGTAACTACCGCTAACATTATTCCCCCAGATAGTCCCATAAAAAAGTCTAAATACTTGTCAACATTCCTCTTAAAAATAGCAGATATAACCCCTCCAAATCCAGTTCCTATAATTCCTGCTAAAAGTCCTATTATAGTTATTTTAAGTATCATATTCCCCCTCCTTACAAGTATATATAAATATTATATACTTGCTAAAGATATAAGATAACTTAAAAATTCACTTGATCTATATCAATTATGTATAACTAGGTTTAAGTTTGATCCTTAAATTACTATAGAAAAATCCCTAAATTAATAGGGATTTATATTGCTAACATTTTTTCTGTTTGGTCAACAGTTATTAAAGCATCTATCATTTCATCGATATCTCCATCTAAGAATGAATCAAGCTTGTATAATGTTAAGTTTATTCTATGGTCACTTACTCTTCCTTGAGGGAAGTTGTAAGTTCTTATTCTTTCAGATCTATCTCCTGTACCAACTTGACTCTTTCTTTCAGCTGCTATATCTTTATTTTGTTCAGCTATAGCTTTATCATTAAGTCTAGCTACTAGTATCTTAAGAGCTTGCTCTTTATTTTTTAATTGTGACTTACCATCTTGGCAAGATACAACCTCTCCTGTAGGTATATGTGTTACTCTTACTGCCGAGTCAGTAGTATTAACACTTTGTCCACCATTTCCTGAAGAACGGAATACGTCTATTCTTAAATCATTTGGGTTTATATTTACTTCTACAACTTCAACTTCTGGAAGCACTGCAACTGTTGCAGTTGATGTGTGTATTCTTCCTCCTGATTCAGTTGAAGGTATTCTTTGAACTCTATGAACTCCTGATTCATATTTAAGTCTTGAATAAGCACCTTTACCTTTTATTAAGAAAGATACCTCTTTGTATCCACCAACACCAGTATCACTTGCACTTAATAGTTCTATCTTCCATCTTCTTCTTTCAGCATATCTAGAATACATTCTAAATAGGTCTCCTGCAAATAGAGCAGCTTCATCTCCACCAGCTCCACCTCTAACCTCAACTATAACGTTTTTGTCATCATTAGGGTCCTTAGGTAATAACAGTATTTTAAGTTCAGCTTCTAATGGTTCTACTTGGTCTTCCATTTCAGATAATTCCATTTTAGCTAATTCTCTTAATTCTTCATCTGATTCTTCTTGTAATATTTCTTTTGATTCTTTTATAGCATTTAATACATCTGTATACTCTTTGTACTTCATTACGATTGGCTCTAAATCAGAATGTTCTTTCATTAGTTTTTGCCAAGTCTTTTGATCGTTTATTACTTCTGGATCACTTATCTTTTCATTTAATTCTTTATATTTATCTTCTAGTACCTCTAGTTTTTTTAGCATACTTTCACCTCGTTAATTGTAACATATCAATTGTTCATTATATCATAGTTTAAATCCTATAACAACTCTATCAATGCCTTGTATATCCTTCTTTGTGTATATTTTAGTATATCCATGATTCTTCATAATCTCACAAACATCTCCAGCTTGATCATGTCCAACCTCATAAGCCAGTATTCCATTTTGCTTTAAAAACTCATGGGACCCTTTTGTTATATCCCTGTAAAAATCAAGACCATCAACTCCACCTTCTAAAGCATTATATGGTTCATAATCTTTAACTTGAGTATGCAAAGTCTTCATATCTTCTCTTCTTATGTAAGGAGGATTAGAAACTATAACATCAAATTCAACATTTTCATCTTTTATAGCACTAAATAAATCTGATTTCACAAAATTTATTTTATGTTCTACATTATTATTTATAGCATTTTTCTTTCCTATCTCTAAAGGAATATCTGATATATCAAATGAAGTTAAGCTAGCATTTTCTAAATATTTAGCTAAACTTATAGTTATAGCACCTGAACCAGTGCCTATATCTAATATATTAACATTATTTTTATCTTTGCAAAGTTCTATTAATTCTTCTACTAATGGTTCCGTATCTGGTCTAGGAATTAATACACCCTCTTTTACATAAAAATCAAGTCCCATAAATTCTCTATTTTCAATTATATAAGCTACTGGTCTTCCATTTAATCTATCATTTATTAATTTTAAAAATATTTCTTCTTGCTCTTTCGTTAACTCTTTATTTAAATTCATGTGTATATAAATTCGATCTACATCTCCAAGAGATTTTTGTAGCAATAATTCTACATCTAACCTTGGGGTATCACTCATTTGAGCTAGATCTTCTGAGTATTTAATAATTACATCTCTTATTGTCATATCTGCTCCTTTATTTTTCATCTACTACAGCTTTTAATGCAGCTATTGCTACCTCTAATTGTTCATCATCTGGTTCTTTTGTTGTGAAATTTTGCAACATCATACCTGGATATGCGACAAACTTAGTAAATTTATTATTATATTTCCCAAGAAATCTTATTATTTCATAAGATATTCCAGCAACTATCGGTATACATATTATCCTCATAACTACTCTCATTATAGGATTTGGCCAACCAAAGAAAGAAAATAATATTATAGATATAAACATAACTATAAATAAAAAGTTAGTTCCACATCTTGGATGTAGTCTTCCAAATTTCCTTGCATTTTCAACTGTAAGTTCCAAGTTATTTTCATAGCAGTATATAGATTTATGCTCTGCTCCATGATATTGAAATACTCTTTCAATATCTTTATTTTTTGAAATTAATATTATATATCCAAATAATATACTTATTCTAATTAAACCTTCGATTAAATTAAGCAACAAATCGTTACTTGCAAATTTAGAAAATATACCTCCAACCATAGTTGGCAATAGTATAAATAAACCTATTGATAGTACTAATGATAGCACTAACGAAAATAAAAGTATTATATCATTAGCTTTATCTTTAAATACCTTCTTTATAAGTTTATCAAAGAAATCTTCCTCCCCTTCTTCTAAAAAGAATTCAGAAGAAAAGTTTAAACTCTTTATCCCTTCAATCATGGTTTCAATTAATACAAATGATCCTCTTATAAAGGGAATTTTATCTATATTCTTCTCACTTATCCAACTTTTTATTTTATTTTTCTTTATTATAATCTCTCCATCACTCTTTCTAACAGCAACAGCCCTTTTATCTTTGGATTGCATCATAACACCTTCTATTAGAGCTTGCCCCCCGACAGCTTGTTTCTTCATATACTCACCTCTTAAATTTAGACTTAAGCTACTTATATTTTATTATAATACAAAAATACCCTTTAAAGTAAAACTTTAAAGGGACATATATATTGCAATAAGTCTATTTTTCATCATTATATACTATATGACATTTTCTACATCTAGCTTCATAGCTTTCTACAGCTCCTACTTGTATTATAGGATCGTCATATTTTGCTGGTTCTCCATTGATTAACCTTTGCGATCTTGTTGCAGGCTGACCACATACAGAGCATATAGCTTGTATTTTATCAACAAATTCTGAAACAGCTAAAAGTTCAGGAGTTGGGCCAAAAGGCTCTCCTTTAAAATCCATATCTAACCCTGCAGCTATTACTCTTATTCCCTTATCAGCTAAATCTACTGCTATGTCCACTATTTTTTCATCAAAGAATTGAACTTCATCTATACCAACAACTTGAGTTTTGCTATCTATAAAGTCATATATTTCCTTTGGACTACTAATCGGTATTGCATTTACACTGTCTCCACTATGAGAAACTACATCTTCTTTACTATATCTGTCATCTATTTTAGGTTTAAATACAACGATATTTTGCTTTGCTATTTTAGCTCTTTTTATTCTTCTTATAAGTTCCTCACTTTTACCACTGTACATAGGTCCAATTACAACTTCTATATATCCATGATTGACTGGTCTATACATACTTAGTACCCCCATTCTTTAATAATTATTTTTTCATTAGCTTGAATTTCAATAATCTATATTTTAATTTAATCACTAGGATTAAAGATTTATCATCATTATTTCAATAAAATAGGAGTTGGCTGCCCAACTCCACTTTTATAAAAACTAGTCCATTTTGAATCTCTTCTTGAACTTGTCTATTCTTCCACCTGCTTCTATATTCTTTTGTTTTCCAGTATAGAAAGGATGGCACTCAGAACATATTTCTATTTTTATCTCGTCCTTAACAGAACCAGCTTGGAATGTGTTTCCACAAGCACAACGTACTTCTACAGCTTGGTATTTTGGTTGTATATCTTTTTGCATTCTTAGTCACCTCTTCTCTTATTTTTATAAATTAAATATATTAATTTTTCGTTTTGCATTATCAACTACACCATTATAGCATAAGTTTTTTCTTGGTTCAAGGAGTTTTTGAATTCCTATTAAAGTGCTTTTATTGATTTTATAAACTCATCATTATTTCTAGTTCTCTTAAGAAGTTCGATAACTTTATCAGTAACTTCTAGTACAGAATTGTTACTCATTTCTCTTCTTAATCTCCATAATGCAGATTTTTCCTCTTCAGTAAGTAATAGGTCTTCTCTTCTTGTTCCAGACTTGTAGATATCTACTGCTGGGAATATTCTCTTTTCAGCTAATTTTCTATCTAAATTTAATTCCATGTTACCAGTACCTTTGAACTCTTCAAAGATTACATCATCCATTCTAGACCCTGTCTCTACTAATCCAGTGGCAAGTATCGTAAGTGAACCACCACCTCTTATGTTTCTAGCAGCTCCAAAGAATTTTTTAGGTCCATGAAGTGCTCCTGGATCTAAACCTCCTGATAAAGTTCTACCAGTTGGAGATATTGTTAAATTGTAAGCTCTTGCAAGTCTTGTAATACTATCTAATAATATAACTACATCTTTTCCATGTTCAACTAATCTTTGAGCTCTATTTAAAACCATTTCTGCAACCTTAACATGATGACTCGATACTTGGTCAAATGTAGAATAAATTACATCTCCATTTATAGATTCTCTCATATCAGTTACCTCTTCAGGTCTTTCATCTATTAAAAGTACTATTAATTCAACGTCAGGATGGTTTTTAGCAATGCTATTTGCAACATTTTTAAGAAGACTCGTTTTACCTGCTTTAGGAGGCGCTACTATTAAACCTCTTTGGCCTTTACCTATTGGAGATATTAAATCTATTAATCTCGTTGCTATATCATTTTGACTTCTTTCTAATGTTAATCTTTCCTCTGGATATATAGGAGTTAACAGTTCAAACGCTCTTCTCTTTATTGCTGTATCTGGATTTTCATCATTTATTTTTTGAACATATAAAAGTGCTCTAAATTTTTCACCAGTTTTAGGGTGTCTAGTTATTCCCTTTACTTTATCACCAGTTTTCATATTAAATCTTCTAATTTGAGATGGTGATACATATACATCATTTTCTGTAGATAAATAATTTGAACCTCTTAAGAATCCAAATCCATCTGGTAATATTTCAAGAACTCCCATTACCTCATCATCTTTAGAAGTATTAAATTCATCTACTATTTTAGACTCATCTACTACTTTTGGAGTGTAATAATTTTTATTGTTATTATTTCTTGGGTTATTATTATCTATACTTTGACTTCTATTTTCGTTATTAGGTTGTCTATTATCATTTCTTTGGTATCTGCTTTCTGTATTTCTAGAATATTTATTATCCGATTCTTTTCTCTCATAAGGCTTTACATAAGCTCTATTTTGAGTTTGTCTATTATCTGATTGTTTATTATTCTCTTGCGATTCATTTGTAAAAACATTATTTGTTTTTACACCCTCTTCTTTATCTATTTTTTTTTCTTCTTTAGTATTGTTTTTATTACTTTCGTTTATTAACTCAATTAATTCATTTTTCTTATACTTACTAATTGATTTTATACCTAATTCCTTAGCTATTTCTTTCAATTGAGGCAAAGTCTTACTGCCTAATTCATCTAGTGTTATATTCTCTAAACTCAAAAAAATCCTCCTCATCTATTTTTCATTTATATAATTATATAATTTTCATATATTATTTTTGGAAATTAAAGGTGTGAAAAAGAAAAGTTTTACTTAACAATTAATTTTAATAATATCATCACTCATATACTAAGGTCAACAAATAAAAATTAAAACTAATTGTAAGAATAAAGTTAATTTTCATCTACTTGTATATATTGAACACTTTTCTTAATTTTAAACTTAATTTTTATAAAAATTTATGTGCATTTAACATATAAAATAGACAACATGATAAATATGTTGTCTATTTTAATTAGTATTTTATAAGTTTTAAATTTATTCCATATTATATTTTTTCATTAATTCAACTAATATATCATTTTTATCTAGACTATGAATTGCATCAACAAATCTTATTGTACCTGTTTTAGCTCTCATTACTACAGATTGCGTCTTAGCTTTATTGCCACCTACATGTTTTACTCCTTCTAGTAAATCCCCCTCTGTAATTCCTGTTGCCGCAAAGAATAAATTATCTCCTTTAGCTAAATCATCTATATCTAAAACTTTTTCAAGATCTTCATCAGAGTAACCCATTTCATGGCATCTTACTCTTTCTTGCTCACTTAATGGATATATCTGACCTTGCATATCTCCACCCATGCATTTTATAGCTGCAGCTAATATTACTCCTTCTGGGCCTCCACCAATACCCATCATCATATCTATCCCTGTTTCTTCGAAACAAGTAGCTATTCCTGTTGCCACATCTCCATCCCCAAACATTTGAATTCTAGATCCTAATTTCCTAGCAGCTTCAACTATATCATTATGTCTTTCTCTATCTTGAACTGTTATAGTCATTTGTGTTGTTTTTTTACCTAAAGCTTTTGCCACAGATATAATATTTTCTTCTGGACTCTTAGTTAGATCTATTGCTCCCTTAGCATTTGGACCTACTACAATCTTTTTCATATATGTATCTGGTGCATTTAATAAACTCCCTTTAGATCCCATAGCTATTACTGATATAGCATTTGGAAGACCTTTCGCTATTAAAGTAGTTCCATCTAAAGGATCTACTGCTATGTCAACTTCCATACTATCTTCATTTTGGATACCTACTTTTTCACCGATATATAACATAGGAGCTTCATCTAATTCCCCTTCTCCTATAACAACTTCTCCATTAATTTTAACCGATTCAAAAGCTTTTCTCATAGCTTCTACTGCTGCACCATCAGCACCATTTTTATCGCCTTTTCCCATAAATTGCGATGATACTAATGCCGCTGCTTCCGTTACCCTAACAAGTTCTAATGCTAAATTTCTATCCATAATAATATATTCATCTCCTTAGTTAGTCTTATTAATGAAAATTATATATTATATTTGTTAATTAGTAAACATATATGTGTACTTTAAGTAATTAGTATGATATATTAGTTCGTATTTTCAATATAGTATTGTTAATAACTCTAATTTATACATCAAATAAAAAAGCTGATCTTTAAAATAAAGACCAGCTTTTTACTACATCATTGATGTAAGTACGCTTAAAAGTGCCGTCATACTTGATACTACAAGAATTGCTACAATAAATATAGCTATAGCTTTATTTCTCTTTTTTTGTTTCACATTTGCCATTTATCTTTCCCCCAGTGTTATCTATTTTTTGATTATCAAATTTGTCGCTAATTTTTTTTAGATATTCTATAAATCCGTCTCTAAGTTCTGGTCTTTTAAGAGCAAAGTCTACAGTCGCTTCTAAAAATCCTAACTTATCTCCTACATCATATCTTCTACCATCAAAGTTATAAGCATACATAGCCTCTTTTCTAGATAGTTCTTTTAAGGCATCTGTAAGTTGGACTTCTCCACCCTTTCCAGCTGGCAAATCTTCTAATATTTCAAATATCTCAGGAGTTATTATGTATCTACCTAGTATAGCTATATTAGATGGCGCTTTTCCTGGCTCTGGCTTTTCTACTAGATCTTTAACCTTATAAACTTTCTCTTCTATATGCTTTGCTGCTATTATTCCATACTTGTCCGTATCTTTTGCATCAACTTTTTGTACACCTAGTATAGTAGTTCTGTATTCTTCATAAGCATCTATAAGTTGCTTTAAGCAAGGAACTTCATTGTCAACAATATCATCTCCAAGCATTACAGCAAATGGTTCATCTCCTATAAAGTGTCTTGCACAGTATATTGCATCTCCCAAACCTTTAGGTTCTTTTTGTCTTATATAGTGTATATTTATCATATTAGATATACCTTGAACTATATCTAATAATTCTTTTTTTCCTTTTTGCTCAAGCTCTAGTTCTAATTCTACAGATTTATCAAAGTGATCTTCTATTGATTTTTTATTTCTACCAGTTATTATAAGTATCTCTTCTATCCCTGAAGCAACTGCTTCTTCTATTATATATTGTAATGTTGGTTTATCAACTATTGGTAACATTTCTTTTGGTTGTGCTTTTGTTGCTGGTAAAAATCTAGTACCTAAACCTGCAGCTGGTATTACAGCCTTCTTAACCGTTCTTTGCATAAAATTATTACCTCCACTAAATAAATTGAGTCTATTATTTTAATATATAAAAAGCCCTATAAATAGGACTTTTGATATATATTTTAACACTAATATATTAAACTTGTCATGTAAATTATTTTGATACTAGTTTTTCAAGTTCTTTGACTAAGCCATCAAATTTTTTAATAGTACCTTCTATTGGTTTAGTACTAGTTAAATTGATACCTGAATTTTTTAGTAAATTTATAGGGTAATCTGATCCTCCTTGTTTAAGGAAATTCATATAATTATCCGGTCCATTAGTTAATATATCTTGTGCAAAACTAACTCCTGCACTACATCCTGTAGCATATTTATATACATAAAAACTATTATAAAAATGTGGTATTCTAGACCAACCTACTTTTGCCAATTGATCTAACTCATAATCTTTCCCATAATATTTTTGTAAGAGTGATCCCCAAGTGTCATCTAATACTAAGGCGTTTACACTTTCTCCTTTTTCAACCATTTCATGTATACTTTTTTCAAACTCAGCATACATAGTTTGGATATATAAAGTATCTTTTATTAAATCTAGATATTGAGTTATATAATATGCTTTTTCTTTATCATTGCTAGCATTTTTTATAAGAGTCTCATATAACAATGCCTCATTAGTTGTAGATGCCACTTCATGAGTAAATATTGATGGATCTGAATTAAAGTAACTTTGATTTTTAGAACTTATATATTCATATGCCGCGTGACCTAATTCATGGGCTAATGTAGATACTGAACCTAAACTATTATTATAATTTAATAATACATAGGGATGATTTCCGTAAACTGATAAGCAGTATGCACCACTTACCTTATTTTCGTTAGAATATACATCTACCCATCTTTCATTAAATGCTTTATAAAGTATATCTCCATATTCTTCTCCAAGTGGAGCTAAAGCTGAATATACTATCCCTTGACCTTTATCATAGGTAATATTTTTATCAATAGGCTCTAACATAGGAACAAACATATCATAATAGTATACCTTATCTAAGTTTAAAACTTTTTTTCTAAGACTAACATACTTATGAAGGCTATCGGTGTTTTTACTTACTGTTTCTATTAATTTATCATATACCTTTGTGTTTATATCATCTGACTTTAAATACATATCTAAAGATGAATCATATCCTCTTTCACTTGCGTAGAATACATTCTTTTTAACTTGACCTATTAGTAAACCTGATAAAATATTTATATTGTCATCGTAAGCTAAAAATTCACTTTGATATGCTTTTTTTCTATCTTCTCTGTCGCTACTTCCCATAGCTGAAGCGTACTCAGCTGGAGTTAAATTAGTCTTTTTATCCATATTTTTAAATAAATCATAAAGACGTCCTGGGAGAGAAGACATTGATGAAGTATTTGCAAGTATATCTTCACTCTTTTCATCTAAATAATACTTTTTACATCTCCTAATATCTCCTAGGTACATGCCATACTTTTTGCTTATCTTCTTGTCTGATATTATCTTTTCATATTCTTTATCTGATAATTTTAATATCTCTAACTCTAAATCTGAACATATTCCCATATATTCTTTATAAACTTTACCCATACTATCATTTAGGTCTAAATACTTATAAGAATTTTTATTTGTATCTTGTTTTAATTTAACATATGCAGATAGCTTATTAACTCTTACATCTAGCTTTTCTTTAATGTCTAAAGCAAAAGATAGATGAGTTTTTGATTTTGTAACTTTTCCTATATAGTTTTTAAGCTCTTTAGTATCTTTACTAAATGATTTAAGTTCTTTTTTCCACTCATCATCACTTTTATATAATGATTGTAAGTTCCAACAAGTTTTAGTGTAATCAATACTTGGTTTTTGTGGTTCTTCTTTACTTTCTTGTTCTTCTTTTTCTTCATTATTGTTCATAAAACGAGTAATATAATTAATTTTGCTAATACATTGTGCATCAGTTTTTGTGCTCATTGGTATAGTACAAAAAATAGATATACATAAAGGTATTATTACTTTACACAGTTTTTTACCCATAAAAAGCCATCCTTTCAATAAAATCTACTTATCTATTAGGATGGCTTTTTGAGTCCATATTATTCAACTATTACCATTAGAAATTTCTTATCAATTAAATACTTATCCACATATTTATACACATATTCACAGGTAGATTTACGACAAAAAATTAGTTTTTCCAGTATATATAAATATCTTTATTTTTTCACTTTTTCTAATTTATAACAGTTTATTAACACTTTTTTTGAAGTTATCAACATATTTTATAACTTATCCACGTATTTTTGTTAATAAATGCTATTAATTAAGGTGTTTTCAAAAATATCCAAATAAAAATGTATTTGTAGTATTTTGTCGAACTTTGAAATTCCAACATTCTTAGCTATATTTAATTTTATCCACAATTCATTAACATTTTATCCATACCTTGTTGATATATTATTTATAATTAACTTGCACACACTTTTGTAACTAAAACAGTCATATCATCTTCAACATTTCCATCTTGTATTTCTATAGCTCTATCTAATATTAGATTTGCTATTTCCTTAGGGTTTGTAGTATCTATCTTTTGTATAAAATAAATTAGCCAATTATCTCCTAAGTTCTTATTCTTACCTGCATCAAGTATTCCATCAGAAACCATTATTATATAATCTCCATCTTTCACCTTAACAGCTTTTCTATCTAACTTTATATCTGATAATATTCCTACTGGAAGAGATGATGATGATACTAAATCTATATCTTCATTCTCTCTTTTTATATACGTAGAGCAAGCTCCCATCTTTATAGTTTCTAAAGACCCTTTTTTTAAATCCATGATACCTAAATCTAAAGTTGAAAACATCTCATCTGAAGATTTTAATAATAACATGTTATTTATAGTATTTATAATTATTTCATCTTCAATCTTTGCATCCATCATTTTCTCTAATATATCAATAGTAATAGCAGACTCTTCATATGCCTTTTTTCCTTTTCCCATACCATCACTTATTGCTATCATATACTTACCATCATTTATATCCATATACGTATAGTTGTCTCCACATAATATATGACCATCTTTGGACATAGAAGATACTTCCGTAATAGCTTTATAGTTTTGTGATTTGGTTAGGATTATTTTACACCTTTCACCTAGAGAATGGCATCCTATCTTTTGTGCTGATAAACTTTCTTCAACAAAATCTGAAACTACTTCTATAAGACTTTTTTCACACATACAACCACTACTACAAGTGGTTTTTTCTATAGTTATTTCAAAATCATCTTCACCCTTACTTATATAACTTACTCTATCAACCTGTATGTTATTTCTTTCTAAATGATCATGTATGCTCTTTTCTTTTTCTATATCTAAAATTATGCTACTTTCTAAATCATTTGATAATGATTCAATAGATTTAGATATACTTCTAATTTGATTAGATATTAGCTTTCTACTTTCCGAAAACTTCAGATTCCAATTATAATCTATTGCAAACATTTTGTAATAGTAATTTGATACCTTTATTATCGCTTCTGGCTTTATACATTCTTTAATAAATTCATCCGATGCATCATCTATAGTTATTTCTCCATTTTCCTCTAGCTTTTCTAAAATTTCATACATTAAGCTATAAGTATGGTTAAATTTCATTTCCCAACAACGTCTTTTCATTCCACAATTTCTACACTCATCGTTATGTATCATATCAACAACAGTTGCAATATCTCTTTGATCTATTACCTTTTCTTTTTCTCTTATTTTATCAAATGTATAAGCAAGTTCATCATATGCCTTATACATATTTATAAGTCTATTGTTAGTTAAATTTTTACTTCTCATTATATAATCATATATTACTTCATTTGAGGTGATATTTGTTCTTACAAGCTTCTCAATTTTAGCAAAAAATTTCTGTGGTAATAAAACCACAATTAAACAAGCTATTAGCATATCTCTAATCTGCGTTAAATTCGAAGTAATTCCAGAGGTATATGCATAAATTATTATCCAGCTTAATATATATCCTAATATACAAAAATATTTATTTAATTTACTAAAAGCTCCACCTACAAGCCCCGCAAAAGAATAGATTCCCATGTATATAACTGAACCTACATTATTTATTATAAATGCTATTCCAACTATTACTCCAGAAGCTGAACCCATAGGCGAGCCTCCTAAAATTGCAGACACTAAAATTAATACAGTCGCTAAAACAGTTCTAAAAGAAACACCTAATAATGATATATCGCCTATTCCAATTATGCTAAAAGTCATTATTAAACTTATAGATATAGCTTCTTCAACCTTAACTGATATCCTATTATTTGAATTAGTTAATAATCCTATTCCAAATGAAAATATATACGTAGCTATAAAAGTAATTACACTTTCAATAAAAGCTAAAAATATATCGTACATATAAGTGTCAGATAAAAATGCTTGTCCTATAGATATAGGTATAATTATTGCACTACCTATAAATGCTAACTTTAATATAGAGGTTATGCCTTTTAGCTTCTTGCTAATAATCAAAAGTATAAATAGGCATACTGTATATTTAAGATTATAGGACATACTATTAGCCGATAAAAATGTACCTGCTAACACAGATATAAATACTGGTAGCTTATATCTTTCCGTTTTTGATATATATAAGAAAAATGCCACTCCCAATGGAGCTATTGACCCTATTAATATCGATCTACTTAATAGAAATCCCATTATAACAAATAAAATTGTATTTGCATCAATGTATCTTTTTATCTTTATGTTCTTTAAATCTAAGTTTTTATTTTTTACACTCGCTACAGTTTTCTCCATAAAAAATCTCCCCCTCATTTGCTTATAAAGAAATTGTAGCAAAGAGGGGGATTTTTTTTTGTCATATTCGGTTTTGCTTGTCCTAAAATATTAAGACATTTTTTGTAACTTTTGACATATTAAGCCTTCCAAATTATCGTATTCACTTACTGTTATATTTTCTATTTCTAGGTTTTCCATTATTATATTTAATATTTTTACACCAGCTGTTATAATATCCGCTCTTTTAGGTTGTAAGCCTTTTAATGTTTTTTTATCATTTAATGTCATTTTCTTTAAATTTTGTAGAATTGTTTTTATATCTTCATTACTTATACTACTATTATGTATCTTTTCCATAGAATATACTTCTAATTTCTGGTTCATCGCCGATAGAGAAGTTATTGTTCCACCGATACCCACAAGTTTTTCTATTTTCTTTTCTTTAATATATTTTAAGGTATCTCTAATTTCATTCAATATAAAATTAGACATATCTTCAAATTCTACCTCACATATAGGATCTTTTTTTAAAAACTTTTCTGTAATTCTAAGAGCACCTACATTTTCACTTTTTGCAAACTTTATTCCATCTCTATCTCCTATAATAAATTCTGTGGATCCTCCACCTATATCTATAACTAATATATCTTTTTTATCTTCTAATCCCTCTAATACCCCTTTAAATCCTAGATTAGACTCTTCACTACCACTTACTATCTCAACATCTATCCCTGTCTTTTCTTTAGCTAAGTCTACAAAATAATCTCCATTTTTACTATCTCTAAGCGCAGATGTTCCCATACAATATATATACTCACATTCTTGTTCTTTGCAAGTAAGTTCAAATTCTTTTAAAGCATCTATATTTCTTTGTATAGCATCTTCTCCTATATATCCATTTTCATCTACACCTTGTCCAATTCTAGTTGTATTAACAAACTTTTCTCTATTTATTATTTTACCATCTATATAATCTGCTATTAATAATCTCATTGAATTAGTACCTATATCTACAGCTCCTACTTTCATTACTTCTCTCCTTATCTTTTGTTTAGTTAGAATACTTAATTATGTAAAAAGAAGGCAACTAAGTTACCTTCTTCCCATGTCAATATATATAGTTTCATTTGGCTTAACCATATTTAATCTTTTTCTTGCAACGGTTTCTAAGTCTTGAGTCTTATCTACTTTTTTTAGATTTTTTATTTCTTCTTTAGTCTCACTTATTTGTTTGTTTAAGCTTGCTATCTCACCTTTATACTCTTTTAACTTTGTAAGTTGAAATATAAACCCCGTTATTAAACTTACACAGATACAAAGTACAAATACAGACATAACCGCAAACTGACCAGAAAATTTTTTTCTTATGTTCATCTCTAATCTACACCCTTTTTCTTTTTCTTTTTATTTTACTTTTAGATTTTCTTTTTACAGCACTCTTAGTTGCTAAAATCATATTAGGTATATAAAATATCATATCAAATAAAAAGTGAATTGAGTAGATTATAATGTAATACAAATTGTTTGAAATACTGACTATGTATTTTACAGTTTTTATGAAAAAACTTGTTATTAAATAAATTATTTTATTTATTATTGATAAAATAAATTTACTTACGGTGTTGTAATATAAGATAAAACCAATAAATAATGCCACAAAATGATAATATCTAAGTTCAAAAGATTCTACAGTATTTACTGTTATAAATATTACCAAGGTAGCTAAAATCCAAAATAGTGCATCAAATACTACTGAGAAGTATTTCATAAACTTAAAATTGGATTTTAGAGCCCTATAAATATCAAATAGTAAACCTATAACTATTCCACCATAAATAGTTGCATAGAAAGAACTTGCATCTTGAGTAAATGGCATCATCTACTTAAATACTTTCTTAAAGAAATTTTCTTGTGGCTGTTTAGGTTTAGCATATACTATAGAATTTATTGTTCCAGTTACACTTATAATATTTTCATCTATGCTTAATTTGCTCATGTCTAGGTTCTCGCCTTCTATTACCATTTCACCTGCAGAAGTTTTTACTTCTACCTTTTTGTCATTAAAAGAATATATATGCTCTACACCCGAAATAACTAAGTTTTCTCTTTCTTTCAATGTTATATTATGTTCCATAAGATCCCCCCAGTTAATATTTCAATTCATACTACTATAAATATACTGCGGGAATACTAAATTTATTCTACTATCTCATACATTTCTTTGGCATCATTTTTTAGTACATGCTCTCTTATTTCATTTATTTTAAATTTCATTATTTTTTCCCCGAATTTTATTTCTAATAAATCTCCTATATTAACCTCTGATGAAGATTTAGCTACTTTTCCGTTTATAGTAACTATTCCTTTATCACATGCATCTTTAGCTACAGTTCTTCTTTTTATTATTCTTGATACTTTTAAAAATTTATCTAATCTCATATTTCATCCTCCTAAGTTGTAACTTTTGCTATTATATCATTATACAGAAAAAGTGTGGTAATTATCCCACACTTTTTTCACTAATTAATTATCCATTTATTATATCTTTAAGCCCTTTTCCAGCTTTGAATACTGGAGCTTTAGAAGCTGGTATTTCTATAACTTCTTCTGGGTTTCTTGGGTTTCTACCTTGTCTAGCAGCTCTTTCTCTTGTTTCGAATGTTCCAAATCCAACTAATTGAACTTTTTCACCTTCTACTAATGCTTCTTCAACAGATTTCATAAAAGCGTTTAATGCAGCTTCTGCTTCCTTCTTTGTTAATTCACTTTTCTCAGCTATTTTTGATACTAATTCAGCTTTGTTCACGATACTACCTCCTAAAGTTTTTATAATATAGAATTTAATTTTAATAAAAATTCTAGATTTTTGACAAATTTATTTTATAGTTTATTGGCTTTAGCCTTATTCCAAAGTTTGTCCTTTTCCTCAAGTGTCATTTTTTCAAAATCTTTATTTAGATTCATTGCACTTTTTTCCATAAATTCAAATCTATTTATGAATTTTTGGTTTGTACAGTTCAAGGCTTCTTCTGGGTTTATATTTAAAAATCTAGCTAAATTTACTATAGAAAATAATAAATCTCCTAGTTCTTCCTTTATGTATTTTATATTTCCTGCTTTGCATTCGTCAAGTAGTTCTTGATATTCTTCTTCAATTTTTTTAAATACATCCTCTATTTTGTCCCAATCAAATCCAACAAGTGCTGCTTTATGTTGAACCTTGTCAGCCTTTAAAAGTGCTGGTAAATACGTTGGTATTCTCTTTAATCCATCAGTTATACTAGTTTCACCTTTTTCCTCTTGCTTTAATTCTTCCCAAGTCTTTTCAAAATTAGACATATCTAAGTCTTGTCCATTAAAAACATGAGGATGTCTATGTATAAGCTTTGTGCATATTCCTTTTATTACTTCTTTTAAATCGAAGAATCCTTCTTCTTGCCCTATTTGACAGTGGAATATTACTTGTAGTAGAATATCTCCTAATTCTTCTATGATCTCATCTACATCATCATTGTCAATAGCTTGGCAAAGCTCATAGCTTTCTTCTATAAGGTATTTTTTTAGCGATTCATGTGTTTGTTTTTTATCCCAATCACATCCAGATGGACCTCTTAATGTGCTCATTATTTTTTCTAGCTCATGTACTGTATTATACATCTTTTTAGTACTTTTTGGTATATATAAACTGCTTAAATAACTAAATAAATTTTCACTTCTATCTAGTTCATGTAATAGAACATACTTCTTACTCTCTAGATTCTTAACACCTGCACCATTTACTATACATACTTCTTGATCATAATCATAATATTCCATTAATTTTAGCTTTATATTTGATGCTATAAAATGATCATATATTTGAGTTACTATCATGTTAGTATCTGTGTCTATATATGAATTTTCTATTTCAAAAGCATCTAGTAATTTAAACCCATTTGCTGGGTCTATAGCTAAATAATTAAACATAGCGTCTACAAAGCTCATAGAAGCTATTGTTTCCACTTCTATGTTGTTTTGCTTAGCTAGTCTTTCTATTATGCTTACAGTCTTTTCTGCGACCCTTGGATGGCCTGGTACTGCATATACTAAATCTCCATCCTTAGATGCTTCTACGATAAACTCAGAAATTTTACCGTATACATTTTCAAAATTTTCTTCGCTATCATAAAAATGGTCTAGAGAAGTATATTGTATAGTTTCTTTAAGCTTGTCCACAGTAGGATGTTTTTCTGTTCTTAGAAAAATTCTAGAACTTGATTGTAAAGCTTCTAATGCGCCTTGGCTTATCAGAGAATAATCTCCTGGTCCAAGTCCTACAATACTTATTTTTCCCATATCATAACTCCTCTTACTTATTTAATAACACAAACAAAGGAAATTTTCTACATATAATTATTCCCTTTGTTTGTATTTCTATTGTTTTTTCTATCTCATAAGGTTAAGTTTTTTTAGTAATTTATAAATCTTATCACCTTTTGGCATAGTTAATACTTCTTCTTTTTTAATTCCGCCTATGAATAATAGTACTAATCCATAAACAACTGCACCTATTGCAATCGCTACAACAGTTGCTAATTTACCGCCTATTATTCCACTTAATAATCCATACCCTAACTTAACTACAACAAACATAGTTAAAACTGTTATCAATGGCTTTATAACAAATTCTTTAGATGAGAATTTTATATGCGTCGATCTTTTTATATAAGATAATTCTATTAAAACTGCTATTAAGTAAGCTGATACTGTTCCTAATGCAGAACCAAATACATTTATTTCTGGTATAGCTGTTAAAGTATAACTTATAACTATTTTAAATAACATACCTACACCTAGAGCTATAACTGGAACCATTGGTTTTCCCATTCCTTGAAGTATACCGTTCATAGTTTGCATTAATCCTAAGAATACTACACAAGGAGTAAGAACTAGAAGTAAAGTTCCAACCATCGGTGGTTGACTAGGATATAAAAGCCTCATTATAGGTGATGCTAGTGCTGCAATACCAAACGCTGCTGGAAGTACAATTAACGATGTTACTTTTATAGCACTTTTTATATCTTTTTTAACCTTTACTTTGTTTCCTACTGCATATGATTCAGATATAGCTGGAACTAAACTCATACTCATTGCAATAGTTATTACTGATGGTAGATTTATTATTGCCATAGCAAACCCTGTTAATTGACCAAACATTGCATTTGCTTGATCAACAGTAAATCCTGCTACAGCAAGTCTTCTTATAACTATAACAGTATCTACCATATTAACTAAAGGCATCACTGAAGCACCTATTGTTATAGGTATCGCAACTACTAATATTTTTTTTAATATTCTAGAAACAGATTCGTCCTTGAAATGCTTACTTGCTTTTATTTCAGCCTTACGCTTCTTTCCTTCTACTAAGTATGCTAATACCAGGTAAATTATAGAAACTACAGCTCCTATAGTAGCCCCAGTTATTGCTCCTGCAGCTCCTAATTCAGGACCTTTAAAATCCATTAGGTAATATGCTAATCCTAATCCTAAAACAACCCTAAAAAACTGCTCTGCAATTTGAGAAATTGCTATCTTTGTCATTTCCTTTCTACCTTGGAAATATCCTCTATAAGAAGACATCACAGGCACAAATAAAAGCGCCGGTGAAATTGCAATCATTGCATAATATGCACCTGGATTTTTTATTATATTATTTACTATGTAATTTGCACCAAAGAAAAATATAGCAAATGCTATAAGACCTGTCATAAATAATACTGTATATGACACTTTAAATATCTTATGTGCTCCTTTATAATCACCGATTGCCGATTTTTCTGAGACTAATTTAGCAAGTGCAGTTGGAAAACCTGCTGTTGCTAATGTTAAAAATAAAGTATACACAGGATACGCTGCTTGATAATATCCCATACCTTCTTCCCCTATTAAGTTGCCAAGAGGAATTCTGAAAAATGCACCTATTATTTTAACGATTATACCTGCCGCTCCAAGTATAAAGGCGCCTTTTAAGAATGAGTCTTTATTCTTGTTATTATTCATAACATAACCTCCATCTTATTTATATAACAAACTTTAATATATCATATATTCAACAACTTATTCAATATATTACTATAACTTTAAAAGACCCTAAAAATTTAGGGTCTTATTTTAAAATAACTATTGAACTTGTTTTCCTAAGAAATTAGCAGCTATTTTTAATATTTTTTCTTCACCTTCAGATAAAGCATTTGACTCTTTAGAAACTAGTATTATAGATCCTATACAGTCTCCTGAAGAGCTAACTATCGGCATTATTACCTGACTAGTATACTCCATTGGATCATCTTTATGCAAAGCTAATATTTTACTATTATCGCTATGTTTTACTTCTCTATTTTCTATTAGCTGTTCAAGCTCATCACTTATGCTTTTTTCTTTATAGTCTTTTTTGGCTAATTTTGAAACAGCTATTATAGAATCTAAATCCGTAACTAAAACTCCATAGCCTAAAGTTTCTCCTAAAGTTTCTGCATATTCTTGAGAAAATTCATTTAACTCTCCTATTGGTGAGTATTTTTTTAATATTACTTCTCCATCTTTCGCTGTAAATATCTCTAGCGGATCTCCTTCTCTAATTCTTAGAGTCTTTCTTATCTCCTTAGGAATTACAACCCTTCCTAAGTCATCTATTCTTCTAACAATCCCTGTCGCTCTCATTAAATTGATCCCTCCATTAGTAACTTTAAGCTTATTTTTACCAATGAAAAGAAAATTATGCAAAAAAAGCTATGTTTTACTAAACATAGCTTTTTATTTTTAGAATTTTACACTCTCTATTGATTTTTCATTTTTTTCTATTTTTGCATCTTTTGTTAATTTCTTAATAGTTTCTGTATATTTATTGCCTAATAATTTGTCTTTTATAGTATCTTTAACTTCATCAAAAGTTAATTGTTTTTGTGATTTATCAGTTACCTTTATTATATGGTATCCAAATTGAGTTTCCACTAATTCAGATATTTCACCTACTTTTAACCCCCAAGCAGCAGCTTCAAATTCAGGAACCATTGCTCCTTTTTCAAAGAAATCTAAATCTCCTCCCTTAGTACCTGATCCTTTGTCATCTGAGTATTCTTTCGCTAAATTTGCAAATTCTTCCCCACTCTTAGCTTTTTTAAGTATATCTTCAGCTTTCTTTTTAGCTTCTGCCTTTTTAGCTTCAGAAAGAGGTTTATTATTCTCATCAACTGTAGATATTAATATATGAGATGCTCTAACTTTATCCTCATAAAATTCTTTTTTATTATCTTCATAGTATTTTTTTATATCTTCATCGCTTATTTTTGTAACTTTTTTAAAGTTGTCTTGATAATTTTGTATTGCTAAACCAATTTCTTGTTCTTTCTTTATATCTTCATTAGTTATTCCAAGCTTTTTCATATTTTCTTTGTAAGCTTTATTTTCAGCTATACTTTTTTCAAATTCTTTAAATTTCTTATCTACGTCTTCTTTAGATGGTAATAAATTTTCTTTCTTAGCTTGTTCAAATAATATTTGAGTATTTATCATTTGCTCCATAACTGAATCTTTAAAGAACTCTTTATATTTTTTACCTTTTTCTACTTCCATGTCCCATATACTTTCTCCATACATAGACTCAGTAGCTTGCTTATTTAAATCTAAAGCCTTTTTATACTCCGCAACAGTTATCTTCTTATCATTTACTGTCGCTACAACATCATCGTCCTTAGGACCGCTACTACAAGCAGTCATAGACACCCCTAACATTATAGACATAGCTATTGCCATTATCTTCTTCAAATTAAAACACCCTTTCTGTTATTAAGTTATTTAACACTACACATTTTTTCTAATAGTTCTTCCAATTCTGTAACTATATTATACCCTACTTTTTCCTTTGTCTTGTATCTAGTTGTAGGAATTAATAATATTTCATCTTTAACTTGTCTTATTTTTTCTATTTTAAGCTTTTTACATAACGTTTTTATATAAGCTATCTTTAACAGACACTGAACTGCTTTTGGTATATCTGAGAATCTATCTTCTAACTCTTCAGATACATCATTCATATCATCTTTATTTTCTATAGAAGCAATCTTTTTATACATTTCTATTTTTAATAATTCATCAGTAATATAAGTATCTGGTATATATGCATTTACACTTAAATCAATTTCTACATCTAGCTCTTCAACAATTGGCTCACCTTTAACTTTCTTAATAGCATCATTTAACATCTTGACATATAATTCATACCCTATTACTGCCATATGACCATGTTGTTGAGATCCTAATATATTACCTGCTCCCCTTATTTCAAGGTCTCTCATAGCTATTTTAAATCCGGATCCAAACTCAGTGAACTCTCTTATAGCCTTTAGTCTTTTCTCCGCTATTTCGCTAAGCACTTTATCTTTTTCATACATTAAATATGCATAACCTTGTCTAGAACTTCTTCCAACTCTACCTCTTAGCTGATAAAGCTGTGCTAGTCCCATTTTATCTGCATCATATACAATCATAGTATTAGCATTTGATATGTCCATACCAGTTTCAATTATAGTTGTACAAACTAATACATTAAATTCCTTATTTAGGAATCCTAAAATTATATTTTCAAGTGCCTTAGATGTCATTCTTCCATGTGCTACAGCAACCCTTGCATCAGGTATTAATTTTTGTATCATACTAGCCATTTCTTCTATACGTTCAACTCTATTGTATACAAAGAATACTTGACCACCTCTACCTAATTCTCTTTCAATCTCATCTTGTATTATACTTTCCTTACCTTCTGTAACATAAGTAATTACTGGATGTCTTTCTTGAGGAGGTTCTTCTATAACACTCATATCTCTTATTCCACTAAGAGACATATGAAGTGTTCTTGGAATAGGCGTAGCAGACAATGTAAGCACGTCTACAGTTGATTTTATTTGTTTTAGTGCTTCTTTATGTCTAACTCCAAATCTTTGCTCCTCATCTATAACTACAAGTCCTAAATTAGGTAAAGTTATATCTTTAGATACTATTCTATGAGTACCTATTAGTACATCTACTAAACCTTTTTTAGCATCTTCTATAATTTGTTTTTGTTGCTTTGGAGTTTTAAATCTACTTAAAACTTCTACTCTTATTGGATAATTCTCAAATCTTTCTTTAAATGTATTATAATGTTGTTGAGCAAGTATTGTCGTAGGAACTAATACTGCAACTTGCTTTTGTTCCATACAAGCTTTAAATATTGCTCTTATAGCTACTTCCGTTTTACCATATCCAACATCTCCACAGATAAGTCTATCCATGACTTTATCTGATTCCATATCTTTTTTAGTTTCTTCGATAGCCTTTAATTGATCATCTGTTTCCTGGTGAGGGAATAACGATTCAAACTCACTTTGCCAAGGTGTATCTTTATCAAACTTATATCCTTTTACTTTTTCACGTTTAGCATAAAGTTCTATAAGATCTTTTGTCATATCTTCTATTTCTTTTTTAACCTTAGCTTTAGCCCTGCTCCATTCGTTTGTTCCAAGCTTATTTAATTTAACTTTTTCAACATCTGCACCTATATATTTTTGTACCTTGTCCATTTGATCTATTGGTACATATAAATTGTCTCCACCTTGGTAAACTATTTTCATGTAATCCTTTTTAATAGAATTAACAGTAATCTGTTCAATACCTGTGTATCTACCAACACCGCTATTTTCATGAACTACATAGTCACCAACATTTAAATCCATAAATGATTCGATTTTTTTACCTTTTTTAGCCTTACTTGATTTTGAAGTTGATGTTCTTTTATGAACACCTATCATTTCATTATCAGTAATAATTGCAAATTTTATAGACTTATACTCAAATCCATTACTTATACGAGCAGGTATAATTACTATTTGAGAAGACTTTAACTCCATATCCCTATCTTTAGCTATTATAGCTTCTAAACCTAAATCTAATAAATCAGAATGTAATTTTTTAGCTCTATCTGATGTATTCGTCGCTAAAATAATTTTATAACCGTTATATTTTAACCGATTTAATTCTTCAACTAAAACCTCAGTTTTAGCATTGAAATTTGGTATTTCTCTGCATTCAAAATTAACAATAGATTTTATATTAAAATCATTTATAGGTTTTGGAAGTAGTGTGTTTAATACTAATTTTTTATTTTCTGAAATAAACTCTAAATCACTATAACCATATAGTAGTTTACCTTGATTTTTTATAGCTAATCCTCTTTCAAGGTTTAGCTTATAGTTTTCTCTAAATTCATTAGTGTAATTTTCGCATCTTTCTTTTGTTCTGCTTATATCATTGAAAAATACGATTGCATCATCCTTTAAATAAGTAAATAAACTTTTATTCTCGTCTGTATATATATAATCTATATAGTTTTCTATACCTTCAAAATAAGTTTTACTAAGTATATTATCTATATCGTTAAATACATCTTCATTAGTATTTTTTGTAGTATCTTTTTTTATTCTGTTAGTAGCATCTTCAGTTATATGTGGGTATATAAATTCCCTAGACGGAGTTATAGAAAACTCTTTTATTTTCTCTATAGATTTTTGTGAAAATACATCAAAAGTTCGTATAGAATCTATCTCATCATCAAATAATTCCATACGAATTGGATTTGTATATTCTAGAGAAAAAATATCTACTATTCCTCCTCTTATACTAAATTGTCCAAATCCTTCTATTGCTGATACTCTTTCATAACCTAATGAAACTAATTTTTCACTTAATTTTTCTAAATTAATAATATCCCCTATTTTATAAGTAGATATATTTTCTAATAATATATCCTTAGGTGTATATTTTTTCAGAATAGCTTCAATAGATGTTACTAAAATTATATCTTCACCTTTAGCTAATTTTAGCAACACCTTTAATTTTTTAGCTTCTTCATTTCTATCCTTTGCATCTAAATGATAAAAGTGAATATCTCCAAATCCTAAATACTCTACCTTATCTTTCATATAAAAACTTAAGTCCTCATATATTTTTTTAGCTTCTAAATCGCTATTTGCTACAAATACGATTTGTCTATCTAAATCTCTAAATATAGAATATGTTATATGAGGTTTTTGCATTGGTAAAAGACCATTAATTAGTAATGATCCTTTATTTTTTTGTATGCAATTTATTATATCTTTATATTCTTTTGAATTTTGCAAAGGGTATATAAAAACATCTTCTTTCATTTAAATCCCCCTCTTGCTATCCGTTATACTTATTCATAGATAAATCTATATTTTCTCTTATAATGCAATCTACGGCATTACAGGCCTTTTCTAACCCTGTTGCTAAATCAATAGCTTCTTCTTTTCTAAACCTTGATAATACAAAGTCAGCTAGGTCTTGTCCTGGCATTGGTTTAGAAACACCAACTCTTACCCTTGGGAAATCTGTTGACCCAAGGCATTTAGTGATTGACCTCATACCATTGTGAGTTCCACCACTACCCTTTTTTCTTATTCTTATTTTTCCAACGTCTAAATCGATATCATCATATATTACTATTATATTGCTCAAATCTACTTTATAGTATTTATATATATCTATTAAAGTTTCTCCGCTTAGATTCATATATGTTTGTGGCTTAACTAATAAAACCTTTTCTGCTCCTACTCTTCCCTCTCCAATTAAAGCCTTATGTTTTATCTTCGTCACACTTATGCTATATTCCTTCGCCAACATATCTATAACATCAAAACCAACATTGTGTCTTGTCTTATCATACTGTTTTCCTGGATTTCCTAACCCTACTATTACGTACATTTCGTCTCCTCCTTTAATTGTTGATTATGTAAAATTTTACTTCGCCCATACATGGTTCAAAATAATCGATCGATATTATAAAAATAAAAATTTAATAAATCGTATTTTGTTAACATTATCATAATCGTTGCTAATGATATAAATGGTGCAAATGGTATTTTTCTTATTTTACCTTTTTTTATTAAAATTAAATACATGCAATATATAGAAGCTAAAATAAAAGATAAAATAATCAAATAAAAACTATAATTGTATCCCAACGAAAAACAACATAAGCCAAATAAGCCTATGTCTCCTTCTCCTAATCCTTTGGTTGTTTTTGCTAATACAAATGGTATCGTTAGCCCTATTAATAATGCTGCTATATAGTTTATCAATTCTTCTTTAGAATTTATTGTTATTAGGAAAATTGCACCTTGAACAATTATACCACTAACTAATGTTATATCATATATGTATGTTGTTTTATAGTCTATTATTGAGATAATTATTATAAATGGTAATAATAATATGTATTTAATAAAATATGATGTTGATTGATATTTATAATAAATTAATACTGTAGTTAATACTATACTTACGTATATAAATGATGTTATATACTTAGTTTTTATTATTTCTTTGCATATTTTATATAAGCATTTGTCTGCTAAATACGCTAAAATTATAGAAATTCCTATTATATAAATCATAATTTTATATAATAGTAGGGTTAATATTAGTATTAACCTTATTTCACATCTTTAATTCAATATATTATTCATTATATAAAAAAGATAATCAGAAATTCGATTATCTTTTTTCCTTAAACAAATATGCTTAAATACCAGTTTATTATATTAGTTCCACATAGAACTGTTATTAATGCACCTACAGATATAAATGGTCCATAAGGTATCATTGAGTTGTAATCTTGTTTCTTTATTTTACTGTATATCATTACTCCTATACCGTAAATCGCACCTACATATATACTTAGAAGTATTGTTAAAAGTCCACCCTTTATTCCAAGGAATAACCCAGTCATAAAAAAGAGTTTTATATCTCCTCCGCCCATTACTTCTTTTTTAACGATAAATTCTATTAAATTTATAAGTATTAGCATTCCTCCGCCACATATTAGTGCTCCTAATATACTGTCTTTTAGTGCTATTCCTTGACCTGTTAAATTAAATAATACTGCAAATATTATTCCAAATATCATTAGACTATCTGGTATTATAAAGTGGTCTATATCTATAAAAGTTACTATTATAAGTAGTGATATTAATACTAAATAATATAGAGTTATATAGTTTAGTCCATATACATTATATATTAATACAAATAATATACCTGTTAATAGCTCTATTAGTGGATATCTTTGAGATATCTTTTGACCACAATATCTACATTTACCATTTAAGAATACCCAGCTTAGTATTGGTACCAGATCTAATGGTTTTAGTCTATTATTGCAATTATAACAGTGCGATGGCGGATTTGATATTGATTGATTATTTGGTATTCTAAATATACATACATTGAAGAAACTTCCAAATATCACTCCAACTATAAATACATATATTTGTATTATATATTCCATTTTAAATTATCCACCTATCCCTTTATTTTTTATCCCAACTAATTACTTCATATTTAATATTATAGTTTTTGTCAGACATTATTTTATCTACTACAACATTTATCTTTGATTCTATTTTGTATTTTCCTGATATACTTTCGATTTTAATTGGAATTTTTATATAAGCACCTTCCTTAAGGATTTCATATTTAGTGCTTGTTTCTTCTTTTATAAATGACCTATCATATTCTCTATCATCAGATATTGATATTTTACTTTTAAAATATCTTCCTTCTTTTCCTGTACATTCTAATTCATCATCAACATATAAGTATAATTTATTATCTGGAGCTAAGTTGGGATCTAATTTTGATAGCTCATTTTGTATATATTCTTTTAAAAGTTCTAATTCTAAACTTATAGTACTTATCCTATTTGAAAAAATGTTAAATAAATCTTCTGTTAAGTAGTTTCCATATATCTTTTTCATATCTGCTTGATTTAATATATTAAAATCTTTTACATCTTTTATTCTTTTTATATTCTCTATGCTTTTATTTAGTTCATTTATGTAAATTCTTAAGTTTTGTATGCTATGAGGGTTACCTATAAAATTTTGTATGTTATTATTTATATCTAGTAATTTATTCTTTATATCCCTAATATAGTTATGAGCTTCTTTATCTGTCGATGATATTTTAAAATTATTATTCATATCCCTTACACATAAATCCATATTTATTATGCATCTACCTATTATATATTTAATATTTATTACAGGGTTTTGATTACCAAACATAATGTTTGATAAATATTCTTTCGCAATCAATATTTCTTCTCTAACTAATCTTTTTTCATGATTGTTAGATCCTAGATTTGGTGAATTCAATAGCGTTTCAATCAACTTTTTAATTTCTACTAAATCAGGATTTTTAGATTCTATTTTTTGCAATATATTATTAATACTATCTTCAATATTACCACTATTATTATTTATATATTTAGCTTGTAGTAAATATTGCTTAACTATTTCTAAGGGCAATCTATCAATCTTATTTTCAATAACACTTCCATCTAATCTTATTGTTTTTAAATATTCTGAAAGTCCAATTTCTACCCCAGATTCAGCTAAATATTTTTCTCCTATATAAGTTTCTGTGCTTTTATTTAGCTTTATTTGATTAGATATTTGGCTGTAAATCACACCTATAAATATAGTAATCAATACTAGTGCAAATATAGCTAATGTTAGTGTAGAACCTTTATTATTCTTTAATTTCTTGCACATTTACTATCCCTTTCTATTAGAAATATATATTTTAAACTTTATTTTACTATTTAAATATCATTTTAGTCGTCCCATGTATATCCATATTAAAAGATATGTTTTTTATTTCCCTTCCTTCTTTTATCTTAATAATACAACCATCATTATTATCTTTTGAATTAATTACATCTTTAATGTCTATATTACCATATCCTTTTATAGATACATTAGGAGATTTAATTATAAAGTCACCATTTGATGAAATTTTAATTTCAGAAGTTTTTATATATTTTTCTTTGAACTTACTTTTAAAAATCTCTGGATTTAGTGTCCACCTTTGATTACTAAGGATATCTATTATTTCAATTTCTTCATTTTCAAAATCTATAATAATTTTTACAGGTTTATACTCTTTATCTGAAAATTTATCTATCTTAAAAATTTCATTTCCTACTGAAATATTAGCTTCATAGATATCATCATCTGTTTCAATTATTATGTCTGTATTAGCTATATCTTCTATAACAATTGGGTTGCTAATCTTAGGTGATACATCAAATCTATATATATCATTTTTTTCTATATAAATACCTACTTTATATAAATTATTTTCTTTGTCCAAATCTATTGAAAAAGGTCTTTCTTTATTTAAAACAGGTTGTTTGTTTATTATTTCAAATTTAGCTCCATCTTCCTGCCTCTCTACTGTATAATTTAATCCATCTTTGTATGTCACATATTTAATTACAGTATCATCATATATTTTTATATCATAGCTATAACTAGATTTTCCATTATCAATAATTTTCACTTCTTTACTTTTCTCTAAATCCTTACTTAAGTATTTATTAAGTAAATTAGCAGACTGTTGAAATCCGGTAATAATACTTTGACTTTTAGTAGTTTTAGTAATTCCATTTATAATGTTATATCCAATAAATATAACTGAAATCATTATAGAAATAGCTATAATAACTTCAATAATAGTGATGCCCTTTATATTTTTTAACTTTTCTTTAATACCAGCCCCCCCTAACTAGACATATAAATTTTTTATATAAATACTAATAATTATTTCCACCAATTATCCTTGATGTATATTCATAATCAGTACATCTACTAAGTACACTTTCTCTCGATATTTTTCCTTGTCTATATAAACTAGCAAGTTCCTGATCCATAGAATGCATACCTAATTTAGATCCTGTTTGTATTATATTTTGTATTTGATATGTTTTATTTTCTCTTATTAAATTTCTTATAGCTGATGTTGCTATCATAACTTCAAGAGCTGCCACTCGATTTCTTCCATCTATCGTCGGTATCAATTGTTGAGATACTACACCCTCACAAACAGTAGATAACTGCGTTCTTATTTGTTGCTGCTGTTCAGCTGGGAACATATCTACTATTCTATCTATAGTTTTCGCTGACCCTATTGTATGTAAGGTAGAAAAAACTAAATGTCCTGTTTCTGCTGCTGTTAAAGCTATCGATACGGTCTCTGGATCTCTCATCTCTCCAACTAAAATAACATCTGGGTCTTGTCTAAGTGCTGCCCTAAGGGCCGAACTAAAACTTTCAGTATCACTTCCAACTTCTCTTTGATTAACTATGCTTTTTTTATGATTATGTACATACTCTATAGGATCCTCTAATGTTATTATGTGTCTTTCTTTATTCGCATTTATTATATCTATTAAACTTGCTAAAGTTGTACTCTTTCCACTTCCTGTAGGTCCTGTTACTAAAACTAGTCCTTTGTGTTTTTCTGAAAATGTAGATATAACCTCTGGTAATCCTAAATTTTTGAATGTTGGTATCGTTGCTGTTATTGTTCTTATTGCTATTGCATAATAACCTCTTTGTTTATATGCATTAACCCTAAATCTATCTCCGTTATCAATAGACACAGAAAAATCAACCTCTCCATGTTCTTGTAATCTTTTAAACTTCCTAGATCCAGTTATTTCCCTGGACATATCTTCCGTATCTTGAGGAGTCAAACTATCTTCCCTAAGATTTACAAACTTTCCTTTTACCCTAGCCCTTGGTGGGCAATCGACAGTTATATGTACATCTGATGCACCAAGCTCTATCGCTATCTCTAGCAAGCTAAATATATTCATATTCTTTCTCCTTAGTAACTAATTATTTTTACTTTTCCCAAATGAAACCCTAAAATATTCTCCTCCATAATTATTCAATTGTTTTATTACATCAAATTCTATATTAACTTCTTCAGACTCTCCAATATAAAATTCAAAATATCTTTCTTCTTTATTTAATTCATGCTTTACTAATTCCCCATTTATCTTTATATCTCTAATTAAGCTATTTCTAGATTCATCTCCTATTCGTGACTCTATTTTAATATATGACGGCTTATAATATTCTCTAAACAATGTATCATTGTTATTATCAAAAAAATATTCTTCATCATTTACAACACTATTTAAATATATCTTATTATTATTGAGTCCTGGTTTAAAAGATATTTTGAATGTAGTTTTTTCACTAATATTTACACTTGATTCATTATTTTTTGTATTTAAAATTCTATTATTAGTAGTATTTATATCATTTCCTACATGAAGTGAACTGCTACTTCCGTTAAAATATATGTACGATATTCCATTTATAAAATCTGGATCTGGCTTATTTTCTGTTGGAGGATTTGGTTTTTGTTCTGTATCTATATCATTGGTATTCTTACTCAATATAGATGTAGATAACTCAACCTTTCTTTTAGTAAAATGCTTATCTTCTGATTCGACAAGTACATAGATATGAAATAAATACATTTTATCTACAATATTTTCTTTATATAAGTTTAATTTTATATCGTATTTTCTTGGTTTCATTTCATCATCATTATAATTTTGCTTATAGTTTTTAGTTTTTTCATTTATATCACTTATATCTATTTTATCGCTTATCTCATTTATTTCATTTATTTCAATCTTATCTTCGCCTACATTTAAATATGTTTTACCCCCTAAAGTTTTTATTTGATTTCTTAAATTCTCTAGCTCATTTTGAGCTAAATTTAATGCTTTTATATCTCTATCATTTTTTGTATTAACTCTTATTGAGCTATTATATATTTTAAAAAATGCAAACATTATAAATACGATTATTGCTAAAGATATCAAAACTTCTAATAAAGTAAATCCTTTATTTTTTCTATACAATATAATTCACATCCTTGCATAACTAATTCATTACATTTATTAATGTACTCTTATAAACAAATTGCATCTTAATAGACTTAGACTATAAGATGCAATTTATAATTTTTTAGTTTAAACTCTGTCTAATTCGATGTATCTTGGAATGGATTATACTTACCAGGTTTCCAAGTTGATGGATTATCAGTCTCTAGCTTAATTATATCTTTATCTGAACTATATACTATAAAGTTAATATTTGCTGATATATCTCCACTCGCTTTTGATGTAACTTTCACATCTATAGTGTTTACTACATCCCCTACACAATCCGAATCTGGTTTTCTACCTCCACTTTGAGTTGGTGTTCCATATAGAACATTTCCTTCTATCATATTGCTGCACTCTTTATCCAAATGATAATTAGTATCCTCTCTAGTCCAATATACTCTTTTAGTAGTCTCTTTTTTTACCTCAGTCATTTTAGCAGTCATATTATAATCCATTACTTGAGTTATATTTTTTTGTTCTTCTAAGTAATAAATTAATTCTCTTATTCTTCTATAATCTCCCTCTACATTTAATGACATTGGTATTGCATAGAAATTCGTATAATCTACACTATCTGATATTTGGTAGTTATTTAACTTTATATCTAAACTTTTCATAACTTTATCAAGACCTATTAAGAATAAGCCATCTTCCATATCATGGCTTAGTTGCTTGCTTTTTACTCTAGCTTCTCTTGTTAAGTTATCTAATTTTTCTTGTTTTTCTGGAAGTTCTTCTAATTCTTTTTTATAATTATTCATCTCTTTTAATGAACTATCAAGATTATTTTTAGACTCCATAAATTTATTAAATTTCGGATATACAATAAAATAACCATATAAACCTAAAATTAAAACTACTCCTAAAGTAATAAACAGTCCTTTAACACTAACTTCTCTTTTTAGAATGTCTTTTTTAAATAAGTCCTTTATATCTGCTTGCCATATACTCTTTTTCTCTTCAATGTCTTTATTAATTTCTTTTATTTCTCTACTCATTAGTTATCAATCCCTCCTTTAATTTAGCTGTTATACTAAAACTATAGGAAGTTTTTTTACTATTTTCATCACCTGATATTTTTTCAGTCACTCCCGAAAACTTAATTTCTTCAAAATACGGTAATAACTTAATATTATATACAAATTTAGCAACATCAGTTGGAGTAGCTCCCGTTCCGCTCATACTTATACTATTTGGTACTTTATCATATAAAGGTACCTCTTTTTCTACTTTAGTAGCTTCAGTTTTATTTTCATCATCTGAATTACTATTGATATTTTCATTACTTGTACTATCTTCCTGTTTAATATCTTGCGGTATATAAGATAAGTTTAAATTTTCTAACCAAACTTTATAAGGAATATTCTTGTCTATTGCTGTAAGCATTTCACCCCATCTAGGTTCTCTATTTGTAAGCATATCATATATTTCTATTTCCTCTTGCTTAAGCTTAATCTTATTTTCTATATCATCAATCTGCTTATATTCTTCTTTAATATCAACTATTTGAGTATTAACTTCTTCTAACTTATTATCAGTTAATTTTTTCATCATAATTAATGAGATTATCGGTATGTAAAGTACTATTAATCCTAATGGAATTATCTTTAAAATTTTCGATATCTGTTTTTTTCTTTCTTGTTGTCTTTTAACTTCTATAGGTAATAGATTCATTCTATTGTATTGAGATTTTTCAGACTCTCTTAGCATACACCCTATAATGTCAACTATCATATTAAGCTCATTATATTGAATATCACCTTTTATATCTGTATATATATCATATAAATTTTCTATTCCTGGTATTATTTCACTACTAAACAATCTGGAGAAATTTTTTTTAATTCCTTCATTATGAGCATATTTTCCAACTATTAAAATGGTATCTACTATCTTACCAAAGTTTCTTGATGAATAATAATTCATAAGTCCATTAGCTTCGTCGACTAGTCTCATATAATCATAATCTTGTGCATTGTTACCTAACTTAATCGGAACGTTATCGTGAATATAAAGAGAATCTTCTTTATATATTTCTATAGCACTACTATAATCTCCAGTGTCGACAATCATAATATCGCTATATTCAACTTCTTTTAATACCCTCGAATATGATGCTGGTAATATATCTATACATTCTAGCTTTAAATTATTTTCAGTAAAAATATCTATTATAGATTCAGCTTCTTTAGTGTATAAACCAGCTAATATTAAATCTAAATATTCTTCACCTTGGTCACTAAATTCTCTTAATACTTCATACGAAAAGTTATATTCCTCTCTTTCAAGAGAAATCATTTCATCTATTTCCATAGACATAATAGCATCTAAATCTTTTGAGTCTATTTTCGCTATTTTATTAGATTTAACAATTACATCATTTGTATTTAAACATAATATAGCACTCTTTGCCTTTGATTTATTTATTTTAAGAGCGCACTTTAATAAATTATATTTATCTGTGAAGTTTGGTTCTACGTCATCTGATGATAAAAAATATACATCATCTATGATGAATTTGTCTTTCTTATAATATCCATCAACTACAGAAATAAAATCTCCATAGTAGGATATATAAAGTCTACTCATTTGTATATTTCCTCCTAAATTGCGTCATAAATACTTAACATTGGTAAAAATACACCTATTACTAAGAATGCTACCATTACCCCAACCATTACTATCATTATTGGCTCAATCATCGATACCATTCTATTTAAATATATTTCTGCTTCATGTTCATAAAACTCTGACATTTGATTACTTATATTTTCTAGTTGACCAGTTTGCTCTCCTATAGAAATCATTTGTATAAGAACAGGATCAAAGTATCCTGATTTTTCAAGATTGTCTGCCAGAGATTCTCCTCTTATAACCCCTTCTTTTGCTTCTTTTACTGCATTTTCTGCTATTGAGTTATTTAAACTCTCTCTTATATAATCCAACCCTTGAAGTAATGGAAACCCAGTTGAAATAAATAAATAAAGTGCCTTTGAAAATCTCATTGATACAATCGCATTTATACCTTTATTAAGTAAAGGTATTTTTGTAACCAAAAAATCCTTATTGTGCCTACCAATAGGTGTTTTAACATATTTCTTAATTAGTAAAAATCCAAGTATTATTGCTAATAAAGCTACGTACCAGTATGTCTTCATAAACATACCCATATTCATTATAAATCTACTTAAAGGTGGCATTGTTGCTCCGGTTTCTATAATAGATTCCATCATCTTTGGCATTATGAAACTAGTAAATATAAATAACATAATAAAGCTTACTACTCCAACTATAGCTGGATATGTAGATGCATTCCTTATTTTTTGAGTTATTCTATGCTCTCTTGAATAAAATGTTGCCATGCTTTTTAATACATCTTCCAATGTCCCTGTAGCTTCACCTGTTGCTACCATTGCTGATAACAACTTTGGAAACTTTGATTTATCATCTAGCATAGAATCTGCTAGAGTTGAGCCAGATTTTATATCATTTACTAATCTATTTATTTCTTCAGATAAAGTTTTATTTCCTGACCTTTTAGCTAAACTCTCTAGTCCCGTTATACTATTTATACCCGATGAAATTATTATTCCATATTGTCTACAGAAGTGACTTATTGTATCTGATTTAAGATTTTTCTTAGAGTATTTCCTATTGCTAAATAAAGAACATTCTTTATATTCTTTAATTTCTAAAACTCTAACCTTTTTCTCTCTTAACTTTTTCCTCGCATCATTAAAGTCGTTAGCAGTTATTACTCCCTTAGTCTTTTTTCCATTTAACATTAATGCTGTATATTTATAATTCTTCATTTAACCACCTCTTATTGAGCTGCGAATGTTACCTTTAACATTTCTTCTATTGTAGTAGTTCCATCTAAAACTTTTTTTACTGCATCATCTTTTAGAACTTCCATTCCATGTAGCTTAGCTGCATCCAATATTTCATCTTCTTTAGCACCTGAATTTATTAAATTTCTTATTTCTTTATCCATCATAAGAATTTCATAAACACCAATTCTACCTTTGTAACCTTGATTTCCGCATCTAGGACAACCTACTGATTTGTATAATTTGACTTCTTCATTTGGTAAACACCCTAAAGCTTGTTTTTCTCCCAATTCAGCACTATATGGTTCTTTACAGTCATTACATAACTTTCTTACTAGACGTTGAGATACAACACCTATTATAGATGATGTTATTAAATAACTAGCAACATTCATATCTATAAGCCTTGATATTGCGCCTATTGCTGTATTTGCATGAAGCGTACTTAAAACTAAATGCCCTGTTAGAGATGCTCTTATTGCAATTTCTGCTGTATTTAAATCCCTTATTTCTCCAACCATTATAATATCTGGATCTTGACGCATAAATGCTCTTAATGCATTTGCAAAGTCAAGACCTGCTTTTACATTTATTTGTGATTGATTTATACCTTCAAGCTCATATTCTATTGGATCTTCTATAGTTAATATATTTTGTTCTATATTATTTAATTGATTAAGCATTGAGTATAGTGTAGTTGTTTTACCACTTCCGGTTGGACCTACTACCAATATAAGTCCATATGGTTTTGATAGTAGTTCATCATATGCTTTAATATTATTATCATTTAAACCAAGCCCATGTTTTCCAACCATAAAACTTGCTTTATCAAGTACCCTCATAACTACTTTTTCATCTTTGCTAGTTGGCATTGTAGATACTCTGAAATCAATACTCTTATTATCTATATTTTGAATAATTCTTCCATCTTGAGGAAGTCTTTTTTCTGATATATTAAGTCCTGCCATAATCTTTATACGACTCACTACTGCTTTATATGGCTTGGCACTTGTTTTCATATGTTCTCTAAGTAGTCCATCTACCCTAAATCTAATTCTCATAAAATCGCCATCTTGCTCAATATGTATATCACTAGCTTTTATTCTAACAGCACTTTCCATCACACTATGTACTAACCTTACTATTGGTGCTGCATTTACATCATCATCTAAATTTATTTCATCATGAGCACTTTCTTTTTTTGTTTGAACATACTCATTTATTGCTTTATTTAAATCAGCACTTGAGTAAGATGAGTCTATTGCTTGATTAATTTCTCCCATACTTGATATATATGGTATTATACTTTTTCCTGATATTCGACGTATATCTTGCATAGCAACTCTATCTTGTGGGTCTGCCATTGCGACTGATAAATGATTATTTTCTATTTTAAATGGGAATATTGTATATCTTTTACATATGTTTTCTGGTATTAAGCCTGTTGCCCTTGGGTCTATCATTGATGGTGTTAATAATACACTTTCTATATTTAAAAGCTCTGTAAGTACTGAAGTTAATGTTTCTGCACTTATTAAACCTTGTTCTATCAAAATTTCTCCGATTCTTTTACCTGTACCTCTTTGTAGAGATAATGCTCTTTCTAGTTGTTCATTGGATATATATCCACTCTCAACTAATTTGTCTCCTATCCTTACTTTGTGTGACATTTTACTCACCCCGTCTCCAAATAATTATAGCACCTTTTTATTCTGTTCGTTACATTATATAATGTATAGTTACATACAAAAATAGCTATATTTATATTAAAAATATAGCTATTTTGTATTAAATATTTATTAATTTTTTATTATAGTCATAGTTACCTTACTACCATCTACTACCTTTATAGCATTATTTGAATCTGCCTCTATCTTATTCTTTATATCTTCAGGTATTGTTTGACTTGAAGTAAATTTTATTTTGAATTTTGCATCTGAACCTGTTGTATCAATTTTATAATCGCCTCCAAAAGGTGAATTAGTTGGTACAGATTCCATATATTCATCTAAATCTTTCGCTTCGTTAGCTCCTGTTAACCCTGTTAATCCTTCTGGATAATCATTTTTATCTGAGTAGTATGATAATGTTGCACTTTTAAATGCATTATAATCTGCTAATAAATCTGCTACTTTTGCTTTATTTATATTTTTAAATAATGCAGGTACTGCTACTACTGCTAATATTCCTATTATTGCTATTACTACTAATAATTCTACTAGTGTAAATCCTTTTTGATTTTTCTTTTTCATATTTTATAACCTCTCATACTTATATATTTTTAATTTTATAATACAAATTATTTAGACGGTATTGCTAAAGTATTTTTTATAAGTATTAATCCTATCGTAACATTGTCACCAACTATATTAGACCCACTAGAATTAACTTCTTCAAATTTCCCATTAACAACTAAACCTACCGTAGTTCCAAGTTCAGATTGTAATTTTTTTGCTTGATCTTCACTTATTTTATTTCCTGTAGATACTAACGCTAAAGACTCTGAACCATCTTTTCCAACTTTAGGATCTACAGTTACAGTTTCTATTTTATAATCTCCTGTTGTAGCCAATGGTGATTTTGATGGTACACTTTCCATATACTCTGATATCTTGGCATCCCATTTAATTTCTGTGCCTTCTGCTGGCGTTGATGTTACAGGATATTCATTTTTATCTGTATAGTATGATAATGATGCACTCTTAAATGCATTATAGTCTGCTTGTAAATCTGCTACCTTCGCCTTGTTTATATTCTTAAATAACGCAGGTACTGCTACTACTGCTAGTATTCCTATTATTGCTATTACTACTAATAGTTCTACTAACGTAAATCCTTTTTGATTTTTCTTTTTCATATAAACTCCCCCTATTAACTTTAGTTTGGTGAATATATACTTACATATACACCGTATATATTTGATTCATTTGGAGTTGTCGTTACACATTTCCAAACTTTCTTTAACTCTTCATCTTGCTCAAAGTATTTTCTTGAAATAGCACTTTCACTTACTTCCATACCAATGTCAATTCTCTCTAACTCTTTTGAATCCTTTTTATATACTGGAATTATATTGTATCCCTTATTTCTCACATTTACTGTAAAAGGAGTTCTTTTGGGCATTTCTTCTATATTTTCAGACATTTCATTTTTATTAATTGGTAACCTATTATTTTCAGTATAATATACCATTGAAGATGACTTAAATGCATTAAGCTCAGATTTTAGTTTTGCCATTTTAGAATTGTTTATATTTTTAAATAATGCTGGCAATGCTACTGCCGCCAATATTCCTATTATTGCTATTACCACTAATAACTCTACTAATGTAAACCCTCTATTTTTTTTCATAATATATTCCTCTATCTTTTATACTAAATTAATAATTAAATCATTTTATTATTGTGGAGCTATATTCATTGAAAAATGACCACTATTTACATCTATACCCCCGTTCGATTTTTCTTTTATGTACTTAGAAAATCTATTTATAACATTTATAGAAGATTGATTCATATCTTCTCCATGTACTACTACTGAATTTTTACTACTATTAATTGAAATATAATATCTTCCTCCAAATGGAGTTTCATCTATTATATTATCAAAATAATCTTGTATCTTTTTTTGTTCACTCAGATAAGAATGTAATCTTATTGTATTTGAACCGTCTGTATTCGCTACTATTTCTGACTTTAATTTATAGTTATTATCTGAGTAATATTGAGCTATACCAGCTTTTATAACGTTATAATCAGATAGTAATTCTGAAACTTTAGCCTTATTTATATTGTCAAATAATGCTGGTAATGATACTACTGCTAATATTCCTATTATTGCTATTATTACTAGAAGCTCTACTAAGGTAAATCCTTTATTATTCTTATACCTCATTGCATCCCTCCTATTCTTTGCCTTATATACCTAAATTTTACTATTTTAATAAATTAGAACATAAAAAATGACTATACTTCAATGATAATGAATTGAATATAGTCGTCGGTTGCGCTACTAACTCCATACATCCAAAGCGCCCATATACTGGATGTACTTCTTTGTTACTCTATATAAAAATTTAACTTTAGTATATTATACTTTAGCATAATATAACCAGTCAACACATGTTGGAAATTTTTTCAAATTATAATTACTTATGTAAATAATAAATGCACCTACATTATAAAAATGAGGTGCATTTTGTTAATTAGAATAATACACTAACTGATTCGTTAGCAAATATTTTCTTTATAGCATTTCCAAATAATGGAGCTACTGTTTTAACTTTTATTTTATCTATTTTCTTTTCTTCTGAAAGTTGTATAGTATCAAGTACAATTAATTCATTTATTGCTGAATTATCTATTCTTTCTATTGCTGGACCTGATAATACACCATGAGTACAACAAGCGTAAACTTCTTTAGCACCGAATTCTTTAAGGGCATTTGCAGCATTTACTATTGTTCCTGCTGTATCTATCATATCATCTAATAATATAACATTTTTACCTTTAACTTCTCCAATTATATTCATTACTTCACATACATTAGCCTTAGGTCTTCTCTTGTCTATTATAGCTATTGGAACTTCTCCGTTTAAGCTATTAGCAAACTTTCTTGATCTAGCAACACTTCCTAAGTCTGGAGAAACTACTACTAAATCTTCTATGTTTTTTTCATTGAAGTAATCAGCTAATATATTTCCACCTTGTAAGTGATCTAATGGTATATCAAAGTATCCTTGAATTTGTGCAGCATGTAAATCCATAGTTAATACTCTGTCTGCTCCAGCAGCTGTTATAAGATTAGCAACTAACTTAGCTGTGATTGGATCTCTTGATTTCGCTTTTCTGTCTTGTCTAGCATATCCGTAGTATGGTATAACTGCTGTTATTCTACCAGCAGATGCTCTTCTTAATGCATCTATCATGATTAATAGTTCCATTAGGTTATCATTTACTGGACTGTTAGTAGATTGAACTACGAAAACGTCGCACCCTCTTACTGTTTCGTTCATGTTTAAACATATTTCACCATCACTAAATGTACCCACTTCACAATCTGATACTGGTACACCTATAAAATCAGCAATCTTTGATGCTAATTCCTTAGATGAATTTCCTGCAAGTATTTTGATTTCGCTTCCGCTAGTATTCATTGGTATCCTCCCGAAAATTTAAAAACTATGATATATTTATTAATAAATTTTAGGCTAATCTTTAGTCTAAAATAATAAGCTAATTATTTGTTACCTTTTGAGTCTTTCTTTTCTACCCATCCTTCTTTTACTACCTGTCTTTGTCTTGCTATTGCTAATGATCCTTGTGGAACATCATCAGTTATAGTAGATCCTGTAGCAATGTATCCCTTCTCTTCTACTGTTACAGGCGCAACTAGGTTAGAGTTTGATCCTACAAATGCTCCATCTTTTACTACTGATTTAAATTTATTTTTTCCATCGTAGTTTACAAATACTACTCCACAACCTATATTTACATTCTTGCCAACATGGGCATCTCCTATATAAGAAAGATGTGATGCTTTAGAGTTGTCTTCTATAGTAGCATTTTTAACTTCTACGAAGTCTCCTATTTTAACATTATTTCCTATATTACTCTTTGGTCTTAGATATGCATATGGACCTACTGTAGTATTTTCTCCAACAGTACTATCTATTATTGTTGAACTTTCTACTTCTGTATAGTCTCCTATTGTAGAATTTGTTATACTAGAATTCATTCCTATTACACAACTTGAACCTATTTTTGTATTTCCTTTTAACATAGATCCAGGATATACTATTGTATCATTTCCTATTTCAACATCTGATTCTATATATGTTGAGTTAATATCTATTATAGTAACTCCATTTACCATATGAGATTCATTTATTCTTCTTCTCATTATTTCCTCAGCTTTTGATAATTCAACCCTTGAGTTAACCCCCATAAGTTCCTCTATTGTTGAACCATTATAAGCTCCTACTTTTTGACCTTTATCTCTCATTATCTTGATAGTATCTGTTAAGTAGTATTCTCCTTGAGCATTATTATTATCTAATAAATCTAGAGCTTGTCTTAGGCTCTTTCCATCAAAACAATAAATTCCTGAATTTATTTCTTTTGCCTTCTTTTCTTCTTCATTAGCATCTTTTTGCTCTACTATTTTTAATAAATCTTCATTTTCATCTCTTATTATTCTTCCGTATCCTGTTGGGTTTTCAACTTTCGTTGTTAGAACTGTTGCGTGATATTGATTTTCTATATGATAATCAAATAGTCTTTTTAAAGTTTCTTCTTTCACTAGAGGTGTGTCCCCACAAAGAACTACTATTGTGTCATTATCATTTATATATTCTTTCGCCATTTTAACAGCATGACCAGTACCTAATTGTTCTGTCTGCATTGCTATCATACTATCTTGCGGTATTTGAGTTTTTACAGTTTCTGATCCGTGTCCTAATATTACAACTACGTCTTCGACACCAGATTTTTTAGAAACATCTATTACGTGGTTTACCATTTCTTTACCACATACTTTATGTACAACTTTTGGATGTTTAGACTTCATTCTCGTACCTTTGCCTGCAGCAAGGATTATAGCTTTAAAGTTCATATCTCCACTCCATTCATTTTTGTTTTATTCTCTATATATTTATATGTATTTATTTTATGTAAATTTACTTGTTTGTATACAATGTCTTTAGTATCACTAACTAATATAGCATCTTTTTACAAAAAAGTATAGATTTAAACAAAAATTTTAAATACAAAAAAGAGCCGAATAGTTCGACTCCCAATAATTTATTTTATATTTATAATTTTATTTTATAATTATTCAGCTGCAACTTCTAGTTGAGCAACTGCTTCGTGGTATGCTTTTAAAACAGAATCTTCTAATACTTCTCTCATCTCAGCATTTATTGGATGTGCGATATCTCTAAAGTTACCTTCTCCAACTTTTCTACTTGGCATAGCTATAAATAGCCCATTATGCCCCTCTATTACTTTTATGTCATGTACAACAAATAAATTGTCAAAAGTTAATGAAACTATACATTTCATTTTCCCCTCATCAGTTATCTTTCTTACTCTTACGTCAGTTATCTTCATATCCCTATATCCCCCTTTTAATTTTGACAAATTAATATATTTATAATATTAGACTGTTTTTTATAATAATTCTAGGAATCTTTACAATACCCTTCTTATTTTTATAAAATTTATTATTTTTTGTAGGATTATTCTTCGTTGTCTTCTTCTAACGTATCTATGTCTTCAATTATGCCTTCGATCTCTTCATTTTGGTATTCATACTTGAATGTTTTTAAGTTTGGTTTTACTATTATATTTTCCCCATCTACATCTAATTGAATTAATGATATGTAGTCTTTTACCATTTTTTCTTCTGGAGTTATTGTTGATATAAATACTCCTGTCCCAATAACTTCCGCACCAAACTCATTCATAAGGTCTACCATTCCCTTGATAGTTCCTCCACCTCTCATAAAGTCATCTATAAGTATAACTTTACTGTTTGGCTTTAGCGCCTTTCTTGGTAAACTCATACTTTCTACTTTTTTAGAGTTATGACCACTTACATATGTCATGCTAAGCGTCGGACCTTCTGATACTTTTATGTCTTTTCTTATTATAACAAGCGGTAAATTCATAGCCTTTGCTGTCATTAAAGCCATAGGTATTCCTTTAGTCTCCATTGTAACAACATAATCAGCATCCGAATAATCTATATTTGAAGAAAATATTTTTCCTATTTTAGAAGCGATAGTTGGATCATATATTAAATCGATTAAATATAAAAATCCTCCTGAAAGTATTCTTGATGAATCACTTATTTTTTCGCATAGTTCCATTAAAAATTCTTCATTTTCTGCTTTTGATGTTTTAGGTATGTATTTAACTCCTCCAGCTGCTCCTGATATAGTTATAACTTTACCTAATTCTAGCTTTTCAAATACATTTTTAACAACTATTAAATCTTCACTTATAGTAGATTTTGCTGCGTTAAATTGATTTGTAAAATGACTTAATGTAAATATATTGTTTGGATTATCAGATAGTATCTTTACTATTGCTCCGATTCTCTCAGTTCTTTTAAATTTCATTAAATTTCCCTCCTACAATTGTAGTTGTATCCTTTGTAAACTAAGTAATGCACAACAATATGTATTATGATATAATATTTGTTATGTTTTGATTAGTTTATAAATATATTATATATGTATGTAGTTTAGTATATGTATATTTATGATAAAATATTGAACATTTTATTATTATACCACATATATAGTTCATATTGTAGAACTTAATTAAAAAGAAAGGTGGTTTTGTTATGAAGATACATTTCATTGGAATTGGCGGTATCAGTATGAGTGCTTTAGCTGAAATATGCCTTAATAAAAATTATAAAGTGTCTGGTTCGGATGCTAACGAATCGTACCTTTTAGATAAACTTAGATCTCAAGGTGCAGAAATTTTCATTGGTCACAAAAAAGAACATATATCTGACGATATAGATATGGTTGTTTACACAGCCGCTGTTCATCCAGATAATGAAGAGCTTGTAGCTGCTAAAGAAAAAAATAAACTTACTATGAATAGAGCTGCTTTCTTAGGTCAAATAATGAGAGAATATAAAAACTCTATCGCGGTTTCTGGAACTCATGGTAAAACTTCAACAACTTCTATGCTATCTACAATATTTGAGTATGCAGATTTAGACCCAACTATATTAGTTGGAGGTAACTTAAGTGTTATAGGTGGTAATGTTAAAATAGGTAGTTCTGATCACTTTATTACAGAAGCCTGTGAATACGTAGACAGCTTCCTTAACTTTAACCCTAAAATATCTATCGTTTTAAATATTGAAGAAGATCACCTTGATTATTTCTCTGGTATAGATGAGATAAAAGCTTCTTTCAATAAATTTGGTAAATTACTACCTAACGATGGATACTTTATAATAAATGGTGACGATGAAAATACATCAGATATATTACATGATGTTAAAGCTACTGTTATAAAATACGGAAGAGAAGCATCTAACGATGCAATAATAAAAAACATAGAATTTAATGAACAAGGGTTTGGAATATTCGAATTAGAGTACAAAGGTGAAAACCTAGGTAAGTTTGAATTAGCTGTTCCTGGACTTCACAATATATATAACGCATCTGCTGCTATACTTACAGCGTTTGTTTCTTCTATAAATCTGGATACTATAAGAAAGAATATTCAATCTTATAATGGTGTTGGTAGAAGATTTGAGGTTAGAGGTAATTACAATGGTGCATTAGTTGTTGATGATTATGCTCATCATCCAACTGAATTAAAAGCTACATTATCTGCAGCTAAAAAAATGAAAAAAAATACTTTATGGTGCATATTCCAACCTCATACTTATACTAGAACAAAGTCTCTTTTAAATGAGTTTTCTGAAGCCTTCTATGCTGCTGATAAAGTTATAATAACTGATATATATGCAGCTAGAGAAGATGATCCAGGTGATATACATTCAAAAGATTTAGTAGAAAAATTATACCAAAATCATGTAGATGTAACTTATATAAGTAGTTTTGAAGATATAGAAAAATATCTTCGTGAAAATGTTAAAGATAACGACTTAGTTATAACTGCTGGTGCAGGACCAATATACAAAGTTGCGGAAGCATTAGTACAAGAATAATAATAAAAAAGTATGGTAAATAATTTACCATACTTTTTTATTATATGCATTTTTTAATCTTCTATTTTGAATATTTCTTCTTTTATATAATCAAATAGTGTAGGTGTAACCTCATAGTAAGATATTGCTTTTCCTGAAGTTATCTTTATATAATCTTTGCTCATAGTTTCTACTTTAGCGTCATAATGCTCACCCTTTATTTTTATCGTAAAGTCATACTTACTTCTCTCTTTACTCTTTTCTGGTTGAACTTTACCTACTATTCTTTTTGCCCCCATTTTATAAGCAAGGTCATCAAATTTCCACTTATGAATATTTTTAGTATCATCTTTGTAGATTACCTCTACATTTTTCCAACCCTTATATTGCTTAATAAAATCAAATGATGTATATATACTTTCATCTATTAGCTTATTAAATTCTTTCTTAGTTGCCACTGGAATCTTATAGTACTCTTCTCTATTAACTGTATAAACTCTAAAATAATTAAGATCTGTAGAAAATCTTACTCCGTCATCTGAATATCCATTATATACTGGACTAAATGATTCTGGATTTCTCACTTTAGCAAATTCACTAAATAATACTTTTATTTCACCCCAATAAGTTTCTTCTATTTTTACATTTTCTACTTTAGAATCAGACACATATATCTTCTTCTTTGAACTTATTTGACTTATAAGTGATCTTGTATCTTCCTCTTGCTGCTCTTCTATATTTTTAGTTTGTGTACTAGATTTCTCATCTATTGATCTTCCTATTTTAAATGCTATAAAATATACGACAAAAAATAATACAATAGCACCTATAATCCAGAATTCTTTTTTTATTTTCCTTTTCTTAGCCATACAAATTCCCCCTAAGGTTATATCATTATAAAACTATTATATTACTTTTATCAACATTTTTTAAGATGTAATTATTTTATATCACTATTTCCTAGGCAATTTTTGCAATCTTCGACACATGGCTCAACATGAACTGTTATTCCTTTTACAAATTCCATATCATTTATTATACGCTTTTCTAGCTTATGAGCTATATCGTGCCCTTCTATTACTGTTAATTTACCGTCTACGCATATTGTTAAATCTATGTATGCCATAGCTCCATGTTTTCTACTTTTAAGTTCCCCTAATTTTCTAACACCTTCTGTATTTTCTGCTATTTTTATTATTTGATTCGACTGTTCTTCATCTATAGATAAATCCATAAGTTCATTTACTGAATTTCTTAATATATCAATTCCTACCTTTGCAACAAATAATGCTACTACTATTGATGCCACTGGATCTAATGCTTTAAATCCTAACATAGAACCTCCAATACCTACAAATGCCGCTACTGATGACAAAGCATCTGATCTATGGTGCCACGCGTCCGCCTTTAAAGCAGGTGAATTGATTTTGTTTGCTATCTTTATAGTTATTCTATATTGATATTCTTTTATAAGTACAGATATAACAGACACTATAAGCGGTAATACTGTTGGTATTTGAAGTTTATCTAAATTAAGTAAAGATTTAAATGCTTCTACCCCTATTGTTATAGATACAAATATTAATAGCAATGATAGTATAAATGATACCAAGGTTTCAGCTTTTTCATGTCCATAATTATGCTCTTTATCTTGTGGGGTTGCTGATACATAATTACCTATTAATACACCTACCGAACTTACTATATCTGATGCCGAATGAAGACCATCTGCTATCATTGCATTAGATTTCCCTAAAACTCCTGCTATTATTTTTATTGCTGTTAAAATTACATTCCATATTATTGCCTGTATGGTTACTTTATTTGCTTCGTCATATCTAGTTTCCATAACGTACCTCCCTATTTCTTTACACAAATTAATTATATCCATTGTTACTTACTTTGACGCAAAAACTTATTTTTCTATGAAAATGGATACATTTTACTTTTAATACTAATTATCAATACTCCTAAAATGAAAAATCACCTAGCCTAGGCTAGGTGATTTGATAAGTATATTATACACTATCTCTTATTATGCTTCTTTTATTAACTCAGTTACCATTACAGCAGAGTTTATTAAATCATCTATTGCTATATACTCTTCTAAAGTATGAGCATTTTTCATACCTATTCCTAAGTTAATAGCTTTTATTCCGTTTTTATTTAATATATTAGTGTCACTTCCTCCACCTGTAGAAGCAGTTTTTCCTTCTATATTCATGTTAGAGAAAGCTTTTTTTGCAAGTTCTACTATCTCATCATTTTCATCTATATTAAATGGCGCATATGCTCTTGTTGTTTGTATTTCTATTTTTGCACCAAATTCTTTAGCAGCTTTTTTAAATGTTTCTATCATATGATTTGTTTGTGCATCTAATTTTTCTTCACTTAAACTTCTAGCTTCTGCAACTATCTCTAACTCTGGCATAACTATATTTGTAGCTATACCACCTTTAACTATACCTATATTAGCAGTAGTTTCTTCGTCTATTCTTAATAAATTCATATTTTCTATAGCTCTTGAAGCTACCATTATAGCACTTACTCCGTTTTCTGGTTGAAGTCCTGCATGAGCTGGTTTTCCTGTTATCTTAACTTTTATAGCATCCTGTGCGGGTGCTGTTATTATTATTTCTCCTGGAGATCCGCCACTATCTAAAACAAATGCTAAGTCTGCATTAACTTTAGAGTAGTCTAAATATTTAGCTCCATTTAATCCGCCTTCTTCCCATATAGAGAATACTACTTGTATATCTGAATGGTCTATATTATTTTCTTTTATAACTCTTAAACCTTCTAATATAGCTGCTATACCAGCTTTATCATCAGAACCTAATACTGTAGTTCCATCACTTTTAATTATTCCAGCTGCCTCATCTATTATAGGCTTTATTCCTTCTCCTGGACTAACTGTGTCCATATGAGAGCTGAATAATAAAGTTCTTCCTTCTTTATTCCCCTTTAATGTAGCTATTACATTTCCTGTTTCGCCACCTGCTTTTACACCAGCATCATCTATTATAACATCACAGCCTATTTCTTCTAGTTTTTTAACTAAAACTTTTGCTACTACGCCTTCTTTTGAAGATGGGCTATCTATTTGTACTAACTCTAGAAATTCATCTATAACTCTTTGTTTATTTATCATGACATTTCCTCCCAAAATTTAGTATATATCTATATATTTTAGAGTAATATCTCAATATTATCAATAGATATAAAATTTAATTTTTACTTTACTATCCTTCTACTTCTAGAATCAATAAAACATAGCCAATATCCTAGATTATCGTTTCTAGTATCACAAGGTTGGTAAGTGTTAAACCCTGTACGCCCTTTGTCTGGTTGTTCGTGTTTATTTCCTGGAACTGCATAAACATAATTTTTTCTCTTATTATATTCATCATATTGAACACCAAATAAGTAATGTCTATATTTATAAGAATTCATTACTGTATCACTATACATTGTATAATTTAAAGTATTTACATATCCTAAATTTGGCATTGTATATCCACATAATGTAACTGGATTTACCTCTATTTTCCACCATCTAGTATCTTCTATATAATCAGACACAAAAGGCTTAACTTCTCTAAATAATTTTAATCCTTTCTTAATTTGTCTTGGCATTAACAATGCACCAGCTGACTTAGATTCATATTTAGGTGTTTGTTGATATGCCTCATATGAATTCTCATAATTTTTTTTAGGATTAACTTTATCATTTTTATTTTTGCTATTTATTTTACCCTTTTTCTGCTCATAAGGAAGATTTGCGCTAGCCTCTGTACTATTTTCTACAATATACTCTACCTCGTCTTCTACTTCATCCTCTATTTCATATTCTTCTTCATCAACCTCTTCAAATTCCTCTACTTCTTCATAGTTATTTTCTATATCTTCCTGATATCTACTAAGCTGTGCCTCATCTTCTTCTTCATCTATTTCTATATACTCTATTTCTTCATATTCGTCAAAATCTTCGCCGTCCTCTACTTCTATATATTCAATTTCTTCATACTCTTCAAAGTCTTCTTCTTCATCAATACTGTCGTCCCCTGTAAATAGTATTTCTTCATAGTTTTCAATTTTATTTCCTTTAAATCCTATAAGAGGAACAGTTTTTTCATATAACATTGCTATTCCTTTTATTTCTGCATCACTATTTTCTAGATTTAATATAAACTCACCTTTTCCTTGTTCACTTACTACTATGTTTCCTAAATCTACAGTGTCATAATCACTTTGTATCGCAACTACTCTATATCCCTCTTTAACGTACTTAAGGTTCTCGACATATAGTGCCACTACAGACTTTTCATCATTTATCTCTACTTTTGCAAAAGCTTTTGGTAGAATACGCTCTTTATATCTAAAGTTCATATCTTTAGCTTCAAGAATTATATAATCTCTTTTAAATTTTCTTTTAGAAGCCACTCTAATCCCCCCCTTAACATAATTTCTCTAAATAGTATATGATTAATGGGTATAAAAAAGTACCTTCTATTTTGAAGGTACCTTTGAGTTTACGATATTTGAAAGAGTAGCAAATTCTTCTATACTTAGAGTTTCTCCTCTTCTTTTTTCATCTATATTAGCTTCTGCTAAAACTTCTCTTATTTCATCTTTGCTTAAAAATCCTAATCCACTTAGTGAGTTAAGTAATGTTTTTCTTCTTTGACCGAAAGATGCTTTTACAGTTTTAAAGAATATTTCTTCATTATCTACAGGATATTTTATTTCTGGTCTGACATGAAGTCCTATAACTGTTGAATCTACATTTGGTTGTGGTATAAACATATGTCTTGGAGCTTTTGCAACTATTTCTGTTTCACAATAATACTGAACTGCTACTGATAAAGCTCCATAATCCTTAGTTCCTGGACCTGCATTCATTCTATCTGCTACTTCCTTTTGAACCATAACTACTATATCTGTAACTGGTATGTCTTCTTCTAAAAACTTCATAACTATTGGTGTAGTTATATAGTAAGGAAGATTAGCTACTAATTTAACTGGTCCTCCATTTAGCTTTTCCTTTACTAACTCTTGTACATCAACCTTTAATATATCTTGGTTTACTACCTCTACATTTTCAAGGTCTGATAATGTTTCACTAAGAATTGGTATTAAAGATTTGTCTATTTCTATAGCTACTACCTTATCAGCCACTTTACCCATTTCACGAGTAAGCGTACCAATTCCCGGACCTACTTCTATTATGTTATCTCCCTTAGAAAGCCTTGCTCCATCTAAAATTCTATCTATAACATTATCATCTATTAAAAAATTTTGGCCTAATGATTTAGAGAACTTAAATCCGTGTTTTTGAACTACATCTTTAGTAGCTCTATGTGATGAAAGTCTATCCATTCTTTTTCTCCTTTGTTCTATTTATTTTTTATCTTATAAAGTCTCTAGAGCTTTTTCAAATTCTTCTCTACTTACTCCATAGTTATTTAATCTATTTAAAAATTGCTTAGCATTTCCGTATCCTATACCAAGTATTTTTCCAAGCTCATCACGTCTATGTGATGCATCTTCATTTCCGATAAGCCCATTTCTTATTAAATCCACTTGAGAAAACTCATCTCTTTTATCCGTACTTTCTGTTCTTACTTTTTCAAGTGCAGCTATTATACTTTTAGGAGTGGCATTTTCAATACCTATATCTCCATTTTTTTTAGCTTCTTCTCTTGGTAAAAATGCATGTTTGCATCCTGGTACTTCTGCTGCTATTTTTTTTCTTATTTTCTCTCCTGCAAAATCTGGATCTGTAAATATTATTACTCCACATCTTTCTTGAGCTGCTTTTATACGTTCCATAACTCCTTTAGGGAATCCAAATCCACCAGTAGTTATAAGTTCTGCCTTAACTGCCCTTTTTACTGCTGTAACGTCGTCTCTTCCTTCTACTACTATAATTTCTTTTATCATTATAAAATCACCTTTTTACTTATTTTAGAAACTCATATCCTTATATTTTAAGGTTTTTATAAAATTTTAGCAATAATTATATTATTGCCATTTATACTTACATTTGTAACATACTTTTTAAAATAATAAAATAAGGCCAGATATAACCTCACCTTTATCAACCTTAAAATCCTAGGTTTAATATTAGCTTAAATCATATTTGACCTTTTTTACATTATATAATTAGGTTATTTTTAATATATATCGAACCTAACTTAAATTTTTATTTAAAGTTATATTTAGTGACAATAGACTCTCTTCCTGTTGATTTATCATTAAAGTACTCATTTAAACATATCCCTAAAAATCCACCAGCAACATTATAAACGTCTTTAAATCCTAATTGTTGTAATGCTAATGATGCATTATAACTTCTTTGAGCACTCTTACAATGTATATATAAAGCTCTATCTCTAGGTATTTCATCTATTCTATCTCTTAACTGGCTAAGAGGTATATTTATAGCACCTTTTACATTTCCCTGTTCATATTCATTTTCTTCTCTAACATCTATTATACATTCACCTTGTTCCACTAAATCTCTAACTTGAGTAACATATACTTGCTTAAACTTACCATCTAATAAGTTAGAACCAACATATGCTGCGTGATTAACTACATCTTTAGCTGTTCCAAAAGGAGGTGCATAACATAGTTCTAAATCGGTTAAATCATCTAAAGTTCCACCGAACTTTATTACTGTAGCAATTACATCTATTCTCTTATCAGCAGTTCCTTTGCCTATAGCTTGTGCTCCTAATATTCTTCCTGTTGGAACCTCATATATTAATTTAAAGTGCATAGGAGAAGCATCTGGCATTAATCCTACTCTATCCGGAGGTATAACTCTTACAACTTCATATTTTATATTTAAATCTAAATCTTTTATTAATCTTTCATTTAAACCTGTAGAAGCTGCATTATAATCAAATACCTTTATAACTGATGAACCTATAAATCCAGTATTTTTTATAGACATTCCATTTATATGATTTGCTACCGCTCTTGCTTGCTTTTGAGCAGGTCCTGCTAGAGCTAACCTAGTTACCGAATTGGTTAATGCATGATGAACCTCTATAGCATCTCCTACAGCATATATGTCACTATCATTTGTCATATAATTTTGATCTACCTTAATAGCTCCAGTATCACCAAGCTCTATTCCAGATTCTACTGCTAATTTGGTTTCAGGTGACACACCTATAGCCATAACTACTACATCTGATTCTATTCTTTTACCCGAACCTAGCACTATAGTATCTTTTTCAAAAGAATTAACTCTATCCCCTAATACTAAATTAACACCATTGTCATCTAGTACTTTATGTAAAATTTGAGCCATATCATAGTCAAATGGTTTCATTACTTGATTACCAGCTTCTATTAATGTTACATTATATCCTGCTTCTTTTAGGTTTTCAGCAACTTCTACACCTATAAATCCTCCGCCTATTACAGATACATTTTTACTTTTTATATCTTTTACAAAATAATTTAATTTTGCTATATCTACTACATTTCTTACTGTAAATAAATTAACTTTATCAATTCCTTTTATTGGAGGAACTATAGCTTTAGCACCTGGAGATAATATTAACTTGTCATAAGTTTCAGTATATTCTTTTCCGGTTATTACATCTACTACCTTAACTGATTTATTTTCTCTATCTATAGAAATAACCTCATTATGTACTCTTGCATCTATTCTATATTGTTTAAAGAATTTTTCTGGGTGCATAAGTACTAAATCTTCATGACTTTCTACTGTTCCACTTAAATGGTATGGTAAGCAACAGTTAGAAAATGAAACATGAGGACCTTTTTCAAACATAATTATTTTATCATTTTCGCCTAATCTTCTTAATCTTGCTGCAGCTGATGCTCCACCTGCAACTCCCCCTACTATTAATATCTTTTTGCTCACAGTAACATCTCCCTTAATACTAGTATTTTAATAATTTTATTTTACTATATATATAATTTGCTATGTAATAAGGATTGGTTATAGCTAGATAGAGGTTGCTTATACCTTAGATTCTTGCTTATATTAATTTGACTAGCATATCAAAGTAAAATATAATATTTTTATTATAATATTGTAGGATGTGATTACATGAATCTTGACCACTTACGTTCATTTTATATGACTGCTAAGTATAAAAGTATCTCCAAATCAGCTAAAGAACTACATTTAACTCAACCTGGCTTAAGTATGCAAATACAAAATCTAGAAAATGAAATAGGTGTAAACTTATTAGAAAGAAGCTATAGAGGGGTAGAACTTACTGAAGAAGGGAAAATAGTTTTTGATTACGCTGATAAAATGTTATCTTTAGAAGATAATTTACAGATTCATCTTAAAAATTTACAAGGTAAGAGACAACCTCTATTAATAGGTTCTTGTAAAAGCATTGGCGAATATGCACTACCTTGCAGTATATATACATTTAAACAAATCTATGAAGACATAGAAATATCTCTTGAATTAAATAATTCTGATACAGTAATAAATGAATTAAAAGAAAAACATATAAATATTGGAATAATACAAGAGTCTAATATTGATAATGAGATTATTTCAATACCTATACTATCTGACAGATTGGTTTTAGTAGGTGGATATGATCAAGACATAGATAAAGTTACACTAGATGAACTATTAAGTTTACAACTTATTTTAAGAGAAGAAGGTTCTGCAACTAGAAATATTTTAAAAAATTATTTTAAAAGTAGTAATTTAGATTTTGAAAATTTAAATGTTATTTATTCTCTTAATTCCCAAGAAGCTATTAAAAATTCTATTTCTCTACAAAAATGTTTTTCATTTTTGCCTGAAGTCTCTATAAGACAAGAACTTAGATCTTCTAATTTAAAAAAGATTGATGTAAGTGGATTTAATATAGAATTTAATTATTATATTGCTTATCGAAAGAACTATACATTGACTAAATATGAAAAAATTTTTATAGATTTTTTATCATCTCCAAAGAGATGTTTTTGCTATTAAATTAATATAAATTTTATAAGGGTATATTTGAATATGAAAGTTTTCAAATATACCCTTAATTTTATAAGTTTTCTACTAATTTTATACCTTCCATAAGCATCTTAGTTCCGCCTCTGCCTTTAGAAATTGATATTAAATTAATACTTTCTAGTTTTGTAAGTATTGTTCTAACTTCTTGTTCTGAAAGATTAATTCCATATTTTTTTGATTTATCAGATATAGCTTTACGCCCTATCGATAGACTATTTTTATGAGCTTCACTTATTGATTTTAATACAAATAAGTACTCTTCTATTCGGTTTCCAGAAATTCTTTTTAATTGTTCTAATTCAGATACAGCTTTTATATTTTCTACATTATTATCCGATTTTCGTCTCTCTTTAAATGAAACTGGCAAATCTTCTTTTTTTATTAGTTCATCTCCTATATAGCAAAAATATTCTACATAATTTCTAAGTTCTCTTATATTGCCTTCCCAATTGTGATTTTTAAACATTATCATAACTTCTTTTGAAAGTTTAAAATTACCACCAAACTCATTCATAGCCTTATCAATTAATAAGAATATATCTTCTCCTCTATCTCTAAGGGGAGGTAATTCTATAGGTAGTGTACATAGCCTATAATATAAATCTTTTCTAAATTTACCTTTATCAACTAAATCAGAAATTTTTTCATTTGTTGCTGCAATTATTCTTACATCTACATTTATTAGTTTATCCCCACCTAATCTCATTACTTCTTTTTCTTGAAGAACTCTAAGTAACTTTATCTGAAGCATAGGGCTCATAGCTTCTATCTCATCTAAAAATAATGTACCCTTATGTGCAAATTCAAACAGCCCTAGCTTTCCACCTTTTTTAGCTCCTGTAAAAGCTCCATCATTATATCCAAATAATTCACTTTCAAGTAAATTATCAGGTATAGCTCCACAGTTTATAGCTAAAAAGGGATACTCACTTCTTTTAGATTCATTATGTATTGCGTTGGCAAAAAGTTCTTTCCCTGTCCCACTTTCACCAGTTATTACTATTGATGCATTTGATGTTGCCATTTTTTCAGCTAGATTTTTAGTTTTTTCAATAATTGCAGATTTACCTAAAATATCATCAAAGGTATATTTTGCATAATGACCTTTATTAGATAATTGAGCTCTCATTTTAAGCTGTTTATTTTCTTCTTCCATAAATTTTTGTAAAATAACAAAAGCTCCCATATATTTATCCATTCTTATAACAGGTCTCACGGATATAACTATATCGACATTATTTATTTTTATTAGTTTATGATTTATTTCTTTCATATTTATTTTAAAATCTTCAAATGGTATCTCTTTTAAGCATTCCTTAGCATTTTGCCCTATTATATCTTTGCATTCAAGACCAATTATTGATCTTGCTTTTTTGTTATAGGCATAAATGTTATTGTTCTCATCAACTCCGATTACACCCAGTTCTAGAATTTCTAGAAGAATATAGAAGTTACTTTCAAGATATATAGATTTATTAAACAAATGATCTATACTATAATTTGACCTAGGTAAACTTTGAAAATATTTCTTGAAATTTTCCATCTCTAAATAGCTCTCTAGATTTAACTTAAGTGCAATTTCAACGATTGTATTTATAGATAAAACTCTATCACCTATATCAATTATTTCTTTATTAAAATTATTAGTATATCTAGTTTCTCCTGGTGTTATAACTATATCATAATTAGGCAAATAATCATCACTTGAATCATATGGAATAAATTTAATTTGATTTATACCTAAATCCGTTAAATGAGCAATAGTTTCTATAGACATTCTTGGCGTTATATTTACAACTAATGCCTTTGTACCATCTGGAACTGATTTTAGTTTTTCTAGACTTTCTTTAGCTATAGTTCTTTCTATTATAACCGTATCATTTTGTTTAGATAATTTAGACTTGGCTATAACATCTCCTCTAAAAGAACAAGTAGTAACTACGTATAAATCATGATTTACCTTATCAAATCTTTGTTTTTCTCCTACCCACATAGTATCTAACTCTATTGTATCTCCAAACAAATTAGATAAAATTTTTTCATAAAATAAAGCTGCTTCTTTATCATAAGTTACTATACATACTTTTTTCTTCATAAATGCCCTTTCTATAATTAAAATATAATTTTATTATACCTTACCCATTTACATAGGTTCAATGTGATACTTCTTCCAAAATAAAAGTAAAAGGGTTCATATATAAACTATATGAACCCTTTCAAACTTTACTATTACTTGCAATTATTTTTATTTAGCCAATGAGGAGTAATTGGAGTTAATACCTCACATCCATCTTTAGTAACTAAAATCATATCTTCTATATTAAACCCACCAAATCCTGTCATATAAAATGGTGTCTCTATACAAATAACCATACCTTCTTCTAGTTCTCTATTTTCATTTATTGAAACAAATGGAGCATCTGCAGTTTGAGGTCCCATACTTATACTATGTCCTAAATGCCCTCTTTCATAGAACTTATAATCTGCCTTAACATGATTAAATCCTATTTTAAATAATTCATTAAAAGTTAGACCTGGCTTTATAGCTTCTATCATTAACCTTTGTGCTTCACAAAGCTTTTCCTTTATTTCATATGCTATAGGATGTGCATCTCCTACAATCCAAGTTCTAGAAAAATCTGTTGTATAAAAATTAGTATCTCCATTTACACCACCATCAAATTTTACTATGTCTCCATTTTGTATTTTTCTATCTATAGACCTACAAAGTCTTCCTGAGTTTTTACCAGCGCAGAAAGAAGACCATCCACTTGGTAAACATATACCCGATTCCATTACCTTTTCACAATAAATATCAAATAGTTCTCTTTCAGTTCTTCCTATCTCTACAAATTGACTTGTATAATTTAATGCTTCATCTGCAACTCTTGCAAGCTTTCTGAAATATTCTATCTCATCATCTTCTTTTACTGATCTAGACTCTAAAAACAAATTAGATATATTAACAAATTTAGCTTCTGGTAATCTTTCTTCTAGTGATTTGTAATAGTTAACAGGTAAATAATCTAACTCTAATCCTACTGTTTTGTTTTGTAGTCCAAGTTCTTCTATTGTCTCAACAACAACATCTAAAGATGTAACAAATCTAGGGTTTAATTCTACTTCTTCATTAGCAATTACTTGTTCAAGAGTTTTTGCTCCAACCCATGTACTATATTTCTTAACATCACAATCCATGTAATCTGAAAAAGCCTCTGATTCAAAATCCATTCCTATCGCTACTGGCTTAGTATCTTCGTTATTATCTAAAATTACCACTGCAAAGTGTGGTTGTCTAGATACTGTGTGTTGATGTGAAGAATATGCTGTTATATAAGTAAAATTCTCTGGAGAATTTACTATAGCACCATCTATATTATACTTTTTAAGTATTTTTTTTATTTTACTAGTCTTTGGTTTCATGATAATCTCTTCCTTTTTTTATATGGTTTAATTTATTTTAAAATTAAATACTACATAGGATAGAATAATGGTGCTCCTGGACCTAATGGTAAATTTAAGAAGTACCATACTATAAATAATACTATCCATCCTAATAAAAATGCTATTGAGTAAGGTACCATAGTAGTTATTAATGTCCCTACTCCAGCTTTTTTGTCGTACTTTTGACAGAATGCAACTATTAATGCGAAAAATGGCATTAATGGTGCTATAACGTTTGTACAAGAGTCACCTATTCTATAAACAACTTGTGTTAATTCTGGAGATAACCCTATTCTCATAAACATCGGTACAAATATAGGAGCCATTAAAACCCATTTAGCAGAATCAACTGCTATAAATATATTTATTATCGCAGTTAACACTATGAAACATATTATTAATGGTAAACCTACAAATCCTGTCTTTTCTAAAATTTGAGCTCCGTTAACAGATATTATTGTTCCAAGATTTGAATAGTCAAAGTACTTTATAAATTGACCTGCAAAGAATATAAGAACCAAAAATCCCGTTATTCCTCCTATACCTTTGACCATTAACTCTATTATATCTTTATCATTTTTAACTACCTTTGCTCCTATTCCGTAAAACATTCCTGGTACTAAGAATACTCCACCCATTATAGGGATTATACTGCTCATAAATGGAGAACTTAAAACGCCCCCTGTTTCTGTATCTCTTAACACCCCATTTTCAGGAATTACTAAAACTAATATAAGTACAACATATAATAACAGTGATATTAACGCAAATTTCATTCCTCTTTTTTCTAGATCAGTTATATCATTAACTACTTTCTCTTCTTCTTTAGCTTTATACTCACCTAATCTTGGTTCAACTATTTTTTCAGTTACATAAGTAGCAACTGCTGTTATTAAAAATGTTGATACTACCATGAAGAACCAATTTGAAGTTGGCTGAACTAAATAATTAGGGTCCAACATATGAGCTGCTTCAGTAGATATACCAGCGAACATTGGATCATTACTACCTATTAGTAAGTTTGCACTCCATCCTCCAGAGACCCCGGCAAATGCTGCTGCTAGACCTGCTATTGGATGTCTTCCAAAACTCATAAATATTATTGCTCCTAATGGAACTAATACAACGTAACCTGTAGATGATGCTATATTTGATACAATACCTAATAATACAACCATTGCTGTTACGTATTTTCTTGGAGTTACTTTCGCTATTTTTCTTAATCCTGCTGATAAGAATCCTGTTCCTTCTGCAACACCAACACATAAAATTACCACAAACACTGGTCCTAATGGGAAGAATCCTGTAAAGTTACTAATTACATTAGTAAACATAAATCTTATACCATCTGGCGATAGTAAGCTTTGAGCTGTTACAGTGTTCTTAACAATTTCTCCTGTTGCAGTATCTACCGCATCATAGGAAACACTTACACCCATATTACCCATGATTGCTGATACTGCTATTACTAAAGCACTTAATATTATAAATATTGTAGCAGGATGAGGAAGAGAGTTACCCACTCTCTCCACTGTATCTAGCGATCGTAGTACAAAACTTTTCTTTTGTTTTTTCATTCCAGCTTGCATTTTAATCCCCCTAATTAATTTTTTATTTTATTTAAAGACCAAGAACCGCTTCTTTTAGCTGATTCATTGCTTTTTCTAATAATAATCTTGAACAAGCAACATTAAGCCTCATATATCCTTCGCCACCTTCTCCGAAGCTTCTTCCGTCATTTAGCCCTAATTTGGCTTTATTTATAAAGAAATCAACTAAATCATCTCCATCTAACCCTAAATCCTTACAGTCAAGCCACATTAAATATGTACAATTGGGTCTATTTGGCTTTATTTGAGGTATATTTTCTTTACAGAAATTAATAATGTAATCTATATTTCCTTCTAAATATACAAGTAATTGTTCTAACCATTCTTCTCCATGTTCATATGCTGCCATGTTAGATACTAAACTAAAACAATTATTTCTCTTAGAATCTAATCTTCCTTGAACATCTTCATACTTTTCTTTTAACTCAATATTTGGGAATACTGTTGTTGATACTTGTAATCCAGCTAAGTTAAAAGTTTTTGTTGCTGATATACAAGTCATAGTATTTCTTGCAAACTCTTCTGATATAGAAGCCATTGGTATATGCTTATTTCCCCAAAGCATTAAGTCTGAATGTATTTCATCAGATATAACCATAACTCCATTATCTAGGCAAATTTTTCCTACTTTAGTTAACTCCTCTTTTGTCCAAACTCTACCTACTGGATTGTGTGGATTACAAATTATTAAATACTTTGCACCCTGTTTAGCTTTTTCTTCTAAATCATCAAAATCTATATAATAATCTCCATCTATTAAATTAAGAGGGTTATATAATAACTCTCCTCCCCAATCTTCAACTGCTGTGAAAAATTCTGAGTACACAGGTGGCTGTACAATAACCTTTTCCCCTCTTCCTAAAAATTCTCTCATAAAGTGGCACATCATAGGCATTACACCTGTTGAATGAGACATATATTTTATATCTATATCCCAGTTATTCTTTTTCTTTTGCCACTCTTTTACTAATTCGAAATATCTTTCTGGTCTTGATGTATATCCAAACATACCTTGATTAGCTCTATATATCATAGCATCTATTATTGGTTGAGCTGTTTTTAAATCCATATCTGCTATCCAAAGCGGTATTATATCTTTCCTTCCAAATTTATTTGCTGCTTCATCATGTTTTGCCGAATAGTTTTTGCTACGATCCATTATTGGATTAAAATCGTAAATCATAACTATACCTCCTTAAAATTTTTTATACTATTGTTTTAAGCAATATGTATGCCAAATTTACATCTATGAAAACATTTTCATTTTATTGTATAATAAATTACACTCTTATACAATACAACAATGTTAATATTTAAACATTATGCGACATCTTTCTATAATTTAGTATATTAAAATTATTTTTTTACAATAATTGGATATTATTATAGCTAGAATATTTCAACCATTTTATGGAAATTGGTTGTTTTATATGGTTGATTTTTAGGTTACTTAATAACCATTTCAGTGTAGATACCCTTAAAATAAGATAATTATATCTAGTATTAATTTAAACATAAAAAAGCTGACTTATATTTAATATAGAAGCCAGCTTTTTTATGTTTAATTACACTTTTTTATTTTCCTTAAAAATATAATAAAAATATTATTTTAATAAAAATCTATCGTTATAGTTTCATTATTAGATATATTCTTAAAAAAATTAATATCATTTTTATTTAAATTATTTATAATAATTTCATATCCATTATGTTCACATATGAAATAAGGATCTACATCATTTTCTTTATAAAAATAAATGCTAAACCATTTTAATTTATTTTTATTTAAATAACCACTTATTAAAAGATTTACTATATTTTTATCTTTTTTTACTTTAAAAAATATTTGGTTATGATTTGAGTTAATTTCAGTTTCCTCTTCTTCTAATACATTCAACTTTGACCTTATTTCACTAATTACTTCTAAGTCATCATTAAAACAAGACAATTGAATAACGTCACTTTCTTTAATCAATTTTTCAACTATTAAAGGGAAAAATGACCAATCTATAGGGATTATATCTGTATCATATTTAGAACTTATATAAACATCATAGATATCCTTTTTTATTTTATTAGTATATATATTACAATAAGGATCTGGAACATTATCATGTACACATTGTTCAACTACTTCATATGCATCATGTTTTAAATTTTTAAAATAAATACTTTCTTCATCCTTATTAATGTCTATTAAAGCAAATTTAATAGTATTATTACTTAAAGAACTTATAGCTCCAGGTTTTATTATTTTATAATTTTCGTGATTTTCTAAACATTCAAGATGATTATCTGCGATTAATAGATAATCATGACTATTTATATTTAATATTTGTTCTTTTTTTGAAAACTTCTCAATAGAATTTTCTGTTATTATAGTTGTTAAACTATTACCTCCAAAGGAGTCTGAGTGTTCATAATTTGAATGTATCATAAAAATTTTTTTACCAAATAACTCAATTGACTTAGATAATGGTAATTCTTTAATTTTACTTAATTTATCATTTCCCAATTTTTCTAATGTCCATAATTCATGTGATTCTTCTTCATCAAAGAACAAACAATCATCATGATTATAATTGATTAATTCATATTCTTTATTACCCATAATATTTATAAATCTTTTGTCATTCATAACTATATCAAATACTTCGCATGGATTAGGCCCATCTTGAACAAAATCACCAAGATTTAAAATATAATCTATATCATATTTTTCTTCTATATATTTTAAGAATTTTCTTAGTGAATGAATATTAGAATGAATATCAGAAATAATGCATATTTGACCCATATAATATAGTTCCTCCTTTTCTGATTAAAAATACCTTATCATTATATAAGAATAATATTTTTATATATTTTTACAATATATAGTGTGTAAATGGTTATTTCTTAGACCTAAATGGTTATTTGAAAAATTTTAAAATTATTTTTAAATTATAGATATTTAAATATACTTACCTTTTATACCATAAAAAATAGCACTTATTTAGTAAATAAGCGCTATTTCTTATTAGAATAATTATCTAAATTTTTTATGTATTACATCATTATCATTTCTGTATATTTTTTAAATGATACTGGACGTGAGTAAAGATATCCCTGACCATAATCTATTCCAAGATTCATAGCTATATTATGATCATCTTGTGTTTCTATTCCTTCTATAACTACTTTACATCCTAAGCTTTTTCCCATATCAACAATTCCTCTTAAGACTTTAAGCTTTTTTTCTTTATTATCATTAGGCTTTGGTAAAAACTCTCTAGGTATTTTTATTTCAACAAAATTAATATTACATAATCTATAATAAGAAGAATATCCTGTTCCAAAATCGTCTATTGATATCTTATAACCTTTTTCATCTAATTTATTTATTGTTTCTATAATTCCTTCATATTCATTTATAGGGTCTGTTTCTAGTATTTCAAGTATTATTTGTTCTGGGTTAATTGAATATTTCTTTGTTATTCCTAATATGTCCTCATATATAGAAGGACTCTTTAATGTATTTATAGATATATTTATAGAATATGTGTTATAAATACAGTTACTTTTTATTATATCCTTACACATTTTTTCAAATACATGTATATCAAACTCATATTCTTTATCTAAATCTCTTATTATTTCTATAAATTCTAGTGGAGGTACTAACCCAAACTTGGGATTATACCATCTACTTAAAATCTCCCATGATATTATATTTCTATTTATTATATCGACTTTAGGCTGATATACTATGCTAAATCCAGGCTTATCATTAGATAAGATATCTTCTCTTATTGCCCAATATTTTTCTTCAAATTTATTTATATTCAAAGGCCCCATATTCCCTCCCATTATTTTATATAAAAAAAGACTAAAAACATCAGTAGATATTTTTAGCCGGTTGTACCAATAACTCCACATATTCTAGGTACCCATATACAGAATATGCTTCAAAGTATCTAACTATATATTAAACCCTATATGGTATATATGTCTATTCATTTATATGCATTTCTGTTTTTTTATAAAAATATGTTTCATATATAAAAAAAGCACATAAAATCTAGTTAGATTTTATGTGCTTTTTATAATTTATTTATTTATACCAAAGAATTTCTTAGCATTTTCTTTTGTAGCTTCACATACTTCTTCATAAGATATACCTTTTTCTTGTGCTATCTTATCTGCAACAAATTGAACTAATGATGGGTCATTTCTTTTGCCCCTATGCGGCTCTGGTGCCATATAGGGAGAGTCTGTTTCTATTAATAAATACTCTAGAGGTATTTCTCTTACTACCTCCCTAGTTTTTTTATTATTTTTGAAAGTTACAGTTCCTGGTATAGAAATATAACAACCCATTTTTATATATTCCTTAGCTAATTCTACATTTCCACTATAACAGTGTAGCACACATCCTATTTCAGGATTTTTAGTATTTTTGATTATTTCAAAAGTATCTCCATGTGCATCTCTATCATGTATTATTATAGGTAATTTTAATTCATTAGCTAACTCTATTTGCTTTTTAAACCACTCTTTTTGTACTTCTCTAGGAGAGTTATCGTAATAATAATCAAGCCCTATTTCTCCTATTGCTACTACTTTATCATTTTCAGTAGCTAATTTTCTTAAAGTTTCTATTGCAGTATCATCAAGTTCACCAACATCATGTGGGTGAACTCCTACAGCTGCATATATAAAATCATATTTCTTTGAAAGTTCAATAGCGCTTATTGATGTTTCTATATCTGCCCCCGGATTTACTACTAAATCAACATTTTTCTCTCTTAAAGACTTTATTAGCTCTTCTCTATCTTCATCAAATCTTTCATCATTTAAATGTGCATGTGAGTCAAATAACATATTTTTTCTCCTAACTAATTAACGAACTTCGCATCCATCATTAGCACCTATTGCTGTTGGAACTACTAAGTCATCTCCATCATTTCCAGCTGCTAATATCATACCTTGAGATTCTACACCTCTTAATTTAACTGGTTTTAAGTTACATACTACTATAACGTCTTTACCAACCATATCTTCTGGCTTATACCAAGCTGCTATTCCAGATACTATTTGTCTTGTTTCTGGTCCTATTTTAATTTGGGATACTAATAATCTGTCTGCTTTTGGATGCTTTTCACAGCTTATTACTTTACCTACTCTAAGTTCTACTTTATCTAGTTCGTCTATTGTTATATTTTCTTTGTGTTCTAAAGGTTTTTCAACTACCTCGTCTTTTTTTTCTGAGAATAGTTCATTTAATTCTTCTACTTCTTTTTCTATATCTAATCTTGGGAATAAAGCTTCACCTTTGTGAACTTTTGTGTTTTCTCCTATAAGACCAAACGTCTTAACACTTTCCCAAGTTGTTAATTCTTCATTAACTATACCTAATTGACAGTATATCTTTTTAGCTGTTTCATTCATTATTGGGTTTATAAGAGTAGCTATTATTCTTATAGATTCACATAAGTTATAAAGTACAGTATCTAAAGTATCTTTATTAGCTTCATCTTTAGCTAAAGCCCAAGGCATAGTTTCATCTATATATTTGTTAGTTCTTCTTATTAATTTCCAAGCGCTTTCTAATGCTTCATTAAATTGAAGTTTATCCATTTCTTTTTCAAAATTTTCTACTGATAATCTAGCAACTTCTTTTAAATCGTTATCAAATTCAGTATTTGCCTTAGCCATCGGTATTATACCACCATTGTATTTTTCAACCATTGCTACTGTTCTACTTACTAAGTTTCCTAAGTCATTAGCTAAATCTGAATTTAATCTTGTTACGAAGTTTCTATGAGTATAGTTTCCATCTTGACCAAATGCAAATTCTCTTAATAAGAAGTATTTTAATGAATCTACTCCATATCTTTCTATCATTTGTTCTGGATAAACTATATTTCCTTTTGATTTACTCATTTTATCATTATCAAATAATATCCATCCATGTCCATATACTTGTGTAGGTACTTCTTCACCTAAAGCCATAAGTATTGCTGGCCATATTATAGTATGGAATCTCATTATTTCTTTACCTACTATATGAACGTTCGCTGGCCAGAATTTCTTGTATTCTGAATCATTTTCACTCATATATCCTAAAGCTGTTATGTAGTTACATAAAGCATCTACCCAAACATATATAACGTGCTTTTCATCAAATGGTACCTTTATACCCCAGTCAAATGTAGTTCTAGTTACACATAAATCTTCTAATCCTTTATCTAAGAAGTTAGCAACCATTTCATTTTTTCTTGATACTGGGAAACAGAAGTTAGGGTCTGCAAATAATTCTCTTAATCTATCTTCATATTTAGATAATTTAAAGAAATAAGCTTCTTCTTTAGCTAAATAAGTGTCTCTGCCACAATCAGGACACTTATTTCCTTCTAATAATTGAGATTCTGTCCAGAAACTTTCACATGGAGTACAGTATCGTCCTTCATAAGCACCTTTGTATATATCACCTTGTTCATATAGCTTAGTAAATATCTTTTGGATTATTACCTTATGTCTATCTTGTGTTGTTCTTATGAAATCATCATATGATATGTCCATTGTGTTCCATAGTTTCTTTATATCTGCTATCATTCCATCTAAGTATTCTATTTCTGTCATACCTTTTTCTCTAGCAGTTTTTTGTATTTTTTCTCCGTGTTCATCAGTTCCTGTTAAGAATTTTACATCATATCCACAGAAACGCTTAAATCTAGCTATTGCATCTGCTGCAACAGTTGTATAAGTATGTCCTATATGTAAGTTACCACTTGGGTAATATATAGGCGTTGTTACATAAAAACTTGGTTTAGTCATGTTATTACCTCCTATTTATTGTATTAAAAAACTCGCCTCCTATAATACATAGGGGCGAGATTAATCACGGTACCACCCTAATTTATCTATATTTGTATAGATATCTTAGTAGACTTTTAACGGGTCTAATCGTCTTATCTTAAGGACTAAATCGTTTGGATAAGAAAGCTCCAAGGCCATGTTCAATAATTTCTTTAACGCTAGCTTTCACCTAATCTAGCTCTCTGTTAGAAAAAGTCTTTATTTACTCTTCTTTTCATAGCTTATTAATATTAGTTTATACTTATGTTTACTATTTTATACAATATCATTTTATTTATAAGTACTATATGCATTACTGTATGAAATAGTACTTATATAATAATATATTTCCTTTTTAATGTCCATGATTTTATAATCAAAACTATATAACTTTATCTAAAAACTGCTTAGTTCTTATGTGTCTTGGATTTTCAAACACGTCACTAGGCACACCCTCTTCTAATATATACCCTTCATCCATAAATACAACCTTATTAGCTACTTCTCTAGCAAATCCCATTTCATGTGTTACAACAGCCATAGTCATGCCTTCATTCGCTAGCTCTTTCATAACGTCTAATACTTCTTTTACCATTTCTGGATCAAGTGCCGAAGTTGGCTCATCAAACAACATTACATCTGGTTTCATAGCTAGAGCTCTTGCTATAGCTATTCTTTGTTTTTGACCTCCTGATAATTGATCTGGATATGAGTCCTTTTTATCTTTAAGACCAACTCTATCTAATAATTCTAAAGCTTCTTTTGTAGCTTGTTCTTTAGAAATCTTTTTTAATTTCATTGGAGCTAATGCTATATTATCTAATATTGATATATTTGGAAATAGGTTAAAGTTTTGAAAAACCATGCCTATATGTTCTCTAGTCTTATTTATATCACTTTTTTTATCTAATATATTATTACCCATAAATAATATATCCCCACCATTAGGTTTTTCTAATAAATTTATACATCTTAATAATGTACTTTTTCCTGATCCACTTGGTCCAAGTATTGCTACGATTTCACCTTTCTTTATTTCTAAATTAATATCTTTTAATACTTCTAATTTTCCAAATTTCTTTTTAATATTTTGTATCTTTATCATGTATATAACCTCCCTTAAGCTATATCTGCTAATTCTCTCTTTTTATTAAATATTTCTGAACTTTTTGATCTCTTATTGTTTAATTTATACTCAAGTAAGCCAACTAACTTTGATAAGCTAAATGTAAGTACAAAATATATTAAAGCTGCTACTATTAAAGGCTCAAATGCTAAGTAAGTTGTTCCTCTTACTACATCTGCTTTATACATTAAATCTGGTATTCCTATTACTGAAACTATTGAAGATTCTTTTATTAAAGATATAAATTCATTAACTAATGATGGTAGAGAGTTTTTTAAACCTTGAGGTATTATTATATATCTCATACTCATAAAGTAATTGAATCCTAACGATCTACTTGCTTCCATCTGTCCCTTATCTACTGACTGTATTCCTGATCTTAATATTTCAGCTATATAAGCACTTGAGTTTATAGATAAAGTAAATATTGCAGCTACAAATTCAGATGATAAAGGTCCTATACTAGGAAACTCTATACCTAGCCCAGGAAATCCAAAATAAACTATTGATATTTGTATTAGTAAAGGTGTACATCTTAAAAATTCAATATACGAACTTGCTATAAATTTTAATATTTTACTTTTCGATATTTTTAACAAACAAACTACTATTCCTAACATAAAGCCTAAAATCAAAGTAATTGCTGATAGTCCTATTGTTGCTTTTGTTCCCTCTATAAAATACTTAGAGTATTCGCTTAAAAATCCAAAATCCATCTATTTGTACCTCCGTTATGTCTTTTATTGAGCTAACTTAGTAGCTTTTTCAACAAACTCATTTATTTTATTTTCTTTAACTAATTTATTTATTGCCTTATTTACTTCTTCTACCAAAGAAATATCTTCAGTTTTATTCATAGCAATTGCAGAACCCTCTGTATTTCCTTTACCTAAATCAATATTAATATCTACTATATTTGGATATTGTTTTAAATAACCTTTAGTTGTTTCTTTACTTAAAACTATAGCATCAACATTTCCATTGTTTAATTCTAAAACTACATCTGATATTTTACTTAATCCCTTTATATTAGTTGCTTTTAATATGTCTGTTGCTATTTGTTCTTGTAAACTAGATTTTTGAACCCCTATTTTCACATCTTTTAGACTTTCTATTGAATTAAATTTATTTAAATTTTCTTTATTAACTAAAACTGTGTGCTCCCCATTGTAATAAATATCTGTAAAGTTAACTGCTTTTTTTCTTTCTTCTGTTGGACTCATACCTGCAACTACCATGTCTACAACTCCTGATTTTAAAGCTGGCAGTAATCCGTCAAATTTCATATCCTTTATTTCTAATGTTACTCCTAATTCTTTTGCTATTTCTTTTGCCATTTCCATTTCAAATCCAACGATTTCATCTTTTCCATCTATTACCTTATGGAACTCATACGGTGGATAATCAGCACTTGTTCCTATTACTAAATTTCCTTTTTCTTTTATTTGTTCTAATTGTGTAAATGATTTATTTTCACTTGACACTTTTTTTGATGAGCTACATCCTATCACTCCTAAAGCTAATACTCCTGATAAAGCTACTATAACTGATTTCTTTAAATTTTTCATAATATTACCTCCTATTTTTAATTGATTATTAATTGATAATAGAACCATCTAAATATACTAGGTTTCCCTTACTTCGCTCATATCACGGACACAGCCGTTCAAGTATTTGTGTTGGAAATTATAATTTCCTAGTATTAAAAAAGTCCCTTAGCATAAATGCTAAGAGACGAATTAACTCGTGGTACCACTCTTATTGATAAGATACTAAATATATACAATAATAGTATTTTGTGTAATAAAAAAGTCTCTTGGTTATAAAAACCAAGAGACGAAGTATTCCGCGTTACCACTCTTATTGATAAGTAATCTTATCCACTCTATCCCTTAAGGCGGGCAAACCGATTACCATACTATTACTTCAAGTAATCTTCTCCAAAGCTCTCTTCACTATAACCATCTTTGCTAGGCTCACACCAACCCTAGCTCGCTGAAAATCTGACTAAAGTTACTCTCTTTTTCATCGAATTTTTTTATTAATTTAGTATAATTATAGACTATTATTTATAATTGTCAATATCTTTTTTAAAATTTATTTTTTAATTTTATGTAAGCAAAACGTAGCATATAAATACAGATGCTATAACTCCTGCTATATGACAAATCATAGCGCAACTTAGTGTATGCCTTGTATTTTTTATTTTTAAACTACCATAATATATTGCCATTGTATAAAATATCGTCTCTGATGCTCCTACTATTGTAGCTCCCATTTGTTCTATTGTTGTATCTATCCCCACCCTTGATGCAAGTTCAGTATACATTCCTAAAGCACCACTTCCTGATAATGGCTTAACTATTATTAACCCTATTAATTCCTTTGGTATACTAAATAATTGCGCTATCGGATAAAATATAAATTCTAACATTTCAATACCTTTTCCAGATTTAAATATACCTATTGCTAAAAATATTCCAATTATGTACGGTACGATATCCCATGCAGCTTTAAGACCTTCTATTGCGCCTTTTACAAAACTATCATATATGTCTATTTTTTTATACTTTCCATATGCTATTATGTACAACATTATAAGGGGTACTAGTATATTTGAGAATAACTCCATTATCTATACCTCCTTTTTCTAGATTCAAATAACTTACAAGTTACTATAGCAATTATTGTTGAAATTACAGTTGCAAATAATGTTGTAACTATAATTTCTGATGGATTTTGTGAGCCTAAATCCATTCTTATTTTAAGCATTGTAAATGGAACTAGTTGGATTGAAGATATATTTATAACCATAAACATTACCATATCATTACTTGCTGTATCTTTTTTCGGATTTAGCGTTTGTAGTTCACTCATTGCCTTTAATCCAAATGCAGTTGCTCCGTTACCTGCTCCTACCATATTTAAAGCTATATTCATTACCATATAAGACATTGCCTTATGTCCTTTAGGAACTGATGGAAACAACTTTCTCATAAGTGGGTTTAGTTTTTGCCCTATTTTTTCTATAAGTCCTGAGTCTTTAGCAATACCCATTATTCCCATCCAAAGAGCCATTACTCCTGCTAAACTTATAGCAAATTCAACTCCATGAGATGCTTCATTTAAAATAACTTTATTTAACTCTCCTAAATTATTTGAAAATATACTTCCTATTATTCCGATAGCAAGCATATAAAACCATATTCTTCCTATTTTAATCTCCTCCCTTCTAAGTAATTTTATGATAGGTGGGTTATACTTTATACTTGAAAGTTGTACTATATTGTGTTTTAGTATATATGTGGGGTCTTTTATAAATTTTATTATTAAGGAGAAATATAATGAGAAATTTAACACTTCTTACTGATTTATATCAACTTACGATGTTAAATGGATATTTTGAAAAAAATGTTTATGAAGATATTGTTGTGTTTGATATGTTTTTTAGGAAAAATGCCTGCAACAGTGGATATACTATAGTTTGTGGTATAGAACAGTTTGTTGAATATATAAATAACATTCACTTTTCAGATGAAGATTTAGAGTATTTAAAAAGTTTAAAACTTTTTTCTGATAAATTTTTAACTTTTTTAAAAGATTTTAAATTTACAGGTGATATATATTCTGTTGAGGAAGGAACTATTATGTTCCCTAATGAGCCTATTCTTACTGTAAAAGCACCTCTATACCAAGCTCAACTTATAGAAACTGCTTTGCTTACAATTGTTAATTTCCAATCACTTATAGCAACTAAAGCATCTAGAGTTTGCTTTGCTGCACAAGGAGACCCTGTTTTTGAGTTTGGTCTACGTCGTGCTCAAGGTCCTGATGCTGGTACCTATGGTGCAAGAGCTGCTATGATAGGGGGATGCTCAGCCACTGCTAACGTATTAGCAGGTAAATTATTTGATATACCTTTAATAGGTACTCATGCTCACAGTTGGGTTCAAAAGTTTGATACTGAATTAGAGGCTTTTAAAGCGTATGCTGATATTTACCCTGATAAATGTCTATTACTTGTAGATACATATAATGTATTAAATAGTGGGCTTCCTAATGCTATAAAAATCTTTAAAGATTTAGAAAAAAACGGTTACAAACCATCAGGTATTAGGTTAGATTCTGGTGATCTTCAATATTTATCTAAAGAATGTAAAAAGGTTTTAGATAAAGAAGGTTTTTCAGATGTTCGTATTACAGCTTCTAATGATTTAGATGAATATACTATAACTTCATTAAAATCTGAAGGTGCTGCTATTAATTCTTGGGGCGTTGGTACAAAATTAATAACATCAGCTGATTCACCTTCTCTTGGTGGTGTTTATAAATTAGCTGCATCTTATAAAGGCGATATCATCCAGCCAAAAATTAAAATATCTGAAGATCCAGAAAAAATAAATAATCCAGGATATAAAAAAGTAGTTAGAATATACAATAAAAATAATAAGGCAGAAGCAGATTTAATTATGCTTCATGATGAAGTTATTGATGAATCTAAACCTTTGACTATATTCCATCCAATTTATACTTGGAAAACTAAAACATTTGAAAATTATAGGATTAAAGAGCTTCATAAGCCTTTATTTATAAATGGTAAATGTAAACATGAAAGAAAAAGCGTTATGGAAATAAGAGATTATACAAAAAATGAGCTTAATACTTTATGGGAAGAATATAGAAGAATATCAAATCCACAAACTTATAAAGTTGATTTATCTGAAAACCTTTGGAACTTAAAAGCTCAAATGATTGATTCTAAAAAATCTGTGTAAAATAGCTTAAATTAACATTTATTTTAGGACAATAATATACTCTCTTTAAAACATTGAAATGTAAAATTATATTTACATAATCTTACTCAAGGGGGATCAAAACATGGATATTACAGATCACAGAATTATAGACATCTTGCAAAAAGATGGTAGAGTTTCTATGAAAGATTTAGGTAAAATAGTTGGACTAACTTCTCCAGCTGTTTCAGAAAGAGTTAAAAGATTAGAAGAAGCTGGTATTATAGAAGGATATAAAGCTATAGTAAATCCTGATGCTTTAGGAAGAGTTATAAAAGCTTTTATTCATATCTCTTTACCTAGCAATAAGTACGAAGCATTTATTGAAGATGCTCGTCAAGATCCTAGAATAGTAGAATGTCACCATATAACAGGTGATGACTGTTCAGTTTTAAAAGTTATTGTTAAAGATATGTACGAGCTTGAAGCTGTTATAGATTCTATAAAGAAAATAGGTTCAACTAAAACATCTGTTATATTATCAACACCAATTCAAGCAAAATCAATTTTATAGTAAAAATTTACTTTGCTCAAACGATCTAAAACCTAGGTCTTTTGCTTGAGCAACATGTTGGTAAACTATTTTAAGCTTAAAATAGTTAGAATTATAAATCATCTATAGACTAGATAATTTATAATTCTTTAATATATAAAAATACTCTGAAAAAATTTAAATAAATAAGTTTTTTCAGAGTATTTTTATATTATATATTTTGTCTGCTATATCTATAAATATAATTAGTAAGTACATAATCCATATATGTTTTTATTACGCCACTATCCTCATTTGGATTTAGTAGTTTTCTAGTCGATACTATATCTGCATATCCTAATAATAAAACTCCTATAACATCATCATTTAATGTATCAAATATTTCATATAGCTTTTCTTTTGGCATGTCATTATTTTTATAAAATATTAAAAGTGTCATATGATGTCTTACATATTTGCATAGAGTGTCTATATTTTTATAAGATAACCCTAATTCTTGTCCTAGTTTAAAAGTTATCTCTTCACCTGTTATCTCATGCCCTCTAAAATGAACCCTCTTATCACTGTCAACTGTTTTGCTAGCAGGTTTTCCTATATCATGTAAAAATACTCCTAACTTTAGTAACTGAAATTTAGTTAGGTTATTATCTAATTCAGTATTTAAATATTCTTCTACTCTTTTTTTTAAATGACTTGAAAAAAATTTTTTTTCATTTACTATGCTCTCAAATTCTTCTAAAGCATATAAAGAGTGGTCATATGCATTTACTACATGGTATTTACACTCTCCAATTACTTTCATATCCTTTACTTGAGGTATAATTTTCTCTAGTATTTGATTTTCGTCTAGTCCACGAAAATGATTATAAGTTTTTTCTACACGTAAACTATCTAATAGATTTTCTTGTAGTTGCATATATATCACTCCAAATTTTTTATAAATCTAATACTTGCTTATAAACTACATCTTTCTTTAGCTTTCTATCTTTACATACTGCTTTAATTGCCTCTTTTTTATCCATTCCATTTTCAATTAGTGTTACAACATATTCTCTTTCGCTAAGGTCATCATAGCTATTTTTTACAGTTTTTTCTCCTGTAAAACCTTCCACTATTAAAACAAATTCTCCTTTTATTTCTCTTTCATTGAATATATTTATAACAGTTTCTAAATCTTCCCTTATTATTTCTTGATACTTTTTAGTAAGTTCTCTATTTACTGATATTTTTCTATTACCTAATATCTTTAACATATCCTTTAAAGTATCTTTTAATCTATGTGGTGATTCATAGAATATTATTGTTCTACTTTCTTCTTTTAATTCTTCAAGTTGCTTTCTTCTAACCTTTTTATCTCTATCTAAAAATCCTTCAAATGCAAATTTAGCAGTCTGAAGTCCTGAACTTACTAGTGCAGTTATAGATGCCGTCGCACCTGGAAGAACTTCTATCTCTATATTATTTTCTATCGCTTGTCTTATTATATCCTCTCCAGGGTCTGATATTCCTGGCATACCAGCATCACTTACTAATGCTATATTTTCTCCATCTAGTAGTTTATTTATTAGGTATCCACCTTTTGAATCTTTATTATGGTCATGATAGCTTGTTAGTGGTTTAGATATATCGAAGTGATTTAAAAGTTTTATACTATGTCTTGTATCTTCTGCTGCTATTAAATCAACTTCATTTAATATTCTTATACTTCTATATGTCATGTCCTCTAAGTTACCTATTGGTGTTGGACATATATATAATTTTCCGCTCATTTATTTTTCTCCTATATCTTCATTTGCATAAACTGCTCTTAATTCTTCTGTGTAGTCTCCATCTTCACCGTAAACATATAATGGGTCTAGTATTTTTAATTCTGGTCTTCCATCCTTTGCAAACTCTACAAGCATTAAATTTGGAGCCTTATTTGCTCTTGGATGTATAAATTGTATTTGCTTAGGTTCTAGTCTATACTTTCTACCTAAATCTATTATATCTACTAATCTTGTAGGTCTATGTATCATAAAGAATTTTCCTTTAGGCATTGTTAATCTTGATGCAGCTCTTATAACATCTTCTAAGTTACACTTTACCTCATGTCTTGATATAGCTTTTTTATCATTTGGATTTTTAATTCCATCCATATGCATATATGGAGGATTTGATGTTACAACATGGTATCCATGTACTTCTAATTCTTTATCAATTGTTTTTATATCTGCATTTATTATTTTTACTCTATCTTCTAGATTATTTAATTTTACAGAACGTGTAGCCATTTCATAAACTTCTTCTTGTATTTCTACTCCTATTATCTCACTAGCTTCACTTTTACCTGCAATAAGTGTAGGTATTATACCTGTTCCAGTACCTAGGTCAACAACTTTAGCTCCTCTTTTTACTTTTGCAAAGTTAGCCAATAAAACTGCATCTACACCAAAACAGAATCCAGTTATATCTTGTATTAGCTTTAATCCCTTCAGTTGTAAATCATCTATTCTTTCTGTTTCTTTTAGTTTTATTTCCATAAGTATCTCCTTTTAATGTCCTGTTTCACATATATCTATTTTATAAGTATTATTACTTTAAAAAAGGTAGGAAAAATCCTACCCCTTAATCTTATAATAATTTTTAATACTTATATAAATAGAATTTTAGTCTTCTAATTTCTTTAATTCTCTTATTGTAGCTTCATCTAAGCCTTCTGCTCTTAAACTATTTCCAGACTTTTTAGGCTCTTGTAAAACTTTAACTTCTTCTCTATGGCATATCTTTATAGTCTTATCATTGAATTCTATTTTAACTTGTTCTAATAATGGATTTATTTCTACTACCTTACCTTTAGCTTCTTCAACTTTTACTAATGCCCCTACTACTGGCATTGAATCAATAGCTTCAGCATATACATCATGCTCATATTTTAAGCAACAGAATAATCGTCCACATATTCCAGAAATCTTTGTAGGATTAAGAGATAAACTTTGGTCTTTAGCCATTTTTATTGAAACTGGTTGGAAATCTCCAAGCCATGATGAACAGCATAATCTTCTTCCACATGGTCCAAGTCCACCAATAGACTTAGCTTCGTCTCTAACACCTATTTGTCTTAACTCTATTCTTGTTTTAAATATTGCTGCTAAATCTTTTACTAATTCTCTAAAATCTATTCTTCCTTCTGCTGTAAAGTAGAATATTAATTTATTTCTATCAAATGTATATTCGCAATCTATTAAATACATCGTAAGCTCGTGTTCTTTTATTTTTTGCTGGCATAACTCAAAAGTTTCTTTTGCTTTTTCTTTATTTTCAAGATAAGCAGCAGTATCTTCTGGTGTAGCTATTCTTATTATTGGTTTTAATGGTGAAACCAACTCTTTTTCTTCTATTTCTTTAGGACCAACAACTATTGTCCCATATTCTAGTCCCCTTGCAGTTTCTACTACTACGTCCATATTTTTTTCTATTTCAAATTCAACTGGATCAAAATAATATATTTTTCCAGCATTTTTAAATCTAACACCTACTATCTTTATCATTTAATCACCTCATATATATTCAAAGCCATAACTTGTATGCTTATATTAAAGTTACAATTGCTTCTTATCTTTGTCTTAGTATCTTCTATTATATCAATAATCTTTGATACTTGCGAATATGTAATTTTTTTGCTCATATTTTGTATAAATACTATCTTATCTGCATTTATTATCATACTTTTATCAATATTTTCTTTTAACATCATCATATCTCTAAAGTAATTTACAAAAATGTCTAAAATACTAACGATTTCTTTTTTATACTTGTCCATATTAGCTGGTATTTCTAATATATCTATTATCTTCTTATCAAGTATAGTTTGTATATAAGATTGTATATCGTCTCTCATTATTGCAAAATCAGCTGACTCTGATAATTCTAACGCTTTTTCAATACTTCCCCTAGAAAAAACTGAAAGTAACTGTGCCCTTTGTTCCTCTATTCCTTTATCTATTAAGAATTTTTTTAAATCTAATAAAGATATAGGAAGAAATTTTATTATTTCACATCTAGATTTTATAGTGTCCAATAGTCTTTCCTTGTTACTAGTAATTAAAATCATTATAGCATATTCTGGTGGCTCTTCTAATGTTTTTAATAGAGCATTTTGAGCTTCTACTGTCATTTTTTCTGCTTCATTTATTATATATATTTTATACTCTTTATGTGGTTTTATTATTATGTCTGTTTGTAGTTTTCTTATCTGAGCTATTTTTATACTACTTCCATCTGCATTAATATTTATATAATCTGGACTACTGTCCACATTTTCAGTATTTAATAGTATTTTTGCTAGTTCTCCTGCAAATTTCTTTTTCCCTATTCCATCAATACCCTCAAACATGTAGGCATGGTTAATCTTATTTTTTCTTAATGAATTTGTTAAATACTTTTTCGCAAATTCTTGACCTATTATATTTTCAAAATACATATCTAACTCTCCATAGATTTTATTGTATTTATAACAACTTGATAAATATCTTCATGGATACTATCTATACTTCTTAATTCATTATTTTCAACACAGTTTATTTTCTTCCAATTATATTTATCTGCAATATATAAAGAATTATTATATGAATCTTCTAAGTACTTAATATCACTTTCATGTATATCTTTTTTATCTTCACCTGTAAATTTATTTTTTCTGTTCTCCATAAGCTTTTGACTAAACTCAATTGGTACGTCTAAAAATACTACACAGTCAGGTTTTGGTATCTTATACATGTTAAATTCATAATCTGTTAACCAATCTAAGTACTTGTCCCTACCTTCCTTGTCCATTTTAGAGGCTTGATGTACCATATTAGACGTTGTATATCTATCTGCAAGTATTATATCTCCATTACAGTAAAATTCTTCCCACTCTGTCTTATATGATGCATATCTATCTGCTGCAAAAAATGTAGATGATACATATGGATCTACATCTGATGGTTTATCTCCAAAATCACCTCTTAAATACATTTTTACTAGTGCTGATGATTCTGACTTATAGTTTGGATATTCAACCTTTTTTATATTATACCCATCTTTTAATAGTCTTTCATATAACTTCTTAGTTTGTGTTGCTTTTCCGCTTGCATCTGATCCACTTTCTATGATTATTAACTTTCCATTCATATTTTATATCCTGATTAAAATTTCTTCTTACATTATTAGTTTCATTATCTCTCATACACTTTAGATAATTATTTTAATCAGATTCCACCTCCATATTTCTTTACTTATTATTCACTTATAATCTCTATAAATTCTAAATTTGAATCTTTTATTCCATTTATATGCATACCTTTTTTATTGCATAGTAACACATAATCTATTACGTCTTTTGTTATTATTTCTCCTGGAGATAATAGACTTATCCCTGGTGGATAAGGTATTATATATTCTCCACTTATTTCACCTATACTGTCATATATTTTAACACTTTTTTTACTCTTATAAAATGCTTCTCTAGGGCTTAAAGCTTTTTTGGGTATTATATTTGGATATTCTACTTCTTTTATATTTTCTTTTATATTATTACTATCATATATATTTTTTAATGCCATTTCTAGTTTCTTAAAATCTTTATCATCATTACCTATAGTACATATTAATAATACCCCATAATAGTTAGATAATTCTACCTGTATATTGTACTCTTTTCTAAGTATTTCTTCTAATTCATATCCTATTAATCCAATATTTTTTGATTCCACAAATATTTTAGTTTTATCATATTCATTATATACCCTTATAAGTTCATTACCCTTAATATTTTCTTTAAATTCATCTATATTTAATAAAAGCTCCTTCATTAATTCTTTTCCTTTTGTTTCATATATATCAACAGCTAACTCTAGTGAGGCCATAAGTGTATATGATGGACTTGATGACTGAACAAATCTTAGCATAGATGATAATCTAGAATGATTTACTCTATTTCCCTGTGTATGTATCATAGATGCTTGTGTAAATGCTGGTAAAGTTTTATGCGTGCTTTGTATAACTAAATCTGCACCTTGCCCTAAAGCAGTCTTAGGTAGTTCATCACTTAATCCTAAATGAGCTCCATGAGCTTCATCAACTATAACTATCATATTTTTATTATGCGCATAATCACAAATAGTTTTTAAGTCATATGTAATTCCATAATAAGTTGGATATGTAAGTAATATAGCTTTTGCATCTAGATTATTATTTATAACTTCTATAGCATCTTCTAATATAACTCCATTTACTATATTATTATCTTTACTTATATCTTCATTTATATATACAGGATTTATATCTCCTAATATGCATCCATTTATAACGGACTGATGACAATCTCTATTTACAATTAATTTATCTCCTGGCCCACAAGAAGCCATTATAGAGGCTTGTATTCCACTTGTGCTACCATTTACTATATAATATGTATTATCACTTTTAAATACCTTCGATGCTCTTTCTTGAGATGCTTTAATTATACTCTCTGGAGAATGTAAGTTATCTGTTCCTATTATCTCTGTAGTATCCATTTTATACATCTTATCTATTATTGATGTATATCCTAGCCTATCATATATTTTTCCCATTTTATGTCCAGGCACATGAAAAGATACTACATCTATATCAACTATTTCTTTTAATTCATTTATAATTGTGTTCTTCATTTATGGCTCCTTATATTTATATCTTTATATCTGGTTTCAATCTTTGATATTATTACTACTTATTTAATAATATCAAAACTTTGCCTATATGTTTTGATTTTATATAATTTAATTTTTTATATAAATAAAAGCCGTTGATTTTTATTATTATCAACGGCTTAAATATCATTTCTAATCATTATCATTAGATGCAAATGTGAATAGTAAGTATATACCTGCTAGACCAACTAAAGAATATATTATTCTACTTATTAATGCATAAGTACCTCCAAATATATTCCCTAATAAATCTGCTCCAAATACACCTATAATACCCCAATTAAGAGCTCCTATTATAGCTAATATTAGTGCAAATCTTCTCATATTTATCACTCCTATATAGTTAAATATCTATAAATATTTAATATTTATAGATTCATATAAGGATAATATTACGATTATAATATTATCCTTATTTTTATATAGAATTTCCAATTTTTATTTTTATATGTATTAATTATAAAAAGGCATCCAAAATTTGAATACCTTTTTGAATATAAAAAAAGATTACGTGGCTACGTCTTACTCTCCCAGGCAGTTGCCCACCAAGTACCATCAGCGCTAAAGAGCTTAACTTCTGTGTTCGGAATGGGAACAGGTGTATCCTCTTTGCTATTGTAACCACATAATCTTTTATTTTAGAGTTAATACTCTGAAAACTGCAAACATTTAACATATTAGTCATTTTAATTTTAGCAACCAGAATCTTCGATTCGGTTGGCGATATAAAAATCTTTAGATTTTTATTTTTTGGTCAAGTCCTCGACCTATTAGTATCGATAAGCTAAATACATTACTGCACTTACACCTTCGACCTATCAACCAGGTAGTCTTCCTGGGGTCTTACCCTTACGGTGGGAAATCTTATCTTGAAGTTGGCTTCGCGCTTAGATGCTTTCAGCGCTTATCCATTCCGTACATAGCTACCCAGCCATGCCCTTGGCAGAACAACTGGTACACCAGAGGTACGTCCATCCCGGTCCTCTCGTACTAAGGACAGGTCTCCTCAAATTTCCTACGCCTGCGACGGATAGGGACCGAACTGTCTCACGACGTTCTGAACCCAGCTCGCGTACCACTTTAATGGGCGAACAGCCCAACCCTTGGGACCTACTACAGCCCCAGGATGTGATGAGCCGACATCGAGGTGCCAAACCTCCCCGTCGATGTGGACTCTTGGGGGAGATAAGCCTGTTATCCCCAGGGTAGCTTTTATCCGTTGAGCGATGGCCCTTCCATGCGGAACCACCGGATCACTAAGTCCGACTTTCGTCCTTGCTCGACCTGTATGTCTTGCAATCAAGCTCTCTTTTGCCTTTACACTCTTCGTACGATTTCCGACCGTACTGAGAGAACCTTTGAGCGCCTCCGTTACTCTTTGGGAGGCGACCGCCCCAGTCAAACTGCCCACCTGACGGTGTCCCAAGACCTGATTCAAGGCCTCTGGTTAGGATCCCAGTACTACAAGGGTGGTATCCCAAGGATGACTCCACACAAACTGGCGTTCATGCTTCAAAGTCTCCCACCTATCCTGTACATGTAGTACCAAGACCCAACGTCAAGCTACAGTAAAGCTCCATGGGGTCTTTCCGTCCTGTCGCAGGTACCCGGCATCTTCACCGGGATTACAATTTCACCGAGTCTATTGTTGAGACAGTGCCCAAATCGTTACGCCTTTCGTGCGGGTCGGAACTTACCCGACAAGGAATTTCGCTACCTTAGGACCGTTATAGTTACGGCCGCCGTTTACTGGGGCTTAAGTTCACTGCTTCGATTGCTCTAACAGATCCCCTTAACCTTCCAGCACCGGGCAGGCGTCAGCTCCTATACATCGTCTTGCGACTTAGCAGAAACCTGTGTTTTTGGTAAACAGTCGCTTGGGCCTATTCTCTGCGGCCATCCAAAGGATGGCACCCCTTCTCCCTAAGTTACGGGGTCATTTTGCCGAGTTCCTTAACAATAGTTCTCTCGCTGGCCTTAGGATACTCTCCTCACCCACCTGTGTCGGTTTGAGGTACGGGCGCCTTTAAACTCGATAGAGACTTTTCTTGACAGTGTGAAATCAGCTACTTCGCTACTAAATTTCGCTCCCCATCGTACCCCAGCATTATCAAGACGGATTTGCCTATCTTGACTGCCTCAGTACTTAGCCACACATAACCAACAGTGTGGTTAGCTTATCCTACTGTGTCATCCCATTTCTCAAGCGTTTATTGGCGGTACAGGAATATCAACCTGTTGTCCATCACCTACGCCTTTCGGCCTCGGCTTAGGTCCCGACTAACCCAGGGCGGACGAACCTTCCCCTGGAAACCTTGGGTTTACGGCCCGTGGGATTCTCACCCACGTCTCGCTACTCATGCCAACATTCTCACTCGTATACTGTCCACGCGTCCTTACGGTCACGCTTCAGCCTGCATACGAAGCTCCCCTACCCATCATAATGATGCCGTAGCTTCGGTAGTACGTTTTAGCCCCGGAAATTTTCGGCGCAGGATCACTCGACCAGTGAGCTATTACGCACTCTTTAAATGAGTGGCTGCTTCTAAGCCAACATCCTGGTTGTCTGTGCAATCCCACATCCTTTACCACTTAACGTACATTTAGGGACCTTAGCTGACGATCTGGGCTGTTGCCCTTTCGACTATGAATCTTATCACCCACAGTCTGACTCCCAAGTATAAGAATACGGCATTCGGAGTTTGATAGTCTTCGGTAAGTGCAATACCCCCTAGGACATTCAGTGCTCTACCTCCGCTTCTCTCAACCTTGAGGCTAGCCCTAAAGCTATTTCGGGGAGAACCAGCTATCTCCGGGCTCGATTGGAATTTCACCGCTATCCACAAGTCATCCCCGAGCTTTTCAACGCTCGTGGGTTCGGTCCTCCACGAAATTTTACTTTCGCTTCAACCTGCTCATGGATAGGTCGCCCGGTTTCGGGTCTACGTCAAGTAACTTAAGCGCCCATTTAAGACTCGCTTTCGCTACGGCTCCGCACCTTAAGTGCTTAACCTTGCTACTTAACGTAACTCGTTGGCCCGTTCTACAAAAAGTACGCGGTCACACAAATAATGTGCTCCCACAGCTTGTAAGTGCAGGGTTTCAGGTTCTATTTCACTCCCCTCCCGGGGTTCTTTTCACCTTTCCCTCACGGTACTATGCGCTATCGGTCACTAGGTAGTATTTAGGCTTGGAGGATGGTCCCTCCTGCTTCCCACAGGGTTTCACGTGTCCCGTGGTACTCTGGATCATATCTAAAGAATTATCGTTTCAAATACAGGGCTATTACCTTCTATGGCGGAGCTTTCCAACTCTCTTCACTTACGATGACCTCTTCGTTTATGATATGTCCGCAACCCCAACGAAGAAAACTTCATTGGTTTGGCCTGTTCCGCGTTCGCTCGCCGCTACTTACGGAATCGAATTTCTTTCTTTTCCTCCGGGTACTTAGATGTTTCAGTTCCCCGGGTTCCCCTCGCTAAGCTATGTATTCACTTAACGATACTTAGACATTACTCTAAGTGAGTTTCCTCATTCGGAAATCTTCGGATCAAAGTTTACGTGCAACTCCCCGAAGCTTATCGCAGCTTATCGCGTCCTTCATCGGCTCCTAGTGCCAAGGCATCCGCCCTGCACCCTTAATAACTTGACCAGTTATTAAAAGTTATCGCTACTGAACAAACTTCGTATTCACTCAGTTTATTCCAGTGCTTAAAGTTGATTTTAAAGACTTATCTGTCTAGCTTATTTTAAAGACTTCATTGTCTATATATAAAATGATGTCATATCACTAAATGTTATGCAGTTTTCAAAGTACTAATATGGTGGAGATGAGGAGGATCGAACTCCTGACCCCTTGCGTGCAAGGCAAGTGCTCTCCCAGCTGAGCTACACCCCCATGTTATTAACTTTTTCAACGAAATATATTTGTCGATTTTTGTCAATATTTTTAGCAAGTTTTTATTCGTTTTTCACAAAAAAATAAGAACTCTCAAAATTAAACAGTAGGTAATTCTCCTTAGAAAGGAGGTGATCCAGCCGCACCTTCCGATACGGCTACCTTGTTACGACTTCACCCCAGTTATTGATTTCACCTTCGACGGCCGCTTCCAAAAGGTTAGCAAACCGGCTTCGGGCGCCCCCAACTTCCGTGGTGTGACGGGCGGTGTGTACAAGACCCGGGAACGCATTCACCGCAGCATTCTGATCTGCGATTACTAGTAACTCCAGCTTCATGTAGGCGAGTTTCAGCCTACAATCCGAACTGAGAATGGCTTTAAGGGATTAGCTCCGCCTCACGACTTGGCTGCCCTCTGTACCACCCATTGTAGCACGTGTGTAGCCCTAAGCATAAGGGGCATGATGATTTGACGTCATCCCCACCTTCCTCCAGGTTATCCCTGGCAGTCCCTCTAGAGTGCCCAACTTAATGCTGGCAACTAAAGGCAAGGGTTGCGCTCGTTGCGGGACTTAACCCAACATCTCACGACACGAGCTGACGACAACCATGCACCACCTGTCACTTCTGTCCCCGAAGGGAAATCTCCGATTAGGGAGAGGTCAAAAGGATGTCAAGCTTAGGTAAGGTTCTTCGCGTTGCTTCGAATTAAACCACATGCTCCGCTACTTGTGCGGGTCCCCGTCAATTCCTTTGAGTTTCACTCTTGCGAGCGTACTTCCCAGGCGGAGTACTTAATGCGTTAGCTGCGCCACCGAAGGGGGTAACCTCCGACAGCTAGTACTCATCGTTTACGGCGTGGACTACCAGGGTATCTAATCCTGTTTGCTCCCCACGCTTTCGTGCCTCAGTGTCAGTTACAGTCCAGAGAGCCGCCTTCGCAACTGGTATTCCTCCTAATATCTACGCATTTCACCGCTACACTAGGAATTCTACTCTCCTCTCCTGCACTCAAGTTTCTCAGTTTCAAAGGCTTACTACGGTTGAGCCGTAGCCTTTCACCTCTGACTTAAGAAACCACCTACGCACCCTTTACGCCCAGTAATTCCGGATAACGCTAGCCCCCTACGTATTACCGCGGCTGCTGGCACGTAGTTAGCCGGGGCTTCCTCCTCAAGTACCGTCATTATCTTCCTTGAGGACAGAGCTTTACGACCCGAAGGCCTTCATCGCTCACGCGGCGTTGCTGCATCAGGCTTTCGCCCATTGTGCAATATTCCCCACTGCTGCCTCCCGTAGGAGTTTGGACCGTGTCTCAGTTCCAATGTGGCCGATCACCCTCTCAGGTCGGCTACTGATCGTCGCCTTGGTAAGCCGTTACCTTACCAACTAGCTAATCAGACGCGGGTCCATCCTGTACCGATAAATCTTTGATAAAAAAGTCATGCGACTCTCTCATGTTATCCCGTATTAGCATACCTTTCGGTATGTTATCCGTGTGTACAGGGCAGGTTACCCACGCGTTACTCACCCGTCCGCCGCTCTTTCCCGAAGGAAATCGCTCGACTTGCATGTGTTAGGCACGCCGCCAGCGTTCATCCTGAGCCAGGATCAAACTCTTAAATATAAGTTTTGACTTGGGCTCAGATACTGTTATATATCTGGCTTTGTTTGGTTGTTTCAAATTCTATAAATTAACCTACTGTTTAATTTTCAAAGTTCTTAATTAATTTATTATGGTGGACCATCAGGGACTCGAACCCCGGACCTACCGGTTATGAGCCGGGCGCTCTAACCAACTGAGCTAATGGTCCTAATAAATTATGGTGCCGAAGACCGGAATCGAACCGGTACGGGAGGTAAGTCCCGCAGGATTTTAAGTCCTGTGCGTCTGCCAGTTCCGCCACTTCGGCACATCACGTGGCTACGTCTTACTCTCCCAGGCAGTTGCCCACCAAGTACCATCAGCGCTAAAGAGCTTAACTTCTGTGTTCGGAATGGGAACAGGTGTATCCTCTTTGCTATTGTAACCACATATTGTGTTTATTCTTTTGTTTTAAGACAAGTATTATAATACCATCTTAAGTTATCAATGTCAACACTTTTTGTGAAATATTTTCATATTTTTCTAAGTAATAACATTTTTAGAGTTAATACTCTGAAAACTGCAAACATTTATTGAATTTATCATTTTAAATTATTGGTCAAGTCCTCGACCTATTAGTATCGATAAGCTAAATACATTACTGCACTTACACCTTCGACCTATCAACCAGGTAGTCTTCCTGGGGTCTTACCCTTACGGTGGGAAATCTTATCTTGAAGTTGGCTTCGCGCTTAGATGCTTTCAGCGCTTATCCATTCCGTACATAGCTACCCAGCCATGCCCTTGGCAGAACAACTGGTACACCAGAGGTACGTCCATCCCGGTCCTCTCGTACTAAGGACAGGTCTCCTCAAATTTCCTACGCCTGCGACGGATAGGGACCGAACTGTCTCACGACGTTCTGAACCCAGCTCGCGTACCACTTTAATGGGCGAACAGCCCAACCCTTGGGACCTACTACAGCCCCAGGATGTGATGAGCCGACATCGAGGTGCCAAACCTCCCCGTCGATGTGGACTCTTGGGGGAGATAAGCCTGTTATCCCCAGGGTAGCTTTTATCCGTTGAGCGATGGCCCTTCCATGCGGAACCACCGGATCACTAAGTCCGACTTTCGTCCTTGCTCGACCTGTATGTCTTGCAATCAAGCTCTCTTTTGCCTTTACACTCTTCGTACGATTTCCGACCGTACTGAGAGAACCTTTGAGCGCCTCCGTTACTCTTTGGGAGGCGACCGCCCCAGTCAAACTGCCCACCTGACGGTGTCCCAAGACCTGATTCAAGGCCTCTGGTTAGGATCCCAGTACTACAAGGGTGGTATCCCAAGGATGACTCCACACAAACTGGCGTTCATGCTTCAAAGTCTCCCACCTATCCTGTACATGTAGTACCAAGACCCAACGTCAAGCTACAGTAAAGCTCCATGGGGTCTTTCCGTCCTGTCGCAGGTACCCGGCATCTTCACCGGGATTACAATTTCACCGAGTCTATTGTTGAGACAGTGCCCAAATCGTTACGCCTTTCGTGCGGGTCGGAACTTACCCGACAAGGAATTTCGCTACCTTAGGACCGTTATAGTTACGGCCGCCGTTTACTGGGGCTTAAGTTCACTGCTTCGATTGCTCTAACAGATCCCCTTAACCTTCCAGCACCGGGCAGGCGTCAGCTCCTATACATCGTCTTGCGACTTAGCAGAAACCTGTGTTTTTGGTAAACAGTCGCTTGGGCCTATTCTCTGCGGCCATCCAAAGGATGGCACCCCTTCTCCCTAAGTTACGGGGTCATTTTGCCGAGTTCCTTAACAATAGTTCTCTCGCTGGCCTTAGGATACTCTCCTCACCCACCTGTGTCGGTTTGAGGTACGGGCGCCTTTAAACTCGATAGAGACTTTTCTTGACAGTGTGAAATCAGCTACTTCGCTACTAAATTTCGCTCCCCATCGTACCCCAGCATTATCAAGACGGATTTGCCTATCTTGACTGCCTCAGTACTTAGCCACACATAACCAACAGTGTGGTTAGCTTATCCTACTGTGTCATCCCATTTCTCAAGCGTTTATTGGCGGTACAGGAATATCAACCTGTTGTCCATCACCTACGCCTTTCGGCCTCGGCTTAGGTCCCGACTAACCCAGGGCGGACGAACCTTCCCCTGGAAACCTTGGGTTTACGGCCCGTGGGATTCTCACCCACGTCTCGCTACTCATGCCAACATTCTCACTCGTATACTGTCCACGCGTCCTTACGGTCACGCTTCAGCCTGCATACGAAGCTCCCCTACCCATCATAATGATGCCGTAGCTTCGGTAGTACGTTTTAGCCCCGGAAATTTTCGGCGCAGGATCACTCGACCAGTGAGCTATTACGCACTCTTTAAATGAGTGGCTGCTTCTAAGCCAACATCCTGGTTGTCTGTGCAATCCCACATCCTTTACCACTTAACGTACATTTAGGGACCTTAGCTGACGATCTGGGCTGTTGCCCTTTCGACTATGAATCTTATCACCCACAGTCTGACTCCCAAGTATAAGAATACGGCATTCGGAGTTTGATAGTCTTCGGTAAGTGCAATACCCCCTAGGACATTCAGTGCTCTACCTCCGCTTCTCTCAACCTTGAGGCTAGCCCTAAAGCTATTTCGGGGAGAACCAGCTATCTCCGGGCTCGATTGGAATTTCACCGCTATCCACAAGTCATCCCCGAGCTTTTCAACGCTCGTGGGTTCGGTCCTCCACGAAATTTTACTTTCGCTTCAACCTGCTCATGGATAGGTCGCCCGGTTTCGGGTCTACGTCAAGTAACTTAAGCGCCCATTTAAGACTCGCTTTCGCTACGGCTCCGCACCTTAAGTGCTTAACCTTGCTACTTAACGTAACTCGTTGGCCCGTTCTACAAAAAGTACGCGGTCACACAAATAATGTGCTCCCACAGCTTGTAAGTGCAGGGTTTCAGGTTCTATTTCACTCCCCTCCCGGGGTTCTTTTCACCTTTCCCTCACGGTACTATGCGCTATCGGTCACTAGGTAGTATTTAGGCTTGGAGGATGGTCCCTCCTGCTTCCCACAGGGTTTCACGTGTCCCGTGGTACTCTGGATCATATCTAAAGAATTATCGTTTCAAATACAGGGCTATTACCTTCTATGGCGGAGCTTTCCAACTCTCTTCACTTACGATGACCTCTTCGTTTATGATATGTCCGCAACCCCAACGAAGAAAACTTCATTGGTTTGGCCTGTTCCGCGTTCGCTCGCCGCTACTTACGGAATCGAATTTCTTTCTTTTCCTCCGGGTACTTAGATGTTTCAGTTCCCCGGGTTCCCCTCGCTAAGCTATGTATTCACTTAACGATACTTAGACATTACTCTAAGTGAGTTTCCTCATTCGGAAATCTTCGGATCAAAGTTTACGTGCAACTCCCCGAAGCTTATCGCAGCTTATCGCGTCCTTCATCGGCTCCTAGTGCCAAGGCATCCGCCCTGCACCCTTAATAACTTGACCAGTTATTAAAGTGTTTCGTAAACGAACAAACTTCACATACGTTCAGTTTATTCCGTTACTCAAAGTTTGATATTTTAACGACTTATCTTGTCATTGATATTTTTAGAAGTTATCTTCTTCATATATATAAAATGATGTCATATCACTAAATGTTATGCAGTTTTCAAGGTACTAACGTACTTCGTCAACGATATTATTTCACATACGTTCAATAACATCCGTTACTCAAAGTAATATTTCGGGCTACGCCCTATTTTTGAGATGTTCTAATGAACCCTCAAAATTAAACAGTAGGCAATTCTCCTTAGAAAGGAGGTGATCCAGCCGCACCTTCCGATACGGCTACCTTGTTACGACTTCACCCCAGTTATTGATTTCACCTTCGACGGCCGCTTCCAAAAGGTTAGCAAACCGGCTTCGGGCGCCCCCAACTTCCGTGGTGTGACGGGCGGTGTGTACAAGACCCGGGAACGCATTCACCGCAGCATTCTGATCTGCGATTACTAGTAACTCCAGCTTCATGTAGGCGAGTTTCAGCCTACAATCCGAACTGAGAATGGCTTTAAGGGATTAGCTCCGCCTCACGACTTGGCTGCCCTCTGTACCACCCATTGTAGCACGTGTGTAGCCCTAAGCATAAGGGGCATGATGATTTGACGTCATCCCCACCTTCCTCCAGGTTATCCCTGGCAGTCCCTCTAGAGTGCCCAACTTAATGCTGGCAACTAAAGGCAAGGGTTGCGCTCGTTGCGGGACTTAACCCAACATCTCACGACACGAGCTGACGACAACCATGCACCACCTGTCACTTTTGTCCCCGAAGGGAAATCTCCGATTAGGGAGAGGTCAAAAGGATGTCAAGCTTAGGTAAGGTTCTTCGCGTTGCTTCGAATTAAACCACATGCTCCGCTACTTGTGCGGGTCCCCGTCAATTCCTTTGAGTTTCACTCTTGCGAGCGTACTTCCCAGGCGGAGTACTTAATGCGTTAGCTGCGCCACCGAAGGGGGTAACCTCCGACAGCTAGTACTCATCGTTTACGGCGTGGACTACCAGGGTATCTAATCCTGTTTGCTCCCCACGCTTTCGTGCCTCAGTGTCAGTTACAGTCCAGAGAGCCGCCTTCGCAACTGGTATTCCTCCTAATATCTACGCATTTCACCGCTACACTAGGAATTCTACTCTCCTCTCCTGCACTCAAGTTTCTCAGTTTCAAAGGCTTACTACGGTTGAGCCGTAGCCTTTCACCTCTGACTTAAGAAACCACCTACGCACCCTTTACGCCCAGTAATTCCGGATAACGCTAGCCCCCTACGTATTACCGCGGCTGCTGGCACGTAGTTAGCCGGGGCTTCCTCCTCAAGTACCGTCATTATCTTCCTTGAGGACAGAGCTTTACGACCCGAAGGCCTTCATCGCTCACGCGGCGTTGCTGCATCAGGCTTTCGCCCATTGTGCAATATTCCCCACTGCTGCCTCCCGTAGGAGTTTGGACCGTGTCTCAGTTCCAATGTGGCCGATCACCCTCTCAGGTCGGCTACTGATCGTCGCCTTGGTAAGCCGTTACCTTACCAACTAGCTAATCAGACGCGGGTCCATCCTGTACCGCCGGAGCTTTGATAAGAAAGCCATGCGACTCTCTCATGTTATCCCGTATTAGCATACCTTTCGGTATGTTATCCGTGTGTACAGGGCAGGTTACCCACGCGTTACTCACCCGTCCGCCGCTCTTTCCCGAAGGAAATCGCTCGACTTGCATGTGTTAGGCACGCCGCCAGCGTTCATCCTGAGCCAGGATCAAACTCTTAAATATAAGTTTTGACTTGGGCTCAGATACTGTTATATATCTGGCTTTGTTTGGTTGTTTCAAATTCTATAAATTAACCTACTGTTTAATTTTCAAAGTTCATTTTAAGCAACCATGTTGGTGCTTATTTTTTTAACTTTCTTAGTTTACCAAAGCTATTTAACTTTGTCAACTTTTTTCTGTTGTTTTTCTATTTATTTGCCCTCGTCTTAAGGACAAGTATAACTATATCATCTAAAATTAACATCGTCAACAGTTTTTTAATATTTTTTTTACATATATTTTAGTTTGAATTTTAACTATACGATTTATCCACATTATCAACATATTATTCACATTGATTTCTCATTGCTTCAAAAAAAGTATCCACATATTTCACAGAGTTATTAACAAAAAAATATTTTAATTTAATAAATTAATAATATATAAGGTAATTATTTTTCTATTTATATATTATCAATAAAGATAAAAAAATAGTGTAAATAACTTGTTTTAAGTTATTTACACTATTTTTATTTATATTAAAAAGATTTTTATTTAGCTGCAGATAAATCTTCCATATATTCTTCAGACAAAATAATTTGCTTATATTTTAAGCTTCTTTGTACATTTATTATTCTCTGATTAGACGATCCTCTAAACTTTAAGCTTATATCTTTTCGCTCTTCCATAAACTTTCCATCTACTAATACATCTATCTGCTTTAACAAATTTAAGTTTTTAAAGTATGAAGGATTCTTTTTATCTAACAAATACTCAAATGTAAATCCTGTATAAGCCCATATATCTAATTTATTTTCCTTAGCTTCTTTAGCTATTTCTTCTAAAGCTTCTGGTTGTAAGAATGGTTCTCCACCTGATAAAGTTATGCCCTTTTGTAATTTTAATATCTTTAACTTATCAATAATATCTTTAGTATCTACCTCGAATCCTCCACACAAATCATGAGTTTGTGGATTATGGCAATTCTTACAATTATGGATACATCCTTGTGTCCATACTACCATTCTAAGACCAGGACCATCTACTATACTATCAAAAGTTGTAGGAGATGATATTCTTATCTTCATAATCCATTTCCCCTTTATCTTCTATATTATTTATGTTTAACTCTGTCACGCACTTCAGCTTGTTTTGCGTTATTAAATCTATCTACTGTACCAACTAAGTAACCTGTTATTCTTCTTATTCTTTCAAACTTGATATCACTATCTTCTTCATTTCTTCCACATGCTGGGCATATATTACTTTCTATAACTCCTGAGAATCCACATATAGGATCTCTATCTACAGGATGATTTACACTTCCGTACCCTATTCCTTGTTCTTTCATAGCCTTTATAATAGTTTCAAAAGCTTCTAGGTTATCAGATGGATTACCATCTAACTCTATATACGTTATATGACCTGCATTAGTAAGTTCATGATAAGGAGCTTCTATTCTTATTTTATCAAAAGCACTTAATTTATGATAAACCGGAACATGGAATGAGTTAGTATAATATTCTTTATCCGTAATTCCCTTTATCTCACCATAAGCTTTTTTATCTATTCTTGTAAATCTTCCTGAAAGTCCTTCAGCTGGTGTAGCTATAATAGAAAAGTTTAAGTTATACTTTTCACTAGCTGCTTCCATTTTTTCTCTCATATGCGATACTATCTTAAGACCTAACTCTTGAGCTTCTTCGCTTTCACCATGGTGTTTTCCTATAAGAGCTAATAAACATTCAGCTAGCCCTATAAATCCTATAGTTAATGTACCTTGTTTTATAACTTCTGATAATTTATCTTCTGGACCAAGTTTATCAGACCCTTGCCATACACCTTGACCCATTAAGAATGGGAAGTTTTTCATTCTCTTATTACCTTGTACTTCCATTCTTTCTAATAACTGCTCTGTAACTAAATCTATTTTCTCATCTAATTCATTGAAGAATTCTTCTATATTAGCTTCTTTGTTATCTACCACTCCATGTTTTATACCTAATCTAGGAAGGTTTATTGTAGTAAACGATAAGTTACCTCTACCACTAACTATCTGTTCTCCACATACATTTCCAAGAACTCTAGTTCTACATCCCATGTAAGTAGCTTCTGTTTCTGGATGTCCTTCTTTATAATATTGAGCATTAAATGGAGCATCTAAGAAACTAAAGTTAGGGAATAGTCTTTTTGCTGAAACTTTACATGCTAATTTAAATAAATCATAGTTAGGATCTTCAGGGTTTAAACTAATGCCTTCTTTTACCTTAAATATTTGTATAGGGAATATAGGCGTTTCTCCATTTCCTAATCCTCTCTCTAATGATAATAATATATTCTTTGTTACCATTCTTCCTTCTTCAGATATATCTGTTCCATAGTTTATACTAGAGAATGGAACTTGTGCTCCCGCTCTAGAATGCATTGTATTTAAGTTATGAATAAATGCTTCCATCGCTTGATATGTTCTCTTATCAGTTTCTTTAATAGATTCATCAAAGGCGAATGTTTGTATATTTTTAGCAATTTCTTCAGTTATATCAAACTTAGCTTGTAACTTTTCTCTTTCAACAGATAAGTATTTTTCTTCTCTTTTTATACCTACCTTCATTCCTGTTTCTTCTTCACATTTATAAACTATATCTTTTATTATTCCGTTATCTTCTATGCCTTTAAATAATTTTAAAGCTTTTGATATATTACTTATATAGAATTTCTTAAATGTTTTATATACACCCTCTGCTAATCCATAATCAAAGAAAGGTATACTTTGCCCTCCATGTTGATCATTTTGATTGCTTTGTATAGCAATTGCAGCTAGTGCTGAGTAACTTATAATATCATTTGGTTCTCTTAAGAACCCATGACCTGTAGAAAATCCACCTTTGAATAATTTATTAAGATCTATTTGGCAACAAGTTAATGTTCCCATATTTAAAAAATCCATATCATGTATATGTATATCTCCATTATCATGAGCAAATGAATGTTCTGGGTTTAATAAGTGTGTTTTACAAAATTCTTTAGATACTGTACTACCATATTGAAGCATAGTACCCATAGCTGTATTTCCATTTATATTAGCATTCTCTCTTTTTATATCTGCATCATTTGCATCAGCGAATGTTATTTCTTCTATGGCTTTCATTAGTCTAGTTTTAGAATTTCTTATTCTACTTCTTTCTGTTCTGTACACTATATATTCTTCACTAGTCTTTGCATGTCCTTCTTCTATAAGAACCTTAACAACTGCATTTTGCACGTCCTCTACCCCTGGAACATCATTTATAAATTTAGTATTTAATCTTTTTATTACTTCTTGTGTTAATTCTTCTGATAATTTATAATCTGGTGATTTATGCTCCTTTTCTGCTACATTACTAGCTGCTAAAAATATAGCTCTAGTTATTCTATCTGCATTAAAAGGTATCACTCTTCCGTCTCTTTTTTTAACTAAATTAATCATTCGTAAAATCCCCCTTATCACTATATATTGTAGCATATTTATATAAGCACTACTACATATAGTATATTAAGATTAAAAAAATCCCCTTTAACTTCGTCAAAGGGATTCTCATAATTGCTACTAAATAAGATTACCAAATTTGTACATAATAGTCAAATTAACTGAAATCATTGCAAATGCTATGTGGATAATTTGAACCTAAGCAATTGTAATAGTTTTAAGAATGATAAATATTTTTGTTATTTTTTATATAATTTTTGCCTATAGTCATATATCCATTGGAATTACAATATAATGTAGTTAAAAGCTAAGTTCATTTTTTTAGATTTTATTGTAATAAAAGCTTGTAATAATATGTATTGTGGATAACTTTTATACATATTTTAGTCATACAATAATGTATGCATATATAAATAGATACTATACCTAATATTAAGTTAATATAACAATTTTTTACTTATTATTCCATATATAAACAAGTAAAAACTATATTTAAAATTTTAATTTAATATATAATTTCAAAATATAAAGGAGGATTTCATGTTATCTAATAGAGTTTCATCTATAGCCCCATCTTATACAATTGGTATAAGCTCTAAAGTATCCGAAATGAAAACTAAAGGTATTAATATTTTAGACCTTAGTATTGGAGAGCCTGATTTTAATGTTCCATATGATGCAAAATATAGTGGTATAAGTTCTCTTAATAATAATTTAACTAAATATAATATGGTTCCTGGACTTAAAGTTCTCAGAGATGAAATATGCAATAAACTTCTTAATGAGAATAATTGTAACTATTCTCCAGATGAAATAGTGGTATCTAGTGGAGCCAAACATTGTATAACAAATTCCTTATTAGCTTTAACTAATCCAGAAGATGAAATATTAGTCCCAAAACCTTATTGGGTAAGTTACCCAGAAATTATAAAACTAGTTAATGCTAAACCGATACTTATAGATTCTAAGAAAGAAAATAATTTTAAAATTACACCGAACGATCTTATACCTTATGTTACATCTAAAACTAAAGTCCTTATTTTAAATAATCCATCTAATCCAACTGGAGCTGTATATACTAAAGAAGAATTAGTATCTATATTAGATTTTTGTATAAAAAATAATATCTATATACTTGCTGATGAAATCTATGAAAAAATATGCTTTGATAATAGTTTTGTATCTGTTGCCTCTATAAGTGAAAATGCAAAAGATATAACTATAACAGTAAATGGTTTCTCTAAATCTGTAGCCATGACAGGGTTAAGATTAGGTTACTCAGCGTCAAATCAAACAATAGCAAATGCTATCAGTAAAATACAAGGGCATTTAACATCTCACCCAAGCTTAACAGCACAATATGTAGGATATGGAGCTTTAAAAAATTGCTCTAATGATATAAATGAAATGGTAAAAGAATATAAGTCTAGAAGAGATTTAATTTGTGATAGAGTTAATTCTATACCTTATATAGATTATATATACCCACATGGAGCATTCTATATCTTTATAGATTTATCGAGTATATCTAAAAAATTTAATTTTGATGAAAGTTTTTCTATCGAATTTTGCGATAGATTTTTAGAAGAATATAATGTGGCTGTAGTACCAGGAATAGCTTTTGGTATGGATAATTATATTAGAATTTCTTTTGCATGTTCTGATAATATCTTCTTAGAAGGATTAAATAAGTTAGATCAATTTATATCAGATATTATGAATTAATAAATGGCACTTCTTTGCATGAACTAGTTAGTTAAGTATATATTTTTATTTATACACCATTATATATTTATAAATTAAATAAGCCATAATTTGCGTATATAAAAAACTGTTAGGATTAAAATCGCTAACAGCTTTTTTATTAAAATAAAAAAGATTACGTAGCTACGTCTTACTCTCCCAGGCAGTTGCCCACCAAGTACCATCAGCGCTAAAGAGCTTAACTTCTGTGTTCGGAATGGGAACAGGTGTATCCTCTTTGCTATTGTAACCACATAATCTTTTATTTTAGAGTTAATACTCTGAAAACTGCAAACATTTATTGAATTTATCATTTTAATTTTGGTCAAGTCCTCGACCTATTAGTATCGATAAGCTAAATACATTACTGCACTTACACCTTCGACCTATCAACCAGGTAGTCTTCCTGGGGTCTTACCCTTACGGTGGGAAATCTTATCTTGAAGTTGGCTTCGCGCTTAGATGCTTTCAGCGCTTATCCATTCCGTACATAGCTACCCAGCCATGCCCTTGGCAGAACAACTGGTACACCAGAGGTACGTCCATCCCGGTCCTCTCGTACTAAGGACAGGTCTCCTCAAATTTCCTACGCCTGCGACGGATAGGGACCGAACTGTCTCACGACGTTCTGAACCCAGCTCGCGTACCACTTTAATGGGCGAACAGCCCAACCCTTGGGACCTACTACAGCCCCAGGATGTGATGAGCCGACATCGAGGTGCCAAACCTCCCCGTCGATGTGGACTCTTGGGGGAGATAAGCCTGTTATCCCCAGGGTAGCTTTTATCCGTTGAGCGATGGCCCTTCCATGCGGAACCACCGGATCACTAAGTCCGACTTTCGTCCTTGCTCGACCTGTATGTCTTGCAATCAAGCTCTCTTTTGCCTTTACACTCTTCGTACGATTTCCGACCGTACTGAGAGAACCTTTGAGCGCCTCCGTTACTCTTTGGGAGGCGACCGCCCCAGTCAAACTGCCCACCTGACGGTGTCCCAAGACCTGATTCAAGGCCTCTGGTTAGGATCCCAGTACTACAAGGGTGGTATCCCAAGGATGACTCCACACAAACTGGCGTTCATGCTTCAAAGTCTCCCACCTATCCTGTACATGTAGTACCAAGACCCAACGTCAAGCTACAGTAAAGCTCCATGGGGTCTTTCCGTCCTGTCGCAGGTACCCGGCATCTTCACCGGGATTACAATTTCACCGAGTCTATTGTTGAGACAGTGCCCAAATCGTTACGCCTTTCGTGCGGGTCGGAACTTACCCGACAAGGAATTTCGCTACCTTAGGACCGTTATAGTTACGGCCGCCGTTTACTGGGGCTTAAGTTCACTGCTTCGATTGCTCTAACAGATCCCCTTAACCTTCCAGCACCGGGCAGGCGTCAGCTCCTATACATCGTCTTGCGACTTAGCAGAAACCTGTGTTTTTGGTAAACAGTCGCTTGGGCCTATTCTCTGCGGCCATCCAAAGGATGGCACCCCTTCTCCCTAAGTTACGGGGTCATTTTGCCGAGTTCCTTAACAATAGTTCTCTCGCTGGCCTTAGGATACTCTCCTCACCCACCTGTGTCGGTTTGAGGTACGGGCGCCTTTAAACTCGATAGAGACTTTTCTTGACAGTGTGAAATCAGCTACTTCGCTACTAAATTTCGCTCCCCATCGTACCCCAGCATTATCAAGACGGATTTGCCTATCTTGACTGCCTCAGTACTTAGCCACACATAACCAACAGTGTGGTTAGCTTATCCTACTGTGTCATCCCATTTCTCAAGCGTTTATTGGCGGTACAGGAATATCAACCTGTTGTCCATCACCTACGCCTTTCGGCCTCGGCTTAGGTCCCGACTAACCCAGGGCGGACGAACCTTCCCCTGGAAACCTTGGGTTTACGGCCCGTGGGATTCTCACCCACGTCTCGCTACTCATGCCAACATTCTCACTCGTATACTGTCCACGCGTCCTTACGGTCACGCTTCAGCCTGCATACGAAGCTCCCCTACCCATCATAATGATGCCGTAGCTTCGGTAGTACGTTTTAGCCCCGGAAATTTTCGGCGCAGGATCACTCGACCAGTGAGCTATTACGCACTCTTTAAATGAGTGGCTGCTTCTAAGCCAACATCCTGGTTGTCTGTGCAATCCCACATCCTTTACCACTTAACGTACATTTAGGGACCTTAGCTGACGATCTGGGCTGTTGCCCTTTCGACTATGAATCTTATCACCCACAGTCTGACTCCCAAGTATAAGAATACGGCATTCGGAGTTTGATAGTCTTCGGTAAGTGCAATACCCCCTAGGACATTCAGTGCTCTACCTCCGCTTCTCTCAACCTTGAGGCTAGCCCTAAAGCTATTTCGGGGAGAACCAGCTATCTCCGGGCTCGATTGGAATTTCACCGCTATCCACAAGTCATCCCCGAGCTTTTCAACGCTCGTGGGTTCGGTCCTCCACGAAATTTTACTTTCGCTTCAACCTGCTCATGGATAGGTCGCCCGGTTTCGGGTCTACGTCAAGTAACTTAAGCGCCCATTTAAGACTCGCTTTCGCTACGGCTCCGCACCTTAAGTGCTTAACCTTGCTACTTAACGTAACTCGTTGGCCCGTTCTACAAAAAGTACGCGGTCACACAAATAATGTGCTCCCACAGCTTGTAAGTGCAGGGTTTCAGGTTCTATTTCACTCCCCTCCCGGGGTTCTTTTCACCTTTCCCTCACGGTACTATGCGCTATCGGTCACTAGGTAGTATTTAGGCTTGGAGGATGGTCCCTCCTGCTTCCCACAGGGTTTCACGTGTCCCGTGGTACTCTGGATCATATCTAAAGAATTATCGTTTCAAATACAGGGCTATTACCTTCTATGGCGGAGCTTTCCAACTCTCTTCACTTACGATGACCTCTTCGTTTATGATATGTCCGCAACCCCAACGAAGAAAACTTCATTGGTTTGGCCTGTTCCGCGTTCGCTCGCCGCTACTTACGGAATCGAATTTCTTTCTTTTCCTCCGGGTACTTAGATGTTTCAGTTCCCCGGGTTCCCCTCGCTAAGCTATGTATTCACTTAACGATACTTAGACATTACTCTAAGTGAGTTTCCTCATTCGGAAATCTTCGGATCAAAGTTTACGTGCAACTCCCCGAAGCTTATCGCAGCTTATCGCGTCCTTCATCGGCTCCTAGTGCCAAGGCATCCGCCCTGCACCCTTAATAACTTGACCAGTTATTAAAAGTTATCGCTACTGAACAAACTTCGTATTCACTCAGTTTATTCCAGTGCTTAAAGTTGATTTTAAAGACTTATCTGTCTAGCTTATTTTAAAGACTTCATTGTCTATATATAAAATGATGTCATATCACTAAATGTTATGCAGTTTTCAAAGTACTAATATGGTGGAGATGAGGAGGATCGAACTCCTGACCCCTTGCGTGCAAGGCAAGTGCTCTCCCAGCTGAGCTACACCCCCATGTTATTAACTTTTTCAACGAAATATATTTTACTATATTTGTCGATTTTTGTCAATATTTTTAGCAAGTTTTTATTCGTTTTTCACAAAAAAATAAGAACTCTCAAAATTAAACAGTAGGTAATTCTCCTTAGAAAGGAGGTGATCCAGCCGCACCTTCCGATACGGCTACCTTGTTACGACTTCACCCCAGTTATTGATTTCACCTTCGACGGCCGCTTCCAAAAGGTTAGCAAACCGGCTTCGGGCGCCCCCAACTTCCGTGGTGTGACGGGCGGTGTGTACAAGACCCGGGAACGCATTCACCGCAGCATTCTGATCTGCGATTACTAGTAACTCCAGCTTCATGTAGGCGAGTTTCAGCCTACAATCCGAACTGAGAATGGCTTTAAGGGATTAGCTCCGCCTCACGACTTGGCTGCCCTCTGTACCACCCATTGTAGCACGTGTGTAGCCCTAAGCATAAGGGGCATGATGATTTGACGTCATCCCCACCTTCCTCCAGGTTATCCCTGGCAGTCCCTCTAGAGTGCCCAACTTAATGCTGGCAACTAAAGGCAAGGGTTGCGCTCGTTGCGGGACTTAACCCAACATCTCACGACACGAGCTGACGACAACCATGCACCACCTGTCACTTCTGTCCCCGAAGGGAAATCTCCGATTAGGGAGAGGTCAAAAGGATGTCAAGCTTAGGTAAGGTTCTTCGCGTTGCTTCGAATTAAACCACATGCTCCGCTACTTGTGCGGGTCCCCGTCAATTCCTTTGAGTTTCACTCTTGCGAGCGTACTTCCCAGGCGGAGTACTTAATGCGTTAGCTGCGCCACCGAAGGGGGTAACCTCCGACAGCTAGTACTCATCGTTTACGGCGTGGACTACCAGGGTATCTAATCCTGTTTGCTCCCCACGCTTTCGTGCCTCAGTGTCAGTTACAGTCCAGAGAGCCGCCTTCGCAACTGGTATTCCTCCTAATATCTACGCATTTCACCGCTACACTAGGAATTCTACTCTCCTCTCCTGCACTCAAGTTTCTCAGTTTCAAAGGCTTACTACGGTTGAGCCGTAGCCTTTCACCTCTGACTTAAGAAACCACCTACGCACCCTTTACGCCCAGTAATTCCGGATAACGCTAGCCCCCTACGTATTACCGCGGCTGCTGGCACGTAGTTAGCCGGGGCTTCCTCCTCAAGTACCGTCATTATCTTCCTTGAGGACAGAGCTTTACGACCCGAAGGCCTTCATCGCTCACGCGGCGTTGCTGCATCAGGCTTTCGCCCATTGTGCAATATTCCCCACTGCTGCCTCCCGTAGGAGTTTGGACCGTGTCTCAGTTCCAATGTGGCCGATCACCCTCTCAGGTCGGCTACTGATCGTCGCCTTGGTAAGCCGTTACCTTACCAACTAGCTAATCAGACGCGGGTCCATCCTGTACCGCCGGAGCTTTGATAAGAAAGCCATGCGACTCTCTCATGTTATCCCGTATTAGCATACCTTTCGGTATGTTATCCGTGTGTACAGGGCAGGTTACCCACGCGTTACTCACCCGTCCGCCGCTCTTTCCCGAAGGAAATCGCTCGACTTGCATGTGTTAGGCACGCCGCCAGCGTTCATCCTGAGCCAGGATCAAACTCTTAAATATAAGTTTTGACTTGGGCTCAGATACTGTTATATATCTGGCTTTGTTTGGTTGTTTCAAATTCTATAAATTAACCTACTGTTTAATTTTCAAAGTTCTTATGTACTCCTCTTGAGTACTTTATTATAATAACAAGTATATCAATTTAAGTCAACACTTTTTTTCATTTTTTTACTTATTTTCCATTTTAATGAGTAAAAGGTTATATCTTAGCAATTTATTTACCTCGATATAACCTATTATCTTCATTTTTTTATTATTTATTCATAGTTGAACTAAAATATTTTTGAATACCTACATATATTGACCAAGCTATCTTTTCTTGATATTTTTCATCTACTAAAAGTTTAGCTTCTTTATCATTAGATAAAAAACCACATTCTATTAAAGCTGAAGGTATTTCATTTTCTTTTAATACATATATATCTTCACTTGGCTTTATCTCTCTATTATTTGTTTTATCTACCACTCTTTTAAGTTCTTGCTGTATGTATTTTGATAAATTTACAGAGTCCTCTTTTCCAGCAGGATAAAAAGTTTGAGCTCCATAATATTTAGATTCTGTAAATGCATTTGAATGAATTGATACAAACATATCTGCATTTGATTCTTTTATTATCTTTTTTCTGTTTTTTAAATTTTCATTATACTTTTGTCTTATTGTCTTGCTACCATCTTCAGTATATAAACTACTATCATCTTCCCTAGTAAGTATTACAAGAGCGCCACTTGACTCTAATAATTCTCTAAGCTTAAGGGTAATAGCTAAGTTTACATCTTTTTCTTGTATCTCTTTATCATTACTTAATTTTCCTGGATCTATACCTCCATGACCTGCATCTAGTATTATAGTTTTATTGGTTACAGGCATATATTCCATAACACTCTCTGATACATTTTTTATTTCAAATATAGCTACTATCATTAGTAATAATGCTATTGCACCAAAGACTGTATGTTTCATATAGTTTCTCACAATATCACCCTATATATTTATATTAAAAAAGACTTTGGAATATTCCAAAGTCTTTGTACAAACATAAATAATATAAAATTATCTCTTTGAGAATTGTGGAGCTCTTCTTGCTGCCTTTAATCCGTATTTCTTTCTTTCCTTCATTCTAGCATCTCTAGTTAAGAATCCTTCTGCTTTTAAAGCTGGTCTTAAATCTAAATCAGCTTTTAATAAAGCTCTAGATATACCATGTCTTATAGCTCCAGCTTGTCCAGTGAATCCTCCACCTTCAACTTTTACTATAACATCGTACTTAGTTTCATTATTAGTTAAAACTAATGGTTGTTTAACATCTCTTATTAATGTTTCGTAGTTAAAAAATTCTTCAACTGTTCTTCCATTTACTACTATATTTCCTTCACCTGCAACTAGTCTTACTCTAGCAACAGAGCTTTTTCTTCTTCCAGTTCCGTAATATTGAACGTTAGCCATGATAACTCCTCCTTTCACCCGTTAATTATTATTTAAAGTTTAAAACTTCTGGATTTTGAGCTGCATGATCATGGTTAGCTCCTGCAAATACTCTTAATCTAGTCATCATTCTACTTCTTAATTTGTTCTTACATAACATACCGCTTACTGCGTGAGATACAACTTCTTCTGGTTTCTTTTCCATCATTTCTCTGTAAGTTATTTCCTTTAATCCACCTACATAACCTGTGTGGTATCTGTATAATTTTTGATCTAATTTCTTTCCTGTTAAAACTACCTTCTCTGCATTTACAACAACAACGAAATCTCCACCATCTACGTGAGGTGTGAAAGTAACCTTGTGCTTCCCTCTTAGTACTGTCGCTATTTCAGTTGCTAAACGACCTAATGTTTTTCCTTCAGCATCAACGATGTACCATTTTCTTTGTACATCAGCTGGCTTAGCTATATAACTCTTCATAGTTGTCCCTCCTTAACTTTTTTTCATATAAAAAATTTTACCGTTTATGTCAAGTCCGGGGCAAGTGGACTTATTAACACACTCTAACTTATTTTAATACATGCCCCCTGGTGTGTCAAGCTAATAATCAACTTTTTTAAGAAATAATCCGTGTGCTGGTGCTTTGTGACCAGCCTTACCTCTACTCCTATAGTTAATTATATCTGCTAAACTTTCATTTATCCTTCCTCTGCCTATATCAACTAGTGTTCCTACTATTATTCTTACCATATTGTATAAAAATCCATTACCTTCTATCTCTAGAGTAATTAAATCTTCATGTCTTTCTAAAGTAATATCATATATAGTCCTTACAGTATCCTTTACAGACGATCCAGAGCTCATAAACCCCTTAAAGTCATGTTCTCCTATTAGATGTTTAGCTTCTTCACACATTCTTTCAAAATCAAGGTCACACTTAACATGGTATGATGTATCCTTGTATATAGGGCTCCTATATAATTGGTTATATATTAAATACCTATATCTTTTTCCTTTAGCACAATACCTAGAATGAAATTCATCCTCTACCTCGCTACAGGCAATTATAGATATGTCTTTAGGCAGCTTAGCATTTAATGCATTTGGTATCTTTTCTACAGGTATACTAGACTCTATCTTAAAGTTAGCTACCTGTCCTAATGCATGCACTCCTGCATCGGTTCTTCCCGAACCTTCAATTTTAACTTCTTCTTTAGTTATTTCGTATATGGCTTTTTCTATATTCCCTTGTATTCCTAAAGAGTTTGGCTGTTTTTGCCATCCACAATAGTTTTCACCATTATACTGTATTGTAATCTTTATATTTCTCATTATATACCTCTTTAAATAAATCTTGTAGCTATAATAGCTCCTAAGTATATAACTTGTGCAAAGTAAGCTGCATAATCTGTTTTAGTTACAATAGCTTCCTTCATCTTAGTTCTATTATATCCACCTCTATAACATCTAGCTTCCATTGCCATAGCAAGTTCATCTGCTCTTCTAAATGCACTTACAAATAAAGGCACTAATAACGGAACTAGGTTCTTAGCTCTACTAATTATATTCTTACTTTCAAAGTCAGCCCCTCTAGACATTTGAGCCTTCATTATTTTATCAGTCTCATCTAGTAATGTAGGTATAAATCTTAATGCGATAGTCATCATCATAGCTAATTCATGAACCGGCAATCCTATCTTCTTGAATGGATTTAATAGCCTTTCTATACCATCTGTAAGCTCAATAGGAGATGTTGTTAATGTTAGTATCGATGTTCCTACAACTAGTAGTATAAGCCTTATAGCCATAAATATAGCTTGCTCTAACCCTTGGCTTGTTATACGCATGAATCCAAATGACCATATAACATCTCCCGGTAAGAAAAATACATTTATAACAAACGTAAATAGTATAATCCATTTTAATGGCTTTATACCTTTTACAATATATTTAACAGGTATATTAGATAGATTTATAACAGATACTAGTGATAATAAAACTATAGCATAAGGCCAAAACTTATTTATTATGAATAAAGATATCATAAATACAAAAGTAGCTATAAGTTTTACCCTAGCATCTAATTTGTGAATAGACGAATTAGTAGGATAATATTGTCCTATAGTTATATCTTTTAACATTTTTTTCTTCCTCTCATAATTTTTAATATTTCTTCTTTGGCTTCTTCTATTGTTAATATATCTTCTCTTATATCAAAACCTTGTTCTCTTAATTTAAAAGCAAGTTCTAAAACTTGAGGTATATCTAATCCTATTTCTTTTAATCTATCCGTATTAGAGTTAAAAACTTCTCTAGGAGTCCCCATAAATTCAACATTGCCCTTATTCATGACAATTATAGTTTTAGCTAATTTAGCCATATCATCCATACTATGTGATGATAATATTATTGTCATATTATTCTCTCTATGAAGCTTTTTTATAAGTTCAAATATTTCATCTCTTCCACCTGGATCTAAACCTGCTGTTGGCTCATCTAATATAAGAACTTCTGGTTTCATTGCTATAACACCAGCAATAGCCACCCTACGCTTTTGACCACCTGATAATTCAAATGGAGATTTACTTCTAAACTCCTCATAATTTAATCCTACAGCTTCCATAGACTCTTTTACTCTTTTATCTATTTCAGGTTGCTCTAATTCTAAATTAGAAGGTCCAAAAGCTATGTCCTTTTCTATTGTTTCTTCAAATAATTGATATTCTGGATATTGAAATACTACTCCGACTCTTTTCCTTATCTCTGTCAAGTTTAGTTTTGGATCAGTAATATTAAAATCATTTATATAAATTTCTCCTGATGAGGGTTTTATCAATCCATTCAAGTGTTGTATTAATGTAGATTTACCAGATCCAGTATGACCTATAAGACCAACAAAATCTCTATCTTTTATTTCAAGTGTAATATTATCTAATGCTTTACTTGCAAAAGGCATTCCTTCATCATATATATAAGTTAAATTTTTTACTATAATTGACATAATTTCATCACCATCTCATCCACAGTTAATATATCACTATCAACATCTAAACCTTCTTGTCTTAATAAACTAGATAGTTCAGTCATACAAGGTACATCTAGCCCTATACTTCTTAGCATATCTATATTGCTAAATACCTCACGTGGAGTACCTTCAAGTATTTTTTTACCTTTTTCCATTACTATAACTCTATCTGCCTCTACTGCTTCTTCCATAAAGTGAGTTATATGTAGTGTCGTTATATTTTCTTCTTTATTGAGTCTTTTTATTGTTTTCATAACCTCTTTTCTTCCAGATGGATCAAGCATCGCCGTTGCTTCATCAAATATAATGCATTTAGGTTTCATTGCTATTATACCCGCTATAGCTACTCTTTGCTTTTGTCCGCCTGATAGTAAATGTGGTTGTCTATCTTTTAACTCATACATTCCAACACTTTTAAGAGATTCTTCTACTCTGTTTCTTATTTCGTTAGGTTCTATTCCTAAGTTCTCCGGACCAAAGGCTACATCTTCTTCTACTACAGTTGCAACTATTTGATTGTCTGGGTTTTGAAATACCATACCTGCAGTTTGTCTTATAGACCATAAATTATCTTCTTCTTTAGTATCTAATCCATCTATAAGTATACTTCCCTCACTAGGCATTAAAATAGCATTTAAGTTTTTAGATAAGGTTGATTTACCCGACCCATTATGTCCTATTATTGCCACAAATTCACCTTTTTTTACATCTAAATTTAAATTATCTATAGCTTTAAGTTTTTCTTCATCTGTTATATATTCAAATGATAAGTTATTTACCTTAACTATACTGTTCATTAACTATACTCCTTTTCGTAAGTAGTATTAAAAAATCATTTTAAGTAGTATTATATCATAGTTTAAGTAAAAATTGGCAATGGTATTATATACAATACGTTACAAATTTAATCATAAATAAAAAACTTACATCAAATTAATATTTATATATCACAAGTTATTTTTATATAAACAAAAAAGGACTAAGCTATTAAGCCTAATCCTTCCCGTACTATACTAATTCTATAAAAGCCATTTCAGCAGCGTCGCCTTTTCTTGGTCCTTTTTTGATTATTCTAGTGTATCCACCATTTCTCTCAGCATATTTTGGAGCTATATCAGTGAATAAGTTGTTTACTACAGTTTCATCCATAACATATGCTAAAACTTGTCTTCTAGCGTGAAGATCTCCTCTTTTACCAAGAGTTATCATCTTTTCAGCCATTCTACGAGTTTCTTTTGCTCTAGTTACTGTAGTTTCTATTCTTCCACTTCTTAGTAAGTCAGTTACTAAGTTTCTTAACATAAGGTTTCTGTGAGAAGTCTCACGTCCTAATTTACGGTAAGTAGCCATACTATCCCTCCTTCACTCACTATTCTTCGCTTGGTTTAAGACCTAGTCCAAGTTCTTCTAACTTTTGGATTACTTCCTCTAAAGATTTCTTCCCTAGATTTCTAACCTTCATCATATCATCTTCAGACTTATTAGCTAATTCTTCAACTGTGTTTATTCCCGCTCTCTTTAAACAGTTGTAAGATCTAACTGATAAATCTAATTCTTCTATTGTCATTTCAAGAACTTTTTCTTTTTGATCTTCTTCTTTTTCTACCATTATCTCAACATTGCTTACATGCTCTGTTAAGTCTATGAATAGATTTAAATGTTCAACTAGTACTTTAGCTGCAAGAGATATTCCTTCTTGAGGATTTATACTTCCATTAGTCCAAACATCAAGTACTAATTTATCATAATCTGTTTTTTGACCTACTCTTGTATTCTCAACATGGTAGCTCACTTTTTCAACAGGAGTATATATTGAATCTACAGGTAAAACACCTATAGGCATATGCTCTGTCTTGTTTTCTTCAGCTGAAACATATCCTCTACCTTTATCTACATATATTTCCATATTAAACTTAGCATTATCATCTAGCGTAGCTATCTTTAAATCCTTGCTTAATATTTCAACATCTGAAGGGCATATTATGTCTGCCCCTGTGATAGTACATGGTCCTTGAGCATCTATTTTAAGTGTTCTACTTCCTTCACCATCTATAGTAGCTGAAAGCTCTTTTAATGCTAATATCATTTCAGTAACATCTTCTTTAACTCCAGGTACAGTTGAGAATTCATGAAGAACTCCATCTATTTTTATAGAATTAACTGCAACACCTGGTAAAGATGATAATAATATTCTTCTTAAAGCATTACCTATAGTTATACCATAGCCTCTTTCAAGAGGTTCTATGACAAACTTTCCATATCTATAGTCTTCGCTAAGTTCGATTATATCTACTTTTGGTTTTTCTATTTCTATCATGGACAAAACCCTCCTTCAAATTTATTAATCCACTGAGGGTAAACAATTTCAAAAATAAATTTTAAAATATGCTTATTACTTAGAGTAAAGCTCTATGATTAAGTGTTCTGCTATTTCAAGGTCTATATCTTCTCTTGATGGGATAGCAACAACTTTAACTGTCATTTCTTCTAAGTTAGCTTCTAACCATTTAGGAGCTATTCTTGAGTTAGCTTCTACTAAAGCTTTGAATTTAGCAGATGACTTTGATCTTTCTTTAACTGTTATAACATCACCAGGTTTAACTGTTACAGAAGCTATATCAGTCTTATGTCCGTTTAATAAGAAGTGACCGTGTCCTACTAATTGTCTAGCTTCTTTTCTAGATGAAGCTAATCCCATTCTGTAAACAACGTTGTCTAATCTTCTTTCTAATAAACTTAATAAGTTTTCCCCAGTTATACCAGCCATTTTTTCAGCACGCTCGTATAAGTTTCTAAATTGAGTTTCTAAAACTCCGTATATTCTCTTAACTTTTTGCTTTTCTCTTAATTGTAATCCATAGTTAGAAACTTTCTTTCTTCCTTGTCCATGTTGTCCTGGAGCATAGTTTCTCTTAACTATAGCACATTTATCAGTATAACATCTGTCACCTTTAAGGAATAATTTCATTCCTTCTCTACGACACTGTCTGCATGATGCACCTGTGTATCTTGCCATGTCTTTACACCTCCTAATTTACTTGTTTATATAATTACACTCTTCTTCTCTTTGGTGGTCTACATCCGTTGTGAGGAATTGGAGTTACGTCTTTTATCATAGTTACTTCTAATCCAGTTGCTTGTAAAGCTCTTATAGCAGCTTCTCTTCCTGAACCAGGACCCTTTACGAATACTTCTACAGTTTTTAAACCGTGTTCCATAGCAGCCTTAGCAGCAGTTTCTGCAGCCATTTGAGATGCAAAAGGAGTAGCTTTCTTTGACCCTTTGAATCCTAATTGTCCTGAAGAAGCAGCTGATATAGCATTTCCATGAACATCAGTTAAAGTTATTATTGTGTTATTGAAAGTTGATTGTATATGAGCCTGACCACGTTCTATGTTTTTACGCTCTCTTCTTCTTACACGTGTAACTTTCTTTTTTGGTTTAGCCATTGATTTTCCCTCCTATCTAATTATTATTTCTTTTTCTTACGAGATACAGTTTTTCTAGGACCTTTTCTAGTTCTAGCATTAGTCTTAGTTCTTTGTCCTCTTAGTGGAAGACCTTTAGCATGTCTCATACCTCTGTAACATTTTATATCTCTTAATCTCTTTATGTTTAAAGCGATTTCTCTTCTTAAATCACCTTCAACTAAGAAATCACTATCTATTATCTTTCTTAAGTCGTTAACTTGCTCTTCTGATAAATCTTTTATTCTTGTATCAGCATTTATCTCAGCCTTAGCTAATATTTCATTAGAAGTTGCTTTCCCTATACCATATATATAAGTTAAAGCTATTTCCGCTCTTTTTTCTCTAGGTAAATCTACCCCAGCTATTCTTGCCATTATTCGCACCTCCTACACTTAGTTTTTAGTGTTTAAATATCCATATTATATTATAATACCACAAAATTCCCAGTATTTCGAACGTTTTTGTTAACATCACAATATAATATTATACTATATTAATCAATAAATTGCTAGTAATAATTTATTATCCTTGCTTTTGCTTATGCTTTGGATTTTCGCAGATAACCATTACTTTACCTTTTCTTTTTATTACTTTGCATTTTTCGCATATTGGTTTTACTGATGGTCTTACTTTCATTGTTAATCCCTCCTTAGACTAATATTAAATAGTCTACTTCTTACGCCAAGTGATTCTTCCTCTTGTAAGATCATATGGAGAAAGCTCAACATTCACCTTATCACCTTCAAGAATTCTTATGAAGTTCATTCTCAGCTTTCCAGATAAATGACATAATACCTCATGTCCATTTTCTAATTTTACTTTAAACATAGCATTAGGTAAGTTTTCAATAACTGTACCTTCAAATTCTATAACATCTTTTTTGGCCATTAACTAACCAAACCTCCATTTCATAAGTTAAATCATTAGATCTAACTTAGATAGCATTATTTATACCTATCTATCAAGACTAAAGACTTGATAATATTATCGGTTCGTCTTCAGTAATAGCTATCGTATGCTCATAATGAGCTGATTTTTTGTTATCAATAGTAACAATAGTCCACCCATCCCTTAATGTTTTAACGTGGTATTTACCAGCGTTAACCATAGGTTCTATAGCTAAAACCATTCCTTCTTGAAGTCTTGGTCCTTTACCAGGTGGTCCATAATTAGGTATTTGAGGATCTTCATGAAGTTCTGAGCCAACTCCATGACCTACTAAGTCCCTAACTACTGAGAAACCATGTTTCTCAACGTGTGCTTGTACTGCGTGTGAGATATCAGATAATCTATATCCTAGTTTAGCAAATTTTATGCCTTCATAGAAGCTTCCTTTTGTTACTTCTATTAATTTCCTATCTTCTTCAGATATTATCCCTACTCCATGAGTTTTCGCAGAGTCTGAATGATATCCTTTATAATAGGCTCCTATATCTAAACTTATAATGTCACCTTCTTTTAATATCTTTTTACTTGGTATTCCATGTACTACTTCTTCGTTTATAGAAGCACATATAGAACCTGGAAAACCCCCGTATCCTTTAAAAGAAGGTATAGCATTATATTTTCTTATATTCTCTTCAGCCATTTTATCTAACTCTAAAGTAGATATTCCCGGAGTAACAGCTGCTTTTAATATCTCATGAGTTTCAGCGACAATCTTGCCAGCTTCTCTCATAAGTTCTATTTCTTTTTTGGATTTCAAAATAATCATTATTTTTCACATCCTAGAGCATTTACTATATCTTCAAATACCTTATCTATAGATTGTTGACCATTTATGTTAGCTATTATACCTTGAGAACTATAATAATCAACTAATGGTTTTGTTTCATCTAGATAAACTTGTATTCTTTTAGATACAGTTTCTTCAGTATCATCTGCTCTTTGGTATAATTCTCCTTGGCATACATTACATATACCTTCTTCTTTAGGAGCATTAAACTCAACATGATACGTAGCACCGCAAGATTTACATATTCTTCTTCCTACAGCTCTGCCAACTAATATATCTTTATCAACTTCGATATTAACTACCTTGTCTAATTCTATACCAGCTTCTTTTAAAAACGTATCTAAATGTTCAGCTTGAGCAACATTTCTTGGGAATCCATCTAACATAAATCCATTTTTACAGTCATCTTGAGTTACTCTGTCTGTAACTAAACCTACAGTTAATTCATCTGGAACTAATAATCCTTGATCTATGTATCCTTTAGCTTTCTTTCCAAGTTCTGTTCCTTCTTTTATATTCTTTCTGAATATATCTCCTGTTGATATATGAGGTATATCGTATTTTTCTACTATTCCTGCTGCTTGTGTGCCTTTCCCTGCACCAGGAGGTCCAAGTAATATTATTCTCATATTATCATCTCCAATTTATTTTAAGAAACCTTGGTAGCTTCTCATAACTAAATTTGATTCTAACTGTCTCTTAAGTTCTAGTGCTACACCAACAACTATTAATAGAGATGTACCAACTAATGATATATTAAGTTTCATAAAGAACATAATAATCGCTGATACCATTACTATTGCAGCTAGGAATAACGCTCCAGCTAGAGTTAATCTTGATAATATTCTATTTAAATAATCAATTGTAGGTTGACCCGGTCTTATACCTGGAATAAATCCACCATTATTTTTCATATTATTTGCTATATCTTCTGTATTAAATGATACAGTTGTGTAGAAATAAGAGAAGAATACTATCAGCAGAACTTCAAGAGATCTATATATCCAAACTCCCGGTGAACTTACCGGACTTAAGTAAGTTTGAACAAAACTTTGAGCATCTGCACCCATAAACATAGCTATGGTTTGAGGGAAAGCTAAAAGCGAACTAGCAAAAATTACTGGTATAACTCCTGATTGGTTAACTTTCATTGGTATATGAGAACTTTGTCCTCCATACATTTTTCTTCCAACAACCCTTTTAGCATATTGCACTGGGATTTTTCTAGTGGCTTCTTGTATATATGTAACTGCCGCTATTGTTATTAGTATCACTACTGCCAACAGAGCTGCTGCCCATATTTGTATGTCCCCACTTTGAACCTTTTGAACAGTTGCTATGACATCTTTTGGTATACCTGAGATAATACCAATGAATATTATAACAGATCCTCCATTACCTAATCCTTTTTCAGTAATTTTGTCTCCTATCCACATTAACATCATACTCGCTGATACTAACGTTAAGATAACTGTAATAACAAAGAATGCACTCTTTGATATCAAGGCACTTTTTACAATTCCTAATGTTATTGCAGTGGCTTGCACAAATGCTAATACTAATGCAATATATTTAGTATATTTATTAATTTTTTTCTTTCCTTCTTCACCAGACTTTTGAAGTTCTTCTAAACTTTCAAAACCTATAGTTAGAAGTTGTATTATAATAGATGCCGTTATAGATGGCCCTATTCCTAGAGCAAACAGTGTGAAGTTACTAAACGCTCCTCCTGTAAACATATTATATAAGGAAAGTAGACTATTATCGCCTACCATTGCCTTAATATAATCTGTATTTACTCCTGGAACAGGTATACTTGCACCTATTCTAAATACTACAATCATCATCAAAGTATATAATATTTTTCTTCTTACATCTTTAAGTTTCCAAGCTTGCTTTAACTGTGCTAACACGTTAACTCACCCCGCCTGTAAATGGCTCAGAGAGCAGATTAGATTAAACTAATTCTGCTTTTCCTCCAGCTTTTTCTATTTTTTCTTTAGCTGAAGCAGTGAACTTAGCAACTTTAACTGTTACAGCCTTTTCTAAGTTTCCTTCGCCTAAGATCTTAACGCCGTCTTTTTCTATTTTGCTTATAGCACCAGTAGCTTTTAAAACTTCTGCAGTTATTTCTGCTCCGTTTTCAAATCTATTTAATAATTCAACGTTAACTTCTGTAAATACTTTTTTATTTGGATTAGAGAAACCTCTCTTAGGAAGTCTTCTAGCAAGTGGCATTTGTCCACCTTCAAATCCTATTCTAACTCCACCACCTGAACGAGACCATTGTCCCTTTTGTCCACGTCCTGCAGTCTTACCTTGTCCAGTTGCAGTACCTCTACCTAATCTTCTCTTAGCTTTTACTGCACCTTTAGCAGGTTTTAACTCATGTAACTTCATGGATTGCACCTCCTTATCGTACTTCAATCAAAATATTACTCAGCTATTTCAGTAACTTGTACTAAATGCTTAACTTTATTTATCATCCCTCTTGTTTGGGCATTATCTTCTTTAACAACTACTTGTTCTCTTTTTCTTAATCCTAACGCTTCTACGTTCTTTCTTTGGTTAGGAGTAGTTCCTATTGTACTTCTAACTAACTTTATTTGTAATTTAGCCATTTTTCACTACCTCCTTACCCTAGAAGTTCTTCAACTTTTTTACCTCTAAGTTTAGCTATATCTTCAACTGTTTTTAGAGAGTTAAGTCCTTCTATTGTAGCATTTACCATATTTCTTGGGTTGTTAGATCCTAAAGATTTAGCTCTAACGTCTGTTAATCCAGCTAACTCAAGTACCGCTCTAGCAGGTCCTCCAGCTATAACTCCTGTACCTTGCTTAGCAGGCATTATTAATATCTTTCCAGCTCCGAAGTGTCCGTTTACTTCGTGAGGAATTGTTGTACCAACCATTGGCACGCGTATAAGATTCTTCTTAGCATCTTCTACAGCTTTTTTGATAGCATCTGGTACTTCCATTGCTTTACCAGTACCTACACCAACGTATCCGTTTTCATCTCCAACTACTACTAACGCTGCAAATCTGAAGTTTCTACCACCTTTTACAACTTTAGTAACACGTCTTACTTCAACAACTTTTTCTTTTAAGTCAAGTTGTCTTGCATCTATTGGCTTACGACGTAACATGTGCATTTCCCTCCTTCTTACTTTTAATTAGAACTTAAGTCCAGCTTCTCTAGCACCTTCAGCTAACTCTTGAACTCTACCGTGATATAAGTATCCACCTCTGTCAAATACAACTTCAGTGATTCCTTTTTCTACAGCTTTCTTAGCGATCATTTCTCCAACTTTTCTAGCTGCTTCTTTGTTTCCTCTATGATTAACAGATCCTTTTATTTCTGCGTCTAATGAAGATGCAGCTGCAAGAGTTACTCTGTTAGTATCATCTATTATTTGAGCGTATATATTATTAGCACTTCTAAATATACATAATCTTGGTCTTTGAGTAGTTCCAGCTATTTTTCTACGAACTCTCTTATGTCTTTGAAGTCTATTAGCATTTTTATCAGCTTTTTTTATCATCAGGCTCACTCCTTTCTAGCGGTTATGTTTGGTATTATTTCTTACCAGTTTTACCTTCTTTACGTCTTACTACTTCACCAGCGTATCTTATACCTTTACCTTTGTATGGCTCTGGCTTTCTCCAGTCTCTTATCTTAGCAGCGTAGTTTCCTACTAATTGCTTATCGATACCTTTAACTATTAACTCAGTTTGGTTAGGAGCTTCAACAGTTATTCCTTCTGGATCTTCCATTTCTACTGGATGAGAGAACCCTAAGTTCATAACTAATTTCTTTCCTTGCTTTTGAGCTCTGTATCCAACACCTATTAATTCTAATTTCTTTTCGAAACCGTTAGTAACACCTACAACCATATTATCTAATAAAGTTCTAGTTAATCCGTGTAAAGATCTGTGTTGCTTGTTGTTAGTAGGTCTTTCAACAGTTATAGTATTTTCTTCTTGCTTTATAGTTAATGCACCATCAAATTGCTTAGTTAAAGTTCCTTTAGGTCCTTTTACTGTAACTACATTTCCTTCAGCTATAGTTACTTCAACACCTGCTGGTACAGTTATTGGCTTAACACCTATTCTTGACATAGTTGCACCTCCTTACATTGTTCGCTTATATTACCAAACGTAGCAGATTACTTCTCCACCAACATTTTCTTTTCTTGCTTGTCTATCAGTTATTATCCCTTTAGAAGTAGATATTATTGATATACCTAAACCATTTAATACCTTTGGTATTTCTTGGTTAGCAGCGTAAACTCTCATACCAGGCTTAGATATTCTCTTTAATCCTGATATAACTCTTTCGCCAGCTTGTCCGTACTTTAATTGCATTCTTATTATTCCTTGCTTTCCATCTTCTATAACATCGTAACCTTTTATGAAACCTTCTTCTAATAAGATTCTAGCTAATTCTTTCTTCATATTAGAAGCAGGAACATCAACAGTTTCATGCTTAACAACGTTAGCATTTCTTATACGAGTTAACATATCTGCTATTGGATCTGTCATTGTCATATTGAAAACCCTCCTTCCATTTTAATCAAGCTTTTACCAGCTTGCTTTTCTAACACCAGGTATTTGACCTTTGTACGCTAATTCTCTAAAGCATATACGGCATATACCAAATTTTCTTAAAACTGAATGTGGTCTACCACATATAGTACATCTAGTGTATTCTCTAGTAGCGTACTTTTGCTTCTTTTGTTGTTTAACAACCATCGCTTTTCTAGCCACTTGGAATCCCTCCTTCGTTTTAGCTTAGAAAATGGCCTTTTCTAAGCTTACTTAGAAAACGGCATTCCTAATAATTTTAATAATTCACGCGCTTCTTCGTCAGTCTTTGCAGTCGTAACGAATATTATATCCATTCCTCTTACTTTATCTACCTTATCGTATTCTATTTCAGGGAATATTAATTGTTCTTTTATACCTAAAGCATAGTTTCCTCTACCATCAAATGCGTTAGCGTTAACTCCTCTGAAGTCTCTAACTCTTGGTAAAGATACAGATACTAACTTGTCCATGAAGTAGAACATTTTGTCAGCTCTTAAAGTAACTTTCGCTCCTATTGGCATTCCTTCTCTTAATTTGAAGTTTGCAACAGATTTTCTAGCTTTAGTTGTAACTGGTTTTTGTCCAGAGATCATTTCCATCTCTTCAACAGCTTTTTCTAATCCTTTTGGATTTTCTCTAGCGTCACCCATACCCATGTTTATAACTATTTTGTCTAACTTAGGTATTTCCATAACGTTTTTGTATCCAAATTTCTCCATTAAAGCAGGAGCAACTTCTTTCATGTATTTTTCTTGTAATCTAGAAGCCATTTAAGGTCCCTCCTTTCAAGCTATATTATATTTCTTTTCCGCTCTTAGCTGATACTCTAACTTTTTTCCCGTCTTTCATTTCGAATCTAACTCTTGTCCCTTTTCCTGATTCAGGATCAAGAGGCATTATGTTAGATATATGAATTGGGGCTTCTTTGTTTATTATTCCACCTTGTGGATTTATAGCACTTGGCTTTTGGTGCTTAGTTATTACGTTTACACCTTCAACTATTACTCTATTAGCTTTAGGCATTACTTTAACAACTGAACCTTTTTTACCTTTATCTTTTCCTGCTATAACTACAACAGTGTCACCTTTTTTAACACGCATCATGTCCTATTGCACCTCCTTATTATAGTACTTCTGGAGCAAGAGAAACTATCTTCATGAATTCATTGTCTCTTAACTCTCTAGCAACAGGCCCGAATATACGAGTTCCTACTGGAGTCTTATCGTCTTTTATTATAACTGCAGCATTCTCGTCGAAAGATATATAACTTCCGTCTTTACGTCTCATGCCTTGCTTAGTTCTCACTATAACAGCTTTAACAACTTTACCTTTTTTTACAACTCCACCAGGTGTTGCACTTTTAACAGTAGCAACTATAACGTCGCCTATGTTACCATATCTTCTTTTACTTCCGCCTAGTACACGTATACATAGTATCTCTTTAGCTCCTGAGTTATCAGCAACTCTTAAACGTGTCTCTTGTTGTACCATATCGTAATCCCTCCTTTTCCAAAAAAACTACTTAACTTTCTCTACAACTTCTACTAGTCTGAATCTCTTATCTTTTGATAGAGGTCTAGTTTCCATTATTTTAACTTTGTCTCCGATGTTACATACGTTTTGCTCATCATGAGCCTTAAACTTAGCAGTTCTCTTAACTGGCTTATTATATAATGGGTGACGTACGAAATCTTCAACAGCAACAACTATAGTTTTATCCATTTTGTCACTTACAACACGGCCTATTCTAACTTTTCTTCTTCCTCTTTCCATGTTTAAAAGCCTCCTTTCCAAATTAAGCTCTAGTTTCGTTTAACTTTCTTTCAGCAAGGATAGTTTTAACTCTAGCTATATCCTTTTTAACGAACTTTATTCTTGCTGTATTTTCTAATTGACCAGTAGCTAATTGGAATCTTAAGCTAAATAATTCACTTTTGAAGTCATTTAATTTACTCATTAGCTCTTCGCCTGTTAAATCTCTTAATTCTTTAGCTTGCATCCTATTCACCACCCTTTACTTCTAAATCTTCACGTTTTACAAACTTACACTTAACTGGAAGTTTGTGCATCGCAAGTCTCATTGCTTCTCTTGCTTTATCTTCAGGAACACCTGCTAATTCGAACATAACTCTTCCTGGCTTAACTACAGCTACCCAGTATTCTGGAGAACCTTTCCCAGCACCCATACGAGTTTCAGCTGGTTTTCTTGTTACAGGCTTATGAGGGAATATTTTTATCCAAACCTTCCCGCCTCTTTTTATATATCTAGTCATCGCGATTCTGGCAGCTTCTATTTGATTAGAAGTTATCCAAGAAGCTTCTAATGAAACTAATCCGAACTCTCCGTAAGTAACTTTGTTACCTTTTTGAGCTGTACCAGCCATACTTCCTCTATGAACTCTACGACGCTTTACTCTTTTTGGCATTAACATGAGTATTTCCTCCTTCCTTAAACCTTACTAATATTAGTTTCCTCTGTTTTGAGTGTTTTGAGGTCTTGATCCTTGTGGTCTAGATCCTTGAGCACCTTGAGGTCTTGATCCTTGAGGTCTTGATCCTTGAGAACCTTGAGGTCTTTGTCCTCTATCGTTTCTTCTGTTATCATTTCCTCTTCTATCGTTTCTTCTATTGTCTCTTCTATCGTTTCTCTTGTTGTCTCTTCTATCGTTTCTTCTTTCTTCTCTTGGATTTACACCGTTTCTAGTTGGTAAAACTTCACCGTTGCATATCCAAACCTTGATACCAGTCTTTCCGTAAGTAGTATCAGCTTCAGCGAAACCATATTCTATATCAGCTCTAAGTGTTTGTAAAGGTACATTTCCTTCGCTGTATCCTTCAGTTCTAGCCATTTCTGCTCCACCTAATCTTCCTGATGCAGAAACTTTTATCCCTTTAACACCTGACTTCATAGCTCTTTGTATAGCTTGCTTCATAGCTCTTCTGAAAGCAACCCTTCTTTCTATAGCTAATGCTATATTTTCTGCTACTAATTGAGCATTTTTATCTGGGTTTCTAACTTCAACTATGTTAACTATAACAGTTTTCTTAGTCATTTTTTCTAATTCAGCTTTTAATGCATCTATTCCTGCACCAGCTCTTCCTATAACTACACCTGGCTTAGCAACGTGTAAGTCTAATTTAAGCTTGTTTGCTGATCTTTCTATTTCTATATTTGCTACACCAGCAGAATATAATCTTTTCTTTAAGAATTTACGAACATTATGGTCTTCTAATAATAAGTTTCCGAATTCTTTTTTATCAGTTGCGAACCATCTTGAGTCCCAATCTTTTATAACACCGACTCTTAGTCCGTGTGGATTAACCTTTTGACCCATTATTTTCCCTCCTATCTACTAATTATTTTTTTTCCTTTAAAACAACCTCTATGTGAGAAGTTCTTTTTCTTATCATTGTTGCACGTCCCATAGCTCTAGGCATGAATCTCTTCATTGTTGGCCCTTGGTTTGCAACTACTGATGCTATATATAAATTTTCAACATCCATTTCATGGTTGTTTTCAGCGTTTGCTTTAGCAGATTTAACAACTTTAGCTATTATTGAAGCCGCTCCTCTTGGAGTGAACTTTAATATTGCTAATGCTTCATTAACATTCTTTCCTCTAACAAGGTCACAGATTTGTCCTGCTTTTCTTGATGATACACGTACATATTTAGCAGTAGCTTTTGCTTCCATTTGCTATTCCTCCTTCCTTAGTCAGAAATTATTATTTTCTTTTATTAGATTTTTCGTCGTCCTTATGTCCTTTGAAAGTTCTTGTAGGAACGAACTCACCTAATTTGTGTCCAACCATGTCTTCTGTTATATAAACAGGAACATGTCTTCTTCCATCATGAACAGCTATAGTATGTTCTACCATTTGAGGGAATACAGTTGAAGTTCTTGACCAAGTCTTTATAACTTCTCTATTTCCGCTAGCGTTCATAGCTTCTATCTTCTTTAAAAGTCTCGCATGGACGAAAGGTCCTTTTTTAGTTGATCTTGACATTTAATTTCCTCCTTTCCGAGCAAAAAGTAAATCTATTACTTAGTTCTTCTTGATACTATTAACTTATCAGAAGCTTTATTTTTCTTTCTAGTTTTGTATCCAAGTGCCGGTTTACCCCATGGAGTAACTGGTGAAGGTCTACCTATTGAAGTTCTACCTTCCCCACCACCGTGTGGATGGTCACAAGGGTTCATTACAGATCCTCTTACAGTAGGTCTTATACCCATATGTCTTTTTCTACCTGCTTTACCTATAACAACGTTACCGTGTTCTATATTACCAACTTGTCCTATAGTAGCTTTGCAATCTATGCTTACAAATCTCATTTCCCCTGATGGTAATCTTAATAAAGCTTTCTTTCCTTCTTTAGCCATTAATTGAGCAGAAACTCCAGCAGATCTAACTAACTGAGCACCTTTTCCTGGCTTTAATTCTATGTTGTGAACAACAGTACCTACTGGCATATCCTTTAATGCTAAAGCATTTCCTGGCTTTATGTCAGCTGTTGGTCCTGATAATATTGTAGTTCCAACCTCTAATCCAACTGGAGCTAATATATATCTCTTTTCACCATCTGCATAGTGTAATAAAGCTATGTTAGCTGTTCTGTTTGGATCGTATTCGATAGTAGCAACCTTTGCTGGTACTCCATCTTTATTTCTCTTGAAATCTATTATTCTATATTTTCTTCTGTTTCCTCCACCTCTGTGACGAACAGTTATTTTACCTTGTGAGTTTCTACCAGAATTCTTCTTTAGTGAAACTAAAAGAGATCTTTCTGGTTCATTACAAGTTATTTCATCAGAAATTAAAACTGTCATTTGTCTTAAGGCAGGAGAAGTTGGTTTAAACTTTTTTATAGCCATCTGTTTTCCCTCCTTCGTTTGCTAGGGTTAATTACATTCCTTGGAAGAATTCTATTTCTTTACTATCAGCAGCTAATTTCACTACTGCTTTTTTAAAGCTTGCAGTTCTTCCTTCATGTCTACCCATTCTTTTAACTTTTCCATCGTAGTTTAATGTATTTACTTTTTCTACATTAACTCCGAATATAGCTTCTACAGCTTTCTTTATTTCAGTTTTGTTTGCACCTTTAGCAACAACAAAAGTGTATTTCTTTTCAACCATTTCGGCCATACTTTGCTCAGTTACAACTGGCTTTAATATTATATCATGTGGATTAGTCATTATGCGTACACCTCCTCCACTTTTTTAACAGCGTCTGTAGTTATTATGAATGAATCATACTTTAATATATCGTAAACATTTATTGTGTTAACTGTAGCAGCTTGAACACCTTCTATGTTTCTAGCTGATTTTATTACGTTTTCGTTATTTTCAGCAGTTACTATTAAAGCTTTCTTTGCAGAATTTACATTCTTTAATATTTGAGCGAATTCTTTAGTCTTAGGAGCTTCCATATTTAAAGCGTCTAATACTATTATTTCACCATTTTGAACTTTAGCAGATAAAGCACTCTTCATCGCTAATCTTCTTACCTTCTTAGGTAAAGTATAACTGTAATCTCTTGGCTTAGGTGCGAAGGCAACTCCTCCACCTACCCATTGTACAGATCTTATAGAACCTTGTCTAGCTCTACCAGTTCCTTTTTGTTTCCAAGGTTTTCTTCCGCCACCTCTAACTTCTGCTCTAGTTTTAGCAGATTGAGTACCTTGTCTCTTGTTTGCTAATTGATTTTTAACAGCTTCGTATAATACGTGCTCATTAACTTCTATGTTGAATATAGCATCTAATAATTCTATTTCTCCAACATTTTGTCCATTAGTGTTTAATACGTTTAATTTTGGCATTGTGCTTCCTCCTTTCTTAGGTTAGTCATTATTTAGAAGACTTTACAGCTTCTTTTATAGTTACTACTGAACCTTTAGGTCCTGGTATAGCACCCTTAACTAATATAAGGTTCTTATCAGCATCTACCTTAACAACTTCTAAGTTTTGAACTGTAACTTTAACGCTACCCATGTGTCCAGCTAATTTTTTGTTTTTGAAAACTCTACCAGGGAAAGAACATGCTCCCATTGAACCTGGTCTTCTGTGGTATCTAGAACCGTGAGATTCAGGACCTCTTGATTGTCCATGTCTTTTTATTGGACCTTGGAATCCTTTACCTTTTGATATTCCAGTTACATCTATTACTTCACCTGCAGCGAATAAATCAGCATTTATTTCTTGTCCAACTGTGTATCCTTCTACAGAATCTACTCTGAATTCTTTTAAATGTTTCTTTAAAACGTTAGCAGCAGCTAAATGACCTTTTTGAGGCTTGTTTAAAGATTTTTCTTTAGCATCTCCAAATCCTATTTGGATTGCATTGTATCCGTCTTTCTCAACTGTTTTTATTTGAGTTACAACGATAGGTCCTGCTTCAACAACTGTAACTGGTATTACTATACCTGTTTCAGTGAATATTTGAGTCATACCTAGTTTTTTTCCTAATATACCTTTCATATTAGCACCTCCTATAATTCTTACAGCGGATTATAACTTTCATTATAATCATTCTAAGATAATCACCTTATAGGATTTCATCTTAGGTTGCTATTATAATTTTATTTCTATATCAACACCAGCTGGTAAGTCTAATCTCATTAATGAGTCAACTGTCTTAGGTGTTGGGTTTGCTATGTCTATTAATCTTTTATGAGTTCTTATTTCGAACTGCTCTCTAGAGTCTTTGTACTTGTGTACAGCTCTTAGTATAGTTACAACTTGCTTTTCAGTTGGTAGTGGCACAGGTCCTGAAACTTGTGATCCAGCTTTCTTAGCAGTTTCAACTATTTTAGCAGCTGAAAAATCTAATAATTTGTGATCATATGACTTTAATCTTATTCTTATTGTTTCTTTAGCCATTGTAATTTCCCTCCTTTATCGCACGTTTAATCTTAATATTACGCACGACTTATGCCGATACACTGCTCCGGGTGTGTTGTATTTTTTCAACCGGCATTCGGTCGCTGTTAACTAAGATTCATTCAATTTACTTCATATCTCTCAAGCACACTATTATATTTTATATTATTTCTTGTATTTTTTCAAGTTTTTTTTGTAATTTTACAAAATTTATTTTTTTATGTAAAACTTAATTACAAACTCGACTTGTTTCTCTTTCAAAGCACTAACTTAGTATATAAAATTTCATCCAAATTGTCAAGAAAATATAAGCAGTATATTATTACCTTTTTCAATTTAATAAAAAAGAGAGGCATAGCCCCTCTTTTATATATATATCAATCGTTAAATAAGAGATTACTCAACTATAGAAGCAACAACACCTGATGCTACTGTTCTTCCACCTTCTCTTATTGCGAATCTTAATCCTTCTTCTACACATATAGAGTTGATTAATTCAACTTCCATAGTTACGTTATCTCCTGGCATAACCATTTCTACACCTTCTGGTAACTTACAAGCTCCTGTAACGTCTGTTGTTCTGAAATAGAATTGTGGTCTGTATCCATCGAAGAATGGAGTATGTCTTCCACCTTCTTCTTTTTTAAGAACGTATACTTCTGCCATGAATTTTGTATGTGCTTTAACTGTTCCTGGCTTAGCTAATACTTGTCCTCTTTCTATTTCGTTTCTTTGTACCCCTCTTATTAATGCTCCTATATTATCTCCAGCTTGTGCTTGATCTAATAATTTTCTGAACATTTCTACTCCTGTAACAACCATTTTTCTTGGCTCTTCAGAAAGTCCTACTAATTCAACTTCGTCTTGAACTTTTAATATTCCTCTTTCTACTCTACCTGTAGCAACTGTTCCTCTTCCTGTTATTGAGAATACGTCTTCTACTGGCATTAAGAAGTTCTTATCAACATCTCTTTCTGGTTCTGGTATATAAGCATCTATTTGCTCGAATAACTCAACTATTTTGTCTCCCCATACTGAAGAAGTATCTTGTAATGCCATTAAAGCAGATCCTTGTACTATTGGAGTGTCATCTCCTGGGAATTCGTACTCATTTAATAAGTCTCTTACTTCCATTTCAACTAACTCTAATAATTCTTCATCATCTACTACATCACACTTGTTTAAGAATACCACTATGTAAGGTACACCAACTTGTCTTGATAATAGTATATGTTCTCTTGTTTGAGGCATTGGTCCATCAGTTGCTGAACAAACTAATATTGCACCATCCATTTGAGCTGCTCCTGTTATCATGTTCTTAACGTAGTCAGCATGTCCTGGGCAGTCAACGTGAGCGTAATGTCTGTTTGGAGTTTCATATTCAACGTGAGCTGTAGAGATTGTGATCCCTCTTTCTCTTTCTTCTGGAGCTTTATCTATATTAGCGAAGTCTACTGCTTCTCCTAATTGATATCTGTCGAATAATGTTTTTGTTATTGCTGCTGTTAATGTAGTTTTACCGTGGTCAACGTGACCTATTGTTCCTATATTAACGTGTGGTTTATTTCTTTCAAATTTAGCTTTAGCCATCTTGAAATACCTCCCTATATATTTTTATGTAAGACGAGGTATTCCTCGTCTTACTTATTTTAAGTTTATTTTAATAATTTATATTAACGAAATTATTATTTTGATTCAGCTATTTTCTTAGCAACTGAAGCTGGAACTTGTGCATAATGATCAAATATCATTGTGTAAGTTGCACGACCTTGAGTAGAAGATCTTAACTCAGTAGAGTATCCAAACATTTCTGAAAGTGGAACGAATGCATTTATAACTTGTGCACCAGATCTAGCTTCCATACCTTGTATTAAACCTCTCTTAGAGTTTAATCCACCCATAACGTCTCCCATGTAATCTTCAGGAGTAACAACTTCAACTTTGAAGTAAGGCTCTAATAATATAGAGTTACCTTTTCTTAAAGCTTCTTTCATAGCCATTGATCCAGCCATTTTGAATGCCATTTCTGATGAATCGACATCATGGTAAGAACCATCATATAATTCAACAGCAACGTCAACAACTGGGAATCCAGCAACTACACCAGATGCCATAGCACCTTGTATACCTGCATCAGTTGGTCCAACGTATTCTTTTGGTACAGATCCACCAACAGTTTTGTTTTCGAATTTATATCCAGCACCTGGATCTTGAGGGTTAACTCTTATCTTAACGTGACCGTATTGTCCTCTACCACCTGATTGCTTAGAGTACTTGTACTCTATATCAACTGGCTCAGTTATAGTTTCTCTATAAGCAACTTGTGGAGCACCAACGTTAGCTTCAACTTTGAATTCTCTTAATAATCTATCTACGATTATTTCTAAGTGTAGTTCACCCATACCTGATATTATAGTTTGTCCTGTTTCTTCATCCGTTCTAACTCTGAAAGTTGGATCTTCTTCAACTAATTTTTGAAGAGCTACACCCATTTTTTCTTGAGCAGCTTTTGATTTAGGCTCTATAGCAACAGATATAACTGGTTCTGGGAATTCCATAGTTTCAAGTACTATTGGATGAGCTGGATCACATAAAGTATCTCCAGTAGTAGTATCTTTTAATCCAACAGCTGCAGCTATGTCTCCAGCATACACTTCTGTTATTTCTTCTCTAGTATTAGCATGCATTTGTAGTATACGTCCTAATCTTTCTCTCTTGTTTTTAGTAGAGTTTAGTACGTATGATCCACTTGATATTACTCCAGAGTAAACTCTGAAGAATGCTAACTTACCTACGAATGGGTCAGTCATTATTTTGAATGCTAAAGCTGAGAATGGTTCTTCATCAGATGAATGTCTCTCTGCTTCTTCACCATCTTCTAATATACCTTTTATAGAAGCTATATCAGTTGGAGCTGGTAAGTAATCAACAACACCATCTAATAATAACTGAACACCTTTGTTCTTGTATGCAGAACCACAGAATACTGGGTTCATTTCACATGCTATAGTAGCTTTTCTTATAGCAGTTTTTATTTCTTCTACAGAGAACTCTTCACCTTCAAGATATTTCATCATTAAGTCTTCATCAGTTTCAGCAACAGCTTCTACAAGCTTTTCTCTCCACTCTTGAGCTAATTCTTTCATATCTTCTGGTATTTCAGTTTTTATTATTTCTACTCCTAAGTCATCTTTGTATATGTGAGCACACATTTCTACTAAGTCAACTTCACCTTCTAACCAATCTTCTTTACCTATTGGTAATTGAACTGGCACAGCATTTGCTGCTAATCTATCTTTCATCATAGCTACAACATTGTAGAAATCTGCACCCATGATGTCCATTTTATTTACGAACGCCATTCTAGGTACTCCGTAGTTATCCGCTTGTCTCCATACGTTCTCAGATTGAGGCTCAACCCCACCCTTAGCACAGAAAACAGCAACAGAACCGTCAAGAACTCTTAGAGATCTTTCAACTTCAACAGTGAAGTCTACGTGTCCTGGAGTATCTATTATGTTTATTCTATGGTCTTTCCAAGCAGCAGTAGTAGCAGCAGAAGTTATTGTTATACCTCTCTCCTTCTCTTGCTCCATCCAGTCCATTTGAGAAGCTCCTTCGTGAGTTTCTCCTATTTTATGAGTTTGCCCTGTATAGAAAAGGATTCTTTCTGTAGTAGTAGTTTTTCCTGCATCTATATGAGCCATTATTCCTATGTTTCTAGTTCTTTCTAAAGGAAACTTTCTAGCCATGGTTCTCCTCCTTACGATATCCCTTTAAAGGTATCAATATATCCTGATATTAGAATCTGTAATGAGCAAATGCTTTATTAGCTTCTGCCATTTTATGAGTATCTTCTTTCTTCTTAACTGAAGCTCCCGTGTTGTTAGCAGCATCCATTATTTCTTTAGCTAGCTTTTCAACCATTCCCTTTTCTCCACGAGCTCTAGTGTAGTTTACTAACCATCTTAATCCTAGAGTTTGTCTTCTTTCAGGTCTTACTTCAATAGGTACTTGGTAGTTAGCTCCACCAACTCTTCTTGCTTTAACTTCTAAAACTGGCATTATGTTTTCCATAGCAGTATTGAATACCTCTACAGCTTCTTCACCTGTTTTTTCAGCTATCATAGCGAAAGCATCATAAACTATTGTTTGAGCTTTCCCTCTTTTACCATCTATCATTAAGTTGTTTATTAACTTAGTAACTACTTTGCTTCCGTATATTGGATCAGCTAAAACTTCTCTTTTTGGAACATTACCTCTTCTTGGCATTTTGCTTCCCTCCTTAATTATTAAATCTTAAATCATAGGTACTCGACATCAATTAAATGCCGTGATGCCATAAATATGTCTATATATTTAAAGCACCGCACTTATAATCAATTGCTAGTTATTTTTTTATTATTTCTTTGCTGGTTTAGGTCTCTTAGCACCATACTTAGATCTTGCTTGCATTCTCTTATCAACACCTGCAGTATCTAATGTACCTCTTAGTATATGGTATCTAACCCCTGGAAGGTCTTTTACTCTTCCTCCTCTTATAAGAACAACACTATGCTCTTGTAAGTTATGTCCTTCACCTGGTATATAAGCAGAAACTTCTATACCGTTTGTTAATCTAACTCTCGCAACTTTTCTTAAAGCTGAGTTAGGTTTTTTAGGAGTAACTGTCTTTACTGAAGTACAAACTCCTCTTTTTTGTGGAGCACTTGTATCAGTAGTTTTCTTGTTTAAAGAATTGTATCCTTTTTGTAATGCTGGAGCAGTAGATTTCTTTTCTATTGCTTGTCTTCTTTTACGAACTAATTGGTTAATTGTTGGCATCACGCGCACCTCCTCTTTGAAAATTTTCGATCTTAACGATCGCCAACTACATCAATATGATGTACATATTGATTGAATGTAACTTTCGTTACTTTACAATTAAATGTCTATTAACACACAATCATGTGGTTTTAGCGCTTTGCAGTTTGGTGCCTGCTAATTCTTATTTATTAAAAGTCCAACTGAAAGCTACTAGTGACTTGTTATAGACATTAGTACACTTTCAATTGCACACTTTTACATTTTATCACCAGACATAATTCATGTCAAGATTTCTTTATTTTACATTAAGCTTTAGTCTTGAATTTTTTCAACAGCTATATTCTTATATCTCTTCATACCAGTTCCTGCAGGTATTAACTTACCTATTATAACATTCTCTTTAAGACCTATTAAGTGATCTTCTTTTCCTTTTATAGCAGCTTCTGTTAATACTCTTGTAGTTTCTTGGAATGAAGCAGCTGATAAGAATGACTCTGTAGCAAGAGATGCCTTAGTTATACCAAGTAATACCCTCTTAGCAACAGCTGGTGCTAAATCTTGAGCTATAGCTTCTTCATTGCATTTATTGAATGTTAATACATCTTCATATCCACCTGGTAATAAATCTGTATCTCCTGGATCTTCAACCTTAACTTTAGAAAGCATTTGTCTTACAATAACTTCTATATGCTTATCGTTAACGTCAACCCCTTGCATTCTATAAACTCTTTGAACTTCTTTAACTATATACTCTTGGACTCCGCCTATACCTTGAATTCTTACTATATCATGAGGATTTATAGAACCTTGAGTTAATGGTTCTCCGGCTTCAACAATTTGACCTTGTTTAACTCTTAATCTAGATCCATAAGGTATTGCATATACTTCAGTTTCTCCAGCTTCAGGTATTATAGCTATTTCTTTTCTCTTACCAGTTTCGTCTATTTCAACTCTACCAGATATTTCAGTTATTAAAGCTAAACCTTTTGGTTTTCTAGCTTCGAATAGTTCTTCAACCCTTGGAAGACCTTGAGTTATATCTCCACCAGCAACCCCACCTGTATGGAATGTACGCATTGTAAGCTGTGTACCTGGTTCTCCGATTGATTGAGCAGCTATTATACCAACAGCTTCTCCGATATTAACTTCTTTACCTGTTGCAAGGTTTCTTCCGTAACACTTAGAACAAACTCCGTGGTTTGTTTTACAGTTAAGAACAGTTCTTATTTCTACTTTTTCAATTCCAGTTGCAACTATTTTTTCAGCTGCATCTTCTTGAATCATAGAATCTGCTTCAACTATAACTTCACCAGTCTTAGGATCTACTATAGCATCTATAGTATATCTTCCAACCATTCTGTCGTATAATTCTTCTATAACTTCATTTCCATCTTTTATTGCAAATACTTCTGTTATATCATTTGTTCCACAATCAACTTCTCTTACTATAACATCTTGACTGACATCAACAAGTCTTCTTGTTAAGTAACCTGAATCGGCAGTACGTAGTGCTGTATCGGCAAGACCTTTTCTAGCACCATGTGAAGATGTGAAGTATTCCATTACTGATAAACCTTCACGGAAGTTAGATTTAACCGGAACTTCAACTGTTTTACCAGATGCATTGGCCATCAGACCACGCATACCAGCTAACTGTCTTATCTGATTTTTAGAACCTCTGGCTCCTGAATGTGCCATTATATATATATTGTTTAATCTATCTAATCCAGCCATAAGAGCATCTGTAACTTTTTCAGTTGTTTCTGCCCAAACTTCGATAACTCTTTCATATCTTTCTTCATTAGATATTAGACCTCTTCTATATGCTTTTTCATATTTATCTACCTTAGTTTCAGCTTCTTTTATATAAGCTTTCTTAGCCTCTGGTATTGTCATATCTGCAACAGCAACTGTCATACCACCTACTGTAGAGTATTTAAACCCTAACGCTTTTATGTGGTCTAATAATATAGCAGTTTCTGTGTTTCCATGTTTTCTAAAACACTTATCTATTATTTTTCCAAGAGACTTTTTGTCAACTAAGAAATCAATTTCTAATCCAAATGGATCTACATCTCTATCTACAAATCCTAAATCTTGAGGTACATTTTCGTTGAATATAAATCTACCAACTGTACTTTCAACTAGAGATTTTCTTCCATCAGGAAGTACTATTCTCATTTTAACTTTAGAATGTAAGTGAACTGCTTGGTTTTGGTAAGCAAGTAATAACTCGTTAAAGTCTTTAAATATTGTACCATGACCTGGAGCATAATCTTGTTCTTCTATTGTTAAGTAGTAACATCCTAAAACCATATCCTGAGAAGGAGTAGTTATTGGAGTACCATCTTTAGGAGCAAGTATGTTATTTACTGATAACATTAAGAATCTCGCTTCTGCTTGTGCTTCTACTGATAAAGGTACGTGTACCGCCATTTGGTCACCATCGAAGTCGGCATTGTATGCTGTACATACAAGTGGATGTAGCTTTATAGCTTTTCCTTCAACTAAAACTGGTTCAAATGCTTGTATACCTAATCTATGAAGAGTAGGAGCACGGTTAAGAAGTACTGGGTGATTTTTTATAACTTCTTCTAATACATCCCAAACTTCTGGTTTAACTTTTTCTACTATAGATTTAGCACTCTTTATATTGTGTGCATGACCTTCTTTAACTAATTTATCCATAACAAATGGTTTGAATAATTCAAGAGCCATTTTCTTAGGAAGACCACATTGGTAGAATTTAAGATCCGGTCCAACAACTATAACTGAACGTCCTGAGTAGTCAACACGCTTACCAAGTAAGTTTTGACGGAAACGTCCTTGCTTACCTTTTAGCATGTCTGATAAAGACTTAAGCGGTCTATTACCAGGTCCTGTTACAGGTCTACCTCTTCTACCATTGTCGATTAAAGCATCTACTGCTTCTTGAAGCATTCTCTTTTCATTTCTTACGATAATGTCAGGTGCTCCAAGCTCTAATAACCTCTTTAATCTGTTATTTCTATTTATAACTCTTCTATATAAGTCATTCAAGTCAGAAGTTGCAAACCTTCCACCATCTAATTGTACCATTGGTCTTAAATCTGGTGGTATTACAGGGATTGCATCTAATATCATCCATTCCGGCTTATTTCCAGACTTTTTGAATGCTTCTACAACTTCTAGTCTTCTTATTGTTCTTATTCTCTTTTGCCCAGTGCTATCTTTTAAGTCAGATCTTAACTCTTTACTTTCTTGCTCTAAATCAATATTTTGTAATAATTGTTTTACAGCTTCAGCACCCATACCTACAGTGAAAGTACCATATCCATACTTTTCAACAGCAGTTCTGTATTCTTTTTCTGTTAATAATTGCTTTTCGTTTAATCCAGTTTCACCTGCATCTGTTACAACGTATGAAGCAAAATATAATATTTTTTCTAAAGATCTTGGAGACATATCAAGTAAAAGACCCATTCTACTTGGTATACCTTTGAAGTACCAGATATGAGACATAGGAGCTGCAAGCTCTATATGTCCCATTCTTTCTCTTCTTACTTTAGCTTTTGTTACTTCTACACCACATCTATCACAAACTACACCTTTGTATCTAACTCTTCTGTACTTACCGCAGTGGCACTCCCAGTCCTTTTGAGGTCCAAATATTCTTTCACAGAATAGACCATCTTTTTCTGGTTTTAAAGTACGGTAATTTATAGTTTCAGGCTTTTTTACTTCTCCTCTAGACCATTGTCTTATTTTTTCTGGAGAAGCCAATGCTATCTTTATCGACTCGAAATTGTTTAATTCAAACAAGGAGTTCTCTCCCTTCTATTTGATATTTACATTCATTAATTACTATTCATCAAAGTTTTCTTCATCTTCTTCGTATTCTATTTCATCAAAAACTACGTCATCTTCAAAATCTAAGTTTCCCGCATCTTCTTCTTCATCAATTGTTTCAATGAAGTCATCTTCTATTTCTTCTATTATGTGATTTTCTTCTATTTCTTTCACATTATCTATAACATCTAATTCAAATTCACTAGATATATCATCTAATTCTAGAGATTCTCTAACCTCTATTTCTTGATCTTCTTCAGTTAATACTTTTACATCTAAGCATAAACTTTGAAGTTCTTTTATAAGAACCTTGAATGATTCTGGGATTCCTGGTTCTGGGATGTTTTCTCCCTTAACTATTGCTTCATATGCTCTAACACGTCCTACAACATCATCTGACTTAACAGTAAGTATTTCTTGAAGTATGTGAGCAGCTCCATATGCTTCTAGAGCCCAAACCTCCATCTCCCCGAATCTCTGTCCACCAAATTGTGCTTTACCACCTAATGGTTGTTGAGTTACTAAAGAGTATGGTCCTGTACTTCTAGCATGTAACTTATCATCAACTAAGTGATGTAGTTTAAGCATATACATGTATCCTACTGTTATTCTGTTGTCGAAAGTTTCACCTGTTCTACCATCGTGTAAAGTTAATTTACCATCTTCTGGATATCCAGCTTTAACTAACGCTTTTCTGATGTCACCTTCTTTAGCACCATCAAATACTGATGTAGCTACATGCCATCCTAAAGTTTTAGCAGCAAGTCCTAAATGAACTTCTAATACCTGTCCGATATTCATACGAGATGGTACCCCTTGTGGGTTAAGAACTATATCAAGAGGAGTTCCGTCTTCCATAAACGGCATATCTTCTTCAGGTAATACTCTTGAGATAACCCCTTTATTACCATGACGTCCAGCCATCTTATCTCCGACTTTTATCTTTCTCTTCTTAGCTATATAACATCTAACTAATTCATTAACTCCTGGAGATAAATCATCTCCATTTTCTCTTGTGAAGACTTTTACGTCAACTATTATACCAGACTCTCCATGAGGAACTTTTAGTGAAGTATCTCTAACTTCTCTAGCTTTTTCCCCAAAGATAGCACGAAGTAATCTTTCTTCAGCTGTAAGTTCAGTTTCTCCTTTTGGAGTTACTTTACCAACTAATATATCCCCTGAATCTACTTCAGCACCTACTCTGATTATACCTCTATCGTCTAAGTTCTTTACAGCACCTTCAGAAACGTTAGGTATATCTCTAGTTATCTCTTCTGGTCCTAGCTTAGTATCTCTAGCTTCACATTCATATTCTTCTATATGAATAGTAGATAATCTATCTTCCTTAACTAATCTTTCGTTTATTAAGATAGCATCCTCGTAGTTGTAACCTTCCCAAGTCATGAAAGCTATGAAACAGTTTCTTCCTAATGCTACTTCTCCAAGATCTGTAGCTGGTCCATCTGCTATAACATCACCGTGAGATATTTGCTCACCTTTATTTATTATTGGAGTTTGATTTATACAAGTACCTGAGTTTGAACGTTTAAACTTAAGTAATTTATATTTATCTCTATTTCCGTCTTCTCTTTTTATAATTATTTCGTCAGCAGTTACTCTTTCAGCTATACCACTGTGTTTTGCAACTACAACTGCACCTGAATCTTTAGCAGCTCTATATTCAACTCCAGTACCTATGATTGGAGCCTCTCTTCTAACTAAAGGAACAGCCTGACGTTGCATGTTTGATCCCATAAGCGCACGGTTGGCATCATCATTTTCTAAGAATGGTATCATTGCCGTAGCTATAGAAACAACTTGCTTTGGAGATATATCCATGTAGTCTACTCTATTTACAGGAACTAGTTCAACTGCACCATTTACAGTTCTACAAACTACTCTACTGTTTACGAACTTACCATCTTCTTCTAATGGTTCATTTGCCTGAGCTCTTATGAATAAATCTTCTTCATCTGCTGTTACGTAATGTATTTCATCAGTTACTTTACCAGCTTCTTTGTCTACCTTTCTATAAGGAGACTCTATGAAACCAAACTCATTTATTTTAGCATAAGTACTTAATGAGTTTATAAGACCGATGTTTGGTCCTTCTGGAGTTTCTATAGGACACATTCTTCCGTAGTGAGAATGATGAACGTCACGAACCTCGAATCCTGCTCTTTCTCTTGAAAGTCCACCTGGTCCTAATGCTGATAGTCTCCTCTTATGTGTTAATTCAGATAATGGGTTTGTTTGATCCATGAACTGAGATAACTGAGAACTTCCGAAAAATTCCTTTATCGCAGCAGAAACCGGTCTTATGTTAACTAACGCTTGAGGCGTTATAGCTTCCATATCTTGAACAGTCATTCTTTCTTTTATAACTCTTTCCATTCTTGAAAGACCTATTCTAACTTGGTTTTGTAATAACTCACCAACAGATCTTATTCTTCTGTTTCCTAAATGATCTATATCATCTATGAAACCTATTTCATGGAATATATTGAATTCATAGTTTATAGAAGCAATTATATCATCTAATAATATATGCTTCGGTATAAGCTCTTTCGTTCTAGATTTTATAGCTTCTTTTACTTCTTCTTCTTCACTATACTCATCTATAATTTCTTTTAAAGTTGGATAGTGAACTTTTTCTTTTATATTTAACTCATCTATGTCAAAACTAATATGAGATTTTATATCTACAAAGTTGTTTCCTATAACTTTAACTTCTTTTTCATCGTCTACTAATAAAGTAACTACATTTATACCTGAATTTTGTATTTCTCTAGCTACTTCATAACTTATTTTGTCTCCAGCTTTTACATATACTTCACCAGTTTCAGTGTTTACTATATCTTGTGCTGATATTTTATTCATTATTCTATTGCATAAAGCAAGTTTTTTATTAAACTTATATCTACCTACTTTAGCTAAATCATATCTCTTTGGATCAAAGAATAATGCATTTAATAATGATGATGCACTCTCAACTGTTGGAGGCTCACCTGGTCTTAATTTTTTGTATATTTCTATTAGACCTTCTTCAACTGTTGTAGTATTATCTTTTTCTAGAGTTGCAGCTAATCTCTCATCTTCTCCTAAAAGTTCAATGATTTCTGCATCCGTTCCTATTCCTAAAGCTCTTAATAAAACTGTAACTGGTTGCTTTCTAGTTCTGTCAACTCTTACAGATATAATATCATTAGAATCTGTTTCATATTCTAACCATGCACCTCTGTTAGGAATAACAGTAGATGATATTAATCTCTTACCTGTTTTATCTCTTTCTTGTGCATAATAAACGCCTGGAGATCTAACTAATTGACTTACTATGACTCTTTCTGCTCCATTAATTACGAAAGTTCCTCTTTCAGTCATTAATGGGAAATCGCCCATAAATACTTCTTGCTCTTTTATTTCACCAGTTTCTTTATTTATAAGTCTTACTTTAACCTTTAGAGGTGCACAATATGTAGCATCTCTATCTTTACATTCTTCTATATCGTATTTAGGTTTATCGTCTAAAGAGTAATCAACAAACTCTAATATAAGATTACCTGTATAATCTTCTATTGGAGAAATATCTTCAAATACTTCCTTTAAACCTTCTTCAATAAACCACTTATAAGAATCCACTTGTAATTCTATAAGATTTGGTACATCAGCTATTTCCTTTATCTTAGAAAAGCTCATTCTAGTTCTTTTACCTATCGTGACAGGATGTGGCATTCACTTTTCACCTCTCAATAATTAAAAATAAAACCATAGTTTATTCTAACGCATCTAATAATTTTATCATACTGTCAAGTATTTTTCAATATGTAACTTCTATCTAATGTCTTATATTTGTTTTACGTTTAAAAATATGCAATATTTATTATGCACAAAATTCCAATCTAAAATTCGTATTTTTATACATATTTTTATTTTACATAAAAAAAGAAGTATAAAATACACTTTTTCGTTTATACTTCTTCAAATTTACAGGACAATTAATGCTATTCAAACTATTAACTAATGCACTTCATAAGCCTATGGCAGGTTACATAAAAAAAGATGTCCAAAGGACATCTTTTAAAGAAAACTACTTAACTTCTATTGAAGCACCAGCAGCTTCTAACTTTTCTTTCATTTGTTCAGCTTCTTCTTTAGAAACTCCTTCTTTTATTGTCTTAGGAGCATTGTCAACTACTTCTTTAGCTTCTTTTAATCCTAATCCAGTTATTTCTCTAACAGCTTTTATAACTCCAACTTTTGAAGCTCCAGCACTTGTTAATACTACGTCGAACTCAGTCTTTTCTTCAGCAGCTCCACCAGCAGCCGCACCAGCCATCATAACTGGAGCTGAAGCAGATACACCGAATTTTTCTTCAGCAGCTTTAACTAATTCATTTAATTCTAAAACTTTCATGTTTTCTATAGCTTCTAATATTTGTTCTATTGTCATTTTTAGCACCTCCGAATTTTTTTCTTTAACTTTTTAATTTAATAATTATTATATATAATTTATATAACTTTTTCTAAATTGACAATTAAGCTTCTTGTCCTTCTGCTTTCTTTATCATTGCATCTATTAAGTATGCGAAGTTTGATACTGGAGCTTTTAAGCTTCCAAGTAATTTAGCAATAAGAACCTCTCTTGATGGTATGTTAGCGAACTCAACTATTTGAGATTCGTTGTAGAATTCTCCTTCTACCATTCCCATCTTTAATTGCATTTTTGGATGAGCATCCATAAATTCTTTTAATATTCTAGCTGGTGCAACAGGATCTTCGTATCCGAATGCTATCGCATTAGTTCCAACTAGTAGCTCGTCATTAAACTGTTCTATACCAACTTCTTTAGCAGCTCTTCTTACTAAAGTGTTTTTGTATACTTTGTATTCAACACCAGCTTCTCTCATTTTCTTTCTTAACTCAGTTACTTCTTCAACTGTTAATCCCTTGTAGTCAACTACAACAGCAGCACAAGATTTTTGTAACTTCTCAACTATCTCAGCAACAACGCCTGATTTTAGTTCTATAGCTTGTCTCATCTAATTGTGCACCTCCTTCACCTAATAGGTTTAGTATTCGCCGCAATCTCATTTAAAAAAGCTTTTGAGTCAAAAGTAGACAACAAAAGCTTTAGTAATTTCAATTTATCTAAAACCTCGGTAGGAATTTAAGCCTTTTGGCACCTACTGTCTACGGCAAATCTATTCTTTTTTATATCAACAAATGTTATATTAACATTTTTGTTTTTGTATGTCAACAGTTTTATTATTCTGCTATTCTAGCTGGGTTTATTTTAACACCAGGTCCCATAGTAGAAGTTACTGTTATACTCTTTAAATATTGTCCTTTAGCAGCAGATGGCTTAGCTTTTACTACTGCATCCATTAATGCAGCAAAGTTTTCAGCTAACTTTTCTCCACCGAAAGATACTTTACCAACTGGAACGTGAATTATGTTAGTTTTATCTAATCTATATTCAACCTTACCAGCTTTTATTTCGTCTATAGCTTTAGCTACATCAAAAGTAACAGTTCCTGATTTAGGGTTTGGCATTAAACCTTTAGGTCCTAATACTCTACCTAATCTACCAACTACACCCATCATATCTGGAGTAGCAACTACAACATCAAATTCAAACCAGTTTTGACCTTGTATTTTTTGAACTAAGTCTTCAGCTCCTACGAAGTCTGCTCCTGCAGCTTCTGCTTCTGCAGCTTTAGCTCCTTTAGCGAAAACTAAAACTCTCTTAGTTTTACCAGTTCCGTGTGGTAATACAACCGCACCTCTTACTTGTTGGTCAGCATGTCTTGAGTCAACACCTAACTTTATGTGTGCTTCTACAGTTTCATCAAACTTAGCAGTAGCAACATCTACAACTAATGATACAGCTTCTGTTGCATCATATAATCTAGTTCTATCAACTTTACTTAAAGCTTCTACGTATTTTTTACCTTTTTTAGCCATTTTAAATGTCCTCCTTGTGGTTATTTTCGGTTTTAAAACCTCCCACTTCTTATAACGAAGTGTCTAATTTTATAAAATTAGTCTTCTATAACGATACCCATACTTCTTGCAGTACCAGCTATCATACTCATAGCAGTTTCTACTGAAGCAGCATTTAAATCAGGCATCTTTAATTCAGCTATTTCTCTTACCTTAGCAGAAGATAAAGTAGCAACTTTCTTCTTGTTAGGTTCTCCTGAAGCTGAATCTAATCCAGCAGCTTTCTTTAATAAAACAGCAGCTGGTGGAGTTTTAGTTATGAAACTGAATGATCTATCTTGGTATACAGTTATAACAACTGGTATTATCATTCCAGCTTGATCTGCAGTTTTAGCATTGAATTCTTTAGTGAATCCCATTATGTTAACTCCGTGTTGTCCTAATGCTGGTCCAACTGGTGGAGCTGGAGTTGCCTTTCCTGCAGGTATTTGTAATTTTATTTGACCTATAACTTTTTTAGCCATTGAGCGCACCTCCTCAGAATTTTTCTATATATAAATATAGTATTTTTTATAATCTTTCTAGACTATCAGACTCAATTACAAATAGAGTCTTCTTGCCAAATGCATCTATACACACTTTGACTTCTTTTGTTTCCAGGTTTATTTCTTCAACATTACCTACTTGTCCACTAAATGGTCCATTAGAAACTTCAACAGCATCTCCTATTTCTAGATCGATATTGCTATTTCCTATTTTCGGTTCAGTTGATTCTATGCCCATAGTCTTAGCTTCTTCATCACTTAATGCAACTGGCTTAGAACCTGGTCCAACAAATCCAGTAACACCTTTAGTATTTCTTACGACATACCAAGATTCATCGGTGATTACCATTTTAACTAAGACATAACCAGGGAATACCTTACGTTGTCTAGTTTTTTCTTTTCCTGTTTTAGTAGTTTCCACTACATCTTCAGTTGGAACAACTACTTGTGTTATGCAGTTTTCCATACCTCTTGTTTTTACAGCTTTTTCTATAGTAGCTTTAACTTTATTTTCATGTCCTGAATAGGTATGCACAACATACCATCTTGCTTGTTCTAATTCTGACATATTATTTTCTCCTTTGTGTCTATTTTAGTATAAATGCTAGTGCACCAGATAATACACTGTCTAAAGCCCATACTAATATAGTAGATGAAATAACTACAGTTAAAACCACACCAGTGTTTTTAAGTAATTCTTGTTTCGTTGGCCATGAAACTCTTTTAAGTTCTTGTTTAGTTTCTTTTATATAAGTAGCTAAACTAAATCTTTTTTTAGTTTTTACGCCTTGATTTGCTTGGGCAGCCATATTATACCACATCCTTAATAAAAACTATTTTGTTTCTTTATGAGTAGTATGTTTCTTACAGAATCTACAGTATTTTTGTAATTCTATTCTGTCTGGGTTATTCTTTTTGTTTTTAGTAGTGTTGTAGTTTCTTTGCTTACATTCTGTACATGCTAAAGTTACTTTAACTCTCATCTGCTACACCTCCAACTTTGTAATACAATATATATATTGTTAATATAATACCTTAATATTATAAATTAAAGTATTATTACCTTCCTGAATCATCACTTTGTATAATTTATCATAAAATGATAGTAGTGTCAATGTTTTTGTGATTTCAAATCTTAAAAAAAAGAGGAGTAAAAACCCCTCTTTTATATATATATCAATCGTTAAATAAGAGATTACTCAACTATAGAAGCAACAACACCTGATGCTACTGTTCTTCCACCTTCTCTTATTGCGAATCTTAATCCTTCTTCTACACATATAGAGTTGATTAATTCAACTTCCATAGTTACGTTATCTCCTGGCATAACCATTTCTACACCTTCTGGTAACTTACAAGCTCCTGTAACGTCTGTTGTTCTGAAATAGAATTGCGGTCTGTATCCATCGAAGAATGGAGTATGTCTTCCACCTTCTTCTTTTTTAAGAACGTATACTTCTGCCATGAATTTTGTATGTGCTTTAACTGTTCCTGGCTTAGCTAATACTTGTCCTCTTTCTATTTCGTTTCTTTGTACCCCTCTTATTAATGCTCCTATATTATCTCCAGCTTGTGCTTGATCTAATAATTTTCTGAACATTTCTACTCCTGTAACAACCATTTTTCTTGGTTCTTCAGAAAGTCCTACTAATTCAACTTCGTCTTGAACTTTTAATATTCCTCTTTCTACTCTACCTGTAGCAACTGTTCCTCTTCCTGTTATTGAGAATACGTCTTCTACTGGCATTAAGAAGTTCTTATCAACATCTCTTTCTGGTTCTGGTATATAAGCATCTATTTGCTCGAATAACTCAACTATTTTGTCTCCCCATACTGAAGAAGTATCTTGTAATGCCATTAAAGCAGATCCTTGTACTATTGGAGTGTCATCTCCTGGGAATTCGTACTCATTTAATAAGTCTCTTACTTCCATTTCAACTAACTCTAATAATTCTTCATCATCTACTACATCACACTTGTTTAAGAATACCACTATGTAAGGTACACCAACTTGTCTTGATAATAGTATATGCTCTCTTGTTTGAGGCATTGGTCCATCAGTTGCTGAACAAACTAATATTGCACCATCCATTTGAGCTGCTCCTGTTATCATGTTCTTAACGTAGTCAGCATGTCCTGGGCAGTCAACGTGAGCGTAATGTCTGTTTGGAGTTTCATATTCAACGTGAGCTGTAGAGATTGTGATCCCTCTTTCTCTTTCTTCTGGAGCTTTATCTATATTAGCGAAGTCTACTGCTTCTCCTAATTGATATCTGTCGAATAATGTTTTTGTTATTGCTGCTGTTAATGTAGTTTTACCGTGGTCAACGTGACCTATTGTTCCTATATTAACATGTGGTTTATTTCTTTCAAATTTAGCTTTAGCCATTTTGAATTCCTCCTCAGTTTTTATGAATAAATTAATATGCTTATAATAAGCTTATGGTAAGTATTTTACTATTAATCATTCTTGTTTTCAAGATGTTTTTCTAATTTTCTCTTGACTCTTTGAAGAGCATTATCTATTGATTTTACATCTCTTTCAAGCCTGTCCGCTATATACTGATAACTCTTTCCATTTAGATATAGTTCTAGGACTTCTTGCTCTAATTCGCTTAATAGTTCATTTATTTTAGATTCAATACGTTTTAACTCTTCTTTGCTAATTATAAGTTCTTCTGGATCAGTAACCATACTAGTTGCTATAATATCCAAAAGTGTTCTTTCTGATTCTTCATCATATATCGGTTTATTTAAAGATACATAAGAATTAAGTGGTATATGTTTTTGTCTTGTTGCTGTCTTTATTGCTGTTATTATTTGTCTCGTTATACATATTTCAGCAAAACATTTAAACGAATTTGTTTTGTTTCCATCAAAATCTCTAACCGCTTTATAAAGGCCTATCATACCTTCTTGTATTATGTCTTCCTTATCTGCACCTATTAAAAAATATGATTTTGCTTTTGCTTTTACAAAATTTTTGTATTTTTTAATAATATATTCTAAAGCTATTTTATCCCCTTTGCTAGCTTTTAATACTAAATCATACTCATCTTGTTGAGAATTATCTACTACCTCATAATATTTATCATTCGCTACTAACATGTAAAATCTCCCCCATTAACCATTTTCATAGCTATATTATAATCTAATAAATTTAGTATTTTCAATGGTTTCTACGAATGTTCTCAAGTTTCGACAATGTTTCCTTATCTATCCTATCCTCTAACCAGTTTCGCTGGATTTTTTTCCCCATACTACTGGTTTTTTCTCTTATTTTCGCCTTTGCATTATCTAAGTCTAATTTTAATTCTCTTGCAGATATCCTTGATGCACCTTTACCTAATACTATCTGCTGTTCTGCATAGTCATTAGTTGCTACTTTAACATCATCATATTTAGATAAAGAACTTATGTATTTTTCTATATAACTATCTGCTGTTTGATGTTCTTTTGTATAAACAACAGTTACATGTTTTCTAAATTCTAATTTTTCCTTTGAACTTTTCACATTATATGCATCAAATACGATGATGGCTTTTCTACCTGTAAATTCTGAGTACTCAATTATATAATCAATAAGCTTATCTCTTGAATGTTCTAAATCTGTTTTAGATAAACTTTGTAACTCTTCCCATGCATTTATAATATTGTAACCATCTACTATTAAATATCTTTTTATATTTCTTCTCATTTATTTTATTTTACGCCTGATCTTTGTTTGAATATTTCATAAAGAAGAATTCCACCTGCTACAGATGCATTTAATGACGTTACATTTCCTATCATAGGCATTTTAACTGTAAAATCACAATTTTGTTTAACTAATCTAGATATACCAAAACCTTCACTTCCTATTACTAATCCTAGTGCTCCTGTAAGGTTTTGCTCATAGAAAACTTGTCCATCCATATCTGCAGCTGCTATCCATAGGCCTTCTTCTTTTAACTTCTTGATTGTATTTACTATATTGGTTACTTTACAAACTGGTACATATTCTATTGCACCAGCTGAAGCTTTTACTACTACTGGAGTTATATGTACTGATCTTCTCTTTGGTATTATTACACCATGAGCTCCTACTGCATCTGCTGTTCTTATTATAGTTCCAAGGTTATGAGGGTCTGTTATTTCATCTAATATTATAAAGAATGGATCTTCTCCTTTTGCTTTTACACTTTCTATTAAATCATCTAACTCAACATATTTATGTTCACTTACTTGAGCAATTACTCCTTGATGAGCATGACTTGTGCTTATTTCATCTAGTTTATTTTTATCAACATATTGAATTATTAGATTTTTTTCTTTAGCCATTCCTATTATTTTTTTGATAGAACCTTCTTTAGCTGAGTTTGCTACCATTATCTTATCTATTTCTCTATCATTTTTTATCGCTTCTATTACAGGATTTCTTCCTTCTATTATTGCCAAATCTTCCACCGCCTACAAATTCTTAAATTTTTCTCTTATTGAAACTATCTCACCGCATGTCATTTTACCTTCTGGGCAAGGTCCTTTTACACAGTTAGGTCCACTATTTTTAAATAGTATTGGAGCAACTTGTTTTAATTGTCTTAGCATCTCTGTAGCTAATTCTCTTATTTCCCATTGTGCTCTTTCACAGCATCTATGATCTAGGAAATTATATAAACTTCTAGTGTTCATCGTAAATACCATTTTTGTTTCACATGCATTTGGGAATACATATCTAGCATCTTCTATAGCTTTCTTTTCAGCGTCTCTTTTCGCCTCTTTTTCATTTTTTCCAGATTTTATTAAATTATTATAATGTTTTTCAAATAATATATCTACTAACTTATCATAAGTCTCTTGGTCTTTTTTCATAGCATCTATAAATACTTCTCTAGCTTCTTCTATTTCATTTATTTCCTGAGGAATTATATACTCAAATTGATTTAATTTAACATATCGTTGGCTTTGTTGTGAATAACTAGCTATACGATGTCTAACTATTTGATGTGAACATGCTCTTGATATTCCTTCTACTGCAAAAGTAAATGAAACATGTTCTAAAGGAGACTCATGTCCTATATTAATTAACATATTTAAAAATTTATCTATACTCTCATCAGTCAAATTCTTTTCTATATCGTCAACTCCAACAGCTGAATAACATAGCTTAGCTGCCATAGATATAACTTTTTCTGGTTCTGGTGTGTAAGATAATAATTTTACTTTCATTTTTAATATCCCCCTTAGTAATAATTTATAGATACTATTATACCTCATTAATTATGTTATAAAAACATATATTAAAAAAGTACTGCTCTTAAAAGCAATACTTTTTATTTTACATATTATCTTCTATTATTTTTATACCTTTAGATATTATATAATCAAGTCTTTCTTTTTCATCACCTAAATGTAGATACCCTACTAAAGCTTCAAACCCAGTTGCATGCTTATAGTCTATTATATCTGCATTTTTAGGAGATGTATGAGATTTTTGATTTCTACCTCTTTTGTATATTCTTAATTCCTCTTCAGTTAACTCTTCTTCTATTTCATGCATTATAGTAGCTTGAGCTTTTGCCTTAACATACTTTACTGCCGATTTGTGAAGATCATTAACTTTTTTATTTATATTTTGTCTAATAAGATATTCTCTTATATATGATTCGTAAATTGTATCCCCTATATAAGCTAATACTAATGGTGACATTGTTATTAGTTCTGTTCTATTCATAATTATGCTCTTTTCCACTTCGTACCTTGTCTAGTATCTTCTAATATTATTCCCTTATCTAATAGCTCTTGTCTTATGTCATCTGCTAATTTAAAGTCTTTATTCTTTTTAGCATCTACTCTTTTTTGTATTAGATTTTCTATTTCTTCATCTAACATATCATCAGTTTTTTTATTAACTATATTTAATACACTAGTTAATTCATTGAATTCATATAAACACTTTTTAGCAAATTCTAAAGAAGATTTTTCATCTACATTTGTATTTATAAATCTAGATAATTCAAATATAACACTTATAGCATCTGCTGTATTTATATCATCTTCCATAGCATTTATGAATTTAACTCTAAATGCATCTAATTCTGTAGCTAATGATTTTTCATCTTCAGTTATACTAGATTCTTGTAGGTTGCTTACTGTAAATTCTAATTTTTCTTTAGCATTATAAAGTCTTTCTAAAGCAGTTTTTGCTTGTGTTAACATTTCATCACTAAAGTTAACTGGGTTTCTATAATGAGCTGATAACATAAAGAATCTCACTATTTCTAAATCATAAGAATCTGATATATCTCTTACAGTAAAGAAGTTTCCTTTAGATTTACTCATTTTTTCATTATTTATATTTATATATCCATTGTGTACCCAGTAATTTGAAAATGTTTTTCCACTTTTAGCTTCACTTTGAGCTATTTCATTTTCATGATGAGGGAATGCTAAATCTTGACCTCCTGCATGTATGTCTATAGTTTCCCCTAAGTATCTATTTGACATAACAGAACATTCTATATGCCATCCTGGTCTACCTTCTCCCCATGGACTTTGCCATCCTGGCTCTCCTTCTTTTTTAGATTTCCAAAGAACGAAATCCATTGGATGTCTTTTTTGACTATTTACTTCTATTCTCGCTCCAGCTTCTAAGTCATCTTGATTTTGCTTTGAAAGTTTTCCGTATCCTTCAAATTTCTTAGTGTCAAAATAAACATCTCCATTTACTTCATAAGCATAACCTTTATCTTCTAATGCTTTAACAAAAGCTATTATCTCTTGTATATTATCTGTAACTCTAGGATGAACATTAGCTCTTTTTATACCTAATCCATCAGCATCCACAAAGTATTCTTCTATATATTTATCTGCGACTGCCTCTGGAGATATATGTTCCTCATGCCCTCTTTTTATTATTTTATCATCAACATCCGTAAAGTTTTGAACATAAGTTACATCGTATCCTCTGTACTCTAAATATCTTCTTAAAGTATCAAATATTATAAACGGTCTTGCATTTCCTATGTGAATATAGTTGTATACAGTCGGTCCACATACATACATCTTCACCTTACCTTCTTCTAATGGTACAAACTCTTCTTTTGTCCTCGTCAATGTATTATATAATTTCATACTTGTCACCTCGCTACTTTGTTATATCTTACCATAATATTATAGTTTAAAAATCTCAGAATTAATAGTATTACTATTATATCCTCAGTATTTCAAAAAAATCTACCTTTTAAAATATTATTAGACTATTCTTCTAAAAATAATACCTTACTTGAGCTACATATTTCAAAAGTTTCTTTATTTATTATTTTTTCTTCTCTTAACTTTTCTAGTATATTCACATACTCACTACAAAGTTCTTTTAATTCCTTTTTTACATCCTCTATACTACTATACATAATTACCCCCCTATATTAAAACAAAACTCTATTAATTTATTTTATAATTACGTTTTAATCTCATATTAATTTTAATGTTGTTTTAATATATTACATTTATCGGATAAAATTCCTCTACCTTTACAACTAAATTCTTTCATCAAATAACTACATAAACATTTACATTCCTTTAATAACACAATGATATGACATTTAAATTTAAAATATTTACTTATACAAAAAGCCCGCCTTTAAAATTGGCGGACTTTTATAATTATATAAGATTGTTTTTTACATAAGCTATTCTATTTAAACAAGTTTCTTTACCTAAAACTTCCATAGTCTTTGGTAAATCTGGTCCATGCATTTGACCAGTTAATGTTATTCTTGATCCCATGAATAAGTTTTTACCCTTTATTCCATGTTCTTTTTGTATTTCTTTAAACATTGCCTTTACGAAAGCTTCATCTACAACTTCAGCTTTTTCCATTTTTTCAGCTAATGCATTAACTAACGTTGGTATATGCTCTAAGTTTAAAAATTCTCTACATTCTTCAGTTTCTAACTCCACTTTATCTCCAAAGAATATAGAAGCATGGTCAGTTATTTCTTTTACATATTGTAATTTTTCTTTAAGAACTGAAACCATACCAACTATAAAGTCATATTTAGTAGTAGCTTCTTCTTCTGTTACAAATCCTGCTTCTACTAAGAAAGGTATTGCTAAATCTGTTAAGAATGCATTATCTGCATCTTTTACGTAGTGTTGGTTAACCCAGTTTAATTTTTCAGTGTCAAATACTCCACCACTCTTAGATACTCTTTCTACTGAAAATGCATTTTCTAATTCTGCCATAGAGAATATTTCTTGATTGTCTTCTGGAGACCATCCAACTAGTGCTACATAGTTAACAAGACCTTCTGGTAAGTATCCTTTTTTCTTAAAATCTTCAACTGCAACATCACCATGTCTCTTACTTAATTTTTTCTTTTCTTTATTAAGTATATTTGGTAAGTGTACAAATGTTGGAGCTTCCCATCCAAACGCTTCATATAAGTAAACATGCTTTGGAGTTGAAGAAACCCATTCTTCACCTCTTATGACATGAGTTATTTTCATTAAATGATCATCAACTACGACTGCAAAGTGGTAAGTTGGGAATCCATCTGTTTTTATTAATACTTGATCATCTAAGTCATTAGTATTAAATTCTGTTTCTCCTCTTACTAAGTCAGTGAACTTTATAACATGATTTTCTGGTAATCTTAGTCTTATTACATATGGTTCACCAGCAGCTATCTTTGCATCTATTTCTTCTTGAGTAAGATCTCTACAATGACCATCGTATCTTGGAGTCTCTCCTGCTTCTTTTTGCTTTTCACGGACACTATCTAATCTATCTTTAGTACAGAAGCAGTAGTAAGCCTTTCCAGCTTCTAGTAACTCTTTTATATATTCTTTATATATATCTAATCTTTGAGATTGTATGTATGGCCCATTTTCACCAACTTGAGTTATATTTCCATTATCATCTAACATAACCCCTTCACTGTGGTTAACTCCTGCCCACTTCATAGAATTTAGCATATTTTCTATAGCACCATCTACTAATCTAGTTTGGTCAGTATCTTCTACTCTTAATATGTATTCTCCACCCATTTTCTTTGCAAATAAGTAATTGTATAAAGCTGTTCTTAAACTACCTATATGAACAAATCCAGTTGGACTTGGAGCAAATCTTACTCTTACGCTCATAATTTTACCTCCTGTAATTTTAATACGTATCTATAATATCAAAATACTATCTCTATTGTAATGTTATTTTATCCAATTGATGCAAAAACAACATATTTTATTATTATATTTATCTACAATTGTGGATAAAGTTGTTTTTTGTCACAATTAAAATAGTATATATATCCACATTTTAATTAGAATTGTTAATAAGTTAGTGGATTATATATACTATCTAATTACTTCATAATTATCCTAACTTTACATTATGTTTTGCAAATTCAGTTTCAACCTTTGATTTAACTTCATCTAAAGATATTACTTCTTTGTCTGCTGCTTCTCTTAACTTGAATTCTACTTTTCCATCTGTTATATCTTTACCAACAGTTATTCTCATTGGTATACCTATAAGCTCACTATCTTTGAATTTAAATCCAACTCTTTCATCTCTATCATCTAATAATACTTCTACACCCATAGCTTTTAACTCATTGTATAATTTTTCAGCAGCTTCTACTTGTTCAGCTTTTTTCATATTTACTGGTACTACTACCGCATGATATGGCGCTATAGCTAAAGGCCATATTATACCATTTTCATCATGATGCTGTTCTATTACAGCTGCTGCCGTTCTTTCAACACCTATTCCGTAACATCCCATAACTATTGGCTGTGACTTCCCATTTTTATCTAGGTAAGTAGCTCCCATAGATTCTGAGTATTTAGTTCCAAGTTTAAATATATGACCAACTTCTACTCCTCTAGCCACTTCTAGTGCACTACCACACTTAGTACACTTATCTCCTTCTTCTACATTTCTGAAATCTCCAACCGTACCTTCAAAGTCTCTTCCATAGTTAGCATTTTCTAAATGGTATTCAGTCTTATTAGCACCTATTATTAAATTATTTTGATCTGCTATTTCTTGATCTATTAATAAATAATCTGTTTTTATTCCTATTGGTCCAGCAAATCCAACTTCTGCGCCAGTTACTTCTTTTATAGTTGTTTCACTAGCAAGTTCAAACTCTACAGCTCCACCTATAGCATTCGCAACTTTAGTTTCATTAACTTCTCTATCTCCTCTAACTACTACTGCTACGCTTTTTCCATCTGCATAGTATATTAAAGTTTTTCCAAACTTACCTGATTCTATATTAAAGAATTTAGCTAATTCATCTATTGTAGTTACTCCTGGAGTATGAACTTCTTTTAATTCTTTCATTTCTTCACTACAAGCTTCATGGTTTACTGACTGAGCTTTTTCTATATTAGCCGCGTAGTCACACCCACTACAGAATACTATCTCATCTTCTCCAACTTCTGATTTAACCATAAACTCTGCTGATGCAGAACCACCCATAGCTCCTGAATCTGCTTGAACTGGACTATTTTCTAATTCGCATCTTTTGAATATATTTGTATATGCTTCAAACATATCTTGGTATGACTTATCTAATCCTTCTTGGTCTACGTCAAAGCTATAAGCATCTTTCATTGTAAAAGTCTTAGTTCTCATAACACCAAATCTTGGTCTTCTTTCATCTCTATATTTTACTTGTATTTGATATAAGTTAAGTGGTAAATGTTTATATGAAGTAACCTCTTGTCTTATTATATCTGTAAATACTTCTTCATGAGTTGGTCCCATGCAGTAACTTCTTTCATTTCTATCATTAAGTCTAAACATCTCAGGGCCCATTACATCCCATCTTCCTGACTCTTTCCAAAGTTCTGATGGTATTAATCCTGAACATAATATTTCCTGAGCATCTTTAGCATTCATTTCTTCTCTTATTATATTTTGTATTTTATTGAAAACTCTTAACCCCATTGGTAATTGGTTATAAACTCCAGACGCCATTTTCTTTATCATACCAGCTCTCATCATTAACTGATGACTTGTTATTTCTGCATCAGATGGAACTTCTTTTAATGTTGATATTAACATTTTAGACATTTTCATAATTTCTTTCCTCCTAAATTAATAATTTTTAAGTTCTATAAATAAAAAAACCTCTCATCACTATACAAACGTATAGAGACGAAAGGTTCGTTCCGCGGTACCACTCTAGTTAGCCCTAAGGCTCTCTTTATAGGATATAACGGTCCTTACCGTAAAAACTTTTTAACGTTCTTAAGCTAAAAGACTGGTTCAAAGATTTATTCTTAGAAACTCTCAGCTAATGTTTCTTCTCTGTAAAGACTCCACCTTCTACTATTTCTTTATCATAACTTTTAATTCATTTTATATTAAGATATACTTTAAATTTATTTTTGTGATTAAAATAATAATATATTATTTAATATTAGTTGTCAACTTTAACTAACATACAGATACTTTGAGATGCTATACCTTGCTTTGAACCTGTGAATCCAAGACCTTCTTCAGTAGTCGCTTTCACATTTATATTTTCTATATCCGTATTTAAAGTTCTTGCAATATTCTCTCTCATATCCATAATATAAGGTGCCATCTTAGGACTTTGAGCTATTATTGTACAATCTATATTTCCTATAGTATATCCTTTTTCTTTTATTAAATTATTTACAAACTCTAATAGTTTTATACTATCAGCACCTTTATATCTTTCATCTGTATCAGGGAAATGTTTACCAATATCTCCAAGTGCAAGTGCTCCTAATATTGAATCCATTACTGCATGAACTAATACATCTGCATCTGAATGTCCTAATAACCCCTTTTCATGTGGAACATTCACTCCACCTATTATTAACTTTCTTCCTTCTACTAATTTATGAACATCATATCCTAATCCTACTCTCATTTTTTCCTCCTATAAGTTTTGACTCTTTAATATTTGAATTCCCATATTTATATCTTCTGGTGTAGTCACTTTTATATTATTATAAGATCCTTCTATCATTTTCACTTTATACCCTATATACTCTACTAACATAGCATCATCTGTTCCATAAAATTCACTTTCAAATGCATTTTCATAAGCTTTCATTAATATTTCATAATTAAAAGTTTGAGGTGTTTGAACTGCCCATAGAACGCTTCTATTAGGAGTATCTACTATATCATTATCTTTATTTACTATTTTTATAGTATCTTTTACAGGAACACCTACTACTACAGCATTATATTTTTTAGCTGCATCTATCGAATTATCTATTATTTCTTTACTTACAAAAGGTCTAGCTCCATCATGTACTAATACGTTTTTGCAATCTTTATCTAGCATTTTTAGTCCATTATAAACAGAATCTTGTCTTTCTTTTCCTCCAAACGCTATTTTTATATTTTTAAAATTATATTTTTCTAATATTTCTTTTTTTAAAATATTAGCTTCTTCCTCTCTTACTACTACTACTATATCTTGTATATTGCTATGATTATAGAATTTTTCAATTGTATAAGCAACTATTTCTTTTTCGTCTAGTTTTATAAATTGCTTATTTATATCCATCTTCATTCTGCTTCCTTTACCTGCAGCAACGATAACAACGCCATTCATATATTCACCTCTTTGTAGACTTCTATACTCAAATTAAATCATATTAACATATTTTTGTATATAGAAAAAGCCTTCGAAAATACGAAGACCTTTATATATATATTAATTAATTTTTAGGTTTTCCAAATATCATTCTTCCTGCTGGTGTTTGGAGAACAGATGTAACTAACACTCTTATAGTTTCACCTATATGTCTTTTTCCACCATCTACGACTATCATTGTACCATCATCTAAGTATGCTATACCCTGACTATTTTCTTTACCTTCTTTAACCACTTGAACTACCATTTCTTCTCCAGGTATTGCAACTGGCTTTATAGCATTTGCAAGTTCATTAATATTTAATACTTCAACACCTTGAACTTGTGCTACTTTATTAAGGTTATAATCATTAGTAACTACCTTACCATTTAAAACTTGGCCTAACTTTAGAAGCTTACTATCAACTTCTGCTATATCGTCAAATCTAGCTTCACTTATTTCAACTTCTATATCTAATTCTTTCTGAATTATACTTAATATATCAAGACCTCTTCTACCTCTAACTCTTTTTAAATCATCTGAAGAATCTGCAATGTGTTGTAACTCGTCTAATACAAACTTAGGTATTATAAGTTTTCCTTCTATAAAGCCTGTCTTACATATATCTGCTATCCTACCGTCTATTATAACACTAGTATCTAAAATCTTCGGAGGTATAGCTTTAACCTCTTTTTTCGAAGTCTTTTCTTTAATTGATGGTGCTAGCTTTCCTATCTTAACTATATTAAATAAGTCATCCTTACTCTTAAGAGCTACTTTAATTCCTAAGTATCCCATAAATCCATATGTAAGGAATGATAATATTCCACCAAATATAGGTATCGAACTCATTAATCCACTTACTAAGTAAGCTATTACAAATCCTACTATAAGCCCAATAGAGCCTAATAATATATCTGTTTGAGGATATCTTGATATCTCTTTATCTACAACTTTAGCTATATATTTAAATTTATTTAAAACCCAAGGTTCTAGTATATAGAATAAAAGTCCTATAACTATACCTACTGCTACCGATCCTACTAAACCATATGTACCTTTACCAAATGCAAAATTTGGTATTGCTTTTGTTACTGCTGTATACGTAGTCATACCTAGAGTTAACCCAAGTAATCCAATTATTATTCTTGTTATCTTACGTATCAAATTTTCACCCCCTGGTTTTTATCCTTTAGTATTTTTTTATTATAATCCATAACACCCAATATATTCAATGACAAAGTAGTAACATTCATTATATATGTCTATCTAATAATACCAATTGTTTCATTTTTATAAGTCCATTTTTAATATATGTTGCTCTAATTTCACCTATTCCTTCTACATCATCTAAATCTTCAATAGAAGCATCTAATATTTCCTGGAAATTTTCAAAATAATTAACTAAGTTTTCAATTATTGTTGATGGAAGTCTATGTATCTTATTAAGAATTCTATATCCTCTAGATCTTATAGCCATGTCCATATTTTCTGAGAATCCACTATATCCTAATAATTTAGCCATATTAACTAAGTCTACAAGTTCCTCTGATGTTAGATTTTTTATTTTACGTTTAAAATCTTTAATATCTACATCATGTCTACTATAATCTTTAAATATTAATTTTTGATCAATTTTAGTAGTACCCATTAGCTCATCTAACTGCATACTAACTAAGGTACCTTCTTCACCTAACTCTATTATGTACTTTTCAATTATATTGGTAATTCTCATTACCATTTCCATTTTTTGAACTACAAGTGCAACATCATATATTGTTACTAAATCATTAAATTCTAGAGCATTTAGATTTATTACTGCTTGGTCTAGCACTGATTTGTATTTTTCTAAAGTCTGTAATGCTTGATTTGCTTTTGTAAATATCTTTGATATTTCCTCTAATGCATACTTTTGGTCACCTCTATAAACAGTTATTACATTTCTTCTTTGAGAAATAGCTATTACAATAGCCCCTGTTTGCTTAGCAACTCTTTCTGCTGTTCTATGCCTCGTACCTGTTTCTGATGTTGGTATAGAGTAATCTGGTATTAACTGTGCATTTGCAAAAATTATCCTCTTTGCATCTGAACTAAGAACGATAGCTCCATCCATTTTAGCTAATTCATATAAGTATGCCGGTGAATACTCTGCATTTATAGTAAATCCACCATCTACTACTCTCACTATTTCTTCATCTGTCGCAAGAACTATTAGTCCCCCTGTTTTTGCTTTTAAAACATTTTCTAATCCCTGTCTTAATGGACTTCCAGGAGATATCATTTTCAAAGCATGTAGTACATGTTTATTGCTTAGGAAATCCTCCATTATTATTTACTACCCCCTAGTACTATATTTATTGCTTGTCTTAAGTTGTCTACAGGCCATATTTCTATTCCTTTCACATCTTTCACTACTTCATAGTTATTTCTTGGAATAACCATTTTAGTAAATCCAAGCTTCTTGCACTCCGCTATTCTCTTTTCTATAAAGCTGACAGCTCTAACTTCTCCTGTTAGTCCTACCTCTCCTGTTACCGCTATGGTTTCATCTACAGGTAAATTTCTAAAACTTGAAGCTATAGATATTACTATACCTAGGTCTATAGATGGTTCATTTATTTTGATTCCACCTACAACGTTAATATAAACGTCTTGATTTTGTATTTGAAGGCCAACACGTTTTTCAAGAACTGCTAAAAGCATACTCACTCTATTATAGTCTACTCCAGTTGCTGTTCTCTTTGGTATACCAAAACTTGTAGGAGACACTAATGCTTGTAATTCTAGAAGCATTGGTCTAGTTCCTTCTACAGTAGAAATTATTACTGATCCAGCCACATCTTTTGGCTTTTCTGATATAAGTATTTTTGATGGATTTTCAAGTTCGACTAACCCTAAATCTCTCATCTCAAACACTCCAAGTTCATTAGTCGAACCAAACCTGTTTTTTACAGCTCTTACCATTCTATAAGTATTATATCTCTCTCCTTCAAAATATAAGACTGTATCAACCATGTGCTCAAGTAACTTGGGTCCAGCTAAAGATCCTTCTTTTGTTACATGTCCAACTACAAAGGTTGATATACCCATTTTTTTAGAAATTTTCATAAATTTTGAAGTTCCTTCTTTTATTTGGCTAACTGTACCAGGAGCTGATGATATTTCTGGGCTAAATACTGTCTGTATAGAGTCTAATATTATAAGTTTTGGATTAATACTTTCAAGTTGAGATTCTATCATGCTTAAATTATTTTCTGCATATATATATAAATTATCGGAATTTATTCCCAATCTTTGAGCCCTCATTTTTATTTGAGATTCAGATTCTTCTCCTGATATATACAGTACTCTTTTCCCAGAGTTTGCAACGTTACTTGAGACTTGTATTAAAAGAGTTGATTTTCCTATACCAGGGTCTCCACCTACAAGAACTAAAGATCCTTTTACAACTCCTCCTCCAAGCACTCTATCTAGCTCGTTTATACATGTTGAAAATCGCTCTTCTTCTTTAGTTTGTATAGAATTTATACTTACTGGTTTAGAAGAAGACTTATCTATAATAAATATATCCTTTTTAGAACCCTTTTGCTCTATTTCTTCCACAAAAGTATTCCATTTAGTACATTCTGGACATTTTCCTAACCATTTTGATGTTTCGTATCCACATTCTTGGCATACATATTTTGTCTTTATTTTCGCCATTTTAAATCACCCTTAACTTCCTATTATCTATATAATTTTAACATACGTATGGTGTATTATGTAAAGTTATTGAGTTTTTAAATTAAATTTTAAATATTCTTAGCGTATTAATAAATTTATTAATACAAAAATAAAGGGGAAATATAATCTCCCCCTTATAATATATCATTACTCTTTACTTTCAAATATTATATCATTATCTTTAGCTTTTGCTATAACAGTACTTCCTTTTTTTATATTTCCCTTTAGAATCTCTTCTGATAATTTATCTTCTAATTCTTTTTGTATAGCTCTTTTTAATGGTCTTGCTCCATATTCCAAATCAAAACCTGATTTTGCTATTAGTTTTATAGCATCCTCTCTCATCTCTAATTTTATATCCATTTTTTCTAGTCTCTTAACTAAATCTTGAGTCATTATTATTACTATCTTAGATATATGCTCTTCTGTTAATGAATGGAATACTATTATATCATCAATTCTATTTATAAATTCTGGTCTAAAGTTTTTCTTTACTTCTCCCATTATATTTTCTTTCATTTTTTCATATTGAGTTTTTACAATCATCTCTTCATCTTTATTGGCGCTAAACCCTAAAGTTTTTTGCTTATCAATTGTAGTAGCACCTACATTTGAAGTCATTATTATTATAGTATTTTTAAAATCAACAGCTCTTCCTTTTGAATCTGTTAGTCTACCTTCATCTAATATTTGTAATAGTATATTGAATACATCTGGATGAGCCTTTTCTATTTCATCAAATAATACAACTGAGTATGGATGTCTTCTAACCTTTTCGGTCAATTGGCCTCCTTCATCATATCCTACATATCCTGGAGGGGAACCTATCATTCTAGACACGGCATGCTTTTCCATATATTCAGACATATCTATTCTTATAATTTGATTTTCATCTCCAAATTGAACTTCAGATAATGCTTTAGACAATTCAGTTTTTCCTACACCTGTTGGACCTAAAAACAAAAATGAACCAATTGGTTTATTAGGATCTTTAAGCCCTGCTCTTGATCTTCTTATTGCGCTAGCAATAGATTTAACTGCTTGTTCTTGACCTACCACTCTATCATGTAATGTATCTTCTAACTTCAATAATTTATAAGATTCTTCTTCTACTATTTTATTTATTGGTATTCCAGTCCATAGCTCAACAACTTCTGCTATTGCTTCTGCATCAACCAAATCTGCATACTTAGTTGATTTATTCCACTGTTGTCTTACTTCTTCTAATTGTTTTTTAAGATTTTCTTGCTCATCTCTTATTTTAGCTGCTTTTTCAAAATCTTGATACCTAACAGCCTCTTCTTTTTCATTTATTATATTTTGCATTTCATCTTCTAAGTTTTTTATTTCAGATGTTGGTGTAACTTCTCTTAATCTAACCCTAGAAGCTGCTTCATCTATTAAATCTATAGCTTTATCTGGTAAAAATCTATCTGGTATATATCTAATAGATAGTTCAACAGATGCTTTTATAGCTTCATCACTTATTTTAACTCTGTGATGAGCTTCATATTTGTCTCTTAATCCTTGTATCATTTTTATAGTATCTTCAACTGTAGGCTCATTTACCATAACTGGTTGGAATCTTCTTTCAAGCGCTGAATCTTTTTCTATATGCTTTCTAAATTCATCTATAGTTGTAGCACCTATAACTTGAATGTCTCCTCTTGATAAGGCTGGCTTTAATATATTTGATGCATCTATTGTACTTTCTCCAGTTGATCCTGCTCCTATTATTGTGTGTAATTCATCTATAAATAAAATTATATTTTCATTTTTCATTACTTCATCTACTACACTTTTTATTCTTTCTTCAAATTCTCCTCTATATTTAGCTCCTGCTAACATTGATCCCATGTCTAAAGTATATAATGTTTTATTTTTTAATGTTTCAGGAACATCCCCTATTGATATATTTATAGCCAAACCTTCTACAATAGAAGTTTTTCCTACACCTGGATCACCTATTATCACAGGATTGTTCTTTGTTCTTCTACTTAATATTTGAACAATTCTTTGTATTTCCTTTTCCCTTCCTATTACAGGATCTATTTTTCCTTGTGAAGCATAATTAGTAAGATTAATTCCATATTTATCTAGTAATTTAGATGATGTTGATTGAACTTTAGCTGGATACTTGTTCTCTTCTTCTTGCTGCACTGCATATTCGTCTAATCCCATCATATCTATTATTAATTGTACTATTGTTCTTTCATCTATTCCTTCGGCATTTAGTATTTTAATTCCTATACCTTCACCTTCTTGAACAATCGCAAGTAGTATATGCTCTGTTCCTATATAATTAGTTTTTAATTTATTTGCAAACATACCAGATAGTTCTAGTATCTGTTTACTTCTAGGACTTAATGTTATATCTGAAGGTGTACTTTCTACTTTACCTTCTATTTCAATTATTCTTGCTTCTAATATAGTATCTGTTATCCCTAATTTTAATAGTACTTTAGCTGCTATGCCTTCTTTTTCTCTTAATAATCCTAAAAGAATATGTTCACTGCCAACAACCTCATGTCCTAGCTTTTGGGCCGATTCTAAACTTAAATCTATAGCTTTTTTAGCCCTTTGAGTAAATCTATTAAAGTACATTACATCCCCTCCTGCCTTACATCTTATATATCTTAAAATTTATCGATAGTATTATATTTACGATTCCTTATGATATGTGTAATGGTTAATTATATAATTTATATGATTTTTTATACTTAATGTTTACACATACAAATCTATTTTTATAAAAATTTATTTATCTTAATCCACTATATGAATTAGAATTTAAAAGGCTCCAGACAATCTATCTGCAGCCTTTTTTATAAAATTTTTAATTATTATTTGCTAGTGATATAATTTTTTGAGCTATTTGATTAGGAACCTCTTCATACTTTTCTATTTCCATCTCGAAATATCCTCTTCCTTGTGTCATAGATCTTAAATCTATAGCATATTTAAATGTTTCTGCTTGAGGAGCTTGAGCATATATTACTTGCTTTCCTTTATCATCAGGCTCCATTCCAAGTATTTTTCCTCTTCTCTTATTAATATCTCCCATTACATCTCCCATATATTCATCTGGTATTGTTATTTTAAGTTTCATTATAGGCTCCAATAGTACTGGTTGTGCTTGCTCCATACCTTTTTTAAAAGCAGCGCTTGCTGCTAGCTTAAATGCCATTTCAGAAGAATCTACATCATGATATGAGCCATCATAAAGAGTAGCTTTTATATTAGTAACAGGGAAACCTGCAAGTGTTCCTTTTAGCATAGAATCCTTTAACCCTTTTTCTACTGCTGGTATATATTGCTTAGGAACAGACCCACCAAATATTGCTTCTGCAAATTCAAAGTCATCATTACTTCTCTCAAATTTTATTTTTACATCTCCATATTGTCCATGACCACCAGATTGTTTTTTATGCTTTCCTTGAACATCAGCATAACCTCTTATAGTCTCTCTATAGGCAACCTTAAGATCCATTAATTCTACATCTACTCCAAATTTTTCTTTCATTCTATTTTTTACTGTATTTATGTGTAATTCTCCTTGACCTCCTATAAGAGCTTGTTTTGTTTCTGAATTTCTATACCAACGTATAGTTGGATCTTCTTCTACTATTTTATTTAATGTTATACTTACTTTTTCTTCATCCCCCTTATTTTTAGGTGTTATAGCATAATATATTTGTGGTCTAGGAAGATTTATTTCAGATAAAGGCTCTTCCTCTCTATCTGATGATAATGTATATCCTGTTTGTAATGAGTTTACCTTAGTAAGCATAACTACATCTCCGCATTTAGCTTTTTCTATTTCTACCAAATCATTATTTTTCATTGTATATAAGTTATATATTTTCTCTTTTATATCTTTATTTATATTAAACACATCATTATCTTTAGTAATTTCTCCTTGAGTAACCTTTAAATAAGACATTTTCCCTATAAATGGATCTACTACTGTCTTAAAAATAAATCCTTTAAATACACTGTCTTTACCTTTATATTTAGGTTCTAAATATTTAGATACTGTTTCTAATATCTCAGATGTACCTATATTGTTTATCGTGGAACCACAAATTACTGGAATAATATCTCCTCTTTGCATACCTATAGTTAATCCTTTTTGTATATCATCAAAGCTTAAATCTTCTCCACTAAAATACTTATCTAGTATCTCGTCATCAGTTTCTGCTATAAGTTCCATCAAGGCTTCTTTTACACTCATAGCTTCATCTTTAAATTCGCCCTCTAAATCATCCATATTTTCAAAAACATTGTGTAATTTAATAAATTTTTTATCTTTATAAATAGGTATAATCATAGGCACTACTTTATTTCCATACTTTTCTCTTAACATAACTAAAGTATCTTTATATCTAGCTTTTTCATTATCTATTTTGTTTATAAACATTATCTTTGGAATATTTCCAGTTAATTCTAATGACTTCTCTGTACCTACTTGAACATCAGTAGTTGCATCTATTACTATTATAGCTGCATCACTTGCACTAAGTGACGATATAACTTCTCCACTGAAATCAAAATATCCCGGAGTATCTAGTAAGTTATACTTAAAATCATTATATTCAATTGGTACTAGCCCCATACTGTAGGTCATTGTTACTTTATCTGTTATCTTAGGTATTTTATTAGTAAGATTTGCTGTATATGATATAGCTTCAATTAGATTTGTTTTTCCGCAACCACTATGTCCTAGTACTGATATGTTTCTTAACATATTGCTATCATAAACTTTCATAAAAGCACCTACCTTTTAATATTTATACAAAATCTAGATATTACACTTTATTAAATATTTGTTATTCTCTTCAAGATAACGTTTCTTTGCGATATGTAACTTACTTGTCTTTTGTATGACAAATGGTGAGGTAACTAACTTGATTTGAGTATAAAACTATCCTCTTTATACAATATGTATTTAATTAACTTTCTAGACTAATTTATCTTTACCTATTTTTATTAGTATAGATAATAAAAAACAGATTTAAGTATATTTCTATATTAAAATCTTTCTCTCCTTCTTTTTATAAATAAATTTTAATTTTGAATTTATATTAAATAAAAATACATTAACTTTATATAAATATAGGTATCTATTTATTATTTAATTAACCCTTAGAATTAAACGTCTTGGTAAGTGTCTTTAGATATAAATTGTATTTTCTTAAAATAAAAGATACTCTAGATAATTATCTAGAGTATTTTTTATTTTACTTTATTTTTTCATTTCCATTAGTAACTGCTTATCTCTTACCATTTCATTTTCAGATACTTTTATAGATTTTACTATACAATCTGTTTTTGAAACAATTATAGTTTCCATCTTCATAGCTTCTATTATTAGTAATGGTTGATTTTGTTTTACCTCATCATTTTTATTAACCAATATTTTTACTACTTTACCAGGAATACTAGCACCAATTTGTAAAGGGTCATTCATATCAGCTTTTACTATATCTTTAATATTACCCGAGAAATTTTTATCTTTTACTTCAATTTCTCTTATCATGCCATTTAATTCGAATACAATCGTTCTTGTTCCACTTTCTTTGACATCACCTATTTCAACTAACTTAATTGTTAGCACCTTACCCTCTTCTATTTCAACTTCACATTCTTCACCTTTATTTAATCCATAGAAGTATACATGACTTTCAAGTTTAGATATATCATTGTATTCTTGTAAATGTTTTATATATTCTTCATATACCTTTGGATATAATGTGTAACTTAAAACGTTTCTTATATTTGCATTTATATTACAATTACTATCTAAATAAGCTTTTGCCATATCAAAGTCTTCGTCAGGAATTAATAGTCCTGGTCTTATAGTTATAGGTTTTTCACCTTTCAATACAATTTCTTGAATATCTTCAGGTATTCCACCTTCTGGTTGACCAATCATTCCTTTACAGTAATCTACTACTGAATCCGGGAAAGATAGTTTTTTTCCTTCTTGTATAATATTTGCTTTATTTAATTTATTTTTAGCCATAAATATTGCTAAATCTCCAACTACCTTTGAGGATGGAGTAACTTTTATAATATCTCCTAGCACTTCATTTGCTTCTTTATACATTAATTTTACTGTATCAAACTTATTAGTTAACCCTAAGCTATCGGCTTGTGGCTTTAGATTTGTATATTGTCCTCCTGGTATTTCATATTTATATATCTCTGCAGAAGGGTTTATTAAATCACTTTCAAACTTGCTATATATCTTTCTTAAATCTCTATAGTAGCTTCCTATCTCCTCATATCCGTATAAATCAATTTTAGTGTCTCTTTCAGTATTTTTAAGCGCCTCTACTATAGCATTTATAGATGGCTGGCTAGTTAATCCTGCCATAGTTTCTAGTGCACCATCAACAATATCTACTCCAGCTTCTGATGCCATTAAGCATGTAGCTATACCATTTCCACTAGTATCATGAGTGTGTAAATGTATTGGTGTATCTACATTTCTTTTTAATTCTTTTATAAGTGTATACGCTGCATAAGGCTTAAGTAACCCAGCCATATCTTTTATACATATAATATCTGAACCTAAACTTTCTAATTCTTTAGCCATTCTTATATAATAATCTAAATCATATTTCGTTTTAGTTTTATCTAATATATCACCTGAGTAACATATACTTGCTTCTACTATTTTTCCTGTTTCTAATGCAGCTGATATAGAAGGTTTCATATTTTCTACCCAGTTTAAAGAATCAAATATCCTAAATACATCTATACCTTGTTTTGAAGATTCACTTATGAACTCTTTAATTACATTATCAGGATAATTTTTATACCCTACACCATTAGATGCTCTAAATAACATCTGGAACATTATATTAGGTATAACTTTTCTTAGCTTTTGAAGTCTAATCCAAGGAGATTCATTCAAGAATCTATATGCTACATCAAAAGTAGCTCCTCCCCACATTTCTAACGAGAATAAATCTTTCATATAATCATTTGTAGGTTCTGCTACTTGTAATAAATCATAAGTTCTAAGTCTGGTTGCTAGCAATGATTGATGTGCATCTCTCATTGTAGTATCTGTTAGTAATAGTTTTTTTTCATTCTTTATACTTTCTATATAATCTTTCTTACCTAATCTATCAAATAAGTCCTTGCTACCTTCAGACTTTATAAGTTCACTTTTTATACTAGGCTTGTGTAGTGATTCAAATATAGGTTTATCGTTGCATTTATTTTCATTTACTACTACATCTCCTATAAATTGAAGTAACTTTGTTCCTCTATCTTTACTTTCTCTTATCTCAAATAGCTCTGGATTTTCGTCTATAAATTTAGTACTACATTCACCTTTTGCAAAAATAGGGTTGTTTAGTACATTTACTAGAAAGCCTATATTAGTTTTTACACCTCTTATTCTAAGCTCTTTTATAGATCTTACAGTTTTATTTATAGCTCCTTTGAAAGTCCTATCCCAAGATATAGTTTTAACTAACAAGCTATCATAATATGGACTTATATTAGATCCTGTAAATCCATTTCCACCATCTAATCTAATTCCATTTCCTGATCCAGTTCTATAGACTTGTATTTTACCTGTATCTGGCATAAATTTATTTTTAGGGTCTTCAGTTGTTATTCTACACTGTATAGAGTAGCCTCTTACTTCAACATCTTCTTGAGATTTTATATTTATTTCATCACTATCTAATCTATGTCCCTGAGCTATTAATATTTGACTTTGAACTATATCTATTCCTGTTATCATTTCTGTAACAGTATGTTCAACTTGCACTCTAGGATTCATTTCTATAAAATAGTGGTGCTTGCTATCATCTACTAAAAATTCTAATGTTCCTGCATTAACATAGCCTACATGTTTAGCTATTTTTATTGCATCTCTACATATGCTTTCTCTTAATTCATCCTCTAGAGAAAACGCTGGTGCATATTCAATTATTTTTTGATGTCTTCTTTGAACAGAGCAATCTCTTTCATATAAATGTACTATATTACCGTGCTTATCCCCTAGTATTTGTACTTCTATATGTTTTGGATCTGCTATATATTTTTCTATAAATATAATGTCTTCACCAAATGCCTTTCTTGATTCACTACATGCAGTCTTATATTCTATCTCTAGGTCATTTTCATTATATACAACCCTCATACCTCTTCCACCACCACCATTAGAGGCTTTAAGCATGATAGGGTAACCGATTTCTTTTGCAATTCTTTTAGCTTCTTCAGAAGTCTTTATTGGTTTATCTATTCCCGGTATAGTATCAACATTAACCTCTTTTGCGATTTTTTTAGCATTTATTTTATCTCCCATCATGTTCATTATATCTGCTGATGGACCTATAAAAATTATTCCATTTTCCTCACACTTACGTACAAATTCTGGGTTTTCAGATAAAAAACCATATCCAGGATGAATTGCATCTACATTCTTTCTTTTAGCTAAATCTATTATTGCATCCATATCTAAGTATGCATCTACAGGACCTTTATCCTCACCTATTAAATAAGATTCATCTGCTTTTGTTCTAAATAAGCCATATTTATCTTCTTTACTATATATACCAACACTTTTTATACCTAGTTCAGAGCAAGCTCTGAATATTCTTATGGCTATTTCGCCTCTATTAGCTACTAGTATTTTGTTAAATTTTTTAAGCATAGTATCTAAAAATCCCCCTCATTCTTATAATATTAAAGATTATAGACTAATTAACTTTAATTTGAAATACCTCTAGATAAGTTCCTTAATAAATAATACAAATATATCAAAGTAAGTAATTTATATCATTTAGTTTTAAAAATCACCTCACTAAAGTAAAGCTGATTTTTGTCATAATAATTGCTAACTTATTTATTTTATGGAATAATAACAAAATATGTTCTGTGTAAATATCTATCTCTGTAAGAATTAATTTTCAAAAACAAAAAACTCCCTAAAGGAGTTTTTGTTTTTGAAAATTATAAAATTTACTTATTTAATATTGTAAGCACAATTTCTCAAATTCACGCAATAAAAAAAGATTACGTGGCTACGTCTTACTCTCCCAGGCAGTTGCCCACCAAGTACCATCAGCGCTAAAGAGCTTAACTTCTGTGTTCGGAATGGGAACAGGTGTATCCTCTTTGCTATTGTAACCACATAATCTTTTATTTTAGAGTTAATACTCTGAAAACTACAAACATTTATTGAAATTATCATTTTAAATTGAGGTCAAGTCCTCGACCTATTAGTATCGATAAGCTAAATACATTACTGCACTTACACCTTCGACCTATCAACCAGGTAGTCTTCCTGGGGTCTTACCCTTACGGTGGGAAATCTTATCTTGAAGTTGGCTTCGCGCTTAGATGCTTTCAGCGCTTATCCATTCCGTACATAGCTACCCAGCCATGCCCTTGGCAGAACAACTGGTACACCAGAGGTACGTCCATCCCGGTCCTCTCGTACTAAGGACAGGTCTCCTCAAATTTCCTACGCCTGCGACGGATAGGGACCGAACTGTCTCACGACGTTCTGAACCCAGCTCGCGTACCACTTTAATGGGCGAACAGCCCAACCCTTGGGACCTACTACAGCCCCAGGATGTGATGAGCCGACATCGAGGTGCCAAACCTCCCCGTCGATGTGGACTCTTGGGGGAGATAAGCCTGTTATCCCCAGGGTAGCTTTTATCCGTTGAGCGATGGCCCTTCCATGCGGAACCACCGGATCACTAAGTCCGACTTTCGTCCTTGCTCGACCTGTATGTCTTGCAATCAAGCTCTCTTTTGCCTTTACACTCTTCGTACGATTTCCGACCGTACTGAGAGAACCTTTGAGCGCCTCCGTTACTCTTTGGGAGGCGACCGCCCCAGTCAAACTGCCCACCTGACGGTGTCCCAAGACCTGATTCAAGGCCTCTGGTTAGGATCCCAGTACTACAAGGGTGGTATCCCAAGGATGACTCCACACAAACTGGCGTTCATGCTTCAAAGTCTCCCACCTATCCTGTACATGTAGTACCAAGACCCAACGTCAAGCTACAGTAAAGCTCCATGGGGTCTTTCCGTCCTGTCGCAGGTACCCGGCATCTTCACCGGGATTACAATTTCACCGAGTCTATTGTTGAGACAGTGCCCAAATCGTTACGCCTTTCGTGCGGGTCGGAACTTACCCGACAAGGAATTTCGCTACCTTAGGACCGTTATAGTTACGGCCGCCGTTTACTGGGGCTTAAGTTCACTGCTTCGATTGCTCTAACAGATCCCCTTAACCTTCCAGCACCGGGCAGGCGTCAGCTCCTATACATCGTCTTGCGACTTAGCAGAAACCTGTGTTTTTGGTAAACAGTCGCTTGGGCCTATTCTCTGCGGCCATCCAAAGGATGGCACCCCTTCTCCCTAAGTTACGGGGTCATTTTGCCGAGTTCCTTAACAATAGTTCTCTCGCTGGCCTTAGGATACTCTCCTCACCCACCTGTGTCGGTTTGAGGTACGGGCGCCTTTAAACTCGATAGAGACTTTTCTTGACAGTGTGAAATCAGCTACTTCGCTACTAAATTTCGCTCCCCATCGTACCCCAGCATTATCAAGACGGATTTGCCTATCTTGACTGCCTCAGTACTTAGCCACACATAACCAACAGTGTGGTTAGCTTATCCTACTGTGTCATCCCATTTCTCAAGCGTTTATTGGCGGTACAGGAATATCAACCTGTTGTCCATCACCTACGCCTTTCGGCCTCGGCTTAGGTCCCGACTAACCCAGGGCGGACGAACCTTCCCCTGGAAACCTTGGGTTTACGGCCCGTGGGATTCTCACCCACGTCTCGCTACTCATGCCAACATTCTCACTCGTATACTGTCCACGCGTCCTTACGGTCACGCTTCAGCCTGCATACGAAGCTCCCCTACCCATCATAATGATGCCGTAGCTTCGGTAGTACGTTTTAGCCCCGGAAATTTTCGGCGCAGGATCACTCGACCAGTGAGCTATTACGCACTCTTTAAATGAGTGGCTGCTTCTAAGCCAACATCCTGGTTGTCTGTGCAATCCCACATCCTTTACCACTTAACGTACATTTAGGGACCTTAGCTGACGATCTGGGCTGTTGCCCTTTCGACTATGAATCTTATCACCCACAGTCTGACTCCCAAGTATAAGAATACGGCATTCGGAGTTTGATAGTCTTCGGTAAGTGCAATACCCCCTAAGACATTCAGTGCTCTACCTCCGCTTCTCTCAACCTTGAGGCTAGCCCTAAAGCTATTTCGGGGAGAACCAGCTATCTCCGGGCTCGATTGGAATTTCACCGCTATCCACAAGTCATCCCCGAGCTTTTCAACGCTCGTGGGTTCGGTCCTCCACGAAATTTTACTTTCGCTTCAACCTGCTCATGGATAGGTCGCCCGGTTTCGGGTCTACGTCAAGTAACTTAAGCGCCCATTTAAGACTCGCTTTCGCTACGGCTCCGCACCTTAAGTGCTTAACCTTGCTACTTAACGTAACTCGTTGGCCCGTTCTACAAAAAGTACGCGGTCACACAAATAATGTGCTCCCACAGCTTGTAAGTGCAGGGTTTCAGGTTCTATTTCACTCCCCTCCCGGGGTTCTTTTCACCTTTCCCTCACGGTACTATGCGCTATCGGTCACTAGGTAGTATTTAGGCTTGGAGGATGGTCCCTCCTACTTCCCACAGGGTTTCACGTGTCCCGTGGTACTCTGGATCATGCTAGTAGCTTTCTCGTTTCAATTACAGGGCTATTACCTTCTATGGCGGAGCTTTCCAACTCTCTTCACTTACGATATTGCATCCATATTGCATGTCCGCAACCCCAACAAAGAAAACTTCATTGGTTTGGCCTGTTCCGCGTTCGCTCGCCGCTACTTACGGAATCGAATTTCTTTCTTTTCCTCCGGGTACTTAGATGTTTCAGTTCCCCGGGTTCCCCTCGCTAAGCTATGTATTCACTTAACGATACTTAGACATTACTCTAAGTGAGTTTCCTCATTCGGAAATCTTCGGATCAAAGTTTACGTGCAACTCCCCGAAGCTTATCGCAGCTTATCGCGTCCTTCATCGGCTCCTAGTGCCAAGGCATCCGCCCTGCACCCTTAATAACTTGACCAGTTATTAAAGTGTTTCGTAAACGAACAAACTTCACATACGTTCAGTTTATTCCGTTACTCAAAGTTTGATATTTTAACGACTTATCTTGTCATTGATATTTTTAGAAGTTATCTTCTTCATATATATAAAATGATGTCATATCACTAAATGTTATGCAGTTTTCAAGGTACTAACGTACTTCGTCAACGATATTATTTCACATACGTTCAATAACATCCGTTACTCAAAGTAATATTTCGGGCTACGCCCTATTTTTGAGATGTTCTAATGAACCCTCAAAATTAAACAGTAGGCAATTCTCCTTAGAAAGGAGGTGATCCAGCCGCACCTTCCGATACGGCTACCTTGTTACGACTTCACCCCAGTTATTGATTTCACCTTCGACGGCCGCTTCCAAAAGGTTAGCAAACCGGCTTCGGGCGCCCCCAACTTCCGTGGTGTGACGGGCGGTGTGTACAAGACCCGGGAACGCATTCACCGCAGCATTCTGATCTGCGATTACTAGTAACTCCAGCTTCATGTAGGCGAGTTTCAGCCTACAATCCGAACTGAGAATGGCTTTAAGGGATTAGCTCCGCCTCACGACTTGGCTGCCCTCTGTACCACCCATTGTAGCACGTGTGTAGCCCTAAGCATAAGGGGCATGATGATTTGACGTCATCCCCACCTTCCTCCAGGTTATCCCTGGCAGTCCCTCTAGAGTGCCCAACTTAATGCTGGCAACTAAAGGCAAGGGTTGCGCTCGTTGCGGGACTTAACCCAACATCTCACGACACGAGCTGACGACAACCATGCACCACCTGTCACTTTTGTCCCCGAAGGGAAATCTCCGATTAGGGAGAGGTCAAAAGGATGTCAAGCTTAGGTAAGGTTCTTCGCGTTGCTTCGAATTAAACCACATGCTCCGCTACTTGTGCGGGTCCCCGTCAATTCCTTTGAGTTTCACTCTTGCGAGCGTACTTCCCAGGCGGAGTACTTAATGCGTTAGCTGCGCCACCGAAGGGGGTAACCTCCGACAGCTAGTACTCATCGTTTACGGCGTGGACTACCAGGGTATCTAATCCTGTTTGCTCCCCACGCTTTCGTGCCTCAGTGTCAGTTACAGTCCAGAGAGCCGCCTTCGCAACTGGTATTCCTCCTAATATCTACGCATTTCACCGCTACACTAGGAATTCTACTCTCCTCTCCTGCACTCAAGTTTCTCAGTTTCAAAGGCTTACTACGGTTGAGCCGTAGCCTTTCACCTCTGACTTAAGAAACCACCTACGCACCCTTTACGCCCAGTAATTCCGGATAACGCTAGCCCCCTACGTATTACCGCGGCTGCTGGCACGTAGTTAGCCGGGGCTTCCTCCTCAAGTACCGTCATTATCTTCCTTGAGGACAGAGCTTTACGACCCGAAGGCCTTCATCGCTCACGCGGCGTTGCTGCATCAGGCTTTCGCCCATTGTGCAATATTCCCCACTGCTGCCTCCCGTAGGAGTTTGGACCGTGTCTCAGTTCCAATGTGGCCGATCACCCTCTCAGGTCGGCTACTGATCGTCGCCTTGGTAAGCCGTTACCTTACCAACTAGCTAATCAGACGCGGGTCCATCCTGTACCGCCGGAGCTTTGATAAGAAAGCCATGCGACTCTCTCATGTTATCCCGTATTAGCATACCTTTCGGTATGTTATCCGTGTGTACAGGGCAGGTTACCCACGCGTTACTCACCCGTCCGCCGCTCTTTCCCGAAGGAAATCGCTCGACTTGCATGTGTTAGGCACGCCGCCAGCGTTCATCCTGAGCCAGGATCAAACTCTTAAATATAAGTTTTGACTTGGGCTCAGATACTGTTATATATCTGGCTTTGTTTGGTTGTTTCAAATTCTATAAATTAACCTACTGTTTAATTTTCAAAGTTCATTTTAAGCAACCATTTTGGTGCTTATTTTTTCAACTTCCTTAGTTTACCAAAGCCATTTAACTTTGTCAACTTTTTTCTGTTGTTTTTTATTTATTTGCCCTTTTCTTAAGGACAAGTAATACTATACCATCTTAACTTTATATCGTCAATACTTTTTGTGATATTTTTTACTGTTATTTTTAACTTACAAGCTAAAACCATGAATATCACTTAATTTGAGAAATCTATTCATTATAAAAATAATTTAAAAGTTATATTTAAATTTGTTTATAAAGATATGATTTAAATATTTTTATCTATAAATTAAATCCAAATAAGCTATTTAATATAATCAATCTATTTTCCATAGATAGTATAATAACTCAAGCAATATGTGCCTTTTTATATTATGTAAAATAGATTATTTTATAAAATAATTTATAATTTTTATAAAATAATCTATTCGTACATATCTATTTATGTATTTAAATTATAATCAATTGGTGCTAATTTATGATTTTTAGTTTTATATTTTTATGCATTATTAATCAACTTGAGATAATAACCTCTTTGTTATATCAGAAAGTTTTAATTCACCTAATTCTTCATGTGCCATGGCTATTACTACCTTTATAGTATTATCTGAATTATCCCATTTATACGCTCTAGCATTCATTATAACATCTTCTGGCATTAGTTCTTCTAATTCCATAGCTAATTCATCAGCTAATGTCATATATTCATCAAATAAATCTTCTTGTTCTATATCATCTAGTTCATAGTTTTCTTTTATTATTTCATTTAGTTCATCTATACTTATACTAATTTGATAAGCTAAAGTGTCTTCTCTTTTACTACCTTTAGTCATATCTTTTTCAACTATAAATTCACTATTTTCTTCTATAGCCACTTTTATTTCACTACTGTCAATTATTTCATTCCCAAAAACTATATACAAATCATCATCTCCTTAAGTTTACTTAGCCATTGCTTCGATTAAAGATTCTTTCAAAGATTTTTTTATACCTTTTTCTTTTGCCATCCTTATTAGATATCTGTATCTAGATTTTTTAGCCTCTAAATCATATATGGCAACATCTACTAATTCTGGATCACTAACAAATTGAAAAAAATGCTCTGCAGTTTTAACTTCTACCTGAGCTCTTTTTATCTCTTTCATTATTTTTTGTTTTTCCTTATCTTTATCAATCTTATTTCTTTTAGACATATTTTATCCTCCATAGTTTACATATACTATGAATTTTGACAGTTTATATAATTCATATACATTACTACGTAAAATAAAAAGGTAAAATAAAAACCTCTAGTGAATTTCACTAGAGGTTACTGGTGGGATTAACAGGGCTCGAACCTGTGACCCCCTGCTTGTAAGGCAGGTGCTCTCCCAGCTGAGCTATAATCCCGCGTATATGGTGCGCCCAAAGGGACTCGAACCCCTAACCTTCTGATTCGTAGTCAGACACTCTATCCAGTTGAGCTATAGGCGCACATTTATGGAGGCGACACCCAGATTCGAACTGGGGATCAAGGAGTTGCAGTCCACTGCCTTACCACTTGGCTATGTCGCCTTACTTTTATGGGGTGGATAATGAGAGTCGAACTCACGACCTCCAGAGCCACAATCTGGCGCTCTAACCAACTGAGCTATACCCACCATATATATATTGGTCGAGGTAGAGGGACTCGAACCCCCGGCCCCATGGTCCCAAACCAAGTGCGCTACCAAACTGCGCTATACCTCGATATTACTTTAATCTAAAAGTGGTGGACCATCAGGGACTCGAACCCCGGACCTACCGGTTATGAGCCGGGCGCTCTAACCAACTGAGCTAATGGTCCACATATATTGGTAGCGGTAACAGGAGTCGAACCTGTGACCTTTCGGGTATGAACCGAACGCTCTAGCCAACTAAGCTATACCGCCACATTATTGGTGCCCAGAGGCGGAATCGAACCACCGACACGGGGATTTTCAGTCCCCTGCTCTACCGACTGAGCTATCTGGGCATTTGGCGGAGAGGGTGGGATTCGAACCCACGGTGCCGTTAAGCATCACTGGTTTTCAAGACCAGCTCCTTAAACCACTCGGACACCTCTCCATTGGTGATCCATCCGCGACTCGAACGCGGGACACCCTGATTAAAAGTCAGGTGCTCTACCGACTGAGCTAATGGATCACAATATTTACTTGGCAGGGGATGCAGGACTCGAACCTACGCATGTAGCAGTCAAAGTGCTATGCCTTACCGACTTGGCGAATCCCCTATGAATGTGGTGAGCGCACAGGGATTCGAACCCCGGACACACGCCTTAGAAGGGCGTTGCTCTATCCAGCTGAGCTATGCACCCACATTGTTTTGTTTTGGAGCGGGAAACGAGATTCGAACTCGCGACTTCAACCTTGGCAAGGTTGCGCTCTACCACTGAACTATTCCCGCATGGTAAAGTAAAGTGGTGCGGATGAAGGGAGTCGAACCCCCACGCCATAGGCGCCAGATCCTAAGTCTGGTGCGTCTGCCAATTCCGCCACATCCGCAGCTTAACTTTTTGGTGGAGGATGGTGGATTCGAACCACCGAAATCGTCGATAACAGATTTACAGTCTGCCCCCTTTGGCCGCTCGGGAAATCCTCCGTGTTTATGGAGCTAGTGATAGGAATCGAACCTACAACCTGCTGATTACAAGTCAGCTGCTCTACCGTTGAGCCACACTAGCAAATTGGCGGGAATAACAGGACTCGAACCTGTGACCCATTGATTAACAGTCAATTGCTCTACCAACTGAGCCATATTCCCACATTAAGTTTTGGCGACCTGGAAGGGACTCGAACCCTCGACCTCCAGCGTGACAGGCTGGCATTCTAACCAACTGAACTACCAGGCCGCAAATGGTGGGACTAACAGGGCTCGAACCTGTGACCCCCTGCTTGTAAGGCAGGTGCTCTCCCAGCTGAGCTATAGTCCCATACGTTTAATCTGGAGCGGGTGAAGGGGATCGAACCCTCACAGCCGGCTTGGAAGGCCGGAACTCTACCATTGAGCTACACCCGCATATTTAATTGGTGACCCATAGGGGAATCGAACCCCTGTTACCGCCGTGAAAGGGCGGTGTCTTGACCGCTTGACCAATGGGCCATTTAATTGGTTGCGGAGGCAGGACTCGAACCTACGACCTTCGGGTTATGAGCCCGACGAGCTGCCAACTGCTCCACTCCGCGATATTAAATGTATATATGGTGCCGAAGACCGGAATCGAACCGGTACGAGAGGTAAGTCCCGCAGGATTTTAAGTCCTGTGCGTCTGCCAGTTCCGCCACTTCGGCATTGATTTGTGGAGGCGACACCCAGATTCGAACTGGGGATCAAGGAGTTGCAGTCCACTGCCTTACCACTTGGCTATGTCGCCATACAAAATACAAATTGGTGATCCATCCGCGACTCGAACGCGGGACACCCTGATTAAAAGTCAGGTGCTCTACCGACTGAGCTAATGGATCATTTTATGGGGTGGATAATGAGAGTCGAACTCACGACCTCCAGAGCCACAATCTGGCGCTCTAACCAACTGAGCTATACCCACCATATATATTGGTCGAGGTAGAGGGACTCGAACCCCCGGCCCCATGGTCCCAAACCAAGTGCGCTACCAAACTGCGCTATACCTCGACATTATTTTAAGTTAAAAGTGGTGGACCATCAGGGACTCGAACCCCAGACCTACCGGTTATGAGCCGGGCGCTCTAACCAACTGAGCTAATGGTCCACATATATTGGTAGCGGTAACAGGAGTCGAACCTGTGACCTTTCGGGTATGAACCGAACGCTCTAGCCAACTAAGCTATACCGCCACATTATTGGTGCCCAGAGGCGGAATCGAACCACCGACACGGGGATTTTCAGTCCCCTGCTCTACCGACTGAGCTATCTGGGCATTTGGCGGAGAGGGTGGGATTCGAACCCACGGTGCCGTTAAGCATCACTGGTTTTCAAGACCAGCTCCTTAAACCACTCGGACACCTCTCCATTGGTGATCCATCCGCGACTCGAACGCGGGACACCCTGATTAAAAGTCAGGTGCTCTACCGACTGAGCTAATGGATCACAATATTTACTTGGCAGGGGATGCAGGACTCGAACCTACGCATGTAGCAGTCAAAGTGCTATGCCTTACCGACTTGGCGAATCCCCTATGAATGTGGTGAGCGCACAGGGATTCGAACCCCGGACACACGCCTTAGAAGGGCGTTGCTCTATCCAGCTGAGCTATGCACCCACATTGTTTTGTTTTAAAATTAAGTTGGTGCGGATGAAGGGAGTCGAACCCCCACGCCATAGGCGCCAGATCCTAAGTCTGGTGCGTCTGCCAATTCCGCCACATCCGCAGCTTAACTTTTTGGTGGAGGATGGTGGATTCGAACCACCGAAATCGTCGATAACAGATTTACAGTCTGCCCCCTTTGGCCGCTCGGGAAATCCTCCGTGTTTATGGAGCTAGTGATAGGAATCGAACCTACAACCTGCTGATTACAAGTCAGCTGCTCTACCGTTGAGCCACACTAGCAAATTGGCGGGAATAACAGGACTCGAACCTGTGACCCATTGATTAACAGTCAATTGCTCTACCAACTGAGCCATATTCCCACATTAAGTTTTGGCGACCTGGAAGGGACTCGAACCCTCGACCTCCAGCGTGACAGGCTGGCATTCTAACCAACTGAACTACCAGGCCGCAAATGGTGGGACTAACAGGGCTCGAACCTGTGACCCCCTGCTTGTAAGGCAGGTGCTCTCCCAGCTGAGCTATAGTCCCATACGTTTAATCTGGAGCGGGTGAAGGGGATCGAACCCTCACAGCCGGCTTGGAAGGCCGGAACTCTACCATTGAGCTACACCCGCATATTTAATTGGTGACCCATAGGGGAATCGAACCCCTGTTACCGCCGTGAAAGGGCGGTGTCTTGACCGCTTGACCAATGGGCCATTTAATTGGTTGCGGAGGCAGGACTCGAACCTACGACCTTCGGGTTATGAGCCCGACGAGCTGCCAACTGCTCCACTCCGCGATATTAAATGTATATATGGTGCCGAAGACCGGAATCGAACCGGTACGAGAGGTAAGTCCCGCAGGATTTTAAGTCCTGTGCGTCTGCCAGTTCCGCCACTTCGGCATACCACGTGGCTACGTCTTACTCTCCCAGGCAGTTGCCCACCAAGTACCATCAGCGCTAAAGAGCTTAACTTCTGTGTTCGGAATGGGAACAGGTGTATCCTCTTTGCTATTGTAACCACATTATTTTTTATATCCATTTCTTGGACAAGTATTATATTAACACTTTTTATTAAAAAGGTCAATACTTTTTTCTATATTTTTAAACATTTTAAGTTTATTAAATATAGAAATTAATACTCTGAAAACTGCAAACATTTATTGAAATTATCATTTTAAATTGAGGTCAAGTCCTCGACCTATTAGTATCGATAAGCTAAATACATTACTGCACTTACACCTTCGACCTATCAACCAGGTAGTCTTCCTGGGGTCTTACCCTTACGGTGGGAAATCTTATCTTGAAGTTGGCTTCGCGCTTAGATGCTTTCAGCGCTTATCCATTCCGTACATAGCTACCCAGCCATGCCCTTGGCAGAACAACTGGTACACCAGAGGTACGTCCATCCCGGTCCTCTCGTACTAAGGACAGGTCTCCTCAAATTTCCTACGCCTGCGACGGATAGGGACCGAACTGTCTCACGACGTTCTGAACCCAGCTCGCGTACCACTTTAATGGGCGAACAGCCCAACCCTTGGGACCTACTACAGCCCCAGGATGTGATGAGCCGACATCGAGGTGCCAAACCTCCCCGTCGATGTGGACTCTTGGGGGAGATAAGCCTGTTATCCCCAGGGTAGCTTTTATCCGTTGAGCGATGGCCCTTCCATGCGGAACCACCGGATCACTAAGTCCGACTTTCGTCCTTGCTCGACCTGTATGTCTTGCAATCAAGCTCTCTTTTGCCTTTACACTCTTCGTACGATTTCCGACCGTACTGAGAGAACCTTTGAGCGCCTCCGTTACTCTTTGGGAGGCGACCGCCCCAGTCAAACTGCCCACCTGACGGTGTCCCAAGACCTGATTCAAGGCCTCTGGTTAGGATCCCAGTACTACAAGGGTGGTATCCCAAGGATGACTCCACACAAACTGGCGTTCATGCTTCAAAGTCTCCCACCTATCCTGTACATGTAGTACCAAGACCCAACGTCAAGCTACAGTAAAGCTCCATGGGGTCTTTCCGTCCTGTCGCAGGTACCCGGCATCTTCACCGGGATTACAATTTCACCGAGTCTATTGTTGAGACAGTGCCCAAATCGTTACGCCTTTCGTGCGGGTCGGAACTTACCCGACAAGGAATTTCGCTACCTTAGGACCGTTATAGTTACGGCCGCCGTTTACTGGGGCTTAAGTTCACTGCTTCGATTGCTCTAACAGATCCCCTTAACCTTCCAGCACCGGGCAGGCGTCAGCTCCTATACATCGTCTTGCGACTTAGCAGAAACCTGTGTTTTTGGTAAACAGTCGCTTGGGCCTATTCTCTGCGGCCATCCAAAGGATGGCACCCCTTCTCCCTAAGTTACGGGGTCATTTTGCCGAGTTCCTTAACAATAGTTCTCTCGCTGGCCTTAGGATACTCTCCTCACCCACCTGTGTCGGTTTGAGGTACGGGCGCCTTTAAACTCGATAGAGACTTTTCTTGACAGTGTGAAATCAGCTACTTCGCTACTAAATTTCGCTCCCCATCGTACCCCAGCATTATCAAGACGGATTTGCCTATCTTGACTGCCTCAGTACTTAGCCACACATAACCAACAGTGTGGTTAGCTTATCCTACTGTGTCATCCCATTTCTCAAGCGTTTATTGGCGGTACAGGAATATCAACCTGTTGTCCATCACCTACGCCTTTCGGCCTCGGCTTAGGTCCCGACTAACCCAGGGCGGACGAACCTTCCCCTGGAAACCTTGGGTTTACGGCCCGTGGGATTCTCACCCACGTCTCGCTACTCATGCCAACATTCTCACTCGTATACTGTCCACGCGTCCTTACGGTCACGCTTCAGCCTGCATACGAAGCTCCCCTACCCATCATAATGATGCCGTAGCTTCGGTAGTACGTTTTAGCCCCGGAAATTTTCGGCGCAGGATCACTCGACCAGTGAGCTATTACGCACTCTTTAAATGAGTGGCTGCTTCTAAGCCAACATCCTGGTTGTCTGTGCAATCCCACATCCTTTACCACTTAACGTACATTTAGGGACCTTAGCTGACGATCTGGGCTGTTGCCCTTTCGACTATGAATCTTATCACCCACAGTCTGACTCCCAAGTATAAGAATACGGCATTCGGAGTTTGATAGTCTTCGGTAAGTGCAATACCCCCTAGGACATTCAGTGCTCTACCTCCGCTTCTCTCAACCTTGAGGCTAGCCCTAAAGCTATTTCGGGGAGAACCAGCTATCTCCGGGCTCGATTGGAATTTCACCGCTATCCACAAGTCATCCCCGAGCTTTTCAACGCTCGTGGGTTCGGTCCTCCACGAAATTTTACTTTCGCTTCAACCTGCTCATGGATAGGTCGCCCGGTTTCGGGTCTACGTCAAGTAACTTAAGCGCCCATTTAAGACTCGCTTTCGCTACGGCTCCGCACCTTAAGTGCTTAACCTTGCTACTTAACGTAACTCGTTGGCCCGTTCTACAAAAAGTACGCGGTCACACAAATAATGTGCTCCCACAGCTTGTAAGTGCAGGGTTTCAGGTTCTATTTCACTCCCCTCCCGGGGTTCTTTTCACCTTTCCCTCACGGTACTATGCGCTATCGGTCACTAGGTAGTATTTAGGCTTGGAGGATGGTCCCTCCTGCTTCCCACAGGGTTTCACGTGTCCCGTGGTACTCTGGATCATATCTAAAGAATTATCGTTTCAAATACAGGGCTATTACCTTCTATGGCGGAGCTTTCCAACTCTCTTCACTTACGATGACCTCTTCGTTTATGATATGTCCGCAACCCCAACGAAGAAAACTTCATTGGTTTGGCCTGTTCCGCGTTCGCTCGCCGCTACTTACGGAATCGAATTTCTTTCTTTTCCTCCGGGTACTTAGATGTTTCAGTTCCCCGGGTTCCCCTCGCTAAGCTATGTATTCACTTAACGATACTTAGACATTACTCTAAGTGAGTTTCCTCATTCGGAAATCTTCGGATCAAAGTTTACGTGCAACTCCCCGAAGCTTATCGCAGCTTATCGCGTCCTTCATCGGCTCCTAGTGCCAAGGCATCCGCCCTGCACCCTTAATAACTTGACCAGTTATTAAAGTGTTTCGTCAACGAACAAACTTCGTATTCACTCAGTTTATTACGTTACTCAAAGTTGATATTTTAATGACTTATCGTGTCGTTGATATTTTTAGAAGTTATCTTCTTCATATATATAAAATGATGTCATATCACTAAATGTTATGCAGTTTTCAAAGTACTAATTTTGAAGGAATGAACCCTCAAAATTAAACAGTAGGCAATTCTCCTTAGAAAGGAGGTGATCCAGCCGCACCTTCCGATACGGCTACCTTGTTACGACTTCACCCCAGTTATTGATTTCACCTTCGACGGCCGCTTCCAAAAGGTTAGCAAACCGGCTTCGGGCGCCCCCAACTTCCGTGGTGTGACGGGCGGTGTGTACAAGACCCGGGAACGCATTCACCGCAGCATTCTGATCTGCGATTACTAGTAACTCCAGCTTCATGTAGGCGAGTTTCAGCCTACAATCCGAACTGAGAATGGCTTTAAGGGATTAGCTCCGCCTCACGACTTGGCTGCCCTCTGTACCACCCATTGTAGCACGTGTGTAGCCCTAAGCATAAGGGGCATGATGATTTGACGTCATCCCCACCTTCCTCCAGGTTATCCCTGGCAGTCCCTCTAGAGTGCCCAACTTAATGCTGGCAACTAAAGGCAAGGGTTGCGCTCGTTGCGGGACTTAACCCAACATCTCACGACACGAGCTGACGACAACCATGCACCACCTGTCACTTCTGTCCCCGAAGGGAAATCTCCGATTAGGGAGAGGTCAAAAGGATGTCAAGCTTAGGTAAGGTTCTTCGCGTTGCTTCGAATTAAACCACATGCTCCGCTACTTGTGCGGGTCCCCGTCAATTCCTTTGAGTTTCACTCTTGCGAGCGTACTTCCCAGGCGGAGTACTTAATGCGTTAGCTGCGCCACCGAAGGGGGTAACCTCCGACAGCTAGTACTCATCGTTTACGGCGTGGACTACCAGGGTATCTAATCCTGTTTGCTCCCCACGCTTTCGTGCCTCAGTGTCAGTTACAGTCCAGAGAGCCGCCTTCGCAACTGGTATTCCTCCTAATATCTACGCATTTCACCGCTACACTAGGAATTCTACTCTCCTCTCCTGCACTCAAGTTTCTCAGTTTCAAAGGCTTACTACGGTTGAGCCGTAGCCTTTCACCTCTGACTTAAGAAACCACCTACGCACCCTTTACGCCCAGTAATTCCGGATAACGCTAGCCCCCTACGTATTACCGCGGCTGCTGGCACGTAGTTAGCCGGGGCTTCCTCCTCAAGTACCGTCATTATCTTCCTTGAGGACAGAGCTTTACGACCCGAAGGCCTTCATCGCTCACGCGGCGTTGCTGCATCAGGCTTTCGCCCATTGTGCAATATTCCCCACTGCTGCCTCCCGTAGGAGTTTGGACCGTGTCTCAGTTCCAATGTGGCCGATCACCCTCTCAGGTCGGCTACTGATCGTCGCCTTGGTAAGCCGTTACCTTACCAACTAGCTAATCAGACGCGGGTCCATCCTGTACCGATAAATCTTTGATAAGAAAGCCATGCGACTCTCTCATGTTATCCCGTATTAGCATACCTTTCGGTATGTTATCCGTGTGTACAGGGCAGGTTACCCACGCGTTACTCACCCGTCCGCCGCTCTTTCCCGAAGGAAATCGCTCGACTTGCATGTGTTAGGCACGCCGCCAGCGTTCATCCTGAGCCAGGATCAAACTCTTAAATATAAGTTTTGACTTGGGCTCAGATACTGTTATATATCTGGCTTTGTTTGGTTGTTTCAAATTCTATAAATTAACCTACTGTTTAATTTTCAAAGTTCATTTTAAGCAACCATGTTGGTGCTTATTTTTTCAACTTCCTTAGTTTACCAAAGCTATTTAACTTTGTCAACTTTTTTCTGTTGTTTTTTTCTACTTGTTTGCCCTTTTCTTAAGGACAAGTAATACTATACCATCTTAATTTTATACCGTCAATACTTTTTTAAAACTTTTTTCAATTTTTTTATATAATTTATTTTTAATCGCTATTTTCCTTAGTTCTAGCTTATATTGTGTAATAATTTATTTTTTATTCACTCTTTATTTGAATAACATGCTTTTTTATCAATATAAAAAATAATACGTTCTGTAATTTACATTTACTGTAACATATATTATTTTTTATATTGATTTATTTAAAATTTATTTACATACCTAATAAAGACTTCATTCTATTTAAGTCAAATCCTAACACATGTTCACCATCTATTATCATAACAGGAATAGACATATACCCCATACGTATTAATTCTTTTCTAGCTTCTGAGTTTTTAGATATATTATATTCTATATATTCAATATTATTTAATTTTAAATATTCTTTTGCTTTTATGCACTGTATACATGAATCACTTGTATATATTTCTACTTTTTTCATTATATTTACCTTCCAAATCTTAGCATTTAAATACTTGTATTTTTTTTTATATTGTATTAGATTATTATTAACTTATTATTAGCAAATAATATATGTATATAATAGTCTAAGTTTTTAAAGTATAATTAATAATACATAAAATTATGTTATTGTTCAATATAACTCTACATTTTAGGAGGATTTTAATATGAGCAAAAAGATTTTAATTATGTCTGCTTCCACTGGAGGAGGTCATAATAGAGCTGCTCGAGCTATTAAAGAAGAATTAGAAAGTAAAACTATTGATAACGAGACAGTAGAATGCCAAATAATAGATAGTTTAAAATTAGTTAATAATACAATGGACAAAATAATATCTAGGGGCTACGAAAAGTCAGCTATATATACTCCTAAAGCTTATGGTAGTGTATATAGATTTTCTGAGAGTAGCTTAGTATCAAAGAATGAGTTTAAGGGTAATCTACTTACTTCTCTTATGGCTCAGAAATTTAAAAAGCTTCTTAGTGATTCACAACCAGATTTAATTATAGGTACTCACCCATTCCCTATGATTGCACTTAGTACATTAAAAAAATACACTAATATGGATGTACATAATCTTAATTTAAGTGATACTTTCCATAAAAAATACATTGATCTTAATGTTCCACCTATGATTTCTGTATTAACAGATTATACTACTCACTCAACATGGATACAAAATGAAATAGACTATTATATTGTTGGACATGAATATGTAAAAGAATTACTTGTATTTGAAGGTGTAGAAAGTGATAAGGTTAAAGCATTTGGAATTCCTGTTGAAAAATCATTTTTATCACATAGGGATAGAGAAACTGTCTTAGAAGAATTAGATCTATCTCCTGATAAATTAACAGTTTTACTTATGGGTGGAAGTTTTGGAGCTGGAAATATAAAAGAAACTTTAGCTGAACTTATGGAAATAGACAGAGATTTTCAAATATTAGTTATAACTGGAAGAAATGAAAGTCTTCGTGAAAAAATAGAAAAAGGATTATCTCAACATTTTCATGATAAAACTGTTAAAGTACTAGGATTTACGAATAAGATGAATGATATCCTAGCTTCTGTAGATGTATTAGTATCTAAGCCTGGTGGTCTTACTACTACAGAATCTTTACTTAAAGATGTACCTATGATAGTTCCTTACTATATACCTGGTCAAGAAGAAGAAAACTTAGATTTCTTATCTAACTGTGGAGCTGTTCTTAGAACTACTAAAAAATATAATTTATCTGTTTTATTAAAAGTTCTTATTGATGATCCATCTAGATTAGATATGCTTAAGCGTAATATAAAATCTATAAGGAAATTTAATTCTTCTCAAAATATTGCTAATTTAGTAGTGGATATTTTATCTGATGAAGAATAAATCAACTTTGAATAAATAAAAAATCAATATACTTTAAGTATATTGATTTTTTATTTATTTATTTTAATTTCTTATTTTATGTATGTTTTATTTTAGTATCTAGGTTCGTAGAAATCTTCTTCATAATCATATTGATAATTTTTATAATTATTTCTAAAATCCGTATTTTTATTCTTTGAGCTTTTATTAGTCTTCTTCTTTAGTAAAACACTCATATCATCTTGCTCACTATATTTAGGCTTATCTTTTGAATTTAATTTTTTAACTCTTTTTTCTTTCATAGCTTTATGCTCTTCTAAATTCATAGTTGATTTCATGTTGCACCCCTGTTTAAATTTTTAATTAAATATAACACAAATTATACAATAATGGTATCTATTCTTCAATAAAATCTAACTAAAATTTAACCACAAAATTCTCCTATTTAACGACAAAAAAAATCGAGGTATTTACCTCGATTTTTATATTTCTCTTCTACCCTCTAGAGCTTTAGATATAGTTACTTCATCTGCATATTCTAAATCTCCACCTACAGGTAGACCATGAGCTATTCTAGTAACTTTTATCCCCATAGGTTTTAAAAGTCTAGCTATATACATAGCAGTAGCTTCTCCCTCTATTGTAGGGTTTGTAGCCATTATTATTTCGGATACATCATTAGTACCTACTCTTTGAATAAGCTCTTTGATTTTTATCATATCTGGCCCAATACCATCCATAGGAGATATAACACCATGTAAAACATGGTATTGTCCCTTATAATCTCTTGTTCTCTCCATAGCAGCTACATCCCTAGGATCTTCCACTACACAAATAATACTAGTATCTCTATTTTTATTAGCACACATGCTACATATATCATTATCTGATATGTTACAGCAAACTGAGCAATACTTTATTTCTCTTTTAGCTTCTATAATCGCCTTAGATAGAGCTTCTACATCATTAGTATTCATATTAATAACATGAAAAGCTAGTCTTTGAGCCGTTTTTCTTCCTACGCCAGGAAGCTTTGAAAACTCTTCTATTAGTCTCGTTATGGGACCTGTATAAACCTGCATATTATCACCTACTAGAATAATCCTGGGATATTCATTCCTCCAGTTGCTTTACTCATTTGATTTGCTTGCATTTCTTCAACACTTCTTAATGCTTCATTTATAGCACTTAAAACTAAGTCTTGTAACATTTCTATATCATCTGGATCAACAACTTCTGGTTTTATAGCTATATCTAAAACTTCTTTTTTACCATTAACTTTAACAGTAACAGCTCCTCCACCAACTGAAGCTTCTATCTCCTTCGCTTCTAACTCCGCTTGCATTTTTTGCATATTTTCTTGCATCTTTTGAGCCTGCTTTAATATATTGTTCATATTTCCAGGCATCATTCCGCCTCCAAAACCTTTCTTAGCCATAACTAATTCCTCCTAAAAAACTTATTTTTATTTTACTATTATATCATAATAGCATTTATTATTTATCTTGTTTTATTTATTAAAATAATAATATTAACTTATTAATACTATTACTTATTTCTCTTCTATACTATTTTTTATTTCGAGTATATCCTCATTTACTATACCCTTTAAAATTGCTTCACCTTCATCTTGATTATCATTTTTTAATTCAAGTTTTATATTATTAACATCAGATTCTAATATAACTCTTATACTAAAGCTTCTATTTATTGTTTCTCTTATTACTTTCTCTATATACTGTAATGTCTGAGGATCACTTAGTCTTTTTTTAGCAAAGGCAAATCCATCTCCATAAATTATGTATAATATGTTATTAGAAACATTAAAACTTTGTACATCTCCTAATAAGAAGTATACTGGCATCTGTTTATTTTGCTTATCTTGTTTAATATTTAGTCTTATTTTATCCCAAGATGCTTCTATTAACTTAACATCTTCACTTTTTACATTTTCATATATGACTTCTTCTATCACATTAATTTTTTCATCTTCTTCAATATTATTAGATCCATTAGTAGTAGATACCTTTATATTTCCACTCTCAATCGTTTTTTCTAAATTTTCAATTCTCTTTATAAGGGATTCTTTACTTTCATCAAACATAGGTTGAGCAATTTTCATCATAGTAACTTCAGCTAATACCCTTGGGTTTGATGATGTCTTTATATTATCTTGAGTAACTGATAATATATTTAAAACTCTTATTAAGTCATTTATATCTACGCTTTCAGCTTGTTTTTTTAATAAATTAACGGTTTCTTCTGGTAATGATATTATTTCATCTAAATCCGTTGATACTTTACATACCATCAAGTTTCTAAAATGATCTATCAAGTCATTGATTAAATTTCTTATATCTTTTCCCCATATAACAAATTCATTTAATATTTGAAGTGATTTTTTAGTATCCTGATTTATTATACATTCAGCCATGTCAAACAACTGCTCAACATTTACAGTTCCTAAAAGCTCAACAACATCTTTATACTCTATCTTGTCATCTCCAAAAGATATACATTGGTCTAATATGCTTAAAGCATCTCTTAAAGCCCCTTGAGAATTTCTAGATATTAAATTAAGAGCTTTATCTTCAACTTCTATATTCTCTTCTTTGCATATCTTTTTCATTCTATCGCTCATATCTTTAACTGTAACTCTTTTAAAATCAAATCTCTGACATCTTGATAGAATTGTGGCTGGTATTTTATGTGGCTCTGTTGTAGCTAATATAAATATAATATATGATGGCGGCTCTTCTAATGTTTTTAGTAATGCATTAAATGCACCCTGAGATAGCATATGCACCTCATCTATTATGTATACTTTATATTTTGCTTTAGAAGGTGAGTACTTAACACTTTCTCTAAGTTCTCTTATATCATCCACGCTATTGTTAGATGCTGCATCTATCTCTATAACATCCATTATATTATCATTTAATATATCCTTGCATACATCACATTCATTGCAAGGTTCTTGATTCGTACTTTCAGTACAGTTTACTGCCCTTGCAAATATTTTAGCTGTAGATGTCTTCCCTGTACCTCTAGTACCTGAAAATAAATATGCATGTCCTACATTATCATTTTCTATCTGGTTTTTTAAAGTTCTAATTATATGTTCTTGTCCAACTACATCTTCAAATGTTTGCGGTCTATATGCCCTATATAATGCCTTATGCATAGCCATCTCTCCTTAATAAAATTCAATCTTAGTAATTTTACTTAATTATAAATTTATCTATCTAAATAATATGTTTAATATATACTTAATAACAAGTTATTATAGTATATATTTATTTGCTATATTCTCTAATAATAACTTTACGTATTAATTCATTATAATATATTATTTATCCAATATATTGAAATATTATATCATTATTTTCAAACAAATTTATTTAATATATATTTTATATTCTACATATTAAAAAATCCCTTAATATTTATTAAGGGATTATTTTTTATATATTAAATGCTGTACACCATCTATTGACTTACTTTCATAGGCGTTACCTAAACAGTTAGCTCCACTTAGGCACCCCCGCGGCACACGAAAGTGATCACTTACCGCTGCTTCCTTCCGGATCTGACGGGGTTTATGAGCTTCCATTGCGCAGGACCTATGTTTCAACACCACTTATTTAGGGCAGCCCTACAAAAGATAAGCCTCTAGATGGAATTCAATCCTGCTATAGCGGATTGCAGGTTACAGGGCACCGCTACCTCCCCATCTAGTACAGCAAAATTACAACCATATTTAAATGTCCTCTGGCGGAGAGAGTGGGATTCGAACCCACGATACGCTTTTAACGCATACTCACTTTCCAGGCGAGCGCCTTCGACCGACTCGACCATCTCTCCTAATTATCTTTTCCTTAAAGTCTTAAAAAATTCCTGTAATATGTTAGAACAATCATCTTTCAATACTCCAAATGAGATATCAACGTTATTGTCTTTATAATAATCTATTTTGAATTCATGCTGCTTTTCAGTGTATGAATTTTTTATATGCTTAGTTCCTATTATAAGTTTTTTTATTCTTGAGTTTACTATTGCCCCACTACACATAATACAGGGTTCCATAGTTACATATAAATCACAATCAATAAGTCTCCATCCACCTAACTTCTCTGCTGCTTGTTTTATAGCTAATATTTCTGCATGAGCTGTACAGTCGTTTAATTCTTCTGTAAGATTATGTGCTCTTGCTATTATCTGACCATCTTTAACAATTACAGCTCCTATAGGTGTCTCTTTTTTTTCATATGCTTTATATGCTTCTTTTAATGCTTCTTTCATATAGAATGACTTTTCCATATTTCCTCCTAAAACTTATAACAGTTTTATATTATCACAATTGTATTTATAATTCAACTTAAATTTAATTTGTACTTAAAAAATATAAAATCTTATAATTATAATCTCTAATTTTCCCTTAAAACATTAAAACATTTATATAAACTACTCTTAAATTTCTGTTTTTGTAAATATTACTTTTTAAGGATATATATCTTCTATATTATAAAGATTATTTTTAAATACTAAACTACATAAAATAAAGTCTTTAAATAAAAGGAGAGAGCTTATATAAGCTCTCTTGTATAATTAATAAGTATTTATATCTTATAATTCATTCTTCTTTATAACATCTACACCCATGTATGGTCTTAATGCTTCTGGAACTACTACAGATCCATCAGCTTGTTGGTAGTTTTCTAATATAGCAGCTAAACTTCTTCCTACTGCTAATCCTGATCCATTTAATGTATGAACAAATTCAGATTTAGATTTTTTATCTCTCTTAAATCTTATTCCAGCTCTTCTAGCTTGGAAATCTTCAAAGTTTGAACAAGAAGATATTTCAACGTATCTGTTGTAACTTGGCATCCATACTTCTAGGTCATATTTAAATGCAGCAGTGAATCCTAAATCTCCTGTACATATTCTAACTACTCTGTAAGGTAATCCTAATAATTGTAACATTTTTTCAGCATCATTAGTTAAAGCTTCTAATTCTTCGTAAGATTTCTCAGGATCAACGAACTTAACTAATTCAACTTTATTGAATTGATGTTGTCTTACTAAACCTCTTGTATCTCTACCAGCAGACCCTGCTTCTGATCTAAAGCATGGAGTGTATGCACAATATTTTACTGGTAATTGTTCAGCTGTTAATATCTCATCTCTGTGTATATTAGTTACAGGAACTTCAGCAGTTGGTACTAAGAAGTAATCTAATCCTTCTAATTTAAACATATCTTCTTCAAACTTAGGTAATTGTCCTGTTCCTACAAAACTAGTTCTATTAGCCATGAATGGTGGTAATACTTCTGTATATCCATGCTCATCTGTATGAGTGTTTAAGAAGAAGTTTATTAAAGCTCTTTCAAGTCTAGCTCCTAATCCTTTATATAAAGTAAATCTTGATCCAGTTATTTTACCAGCTGCCTCAAAATCTAATATTCCAAGTCCTGTTCCTATATCCCAGTGAGCTTTTTCTTCAAAATCAAACTTAGTAGGTTCTCCCCAAGTTCTTACTTGAACGTTATCTTCATCAGTAGTTCCTTGTGGAACATCTGGATGAGGAACATTTGGTATTCTCATTAATCTATATTCCATGTCAGCTTCAACTTCTCTAACTTTTTCATCAAATCCTTTTATCTTATCAGATAATTCTTTTAACTCCGCTTTAGCTTCTTCAACATCTTTACCTTCTTTTATAAGTTGAGGTATTTTCTTTGATTCAACATTTAATTCATTTTTCATTACTTCAACTTCTTTAAGTAATTCTCTTCTTTTATCATCTAATTCCACTACAGCATCAAGGTCAAACTCCTTTTCCCCTCTTCTATCCATAGCTTTTTTAATATCTTCTAAATTTTCTCTTATTCTTTTGATATCTAACATTTTATTGTCCTCCTATTTTTTATAATCTAAATATATTTATTAAATCCTTCACCCTTTTGAAACTATACGGAAAATGTTACTTAATATAAACTATTTTTTTATTTATTGATTTTTTATCAATTCTCAGTAATGGTAACGTTATTTTTAATGGTATATACTAAAATAAATTTAATTTTACAAGCGCTTGTTTGATTTATTGTAATAAAAAAAGACCTTCGTATTCCCTACAAAAGGGACGAAAGTCTTTGATCCGCGTTGCCACCCTAATTGATTATATAAACATATAATCCTCTCAGACCTGTAACGTAGGTATACGTCTAGCTTTTTACTAGAAGCTCCGGAATAGATTCAAAAACCATTATAATGAGTTCTCACCAACCACTCAATCTCTGAATATAAATTTGCTTTTTACTAATTTCCTTCTTTGCTTTTTACTATTTGTTTTATTTGATATTCATTATATTATATATATTAACAACTTTCAATACTATTATTCTATATTTTTATAATTTTTATTTTTATAATTTACCAAATACTGTTTAATACTATGTTCTTTATATAAAATTTAATGCTAATTTTTTTATAAATTTATTTTTTATCTGTCTTATTATGCAGTTTAATTGATAATTTAGTAGTAAGAACTAGTTGTATTTATAAAATTTTATTTTTTAATTCCCTTATAAAAATAACAATATATTTATAAACTTTTATAATTTAATATATAAAAAGACTTTAGATTATATAAATCTAAAGTCTTAAAATAAAAAAGATTACGTGGCTATGTCTTACTCTCCCAGGCAGTTGCCCACCAAGTACCATCGGCGCTAAAGAGCTTAACTTCTGTGTTCGGAATGGGAACAGGTGTATCCTCTTTGCTATAATAACCACATAATCTTTATGGAGCGGGTGAAGGGGATCGAACCCTCACAGCCGGCTTGGAAGGCCGGAACTCTACCATTGAGCTACACCCGCAATTTTAGAGTTAATACTCTGAAAACTGCAAACATTTATTAAATTTATCATTTTAAATTGAGGTCAAGTCCTCGACCTATTAGTATCGATAAGCTAAATACATTACTGCACTTACACCTTCGACCTATCAACCAGGTAGTCTTCCTGGGGTCTTACCCTTACGGTGGGAAATCTTATCTTGAAGTTGGCTTCGCGCTTAGATGCTTTCAGCGCTTATCCATTCCGTACATAGCTACCCAGCCATGCCCTTGGCAGAACAACTGGTACACCAGAGGTACGTCCATCCCGGTCCTCTCGTACTAAGGACAGGTCTCCTCAAATTTCCTACGCCTGCGACGGATAGGGACCGAACTGTCTCACGACGTTCTGAACCCAGCTCGCGTACCACTTTAATGGGCGAACAGCCCAACCCTTGGGACCTACTACAGCCCCAGGATGTGATGAGCCGACATCGAGGTGCCAAACCTCCCCGTCGATGTGGACTCTTGGGGGAGATAAGCCTGTTATCCCCAGGGTAGCTTTTATCCGTTGAGCGATGGCCCTTCCATGCGGAACCACCGGATCACTAAGTCCGACTTTCGTCCTTGCTCGACCTGTATGTCTTGCAATCAAGCTCTCTTTTGCCTTTACACTCTTCGTACGATTTCCGACCGTACTGAGAGAACCTTTGAGCGCCTCCGTTACTCTTTGGGAGGCGACCGCCCCAGTCAAACTGCCCACCTGACGGTGTCCCAAGACCTGATTCAAGGCCTCTGGTTAGGATCCCAGTACTACAAGGGTGGTATCCCAAGGATGACTCCACACAAACTGGCGTTCATGCTTCAAAGTCTCCCACCTATCCTGTACATGTAGTACCAAGACCCAACGTCAAGCTACAGTAAAGCTCCATGGGGTCTTTCCGTCCTGTCGCAGGTACCCGGCATCTTCACCGGGATTACAATTTCACCGAGTCTATTGTTGAGACAGTGCCCAAATCGTTACGCCTTTCGTGCGGGTCGGAACTTACCCGACAAGGAATTTCGCTACCTTAGGACCGTTATAGTTACGGCCGCCGTTTACTGGGGCTTAAGTTCACTGCTTCGATTGCTCTAACAGATCCCCTTAACCTTCCAGCACCGGGCAGGCGTCAGCTCCTATACATCGTCTTGCGACTTAGCAGAAACCTGTGTTTTTGGTAAACAGTCGCTTGGGCCTATTCTCTGCGGCCATCCAAAGGATGGCACCCCTTCTCCCTAAGTTACGGGGTCATTTTGCCGAGTTCCTTAACAATAGTTCTCTCGCTGGCCTTAGGATACTCTCCTCACCCACCTGTGTCGGTTTGAGGTACGGGCGCCTTTAAACTCGATAGAGACTTTTCTTGACAGTGTGAAATCAGCTACTTCGCTACTAAATTTCGCTCCCCATCGTACCCCAGCATTATCAAGACGGATTTGCCTATCTTGACTGCCTCAGTACTTAGCCACACATAACCAACAGTGTGGTTAGCTTATCCTACTGTGTCATCCCATTTCTCAAGCGTTTATTGGCGGTACAGGAATATCAACCTGTTGTCCATCACCTACGCCTTTCGGCCTCGGCTTAGGTCCCGACTAACCCAGGGCGGACGAACCTTCCCCTGGAAACCTTGGGTTTACGGCCCGTGGGATTCTCACCCACGTCTCGCTACTCATGCCAACATTCTCACTCGTATACTGTCCACGCGTCCTTACGGTCACGCTTCAGCCTGCATACGAAGCTCCCCTACCCATCATAATGATGCCGTAGCTTCGGTAGTACGTTTTAGCCCCGGAAATTTTCGGCGCAGGATCACTCGACCAGTGAGCTATTACGCACTCTTTAAATGAGTGGCTGCTTCTAAGCCAACATCCTGGTTGTCTGTGCAATCCCACATCCTTTACCACTTAACGTACATTTAGGGACCTTAGCTGACGATCTGGGCTGTTGCCCTTTCGACTATGAATCTTATCACCCACAGTCTGACTCCCAAGTATAAGAATACGGCATTCGGAGTTTGATAGTCTTCGGTAAGTGCAATACCCCCTAGGACATTCAGTGCTCTACCTCCGCTTCTCTCAACCTTGAGGCTAGCCCTAAAGCTATTTCGGGGAGAACCAGCTATCTCCGGGCTCGATTGGAATTTCACCGCTATCCACAAGTCATCCCCGAGCTTTTCAACGCTCGTGGGTTCGGTCCTCCACGAAATTTTACTTTCGCTTCAACCTGCTCATGGATAGGTCGCCCGGTTTCGGGTCTACGTCAAGTAACTTAAGCGCCCATTTAAGACTCGCTTTCGCTACGGCTCCGCACCTTAAGTGCTTAACCTTGCTACTTAACGTAACTCGTTGGCCCGTTCTACAAAAAGTACGCGGTCACACAAATAATGTGCTCCCACAGCTTGTAAGTGCAGGGTTTCAGGTTCTATTTCACTCCCCTCCCGGGGTTCTTTTCACCTTTCCCTCACGGTACTATGCGCTATCGGTCACTAGGTAGTATTTAGGCTTGGAGGATGGTCCCTCCTGCTTCCCACAGGGTTTCACGTGTCCCGTGGTACTCTGGATCATATCTAAAGAATTATCGTTTCAAATACAGGGCTATTACCTTCTATGGCGGAGCTTTCCAACTCTCTTCACTTACGATGACCTCTTCGTTTATGATATGTCCGCAACCCCAACGAAGAAAACTTCATTGGTTTGGCCTGTTCCGCGTTCGCTCGCCGCTACTTACGGAATCGAATTTCTTTCTTTTCCTCCGGGTACTTAGATGTTTCAGTTCCCCCGGTTCCCCTCGCTAAGCTATGTATTCACTTAACGATACTTAGACATTACTCTAAGTGAGTTTCCTCATTCGGAAATCTTCGGATCAAAGTTTACGTGCAACTCCCCGAAGCTTATCGCAGCTTATCGCGTCCTTCATCGGCTCCTAGTGCCAAGGCATCCGCCCTGCACCCTTAATAACTTGACCAGTTATTAAAAGTTATCGCTACTGAACAAACTTCGTATTCACTCAGTTTATTCCAGTGCTTAAAGTTGATTTTAAAGACTTATCTGTCTAGCTTATTTTAAAGACTTCATTGTCTATATATAAAATGATGTCATATCACTAAATGTTATGCAGTTTTCAAAGTACTAATATGGTGGAGATGAGGAGGATCGAACTCCTGACCCCTTGCGTGCAAGGCAAGTGCTCTCCCAGCTGAGCTACACCCCCATGTTATTAACTTTTTCAACGAAATATATTTTACTATATTTGTCGATTTTTGTCAATATTTTTAGCAAGTTTTTATTCGTTTTTCACAAAAAAATAAGAACTCTCAAAATTAAACAGTAGGTAATTCTCCTTAGAAAGGAGGTGATCCAGCCGCACCTTCCGATACGGCTACCTTGTTACGACTTCACCCCAGTTATTGATTTCACCTTCGACGGCCGCTTCCAAAAGGTTAGCAAACCGGCTTCGGGCGCCCCCAACTTCCGTGGTGTGACGGGCGGTGTGTACAAGACCCGGGAACGCATTCACCGCAGCATTCTGATCTGCGATTACTAGTAACTCCAGCTTCATGTAGGCGAGTTTCAGCCTACAATCCGAACTGAGAATGGCTTTAAGGGATTAGCTCCGCCTCACGACTTGGCTGCCCTCTGTACCACCCATTGTAGCACGTGTGTAGCCCTAAGCATAAGGGGCATGATGATTTGACGTCATCCCCACCTTCCTCCAGGTTATCCCTGGCAGTCCCTCTAGAGTGCCCAACTTAATGCTGGCAACTAAAGGCAAGGGTTGCGCTCGTTGCGGGACTTAACCCAACATCTCACGACACGAGCTGACGACAACCATGCACCACCTGTCACTTCTGTCCCCGAAGGGAAATCTCCGATTAGGGAGAGGTCAAAAGGATGTCAAGCTTAGGTAAGGTTCTTCGCGTTGCTTCGAATTAAACCACATGCTCCGCTACTTGTGCGGGTCCCCGTCAATTCCTTTGAGTTTCACTCTTGCGAGCGTACTTCCCAGGCGGAGTACTTAATGCGTTAGCTGCGCCACCGAAGGGGGTAACCTCCGACAGCTAGTACTCATCGTTTACGGCGTGGACTACCAGGGTATCTAATCCTGTTTGCTCCCCACGCTTTCGTGCCTCAGTGTCAGTTACAGTCCAGAGAGCCGCCTTCGCAACTGGTATTCCTCCTAATATCTACGCATTTCACCGCTACACTAGGAATTCTACTCTCCTCTCCTGCACTCAAGTTTCTCAGTTTCAAAGGCTTACTACGGTTGAGCCGTAGCCTTTCACCTCTGACTTAAGAAACCACCTACGCACCCTTTACGCCCAGTAATTCCGGATAACGCTAGCCCCCTACGTATTACCGCGGCTGCTGGCACGTAGTTAGCCGGGGCTTCCTCCTCAAGTACCGTCATTATCTTCCTTGAGGACAGAGCTTTACGACCCGAAGGCCTTCATCGCTCACGCGGCGTTGCTGCATCAGGCTTTCGCCCATTGTGCAATATTCCCCACTGCTGCCTCCCGTAGGAGTTTGGACCGTGTCTCAGTTCCAATGTGGCCGATCACCCTCTCAGGTCGGCTACTGATCGTCGCCTTGGTAAGCCGTTACCTTACCAACTAGCTAATCAGACGCGGGTCCATCCTGTACCGATAAATCTTTGATAAAAAAGTCATGCGACTCTCTCATGTTATCCCGTATTAGCATACCTTTCGGTATGTTATCCGTGTGTACAGGGCAGGTTACCCACGCGTTACTCACCCGTCCGCCGCTCTTTCCCGAAGGAAATCGCTCGACTTGCATGTGTTAGGCACGCCGCCAGCGTTCATCCTGAGCCAGGATCAAACTCTTAAATATAAGTTTTGACTTGGGCTCAGATACTGTTATATATCTGGCTTTGTTTGGTTGTTTCAAATTCTATAAATTAACCTACTGTTTAATTTTCAAAGTTCTTAATTAATTTATTATGGTGGACCATCAGGGACTCGAACCCCGGACCTACCGGTTATGAGCCGGGCGCTCTAACCAACTGAGCTAATGGTCCTAATAAATTATGGTGCCGAAGACCGGAATCGAACCGGTACGGGAGGTAAGTCCCGCAGGATTTTAAGTCCTGTGCGTCTGCCAGTTCCGCCACTTCGGCACATCACGTGGCTACGTCTTACTCTCCCAGGCAGTTGCCCACCAAGTACCATCAGCGCTAAAGAGCTTAACTTCTGTGTTCGGAATGGGAACAGGTGTATCCTCTTTGCTATTGTAACCACATATTGTGTTTATTCTTTTGTTTTAAGACAAGTATTATAATACCATCTTAAGTTATCAATGTCAACACTTTTTGTGAAATATTTTCATATTTTTCTAAGTAATAACATTTTTAGAGTTAATACTCTGAAAACTGCAAACATTTATTGAAATTATCATTTTAAATTGAGGTCAAGTCCTCGACCTATTAGTATCGATAAGCTAAATACATTACTGCACTTACACCTTCGACCTATCAACCAGGTAGTCTTCCTGGGGTCTTACCCTTACGGTGGGAAATCTTATCTTGAAGTTGGCTTCGCGCTTAGATGCTTTCAGCGCTTATCCATTCCGTACATAGCTACCCAGCCATGCCCTTGGCAGAACAACTGGTACACCAGAGGTACGTCCATCCCGGTCCTCTCGTACTAAGGACAGGTCTCCTCAAATTTCCTACGCCTGCGACGGATAGGGACCGAACTGTCTCACGACGTTCTGAACCCAGCTCGCGTACCACTTTAATGGGCGAACAGCCCAACCCTTGGGACCTACTACAGCCCCAGGATGTGATGAGCCGACATCGAGGTGCCAAACCTCCCCGTCGATGTGGACTCTTGGGGGAGATAAGCCTGTTATCCCCAGGGTAGCTTTTATCCGTTGAGCGATGGCCCTTCCATGCGGAACCACCGGATCACTAAGTCCGACTTTCGTCCTTGCTCGACCTGTATGTCTTGCAATCAAGCTCTCTTTTGCCTTTACACTCTTCGTACGATTTCCGACCGTACTGAGAGAACCTTTGAGCGCCTCCGTTACTCTTTGGGAGGCGACCGCCCCAGTCAAACTGCCCACCTGACGGTGTCCCAAGACCTGATTCAAGGCCTCTGGTTAGGATCCCAGTACTACAAGGGTGGTATCCCAAGGATGACTCCACACAAACTGGCGTTCATGCTTCAAAGTCTCCCACCTATCCTGTACATGTAGTACCAAGACCCAACGTCAAGCTACAGTAAAGCTCCATGGGGTCTTTCCGTCCTGTCGCAGGTACCCGGCATCTTCACCGGGATTACAATTTCACCGAGTCTATTGTTGAGACAGTGCCCAAATCGTTACGCCTTTCGTGCGGGTCGGAACTTACCCGACAAGGAATTTCGCTACCTTAGGACCGTTATAGTTACGGCCGCCGTTTACTGGGGCTTAAGTTCACTGCTTCGATTGCTCTAACAGATCCCCTTAACCTTCCAGCACCGGGCAGGCGTCAGCTCCTATACATCGTCTTGCGACTTAGCAGAAACCTGTGTTTTTGGTAAACAGTCGCTTGGGCCTATTCTCTGCGGCCATCCAAAGGATGGCACCCCTTCTCCCTAAGTTACGGGGTCATTTTGCCGAGTTCCTTAACAATAGTTCTCTCGCTGGCCTTAGGATACTCTCCTCACCCACCTGTGTCGGTTTGAGGTACGGGCGCCTTTAAACTCGATAGAGACTTTTCTTGACAGTGTGAAATCAGCTACTTCGCTACTAAATTTCGCTCCCCATCGTACCCCAGCATTATCAAGACGGATTTGCCTATCTTGACTGCCTCAGTACTTAGCCACACATAACCAACAGTGTGGTTAGCTTATCCTACTGTGTCATCCCATTTCTCAAGCGTTTATTGGCGGTACAGGAATATCAACCTGTTGTCCATCACCTACGCCTTTCGGCCTCGGCTTAGGTCCCGACTAACCCAGGGCGGACGAACCTTCCCCTGGAAACCTTGGGTTTACGGCCCGTGGGATTCTCACCCACGTCTCGCTACTCATGCCAACATTCTCACTCGTATACTGTCCACGCGTCCTTACGGTCACGCTTCAGCCTGCATACGAAGCTCCCCTACCCATCATAATGATGCCGTAGCTTCGGTAGTACGTTTTAGCCCCGGAAATTTTCGGCGCAGGATCACTCGACCAGTGAGCTATTACGCACTCTTTAAATGAGTGGCTGCTTCTAAGCCAACATCCTGGTTGTCTGTGCAATCCCACATCCTTTACCACTTAACGTACATTTAGGGACCTTAGCTGACGATCTGGGCTGTTGCCCTTTCGACTATGAATCTTATCACCCACAGTCTGACTCCCAAGTATAAGAATACGGCATTCGGAGTTTGATAGTCTTCGGTAAGTGCAATACCCCCTAGGACATTCAGTGCTCTACCTCCGCTTCTCTCAACCTTGAGGCTAGCCCTAAAGCTATTTCGGGGAGAACCAGCTATCTCCGGGCTCGATTGGAATTTCACCGCTATCCACAAGTCATCCCCGAGCTTTTCAACGCTCGTGGGTTCGGTCCTCCACGAAATTTTACTTTCGCTTCAACCTGCTCATGGATAGGTCGCCCGGTTTCGGGTCTACGTCAAGTAACTTAAGCGCCCATTTAAGACTCGCTTTCGCTACGGCTCCGCACCTTAAGTGCTTAACCTTGCTACTTAACGTAACTCGTTGGCCCGTTCTACAAAAAGTACGCGGTCACACAAATAATGTGCTCCCACAGCTTGTAAGTGCAGGGTTTCAGGTTCTATTTCACTCCCCTCCCGGGGTTCTTTTCACCTTTCCCTCACGGTACTATGCGCTATCGGTCACTAGGTAGTATTTAGGCTTGGAGGATGGTCCCTCCTGCTTCCCACAGGGTTTCACGTGTCCCGTGGTACTCTGGATCATATCTAAAGAATTATCGTTTCAAATACAGGGCTATTACCTTCTATGGCGGAGCTTTCCAACTCTCTTCACTTACGATGACCTCTTCGTTTATGATATGTCCGCAACCCCAACGAAGAAAACTTCATTGGTTTGGCCTGTTCCGCGTTCGCTCGCCGCTACTTACGGAATCGAATTTCTTTCTTTTCCTCCGGGTACTTAGATGTTTCAGTTCCCCCGGTTCCCCTCGCTAAGCTATGTATTCACTTAACGATACTTAGACATTACTCTAAGTGAGTTTCCTCATTCGGAAATCTTCGGATCAAAGTTTACGTGCAACTCCCCGAAGCTTATCGCAGCTTATCGCGTCCTTCATCGGCTCCTAGTGCCAAGGCATCCGCCCTGCACCCTTAATAACTTGACCAGTTATTAAAAGTTATCGCTACTGAACAAACTTCGTATTCACTCAGTTTATTCCAGTGCTTAAAGTTGATTTTAAAGACTTATCTGTCTAGCTTATTTTAAAGACTTCATTGTCTATATATAAAATGATGTCATATCACTAAATGTTATGCAGTTTTCAAAGTACTAATATGGTGGAGATGAGGAGGATCGAACTCCTGACCCCTTGCGTGCAAGGCAAGTGCTCTCCCAGCTGAGCTACACCCCCATGTTATTAACTTTTTCAACGAAATATATTTTACTATATTTGTCGATTTTTGTCAATATTTTTAGCAAGTTTTTATTCGTTTTTCACAAAAAAATAAGAACTCTCAAAATTAAACAGTAGGTAATTCTCCTTAGAAAGGAGGTGATCCAGCCGCACCTTCCGATACGGCTACCTTGTTACGACTTCACCCCAGTTATTGATTTCACCTTCGACGGCCGCTTCCAAAAGGTTAGCAAACCGGCTTCGGGCGCCCCCAACTTCCGTGGTGTGACGGGCGGTGTGTACAAGACCCGGGAACGCATTCACCGCAGCATTCTGATCTGCGATTACTAGTAACTCCAGCTTCATGTAGGCGAGTTTCAGCCTACAATCCGAACTGAGAATGGCTTTAAGGGATTAGCTCCGCCTCACGACTTGGCTGCCCTCTGTACCACCCATTGTAGCACGTGTGTAGCCCTAAGCATAAGGGGCATGATGATTTGACGTCATCCCCACCTTCCTCCAGGTTATCCCTGGCAGTCCCTCTAGAGTGCCCAACTTAATGCTGGCAACTAAAGGCAAGGGTTGCGCTCGTTGCGGGACTTAACCCAACATCTCACGACACGAGCTGACGACAACCATGCACCACCTGTCACTTCTGTCCCCGAAGGGAAATCTCCGATTAGGGAGAGGTCAAAAGGATGTCAAGCTTAGGTAAGGTTCTTCGCGTTGCTTCGAATTAAACCACATGCTCCGCTACTTGTGCGGGTCCCCGTCAATTCCTTTGAGTTTCACTCTTGCGAGCGTACTTCCCAGGCGGAGTACTTAATGCGTTAGCTGCGCCACCGAAGGGGGTAACCTCCGACAGCTAGTACTCATCGTTTACGGCGTGGACTACCAGGGTATCTAATCCTGTTTGCTCCCCACGCTTTCGTGCCTCAGTGTCAGTTACAGTCCAGAGAGCCGCCTTCGCAACTGGTATTCCTCCTAATATCTACGCATTTCACCGCTACACTAGGAATTCTACTCTCCTCTCCTGCACTCAAGTTTCTCAGTTTCAAAGGCTTACTACGGTTGAGCCGTAGCCTTTCACCTCTGACTTAAGAAACCACCTACGCACCCTTTACGCCCAGTAATTCCGGATAACGCTAGCCCCCTACGTATTACCGCGGCTGCTGGCACGTAGTTAGCCGGGGCTTCCTCCTCAAGTACCGTCATTATCTTCCTTGAGGACAGAGCTTTACGACCCGAAGGCCTTCATCGCTCACGCGGCGTTGCTGCATCAGGCTTTCGCCCATTGTGCAATATTCCCCACTGCTGCCTCCCGTAGGAGTTTGGACCGTGTCTCAGTTCCAATGTGGCCGATCACCCTCTCAGGTCGGCTACTGATCGTCGCCTTGGTAAGCCGTTACCTTACCAACTAGCTAATCAGACGCGGGTCCATCCTGTACCGATAAATCTTTGATAAAAAAGTCATGCGACTCTCTCATGTTATCCCGTATTAGCATACCTTTCGGTATGTTATCCGTGTGTACAGGGCAGGTTACCCACGCGTTACTCACCCGTCCGCCGCTCTTTCCCGAAGGAAATCGCTCGACTTGCATGTGTTAGGCACGCCGCCAGCGTTCATCCTGAGCCAGGATCAAACTCTTAAATATAAGTTTTGACTTGGGCTCAGATACTGTTATATATCTGGCTTTGTTTGTTTGGTTGTTTCAAATTCTATAAATTAACCTACTGTTTAATTTTCAAAGTTCATTTTTGCTTTGCCCTTTTCTTAAGGACAAGTAATAATATACTATATATTAAACAGTAGGTCAATACTTTTTTTAAAGTTTTTTAAATATTTTTTTCATACTCTTTTCTAAGCTTCTCTATTATCTTTCTTTCCAGCCTAGAAACAGTCATTTGAGATATCTCTAATTCTTTCGCTATTGTAGATTGAGTTTTATCTAAGAAGAATCTATCCTTAAATATTTTAGTTTCTAATTCATTTAAATTTTCCATAAATTTATTTACAAAATCTTTTTGTTCTATATTTCCAAAGCTACTTTCTTCTTGTCCTATTTTATCTATAAGAGTTATATCTTTATCTTCAGAATCATCATTACTTGAAGAATCTAGAGATATCGGCTGGTATCCATATGAGGCTTCCATAGCTTCTAATACATCCTCTTCACTACATCCTATATAATTAGCTATATCTTTTACCTTAGGGTGTCTCTTATTCTCTTGCTCTAAAGCAACTTTAGCTTCACTTATTTTCTTGCTTAACTCTTGTACACGTCTAGGTACTCTCAAAGTCCACACTTTATCTCTAAAATACTTTTTTATTTCTCCTATTATAGTTGGAGTTGCAAAGCTAGAAAATTCATATCCTTTTTCTATATCATACCTATCTATAGCATATATTAGTGCCAATGAAGCAACCTGATATATATCTTCAAACTCAACACCTTTATTTATATACTTTTTCGCTAGCAAGTTTACTAAATATAGATGCCTTTCGATAAGAGTGTTTCTAAGTTCTTTGTTGTTCTTATCTTTACTATATATCTTAAATAGCTCTTTTGTATCCATATTTAGGTAATCTGTAGCACTAGCTACATTTTTCATTAAATATCAACTCCTAAATATTTAGTCATCCTTACTATTGTACCTTGGTTTTCTTTTGACTCTATACTTACATCATCCATTAATGTTTGTATTATAAACAGTCCTAATCCATTTTCTTTTGGATTCTCTAAATCAGGTTGAACTGCATTTTCTATGTCATAACCTTTACCATTATCTTGAATTTCTATAGTAAGTCCATTTTCTAATATGATAAATGTTATATTGAATACATTATCATTACTATGCTTAATTGCATTAGTACAAGCTTCTGACACAGCTACCTTCATATCTTCTATATCATCTATTGAAAAACCTATTTTATTAGCTATTCCTGAAGTAGTTAGTCTTATAATACCTACATATTCAGGATTTGAACTTATTTCCATTTTTATAGTTTCACAAGTCAAAGCTTATCCCTCCACTTTAAATATTTTATCTAGACCTGTTATCGTAAAAATCTTTTTAACATTACTTTTAGGATTAATTATATATATTTCTTTATCATTAGTTCTTAATTTCTTAAGTACACTTATCATTACTCCTAATCCAGTTGAATCTATGTATTCTAAACTAGAAAGGTTAATTCTCATATCTACCACTTCTTGTTCCACTAGACCGTGTAAGTATTCTTTTAACTTATCCGCTGTAGATACGTCTAGTTCACCTTCTAAATTTATATCCCAAAAACTATTTTGTGAATCTAATTTTGAATTTATATTTATCGACATTGATAAACCTCCTTAGCATCTAATTATCTCTTCATGAATTTAAATACTTTTGTTATACTCGTAACTCTACTTGCTATATCAACTATATCTTCTGTATTTTTCGCTATCGATGCTACATTTTCTATAGTATCATTTATATATCTTTCATTATAATCTACTATTCTACATGCTTTTTCAACAATTTGTGTTGCAGTTTGTAATAATTTACTTAAATATATAGCTACTATTAATGCTGATACTCCTATTAAAACAGCCCCTATCTGCCATCCCATTGCATCCATTAATTATCTTCTCCCTCATCCTCAAAAGTTCTACTTATTACTATTTCATCTTCAGATATTTGTATATCATCTTCAGTAATATTTTCATCTATTAAAGTGTTTATCTTTTCTTTTACACCATCAAAAGTTTCTTGTAGAACATCTTTTGGATTATCTTTTACTTCTTCAAATTTTTCTTTAGCTTCTCTTCTTAATTCCGAACCTTTTTTAGGAGCAAAGAATAAGCCTGCTATAAATCCTAAAAAAGCACCTAATAATAGATATTTTCCTTTTTTATTACTCATAATACATTCTCCTCTTATTTAAAATTTTTATGTATTAGATTATGCAAAAAGAATAGGATATTATCCTATTCTTCCTCCATATTTATTTTAGCAATGGAAACTACATTAACTTCGTCGTTAGTTTTCATTAACTTAACTCCGCTTGTTACTCTTCCGAATAGTGAGATTTCATTTACTCTTAATCTGATAAGTACTCCATCTGAGTTTATTATCATCATCTCGTCATCTTCATTTACCATTTCTGCTCCAACAAGTTTTCCTGTTTTCTCAGCTATATTATATGTCTTTATACCTTTTCCAGCTCTTATTTGCGTTCTGTACTCAGCTATATCTGTTCTTTTTCCAAATCCATTTTCACTAACTACTAATAAATCTGTACCTTCATCGCATAGGCTCATTGATACCACTTTATCATCTTTTGATAAGCTTATACCTTTTACTCCCATAGCAGTTCTACCCATATATCTTATATCATTTTCGTCAAATCTTATAGACATTCCATTTTTAGTAACTAAAAGTACATCTTTATTTCCATCTGTAATCTTAACATCTATAAGCTCGTCATCTTCTCTTAATCCTATAGCTATAAGACCAGATTTATTTATATTTTTAAATTCTTCACGTTTAGTTTTCTTAACTATACCATTTCTAGTAGCTAATAATAAATATTGATTCGTATCATTTTCATCTATTGCTATTAATGTTGCTATTTTCTCATTAGGTCCTAATTGAAGTAAGTTTACAATAGCAGTACCTTTAGCTTGTCTCTTTCCTTCAGGAATTTCATAAGCATTTAATTTGAATACTCTTCCCTTATTAGTAAAGAATAATAATCTACTGTGAGTAGTTGTACTTACAAGATGTCTTACAAAGTCTTCTTCTCTAGTAGTAAGAGCTGCAATTCCTCTTCCACCTCTATTTTGACTCTTATAAGTATCTGCTGGAACTCTCTTGATATAACCGAAATGAGTAAGTGTTATAGCTATTTCTTCATCACTTATAAGGTCTCTCATATCTATTTCGCCTTCAGCATGTGTTATTTCAGTTCTTCTCTCATCGGCATAATTTTCTTTGATTATCATCATTTCTTCTTTTATTACATTAAGAAGTAATCTTTCATTAGCTAATATCTCTTTTAATCCATTTATTTTCTTGATTAATTCTTCATATTCAGCTTCAATCTTATCTCTTTCAAGTCCAGTTAATCTTTGAAGTCTCATATCAAGTATTGCTTGTGCTTGAATTTCAGATAATTTAAATTGTTCTATTAATCCAGCTTTAGCTTCTTGTCCAGTTTTTGAACCTCTTATTAACTTAATCACTGCATCTATGTTATCAAGAGCTATTTTTAATCCTTCTAATATATGAGCTCTTGCTTCTGCTTTATTTAATTCAAACTTAGTACGTCTAGTAACTACATCTTTTTGATGTTGTACGTAATGATATAATATTTGCTTAAGATTCAATACCTTTGGTTGTCCATTTACTAATGCAAGCATTATTATACTGAATGTATCTTCCATTTGAGAGTGCTTATAAAGATTATTTAATACTATATTAGCATTTGCATCTCTCTTAAGCTCTATAACTATCCTCATACCATTTCTGTTACTCTCATCTCTAAGATCAGAAATACCCTCTAGTTTTTTCTCTTTAACTAAATCCGCTATTTTTTCAACTAATTTAGCTTTATTAACTTGATACGGTATTTCAGTTACAACTATTTGTTGTTTTCCTTTAGCTAATTCTTCTATATAAGCTCTAGCTCTAACCTTAACCTTACCTCTACCAGTTCTATAAGCTTCAGATATATTTTCTTTTCCCATTATTATTGCTGATGTTGGGAAATCTGGACCTTTTACAAATTGTATTAAGTCATCCACTGTAGCTTCTTCATTATCTATTAAATGAATTGTTGCATCTATAACTTCACCTAAGTTATGGGGTGGTATTGATGTTGCCATACCTACTGCTATACCATTAGATCCATTTACTAAAAGGTTTGGATATCTAGCAGGAAGTACTGACGGTTCTTTTAAAGATTCATCAAAGTTTGGAGTAAAATCAACTGTCTCTTTATCTATATCTCTTAATAACTCTAAAGATAATCTACTCATTCTAGCCTCTGTATAACGCATTGCTGCTGGTGAGTCACCATCTACAGAACCGAAGTTTCCGTGTCCATCAACTAAAAGTCCTCTAGTTGAGAAATCTTGAGCCATTCTAACCATTGCTAGATAAACTGCACTGTCTCCATGTGGATGGTACTTACCTAGTACATCCCCAACAATACGGGCAGATTTTCTGTATGGTTTATCTGGTGTTAAATTTAATTCACTCATTGAATATAATATTCTTCTATGAACCGGTTTTAGCCCATCTCTTACATCAGGAAGAGCTCTACCTGCTATAACACTCATAGAATAATCAATATATGATTTTTTCATTTCTTCCGCTATTTCAATAGGGAGTATTCTATTATTTTCTTCCATGTATATTCATCCCCTTTCTATATATCTAAGTTTCTAACAAACTTTGCATTTTCTTCTATAAATTCTCTTCTTGGAGCTACTTTATCTCCCATAAGCATAGAGAATACTTCATCTGCCATAGCTGCATCATCTACAGATACTTGAAGTAACGTTCTTGTTTCTGGATTCATAGTAGTTTCCCATAACTGCTCTGCATTCATCTCTCCAAGACCTTTGTATCTTTGAAGTTCTATACCAGTTCTTCCAATTTGCTCTAATAATTGTTCTAATTGAGGATCCGAATAAACATAATGTTCTTTCTTTTGTTTTTTTACTTTGTATAATGGTGGTTGGGCTATATACACATATCCATTATCTATAAGAGGTCTCATGTATCTAAAGAATAATGTTAATATTAATGTTCTTATATGAGCACCATCGACATCGGCATCGGTCATTATGACAATTTTATGATATCTAGCTTTTTCTAAATCAAAATCATTACCTACACCACATCCAAATGCAGTTATCATATTTTTTATTTCATCAGAAGATAATATTTTATCTAATCTAGACTTCTCAACGTTTAATATTTTCCCTTTTAGTGGAAGTATTGCTTGTGCATGTCTATCTCTTCCTTGTTTAGCAGAACCACCGGCAGAATCCCCTTCGACTAAGAATATTTCACTCTTAACAGGATCCTTTTCAGCACAGTCAGCTAATTTCCCTGGCAATGATGTACTTTCTAATACACTTTTTCTTCTTGTTAATTCTCTTGCTCTTTTTGCAGCTTCTCTTGCTCTTTGTGCTCTAAGACCTTTATCTACTATGATTCTAGCAGTTGTAGGGTTTTCTTCTAAGAAAGATCCTAGTTCTTCTACCGTTACGCTATCTACTATACCTCTCATTGCTGTATTACCTAATTTAGTTTTCGTTTGACCTTCGAATTGAGGTTCTGAAAGCTTAACTGATACTACTGCAGTAAGACCTTCTCTAATATCTTCACCTACTAAATTTGGATCACTCTCTTTTAAAAGCTTATTTCTCTTAGCATAATCATTTACTGTTTTTGTAAGAGCAGCTCTAAATCCAGCTAAGTGAGTACCACCTTCATGTGTATTTATATTATTAGCAAAAGAATATATGTTCTCCGAATAGCCGTCAGTATACTGCATTGCTAACTCTACAACGCAATCTTTCACTTTTTTATCTATATAAACTATCTCATCATGAATTCCAGTTCTAGATTTATTTAAAAACTTAACGTATTCAACTAATCCACCTGTATAATGGAATTCTTTTTTCTTTTCTTGATCTTCTCTTTTGTCTTCAAATACTATTTTTATACCTTTATTTAAGAAAGATAATTCTCTAAGTCTATGCTCTAAAGTTTCGTATTTAAATTCAACCTCATCAAATATAGTTGCATCAGGCATAAAGCTTATTATAGTTCCTGTCTTCTTAGCTTCTCCTACTATCTCAAGATCCTTTGTAGGTATACCTTTTTTATAAGATTGTCTATATATGTTGCCATCTCTATGAACTTCTGCTACCAACCAATCAGATAATGCATTAACTACAGAAACCCCAACTCCGTGAAGTCCACCGGATACTTTGTATCCTCCTCCACCAAATTTTCCTCCTGCATGAAGTACCGTTAAAACAGTTTCTAGTGTTGATTTTCCTGTTTGTGGATGTACTTCTACAGGAATACCTCTACCATCATCTGCACACGATATACTGCCATCTTTATTTATTGATACATATATTTCTGAACAATAACCTTGTAATGCTTCATCTATAGCATTGTCTACTACTTCATAAACTAAATGGTGTAAACCTCTAGGACCTGTTGAACCTATATACATACCAGGTCTTTTTCTAACGGCCTCTAACCCTTCTAGTACTTGAATCTGACTTGCACCGTATTCTTGTTTCATTTAGATTCCTCCATTCTCTATACTAATAACACTTCCTTGCTTGATATTGAAAATAGTAGTATTAGATTTATCAAATATATTTTTATGTGAAACTTCGGCAGTAGTTATAAACATTTGAACTACACTTAAGTTATCTACCAATAGTTTTTGTCTTGTTTCATCTAATTCACTAAATACATCATCCAAAATTAATATTGGGTATTCTCCAACTTCATTATTGATTAATTCAATCTCCGATAGCTTCAAAGAAATTGAAGCTGTCCTTTGTTGACCTTGAGATCCATATAATCTTACATCTAAATCATTTATAAAAATGTTTAAATCATCCTTTTGTAGTCCATATTTAGTTGTACGTGTTTCAATATCATGTTCTCTATTAGATGAAAGTTTATCTAAAAATTTATTATATACACTAGCTACTGTATCTTCATCATTTATATTAATTTGATTTTTATATGTAATTGATAATTCTTCAATTCCATCAGTCAACTTCTCGTGCATATTTTTAGATATAATAGCTATCTTTTTTATAAAATCTCGTCTTAATATATAAATATAACTACCATATTGAGCTAAACTCTCGTCATAAACATCTAGCAAAGCTTTGTCTATATACTTACTTTTTAATAACTGATTTCTTTGAAATAAAATTTTATTATAACTAGTAAGGTAATTATAATACTTCGGCATAATCTGACTAATTTCCTTGTCAATAAATAATCTTCGTTCTTTTGGTCCCTCTTTTACAAGCCTTAAATCTTCAGGTGAAAATATCACAACGTTGATGTTTCCAAGTAATTCATGGATTTTTTGAATATGAATTTTATTTACTTTAATGCCTTTTTTATTTTTTCCAATAGCAACCTCTATTAAACCATTTGTATGCTGAGTTGAAAAATTTCCTCCAACATATAAATTTTCGCTATTAAATTTTATAATCTCCTTGTCCTTACTGGTTCTAAATGATTTTCCAAATGCTAACATATATATAGATTCGACTATATTAGTTTTTCCTTGACCGTTCTTTCCCACAAGAAGATTTACCTTTTTATTAAATTCCAAATGTAAATTATCGTAGTTTCTGAAATTAACTAATTGCAAGCTATTTAGTCGCATAAAAGGCACTCCTTTTTACACTACTTTGATTTTATTACCTTCAACCTCTACCATATCTTGAGATCTTAGTTTTTTTCCTCTTCTAGTTTCTACTTCACCATTTACTGTAACTAAGCCTTCTTGAATTAAATACTTAGCATGTCCACCAGTTGATGCAATATCAGCTAACTTTAGAAATTGGTCTAACTTTATATATTCTGAATCTATAGTTATTTCAATCATCATTAGTTCCTCCTAATCTAAAATCTAGCACAATGTGCTAAAAGTATATTATATCACAAAATTACTTACAAAAACCCAACTTTTATTTAGTTGGGTTTGATGTCTGTACTATATATTTGATGATATTCTTACCGGAAGCAATAAATAAGTATATTTAATTTCGTCCGCAGGTTTTATTATACAAGGATTTACATTAGTCGTAAATTCTATGAATATTTCTTCACTATCTATATTTTTTAATCCCTCTATAAAATATCTAGAGTTAAAGGCTATGTCTAAATAATCTCCTTCTAATTCTAAAGAAACTTCTTCATAAACATTACCTCTATCTGTATTAGAAGTTATTGCCATAGAGTTATCTCTTATTGATAATTTTATTAAGTTATTCTTCTCTGATTGAGATAATAACGATGCTCTCTCAATACTATTTAAAAGTTCTTTTGTATTTAACTTAATTTTTGAGTTATGTTCTCTTGGAAGTAATTTTTTATAATCAATAAAATCACCTTCAAGAAGTCTTGTTATTATTTTTGTGTCGTTAATGATAAATATTGCATTTTTATCATCAAATCCTAATTTAACATCTTCATCAGAAGATAATAAACTATTTACATCTGTTAAAGTTTTTCCAGGTATTATAACTTTAGCATCATTTGTTATATTGTCAACTTTACAACTTCTAACAGCTAATCTATATCCATCTATAGCAACTAAACTTATATCTCCATTTACAATTTCAAAAAGTTCACCCATTAGTACAGGTTTCGTTTGATCTTGAGATATAGCAAAAACTGTTTGCTTTATCATATTTTTCAGTAAGTCTTGAGGTATATTATATAAATCCTCCTTATTTACTTCAGGTAATCTTGGAAATTCTTTAGCTGAATCTCCTTTTATTTTAAATCTAGAGTTTACGCAATTTATGTATACATTATTTTCAGCATCTGTTTCTATTTCAACAAATGAATCAGGTAGTTTTCTAATTATATCTCCAAAAAGTCTAGCGTTTACTACTATTTCACCTTCTTGTATTACTTCAGCTTGTGTATAAGTTTCAATTCCTATCTCTAAATCATATCCAGTCAATTTTAATTGATCATTTTTAGCTGATAATAAGATCCCTTTTAATAGATCTAATGTTGTTTTTCCATTAATAGCTTTTTGAGCAATTCCTATTTTATTAGCTAAAAGTTTTTGATTACAAATTATTTTCAATGTGGATAACCTCCTTGTGGCATTTATATATAAAAATAAATAAAAAAATTAGTAGTAATAGTAGTAGGTGTTGTTGATAATGTGCATAAGTAGATGTACCCAAATAATTGCAAAGATATCAACATGTGTATAAAATGTTAATATCTCTGTGAATGGAAATCTAATATTTTGTTAATAAAATTTAGACAAAAAAACTATAAACACGACATCAACACCATATCCACAGACAATTGTTTATAAATTATCCTTTTAAATCTGATATCATTTTATCTATTTTAGTCTTAATTTCGTCATTTGATTGTATATCTTTAATAATCTTATCATGGGCATGAATAACTGTTGTATGATCTCTTCCACCAAACTCGTCTCCTATTTTAGGTAGAGACAAGTCTGTAAGTTCTCTAGTTAAGTACATAGCTATTTGTCTTGGATAAGCTATTGATCTAGTTCTCTTTTTCGAGTTGAAGTCTTCCATTTTAAGGTTAAACACAGAAGATACTTTTTCTTTTATTCTATTTACTGTAATTTCTTCATTTTTTGATGTAGTTATAATATCTTTTAATGCTTCTGATGCAAGCTCAAAAGATATTGTTCTATTAGTAAGAGAAGAATATGCAATTACTCTAGTTAGGGCACCTTCTAATTCTCTTATATTAGATTTAATATTTTTAGCAATATAAGTAGTTACTTCATTTGGAACGTCAATGTTTTCCATTTGAGCTTTTTTTCTAAGTATTGCTATTCTAGTTTCGAAATCAGGAGCTTGTATATCTGTTATAAGTCCCATCTCAAATCTTGATCTTAATCTATCTTCTAATGTAGGTATCTCTTTTGGAGGTCTATCACTAGAAATTATTATTTGCTTATTTGCTTCATGTAATGAATTAAATGTATGGAAAAATTCTTCTTGAGTTCTTTCTTTTCCAGCGATAAATTGAATATCATCTATTAATAAAATATCTACATTTC